>NZ_CP151962.1:630000-4101370 GCF_038593095.1 Bacillus sp. FSL L8-0358
GCAGGACTTTCTTTATTGCTGGAAGAGACTAATCCTCAAAACTCATCTGTGGAAACGGATTACTTTATCCGCAGGCATAAACGGCCTGTGCCAAGAGTAAGCGTCGGCAGATTATGCTCGAGTTTTAAACGGGCAGCTTTAAATGATGTTAGTGACGGATTGGCTAGTGAACTGAACGAGATTGCAGAAGCCAGCTGTGTTTCAATTGAAATTGATGAAAGCATGCTTCCAATTCATTCTGATTTGCCTAAGCTTCATCCTAACTGGAAAGAATGGGCTTTGTTTGGCGGTGAGGATTTTGAGCTGACAGGGACAGTTTCAAAAGAGGAGTGGGAAGTGTTGAAGCAGCAGTGCGCAGCACGTCAACTTCCCATTACAAAGATTGGCCATGTCAGGGAAAAAACAAAATCTAAAGTGATCCTAAAAACAGATCAAACATCAATGATCTTAGAGAAAAAGGGATATAATCATTTTAAATAAGACGGGTGACTCGTGTGAAGCAATTAAAATGGAGAACTGTAAATCCAGAAGAAACAAAAGCAATTGCCAAGCTTGCGGCAGCGTTTGCTAAACCGGGAGACGTCCTGACATTAGAGGGCGATTTAGGTGCAGGAAAAACGACTTTTACGAAAGGTTTTGCAGAAGGGCTGGGAATTACACGTGTTGTAAACAGTCCGACTTTTACAATTATAAAAGAATATAACGATGGCGTACTTCCTCTTTATCATATGGATGTGTATAGAATGGAAGATGAAAGTGAAGATTTGGGACTTGATGAATATTTTCACGGACAAGGTGTCTGTCTCGTTGAATGGGCTCATTTAATTGAAGAACAGCTGCCGCAGGAGCGACTGCAAATTGTCATCAAAAGAGCTGGTGATGATGAGCGGGAAATTACCTTTACTGCTGTCGGGAATCGGTATGAAATGCTTTGTGAGGAGTTAAGTAGACATGACAATATTAGCAATTGATACATCAAATTATACATTAGGCATTGCGCTGCTTCGAGAAGACACCGTTATAGCAGAATACATTACATATTTGAAAAAGAACCACTCTGTAAGAGCAATGCCTGCTGTTCATTCATTGCTGAATGATTGTGATATGGCACCGCAGGACCTTTCTAAAATTGTCGTTGCAAAAGGCCCTGGTTCATACACAGGAGTAAGAATAGGTGTGACGTTGGCCAAAACACTTGCCTGGTCTTTAGACATTCCAATAAGTGCTGTATCAAGTCTTGAGACGCTTGCTGCAAATGGCCGGCATTTTGACGGTCTGATCAGCCCAATCTTTGACGCTAGACGAGGACAGGTGTACACAGGTCTGTATCAATATAAAAATGGGCTTTTAGAGCAAGTTGTTCCAGATCAAAATGTGATGCTGGCAGATTGGCTGGAGAGGCTAAAAGAAAAGAATCGTCCTGTTTTGTTTTTAGGCCATGATACTTCTCTTCACAAGCAGATGATCGAGGATGTGCTTGGAACAAAAGGATTCATTGGAACTGCTGCCCAGCATAACCCGCGTCCTTCAGAATTGGCTTTTCTCGGGAAGGAAAAGGAAGCAGCTGATGTTCATGGGCTTGTCCCGGATTACTTGCGGCTGGCAGAAGCTGAAGCGAAATGGATTGAAAGTCAAAAGTAGGGTGATAGGATGAAAACAAAAGCAGCGGTCAGAAATATGCGGCTTGAAGATATAGATCACGTATACGAAATCGAAGCATCCTCCTTTACGTCTCCTTGGACGAAGGATTCGTTTTATCATGAGCTGCTGGAAAATCCGTATGCTCATTATCTCGTGATTGAAAAGGACGGCCATGTTGTTGGGTATTGCGGGATTTGGATTGTGATGGATGATGCCCAGATTACAAATATAGCGATAAAACCAGAGTATCGCGGCCAGTCTTTAGGAGAAACGCTTTTTCGCTCAGCTGTTGAACTGTGCAAAGAAAAAGACGCAAGGCGGCTTTCGCTTGAAGTGAGGGTTTCGAATCATCCTGCTCAAGGTTTATATAAGAAATTCGGGTTGCAGCCAGGCGGAATAAGAAAGAACTATTATACTGATAACGGGGAAGATGCGTTAATTATGTGGGTGACGATAAATGAGTGAGCAAAAAGACATGTACGTATTAGGAATTGAAACAAGCTGTGATGAGACTGCTGCAGCTATTGTGAAAAACGGGAGAGAGATCATTTCAAACGTAGTAGCCTCTCAAATTGAAAGCCATAAGCGCTTCGGAGGCGTTGTGCCGGAAATTGCTTCAAGACATCATGTTGAACAAATCACTTTGGTTATAGAAGAGGCGTTTCGCAAAGCTGGCATGACGTATAGTGATATTGATGCGATTGCAGTAACAGAAGGTCCGGGACTGGTGGGAGCGCTTCTTATCGGCGTGAATGCCGCTAAAGCATTGAGCTTTGCACATAACATTCCGTTAGTAGGCGTTCATCATATAGCCGGTCATATATACGCGAACCGTCTTGTAGAAGACATCGTGTTCCCGGCACTGGCATTGGTCGTTTCAGGAGGCCACACAGAACTGGTTTATATGAAGGAACATGGATCATTTGAAGTCATTGGGGAAACCCTTGATGATGCGGCAGGAGAAGCTTACGACAAAGTGGCGCGGACGATGGGATTGCCATATCCGGGTGGACCGCAAATTGACAAGCTAGCTGAAAAAGGGAATGACAATATTCCGCTTCCTCGCGCATGGCTTGAAGAAGGCTCTTACAACTTCAGCTTTAGCGGATTGAAGTCTGCGGTGATCAATACGCTTCATAATGCATCCCAAAAAGGGCAAGAGATTGCTCCGGAAGATTTGTCTGCCAGTTTCCAAAATAGTGTGATCGATGTCTTGGTAACCAAAACGGCGCGCGCGGCAAAGGAATATGATGTCAAACAGGTCCTTTTAGCCGGAGGAGTAGCTGCAAACAGAGGCCTCAGAGCTGCATTAGAAAAGGAATTTGCCCAGCATGAAGGGATTACGCTTGTCATTCCTCCATTAGCTTTATGCACGGATAATGCTGCGATGATTGCTGCTGCTGGTACAATTGCTTTTGAAAAGGGAATTCGCGGTGCATATGATATGAATGGCCAGCCCGGCCTCGAATTGACTTCTTATCAAAGTCTCACGAGATAATAGCGTGAGACTTTTTATCTGTTTGTTATTAACAGATAATTCACAATTTATCCACATGTCTGTGAGTAATTATAGAGATATAGATGGATAAAGGGCTGAAGTCGCTGTTAATAAAGTGGATAAATTCAGAATATTTTGTGGATAGTGTGTATAAAGCGCTTACTTTGTTTATTTATTAGGGGATGTTCTGTGGATAAAAAGCACCTCTAAAAAGAGGTGCTTGACTTTTTTAATCTCCTTCTGTGGATAGTTCTTCCCATTCGGACAAAAGAGATTCCAGCTCCTGATTAAGCTTCTCATTGTCTGCATGGATAGCTTGTACTTTTTCATGGTCCTGATAGACTTCTGGGTCACATAGCAATTCATCATTGCGGCTGATGTTCTCTTCAATGGTTTGAACAGTGGTTTCAATTTCTTCAATCCGACGGAGTCGTTGGCGCTCTTTCTTTTTCCATTCTTTTTCTTCCTCGTAGGAACGTTTGGAGTCAGACTTCACTGTAGCTGGCGTTTTTTCAGTTTCCTCTGGCTGATTTATTTTCTCCAATTCAAGCTGCTCTGTTTTTTTCTCTGTATAATAATCGTAATCTCCCAGATACTCCTCTATATGGCTTGAAGAAAGCTCCAATACTCTTGTGGCGATTCTGTTAATAAAATATCTGTCATGTGAGACAAATAACAGTGTGCCTGGATAATCAATCAGCGCGTTTTCGAGAACTTCTTTGCTGTCTAAATCCAGATGGTTCGTCGGTTCATCAAGGATGAGAAAGTTGGCTTTTTGAAGCATCAGCTTAGCTAGAGCCAATCTTGCTTTTTCGCCTCCGCTCAGTGAATGAACTGGTTTCAGCACATCATCTCCGGAGAATAAGAAATTTCCGAGACACGTTCTGATTTCTTTTTCTGGGAGCCCGGGGTACTCGTCCCACAGCTCATCAAGGACACGTTTAGAGGAAGTCAACTCAGCCTGTTCCTGATCATAATAGCCGACACTTACATTTGAGCCGTATGAGATCGTTCCTTGATCTGGTTTTAGGGTGTCTATTAATGTTTTCAGCAATGTCGATTTACCAATTCCGTTAGGGCCGACAAGCGCTGCGCTTTCTCCTCTTGTGAGCATGAATGACACTTCTGTTAAAAGCGGCGGCTGGTTTTCATAGCTGATTGTGAGATCCTGAACACGAAGGACTTCATTTCCGCTCTGTTTTGTAATATCAAAATGAAAGTTTGCGGATTTTTCATCGCCAAGCGGTTTTGACATGACTTCCATTCGCTCAAGCTGCTTTCTGCGGCTTTGCGCCCTTTTGGTGGTAGAGGCTCTCGCCAGATTTCGGTCTACGAAATCCTGCAGCTTTGCAATCTCGTCCTGCTGCTTTTCATACATTTTCAGATCTTTGTCATACTGCGCGGCTTTTTGGTCGAGATAAGCGCTGTAGTTGCCGTGATACTTTTTGCTTTCTGCTCTTGATACCTCGTATACCTGGTTTACTACTTTGTCCAAAAAGTAGCGGTCATGCGAAACGATGAGGATGGCGCCTGAATAGCCTTGCAAATAATGCTCAAGCCAGGTAAGCGTATCAATATCCAGATGGTTTGTCGGCTCATCGAGAATGAGCAAATCAGGCTGTGTTAACAGAAGCTTACCTAAAGCCAGTCTTGTTTTCTGGCCTCCGCTGAGGCTTTGAACCTGTGTAGAATCGTCAAAATGGCTGAAGCCGAGACCATGCAGCACAGATCTAACATCCGCTTCATATTGATAGCCGCCTTTATCTTTGAATTCCTGCTGAAGGCGGTCGTAGGTTTTCATGATGCTTTCTAATTCACCCGGGGCAGCTGCCGCCATTTTTTCTTCTATAGCCCGCATTTCCTTTTCCATTGCTTTTAAGTGGTCAAAAACAGTCAGCAGCTCTTCTTTTATGGTAAGCTTAGAATCCAAGCCAGTATGCTGGGCGAGATATCCCATTGTAATATCTTTCGGTTTAATAATTTCGCCCTTTTCATACGAAAGCTGGCCTGCGATAATTTTAAGGAGCGTGGATTTTCCGGCGCCATTTCTTCCTACAATGGCGATGCGATCACGATTTCTGACTTCCAGCTTTATATTGTTTAAAATAGTATCAGCACCAAACGATTTGGACAGCTGATTAACTTGTAAGATCATCATATTATTTCACCTCTGCTATAATAAGTTAAGTGTAGCTTATGAACCAGAAGTCAGCAAACAATACATTGGCCATATAAGACATAGAGAAGAAAATAGTGTATGATCTGTTTAAGGAGCGTTTTAATATGAATGGATTTTCTCATTTTAATGAACAGGGCAGAGCCCAGATGGTGGATATCAGCGAAAAATCTTCGACTGTCCGTACTGCGGCGGCTGTTTCAAGCGTACACATGAAGAATGAAGTGTACGAGAAAATACAAAGTCACGATATCGGCAAAGGAGATGTACTGGCTGTCGCGCAGGTGGCAGGCATTATGGCCGCAAAGCAAACGTCGAATATCATTCCGATGTGCCATCCGCTTTCATTGAGCGGGATAGATATATCGTTTGACTGGAAAATAAAAGAAGCAGAAGTTATACTTCATATAAAAGCACAGGTCAAAACGAAAGGGAGTACAGGTGTGGAAATGGAAGCGCTCACTTCTGCATCGGTGTGCGCTCTTACCGTTTACGATATGTGCAAGGCCCTTGATAAGGGGATGGTCATCGGCCCTACTTTCTTGCTGGAGAAGACAGGCGGGAAAAACGGTGACTTTAAAAGAGAACTATCCGAGTATAATTTGGAGGACCAAAAATGAATAAGGATCAATCAAAAATTCCGCAGGCGACGGCGAAACGGCTGCCGCTTTACTATCGCTTTTTAAAGAATCTGCATGCGTCAGGAAAACAGCGTGTATCATCCGCTGAACTCAGTGATGCCGTAAAGGTTGATTCTGCCACGATTCGGAGGGATTTTTCCTATTTTGGAGCTCTTGGCAAAAAAGGATACGGATATAATGTGGATTATTTGCTGTCTTTTTTCCGAAAAACGCTTGATCAGGATGAGATGACAGACGTCATCTTAATTGGTGTCGGGAACTTGGGAACAGCATTTCTTCACTATAATTTCACAAAAAATAATAACACAAAAATTTCTATGGCTTTTGATATAAATGAGAGTAAAATAGGAACTGAGGTAGGCGGCGTGCCCGTCTATAACCTTGATGACCTTGAACAACACGTAAAAGATGAATCAGTTGCCATTCTTACAGTGCCAGCAGTTGCCGCTCAATCCATTACAGACAGATTGGTCGCATTAGGAATCAAGGGAATCCTTAATTTTACGCCGGCCCGTTTGAATGTGCCGGAACACATTCGAATTCATCATATAGATTTAGCAGTTGAGCTTCAGTCACTGGTTTATTTTTTGAAGCATTACTCAGTTTTAGAGGAAATCGAATAGAGGGAAAGGAGGAGCCCAAATATGCCGATCGGTCCTGGAAGCCTTGCTGTTATCGCAATCGTTGCTCTGATTATCTTCGGTCCCAAAAAGCTGCCTGAATTGGGGAAAGCAGCGGGAGACACACTTCGTGAATTCAAAAACGCTACTAAAGGATTAACGAGTGATGAAGAGGAAAAAAAGAAAGAAGATCAGTAAGTTAGGATGACACGAATGAAAGTGAATCAAATGTCGCTGCTGGAGCATATTGCTGAGCTTCGAAAACGGTTGCTGATTGTAGCGCTGGCGTTTGTCGTTTTCTTTATTGCTGGATTTTTTTTAGCAAAGCCGATTATTGTGTATCTGCAAGAAACAGATGAAGCGAAGCAGCTTACGCTTAACGCGTTTAACCTGACAGACCCGCTTTATGTGTTTATGCAGTTTGCGTTTATCATCGGCATAGTCCTGACCTCGCCGGTTATTCTTTATCAGCTTTGGGCTTTTGTGAGCCCGGGTCTCTATGAGAAAGAGCGCAAAGTAACGCTCAGCTACATTCCGATCTCTATTTTGCTGTTTTTAGCGGGCTTATCTTTTTCATATTATATTTTATTTCCTTTTGTTGTTGATTTTATGAAGCGGATCTCTCATGACTTGAATGTCAATCAGGTGATCGGAATTAATGAATATTTTCATTTTCTTCTGCAGCTGACGATTCCGTTTGGACTGCTGTTTCAAATGCCGGTCATCCTCATGTTTTTGACCAGGCTCGGAATTGTGACACCGATGTTCTTGGCGAAAATCAGAAAGTATGCGTATTTTACGCTGCTGGTGATCGCAGCCCTGATTACACCGCCTGAGCTTCTGTCCCATATGATGGTCACAGTCCCGCTTTTGATTTTATATGAAATCAGTATCCTTATATCGAAGGCCGCCTATCGGAAAGCGCAGAAAAGCAGTGCTGCCGATCAGGACGTGTCTTCGGGGCAATAATAAAAAATCCATTTCTCATGAGAGAAATGGATTCAGCGTGTTGACAAACCCCCCGCATTCGTTGTCAAGCCTGTGCGTTGGTGCTCACGAATGAAAACATTCGCTCCGCTCCGATGCTCGCCTTTCCTAGACTTCAAGGGTTTTCAACCACGCTGAAAATGACAAAATCCTAAAACGAAAGCCGTTTTAGGATTTAATTTGAATCCATTTCTCATTCAGAAATGGATTTTCTTTATTTTTGGTTCTTTTTGATTTTAAATGAAAAGGCGAACATCTTAAAAGAAATGCTGATGTTGTAAGCGGCGAACACCATCAGCAGGATGGAGTAAAATGACCACATGCTGCCTGGCGAGCTTGCGGCAAGATAAGTAAAGATGCACCCTACGGCAAAGTAGATCATTCCCCAAACTACCGGGTTTCTCATAAAAATAATCCTCCAATAATCAATTGCATTTGTGTGCTCTGCTGTTCAAGGTAATTCCGAACAGGCTCAAGCTGCATGATGACGACGAATGTATTCATCATTAAATGGGCGAAAATCGGCACCCATATCCGTTTTGTTCTCGCATATAAAAATGCAAATGTAAAGCCCATTGCTGTATATAGAAGGAGATGCTTCAAATCAGCGTGAACAATACCGAAGATAACCGAGCTGATCAGTCCTGCAAAAAAGAAATTCGTTTTTTCGTACAGCGCGCCGAAAATGATTTTTCTGAAGATGATTTCTTCTAATATAGGCCCGACGATGGAAGAAACGATAATCATGAGCGGGACTGCCTGAATGACATCCAGAATCGCTTGTGTATTTTCTGATTCTCTTCCGATGCCAAAAACATAATATTCAATAGAGCCTGCTATTCCCTGAGAGAAAAGGGCAATGAAAAAACCGGCTATCGCCCAAAGGATAGAAAGTCCGATTGAGTCCTTCTGTCCGTTTCGCAGCGTTTCTTTCGGAACGGTTCTCAGAATGAGCAGAACAACAACGAGACAGGCGATAAAGCTGATAACGGACCATAATCCTTGTGCATGCAGCATATTTTCATCTGTAGGCTGTCCTCCGGCATAACCGAATTTAAATAACAAGGGAATCGCGATTAATGCGGAAAACTGCATGATGATATATGTCAAAATAATAAACCAATACTGTTTTCTCAAATGGTATGTACTCCTTTGTTAAGTGGGTTTCGTTCATCTACAGCTATTGTAACATAATCGGTACGGGGGTGAAAAAGCTAACGGAAAAGGGAGCGGAAAAGAATGATGTAAGCGTGAAAAATTTTTTATCTTATCACTTGAAATTGGAAGGGAGATTCTTTATTATAAGAATTGTGTTAGCACTCTTTAGTGCTGAGTGCTAAAATTACATATTCATACTATTGAGGAGGTTATTACATTGTTAAAGCCATTAGGTGATCGCGTTGTCATTGAACTCGTAGAATCTGAAGAAAAAACTGCCAGCGGAATTGTGTTGCCGGATTCTGCAAAAGAAAAACCGCAAGAAGGCAAAATCGTGGCAGCTGGTTCAGGTCGCGTGTTAGAAAGCGGAGAGCGCGTTGCTTTAGAAGTAAAAGAGGGCGACCGCATTATCTTCTCAAAATACGCAGGTACTGAAGTGAAATACGAAGGTACTGAATACTTAATCTTACGTGAAAGCGACATTTTAGCTGTTATCGGCTAATTCTTAAATAAACAATACTTAAAACATTTGAGGAGGTCTTGTAAACATGGCAAAAGAAATTAAGTTTAGTGAAGAAGCTCGCCGCGCAATGCTTCGCGGTGTCGATGCACTTGCTGATGCTGTTAAAGTAACTTTAGGACCAAAAGGACGCAACGTGGTTCTAGAGAAAAAATTCGGTTCTCCGTTAATCACAAATGACGGTGTAACAATCGCTAAAGAAATCGAGCTAGAAGACGCGTTTGAAAACATGGGTGCTAAGCTTGTTGCTGAAGTAGCCAGCAAAACAAACGACGTTGCCGGTGACGGTACAACAACTGCAACAGTTCTTGCGCAAGCAATGATCCGTGAAGGCCTTAAAAACGTAACAGCAGGCGCTAACCCTGTAGGCGTGCGTAAAGGTATGGAAAAAGCTGTAGCGGTTGCGATCGAAAACTTAAAAGAAATTTCTAAGCCAATCGAAGGCAAAGAGTCTATCGCTCAGGTTGCTGCGATCTCTGCTGCTGATGAGGAAGTCGGAAGCCTTATCGCTGAAGCAATGGAGCGCGTAGGAAACGACGGCGTTATCACAATCGAAGAGTCTAAAGGCTTCACAACTGAGCTTGAAGTTGTGGAAGGTATGCAATTCGACCGCGGATATGCGTCTCCTTACATGGTAACTGACTCTGATAAGATGGAAGCGGTTCTTGACAATCCTTACATCTTAATCACAGACAAAAAAATCACAAACATTCAAGAAATCCTACCTGTGCTTGAGCAGGTTGTTCAGCAAGGCAAACCATTGCTTCTGATCGCTGAAGACGTTGAAGGCGAAGCACTTGCAACACTTGTTGTGAACAAACTTCGCGGCACATTCAACGCAGTTGCTGTTAAAGCTCCTGGCTTCGGTGACCGCCGTAAAGCAATGCTTGAAGACATCGCTGTCCTTACTGGCGGAGAAGTCATCACAGAAGATCTTGGCCTTGACCTGAAATCTACTCAAATCGCTCAATTGGGACGCGCTTCTAAAGTTGTCGTTACTAAAGAAAACACAACAATCGTTGAAGGCGCTGGCGAAACAGACAAAATTTCTGCCCGCGTGACTCAAATCCGCGCTCAAGTGGAAGAAACAACTTCTGAGTTCGACAGAGAAAAATTACAAGAGCGTCTTGCGAAACTTGCTGGCGGCGTAGCTGTCATCAAAGTCGGCGCTGCGACTGAAACTGAGCTGAAAGAGCGTAAACTTCGCATCGAAGACGCCCTGAACTCAACTCGCGCAGCTGTTGAAGAAGGCATCGTATCCGGTGGTGGTACAGCGCTTGTAAACGTATATAACAAAGTCGCTGCAGTTGAAGCTGAAGGCGATGCTCAAACAGGTATCAACATCGTGCTTCGCGCGCTTGAAGAGCCAATCCGTCAAATCGCGCACAACGCTGGTCTTGAAGGATCTGTCATCGTTGAGCGCCTCAAAAACGAAGAAATCGGCGTAGGCTTCAACGCTGCAACTGGCGAATGGGTAAACATGATCGAAAAAGGTATCGTTGACCCAACGAAAGTTACACGCTCAGCTCTTCAAAACGCTGCGTCTGTAGCTGCAATGTTCTTAACAACTGAAGCCGTTGTCGCTGACAAGCCAGAAGAAAACGCTGGCGGCGGAATGCCTGACATGGGCGGCATGGGCGGTATGGGCGGCATGATGTAATCAAACGGCGAAAACCCTTGATATACCAAGGGTTTGAGCGTTTTTCATCACCCGTGCATAAATAACAAAAAGATAACATTCATTGAGGATGCTTCCAAAAGTCTACTGGACTTTAGAGGAAGCATCTTTTTTATTTATAAGGTGAAAAGTAGGTATATATTTTATTGTTGACTCCGCTTACTTCTTCAAAAATTGCAGGTATTAATTTAAAATGTCTTGCAAAAAAGCTTATTGATGAAGTTTGCCATATTATGATGAAACCCTTCTCAACTGAGAAGGGTTTTCTTGTCATACGCTTGCCACCTAGATATGAATACTATGAAAGAGGTGACCATAATGGATGAAGTGATTCAGAAAGTACAACTATGGGTAAATGCTGCTTATTCAGGAAAGCCTGGCTTCGTTCCAGCTCCTGAAAGTGGGAAAACTGGTTGGTCCACGATGTATGCTTTAACTAGGGCTTTGCAGATTGAACTTGGAATCTCTACACCTGCTGATAATTTTGGACCAGGAACTGAAGTGGCGTACAAATCATGGGGAGAAATGGAAATTGGGCGTGTGCCTACTGATGACAAAGGAAAAAGAATTGTACTAATTCTTCAAGGAGCAATGTATTGTAAAGGTTACAATCCAACTGGATTTACAGGAACTTTTGGAGAAGGGACTAAAGCTGCAGTAATTAAATTACAAACTGATGCGGGACTGCCTATTCGTGACGGGAAAGTTTATTCCTATATATTTAAAGCATTTTTAACTATGGATGCTTATGTGCTCACATCTGGTGGTAATTCTAGAATTAGAGAAATGCAAAGAGATCTTAATTCAAAATATTACAAAACATCTGGAGTCCAACCATGTGATGGTTACTACCAAAGAGGGACTAATAAAGCTTTAATATACGGTATTCAAACAGAAGAGGGAATTGCTCCCTCTCTACAAACGGGATCAATAGGGCCTTCTACGACCAACCTTTTACCAACCCTGAGCATAGGGAATACTAATGCAAACTTTGTTAAGCTCCTTCAATATGCATTATATGTAAATGATTTCAATCCAGGAGATTTCAATGGACAGTACAGCACACTATTAAAAAATGTAGTAAGTGAATTCCAACAGTTTGTTAAGTTGCCAGCCGATGGAGTTACAGGAAAACAAACTTGGCTTTCTTTGTTGCAGAGTAAAGGAGATCCTAATCGCAAGGGAACAGCTTGTGATTGTATAACAGAAGTTACGCCTGCTAGAGCTAAAGCTTTAAAAAATGCAGGCTATGAAACTATTGGTCGTTATCTTGTAGACATTCCAGGAGGATTGGAGAAAAAAATAAAACCTGGCGAATTAAAAACTATTTTTAATGCTGGTTTAACTGTTTTTCCGATATATCAAGCTTATGGGAATAATTCTAGACATTTCAGTGAAGCTCAAGGGAAAAGAGATGCTCAAGATGCTTTTACAGCTGCCAAAAATTATGGATTTAAAAATGGAACAACAATATATTTTGCCGTGGATTTTGACGCTTTAGGAGATGATATAACTAACAAAATTCTTCCACACTTTAAGGGTATTAATGAACAAATGAAATATCTGGGGAACCGTTACAAAGTTGGAATATATGGAGCCCGGAATGTTTGCAGTCAAGTATCGGAGAAAGGTTGGGCAACAACCAGTTTTGTAAGTGATATGTCCACGGGATTTAGTGCAAATTTAGGCTATCCATTGCCAAAAAATTGGGCATTCGATCAAATTTCAACTATTAGTGTTGGTTCAGAAGACAGTAAAATTGAAATAGACAATAATATTAAGTCGGGACTGGATAATGGGGCTTCAAGTCTTGATTTCTCAACTGATCTCAATCAAGAGCTATACAAGCAATTATATGAAATTCAACTTTTAGGACTTCAATTTACAAACAATGACATTAATCAAGCGAATAAGCTTACAACCAACTATTATCGCCGCAAAAGATATGAATCATTAATATGGACATTAACTTCTGGACAATTTGATAAAGACTTTGAGGAGTATGTTATTAATGCTGTAGGAGAAAATAGTTTTGTCTATGCAACTGATCCCGTTTCAAAATCTGAAGTTATTGATTTTCCTCATCTTATGGCTACATTATCTGCTTTATTGTATGCGAATCTTCCGTTAGTTGGAACTACACAGCAAGATTTAGCAGGGTGGGGTGGTGATTTATTTACTGTTGCTGCAGATGTATATAAAAATAGAGATAAGTATAGCGGCGACAATGAAACAAGAACATATAAAGCTGCTTACGACTTGATTGATACAAGAACATCGGCTGGTAACTTTGATAATTCGGATTTCCTTGGAGATATTGATGCTATTAACATCTCACAAATTTTATTTAATAATGACACTAAGCCAATTTTAAATGCAGTTCAAGAGTATTATAATAGTCTTGTTTTCTCAAGATATAAGCTATTTTATAAAAATAAATTTAATAGTAATGAAAATAATTTGAGACTGAATGCGAGTAATATCATGATTGGAGATAATCCTGATATTACAGCGGCAAGGGTAGCCCTAAGGGGTTCAATGCAAATGGAAGTCCCTTATTATACGAAAGAAGAGGGAGAAATTATTGCAAATGCTTTTGCTGATAAAATACTAGACCTTGTAGCAAGTGAATAGAAAACTTAGAGTAGAGTACCATATATCTCAAAAAATATGGTACTCTATATTTTAAGATCTTAAGAATATACAACAAATTATAAGTTAAAATTTCTTTTTGATTTAATGGAAGGAAAGAGAAAGGGGGAGACATGAGGAAATATTTAGGGATAGTGTCATTTATCATCCTGTTATTCACATTGTGTTTTCTACCCCACATCCATTGGGCGCTTGGAATTCTCGGAATAGTTGTGGGGAGTATTCTAGCATTCAAAGCACCTAAAGGGATTGCTAAGTATCTTTCTATTTTTATCCTAGCACTTTGTATTCTTTTACTCTTATTATTGATTGTAGCAGGCCTTTTGATGGCGGGTTTAGTGGGGAAGTAACGATATGTATAACCATACTACATTTGGTCATAACTAAAATTTAAGATGTATGCCAAAGCTATAAAAGATTACTAAAAGTAAGACTAAGCTCTCAAAAACTCGACAGCCCTTTTATTACTCAATGAAATATCCATTTTTAAAAAATAGTAGAATTCAAAGGTTGGTTTCTTTTTTAATATTAACACAAGAAATTCTTCCCGACATAAGCTGAATTTGATTTGCCTAAGCAAATCGTACAAAGAGGTTCACCTGTTTTATAAAAATTGATTGATACATAAATCTTTTTCATCATTATTAAGTTAAACCCTAATATGGTGAAATAAAGGAATCTGGGATTTCATTCAAATGATATTTACGGGTATCTTCATGGTATCCGTTTAGATAGACAGTCCTAAAGATAAATTTATTATAATAGGGCGTAACAGATGATTTCTTGAATTTGAATATCAACGACGATATAATATTCTGCACCGCTTACTATAAACTGGAAGAAATACACTATCTTTATAAAAATACAACCAACTTACAAGATGTTTTTGATAAAATTTTACTTTAGGCCATCAATCATAATATAATGGGCGGACATGTCTTCACTTATCTTAAAGCCAATGTCCAACAAGAGTAAATGCACAAGGTAAAAAATCGAAAAGATACACAAAAATCACATACACAATAACTGACCGAAAAGGCTATCGATGATATAGATCAATTCTAAAATATGTTCATAATACCCGCTGCTTTAGAACCGCACAAAGTCAAAGAACTGTCGAAAAGTCATCACCCAGCATGTATGAGAAGACCATAAGAAAAGAAGAGGTTGGAAAAAACCAATTTAAAGTCTCAGGAAAAAATTCTATGAAAAAATAGCGCGCATTTTGCAGGTGAAAACAATCACTTGTTCTTTATTACGAGCAGGCTAAAGAAATGTGTGCGAACAAATTCTTCCTCACCCGCCTAACGTGATTACTCACATCTCCCTAACCAAGCAGATCATAGTATATGGGAGCTTTTTTCTGTTTCAATTAAAGAAATCTTTATAAAACAAAAAGGCTTGTGGAGAAGTTGTTTCTATACAAGCTGAGTTTACCAATTTGGGTTTTATTGTACTAAGTTCCGTTTAATTGAATGACTCTAGATATACCGAAGTATGGCTGTTGATTTCATCCGAATGCTAAGATAACATTTATTCATGAATTTAGATACTTATATGTTTTAGGAATTCTTCTGTATTATTTTTTTAGCATGTATTTGCAATTTAATTTTGAAAGCAGGTACAAATCTGTTAAAATCCATTTTTGTTTAAAGATATTATTACAACTCAGAAATACTCTATATTAAGGTTCATGAAATATAAGAAACCTATAAATTTAATTTTTTCAATAGAGAGCATGAGGAAGTAGTGGGTAAATTTTCGAAATTTATAAAAGTTTATTTGTCTAGCACTTTCTTTTATTCGTGTATATGGATTTATTGGACACCTCGTCAAAGCTTTATAGATGATACTTCAAATTTTAAGCTTCATTTCAAATAGGTTAAAAGCAGATTTTGTTCAAAAAGAATCTTAAGTTTGCATTAAGATCGATATATTTCTATCAAACTTAATTATATCCTAGAAGAAAGATGTGGAAAAACCTTCGTTTTTTTAGAAAAATATGTTATTGTAAGTAGGGATTTAAAATAGTAAAAGAGAAGAGGAATTCTAAAGATGAAAAAGTTAGTAATGATCCTGTTTACAGCAGCTCTTTTAGGGGTTGTCATTTTTGCAGGTGGGTCAGAAGCATTAGCTATGGATTCGAAAGGTACAATCAAATTTAAAACAGATGCTAATACATATTCGAAAAGAGCTACTTCTATTGTGGTTACTGGTACTTTGGCTAGGGATTTAGATAATGGTTTTGCAGTAATTTTATCAAACAATAAAGGAAAAGAAATAACCAGAAAACAATTCTGGCATAGTATTGGTTCACGCAATTTTCGTGTGAGTTTTTCAACGAAAAATCTTCCAGCAGGAAAGTATGATGTGCATGTTGCACAAGATTGGGGTGGAAGATATTGGTCAGGTGAACTAAAACATTATATTACAGTACAGCATTAATGCTGATGTAATAAGTATTAACCTTTTGTTGTTAAAAAGTTCACTTTTGAATTTGTGTTCTATGAAATGTTTATTTATTCAAAAAAGGTAGCTTAATCAGTTGCTGTACTGATAAGATACCTTTTTTATCTTTAATAACAACCAGGACATGGGTATTTTTTAAAGCTCATACAACTAGCTACAATTTATTTATCTTTTAAAAGACAATATCCAATCGTTCCACCTCTCCCCGAATCCCAATCGCAGGCTCCCACGAATCAATCAAACGAATCGCTCTCTGATTAGCTTCCATCGCTTTCGTTTTCTCTCCTTTACGGTACAACAGCTGCGCCATCCCGTAAAAATAATAGATCAACTCAACCTGATTGGCGTTATGTTTGTCATAGAGCATTTGCTCAAAGGCTTCTTCCGCTTTCTCAAATTGACCACATTTCACGTAAGCGACACCCAGATTGAAATAGGCTTCTATCGTTTTTTCGCCGCCGTACGTGGAGCTTATCTCATTTGCCGCTTCGTATAATTGAATGGCTTCTACATGATAACCTCTCACAAAGCTTAAGTCACCGCGGACCAATAGAACTCTGTGTTGAATGGTAGGGGAAATCGGTTGATTTTCGATTTCGTTTAAAATGGTCTCTGCTTTTTCCTGTTGCCCGGCTTTTAAAAACAGCCTTGCTTTGAGTGCGTGTCCCCAAACCTTTAGATCATAGGCATCGTGAGCGTCTGATTGTTCAAGAATCTTCAGCCCGGCTTCTATTTGCTGAAGCGCTCCGTCTAAATCATTGACTTCCATCAATGCCCAGCCTGAGGTGTCGATTCGGAAGTACGCTTCTCGTGTGTGTTGGCCTAAGTGATGGGCGGCGTCGGCCGCTTTGCGTCCGTATTCGATTCGCAGGGGCAGGTTGATTCTGCTTAGAAAATGGCTAATGCGGGTGATGATTTCGATTAGGATTTCTTTTTGATCGGTTTCACTTGCCCATCTGATGACCTTTAAGATGTTTGGCCATTCTTGTTTCATTTGGTCTAAGTTCCGTCCCAGCAGATAGCTCCAATAGATAGAGTTGGGCTGTTCCCGCTTTAAATGGGTTTCGGCATAATCAACATAATAGTGCGCCCAGCGATTGCGGGCTTTTTTTTCATATTCGTGCTGTTCGGACAAGTGCTGTTCTCCGTAAGCGACAACGGTTTGGTGCGCTAAGTATTGTGTCCTTCCTTCGCTTCGTTCCGGCTGAATCACCGCATATGACCGCATTTGTTCCATAGCGTAATGAAAACGGCGGGCGTCTAATCCGGCGGCTGCCGCCAGGCTTTTTTCATCAGGCGGCTTGCTGAAAAAGCAAAGCGTCTGCCATAGCTTTCGCGTATCTTCATTGCATCTGTCCCAGGTGCGGCCAAAGAGGAATTCAAACAATTCCAGCAGTGAGTAGCCTGCTTTTCCAAGTTCATGTATCAGCTGCTGAGCGGGGATGTCATCGTCTGATATATAGGCGATGCTGAGTGCCATGGCTTTCGGGTTTCCGGCAGTCGCTGAAATGAATTCGTTTTTCAGGTCAGAAGATAGATGTATCAGCTGCTCCAGCTTTTCCCGTTTACGTGGGAGGTTGCATGTTTGTAAGCAGCGGTGCACTTCTTGCTGAAAAAATTCAAGGGCATCTGTTTGGTCAAGGCCGCTCAGCTGGATGGCCGTCATTTCTCCGAAGCTTTCTCGATAGGTTTGCTTTACGTTTTCCCGCGCTGTGAGGAGAACTTTCACGCCTTGCGGAAGGCTGGTGATAAATTCATGAATGTCACGTTCTGCAGTATCAATGCTGTCAACGATCAGCAGGATCGGTTTTTCTCTAGTGTAATTAGCTAACGCATTGCGGACGACGAATCGTTTTTCATTGATTGATTTATCGATTTGTTCTGTGCGTCCGAGCTGATAGGCGATCGTATTTAAAAAATCGCTAAAGCTCAATCCTTTCCAATCAGCGCTGACCCAAATGATACTGTTGAACACCGGCCAATCTGAAGTATCGTCGACACAGGAATAGGCGGCTTCAAGAGCGATTGTGGTTTTACCCATACCAGCCCAACCGGTGATTAAACAGATTGGTGACGGAGAAAGCATCCATTGCCGTATCGCTTCCATATCAAAGCTGCGTCCGATAAAGCGTCCGGACCAGCGTGAGGGTAAATTATGCGTGATAGGCTGTTCTGTAAGCGCATTCGTTTCATGGCCGGGTCTGTCATGAAACAGCCGTTTTACTACATTTTCAATTTCATCTTCACTCGGAGCCCCGAATGACCCGTCTTTTCGCAGTGTTTTTGCTTTTTTCAAACAAGACGCTGCCCATACAGGCAATGCGGGTTTGATGACTGGGATAGTGGTGGCTTCCAGCAAGTCGGTCAACCACTCGATATCCAAGTCGGTCTTTTCGAGAATGATCCAGATCATTCCGAACAGTTTTCCGTCGTCGATTCTTCCGGGAATGTAGTTTGCCCCCATCTGTCCGATCCAGCTTTTGATCGTGTTTGGGGAGACTCCCAGCTGGAGTGCGATTTTATCTATGTAAGACTGTCCTGTTTTTTCATTCTTTTTCCTTCTGACTTTATAATCAGGATGAAGTTTTAGCGTTTTGACGCCAGGTGCCAGCAGTTGTGCAAATTGTTTTCGGTTTTCAAGTTCAGCCATAAGCCTGCACCTCCTATTAGTACTATTTTATCAATCCAGCGTTTTTTGTATATGAAAAAATAAAAGTACAGTGTCGCTGTCCTTTTATACAGCAGGAAAGGCTGTTGAACGTCTTGAAAAGCAGATAAAATGGGGGCAGTAACAGAGAAAACAAAAATGTATGCACTTACATTTTATTTTCTAAAGAAAGGAACTTGCCAAATGACTCACACAGTACCTCAGAACATGAAAGCGGCTGTTATGAACAACACAAGAGAGATCAAAATCGAAACAGTGCCTGTGCCTGACATCAATCATGATGAAGTGTTGATTAAGGTGATGGCTGTCGGGATTTGCGGATCGGATCTGCATTACTATACAAATGGCCGAATAGGCAACTATGTAGTGGAGAAGCCATTTATCCTCGGACATGAGTGCGCGGGAGAAATTGCCGCTGTCGGATCAGCTGTCGATCAATTCAAAGTCGGTGACCGCGTTGCTGTTGAACCTGGTGTTACGTGCGGACGCTGTGAAGCGTGCAAAGAAGGGCGCTATAATCTTTGCCCGGATGTACAGTTTTTGGCTACACCGCCGGTAGACGGCGCGTTTGTCCAATATATTAAAATGCGTCAGGACTTTGTTTTTTTAATCCCAGACTCACTTTCTTATGAAGATGCTGCTTTGATCGAGCCGTTTTCTGTCGGCATCCATGCGGCGGCCAGAACGAAGCTTCAGCCCGGATCAACGATTGCGATTATGGGGATGGGCCCTGTTGGGTTAATGGCTGTTGCCGCAGCTAAAGCATTTGGGGCAGGCACAATTATCGCGACCGACTTAGAGCCGCTGCGGTTAGAGGCTGCGAAAAAAATGGGAGCGACTCATATTATTAATATACGTGAACAGGACGCACTTGAAGAGATTAAAACGATCACAAATGATAGAGGCGTTGATGTTGCTTGGGAAACAGCAGGGAATCCAGCGGCATTGCAATCCGCACTGGCTTCTGTGCGCCGGGGCGGAAAATTGGCGATTATCGGTTTGCCTTCACAGAACGAGATTCCGCTCAATGTGCCGTTTATTGCGGATAACGAGATTGATATTTACGGGATCTTCCGTTATGCCAATACGTATCCGAAGGGAATCGAATTTCTCGCTTCCGGCGTTGTGGACACGAAGCATCTAGTAACGGATCAATATTCGCTGGAGCAGACACAAGAGGCGATGGAGCGGGCGCTTCAATTTAAGAATGAATGTTTAAAAGTGATGGTGTATCCAAATCGCTGAGTGAACAGGGAGGATCTTCGTATTCTCCCTCTTGTTTACTGGAAATGAAAACGGATTCTTGGGGTGGGAAATATGATTGAAACAGAAAAAGTAACGGCAATGAAAGTGAAGCGTCAGTCAAAATCCAGCACCGGACTTTCCTGGTTTGAACGAATCGGCTATGGATTCGGCGATATGTCGTATAATATTATCTTTCAGTTTGTAAACGCATACTTATTATTCTATTATACAGACGTCGGCGGCATTCAGCCTGCGGTGATCGCAACTTTGTTTCTTGTTGTGCGTGTGCTGGATGCTATTTTTGACCCGATAATGGGACTGATTTTAGATAAAACAAATACAAGGTGGGGAAAAGCAAGGCCATATTTGCTGTGGGTGGCATTTCCTTTTGCGCTATTCACATTCTTATGTTTCACGACGCCTCATTTCGGTGAGACCGGAAATATGGTATATGCGTATATCACCTATATTCTGCTTGGGATGTCCTTTAGTATGCAAACGATTCCGGTGAACAGCTTAACGGGGCGGATGACGAATTCTGTGGAGGAACGGACGGTTCTGACCACAACCCGGATGATTTTGGTGTATATCGGCATTCTTTTATCCATTTCCTGTGCGACACCGCTTGCAACTGCTATCGGAGGAGAGGATCAGGCGTTTGGATTTCAAATGACGGCGCTCATCTACGCAGCGGTCAGCATTGTTTTGAATCTATTCAGTTTCTTTACTGTCCGGGAGCGGATTCAGCCTAAAAAGAGAAAAAAACAAGGGATCAAAAAGACGTTATCCGTTTTATTCCAAAACAAACCCTTGCTTATGTTAATTTCATCATTTTTGACTTTTGCGATCGGGTTTAATATTAAGCTCAGCACGATGGTGTATTATTTTACGTATAACGTAAACCATAAAGAGTTCGTGTTTATGGGCACCGTTTTATTTTTCGGAGCAGCGCTGATCAGCAATTTGTTTATTCCTTTCTTTTCTGAGAAGTGGGGCAGAAAACAAGTCATGATCATCACGGCAGCTCTATCGCTTATTTCTTATGCCGGCCTGCATTTTACGCCGTATTCTTCCATTACACTCATTTTCATTTGGCTTTTCGCTTCAGGATTTTTCACAACGCCTTTAAATACGCTTGCTTGGGGAATGGTTGCGGATTGTGTTGATTATGCGGAATGGAAAACCGGAATTCGCGCGGATGGTGTGGTGATTTCGAGCATGAGCTTTATTAATAAGCTGGGTGTTGCATTAGCCGGGTCATTTTCGGCCATTTATTTAGGGATCGCCGGGTATGTGGCGAATACAGACCAGACAGTTGCGTCATTGAATGCGATTAAAAATATGAATGCTTTGATTCCGGGATTTTTCATTTTGCTTTCTATTATTCTTATCGCCTTCTATCCTTTAACGGAAAAAAGATATAAACACATCATCTCTGAGCTGGAGCAAAGGTCTGCGAGATAAATATATGTAAAATTTTTAATATTCAATGTTGTATTTATGGCAGAAAGTAATATACTGAGACTGTAATCTAGACTTTATAAATGAGTGTGATAATATGCGTAGTCATTCTGTAGTTTGTATTGGGGAGTTGTTGATTGATTTCTTTTGTACCGATGTTGACGTTGATTTAATGGAAGGGCGCCAATTCTTGAAAAGTGCGGGCGGTGCACCGGCGAATGTGTCGGCAGCAATTGCCAAGCTGGGCGGAGACGCCGCTTTCAGCGGAAAAGTAGGAAAGGATCCGTTTGGGTATTTTCTGAAGCAAACATTGGACGCTGTACACGTCGATACCTCTATGCTGGTGATGGATGAGAAAGCGCCTACAACGCTTGCTTTTGTTTCATTAAAACAAAATGGAGAGCGTGACTTTGTTTTTAATAGAGGCGCGGACGCTTTGTTTACGCTGGAGGATATTGACCAGGAAAAACTAAACGGAGCGAAAATCCTTCATTTCGGCTCTGCGACGGCACTGTTATCGGATCCGTTTTGCTCAGCCTATTTACGGCTGATGTCGATTGCGAAAGACAATGGACAGTTTATTTCGTTTGACCCTAACTACCGTGAAGATTTATGGAGGGGAAGAGTCTCAGAGTTTGTAAGTGTTGCGAAAAAAGCGATCGCTGTAAGTGATTTTGTGAAAGTCAGTGACGAGGAGCTTGAGATTATAAGCGGTGTGAAGGATCATGAAAAGGGAGTTGCGATCCTTCATGAGATCGGAGCCAACATTGTCGCTGTGACACTTGGGAAAAGCGGAACGCTTCTTTCCAATGGAAAAGACCGTGAAATCATTCCAAGCATTCCGGTGACATCAATCGATTCAACAGGGGCGGGAGATGCTTTTGTCGGTGCGGCTTTATATCAATTGGCAAACACGGATCAGATTCAATCTGTAGATGCTGATTTTGTGAAACTGCGTGAGATTGTGGCATTTGCCAATAAGGTCGGAGCTCTTGTGTGCACTAAAATTGGAGCGATTGATGCACTGCCGAGCTTGGATGAGATTGAAGTTTCTTTGTAAACATTGAAGATGTTTCTTGAAAGTCTTTGGACTTTTGGAGGCATCTTTTTTTATTGTTTACATTTTTGTTCGGGTAAAAAGTTGTGTATTTTTTGTTTGGAATGTCATTTTTTATTAAAAAAGTGAAACTTTTAACGATAATAAATAGTATATGTAACAAGGGTTACCGAATTAGCTTTAGGAGGAACGATATAATGAGTATCATTGGAAGATTTAAAGATATTATGTCTGCGAATATCAATGCTTTATTGGACAAGGCTGAAAATCCGGAGAAAATGGTAGATCAATATTTAAGAAATATGAATAGCGATTTGGCTAAGGTTAAGGCAGAAACAGCAGCTGTTATGGCTGAGGAGCAGAGAGCAAAAAGAGAATATCACGAGTGCCAGGCGGATATGGAAAAGATGGAAAGCTATGCAATGAAGGCGCTGCAAGCCGGGAGTGAGAGCGATGCGAGAAAATTTCTTGAAAGAAAAACATCTTTGGAGTCAAAGCTTTCTGAGCTGCAGGCGGCCAATCAAATTGCTGCAACCAATGCCGCACAGATGAGAAAGATGCATGACAAATTGGTATCTGACATTGGAGAGCTGGAAGCACGTAAAAATATGATCAAGGCGAAGTGGGCAGTAGCGAAAACGCAAGAAAGAATGAACAAACTGGGCGCTTCTGTTTCAAGTACAAGCCAATCAATGTCTGCATTCGGCCGAATGGAGGACAAAGTAAATAAGGCACTTGATCAGGCCAATGCAATGGCTGAACTGAACAGCGCTCCGCAGGATGATATGGCTGATCTGACTGCAAAGTATGACACTGGCGGTTCAAGCCAGGTTGATGATGAACTTGCGGCGTTAAAAGCGAAAATGATGCTCGATAAGTAATACATAGGAGGCCGTAGCTTTCGGCTGCGGCGTCATTTTATCATAAGATGTGAGAGGGAACGGTAATGATAATATCTTATAAGTGTCCGAACTGCGGCAGTGATATGGCATTTGACAGTGAAACCGGCTCGTTATCCTGCGGCAGCTGCGGAAGACAGGACAATATTGAAAGCCTTCCGAAAGAAAACATTGCGGCACGGTTTTCTGATGATGAAGCAAAAGAATATCAATGTGAAAACTGCGGCGCCGTTTTGATCACGGAAGCTGAAACGACAGCAACGACGTGCAGCTTCTGCGGGGGTGCTGCAATACTTGCCGATCGATTATCAGGTCATTTGGCACCGGCGAAGGTCATCCCATTTACAATCAGTAAACAAGAAGCGGAGCAGGCATTTCGAAAGTGGTGCAAAAAAGGCCTTCTGACACCAAGAGGTTTCATGTCTGCCGATCGCATTAAAAGCATCACCGGCATGTAT
The DNA here is from genome assembly GCF_038593095.1 of Bacillus sp. FSL L8-0358. Taxonomy (NCBI): domain Bacteria; kingdom Bacillati; phylum Bacillota; class Bacilli; order Caryophanales; family Bacillaceae; genus Bacillus; species Bacillus sp. FSL L8-0358. The sequence continues at coordinate 653,829 of NZ_CP151962.1, forward strand.
ATTCCGTTTTGGATGTTTGATTTAAATAGTGAAGTACAGGTGAGAGCAAACTGTACCCGGGTCCACCGGTATGAAGAAGGGGATTATATTTGCACGGAAACAGAGCACTTTGAAGCGTTTCGTGATATCAATCTCGATTATTTGAAAATCCCTGTCGATGCCTCTGAAAAAATGAAAGACGAATTAATGGACAAATTGGAGCCTTATTCATACGAAGAGCTGAAGGACTTTCAAACGGCATATTTGGCCGGTTATATTGCGGAAAAGTACAATTATACCGATGAGGAGCTTTTTCCGAGGGCAAAAGAGAAAATCAGCAGTTATATAGATTCATACATCCATTCTACTTTTTCCGGATATACGTCAGTCAATGTGAGGGACAAACATATTCACACGAAAAACGTGAACAGCTTTTACGTTTTGCTTCCTGTTTGGATGGTCAGTTACGATTATGAAAGAGCGGAGCATATCTTTGCGATGAACGGGCAAACAGGAAAGGTTGTTGGAAAGCCGCCGATCAGTCGAGGAAAAGTGGCGGCATGGTTTAGCGGAATAGCAGGCGGGACATTTCTTGCGTTGAAGCTCGTCTCATTGATGATGGGAGGCGGATTTTGATGCGTGGATTTTTTGGGAAAGCGATCTTTGTTGTGCTGGCTGTTTTCATCATGATGCCCTTACTGGGTATCGAAGCGGCAAGAGCCTCTGAATCGCAGCAGCATGTGTACGATCGCGCTCATCTATTGTCAAAAGCGGAGATCGGAAAACTTGAATCTCTCTCAGCAGAGCTGGGTGCAAAGAGAGACACTGATTTCATCATTATTACGACCAAAAGCACAAACGGTGAAGATATTGCTGACTATACCGGCGATTTTTATGATCGTTACGGAAAAGGCAGTACAGCCATTCTGACCATTGATATGACAAACAGAGAAGTGTTTATCGCAGGCTTCAAAAAAGCCGAACAGTATTTGGACAACAGCAGGCTCAATAGCATCAGAAATACGATTTCATCTGATTTATCCAATGAAAATTATTTTAAAGCTTTTGAGACATATATTCAGCTTTCCTATAAAGATATGGGCATAAAACCGGGAGTAAACCCCGACAACATATTCTTTACATGGTGGTTTCAGCTGATTGCTGCCATCGCAGTCGGGGGAATCGCGGTTTCAATCATGCTTTATCATGCAGGCGGCAAAGTAACGGTTAATGGAAATACATATATGGATCAGCGTACGTCTGATGTGATTGATCAATACGACACTTATATTAGAACGACTGTAACAAGAGAAAGAAAACCATCAGATAAAGACAGCGGCAGCGATGGCGGTGTTACGAAAGGCGGCACGTCATACAGTGGGAGCCGGGGCAGTTTTTAAATGTAAGAAATAGAGAAAGGGAGAGGCGTAATGTCGTTTTTCAGAAATCAATTAGCGAATGTAGTAGAGTGGGAAGAATTTAGAGATGATATGATTTTTTATAAATGGAACAATCGTGAAATCAAAAAAGGGAGCCGTTTAATCATTCGTCCCGGACAGGATGCTGTCTTTTTGAACAATGGGCGGGTTGAAGGAGTCTTTCAAGATGATGGCGATTATGATATTGAATCAGAAATTATTCCATTCCTTTCAACGTTAAAGGGCTTTAAGTTTGGGTTTAACAGCGGCATGCGAGCTGAGGTGCTGTTTGTCAATACGAAGGAATTTACCGTAAGATGGGGAACAAAACAGGCGATAAATATTCCGGCAGCGGGAATGCCAGGCGGGATGCCCATTCGCGCAAACGGCACATTTAATTTCAAGGTGCAGGACTATATCAGCCTGATTGATAAAATCGCTGGCGTGAAAGATCAATATTTTGTACAGGATATTAAAACCCGTATCATTTCTATTCTGGATCAGCTTCTCATGAAGTGGATCACAAGAGAAGGGAAAGATATGTTTAATCTTCAAGCAAACGCTTTTGATATTGCCAAGGGAATTCAAGAGGACTTAGATATGCAATTAATAAGCGACGGGATGACGGTCACTCGTTTTCAAATCATGAGCTTTAATTATCCTCAAGAGGTTCAAGATATGATTACAAAGAACGCTTCCTACGGTATGGTTGGGGATGTGAACAGATACCAGCAAATATCAATGACGGATGGAATGGCATCCGGAAAGATGAGCGGAGGCGGAGCGGCTTCGGATATGGCTGGAATGATGATGGGAATGAATATGGCCAATCAGATGATGAACCAATCGAATCAGAATCATCAGGCACAGTCATCAGGCCCACAGTCAACTGGCAGCGGAAGCAAACCGAATTTCTGTCCAAACTGCGGAACAAAAACGGGCGAAGCTAATTTTTGCCCGAATTGCGGCCAGAAGCTTGTATAAGAATCATACAGTGAAAAGTCCGGAGTGATCAGACACTCCGGACTTTTTTATTTAGGAGAATAAGCGTTACCTATTGCTTGCTCCTGAACAGGCCATTTTCGAGCACCCGCTTGGATAATTCCCAGCAGCAATTGACGACGTTCCTTTATTGAATTGACGGCAATTTGAAATGTTTGCTTTGATAAAGCCGGTATGCCTGATTGTTGAAGCTTTGAGATGTCTGGTTCCGGCGGCGCTTGTTCTGCAGGGTGGATATAGGCAGTATGAACGGTATCCAGGTAGTTTTTGATACTTGAGCGCGCTTCTTTAATATGAAGCTGATTCGGCTGATATTGTTCAGGAATTCCGTATTTGAAAATGGTTAGAGCCTCATCCAATACAGCAACAGCTATAATGGATGATTCCTGATGCTGCGTGCTGTGGTAAAAATGAAGGATGGGGAAGGCGTTATGCTGAGCGGTCAGCTTTCCCAGTTCTGATGAGGCAGCGACAAGAAGAAAATCAATGTCGTGAAAATCTTTGCCATTCCATGCATTATGGACGATTTCTGTTCCGTCATGCCCTAGACTTAATACACTTTGGGCAAAGGAGCGTTTTTGATTAACAGCACTCAAGACGGAAATCAAATACGTGACAGAAAACGTGATGGTAAGCAGTCCTTGAGCTGTTTCAATAATCGTGACAAGCTTCCATAGGCCTCCGTTCGGAGCGAGGTCGCCATTTCCTAATGTAAACATGACATAGCCGGAAAAATAAATTCGGTCTGACCAGGAAGCCAGTTCTTTTGATTGAGTTTCCATAAGTGAGTGAGGGGCACTCGAGTAAATCAAAACCCACCCGCTCCAAAATAGACTGATCCATATCACTAACGTCAGGCATAACAGCAGAGGACCAGCCATACTTAGAACCTTTGCGTGGTCACCGCTGATTTTGCGGCAGCCCTTCCACAGCCAGGCAGACAGGCATCTTGTGATCGGACCTGCACCGCTCTCTAACCATAACGTGGTCCATAAAAAATCAATCATCCCCGCTGTCAATAATAAAAGGCCTGCAATGATATAACCCTCATTCATTTTGGTTGCCTCCCTTAAGTCAGCCTTCTTTTATTTTCTTCTCTATTTCCTTTTATCCTGAGTCTGAAACAATTGAACGAATGTTTGATTTTACAGAGAAAAACAGGAGAAGTTACCCAACACTTACTCATTTATCGATATGAACAGAAAATCACAGGATTTTTGACTTGATTCACACATTTTCATGAAGAAAAACGTTCATTTTCCCCTTGAATTGGTGATTTTCCTTTTATAGAGTAAAAATTTTCAGAAATTTATATTGACTGAAAGCGTTTTTATAATTATGATAATATCAGATGTAACAAAAATATCACTATAATATTACTACAATTGAACTATCAAGTGACTATTAAATGCCAAATGAACAAGGTTATGCACAAAGAAATGACCATTGTTCTTTTAGTGAGAAATGAAATCGCTTCCATTGTGACTGACATGCTGAGAAGAAGGGAAGGTTATGAGGTTATTGGATAAAAACATGAACAACTATTTTCTGAAGCCTGCTTACGAAATGTGAGGAAGGCAGCAGCCCTGGAATAAGTTTTTGACATACGCATTTTGAAAAAGACTGGGGGAAACAGTATGAATAAACAAGGCAATCAAATGTCATTTTTACGTACAATTATTTTAGTCTCGACTTTCGGCGGGCTTCTTTTTGGCTATGATACCGGTGTGCTCAATGGAGCTTTGCCGTATATGGGAGAGCCGGATCAGCTTAATCTCAATGCCTTCACAGAGGGCCTTGTCACCAGTTCACTTCTTTTTGGAGCCGCGCTAGGTGCTGTGTTTGGCGGCAGGATGTCTGATTTTAACGGCCGCCGCAAAAATATTTTGTTCCTCGCTGTTATATTTTTTATTTCAACGATCGGGTGTACGTTTGCACCAAATGTTACGGTCATGATTATTTCTCGTTTTGTGCTTGGTATTGCGGTAGGGGGTGCATCCGTAACGGTGCCTGCCTATTTAGCAGAGATGTCTCCTGTGGAAAGCAGGGGACGGATGGTGACGCAGAACGAATTGATGATTGTATCAGGACAGCTTTTGGCCTTTGTTTTTAATGCGATCCTTGGAACAACAATGGGAGACAACTCCCATGTGTGGAGATTTATGCTGGTCATTGCGTCACTTCCAGCCTTGTTCCTGTTTTTCGGCATGATCAGAATGCCCGAGAGTCCCCGCTGGCTTGTTTCTAAAGGAAGAAAAGAAGATGCTTTACGTGTATTGAAAAAAATCAGGGATGAAAAACGGGCAGCAGCTGAGCTGCAAGAAATTGAATTCGCTTTCAAAAAAGAAGATCAGCTTGAAAAAGCGACGTTTAAAGATCTTTCGGTCCCATGGGTGCGCCGTATTGTGTTTATTGGATTAGGGATTGCGATTGTACAGCAAATTACAGGTGTGAATTCGATTATGTATTATGGGACTGAAATTCTAAGAAATTCCGGTTTCCAAACGGAAGCCGCTTTAATCGGAAATATTGCGAATGGCGTGATTTCGGTATTGGCAACATTCGTCGGAATCTGGCTGCTGGGAAGAGTGGGGCGCCGGCCGATGCTGATGACAGGCTTGATCGGTACGACAACAGCATTATTGCTAATCGGGATATTCTCACTTGTACTTGAAGGATCACCGGCACTTCCATATGTAGTCCTTTCATTAACGGTCACATTTCTTGCTTTTCAGCAGGGCGCCATTTCACCAGTGACTTGGCTGATGCTATCTGAAATTTTCCCGCTTCGCCTTCGCGGACTGGGAATGGGTGTTACGGTATTCTGTCTGTGGATGGTGAATTTTGCAGTCAGTTTCACGTTTCCGATATTGCTGGCAGCCATTGGGCTGTCCACAACGTTCTTTATCTTCGTTGGATTAGGAATTTGCTCTGTCCTGTTTGTGAAGAAGTTTTTACCGGAAACGAAAGGACTTTCGCTTGAGCAGCTGGAGGAAAACTTCCGCGCTTATGATCACGGCGGGGCAAAGAAGGATTCTGGGGCTGAAGTGATTGGATAATTAAAAAAAGAATCCGCACCCGAGTGCGGATTCTTTTTGGTTTCAAATTAGTTAGGTCTGACAAGGATTTTGACCTGGTTTTTCTCTTTAATAAGAGCCCCGAAGCCTTCCTCGATCAAATCATCTAACACGATTTTTTTCGTTACGAGTTTGTCGGCTGAGAAATAGCCTTCTTTCATTAATGACAGTACAGCCGGGAAGATGTCGCGGTATCCGATAATCCCTTTTACTGAACGTTCTTTGATCACGATATCGTTCGGATGGATTTCAGCACCTTTTTCCCAAATGCTGACAATGACGGTTTCGCCGGCAATTGTAGTGGACTGGATGGCTTGTCGTAACACTACTGGGACACCAGTGACTTCGAATGCTACGTCAACACCGCCTCCTGTACGTTCTGCAATCTCAGCGACTACATCGTCTGTTTTAGACGGATCAACGATGATCGCGCCAAGCTCCTCAGCTTTTTGCTGGCGTTCAGGAGAAAGCTCAACAGCGTAAATATCAGTTGCACCGGCAGCCTTCAGCGCTTCAATGACAAGAAGTCCGATCGGGCCGCAGCCGAATACAGCCGCTTTGTCGCCTGCTTTGAGTTTGCTTGAGCGGACAGCGTATAGAGCAACTGCAGAAGGTTCAACGAGCGCGCCTTGTTCATATGATAATTCATCAGGAAGTTTGAACAAAAGCTCTTCATCTACAGAGACGTATTCAGAGAAACCGCCGCCTCCGCCGGCTAAGCCGAGGAATCCCATTTGTTCATCAAGGTTGTAGGCGCCTTGGTGGCCGTGTGTAGCAAAAATCGGCTCGACTACGACGCGGTCTCCAACTTTATAATTTTCAACGCCTTCTCCGACTTCGACAACTTCACCGGAGAATTCATGCCCCATTGTGACAGGTGCCGTTTCATTTGTTAATGGGTGCGGTTTGTCAACCGGAATAAAGATCGGGCCGCCTAGATATTCGTGTAAATCACTTCCGCAGATGCCGCACCATTTGACTTTGATCTTTACTTTTCCCGGCTCCGTTTTTGGCTCTTCGATATGTTCAATACGGATATCCTTTTGGTTATGCCATCTTGCTGCCTTCATGGATTACCACTCCTATAACTTTTGATGTGAGTAATTCCGCACCGGTCAATATGAACTGTTCACAAAATCGCCATTTTTAAAACCAAAAAAGAAATGAAATTTTTATATAATATAATCTACGTTTTTTTGAAAAAAGAAACTTTGAAGAAAAAAGGGTCTCGCACACTCTTTTTTCTTTATATGAGAGTATCAATCGTTTACATAGCTATGAATTTGGTTTGAACAATACGGTAATGGTTCGTTCATATTGAATGCGACAACTACTCTATCAATAATTATAACGCTAATACCGCTATTATAATAGGATAATCTTCCATGGTTTAATTTAGCAGAGGTAACTTTTTTGACTTTGTAACATTACTGTAAGGATATTGAAATAAAAAATAGCTGGTTGATCGTGTATAATCTTCCTAGATGTTAACAAACAGGGGGACGAAATGTTGAAGAAAGTCATTTTAGCCGCTTTTATCTTAGTAGGAAGTACTTTGGGAGCTTTTAGTTTTTCATCAGATGCCAGTGCGAAACATGTGAACGGAAATATTACTTGGTATAATGGAGTCGGGAAAAAAGGCTCTTCAGGTAAGAAACTTGGACATTGGGATTGTGCGACCAAAATCGGATTTGATGTTCCTAGAAACGGGACAAAAATCAGAGCTTATGCAAAAGCGAAGCCTAAAAAGGTGATTACGGTTTATAAAAATGATGTTGGCAGAATGCCTAATGCAGTGCTGGATGTTAGCCCTAAAGCGTTTAAAGCGCTTGGATATCCATTAAGCAAAGGTAAAGTAGCGGGGCATTACAGCTATTAATGTACATATATAATCTGGAAAGCAAGAAGTCACATTCTTGCTTTTTCTATTGGTGGAGATAAAAGATGAAAAAAATAATCATATTATTGTTAGCAGTGATGATAGCGGCAGCTGCCGCGGGGGTTGCGTTTTATGTTACAAAGGATAAAGGCCATGAAAAGGCTGCTGATGTTTCAGTCAATACCGAAAGCGGTGATGAGCTGCTGGTTTCAATTACAGATACGAAACTGCTGACAAAGTATTATGAAAATGACAAGGTGATCCATGAGGAGAAGCTGACCAGCTATCCGGCATTTGCCTTGGATCAAAAACAGCAGGTGCTCTATTATACGGGCAATAATGAACAGAATGAAATGAGGCTTTTTAAACTGGATCTAAAGTCTAATAAAAAGACGATGCTTTATAAAGGCGCGGAGAGTGCGGACAGTTTGTTTTTATCAAAGGACCGTTCAACCATCTATTTCCGCTTAGGAAAAGCGGACGAAAGCAATTTTCGGATCGCCGCTTTTGATCTAAAAACGAAAAAGTACAAAAATCTTTATCCTGCCGCTAATGATCAAGATGACACCGTCAGCAGCTTCTTTTATAACCAAAAAAACGATTCATTTGCATTGCTTCATTATTCTGTAGAAGAAGACTACAAGAAAACAGATGAAGCAAACGAAAAGGGCATCGACCCTGAACCGACAACGATTCATTTTGCGGAAGGCCGCCAAAATAAATTTAATGAGCTGAAAAGCCTGAACCAATTTATCAGCGATATTGCTGTTTCTGATGATGATAAACGTATTTTATTCACATCATATACGCAGAAAGGAACGGAGCAAACCGCTTCTATTCAAATGCTCAATGCGGATACGAAAAAATATGAAAGCATCATCTCAAATCAAAAATCATTTAAGCTGTTAATTGACGCACAGCCTCAGTTCTCTAAGGATGGGAAGAACATTTATTTTCTTGCCGAAGCCAAGGGGGCTAAAAAGCTGAAGGACGAAACAGGGCGTGAAGCTAAGGTGCGGACGATTTATTCCTATAGCCTTGAAGATAAGACCTTCAAAAAAGTATGGGAAAATCCGAACGGCATCATCAACAGCTTTTCGGTGATTAACTAATAAAAACCACTCGGCATAAGCTGAGTGGCTTTTTTAATGGATGAGGTGCAGGGCTAATGATCCGAGCCATTTAAAGATATGAATCAGAGGTACCGACAAAAACAGAAGTTCAACATACGAGTTCATTGCAACATTCAGCTTTTTGAACGCAGCTCTTTTTTTCAAGTCTTTTTGCTGCTGGTTTGAGATCACGTTATCACTCCTCTTTTATCCATATTATACCATTAAACAGACAAAAAGCCCTAAACGTTTACAGTTTTGGGCTTCTTTCTTCGTATTTGGCCTCTTGCAATGAGAGGCTTTTATTCTGAAATATAGAATTTTGTCTCCGTTCGGGGTTTGTTTGCTTGAAGGAGACTGCATTTGTTATAGGGAAGAACTAGCTTGTTTTCGTTTGGCTGTTGTTTTGGAGATTCACTAATGAACGGATGCCGTCGACCATTTTACTTCCGCACAAAGGGCACAATGGCGTATCACTGCTGGCGAAGTTTTTTCGGGTCCAGCCATTACAGTCTTCTTTTGTGCATTCCCAAGTACTCACATCTTCTTTTGGCAGCGGTTCTTGATTTCGTTTGTTATAGTAAGACATAAAGTCACTTCTTCCCTCATGTATTTTACTGCACATTTCTTATTGTCTCATACTTTTCCCTAATCTCCTAATTCCTTTTTCTTTATGACTTTCCAATAACCCCATCTAAAAAGGAGAGGAGTGTGCTGTTAAAAGCATCTGGCTCTTCTAAAAACGGGCAATGGCTGCTTTTAGAAAAGGTAACGAGTGTCGCGTTTGGAATATTGCTGCGCAAGTGTTCTCCAGCTGCTGTAGAGAAAAATTTCTTGTCTTCCCCGAAGCACAACAATGTCGGCACATTGATGTTTTGGAGGGTGCCCCGGTAATCAGCGGCCGTTTGGTTAAATAAAATCGTGCTAGAAATGGCAGCCGGCTGTTTGAGGATTTCTGCCAGCATCCATTCTGTTTCGGTCTCGGCAGGCGGTTCTGCGAACATATTCTGGATGAAGCTTCCGTAGAAAGGCAGCGGGTCAGTTTGAATGGCGTGCATCGCTGTTTTTAAGCCGTCAAAATCAAATGGACCGTGTTCCCAGCCCTCCCATTGATAGTCGGAAGCGGATTGATCGATGATCACAGCGGCTTGAATGTTATTATCATTCCCAAACTGATTGAGATAATCCCATACGACAAAAGCGCCCATTGACCAGCCGGCAAGAACGACATGGTCAAGCTCCATTGCATTTAGAAATTCCCTTATGTCACGGGCATATTGGGAAATGGTGTGCCCATGAAGCACTTTGTCAGATTCGCCGTGTCCTCTAAGATCAAGACGAATACATTGATAATTGGCAGAAAGCGCCGAAAATTGTTTGTGGAAAAATTGTCCGCTCATCAGCACCCCATGTATAAACAGGATCGGCGTCCCGTTCCCGTGTGTTTCATAGTAAAGGCGTGTCTGATCTTCTAATGTGATGTATGGCATGTTTCTCCTCCTTTAGTTTCCATCATGAGTATGGCTGGCTACTGTTGAGCTGATGATGGCAGCTGTCGCGGCTGCCTGCTGCGCTTGAATGGCTGTTTCGATAGCGGTGTATAGTCCTGATTCCATCAGCAGATTTTTCTCCATATGCTCACTGAGATAGAGGCTGACAGCAATTTTAAAATTCATTTCCTTTTGCCATTTAAAAGCTTTTTCCTGGTTTAATTCGTCAGTGATGCACAAAACGGTTTTGATATCTGGCTCCTCCAGAAAGGTGAGGAGAGCAAGGTCTGGATAATGATAATCCTTTGGTTTTTTGACAGATTCAGTGATCGATTGATATATCTGTTTGCAAGCGGAAACAAGCATTTCGGGCTCTTTTTCACTTTGCAAGGCCAGAATATGACTGACCTGATGTAAGTACTGTCCTTTTTTAAAGCCGTTGGCTGCCAGCAGCTGATAGCATGTTTCCGCCTTCTGTAGCGCCTGCAAACCTTCTCCGTTTTCTCCAAGCAGTACGGCAAGCGGAACATTCTGAGTTGAAGTGAGGAAATAATGATTTTTTTTCATCTGCTGATAAACAGCTAGCCCTATGTTCATCTGTTCTTTTTGGTTTGTCGTTTCAGATTTTCCGGTGAGCAAGATCAGAGCGGAAAGGTATGTGAACATATCCCGCTTATATCCTAGCTTCACCATTTCATTGTATACATCGATAAAAGTATGAAATGTTTGTTTTGCCTCATGCTGAAAATGAATGTCCAGAATAGATGCAACAGTAAAGCGGTGGTGTGAATTGAGTGTTGAGAAGCTGCCGATGTTTGATTTGATATAGCTGCTCAAATCATAAAAGCGCTGAAAATCAAACTCTCTTTTATTCACAATATATGCAGAAGAAATGAGCATTAATATCTGGTCTTGTGAAACTTTCCATTTTAATTTTGATTTTAATTCAGCATAAATGGAAATGTATTGCTTTATTTTTTCATGTAGGTCGTGTGTCAGCATAAAAAGCAGCTCCTTTTTGCTGTTTTTACGTAATACGATAAATAGGGCCGAAGGTTTCATAAAGAAAAAACTTGCCTGCTAGAGGCAAGTTTGTCGGATTATTTATGGGGATCTGTTATATCCATCGGTCTCATCATGTCATAGTCTTCATGCTCTAGAATATGGCAATGCCATACGTATCGTCCGCTGTACGGACCGAATGTCGCCGCGATTCTTAGGACTTCACCTGCATGCGCTTGAATGGTGTCTTTCCAGCCCTTTTCACTTGGCGGCGGCGGGACAGCCGGACCGGTATAGGACAATTCCCCGCTTTCTTGATAACGGGCGATATCAAACGGCCGCCGGTCTAATACACGGAAGGAGACTAGATGCAGGTGAATCGGATGTGTTCCGCGTGTTGGGTTGATAATGGACCATATTTCAGTTGTGCCGACTTTTGGTGCTTCTGTGACGGGATCGTGCCAGCGTTTGTTATTAAGCAGAAGGACGGGTCTGCCGTATTCGTCCTGGGTGCCTGCCAGTTTTAACGTTCTGATGTTTTGTATTCTTTCATGCTGTACCGAAGGGTATGAGGCGAGATACTTCGGCTTTCTGCTTTCGTCTTTTTGTGCCAATGGTTTTGTGACTCTGAATTGCATGATATTCGCATCTGTATCAGGATTGACGTCACCGCCGCAGCCCGCGCTGTTTGCCAAAATGATCGATTCTCCTTCATATGCTGTGAAGTCAATGATGATATCATAACGTTCAGCAGGCGCAAGGCTGAAAGAATTCAGTTTAACAGATCGCGGCAGGAGCCCTCCATCTGAACCAACCTGAATAAACTCTCCGCCATTATCGAGTGACAGGTTATAGGTTCTTGTATTGGAGGCGTTGATGACACGGAATCGGTATTTCCTCGGCTCGACCTCCAAGTATGGCCATACCTTCCCGTTGACGAGTATGGTTTCTCCGCAAAAAGCCGGAACGATTGAAGGATTAGGCAGTGACGGAGAAGGGTTTTCCGGTGCGCTCGGATAAAACAAAGAACCATCCTCATTGATCGTGCGGTCTGTGATAAGAAGCGGCACATCGTATTCGTCTGAAGGCAGTTTTAAGCGTTTTTCCTTTGGATCATGAATGATATAAGCACCGACAAGTCCGGCATAGACATTTAGCCTGGTGAGCGCCATGGCGTGATCGTGATACCACAATATAGCCCCGCGCTGCTGGTTTGGATAATGATAAACCTCTCTTTTGAAATAAGGTCCTGTTTGTTCAAAGTCTTTGGAAAACCAAGCCTCCGGATACCCGTCACTATCATCTGGCGTGACGCCGCCGTGTAAATGAACAACAGTCTTTACCTCGGGCTCTTCATGCTGGCTGTCACTGTGATGAATGGTGTGATCAATCGGAAGGAAATGCGTGGAAGGAAGATTGTTCATCCATTTTACATATACGTTTTCATTTCTTTTAACCTCAATGGTCGGCCCCGGAAATAAGCCGTTGTAGCCCCACAGGCGGGTTGGAGGGAGATCGCGATGGAGCTGATGAGTGCATTCCTCCATGGTGACTTCGTAGTATGTTTTTTCTTTTGATTGCTGTACTGGCTTTAGTGTATCTGGGATTGGGAGAGCATCCACAAATTTTTCAAGTGTCATTTTCATCTGTCCTTATCTAAATTTTCCAAATTGGTACTATAGTTAATGACAATAAGGACGTGATGGTTACAAAAAATCTTCGTGCTGCAGCCCGCCCGAAGAAGAAAATAACAAAATCCTAAACGGCAGGCCGTTTAGGATTTGATCAGCATTAAGGCAGGATATCGGGCTGCTGCTGTGTGACTGGGTTGGCAGCCGCTTTCTCGCTCACCTTGCGTTTTCTGAACACAAGGTAAGAAATCAGAACGATTCCCGTGATGACGCCTGTAAGCAGCAGCTCGTCTCTCATGGAATCAATAAACGCCATGGACACTAAAATTCCGCAAATGGCGATGATGGTCAAGTAGGTTAGGAAAGGGAAGAGCCACATTTTGATCTTCAATGCTTCTGGGTTTGTTTTTTCGAGTTTTTTCCGCATTTTCAGCTGGGAAACTGCGATGACTAGATAGACGAGTAAAGCGATTGCGCCTGATGAGTTGACTAAGAATAAAAAGACGGTATCCGGTGAAAAATAGTTCATTACGACCGCGATATAAGAGAAAAATGTCCCGGCCACAATGGCTTGTACGGGAACGCCTTTTTTGCTCAATTTCATAAAACGGCGCGGCGCTTCGTTTCTTTCTGCAAGTGAATACAGCATTCTGGATGTGGTATACAAACCTGAATTCAGGCAAGAGAGTACGGCTGTGAGGACGATAAAGTTCATAATCTGTGCGGCTGCGGGCACTCCTATATGCTCAAGTACAGCGACGAAAGGGCTTTCTAAAATATTTGCTGAATTCCATGGCAACAGCGCCACGACAATGGCGATTGAGCCCACGTAAAAGACGATGATGCGCCATACAACGGATCTGGTGGCTTTTGTCACAGATTCGATCGGGTTGGATGTTTCCCCTGCTGCAATGGCAACGATTTCAGTTCCCATAAAAGAGAAGATGACAACGACAATGCCGAGCAATACGGAGCTGATGCCCTCCGGGAAAAATCCGCCTTTGCCTGTAAGATTCGAAAAACCGACTGGCTCACTGCCCGGTGCAAAGCCAAAAATAAAGGCAAAACCAACGATTAGAAAAGCAATGATAGTCACAACTTTAATGAGGGAGAACCAATATTCAAACTCACCGAAAGACTTAACGGAGTAGACGTTTGTCAGGGTGAGCACAATGGTCAAGATCAAACTTGTCAGCCACAGCGGAATATCATGGAACCAGTATTGAATAATGCCAGCACCGGCAATGGCTTCGATCGCGATGACGATCACCCAGAAAAACCAGTACAGCCAGCCGATTGTAAATCCTGCCCACGGTCCGATGGCGTCGTGAGCGTATTGAGAAAACGATCCGCTCGTCGGGTTTACGGCAGACATCTCACCGAGCATTCTCATAATAAAAATCACCAATAATCCGGCTAACGCGTAAGAAACAACGGCACCCGGACCGGTCGAGTGAATCACTGAACCGCTGCCTACAAATAGGCCGGCTCCGATTACACCGGCAATCGAAATCATTGTCATATGGCGGGTCTTTAATTCCTTTTTTAATCCTGATTGAGACTGGTTCATAAGTTACCTCCTTTTAAAATGCAATCATTACTGAATATTATGATAATTGAAACTCTATCATAAATATACAGTTTGTCGAAAATTCGTGTAAGAAACATAAGATTTTATTTTAAATTGTTGGGTGCCGTGCTTTCGGCAGATAAACCTGTATAAAAATAGTTTTTTGGTGGATATTGTCTTGGATATTATGTTAGATTGCCAAAAGTATTGGCATCATTCGGATCGGAAGGCTATTTAGGAATGGAAAATAAAGTGATTTAAGGAAAAGTATTATATCATCGCGGTCTTGTTTTGTATTCTAATAATAGGAAATCGTGAATAGAGATATGACGAATTGAAAAAGGGACAATCCGGGGCTCCTTGCTACGGCTGCTGATAATGCATTTGTCAGTAGAGGCACGTTTATAGGAGTTATAGTTTTACACAGATAATTCGATAATTTCAGATATTTTCAATTGACAGAAACATTTTGTTAGGATAATCTATTATCTGTAAATACATTTAATTACAAGTATATAATTTAATGTATATTTGTAACTAAATTGCGTGATTATTCATGATTGTTTACCAATATCTAGAATAGGAAGGTGTAACAAATGAAGGTTGAAATTAAAAATTTAGAGACTAGGAAACTCGCTTATGAGGAAACTTATGCATGGACTTCAGCTCTTTTAAAGTCCTTGAGAAATTCAATGGACTTATTTAAGTTTGACGAAATTGTTCCAGCTCCCTTTTCAAGAAGATATGAGCCAGGTGCCAAGCATTCAGTTATCGTACTGGGGGATAAAACTTTACCCAACATTAGAGAAAATGGGGATCTTGCCCCATCTAACTCAAAAGTTGAGGTGGCGGGTGAACAGTATTATTACATGAGTGTTAGCCATGTTGTAGAAAAACAGATGGCAACAGAATATTTACCTAAGGTTTATTGCCTTGCCCCATGCCTTCGACTATTGATGGAAGGGGAAGAGCTATCTGCAAAACATATTTATTCCTTCTTTCAATTTGAAATTGAGTGGAGAACTGAGAAAATGGAAGAAGTTTTTGAATTAGGGGAGAAGATTCTTCATGAAGCAGGTAAAAAGATCTTATCTCTAATTAATAATAAAGATAATTTGACGGTAACACCTTTAGCGCAACGCAATGTAGAGAGCTTGGTGAAAGGTTCATATCCTAAAATAACATTTGAAGAAGCCTTAGAAAGAGTAGGACGATCTAAAGACTCAAAAGGGGATCTTACTTCTGAAGAAGACGCACTTCTCTCTAATCAATTCGACACACCTTTTTGGATTTATAACTATCCAGCAGGAGTCAGAGATTCAATTTATCACGAAAGTCCGAAAGGTGTTTTTCAAACTTACGATCTAATGTTACCTTTTGGCTATGGTGAACTAACCACTGGGGGTATCCGTCCAACTAGTGGAGAGGAGATTATTAACCAATCAAAAACTCTAGGCAATTCTTATCATCCAGAATATGCTCAATGGAAAGATAAATCACAAGTACAAACAGCTGGATTTGGAATTGGACTGGAGAGGTTATTAAAGTTTATCTCTGGTGCAGAAAGTATTTTAGATTTCATTCAATATCACGATGCGGGTCCAAACACGACTATTACACGTCCTATTACTCAAAAATAATAACTTCTAAAAAGGGGAAAGGGTAAGGAACTTACTTCTAACCCTCTTCTCTCTTTTGAGTCGTATAGAAGGGAGAATTAGAAAAAACGTGAAAACCCTATTTGTTATTGATTCTTCTGTTATTGGTCCAGAATACATTGTAAAAGCAGCAAAGGAAATGAATCTGAATGTTCTGTTCTTGACAAACTTAAATAGTCAGGAAGGAGATGCACTCTCTCAACTTACATCCTATAAGTTTATTAATTGTAATACTAATTCTTTTGAAGAGCTGTATGAAATCATAAAAACTTTTCCAAGAGAGGACATTGCAGGAGTTATCTCTTTTTTAGATAGCAAATTGGAAATTTGCACAAAATTATGCAGTGCTTTAAATATAAAGGGAATTGATCCAAAAATTGAATTACTTAAGGATAAGGCTTATGTCAATAAAATTATCCCGGAATTTACGCCTCTATCACTTTCTTTCAATACAGGAGCGATTCCTTATTCAGAGATAAAAAAAATGTTATCAACCTCACAGAATGGATTGATACTAAAACCAGCCTTTGCAGCTGGTGCTAAAGGTATAAGTGTATTAGAGGATGAAAGTGATATTGAGAATATAGAAAAATTATTTGATAATACCTTGCCTAAGCATCTACACCCTGACGAATATGTAGTTCAAGAAATAATAGACGGAGAACTTGTAAGCTTAGAGGGATACGTTTTAGAGAGTACAGTAATTCCAATTGGAGTAACCGGCAGAAGAAAAATGGAAAATTCAGAATCATCATTTATATTCCCTTATAATTCTATATCTCAGAAAGAATTGGGTAAGATTGTTCAAATTCTAGTGGAGAGAAGCGGGTATAGCAGAGGATTTTTTCATACTGAGTTTATTGTTTCAGAAAATCAAGCTAAACTAATAGATTGTAACTTTGGAAGGCCTGGTGGAGCAAATATTACTGAAATTATAGCTTGTTCATACGGAATTGAACCCCATAGCATTTACCGACAATCAATGGAGTTAGTTCTAAACGAAAAAGAGATAATTCCATCGGCTTTTTGGGGAGGAGAATGTAAGGATAGCTTAGGGATAGCTTACGGAATTCCTAATCAAGATAGAGTACTTGAAATTAAGTATGCGGAAAATATGAAATCTAAGCATACACAGGCCCAAAATTTAGGGGACGTAGTTTCTGCTATGGGAAGCAGTAATTGGAGTTGGCTAGGAATGCTTTCTGGACTAAAGGAAGATGTAATTAAAGATGTAGATTCTATAAGAGTAAAAACTCTACGTAACGGGTGGATAAAACCCGTGTACTATAATATGGGATTAAAGGAGCCTTTAGACTGCCTTGAAAAAGTCTAATAGTATCTATACATCTAAATTAATTTTGTTCCTTGGGTGTAGATTTGTATCAACAGTGTCCGAACAACTTCTGCTATTTGCTATCCCATTAATAATTTTTCAATACACCGGAGAGGCATCCAAATCAGGATTAGCCTTCCTTATAGAGTGGTTACCGGCAGTATTTTTACTCCCCTTTATAGGGGTGCTTGTAGACATATATAAAGAAAAGAAACTTTATATTATTGGTGATAGCCTGCGAGCATTAGTTTCCATATCAGGTTTCTTACTATTATTCTATATGCCAAGCCAAACATTTATAATACTCTCAGTTGCTGCATCTTTGTTTGCTATATTAAACTCATTAAACTTTGTCACCTTAGAAACAACTATCGGGAGGAATTTTGATAATAACGATATTCCTCGCATCCAATCGTTAATTCAAGGATTGGAGCTTAGCTCTCAAGTGATAGGACCAGCCTTGGCAAGTATATTGGTTCTATTTATAAAAGAGATGGATTTTCTTATTATTACTGGTATTGCATTTGCAATAACAGGTTTCGGAGTATTGGGTCTTCCCAATAAGGCTAAAAATATGGTTGTTAGGGAAACAAAGTCCTTTAAACGAGTTCTAGCTACAATTGGGGATGGGTTTAAGATTATAGCTAAAAATTTCTTTCTTCGATTGTTGGTGCTGGCAACAATGCTTATTAATCTTGTAATGGGGACTGTAATGGCTTTAAATCCAGCTGTAGCCCAAGGGGTTCTTGGTGCAACATCTAGAGAGTATTCATTATTGGCGATGTTTGGCGGGATCACGGGATCTATAGTAGTTTTGTTAATTCCTGTATTTTTGAAGAAAAGTAAGAATATTAATAATATAGGCATAGCATCTATTGTGTTATTAACATTATCTGGCGTTGTTTTGGGAATAGCCAATCAATTTTACATTTATGTTATCGGCTACGCTCTTTTGGTTTGTGGAATAGGAATTTTTAATGTATTTCTAAGAACAGAAAGAGTTAAGTTAATACCAAAACATCATTTAGGTAAGAGTATGGGAACTATTGTCTTCTTTAATCGCCTAAGCCTGCCCCTTGCTGGATTAATAACTGCTACCTTTACTAAAATCACAGGACCTCAAGAAGTAATATTGGGAGTTTCAATTTTTTGGATTATAGTAAACTCCACAATATTTACTTATTATTTTTATAATAAACGTCATGCTGCCCAAAAAGATGTTTTAGAATTGTAATTTTGAATAAAGGGGACAAGTATTATGACTAAACACATATGTATTATTAATCGCTGGTCAGTAGGATGGGATTCTGAAAAACCTAATTATGAAAAGATAATGAATCATAATGAATATAAAGTTAGTTATATTGTTGACGACGAAGGTAAGAAAGGTTTATCTCAAAATATTTTAAAGAACTCTATTATAGAGCTTGTTGAGGATATTAATTCTTTGGATAACATTCGTACAGCATTTGAAAAGATTGAAAAAATAGGCGGAAGTATAGATAGGTTAATAGCTTTGAGTGAATGGGATATCTTGAATTCAGGGAAAATAAGAGATGAAAAGAGATTAGAGGGGCTTTCTTTTGAACAGGCTTTAAATGCCAGAGATAAGGTGAAAATGAAAGAAATTGTTAGTCAATCCGGCTTAAGAACTCCTGAATTTAGTAAATGTGATAGTGTAGATGAGTTAGAACAATTTATTAAGCAAGTAGGTTTTCCTATTGTTATAAAGCCTAGGAGAATGGCTGCTAGTAAAGGAGTTCACATTCTTCATAATCAAAGGGATTATGAAGAAATATTGCCACACATAGAATTTAAGGACTTGGAATGCGAGGAATATTGTGATGGAACAGTATTTCACGTTGATGGATTAGTAAAGGATAATCAATTAAAATTTTGTATTCCATTTAGGTATATCAATCCACCAATAAAATTCTTTCAACAAAGCCCATTGGGATCGGTTTCTGTAGATAAGAATGAGACTATGTTATATGAGGGGCTCATCGACTTTACACAAAAGACAGTTAATGCCTTGGGAATAAACAATACTATGTTTCATCTCGAACTAATTGTAGATGAGAAAAGTGACAAGGTCGAACCCATTTTTATGGAGATTGGAGCCCGTATGGGAGGAGCAGATATACCAAGATGTGTAAGTTTATTGATTGGTAGAGATGCTGTAACTGAGCAGTTAAAAGTTGAATTAGGGGAAGAAGTTTCAGATGTGTGTATAGATGAAGGAGATTCTTCAGGCTATCTCTTAATTCCTTTCCCAGCAGAGCTACCTTGTTTAATGGAAAAAAACACCTCATTTAAAGGGAAATTGTCAACTCTAGTTGAAGAATATTTACGGGATAAAGGAGAAGTACTGGATGGGAGTGGCGGATATCTGAAAATTCCGGCTAGATATATTTTTAAAGGGGAATCAAATCAAGTTTATAAAGATGTAATGCAAGCTATAAGTGAACATCAGTATGAATATAAAAGCTTTGTAAAACAGTAATATTACAATAAAACGTAATTTTTATAAGTCAATTTATTATAAGCTGGAAGGAGAGAATTAAATTGTCAACTATACTTACCGAAGCGAAAAGTTCGTCTCCAGGTATGAGCGAAGGTGTAGTTTTAGAAATATCACAGAATGAAAAAGAACTAATTGAGGATTTAATAAAGGAAATTGATTTCAATCCAAATGTTATTAATAATTCTATCCTAAATAAATTACAGTTAGTGTCATATAATCTCCCAGACAGAGTAAAAAGTGCTCTAATTAATTTTAAGCGAAATTCTAACAGAGAAGGAACAATTTTATTTAAAAACTTACCCTTAGACGATATTTTACCTCAGACTCCTGATGATGGCAACCCTTCTTTAGATAAGATTTCTTATGTTAGTGAATTATGCCTAGTACTATTTATGCTTTATATGGGTGAGCCAATTGGGTATGCTGATGAAAAAAATGGACAACTCATTCATGATATTTGTCCAATTAAGGGGAAAGAAAGTGGTTTAGAGAACTCTGGATCTAAAGTTTTTTTTACTTATCATACTGAAGACGCCATACATCCATACAGACCTGATCATCTTGCTTTATATTGCTTACGATCAGACCATAAAAAAGAAGCACAAACAGAAACTGCTTCTATAGTAAATGCTTTAGAATTACTGCCAAGTTCAGCAGTATTAACATTAAGAGAGCCTCTATATAAATTAAGCCCGCCTGCTTCATTTAATTCGGATGACCTTTCAAAGATAGTGCCCGTGCTTTCAGGCAGCATTCAAGCACCAGAAATGGTTATACATTGTTCCTTAATGGAAGGAATAAATGAAGAAGCAAAATGGGCATTGGAATTATTAAAAGAAGCATTAAGTAAGGTTTCTATAAAAGTACCTCTTTGTCCCGGGGACCTTATTATTATTGATAATAGACTAGCAGCGCACGCACGCTCATCTTTTACCCCGCAATATGATGGGAATGATCGCTGGCTTCAAAGAATGTTTACAGTGAATGATCTAGGCCGATCTAGTTTTAGCAGAAGCCCCGGGAGTCATATATGCATACCCTTAAAATATGAACTCAGACTAAAGTAAATTATAGTTGTTTTATAATTGATAGCTCGCTTAATATAAGTTGCTTAAATCATACACTTAGATCAACGTTTATCGTTAACTAAGTGTATGGTTTATTTTAAATTGTTAACCTCTAAGATATTACAAAGGAGAGAACTAGAATGAATAAAAGTGAGATTTATAAAATTGGAATTCTTGCAGGGATGGGACCGAGATCAACAGGTCCATTTTTAGAATCTGTTCTGGATTACTGTGAAAGCTTATATGGAGCAAAGTTCGATAATGATTTTCCCCACATGATAATATATTCACTGCCAACACCTTTTCATCCTAAAAAGGCAATAGATGATGGCGAGATGTTAAAGGCACTAAAAGTCGGAATTGACTCGCTAAACAATTCTAACTGTTCGATTATAGCAATACCTTGTAACGTGGTTCATTCATATTACGAAGAATTGTGTAAAATGACTCATATACCTATATTAAATATTATTGATGAAACAGTAAACGAATTGGGGAATGAAGGGAATGAAGTCAGCTTACTTGCTACAAGAGGAACTGTGGAAAGTAATTTATATCAAGAAAAACTAAAGTTAAAAGGAAAAAATGTATTTTGGTACGATGAGTATCAAAAAAGAGTTGATGAATTAATTTTAAAAGCTAAAACATTAGGAGTTTGTTCAAAAGTAACGGATGAATGGAGAAATATAGAAGATATTCTTTTGACAGAAGGGATAAATGAAGTAGTTTGCGCTTGTACTGATTTATTTTTTTGTACTAATCATACTAAACTCAAGATATATGATTCTTCTCAGATACTAGCGAGAAGACTAGTAGAAAGATATATAAAAGAGGGTTTGGAGAGTGGGAAGAATGAATAGCACCTTGAAAGTAGGGGTTTCCTCTATTTCTAAAAATATCTCTCCTTTTAATATTTATTCATGTGATTATGAAATATGCAGAGCTCTTTTTCCCCCATTATTTAAGATGTCCAAAGAAGGGCAGTTATTGCCCAACCTTATTGAACAATGGGAAATTAACGATTGTGATAATGAATACCTCCTAGTACTTAGAAAAGATATTTCCTTTCACAATGGCAGAAAGGTTTTAGCTCGAGATATTGAGTTTTCTTTATGTAGAGGAATGATGAAGGGGGCAAGGTCCACCTTTTCAGAATTACTATCGGATATAGAAGGTTATGAAGAGGTAAGCAAGACAAATAAATATGTTCCAAATTTGTGTTCTGGCATAAAGGTTCTTAGTGATTACAAGCTAAAAATAAAATTAAAACATCTAAATTTGCTTTTTTTAAAGTACTTTACCCGAAGTGCCTTAAGTATTGTTCCTCGAGAAGAGTTTTTAGAAAATGATCTCTGGGTGTGGAAAGACAAGCCTATAGGAGCAGGAGCTTATTGCTATGAAAGCCTAAGTGAAGACGCTAAGGTTTTGACTTTAAAAAAGAATGAGAATTACTTTGAGGAAAGCATGAATTCTTTCGAGAAATTACAGTTTGTAGTATATACAGACATGAGTCAAGTTGATATGTTAACCGAAGTAGAAAACCAAACGGAAAATGAGTTTGAAATTTTAAAAAGCCCTATAAACGTCACGATAGCAATAGAATATTTTATTCTGCATGATGAAGATGATATGTGGAAGGAATTAAGAAGTTTAATTAACTTAGCTATAAACAAAGAAGATATATTATCTAGCATACCAAAAACGGAGAGGTCAATATATTCGCCTACTCATAGTTTTTTACCTGTAACTATTTTAGATGTTCCTAATAATGAAGAAGAATTAACAAATTTTCAAGTTGCTAAGGAAAATTTTCTTTTGAAATGGGGATATATTCCTCAATTAAGTATAATTATTTACGATAATTATACTGAACATTCTCATTTGCGTAAAATGCAGAATAAACTTTATAATTTATTGAGTGCAAAAGGCTTCGACGTAGTTAAAACAAGACTCTCTTCCTTAAATGAAAGCCTTTTAAATACTCAGCAGCATATATTAATTAGTTCCTCAAGTTTTAACTATAATGACCCGGAAGATTTATCTTTATTCTTTAGCAGTGATAAAGAAATCTATCGCGCTAATACTGCGACTCTTATTAATATTAGAGGTCTTCTAAAAGAGGCAAAAAAAGAAATTAATATTAAAAAGAGAAATAAAATGTATAGAGAGGTAGAGGGCTTAGTTATAGAAAATAGCTTAGTGTTTCCTATAGCTTTAACCTATGAATCTTACCTATTTCGTAAATCCAAAATGGACGGAAAAAGTTTTTTTCGTCAATTTTATCAGCCTGCATATGAATATATAAAACCATTAAAATTGGAAACTATATAATCCTAATGTGAAGAATAGAGTAACAAATAAAATCAAAAGCATATATTCTATTTGGCAGCGCTATTCCACCTTGCTTGGATTGATACGTTTTACGGCGTTTGTGATCGGTTTTCTCATTTACAAAAATGTCATGGGGTATTTTTGAAAAATCATCTCACTCATTGACAGATGGCTTCGACGTAAAGGACATTTCGGCTTATCAACAGACGATCGAAAAGATCTCGGGTGTGAGCCGGTTAAAAGACATTAAAGCAAGATACTTGGGCAGTACTGTCTATGTTGATGTGGCGGTTGAAGTATCCGCAGATTTAAATATTACGGAAAGCCACGATATAGTCAATGAAATTGAGCGGAGAATGAAGGAGGAGCATGCGATTGATTATTCGCATGTTCATATGGAGCCTTTAGAACACAAATAATTGAGCTTCCTGCCACAGGAAGCTTTTTTGTGTGTTTTGGCCAGCTTTATTGGAAACAATTTGCTAGAATCGTTTTTTTATACAGATCGCTTTTTGTGGTAAAGTTAGGTTACATTATGATGAATTTTGTAGATGACTAGGAGGAAAAGAATGTCATATCAAGAAGACCTGCATCCTTTGCTGGGGAAAGCAGTTGAACATATTAATAGAGTAATGGTTGGAAAACGAGACATCGCCATACTCAGCTTAGCAGCCCTTCTTGCCAAAGGGCATGTGCTGCTTGAGGATGTACCCGGAGTCGGAAAAACGATGATGGTCCGCGCGCTGGCAAAGTCTATCGGCGCCGATTTCAAAAGAATCCAATTCACTCCGGATTTGCTGCCATCTGATGTAACAGGGGTATCTATCTATAATGCGAAAACGATGGAATTTGAATATCGTCCCGGCCCGATTATGGGAAATATCGTGCTGGCCGATGAAATCAACCGTACCTCTCCGAAGACACAGTCGGCTTTGCTCGAAGCGATGGAAGAGGGAAGCGTCACGGTAGATGGCCATACGATGCAGCTTGCCGCTCCGTTTTTTGTGATGGCAACGCAAAACCCGGTCGAATATGAAGGAACCTATCCTTTGCCTGAAGCTCAGCTTGACCGTTTTTTATTCAAACTTCGGATGGGTTATCCGTCCTTTAATGAAGAGCTTGACGTCTTATCTCTTCAGGAAAAAAGCCATCCGATTGAGACGCTTGAGCCGGTCATTGCAAAAGAAGACTTCATCCGTTTACAGCGGGAAGTGCAAAATGTCCGTGCTGATGACAGCATTAAGGAATATATCGTTGAAATCGTGCAGAAAACGAGACAGCATCCTTCTGTTCAATTAGGCGTCAGTCCGCGCGGCTCAATCGCCCTCATGAAAGCGGCACAGGCATACGCGCTGCTGCATCATCGCGACTATGTCATCCCGGATGATATTCAATATTTAGCTCCTTTCACGCTGCCGCACCGGATGATGCTTCATCCTGAGGCAAAATTTGAAGGGATTCAGGCAGAAGCGATCGTAAGGGAGATCATGTCAGCTGTGAAGGTGCCGGTTCAAAGGTCGTCGGTCCGCTGATGAATAAGAAATGGCAATGGCTCGTATATGGTTGGAAGCTGATTATATTAACTTTATTGACGGCTGCTGTTTTTTCTTATGCGATGTTTCAGGGCGGCTTTGTCAGCTGGTTTTTGTTTTACGCGTTTCTCCCTTTTGTCTTGTATGCCGGGCTGCTGGCCTTGTATCCGCTCCGTTCTTTTCAGGCTTCAAGGCAAATGGATAGAACACAATTGCATGCGGGGGACAGGCTGGGCGTAACTGTTACGCTGAGAAGAAAGCTGCCGTTTCCGCTGATGTATATGGTAATTGAAGATTGCCTGCCAGAAGGAATTGAGTCCTTCAACCGAGACGGAGCCGCGGCCAAACGGCTCGTTTTTCCTTGGTTTAAACGGAGCATGACGATGTCGTATGAATTAGCTCGGGTACCGCGCGGAGAGCATCACTTTCATTCTGTCAGGGTGCGAACCGGGGATGTTCTTGGCTTGATTGAAAAAACAGCATTTTTTGAGCTGGATGATACCCTGTTTGTTTATCCATTCTTTCAGCGTTTTTCCTATCAGGTGAATGAGAGGCATCAGGAAGAGGGTGTAAGCGGTTCTTCTCCTATTCATCAGCACCATTCCTCAGTCGCAGCAAGTGTGCGGAATTATCAGCCGGGAGACCGGTTTGCTGCGTTAGATTGGAAGACTTCTGCACGGCGGAGCCAGCTGATGACGAAGGAATTTGAGCCTTCTCGCAGCAAAAATCTATTTCTGCTGATGGACCGTTTTTCCTCAGACGCATTCGAAGAGGTCGTTTCAGTGACAGCTTCGATTCTTCATTCTGTTTTAAAAAACGGCGCGGGCGCTGGCTTGGCTTCCATCGGAAAGGAAAAAAACATTTTCCCTATTCAGGAAGGGGATCAGCATTTTAAGCACATGCTTCGGCATTTAGCCATCGCTCATTGTGATGCGGCAGACCCGATAAGCCGATATGCACGGGAAGAGCTGGGAAAGCCATCTGTTCGCCAAGCTGATCAAGTTGTTGTCACGGGACAGTTAACGGAAGATATGCTGCACCTCGCAGAAATAGGAGGCGGCCGGGTTACGGTGATACTGGCAAAAGAGAAAGATGCTGAGCTCTCTCAAGCTGAAAATGTCATGATTGAACGCATGATGAAACGCCAAATCAGAGTTCGGGTCATGAGGGGCGGGCGAGTTTTGCGTGTTGTTTAGAAAGAGAGGTGACTGGTTCACATGCCGCACGATGATCACAAGGGAAGCCGTTTGAGCTTGCTGTTATTTTATTTTCTGGCTTTTTTATTGCTGTGGGAGTGGCTCAGGCCGCTGGACAGTTTTACTGAAACGAAACATACAGGCTTTTTTAGTGTCTTTATCGGCTTGACGTTTCTGCTGACTTTTTTCAGGATGAGGTGGTTTGTCACCGTTCCTTTTTGTGTCATATTTACATTGATCTCGATACACATCCTGTTCTATCAAGGATCTATATTCGACTTGAGCTGGGTCAGCTCTTTTTTGCAGGATGTCTATCTGAATATCACGCTGATTCAATCTGGGCAATGGAATGACATGATTCCTTCATTTCGGACCCTGCTGTTTTTTGTGCTGCTGTGGCTGCTGGTCTATCTCCTGCATTATTGGGTGATTTACCAGAGAAGAATTTTGTTTTTCTTTTTGATGACAGTAGCGTATATTACGATTCTTGATACCTTTACGCCATATGATGCCACTTTTGCCGTCATCCGTATCGTGCTGATCGGCTTCTTTATGCTGGGCCTTTTATACTTGGAACGCATTAAGCTGATGGAAAGAATCACACTGCCAAAAACATCTGTCCTGAAATGGTTTCTTCCTTTATCTGTATTGGTTTTGGCTGCAACGGGATTCGGACTCGCCGCTCCAAAATCAGAGCCGGCCTGGCCTGATCCGGTGCCTTTTCTTAAAAAAATCACTCATCAAGACCGCGTGTCTGCAGGGGAAAGCAAAATCGGATACGGGAATCATGATGAATCACTCGGCGGCCCGTTCCAGCAGGATGCTACACCTGTTTTTACATGGCAGGGAAAAGAGCGTACGTATTTCCGTGTGGAAACGAAGGACACGTATACCGGAAAAGGCTGGATTGAAACAGACACAGGCATGTCGTATCAGCTTAGCAATGGAAAAGTTGAAAATCTGTGGTTTGACCATAAGGTTGCGACAGAGCGCCGCACCGTCCGTGTAAAAATCGATAAGCACTACGGGTATAACCATTTGATGTATCCGATTGGTGCGGAAACCATTCAGCCAAAGCAGGCTGTCTCACTTGAAATGAACGGCAACACGGAGCAAATTTCTCCGATCAGTGAACAAGCCGGTGAAATCAGAAATATGGGGAATTATACTGTAACGTACAATTCCCCGGTCTATAAGCTGGATGAACTGAGAAAGGTAAAAGTGAGAAAAAACAGTGAGGAGTACACATTCAGCGATCGCTACATGCAGCTTCCAGATTCACTGCCAGAGCGGGTGAGAACCCTTGCGGTCAAACTGACTCAGGATCACGACAATATGTTTGATAAGGTGAAAGCGGTTGAGGACTATTTAGGGTCAAATGCGTTCACATATGAAACAGAAAACGTGACCATTCCTAAGAATGATGAAGATTATGTCGATCAATTTCTCTTTGAAACGAAAATGGGTTATTGTGATAACTTTTCTTCCGCCATGGTGGTGCTCTTGCGCTCGGCCGGGATTCCGGCCCGCTGGGTAAAGGGTTATACGTCCGGCGAATACAAAGAAGCAGGAAACAAAAATGGCAGCATCTACGAAGTGACAAATAACAATGCCCATTCCTGGGTAGAGGTGTATTTCCCGGAACAGGGCTGGGTTACATTTGAGCCGACTAAAGGGTTTACAAATCCGGCTGAATTTACTTCTTCTGACACAAAGGACTCCGGCAGCGATAACAGCAGCTCGCCGAAGAAAGCAAAAGAGAAACAGAAAGAAGAGAAAAAACAGCCGCAAAAAGAGGAAAAACAAAAGGAAAAGCGGGAGCCAGCTGTTTCTAAAAAGCCGTCCGCTTCGCATACCAATGCCGGTGCGGGCTTGTATGCAGCGCTTGCGGTTCTTGCAGTCCTCCTGGTGGCAGCTGTATTGCTGTATGTTTTCCGCTCGTTATGGATTCCTGTTTTCGCCGTGAGGAAATTGAAGCGGCGCAGCGATCAGCACGCGTTTTTTGAGGCATATGACGCGCTGCTGAAACAACTGAAGAGAAAAGGGCTGCCGAAACGAGGCAGTGAAACGCTGCGTGATTATGCAAAACGAATCGATGAAAAATACGACATAGAAGACATGTCAAAGCTGACATTAAGCTATGAAAGGGCGCTTTACAGAAATGAAGATTCTTCGGCGCTATGGAATGATTCGAGAGAGTTATGGGAAAATTTAATTAAAAGAAGATGGTCTTGACCACTTATCGACGTGTTGTTAGAATTAGTGAATATTATCGGAGTCTGGGAGCGAGTTGGCCTGACTCCGGCAAACGGCCTTGCCAAAGAGGACGGAGCGAGCTTCATATCTGTCCTCGTTTTTTTCTGTGTCAAAAAACTTAGAGGAGATTAGGTGACAACCATGACAAAGTTAGTGAATGAAATGATTCTTGTCCTTGATTTCGGCAGTCAGTATAACCAGCTGATTACACGCCGTATCCGTGAATTCGGTGTTTACAGCGAGCTGCATCCACATACATTGACGGCTGAAGAAATTAAAAAAATGAATCCAAAAGGAATTATTTTATCCGGCGGTCCAAACAGTGTGTATGATGAAAACTCTTTCCGCTGTGACGAGAAAATCTTCGAGCTTGATATTCCTGTTTTGGGAATTTGCTACGGCATGCAGCTGATGACTCATTACCTTGGCGGTAAAGTTGAAGCGGCAAGCCAGCGTGAATACGGAAAAGCAAACATCCGCATCGAAGGCACACCTGATTTGTTCAAAGATCTTCCAAACGAACAAGTGGTTTGGATGAGCCACGGCGATTTGGTTGTAGAAGTTCCTGAAGGTTTCACTGTTGACGCGACAAGCCATCACTGCCCGAACTCAGCAATGAGCAAAGCGGACAAAAAATGGTATGGCGTTCAGTTCCACCCGGAAGTGCGCCACTCTGAATACGGCAATGATCTTCTGAAAAACTTTGTATTCGGTGTTTGCGAATGCGAAGGCGAATGGTCAATGGAGAACTTTATCGAAATCGAAATGCAAAAAATCCGTGAAACGGTCGGAGACAAACAGGTTCTTTGCGCGCTAAGCGGCGGCGTTGATTCCTCTGTTGTTGCTGTTTTGATTCATAAAGCGATCGGCGACCAGCTGACTTGTATCTTTGTAGACCATGGTCTTCTCCGTAAAGGCGAAGCTGAGGGTGTTATGAAAACATTCAGCGAAGGCTTTAACATGAATGTGATTAAAGTAGACGCAAAAGATCGATTCTTAAACAAACTAAAAGGCGTTTCTGATCCTGAACAAAAACGCAAAATCATCGGTAATGAATTCATTTACGTGTTTGATGATGAAGCGGACAAGCTCAAAGGCATCGACTACCTTGCACAAGGTACGCTTTACACAGATATCATCGAGAGCGGTACAGCAACGGCGCAAACGATCAAATCTCACCACAATGTCGGCGGACTTCCTGAAGACATGCAGTTTGAGCTGATCGAGCCGTTAAACACGCTCTTCAAAGACGAAGTGCGCGCGCTTGGCACAGAGCTCGGCATTCCGGATGAAATCGTATGGCGTCAGCCGTTCCCAGGACCGGGCCTCGGAATCCGTGTTCTTGGCGAAGTAACAGAAGAAAAACTGGAAATCGTTCGTGAATCAGATGCAATCTTGCGTGAAGAAGTTGCAAATCACGGGTTAGAGCGTGATATCTGGCAATACTTCACTGTTCTACCTGACATCCGCAGCGTTGGTGTTATGGGTGACGCAAGAACATATGATTACACAATCGGAATCCGCGCCGTTACATCAATCGACGGCATGACATCTGACTGGGCGCGTATCCCGTGGGATGTGCTTGAAGTCATTTCGACACGTATCGTAAACGAAGTGAAGCACATTAACCGCGTGGTGTACGATATTACAAGTAAGCCGCCTGCGACGATTGAGTGGGAATAAGTAAATAACAAAGGAAAAACGTCCCTTTCAAAAGGGGCGTTTTTTTTGTTAACTTTTTGAAACCGTTTCGACAGTTTTCGTATCTAACAACATAGGAGGTGGATAAGGTGAAGGAAGAAAGATTGATTACAAAGGCGAGAAAAGGAAATGCTCGGGCCTTTGAAAAGCTTATGCTGGCACATCAGGAGACTTTATATAAAACAGCTTATCTCTATTTAAGAAATAAAGAAGATGCACTTGATGCTGTACAGGAAACAGCTTATAAAGCTTTTATCAGTATAGAAAAACTAAAAGAGCCAAAGTATTTTTTAACGTGGCTTACTCGAATATTGATCAATTCCATTTTTGCCATGAATAAAAAGAAAGGAGAATTGGTTCCGTTCGAGAAACATCACGATACTGGAATCGATCAAGGTAATATTGAGGAATATATAGACCTGCGAAATGCACTTGATACACTTGATGAACATGTTCAGCTCACGATTCAGCTCTATTATTTTCAAGATTATTCGATTTCAATGATAGCTGAACAAACAGGAATGGCAGAAGGCACAATTAAAACCCATTTACATAGAGCGAGAAAAGCATTGAAACAGGAGCTGGAAAAGGAGGATCAAAACAAATGGACAAACACCAAATGAAGCAGATGTATGATGACATAGCAGTGCCAAAGAAAGCACTCAAAAAGGCAATACATCAAGCTGTCGTTCGTGCTGAAAATGAAAGTAACACAAGGCGCCGTTTTAAATGGGCACGAACTATTACAAATGGAATGGCTATTGCTGCTGTGGTATGTATTTTGTATTTATCATCTGGTCTTTTTCTTCCCTCTGTAAACAAAGCGATGGGAAGCATACCCATTGTCGGACAAATTTATAAGGATTTTCAAGATAAAGTTGGTCTATCATTGTTTAAAAGCAATTTGGTCACAGCTTTAAATGAAAAAGCAGAGTCCAGGGGAATCACTGTTTCTGTAAACAGCTCCTATTACGATGCCGGACAGCTTGTTTATAACTTCACTGTTGATAACTTCCAGTCTGATGAAAAAGAGATCATGTATGATGTCGACGAAACGAGTTATAACGACAACTTTTCAATCAACTACGATTCCTTAATGCTTAAAAAATTAAATAACAAGCAATACGCAGGACAATTAAGGATTTATACAAATGGTACTGAAATAAAAAATGGGGAAACCGTGCCCTTTGTAATTACTCATATCAATGAAATACAGGGAAATTGGAGATTCAAACTGCCTATTACCAAAAAGAATGCGGGTTATTTAGAAAGCTCAAAAGTTATATCGGCTTATCATAATCGTTATCAATTTTCCAATATTCAAGTGGAAAACGGGAAACTTGGATCTGTCCTTCAATTTACAATCGATTATCAAGGCATAGCAAAGCATGATACGGTTGAAATTAACGAAGTTAAAGATGATTTAGGAAACACATATGAGATGTCAGAGTCAAACATCGAACTTGGAGATCGCATAAAGGTAAACGAGAGAACGGTAAGAGCAAAAGGACAAACACAGTTAGAATCACCAATTAATCCAAAGGCGAAAAAGCTAACATTAATTGCAGATATTAGATCTGAGGCTGAGGGTAGTGAAATAGTCCCGCTAAATGCAGGGATGCCGTATCGTCTTTCTGAAACAAAACATCAAAACATAGGGATTGAAATCGAGAACATTAAACAAGAAGGGAGGAAAGTATTGGTTCATTACCGCTTCACAGGAGTTGATACTTCAAGTATGTCAAAAGATGACTTAGTAAATATAGGTGAAATGATTGGCCTTGGTGATATGAAAAAAATGCAATCATGGTCTGATCCAATGGCCTATTATGAAGAAGGTTATTATTTGAAATGGAATAAAGCTGAAGTGCAAAATATGGACACAGCAGAAATGCTATCTACTTTTGAACTGGATGATGCCTATCTTGATAAGTTGTCTTTAAAGCATTTTGAGTTTAATGAATACGGTCTGTATATTGATAACGGCGTTTTAAATGACCTGATTCAACTAAAGCCATTCTCGTTTACTGTACCAGTGCATCAGGTGAGTCAGCCGACCGAAAAAAAATAATCATAAGTTGAAAAGCCGTATGTTGCCATACATACGGTTTTTATCATTGTTACCAATTTAGTCAATAGACGAATAAACCAATTTTTTTAATAAGTAATGTTCGTTGTTTATATTGTCAATTCAAAATGAACTTGGTACAATAGACACAGAAATCAAATAAGATGAATTCGTATAATCGCGGGAATATGGCTCGCAAGTCTCTACCAAGCTACCGTAAATGGCTTGACTACGTAAACATTTCTTTCGTTTGATATAAATAAAACACGTTTATTTATTCGAACTGAAATCCGTCTGTAGTCAAGCGTCCCAAAATTATTGGGGCGTTTTTTATTTGGCGATTTCAGGACAGAATAAATAGCAAAGAGTGAAGGGAGTCAAATAGCTTGAAAAAGTATTTTCAGTTTGATGAGCTGGGCACCAGCTATCGCAATGAAATCATTGGCGGATTAACGACTTTTTTATCTATGGCATATATATTGTTCGTCAATCCGATTACGCTTGCTTTGGACAGCGTGAAAGATTTTCCGGAGGCGCTGAGAATTGACCAGGGTGCGGTCTTTACGGCGACAGCGCTGGCGTCTGCAGCAGGCTGTATCTTAATGGGATTAATAGCGAGATATCCGATTGCCATCGCGCCGGGTATGGGGCTGAACGCGTTTTTTGCGTTTTCTGTTGTCCTTGGTATGGGCATTTCATGGCAGGCAGCTTTGTCTGGTGTTTTTATTTCAGGTCTTATTTTCGTTGCTCTTTCTTTAACAGGTTTTCGTGAAAAAATCATTAACGCCATTCCGCCTGAGCTGAAATTGGCAGTCGGTGCGGGGATCGGCCTGTTTATTACATTCGTTGGTTTGCAAGGCTCAGGAATCATTACTGCAAATCCTTCTACGCTCGTCACGATCGGAAATATTCACAGCGGTCCTGTGCTGTTAACGATTTTCGGTGTGATTGTCACGGTTATTTTAATGGTGCTTCGCGTGAACGCAGGCGTGTTTATCGGGATGCTGTTAACAGCGGTTGCCGGCATGATTTTCGGTTTGGTTCCGGTTCCGACTCAAATTGTCGGCAGTGTGCCGAGCCTTGCGCCGACTTTCGGACAAGCGTGGATTCACCTCCCGGATATTTTCTCCGTACAAATGCTGATCGTTATTTTAACATTCTTGTTTGTCGGATTTTTTGATACAGCTGGTACACTTGTTGCTGTGGCGACACAAGCTGGTTTAATGAAGGAAAATAAATTGCCGCGTGCGGGCCGTGCGCTTTTAGCTGATTCATCTTCTATTGTGATCGGTGCCGTGCTTGGTACGTCTACAACAACTTCTTATGTGGAATCAAGCTCAGGTGTCGCTGCTGGTGCCCGTTCAGGGTTTGCCGCAATTGTAACAGGGATTCTCTTTTTACTGGCTACGTTTTTCTCGCCGCTCCTATCAGTCGTTACATCAAATGTAACAGCTCCGGCGCTTATTATTGTTGGTGCATTGATGGTGGCGCCGCTTGGCAAAATCGCTTGGGATAAGTTCGAAGTGGCCGTTCCTGCTTTCCTTACCATGATCATGATGCCGTTAACGTACAGCATCGCGACTGGTATTGCCATCGGATTTATTTTCTATCCGATTACAATGGTGTGCAAAGGAAAAGCAAAAGAGGTTCATCCAATCATGTACGGGCTGTTTGTCGTATTTATCCTGTACTTTATCTTCTTAAAATAAGAATTGAAAAACCAGCTGCACCGGCAGCTGGTTTTTTTGTTGCAAAAGATAAAACCATTTCATACGATATACCGTCATGTAGATGTGCCGCCATGCTTTACTTAAATGGAAATGACTTGACTGTTCAGGAAGGCTTCGGTACCTTATATAAGTGTTTTATTTTCTTGCTGAATGGTATTCCGCCGTATTTTTTTGATAGGAGTTGCTGACATGACGGAAGAAAGAAAAGAAACGTTTGAAGAAGAAATTAACCAGAGTGAAAGAATAGATGCAGATGAAGAACCGCTATCGAGAATGTCCAGAAAGGCGAGCCGGCAAAGCAAGCAGAAGCAAAAACAAAAGCAGAAACCGCGCCAGGAACGCGGTGAATCAACTGTTAAAGACAAGCTTGCGTCTGTTTGGGCGGCCATCAACAGATATTGCGGTTTTGCGTTCTCGATTTTAAAATCACCGGCGAAAACTGTCGTAACGGATGGTTTTTCTCATTATAAGTACGGTCTGATTTCAATGCTTATATTCAGTATCATTTTTTCAATTGGGAATTGGTTTCAGTTAAAGGCAAGCTGGAATCGGCCGCTCGGTTTCGGAGAACGCCATCATGCTTTCTATGACGGGTTTTTAGTTGTTCTTGTGTATCTGCTGATCTTTTTCGCGGTAATGGTCTTTGCTATATGGGCTGTCTCCCGCTATATGATGAAGCAGAAGGTGACGTTCAGAGAAGCGGCTGCCGTATTGGGTTCATTGCTTGTACCGATAATTGCTGTTTCAATCCTTTGGCTGATCTTTGCGATCGTGAATGTCCCAATGCTGACAGTACTGTTTACGGTGCTGATCTTGTTTTCCATCTTTTTTATCATCGCGCTGTATGTACAGCGTGTGTACCAGGCGGCACAAGATGCACCAATTGATTATATCTATTGTGTATTTGCAGTGGTTGCGATAGCGCTGCTGTTTACTGCAGTGACTTGGCCGTTTATCTCTGAATATTTTACGGCGTCGCTGATTCCGCTTTAATGAAAAAACCGGCTAATCCTAGCCGGTTTTTTTATGTCACACTTTTTACAAATATATCTAAAAAACATAGTTGATTTGTAGGAATAACCCGTGTATGATGGGGAAAATGCTGAAAACGTCCAGCGCAAAAACCTTTATGTTTAAGGAGGATGATGGACATGGCTGATGTACTCCGCCGAGCAATTAAACAAAAGAAGCAATTTTTAAAAACCAAATTACTGCTCTCGGAATTTTATCAAGGAAGAGGGGAACAGCTTGCTGACTACACGCTGAGTGAGCTTGAGAAAGAATACAAGTCCCTTCAGAAAATGAAAAAAGAGATCTGACAATAGATATAAAGAGGTGAGTCTGCTGAAAAGCGGGCTTTTTTGTTTTGATTTTGAAAAGGCGAGAAAGAGGGTAAACTACTACTGTTCAACGCATAAAAGCATGTCGAAATATTTTGCTTAAGCTTACGGGCGAAGCTGATTGTAAACGGCTCATTTCTCTAGTAGAATATGAATGCTTTGTGCAAGCTGAAGAGTAGGGGGATGAATAAAATGATGCAAACCATCTTATCAAATGGGATAGCCATGGTTCTCATAATTCTCATTATTAATATTGTCTATGTGTCATTTTTTACGATAAGAATGATTTTAACGCTGAAAGGACAGCGTTATTTAGCGGCCGGCATCAGTACGATTGAAATACTGGTTTATGTGACAGGGCTGAGTCTGGTGCTCGATAACTTAGACCAGATTCAAAATGTGATCGCGTACGCGCTCGGTTACGGTCTTGGCGTAATTGTCGGCATGAAAATAGAAGAAAAATTGGCGCTTGGCTATATTATGGTCAATGTGATTACGAAGGAGCTCGATCTTGATCTTCCGAAGCAGCTCCGTGAAAAAGGCTACGGCGTGACAAATTGGGTGGCAGGCGGGCTTGAAGGCGACCGCACAGCCCTTCAGATCCTGACGCCGAGAAAATATGAACTCCAGCTATATGATACGATTAAAACACTTGATTCAAAAGCCTTTATTATTGCGTACGAACCAAAAACAATCCACGGCGGCTTCTGGGTCAAAGCGGTGAAGAAGAGGAGAATTAAAGAATAATGGCAAAGCCGAAGAAGAAAAAGTTTGAAGTGACAGAGCAGCAAACGATTGATGCGGTGCTTCAGCAAATGAAAGAAGAAGGATATCTGCCTGTAAGGCGAATGGAAGAGCCTATTTTTATGGAAAAAAAGGAAAATGGGTCAATTCAGATCGTTCCGTGCGGGAAAAAAATCGTATTTGAAGGGAAATTGATCTAAAACACGAACATTAGTAGAATGAATTTTTGTATCGTTCGATAATATCGTTGACATTATCCATGTCCGTTGTTAAGATAAACATGAAATCAAAACACGACCTCATATAATCTTGGGAATATGGCCCATAAGTTTCTACCCGGCAACCGTAAATTGCCGGACTATGCAGGAAAGTGATCGATAAAACTGACATGGATATATCGCAGAAGCGAACGACTGACGATACATGTACCATGCCCGGTTTGTATTGCTTCCTCATAAGTGCAATGCAGAGCGGGTATTTTTTATTTTCTGAAAACAAAAGCATTAGAAGGTGGGGAACAGAATGCAGCCGCTAGTAGGAATCATCATGGGAAGCACTTCCGATTGGGAGACAATGAAACACGCATGCGACATACTTGACGAACTCAATGTTCCGTACGAAAAAAAGGTCGTTTCCGCTCACCGGACGCCTGATTTCATGTTTGAATATGCTGAAACTGCTAGAGAAAGAGGCATCAAGGTGATCATTGCCGGTGCCGGAGGAGCGGCGCATCTGCCAGGGATGACGGCTGCGAAAACAACACTGCCAGTCATTGGAGTTCCGGTTCAGTCCAAGGCGCTGAACGGAATGGATTCACTTCTTTCCATCGTCCAAATGCCTGGAGGCGTGCCTGTTGCGACAACATCCATCGGCAAAGCGGGTGCTGTGAACGCAGGCCTGTTAGCGGCGCAAATTTTGTCAGCTTTTGACGAAGACCTTGCCCGTAAGCTGGATGAGAGAAGAGAAAATACAAAACAGACAGTGTTAGAAAGCAGTGATCAGCTTGTCTAAACAAATCATCTATCCGGGAGCTGTAATCGGCATTATCGGCGGCGGCCAGCTTGGGAAAATGATGGCTGTGTCCGCCAAACAAATGGGGTATAAAGTCGCGGTCGTTGATCCGGTGAAAGATTCGCCGTGCGGGCAGGTTGCGGATGTCGAAATTACCGCTCATTATAATGACCGTGAAGCGATTCGAAAATTGGCTGAAATCAGCGATATCATCACATATGAGTTTGAAAACATCGACTATGATGCGCTGCATTGGCTAAAAGATCATGCGTATCTCCCGCAAGGAAGTGAGCTGCTGCTCATTACCCAAAACCGTGAAACAGAGAAAAAAGCAATTCAAGCCGCGGGCTGTGAAGTCGCACCGTACAGCATCGTCAAAACAAAGGATGAACTGAAACAGGCGGTACAGGAGCTTGGGCTTCCGGCAGTGCTGAAAACATGCCGCGGCGGGTACGACGGCAAAGGCCAATTTGTGATAAAAGAAGCGGCGCAAATGGAGCAGGCAGCCGCTCTGTTAGAACACGGAACCTGCATTCTTGAAAGCTGGGTTTCTTTTAAAATGGAACTGTCGGTGATCGTCGTCAGATCGGTAAACGGTGAAATTTCAACATTTCCGACAGCTGAAAACATTCACCACAACAATATTCTTTTCCAAAGCATCGTGCCCGCACGGGTAGAGAAAGGGATTCAGCAGAAGGCTGCTGATCTCGCAGGTAAGCTTGCAGATGAGCTTAACCTTGTTGGACCGCTTGCTGTTGAGATGTTCCTGACAGAGGACGGAGAGCTTTTGGTCAATGAACTGGCGCCAAGACCGCACAATTCTGGGCATTATACGCTGGACCTTTGCGAGACGAGCCAGTTTGAGCAGCATATCAGAGCGGTATGCGGGCTTCCGCTTGGGAAGACAGATTTGCTGAAGCCGGGCATGATGGTGAATCTTCTCGGCGATGAAGTGAAGCTTGTTGAGGAAGACCCGGAGCTTTTAAAAGAGGCAAAGCTATATATATACGGAAAACATGAAATCAAAAAAGGCCGCAAAATGGGGCATATTACATTTATGAAGCAGCCTGAAGACGAATGGATTCAGGAGATCACAAATAAATGGATGAATAGAGACGGAGGACAAGCAGAATGATCGAACGTTATTCAAGACCTGAAATGTCCGCGATTTGGACGGATGAAAACAGATTTCAAGCATGGCTGGAGGTAGAGATTCTTGCCTGTGAAGCGTGGGCGGAGCTTGGCGTCATTCCAAAAGAAGACGTAAAGCTGATGCGCGAGAACGCGTCATTTGACATCAACCGCATTTTAGAAATCGAACAGGACACGCGCCATGACGTTGTCGCTTTTACACGCGCCGTTTCCGAATCACTGGGCGAAGAAAGAAAATGGGTGCACTACGGATTAACGTCAACTGACGTTGTTGATACGGCCCTTTCCTACTTATTAAAACAGGCAAACGATATTCTGCTCAAGGATCTTGAGAGATTTGTTGACATTATAAAAGAAAAAGCGAAAGAACATAAATACACAGTCATGATGGGGCGCACGCACGGCGTACACGCTGAGCCTACAACTTTCGGCTTAAAACTTGCGCTTTGGCATGAAGAAATGAAACGTAATCTTGAGCGCTTTAAACAAGCGAAAGCAGGCATTGAGGTTGGAAAGATTTCCGGCGCTGTCGGCACATATGCGAACATTGATCCATTTGTTGAGCAATATGTCTGTGAGAAGCTCGGATTGAAAGCTGCACCGATTTCCACTCAAACCCTTCAGCGTGACCGCCATGCTGACTATATGGCAACACTTGCTTTGATCGCGACAAGCATCGAGAAATTTGCTGTGGAAATCCGCGGACTGCAAAAGAGTGAAACACGTGAAGTTGAGGAATTTTTCGCGAAAGGGCAAAAGGGTTCATCTGCAATGCCGCATAAACGAAATCCGATTGGCTCTGAAAACATGACAGGCATGGCGCGCGTGATCCGCGGCTACATGATGACAGCTTACGAAAATGTTCCATTATGGCATGAGCGCGATATTTCTCACTCTTCAGCAGAACGGATTATTCTTCCGGATGCGACAATTGCGCTGAACTACATGCTGAACCGCTTCTCCAACATCGTGAAGAACTTAACGGTCTTCCCGGAAAACATGAAGCGCAACATGGACCGCACTCTCGGCCTTATCTATTCTCAGCGTGTGCTGCTTGCTTTGATTGACACAGGCCTTACACGTGAAGAAGCCTATGATACAGTTCAGCCGAAAGCAATGGAAGCGTGGGAAAAACAAGTGCCGTTCCGCGAGCTTGTGGAAGCGGAAGAGAAAATCACGTCACGTCTTTCTCCGGAAAAAATTGCTGACTGCTTTGATTACAATTACCATCTGAAAAATGTTGATCTGATCTTTGAACGTTTAGGTTTAGCATAGAAGAAGCTTTTAGCGGCTTCTTCTAAGCCGCCGCAGTTTGAAAATTCCCAACATTCGGGTTAGGAGGCCTTCCGTGAATATTGTGAAGAATGAACTTTTATACGAAGGAAAAGCAAAAAAGATCTACAAAACCGATGACGATAACACGCTGTATGTCGTGTATAAAGACTCCGCTACTGCCTTTAACGGCGAGAAAAAAGCAGAAATCAGCGGAAAAGGGCGCTTAAATAACGAGATTTCAAGCTTGATTTTCAAACATCTTCATGCAAAGGGCATTAACAATCATTTTATCGAGCGCATTTCTGAAACAGAACAGCTCATTAAAAAGGTAACGATCGTGCCGCTTGAAGTCGTCGTCAGAAATGTTGTGGCAGGAAGCATGTCCAAACGTCTCGGCATTCCAGAAGGCACGGAACTTGAACAGCCGATTATCGAGTTTTACTACAAAGATGACGCGCTGGGTGATCCGCTCATCACAGAAGATCATATTTGGCTTTTGAAGGCGGCGACTCCTGAGCAGGTAGAAACTATTAAGTCCATTACAAAAACAGTAAATGAAGAGCTTCAAAGCATCTTCGACGATTGTCATGTCAGATTAATAGATTTCAAGCTTGAATTCGGTTTAGATGCAGAAGGGCAAGTGCTTTTGGCGGATGAAATTTCTCCTGATACATGCCGCTTGTGGGATAAAGATACGAACGAAAAGCTGGATAAAGATTTATTCAGACGCAATCTGGGAAGCTTAACCGATGCATACGAAGAGATTTTCAAAAGACTGGGAGGCATTCATCATGTATAAAGTAAAAGTTTATGTCAGCTTAAAAGAAAGTGTACTAGATCCACAAGGGAGCGCTGTCCAGCATGCCTTGCACAGTATGACTTATAACGAAGTTCAAGATGTGCGCATCGGGAAATACATGGAGCTTACCATTGAAAAATCTGACCGTGATCTTGACGTGCTAGTGAAAGAAATGTGCGAAAAACTTCTTGCGAACACAGTGATTGAAGATTACAGATACGAGGTTGAGGAGGTAGTCGCACAGTGAAATTTGCGGTGATTGTGTTACCCGGCTCCAACTGTGATATCGATATGTATCATGCTGTAAAGGATGAGCTCGGCCATGAAGTGGAATACGTCTGGCATGAGGAAACAAGCCTTGACGGCTTCGACGGCGTGTTAATTCCGGGAGGATTTTCTTACGGCGACTACTTAAGATGCGGCGCTATCGCCCGATTTGCGAATATTATGCCAGCTGTCAAACAAGCAGCGGCTGAAGGAAAACCTGTTCTTGGCGTCTGCAACGGATTCCAGATTTTACAGGAGCTTGGCCTTTTGCCAGGCGCAATGAGACGCAACAAAGATTTGAAGTTCATTTGCCGTCAGGTTGAATTAATTGTTCAGAACGACGAAACCTTATTCACAGCTTCCTACGAAAAGGGACAATCGATTACAATCCCGGTTGCCCATGGTGAAGGGAATTTCTACTGTGATGACGAGACGCTTGCTTCATTAAAGGAAAACAATCAAATTGCTTTCACATACTGCTCTAATATTAATGGAAGTGTCAGCGACATTGCCGGTGTCGTGAATGAGAAAGGCAATGTATTAGGCATGATGCCTCACCCTGAGCGCGCGGTCGATGAACTGCTTGGAAGCGCCGACGGTCTTAAATTGTTCCAGTCTATCGTGAAAAATTGGAGGGAAACTCATGTCACTACTGCTTGAACCAAGTAAAGAACAAATAAAAGAAGAGAAACTGTATCAGCAAATGGGTGTCAGTGATGATGAGTTTGCATTGATAGAATCCATTCTTGGAAGATTGCCGAACTACACAGAAATCGGAATTTTTTCTGTCATGTGGTCTGAGCATTGCAGCTACAAAAACTCAAAGCCGATTCTGCGTAAATTCCCGACAAGCGGCGAGCGTGTGCTGCAGGGGCCGGGAGAAGGCGCTGGAATCGTTGATATCGGTGATAACCAAGCGGTTGTGTTCAAAATTGAATCACATAACCACCCATCAGCTATCGAGCCTTACCAAGGCGCTGCGACTGGCGTAGGCGGAATTATCCGTGATGTATTCTCAATGGGTGCACGTCCAATCGCTGTATTGAACTCTCTTCGATTTGGTGAACTGACTTCACCCCGCGTGAAGTACTTGTTTGAAGAAGTAGTAGCGGGTATCGCCGGATACGGCAACTGTATCGGCATTCCTACAGTCGGCGGAGAAGTGCAGTTTGACAGCAGCTATGAAGGAAATCCGCTCGTCAACGCAATGTGCGTCGGTTTAATCAACCATGAAGACATCAAAAAAGGCCAGGCAAAGGGTGTCGGCAACACAGTAATGTACGTAGGAGCGAAAACAGGGCGTGACGGCATCCACGGCGCTACGTTTGCTTCTGAAGAAATGTCAGACTCGTCTGAAGAAAAGCGTTCTGCTGTCCAAGTCGGCGATCCGTTTATGGAGAAGCTTTTGCTTGAAGCATGTCTGGAAGTCATCCAATGCGACGCCTTAGTCGGCATTCAGGATATGGGAGCTGCCGGTTTAACAAGCTCAAGTGCAGAAATGGCAAGTAAAGCCGGTTCTGGCATTGAAATGAACCTTGACCTGATTCCTCAGCGCGAAACAGGCATGACCGCGTATGAAATGATGCTTTCTGAATCACAAGAACGGATGCTTTTGGTTATTGAGCGCGGACGTGAGCAGGAAATCATCGATATTTTTGACAAGTACGATCTTGAAGCGGTTTCTGTCGGACATGTGACAGATGATAAAATGCTTCGCCTGACACACAAAGGAGAGGTTGTGTGCGAGCTGCCTGTTGATGCCTTGGCAGAAGAAGCACCGGTTTACCATAAGCCTTCTCAAGAGCCTGCTTACTATCGCGAGTTTTTGGAAACGGACGTTCCGGCTCCGCAAATTGAAGATGCGAATGAAACGCTGAAGGCCCTTCTTCAGCAGCCGACGATTGCGAGCAAAGAGTGGGTTTACGACCAGTATGACTACATGGTGCGCACGAATACAGTTGTCGCTCCTGGGTCTGATGCTGGTGTTCTCAGAATCCGCGGAACGAAAAAGGCGCTGGCGATGACGACAGACTGTAACGCGCGTTATCTCTATCTTGATCCTGAAGTCGGCGGGAAAATTGCTGTCGCTGAAGCAGCGCGCAACATCATTTGCTCAGGCGCAGAACCGCTTGCGGTCACAGATAACCTTAACTTCGGAAACCCTGAGAAGCCGGAAATCTTCTGGCAGATCGAAAAAGCGGCAGACGGCATAAGCGAAGCGTGCAATGTTCTCAGCACACCGGTTATCGGCGGTAACGTATCGCTTTATAACGAATCAAACGGCACGGCGATCTATCCGACACCTGTTATCGGCATGGTCGGCTTAATTGAAGATACAGCACACATTACAACACAGCATTTCAAACAAGCGGGAGATCTCGTATATGTGATCGGCGAAACAAAACCAGAGTTTGCCGGAAGCGAGCTGCAAAAAATGACAGAAGGCCGTATTTACGGCAAAGCGCCGCAAATCGATCTTGATGTAGAGCTGTCTCGTCAAAAAGCACTGCTTGACGCGATTAAAAAAGGCTTCGTTCAATCTGCGCATGATGTGTCTGAAGGCGGCTTAGGCGTAGCGATTGCGGAAAGTGTCATGACGACGGAAAACCTTGGCGCTATTGTGACTGTAGAAGGGGAAGCGGCATTATTATTCTCTGAATCTCAATCCCGCTTCGTCGTTTCAGTGAAAAAAGAACATCAAGCAGCGTTTGAAGCAGCTGTGAAAGATGCGGTTCATATTGGTGAGGTAACGGCTGACGGAATTCTGGCGATTCAAAACCAAGACGGACAACAAATGATTCATGCGCAAACGAAAGAGCTTGAACGCGTATGGAAAGGAGCTATCCCATGCTTGCTGAAATCAAAGGCTTAAATGAAGAATGCGGCGTTTTTGGGATTTGGGGACATGAAGAAGCCCCGCAGATCACGTATTACGGTCTCCACAGCCTTCAGCACCGAGGACAGGAGGGGGCGGGCATCGTAGCGACTGACGGTGAAAAGCTGACGGCTCACAAAGGCCAAGGGCTGATCACTGAAGTATTTCAAAATGGCGAACTCAGCAAAGTAAAGGGAAAAGGCGCTATCGGGCACGTTCGGTACGCAACGGCTGGAGGCGGCGGATACGAAAATGTTCAGCCGCTCCTCTTCCGTTCCCAAAACAACGGCAGCCTGGCGCTTGCTCATAACGGAAATCTTGTCAACGCCACTCAGCTGAAGCAGCAGCTCGAAAATCAAGGGAGCATCTTTCAAACCTCTTCGGATACAGAGGTTTTGGCTCACCTGATCAAAAGAAGCGGACACTTCACGCTGAAGGATCAAATTAAAAACTCGCTTTCTATGCTGAAAGGGGCCTACGCGTTCCTGATCATGACCGAAACAGAAATGATTGTCGCGCTTGATCCGAACGGGCTGAGACCGCTATCCATCGGCATGATGGGCGACGCTTATGTGGTCGCATCAGAAACATGCGCATTTGACGTCGTCGGCGCAACGTACCTTCGCGAGGTAGAGCCGGGGGAAATGCTGATCATTAATGATGAAGGCATGAAATCAGAGCGTTTTTCCATGAATATCAACCGTTCCATTTGCAGCATGGAGTACATTTATTTCTCCAGACCAGACAGTAATATTGACGGTATTAATGTGCACAGTGCCCGTAAAAACCTTGGAAAAATGCTGGCTCAGGAATCCGCAGTTGAAGCTGACGTCGTAACCGGGGTTCCGGATTCCAGTATTTCTGCGGCGATCGGCTATGCAGAGGCAACAGGCATTCCGTATGAGCTTGGCTTAATCAAAAACCGCTATGTCGGCAGAACATTTATTCAGCCGTCCCAAGCTCTGCGTGAGCAAGGCGTCAGAATGAAGCTGTCTGCGGTGCGCGGGGTTGTAGAAGGCAAACGCGTCGTGATGGTGGATGACTCTATCGTACGCGGAACAACTAGCCGCCGGATTGTGACGATGCTTAGAGAAGCAGGTGCGACAGAGGTGCATGTGAAAATCAGTTCACCGCCGATCGCTCATCCGTGCTTTTACGGCATTGATACTTCCACACATGAAGAATTAATCGCGTCTTCGCATT
Source organism: Bacillus sp. FSL L8-0358 (assembly GCF_038593095.1). Taxonomy (NCBI): domain Bacteria; kingdom Bacillati; phylum Bacillota; class Bacilli; order Caryophanales; family Bacillaceae; genus Bacillus; species Bacillus sp. FSL L8-0358. Next base: position 698,051 of record NZ_CP151962.1, read on the forward strand.
CTGTTGAAGAAATCCGTCAGGAAATCGGAGCCGATACCCTCTCATTTTTGAGTGTGGAAGGGCTGCTGAAAGGCATCGGCAGAAAATACGATGACTCGAATTGCGGACAGTGTCTCGCTTGCTTTACAGGAAAATATCCGACTGAAATTTACCAGGATACAGTGCTTCCTCACGTAAAAGAAGCAGTATTAACCAAATAAAACTTGAAAAATGACATAAAGGCAGCGCAGTTCGGCTGCCTTTCTCTTTCTGCCCTCGTTCGGGGAGATATTTTGAAAAGCGCCTTAAAGGAGTGAATAGGATGTCTGAAGCATATAAAAACGCAGGAGTTGACATCGAAGCCGGATATGAAGCTGTAAAACGAATGAAAAAACACGTGGAGCGCACGAAACGGCTTGGCGTTATGGGCAGCCTTGGCGGTTTTGGCGGCATGTTTGACCTGTCTGAGCTTTCTTATCAAAAACCAGTTCTCATTTCGGGAACGGACGGTGTCGGCACAAAATTAAAGCTCGCTTTTTCCATGGATAAACATGACACGATTGGCGTGGACGCTGTTGCAATGTGTGTCAATGACGTGCTGGCACAAGGTGCAGAGCCGCTGTTTTTCCTCGATTATTTAGCGGTCGGCAAAGCGGACCCTGTGAAAATTGAACAGATTGTACAAGGTGTGGCGGAAGGCTGTGAGCAGTCAGGTTCAGCCTTAGTCGGCGGTGAAACGGCTGAAATGCCGGGACTCTATACAGCTGATGAATACGATATTGCCGGTTTCTCAGTCGGAGTGGCAGAAAAGGACGAAATCGTGACTGGAGAAAACATCGAAGAGGGTCATCTGTTGATCGGCCTCAGCTCCAGCGGCCTTCACAGCAACGGCTTTTCCCTTGTCAGAAAAGTGCTTCTGGATGATGCGGAGCTGGACCTTGATACAACATATGAGCCGTTTGAACGCCCGCTTGGCGAGGAATTGCTTGAACCGACAAGGATTTACGTGAAGCCTGTGCTTGCCGCGGTCAAAAGCGGAAAAATCGACGGCATGGCGCACGTGACAGGCGGAGGATTTATTGAAAATATTCCGCGTATGCTTCCGGAAGGCTTAAGTGCGGAAATTGATCATGGCTCATGGCCGATTCCGCCAATTTTTTCTTTCTTGCAAGAGTACGGCAAGCTAAAGGAAGAAGACATGTTCAACGTCTTTAATATGGGTATCGGTTTTGTTTTGGCTGTCAAAGAAGAGCATCTGACAGATGTGATCGGAACGCTTGAAAGCCATGGCGAAAAAGCCTATTTAATCGGGCGTGTGAAAAAAGGTGAAGGCGTCACTTTCGGCGGTGCGGCACTTTCATGAAAAAGTTTGCGGTATTTGCATCAGGAAACGGTTCAAACTTCGAAGCCATCGTCACGCGTTTGAAGGAGGAGAACTGGGATGCGTCAGCAGCGCTCCTCGTTTGCGACAAACCGCAGGCGAAAGTCATCGAACGGGCGGAAGCATTCCACATTCCATCCTTTGCATTTGAGCCGAAGTCTTATGAAAACAAGGCTGCATTTGAAAAAGCCATTATTGAACAGCTTCGTCTTCACGAGGTTGAATTGATTGTTCTTGCCGGCTATATGAGGCTGATCGGTGATACGCTCCTTCAAGCATATGGAGGAAAAATCATTAACATTCACCCGTCGCTTCTTCCGGCGTTTCCTGGAATCGACGCAGTCGGACAGGCGTTCCGGGCGGGTGTGAAGGTGGCCGGAATCACCGTACATTATGTCGATGAAGGAATGGATACAGGTCCGATCATCGCTCAAAAGGCAATCGAAATTGATGAACATGATACATTGGAAACAATCGAACAGCGAATTCACAAGCTTGAGCATAAATGGTATCCGAGTGTGATTAAACAGCTATTAGGATTAAATAACAGAGGTGAAAAGGCATGACCATTAAACGTGCGTTAATCAGTGTTTCAGATAAAACAAATCTCGTTCCTTTCGTAAAAGAACTGACAGAGCTTGGCGTTGAAGTCATCTCCACAGGCGGAACGAAAAAGCTTCTTCAAGAAAACGGTGTGGATGTGATCGGAATTTCTGAAGTGACAGGCTTTCCTGAAATTATGGACGGCCGGTTAAAAACACTTCACCCGAATATTCACGGCGGTCTTCTGGCGGTTCGCGGCAATGAAGAGCATATGGCGCAGATCAATGAACACGGGATTCAGCCGATTGACCTCGTTGTTGTCAACCTCTATCCATTTAAAGAAACGATTTCTAAAGAAGACGTCACGTATGAAGAGGCGATCGAAAATATCGACATCGGCGGACCGGGCATGCTGCGTGCGGCATCAAAGAACCATCAGGATGTCACAGTTATTGTCGATCCGGCCGATTACAGCCCAGTGCTGAATCAAATCAAAGAAGAAGGCAGCGTATCTCTTCAGAAAAAACGCGAGCTCGCGGCAAAAGTATTCCGTCATACTGCGGCATATGATGCACTGATCGCTGACTATCTGACAAATGTTGTCGATGAAAAAGAACCAGAGCAATTCACTGTGACATTTGAGAAAAAACAATCGCTTCGCTATGGAGAAAACCCGCATCAGGAAGCAACTTTCTATCAAACAGCTCTTCCTGTCAAAGGCTCCATTGCGCAAGCAGAACAGCTTCACGGAAAAGAGCTTTCTTACAACAACATTAAAGACGCGGATGCGGCAGTTCAAATCGTTCGTGAATTCACTGAGCCGGCTGCGGTTGCTGTGAAGCATATGAATCCGTGCGGCGTAGGAACAGGAAAAACGATCGCAGAAGCGTTTGACAGAGCGTTTGAAGCGGATAAAACATCTATCTTCGGCGGCATTATCGCGCTGAACCGTGAAGTGGACAAGGCAACTGCCGAAGCGCTTCATAACATTTTCTTAGAAATCATCATTGCGCCTTCATTCAGCCAAGAAGCGCTCGACGTCCTGACTGCGAAGAAAAATCTCCGTCTGCTGACGCTTGACGTATCCGTCGCTGTTCAAAAGGAAAAACAGCTGACATCTGTTCAAGGCGGGCTGCTGATTCAAGATTTAGATATGCACGGCTTCGATGATGCTGAGATTAGCATTCCGACAAAAAGAGAGCCGAACGAGCAAGAGTGGGAAGACTTGAAGCTTGCTTGGAAAGTCGTGAAGCATGTGAAATCAAATGCGATTGTTCTCGCGAAGGACAACATGACAGTCGGCGTGGGAGCAGGCCAAATGAACCGCGTCGGATCGGCAAAAATCGCCATCGAACAAGCAGGGGAAAAAGCGAAGGGCAGCGCGCTCGGTTCGGATGCATATTTCCCAATGCCAGATACTGTCGAAGAAGCGGCAAAAGCGGGCGTTACAGCCATCATTCAGCCAGGCGGATCGATCCGTGATGAGGATTCCATCAAAAAAGCGGATGAATACGGCATTGCCATGGTATTCACCGGCATCAGACACTTCAAACATTAAGGGGATGAAAACGACGTGAATGTATTAATTATCGGTAAAGGCGGAAGAGAACATACGCTGGCGTGGAAGGCAGCGCAAAGCAGCCTCGTCGAGAATGTATTTGCCGCTCCCGGAAATGACGGCATGGAAGCTTCCGCACAGCTTGTAAACATTGAGGAAAGCGACCACGCAGGGCTTGTCTCGTTTGCAAAACAAAACCAGGTCGGCCTGACCATTGTCGGCCCTGAGGTTCCTTTAATCGAAGGTCTGGTGGATCAATTTGAAAAAGCGGGTCTGCGCGTGTTCGGCCCTTCAAAAGCCGCGGCGATCATCGAAGGAAGCAAACAGTTCGCTAAGGATTTAATGAAGAAATACGACATTCCGACCGCAGAATACGACACGTTTACATCCTTTGAAGAGGCGAAGGCATATGTGCAGGAAAAAGGTGCTCCGATTGTGATAAAAGCAGATGGACTTGCAGCTGGAAAAGGCGTTACTGTGGCTATGACAGAGGAAGAAGCAATTGCATGTCTGCATGACTTTCTTGAAGATGAAAAGTTCGGTGATGCGAGCGCGTCCGTTGTCATTGAAGAATATCTTTCTGGTGAAGAATTTTCTCTGATGGCCTTTGTCAAAGGGGAAAAGGTGTATCCAATGGTGATTGCCCAGGATCACAAGCGTGCGTTTGACGGAGACAAAGGCCCGAATACGGGCGGAATGGGCGCTTACTCTCCAGTTCCGCAAATTTCGGAAGAAACGGTCCGCCATGCTGTAGAAACGATCGTGAAGCCGGCCGCAAAAGCAATGGTACAAGAAGGCCGTTCCTTCACTGGCGTTTTGTACGCTGGATTGATGCTTACTGAAAACGGCTCGAAGGTCATTGAATTTAATGCCCGTTTCGGCGATCCGGAAACACAGGTCGTGCTTCCGCGCATGGAATCTGATCTGGTGCAGGTGCTTCTTGATCTTTTAGATGATAAGGAAGTTGACTTAAGATGGAAGGATACCGCTGCTGTTAGTGTGGTGCTTGCTTCTGAAGGATATCCGGAAAGCTACGCAAAAGGCACGCCGATCGGCAGCCTTGCTGCGGAAACTGAGCAGGTCGTGGTCTTCCATGCCGGAACGAAAGCAGAAGGCGGAGAGTTCGTTACAAACGGGGGGCGCGTCGCAAATGTGACGGCTTTTGATGAAACGTTTGAAGCGGCTAGAGACCGAGTGTACAAAGCGGTTGATGAAATTTTCAAACCGGGACTCTTTTTCAGAAAAGACATTGGGGCACGCGCTTTAAAGGCTGCCCAAAAATAAGTGAGGAAAACCCGCAGAATAGCTGCGGGTTTTTTGTTATCAAAAAGCGGGATGGCAGCTGGAAGAAGAAAGGACAACGAGCGTGGTTGGTTTTCCATGGGCCATCGAGGCGTCAATAAAATCCTCAAGCGTATGTACCGAATCAGTCACGACCTTTGTCACATAGCTGTACATCCCTGTGATGCGGTGATTTTCTGCTACATCAGGATGCGATGTTGCAAAGGCGGCGTAGTGCTTGCAGCTTTTTGGCTCCATGAGAATAAAAGCGGTGACATGCTTGTTTAGTTTTTCGTAACAGATATTCGCGCTGTAGCCGGTAATCACTCCTTTGTCTTCCAGCTTCCTGACACGCTCCGCCGCGCTTGGCGAGCTGAGTCCGACAAGCTTTCCCAGCTCAACCATCGTTAATCTGCCGTTTCGCTGCAAATGCGAGAGAATCTGAAGGTCTGTATCGTCCATTTGTCTGGCTCCTTTACATATTTAGGCGAATGAATGAAAATTCCTTTGATAGTAAGGTAATGCTGTTGATTTAACTTCATTGTAGCATATGGATGCCGTCTTATTTTTTCTATAATAAAGCCATCAATCAGAGAGGGGGCATCATGTTGCCAGAATTACAGCGCTCTATTACTTGGATACAAGGGACGGCGTTAACGATTGGGGCGGTTTTAGGATGCGGGATATTAATCCTGCCGTCTGTCACCGCGGACACGGCCGGCCCCGCTTCTTTATTTGTTTGGGTGTTCATGTCCTTCTTATCCTTTTTTCTTGTCGGCACGCTGGCCCGGCTTGTGAAAATAGCGCCTAGCGCGGGAGGAATCACGGCTTATGTGCAGCTGGCCTTTCAGAAAAAAGCCGGGGCTATTTTGGGCTGGATCATGTTAGGGTCCGTTCCGATCGGCGTTCCCATCATCGCTTTGACTGGCGCGCATTACGTCAGTTACGTCACAGAGGCGGCGGATTGGCAGGTTACATCGATTGCTGGTTGTATGCTGGCTATATCTATTTTGCTTCATATGAAAGGGATTCAACTATCAGCAAACATCAGTACACTCGTCATATGTGTCATCGTATTTCTGCTTGTCACTTCTATTGCTGTGTCATTGCCACACGTCACGATAGCAGAATTCAAGCCGTTTCTTCCGCATGGCTGGTCTGTTGCTGGATCTGTTTCTGTTATGATTTTTTTCTCTTTTGTAGGCTGGGAAATGATTACTCCATTGGCTGAGGAATTTCATCGCCCTGAAAAAGATGTCCCAATCAGCTTGTTCTTGGGAGCGTCTTGTGTGGCAGGGCTGTATATCATGCTGTCATTTGTGACGGTGGGAACTCATTCATACGGTGAGAATGGAGAAATTGCATCGCTTGCCATGCTCATCTCAAAAGGAGCAGGGGAAAGCGGTGTATATGTCACGGTATGTTTAGCGCTGTTTATTACATTCGCCACCATTCATGCCAATATTGCTGGTTTTTCCAGAATGGTGTACGCATTGGCGAGGGAGGGGCACATTCCCGTATATTTTGGAAAACTGAATGCGACAAAACGTACGCCTATTCGCGTTTTGACAGCGATGACTGCAGTGTTTGGTTTAGTGCTTGCAGCGCATGGCGTGTTTCAAATCGATTTGACAACTCTGTTGCAAGGGCCGAGCGCAGCTTTCATCGCATCTTACATATGTACAATGGCGGCAGCACTGAAAATCCTGAGCTGGAGAGATTTAGGCTGGTGGATGGCGCTCGGAGCGTTTGTGGCGTGCACAGTGATTTACTCATTCAGCGGCTGGGCACTTCTTTATCCGGCGGTGCTGGCAGCTGCAGGATATTTCTATATGAAAACAAAGGGTGGGCATAAAAAAAAGCTCGATCACGTTTCGTGATCAAGCTTTTTCATTTATCCGTTATGCTGGCCGTTATTTCCAGAATCGCTGTGTTGAAACATGTAGGTCACAGGGCAGAATCGAAGGATTCCCGAACCCGCTTTCATGGCCCCCATAAAGATGTAAAAGAGATGCATTCTGCACCAAGGTTTTTTCGTAAACTTTGCGCTGGCGGCTGACATAATCGTCAATCCGCAGGCGATTCTGAACACGGCATTGATGAGACTGATGTTTGGCTTCAAGGAAATCCGCTCCTTTTACTTAAAAAAGTTTTTTAATCGAACCTTCAAAAATTTGTAACGTTTTTATCGTGCGTGATGAGGAAGGATGTGATACCATGAGTCTAATACATGTAAAGGAGAGTATGTGAATGTCCGAACGCACCTTTAACTGGAAAAACAAAGACATCAGGGCACAGGTTGATGTTGTAGACTCAAAGCTGCTTCCAACGCTCCTTTTACGGAATGCTCTCGTCTTAAATCCATATGTAAAACAATGGCTGAAAAAAAACATTTGGATTTATCAGGACCGCATTGTTTATGTGGGTCATGAACTTCCGAATAGAGCCGAAGAAATTCATACAATTGATTGTGAAGGAAAATACATTGTGCCAGGTTATATTGAACCGCACGCACATCCTTTTCAAATATATAATCCCCAAACACTGGCGGAATATGTGTCTCAATACGGAACAACGACATTCGTGAATGATAACTTATTTTTGCTTTTGCAAAGCGGAAAAAAGAAAGCGCTTACGATTTTGAATGAACTCAAAAAACAGCCTGTCCAGTATTTTTGGTGGTCACGCTATGACCTCCAGACCGAGGTTTTGAACGAGGACCACGTCCTTCCGTTTGACGTCAGAAAACAGTGGATTGAACATCCGGATGTGATTCAAGGCGGAGAAATGACCGGATGGCCTCGCTTGGTAGATGGTGATGATTTAATGCTCCACTGCATGCAAGCTACAAAGAAACAGCGAAAACGCATTGAAGGGCATTTTCCCGGCGCTTCTGATAAAACGCTTACAAAAATGAAGCTGTTCGGTGCGGATTGTGATCATGAAGCGATGACAGGTGATGAAGTGATGAGAAGGCTGGAACTGGGCTATTATGTTTCCCTTCGGAACTCTTCCATTCGCCCCGATGTAAGAAAAATCTTGCAAGAACTGCATGAGAAGGGCTTCCGCTATTATGACCACTTCTTTTACACGACAGATGGCGCAACCCCGAATTTCTATAAAGGCGGCATGACAAACGAGCTGATTCGCATCGCGTTAGAAGAAGGCGTACCTGCAATCGATGCCTACAATATGGCATCATTTAATATCGCAAAGTATTACCAAATGGATGATTATTTAGGAGTTATCGGACCGGGTAGACTGGCATCGCTCAACATACTGGAAGATCCGTTAAATCCGAATCCCGTGACTGTTCTGTCAAAAGGGACCATTCTGCGTGAAGACGGCTGTAATTTGAAGGCGTTTACAAAGACGGACTGGCACAAAGGCGGTCTTGTCCCGCTTGAGCTTTCATATGATATGACGATGGATGACTTGCAGTTTTCTATGCCGATGGGCGTGAAAATGCGGAATGCGGTTATTATGGAGCCGTATATGATTGAGATCGACAATTCGATGGAACAGCTCTCGTTTGACCATGATGAAAGTTATTTGACGATGCTCGACAGACACGGGAAATGGCGCGTCAATACGATGATAAAAGGGTTTGCCTCAAGCGTGCAGGGATTTGTAAGCTCCTTTACGACGACGGGCGACATTGTCGCGATTGGAAAAAATAAAGCGGATATGCTGCTCGCTTTTGCCCGCATGAAAGAAATCGGAGGAGGAATTGTTTTAGCGGAGAACGGAAACATTCTGCATGAAATCCCGCTTGCGCTGTGCGGCTGCGCCTCTTCGGAAGCATATGAAGTCGTGCTTGAGAAGGAACAGAAGCTGAGAGATCTTTTGACTGAAAGAGGCTATGAGTTTTGCGATCCTATCTATACGCTGCTCTTTTTGCAAAGTACGCACCTTCCGTATATACGCATTACGCCAAGAGGAATCTTCGACGTCATGAAAAAAACTGTACTCTTTCCATCGATAATGCGTTAAAATATAAAAGAGCAGGGAGCCGACATATGAAAAAATGGATGACAGTTTGCGCGCTGTATTTCGTGTTTTTTCTGCTGGTATCCTGCCAGCAGAAGGATGCTGTCCCGGATACTGCAAAGAAGCTGAAAGCTCCTTTAACGGGGCTAAAGAGTGAACAGAAGGTGACTGAACGCCGGCCTGTTGCTGTTGTGGTGAACAATCACCCGAAGGCGAGGCCGCAGTCGGGTCTGTCTAAAGCCGACATTGTCATAGAAGCGCTAGCCGAAGGGCAAATCACAAGATTTCTGGCCATTTTCCAAAGCCAGATGCCTGAAACTGTCGGACCTGTGCGGAGCGCGCGGGAGTATTTCGTCACTCTCAGCAATGGCTTTGACAGCATATTTGTCCATCACGGCTGGAGTCCCGGCGCCAAAGAGCAGCTGGAATCCGGAGCTGCCGATTATATGAACGGATTGGATTTTGACGGAAGCTTATTTTGGAGAGCTGATTTCAGCAAACCGCCCCACAATTCCTATACGTCTTATGATTACATAAAAAAGGCGGCGGAACAAAAGGGATATGAGCTGAAGCAGGAAACAAATCCGCTGCTGTTTCAAACATCAGATGCAAAACCTGCAAATGAATCTTACAATGTTCGGGTAGATTATGGAACAAATAACGTTACAAATCTTGTCGAATACAACTATGATAAAAAAGCTGAATCTTATACAAGAAGCTCTGATGGTGTCATAACGACAGACCGGGAAACCGGAAAGCCGGTTGCAATGCAAAATATTTTCATTGTTGAAGCCAGCCATCATATTATTGATCAAGATGGAAGGCGGGACATCGACTTGGAATCAGGAGGAAAAGGTCTGTTGTTTCAGCACGGAAACGTCATTGAAACAGACTGGAAACAAGTGAATGGCAGAATTGTGCCGGTAAAAGACGGCAAGTGGCTTCCGTTTTTGCCAGGAAAGACTTGGATCAATATCGTACCTGATCTTGATGCGGCTTCCATTAGTAAAGGAGAAGGTGTGTAACGATGCAAATCGATAAATTACGCGGCAAAGAGCTGGACCAGTTATTTAACTCGATCTTATCGCTGAAAGACCTGGAGGAATGTTACCGATTCTTCGATGATCTATGCACAATTAACGAAATTCAATCGCTGGCTCAGCGCCTTGAAGTGGCGCGCATGCTTCGCGAAGGAAACACGTATCATAAGATTGAAACAGAAACAGGCGCTTCCACGGCTACGATTTCCCGTGTGAAACGCTGCTTAAATTACGGGAATGACGCTTATGAAATGGCGCTTGACCGTGTGAAGGAAACGGAAACTGAGTCTTCTTCAAAATAACATAGAACCGCCCTGCCGTTCGGCAAGGGCGGTTTCTTTATGAAACAAATTGATGGATCAGGTTGTCGATATCGATGAGACTGCCATCCTCTTTCCGATAGACAACATGCTCCTTGGAAAAGTGAATCGGCGAATTGATCCCTGCTGCGGCTGCGAGGTTAAACAGTCCCTCGCGCAGGGAAATGACGTAGTTGCAGACACGATGCTGTTTTTCCTCAACGCTCAACGCTTTTTGCAATTTCGGATCTGTCGTCGCCACACCTGCCGGGCAGGTGTTGGTGTGGCAGACGAGAGCGCGGATGCAGCCAACGGAAAACATCATGCCGCGTGCGATGTTGACAAAGTCAGCGCCGAGGGCTAAGGCGACCGCGATTTTATCAGGAGTCAGGAGCTTTCCGGAAGCAAAGATTTTCAGCTGGCTGCGCAAGCCGTACTGTTTAAGAAGCGTGTCAACAATAGGCAGCGCTGTCATAATCGGAAGGCCGACTGTATCCGCGAGCTCGTAAAAGGAAGCTCCGGTACCGCCTTCACTTCCGTCGATCGTGATAAAATCCGGATGCTTTCCGCTTTTCTGCATATGAGAGAAAAGCTCATGCAATTCTTCAGGATGCCCTGCGACCAGTTTGATGCCGACTGGCTTTTGTCCGACATCTCTAAGTTTTTCAATAAAGTCGAGCATTTCAGGAGGGTTTGAGAATTCATAAAAGCGGTTCGGGCTGTCAATCGACTTTCCAGGTTCGACATTCCGAATGTCTGCCACTTCCTCTGATACTTTGGCGCCGTCCACATGGCCGCCCCGGGTTTTCGCTCCTTGTGCCAGCTTTAGCTCAAACGCTTTAATCTGGTCAATCCTGCTTTTTCTTTTAAATTCCTCCCATGAAAATTCTCCGTTTCTTTTGCGCACGCCGAATAGGCCCGGACCGATTTGGCAAATGATATCGGCGCCGCCCTTTAAGTGATACTCAGACAATCCTCCTTCACCTGTATTCATCCAGGTTCCGCCTGCCTGATGGAGCCCTTTTGAGAGCGCCGTAACAGCCCGTTCTCCAAGAGAACCGTAGCTCATGGCAGACTGGCCGACTAATCCCTTCACATAAAATGGCTTCTCGCATGTATGCTCGCCAATCACCTGTACATCATCAGGATGGAGAAAATACGGGTCTGCCTTGATATGTTCGGCATGCTCCTTGCGTTTGAATAGATTGTCAGCATCCATTTTATAGATTTGGGTTTCAATTTTTGGCGTTTGATTTACGTGCATTTCTTCCCTTTGTTTTGGAAACATAGCGTTACGGATATAATAGCCAGGTTTATCAAAATCTCTTACAGATCCAAAGCCCATCATTCTGCTTTTGTATTTGCCGGAGATGACGGTTTGCTCATATTCCTTTCGTGAAAAAGGCTGCTCCTCATTGTCATTGCTGTATAAATACTGTCTGAGCTCCGGCCCGATTTTTTCAAGGATATACCGAAACCTTCCGATGACGGGATAGTTGCGAAGAATTGAGTGCTCCTGCTGTTTTTCATCCTTTATGTAGATCCAGGCAAACAAGACGATCGGGATAGCGATGATCCCTATGATAAATGCGATGAGTGCTATTATGATGGTTTCCATCTCTCAGCCTCCCTTTTTTATGTAACCATTTCCACAGTTGAACACTTTCCAAACAATAGCAGAAGGAATCTGGTGAAAAATGTGTGCTTCTGCCGATACAGGACTCCCATGCAGGTACTGCCATATGCTCTCTTTTTTTATGAAAATAGAATCAAAACACCTTTTTCAGTGAATAACGAGATTAACGGCTTTTTCCGTTTTTCCGCGCTATGTGAATTTGTTATAATGTTTAAATGGTAACAAACGAATGGAGGAACGTATGACGTGTACGATGTAACGGAGTGGAAGCATGTCTTTAAACTCGATCCAAATAAAGATTTGCCTGACGAACAGCTGGAGATTCTTTGCGAATCAGGAACGGATGCGGTCATCATCGGAGGAAGCGATGGTGTGACAGAGGATAATGTCCTGCGGATGATGTCTAAGGTAAGACGGTTTTTGGTGCCGTGTGTCCTTGAGGTATCAGCGATTGAAGCGATCGTTCCAGGCTTTGACTTATATTTTATTCCGAGTGTATTAAACAGCAAAAACGCGGATTGGATTGTCGGAATGCACCAGAAAGCCATGAAGGAATACGGAGAACTGATGTCTATGGAAGAAATCGTGGCGGAGGGCTACTGCATCGCAAATCCAGATTGCAAAGCCGCGGCACTGACTGAAGCGGACGCCGATCTGAATATGGATGATATTGTCGCCTATGCGCGTGTGTCGGAGCTGCTGCAACTGCCGATTTTTTATTTAGAATACAGCGGCATGCTTGGAGACATAGAAGCTGTCAAGAAAACGAAGGCTGTATTGGAAACGTCCACCTTGTTTTATGGCGGCGGCATCAAAGATGCGGAAACGGCCAAACAGTACGCAGAGCATGCGGACGTGATCGTTGTAGGCAATGCTGTGTATGAAGATTTCGACAGGGCTTTGAAAACAGTAGCGACTGTGAAAGGCGAGTAGTAAATTGTACGAATTTGGTTTATGATAGAACATATGTTTTGTATAGGCGGGTGAACAAATTTTGAATTATATTAGCAATCAATTACTAAGCGGTTTAAATCCCGTTCAGCAGGAAGCTGTCAAAACAACGGACGGGCCTCTTTTGCTGATGGCGGGAGCGGGAAGCGGAAAGACGCGTGTCCTGACACATAGAATTGCTTATTTAATGGCAGAAAAGCATGTGGCGCCGTGGAACATTCTGGCAATCACATTTACAAATAAAGCGGCACGCGAAATGAAAGAACGTGTGGAAAGCATCCTCGGACCCGGCGCGGACGATATCTGGATTTCCACATTCCACAGCATGTGCGTGCGGATCTTGCGCAGAGATATCGACCGGATTGGGATCAACCGAAATTTCTCCATTCTTGATACGGCTGACCAGCTTTCAGTGATCAAGGGGATTTTGAAGGAGCGCAATCTTGATCCGAAGAAGTTTGACCCGAGAAGCATCCTCGGTACGATCAGCAGTGCGAAAAACGAATTGACCGAACCGGAGGAATTCTCTAAAGTTGCCGGCGGCTACTACGATCAGGTGGTCAGCGATGTATATGCTGATTATCAGAAGAAGCTATTGAAAAACCAGTCGCTCGATTTTGACGATTTGATTATGACGACGATTAAACTGTTTGACCGAGTGCCGGAAGTGCTTGAATTTTATCAGCGCAAATTCCAGTACATCCATGTTGATGAGTATCAGGATACGAACAGGGCGCAATACATGCTCGTTAAGCAGCTTGCCGAGCGTTTCCAGAACCTTTGCGTTGTGGGGGATTCAGATCAGTCAATCTACAGATGGCGCGGCGCGGATATCACCAACATCCTTTCATTTGAAAAAGATTATCCGAATGCAAGCGTGATTTTGCTAGAACAAAACTATCGTTCAACGAAACGGATTTTGCGCGCGGCAAACGAGGTCATTAAAAACAACTCTAACCGCAAACCAAAAAATTTGTGGACGGAAAACGATGAAGGCATCAAAATTTCCTATTATCGCGGTGATAATGAATTCGGTGAAGGACAGTTTGTGGCCGGTAAAATTCATCAGCTTCACAGCTCAGGCAAGCGGAAGCTGTCTGATATCGCCATATTATACCGGACAAACGCGCAGTCCCGTGTGATCGAGGAAACGCTTCTCAAAGCGGGCTTGAACTATAACATTGTCGGCGGCACAAAGTTCTATGACAGAAAAGAAATTAAAGACATTCTTGCGTACCTGCGCCTCGTATCCAATCCGGATGACGATATCAGTTTCACGCGCATTGTCAATGTGCCGAAGCGCGGAGTCGGCGCGACATCACTTGAAAAAATCGCTTCGTATGCGGCCATAAACGGCTTGTCCTTTTTCCAAGCGATTCAGCAGGTTGATTTTATCGGCGTCAGTGCCAAAGCGGCAAACGCGCTTGACAGCTTTAGACAGATGATTGAAAACCTGACCAATATGCAGGATTACTTATCCATTACAGAGCTGACAGAAGAAATTCTTGATAAGACGGAATACAGAGAAATGCTGAAGGCTGAGAAATCGATCGAAGCCCAAAGCCGTTTAGAAAATATCGACGAGTTCCTGTCTGTTACGAAAAACTTTGAACAGAAAAGTGAAGACAAGACACTCGTTGCGTTCCTGACAGACTTGGCGTTGATCGCAGATATTGATCAGCTCGACCAGAAGGAGGAAGAGTCAGGCGGCAAGGATGCGATCACCCTGATGACACTGCACGCCGCGAAAGGACTGGAGTTCCCGGTTGTTTTCTTGATGGGGCTTGAAGAAGGCGTCTTCCCGCACAGCCGTTCACTCATGGAGGAAGCGGAAATGGAAGAAGAACGCCGCCTTGCGTACGTTGGGATTACAAGGGCGGAACAGGAGCTTTATCTGACCAATGCTAAAATGCGCACCTTGTTTGGCCGGACAAATATGAACCCGGAATCTCGCTTCATTGCTGAAATACCGGATGATTTATTGGAAAACCTAAATGAGAAAAAAGAAACAAGAGCGACGTCTGCGAGAAAAATGCAGCCGAGACGCGGCCCTGTTTCACGCCCGGTATCCTACGCCAGCAAAACAGGCGGCGACACCTTGAACTGGGCAGTCGGAGATAAGGCGGGCCATAAAAAATGGGGAACAGGAACTGTTGTCAGCGTGAAAGGCGAGGGAGAAGGGACGGAGCTCGATATTGCCTTCCCGAGCCCTGTCGGCGTGAAACGCCTGTTAGCAGCATTTGCTCCTATTGAAAAGCAGTAATTGAAGAGAGGAAAGGAAGAAGCAGATGGACAAAGAAACAGCGAAGCAGCGGGCAGAAGAACTGCGCCGCACCATCAACAAGTATAGCTATGAATATTACACCTTAGATGAACCGAGCGTCCCAGATGCCGAATACGACAGATTGATGCAGGAGCTGATTGCGATTGAGGAGGAGCACCCAGACCTCAGAACGCCTGACTCTCCTACGCAGCGCGTCGGCGGAGCCGTGCTTGAAGCGTTTCAGAAAGTCACCCACGGCACACCGATGCTCAGTCTGGGCAACGCCTTTAATGCTGATGATCTTCGTGATTTCGACCGCCGTGTGCGCCAAGCCGTCGGCGACGATGTGGCGTATAATGTGGAGCTGAAAATAGACGGTCTTGCTGTTTCTCTCCGTTATGAAGACGGCTATTTTGTCAGAGGGGCCACAAGAGGTGACGGAACGACGGGAGAGGATATTACGGAGAATCTGAAGACGATCCGCAATATCCCGCTCAAAATGAACCGTGAGCTGTCAATCGAAGTGCGCGGCGAGGCGTATATGCCGAAGCGTTCGTTTGAAGCTCTTAATGAGGAACGAATTAAAAATGAGGAAGAACCGTTCGCCAATCCGCGAAATGCCGCGGCGGGATCACTCAGGCAGCTCGATCCGAAAATTGCAGCGAAACGAAACCTCGATATCTTCGTCTACAGTATAGCGGAGCTTGACGAGATGGGTGTGGAGACGCAAAGCCAGGGGCTTGATTTTCTCGACGAACTCGGATTTAAAACGAATCAGGAACGAAAAAAATGCGGCGACATAGAAGAAGTCATTACGCTGATCGATGAGTTTCAGTCCAAACGCGCTGACCTGCCGTATGAAATAGACGGCATTGTCATTAAAGTCGATTCCCTCGATCAGCAGGAGGAGCTCGGTTTTACGGCGAAAAGCCCGCGCTGGGCCATCGCGTATAAGTTTCCTGCTGAAGAGGTCGTGACGAAGCTTCTCGATATCGAATTAAATGTCGGCAGAACGGGTGTGATCACGCCGACCGCGATTCTTGAGCCGGTAAAAGTTGCCGGCACAACGGTCTCAAGAGCATCCCTTCATAACGAAGATTTAATTAAAGAGAAGGACATTCGGATTTTGGATAAGGTTGTCGTCAAAAAAGCGGGCGATATCATCCCGGAAGTTGTGAATGTCCTCGTTGAACAGCGCACAGGAGAAGAAAAAGAATTCAGCATGCCGACGGAATGTCCTGAATGCGGCAGTGAGCTCGTCCGGATCGAAGGAGAAGTGGCGCTTCGCTGCATAAATCCTGAATGTCCGGCGCAAATCCGGGAAGGGCTGATCCATTTCGTTTCTCGCAATGCCATGAACATTGACGGGCTCGGCGAACGAGTGATCACACAGCTGTTTGAGGAAAACCTTGTCCGCAATGTGGCAGATTTATATAAGCTGACGAAGGAACGAGTCATCCAGCTCGAGCGCATGGGTGAAAAGTCCACTGAAAACCTGATCAGCTCCATCCAAAAATCAAAAGAAAATTCGTTAGAGCGTTTGCTGTTTGGGCTTGGCATCCGTTTTATCGGATCAAAGGCCGCAAAGACGCTTGCCATGCATTTTGAAAGCTTGGAGAACCTGAAAAAAGCCTCTAAAGAGGAACTTCTCGCGGTAGATGAAATCGGTGAAAAAATGGCTGATGCTGTGATCACCTATTTTCATAAAGAAGAAATGCTTGAACTCTTGAATGAACTTCAGGAGCTGGGCGTAAACACGCTCTACAAAGGCCCGAAAAAAGTAAAAGCAGAGGACAGCGACTCTTACTTTGCCGGTAAAACAATTGTTCTGACAGGAAAGCTGGAAGAGCTGTCAAGAAACGAAGCCAAAGCGCAAATCGAAGCGCTGGGCGGAAAGCTGACTGGAAGCGTCAGCAAAAACACAGACTTAGTCATCGCCGGAGAAGCGGCGGGAAGCAAGCTGACAAAAGCACAAGAGCTGAACATTGAAGTGTGGAATGAAGAACAGTTAATGGGAGAGCTAAAGAAATAAGAGGAGTGTTTTCTATTGAAAAAGACGTTGGCATTGGCGGCAACGGCGGCAGTATTAATGCTGTCTGCCTGCTCGTCAGGTTTCGGGGGGGAGAAGGAGGAAGAGATTACGCAAAAGACGGCGAAATCGTCAGAAAAAGCGATTGTCCCGAAATATAATATCTCTGACTCCTATTACAAAATGGTGCTGCCGTTTAAGGCAGGCAAAGCGCGCGGCTTAACAACGGAACAGCTGAACACAAGGCTGGACATTGACGAATTTGAAACAGGGCTGATGCGTCTTGCCCAAGATTCTTTCTCGACTGACGATTATCTGTTCCAAGAAGGACAATATTTAGATGAGGATACAGTATTAAGCTGGCTGGCCCGGAAAAAAACGGGCTCTGATTTGAAAAAAGCCGAAAAAGAAGATAAAAACTTCAAAAATGAAGGCTTGAACCCGGCGCTCCCGAGTTCTGGTTCAACAGAAGAAAAGAATGAAAGCAGCCCGATTTATTTAGCCTCCATGCTTGAGCACGATTATTTAGTCAGAAAAGACAAGAATTCTATCCAGCTTGGCGGCGTCATGATCGGACTGGCGTTAAACTCCGTGTATTACTATCGTGAAAAAACTGGCGACCCGCAAAAAGAAGTGGAGATTAAAGACAGCACGCTTCGCCAGCAGGGAGAAAAAATTGCACAGGAGGTTATTAACCGCCTCCGTAAAAAGGATAATTTGAAGAATGTGCCGATTACCGTCGCGCTCTACAAGCAGGCGTCAAAAACATCGATTGTGCCGGGGAACTTCATCGCCAAAACAGAGGTCAAAGCAGGCTCTACTGATATCTCAAATTGGGATGACATCAATGAAAAATATGTATTCTATCCGGCGGATACAACCACAGCAGAAAAGTACCCGGATGACACCGAGGTCTTTAAGCGGTTCAAAAATTCAATTGAAGAATATTTCCCGAACTATACAGGCGTTGTCGGTACAGCGCTGTATGAAAATGATGAAATGAAGAAAATGAAGATTGACATACCAATGCAATTCTACGGAAAAAGTGAAGTTGTCGCGTTTACCCAGTTTTTAACGGGTGAAGTGATGGACTACTACTCTAAGAGCTCAGTTGATGTCGAAGTCAATATCACGTCCTCAGACGGACAGGAAGCGGTCATTATCCGCAATGCTGGAGATAAAGAGCCGACTGTTCACATTTATAACTGATAGAAACCCCTTGTGCCATATTGGCACAAGGGTTTTTATGTTACAATTAACAGGAAAAGGGAAATCACTTTCGCTTCTGCCGAAACACAAATCAAGGGGAGGTATGTTGATGCTGGAAATCGTGTGAAAACAATCATTATCAAATCTATAGCAATGAAAGGATGTTAGACGTGCATAAAGATATCAAAAAAATATTTCATGAAGAGCAGGTTTTGGCAGAAGCTGCAGCGAGATACGGTTTCTCAAAAGATCAGGTGCGTTTTCTGGCTGATGCGGAAAACTATGTATATGAATGTATGAAAGACAATCAACCTTATATTTTAAAGATTACCCATACGATTCGGAGATCTTCTGATTATATAATGGGAGAGATGGAATGGCTCCGTCACCTTGCAATAGGGGGAATTTCAGTAGCCAAACCGCTCCCATCGCTGAACGGAAAAGACGTAGAAGCAGTGCCGGACGGAAACGGCGGGTCATTTTTATTGAGAGTGTATGAGAAAGCGCCGGGGCAAAAAGTGGATGAATCGGACTGGAATGAAACGCTATTTTATGAGCTTGGCAGATACACAGGCAGCATGCACAGCCTGACAAAAAGCTACAAATTGAGCAATCCCGCTTTCAAAAGACAGGAATGGGATGAAGAGGAGCAATTAAAGCTGAGAAAATATGTGCCTGAAGATCAGATAAAGGTGTTTCAGCAAGCCGATTCTTTGATGAATGAACTGCGGAGGCTCCCGAAAAGCCAGGACAACTACGGCTTGGTGCATGCGGATCTGCACCATGGCAATTTTAACTGGGATCATGGCAAAATCACGGCATTTGATTTTGATGATATCGGCTACAACTGGTTTGTTAACGATATTAGCATTCTTCTCTACAATGTCCTGTGGTATCCGGTTGTGCCATATGATGATAAAGCTGCGTTTACAGAAGAATTTATGACGCATTTTATGAAAGGGTACTGGGAGGAAAATGAGCTTGACCCTGCATGGCTGATGATAATACCTGATTTCCTCCGCCTTCGCCATATGCTGATTTACGGATTGCTGCATCAGATGTTTGACCTTAACACAATAGGAGAAGAAGAAAAAGAAATGCTGGCCGGTTTCAGAAGAGATATAGAGAATGGCACGCCGATTACAGCATTTGATTTTTCAGCACTGGTGTAGATAGAAGAAGCCAATGGGATTCCAGTCCCATTGGCTTTTATAATGTATCACACTTCACGCCGACTACGCCTTCAATGGCTTTAATGTCATAGTAGACATCGGTCGTGTATCTGTTTTTATGGACGCGGACCTTCACTTCCATAATTGGAAAATCCTTTTCGCCCAGGTCGTCGATCCGAACGGAGTGTGCTTTGATATCTCTTCTTTTCATTTCTTTTAAAATCTCTGTCATTTTGTCTTTATCAGAAAGTGACATTCTGATGCGGATGTCTTTTTCCTGCAGGCGGTCGGGGCCGATTTTTCTGACCACCCATGGGAGAAATTCCACGCTGATCAGGATGAACAGAAGACTGGCAAACGCTTCTTTATAAAAACCGGCTCCCGTAGCAAGCCCGAGCCCCGCTGCCCCCCAGATCATGGCCGATGTCGTCAGGCCGGAAATGACATCATTGCTTTTTCGCAGGATGACACCGGCGCCGATAAACCCGACGCCGGAGATGATTTGTGCCGGCAGACGAAGCGGATCCATCATGATGCGGTAGTATTTAGGGAAATGATATGCCGCATTAATACTGACGATCGTCAGCATGCATGAGCTGACTGCGATGACAATACAGGTTTTTAATCCGAGCGGCTTATTTTTTAATTCGCGTTCAAGCCCGATGACCATGCCAATCAATGTGGCAATGCCCAATTTCAATAAAATATCAGGATCAATATACCAGCTCAACAGCAAACTTCCCCCTTCTCTATGGTGTTTTTAAATAAATATGATTTTCTCACAGTATTTATAGCAAAACAAGGGCACAAAAGCCACCAAGCTGCGCTTGATGGCTTATTGCTTACTTTTTGCGTTTTAACAGCTTTTCCATGACACCGAATAATCGGTAAGAGGCTTTTGCAGGACGTTTTGTGATCATGCTGACAATGATGCCGGCAATCATACTGAGAATAAACCCAGGGATGATTTCGTACACACCGGTTGATTTTGCCAGGCCGGTTGTAATCCAGATCAACACGGTCGCAGCCCCGACAATCATGGCAGCAAGCGCGCCCCATTCGTTCATTCGCTTCCAATACAGACTGAGCAGAATCGCAGGTCCGAAAGCTGAACCGAAGCCGGCCCAAGCGTATCCGACCAAATCAAGAATGGTGCTGTTCGGGTTCAATGACAAGAGTACCGCGATAACGGCAATGATTAAGACGGACAATCGCCCGATCATGACCAATTCTTTATCAGAAGCTTTTCGTCTGAAAAATGACCGGTATAAATCCTCTGTAACAGCACTTGCTGTGACCAAGAGCTGTGAGGAAATCGAACTCATGATGGCAGCCAAAATAGCTGACAATAAGAACCCTGTAATTAATGGGTGGAACAAGATTTTAGAGAAGATAATGAAAATCATCTCCGGATCTTTTACAGCAACTCCGAATTTATGGGCGTATGCAACACCGATTAAACCCGTCAGCACGGAACCTAGAACTGTAATGATCATCCAGCTCATACCGATTCGGCGTGCAGGTTTTAAATCTTTAATGTCTTTAATGGCCATAAATCGGACGATGATATGAGGCTGGCCGTAGTAGCCCAACCCCCAGGCTAAATAGGAAATAATGCTAATGACGCTCGCGCCTTTAAAAATATCCAATAAATGTGGATTAACAGCGTCGATTTCATGGAAAGTCGGAGCAACGCCGCCCACATGGGTAAAAGCAACGATCGGCACAAGCACTAGTGCTGCAAACATGATCGCACCCTGCACGAAGTCAGTCAGACTGACAGCAAGGAAACCGCCAAACAGTGTGTATAATACGACAACTGCGGTGGTCAGAAACAAGCCTAATTTGTAATCCGCACCAAAAGCAGATTCAAACAGCCGTCCGCCAGATACCATACCGGAAGAGGTATACAATGTGAAAAAGATCATGATGATCAATGCAGATACGATTTTCAGCAGTGATGAAGAATGCTGGAATCGTTTATCAAAGAAATCAGGAATCGTAATCGCATCATCCGCCGCTTCTGTATAAGCACGCAGCCTTGGAGCCAGCAGCAAGTAATTTGAGTACGCCCCGATTGTAAGACCTAAAGCAAGCCATAAGGTGGACAGCCCTGTCGCAAACATCGCGCCGGGAACACCCATCAGCATCCATCCGCTCATATCGGCCGCGCCGGCAGACAAAGCAGTAACGAATGGTCCGAGGCCTCTTCCTCCAAGCATGTAATCATTGATGTCAGTGGTTTTCTTGAATGCATACCAGCCGATTAACAGCATGGCAATAAAGTAAATTCCTAAAGATATAATAATTTCAATACTCACGTTTTACCCTCTCTTCATTTCTAATAATGTTGCATCACCTCTCAAATTGATGGTGCCAGTTAAGCAGCCTGGCGTAAGTGCAAAACAAAAGAAATTCTTTTGCGGGTGCACTTGGTAACTTAACCTAACAAAGTATTCCCGGCCATTCAAGCGATGAAACATTGATCATAAGCTGGAAATACCGTTGCAAACCTAGAAGGGAATAAAGAATAAAACGCTTTCAAAAAATAATTAAAGTAAAAATATTCAGAAAAATATTTCGTTTCTCCTTCTCCTCATTTTAGTATAAAATATATAGGGTATTGTTTCGAAAACACAGGCCTGTCTCAAGGCGTTTTGTTGCTTTAAAGGGCTTGTTTTTGATATGATCAGTATTATATGACTTAACGGAGAAATATGTGGAGGTGGATCATATGTCACGAATTTCAATAGAAGAAGTAAAGCACGTTGCGCACCTTGCAAGACTTGCGATTACTGAAGAAGAAGCAAAAATGTTCACTGAACAGCTCGACAGTATCATTTCATTTGCCGAAGAGCTTAATGAGGTTAACACAGACAATGTGGAGCCTACAACTCACGTGCTGAAAATGAAAAATGTCATGAGAGAAGATGAAGCGGGTAAAGGTCTTCCGGTTGAGGATGTCATGAAAAATGCGCCTGACCATAAAGACGGCTATATTCGTGTGCCATCAATTCTGGACTAAAGGAGGGACACAAGAATGTCATTATTTGATCATAAAATCACAGAATTAAAACAGCTCATACATAAAAAAGAGATTAAGATTTCTGATCTGGTTGATGAATCTTATAAACGCATCCAAGCGGTTGATGATAAGGTACAAGCCTTTTTGGCATTAGATGAAGAAAGAGCGCGCGCATACGCGAAGGAGCTTGATGAGGCGGTTGACGGCCGTTCTGAGCACGGTCTTCTTTTCGGTATGCCGATCGGCGTAAAAGATAATATCGTAACAAAAGGGCTGCGCACAACATGCTCCAGCAAAATTCTCGAAAACTTTGATCCGATTTATGACGCTACTGTCGTTCAGCGCCTTCAAGACGCTGAAGCGGTCACAATCGGAAAACTGAACATGGACGAATTCGCCATGGGGTCATCTACCGAAAACTCTGCTTACAAGCTGACGAAAAACCCTTGGAACCTGGATACAGTTCCCGGCGGATCGAGCGGCGGATCTGCGGCTGCGGTTGCTGCGGGAGAAGTTCCGTTTTCTCTTGGATCTGACACAGGCGGCTCCATCCGTCAGCCGGCTTCTTTCTGTGGCGTTGTCGGATTAAAACCTACATACGGACGTGTATCTCGTTACGGACTGGTCGCATTTGCGTCTTCATTAGACCAAATCGGACCGATTACACGTACGGTTGAGGATAACGCGTTTTTACTTCAAGCGATTTCCGGCGTAGATAAAATGGACTCCACGAGTGCAAATGTGGACGTGCCTGATTTTCTTTCTTCATTAACTGGCGACATCAAAGGACTGAAAATCGCCGTTCCGAAAGAATACCTTGGTGAAGGTGTCGGCAAAGAAGCGAGAGAATCTGTCTTGGCAGCGCTGAAAGTCCTTGAAGGTCTCGGCGCTACATGGGAAGAAGTGTCTCTTCCGCACAGTAAATACGCGCTTGCGACATATTACCTGCTGTCATCTTCTGAAGCGTCAGCGAACCTTGCACGCTTTGACGGCATCCGCTACGGCTACCGCACAGACAACGCGGATAACCTGATCGACCTTTACAAGCAAACGCGCGCTGAAGGTTTTGGAAATGAAGTCAAACGCCGCATCATGCTCGGAACGTTTGCTTTAAGCTCAGGCTACTACGATGCGTACTACAAAAAAGCGCAAAAAGTGCGTACGTTGATTAAGAAGGATTTCGAGGACGTATTTGAAAAATATGATGTTATTGTTGGACCGACTACACCGACACCTGCGTTTAAAATCGGTGAAAACACGAAGGATCCGCTCACAATGTACGCAAACGATATCTTAACGATTCCGGTCAACCTTGCCGGCGTACCGGGAATCAGCGTGCCATGCGGATTAGCAGACGGTCTTCCGCTCGGCCTGCAAATCATCGGAAAACACTTTGATGAAAGCACTGTATACCGCGTTGCTCATGCATTTGAACAAGCGACAGACCATCATAAAGCAAAACCTGAACTGTAAGGGGTGAAAAGAATTGAACTTTGAAACGGTAATCGGACTTGAAGTCCACGTTGAGTTAAAAACAAAATCAAAAATTTTCTCAAGCTCTCCAACGCCATTCGGCGCGGAGGCGAATACGCAGACAAGCGTCATTGACCTCGGTTACCCGGGCGTCCTGCCTGTCCTGAACAAAGAAGCCGTTGAATTCGCAATGAAAGCCGCTATGGCGCTCAACTGTGAGATCGCAACGGATACGAAGTTTGACCGCAAAAACTATTTCTATCCTGACAACCCGAAAGCGTATCAGATTTCTCAATTTGATAAGCCAATCGGCGAAAACGGCTGGATCGAAATTGAAGTCGGCGGCAAAACAAAACGCATCGGCATCACGCGCCTTCACCTTGAAGAGGATGCCGGAAAGCTGACGCATACAGGCGACGGCTATTCTCTTGTTGACTTCAACCGTCAAGGAACGCCGCTTGTTGAGATCGTATCAGAGCCGGACATCCGCACGCCGGAAGAAGCGTACGCGTATCTTGAAAAGCTGAAATCCATCATCCAATATACAGGCGTTTCTGACTGTAAAATGGAAGAAGGCTCACTTCGCTGTGACGCCAATATCTCTCTTCGTCCGATCGGCCAAGAGGAATTCGGCACAAAAACAGAATTGAAAAACTTGAACTCCTTTGCGTTTGTTCAAAAAGGCCTTGAGCATGAAGAAAAACGCCAGGAGCAGGTTCTTCTTTCGGGCGGCGTCATCCAGCAAGAAACTCGCCGTTATGATGAAGCAACGAAGAAAACCATTCTTATGCGTGTCAAAGAGGGATCTGACGACTACCGTTACTTCCCAGAGCCAGATCTAGTCGAGCTCTACATTGATGATGAATGGAAGGAACGCGTAAAAGCAAGCATTCCCGAGCTTCCGGATGAGCGCCGCAAGCGTTATATCGAAGAGCTTGGCTTGCCTGCATATGACGCGATGGTTCTGACGCTGACAAAAGAAATGGCTGATTTCTTCGAAGAAACCGTTCAAAAAGGCGCTGAAGCCAAACAAGCGTCTAACTGGCTGATGGGTGAAGTGTCAGCTTACCTAAACGCTGAGCAAAAAGAGCTTGCCGAGGTTGCCCTGACACCTGAAGGCCTTGCCGGCATGATCAAATTGATTGAAAAAGGAACCATTTCTTCTAAGATCGCGAAGAAAGTGTTTAAAGAATTGATTGAAAAAGGCGGCGACGCTGAGAAGGTTGTGAAAGAGAAAGGCCTTGTTCAGATTTCTGACGAAGGTGTGCTTCTGAAGCTTGTCACTGAGGCGCTTGACAACAATCCTCAATCAATCGAAGACTTTAAAAACGGAAAAGACCGCGCGATCGGCTTCCTAGTCGGACAGATTATGAAAGCGTCCAAAGGACAAGCCAACCCGCCGATGGTCAACAAAATTCTGCTTGAAGAAATTAAAAAACGCTAATAAAAAAGCAGCCCGCAGAGGCTGCTTTTTTTATGGTCAAATTGAGATAAAGACTGAGATGAGGGCCCGGAGCCTTTCAACTTCTTTGTCGTTGGTTCCGGTCAAATTGAACAGCATGCCTTTAATAATCGGCTTGCGCGGTTTATCCTGAGTCAATTCTTCCTCGATAACATCAAGTGACACTGTGATATCCTCGGGCAGCGTGCTGTTTTCTTTCACTTTCTGAATGTCCTCAAGCAGCTGGTCCTTCCCCGCAGGCATCGGGTTGAAAATGTCTTTTGACACAATCGGATTGAGTGCAGAACGGCTCAGCCCCTGTACAAGATCATCCAGTCTCTCAATAATAAAGGCTGAGATTTCTTCTGCATCGATATTAAGCTCACCGTTAAATACCATCACGTTCATATAAGAATGCACAATGCCTCTTGCCATGATGGACAGATCTGCGACATACCGCTCGATTCCTTTGCCATAGGATACCAGCAAGGCGTTCCGGTACAGCTTATCCGTCTCCATGGTTACTTTGTAAAAGTATTGCTTGATTTCTTGATTTTCCGGAATGATATTTTCGGTAAGCAAAAGAACGATAAAATCTTTATGATCACGAAAATCCTCAAATTGTGCGCCAATTTGTTTTTTCAAAACTTCTTTAGGCGGCTTTCCTGCGAGATCTTCTTCTATATTTTTCATTTTGTTCATAGACATACCGATATAATATTCACAGGCAGATAACAGCAGCGCTTCTTTCGATTTGAAGTGCAAATAAAAAGCGCCCTTCGAAATGCCGCATTCACTGGCGATTTCTTGGATCGTCGTAGCTGCGAATCCTTTTTTCGCAAATAAACGAATGCTGGTTTTTATGATTCTCTCTTTTTTTTCATTCATGACGTGCTTCCCCTTAATCCTTGAAAAATTTAGTAAAATTTTCTGGTATATGAGTTGACGTTGTTGCGTTATAACGTTTAGTATTATATAGAATGACCAGTCAGTCAATAAAAAATGTAATGGAGGATATGATGAATCACGTTATTAATTTCGTTCTGAAAAACAAATTCGCCGTATGGCTGATGACGATTATTGTAACGGCAGCCGGCTTGTATGCGGGTATGAATATGAAGCAAGAGTCTATTCCTGACGTGAATATGCCTTACTTGACGATCAGCACGACATATCCGGGTGCGACACCAAGCCAAGTGGCTGATGAAGTGACCAAACCGGTTGAACAAGCCGTACAGAACTTGGACGGTGTCAGCGTTGTGACGTCGACGTCCTATGAAAACGCATCGTCGGTCATGATTGAATATGATTATGAGAAAGATATGGACAAAGCGAAAACAGAAGCAGCTGAAGCGTTAGAAAACGTCAGCCTGCCTGATGACGCGAAGGATCCGGAGATTTCACGCTACAGCTTGAACTCATTCCCGATTCTGACGCTGAGCGTGTCCAGTGATAAAGATAATCTGCAAGAGCTGACGAAACAAGTGGAGGACAGCCTCGTTTCTAAGCTTGAAGGCATAGAAGGCGTTGCGTCCGTCCAAGTATCAGGCCAGCAGGTGGAAGAGGTTGAATTCTCGTTCAAAGAAGACAAACTGAAGGAATACGGCCTTGATGAAGATACAGTCAAGCAAGTGATTCAAGGTTCAGATGTGACAACTCCGCTTGGATTGTACACATTCGGAAATGAAGAAAAATCTGTCGTCGTTAGCGGCGATATTGAAACAATTAAAGATTTGAAGAATATGAGAATCCCGACGGCATCTGCTTCAAGTGCAGGCAGCAGCGCAGCATCTCAAGCGGGTGCGCAGAGTGCTCAAACAGCTCAGAGCGCGCAAGCGGCAGCACAGGCGCAGCAAAGCGCAAGCACAGCAGTGCCGACGGTCAAACTTTCTGACATTGCTACAATTAAAGATGTGAAAAAAGCTGAATCCGTTTCACGCACAAATGGCAAAGACAGCATCGGCATCAACATCGTCAAAGCAAACGATGCGAATACGGTAGAGGTTGCCGACGATGTCAAAGCTGAGCTGAAGAAGTTCAAAGAAGACCATAAAGGCTTCAATTACAGCGCAACTCTCGACATGGCGGAGCCGATCACACAGTCAGTTGACACGATGTTAAGCAAAGCCATCTTCGGTGCTATTTTTGCGATTGTGATTATTCTCTTATTCTTAAGAGATATCAAATCAACATTAATTTCGGTAATTTCAATTCCATTATCATTGCTGATCGCACTCCTTGTGCTGCAGCAGCTTGATATCACATTGAATATTATGACGCTCGGCGCAATGACCGTTGCCATCGGACGTGTAGTCGATGACTCCATCGTTGTGATCGAGAACATTTATCGCCGAATGAGACTCAAAGACGAGCCGCTCCGCGGAAAAGCCTTGGTTCGTGAAG
Organism: Bacillus sp. FSL L8-0358; assembly: GCF_038593095.1. Taxonomy (NCBI): domain Bacteria; kingdom Bacillati; phylum Bacillota; class Bacilli; order Caryophanales; family Bacillaceae; genus Bacillus; species Bacillus sp. FSL L8-0358. The sequence goes on from NZ_CP151962.1 coordinate 725,724, forward strand.
CGACGAAGGAAATGTTTAAACCGATCATGTCATCAACGATTGTGACAATCGCGGTATTCCTGCCGCTCGCACTTGTAGGCGGACAAATCGGTGAGTTGTTTATTCCGTTTGCCTTAACGATTGTTTTTGCGCTTGCCGCATCCCTGGTGATTTCGATCACGCTTGTGCCGATGCTCGCACACAGCCTGTTCAAAAAATCATTAACGGGCGCGCCGATTAAAGCGAAAGAACACAAACCTGGCAGACTTGCAAACATCTATAAAAAAGTATTGAACTGGGCGCTGAGCCACAAATGGATCACGTCTATCATCGCTGTTCTGATGCTCCTTGGAAGCTTGTTCCTCGTACCGTTAATCGGTGCCAGCTACCTGCCGTCCGAGGAAGAAAAAACGATGCAGCTCACATACAGCCCAGAACCGGGTGAAACGAAAAAAGAAGCCGAAAATGAAGCTGAAAAAGCGGAAAAAATCCTGCTTGACCGCAAGCATGTCGATACGGTTCAGTATTCATTAGGCTCTGGCAGCCCGCTTGCCGGAGGAGATTCTAACGGCGCGTTATTCTATATCAAATATGAAAGCGACACGCCTGACTTTGATAAAGAAAAAGATAACGTTCTGAAGGAAATCCAAAAGCAATCTGACCGCGGAGAATGGAAGTCACAGGACTTCAGTTCTTCAGGCAATAACAACGAATTAACATACTATGTGTATGGCGATTCTGAAAACGATATTAAAGACACGGTCAAAGACATTGAAAAAATCATGAAAGATGAAAAGGATCTGAAAAACGTAAACTCAGGCCTTTCCAGCACATATGATGAGTACACATTTGTCGCTGACCAAGAAAAACTAAGCAAACTCGGTTTAACCGCGTCTCAAATTTCTCAGGCCTTAATGTCACAAACATCGCAAGAACCGCTCACCACAGTGAAAAAAGACGGCAAAGAGCTTGATGTGAACATTAAGACAGAAAAAGACGAGTATAAGAGTGTGAAAGATTTAGAGAATAAAAAGATCACTTCAGCGACTGGCCAGGAAGTCAAAATCGGCGATGTGGCAAAAGTGAAAGAAGGATCAACATCAGATACCGTGTCAAAACGTGACGGAAAAGTCTATGCGGATGTCACAGGTGAGGTTACATCTGACAACGTCACAGCCGTATCAGCTGCTATCCAGAAGAAAATCGATAAGCTAGACCATCCTGATAACGTATCGATTGACACCGGCGGCGTATCAGCGGATATCGCTGATTCCTTCACGAAGCTCGGTTTAGCGATGCTGGCAGCAATAGCGATCGTTTACCTTGTGCTCGTGATTACCTTCGGCGGAGCGCTAGCGCCATTTGCGATTCTGTTCTCATTGCCGTTCACAGTCATCGGTGCCCTGGTCGGACTTTACGTATCAGGTGAAACGATCAGTCTGAACGCAATGATCGGTATGCTCATGCTGATCGGTATCGTTGTCACGAATGCCATTGTCTTAATTGACCGCGTGATTCATAAGGAAGCGGAAGGCCTGTCTACGAGAGAAGCGCTCCTGGAAGCCGGCTCTACACGACTCCGTCCGATCCTGATGACAGCCATTGCGACAATCGGCGCCTTGATTCCATTAGCACTCGGCTTCGAAGGCGGAAGCCAGGTCATTTCAAAAGGACTCGGCGTAACCGTTATCGGCGGTTTGATCAGTTCAACGCTTCTGACGCTCTTGATCGTGCCAATCGTATACGAAGTATTGGCGAAGTTCCGCAAGAAAAAACCGGGAACGGAAGAAGAGTAAAAAAAACAAAAAGCCTCAGCTCTGCTGGGGCTTTTGTGCGTTTTCACCTGTAAGATTATGTACATTTTGTTGCGATTTTTTTAACTCATAGTATAATTAAAGGTTGTTAGTGTAAAAATGGATCGGATACTCTTAAGTAGGATGATGAGATAATGAAACGTGCACGCATAATATACAATCCGACTTCAGGACGGGAGATCTTTAAAAAGCATCTTGCCCAGGTCCTGCAAAAATTTGAACAAGCCGGCTATGAAACCTCCACCCATGCGACGACATGCGCAGGAGACGCTACACACGCTGCCAAGGAAGCGGCATTGCGTGAGTTTGACCTGATCATTGCGGCAGGCGGAGACGGAACGATTAACGAGGTCGTCAACGGGCTTGCGCCTTTAGACAACCGTCCGACACTCGGTGTGATTCCAGTCGGCACAACAAACGACTTCGCCAGAGCGCTCGGCATTCCGCGCGAGGATATTTTAAAAGCGGCAGATACGGTCATTAACGGCGTTGCCCGCCCGATTGATATCGGACAGGTCAACGGCCAGTATTTTATCAATATCGCCGGAGGAGGCCGCCTAACGGAGCTGACGTACGACGTGCCAAGCAAACTCAAAACAATGCTCGGCCAGCTTGCTTATTATTTAAAAGGAATGGAAATGCTGCCTTCACTTCGTCCGACAGAAGTCGAGATTGAATATGACGGCAAGCTGTTTCAAGGTGAAATCATGCTGTTTTTGGTCACGCTGACAAACTCCGTCGGCGGGTTCGAAAAGCTCGCGCCGGATTCAAGCTTGAATGACGGCATGTTTGATTTGATGATACTAAAGAAAGCAAATCTTGCTGAATTTATCAGGGTCGCCACGATGGCGCTTCGCGGCGAACACATCAACGACCAGCACATTATTTATACAAAAGCGAACCGCGTGAAAGTCAATGTATCAGAAAAGATGCAGCTGAACCTGGACGGCGAGTACGGCGGCATGCTGCCGGGCGAATTCGTGAATCTGTACCGGCATATTCACGTCGTCATGCCGAAGGAGAAAGCGGAACAGCTGGATGACTAAAACTTGGCTTTGTAAGCCAAGTTTTTCTTTCGCTTAAAACAAGAGGTGAACATACATGAAAATGAAACCCCCAGTAGAAAAAAACGAATACTACGACGTGACATTTGAGGATTTGACCCACGAAGGAGCGGGCGTCGCAAAGGTGCAGGGCTTCCCGATCTTCGTGCCGAACGCCCTGCCGGAGGAAAAAGCCCAAATCAAAGTCACACGTGTCAAAAAAGGGTTCGCCTTCGGCCGCCTGATCGAGCTGAAGGAAGAAAGCCCGCATAGAACGGACGCCCCATGCCCGATTTACAAACAATGCGGCGGCTGCCAGCTTCAGCACATGACATACGAAGGCCAGCTCTTGTTTAAACAGAAACAAGTCAAAGACGTCTTAGAACGGATCGGCAAGCTGGACCTGTCAAACGTCACCGTGCACCCGACTCTCGGCATGGAAGACCCGTGGAACTATAGAAACAAAGCGCAGGTGCCGGTAGGAGAACGGGAAGGCGGACTCGTCGCCGGATTTTATCAGCAAAGAAGCCATGACATCATCGACATGAGCGCCTGCCTGATCCAGCAATCCAAAAACGACGAAGCCGTCCAAGCTGTCAAAGACATTTGCGCCAAATACGGCGTCAAAGCCTACAATGAAGAACGCCACAAAGGCTGGCTCCGCCACATCATGGTCAGATACGGCGTCGTGACGGGCGAAATGATGATCGTCTTCATCACAAGAACGAACGACTTCCCGCACAAAGCGAAGATCATCGAAGACATCACAGCAGCGTTCCCGCACGTCAAATCAATTGTGCAAAACATCAACCCAAACAAAACAAACGTCATTTTTGGCAACGAAACAAACGTCATCTGGGGCGAAGAATACATCTACGACCTCATCGGAGACGTCAAATTCGCCATTTCCGCCAGATCGTTCTATCAGGTCAACCCGGAGCAGACAAAAGTGCTCTACGACAAAGCGCTTGAGTACGCGGAGCTTCAAGGTGAAGAAACCGTCATCGACGCCTACTGCGGCATCGGAACGATTTCTCTATTTCTGGCGAAGAAGGCGAAAAAAGTGTACGGTGTAGAGATTGTGCCGGAAGCAATTGAGGACGCAAAGCGAAACGCAGAATTAAACGGCATCACAAACGCAGAATTTGCAGTCGGGGAAGCGGAAACCGTGATTCCAAAGTGGTATGAAGAAGGCATTACAGCTGATACGCTAGTCGTCGACCCGCCAAGAAAAGGCTGCGACGAAGCCCTCCTACGCACGATTGTAGAGATGAAACCGAAGCGGGTTGTGTACGTGTCCTGTAATCCTGGCACGCTTGCGAGAGACCTGCGGGTGCTTGAGGATGGCGGGTATCAGACGCTCGAAGTGCAGCCTGTGGATATGTTTCCGCATACGAATCATGTGGAGTGTGTGGCTGTGCTGAAAATCAGACAATGAAGTGGCTCTGTTAAGCACACAGACATAATAATAAAACAAACAAACCTTAGTTTATATAAACTAAGGTTTGTTTGTTTTTTGTAATCCTCTAAAGCTGTACCTACTGAAGTAATGTAGAGTATAAATGTAAACTAGCATAAAAGTAAAAGTTGACATATGCTCACAGGATGTATTTATTGAACAACGATATAATGATTTTAAGTTGTAGTATTTTTTTAGGTAAAGACTATAAGGTATATTATCCTCTTTATTGAAGTCTATTTGAACATAGGAATAGAAAAAGAGAGAATAGTTTCGTATTTTTTGAAGAAAATACAAAAAGTAATCTTGAAATTAAAATAATTATATGCAATAATAACCATTGTAAAATAAAAGGAGGAATTTAGATGAAAAAGAAAATTGTAGCTGGTGTTTTAGGATTAACATTATTAATGCCTCTTGGGGCTGGAGCTGCTTACAAAAGTTATACAGGATATGTTTTAGGAGGGAATAGTTCAAACAACTATACAGGATATCATTCAAAAGAAACTTCTAACCAACACATCATGAATACTGTTGAAAACTTCCAAAAAGCTTCCTCAGCCAATTTTTGGGCGCAACGAAGTGGTGCGGACACAGTATCTTCTAAATACAACCAGAAAAAAGGAAATACAACTAAAATCAAATTTGATGATACAGTTAATAAAGGGCAAAAAGTAAGATTGGCAATGGAAAATGCAAACTGGAAGCAATTCTCTAGAGCATTTGTAGCTGGAAGAGCGGATTTTAGATAAATAAAATATTAAAATAACATAAAGCACTTTATTTATAAAGTGCTTTATGTTATTTTGTTCTAAGAAAACTTTAACTTGAAAAAGAAGGAAGATAGGGATGAAAATATTATATGAGATTAAAAATTGTTTAGCTAGAAGAGAAATACATTTTATATTTAATTTGTTAATGATACTTTCTATTGTAGGTTTTTTAATGGAGTGTTTTGCAGTATATGATAAGAAGATGTCTTTTTTGAGATCTTCAGCAGAATCAAGTTTAATTCAGGGAACATATTCAGTATCAATAATGGGAACAATTTTAATTATGCTACCAATTTTGAGCGGTATTATTTTTTCTGATTCAATACATACTGAATTTAAATCTGGTGTTTATAAGATTATTTTAACTAGAGTGCCTAAGAAAATTTACGTATTAACAAAGGCAGTTGTAATTTTCGTTACTACATTTTTTGTATTTTTTATTCCTTTTATAATAAATCAGTTACTCTGTATCCTATTTTTTCCGAGCGAGGGCTATGACAATATTTATTCACTACCCCCTTATGATATAGGATTTCAAAATTTTCACTACGAGTATTTATTTGATTTCCTGAGAGTTCAACATCCAATTATATATGATTTATTTTTTGCTTTTTTAATTAGTCTTTTTGCTAGTTCTGTAGCTGTTTTAACATTTTCAGTCTACTTTTTTACTCTAGAAAAAAACCGAATGGTAGGAATTGTTTTAGTATTCGGAGCTTATATTGTATCTACTATTTTATTCAGTACTATAGGGCTTGATGGTTTCTCACTTTACGACCAAATTACACCTGGACACATAGGTGATTCGGTTGGATTAATACTTTGGTTCATTTTTTTATTAGTATTATCATCATTCTTAATTATCTCCAAGGGCGTAAGAAAAGAATGGGAGTTATAATTGGAGGTAAAAATGAATGAATGGATTCACTAAACAAATCATTATTAATTTTCTAAATAATAAAAAGAATTTAATGGTCTTTTTAGGTATTTTATTTTTGCAGCTATACAATACTATGAAAGTAAATCAAGAATATTACTCTTATGATTACCTTATTATACACCATTCTTTATTTAATAGTTCTCTATTACTTATTTTAATCTTACCAATATATATGTATTTTGTTATGGAATTATTCGGGGAATTTAACTACTTGTTGGTTTTCGTTAGATTTAAAAATGGTAAGCCATGGAGAGTTCAAAAAAGTATAGTTTTACTAGGTCTCTCTTTTTTGTTTACCCTCCTACTACACTCTGGAATGTTTCTATATTTAATCTTAAACAATTTTAATTCTTTGTTTAAATTAGAAGAAACTAGTTTAATTATTCTTGGTTTTGTTTTATGTACTATAGGTTTTTATTTAATAGGAGAGATTATACTTTTTCTTGAAATTATATTAAAAAACAAAATAATACTAATATCCAGTCTTTACATAGGTTTTTTAGTTCCAGAATTTATAAAAGGAATTTTTTATTTACCTGTATATAATTATTTTGATTTCATTTTCTACCTCAATATTAGTAATTATAAAAATATAGTTATGTGCTTAATTTTCAATTTAATATTAATAATAATATTAATAGTGAGTATTAGATTTATAATTTATTTTTTTGATAAAAAGAGAGATTTAATGAGATAGAAGGTGACCTAATATTAATGTTCCTTATAAAAATATATTTATGATACTTATTCTAAGTATACTAGTTAATCTATATCAATTGAATAGCTATCAATTTTATAGTTCTCCAACTAAAGATGTTGGTTTTTGGGTGTTATTAACATTCGGGTATTTAGAGCCGGATAACTTGCTAGAGATTATCCCTCTATTAGCTTGGTTTCTTCCTCAATTATTTTTAATCCTTAAACTTGGCAATTATATTGACCATGAAATGAATAGAAATGCTGTATACATATTCACAAGAACTAACAATAAAGTTGGTTGGCTTATAAAAAGGTATGTAGAAATTTTTATATATACTACTTTTTATTACTTTCTATTTTATTTATTTACTATTTTATTTAGCTTATCTATGCATTTGAATATACACCTGAATGATTTTGTTGTTATTTTGTTTTTATTCATTATGCAAATAATAACTATTTATTTCATTCTTGTAATTGTAAATACAATAACAGTATATCTTCCGACCAATTTGAGTTATGTGGTTTTTTTAGGAGGATATTTTATTCACATTTTAATAATTGGAACAGTTATCAATAAAATGCAAGATAAATTCGTTATCTCGAATATTTCACCTTTTATTAACTCGATGGTTGGTTGGCAAAACAATAGTATTATACATGACATACAAATAAAAAATTCTTTCTTTATTTTAAGAAGTTCAAATTCATATATTTTATTATCAATTATTGCAATTTTAAGTGTAATTATAATTTTAATAAGTGCTTTATTTTTTAGACGGAAAGATATACTTTAATTTAAAGGAGTACTAAAATTGATCGAATTAAATAATGTCAGTAAAATTATAAAAAAAAATAAAGTTTTAGATAATATTAATTTGAAAATTGAAAATAATAAAATTTACGGATTCTTAGGAAGTAATGGATCGGGAAAGACTATGCTATTCAGAGCTATATGTGGCCTTATACGTCCTACTACAGGTGAAATTAAAATCAATAATAAAATTCTGCATAAAGACATGGGAATTCCTGAAAGTTTAGGAGTTATAATTGAAACTGTTGGTTTTTGGGATAACTTAACTGGTTTTGAAAATTTGAAGTTGTTATCAAAAATTAAGAATAAGATAAATGATTCTGAAATAAAAAGTGCAATTACTAGAGTTGGGCTTAATATTGAAGATATAAGAACATATAAAAAATATTCCTTAGGGATGAAACAAAGATTAGCTGTTGCGCAGGCTATTATGGAAAAACCTAAATTATTAGTGTTAGACGAGCCTACCAATGCTTTAGATGAAGACGGTGTGGAACTAATAAGAAATATTATACGTCAAGAGAAAGAAAGGGGAGCAACAGTTTTAATTGCAAGTCATAATAAAGATGATATTAATTTACTTTCAGACAAAAAGTTCAGAGTGAAAGATGGACGATTAACTGAAATGGAAGGAAACATAAGTTAATGAAAACAGGTATTAAGATTTTATATTTATTTACTATTCTTTTGTTTGTTTCCAGTATTATATTCGGTTTAATTATGAAAAGTTCTTTAATTGATAATGTTAATATAAAAAAAGATTTACATGAGTTTGATGGATATACTGTGTCCCTAAATTATACACCTGAATATACAAATATATATTTTGATAATAATATCAATAATTTAAAAGAACTAATATCAAAATCTGATTTAGTAGTAGTAGGTACAGTCGGCGAAAATAGACAAAATTATAATCAAGCGCTCAAATCAAATTTTAAAGTTGAAAAAACAATAAAATCAAAGAGTAAAGATAATTTAAAGAATGTCGTGATATATGAACCGAGCAACTTTTCCTCTGGAACTTACAACGTTGAATCTGGATATAATGTTATGGAACCAAATAAAAAATATTTATTATTCCTAAAACACCTTAAAATTCCAAGCGGTTATAAATATAAAAATAATGAGGCATTGACATATATGCCTGTCTCAAGTTTTTATGGAAAGTATACTGTGAATGAAAATAAAGAACATACTAAACTAATTGATATTAATACAATTGAAACTAAAACTTATCATAATATAAAAGAATACGAGATCTTAACTGATGATAAAAATATTTTACAGAGGTTAAATGATTTAAAAGCTGAGATTAGTAAAGAAAAATTTCAGAGTAAGAATTGAAGTCTCTCATATTATCGAAAAGGGCTCTTAGGCTGTCAAGGAATATTTGACAGCCTATTTGAATTAATGTTAATTTTTATAGTTACTTTTTTGTGCGTGCTATACTTTTTGGTACGATTCTTCGATTGCCGCTGAAATGGCTTCATACGTTTTGATCAGGTGAGCCACAGCTCCTGTAATGGCTTCAACGGTTCCGCCCGGATCTGTGACCATATCCCACAGGCCTACGACCGCGTCTTTCCCGGAATCATAAAGGCCGACGGCAACCCCTTTGAAGCCTGCTTCAAGCTCACGGGTGTTTTCAATTTGGGTGAAGTATCTCTGTTGTTCTGCTGTCAGATTTTTATAGCCGATCGTTTTTGCCATTTCGTAGAATTCATCGGCATCTGCATAATCGTAGTTTTTCAGTCTTTCTTTCAGTTTTTCAATCTTGCGTTCCTTCGCTTCCTCTTTCTTAATCTTCAAGTAAGCATCCGTCCGCTTTTCAATGTCGCCTTTTTTCTTATGTATGTCACTCTCACGGTACGCCTTGGCGTTGTAGTGGATGGGTGTGGCGTTTTTGCCTTTGCCCGTTGCTTCTTGGAGCTTTTGGAAGTCGGATTTGATGAATTGTTCGTTTGGTTCTGACAGGGCGTATTCTGTCTTCAGGTCTTCGTCCAAGGCGTCCAATTTTTCCAGTGTTTTTTTGCGTTTGTCGTTGGCATCTGCCAGCTCGTCTTTGAAGGTTTCTGTTGAAAACAGGTCGAGCGGGAGGATGTCGTCGATATCGTTCAGGATGTCTTTCATGGCTTTTTTCTGTTCGGACATGATGGATTTTGATTTTTTATTGGCATTTTCCAGTTCGTGCTCCAGGAAGGATTCTTCGATGTATGCGTCTGAGAGGCCTTTGTCCTCGGCGGCTCCGGCGATGCTGTTGAAAAATGCGATTTTCATGTCGATGTAGTCGATCCATTGGTCGGTGACGCCAACGTGGTCATGATAGAAGGCTTTGATGTTGCTGGCGCCTTTTCCTGAAAATTCGCTGTCACTGAGATCAGCGACGCTTTTTAATGCTTTTCTCAAATTAACCATTTGCGTTCTTAGTTCTTTATACTCTTTTGCACGGTCTGTCGCTTCCGAAAGCAGTGTTTTCGCTTCAAATACTTTCATGACCATTTCCCTTCTTTTGTTCACTCAATATCAAAATTTTACCACGGGGTGGGATGATGGTGGGTGTGAGAGCGTGTTTTGGTGGAAAAATGAGTCATTTGGCATGTGTCTTTATTCGTGGAGGGATTGGCGGAAACATGGTCGAAATGTATTGTCGCTACACATTTTTTGGAAGTTTGTATTCTATATTGTTTTTAAGGAGCATGATGATGAAGAAAAAATGGATTACATTTGGTTTATTAGGGTTAATGGTATGCATCATCCTGTTTGTTCTGTATGTTCAGTTACGCAATAAAGACAGTATTCCTGTCCAATCTTCCGCCATCCACCCCGAAGAAGACCGCATCTTTTTTATTTACTCCAATCCTTTCATAAAAGAAAGCGTGCTGCTTTCAACCTCAACAGGCGAACGGTTTAACAGGCGTACGTTTAAGGTGGCGGATGTGCCTTATATTCAAACGAAATCTTATGCATCAACAGACCTTGTATTATTGGCGGAACACGAGCCTTTTTACTACACGCTGGAGAAGGATGTGATCAAAGAGCATCCGCTGTCAGATCCATTTGCGTTTTGGCATGAGGGGAAGGATGTGTCTGTTAAGGCCTATAATGTTGATACGACGGGGAATGAGATCCGCATAAATGATAAAAAAATGAAGAAGGAATATAGCTTTACCTTGCCTTCGCTTGTCACGATGGGTGCCAGTGATGAGAACTTTATTTATATCATTCAAAGCATGTCTATTTACGTGATTGAGAGAAAAACAGATGAAATCATTAAGACCCTGAGTTTAGCCTCATACGCTGATCAATTCGCAGATTCGGAGGAATTTATTGTCGCGAGCTCGGATCATAAATTGACTGTGATTGAAAAAGGGACATGGAAAACGACATATATTCCGTATCCTGATGATCTTGAATACGCTGATACCGTATACTATAACAAGGAAAGCGGCAGTTTTTACGTTGCGTACGAAGACAAAGAGGGGGAGGCGAACTTGCTGGAATATGGGGAGGATTTTTCTTTTCACACATACAGCTTGACATTCCCTTATATGGAGGGGAAGTTTAAGGGGAGTCAACTGTATGTTGTTGCCCAGGAAGAGCATAAAAAGGGCATTGGCGGGTATATGGGTGTGTTTGATATTCATTCTAAGAAGATGCTTTATCAGTTTGATTTGCCTGAGGAACAGGTGAAGGTGCAGGGTTTTGTTGTGGTTGAGTAAGCTCATTTCAGTCTCTTTCTGCTTCTGTAAAAATGAAATGTACAAACTGACAAAAGACCTATAAAATGAGAAAGCTACCATGAGAGAGCAGAAGGGTGAGAGAGACAATGAGTTATAAATTAGGTGCGATGCTTTTATCGATACTATTCCTATTATCGGCGTGTTCTGATAGCGGAGCTTCTGATAAAAATCAGGAAAAGCAAGCCGTGAAGAAAGCTAGCGTTGCGAAACTGACGGAGCAGGAAGTAAAATCAGCTTTGAAAAACGATATTGATTCGATCTTTAATGCATTTGATAAAGCGGGAAAAGAAAACGGCTGGAGCACGGCAAACAAGGCGGATTTCAACAAGCTGCGGCCTAGTGTGCTGCCTTATGCAACAGAAACGTTTGCAGATCAGACCTTAAAGGATTTGGCTGGGGAGTACTTTTGCGAGTGTGATGCTCCTTTTCAACCCGGCACTGATTTTGATGTGCGTTTTACATATGAACAGAACAAGAATAAGATAGAGGCTTCATCAATAGATCCGGCAACAGAATTAAACAACATGGGCACGTTATGGACGTTTGAATTGGTGAAGGAAGATGGCGATTGGAAGATCAACAAATGGGACAGCAAGTCGCTTCAAGGGGATGATATCAAGCTGACAAAAGAAGAAGCGAAAACGATTCTGTCGAGAAACGGTGAAACGGCAGAATTTGTGAAGTCCTATGAATCGAAGGCTGACGGCGGAACAGCTTATCTTTTCAATGTGAAAAGTTCAAATGGGGAAAGACAGGTGGCGATCAGCTCAAAGGATACCAGTCTGGTAAGTGATAATGAAAACGAGACTGAGACCCCGGAGCAAGAGACAGCTCAGAAGACTGCGGAAACCGCATCGCCCGATACAGCGGATACACAGAGCAGTGAGCACACAACAGGAAGCACAAAAGCAGATTATGCTGCCAAATTGTCAGCGACAGAACAGAAAGAAAAGCACAATGACTATCAAAGTGATTATCAGATGATTGAGGATTACGGCTACAATTATCAAATGTGGGACGGATTGCTGAACGAGATATACGGCGTGCTGCAAAAACAGCTTCCTGCTTCAGACATGGCGGCATTAAAAGTGAAACAGCGCCAATGGATAAAGGATAGGGATGCTGCGGCCCAGAAACGATATGATGAGGAGGGCGGCGGTTCATTATCCCGAGTCGTCCAAACAGAAGAGCTTGCCAAACAGACGAAAGAGCGCTGTTACGAGCTGGTGAATACGTATATGAAATAAGATTGACATGGACCCTTGTGTAAAGGGTTCTTTTTTACGAAAAAAAACAAATTGACAGGATGAAAAAACAATTTCTTCCTTCTGTATTGTTTTCAAAATTTGGGATTGATAGAATATGACATATCTCATAGAGAAGGAGGGAAGCCGTTGAGTCAAGCCATACCGTCTTCGCGTGTAGGTGTTAAGATTAATGAATGGTATAAAATGATTCGCCAGTTCAGTGTTCCGGATGCTGAGATTCTGAAAGCGGAGGTGGAGCAGGACATTCAGCAAATGGAAGAAGACCAGGATTTGCTGATCTATTATTCTCTGATGTGTTTTCGGCACCAGCTGATGCTTGATTATTTGGAGCCGGGACAAACATACGGGAATCGCCCTACCGTGACAGAGCTTCTTGAAACGATTGAGACCCCTCAGAAAAAACTCACAGGCCTTTTGCAATACTACTCTTTGTTTTTCCGCGGCATGTATGAATTTGATCAAAAAGAATATGTGGAAGCGATCGGGTATTATCGCGAGGCGGAGAAAGAACTGCCGTTTGTGTCAGATGAAATTGAGAAAGCGGAATTCCATTTTAAAGTGGCCGAAGCGTATTATCACATGAAGCAAACCCATGTGTCGATGCATCATATTCTTCAAGCCTTAGACATTTATCAAAAAAATCCCCTATACAGCATTAGAACGATACAAAGCTTGTTTGTGATCGCTGGCAACTATGATGATTTCAAACATTATGATAAAGCGCTCCCGCACTTAGAAGCGGCGCTGGATTTGGCAATGGACATTCAAAATGACAGGTTTATCGCTATTTCTCTATTGAACATCGCGAACAGCTATGACAGATCAGGAGACGATCAGATGGCTGTAGAACATTTCCAAAAAGCGGCGAAAGTAAGCAGAGAGAAAGTGCCTGATCTGCTTCCGAAAGTCTTGTTTGGATTAAGCTGGACATTATGTAAAGCTGGCCAAACACAGAAGGCGTTTCAGTTCATAGAGGAAGGATTAGACCATATCACAGCACGTTCTCACAAATTTTATAAAGAATTGTTTCTGTTCTTGCAGGCCGTGTACAAGGAGACTGTTGATGAACGAAAAATTCATGATCTTTTAAGCTATTTCGAAAAAAAGAACCTGCACGCTTACATTGAAGCATGTGCCCGGAGTGCTGCCGCTGTTTTTGAAAGCAGCTGTCACTTTGAACAAGCCGCTGCGTTTTATCGGAAAGTGCTGAAAGCCCAAGAAGATATTCTAAAAGGAGAGTGTTTATATGCCTATTAAGAAAAAAGTGATGATGTGCCTGGCTGTTACTCTAGTTTTCGGAAGCATGTCGTTTCCATTCCTGAAAAACTCCGGCGGATTTAAGGAATCAACAGATCGAAATACGACGTATATCGATCATTCCCCTTACAAACTTAGTGATCAGAAGAAAGCCCTTAGCTAGGGCTTTTTCTTGCTTTACGGAAGACGTTCCATTTTCCACATCGCGGCATTCCTTCTATTTCTAACGCAAGACACTCGAAACAACCAAACCATTTGAGGTATAATGGATAAAGTGAATAACAGTATTTAGATTGATATATTATGAAAGAGAGTGGAACATCATGGGCCGTAAGTGGAACAATATTAAAGAGAAGAAGGCGTCTAAGGACGCAAATACGAGTCGAATTTATGCGAAGTTTGGCCGTGAGATTTATGTGGCGGCGAAACAGGGCGAGCCTGATCCGGAATCCAACCAGGCGCTGAAGGTTGTGCTTGAGCGTGCGAAGACTTACAGCGTGCCGAAAAACATCATTGAACGTGCGATCGAGAAGGCGAAGGGCGGAGCGGAAGAGAATTACGATGAGCTTCGTTATGAGGGCTTCGGGCCGAACGGATCAATGATTATCGTTGATGCGCTGACGAATAATGTAAACCGGACGGCGCCGGAAGTGCGTGCGGCGTTCGGGAAAAACGGCGGAAACATGGGTGTGAGCGGATCTGTTGCTTACATGTTTGACGCGACGGCTGTAATCGGTGTGGAAGGCAAAACTGCTGACGAAGCGCTTGAAATCCTGATGGAAGCGGATGTTGATGTACGTGACATTTTAGAAGAGGATGACAGCGCGATCGTGTATGCCGAGCCTGATCAATTCCATGCGGTGCAAGAGGCGTTTAAAAACGCGGGTGTCGAGGAATTTACAGTAGCGGAGCTGACAATGCTTGCGCAAAGTGAAGTAACGCTTCCGGATGATGCAAAGGAACAGTTTGAAAAATTGATTGATGCATTAGAAGATTTGGAAGATGTTCAGCAGGTATATCATAACGTTGATTTAGGCGAGTAAGGAGTGAGCAGGCTGTTATGGCCTGCTTTTTTTGTCCTGGAAATTGTTTTAGCTGTATGTAGGCGGCCGCCTATACGATCAGTAAGATATTCTCATACTCTGGACTGTAACCTATGTGAAGGAGAGAGTGAATATGACTGATACAAGACATATGTATGGCGGACCTGGTTGTGGTCATTATCAGGGCTTTGGTATTGGCCACCCGGGCTATGGCATGCAAAGCACAGGCTATCCGGGCTATGGCATGTATGGAGGCCACCCGGGCTATGGCATGCAAGGCTACCCAGATCACGGCATACATGGAGGAGTCGGCGGCTATCCGGGATATGGTGGGTACGGCGGTTACCCAAGCGGCGGCTATGGAGGCTCTCCGGGAGCTGGAAGCTATCCGAGCATGCACCATGAAAATGATGGACATCACCACTATTATCACCATCATCATGATGGAAAAGATAATCTTCATCACCATCATCACCATGTTGGAAAGGATAATCATCACCATCATCATGATGGTCATTATGGCCACCATCACCACCATATGGGCCACTGGGGAAAAGACGGATATAAATAAAGAAGATGATGATAAAAAGAGGACACTCTTGCAGATCAAGAGTGTTTTTCACCTTTTTTCTTGACTGTTCAGTCTGGAAACTGGTAACATTTGTTTCAGGAGGTGACCGTTTTTTGGGGAGGAATAAAGAATTTGATACGGCGCTTGTTCTTCACAGGGCGATAGAGGTTTTCGGAGAGTATGGCTACGAAGGAACGTCTCTTCAGGATCTGCTCTCTCATTTAGGGATTGCGCGCCAAAGTTTGTATGATACGTATGGCACGAAGCGTGATTTGTTTTTGTCAGCTGTGAAAACGTATCTTGAAGGGAAAAACACTGCTGTTATGGAAAGGCTTGAAGCGCCAGGATCTGTAAAGGAAGCCATTCGTGATATTTTTCAAGAAGGTGTCAATGCTTTGAGGGATCCTGAACGGGCGAAGGCGTGCTATATCATTAACAGTGCGATTGAACAGATTCCGCATGACCCTGAGCTTGCCCGGTATTTTGAAAGACAATCCAAGCAGCTTGAGGACGCTTTTTATCAGGCGCTTTTAAGAGCGAAGGATCAAGGAGAATTGAATGGCGAAGATACTGATATATCTGCGCTTGCCCGGTACCTGAATCAAAGCAGGCTGTCTCTGACATTTGTTGCGAAAGTGACGGCTGATATGGATCGGCTTCAGGACCATGTTGACGTGAGTTTATCAGTGCTTGATTAACATGTGGTAAAGGATTCTTTGCCCATGTGTGTACTTTTTGGACTGAATAGTCTGGAAATAAAAATGAGGTGATGATGAATGTTGATGAATGAGTTTGAAAAAGCATGTGAAACATTGAGAAAGTTTATGGCTTATATGCTTGAGAAGGACATGAAGAGCTGGACGGAGCTTTGGGATGAGAATGCTGTATTTGAGTTTCCTTATGCGCCGGAGGGATCACCAAAAAGAATAGAAGGAAAAGCGGCCATTTACAATTATATTAAGGATTATCCTAAGCAGATCCATCTTTCTTCATTTACCACTCCGACAGTGTACCGTTCAGCAGACTCGAATACGGTGATTGCGGAGTTTCAATGTGACGGCCATGTGATTGAGACTGGACTGCCTTATCGCCAAAGCTATATCAGTGTCATCGAAACGAGAGACGGCCGCATTGTTCGTTATAAGGATTATTGGAATCCGCTTGTTGTAAAAGAGGCCTTTGGAGGATCATTTTTGCAAACAGAGGAGAGTGGAAAACGATGAAACAGAATCCGATTTTAATTACAGGCGGGACCGGCACAACCGGCAGCCGAATCGCCAGCCGTTTAATAGAGCTGGGGCACAGGGTGCGTATTGCGAGCCGGAAAAAGGGCGCGCTTGCTGATGCTGAGTATGTGTATTTTGATTGGAAGGACGCCTCCAGTTTTACGCCTGCTCTGGAACAGGTAAAACAGATCTATCTTGTTGCTCCGGTCGGTGTATTTGATCCGGCTCCCTGTGTGCTCCCCTTTTTAAAGGAGGCAAAGCGTCTCGGCGCAAAGCGGGTAGTGATGCAAAGTGCGTCTGTTGTCTCCGAGAACGGTCCCGTGTTTGGCGCGCTTCATCAGGCAGTGCGTGAGTTTCCAGAATGGACGGTGCTGCGGCCTTCATACTTTATGCAAAATTTCATCAATGTCCAGCATCGCATGTCGATTCAAACGGAGGGCCGCATCACAACGGCTTCGGGTGAAGGAAAACTTGGGTTTATTGACGCTGATGACATCGCAGAAACAGCCGTCAGGGCTTTGATTGATGATGTTCCTCATCAAACACATCATATTCTGACAGGACCCGAGGCGCTGAGCTATGCCGAAGCGGCAGAGATGATCGGTGCAGCGGCAGGACGCCGGGTGGAGCATGTCAGCATTTCTCGTTCCGAGCTGCAGCATAAAATGGAGGCAGGAGGTTTGCCCGCGGATTATGCCCATTTTATGGCGAAGCTTGATGAGGCAATCAGCCATGGTGCGGAACATCGGGTAACGGATACAGTGAAGCGTGTGACGGGAAAAGAACCTCGTTCGCTGTCAGAGTTTGCGGCTGCTCATGCTGCATATTGGAAACACTGACCTCATTTTGGACTGAATAGTCTAGAAAGACCTTCGGCTCTTCCGAAGGTCTTCTTATTGAAAAAGCTAAGCCGTGTTTCAGTCATAATCATGCCCCCTGCCTCATACCTATTAAGGTCATTGTTTTTGAGAAAGGAGGAGCCGGAATGAAGGATATGCAGCCGTTTACGCCTGTCAAATCATATACGCCCTTTCACAGCCGTTTTGATCCCTGTCCGCCTATAGGGAAGAAATATTACAGAACGCCCCCTAACCTTTATATGACCTTTCAGCCTGAGCACATGGAGCAGTTTTCGCCGATGGAGGCTTTGAGGAAAGGCACCCTTTGGAAGGATCTCTATGATTTTTATGAAAACCCTTATCGAGGGGGAGACGCACATGGCAAAAAAGGTTGATGCCGAATATTATCGTCAGCTAGAGCAAATACAGGCTGCTGATTTTGTGCTTGTTGAGCTGAGTCTTTATTTAAATACACATCCTCATGATGAAGATGCGCTGAAGCAATTCAATCAATATTCCGGCTATTCAAGGCACTTAAAAAGACAGTTCGAATCCTCTTACGGACCGCTTCTGCAGTTCGGCAACAGCCCCGCGGGCAAGGATTGGGATTGGGGAAAAGGGCCATGGCCGTGGCAAGTATAAGGAGGAATGCCTGAATGTGGGTGTATGAAAAGAAGCTGCAATACCCTGTCAAGGTCAGTACGTGCAACCCGACGCTGGCGAAGTATTTGATTGAGCAGTATGGCGGAGCGGACGGCGAGCTGGCCGCGGCTCTCCGGTATTTGAACCAGCGTTATACGATTCCTGATAAGGTCATCGGCCTTTTAACAGATATCGGCACGGAGGAGTTTGCCCATTTGGAAATGATTGCGACCATGGTCTATAAGTTAACGAAAGACGCTACACCGGAGCAGCTGCGTGAAGCGGGGCTTGGCGATCATTACGTCAATCACGACAGCGCGCTTTTTTATCATAATGCGGCGGGCGTGCCGTTTACCGCGAGCTATATCCAAGCGAAGGGCGATCCGATTGCCGATTTATACGAAGATATTGCCGCAGAAGAAAAGGCGCGGGCGACGTATCAATGGCTGATTGATATTTCGGATGATCCTGATTTAAACGATTCCCTGCGTTTTTTGCGTGAGCGTGAAATCGTACACTCTATGCGCTTCAGAGAAGCGGTTGAAATTTTAAAAGAAGAACGGGATAAAAAGAAGATTTTTTAATAGGCAGATTGGCCTCTCTTTCATACACCCTTTTACATACAGAGAAAATGGTCTGTTTTTGCAGTTTGGTCTGCATTATAATCAAGGGTGTGTGCAAGCTTACTTTTTGATTGGGAGGCCTTTATGTCAGCTTTTAAGATTGAGAACGAAACGATTGCAGATGAATTTTACGCGTGTCCGGCCGTCTATGAGGATGCAGAATCGATTACCGGGTTGCTCGTCCGAACAGCTGAATGGCTCCGAGATCGGGGTTCTAACCAATGGAGCGGACTTCTGAAAGGGCAAGATATACATGATATCACGGGGTCAATTGAAAAGGGACATGTGTTTGTGTTTAAAAAAGATGAAGAGCTTGCGGCTGTCGTGATGCTGCTGCCTGAACCGAGCGAGTGGGACCGGACGCTTTGGGGAGACGATGGGCATGAGGAGTCCATTTATTTGCACCGCCTCGCAGTAAGCCGCCGGTTTGCGGGACAGGGGCTTGGAGCCCGCGTCCTTCAGTGGGCGGAGACGGGCATACACTTTCCGGAAAAAACGCGGATCCGGCTTGACTGTGTCGCTGATAACGACGCCCTGCATTCCTTTTATCGGCGTATGGGATATGAATTCATGGGTGCTGATGCGTCCGGATATCATTTGTTTGAGAAAGAGATTACGGCAGAATAAGCGTCCTTTGCAGGGGGCTTTTTTGTCTTTTCTAAAAGGGAGGGCAGGCGATGTGTGGCCAATATTATTTGTGACAGGGATTGTGACGGCTTGTCTGCTGGCGTATCCGTTTTGATGCGGATGAGATTTCGTGACAAAAGTCGACCGGAATGGATGTTGGCCGTGCTGATCGTCCTTGGCATGTTTGCGATCTGGTACAGCCTCGTGTATGTACGCGGCTGGGAAGGGGCTACGCTCGGAATGCTTGGATTCAATGTCATTTTCGGGGCCATTGCCGGATATTTGGTCGATAAGGCCATCCGGCGTTACAGGAAAAGATAAAGCTGCTGCCGTCTCTCATCATGTCGAAATTTTCACAGAACGGCAGGAATTTTCTTTCGAAAGGAGAAATACATATTACTTTAAAATGAAAGCGTTTTCCGAAGCGGGAAGGTGATGTTGATGATACACAGTGTGACAAATGGGCTGAATCGTTTTTGTGCGTGGGTGATGAGACTGGCCTATTTGAATGTGCTTTGGATTTTGTTTTCTCTTGCAGGCCTGGTTGTGTTTGGGCTGATGCCCGCTACTGCCGCGATGTTTACAGTGGCGAGAGAATGGGCGAAGGGGAATACAGATGCCCCGGTGTTTTCTGTCTTTTTTCGGACGTTTAAAAAGGAATGGCGGGTATCACAGATCCTCGGGCTTATCGTTGTGACGGCTGCCCTGTTTCTGTTTGCGGATATGCGGATAGCGGCTCAAATGGACCAGCCTGTGCTCGTCAATGTATTCCTGAGCATCAGTTTGATTTTCGCGTTTATTGTGCTGTATGTGTTCCCGGTGTTTTCTCATTTTGATGTAAAAATCAGAGAGGTGCTGAGCATCAGCTTTTTGATTGCTTTCAGCCGTCCGGCGGTGACGCTTTTGATGGCAGCGGGCGCTGTCGGTGTGCTTTGTCTCGTTCTGTTTCATGTCACGTTTCTATTGTTTTTCAGCGGGAGTTTACTCAGCCTGATCTTAACGAAGCTGTCCTTTAAAGCGTTTCGGTCAATGGATCAGCGACAGGAGAAAGAAAAGGCGGCATGAAGAAAAGAGTTGCTGGCTGGTACAGGCGGATGAAGATTAAGGATAAGCTGTTTGTGTTTCTAACGTTGATTATGGCCGTATCCTTTCTGTTTGTATACAGCGGGGTCCAGTATGCCTTTCATGTGTATGATGAGCAGATTTACCGCAAGTCCTCGGAGGTGCTTCGGATGTCTTCTGAAAGGATCGAAGACGAGCTGAAGAAGATAGAGGATGTGTCATATGAAATCATTACAGACGAACAGATTCAGCGCATCCTGAGCATGCAAAATCGGGATGATACGTATGATCAATATCAAATGAAGCAGGAGCTGTGGGACCAGCTTGCGGGATATGCCAGCGATGAAAAGTACATCGATTCCATTCATTTGATTGATGCCCGCGGCTCAGAGTATTCAGCCGGAAGCAGTTCTTCAGATCTTTTGCAGCAGGAGCAGGAAGAGGTATTTAAGCGAGCGAAAGCGAAAAATGGAAGAAATCTTTGGATGACGCTCGGCGGTTCAGATCCTGTCTTGATTTCAGCACGGCAGATCAGGTCCTATCACCAGCTGAGTCTGAACGGGTTGGGCATGGTGCTGATCCAAGTCAATGTAAAACAGATGGTTCGTGATGTGCCGAAGGATTGGGGCGATTCAGTCGGAGACATTATGATTGCTGACCAAGGCGGGAATCTGGTGTATACGGCACATGCATCAGCGCATGTTCCTGAGGCAGCAAAAGAGACGCTGAAGCACCCCGGTTATGACTTGATAAAAAAGAATGGCAAACGTTACTTTATTTCTTATCTTCAATCATCCTACCAAAATTGGAGCTACTATAACGTTATCCCCTTTGATCAGATGTTCGCGAAAATTTCCTTTATGAAAACAGTGATCGGCACATGCTTTCTCCTCTTTTTCTGTGTGGTTTTGCTTTTCGGAAGGAAAATCGCCAACAGCATCACGGAGCCGATTGAACAGCTTGTGACCGCGATGAAATCGGTACAGCACGGCGGCATTGAAGCGAGTGTGTCGCTTTCTCTGCCGGAACATACACAGGATGAGGCCGGCATGCTGAACCGCCATTTTACTGTCATGATGAAACGGATTAATGAGCTGATGGAAGAAAATGTTGAAAAACAGCTCATTATTAAAGAAACCGAATTGAAAGCACTGCAAGCCCAGATCAATCCGCATTTTTTATATAACACGCTCGAGTCCATCAATTGGCTGGCAAAGGCGAATCAGCAAAAGCAAATCTCAAAAATGGTGGAATCGCTCGGTTTTCTTCTGCGAAACAGCATACATATGAAAAAGGATATCGTGACCATTCAGGAGGAGGCGGACATTGTACGTCACTATATGACCATTCAGCGATTTCGATTTGAAGAGCGCCTGAATTTCACGTTGGATATTGACGATGAGGTGAAGCATTGCCTCATTCCGAAACTGACGCTCCAGCCGCTTGCGGAAAATGCGATTCAATACGCGCTTGAACCCTTTACAAGACCGTGCGCCATCCGGATTCAGGCGAAAAAGGCGAAGGAATGTGTCTGTATTACGGTCGAAGATAACGGCCCTGGCATGGATGGACGGATTCTTGAATCAACGGGCGGAAGAGGAATCGGACTTTGGAATATTCGCGAGCGCATCAGCCTGACATTCGGAGAGCCATACGGATTGCGGATTCATAGTGAGCATGGAAAGGGGACGAGGATTGTGATCACAATACCGTGCCAAAATGAGGTGGTGTGATGTATAAAATTCTGCTGGCTGATGATGAGAGGATTATCCTTGATGGAATGGCAGGAATCATTGAGTGGGAGTCGCTTGGCGCCTCATTGATCGGTAAAGCGCAGAACGGACATGAAGCATATGAAAAGATTGTACATAAGCAGCCGCATATCGTCATCACAGACGTCAAAATGCCCGGCATGGACGGGCTTGAGCTGATCAAAAAGGTGTCAGCCGTCAGCCCGTCGGTGCAATTTATCGTCCTGTCCGGGTTTGGAGAGTTTGAGTACGCAAAGGAAGCCATGAAATATGGGGTGAAGCATTATTTGCTGAAGCCCTGCAATGAACAGCAGATTATCAGCTCGCTGGAGGAAATCATTGCTGAGCTGAAGCGGCAAGATGTGCACAAAAAGAAAACAGCCCATCTAAAACACGAGCTCGACCATATCCGTTCCTTTGCAGCCGATCAATACTTGGAAGGCTTGATCGCCGGTGTGGCCCAGCTGTCTCCGCCGCCTTCACTTGCCGGAAAAAAGATCCGCCTCTTGATCTTAAAAGGGGAACAATCTATTGATGCCACAGCCAGAGAGGCACTCGGGTCGGCACTGACAGCGGTTTGCAGCAGCGGAGAATGGACCGTGCTCGCCGTAGAGGAGAACGCCGCTGAAAAGGCGGCGGAGGTTTTTGCAACCCGCAAGCTGGCCATCAGTCAGGCGGGAGAACTCCGGCACGCGGGGCAGCTGTTTCGTGACACAGCTGAAGCGTCTGGTGACCTGCATGGGAGCGCAGTGATTTCAAAAATGATCAGGCTTATTGCCGACGAGCTCGGAAATCCGAATCTGTCCTTAAAATGGGCGGCGAAGGATATGCTGTTTATGAATCCTGATTATCTCGGGAAGTTATTTAAGCAGGAAACAGGCGAGAAATTTTCCCAATATGTTACACGAGTGCGTCTTGAACATGCGATGAAACAGATGAAAATGAGGCGGGATGCGAGTGTATCAGAAATTGCTGAAGAAATCGGGTTTGGCGATAATCCGAAGTATTTCAGTCTTGTTTTTAAAAAATATACCGGTCTGACACCGTCAGAATTCAGAAGAAAACAGGGAGGCGCTTCCGCAGGATAGCCATCTCTGTTTTTTTGACTTTCGCCACTGTTTTTTGAGTGTTTCGCCCTATCCGAACGCTTTAAAATAAAATGTAAGCACTTACATTAAAAGGGGGGATTGGTTTGAAGAAGATTTGTTACGTGCTGTTATCCCTTGTCTGCGTCTTTATTTTCAGCGGATGTTCAGCAGGTGAAGAGGCCTCGGGAAAAAAAGAAGACGTTACACTCAGAATCGCGTGGTGGGGCGGGCAGCCAAGGCATGATTATACAACAAAGGTAATTGAACTTTACGAAAAAAAGAATCCGCACGTCCATATTGAAGCGGAATTTGCGAACTGGGATGACTACTGGAAAAAGCTCGCGCCCATGTCTGCCGCCGGCCAGCTTCCGGATGTCATTCAAATGGATACCGCTTACTTAGCCCAATACGGAAAGAAGAACCAGCTGGAGGATTTAACGCCGTATACAAAGGATGGAACGATTGACGTCAGTTCAATCGACGAGAATATGCTGTCGGGCGGAAAAATCGACAATAAGCTATATGGATTTACGCTAGGTGTCAACGTGCTGTCTGTGATTGCCAATGAAGATTTGCTGAAAAAAGCCGGTGTGTCTATCAATCAGAAAAACTGGACGTGGGAGGATTACGAGAAGCTGGCGTATGATCTTCAGGAAAAAGCCGGTGTCTACGGTTCCAACGGAATGCATCCGCCTGATATTTTCTTCCCTTATTATTTGCGCACAAAGGGTGAGCGCTTTTATAAAGAAGACGGCACTGGCCTCGCGTATCAAGATGATCAGCTGTTTGTCGATTACTTTGAGCGGCAGCTGAGGCTGGTGAAAGCGAAAACGTCCCCAACACCTGATGAAAGCGCACAGATTAAAGGGATGGAAGACGATTTTATCGTCAAAGGCAAATCAGCGATTACATGGAACTACTCCAATCAATATTTGGGCTTTGCCCGGCTGACAGACTCGCCGCTGTCTCTCTATCTGCCGCCGGAGCAAATGAAGGAAAAGGCGCTGACACTGAAGCCGAGTATGCTGTTTTCCATTCCGAAAAGCTCTGAGCATAAAAAAGAGGCAGCGAAATTTATTAATTTCTTCGTGAATAATGAGGAAGCGAACCAGCTGATTAAAGGCGAGCGAGGCGTTCCAGTCTCCGACAAGGTGGCGGATGCGATTAAACCGAAGCTGAATGAGGAAGAAGCCAACATCGTGGAGTATGTAGAAACCGCGTCAAAAAACATCAGCAAAGCCGATCCGCCAGAGCCTGTGGGAAGCGCGGAGGTCATCAAGCTGCTGAAGGATACGTCAGATCAGATTCTGTATCAGAAGGTATCGCCGGAAAAAGCCGCCAAAACGTTCCGGAAAAAGGCCAATGAGATATTAGAGAGGAATAATTGACGGGAAATGGGGCTGACGCAATGAAAAAAAGCCGGAGTATAAGAAAAGACAATCTGGCGGGATATGCTTTTATTTCTCCGTTTATCATCGGGTTCCTATGCTTTACAGTAATTCCGATGGGGGCGTCCCTGTTTCTGTCCTTCACGAGCTATGACTTGTTTACGGCGCCGAAATGGATCGGGCTCGACAACTTTAAGGAAATGTTTACGGGTGACGAAAAGTATTGGCAGTCTCTGAAAGTGACGTTTACGTATGTGCTTGCCGGGGTTCCGCTCCGCCTCGGCTTCGCGCTTTTTATCGCTGTCATTTTAAACAATGCAGCAAAAGGAACGGCCATTTACAGAACGCTCTTTTATCTGCCTTCGATCATCGGCGGGAGCGTCGCCGTGGCGATTATGTGGCGCAATATTTTTGGCAATGACGGGGTCATCAATGCGCTGCTGTTTTTTGTCGGGATTGATCAAAAAATTCTTTGGTACCAGAATCCGACAAGTGCGCTGTGGACATTGATTCTGCTGTCCGTCTGGCAGTTCGGGTCGTCAATGCTGATTTTTCTGGCCGGGCTGAAAAACATTCCGTCTTCGTATTTGGAAGCGGCAAGTGTGGATGGGGCAAATCGGGTGCAGCGTTTCTTCAAGATCACACTTCCGATTCTTACACCGATTATTTTCTTTAATCTTGTGATGCAGACGATTTCTGCTTTTATGACATTTACACCTGCCTATATCATTTCGAAGGGCGAGGGCGGGCCGCTTGACGGGACACTTCTCTATTCGCTTTATTTGTTCCAGCGTGCGTTTAACTATTTTCAAATGGGCTACGCATCGGCGATGGCGTGGGTCATGCTTGTCATTGTCGGGCTGATTACGCTCATATTGTTTAAAACATCGTCATATTGGGTTCATTACGAGTCAAAGGAGGAATGACGGATGGAGCCGGTCAACGAGCCTGTCAGGAAAGCCCCGGTTTTTGAAAGAAAAAAAGCCGGGCGCGTCAGTCCCAAACGCATACTGTTCCATGTTTGTACAGGAACACTGGCGGTGTTACTGCTGTACCCGGTCATTTGGCTGTTTGTCAGCTCGTTTAAAGAAAGCGCCAGTATTTTTACAACCTCTCATTCACTCATTCCAGACCCTTTTATTCTCAGTAACTATGCTGAAGGGTGGAAGGGTATCGCGGGACAGCCGTTTCTGACGTTTATTAAAAACTCGGCGATCATTGTCGGACTGTCAACAATCGGTGCCGTCCTGTCATCGGCTGTCATTGCGTACGGATTTGCACGTATTCCATTTAAGGGAAAAAAGTTTTGGTTTGCGTGCATGATGGGGACGTTAATGCTGCCTCATGAAGTATTGATGATTCCGCAGTATATTATGTTTGCGAAATTAGACTGGCTGAATTCCTTTAAACCAATTGTCGTTCCGCAATTTTTCGGGCATGCGTTTTTTATCTTTCTGATGATCCAGTTTATCAGGACGATTCCCGAGGAGCTGGATGAAGCCGCGCGAATCGACGGATGTGGGCGCTTTGCCTGCTTTTGGCGGATCATTCTCCCGCTGATTGCCCCCGCGCTTGCGACGTCTGCGATTTTCTCCTTCTATTGGAAGTGGGAGGAGCTGATTCAGCCGCTCTTGTATTTGAATAAGCCGGAGCTTTACCCTGTTTCACTTGCGCTGAAGCTTTTTCTCGATACAGAGTCGGCTTCGAACTGGGGCGCGATGTTTGCCATGTCGGCCGTCTCGTTATTGCCTGTGATTCTTGTATTCTTTTTGTTTCAGAAATATATTGTTCAGGGCATCAGTACGACCGGATTAAAATAAAAAGGAGTGTTGCAGATGGCACAGCTTATTTTTGATGAAGAAAAGGTGACGTCGGTTATTGACCGGATCGTGAAACGGACATTTCAGATGGATTTTGCGTGGGATTGGCCGGGCGGCGTCGCGTTTTACGGCGTAGCGGAGGCCTATGAAGCGACAGAAAACGAGGAATATATCAATCTGTTAAAAACGTGGGTGGATGAACAGCTGGAGGATGGGCTGCCGCCGCTTTCGATCAACGGTGTTTCCATCGGGCATACGCTTTTGTTCCTTCACAAGGTGACGGGCGATGACGCGTATTTGGAAACAGCGGCCGAGATGGCGGAATATGTGCTGCATAAGGCGCCGCGCTTTGGCGAGGGTATCCTTCAGCATACGGTGAATGCGGCAGAATACGTATTCCCTGAACAGGCATGGGCGGATACGCTGATGATGGCTGGGCTGTTTATGCTGAGAATCGGGCGGGTCATGGAGCGTGAGGATTATTTTGAAGACGGCCTGCGCCAGTTTCACGGACATGAGGATGTGCTTCAGGACCCTGTCACGAATTTGTACTACCACGCCTGGGACAACAAAGCGAAAAATCATCTGTCGGGGATTTATTGGGGCAGGGCGAACGGCTGGGCGGCACTCACGATGGCAAAGGCGCTCCCGCTCATTGAGGTGACACATCCTTCCTTTATGATCATCGACGGATCGCTCAGAGACCAGCTGAGCGCGCTTGTCCGGCTTCAGGATGAATCAGGGCTGTGGCATACGATTTTGGATGATCCGGATTCTTATCTGGAGGTTTCGGCATCAGCGGGAATTGCTTCTGCTCTGATGTCGAGCGGAAAGCTGTATACAAAATATGTGCAGAAATCGCTTGCCGCCATTTTGGATGCGGTGGAAGAGGACGGACGGGTCAGCAAGGTATCGGCCGGGACAGCCGTCATGAAAAATGCCGAAGGATACAAACAGGTGCCTTACAAACGAATACAAGGATGGGGGCAGGGACTTGCGCTGACGTTTCTTGCTGATGTTTTGAAAACGAAAAAACGCGTGTATCAGTAAAGACAGCGGCGGGGGGAAAGGGATGAAAAAACAGCCTCAACAGAAGGAACGGGTTTCTCGCTGGAAGGGAACGTATTTCAAAAGAAACTTTGTCTTCATTTTGCTGATTGCCTGTATTCCCGGATTGCTGACTGGCGGCGCAATCTACTTTCTTTCAATCGACAAGGTGGAGAAAGAGCTGCAGAGATCGCATGAAACACAGGTGGCGCGTGAGGTCAGCCGAATGGATGAGAAGCTGGGAGTGCTTGAACTGGCACTCACCCAGATGGCCTACGATTCTTCACTGATGAACGGATTGGCCGAGAGGGATTTGGAGAAAGATTATACGTTCTCCTATCAATTAACGAAAAAGCTGTTTCTTTTGCGGGACCAGCAGCCGCTGATCGAGCAGGCTTCCATCTTTCTGAACAGCCCCCGGCCACTTGTGCTGAGCCCTGAATACAGCGCTTTGACAGAACAGGAGGCGCTTCGCAAGTATCGCTCGCTGCTTTCCTCAGACCACAGCATTTATTGGAAACGGTCGGGAAACCAAGCGATGCTGATCCAGCTCATTCCGGGCGCGGCGGAGAAACCGTTCGGCGCGATCATGCTGGCGGTTGATCCGAAAGAAATGGAATCAATCCTGCAAAGCTTGTCCCCCTATCCTGATGGCAGTGCGCTGCTTTTAGATCAAAATCGAGAGGTGCTGTTTCATGAGGGGGAAAAAGATTTTGAAAAGACTTTACTTCATGAGATAAAAAAACAGCCTGCTGAGAACGGCCATTTTCAGATGGAATGGGAAGGCAAGGTGTATTCTGTCTCCTTTGGAGAAATGAACCGGATGCATCAGCAATGGACCTTTGTGTCAGCGGCGCCTCTTTCAGCTATTACAGCGCCGATGGTGTTTTTATCAAAAGTGATCATCGTGATGCTGGTCATTTGCATCGGTTTGGCGGTATGCATGACATGGTATGCATCAAAAAAAATCTATCGTCCCATTCAGCATTTGCTTGGCTTGTTTACCGGAGGAGAGAAGAAAACATGGCAGGCGTCCGGGCAGGATGAATTCAAGTGGATTGAAAAGAGATGGCAGGATCTATCCCTTGAAAGCCGGAAGCTCCAAGAGCAGCTCCTGCGGCAGACGCCCCATATGAAAAAGAGTTTTTTGCAGCATCTCTTGCAGGGCGATTTTTACTATGACAACGAGGAAAGCCTCAGATTGCGGATGGAGGAGGCTGGCTGGAACATCGGCGGAAACGCGTTTCATGTGCTTGATCTACAGGTGACAGGGCTCCGTTGTGAAAAAAGCATCTTCCGTGAAGGTGATGAACAGCTTGCCGTGTTTACCCTGACCAATCTGGCTGAGGAATTGGCGGATAAACGCGTTTTTCAGCTCTCCATACTTGATATCGGCCGGCTTTCTGTCACCGTTCTTGTGATGAAAACAAACAGCTCTGATCTGAAGGCGTATATAACGGAGCTGGCACGCCAATTTGGGGATGTAACCGGACTATGCCTGACCTCGACATTGAGCAGCGAGACGGAGCGTGTCACGGAAATCCCTTCTTTATTTCAGAATGTGAAAAGCGGCAAATCCCGCAGGAAGTTTGCCAACCGGGATCAGGTCATTGATTTGCAGGCCGACTTCCCTCAGGAGGAGCAGTTCGCTCCTTATTACCCTTTTGAGCTGGAAAAACAAATTGTTCAGGCCATCCGGCTGGAAAGAAAACAGGAAGCCAAGGAACTGATAGATGGATGTATGAAGGAACTGTCGGAAAAAGCGGCCATAGACAGGCATGTGCACTCCGCCCTGATTCAGCTGTTTTCCCGCATTCAGGAGGATATTTTGCATTCCGGGCTCAATCCCAGCGAACTATTTCAGCATCGGAATCCGTTTCTTGATATTTCAGAATTGCGCGAACCTAATGAAGCGGCGGCCTGGCTAATGGATGCAGTGGTGACGCCTTACCTTTCCAAGCTTGAGGGCAGAAAAAACAGACAGCAAAAGCAGCTGGCAGAACGTGTGATTGCGATGATTCACGAACAGTATATGGCGGACATTTCATTGGAAAGCTGTGCCGATGCGCTTGGCATGAATTCATATACGTTAAGCAAGGCATTTAAGCAAGTGACCGGCATTAATTTTATCGATTATGTGACCCAGATCAGAATCGAAAAGGCGAAAGAACTGCTGGTCAATACGAATAAAAAAATTCATGACGTGTCAGAAGAAGTCGGCTACCGCCACAATTACTTCAACCGGATTTTCAAAAAACAGGTCGGCATGCCGCCGGGTGTCTTCAGGCAAATGTATCAGGAAACGCCGTGAAAGGAGAGAACATGTGATGAAGAAACCAATTCAAGTATTTTTAGCGGGAGATTCCACTGTGAGTGACTGCCCGCCTCGTGAAGCGCCGATGGCGGGGTGGGGGCAGGTATTCGGGCAATTGTTTTCAGAAGATGTGCTTGTCCGCAATCATGCCAAAGGTGGAGCGAGCACCAATTCTTTTGTGGAGGAAGGAAGGCTTCAAGCAATTGCCGAACGCATCACACAAGGCGATTATCTGTTGATTCAATTCGGCCACAATGACCAAAAACCGCGGGGGACGAAGCCGTACTCCACATTTCAGCAGTTTCTTACCTTGTTTGCAGATACGGCACGCGAAAAGGGCGCGCATCCTGTGTTCGTCACATCGGTGCAGCGCCGCCGCTTTGATGAAAACGGACGGATCGAGCATACGCTCGGTGAGTATCCCGATGCGATGAAAGCACTGGCGAAGGAGCTCGATGTACCTGTGATTGATCTGCTTGCGAAAACAAAGGTGCTGTATGAAGCATACGGGCCGGAGGAGTCGAAGCGATTGTTCGTTTGGTTTCAGCCGAATGAACATCCGAATTACCCGGACGGCATTGAGGACAATACGCATTTTTCGGAAGAAGGTGCAATGGAGGTTGCGAAGCTTGTGGCAGAAGGCATTGAAGAGCTCGGACTTCCGCTTAAGGACCACCTTGTGAGCCGGGAGGGGAAAGAACATGTATAAGGAAGGCGCGTGCCTGTACCACAATCCGCTCCGGTCAGTTAGTGATGTAAAGGACTGGCGGATGGAGGGAGGCGGACAGATCTCATTTGACGATCACAGCTTGCACCTGTCACATGTCCAGGACGAAGCGCACTTTGTCTTTTGGTGTCCGGAAACCTTTCCAGACGGCATCATTGTGACATGGGACTTCTCTCCGATCGAGCAGCCGGGATTGTGTATGCTGTTTTTTTCTGCTGCGGGAATGGGAGGCGAGGATTTGTTTGATCCAAGTCTCCAGAAAAGAACGGGAACATACCCCGAGTATCATTCGGGGGACATCAATGCGCTCCACCTGTCGTATTTCCGCAGAAAATACGCGGAGGAAAGAGCGTTCCGCACCTGCAATTTAAGAAAAAGCCGCGGTTTCCACCTCGCCGCAATGGGGGCCGATCCGCTGCCTTCTCCAGACGACGCTGATTCTCCGTATCGTATGAAGCTGATCAAAGACAAAGGCTATGTGCATTTTTCAATCAATGGTCTGCCCATTCTTGAGTGGATGGACGACGGCAGCACATATGGGCCTGTGTTAACAAAAGGAAAAATCGGGTTCCGGCAGATGGCCCCCATGAAAGCAGCTTACAGGGATTTTGCCGTACATCAAGCGGTGAGAAGATGAAGACGACTGTAACGGATGCGCTTTATGCAGGCTGCGAAGCGGTGGTGAAAATAGCATGGCTCAACGGGCTGTGGCTGTTGTTTACACTTTTGGGCGGCGTTCTTTTCGGATGGGCGCCGAGCACAGCCGCGATGTGTGCCGTTATAAGGAAATGGCTGATGGGGCAAAAGGATGTCCCAGTATTTCCGTTATTTTTCGATACCTATAAAAAAGAGTTTCTCAAGGTTAATGCGATCGGATTGGCGTTTTCGGCTCTTTTGCTCATATTGTCTGCCAACTATCATTATTTTTCTGCCAGTACGAATTGGCTGTCCTTTGCAGTAACAAGCTGCACGCTGCTTGCAGGGCTTTTGTATATCATCGCGCTGATGTATGTGTTTCCCCTTTATGTGCATTACCAGCTCCCGCTTCGCAAATATATTCCGCAGGCACTGCTGTTTGGCGCCATGAGGCCGCTGACAACCGGCTGTATGCTGATCGGGTGCGGATTTGTCCTTTATTTGCTGTATACGCTTCCTGGCCTGATTCCATTTTACGGCCCGTGTTTATTTGGGCTTGTGTTGATGTTTTTTGCTCTTAGGGGATTTCAAAAGACGGAGGCCCAGCATCATCAAGCCGGGTAACAAAAAAATGACAAATACGCAAAAAAGTGCAGTGTCCGAAATAGGCAGATGCAAAAAAGTGAAATTGAAGACAGCTCACACAGCGCATAAAATCCAATTTAAGTAAGCGCTTACAGATAAATGAGAAGGAGCTGTCTGATGATTACACGAAGGAAACGCATGTTTACCGCTGTTACGTTGCTGGTCTTGTTGATGATGGGAACCTCTGTATGTCCTGTGAAAGCTGAAGGGGCAGCGCGGCAGATGGAAGCGCTGAACCGGGGGCTTGTAGCGGTCAAGACGGACGGGGGCATTTTTGTCAGCTGGCGGTTTCTTGGAACCGAAAACGCATCTGTTTTGTTCAATGTGTACAGAGACGGGCAAAAACTGAATGCTTCGCCTGTCAAAACCACGAACTATGTGGATAAAAACGGATCGGCGGGCTCAACGTATACGGTTCGGGCTGTTGTAAACGGTACCGAACAGCAGGCTTCTGAAAAAGCCTCCGTATGGGCGCAGCCGTATCATTCCGTCCCGCTGGATAAACCGGCTGGCGGCACGACGCCAACGGGTGAAGCTTACACGTACAGCGCTAATGACGCAAGTGTTGGCGATGTGGATGGTGACGGGCAATACGAGCTGATCCTGAAATGGGACCCGTCTAACTCAAAAGACAATTCACAGGATGGCTATACGGGTGACGTGCTGATTGACGTGTATAAACTGGACGGCACAAAGTTATGGCGGATCAATCTCGGCAAAAACATCAGAGCGGGCGCGCACTATCCCCAGTTTATGGTGTATGACCTTGATGGTGACGGAAAAGCGGAAGTGGCAATGAAAACGGCAGACGGGACAAAAGACGGCACGGGCAAAGTAATTGGAAATGCCAATGCAGATTACAGAAATGAACAGGGGCGTGTGCTTTCAGGCCCTGAATATCTCACTGTGTTTCAAGGTTCAACCGGGAAAGAGCTTGTCACCGCAAATTTTGAACCGGCGCGCGGCAATGTGTCGGATTGGGGAGACAGCTACGGCAACCGTGTTGACCGTTTTCTCGCCGGCATTGCCTACCTTGATGGACAGCGGCCGAGCCTGATCATGACCAGAGGGTATTACGCTAAAACCATGCTAGTTGCCTATAACTTCAGGGACGGAAAGCTGTCAAAGCTTTGGACGCTGGACTCCTCAAAGTCAGGAAATGAAGCGTTTGCCGGACAGGGGAATCACAACCTGAGCATCGCGGATGTTGACGGGGATGGAAAAGATGAGATTATTTTCGGCTCAATGGCTGTTGATCATGACGGGAAAGGCATGTACTCGACCGGCTTAGGCCATGGGGATGCCCTCCATACAGGAGATCTTGATCCAGGCCGGCCGGGGCTTGAGGTGTTTCAAGTTCATGAGGACAAAAATGCAAAATACGGCTTATCTTTCCGGGATGCTGCAACCGGAAAAATCCTTTGGGGCGTTTATGCCGGCAAGGATGTAGGCCGGGGAATGGCTGCTGATATTGACCCGCGTTATCCGGGACAGGAGGTGTGGGCAAACGGTTCTCTTTACTCGGCGAAAGGGGTCAAAATCGGAAGCGGGGTTCCGTCCTCGACCAACTTCGGCATCTGGTGGGACGGCGATCTGCTCCGGGAGCAGCTGGACAGCAACCGAATTGATAAGTGGGATTATCAAAACGGCGTATCGAAAAATGTGCTGACTGCATCAGGCGCAGCTGCTAACAACGGCACAAAAGCAACACCGGCGCTTCAGGCTGATCTGCTCGGTGACTGGCGCGAGGAAGTCGTGTGGAGAACGGAGGACAGCAGTGCTCTGCGCATTTACACGACGACCATTCCGACTGAGCATAGGCTGTACACGCTGATGCACGATCCGGTGTACCGACTTGGCATCGCCTGGCAAAATGTCGCCTATAACCAGCCGCCGCACACAAGCTTCTTTTTAGGAGACGGCATGGCGGAACAGCCAAAACCAAATATGTATACGCCTTAACTGAAAGGGGGAAGGAACGGGCTGCGTGCAGCCCGTTCCCATCAAATGAAACCAAAAAAGAGGCAAATGGAATACTTGACCAGAGGTTTGATTGCAGTAAAGACAGAACAGGGCGTGTTTGTCAGCTGGCGTTTTCTCGGCACGGATCATGAGACGACGGCTTTTCACCTTTATCGGGATGGAAAGCGGATCACCCGCGATCCAATTGCTGAAAGCACCAATTTTCTCGATCAAAACGGAACGGCTGACTCTGTTTATCAAGTGGCGGCTGTCAATAAAGGACGGGAAGAAAAGCTTTCCAAGGAAGCTCTTGTTTGGCAGGAAAATGTTCTGGAGGTTCCGCTTGCCAGACCGGAAGGCGGTGTGACGCCGGACGGAAAGCCGTACACTTACAGCGCCAATGATGCCAGCGTCGGGGATGTGGACGGGGATGGAGAATATGAAATCATCCTGAAGTGGGACCCGTCCAATTCAAAAGACAACGCCCATGACGGGTATACCGGGGAGGTGCTCATAGATGCCTATAAACTGGACGGCACCTTTTTGTGGCGCATCAACCTTGGCAGAAACATCAGAGCGGGTGCTCATTACACACAATTTATGGTGTATGACCTTGACGGTGACGGAAAAGCAGAAATCGCCATGAAAACAGCTGACGGCACAACAGACGGGAAAGGACATATCATCGGTGATGAGCAGGCAGATTTTAGAAACGAACAGGGCAGAATTTTGTCCGGTCCGGAATATTTGACTGTGTTTAAAGGAGAAACCGGTGAGGCACTCACGACCGTGGAATATGAACCGCCCCGCGGCAAGCTGGAGGATTGGGGAGACGGATATGGAAACCGGATGGACCGTTTTCTCGCTGGAATCGCTTATTTGGATGGGGAGCGGCCGAGCCTTGTAATGGCACGCGGCTACTATACGAGAGCCGTGCTCGTGGCATACGATTTCAGAAACGGAAGGCTCAAAAAACGCTGGGTATTTGACTCCAACCAGCCGGGACATGAAGCGTACGCAGGACAGGGGAACCACAGCTTAAGCGTGGCGGATATCGACGGAGACGGAAAAGATGAAATCATATACGGCGCAATGGCTGTCGATCATGACGGAACCGGCCTGTACACAACGGGGCTCGGGCACGGAGACGCGATGCATGTAGGGGATCTGGACCCGTCACGAAAAGGGCTTGAAGTGTTCCAGGTGCATGAGGACGCCACAAAGCCGTACGGACTGTCGCTGCGAGATGCCGGAACCGGTGAGATATTATGGGGCGTCCATGCTGGAACTGACGTTGGCCGGGGCATGGCGGCTCATATTGATCCAAGCTACAAAGGGGCGCTCGTCTGGGGAATTGATCCGCCGGGCAATGATGGCAAGTCGTATGGGCTTTTCACGAGCAAAGGCGAAAAAATCAGCGACAAAGCGCCCCCTTCAGCCAATTTCGCCATCTGGTGGGACGGTGATTTGGTCAGAGAACTGCTTGATCATGACTGGGACGGAACGATCGGCAGGCCAAAGATTGAAAAATGGGATGCTGAAAACGGCTGTCTGAAGACGATATTTCAGCCGGCCGGCGTGCTGTCCAACAACGGCACGAAAGGAAACCCGGTTCTTCAGGCCAACCTGTTCGGAGACTGGCGGGAAGAAGTGATATGGAGAACGGAAGACAGCAGCGCGCTCCGTATCTATACAACGACACATCTCACCCGCCACCGCTTTTACACGCTGATGCATGATCCGGTTTACAGGCTCGGCATCGCCTGGCAGAATACCGCCTACAACCAGCCGCCGCACACGAGCTTTTACCTCGGAACGGGAATGAAAAAACCGCCGAAGCCCGCCCTGTACATAGCGGGAAGTAAAGCGGAGGCGCCGCTGTAGGAGGACTAAGGGATAAGACGTAAAGGCTGAACGCTACGACAAGATGATTAGAGAACGGGCAGGACGAACCAATGCACAAACGCTGTACGCACCGGTTTTTTCAAGGGAAGAGCTATCCGTGATGGAAGCTGTATAAAAAACGAGGGGGAATGAAAAATGGCAAATCATATTTATCTTGCCGGCGATTCGACTGTTCAAACGTATGGAGACAGCACAAATCAAGGGGGCTGGGGGCAGTTTCTCGGCTCGCATCTGCCGGAGCATATTCAAGTGATCAACAGAGCGATCGGGGGAAGAAGCTCGAAAACATTTGTGGAAGAGGGCAGGCTTCAGGCAATCCTTGATGTGATCGAGCCGGATGATTGGCTGTTCGTGCAGATGGGCCATAATGACGCGTCGAAAAATAAGCCGGAGCGCTACACCGAGCCCTACACGACCTATAAACAATATTTAAAGCAGTATATCGCAGGCGCGCGGGAAAAAGGCGCCCATCCGCTTCTCATTACCCCCGTAGCCCGCTTTCACTACGAAAACGGCGTGTTTTTGAACGATTTTCCTGATTACTGCATTGCCATGAAGCAGACGGCTGAAGAGGAGAATGTCCAGCTCATTGATCTGATGGAGAAAAGCCTTGCTTTCTTTACTGAGAAGGGCGAGGAAAAAGTGTACACCTATTTTATGATTTCAGAAGGGATTAATGATTACACGCATTTTACAAAAAAAGGCGCAAATGAAATGGCGAAACTTGTGGCAAAAGGCATAAAGGAGCTCGGCCTGCCATTGACAGAATCGATCATCAAAGAAAGGTGAAAATGGGATGAGAAAACTGTATCATGGTGCTTGCTATTATCCGGAATTATGGGATGAAGAGACGATTCAGCAGGACATTGACATCATGCGTGAAGTTGGCGTAAATGTTGTACGGATCGGTGAATTTGCCTGGTCTGTCATAGAACCGGAAGAAGGAAAAATTGACGTCGGTTTTTTCAAAGAAATCATCGCCCGGCTGTATGAAAGCGGGATCGAAACGATTATGTGCACGCCGACGCCTACCCCGCCAATTTGGTTCTCACACGGCCGGCCTGAACGCATGCATGTCAATGAAAAAAGAGAGATCATGGGGCATGGCTCCCGTCAGCATGCCTGTACGAACAACCCGTATTTCCGAAAAAAAGCCGCCATCATCACCACAGCCATCGCCAAGGAGCTTGGCCGGCTCCCGGGGCTGATCGGATGGCAGCTAGACAATGAGTTTAAATGCCATGTTGCAGAATGCATGTGTGAAACATGTTTGCGCTTATGGCATGACTGGCTCAAAAATCGCTACGGGGTGATTGAGCGCTTGAATGAAGCTTGGGTAACCGATGTTTGGAGCGAAACCTATCAGACGTTTGAGCAAGTCCCGCAGCCGGGACCGGCCCCGTTTCTGCATCACGCTTCCCTAAGCACCATGTATCAGCTGTTTTCGATGGAGATGATCGCTTCGTTTGCGGATGAACAGGCCAAAATCATCCGCTGCTATTCAGATGCGCCGATCACGCATAACGGATCAGTCATGTTCAGCGTGGACAATGAGCGAATGTTTCAGAATCTCGATTTTGCATCCTATGACACGTACGCTTCGCAGGAAAACGCCTCTGCCTTTTTATTGAACTGTGATTTATGGAGAAATCTGAAACAGGGGCGCCCGTTTTGGATTTTGGAAACGAGTCCGTCGTATGCCGCCTCGCTTGAAAGCTCCGCTTACCCGCACGCAGACGGGTATTTGCAGGCCGAAGCCGTATCGTCCTACGCCTTAGGAAGCCAGGGGTTTTGCTACTGGCTATGGCGACAGCAGCGTTCAGGCAGCGAGATTTCCCACGGTTCGGTTCTCAGCGCCTGGGGCGAACCTACCATCGGCTACCAAAATGTGCTGGCGGTTGAGCGGGCAAGAAAGGAAATCGAGCCTATTATTCTATCGACTGAACCCGTTCAAGCCGAGGCGGCGATGACTTACTCTGACAGAGCAAAAGCATTTATTAAAACTGAGCCTCACCGGGGACTCCGGCATCGTTCGCTTGTGACGCATTTTTATGAACGTATTCTCAACACGGGGATTCACCGTGACCTTATTCCGGAAGGCGCTCCGCTGGACGGCTACCGTTTGCTGTTTACGCCATTTGTGCCGTATTTGTCTTCTGAATTTATCAAAAAAGCTTCGGCATTCGCTGAAGCGGGCGGCATCTGGATCGCCGGTCCGCTGACAGGAGGGCGCACATGCGAGCATACCATTCATACCGCTTGCGGACTTGGCGAACTTGAGAAAACGTCAGGGATCAAAACACTGTTTACCTTTCCGATGAATGAGAACGTGAATACAGGAAAAGCGTTTGGCATCACGGCGCCGCTTGGGCTGTGGAGCGCGGTGTTTGACACAGAGAGCGGAAACACCCTTGGCACGGTTGAATCAGGACCGGGGGCGGGCCATGCTTTTCTGACGGAACGGAATTACGGCGAGGGGAAAATTGTCATGCTGGGCTCGCTTCCATCCGGGAAAGAAGGGGATGCGATGCTGGAAGCGCTCGTCAGGCATTACGCGGAGGAAGCTGTTATTTCCAGCCGGTCGGATGTTACGCCCGGCACGATCATTGCCCCGCGCAAAGGCGATAGCGGCCTTGTGTGGATCATCGTGAATATGGATGGAAAAGGAGGAAGTGTGACACTGCCGGAAGCGGGAGCAGATCTGTTGACGCACCGCTTGGAAAAGGCGGGGAGGCTGGCGGTCGGACCGCATGAATACCGTGTGATTCAATTTGACAATCACAGCTGATTCTTTGCATCGAATCAGCTTTTTTCTATGGAGGGAGAGACCGATGAAAAAGATCAAATGGTTATCAGGACAGCCAAAGGTGACAAGCGGCGTGACGTGGGGCGTGCCATGGAAAAAAGGAGAATTAAAAAAGGGTGACCGTCTGGCGCTTATGAATGAAAACGCGGAAACGCGATATGTGCAAAGCGAATCGTCGGCCTATTGGCCGGATGGGAGCATCAAGTGGACGAAGCACGCGGCGGTGTTTGGCGGTAAGGAAAACCAAAGCTTTATCGTGCAAAAAAGAGAAGTCCCGCAGCCAACTGAATCGCTCAGCATTCATGAGACAGAGCATGATATCCAAGTGGATACAGGAGCACTCGTTTGTACCATTCATAAAACAGGATCCGATTTCATTCAATCATTGCAGATCAACGGAAAGCCGATCGCCGCAGGTGGGAGGCTCGTTGCCATAAGAGAAACGAGAAACGAGTCGGCGGCGGAAACGGTTCTTTTGCATGAAAGGTCTGTCAGCTTTATCAAACGGTCGGCGATTGAGCAGAGTGGTCCTGTCAAAGCAGTAGTCAAAATCGAGGGAGTGCATGTGCTCCATAAAACGAATGAAGAATGGCTGCCGTTTGTCATCCGATTGGCGTTTTATGCCGGGCTGTCTGAGATCGGCCTTGTGCACACGCAGCTGATTGACAGGAACGGTAAACAAGAATTCATTAAGGGCCTTGGCATCGAATTTGCCCTTTTTTTGGAGGGGGAGCCGTACAACCGCCATTTCCGCTTTGCGGGAGAGAAAGGGATGTACAAAGAACCCGCCCAGCTGTTTGGCACACGTAAATTCAATGAACGATATCCGCTTTATGAAAAACAAATCAATGGCGAAATGCTGTCTCCAGATGAAGAGCATAAGGAATGGTTTGCACATGGCACACAGAATGCGGTTTGGGACGATGTGAAGCTTGTTCAGGATTCCAGCGATCATTACAGCCTCTCAAAACGGACCGGAAAAGATTATGCGTGGGTTGGAATGCTGCATGGCAGCCGGGCGAAGGGGCTCTGCTATGCGGGCGGCGAAAATGGCGGTGTGGCTCTTGGCCTGCGGTATTTCTTTGAGAAATATCCTTCAGCACTGGAAATCACAGGTCTTGCCGGCAGCCGCCCCAAAATGACTATCTGGCTTTGGCCTCCGGACGGCGAAGCGATGGATTTGCGGCATTATACAGGAAACACCCACGTGGCCAGCGCGTATGAAGGCTTTGATGAAATGCGCTCTGATCCGACAGGCATTGCGAACACAAATGAAATCAGCCTGGCGTGCTTTTCGCACATGCCGTCTGACGAAGTTCTCAATGCGCTCGCTGACAAATGGCAGGCGCCGCCGCTCATTGTATGCGAGCCGGACGTTTATTACGAATCAAAAGCACTCGGGGTTTGGAGCATCATTGACACATCCCATCCGCTCAAAAAAGAGCTGGAGGAACATCTCGATGCGGCCTTTCTGTTTTATAAAAAGGAAGTAGAGCAGCGCAGATGGTACGGATTTTGGCATTATGGCGATGTCATGCATACGTATGACCCGATCCGGCATATGTGGCGGTACGATCTCGGTGGATACGCATGGCAAAACAATGAGCTCGTTCCGGCCCTATGGCTGTGGCAGGCGTTTTTCCGCTCAGGCAGAGAGGATATGTTTCGCATGGCAGAAGCCATGACCCGCCATACGAGCGAAACGGACAGCTTTCACCTCGGTGAATACGCCGGGCTTGGTTCACGGCATAACGTTGTGCACTGGGGATGCGGCTGCAAGGAAGCGAGAATCAGCATGGCCGGGCTTTATAAATTCTATTATTATCTGACGGGTGATGAGCGGACGGGAGATCTTTTGACAGAAGTGAAGGATGCCGATTATGCCCTCGTCAAAACCGATCCGATGCGCGCTTTTTACGAGAAAGGCAAGCACCCGACTCACGCCAGAACGGGACCGGACTGGGCGGCGTTTTGCTCGAACTGGCTGGCGGAATGGGAGCGGACCGAAAATCCGGAATATCTCAAAAAAATCGAAACGGGAATCAACTGTCTGAAGCGGCTGCCGCTCCGCTTATTATCCGGCCCGACATTTGAATATGACCCGGCGACCTCGATGCTTCATCACATGGGAGACGGCATTGCGGGCGGATATCATATGATCATTGCCTTCGGCGCGCCGCAAGTGTGGATGGAGCTGGCTGAGCTTCTTGATGACCGGGAATGGGAGGATATGCTGAGTGAATTCGGCGAATTTTACACATTAAGTGATGAGGAAAAACGGAAAAAAAGCGGAGGCGCTCTTCATGACGGGCATTTTCACTGGCCGATGTTCGCCGCCGGTATGACAGCCTACGCCGCGAGAAAAAAGCAAGATCCTCATCTCGCCGCCAAAGCGTGGAATCTTTTGCTCGATGATAAGCTCAGCCATACGCCGCTTCCGATCAAACCGGAGCGCATCGAGACATGGACGCAGCTAGAGGAGCTTCCATGGGTGACAACGAACACTGTCTCTCAATGGTGTTTAAATGTCATAGCGGCGCTGGAACTGATCGGAGATTCCCTTCCGGCAAAAAAAGAAACATCGGGCAAAAAAGGATAACAGCCGGAATTTCATAGGAGAAATGGTGCAAAAAATGAAGATTGCAAGAATTTATGTAAGCGCTTTATATTGAGAGGGGCAAAGGGGAAATGCAAATTGAAAAAAGGGGGACTTACGCATCATGAAAATAAGAATGCGAAAAAAATGGATGGCCTTGCCGCTTGCTGCCATGATGATCGCCGGA
The DNA here is from genome assembly GCF_038593095.1 of Bacillus sp. FSL L8-0358. Taxonomy (NCBI): domain Bacteria; kingdom Bacillati; phylum Bacillota; class Bacilli; order Caryophanales; family Bacillaceae; genus Bacillus; species Bacillus sp. FSL L8-0358. The sequence continues at coordinate 767,018 of NZ_CP151962.1, forward strand.
TGCAGCCATTCGGAAACTTCCAATTCAGCAAGCGGTTCGAAAGATACGATCAAAATTATGGCGCCGCTTTTATCGCCGGAAAGCCCGAGTGATAAGAGCCCTTCATTAAAAGCGCTCGAAAAATACACAGGCAAAGAGATTAAGGTCACATGGGTGCCTGATTCATCCTACAACGACAAATTCAACATCGTCATGGCTTCAGGAGAGATGCCTCACGCGATTGTTATTAAAGATAAGTCAGCCGGCTTTATCAAGTCTGTCAAAGCAGGGGCGTTTTGGGAACTGTCTCCTTATTTAAAAGACTACAAGAATGTAAGCCAGGCAGATGAAAAGATTTTGAAGAACAGCTCGGTGAACGGCGAGGTGTACGGAATCTACAGAACGAGGGACCTGATCAGGGCGTGTATGATTATCAGAACCGACTGGCTGAAAAATGTCGGTCTGGATATGCCGGAAACGCTTGATGATTTCTATGAAGTGCTGAAAGCCTTTAAGGAAAAAGATCCTGACGGAAACGGCAAGGATGATACGTACGGCATGGTCGTGCCGAAATGGATGGGACTCGGCAACGGAAGCCCATGGGATGTTCTGCAAATCTGGTTCGGCGCTCCGAACCGCTACGGTGTTGAAAACGGAAAGCTGATTCCGGATTTTACAACGAAGGAATACATGGATGCGCTCACGTTTTTTAAAAAGCTCTATGATGAGGGCTTGATCAATAAGGACTTTGCTGTCATGGATTCTGCGAAGTGGAATGATCCGGTTGTAAAAGGAAAAGCGGGTGTCATCGTTGATACAGGCTCAAGAGCGTCTCAAATCCAAAGCGCGATGGAGGAGGCGGATGAGTCGAACAAGGATATCATTGATATCGTCGGCTCGCTTGAGGGACCGAATGGCAAGCGCACCTTCCCGACATCTGGATATTCAGGCATGATCGCGATACCAAAATCAAGCGTCAAAACCGAAAAAGAGCTGAAAGAGGTGCTGTCCTTCCTCGATAAGATGAATGATAAGGAAGCGCAGATTCTCACGAACAACGGAGTGAAGGGCCGCAATTACGAGCTCAAGGACGGCGTATTCACCTCACTTGAAAAAAACAACAAATCTCTCCTGTATGAGCATGAAGGCTTGGCACAGTTCAGCATGTCGATTCCGAAAAGCGAGTATTACATCGAAGACCAGAAAACCAAGCTCTTCCAGCATCGCAAGGACATCATAACCGAAGGAGAAAAAATAGCGGTCTTTAACCCGGCTGAGTCGCTTGTATCTGATGTCTATACCCAAAAAGGAGCCCAGCTTGACAACATCATCCTCGACGCGAGAACACAATTTATCATTGGAGAAATTGATGAAAAAGGGTTCGATGATGCAGTGGAGCTTTGGAAAAAAAGCGGCGGCAATGACCTGATGAAGGACTTGAACAAATTGTATCAATCGTCAAAATAAACCGATGCGCCTGCCTTTCGGCGGGCGCCCCGGTACCACGAAAGGAGAACAGATATGGAAACAGTGCCGAAAAAGGGAGATGCACCTGTTCTCACCGCTGGAAAAGGCATCAGCTGGATGGCTGCGCTCAAACGGGACAAATGGCTTTATCTTCTTCTTATTCCCGGTCTGCTTTATTTCTTGATTTTCAAATACTTGCCGATGTGGGGCGTGCTGATCGCTTTTAAAGACTATTCGCCATATCTCGGCTTCTGGAAAAGCGAATGGGTCGGCTTTGATTATTTCAAAGACTTTTTTATGAATCCGGATTTTTTCCGGCTGCTGCGCAACACCCTCATGCTGGCGAGCCTGGATCTTTTGTTTGCCTTTCCCGCGCCTCTCATTTTGGCCCTGCTTTTGAATGAGGTAAGAAAGGCCGTGTATAAAAGATGTATCCAAACCTTTATTTACGTACCCCATTTTGTATCATGGACAATTGTGGTCAGCATCACCTTCGTTTTCTTTACTGTCGATACAGGTGTGATCAACAAATTGATTATGAATCTGACAGGTGAGCAGATTTCTTTCTTGTCGGATGCAGACTGGTTCCGGCCGATGATTGTGATGCAAAGCATTTGGAAGGAGACAGGCTGGGGAACGATTCTATTTTTGGCAGCGCTTGCTACGGTTGATCAAGAGCAGTATGAAGCGGCCATCATGGACGGAGCGGGGCGGTTCAGGAGAATGTGGCATATTACGATGCCGGCGATTAGAAGCACCATTATCGTTTTGTTGATTTTAAGAATCGGCAGCTTTTTGAATCTGGGCTTTGAACAGGTGTATTTGATGACGAACTCGCTCAACCGCAGTGTGGCTGACATCTTCGACACGTATGTGTACATGATGGGGATTACCCAAGGGGCGTATAGCTACAGCACGGCGGTCGGTTTGTTTAAATCAGTTGTCGGGATTATCTTGATTTTTGGCGCCAATTACATTGCGAAAAAGTTTGATCAGGAAGGATTGTTTTAGAGGAGGGGAGAGGTATGGCTGAAATTCATACGATGCACAACACCAAAGCCGGACGGGTGTTTGACGTCTGCAACATTCTGTTTCTCGGCGGTGTCGGCGCGATTACCATTTTGCCGTTTTTGTATATTATCGCCGGTTCCTTTGCGACAGAAGCGGAACTCGCCCAGCGGAGCTTCTTTATTTTCCCGAAAACCTTTACACTTGATGCTTACAAGTATGTGTTTTCGACACCGACGTTCCTTCGAAGCATGGGTGTGTCCATCTTCATCACCGTGGTCGGGACGGCTGTACAGCTGTTTTTCACCTTCACGATGGCGTATCCGCTGGCGAAGCGGCATGTGAAGGGACGGAATCTGCTGTTGAATCTGGTGATTTTCTCCATGCTGTTTTCAGGCGGCATGATTCCGACGTACCTTGTCGTAAAATCACTTGGCCTTTTGGATACGTATTGGGCATTGATTCTGCCGATGGCAATTAATCCGTTCAACCTTATTATTATCAAAAACTTCTTTCAGCAGCTGCCGCGCGAGCTGGAGGAATCAGCAAAAATTGACGGCTGTTCCGAAATCGGCGTCTTCTGGCGGATCGCCCTGCCACTGTCAAAGCCAGTTATTGCGACCTTTGCGCTGTTTTATGCGGTCGGGATTTGGAATGATTTCTTCCACGCTCTCTTATATATCAATGACAGTGCAAAATGGCCGCTGCAAATGGTGCTTCGCCAAGTCACAATTTTATCGGATTTAACGGCGACCAATGGTGATACGATGCAAAATGCAGTTCCGCCGGAGCAGGGAATTAAACTCGCTGTCATTGTCATTGCGACGCTGCCGATTTTGGCGGTCTATCCATTTTTACAAAAACACTTTGCAAAAGGAATGCTGATCGGTTCGGTGAAAGGCTGAGAAAGGGAGTGTTTCATATCAGTACATTAGATCAGATTAAGATTGCCTATATCGGCGGGGGGTCCCAAGGCTGGGCCAGAAGCCTGATGAGTGATTTGTCGATTGATGAACGGATGTCAGGCACGGTGGCGCTCTATGATCTTGATTTTGAAGCCGCTCAGAAAAATGAAGTGATCGGCAATCACAGCGGGAACGGCAGATGGAGATATGAGGCTGTTTCTACTTTGAAAAAGGCGTTATCAGCCGCTGATATCGTCATTATTTCCATTTTGCCGGGATCACTGGATGATATGGAAGTCGATGTCCACTTGCCTGAGCGCTGCGGTATTTATCAGTCTGTAGGTGATACTGTCGGGCCCGGAGGGATCATCAGGGGCTTGCGTGCTGTGCCGATATTTGCGGAAATTGCCCGGGCAATAAGAGACTACGCACCTGAATCATGGGTCATTAATTATACAAACCCGATGTCTGTCTGTACAAGAGTGCTGTATAAAGTGTTTCCCGGAATCAAAGCGATTGGCTGCTGCCACGAGGTATTTGGGACGCAAAAGCTATTGGTGGAAATGGTCACGGAAAGGCTGGGGATAGAGGTGCCGCGGCGTGAGGATATCCGCGTTAATGTGCTCGGCATTAACCATTTTACATGGATCACAAAAGCCTCTTACCGCCATATTGACCTGCTGCCTATATTCCGTGAATTCAGCGCGCACTATGGGGAATCAGGATATGAGCTGGAGGGGGAAAGCTGGAGGGACAGCGTCTTTTGTTCGGCACACCGTGTTGCGTTTGATTTATTTGAAACGTATGGCGCCATCCCTGCTGCAGGAGACAGGCATCTGGCAGAGTTTCTTCCCGGCCCATACCTCAAACAGCCTGAAGTATGGAGATTTCATCTCACACCTATATCATTCAGAAAACAAGACAGAGCTGAGAAACGACAAGAAACAGAACGGTTGATCGTGCAACAACGGGGCGTTGCTGAGAAAGCTTCGGGAGAAGAAGGCGTGAACATCATAGCGGCTCTTCTCGGATTGGGTGAACTCGTCACAAATGTAAATATGCCGAATCAAGGCCAGGTCTCAAACCTTCCTATACAAGCCATTGTCGAAACAAACGCATTCATCACAAGGAACCGTGTCCAGCCGATTTTTTCCGGAGCGCTTCCGAAAGGTGTGGAAATGCTGGCGGCTAGGCATATATCCAATCAAGAGGCAGTGTCGGAAGCAGGTCTAACAAAGGATACTGGCCTCGCGTTTCAAGCTTTCCTCAATGACCCGCTTGTCAGGATTGACCGCAGTGATGCAGAGCAGCTTTTCAATGACATGCTCCAATGCACCATGCAACGTTGAGCGGAGCTTTTCCGGTTTAGAAAAGAAACCATTGACCATACTGATAGTATAATCAAGAAGTAGGTGCTATCAATATGGGAGATTATTTAAGTGTTGCGGTAGAATTGGTCTGCGGTTTAGGCATTTTATTTATTATCTTAAAGCTTCTCGGGAAAACCCAATTTTCTCAAATTACGCCGTTTGACTTTATTTCTGCTTTAATTTTAGGAGAATTGGTCGGAAATGCCGTCTACGATCATGATATCAAAATAAAAGAAATCATTTTTGCTTCGCTGCTGTGGGGCGTGCTGATTTATGTTATTGAATTTATCACGCAAAAAATGAAATCATCGCGAAAGTTCTTGGAGGGTGAGCCGAATATCGTCATCCGCAAAGGAGAGCTTCAATATAAAGTAATGAAGAAAAATAAGATAGACATTAACCAGCTGCAAAGCCTATTGAGGCAAGCGGGGAGTTTTTCGATCCAAGAAGTAGAATATGCGATTCTTGAAACAAACGGGATGGTCAGCGTGCTTCCAAAATCAGACTTTGACAAACCGACAAATAAGGATTTGCAGATTCCTTCGAAGTCCGTTTCTCTGCCGATCACGTTAATCATAGATGGAGAGATTGTGCGGGATAATTTGAAGGAAGCAGGTGTGGGTGAACAGTGGCTGAAACAAGAATTGAAAAAGAAGAACATTGATAAGACAGAGGACGTGTTATTTGCAGAATGGCATAAAAATAAGCCGCTGTATACTGTAACGTACGAACAAAGCAGATCAACATGACTCTAAGAAAAAAGCTTGCAGCAAGGCGCAAGCTTTTTATTGATTGTATGTCCCTTGTTTGACAGCACGTACATGGTACATGCTCACTTCAGTGCTGATCAGATAGTCAGGCTTTGGTTTGCCTTTGTTTGCTTTATGGCCGGCGATATGCGCATCGCTTTTTTCCCATTGCTTCCAGTGATCCTCTGATTCCCAGCGAATCATGACAACAACTTCTTCATCACCGCGGCGCACATTTTTCTCAAGCACTGTCACATCAATTAAACCTTCTTGTTTTTCAATGATTCCTTCAGCGCTGAAACGTTCTATAACTTTATCTGCAAAGCCTTCTTTAACCGTCATTTTTCTCAACTGTACAAACATTTGTCTCACTCCAATCATTCTCACATATGAATAATTGTAAATGAAATTCATTCTCAATGTCAAAGAAAGCGCAGGGCGGAATCGAACCGCCGTGCGCAACAGTTTATTCTTTCAATAAAAACACATTTCCGTCTTCGTCCTTAAATTGAACGAAGGTGCCCCACTCCATTTGATTGGGCTCACCGAGAAATTCTACACCGTTTGTCTTCATTTTCTCGTATGTACCAAAGATGTCTTCGCATTCAAACACAATAGAAGCCTTCATTTGCTCTGAGCCTTTCATCATGGCTTTCGGGTAAATGACTAAACGAGTCTCGGCCCCTTTTGGCGCAACCTCCAGCCAGCTTGCTTCAGGTCCCATTGGGTGGTCCGCTGCAATATCAAAGCCTACCTTCTCTGTCCAAAATTGCTTCGCTTTCTGCTGGTCCTCGACATATACAGCAACAGTGCCAATTTGTTTGATCATAGGGAAACCTCCAAGTTGAAAAGATAATAATACTATAACCTGTTTACGGCCGAAGTAACATAAAAAAATCAGCCGGGAAACCGGCTGATTATTAAAATGAGCAGCTTACAACATCGATGTGATTTGTGTCTAAGGCGAAATAAACCCAGCGGCGCCGTGAGGAATCCCAATAAAAGCCGCCGACGGACCTTCTGCCAAGGATGATCGGGTAGAACCAAAATGAGCGGCCATTGGTTAACCAAACATAGGTAAATCGGAAAAGGCAAGGACGAATGGTGATTGGTTCAACTAACAAAACGGCTCCTTGAGACCCCTGCGGTTTTGGGGGTTTCGCTGGTATTTGGGAAGGAGGAGGTCCCTGCGGCGCACCGCCGAAGCCTGGGACGGCACCGCTGCCAATGCCAGGGCCGCCGCCGCCAAAGCCTGGAACAGCACCGCCGCCAATGCCAGGGCCGCCGCCAGAGCCCGGAACAGCACCGCTGCCAATGCCAGGCCATGGATATCGGTATTCATATTCAAAAGCAGGCCAAGGCTCATAAAAATGCCCCGCAAACATATAAGGATCAACATAATACATGTGATTACGTCCTTTCTCATTGTAAACTGTACATTGCAGTTTATGCGGGCGGACTCTTATTGGTGCATTCGCCTAAGGATATGAAGCTGGAATGCACTCAGAGAGCAGAATCATTTGATTTTTCCCTAGTCTTATTCACAATTCCGCTTTATCATTTTATAATGAAAGTGCTTCTATTACGAAAAAGGAGACAGACCGTGAATATCGATCAATTATTATATCAATATATCATAGACAACACTGCGGATATTACTGAGAAATGGTTCAGTTTGCGTTGCAAGCTAAAAGGCGAGCTATATTCCGCCAGCCATTTAAGTGAAGAAACGAAAACACTTTTAACCGAGCAGCATACATTTACCAATATAACAATCGCAAGCGCATTTCTGGAGGATCAAACCGATTTTCAAGAAAACATGACAAAATGGGCGGAAAACGTTGCGAAAAACAGGGTAGAGCAGGATGTTCAAGTTCATGAGGTCGTAGAAGCCATATCCAATTCAAGAATCTCATTCTGGGACGCAGTCGCCACATTTATAAAAGAGAATCAGGAGATTGTGACAAATGAGGATGCAGACCGATGGAACCGCATTGTGAATCAGTCGTTCGATAAGCTGATTATTGAATTCTCCGAGCAGTACCAAAAATTCATGCTGATGAGGCTCACATCTCAGCAGGAACTGATCTCAGAGCTTGGCTGCCCGGTCATTTCCATTGCCGATGGAATCGGAATATTGCCGCTTATTGGCTCCATTGATACAAAACGGGCACAGGTCATTTTAGAAACAGTGCCGGTTCGCTGTGTCGAGAGAAAAATCACAAGCCTCGTCGTTGATCTTTCGGGTGTTCCGATTGTGGATACTATGGTGGCTCAGCAATTGTACAACCTGTCTAAAACGCTTTTCTTATTAGGCGTCAAAGCCGTATTTTCAGGGATTCGCCCGGATGTGGCCCAAACATCGATTCAATTGGGGCTTGATTTTAGTGAATATGAAACGTACGGCACGCTGAAGCAGGCATTAGAAAATATGGGTGTCCGCTGTATTGTTGAGGAATTGGAAGAAAACAAATAGGAAGTTTCCAGGCATATGATTGTCCGTCACCGGGTGATCATATGCCTTTTTGATTTGAACAGAAATCACCATTGATTTATCAAAAAAAACATAATATTATAATTCTTATAAGAATACTGTGAATTGAATTAAAACCTATTCAACAGGGGGGAAGGTCTTTTGGTTTCAAAATCAACGATTGATCCGGAAGTGATTGAAAAAATAATCAGCTCGCTGGAAACACTCGATTTCGGCACCGTTCAGATTACGGTTCATGATTCTCAGATTACCCAAATTGAGAAAATAGAAAAGCACCGTTTTTCGCTGAAAAGGAAAGAATCAAAATGATAATGTAAAGGGCGTTTGTTTTCATTAAATTCTCCTTAAAACATATACATATTTCATCCAATTTTTATATAATAGACCTTTAAGATCATTTTTTAGGAGGATTTTTGACATGCAAGCTACGGTTCACGAGAGTAAGCAATCGATCATGCAACGCATTTTGACAGTCTTTGTCTTCACATTGCTGATCGCGACTGTCGGCCTTTTTATCGGCCAATTTGTTCCTGTCGCTTTGATGCTGCCGCTTTCTATTCTTGAAGTGGCGATGATTATTCTGGCCTTCTGGATGCGCAGAAGAAAAGCGGTCGGGTATGCGTTTGTATATACATTCGCGTTCGTTTCCGGCATTACCTTATTTCCGATCGTCAGCCATTACGCTTCCATCGCCGGCGCCTATGTCGTGCTTGAAGCCTTTGGTTCTACATTTGTCATTTTTGCCGTCTTGGGTACAATCGGCGCAAAAATGAAGAAGGATTTATCCTTCCTGTGGTCATTTCTGCTGGTTGCGGTGCTCGCACTCGCAGTGGTAGGGATTTTCAACATTTTCAGCCCGTTAAACTCAGCGGCGATGATGGCGTATTCCGTGATCGGAACCATCGTCTTTTCCCTTTACATTTTGTATGATTTGAATCAAATCAAACACCGCCACATTACGGAAGACTTGATTCCGGTTATGGCGTTATCGCTGTACCTTGACTTTATCAACTTATTCATCAACCTGCTCCGCTTCTTCGGCATTTTGAGCAGTGATGATTAATGAAAAAGCGCCTGTCATTGGATAGGCGCTTTTTGCTATACATAAAAAAGGCAGGTGGAGTGTTTATGAGTATCCTATCATTTTAAATACACTGGAGCAGGTCACAGTGCTGGAGCCATGGTACGAAGACCCGTCATCATCGGAGGAGACGCCGCCCACGCCGGCGCGCCGACCCTGGCGCAAGGAGCGGCAATGGCGATCGAGGATGCCATCGTCCTCGCCGAAGAACTCCAAAAACACGCCGACCACGAAACAGCATTACAGGCGTACTACAAAAGAAGAGCCCCACGAGCGCTCAAAGTCCAGAACCTATCATCGGAAATCGTACGCCGCGGGCTGAAAGGAGAGCCGGGAGCGGAAGAACTGATTGGGGAGTGCTATGCGGTGTTGAGGGAAGGGTATTAAATAGGAAAAGTCCAGAAAGTGATTTCTGGACTTTTTAGTCTTGCTCTGTTTTATTCCTTATCCGCTCAATCACCTCATGCAGCCCCTCAGGCTTATAAAACTCCACCGGTGAACTGCCTTTCTCAAACGAAATTGTCTCGGCTTCAATCAGCGCGACATAGCGTCCGTTTACTTTTGCGAGATGAATAGAATCGCCAAAATCCGCTAGCAATCCCCTAATCTCTGTTTCTCCGACTTTCATTTTCAGTTGGGCCTCTGGCGTGTGCTCGATGATTTGGGCGGAGGCTTTGATGACTTGATGGGTGTCGAGGCGCTCTTGGATTTCCCGTTTTTCGCTTGCTTCCCAAATCTCAATGTCGTGCTCGAACTGCTTGAGTTCTTCGCTGTTGTCTTCAAATGTCTCGTAGACGTGCTCCTGTACCATGTTCATGACCTGATTTTTCATGATTTCCGGCATCGATTCGCCGTACTCGACGAATTTCAGAAAGTCCTCAAAATAGCGGGCGTGTGAGGCCTGGTGGATTTTTAGCTCACCTTCCTCGACCATTCCTTCCTCTGGCATGTACGGGTATTGGATGCTTTTCATGTTTTTTGTCGTGATCGCCATTTCGACTTTTTTAATGAGAGAAGACGCGTCAGAGATGCGGGCGACCTTCGGCTCAAAGTCACATTTCATAATGAAGACAAATGACTCGTCAAAGTATTTTCTCGGCACGGCCGAAGCGACGAGAAACACGCCGCCGCGAACCGCGCTTGTGTCAAGGTACGTGCGGACGAACTGCTCGCTCAGCTCATTGAAGTCTTCTTTTGTTTCCGCCAGACGAGCGCGGTTGAACATGTTGTAGTTTGGGTTGGAATCGAGCTCGTGGCCGGGTTCGACGATAAAATGGCCGATTTTCGTCGGGACCTGCTCGGACTGCGGATGGCGGTCTGCTTTCCGTTTGACGATTTTTTTCAGTTCCCCGTCGAGAAAGTCCTTTAGCTCGCTTTCTTCAAATTCGCCCGTATCAAGGGTCTGGAAGTGCTTGAACTGTTTGTTCGCCTGCTCATCTTTGCCTTCCACCTGTATGACATAAAAGGATAAAAACCGAATTTCAAAATCCATATATAAACTCACCTTATTCGCGTATTGTACAGCTTCTCAAGTATAGAAAAAACAGCAATCATGCGTCAATTGGGAGAACGGAATAATCATGACCATGAAAGGGAAATGTAGTCAAATAGAAGGCATCTCATACGGAAAGGAATGGTTCGATGAAGGAAACAAGCCCGATTCCTCAGCCGAAGACGTTTGGGCCGCTAGGCAATTTGCCTTTAATCGATAAAGACAAGCCGACGCTTTCGCTGATCAAACTGGCGGAAGAACAGGGCCCGATTTTTCAAATCCATACACCCGCGGGCACGACCATTGTAGTGTCCGGCCACGAATTGGTGAAAGAGGTTTGTGATGAAGAACGGTTTGATAAAAGCATTGAAGGCGCCTTGGAAAAGGTTCGCGCATTTTCCGGTGACGGATTGTTTACGAGCTGGACGCATGAGCCTAACTGGAGAAAAGCGCACAACATTCTGATGCCGACGTTCAGCCAGCGGGCCATGAAGGACTATCATGAGAAAATGGTCGATATCGCTGTTCAGCTCATTCAAAAATGGGCCAGGCTCAATCCGAATGAAGCAGTCGATGTCCCGGGAGATATGACCCGGCTGACGCTCGACACCATTGGGCTATGCGGGTTTAACTACCGCTTTAACAGTTACTACAGAGAAACGCCCCACCCGTTTATCAACAGCATGGTGCGGGCGCTTGATGAAGCGATGCATCAAATGCAGCGGCTTGATGTTCAAGATAAGCTTATGGTCAGAACAAAGCGGCAATTCCGCCATGATATTCAAACGATGTTTTCGTTAGTCGACAGCATTATTGCAGAGCGCCGATCGAATGGAGACCAGGATGAAAAAGATTTGCTCGCCCGCATGCTGAATGTGGAAGATCCGGAAACGGGTGAAAAGCTCGACGACGAAAATATCCGCTTTCAGATCATTACGTTTTTGATTGCCGGCCATGAAACAACGAGCGGCCTGCTCTCCTTTGCGACCTACTTTTTATTGAAGCATCCTGACAAACTGAAAAAGGCGTATGAAGAGGTCGATCGGGTGCTGACGGATGCAGCGCCGACCTATAAACAAGTGCTGGAGCTTACATACATACGGATGATTTTAAATGAATCACTGCGCTTATGGCCGACAGCTCCGGCTTTCAGCCTTTATCCAAAAGAAGACACAGTCATTGGAGGAAAATTTCCGATCACGACGAATGACAGAATTTCTGTGCTGATTCCGCAGCTTCATCGTGATCGGGACGCTTGGGGAAAGGACGCCGAAGAATTCCGGCCGGAACGGTTCGAGCATCAGGACCAAGTGCCTCATCATGCGTACAAACCATTCGGAAATGGACAACGGGCCTGTATCGGCATGCAGTTTGCCCTTCATGAAGCCACACTTGTGTTAGGCATGATTCTAAAATATTTCACACTGATTGATCATGAGAATTATGAGCTTGATATCAAACAAACCTTAACACTTAAGCCGGGCGATTTTCACATCAGGGTTCAAAGCCGTAATCAGGAAGCCATTCATGCGGACGTCCAGGCAGCTGAAAAAGCCGTGTCTGATGAGCAAAAGGAGAAAACGGAAGCAAAGGGCGCATCGGTCATCGGTCTTAACAACCGCCCGCTTCTCTTACTGTACGGCTCTGATACCGGCACTGCAGAAGGCGTCGCCCGGGAGCTTGCTGATACTGCCAGTCTTCACGGCGTAAGGACAGAGACAGCACCTCTGAACGACCGAATTGGAAAGCTGCCGAAAGAGGGAGCGGTTGTCATTGTGACCTCGTCTTATAATGGAAAACCGCCAAGCAATGCCGGACAGTTCGTGCAGTGGCTTCAAGAAATCAAACCGGGTGAGCTTGAGGGCGTTCATTACGCGGTATTTGGCTGCGGCGACCACAACTGGGCGAGCACGTATCAATACGTGCCGAGATTCATTGATGAGCAGCTTGCGGAAAAAGGCGCGACTCGGTTTTCTGCGCGCGGAGAAGGTGATGTCAGCGGTGATTTTGAAGGGCAGCTTGACGAGTGGAAAAAAAGCATGTGGGCGGACGCCATTAAGGCATTCGGACTTGAGCTTAATGAAAACGCTGATAAGGAGCGAAGCACGCTGAGCCTTCAGTTTGTCAGAGGGCTGGGCGAGTCTCCGCTGGCTAGATCATACGAAGCCTCTCACGCATCCATTGCCGAAAATCGTGAACTCCAGTCTGCAGACAGCGATCGAAGCACTCGCCATATCGAAATTGCATTGCCGCCGGATGTTGAATATCAAGAGGGCGACCATCTTGGCGTATTGCCAAAAAACAGCCAAACCAATGTCAGCCGGATTCTCCACAGATTCGGTCTGAAGGGAACCGACCAAGTGACATTGTCGGCAAGCGGCCGCAGTGCGGGGCATCTGCCATTGGGCCGTCCTGTCAGCCTGCATGATCTTCTCAGCTACAGCGTCGAGGTGCAGGAAGCAGCCACAAGAGCGCAAATACGTGAACTGGCGGCATTTACAGTGTGTCCGCCGCATAGGCGTGAATTAGAAGAACTGTCAGCAGAGGGTGTTTATCAGGAGCAAATATTGAAAAAACGAATTTCCATGCTGGATCTGCTTGAAAAGTATGAAGCGTGTGACATGCCGTTTGAACGATTTTTAGAGCTTTTACGGCCGTTAAAACCGAGATATTATTCGATTTCAAGCTCTCCAAGAGTGAATCCACGGCAAGCATCAATCACAGTCGGTGTCGTGCGCGGCCCTGCGTGGAGCGGCCGTGGCGAATACAGGGGCGTGGCTTCAAATGATTTAGCTGAGCGTAAAGCCGGTGATGATGTCGTGATGTTTATCCGCACACCGGAATCCCGGTTTCAGCTTCCAGAAGACCCTGAAACGCCAATCATTATGGTCGGACCAGGCACAGGAGTAGCGCCATTCCGCGGTTTCCTTCAAGCCCGTGAAGTTTTAAAGCGGGAGGGGAAAACGCTCGGTGAAGCTCATCTCTATTTTGGATGCAGGAACGATCGTGATTTTATATACCGCGATGAGCTTGAGCAGTTTGAAAAAGACGGAATCGTCACTGTACACACAGCCTTTTCCCGCAAAGAAGGCATGCCGAAAACGTATGTCCAGCATCTCATGGCTGACCATGCAGAAACATTAATATCGATCCTTGACCGCGGAGGCAGGCTTTATGTATGCGGTGACGGCAGCAAAATGGCCCCGGATGTGGAGGCGGCCCTGCAAAATGCGTATCAGTCTGTCCATGGCACCGGGGAGCAAGAAGCGCAAAACTGGCTGAGACATCTGCAGGATACCGGTATGTACACCAAGGATGTCTGGGCAGGGATATAGATAATGAAGACTGGAGACATCCAGTCTTTTTTGTCCTTTCGAAAAAATGGTGATCGCGCTAAACATTGATGCATACAATAACTTCAGTCCGCCGGAAGGGCGGGCTGTCTGCAAAACCTATTTTTCGTTTTTGCTAGTTTATGTTATTCTTATACTCGGTATCTATTTCTTTTTTCAAAGGCACACATGACAAAAGAAATCCTTTTTTTATTTCCGAGAAAAAAATGTGAAACGAAATGAAGGTTTCTTTCGTCCAGTGATTGGTTTCCAAATGGTTGTAATAAAAATGATATGGTGCGAAACATAAATATTCCGGCTTGCCGCGGTGTATTTCTTGTTGTGTGATGCCTTGATTTTGTTTGGAAAGAAGGAATTGGAAGGCAGGATATAAAGAGCAGGTAAATATGAATGAAGAACTTAAAGTGTTTAAGAAAGTAGAGGTTGCCATGAAGAAACTTTTTTCTTACAAACTTAGCTTTTTTGTGCTGGCTGTTATACTGTTTTGGGCAAAAACGTATTTATCCTACAAGACTGAGTTTAATCTTGGGGTAAAAGGCACAACTCAGGAGATCCTCCTGATATTTAACCCATTCTCAAGCGCCGTCTTCTTTTTAGGACTGGCTTTGCTGGCGAAAGGGCGTAAATCAGCCATTATTATGCTGATTATCGATTTCTTGATGACATTTGTGTTATATGCAAATATTTTATTCTATCGTTTCTTTGACGATTTCTTGACGTTCCCGAACATTAAACAGTCCGGAAACGTTGGAAACATGGGAGACGGGATTTTCAGTATCATGGCCGGTCATGATATTTTCTATTTCTTAGATATTATCATTTTGATTGCGGTTTTGATCTGGAGACCTGAATTAAAAGAATACAAAATGAAAAAACGCTTTGCGTCTTTAGTGATCCTTTCTGGGGTCGCACTGTTTTTCATCAACCTGCACTATGCGGAAAAAGACCGTCCGCAGCTGCTGACAAGAACGTTTGACCGCAATTATATTGTGAAATATTTAGGTTTATACAACTACACCATTTATGACGGTGTACAGACGGCTCAAACAGAAACGCAACGGGCCTATGCAAGCAGCGATGATTTAACAAGCGTCGAGAATTACACGACGTCTCATTATGCGAAACCGAACGCCGAGTACTTCGGCTCTGCCAAAGGCAAAAATATCATTAAAATTCACCTCGAAAGCTTCCAGTCATTCCTGATTGACTACAAGCTAAACGGTGAAGAGGTGACGCCTTTCTTAAATAAACTTGCGCACGGCGGGGAAGATGTGACGTATTTTGATAACTTCTTCCATCAGACAGGCCAGGGAAAAACATCTGATGCCGAGCTGACAATGGATAACTCGATCTTCGGTCTTCCTGAAGGCTCCGCGTTTGTGACGAAAGGCGAAAACACTTACCAGTCGCTTCCTGCGATTTTAGACCAGAAGGAAGGCTATACAAGCGCCGTCCTTCATGGTGATTACAAATCGTTCTGGAACCGTGACCAGATTTACAAACATATCGGATATGACAAGTTCTTCGACGCAAGCACGTATGATATGTCAGATGAAAATGTGATTAATATGGGGCTTAAGGATAAGCCGTTCTTTACAGAATCGATTCCAAAGCTTGAATCTCTTAAACAGCCGTTTTATGCGCATTTGATTACATTGACAAACCATTATCCGTTTAACCTGGATGAAAAAGACGCGTCTCTTAAAAAAGCGACAACAGGCGATAACACAGTTGACAGCTACTTCCAGACAGCGCGTTACCTTGACGAAGCGCTTGAGCAATTCTTCAAGGAGCTGAAGGAAGCAGGCCTGTATGACAACTCAGTCATCATGATTTACGGTGACCATAACGGTATTTCTGAAAACCATAACCGAGCGATGAAAGAGATTCTTGGAAAAGAGATCACAGATTATCAAAACGCACAGAACCAGCGTGTGCCGCTGATGATCCGCGTTCCTGGCAAAAAAGGCGGAGTGAACCATACGTATGGCGGCGAAATTGACGTTATGCCGACACTTCTGCACTTAGAAGGAATTGATTCTCAGAAATATATCAACTTTGGTACTGATTTATTCTCTAAAGACCACGACGATACGGTGGCATTCAGAAACGGAGACTTCGTAACGCCGAAGTACACATCAGTCGACAATATCATTTACGATACGAAGACAGGTGAAAAACTGAAAGCGAATGAAGAAACGAAGAATCTGAAAACAAGAGTGAACCAGCAGCTGAGCCTTTCAGACAGTGTCCTGTACAAAGACTTGCTGAGGTTCCATAAACTAAGTGATTTCACAGCCGTTGATCCGTCTGACTATCATTACGGCAAGGAAAAAGAAATCAAATAAAGATGAGAAAGAGCCTTGAGCGGGCGCATTGCCTTCGCTCAAGGCTCTTTTTTTTGGTTATACAACCAACTTGAAAAAATAGATTCCATTTGGTCACCAAGGCTGGCTTTCTCTCATATCATTACAGTAGATTTTGAAACCGGTATTGAAATCGGACAAATTATCGGGGAAATGCCTTGATAGATTGTGAAGATGTACCAGGTTTCGAACTCAATATTCATAGAGATGAGGGGTAGAGATGAAAGCGGTCATTCTCTGCGGCGGAAAAGGAACGAGAATGAGTGAAGTCACGAATGACATTCCTAAACCGCTCGCCATGATAGGCGGCAAACCGATTCTATGGCATATTATGAAAATTTATCAGTACTACGGAGTAAACGAGTTTATTCTGCTGTTGGGCTATAAAGGAGAAAAAATCAAGGAATACTTTCTCGACTATGAATGGAAGCACAACAGCCTGACACTCGACAGCTCTACGGGAGAGGTACAGATCCTGGGGCAGCCTGAAACGTGGAAAATTACGTTTTTGGAGACTGGGGAAGATACGCTGACAGCCGGAAGAATCTTGCAGGCGAAAGACTATATCGGTGATGAAACATTTCTGCTCACCTATGGGGACGGGCTGGCCAATATCAATCTTTTCCATCTCATCAGCTATCATCAGACAAAAGGTGCTGCCGCGACTGTCACCGGCATTGACAAAGTCTCGCAGTTTGGCACCTTGACGGTTGAGGACGGCATGGCGAAAACATTTTCTGAGAAGACATCAAGTGACGGAATCATCAACGGCGGATTCTTCGTTTTCAGTCCCAAGGTTTTCGATTATTTGCCGAAGGACGGGAACACAATGTTCGAAGATGAACCGCTGAAGAACCTTGCCAAAGACGGGGAGCTTGCTGTGTACCGCCATTACGGATTTTGGACGGCCATCGATACGTATAAAAATCTCTTAGAAGTCAACAAAATGTGGAATCAAGGACAACAAGTATGGAAGGTATGGTGAATCGATTTGAGTTTCTGGAAAAATAAAAACGTATTTGTCACGGGATGTACAGGTCTTTTAGGAAGCTATTTGGTGAAAGAGCTGATCGAACAGGGCGCAAACGTGACAGGGCTTGTCAGGGATCATGTGCCTCAATCCAATCTTTATCAGGGAGAACATATCAAGAAAATGAACATCGTGCGGGGCTCTCTTGAGGACTTGGCTGTGATTGAACGCGCGCTTGGCGAGTATGAGATCGACACGGTCTTTCATCTCGCTGCACAAGCGATTGTCGGCGTGGCAAACCGCAACCCGATTTCTACCTTTGAAGCGAATATCCTCGGCACATGGAATATACTCGAAGCCTGCCGCAAGCATCCGTTAATTAAGCGGGTCATTGTCGCTTCAAGTGATAAAGCTTACGGCGATCAAGAAAACCTTCCATACGATGAAAACATGCCGCTGCAAGGCAAGCACCCGTACGACGTCTCAAAAAGCTGCGCAGATCTGATCAGCCACACCTATTTTCACACGTACGGGCTTCCGGTCTGCATTACGCGCTGCGGAAACTTATACGGCGGCGGAGATTTGAACTTCAATCGCATCATTCCTCAGACGATTCAGCTTGTGCTGAACGGGGAAGCGCCGGAAATCCGAAGCGACGGCACATTTGTACGGGACTATTTCTATATTGAAGACGCCGTTCAGGCTTATCTGCTTCTTGCAGAAAAAATGGAAGAAAACAATCTTGCCGGAGAGGCCTTTAACTTCAGCAATGAGATCCAGCTGACCGTACTTGAACTGGTAGAGAAAATATTAAAGAAAATGAACAGTAATCTGAAACCTAAGGTGCTGAATCAGGGAAGCAATGAAATCAAACATCAATATTTATCCGCGGAAAAAGCAAGAAAGCTGCTGAATTGGACACCGGCCTACACCATTGATGAGGGACTTGAAAAAACGATTGAGTGGTATACGGAATTCTTCAAAAAGTAATGTGAAACGAGGTGAACAAGACTGTGACCAGCGCGTATTGCACCGTTTTATCAAAAGGAAGATTATATCAGGCAGTCGCTTTGTTTAAGTCGTTAGAGCAAGTTGACCAAGACAGTCCCATTTTTATACTTTGCATGGATGAAGATACGCACCGCGTGTTACAGAAGCTGAAGATGAAGCAGCTGAACCTTGTGCCGGTGGCCGCTCTTGAAAATGAATTGCTATTGAAGCTGAAGGAAACTAGAGATCAAAGTGAGTATTGCTGGACGATGAAGCCGATCTTTCTGCAAGCTGTGCTGAACAGCAATCCTGAGCTGGAGCGTGTGACGTATATTGACGGGGATCTCTTTTTCTATGCAGATCCATCGCCGATTTTTGAAAACCAGCCGGACTGCTCGGTGCTGCTTTCACGGGGGGATATTGTAATCCCTTCTTTTGAGAAAGAGCAGATTGACATGCTGCAGCGTCTTTTAGGCAGATATAATTCCGGGTTTATCAGCTTCAAGCATGATGATGCAGGCACGGATTGCTTGGAGTGGTGGAAGGAACGCTGTCTTGAGGAATGCAAAAATGCACCGGGTGAAGGGAAATTCGGTGATCAAGGCTATTTGGATTATATGTCTGAGCTGTTTCCGAATGTGTGTGACATTACGACACCCGGCGTGAACATCGGCCATTGGAATTATGGGCAGCATACGTTTTCCTGGAAAGATGGCCGGATCGTGCTGGAGGATGGCAGTCCGCTGATCTTTTATCATTTCAGCGGATACCGAATCGTCAGCATCAATGAAATCAAACAGATTCATGAAACAACCCGCACAGATCTGCCGTTTGTGCATGAACTGTATCAAGAGACACTGCCGCATATCATTCAGCACATGAAAACGTTAGACCCTGAATTTAACGGTTTTGCTTCAAAAGATGACAACAAATAAATGAGTAAATACAGGAAGTGAAAATGAAGTGAAAGCAAGCGTTATTATTCCTGCATATAATTCAAAGGAGCGCCTTTACAACAGCCTTCTGTCATTAAACCAGCAGGAGTGCGATGAAGAATTCGAAGTCATTGTAGCGGACAATGGCTCTGAGGACGGGACGCTCTCGATGCTTGAGTCATTTCAAGCGGATTTTCCGCTGATCTTTACACGGATTAAAGAAAACAGGGGCATTGCGTACGGACGAAATCAGGCGCTTCGCAATGCCAGAGGAGACATCCTGATTTTCCATGACAGCGATATGCTTGCGGCAAAGGACCTTGTGGCAAAACATATTAAAGCCCATGAGAACGAAGAGAATCTCGTCGTGTGCGGGTTGTTTTGGAAACGGATCTACAGTTTTTATTATGAACGGTTTGAAGAAGAACATAAGGAACAGCTCGCAAAGCTCACAGATGAAATGCCGAAGAAAGACAAACAAAAGCTGCTGGAGGAAGCGGACATCAAAAACGGAAGCTTTCTTGATAAAAGCTTTGACCTCGATACCGACTTTATAGACGTGCTCAAGAAGATTTTAGATGAGTACGGCGATGACTTGATAGGCTATCATATGCCATGGCGCTTTTTTATCACGAATAATTCCTCTGTGAAACGCAAGCATGTGGTTGATCTCGGTTTATTTGACGAAGGCATTGTACGGTACGGGTTTGAGGATTATGACCTCGGGATCAGGCTTCATCAGGCCGGATTGACCTTCAGGCTTCGTCGCGATATTGTCAGTGTTCATCAGGAACATCCAAGCAATTGTAAGTCTGTAGACGATATTCGGGCAAACATTGCCTATATGTGCGATAAATACAATAACATCCGCTCCTTAGACGTTCATCTCGCATTTAATGGGCCGTTCCCGCCTGACATGACGAACAGAATCATGGCTGATATTCAAAAGCTGCTGGAATCACAGAAATATGATATGCTGCTGAATCTGTTTCTTGAGCTTCTACATGTTGTTAAAGAGCGCAACATTGATCCGGATTGGAGAAAGAAATCCCCAAGGGTGACGGCGAAAAGCTTTGATTTACAAACTGTCCGCAAGCTTCTGCCGAAAGCGAAGAAAAAGCTAGGCGTGAACGATTTTGCCAACGCACTGTATGCGCTTGTCAACGATTTGCTGCACGTGGATCTTAGATCATTGGATGTGGTATAAGTGAGTACATTTCATTTTTCAACGATAGTGTCAAGGACACATCTCTTTAAGCTCATGCCTATGATTCATTCTCTCCATGAGCATTGCGATGATTTTCATTTATATGTGCTGTGTGTCGACCGGAAAGCGTATGAATTGCTTCAGCACGTTCCATGGGAGCATGTAACCTTTGTGCAGCTGCATGAAATGGAAGACCCGGAGCTGCTGAAAGCGAAAAGCAACAGAACGTTTCATGAATATTGCTGGACGTTAAAGCCCGCCTTTTTGTTTCATGTGATGAGCAAGTGGGATGACGCTGAATACTTTGCCCATATGGATACGGATCTATTTTTCTTTTCTGATCCGGCACGTATTTTTGCAGAAAATCCAACGGCGTCTCTGTATTTGACTGATCATCGTAATTCGCCGCGCTTCATGTCCTACTACGACCGAACCGGACGCTTTAATACAGGCTTTGTCGGTGCCGGTAATACAAAGGAAGCATATGAAGCGGTGTGGCAGTGGAGACAGGACTGTATTGAATTTTGCACGGTCGAAATGGATACGGAACGAAAGACATATGGTGATCAAAGATATGTGGAGAAATGGCCGGCGCAGTTTAAAGGTGTTCATGTTGTCAAATCAATAGGAGCCAATACAGCGCTTTGGAATATCGAAAACTATAAGGTCGGGCAAAAGGACGGCCGCGTGCATATAGATGAAACGCCGCTGATTTTCTATCATTTCTCTGGGTTTACACTGGTGACAGAAAAAGAGTTTAATCTTTGCTGGTACTACCGGATTGAAGACGAAGCGACAATTGAGATGATTTATATGCCGTATATATTAAATCTGAAAAGATGGATTGATGAAATACAGTCGGCGTTTCCGGACTTTGCGGATGGCTTTATCCCGAAGCACGCAGTGCCTGACACTCATTTTATCCAGCTGGATTAAAAAACCCCTGCCGCCTGGCAGGGGTTTTTTCAGCTATGCCATTCTCTCAGCTTCTGGTCACTTGGCAATAGGAAGGCAAGGATGCCGAGAACAGGGAGAAAGGCAATGGCGATCATCGTCGGGGTCAGTCCCGCGGCGTCAATCAGAGCGCCCAGCGCCACAGCACCGATTGCGCCCATCCCGAAGGCAAGCCCGACGGTTAAACCGGACATTGTGCCAATTTTTCCAGGAACTAGCTCCTGTGCGTAGACGACCGTTACGGAAAAGCTCGACATCAGAACCAAGCCAATCAAGGCAAGCACGCCATAGGCGAGAACCGGGCCGGCAAATGGCAGCAAGATCGCCAGCGGCGCCGAGCATAACAGCGAACCGAGGATAACGAAGCGTTTTCCAAAACGGTCTGCAAGCGGGCCGCCGAGAAACGTGCCGATCGCGCCAAACAGCAAGAAGACAAAAATATAGCTTTGTGCCTGCTGAATGCTTACGTGATAGGTATCCATCGCGTAAAACGTGTAAAAGTTACCGATCGCACTCGTATACCAAGAACGAGCAAAAATGAGAAATATAATAATAATAAGAGCAGATACAACAGATTTGGTGATGGCCGTGTTTTCAGCCGTTTTCTTTTGCTTGCCTGATTTCTGGGCAAGGCTGCCGAGACGTGAGGCGTACCATTTCGCGATATACATGAGAAACATAACAGCAAGCGCGGCGACAAGCGTGAACCAAACAGCGCCGAATTGCCCGAGCGGCACAAGGATCAGCGCGGTGATCAGCGGGGCCATCGCCTGGCCTGAGTTTCCGCCCACCTGATAAATCGACTGGGCGAGCCCGCGTTTTGTGCCGGCGGCCATATACGCCACACGGGAGCCCTCCGGATGGAAAATGGCCGAGCCTAATCCAATGAAAAACACACAGCATAGGATCGTTATGAATGACGGGGCAAATGCAAGGCCCAAAATGCCAAGCATGCTGGCGGTCAAACCGACTGGCAGCGCATACGGCTGCGGCCGTTTATCGGTATACCAGCCGACAACAGGCTGCATGACGGATGACACCATGTTTAATGTGAAAGCGATGATGCCGAGCTGTGTAAACGTCAGGCTCATGGAGCGTTCCAAAATAGGGAACATGGCCGGAATCACAGCTTGAAGCGAATCGTTGAGCATATGGCAAATTCCGATAATAATCAAAATCGGATACACCGTGGTGCCTGGTTTTTGAATTGTTTTTTCTTTTACCGGGGCGGCGATAGCCAATTGAGTCTCCTCCTTACATATATAACCAAAGCATACCACCATATTATTCATAAGGTGAAGAATTTATCAAGAGGAAAAAAGACTCTTATAAAAGAAATACCGTCAGCCTGATTAGCAGCTGACGGTATTTTCGATATTCAAAATGTGATATAGCTCTTCAAGCTTACGAATCTCATAGGTTGGTATGATCTCTGGCACATTCGGCTTCATGTCAGGGTTCATCCAGCAAGTATCAAGCCCGGCGAGCTGTCCGCCTTTGATATCAGCAGTTAGTGAATCCCCGATGATTAATGTGTGCTCTGCTGAAAATTGAGGAATCCGTTCAAACACGTAATCGAAATATTCCTTCATCGGCTTTTGGAAGCCTGTGTCTTCAGAAACGAAAATGTCCTTGAAGAATGGAAATAATCCTGAATCACGGAGACGCTTATATTGTGTGTGAGACACGCCGTTTGTCACGATGTACAAATCAAACTGTTGCTGCAGATTTGAGATGAGATCAAATGCACCGTCAATAAGCTGATGTCCTTCTTCAAGAAAGCGGCGGTATTTTTGCTCAAGCAAAGCGCCGTCCGCCTCGTAACCGTACTCCTTGAGCAAAGCGGAGAAACGTGTGTTTACGACTTCATCCCGTGTCATCTTACCTTCTTCAAAGGCTCTCCAGAGACCTTGATTGATGGTTTTATACTGCGCCTTCATGTCATTTGTTAAAGGAATGTTCTGATTTTCAAACAGCAAACGCAGGGCTAAAGCTTCTGCCGCTTGAAAATCAAGGATGGTATCATCTACATCAAATAATAAAGTGCGGTATTGTTTCATCTGTGTGTCTCCCTTTCTCATGCGTACTCAAAGTATAGCACATAAAAAAAGGAAAAAGCCGGCGGGTGAGGCACCGCCGGCTAAAAAGAGATTATTTGTTTAATAAGCTGTGTTTTCTCGAATATAGGAAATAAACCAGCGTTCCGACAGCGATCCAGATGACAAATGAAAGCCATGTGACGCCGGGAAGGCTGTACATGAACCAAAGGCAGATGCCTGCGCTGATAATCGGCACAACCGGAACGAACGGCACTCTGAAGGACGCTTTGATTTCAGGATGTTTCTTTCTTAGCACAATGACAGCAATAGATATGACCGTAAACGCGGCAAGTGTTCCCATGTTCACCAGGTGGGCCAGCGTTCCGAGGTTAATAAAGCCGGCGATTCCCGCTGCAACGATCCCTGTCAGCCACGTGTTGCGGAACGGGGTTTTAAATGACGGATGAACCTTTGCGAACAATCCAGGCAGAAGGCCGTCTCTGCTCATGGCAAATGTCAAACGAACCTGAGCGTACAGCAAAGCGAGCATCACCGTCGTAATCCCGATAATCGCACCGACAGAAATAATTCCGGCAACAGCGTCCTGTCCGACAAATTTCAGCGCAAAGGATACAGGATCTCCGACATTCAATTTGGCATAAGGCATCATGCCTGTCAGCACAAGCGATACCGCGATGTACAGAACCGTACAGACGGCTAGAGCTGAAATAATGCCGACGGGCATGTTTTTTTGCGGATTTTTTACTTCCTCTGAGGCGTTAGAAACCGCGTCAAACCCAAGATACGCGAAGAATACAGTGGCAGCGCTAAGAATGACGCCTTTCATCCCGAATGGCATAAAAGGAGACCAGTTGTCCGGTTTCACATAGCCGATACCGACAATAATGAACAATAAAATGATCGCGATTTTCATCAGTACGATGACGTTGTTAAAGCGTGTGCTTTCCTTGACGCCTCTGCTGACAATCGCAGTGATGAGGAGAATGATCACCGCAGCCGGAAGATTAAATACGGCGCCCGCCGTGCTTCCCGGCGCTCCTGTCAGTGCAGCCGGAATATGAAGATTGAAGCCGGCAAGCAGTGATTGAAAGTATGAAGACCAGCCGGTGGCAACCGCTGACAGTGCAATGACATATTCAAGCATGAGATCCCATCCGATCAAAAAGGCGAGCAGCTCTCCAAGTGTCACGTATGAGTATGAGTACACGCTTCCCGAAATCGGAATGGAAGACGAAAACTCAGCATAACAGAAAGCAGCCAGCGCACAGGCGAGCCCCGCTAAAATAAACGATATGATGAGGGCGGGACCTGCACCGGTCGCTGCCACTGTTCCTGTAATGACAAAAATCCCTGTACCGATGACACAACCGATACCGAGCAAGGTTAAATCAAATGCGCTTAACGTACGGGCAAGGCTTTTTGACTTGCTCTGCGCACTCAATGTTTCAAGCGGTTTTTTTCTAAATAATGAACTCATCAAAAGTTCCTCCTGAAAATATTCAAAATATTCTAATCATTATATACAGTTCTTGTTGTATTATATTGTCGAAATTTGACGCAGTCAATAAAATATTTTTCTGCTTTAAATGATAGAAGCGAAACAGCGTTGTCGTATCATAGGATAGTAATTTTTACTAATCGTATATTCAATTTTATGCAAGATGAACCGATAGAAAAAATAGATTCGCCCATAATTTGATTTGCGGTTATAAAGGAGATGCTGACCATGTTTCAATATGAAGAGTTGAATAAACAGTTTATCGGCGGGAAATGGCAGGAGGGCAGCAGCCCAAATGTATTGGAAAACAAAAATCCTTATACTCAAAAAACATTCACAACATTCCGTAAAGCGACTGCTGACGATGTAGATGAAGCGTATCGGGCAGCGGCGCTGGCAAAGAAAAAATGGGATGCGGTCAACCCGTTTGAGAAAAGAACCATTTTAGAAAAAGCCGTCACGTATATTGAAGAAAATGAAGAAGCCATTATTTATTTGATTATGGAGGAGCTAGGCGGTACAAGGCTCAAAGCGGCTTTTGAAATCGGACTTGTCAAAAACATCATGAAAGAAGCGGCAACGTTCCCAATCCGCATGGAGGGGAAAATTCTTCCGTCCACAATAGATGGCAAGGAAAACAGATTATATCGCGTGCCGGCAGGCGTTGTCGGTGTCATCAGTCCGTTTAACTTCCCATTCTTTTTATCTATGAAATCAGTGGCGCCTGCACTCGGAGCCGGCAATGGCGTTGTGCTAAAGCCGCATGAGGAAACGCCGATTTGCGGCGGAACGCTGATTGCGAAAATTTTTGAGAACGCGGGAATTCCAGCGGGGCTGCTGAATGTTGTTGTCACAGACATTGCAGAAATCGGAGACAGCTTTGTTGAACACCCAGTGCCGCGGATCATTTCATTTACAGGTTCTACGAAAGTCGGCAGTTACATCGGCCAGCTTGCGATGAAGCATTTTAAAAAGCCGCTTCTTGAGCTTGGCGGGAACAGCGCCTTCATCGTACTTGAGGATGCAGATATAGAATATGCGGTCAATGCGGCGGTGTTCAGCCGATTTACACATCAAGGACAGATTTGCATGTCAGCCAACCGCGTGCTTGTTCATTCTTCTATTTATGACAAGTTCCTTGAGCTGTACCAGGCAAAAGTGGAATCGCTGAAAGTAGGCGACCCAATGGATCCTGATACGATTATCGGGCCATTAATCAACAGCAGACAGACGGACGGGCTGATGAAGTCTGTTGAGCAGGCAATTGAAGAAGGCGCTGTACCAGTGAAGCTTGGCGGATTTAACGGGACGATCGTGGAACCGACGATCTTAAAAGACGTCAAACCGTTCATGAGCATTGCCAAGGAAGAGCTGTTCGGACCAGTCGTCTCCTTTATGAAGTTTGATTCAGAAGACGAAGCGGTGGATATCGCAAACGAAACCCCGTTTGGCTTGAGCGGTGCCGTACATACGTCAAATCTTGAGCGCGGCGTGGCTTTTGCGAAACGCATTGAAACAGGCATGATTCACGTCAATGACACGACCATCAATGATGAACCGAATGTAGCCTTCGGCGGTGAAAAGCAATCGGGTCTCGGCCGTTTAAACGGTGAGTGGAGCCTCGAAGAATTTACAACGCTGAAATGGATTTCGGTCCAGCACGAAAAACGCAGCTTCCCTTATTAATGAAAAGGAGTGAATGGAATTGACCATAAATACGGAAAAAGAAACCGCAGATATTCTGGACGCATTTATCAAAGTAGCCCCTTATTTAAACAGCCTGGTTCAGGATGATATTACAATCGGCATTTATGATACGGAAAAACTGCTCGTGAATATACCGGCCAAAACCTTTTCGCTGAACGTAAAAGCCGGCGATCCGCTGCAGGAAGGGGATATCATCACAGATGCCATCCGCAGCAATCAGAAGAAGACGAGCATGGTTCCGAAAGAATTGTTCGGCTTCCCATTGATCGCGCGTGCCATCCCGCTGCACGACGAGAATGGAAGAGTCATTGGAGGCGTCGGCCTCGGAACGAGCCTTGAGGAGTCGTCAAAGCTGCATGATGTGGCGGAAAGCTTATCAGCTGTCGTTGAACAAACAGCCGCGGCTATTTCCGACATTTCTGAATCAATTAACGGGTTTTCAACTCAAATGTCGGGCATTTCCTCTCAGGCGAAAAAAGTAAGCGAAAGCGCCGGTGAAATCGCCGATATTTCAGTAACTGTTAAAGGCATCTCGGACCAAAGCAATCTGCTCGGCTTGAACGCCGCGATCGAAGCGGCAAGAGCAGGGGAGTCCGGAAAAGGCTTCTCTGTCGTCGCAGATGAGATCAGAAAGCTAGCAACGCATTCAAAAGAAAATGTCGGCCAAATTGACCAGATTACGAAAAAAATCCACAGCCTGCTGAAAGGGCTGGAGGAATCCATTGAGTCGATTAATCAGCATACAGACGGACAAGCCGCTGCCGTTGAACAAATTTCCGCCACAATGCAGGAGATTTCAGGAAGCGCGCAGCATCTTGCAAAAATGGCTGAAAAAGCGCTTGAGGAAGAGTAAGAGACCGGGGACAAATGTCCCCGGTCTTTTTCTATCCTGCATTTCCATGAAATTCGTCTGACGTTTTACTAGTTTTATTCCAGCGGCTGATTTAAAATGTACACATGAACTTACGTGAGGATTGATAGGAACCATGAGCATATTAAAAGCGGAAAATCTTTATAAAACATACGGAGATAAAACATTATTTGACCATATCTCCTTTCATATTGAAGAGAATGAGAGAATCGGATTAATCGGGCCGAACGGAACAGGAAAATCAACGTTGCTGAAAGTGATTGCCGGCTTGGAATCTATCGAAGAAGGAGAAATCACGAAATCCGGAAGCGTGCAGGTCGAATTTCTTCATCAAGACCCGGAGCTGCCTGCGGGGCAAACAGTGCTGGAGCATATCTATTCCGGTGAATCGGCTGTGATGAAAACCTTGCGTGAATATGAAAAAGCGCTGTATGAACTGGGGAAAGATCCCGAAAATGAACAGCGCCAGAAACACCTGCTGGCAACACAAGCGAAAATGGACGCAAACAATGCATGGGATGCAAACACCTTGGCAAAAACCGTATTGTCTAAGCTGGGCGTCAACGACGTAACAAAACCGGTCAATGAGCTTTCAGGCGGCCAGAAAAAACGGGTGGCCATTGCCAAAAACTTAATTCAGCCCGCTGATTTGCTCATTTTGGACGAGCCGACAAACCATTTGGATAATGAAACGATTGAGTGGCTTGAAGGGTATTTAAGCCAATATCCCGGCGCCGTCATGCTGGTGACGCACGATAGATATTTCTTAAACCGTGTCACCAACCGCATTTATGAGCTTGAAAGAGGCAGCCTCTACACGTACAAAGGCAACTATGAAGTGTTTTTAGAAAAACGCGCGGAACGGGAAGCGCAGGCTGAGCAAAAGGAAACGAAGCGGCAAAACCTGCTGCGCCGCGAGCTGGCCTGGCTCAGACGAGGAGCGAAAGCCCGCTCAACAAAACAAAAGGCGAGAATTGACCGGGTAGAGACGCTTAAAGAGCAGAAAGGCCCTCAGTCATCAGGTTCACTCGATTTTGCCATTGGCTCGCACCGTCTCGGAAAACAGGTTATTGAAGCGGAGAACGTCATGATCGCTTATGACGGCCGCATGCTCGTCGACCGTTTTAATGAACTTGTCATACCAGGTGAACGGATCGGGATCATCGGGCCGAACGGCATCGGGAAAACAACGCTGTTAAATGCCCTTGCCGGCCGTCATACGCCGGACGGAGGCGATATTACGATCGGACAGACGGTCAGAATCGGCTACTATACTCAGGATCATAGTGAAATGAACGGTGAGTTAAAGGTCATTGACTATATAAAAGAAACGGCGGAGGTCGTAAAAACGGCAGATGGCGATATGATTACAGCTGAACAAATGCTCGAGCGTTTCCTCTTCCCGCGTTCGATGCAGCAGACGTATATCCGCAAGCTGTCCGGCGGGGAAAAACGCCGTTTATACTTGCTTCAGGTTCTCATGCAGGAGCCGAATGTCCTGTTTCTCGATGAGCCGACGAACGATTTGGATACTGAAACATTAAGCGTTCTTGAGGATTATATTGACCAGTTCCCAGGCGTCGTCATCACCGTATCTCATGACCGCTATTTCCTTGACCGCGTCGTCGACCGTTTGATTGTATTTGAAGGAAATGGCGTCATTTCCCGCTTTCAAGGCTCCTACAGCGACTATATGGAGGAGTCAAAAGCGAAAAAAGCGGCCCCAAAACCGGCAGCTGAGGAAAAAACGGCTGAAGCCGAGCCGAAGAAAAAACGGAAAAAGCTTTCTTACAAAGACCAGCTGGAATGGGACGGCATCGAAGATAAAATTGCCCAGCTGGAAGAAAAGCATGAACAGCTTGAAGCTGACATCGCCGCAGCAGGCAGTGATTTTGGCAAAATCCAAGAGCTGATGGCCGAGCAGGCGAAAACTGCGGAAGAGCTTGAGGCTGCGATGGACCGCTGGACAGAATTGTCCCTCATGATCGAAGAACTGGAAAGCTAAAAAGCGTGGCCGCAGCAGGCCGCGCTTTTTTTCACATAATGGACAAAAACGAACCGGCCTGCTTATGTTAGGATAAAATTATGTGTCAGCGGCACATGGAAAACTAACGGAGATGATGAAGTATGACATGGGCGATCGTGATGTTAATTCTCATGAGTCTGGTGAAAATCGTATTAACCTGTCTTCCTACAGGCGTCATAGAATGGCTGCTCGGCAAATTTGAAGTGCACGCCAAGCTGAGTGACGAAAATGCGAGTCTCTCTCTAGATGGAAAACGCCTCGAGGGTGCAGAGAAGCAGAAAGTGATTGATCAATTTAACGAAGCTGTCTTCCTGGAAAAATATTATATCTATCCAGGTGATGAAGAGCGTTATTTACATCCGGAAAACGGCGGCACGCCGCTGGTAATAGATACAAAAAAAGGAAAAAAAGACGTGAAGCTGTTCGTGTACCGCTACGACGACCATATCGAAGTCGTGAAACAGTACAAGAAGAAAGTGATCGCGTATCGAGTGCTTTCTGAAAGCCTTCAAAAAGAGTCTCTGTCAGTGGCGGGAAGTTTAGCTTAAACAGGAAAGTGAAAGACGGGTGCTTTATGCTACTCGTCTTTTTTATTGTTTTTTAAAACTTAACGTTTACGTTAAGGTTCAAAAGGTGTATAATGGTAACAGAAACGGCGAAGGGGGATTTACCTTGGAATGGATGAAGATTGATCAAGTGGCCAAAAGAAGCGGACTGACAAAGCGGACCATCCGGTTTTATGAAGAAATCGGCTTGATTCCGGCGCCGAAACGGACAGACGGCGGCGTAAGGCTTTATTCAGAGGATGATATGGAGGAGCTTGAGAAAGTCATCAGCACAAAAGAGGTGCTCGGTTTTTCCCTTCAGGAGCTTCAGCATTTCATGGAAACAAGCCGCCAGCTAGAGTTAAACAAAGAGGGGTATTTGTTGTCACTGGATCCTAAGGAACGGAAAGAAAAACTGGAGGAAATTCAGGAAACCCTGAATCACCAGCTGAGTTTGATTGATGAGAAAATCCGCACATTCCAAAGCTTTAAAGAACGCCTGCAAGGCATGAAAGGCAAAGCGGAACGTGCCATTCAATCAATCGAATGAAAAGTTTGCCAAACGCTATTTTTGTAGCGTTTCTTTTAATGGAATAAAGATGGAGGTCAGGTCAAATGGATAAGACAACACAAGTGAATCAGAAAACAGGTTTGCTCAGCCAGCCGAAAGCGGTATGGGCTGTGGCGTTTGCCTGTGTGATTTCCTTTATGGGAATCGGGCTGGTTGATCCAATTCTTCCGGCCATTGCCGCACAATTACATGCTTCACCTAGTGAAGTATCACTCTTGTTTACAAGTTATTTGCTTGTAACCGGATTTATGATGTTTTTCTCAGGAGCCATTTCCAGCCGAATCGGCGCGAAATGGACATTAATTCTCGGACTTATTTTTATTATTGTGTTTGCGGGGCTTGGCGGCAGCTCAAGTTCAATCGCTCAGTTAGTCGGCTATCGCGGCGGCTGGGGGTTAGGGAATGCTTTGTTTATTTCAACAGCGCTTGCGGTCATCGTCGGTGTATCAGTCGGCGGCAGCGCCCAAGCGATTATTTTGTATGAGGCTGCGCTCGGTCTCGGGATTTCCGTCGGGCCGCTTGCAGGCGGAGAGCTTGGAAGCATTTCATGGCGCGCACCGTTTTTCGGAGTATCTGTCCTGATGTTTATTGCGTTAATCGCGATTTCTTTGATGCTTCCGAAGCTGCCGAAACCGGTGAAACGCGTCGGTGTGTTTGATGCGATGAAGGCGCTCAAATATAAAGGCCTTTTAACAATGGCGGTATCGGCATTCTTATACAACTTTGGATTTTTTATTTTGCTTGCTTATTCTCCGTTCGTTCTGGATTTAGATGAACACGGTCTTGGATATGTCTTCTTCGGCTGGGGCCTTCTGCTGGCGATTACGTCAGTCTTTACGGCGCCGCTCGTGCACAAAGCGCTGGGCACAGTGCGTTCGCTCGTCGTTCTCTTTATCGCCTTTGCGGCCATTCTCGTTATTATGGGGATCTGGACAGACCATCAGACTTTGATTATTACATGTATCGTTGTCGCTGGTGCTGTCCTCGGTATGGTGAATACGATCATGACAACCGCTGTGATGGGTTCTGCGCCGGTTGAACGTTCAATCGCGTCTTCAGCCTACAGCTCAGTCCGCTTCATCGGCGGCGCGCTCGCCCCGTGGATTGCAGGAATGCTGTCAGAACACTTTACTGCAAGCACACCATATACAGTAGGCGGAATCGTCGTTTTTGTCGGCATGCTTGTCCTTCTCATGGGACGTAAACATCTTGCTGGAATTAAGGCGGGACATTAATAACGAAAGACACTGCGAAGATGCAGTGTCTTTTTATTCGTTATAATGCATCATAATCGAATTGGTGAAGGAAAGGACAACCTTTATGACACAATTTTACTATTTTTCGGCTGAAAACTCCCTTTAGAAACCGGTTTTTTCGGTCAGCAAGAACGGCGTTCGCGGAAAGGGCATCCGCTTCGGTCAGACATTGATGCGGCTGGGATTTATCTTGCAGAAGCTGAGAATGTGTCCGTTCATTTACGATTGCCATTTCAAGTGATGGTTCATGCTGTAGAGGGGACGTTTGCCATGGATAAGGCAAAGCCAGACGAATATGATCAGAAATGTTTAGAAACGCTCTATCAATACATACACAGCGTCATGAAAAACAGCTTTTCGCCCAAGTGGTTTACCGCTTGGGCAGATGAGGAGGATTTTGAGCTGTCTGCCAAAAGAGAGCTGACACTTGATGAATTCACATCTCCATTGCAGCTCATTTTAAAAGACAGAGAGCTTTTGAGAATCGTTCAGAAAAATGGCAGTAAAAAACCCGCCCTTCATCAGGCGGGTTTTTTCGTAACATTAAAGCACTTTCGTCGTCCAAGACTCGCAGTTCCACGTTTCTGTCGCAATATCCATATAAAAGTCTGGCTCGTGGGAAATGAGCAGAATGGAGCCTTTATATTCTTTCAGGGCGCGCTTGAGCTCTTCCTTGGCATCGACATCCAAGTGGTTTGTCGGCTCATCGAGAACCAGCAGATTTGTTTCTGAGTTGATAAGCTTGCACAATCTGACTTTCGCTTTTTCGCCTCCGCTTAATACGGAGACGCGACTTTCGATATGCTTTGTCGTCAGTCCGCATTTTGCCAGAGCGGCACGGATTTCATACTGCGTATAAGAAGGGAATTCGCTCCATACTTCTTCGATGCACGTATTGTTGTTTGTTTCCTTGACCTCTTGCTCGAAATAGCCGGTATAGATGTGCTCACCGCGTTCTACAGAGCCTTCGAGCGGCTGGATTTCGCCAAGCAAACTTTTCAGCAACGTCGTTTTTCCGATCCCGTTTGCGCCGTAAAGGGCGATTTTTTGGCCGCGTTCCATGCGGAGGTTGAGCGGACGGGACAGCGGGGAATCGTAACCAATCACGAGATCCTTCGTCTCAAAAATCAGCTTGCCTGACGTTCTCGCCGGCTTGAAATGGAATTCCGGCTTTGGCTTTTCTGCCGCAAGCTCGATCATATCCATCTTATCGAGTTTCTTTTGGCGGGACATCGCCATGTTTCTCGTGCTGACGCGCGCTTTGTTGCGGGCGACGAAATCCTTCAGCTCTGCGACTTCCTGCTGCTGCTTTTTGTAGGCCGCTTCAAGCTGCTGTTTCTTCACCTCGTAGACTTCCATAAACTGATGGTAGTCGCCGACATAGCGTGTCAGCTCTTGATTTTCAACGTGATAAATCAGGTTGATGACACTATTCAAGAACGGAATATCGTGGGAAATCAGGATGAACGCGTTCTCGTATTCCTGCAGGTAGCGTTTCAGCCATTCAATATGCTGTTCATCAAGATAGTTGGTCGGCTCATCGAGAAGCAGAATTTCCGGCTTTTCAAGGAGAAGCTTAGCGAGAAGAACCTTTGTGCGCTGTCCGCCGCTCAAATCGGTGACATCTCGCTCTAATCCGATATCGCTCAAACCGAGACCGCGGGCAATTTCCTCCACCTTGGAATCAATGACATAAAAATCATTGTTTGTCAGCGCGTCTTGAATGACGCCGACTTCTTCAAGCAGCTTCTCGAGCTCGTCGGGATCAGCCTCGCCCATTTTGTTGTAAATCTCGTTCATTTCCTCTTCCATCGCAAATAAATAATGGAATGCGTCTTTCAGGACGTCGCGAATGGATTTTCCTTTTTCCAGCACGGTATGCTGATCCAGATAGCCGACACGGACATTTTTTGACCATTCGACTTTTCCCTCATCAGGTTCAAGCTTTCCGGTAATAATATTCATGAAGGTTGATTTTCCTTCACCGTTTGCGCCGATCAAGCCGACGTGCTCGCCTTTTAACAGGCGGAAGGAAACGTTATTAAAAATGGCCCGGTCCCCGAAGCCGTGGCTTAAATCCTTTACAGACAAAATACTCATGTTTACACCTCTATCGTTATCAAACACGCACAATCGGCGTGTAATATTCACCCTTTTGATTATAAAGGAGGATTCGGAATGTTGAAAGGTATAGGAAAGAAAAAGAAAAATTGCGTTCCGGGCGAGGTTTTGAGATACTATGGAATAGATTTCAGGAATTGAGGAGAACAAAATGACGCAAACTTGGCCATTTTTACATAATGCACAATCATTTATACAAGAGAATTGGAATGCTTCCGGCTTTCAAACGCCAACCCCTGTTCAGGAGCAGGCAGCCCAGCTGATCATGGACGGAAAGGATGTCATTGCAGAATCGCCGACAGGCACAGGGAAGACGCTGGCGTATGCGCTGCCGGTCTTGGAGCGGATCAAACCAGAGCAAAAGCATCCGCAGGCGGTGATTTTAGCGCCTTCCCGTGAGCTGGTGATGCAGATTTTTCAGGTGATTCAGGATTGGAAAGCGGGCTCAGAGCTGCGCGCGGCTTCCTTAATCGGCGGGGCGAATGTGAAGAAGCAGGTCGAAAAGCTGAAGAAACATCCGCATATCATTGTCGGCACGCCAGGCAGGGTATTTGAACTGATTAAAGCAAAGAAACTCAAAATGCATGAAGTGAAAACGATTGTACTTGATGAAGCGGATCAGCTTATCCTGCCGGAGCATCGCGAGACGATCAAACAAATTATTAAAACGACATTAAGAGACCGCCAGCTTCTATGTTTCTCTGCCACGCTTAAAAAGGAAACAGAGGATGTGCTCCGCGAATTGGCGCAAGAGCCTGAGGTGTTGAAGGTGCAGCGAAGCAAGGCGGAGGCAGGGAAAGTGAAGCATCAATACCTGATTTGCGACCAGCGCGACAAAGTGAAGCTGCTGCAAAAGCTGTCAAGGCTTGAAGGCATGCAGGCACTCGTATTTGTGAGAGACATTGGCAACCTGAGTGTATATGCGGAAAAACTGGCATATCACCACGTTGAACTCGGCGTTTTGCACAGTGAAGCGAAAAAAATGGAGCGAGCGAAAATCATTGCCGCATTCGAAGACGGAGAGTTCCCGCTTTTATTGGCGACTGACATTGCCGCACGCGGCTTAGACATTGAAAACCTGCCATACGTGATTCATGCTGATATTCCAGATGAAGATGGCTATGTCCACAGATCAGGACGAACAGGCCGGGCCGGAAAAGAAGGCAACGTGCTGAGCCTTGTGACGAAATTGGAGGAATCTAAGCTGAAAAAAATGGCGAAGAAGCTTGGTGTTGAACTGAGTGAAGCTGTGTATGCAGGCGGAAAACTGAAGACGAAATAAAAAGAAGGGCGAAAAGCCCTTTTTTTGTTGTAAAATAATAGAAAAAGTTTCGCGCAGGGGGTGGGAAGGTGGTTTCAATAGACAGGTTTCAAGCAGTGAAGGAGTCAGAGCTGAAAATTCTTGAACACTGGTTTGAGAATGAGGATACCAGACGGAGAATGGATGGGATGCTGCCATTAGATGAGTGGTATGCACGAGTAAATAATGATAAACACGATACTGTCATCATGGCGTATGATGGACAGCTGCCGGCAGGGGTGGTCGTTATTGAGTTCGGAGAGGAGCGGACGTATATTGGATTGATCGTCAATCCTTTGTACCGGCTTCAAGGATACGGAAAACGGATATTGCAAAAGCTGATGACCGAACCTGATTTTACTAGCGTGCGGGAATGGGTGGCATGCATTGAAGAAGACAATCGAATCAGTTTAGCTTGCTTTCAAGCAGCAGGATTCACTTTGGAAGATACGGAACCTGATGAAGATGGTTTTCTTACGCTGATTCTTCGCAGCTGATCTCATCGAAACACAAAAGGAGGGCAAAAAGCCCTCCCGTTTTCATCTTCATTCAGCTCGGATCACTGACCTTGATCAGCTGTTTCCCTTTATTTTCTCCCTTAAATAAACCGAGAAACGCGTCAGGAATGT
Source organism: Bacillus sp. FSL L8-0358 (assembly GCF_038593095.1). Taxonomy (NCBI): domain Bacteria; kingdom Bacillati; phylum Bacillota; class Bacilli; order Caryophanales; family Bacillaceae; genus Bacillus; species Bacillus sp. FSL L8-0358. Next base: position 802,922 of record NZ_CP151962.1, read on the forward strand.
TTTCGAAGCCTTCTGTGATGGTTTCCTCGTAATGGAGTTTACCAGCCTTCAGCCATTCGGCCAGCTGTTTTGCTCCCTCAGAAAAACGATCGGAGTAGTCGCTTACGATAAAGCCTTGCATCAGTGACTTCGTTTTAATGAGTTTTGATTGGACACGAGGGCCCATGTCATCTGCTTCGCTTTCTGCGTTATAGGAAGAAATGGCGCCGCACACCGGAATGCGGGCAAATTCATTGAGCAGATTCATCACCGCGTCTGAAATCGGTCCGCCGACATTGTCAAAATACACATCGACACCGTCAGGACAAGCGTTTTGAAGCGCTTTTTGGATATCATCCGCTGTTTTGTAATTGATGGCTTCGTCAAACTGAAGCTCCTGTTTTAAATAGTCGATTTTTTCATCAGAACCCGCGATACCGACAACTCGCGCGCCTTTGATTTTGGCAATTTGCCCGACTGTTGAACCGACGGCTCCGGCAGCTCCGGAGACAACCACGGTTTCGCCTTCCTTCGGGCGTCCGATGTCCAGCAATCCGAAGTATGCTGTTAAGCCGGTCATTCCCAAAATGCCGAGATAGGCCGAAGCGGGAGCAAGGCTTGTATCAATTTTTCGCAAGGCAGACTCGCTCACAGCGGAAAATTCCTGCCAGCTGAGATTTCCGATGACGATATCGCCTTTTTTCAGATGATTCCCGTCTGAAACAACTTCAGCGATAACCCCGCCAGAAAGCGCTTCATTTAAAGCGAACGGCTCAACATATGACTTCGTATCCTGCATACGGCCGCGCATATAAGGGTCAACCGAAACATAAAGCGTTTTGACAAGCACTTCCCCTTGCTTGGGTTCAGGAACCGGAATGGTTTCAAAGCGAAAGTCTTCATGAACAGGAATACCTTGTGGACGTCTTGCTAATTGAATTTGCTGCTGAGATGCTGTCATTTTCATCCTCCTATCACTTGGTTGACACCACTGTAACATGGACAGGAGAGGAAATACAAAAGGTAAGCCGGCATACAAAAAAGGAGAGGGGGCTCCTCTCCTTTTCATTTCGCCCGTAATTTCGGACACAGTCCCGTCGGCAGGCACATTGGCTTCTGGTCGATCGGGCTTCTCATGATGCAGCATTCCAAGCCGAAGACTTCACGGAAAAATGGCTGGGTGAACACATCTTCCGGTGTTCCGGCGTTGTATATTTTTCCGTCCAGCACACTGATTAGATAGTCAGCATATTGAGCAGCTTGGTTTAAATCATGGAGCACCATGACAACAGTGCGGCCATGGTCGCGGTTCAGCTTTTTCAGCAGTTCAAGTACTTCAATCTGGTGTGAGATGTCTAAATACGTGGTCGGCTCATCAAGCAAAAGCAAATCAGTGCCTTGTGCAAGTGCCATGGAAATCCAGGCTCTTTGTCTTTGGCCGCCTGAGAGGGCATCAAGTGTCCGATCCTTCAGTTCAATCATGCCCGTTGCTTCCAGCGCCCACTCTACCATGTCATGATCCTCTTGGGTATGCTTGGATAACAGCTTTTTGTGAGGATGTCTGCCAAAATAGCATAATTCCTCTACCGTCAATCCTTCAGGAGCCTGAGGAGATTGTGGAAGAATGGCCAGTTTTTTTGCGACTTCTTTTGATGGCTGGCGGTGGATGTCTTTTCCTTCTAGTAGCACTGTACCGCTTTTCGGAGCCATCAGCCTGGCGAGCGATTTGAGGATTGTTGATTTACCGCAGCCATTAGCGCCGATGAGCGCAGTGATTTTTCCTTCTTCTATCTTTAAGTCGACTCCGTCAATAATCACTGTACTGTCATATGAAAGAGTGAGCTGGTCTGCAGCCAGTTTTCCCATGGTATCCTCTCCCTACTGTTTCCTCGCTTCGAATTTCAATAAATATAAGAAATAAGGCGCGCCGATCACGGCTGTCAGTATTCCGGCAGGTATTTCAACCGGAGGCATGATGCCACGCCCTAACGTATCTGCAATTAATAATATAATAGCACCAATCAATGCCGATGCAGGCAGTAAATATTTAGCTTTTTCTCCGGTAAGCCGTCTGGCGATATGCGGAGCAAGCAAGCCGATAAAACCGATTGAGCCGACGACGGCTACACAGCTTCCCGCCAGCGCCACCGCGATGAAAATCAGAATGAATCTCAGCCGGTTTGCGTTTTCCCCGAGACCCTGCGCAAGCTCATCACCGAGTGACATAAGATCCAGCTTCGGTATGAGAATGCAGACGATCGGAAAAAGAATCAAAAGCCATGGCGCAAGCAGCTTGACTTCTTCCCAGTTTCTTCCCCAGAGGCTGCCTGTCAGCCAAATGAGTGCAGCATTCACGTCGCCCGGAAACTTGACCATCATATATTGCATTCCGGCGTGGCAGACCGCGCCTAAGGCAATGCCTGATAAAGCCAGTGAAGAGGGCTGAATGCTCTTTTTTCGGGCTATCATTAATAATAGTACAGCAATAATGGCGGCTCCGGCAAATGCGGAGAACGGAAGCACGTATACCGGCGACTCAGGAAAGATGAGAATCACAGCCATCGCCGCAAGTCCGGAGCCTTTTGAAATGCCGACAACGTCCGGGGAAGCGAGCGGATTTCGGATCACACCCTGTAAAATCGCTCCGGCAGCGGCAAGCCCAGCTCCGGCCAAAATCGCTAATATGATGCGGGGCAGACGATATTGCTGGATGATAAATTCAAAGGAATGATCCAGTCCCAGCAGATTCGTCACTACCGCATCAGGTGAAATGTATAATGCACCGATTCCAATGCTGATGACGGACAGAACGATCAAAATCACGGCCAATATGAGTATCGCCAGCAAGGGGCGTTTTTGTTTTCTGGTTGTTTTCTTCATTTCAGATGTCGCCCTTTCCTTGCCAAATATAAGAAAAACGGCGTTCCGATAATCGCGGTGACAATGCCGACCGGTGATTCATAAGGAAATGCAATCCATCTGGCCAGAACATCTGCGTACACCAGCAAAATGGCACCGAACAGTGCCGAAAACGGAAGCACGTATTGATAATGTTCTCCGATCAGCTTGCGGACAATATGCGGGACGAGCAGCCCGACAAAGCCAATCGGCCCGGCGACGGCTACGGAAGCGCCGGAAAGGATTAAAATAATCAAACTGATCAGAATCCGGATGCCGTTCATATTTTGTCCAAGCCCTTTTGCTGTTTCGTCTCCGAGACCGAGAACAGAAACAGAACCGGAAAATACGAGGGCAAGCCCGATGCCAATGACAGAAAACGGAGCGATGGTTATGACGTCCTGCCAGTTGCTGCCGTCGATTGCGCCTGTCATCCAGTACAGAACATCCTCACCTGACTCATTTAAAATAATGATGGCCTGTGTCATAGAGGAAAGGAACAAGTGCACGGCCATTCCTGACAGCGCCAGCTTGACAGGTGTCATTCCGCCGGATGAGGCAATCATATATACAATCGCGCCGCCTGCTGCCGCACCCGCAAAAGCGAATATAACAGATGAATAGGGCGATGCCGGCAGAATGACGAGAGAAGCAACGACAAAAAGCGATGCACCCGCATTCACACCGAAAATTTGGGGTGAAGCCAGAGGATTTCTGGTCATAGCCTGCATCAGCGCCCCTGCTACAGCTAGGCTGGCGCCGACAAAAACGCCGATTAATGTGCGGGGAAGGCGAAGAGTAGAGATGATGAGCTGTTCCTTTGAACCGTCCCATACAAAAAGATATTTCAATGAATCTATGATGCCGATGTCTGAGGCTCCTACTGAAAGATTCAGCCCAAGCCCAAATATAAAAATAATCAGTGCAATGATGAACATCATCAGTCTTGATGATGAGCGCCGTTTGGCTGAATGATACAACAGTCTCACTTCCTTACTGCGTCTGGTTGCAAAAACGAAGAAGCAAGGATTTCCCCTCGCTTCTCATTTGTCCTATTTATTATACACTTTTTTAAGCACATCTTTGGCGCTTGTTTCACTAGACTTGATGCCTCTGAATCTTGTCCAAGTGTCACGGTCCGCATCATAGACTTGTCCATTTTTCACCGCTTTGAGATTTTTCCAGAGCGGGTTCGTTTTCCACTCGTCTACAATGGTTTTGCCTTCGTTGGCTGAGATGAACAAAATATCAGGATCGATTTTGCTCAATTGCTCGAGGCTGACCTCTTGATAGGCGTTATCTGACTTCACAGCGTGTGTAAAGCCTAGCATTTTAAAGATTTCTCCGTCATAGGATGATGATGTATGAAGCTGGAAGGAATCCGCTCTTGCAACGCCGAGAACGATGTTGCGGTTTTCATCTTTCGGAAGTTCGGCTTTTAGATCGTTGATGACTTTTTTGTGCTCAGCAAGCTTTTCTTTTCCTTCATCTTCTTTATTTAATGCTTTAGCAATGGTCGTAAAGCTGTCGATCGTTTCGTCATATGTCGCTTCACGGCTTTTTAATTCAATCGTCGGGGCGATTTGTTTCAGCTGTTTATAAATGTTTTTATGGCGCTCAGCGTCAGCGATGATTAAATCAGGCTTCAAGGAACTGATGACCTCAAGATTGGGTTCGCTGCGTGTGCCTACAGATGTGTAATCAATGGAGCTGCCGACAAGCTTTTTAATCATATCTTTTTTGTTGTCATCGGCGATGCCCACCGGCGTAATGCCGAGATTGTGAACGGCATCCAAGAATGAAAGCTCAAGCACCACCACCCGCTTAGGTGTGCCGCTTACTGTCGTTTTTCCTTCTTCGTCATGGATCACTCTGGAATCCTTAGACTTGCTTTCGCCGCTTCCGTTGTTATTCTGGTTTGATGAACAGCCGGATACAATGAGGCAGGCGAGCAATAAAACACTCATGATGGCAATCAACTTGTTAGAATAGGTGCGCATGTCATTCTTCCTTTTTTTAGATTTAGTAATGAGAATCATTATCACATGTAACACTATAATAGCATGGCTTATCATGTCAATATTTTTTTAGTAAAGAAAGCTGCGTTTTTTACTGCTTTCTCATGAAAGCATCATCAGACACAAATAAGTGGTATGCAGCGTTACCGTGTCTTCGAGACAAAAACGCATGGGCGTTGGCTTTAGAGGTTTCGAACATATCAGCAGTGACATAAGGAAGGAGAGTGCTGAGATAACCGGACAATTTCTTTTCTATTTCATCTGTTAGTGCAAATTCAATGTCGCCGATATTCATGATAATCGAGAAAACAAAGTCGATATCGATATGAAAATGTTCCTCGGCAAAAACCGCAAGCTCGTGAATTCCTGGTGAACATCCGGCACGCTTATGGAAAATCTGTTTGACTAAATCACTCACAATCCAAGCATTGTATTGCTGTTCTGGTGAAAAGTATTGCATTAGACATACCTCCTGCTCGTACGGATAAAGGCAGCATTTCATGGTCGTGTGCTCCGTGCAGCGGCTTCTCTTTAATTTTGATTTTTCTGAAAATAGGTCCCGTTCCTATCACTTTACCATGGACGGAAAACAAATAGCTACTACCATTCCTCCTGTTTTTCTCTTTAATGTTCTGGAATCTGTTTCAGGTACAGACGATCGGGTATGAAAGAAATATAGAAAACATGAAGGAGGAATATCGACATGAAACCAGTTGTAAAAGAGTATACAAATGACGAACAGCTCATGAAGGATGTAGAGGAATTACAGAAAATGGGTGTTGCGAAAGAGGATGTATACGTCTTAGCTCACGACGATGACAGAACGGAACGCCTGGCAGACAACACGAATGCCAATACGATCGGAGCCAAAGAAACAGGTTTCAAGCACGCGGTGGGAAATATCTTCAATAAAAAAGGAGATGAGCTCCGCAATAAAATTCACGAAATCGGTTTTTCTGAAGATGAAGCCGCTCAATTTGAAAAACGATTAGATGAAGGAAAAGTGCTTCTCTTTGTGACAGATAACGAAAAAGTGAAAGCTTGGGCATAAAGCAAGGAAAAAACCAAAAGGCTATGACGGCCTTTTGGTTTTTTTGCGGTCTTTGCGGTGACATTTTGCAGAATGCCGCAATAGGATAGCGGAACATTTTCGGTTCTGAATGTCCCTCAATTTGCTATTATATTTTTGTGATAAATTGGAATAAAATCTCACAAAATAGAAAATGGGGGTACATAGTGGATGAAAAAAGTGATGTTAGCTACGGCTTTGTTTTTAGGATTGACTCCAGCTGGCGCGAACGCAGCTGATTTAGGCCACCAGACGTTGGGATCCAATGATGGATGGGGCGCGTACTCGACCGGCACGACAGGCGGATCAAAAGCATCGTCCTCAAATGTGTATACCGTCAGCAACAGAAACCAGCTTGTCTCGGCATTAGGGAAGGAAACGAACACAACGCCAAAAATCATTTATATCAAGGGAACGATTGACATGAACGTGGATGACAATCTGAAGCCGCTTGGTCTAAATGACTATAAAGATCCGGAGTATGATTTGGACAAATATTTGAAAGCCTATGATCCTAGCACATGGGGCAAAAAAGAGCCGTCGGGAACACAAGAAGAAGCGAGAGCACGCTCTCAGAAAAACCAAAAAGCACGGGTCATGGTGGATATTCCTGCAAACACGACGATCGTCGGTTCAGGGACTAACGCTAAAGTCGTGGGCGGAAACTTCCAAATCAAGAGTGATAACGTTATTATTCGCAACATTGAATTCCAGGATGCCTATGACTATTTTCCGCAATGGGATCCGACTGACGGAAGCTCAGGGAACTGGAACTCACAATACGACAACATCACGATAAACGGCGGCACACACATCTGGATTGATCACTGTACATTTAATGACGGTTCGCGTCCGGACAGCACATCGCCGAAATATTATGGAAGAAAATATCAGCACCATGACGGCCAAACGGATGCTTCCAACGGTGCTAACTATATCACGATGTCTTACAACTATTATCACGATCATGATAAAAGCTCCATTTTCGGATCAAGTGACAGCAAAACCTCCGATGACGGCAAATTAAAAATTACGCTGCATCATAACCGCTATAAAAATATTGTCCAGCGCGCGCCGAGAGTCCGCTTCGGGCAAGTGCACGTATACAACAACTATTATGAAGGAAGCACAAGCTCTTCAAGTTATCCTTTCAGCTATGCATGGGGAATCGGAAAGTCATCTAAAATCTATGCCCAAAACAATGTCATTGACGTACCGGGACTGTCAGCTGCTAAAACGATCAGCGTATTCAGCGGGGGAACGGCTTTATATGACTCCGGCACGTTGCTGAACGGCACACAGATCAACGCATCGGCTGCAAACGGGCTGAGCTCTTCTGTCGGCTGGACGCCGTCTCTGCATGGATCGATTGATGCTTCTGCTAATGTGAAATCAAATGTTATAAATCAAGCGGGTGCGGGTAAATTAAATTAAGAAAGTGAAAAACACAAAGGGTGCTAACCTTTGTGTTTTTTAATTAATTAAAATGTTTATTAACTTAGTTAAGGAGTAGAATGGAAAAGGGGATCGGAAAACAAGTATATAGGAGGAGACCTATTTATGGCTTCAGAAAAAGACGCAGGAAAACAGTCAGCAGTAAAGCTTGTTCCATTGCTTATTACTGTCGCTGTGGGACTAATCATCTGGTTTATTCCCGCTCCGTCCGGACTTGAACCTAAAGCTTGGCATTTGTTTGCGATTTTTGTCGCGACAATTATCGGCTTTATCTCCAAGCCCTTGCCAATGGGTGCAATTGCAATTTTTGCATTGGCGGTTACTGCACTAACTGGAACACTATCAATTGAGGATACATTAAGCGGATTCGGGAATAAGACCATTTGGCTTATCGTTATCGCATTCTTTATTTCCCGGGGATTTATCAAAACCGGGCTCGGTGCGAGAATTTCGTATGTATTCGTTCAGAAATTCGGGAAAAAAACCCTTAGACTTTCTTATTCACTGCTATTCAGTGATTTAATACTTTCACCTGCTATTCCAAGTAATACGGCGCGTGCAGGAGGCATTATATTTCCTATTATCAGATCATTATCCGAAACATTCGGATCAAGCCCGGCAAATGGAACAGAGAGAAAAATCGGTGCATTCTTATTAAAAACCGGTTTTCAGGGGAATCTGATCACATCTGCTATGTTCCTGACAGCGATGGCGGCGAACCCGCTGATTGCCAAGCTGGCCCATGATGTCGCAGGGGTGGACTTAACATGGACAAGCTGGGCAATTGCCGCGATTGTACCGGGACTTGTAAGCTTAATCATCACGCCGCTTGTGATTTACAAGCTGTATCCGCCGGAAATCAAAGAAACACCGGATGCGGCGAAAATCGCAACAGAAAAACTGAAAGAAATGGGACCATTCAAAAAATCAGAGCTTTCCATGGTTATCGTGTTTCTTTTGGTGCTTGTGCTGTGGATTTTTGGCGGCAGCTTCAACATCGACGCAACCACAACCGCATTGATCGGTTTGTCCGTTCTCTTATTATCACAGGTTCTGACTTGGGATGATATCAAGAAAGAACAGGGCGCTTGGGATACGCTCACTTGGTTTGCGGCGCTTGTCATGCTCGCCAACTTCTTGAATGAATTAGGCATGGTGTCTTGGTTCAGTAATGCCATGAAATCATCCGTATCAGGGTTCTCTTGGATTGTGGCATTCATCATTTTAATTGTTGTGTATTATTACTCTCACTATTTCTTTGCAAGTGCGACAGCCCACATCAGTGCGATGTATTCAGCATTTTTGGCTGTCGTCGTGGCAGCGGGCGCACCGCCGCTTTTAGCAGCGCTGAGCCTCGCGTTCATCAGCAACCTGTTCGGGTCAACGACTCACTACGGTTCTGGAGCGGCTCCGGTCTTCTTCGGAGCAGGCTACATCCCGCAAGGCAAATGGTGGTCCATCGGATTTATTCTGTCGATTGTTCATATCATCGTATGGCTTGTGATCGGCGGATTATGGTGGAAAGTACTAGGAATATGGTAGAAAGAAAAAGGCAGACGCGGTCTGCCTTTTTTTTATTTTCACTCCTTCGTAAGAAAACGGATTTTGAAAAATGAGAAAATTCCCTATAAAAATGATATGATCTAGGTAGAAAGGACGGCTGGTGCTGTGGTGAAAAAGCGGTTCCATTTTTCCCTGCAAACAAAAATAATGGGGCTGATTGCGGCTCTGCTGGTCTTTGTCATTGGTGTGCTGACTATTACGTTAGCCGTTCAGCATACACAGGGAGAACGGAGACAGGCAGAGCAGCTGGCGGTTCAAACGGCGAGAACCATTTCCTATATGCCGCCGGTTAAAGAGCTCATTGAGAGAAAAGGCGGACATGCGGCTGAGACGCAAGAGGTCATTGAACAAATGAAAGAACAGACTGGCGCGTTTGCCATTTATGTTTTGGACGAAAAAGGAGACATTCGCAGCGCCTCTGGAAAAAGCGGATTAAAGAAACTGGAGCGCAGCAGAGAAATTTTGTTTGGCGGTTCGCATGTTTCTGAAACAAAAGCGGATGGACGAAGAGTGATCAGAGGGAGCGCGCCGATTATAAAAGAACAAAAGGGATACAGCCAAGTGATCGGCAGCGTATCTGTTGATTTTCTGCAAACGGAGACAGAGCAAAGCATCAAAAAGCATTTGAGAAATTTGAGTGTGATTGCTGTGCTTGTGTTGCTGCTCGGATTTATTGGCGCCGCCGTGCTGGCGAAAAGCATCAGAAAGGATACGCTTGGGCTTGAACCGCATGAGATCGCGGCTCTATATCGTGAGAGGAACGCAATGCTTTTCGCGATTCGAGAAGGGATTATTGCCACCAATCGTGAAGGCGTCGTCACCATGATGAACGTATCGGCGGCCGAGATGCTGAAGCTGCCCGAGCCTGTGATCCATCTTCCTATAGATGACGTCATGCCGGGAGCAGGGCTGATGTCTGTGCTTGAACAAGGAGAAATGCTGCCGAACCAAGAGGTAAGCGTCAACGATCAAGTGTTTATTATCAATACGAAAGTGATGAATCAAGGCGGGCAGGCATATGGGATTGTCGTCAGCTTCAGGGAGAAAACAGAGCTGAAGAAGCTGATCGACACATTGACTGAGGTTCGCAAATATTCTGAGGATCTCAGGGCGCAGACTCATGAATTTTCAAATAAGCTTTATGCGATTTTAGGGCTGCTTGAACTTGGGGAGTATGATGAAGCCATTGATCTGATTAAAGAGGAATATGCGATACAAAATGAACAGCATGATCTTTTATTCCATAACATCCATTCGCAGCAGGTTCAGGCCATTTTGTTAGGGAAAATAAGCAAGGCATCGGAAAAGAAGGTCAAGCTGATGATTGATGAGAACAGCTCACTCGCGCCTCTTCCTGCACATATCGGCTTGTCCCATCTTATTACAATTATCGGCAATTTAATTGATAACGCTTTCGAAGCTGTAGCGGAGCAAAGCGTGAAGGAAGTTTTGTTTTTTATCACGGATATGGGCCATGACATTGTCATTGAAGTATCAGACACAGGGCCCGGTGTGCCGCCAGATAAGATGGAAGAAGTGTTTGAGAGAGGCTATTCTTCAAAGGGGATGAGGAGAGGCTACGGTCTGGCCAATGTGAAAGACTCAGTGCGTGAACTGGGCGGCTGGATCGAACTGGCGAATCAAAAAACTGGCGGGGCGGTATTCACTGTGTTTATACCGAAGGAGAAACAAAGGGGGAATCCATTTGATTCACATCGCGATTGCGGAGGATGATTTTCGAGTTGCGCAGATCCATGAGAGATTGATTAAACAGCTTGATGGATTCAAGATTATCGGCAAGGCGGCTAACGCAAAAGAGACATTGGCGCTTTTGAAGGAACACAAGGCTGATTTGCTTCTGCTGGATATTTATATGCCGGACGAGCTTGGGACCGCGTTGATTCCTGATATACGAAGCCGATTTCCTGAAGTGGACATTATGATTATCACAGCGGCAACAGAAACCCGGCATTTGCAGGAAGCGCTAAGAGCGGGGATTGCCCACTATTTGATCAAACCCGTAACGGCTGACAAGTTCAGGCAGGTGCTGCTTCAGTATAAAGAAAAAAGGAAGCTGCTCATGTCTCAGCCGGAGGTCAGCCAATCCATGATCGACCATATTTTTGGGAACGGTGTGAAGACAGCTTTGCCGGCAGAGGATTTGCCGACTGGCATTAATTCGATTACACTGCGAAAAATTAAGGAAGCGCTTCAGACTGCGTCAGAAGGATTGACAGCGGAGGAACTTGGGGAAAAAATGGGGGCGTCACGAACAACTGCCCGCCGTTATGCCGAGTACCTTGTGTCAAAGGAAGAAGCAAGAGCCGAGCTTGAATACGGGATTATCGGCAGGCCGGAGAGAAAATATTATTTGGCGGCGGATTAGATATGAAAAAATCTATAATCCTATTGATTATTCTATTGATCTTTATGCAGGGTGATATCAGGCAGGCGGCTGCGCCGCGCCTGCCGGACGGGCCGATAGAAATTGTCGTCCCTGCCGAACCTTCTGGCGGTTGGGATGTCACAGCGCAGGCGATCCAATCAGTTTTGAGGCAGAAGCAGATCGTGAAGGGTGATGTTCATATCGTCTATAAATCCGGCGGCGGGGGAGAGAAAGGCTGGAAATATGTCAACAAAAGCAGCAAACAAACCATCAGCATGACGTCCAGCCTAATATTGAGCAATGATCTTCTCGGGCAAAGTAAATTAAAAATGGCCGATTTTACGCCGCTCGCCATTCTCTCCAAGGAATGGCAGACGGTTGCATTGCCAAAAGGATCAGCGTTAACAAATGGCAAGGATGTGCTGAATGAGATCAACATGCATCCTGGCAAGGTGAGAATCGGCTTTGCCCCGGGGTTTGGCAATGATGATCAGCTCTCGTTCGTCAGAGCGGCAGATATGTACGGCATTGACGCGTTTGACATTCAATTCTCACAGTATGACAGCAGTGAACAGCTCATTCAGGCGCTGATCAGACATGAGATAGAAGCGGCTTCCATGACACTTTCTGAAGCGAAACCATATGAACGAAACGGCGATATCACGTTAGCCGCTGTAACGTCTGATAAAAGACTTCCCGGTTTTCCAAATGTACCGACGTGGAAGGAGCAGGGAATCCCGTTTGTTTTTTCTCATTGGAGAGGGATTTTGGGCCCGAAAAATATGTCTGAGGAAGAGATTTCTTACTGGGATCAAGCGCTAAAGGAGGTCACCTCTTCACCTGAATGGAAGCGGAAAATAAACGAACAGGACTGGGAAAGCTTTTATTTAAACAGCAGGGAAACGAAACGGTTTTTAGAAGAGCAATCTGCTTTTTATCAAAGCATCATGACAGGAAATTAAGATCCCGGCATCCCGGGATTTTTTTCATGCCGAAAATTGATCAAAAAGAACAAAACGGTTTTAAAAAATTAAAAATACAAAAAAACCAAATTATTTACTTGCGATTTGTTTTCCCATACGATGGCAAAAAGGCAAGACAAAAAGGGGAGTAAGGGAGAAAAATGTAAGCGGATTCATTAAGGGGGAATGGATGTGTTAGCAATCTTAGGCTTTCTCATGATGCTTGTGTTTATGGCATTGATCATGACAAAACGGCTTTCTGTTTTAACAGCATTGGTTTTGACGCCGATTGTGTTTGCGCTTATCGCCGGATTTGGATTTACTGAAGTTGGGGACATGATGATTTCGGGGATTCAGCAAGTCGCGCCGACTGCGGTCATGATTATGTTTGCGATCTTATATTTTGGAATTATGATTGATACAGGCCTGTTTGATCCGATGGTTGGCAAAATTTTAAGCATGGTCAAAGGAGACCCTTTAAAAATTGTTGTCGGGACAGCGGTTCTTACAATGCTCGTCGCCTTGGACGGAGATGGCTCGACAACGTACATGATTACGACAAGCGCCATGCTTCCGCTCTATTTGCTGCTAGGCATCCGGCCAATTATCTTGGCGGGAATCGCGGGAGTCGGCATGGGAATCATGAACACAATTCCATGGGGTGGTGCGACGCCGAGGGCGGCGAGTGCGCTGGGGGTTGATCCAGCTGAGCTTACAGGGCCGATGATTCCTGTCATTGCAAGCGGGATGCTTTGTATGGTGGCGGTTGCGTATGTGCTTGGAAAAGCGGAACGAAAGCGCCTTGGTGTGATTGAACTGAAACAGCCGGCCAATGCCAATGAACCGGCTGCTGCGGTTGAAGATGAGTGGAAGCGGCCGAAGCTTTGGTGGTTCAATTTATTGTTAACGCTTTCTTTAATAGGATGTTTAGTATCGGGTAAAGTCAGTTTAACCGTACTGTTTGTCATTGCGTTTTGTATTGCGCTGATTGTGAATTATCCCAATCTCGAGCATCAGAGGCAGCGCATCGCGGCGCATTCCAGCAACGTGCTGGCTATCGGTTCAATGATTTTTGCCGCGGGGGTGTTCACGGGGATTTTGACAGGCACGAAAATGGTTGATGAAATGGCGATCTCGCTCGTGTCCATGATACCGGAACAAATGGGCGGATTGATCCCGGCGATTGTTGCTTTAACAAGCGGCATTTTCACATTCTTGATGCCGAATGACGCGTATTTCTACGGGGTGCTGCCGATTTTATCAGAAACAGCTGTCGCATACGGTGTGGATAAAGTGGAAATTGCCAGAGCCTCTATTATCGGCCAGCCGATTCATATGCTGAGTCCGCTTGTGCCATCCACTCATTTGCTTGTCGGACTCGTCGGAGTTTCTATTGATGACCATCAAAAATTCGCATTGAAATGGGCGGTTCTCGCAGTGATCGTCATGACGGCTATCGCTCTATTGATCGGTGCGATCTCTATTTCCGTATGATAATTCAGGCGTAATGACACACACTAACGGCATACAACATTCCGGAGGTGTCATTATGAGTGATCCTTATATGCCGCTGACTTCAGTCAGAAGCGGAACGGGGTTCGAAGCGGCAAAAGGTGTGCACGGCCTGACTGTGCAAATTGCGAATGTTTATTTTATTCAGCTGCCTTCTGAACCTCACTCATTTGTTTTAATTGATGCCGGCATGCCTCAATCAGCCGGCATGATTGTCAATGAAGCCAAACAAAGATTCGGTGAAGGGTTTCAGCTGAAGGCGATTATCCTCACACACGGGCACTTTGACCATATTGGGGCAATCGAAGAGATCCTTGAACATTGGGATGTACCTGTTTATGTCCATTCTCGGGAAATGCCCTATGTAACAGGTAAAGAAGATTATCCTCCGGCTCGTCCTGACAGCAAGAGCGGGCTGGTCGCCAAGCTGTCGCCGCTGTTTCCGCGGCACTCCATCGATATTTCCTCACATGTCCAGGCACTGCCGGAAGACGGTTCAGTCCCCTTTCTTGACGAGTGGATGTGGATTGCGACACCAGGACACACGCCGGGCCATATTTCGTTATTCCGCGATGACGGCCGCGTGCTTGTGGCAGGTGATGCTGTTATTACAGTGGAACAGGAGAAAATGGCTGACGTCTTGATACAAAAACAGGAGCTTCACGGTCCGCCGGCTTATTTCACGCCTGACACAGAGACGGCCGCGGAGTCCATTCTAAAGCTGGCCGGTCTTGAACCGGAAGCGTTATTGACCGGGCACGGCATACCGATGACCGGCAAAAACTTTCGAAGTGACTTAACTGAATTGGCAAATCGGTTATCGTCTATTTGACACCCGCACCACGCGGGTGTTTTTTATTGTTTTCCAGGAAGTTGCAGAAAAATCATTTGTCTTGCCGCTTAAAAACGATACAATGAAAAGCATGAAGTGATGTGAAGGGGAGAGTTTGTTGGAAGAAAAAGAAATACTCTGGAACGAAGCGAAAGAGTTTATTGCCGCATGCTATCAGGAATTGGGAAAGGAGGAGGAAGTGAAAGACCGTCTCGAGGACATTAAAAGCGAAATTGACCTGACCGGAAGCTATGTACATACGAAGGAAGAGCTGGAGCACGGAGCGAAAATGGCTTGGAGAAACAGCAACCGCTGCATCGGCAGATTGTTCTGGAATTCGCTGAATGTTATCGACAGACGAGACGTCCGGACGAAGGAGGAGGTGCGTGATGCCCTCTTTCACCATATTGAAACCGCCACCAATAACGGGAAAATCAGACCGACCATTACGATTTTCCCTCCGGAAGAGAAGGGTGAAAAGCAAGTCGAGATCTGGAATCATCAACTGATCCGGTACGCTGGATATGAGTCAGACGGAGAAAGAATCGGAGACCCGGCTTCCTGTTCCTTGACAGCAGCCTGCGAAGAGCTCGGTTGGCGCGGAGAACGAACGGATTTTGACCTTCTGCCGCTCATTTTTCGCATGAAAGGCGACAAACAGCCTGTCTGGTATGAGCTGCCGCGTTCACTTGTGATCGAGGTTCCAATCACACATCCGGACATCGAGGCGTTTTCTGATTTGGAGCTGAAGTGGTACGGCGTGCCTATCATCTCTGATATGAAGCTTGAGGTCGGGGGCATTCATTATAATGCCGCGCCATTTAACGGCTGGTATATGGGCACGGAGATCGGAGCGAGAAACCTCGCAGATGAAAAGCGGTACGACAAGCTCAAAAAAGTAGCGTCCGTGATCGGCATCGCCGCTGATTACAATACGGATTTATGGAAGGATCAAGCGCTAGTTGAATTGAATAAAGCTGTGCTGTACTCGTATAAAAAGCAGGGTGTCAGCATCGTTGACCATCATACAGCGGCAAGCCAGTTTAAACGGTTTGAAGAACAGGAGGAAGAAGCGGGCAGAAAGCTGACGGGGGATTGGACGTGGCTGATTCCGCCAATTTCACCCGCTGCCACTCATATCTTCCACCGATCCTATGATAACTCAATCGTTAAGCCGAATTACTTTTATCAAGATAAGCCTTATGAGTAAACAATAGAAAATCGCTGATGGCCTTCAAGGCTGCGGGATTCAGTCACAGAGATGTCGGTAACCTTTGAGAAAGGGCTTCCGTTCTTTACAGCCTCAACAAACGATTGCAGGGCGTTTTCCGGACCCTCTGCCAAAATCTCGACACGCCCGTCATCACGGTTTTTGACCCAGCCGGCCAGTTTTCGCTTATCAGCTTCCATTTGAACAAAATAGCGAAAGCCCACACCTTGAACCCGGCCGTTTACAATGATTCGGTATTGAAGCATGTAAAAACCACCTTTTCTTTTTATGATAATCAATCATTTTACAACCTGTAAAGGGGATGTGTTTGTATGAAACCAGAGCGCTATTCAGTTCTTTCTCTTAATCTGGGAAAACCGCAGACGCTCGAATATGACGGAAAGAAAATCGAAACCGGCATCATGAAGCGGCCGGCTGAATCAGCCGTCATGCTGTATCGGGAGAATTTTGAAGGAGACGGACAGGCGGACCTCGTCAACCACGGCGGACCTGATAAGGCTGTCTGTGTCTATCCCGCGGAGCACTATCCGTTTTGGACGGAGTTTCTCTCCAGATCGCTCCCGGACGCCGCGTTTGGTGAAAATCTCACGGTGCAAGGCCTGACTGAGGAGGACGTTTGCGTAGGAGATGTCTTTCAGCTGGATGATGCCGTTGTTCAGGTCAGCCAGCCGCGTCAGCCGTGTATAAAACTGGCCAAAAAGTTTGGTGTGAAGGATATGGTGCTGAAAGTTCAGCAAACCGGATATACAGGATTTTATTTTCGCGTGCTGGAAGAGGGCAGGGTCGCTCCGGATGCAAAGCTCGAACTGCTGTCCAGAGGCGAAAAAGGCATATCCGTCCAATTCGCAAACCATATCAAATACCATGACACAAAAAATCTCACTGCCATTGAACGGATGTTAAGTGAAGAAGCATTGTCTGAAAGCTGGAGATCTTCCTTTATCAAAAAACGGGACAGGCTGCTTTCGATTCAATAAAAAAGCCGCGCATCTAAACGTGCGCGGCTTCACCATGTCAGGATTGTTTTTTCTTTGTTTCAAGCAGGTTGGCAAGAAAATAGGTTTTATAGCTTTGAAGCTTTCTTCCCTCATGGTGCGTGATCCCCTGCTTTTTTAGTTCTGCCACATACCAGCCTTTACTGCCGTAATGCATGTCAGAAAACTCCTTTCCCTATCTGATTTCGAAACGATTGGCATTGTAACATCTATAAAAAGATGCTGAAAAGAGATGCGGGGAAAACTGAGCCTTTCGCACTAGATGTACGAATGTTCTTCTGTATGTATATGCGGAGCAAAAGCCGAATATGATTTAATGGCCGGTTAGTTTGATCATGACAACGCCAAATGTCATAATGGCGAAAACAATGCCGATATATGTGAGCATCCCGTTTTTTTTCTTAACGCCGTAAACGGTCATAATGATGCCTTCAATGAAAAAAATGATGCCGAAAATAATAAACCACATGCAGATAAAGGCTCCTTTCACAGACATAATAGTAGTGTAGCATATCTGAATAGAGCCGGGCTGTGACAATATCAAGAAAGCCGGGCGCATATCGCCCGGCTCATGTTTTATTGTTTATCAACCAATTTGACCAGAAGCTGTGCCAAATGTTCTTTCTCATCTTCGTCCGCAACGCTCCAAAGCTCTTGCAGCAGCATTTCTTCACCGTTTTGCGGCTCTTCATGCTTTGCGAGGTAGTCTCCCAGGATCGCAGCGCTTTTTACAAGCTTGCCGTCATTCAATCCAAGCTTTTTGCCTCGGTTGACTTGTTTTTTCAGGTAGCCTTTAAATTCTTCAAAGTCTTTTAAAATGTCTTCTTTTATTGTGCCATGCATCGCGTTCATTTCGTTTTCAATTTGGATTTTTTCTTGATCTCTGTTCATTGCAAGACCTCCTCGTGCAGAATAATGATGTTTTACCTGCTATTGGAGGAGGTTAAACCTGCCGGAAGTCCGGAATGTGTTCTACAGTTTCGTCAAGATAATCGGTTCATCTTTTGTGATGACGATCGTGTGTTCAACTTGGGCAACCATGCTTTTATCCGGCGTCTTGAACGTCCAGCCGTCTCCAGCTTCAACAATCGTTTCTGCTTTCGTTGAAATAAACGGTTCAAGCGCGATGACTGTGCCATTTTTGAACAGTGCGTTATCAAACGGATCATAATAGTTCATGATGTGGTTCGGCGCTTCATGCAGGCTTCGGCCGATTCCGTGGCCGGTCAGGGTTTTGATGACGGTAAAGCCTTGAGAGCGTGCTTCATGATAAACGGCTCTTCCGATCTGGTTTTGGCGCTTGCCCGCTTTTGCCTGCTGAAGCCCCTTTTGAAAAGCGTTTTCCGCGCATTGGCAAAGCTTATGAAGGCGTTCTTCTCCTTCACCGAGCACAAATGAGATGCCTGTGTCGGAATAGAAGCCGCCAAATTCAGCGGAGATGTCGATGTTGACAAGGTCCCCTGTTTTTAAAATTTTGGATGTGCTTGGTATGCCGTGAGCCACTTCATCATTTACGCTGATGCATGTCACGCCTGGAAAATCATATTCCTTCTCAGGAGCTGAAACGGCGCCGTGCTCATCAAGCACAGCTTTTCCGATAAGGTCAAGGTCTTTTGTGCTCATGCCGGGCTCTGCCTTCCGCTTCATTTCTTCACGCGCAAGCGCGACGATTCTTCCGATTTTTTTCAGGCTTTCTAATTCTTGATCGTTTGTTACAATCATCTGTCATTCCCGCTTTCTTTTTAAATAATCTAGATTAAGCTTACCACAACTGTCTTAAAAATAGGAAACACACGGACCTGGGAAAAAAGAAATACCCCCGGGAAAATTGGTATAGATCACTAGATATCTTATATGGTATATTTGAAAAAAAAGGGTATGAGGGGGATGGGTATGCTTTCATTTTTACAAAAACTCGGGAAGTCATTTATGCTCCCGATTGCGGTTCTGCCTGCGGTTGGAATTATCCTTGCGCTTGGCAGAGAGGATGTATTTAATATCCCGTTTGTCTATCAGGCGGGGACGGCGGTTTTTGATCATCTGCCGCTTATTTTTGCGATCGGAATTGCCATCGGCATTTCAAAAGACAGCAATGGGGCCGCGGGTTTATCAGGGGCGATATCGTATCTGATGCTTGACGCGGCAACAAAGACAATTGATAAAACAAATAACATGGCGGTGTTTGGGGGAATTATTGCCGGTTTAATTGCCGGTTACACCTATAACCGCTTCAAGGATACCAAGCTGCCTGAATATCTCGGATTCTTCAGCGGCAGACGGCTTGTGCCGATTATAACAGCCATTATTACGATCATTTTAGCGGGCATATTCGGAGTCGTCTGGCCGCCGATTCAATCGTGTATAAACTCGTTTGGAGAGTGGATGCTCGGGCTCGGCGGTATCGGGGCAGGCATATTCGGCCTATTCAACAGGCTGTTAATTCCGCTTGGCCTTCACCATGTGCTGAACAATATTTTCTGGTTCCAATTCGGAGAATATAACGGAGTGACAGGGGATCTGGCGCGCTTTTTCGCGAAAGATCCGACAGCGGGCACATATATGACCGGATTCTTCCCAATCATGATGTTCGGTCTTCCGGCGGCGTGTCTGGCTATGGTTGTGACTGCGAAGTCGTCTAAACGGAAAGCGACGGCTGGAATGATGATTGGGTTTGCTTTAACGGCGTTTATCACAGGGATTACGGAGCCGATTGAGTTTGCATTTATGTTTTTATCTCCGCTTTTATACGCTGTTCACGCGGTCTTAACTGGGTTATCTTTATTTATCGTCAACTGGCTCGGCATCCGCTCAGGCTTCTCTTTTTCAGCCGGTGCTATCGATTATGTGCTCAGCTATGGAATCGCAGAAAAACCGCTGCTTCTGCTTTTGGTAGGTATATGCTATGCGGCAGTATACTTTATCGTGTTTTATGTACTGATTAAGGCTTTGAATTTAAAAACGCCTGGACGGGAAGACGATGATGTGGATGAAGTGCTGGATGAAAATACTGTTCAGGATGTAAATGAAAACATCATGCTGAAAGGGCTCGGCGGAAAAGAAAACCTTCAAACCATTGATCATTGCGCCACAAGGCTGCGACTGACTGTGAAGGATACCGCTTTGGTGGATGAAGCGCTGCTAAAGAAAGCAGGCGCAAAAGGGGTTGTCAAATCGGGCGGGCAATCGGTTCAAGTCATTATTGGCCCGAATGTGGAATTTGCGGCGGAAGAATTGAGAGCTGCTGTCAAATAAAAAAAGCGGAGAGGGCAACCTCTCCGCTTTTTCTTATTTATCTTCGTTATCCGTTGACGTTTCGGAAGAATCTTCGCCATGTTTTGTGTAATCATAATCGGAAGGATTCACCTTCTTAAAACCTTTCGGCTCGTAGAACCGCAGCAGGTCTCCGTTTATGATTTTATCGGACATTTCAAGTTCCTTCTTGACGAGCGAGTCTTCTGACTTGTCGACTTCGGATTCATCGAGTTCTTTTCCGGTTTTCGTGTCGTAATACTTACCGGATATTTTCGTGTACTTCGGTGAAATAAAGTCTCCGTTGCGGAACGGAATCACTTCACGGTGTTCTTTCGATAAAATATCAGAACCGGACATCAGATAGTCCTTCGTATCCACTCCGAGCAGATGCAGAATGGTAGGAGCCACATCAACGTCTCCGGCATATTTATGAACTTTCTCGCCCTTCACGCCGGCAGCGTGGATAAAGAGCGGCACCCGTTGAAGCTGGGCGTTGTCGTAATCAGTGATTTCATCCTTGCCAAGCACTTTCGCCATCGCTTTATTGTGGTTTTCAGAGATGCCGTAGTGGTCTCCGTACATCACAATAATCGATTTATCATATAACCCGTCTTTTTTCAGATCATTGAAGAATTGTTCAATGGACTGATCAAGGTAATGGGCTGACTGGAAGTAGTTATCGACGACAGAGTCACCAAAGTCTCCAGCCGGGAAGTCTGTATCCCCCTCATCCATTCCGAATGGGAAGTGGTTAGACAGGGTAATGAACTTCGTATAGAACGGCTGCGGCAGGCTTTCCAGCAGCGGCATTGATTCTTTAAAGAACGGTTTGTCTTTCATGCCGTAGTTTTTCGTGTTTTCTTCGTTCATGTCATAGTAAGCAGAATCAAAGAATTTATCAATGCCTTCCGCTTTGTACATTTCGTTACGGTTCCAGAACGTCTGCGTGTTCCCGTGGAAAGTAGCAGATGTGTAATTCTTAGACTTCAGAATCGCCGGAACGGATTGCAGCGTGTTTTGCGCTTTGTTTACGAAAACTGAACCTTGAGCCAGCGGGTACAGAGAGTTTTCCATCATAAATTCAGCATCCGATGTTTTACCTTGTCCCGTTTGGTGGAAAAAGTTATCAAAGTAGAACGTTTCGTTATCATGTGCCAGTTTATTTAAGAACGGTGTCACTTCTTTGCCGTCAATTTTATAGTCGATGATAAATGACTGCAAAGATTCAAGTGAAACGTAAATGACGTTTTTTCCTTCCGCTTTGCCGAAATACACGTTATTCGGCACATCGTAATTGGCTTTCATGTAGTTTTCTACTTCCGTCACGTCGCTGGAATCGGCAAGCGCGCGCTGGCTGTTGGACTTGATATTCTGTACAGCGTCATAAATCGTGAAATTGTATGTTCCCAAGTATTTCACAAGATAGTTCCGGTCGAATGATCTTGTCAGCAATTCAGGACGGTCTGATTCCGCAACTGCCAGGTTGATCAAGAACACAAGAATTGAAGACGCAAAAATAATTCGGAACGATTTTTTGCTTGACGTTTCGGCAGGCTTGTTTACTTTGATCGCCAAGATGATCAGGATGATCGTATCGATAAAGTAAAAGGCGTCAGTCGGTCTCATCAGCGAAAATGCGCTGTCACCGAGTTGGCCGCCGTTTGTTTTAGCCTGCATAATGACCGGAATTGTAATAAAATCATTGAAAAATCTGTAGTACACAATGTTGGCGTACAGTAAAAAAGACATTAAAAAATGAATCACTATAATGGCTGTCTGCTGTAATTTTTTCTTGAACAAGAGTCCAAAGCCAAGAAAGAACAAGCTTGAGCTAAGAGGATTCACAAAAAGCAATATTTTTTGTATCGTGTTGTCTATTCCTAAGTTGAAGTTCAGGACATAACCGACATACGTTTTGATCCATAACAGGACGACCGCAATTAAGAAGAAGGCCAGTCCTCTTTCTTTTATAAATGTTTTCATTGTTACACTCCTTTTTTCCGATCCAGTTCGAGCGAAACGATAGAAAAAACGAACGTATCCAATATAACACGAATCAGCAGATTAGAAAAGTGAAAATCGTATGATGGAGAAAGTGGCGAAAAACGCCGTCGAATCAACGTTTCGCTTTGATATTACCAAATGTAAAATAAGGTATCTTTCTAGAAATAAAGGAATAAAATGGTACATTGATAATTGTATGATAAAATATAAGGTATAGATAAAAAGAGGTGAAATGATGGATTTTTCCCATATTGTGTCTGAAGATAAAATTAAGCGCGCCATCAAAGACGGGGACTTTCAAAACCTCCCGGGAATGGGGAAGCCGCTGCCGAAGGATGACGCGGCACACTTGCCGGAATCGCTGCGCATGGGCTATCGTATTTTGAAAAACGCGGGAATGGCAGAGGACGAGGGCGCGCTCAAAAAAGAGCTTATGACCATCGACCATTTAATCGAAAAGTGCTATGACGAAAAAGAACGCGAGCAATTAATCAGAAAAAAATCTGAAAAGCAATTGCTGCTTGATAAGCTTGTCGACAAAAAAGGCATGTTTTCAAAGCCAGCATCCGCTTTTTATAAGAATAAAGTATATGACCGGCTTGGACGAAACAGACCTTCTTCCAGCTGATTTGTCTTGTCTGCAGGATGGCGATTGATAAAAGCCATCCTTTTTATGTTCCAAGTTCTATGTCAAAAGGTTTATGTTTTTCCATCTATGGGAAATGACCCATAAACGAAAAAAGGGTGATGGGATGGAACGACTATTGGTATGGATAGAGCATATATCTGATTGGCTGTGGGGGCCGCCGCTGATCATCCTGCTGACGGGGACGGGGGTGTATTTCACTATTTTGCTGAAAGGTTTTCAATTTCGCTATCCTTTATACATTTTCAAACAGACAATCGGCAGCGTAGGAAAAAAGCCGAAGGGAGAGGGCACAGTCACACCGCTTCAGGCATTGACCTCAGCCCTCAGTTCAACGATCGGTGCAGCGAACATTGTCGGTGTGCCCGCCGCTATTATGTTTGGAGGACCAGGAGCGGTTTTTTGGATGTGGCTTATTGCCTTATTTGCCATGGCGATTAAGTTTTCTGAAAGTGTTCTTGCTGTTCATTACAGAGAAAAAAATGAGCAGGGTGAATACGTCGGGGGACCGATGTATTACATAACAAAAGGGCTGCGCATGAAATGGCTCGGCGTATTCTTCTCTGTTGCGCTGATTGTGGAGCTGATCCCCAGCATTATGGTTCAGGGAAATTCGGTTTCAGTCTCGCTTGCCGAGACGTTTTCTTTCAATAAAATATACGCAGGAATCGGAATTGCATTTTTGATTGGGTTAGTGGTGATAGGAGGGGTAAAGCGGATCGGAAAAGTAACAGAGTTTGTCGTGCCTCTTATGGCAGGGGCATACGCGGGTGCCGGTCTCCTGATTGTTCTCATGAATCTATCATCAGTGCCGGCGTTTTTCTCTCTCGTCTTTTCAAATGCGTTTACCTCTTCTTCAGCAGTTGGAGGGTTCGCAGGTGCTGCGTTGGCGGAAACCGTTCGCTGGGGATTTGCCCGCGGGCTTTATTCTAATGAAGCCGGAATGGGAACAGCCCCGATTGCACATGCGGCAGCAATGACTGATCATCCTGTGCGGCAAGGGTTTTGGTCTGTGATCGGCATTGTCATTGACACCTTGATCATCTGCACGACCACCGCTTTTGTCGTTCTTGCATCTGGTGTCTGGACAGGGAAGAACGCCTCAAATGACCCGGCAGCACTGACGACGGCTGCATTTCAGCATTATTTCGGTTCTGGCGGAGGGTACTTCGTTTCGGTTTCCCTAGTCTTCTTTGTCGTATCAACCATTATGGTTGTCATTTTTTACGGCGTAAAGCAAGCTGAATTTCTGTTCGGGCGGCTGGCAGGACACGTAATCAAATTCGTTTATTTAGCGGCTATTATCATTGGTGCCGCAGGCGGAGCAAAAGCCATTTGGGGCTTTTTGGACTTAGCATTGGCTTTTATTCTCGTTCCAAATGTGATTGCGCTGTTGTTATTGAGCAGAAAGGTAAAAGCGCTGTACACCGAATTCTTTACATCTGAACAGTACTATTTGAAAGATATAAGAAAAACAAAACAGAATCCTGTTTATCAAACAAAAGAAGCTAAAAATTCCTAGTGTTTAGCTTTGGCGCCGAACAACGCTTTGCTTTTTATGATCAAATAAATGAGTAAAGGCAGCAAAAGAGAAATCACTACATTAATGATTGGTTTGATTCTGTTAAAGTCGATTAGCTGATTTGTATTTAAAAAGAACCAAAAGCCGCATACGACTGAGAACATGCCGGTTGGTGTATACATGGCTTTCGGGTCGATTTTTGAGTGTAAAAACGAAAGGCCGTATACCACGATATATAGGGAACCTGCTATCTTCACCATAATGACCGGAATCCAAAAGGCCGCGATGATCAGGTCTGAGCGATCCAGAAAATCCGTAATGCGGATCTGCCTGATGACCATATAAGCAGGATCAAAGAAAGTAGATGTCAGGTTGGGACCAAAGACAGAAATTGAAGAAAATAACATCACGGCCAGCAATAAAGCGCCCAACAGTATTGCGAAAATGGTGTATTTTAGCGGGACACTCCGGTTTGAGAAGAGAAGCGGAAGGATAATCAATTCCCCCATTGTCCCAAACGCGTAATAGCCTGATTGAAGGTATGGGATTAGACCTTCAAAAACAGGCGTCAAGTTTTGAAGCTCAATTTGTGTGGCCAGCGTAAATGGAAGGAACAAGACCAGGATGCCGAATGGAAATAGGAATATCTGCGCCATTCTGGTCAATGTTTCTTTTCCCTCTCTGGCAATACAGATCGCCACAAAGATAATAACACCGCCAAGAACAGCCATTGGTGTTCTCGGGAGAAATAAAATGTTAATCAAATTGATGAAAAAACGTAAATCATGAGCATTGATTAACAGGAAATACAAAGAAAACAGTAAAATGATAATCCGTCCTGCGATTGGTGAGGAATCGCTCAGCAGCTCATAGATATTTTTATCCTGATGCTTTTTCATCAGCCTATGCATGAGCCAGAGTGCCGGAATCACGATGACAACGCCGAGGATGTAGCTGTGCCAGGCATTTTGTTTTGCTGATTCGATCATGAGAATCGGAGCATGCTTTAATCCGACCGCTAACGTATACAGAGCTCCGAAAAATAATCCTTGGTATGCAGAGGTCTTGTCCATAAAGCACATCCTTTCTGTCATGTTCAAAACGGAATATATTTAAACAGGTGTCCCAGCCGCGGAAGCAGGGGATTCACTCTCATATAAATCCATAGAAAAGCACTTCCTGCAATCAGCAGGCTGAAGGCCCATTTTGTTAGATTGTTAGCGGAACGAAAATTCTTCCATTCATATGCGTATATGGCAATGCACACAATCAATGTCTGTACGATATAGCTGATCATGCTGACGCACCTCCATTAATGGCTGATCGTTTTGTATAGGACACCGCCCTGCTCAATCGTCACAATTGGGACGACGTGAACCTCCATATCCTTATATACCTCTTCCCATTCCTTTTTCAGCAGATTCTTCGTGGTTGCCGTGCTTCTGATGGTCCTGTCTTGAAAGCCGGCCGGGTCCGCCTTTAGCTTTTGCAAACGATGAACGGTGCTGATCACGTCCTTCTTTATGGTTCTGTTTAATGCTTTTTGAATGATGTAATACTGGTCATTTTCTCTCGTCTCATAGGTTGATTGGTTTTCCATAATAATTCCTTTGGCTCTGATCTCGATTGTCATTGACAGCTTTCCGTTTTTTTCAGCGGCATGAAAGGATGCATTGGACTTTTGAAGCTGAATGGATGCTTGTCCCATTTGATTCGGCAGGTCTACTATGAATTCTGGCTGGCGGGCTTGATTCACCAACATTAGGGCTGCTGTCATGTGTTCATCTTTGAAAATATCCATCAATCTGTCCTTTTTAAAGATCGCAAGCCCGTCAATTTTCAAATTAGATTTGCCTTTCCCTCCAGGTTTTGTTTTAGATGCAGAGATGACCGGTGCATACGGATCACTGCCTATTTCTACTAGATCAGACATGAATCTGCTTAAGAAAACGGGGCGGCTCGTTGCGATAATGGCCAACTCCCGAATCATTTCCGCCGGAAACTGTTCAAGCTGAACATCGGTGTTTAAAATGTCCCGCGCTTCTCCCCGGCTGACTAAAATGAGCGCCGTTAATCTGTTCTGCGGATTTCGCGTTAAAATATCAAAGACTGGGGCAACGCCGTCTCTCGCCATATCCTCTCCAATAATGACTGTACGTCTGTGGGACGTATTGATTGTCCGTGACAAGGAGGTTTGCAGCTTGTTGTTCGCTTCTCTGATCGTAGTGCCGGAAGCTGAATCAACATACCATGTTTTTGAACCGGCAGTTCCGCCTCCGCCTCCTGTTTGTCCGCCTAATTGGCCGACCAAGGGAATCTGCATGGCCACTCGATACTGATCTTTTTTCTTATCAATGGCTGAGCTGACAACAAATGCAATGTCATTGATTTCTGTCCGGTCCCAGCACCCTGTTAGAAGGATACAAATGAGAAGCGGCACAACACACTTATATATTGTTTTCTTCATCTTTTGGGTCCTCTCTTTTCGCTCCCTTCTGTCCGTTGCCGCGCGAATACGTGCCCGGCCTTCTGGTCATCGTCCACCAAGGCGCCCTGACAAAAATATCTTTTACTTCATCTCGTTTAAACGGAGAAATGCCGGATAAATAAGGAATACCGAAAGATTGCAGCTTGCATAAATGGAGTACTAAGATAATCGTGCCGAGCATAATGCCGAAAATCCCGAAAATACTCGCCAAAAACATAAGCGGGAAACGAAGCATCCTGATGGAGATAGCTAAGTTAAATCGCGGAATTGTAAATGACGCGATCCCTGTTAACGATACGATGATCACCATGGGGGCAGACACAATTCCCGCTTCAACAGCGGCTGTCCCAATGACAAGGGCCCCGAGAATACTGACGGTCTGGCCGATGGTTTTCGGCAGGCGCACTCCCGCCTCACGGAGAGCCTCAAAAGAAATTTCCATAATCAATGCTTCTATGATGGCGGGGAAAGGAATCGGTTCACGCGCGGAGGCCACACTGAACATTAAGTTTGTCGGCATTAAGTCCTGATGGTATGTAATAACGGCAACATAAATAGCCGGCAAATATAAAGCAACGAATAAAAACATATAGCGAAGCCAGCGGATTAAGTTAGACATCAAATAACGCTCATAGTAATCTTCACTGGCCTGCATAAGCTGCCAAAACGTAATCGGGCCTGTTAAGACAAAGGGCGTATTATCTGTGAAAATGGCAAATCGGCCTTCGAGAAGCTGGGCGGCGACGGTGTCCGGCCTTTCTGTGTATTGCAGCTGGGGGAATGGCGAGTACGTGTCGTCTTCGATAAATTCTTCAATATATCCGCTTTCTAAGACAGCATCAATCTTTATCTTTTTGATTCTTTTTTTTGCTTTGTCAATGACCTTTGGATCGGCAAGCCCGTCAATATAGGCCAAGACAACATCGGTTTTGGTTTTTGTGCCGATTTTAAATGAGATCATTTTAAGCTGAAACGTTTTGACGCGAAACCGCACAAGAGCGGTATTGACCCTGAGGCTTTCAGTGAAGCCCTCTCTTGACCCTCTGATGGTCGATTCTGTTATCGGCTCTTCAATGCTTCTTCTTTGTCCGCCTTTTATATTTAAGATCAGGCCTTTTGAGTGCCCGTCGGCAAATAAAACCGCGTTCCCCTCAATGATGGATGCAGCCACTTTACTCATACTCGTTTCTATTGCAACACTTGAAATTGATAGAGTATTTTGCAGCGCCTCTTCATGTTCATCTATTTGATCCGTCAAATGCATTAAGAAAGGGCGGAGGGCGTGATCCTGAATATGTTCAGATTTTACAATTCCTTCGATATAAACAATAAATCCGCACAGCCCGTTTCCAAAGTCAAATTGTCTAAATACGATGTCTGAGCAGCCTTCTGTTAATAAGGTCAGATTATCGAGGTTTTCCTTCAAATTGGGAGAGATCGGTCTGTCCTGATTGTCTTCAAGCTCTTTGATGAGCTGAAGCGCTTTGTCGCGTTTATTCATAGAGACTCACCCTGCTTTTTAATGTCACAATAAGTGCTTGTGACTTTTAGGGTAACCTTGTCTGTTTCATATATTCCAGACTAGGATGAAAGCGCTATAAAAAAGTGTTGACTACCTGTATATACAGGAATACAATATGATTATAAGTTGTATATACAAGTTATAAAAACGGATACGGAGGGGTTGGCATGGGGGAACTGAACAAATCGGCACGTCAGATTGTCGAAGCAGTCGGCGGTGCTGAAAATATTGCAGCGGCAACTCATTGTGTTACACGTTTGCGTTTTGCTTTAATAGATGAAAGCAAGGTTGACCAAGAGATGCTTGATCAAATTGATGTGGTAAAGGGATCATTCTCGACAAACGGACAGTTTCAGGTCGTAATCGGCCAGGGAACTGTCAATAAAGTATATGCTGAACTGGTCAAGGAAACGGGAATTGGCGAGTCAACAAAGGATGAAGTGAAGAAGGCCTCAGAAAAAAATATGAATCCTTTGCAGCGTGCTGTGAAAACGCTTGCAGATATTTTTATTCCAATATTGCCTGCGATTGTCACGGCGGGTCTTTTAATGGGGATCAATAACATTTTAACGGCGGAAGGCATTTTCTTCAGCACAAAATCGATTGTGCAGGTTTATCCGCAGTGGGCGGATCTTGCTAATATGATTAACCTGATTGCAGGCACGGCCTTTACGTTTTTGCCTGCGTTAATCGGATGGTCTGCCGTCAAGCGGTTCGGCGGCAATCCGCTTCTCGGCATTGTGCTCGGAGTTATGCTCGTGCATCCTGATTTGCTGAATGCGTGGGGATATGGCGCGGCAGAACAAAGCGGAGAGATCCCGGTATGGAATCTATTCGGCCTAGAGGTGCAGAAAGTCGGCTATCAGGGCCAGGTGCTCCCAATTTTGCTTGCTTCTTATATGCTGGCGAAGATTGAGGTATTTTTAACAAAACGCACACCTGAGGGCATACAGCTGCTCGTTGTCGCACCAATTACGCTTCTCTTAACAGGATTTGCCTCTTTTATCATTATCGGCCCGATTACATTTGCGATCGGTAATGTACTGACTTCAGGGCTTATCTCGGTGTTTGGTTCTTTTGCCGCACTGGGCGGTCTGTTATATGGCGGTTTCTACTCAGCGCTCGTGATTACCGGTATGCATCACACGTTTCTTGCAGTCGACCTGCAGCTCATCGGTTCAAAGCTCGGCGGCACCTTTTTATGGCCGATGCTGGCGCTTTCTAATATCGCACAAGGTTCGGCCGCTCTGGCCATGATGTTTATCGTGAAGGATGAGAAACAAAAAGGCCTCTCCCTCACATCAGGGATTTCTGCTTATCTTGGCATTACAGAGCCTGCCATCTTTGGGGTGAATCTGCGATACAGATTCCCGTTTATCATTGCAATGGTCAGCTCTGGCCTGGCCGGAATGTATATTTCTTCTCAAGGTGTGCTGGCAAGCTCCGTCGGTGTCGGCGGCGTGCCGGGGATTTTCTCAATCATGAGCCAGTACTGGGGCGCGTTTGCAATCGGGATGGCTATTGTATTGATCGTGCCGTTTGCCGGAACATACGCGTATGCGAGATTCAAACATAAATAACAAATGGGGAGCGGGACGTGTTGAACGTTCCCTTTTCCCGTTTTCAATTTAAATATGGTGGTGGAAACAGATGAAAACAGAACAAACGCCATGGTGGAAAAAAGCTGTGGTTTATCAAATTTATCCGAAAAGCTTTAACGATACGACAGGAAATGGTGTCGGCGATCTGAACGGCATTATTGAAAAGCTTGATTACTTAAAAACACTTCAGGTGGATGTGCTTTGGCTGACGCCGATTTATGATTCTCCTCAGCATGATAATGGGTACGATATTCGTGATTATTACTCGATTTATCCTGAATATGGTACGATGGAGGATTTTGAGCGGCTAGTGTCCGAAGCACATAAAAGAGACCTGAAAGTCGTCATGGACCTTGTTGTCAATCATACGTCAACAGAGCACAAATGGTTTCGCGAGGCGATCTCTTCAATAGACAGCCCGTACCGTGATTTTTATATATGGAAAGACCCGCAGGAAAACGGTTCTCTTCCGACAAACTGGGAATCGAAATTCGGCGGCTCGGCATGGGAGCTTGACGAAGCGTCGGGCCAATACTATTTGCATCTGTTTGATGTGACGCAGGCTGATTTGAATTGGGAAAATGAAGAGGTCAGAAAGCATGTCTATGACATGATGCATTTTTGGTTTGAAAAGGGAATAGATGGCTTCAGGCTTGATGTCATCAACCTGATTTCTAAAGATCAGCGCTTTCCGAATGCGGAGGACGGCGGCGACGGCCGCTCTTTTTACACTGATGGGCCGCGTGTGCACGAATTTCTGCATGAAATGAACGAAAAGGTGTTTTCGCATTACGACAGCATGACGGTCGGTGAGATGTCTTCAACAACCGTAGACCACTGTATCCGGTATACGAATCCTGACAATAAAGAACTTGATATGACATTCAGCTTCCATCATCTCAAGGTTGACTATCCCAACGGCGAAAAATGGGCTTTGGCGCCGTTTGACTTTTTGAAGCTGAAGGAGATCCTATCCGACTGGCAAACGGGGATGCACGCAGGAGGGGGATGGAACGCTCTGTTCTGGTGCAATCATGATCAGCCGCGCATTGTATCAAGATATGGAGATGATGGCGCATATAGGGTGAAATCGGCGAAAATGCTTGCTACGGCCATTCATATGATGCAGGGCACGCCTTATATTTATCAGGGCGAGGAGCTGGGGATGACGAATCCGAAGTTTACTGACATCAGCTCCTATCGGGATGTCGAATCGCTGAACATGTATCACGCCTTTAAGGACAAAGGAATGGCTGATCAAGAGATCACAGCCATTTTACAGGCGAAATCCCGTGACAATTCCAGAACCCCCGTTCAGTGGGATGCTACGGAGAATGGCGGTTTTACAACGGGCACACCATGGATACCGGTTTCAGGAAATTACTGGGAAATCAATGCTGAAGCGGCGCTGAGGGATCAAAATTCGGTGTTTTACCATTATCAAAAATTGATTCAGATTCGCAAAATGTATGACATTGTGACAGAGGGAACGTATGAGTTAATCGCAAAGGATGACCCGAACATTTTTGCGTATCTCAGACACGGCAGCAATGAAAAGCTGCTCGTGATCAATAATTTTTACGGGACAGAGGCGGCCTTTACACTGCCGGACTCTTTAGCGCCTGACGAATGGAAGGCAGAGGTGCTGTTGACGAACGATGAAGCAAGGGAAGGGCTTCAGAACATGACGCTTCGCCCGTATGAGTCCATTGTTTATCGTTTAACGAAACCGTGTTAAACTAAGCTGGGTGGTTCAAAATGAAGGTGAATAAATTCATCACAATTTATAAAGACATCGCACAGCAAATTGAAGGCGGCCGATGGAAAGCGGAGGAGATTCTTCCGTCTGAACATGAGTTGACCGCACAGTACGGTACATCAAGAGAAACGGTCCGAAAGGCGCTTCATATGCTCGCGCAAAACGGTTATATCCAGAAAATCAGGGGAAAAGGCTCCGTCGTGCTCAATCGTGAAAAAATGCAGTTTCCCGTTTCGGGCCTTGTCAGCTTCAAGGAGCTCGCGCAAACGCTTGGCAAAGAAACGAAAACAACTGTACACAAATTCGGGCTGGAGCCTCCGTCAGAGCTGATCCAAAAACAGCTCCGGGCCAATCTGGATGACGACATCTGGGAAGTCATCAGGTCTAGAAAGATTGACGGAGAACATGTGATTTTGGACAAGGATTACTTTTTCAGAAAGCATGTCCCTCACCTGACGAAAGAAATTTGTGAAAACTCCATATATGAATATATAGAAGGAGAGCTCGGTCTTTCGATCAGTTACGCCCAAAAAGAAATTGTCGCCGAGCCGTGTACGGACGAGGACAGAGAGCTGCTCGATTTACGCGGCTATGACCATATGGTCGTGGTGAGAAACTACGTCTTTTTGGAGGATACCAGTTTGTTTCAATATACGGAAAGCAGACACCGTCTCGACAAATTCCGATTTGTTGATTTTGCGCGGCGGGGGAAATGAGAGAGGCGCCTGCCTGCGGCAGCGCGCTTTTTTGTTTGGTATCAAAATTGATACTATCCAACAAAAATGTGCGTACTTTTACTTTTTATCATAATGGCTACAATAGAGATGAGAGTAACCTAAAGGAGAGGTGTTTTACATGGCAGATCTAAAGAAACAAATTCTGGATGCATACAATTTCAGGCATGCGACTAAGGAATTTGACCCGAATAAAAAAGTGTCAGACAGCGATTTTGAATTTATTTTAGAAACAGGAAGACTGTCTCCGAGCTCACTCGGCCTTGAGCCTTGGAAATTTGTCGTCGTCCAAAATCCGGAGTTCCGCGAGAAGCTTCGTGAATACACATGGGGCGCGCAAAAGCAGCTGCCGACCGCAAGCCATTTCGTCCTGATTCTTGCGCGTACAGCGAAGGATATCAAATATAATGCGGACTACATCAAACGTCATTTAAAAGAAGTAAAACAAATGCCGCAAGACGTGTACGAAGGCTATTTAAGCAAAACAGAAGAATTCCAGAAAAACGATTTGCATTTGCTTGAAAGTGACAGAACATTGTTTGACTGGGCATCAAAACAAACCTATATCGCGCTTGGCAACATGATGACTGCCGCTGCGCAAATCGGTGTTGATTCCTGCCCGATAGAAGGCTTCCAGTACGATCACATTCACCGTATTCTTGAAGAAGAAGGCCTTCTGGAAAACGGAAGCTTCGATATTTCTGTGATGGTGGCATTTGGCTACCGAGTGAGAGACCCTCGTCCGAAAACAAGATCTGCTGTTGAAGATGTGGTGAAGTGGGTTTAAATAAAGAAAGCTGCTCGCTTAGCGAGCAGCTCTTTTTTATGCCTGATTCGCTCTATTCTGTTTTCTCCTCTGATGTAAGTACATTGCGGTGCCGAGTGCGCTGATCAGAAATCCGGCCAACAGGATCGAGTACATGGATGTGGCTGTGTCCGGAAGCAGGCCGCCAGCCGGACCGTCTGTTCCTGATCCGCCCGAACCGTTTCCTCCAGAGCCGTTAGTCGGTTGAGTGCCGGGAGGCGTATCATTTCCTCCGTTCCCGTCAGTTGGCTGTTTTCCGCCTGGTTTGTCGGAGCCGCCGCCATGATTGCCGTCATCACCGCCTGTCGGTTGATCTGACGGGAATGCAGGCGGTTTGTTGTTCTCTCCGGAATTTAAGATCGTGTATTCGCTGAAGTGGTTTGTATATCCTGTCACCATATCATCGTCAACTGATCCGTTATCTGTCTTTATGAAAGCTTTCTTTTTCCTGTCGACATGATAAATGGCAGGGTTATGGGCTTCTTCAATATCAAACATGCGAAGCGAAAGCTGAACGGGCTCCTTGAATGATTTTATTTCTTTTCCTTTTTGCTTCACTGTAAAGTCATATACATCTGCCAGTGACACATCCAATTCTCCCGTCGACTTGATTCCGATTGCAGTGTCTGCTGATTTAAGGTTCGCCATTGGCATCTTCATGCTGTACCAGTAGTTGAACACCGTCAATGAAGGATCTGATTCTCTTTCTTTCAAAAGTTTGACCTGATCTTTTTTCATTTTAAGATTGATAGGCTTCTCTTGAGATCCTTCATGTGTTCCATAATAGACAAATGGCGTGTTGGCATTTTTAGCGTAAATCGCAAATTTGTCTTCATCAAGTGTCCAGCTGCCGTCCTTCTGCTTTGTCGGCAGGAATACTTCTTTGATCCGTCCTTCAAGCTTAGGAGAGACCTTGTTTCCTAGTTTTTTCAGCTGTTCGGTGAAAATCTCATAATCAACGTAGCCAAGGTCTTCACCATGGGAGGCTTCTGTAAAGACAGAATATCCGTCTCCTCCGGCACCGACAAAATTATTTGTTGCCACGCGGTAGGTATCATCCGTATTTATAGCAACTTTGTCTCCGTTAGGCGATTCAATTTTCACTTCTAACACACGGTGTCCAGGTTTGTTGTTTAATGTAAAGGTATATTCGATTCCGGCCACCTGAGGGAAAGCGCCGCCGCCATTTTCCACATTGCTTAGGCCTTGTTCAAGGGCTTCTTTAATTTGTTTTCCGGTTAAATCGGCCACGTAAAGCGTATTGCCGAACGGCATCACGTTAAGTACCTCGCCGAGTGTGATATCACCTTTGTCAATGCCGGCTCTGATGCCGCCGCCATTTGTTATTGCTATTCTGGCGCCGGCTGCTTCTTTTGCTTTTGCCAGCATGCCGTCCGCAATGAAGTTTCCGAGATTGGTTTCCTTCGTGCGCACATGCTCACGCTGGCCGTCAAGCGCCACATCCGTATAGCCGACTTTTTCATTTTTCACGTCTTCTAATTCACTTTTGAACTGATCAAGCTCTTGTTTTGCTTCTGCGTTTTCTTCTGTATGCTCATCAATTGGCAGCACGCTCAGATTTGATTTGTCTGTTTGCACAACGCCATTTTCATCAAACGCGACATCAACGCGCCCCAAGAATTGGCCGTATTCTTTTGCCTGCGCCACGATCGTCGGTTCTTCGTTGTTTACGACCTCCATTTTGTCAACGAGGGTGTGAGTGTGTCCGCCGATGATCAAGTCAATGCCTTTTACTTTTTTGGCTAGCTCAAGATCACGGTTATGACCGATATGGGTTAAAGCAATAATTTTATTTACCTGTTCTTCTTCCTGAATCGCTTTGACGGTGTTTTGTGCTGTTTCAAAGGCATCATTGAATACGATGCTTTTGCCCGGGCTTGATGTGGTGGCCGTATCTTCCGTTGTCAGGCCGAATACGGCGACTTTCTCCCCGTCAACGTCTAACAGAATGTAAGGATGGATGCCGGCCTCTTTCTTTTCACCTGCGGTAAAGGTTTGCGGCTTTTTGACAAATGATTTCAGTTTGGGCTCATTTGACACATCTACGTTTGCGCTGACAATCGGAAATTCCGGCGCTTCAAAGTGATAGCGGTTCGCCGGATCAACGGTCGCGCTGTTTCCGCTTAGAAAATCAGAAAGCACTGTCGGGCCTTTGTCAAATTCATGATTTCCGAAGGTCATGGCGTCATAGCCCATCATGTTCATCATTTTCAGATCGGCCAAACCGTTCCATTTTGTAAAATACAGATCGCCGGAAAACACATCTCCCGCATCAAGGAGAATGTTGTGATTTGTTTCGCTGCGTACTTCGTTGATTTTCGTCATTCGTCTCGCTGCATCATCGAGATGTGCGTGCGTATCATTGGTGTGCATGACGGTCAGATCCCACAGTCCGTCTTTAGGAGGATCTGGATTTGAATCATCATCGAATTGCAGCTTATACACACCATAGCCTTCATTCGCAGACTTGCCTACATAAGCGACATCGTCTGCTTTATCGGCAAATGGCTTGGCCAAAAGCGAGGATTCAAACGTCAGATTCGTGCCGGAAACAGGCGCGATTGACCAGTTGTTGTCTGCCTTTGGATTGACTGTTTTTTGTTCAATAATGTAATCCATCAGCACCTGCCTATTTTCAACTGCAGAGCCGTGGACAATTTTATCGCTTGTCAGATGAGGGAACCCGCCGCCTCCGGACGCACGATAGTTATTGGTGACTACGAGAAATTCCTGGCTTGGGCTGATCGGCTTGCCTTCATAGGAAAGGTTGATGATCCGGGATGAATCCGCATTGATCACTTTTCCGTTCTCATTGTATTTAGCCGGTTTTGTCACATCGACCTGATATGTGACACCGTCAATCACGTCAAAATTATAGGAGCGGAAATTCTCGTTCAGCAAGGCCTGATCGCCGCCTTTGGCTGGATCAATTTGGTTGAATTGGCCTGCTGACATCTCCAGCCAGTCCTTCACTTCGCTGCCTGTCAGCTTGACGATTTGAACAGTATTATCGTAAAGGTACAAGTCACCGACATTTTTAATCGCAAGATCTCCGGCTGGAATGTTTGTATAGTAATTGGCTCCGTTTCTGCCGCCTGCTTTAAACGGCGCTCCAGCGGATAAAATCGGCAGGTCCTTGTACTCAGTATCCTTCATTTCTTTTTGGGCATACCATTTTTGCGCGTCAGTCACGATCTGAATGGAAGGATCATCTTTGACCTGTGCAAAGAAGCTGTTAATATCTGCTTCGGTTTTGCCGACTGGCTTTCGGACATACTCCAGTGTGTTTTGGTGTGTTTGCTGAATGGTGTTTGTAACGGTCTCGTTTCTTGATGTGACGTTGCCAGCAATAGATTCAATACTTCCTTTGGAATCTGCTACCTTCCATGAGCCGTCCGCCTTTTCAAGCTTGAGGTCAATCACGCCTAAATATTTGCCCCAGCTGCTTGGCATGACGACAGGAATGCCGTTTATTGTTCCCTTTTCCACATTGAACTGAGCAACACCCGCATACTCGGCGGAAGGAAAGAGTCCGTGCTGATGGCCCGAGATAATCGCGTCAATGCCTTTCGTTTTGGTGGCAAGGTCAAACACGGCGTTTTCTGCACCTGATGATTGTGACTGCTTTTCAATGCCGGTGTGGGCGAGGGCAATAATGACATCTGCGCCTTCCGCCTTCATTTTCGGGATCGTTTCATTGGCGGATTCTACGATATCCTGCACCTGCACCTGCCCCTCGAGATTCTTTTTGTCCCATGTCATGATTTGCGGCGGGACAAAGCCTATGTAGCCGACTTTTACTTTTTGCTCATTACCGTTTTCATCAATGAGGGTTTTTTCATTAATCACATACGGCGTATAACGGTTTTCACCGCTAGTTGTTTTGACGTTGGCATTTACAATCGGGAAATCGGCTCCTTTGATTGTGCCGTCGAGAAAGTCGAGCCCGTAGTTGAATTCATGATTGCCAAGCGTTCCGGCGTCGTATTTCAGCGCATTCATGACGCTGATAATCGGATGGGTTTTCGTGCCGGAGATAATGTCGTCTTTTTGATATTTCACCGCGTATTCACCCAGCGGATTCCCTTGAATCAAGTCGCCGTTATCCACAAGCAGGGTGTTAGGGTTTTGCTCGCGGTGCTTTTGGATCAATTGCGCTGTTCTCGCCAGACCGAAATCCGCCGTTTCTTTGTCGCTGTAGTAATCGTAATCCATCATGTTGGCATGAATATCAGTCGTAGCCAAAATATTCAGATGCACCTGAGGAGCCGCGCTTTCTTCTGCATGAATGGGTGGTGTTGGGAGGATTAGGCTAAGTATCATAATTGGGGGCAAAAGAATACGGAGAATGTTTTCGACGTGTGTTCGTCTTTTCTGTATTCTCACCAGTTCTCCACCTTTCAACGAAATTTGTATTACAGCTCCTATTGTAAGAATATTTTGTAACTATTTGTAGGTGTTTCTTTATGATTATTGTAAAAGGGAGAAAAATGAGTATTATGTAGCAGTATCAAACGACAAATACTGGGTACTTATGCTTATCGTTTGTCACAATCGCGGAATGTTTATTTTAGTGTGGCTGGGGTAGAGTGTTTTATGTAGACATATAAAGCGGGAGGTTATGAATCATGGGGAAAAAAATTGCAGTTGTTTTGACAGATTATTTTGAGGACAGCGAGTACACTGAGCCTGCGAAAGCCTTTAAAGAAGCGGGACATGAACTGACTGTCATTGAAAATGAGAAAGGAAAAACAGTAAAAGGCAAGCAGGGAAATGCTGAAGTGACGGTTGACGCGTCCATTGACGACGTAAACCCTTCAGACTTTGATGCGCTTTTGATTCCCGGAGGATTTTCACCAGACCAGCTTCGCGCTGACGATCGTTTCGTCCAATTTGCAAAAGCGTTTATGACTGACAAAAAGCCGGTATTCGCTATTTGCCATGGCCCGCAGCTTTTAATCAATGCGAAAGCGCTCGATGGCCGAAAAGCGACAGGCTATACGTCCATTCGTGTTGACATGGAAAACGCCGGTGCCGACGTTGTGGACAAGGAAGTGGTTGTTTGCCAGGATCAATTGGTCACTAGCCGGACACCTGACGATATACCGGCATTTAACCGCGAGTCATTGGCATTGCTTGAGAAATAAGAAAAAACGGACGCTCTTGGGCGTCCGTTTTTTTGTTGCTTAGGCTTGAGCACCTGTCAGTTTCTTGTACCTGTAATACAAGAAAGCAGCTGCAGCCGTTCCGATGACCGCAATGCCGAAGTCGAATATGAAAATATGGGCGATGCCCCCCGCTTTTGCGATAAGCCCTGTTGCAATCGGCAGCAGAATCGATGCAAGGCTTGAAGCGGTCGCTACAATTCCGGTAACGGTTCCTTTTCGCTTCCAGAAAAGCTCTGTCATTAACGTAATGGTAATTTGAAACACACCCGCAGTTGAAAAGCCTAAGAAAAAGGCAGTGATGTCCAGCACAACTGGGATATGAACGGTCAGCATAACTGCGAGTGTACATAAAGTAATAATAGGATATAAGAGCGTTATGAAGACAGGTTTGACCCATCTGTTCAGCAAAACGGCTAATAATAAAACAGATGCCAGAGATCCTATACTATAATAGCTCAGCAATTGAACGGATGCTGATTCAGCTAAACCGGCTGCCTTTTGCGCGTAGCTCGGGAGCCAGATTTGAGAAACCGTAAATAAAGCCGTGGATGTAAAACCGATGATAATCAGTGCGGTGCCTTCTTTCTGAAAAACGGGTTCAGACAAGAAAACGGGAGATTCCTGTTGGCCGCTATTCGTTGGTTTCTTATGTTTTTTAGGAAACGAAAGCGTTGATAAATAAATAATATTCAGGAGATAGACCGCTGCCGGCAGATAAAAAGCAAATCCGTAAAACATGCTGTGGTCTGCTAAAAATGTGATCAAAAGCGGCAAAAGTGCGGCCCCGACAGACATAAAGGCTTTGACCAAGACATTCGCCGAACCGGAAGCAGACGGAAAGAGCTCGGTTAGGGCCGGATATGTTCCGGCATCCATCGCTGAATTTGCGACTCCGGCTAATAAGGCGAACACAAACGCCAGCTCATAGCTCGGTGATAAAGGAATACCGACTAAAAAGACGGCCATAATTCCCGCAGAAGCGACAACAAGCGGCTTTCTGCCGATTTTATCTGATAGAACGCCGGAAATGCCGTATGTCAGCAGTTTGCCAAACCCAATAGCGGCAATGACATAACTGATGCCGGTCGGATCGGTATTCCACTGTTTTGTTAATGAAGACATATTGGATGCGAGAATGATGTTGACCATCCCCAGAAAGAAGTAGTTGATATACATTCCGGATGCTGTTTTGATAGATGTCGTTTGCATGCTTGTACTCCTTCAAATCTTATTCGAACACTTTGCTGTTTACTGTTCTAAGGAAAATTGGTTTGGGGAAATGATAAAAAAGACTCGCCGAGTTTCCGGCCAGTCTCCATTATTTACGAAGCGAGGCTAATTCTTGAGCAATCGCCTGCATTTCACTTGGGCTGAATGATTCTTTTCTCATCACCATTCTGTGAAGGTACGTGAGGTCTTCAATCTTCTCATCACTGAAATCCTCCGCTTTGATTACGCCGACGTTCAGCATGTTCAGCTTTTGGGAAATCTCTTCAATCATTTGAGTTAATGTTTCTGTATTTGGGCTGGACAAATGGTTCCATCCTTTCTATGCGCAATATAGGTATGTTTTATTCTAACAGAATTCCATCAGAAAAAAACCCTATTCTAAAAGCAGGCTGTTCATTCCAAAAAAGTGAAGACATCAGTTGAAAAGGAAATGAACATCCTACTAAGATATTGATGAAGGTTTCTTTTTAGAGAAATAGGGGCAAAGAATAGGGAGGTTGGACAACATGATAAGCGTGTTATTTGTTTGTTTAGGAAACATTTGCCGGTCTCCGATGGCGGAAGCGATTTTTCGGGACCTGGCAGCCAAAAAAGGATTAGAGGAGAAAATCAAGGCGGACTCAGCGGGAATCGGCGGCTGGCACATCGGCAATCCGCCGCATGAGGGAACGCAGGAGATATTGCGCAGAGAAGGAATCAGCTTTGATGGCATGCTGGCGCGTCAAGTCAGCGAACAGGATCTGGACGATTTTGATTACATCATTGCAATGGATGCAGAAAATATCGGAAGTCTCAGAAGCATGGCGGGATTTAAAAACACCTCGCATATCAAAAGGCTTTTGGACTATGTTGAAGATTCAGATCTTGCCGACGTTCCCGATCCTTACTACACAGGGAATTTTGAAGAAGTCTGCCAATTAATCAAATCGGGCTGTGAGCATCTGCTTGCGTCTATTCAAAAAGAAAAACAATTGTGAGTGAAAGGAGAATTTGCATGAACAACGAACGTTTAATGCTGAAAGGGATATTTCTCGGAGCTGCGGCAGGCGCGGCGTTATCACTGCTCCATAAGCCGACAAGACAGGCGTGCGGCATGAGATGGCTGACATGCAAGCATAAACTTTCACTGTATAAAAGCAATCCGGAGCTGTTAAAAAACACTGTCATCACAAAAGTGGATGAGGCCAAAAAGCTCGCCCAAACGCTTTCAAAGGAAGTCGACTTTGTGAACCAGCAGGTGAAAGAACTGAAGAAAACAACGCCGCAAGTGATGGAACTCGTGCAAGAAACGAAAGAGCATTTTTCAAAAAAATGATCAAACATGCGAGGTGAGACGACATGAGTTTTTTGAAAGAGCTTTTCAGCAGATATACCCTTCATGAAGGACAAAGTAAATCAGCGGAGCTGGCGTATTTTTTTCTGTTGTCACTGTTTCCGTTTTTGATTTTTATGCTGACGCTCACCGCGTATCTTCCGCTTTCTACCGATGATGTTTTAGGAGTCATAGAACAATATGCTCCCGCCAGTGCGATGTCTCTCGTTGAATCCATTACCCATCAAACCTTAAATAATCGAAATGGCGGTTTGCTGTCATTCGGGATTATCGCCGCATTATGGTCTGCGTCTAATGGAATGAACGCGATCGTCCGGTCGCTGAACCACGCGTATGATGTGGAAGAAAACCGCTCTTTTATCATTGTTCGTCTAACCTCAATTTTTTTGACGATTGCCATGGTATTTACGATTTTAGTGGCTTTGCTTCTGCCGGTATTTGGCCGGGAGATTGGAAGGCTCGCTTCTGACTTTGTCGGCGCGTCGGATCTGTTTTTATCCGTCTGGGCCGCCATTCGCTGGGGTGTCAGCCCGCTTGTGCTTTTGATTGTTTTTTCCGCGCTGTATGTGATTGCGCCGAACAAAAAGCTGTCTCTCCGGTTTGTCATGCCGGGTGCGGTCTTTGCGACCATCGGCTGGATCGTTGTCAGCACATTGTTTTCATTTTACGTCAGCACGTTTGCGAACTATAGCGCCACTTACGGGAGCATCGGGGGAATCATCGTTCTGATGATTTGGTTTTACTTGAGCGGCATTTTAATTATCCTAGGCGGAGAAATCAACGCTCTTTTACATAAACGTAAAAAGCTTCCTGATGAAAATCCCTACCATTAGCGCACCCTATAAACGAACTTCGGTTCAAAAAGAAGTCGGGGGGATATCGTGATGACCAAGCATACGAAAAAAGGCGGAAGCCATAACAAACAAAATTCGAAAAGCAAATCGAGCCATAAAACAAGCGGAAGCGCCAACGGACAAAACGGCTACCATTAGCATAAAAGCCTCCTGACATGATGTCAGGAGGCTTTTTGATTAAGAAGATGAAGAATAGGTTTCAGCCGGTGACCAGCTTTTCGGTTTTCCCAGCACAAGGGCCAGCCACACAGCGCTAAGCGTGAGAGTAATGAAGTAGAACAAGTTTGCGCTTTCAAATGTCTGCATATACCAGCCGCCGGCAACCGGGCCGAGGATGCTGCCGAGACTGAATGTAATGCCGCAAAGCAGGTTTCCTGCCGGCAGGAGATGAGGTGGAAGAAGATCTGTCATATAGCTGATGCCAAGTGTAAAGGTTGATCCGACTGCCATTCCTGCAATAAAAAAGCAGCCGCCGATCACGTAAGGCGAAGGAAATACACCGGCGATGAAAAAGCAAAGAGCCCCAGTCAGTAAAATCACCAGCAGCACATTCCGCCTGCCGTATCTATCGCTGAGGATGCCGAGCGGAAACTGAAAGATAATGCTTCCAATCGCAAATGCGGGAAGGATGATCGCTACTGCGTCTACTGATATCCCCAAACGGAGCGCGTACACCGGAAAGCTTCCGTTCAGCGCCGTTTCCAGAAAGCCATAGCCAAATGTAGGCATAAAGGCAACCCACCCAAACAGCATGGCCTGATAAAATCGCCTGAAACTATTGTCTGATTTGGTTTCATGAGGACTGGTTTCCGGGTATGCATTTTGTAGAAAGAAAACAAAAAGCCACGCAAACAGACTGATGCAGCCGGACACGATAAAAGGAAGCGACGGACTCAGTTTGACAAGCGGCACCATGAACGGGCCTGCGGCAAAGCCAAGGCCAAAGGAAAGCCCGTAAATAGACAGGTTTCTTCCGCGATTTTGTTTTGATGACATGGAGGTCACCCACGTTTGCGTAGAAAAGTGAAGCATGTGGTCGCCGATTCCAATGAACAGGCGAAGCAGGAACCAGACCCAAACTGACTGAAGCCAAATAAATCCGAATAAGCTTAAAATGACAATGCTTCCGCCCATGACGATCAGCGGCTTGAACCCGAGCTTTCTGAGCGGCGCTTCCATAAACGGCGAAGCCAAAAGCACACCGATATACAGCCCGGTCGCGTGCAGGCCGTTGATAGCAGCGGATTCTCCATTTGTTTCAAAAATGATTGAAATGACAGGCAGCAGCATGCCTTGTGAAAACCCGGAAATGGATACGAGCAAGACAAGGATAAAGAAATGAAATCGTGACATCGTGTCAGTTCTCCTTATGTGGAATCTATGTTGATCGTACAATGTTTTCCAAAAGCAGGCAACCTGAAAAAAGCCTATATCACGCTATACATTTGCCCTCGTGTAATCATGAAGGTTTTTGTGAAGAATAAAAATAAAACAAGTCATAAAAAAGGAGCTATTTCACCATGAATCGTATCTTTTTTATTTTAGTGGCGGCCGGTGTTCCGCTTTCTGTGATTGGCAGTTTGATGCATTGGCCTTCCGCGGTTCTATTTGCCGTTTATTGTGTGACGATTATCGCGCTTGCAAGCTATATGGGGAGGGCGACAGAATCACTGTCCATCATTGCAGGACCGCGTATCGGCGGTTTGTTGAATGCCACCTTCGGGAATGCGGTGGAGCTGATTATTTCCCTTTTTGCATTAAAAGAAGGCCTGACAGGAATCGTGCTTGCCTCTTTAACCGGTTCAGTGCTGGGGAACCTGTTGCTGGTAGCGGGACTATCGTTTTTTGTCGGCGGTTTAAAATATAAGCGGCAGGAATTTAATATCCATGATGCCCGCCATAATTCCGGGCTTCTGATTTTTGCCATCATTGTCGCCTTTGTGATTCCGGAGGTATTCTCTGTTGGTATGGGAAACGCCAGCAAGCTCAATTTAAGCATCGGCATCAGCATCATTATGATTCTGTTATATGTGGCGGCGCTGTACTTTAAACTTGTCACGCATCGGGGCGT
Organism: Bacillus sp. FSL L8-0358; assembly: GCF_038593095.1. Taxonomy (NCBI): domain Bacteria; kingdom Bacillati; phylum Bacillota; class Bacilli; order Caryophanales; family Bacillaceae; genus Bacillus; species Bacillus sp. FSL L8-0358. The sequence continues at coordinate 846,832 of NZ_CP151962.1, forward strand.
TTATCAGCCGAATAATGCCGCTCAGACTGAAGAAGAGGAAGAGCCGGAATGGTCAGGGAAGGTTGCGACGATTGTCTTGTTTGCGGCAACAATTGTTGTTGCATACATATCCGAAAACCTGGTCCATACCTTTCACTCGGTGGCTGAACAGTTCGGGTGGAGCGAGCTGTTTATCGGGGTCATCATCGTGGCGATTGTAGGAAATGCGGCGGAGCACGCGTCAGCGATTATTATGGCCTTCAAAAATAAAATGGACATTGCGGTTGAAATTGCAGTCGGCTCTACGCTGCAGATCGCTATGTTTGTCGCACCGGTTCTCGTTATCTGTTCTATCTTTTTTCCGACAAGCATGCCGCTTGTATTTACATTGCCTGAGCTTGTCGCGATGGTATCAGCGGTTCTCTTGATGATCGCGATTTCGAATGACGGGGATTCCAACTGGTTTGAAGGGGCGACACTGCTTGCTGCATATGTCATTATGGCGATCGGCTTTTTCCTTCTTTAACCTGAAAAAATGATGGATAACAACAAAGCGGGATGAAAAGACTAAGGGAAAATGCCATAGAAAGAGTGATATGATGAAAAAGCTATTTCATTCCACACTTATCGTGTTGTTATTCTTTAGTTTTTTCGGCGTTCAGCCCATCCACGCGAAAAAGCAGTTTAAGGTTCCTAATTCTGTCGCAAGCATTTCAAAGGAAAACACGTATCCGAATGCTTCACAGGATCAGCCAATGCTTCAGCCGAGCAAGCTGGCAAAGGAATTGCTCGATCATTCTGAGGTGAAGATTGAAAATCCGCACCTCATCAAAATGCTGAATGAATCCAACATATCCGGCACACCGCTTGCAGTAGGGTACCGGGCGACAATATTTCTCGGGAAATGGGCGCTCGGCTATGAATCAAATGAAACAGTCGCAAACTGGGAATATAAAAAAATCAATACAAACCGTGCGGATAACCGCGGCGGGAAAGAAACGGCTGAAATGCATTATGCCCAGGAACAGCAGTACAGAGTGAAGGGCGGCCTGACAGCTAAAGTTCCAAATGCGGAAGATGTCAAAAGCATGATGATGCAAAAAGCAATGAAGAAAACGAACCTTCCGCTTGCATTTGAGACGGTCATTGGGGCTGGCACAAAACGGGATCAGATTTATAAAGTCGCTCCTAAAAAAATCGGTTATCTACATGCATATGCACCGGCTGTGAATGAAAAAGGAAAAGTGACTTATGGAGAAGTGTACTTAGTGCTGAAAGGGAATAAACGAAAACTCGTCGTGAAAAATGTCACGTCACAGGGAATCGGCGCGTGGATTCCGGTTCAAGATCATGTCACGTTTGGCTTTCAGCTTTCCTCACTGCCAAGATAAATAAAAAACTGATTCCAACTCGGAATCAGTTTTTTTCTTTATTGGGTTCTCTCAATTCGGACCGCTTCCTCAAGCATTTGCACATTGTTTTGGTAGAGCTGGCGAACGAGAACCCGTCTTACTGCAAGGCTGGCACTGAAATAATCATCATCTTTCACCATGCCTTTAACCGTAAATTCGACGCCGCGATTGATTTTATTCAATGCGGTGATGCCGTGGATTTGAAACGGTTCTGTCGGATTGCCGAATTCATCCCGCTTCAATGAATCACGAAGCTCTTCATTCAGCATGTCACATGCCTCTTCCAACACGCTGTACACGCGGTCCGGATCTTCTTTAAAGCTGATAAGAAAGGATTCGGTAATCCGCATAAAATCAATATTATAGTTCTCTATTTGTCTGACCTCGCCGTTGCTGATGGTGAGCAGCTTCCCGCTCCATTCCCGGATTTGCAGCGAGCGGAGGCCGATTTCCTCCACTGTCCCGTTGAACAAGTTGTTGACGGTGACATAATCGCCTTTGTGCAGCTGGCGTTCATATATTAAGAACACACCAGCCAGCACATCTTTGATCAGCGATTGGGCGCCAAAACCGATCACGATACCTGCTACGCCCGCCCCGGCCAATATCTTGCCGAAATCATGCACAAATAAAGAAATAACGTAAAAGATAAAACCAATTGTCGCCGTATACTGGGTGACAGAACGGACAAGGCTTTCAATCGTTTTTTCCTTTTTTTCTTCAATAAAATCCGTCCGTTTAAAAAATAGCTGTACCAGCCGGTTGATGATAAAGACACCGATCCAAAGGATAACGGCAACGAGGAGAATATCGACGATTTTATTTTGAAAAATCTCCGTAAGTGTTTCTTTCATCCGCATCTAACTCCTGGCTTGACGTTTTGTGAAGTCTGTATCCTGATAATAACTGTTTTTAACAAGAACATTCGGTCCGAGGCACCGGACATTCGGGCAGTGGCAACTTAGTTCTTTCGCAAGCTTGGTCTCTCTCCACTTTTCATAGACGGAAGGGAGGCTGTCCGTCTGAATGTTGCCAAGCGGCGGGGTATCACCGAAATCGGTCACGATAATGTTTCCGTCGAAAATGTTCACATTCAGGCGGGACCGGCCGTCAGGGTCATTTCGCACTGTGACGTTTTTCGCCGCGCGAAGCCGGCGAAGCAGCTTTTGGTCGTCTTCGTCCGGACTGCAGGCATAAAACGGCAGCGTTCCGAACAGCATCCACGTATTTTCATCACGAATATCCAGCAAGCGGTGAATGGCCTGTCTCATCTCTTTGAGGCTGAGGGATTCAAGAGCGCTTGCGAAATCGCTTGGATACATTGGGTGGACCTCGTGACGCTGACATTTCATATCTTCTGTGATTTGGCGGTGAATATGCTCAATATGCGGAAGTGTTCGTTTGTTCAGCATCGTTTCCGCAGATACCATTACTCCGGCATCCACGAGCGTGCGGCTGTTTTCGATCATTTTTTCAAAATAGCGCGCGCGCTGTTCGAAGGTCGGTTTTCTGTCCATCATGGCAAAGCCGATTTCAGCAAAATCTTCAACTGTACCCCAGTTATGAGAAATATGTAGCACATCGAGATACGGAATGATCCATTCGTACCGCTCGATGTCGAGGGTCAGATTTGAATTAATTTGTGTCCGCACACCCCGTTCATGGGCATATTTCAATAAAGGAACAACATATTCTTTTACTGATTTCAACGAAAGCATCGGCTCTCCGCCTGTGATGCTGATGGATCTGAGGCGCGGGATTTCCTCCAGCCGTTTTAACAGAAGATCTATTGGCAGAGCATTCGGGTCTTTAGGCTGCAATGTATAGCCTACAGCACAATGCTCGCATCTCATATTGCACAGTGTCGTCGTTGTGAATTCAACGTTTGTCAGCTGCATGTCTCCGTATTGGTCAACATCCATATAGGCTTCCCAAGGGTCAAACTCGGGCGTAATCGGACGCAGCTTCGTGTTTTGTGTCATGACTATCTAACTCCTTTATAAATGGGCATACTAACGCTGCCAACAGTTAATTTTAGACCTGATTTGCCAAGATCGCAAGTAGCGCGGCGATTGAAAAACGGCAAAAAATGAGCTACCATAATAAAAAATGAATGGAGGAACAGAATGGGGAACGCCGTAAACAATAAAGATCAGCAGATTGATTATTTAAAGAACAGACTTGACATGTTTATGAACGTCATCGATTCATTAGACCCTGAAGCAACCGACGTTGAAGATATAGACAGGCTTATCAGCATGCTTGATGACCTGGAAGCCAAATACGAACGTTTTAAAAAAGATTGGGAATAAAACCGCGCGCCCGCCGCGGTTTTTTTATTGGCATAAAGCAACAGTATAAAACAAAGTCTCTATCTGTAAAATAAGAAAAAATGCAGAAGGAGCGCTGGCCATGAAGTGGATGTGTTCAATATGCTGCGCCGCCGTATTGCTTGCCGGAGGTGCAGCACAGGCGGAAGCGGTGCCGAATGAGCCGATTAATTGGGGCTTTAAACGAAGTGTCAATCATCAGCCGCCAGATGCCGGGAAGCAGCTGAACAGTTTAATTGAAAAATATGACGCGTTTTATTTAGGGAATACAAAGGAAAAAACGATTTACTTAACGTTTGATAACGGATATGAAAATGGCTATACGCCAAAAGTGCTTGATGTCTTAAAAAAACATCGCGTAACAGGAACGTTTTTTGTCACCGGGCATTTCGTAAAGGACCAGCCTCAGCTGATCAAACGAATGTCAGATGAGGGCCATATTATCGGCAACCATTCCTTTCACCATCCGGATTTAACGACAAAAACAGCTGATCAGATTCAGGATGAACTTGATTCAGTCAACGAAGAGGTTTATAAAATTACGGGAAAGCAGGACAATCTGTACTTGCGTCCGCCGCGCGGCGTGTTCAGTGAGTATGTACTGAAAGAAACGAAACGCCTCGGCTATCAAACCGTTTTCTGGTCGGTCGCTTTTGTTGATTGGAAAATCAACAACCAAAAGGGAAAGAAATATGCCTACGATCATATGATCAAACAGGCGCACCCGGGAGCCATTTACCTGCTTCACACCGTATCGAGGGACAATGCTGAAGCGCTGGATGACGCGATTACAGATCTGAAAAAACAGGGCTACACATTTAAAAGCATTGATGATCTGATGTTTGAGAAAGAAATGAGGCTGCCGTCTTTGTAAAAAAGAAAAACCTCTCCTTAAACGGGACTGACCCCATAAGATGAGACAAATAAAAACACCTTCAAGTTTGAAAACGGATGATTGTTATCCGAAATTAGACTTGGAGGTGTTTTTTCTATGGGGACAAGAGTGAGTTATCCGGTTGAAGTTAAACAGAAGGCTGTAGAAATGAGATTGGCAGGCGTGCCTATGAAAGAGATCATGCAGAAATTGAATATTAAGAATAAGACACAGGTTCAGACATGGGTTAGATGGCATAAGGCTGGGGATACACATCGATTCGAACAGCCTGTTGGAAAGCAATACACTTACGGAAAAGGTCCGGAGTATTCTTCCGAATTAGAGAAACTGCAGGCAGAGAATCGTTATCTGAGACAACAGAATGAAGTTTTAAAAAAGTACAACGAATTGGAAAGGAAGTTGATAGCGAAACGTCAGTCGAACTTGTAGAAGTATTGCACAGCACAATGACCGTGCAGGATATCTGTGTTCATTTAGGTATCTCACGTGCGTCTTATTATCGTTGGAAGAAGAATCTGACGAAAGATCATCCCAAGCGCCATTTGGAAAAACAAATCGGCACGTTGTGCCGAGAGCACAAGTATCGATATGGATATCGGAAAATCACAGCCATATTAAAAAAGGGAATGTGTATCAACCATAAAACGGTTCAACGTATTATGCAGGAAAATCAGTGGCAGTGCCGAGTTAAGGTGAAAAAGCGTAAGAAGAATGGGCAGCCATATGCCGTAGTCGATAATATATTGGATCGGAACTTTCAGTCTGATCGCCCTCTTGAAAAACTAGTAACGGACATCACTTATTTGCCTTATGGACAGAAACAATTGTACCTTTCCAGTATATTGGATTTATACAATGGAGAAGTGATTGCTTTTACGATTGGAGATAAACAGGACACAGATTTTGTTCTAAATACACTTGATCAGCTGCCAACACTTCCCGAGAACTGCGTGTTATATAGTGACCAAGGATCTGTGTATACATCTTACGAGTATCAGAAAGCTGTTAAAACAAAAGGCATTACCATGAGCATGTCCCGCAAAGGGACGCCCGCTGATAATGCCACCATCGAATCGTTTCATTCCTCATTAAAGTCTGAAACGTTCTATCTGAACAGCATTGATCGTACTACGACCGCCATCGTAGAACGCACTGTCACAGAATACATTCATTATTATAACAATATTCGTATTCAAACGAAACTAAACAACCAATCACCGATAAACTATCGGCAATTGGCTGTTTAAAAGGTGTTTTGATCCCTGTCTCAAAAACGGGGGTCAGTCCCAACGGAGAGGCTTTTCTTTATTTTATACATTTAATCAGTGCGGCCCAGTCCAGATCCCCGAAGCCTTTCTCAATCCCGCTTTCAAAATGGCTCTTGGCCAGCTCGGCAAGAGGAAGATTAGCAGAAACCCGTTTTGCGGCGGCGAGTGCCAGGTTGGTATCCTTCAGCCCTAAAGACATTTTGAAGCCGGCCGGCTCAAATTTCTGCTCGGCCATAATGGTTCCGTAATTTTGATAGACTGGAGAACCAAAGAGCGCGCTGGCGATTTCTAAAAATTGTTTTTGTTCTAAGCCGTATTTCTCCATCATTAAAAAGGATTCAGATAACGCCTCCAGCATGGACACAAGCAAGAAATTGATGCTGATTTTGGCTGCATTTGCCGTCTTGCTTTCTTCGCCGACATCAAATACCTGCTGGCTCAGGCTGTCGAGCAGAGGCTTGGCAGCTTGCTTTGCTTCTGCCGGTCCGGCTGTTATGATACGGAGCGCGGCTTTGGCTGCGGCATCCGGTCTGCCAAGAACAGGAGCGGCGAGAAAAAAATGTCCTTTCTCTGCATGAGCTGCTGCGAGCTTTTCTGAAAACTCAACACTGATTGTGCTCATCGAGATGTGAATGCCGTTCTCTGCTAATCCTTCAAGCAGCCCGTCTTCTCCGAATGTCACGGCGCTGACAGAATCATCATCTGCAAGCATTGTGATGACAATATCAGCGGACTTTGCCGCCAGCCGCGGCGTGTCAGCTGCCTGTGCGCCTTCTGTGACAAGGTCTTCCGTCTTTTGCTTCGTCCGGTTATAGACAGTCAATTCGTAGCCTGCTTGAAGAACATTTCGGGCAATGGGCTGTCCCATATTGCCGAGTCCGATGACAGCAATTTTCAATCTGATCACTCCCTGAATATTTTTTCCATTATAAACAATATGAACAGAATATGCATAGCGATCGGCTTACAACAAAAAAGAACAGCTGCTCGCTGTCCTCATTTAAAAATATTGAACCATCCTTTATGTACAAACCAAATCAGCATTCCAATCACAAGCGCGGCCATCAGGCCAAGTACAGCGAAATATCCGTATTTCCAATGCAGCTCCGGCATAAAGTCGAAGTTCATACCGTATACACCGGCAATAAAGGTGAGCGGGATGAAAATGGTTGATACGATCGTCAGTGTCATCATAATCGCATTCATCCGGTTTGAGTTTAGCGTCACGTAGCTGTCACGCAAGTCGGACGTCATGTCACGGTTGGATTCCACAATTTCAGACAACTTTAACAAATGATCATATATGTCGCTGAAATAGGCTTTCGTTTCCCGCTGCTCTTTCACATGGTCAAGGCTTAAAATCCGGTAGAGCAAATCACGCATCGGGATAATTGTCCGTCTCAAATGCAATAGGTCTGTTCTGAGATCAAACACCTCGTTCATCAGCGTCCCATACGTTTTGTGGGGACGGCTTTCTTCAATTTCATTCAGCCGGTCTTCAATTTTATACACGAGAGGAAAATATTCATCAACAAGCTGATCCATGATCATATAAGAAATATGCCCGGGCCCTTTTTTCAATATGTCCGGTGAAGCATACAAACGCTCCCGGACTTTAGCGATACCGGGCGTTTCGTGTAAATGAAAGGTGACGACAAATTTTTCGCCTTGAAAGATATCGACTTCCTCCATCTCAAGTGTTTCCTTATTCAGCGCATGAATCACGTAAAAACGATAGCCGTCATAATGGTCAAGCTTGGGCCGCTGCATATGCTGGAAGCAATCCTCAATGGCAAGCGGGTGAAAATGAAAAAAATCTCTCAATAACGCCGTTTCCGTATCCTCCGGGCCGTAAAAATCAACCCAGTACCATGCAATATCAGGCTGTTCCACTCGTTCGATCGGTATATTTTTCAGCAGCTGATGCTCTGTTGTGATTGCGGTAATGTTGATCATAAACAACCCTCCACCTGCCATTATATCATGCGGTCTTTATGAGAAAAGTATACGGTACTCTCTGCCTAATTCCAGCGGCATGTTATACTGAACAAAAACGGAAAAAAGGGTGGATCTCATGTGGAAGGAAAAAGTATCTGTCACGCCTCCGTATCATTTTGACCGCGTGCTGGACAGGCTGTCTTTAGACCCCCTCAATGCTGTTGATCGAGAGGCGAGGGAAGTCCGTGTGCCAATCAGAAATCAAGCGGGGACTGTATGTATTGTAAAGGTACAGGCGTTAGGCCATGCGGGCGAGCCTGAGTTCCTCGTCAGCGGGGAAACGGATCAGGGAGAAATGATGAAGGAAATCAAGCGGATTTTTCAATGGGAAAATCATTTGCAGCACGTTCTGGATCACTTTTCAAAAACGAGCCTGTCCGCCATTTTTGAAGAGCATGCCGGGACGCCGCTTGTTCTGGACTATAGCGTGTACAACTGCATGATGAAATGCATTATCCACCAGCAGCTTAATCTATCCTTCGCTTACACGCTAACAGAACGATTTGTTCATGCGTTTGGCGAGCAGAAGGATGGCGTGTGGTGCTATCCAAAGCCGGAAACGATTGCGGAACTCGATTATCAGGATCTGCGTGATCTGCAATTCAGCATGAGAAAAGCGGAATACACCATTGATACATCAAGGATGATCGCAGAAGGCACACTCAGCTTGTCAGAGCTGCCGCATATGGCGGATGAAGACATTATGAAGAAACTGATCAAAATCAGGGGTATCGGCCCGTGGACCGTGCAAAACGTCCTCATGTTCGGACTTGGCCGTCCCAATTTATTCCCGCTTGCCGATATCGGCCTCCAGAATGCCATCAAACGCCATTTTCAGCTGAACGATAAGCCGGCAAAGGATGTCATGCTGGCGATGAGCAAGGAGTGGGAGCCTTATTTAAGCTATGCGTCTTTGTATTTGTGGAGGAGTATAGAATAATTCGTCTGACAATGAAGGAAATCCTGCAAACGTGTTATACTAGAAAGATGTGAAAAAACCATTTCACTTTCTGCCTTCTGCAGAAAGCTTCATATAGAAACGGAGAGAACAACGTGAACCAACAAAAGAAACAGGCGCCCGTCGAACTGAAGGTCGGACAAACCTTTCCGCTGACGATTAAGCGTCTCGGCATTAACGGAGAAGGTGTCGGCTATTTTAAGAAAAAAGTCGTCTTCGTGCCCGGCGCGCTTCCTGGCGAAGAAGTTGTTGTGCAGGCCACAAAGGTCCAGCCGAAGTTTTCGGAGGGCCGCATTAAGAAAATCCGCAAGGCATCTGAGCACCGAGTGGCACCGCCTTGCCCTGTTTATGAACAATGCGGCGGCTGTCAGCTTCAGCACCTTGCATACAGCCAGCAGCTTCGGGAAAAACGCGATATCGTCATTCAGTCTCTTGAACGCCATACGAAGTTTAAAGTTGAAAACATGGAAATCAAAGAAACGATTGGCATGGACAACCCATGGAATTACCGCAATAAAAGCCAATTCCAGATCGGGCGCTCGCAAAGCGGCAGCATCATCGCCGGCTTATACGGCCTTGATTCTCATGACATCGTGCCGATTAAAGACTGTATCGTTCAGCATCCGGCAACGAACAAAACAACAGGCATCGTCCGCCGCATATTAGAGGACTTCGATGTGTCTGTTTATAATGAAAGAAAACGAAAAGGCGACGTTCGCACGATCGTGACGAGAGTCGGCTTTGAAACAGGTGAAGTGCAGGTCGTGCTTGTAACCGCAAAAGAAACGCTTCCGCACAAGGAAGAAATCGTCAAAGCGATTCAAAAGCGATTGCCAGAGGTCACATCCATTATTCAGAATGTAAACGGGGCGAAAACTTCAGTGATTTTTGGTGAGAAAACAAAACAGCTCGCCGGAAAAACAGTAATTCAAGAAGTGCTCGGCGACGTATCTTTTGAATTGAGCGCCCGCGCTTTCTTCCAGCTCAATCCGGAACAGACCGTCAAGCTGTATGATGAAGTGAAAAAAGCGGCGCAGCTGACCGGAAAAGAAAAAGTCGTTGATGCGTATTGCGGCGTCGGCACGATCGGCATGTGGGTGGCGGACGGAGCGAAGGAAGTCCGCGGCATGGACGTCATCAAGGAATCAATTGACGATGCCAAGAAAAACGCCAAAAAACACGGCATGGCAAATGCCACATACGTAACAGGAACAGCCGAGCACTGGCTCCCGAAATGGACGAAAGAAGGCTTCCGCCCGGACGTCGTCATCGTAGACCCGCCAAGAACGGGCTGTGACAGCACGTTCCTGGACACGATCAAAAAAGTCAAACCGAAACGCTTCGTCTACGTTTCCTGCAATCCATCCACGCTTGCGAAGGATTTGCAGACGCTGTCGAAGGACTATCGCGTGGACTATATTCAGCCTGTCGATATGTTTCCGCAGACGGCGCATGTTGAAGCAGTGGCGAGACTTGTATTGAAATCGTCTAACTAAAATAAGAAATACCTAATCAGACCTGGATTTCGGTAAAATAAACAATTCCGATTTCCGGGTCTTTTTCATGTGCAGCCCTTGTCCTGACTGTCTTTTCCCAATTTTATCTTCCTTCTATTCGCGGAGATCTTTATTTTAACTAGCGAAAAGAGTTGAAAAAACGTGTTGAAAAGCGGGTGAAAAACAGCGTTATTTAACCGGAAAAATTTCCTTCCAGTATGATTAAAATACATGAGTAGAATGATGTAAAATCATAGATATTTTTTCATAATTTGTAAAATTATATATTGACTTGCAGTTATGACGTGTGAAATATTGATTATAGGAATATAAGGAAAGGTATGGCGTATATCATTTCAAGAGTCATTCGATTTAAAAAGTTGAAACATTGTAATAAACGAAAGAGGTGAAAATGATGGCCAACCCCATTTTAAAATGAATAACGTATGAGCACTACAACAAATAAATAATAGTGCCGAGACGATAACAACTATTACAGTAATACCTACAATGGTTATATCCTTGCGACAATCATGCTTCATAATATAAATTTTAGATTGACACTTGGCTAAAAAGTATTGCAGAGAAGGAAATGGATAACTAAATGGATAAAGTATATAAAAAACGACCGTTATATAAAAGAAGTTGGTTTCAAACATTTTTGGCATTTTTAGTATCTCAGCTTTATTTTAATTTTGTAGAATTAACGGGATGGGGTCCTAATTATAGAGAAATGAATGGGTTCCCAGCAAACATAGTTGAACTGGATTTCTATCAAACATATCTTTCATTCTATGATAATCCATGGTTTAATATTATTACTGTTTTCTTGGGAGTTTTCACTATTATACAAATAATTACAGGTATAACAAAGGATATTCGAAATTAAAGCAATAACTTCTGATGACTTATTAATGATGAAAGAAAATGAACGCTTTCTTAATTATCTTATGAGTGAAGACTGCGACACTTAGTCAGCAGTCTATTTTATTGGTTCTGGATCAGGATTACCGAATTATAACCCTATACAAATATATAGTAGGTTGCCACTTGCTGCGTTGGTTATTTTCTAAATCATGAGCAAATCCCAAATGATTCAGATTGAAGTTCTTGAATTCTTTTAAATAAGGGTTTATTTTCTCTTCTCATCCTCTGTACTCCATGTGATTCACAAGTGGTAGCAGCTTAAGTAGTTTTTTTCATTCTCTCGAGTACTCAGTTATACCACCCCCAACTCAATTTGCTTAATCAAAGTTTATCTCTTGAAATTAGTTTTTCCGCAAATATGATATAGAGATACGGATATGGTGTAGTGTTAAATATCTTATCTTCAATAACAGGGCAATTATTTTGCGTTGGTAATATGGAGAACTCATATGATATTCTATTTAGGTTGGAATTCTTTTTATCCAAAAAGTTCAAAAGTAAGGCCACTGAGAAAGACGAAGGTCAGCGCCAGTGTTAACCACAATATATGGTGTAGATAATCATCCCACGTGAAATGTTCAAAATTTACTATAGATTGATAAGAAATGCTTTCGCATGCGATAAGTGTAAAAAGAAAGCATGGTCAGTTTTTTAATATTGGAGATACAGGTATAGCCGTACCCCCTAATGAAAGGATTTGATTTTTGTTATGACAGAAAATTTCTGGCGTGAACTACCACGGCCATTTTTTGTACTGGCACCAATGGAAGATGTGACAGATGTTGTTTTCCGGCATGTAGTAAGTGAAGCAGGCAGACCGGATGTGTTTTTTACAGAGTTCACAAACTCAGAGAGCTATTGCCACCCGGATGGGAAAGATAGCGTGCGCGGCCGTTTGACTTTTACAGAGGATGAACAGCCAATGGTGGCCCATATATGGGGAGATAAGCCTGAAAACTTTCGTAAAATGAGTATTGGCATGGCAGAGTTAGGATTTAAAGGGCTAGATATCAATATGGGCTGTCCTGTGCCTAATGTGACACAGAACGGTAAGGGAAGCGGTCTTATCCGCCGGCCGGAAGTTGCAGCAGAATTAATACAAGCTGCAAAAGCAGGGGGATTGCCCGTAAGCGTAAAAACAAGACTTGGTTTCACGGATGTAGACGAATGGCGCGAGTGGCTGACACACATTTTGAAACAGGATATTGCCAATCTTTCTATTCATCTGCGTACAAGAGCAGAAATGAGCAAAGTAGATGCGCATTGGGAGCTCATCCCAGAGATTAAGAAACTTCGTGATGAGGTGGCACCAGATACACTTTTGACGATCAATGGTGATATCCCTGACCGCCAAACTGGCTTAAAACTTGCTGAACAATACGGTGTTGATGGAATTATGATTGGGCGTGGTATTTTTACAAATCCATTTGCCTTTGAAAAGGAGCCGAAAGAGCATAACAGCAAGGAATTGCTTGATCTCTTAAGGCTGCATCTGGATCTTCATGATAAATATTCAGCATTAGAAGCCCGTCCGTACAAGCCTCTTCCTCGCTTTTTCAAAATTTATCTCCGCGGGTTCCGAGGGGCAAGTGAATTAAGAAATCAATGCATGAACACAAAGTCAACAGATGAAGTGCGTGCATTGCTCGACGACTTTGAGAGAAAGTATCTTGATGGGATAGAGTAACAGCAGTGCTTGATTCAAAAAAGGCTAACAAAATAAAGGGATTTTTACACCATTCTTGACTAAAATAAACCTGGATTTTCGGTAAAATAAACAATTCCGATTTCCGGGTCTTTTTTGTACGCAGCTTTTACTCAGCCTGTCTTTTCTCTAATTTATTGTCAGAAAATAATGGTATATTTAGTAGAGATATCTTATAAAGGGGGAGAGAAAAATGAAACGGCTATGCATCATCCCCTGCGGCAAGAAAAAATTCTGGGACGTCCAGCCTGATGCCGGGCCGGTAAGAGCAGAGTACGCTTATCTCAGCCCGTTTCATCAGGCGTGCGAGCGGTATGCGAAAGCATTTTTCGATGAGTGGGTGATTTTGTCGGCGAAGCATGGCTTTCTTCGCCCTGATGATCTCGTTTCGGGAAATTACGATGTCACTTTTGGCACCGGTCATCCGGAAATCATGACAGCGGACGAGCTGCGCCGCCAATTTCACGAAAAAGGCTTTTCTGATATCGAAGAGCTAGTCATGCTTGGCGGAAAAAAATATCGAAGCGTTCTAAACGCCGTCATCGGAGAGCACCAGCATATCAGCTGGCCGCTATCATCATACAAAGGCATAGGCTACATGCTCCAAGCGCTGAACCGGGCTGTAGAAGAAAAGCATGAACTGTAGCACGTACATATGTGGAAAAGAGTGGGAACATGAAAAAACTTGTGTGCCAGCGGGTTATCAAAAACAGATGCCGCAAAGATGGCGGAAACGGTCAGAAAAACGCTTAATGAAAAGGGATATACATACTCAAACGGCACGATAGACTGTATGCAGAAGGACGGGAACGGCGGTATTGGATATGTCAAATATTCAATTGATTTTCTTTCAAAAGCAGCTATTCAGTCAAACGATGCAGAGGAACTAGGAAGTTAAAAAGATTTCCAAGGAAATAAATACGTCGATCATTGTCAAAGGCCGGGTGATATCCGGTCTTTTTTTGCATGCTGTAAAACGAGACAAATGAATCAGTTTGAGACAAAACGAGACACACGTCTCAAACTGTCTCCAAAGTGAAGACGAGAAGACTGGTTTTACGGGCTCAAAAGACTGGCACACTTCTTGCATTTATAATGGTGAACCCTAAATAGAAGGAGGCGCACAAAATGGAATTGTTAAAACGAGAAGGCTTGTCATTAACTGAGGAAAAAGCGCTGTGGATGTACCAAAAGATGCTGGAGATCAGGGGCTTTGAAGACAAAGTGCATGAACTGTTCGCCCAGGGAGTGCTTCCCGGATTCGTTCATTTATATGCCGGTGAGGAAGCTGTGGCTGTAGGGGTGTGCGCTCATTTACATGATGGCGACAGCATTACAAGCACCCACAGGGGACATGGACATTGTATCGCCAAAGGCTGTGATTTGGACGGCATGATGGCGGAAATTTTCGGAAAAGCGACCGGATTGTGCAAAGGCAAGGGCGGTTCTATGCACATTGCGGATCTTGATAAAGGCATGTTAGGCGCAAATGGAATCGTCGGGGGCGGCTTTACGCTCGCATGCGGATCGGCGCTCACGGCTAAATATAAACAGACTAAAAATGTAAGCGTTTGCTTTTTCGGGGACGGGGCAAATAACCAAGGCACCTTCCACGAAGGGCTGAATTTAGCGGCTGTATGGAACCTTCCTGTCGTGTTTGTTGCTGAAAACAACGGCTATGGCGAAGCTACCCCATTTGAGTACGCATCAGCCTGTGATTCAATCGCCGATCGGGCGGCTGCTTATAACATGCCGGGGGTTACAGTTGACGGCAAAGATATTTTAGCAGTTTACCAGGCAGCCGAGGAAGCGATAGAAAGAGCAAGAAACGGCGGCGGCCCGTCTTTGATTGAATGTATGACCTACAGAAACTACGGCCATTTCGAAGGAGATGCCCAAACCTATAAAACGAAGGATGAAAGAGTTGAGCACCTTGAAGAAAAAGATGCCATTCAAGGTTTTAAAAACTACCTTTTAAAAGAAACAGATGCTAATAAGCTGTCAGACATTGAACAGCGTGTCAGCGAATCGATTGAAAAAGCCGTTTCGTTCAGCGAAGACAGTCCATATCCAAAAGATTCGGAGCTGCTGACAGATGTGTACGTGTCATATGAAAAAGGAGGAATGTAAGAGATGGCGAGAGTCATAAGCATGTCAGACGCGATCAATGAAGCAATGAAGCTTGCGATGAGAAAAGACGAAAATGTGCTTTTGATCGGTGAGGATGTCGCCGGGGGAGCGGCGGTCGATCATTTGCAGGATGATGAAGCATGGGGCGGTGTATTAGGGGTCACAAAGGGACTCGTACAGGAATTCGGGCGTACAAGAGTGCTGGACACTCCGATTTCTGAGGCGGGCTATATGGGTGCGGCTATGGCTGCGGCATCAACCGGTTTGAGACCAATTGCCGAGCTGATGTTTAACGATTTTATCGGCACGTGCTTTGATCAGGTGATCAACCAAGGGGCGAAATTCCGTTATATGTTTGGCGGAAAAGCGCAAGTGCCGATTACCGTCCGCACCACATACGGAGCAGGGTTCCGGGCCGCTGCCCAGCATTCGCAAGCGCTGTATGGCCTTTTCACGAGCATCCCTGGACTGAAGACGGTTGTTCCATCCAATCCGTATGATGCCAAAGGTCTTCTGCTTGCAGCAATAGAAGATAATGATCCGGTGTTCTTCTTTGAAGACAAAACGTCCTACAACATGAAGGGCGAGGTGCCGGAAGATTATTATACAATTCCCCTCGGAAAGGCGGACATCAAACGTGAAGGCAAGGATGTCACGCTATTTGCAGTCGGCAAGCAGGTCAATACCGCGCTTGAAGCGGCTGCACAGCTTTCAGAGAGGGGCATCGAAGCCGAGGTGCTTGATCCCCGCAGTCTGTCTCCTCTGGATGAGGATGCGATTTTCACATCGTTAGAAAAAACAAACCGGCTGATCATCATTGATGAAGCCAATCCGCGATGCAGCATTGCCACGGATATTGCTGCGCTTGTTGCTGACAAGGGCTTTGATTTGCTTGATGCGCCGATTAAACGGATTACAGCGCCGCATACACCGGTTCCGTTTTCACCAGTGCTTGAAGATCAATATTTGCCGACACCAGATAAAATTGTCAGCGTCACGCTTGAATTGCTTGGCGAGCCGGCAATGAATTAAAGGGGGGACACAAATGGCGGTAAAAGTAGTGATGCCAAAATTGGGAATGGCCATGAAACAAGGGGAAGTATCGATATGGAATAAAAAAGTAGGCGACCCGGTTGAAAAGGGAGAAAGCATTGCCAGCATTCAATCGGAGAAAATTGAAATGGAGATCGAAGCGCCTGAAAAAGGAACGCTGATCGATATCAAAGTGAAAGAGGGAGAAGAGGTTCCGCCCGGCACAGCAATCTGCTATATCGGGGACGCCAATGAGTCGGTGCAGGAAGAGGCGAGCGCGCCTGTTGCTGAAGACAGTGTGCCGCAAGCCGTTCAGCCCGTCAAACAAGAAAACAAACCCGCAGCCTCCAAAAAAGATCGAATGAAAATATCTCCAGTCGCCAGGAAAATAGCAGAAAAAGCAGGATTAGACCTAAAACAGCTGAAAGGAACTGGACCAGGCGGACGAATCGTGAAGGATGACGTGACAAAGGCCCTTGCTGAACAGAAAAAAGATCAGGCAAAGCCTGTGTCGGAGCAGAATGCGCAGGAAATCCCGGTGACAGGCATGAGAAAGGTCATCGCTGTCCGAATGCAGGAAAGCTTAGCAAACAGCGCGCAGCTGACGATCACGATGAAAGCTGATATCACCAAGCTTGCCACTCTTCAAAAACAACTTTCACCAACTGCTGAAGAGAGATACGGCACAAAACTGACGATCACTCATTTTGTCTCAAGAGCCGCCGTTCTCGCTCTGCAAGCTCACCCTGTGCTGAACAGCTTTTATCAAAATGAGCGCATCATCACACATCCCCATGTACACCTTGGTATGGCTGTAGCCTTGGAAAATGGCTTAGTGGTGCCTGTAATCCGCCATGCTGAAAAGCTACCGCTGATAGAACTGGCTCAATCCATCTCAGAAAATGCCAAAAAAGCACGCGAGGGACGTGCGGGAAGCGAAGAACTGCAAGGCTCTACCTTCTCCATTACAAACCTTGGCTCGTTTGGAGTTGAGCATTTCACACCGATACTAAATCCGCCGGAAACAGGCATTCTCGGCATCGGAGCAAGCTATGACACGCCGGTGTATCAAGGGGAGGAGATCGTCAGAAGCACGATCCTGCCGCTCAGCCTGACATTTGATCACAGAGCGTGTGACGGCGCCCCAGCCGCTGCATTCCTGAAGGCGATGAAAACATATTTGGAAGAACCCGCAGCATTAATTTTATAGGAAAAGCAGGTGAAAACGACATGACATTAGCCATTATCGGCGGCGGACCTGCAGGCTATGCGGCTGCGGTTTCCGCGGCACAGCAGGGCAGAAACGTGCTGCTCATTGACAAAGGCAAGCTTGGGGGGACCTGCTTGAATGAAGGCTGCATCCCGACAAAGTCTTTGTTAGAAAGCGCAAACGTTCTTGATAAAATCAAGCATGCCGACAGCTTTGGAATCGAACTTCCGGCAGGTGCGATATCAGTCGATTGGAGTAAAATGCAAAGCCGAAAACAACAGGTTGTCAGTCAGCTTGTCCAAGGCGTTCAGTACCTAATGAAGAAAAATCAAATACAGGTTGTAAAGGGAACAGCCTCCTTTCTTTCTGAAAGAAAGCTTTTGATCGAAGGAGAAAACGGAAAAGAAATCAGAGAGGCGGACCAAGTATTGATTGCCTCCGGATCAGAGCCAATCGAGCTGCCTTTCGCCCCGTTTGACGGCGAATGGATCATCGACAGCAAAGACGCGCTTTCTCTTTCCGAGATTCCGTCTTCACTAGTCATTGTCGGCGGCGGTGTCATCGGGTGTGAGTATGCAGGGCTGTTCGCCAGATTGGGATCGAAGGTGACCATCATTGAAACAGCGGACCAGCTGATCCCGGCTGAAGACGAAGATATTGCCCGTCTTTTTCAGGAGAAACTTGAGGAAGACGGTGTCGAAGTGCATACCTCATCCAGATTAGAGCGGGTGGATCGGACGGCCAAAACGGCAATATGGAAAAGCGGTCAGCGAGAGTTTAAAACGAAGGCCGATTATGTGCTGGTGGCTATCGGCAGAAAACCCCGTCTTGACGGATTACAGCTTGAACAGGCCGAAGTTGATTTTTCTCCAAAGGGCATTCCGGTGAATGGGCACATGCAAACGAACGTGCCTCATATTTACGCGTGCGGAGATGCTATAGGGGGCATTCAGCTGGCGCATGCCGCTTTTCATGAGGGCATCATCGCTGCTTCTCATGCTTCCGGAAGGGATGTCAAAATCAATGAGAAACATGTGCCGCGCTGCATCTATACGTCCCCGGAAATCGCGTGTATCGGAATGACAGAACGTCAGGCAAGAAGCATATACGGCGATGTGAAAATTGGCGAATTTCCTTTTTCCGCAAACGGCAAGGCGCTCATTAAACAGCAAGCGGAAGGAAAGGTCAAATTCGTGGCTGAACCGGAATTCGGCGAAATCGTAGGTGTCTCGATGATTGGCCCGGACGTAACCGAGCTCATCGGCCAAGCGGCAGCGATCATGAATGGTGAGATGACGGCAGATATGGCGGAGCATTTTATCGCCGCGCATCCGACTTTATCGGAAACATTGCATGAGGCGCTGTTAAGCACGATCGGGCTTGCAGTACATGCATAATAAAGGAAAAAGCAGGTGCATGGATATAAGGCGCCTGCTTTTTTATTGTTGAAAGCGCTTTATTTTTCCCCTACAATAGATGAAAACGGCGTGTAAGGGAGGAGCGATCAAGGAAATGAATTCGGTCCCAAACGATTTGCAAACCTGGAAACGTTTTGTGAAAGACGGTGTGCTTGACGAAGCCCGATTAAGAAAACGGATTGCCGAGTCATGGCATCGCTGCAAAAAAGCTGAGGTCAATCCTTATTTAGAAAAAGGCCCGAAGGTTTTACAGCAAACGGAGCTGGATCAGCAGTCAAAAAAACATTCATTCTTCTTGACGACCGCAAAGCCTTACCTCGAAAAACTGCTGCCTGCCATAAAAGAAATGGAAATGATGGCGCTGCTAATTGATTCAGACGGTGTTGTTCTGGCATTGGACGGCCATTCCCGCGCGCTCTATGAAGCCAAACGCATCAACTTTGTCGAAGGGGCATGCTGGACGGAAACGGCTGTCGGAACAAATGCGATTGGCACGGCGCTCCACATTAGCGAGCCGGTTGCGATACAAGGATCAGAGCATTACTCCATTGCTTCCCATCTTTGGAACTGTTCAGCCGCTCCGATTCACCATGAGGATGGCAGCCTTGCGGGTGTGATTGACATATCGTGTCCGGCTGCAGGCGCGCATCCTCATATGCTAGGTATTGCCACTGCGATCGCCTATGCAGCTGAACGGGAACTCGCAGCTAAAAGCCGTGAGAAAGAGCTCGAGCTGATCAGCCGTTTTGGAGAGAGGGCTGCATCCAGTGTGCCGATGGTGCTATGCAATATCAAGCAGCACATCATCAGTGCGAGCATACCGATTCGAACCTCTATGCCGGATTGGCAGGGCCGGCACCTGTATGAGTTGAAGGAACGGGGCTACTCAATCGAAAAAGCTGTCACCATAGGAGATGGCGGCACTTGTTTTTATCTTTCGGAACAAAAGAAAAAGAAGGTGTTTCGATTCAATGGAGTGATCGGGAAAAGCGGCCGATCGCAAGCGATGCTGATGAACCTTGAACGTGCAGCTGCGGCAGATGCAACGGTCTGTTTGTCGGGCGAAACTGGTACGGGAAAGGAAGTCGCGGCTCGCGCGCTTCATGAGAACAGTGAGAGACGGCACGGTCCGTTTGTTGCTGTCAATTGCGGAGCGATTCCGTCTGATTTGATTGAAAGCGAACTGTTCGGATATGCAGAGGGCGCTTTTACGGGAGCGAAACGAAATGGCTATAAGGGCGCCTTTCAAAAAGCGAATCAAGGCACATTATTTTTAGATGAAATCGGAGAAATTTCCCACTCGATGCAGGTTGCACTTTTACGGGTGCTTCAGGAACGCAAGATAACGCCAATCGGCGGGACGAAAGAAATTCCGGTTGATATCAGAGTTATTGCCGCCACACATTGTGATTTACGCGAGCTTGCCGAAAACGGAAAAATCAGAGAGGACTTGTTTTACCGTCTTCATGTCTATCCAATTGAACTCCCTCCATTACGCGATCGCACCGAGGATATCCCGGATCTCTTTGAGTACTACAAACAGAAGAATCATTGGCCAGGCGAACTTCCTTCTGATTTTTGTAATGTGCTGAAGCAATGGAAGTGGCCGGGAAATATTCGCGAGCTGTTTAATGTATTTGAACGTCTTTCTATCAGATTTCCGGACGGCCGGCTGAGGGATGAATCGCTTCCTGCTTTACTGGAAGCCGCTGGATTGCCGGCCAGCTCTGCAGAAAAAAAGCCAACTGCTGCCGGCGTGCTTACTTTTCGTGAGCAAATCCAAAAGGATATGATGATCAAAGCGCTTGAATCTGCAAAAGGAAACGTCTCTCAAGCCGCAAAAATCAGCGGGATCCCCCGAAGCACTTTCTACAAACGCCTAAAAAAATTCAACTTGTCCGCTGAATCATAAAGCATACTTCCTTCAGGAAATGGAAACGTTATGTATTGAAGGAGGGTGTTACGATGAATATTCAAAGGGCGAAAGAAATTGTAGAATCTCCCGACATGAAGAAAGTAACATATAACGGCGTTCCTATATACATTCAGCACGTGAATGAAGAAAACGGAACAGCAAGAATTTATCCGCTTGACGAACCGCAAGAGGAGCATGAAGTGCAGCTGACTAACTTAAAAGAGGATTAAACAAAAATGGCCCGCTTCATAAGCAGGCCATTTTGTTATCCGCGCGGCGCAAATAAAATAACACAGACACCGATGAGACAAATGAATGCGCCGATCCAGTCATACAGATCAGGTGTTTTCCGGTCAACAAGCCATCCCCACAGGATCGCAAGCACGATGAATACTCCGCCATAAGCGGCGTATACACGGCCGAAGGATGGGAAGGACTGAAACGTAGGAAGAATGCCGTATACAATGAGGATCAGCGCCCCGGCGATTCCGTAGCCGGCTGGCTTTGCCTCTCTCAGCCATAGCCAAACCAGATATCCGCCGCCAATTTCGGCAAGCCCTGCCGCGAGAAATAAAAGAATGGTAATCAGCATCATGAGCACTCCTCAATTTGCATTTATCTTTCATTATAGAGGAGGAGAGCTTTTAAAGCTTCGGATGATTCTCAAATTCCTTCAAATACGCTTTTCGCTGAACCTCTGTAAATTGGCTGATCCAATTGTTTTGAGCCTCTTCATTCAAATGGGGAAGGATATAGCGTTCAACCGCTTCGAAAAACAACGGATTCGGAATGATGTTCCAAGTGGGAATGCGAATGGTCTTCTGATCAACGGTTTGGATCAATATATCTTCCTGGAAAATTTCTTTTAGACTAAATTTATGGCGGCTCATCTCAATTTTCTTGATATCAGTAAACGTAACAGACACTTTGTCAGTGAACACTTCTCCATTTTTTCCTGTCTTGATGCGGAAAATGGTATTTCCCCGCGGGGTGAAAGCCGGAAAGAAGATGATAAATAAATATAAACAAAACAAGGTGAACAGAAAGCCAGCAGGAATGGCTAATAGGTAATATTTCGTTTGAAACGTAATACCCATATAAAAGAGCCACAAACATGCTAATCCCATACCGGCAGATCCGACAAAAGCCCATATTCTCAGGAACATTTTGCTTTTGACTTCAATGATTTCTTGGTTTTTCAATGCTTTTCTCCTTTTGTTAATTCAATTCTTATCATTTTGAAATGATTTGATTTACAACATCCTTATGAGCAGGGAGGATAGAAAATTCATTCTGGGTGATGCCTGTGACAAGCCAAGTATGGTGGGCCCCCGGCAGGACAAATGCCATGTCAGCCACTTCAGGAGTGTTATCTTTGCCATATGCCAGACGCATAAGTGTATCCATTTTCCCTTTCCGCAAAGCCAGATCATTTGCAAATCGGGTAACGTCCTCTTGGTGGTCATGTTTTTCAAGGAACTCTTTTAGATATGAAGGGTTGTCTGAAGCGCCCTCCAAGAGTTTTTCAAATTCATTTGATGTCAATGTCACAATCGATTCTCTTTTATCCTCTGTATCTATTATATGTAAAAACTCATCTGTCTTAGCAAGTAACCCTTCACTTGATTCCATTTTTGTAATGCGATGGACTTGTTCATCAAAAAGGAGTTCGTGAGAGTAGGTGCCGAATTTTGATACATGGCAGGACACATTCTGTTCGGCGCCTTGCCCGTTAAATTTAGAAAGCTTCACTGTATAGTCAGCGTCGTTTAATACATGGATAAACGGACAGTACTCGTCCTTTAACCGATATTGATGGTTCCGATATTCCGCTGCATCCTTAGCTAAGAGTGAGCGGCAAGCTGCTTCGAACAAAGCGCCGAGCTGTTCATCTTCTATTTCCGGAAAATAGGCCTGCTTCAAGGCCATCCCCTGTTCAAAAAACCCTTCGCTGTAAAAGCAAAACAAGAGTTCTTCTATGCTAATTGTAAACTGCTTCATTGTTTATTCTCCTATCCAAATGAAAATTTCCCTTTAAGGAAATGGGTTGCGCCGTGTATAAGCGAATCCGCTGTTTTCTTTGCTTTTTCCATTCCTTTTTTCGCGCTGTCTATCCCTTTATGTATCGATTTATTCGCCGCATCGATGCCGTCATTCACTGATTTGACGACTTTGCCGGCTGATTCCAGCCCTTTTTTGGCTGTATCAACGACAGCATGGATCGGTTCTTTCAGCTTTAAGGCTGCTTTTTCGGCAAAACCGGCTGTATATTTGGCGATTTGTTCTCCGACGACTCCGCCAATGTATGAACCTGCTGCCCCAAGAAGGACAGTACCCACAGGTCCTGCAAAGCTTCCAATTGCACCGCCGATGACAGCACCAGCTGTGGCACCGCCGGCAACAAAAATCGTATTATTCACAGCATTCCCGACAGCCTTGGCGTTTTCACGCTTGAGAACTTCGGGTTTGTCCTGGTATTTTGCATAATTTTCAGCAATTTTCACGCCTGCTCCGAATGTTTCGGTCGCACCGGTAATCAGTGTGGCGGTAATGGCATTTCCTTTCGCGAATCTCAAGCCCGTTTTTCCCACATCCTTCAAAGTGGAGCGTACGCCGGCTTCATTAAGGAATCCTTTTGTGTAGCTTCTGACGCTGTTTGAAAAATCCACCGTGTCCTGAGGGAAGTATTTTGTAAACTTTTTATGTACCAAATCTGAAAATGGACGGTTTGTCTTTTTCAACAAATATTTAGGATTCAAAAGCACTCTTGCCGCTTTTTGATAACGTGAGCTGTCAACAGCCCTGGAAATATCCAAGAGCAGTTTTGAGTGCTGGGCTGTATGCAAGCCGCTTGGCTGTTTCACAAATTTTGTAAGCCCTAATCCGTAATATTTTCCCTGTGTCAGCATAAGAGCGGTTAAGCTTGTCATCGTACCGTATTTGTCGTAGGCATTGTAGAGCTTTCGCAAAATATCATCTTGTTCCACAAATTTATCGCCCGTTTTTCTGATGAAAATCTCATTGTCACTTAGCTTAGTGACGAGCGCTTTTCCTGAGCTCCACGCATCGCCGACTCCGGAAAAACAGCTGCTGTAGCGGGGATCGCATTGCAAAATCATCTGCCCCAGCTCCACATGCAGGTCCTTATATTTGTTTTCCATATCAGTTAATTCAGTGACTACATCATTTGCAAGCTGTTCGAGCTTATCCGGATCAACTGCAATGTTTCCTGACACACCGTTCACCTCCCGAGTTTATGTCTTTCCTCTCTTGCTTTACGCTCCAGTTCTTCCATTCTGGCAATTTCAGCTTTTCGTTCTTCTATTTTGACAGCGGCAGCCTTCAGCTCTTGGCTTGTTTCAAGCAGCTCCTGTTCGAATTGATCGTAGGCGGCTTTCGTTTCCTCGAAATCCTGGTCAAATGAATCTCTTGCTTTTCCCTGCCAAGCATCTCCCAATGCAGATAACCGGGATTCAAGCAGCATTTTGGAGCTTCTGACCTCTTCTGCGGCCGCACTGTACTTGTTTGCCAGCTCAATGACTTTATATGAGTCCAACTTTTGTCCCCTGCCTTTTCTAAATTCACGCACAATTGGATGTTTTATATAAATGATTATAAATAATTCGGCATGTATCCGAATCGTACAAAAGAACCTTTTCATAAGAATTGGAAGGGCGTATATTCACTTAAAATTCACAGTTGGTGAGACTTTAAGATTACAAAAAAGGTAAAAAAAACAAATCCCTCAGACATAAGGCAAATGAGAAATTTCCCGCTCTATGGGAAAAAACACTAAAGTTGATCAAATGACCTAAGTGCGCCAAACGTGTTACAGGACGCGCTTTCTCATGGTATAAATGAAATTGTAAACGTTATCAAGGAGGTCGTCATATGAAGAAAAAATCATCCTCAATCGTAATAGCGGGCGGAGGGAGCACTTTCACTCCAGGGATCGTACTGATGCTCTTGGACCATTTGGAGGAGTTTCCGATCAGAAAGCTGAAGCTGTATGATAATGATAAGGAGAGACAGGATCGAATTGCAGGCGCCTGTGACGTTTTTATCAGAGAAAAAGCGCCTGATATTGAATTTGCAGCGACGACTGACCCGGAAGAAGCTTTTACAGATGTCGATTTTGTTATGGCGCACATCAGAGTAGGGAAATACGCGATGCGTGCGCTTGATGAGCAAATTCCGTTGAAGTACGGAGTTGTCGGCCAGGAGACGTGCGGGTCGGGCGGGATCGCATACGGTATGCGTTCGATTGGCGGTGTGCTTGAAATATTAGATTACATGGAAAAATACTCGCCTGATGCGTGGATGCTCAATTATTCCAATCCGGCGGCGATTGTGGCTGAAGCTACGAGACGCCTTAGACCAAATTCTAAAATTCTCAATATCTGTGATATGCCGGTTGGGATCGAAGACCGGATGGCGCAAATTCTTGGCTTATCCTCAAGAAAAGAAATGAAGGTCCGCTATTACGGATTAAATCACTTCGGCTGGTGGACATCAATTCAGGATCAAGAGGGCAACGATTTAATGCCGAAGCTGAAGGAGCATGTATCTCAATACGGCTATATTCCGAAAACAGAGGCTGAAGCGGTGGAGGCGAGCTGGAATGACACATTCGCCAAAGCGCGTGACGTGCAGGCCGCAGATCCTGACACACTGCCGAATACGTATTTGCAATATTATTTGTTCCCGGATGATATGGTGAAAAAATCAAATCCGAATCATACGCGGGCAAATGAAGTGATGGAAGGGCGCGAAGCTTTTATTTTCAGCCAATGTGACATGATTACACGTGAGCAGTCCACGGAAAACAGCGAAATCAAAATCGATGACCACGCATCATATATCGTTGATCTTGCCCGGGCGATTGCCTACAACACAGGTGAAAGAATGCTGTTGATTGTTGAAAATAACGGCGCAATTGCGAACTTTGACCCGACTGCGATGGTCGAGGTGCCATGCATTGTCGGCTCAAATGGGCCTGAACCGATTACCGTCGGCACCATTCCGCAATTCCAAAAAGGGCTTATGGAGCAGCAGGTATCCGTTGAGAAGCTGACTGTTGAAGCGTGGGCGGAGAAATCGTTCCAAAAGCTGTGGCAGGCGCTAATTTTGTCAAAAACAGTGCCGAACGCGCGTGTGGCAAGACTCATTCTCGAGGATTTAATGGAGGCCAACAAAGACTTCTGGCCTGAGCTTGATCAAAGTCCGACCCGCATATCATAACTGAAATTCCCCCATTTTCGAATCTGTAATTGTATATAATAGAAAGAAAATGGGGGGATCTGATATGCAGCTCGAAGAACTGATCAATCAGCACTACAGCAAATTGAATGACAACGATTTTCATATTTTAAAATATATATTGAATCATAAGCACACATGCTATCACCTTGGAATCGACGCGCTGGCCAAAGCTTGCAGTGTATCGCGTTCCTCAATTTTACGGCTTGCCCAAAAGCTCGGTTTCAGCGGTTACAGTGAATTTCGCGTCTTTTTAAAGTGGGAAGATCAGCCGGAAGAAGGCGAGAGTATGAGTTTTCAAAAGCTGCTTGATGATATTGAAGCAAATTTGAAGTTCTTACGGACAAAGGACATGACGGACATGTGCCAGCTGATTGATGCAGCGGACCGCATTTTCGTCTACGGTTCAGGAAATGCGCAAAAGATATGCGCCCGCGACCTGCAAAGAATGTTTATTCCGCGCCATCGCTATCTTATTTTAATTGAAGACACAAATGAATTTAATTTGATGCGCGATGATTTTAAAGTAAACGATCTGTTTATCGTCATTTCTCTTTCCGGAGAAACACCGGAGCTGATTCCTCAGGCAAGAATGCTTTCTGCAAAGGGTATTCCCTTTATTTCCATTACGAATTTAAAAAACAATGTCCTCGCCCAGCTGACTCCGCATAATCTTTATGCGACAAGCAAACCTGTGACATTAAGCGATAAAACGGAAATTGTCGCTTTTGCACCGTTTTTTCTCGTTGGCGAAGCATTGTTCCGCGCATATGTTGATTACAAAGAGGCAGAAAAAAATGACAATGAGTAGCAGGGGGTTCTGGTATGATGCAAAAAATTCAGCGCTTTGGAAGCGCGATGTTTGTGCCTGTTTTATTATTCGCGTTCGCCGGCATTATCGTCGGTATCAGCACGCTCTTTAAAAATAAAACCCTCATGGGCCCGCTCGCCGATCCTGACGGTTTTTGGTATCAGTGCTGGTATATCATTGAGCAGGGCGGCTGGACTGTCTTTAACCAAATGCCGCTCTTATTCGCCATTGGCATCCCGGTTGCTTTGGCGAAGAAAGCTCAGGCACGCGCTTGTTTGGAAGCGCTTACTGTTTACCTGACATTCAACTATTTTGTCAGCGCGATATTGACGGTATGGGGAGGAGCATTTGGCGTCGACATGAACCAAGAGGTCGGCGGAACGAGCGGGTTAACGATGATTGCAGGCATTAAAACGCTCGACACCAACATTATCGGGGCCATCTTTATTTCTTCGATTGTCGTCTTTTTGCATAATCGCTATTTTGATAAAAAACTGCCCGATTTTCTCGGCATCTTTCAAGGCTCAACATATATCGTGATGATTTCCTTCTTTATTATGATTCCGATTGCCTTGGCTGTGTCTTATATTTGGCCGATGGTTCAATCGGGAATCGGCTCGCTTCAAAGCTTCCTGGTTGCTTCTGGGGCGGTGGGCGTTTGGATATACACGTTTTTGGAACGGATTTTAATTCCAACTGGCCTTCATCACTTTATTTACACGCCGTTTATTTATGGCCCGGCTGTAGCGGAAGGCGGGATCGTCACGTATTGGGCACAGCATCTTGGCGAATATTCGCAAAGCGCCAAACCGCTGAAGGAGCTCTTTCCGCAAGGCGGATTCGCGCTTCACGGCAACTCGAAAATCTTCGGTATTCCGGGTATCGCTCTGGCTTTTTATGTGACAGCCAAAAAGGAAAAGAAAAAACTCGTCGCAGGGCTGCTGATTCCTGTCACACTGACAGCGATTGTCGCCGGGATTACAGAGCCGATTGAGTTTACGTTCTTATTCATTTCACCTTTCTTATTTGCGGTTCACGCCGTGCTTGCCGCCACAATGTCGACAGTTATGTATATGGCCGGCGTCGTAGGAAATATGGGAGGCGGGCTGATTGAGGCGGTAACCTTGAACTGGATTCCGCTCTTTGGCAGCCACGGTATGACATATGTGTATCAAATTTTGATCGGGCTCTCGTTTACAGCAATTTATTTTTTCGTCTTCAGATTTTTAATCCTCAAATTCAATATCGCTACACCAGGACGGGAAAAGGATGAACAGCAGGAAACAAAGCTATATTCGAAAAAGGAATATAGAGAACGAAAAAACAAGGAGGAAACGGCCTCCGCTGCTGAAACGGCTGATGACACCGCTTTTCTGTATATTGAAGCGCTGGGCGGAAAAGACAACATCACTGAAGTCACAAACTGCGCCACCCGCCTCAGAGTCAGTGTCAAGGATGAAACAAAGGTTGAACCCGACAGCGTATTCCGCGCGCTGGGCGCACACGGCGTTGTCAGGAACGGGAAGGCGTTTCAGGTAATTATCGGATTAAGCGTACCGCAGATGCGGGAGCGTGTGGAAAAATTACTAAATGAATAGGTGAAATTATTTGATCAGTGCGCTGTTTAAAGACAGCGCTTTTTTGTTTGTCATACGTTTGCCACTTATAAGTGCAAGGGATGTTATGTTTCTTAAAAACTGAAACCAATAGGGGGAGTAAAAATGGAAAATTATACAACGTTTTTAGGTCTTTACAAACCTGAAAGCACAGAAAGTATTGAGATTGATTCCAAGCTTGCCGAGAATTTCGAAACGATTGATAGTAAAATTGGGATTGCATTAAGTAATGGAATAACAACTTTTGAAAACTTAAATGAAAGACTCAAAATGTATGAGAACAGATTTGAGTACCTTGATGAACGAAACGTAATGGATTATGGAGCTAAAGGAGACGGGGTCACAGATGATACGCAAGCATTTCATGATGCGATGGCCGAAGGCGGTTATCTCATAAAAGTTCCTGCAGGCGTATTTAGGGTATCTGGCTTGCTCGTTCCTTCGAATACAATGCTGGTTGGAGCGGGTAAAAAAAGGACCATCATCAAGTTATTAGACGATACGCCAGTTGGTCACTCTGTACTCACCAATAGTGATCATACAAATGGTAATGAAAATATCTACATTGGACATTTGACACTGGACTGGAATAAAGATACGCGTCCTGCTGGATGGAAGATCCCTAAGGGGCCCACTTCAAGCTGCTTGCTTTTTGCAAATGTGGATTACTCTTTTGTAGAGCATGTTTTTGCAAAAAATGCCGGCCTTCACGGGTTTGATGCTACAAGCCCTAATTATAACAGACACGGAGAAAATGATGATCCTACCTTTTATCAGCCTGGTGGCTGCAACTTTGTAACCTTCTCATATTGCGAAGCAACAGGCTCTGGCGATGATAATTTCACATGTCACTTTGGAAAGCATACGACTTTCAGTCATTGTCTTTCTTACCATCCGATGGGGTTAAATGATGGGTCTTCAAATACAAACTGTTTTGAAATCGATGATGGCTCTCAGGATGTAATGGTTGATAGCTGCATCGCAATTGGAGGAGTTCGAGGATTTGAAATTAAAGCTCATGATTATGCTCCGGCTGCAAAAAGAGTTCAACTTGTGAACTGCCGTGCCTATGAAAATGCAATTAGTTTTTGCATTCGGCATATAGGACACCACACAGCAAGTGATCCTCAATCAGCATCAGCTCATGACGTTCAGCTGGCTAACTGTATCGCATATAACCCTAAGCCAAGTGATCTGTACAAAGGGGCAGGGCCGAATGCATTGCAAATTTCAGGTTACGATGGCGTCAATGTGGTTAATTTTCATGCTATATGCGATGATTCCTCCATTAACTATAAGGGAAATTCAGTCGTAAGCGTGTATTATAAAGGGCGTCTAATCAATTTAAAGAATATAACGATTCGAGGATTTAAAACTGCTGATAATGATCTTTATATTGTAGGTGGCGACAATTCTGTCGGCAAGGTAATGATTGATGGTGTCACATTGATCGATTCAGCCGAAAAGGGTGTTGTTTTTGGGAGCGGTATGTACGAGTCTGTAGTTAGTAATGTATGGGGGCAAAGATCGCCTAAAAATAACAGTGGTACAGTTGGGATTTTTTCTGTTGACCCTGATCTTAATGTTTCTAATTGTGACTTTTCAGGCTACGAAACAGATTTTAAGATTGGCGGCGTCGTGACGCCGTACTTTTTGTTTAAACATAAAGGAAGCGGGATTATTGGCTCTCGTGATTCCCACGCTACTGGAAATAATAATTTTGTAGCTGGATCTGTTCGAAGCAGAGCAACTGGGGCTGCTCAATCTTCTGTGATAGCCTCATATAATACGATCAATCCGAACTCAGACTCTGTTGCTCTAGGATGGGCAAGTGGGAGCACACCATCCTCATCAAACAGAAAGATAGAATTTCATGCAAAAGATGGAACGATTAAGGCTTCAGGAAGCATAAAAAGTTCCCAAACGTTCTCGGATTACGCTGAATATTTTGAGAGCCTAAGCGGTGAAAAAATTCCGGCAGGAACCCTAGTTACTTTGGAGGGTGATAAAATTAGACCTGCAAAAAAAGGTGACTTTATGCTTGGAGTTATTTCTGAAACAGCTGGTGTGATACTTGGTGAGTCAAGCTTCCATTGGTCTGGAAGATACCTGAAGAATGATTTTGGCGGGTATATTTATGAAAAACAGAAAGGTGCCAATGGCCAAATCGTCATGGCGCCTATGGAAAACCCTGATTATAAGCCAGATAAGAACTATGCCTCTAGGGAAGAGAGGGATGAATGGAATGTTGTGGGCCTTGTAGGACAGGTTTATGTAAGATGCGACAGCACAGTAGAAGCCGGAGACTTTATTCAAGCGCATAACAACGGAATTGCTACAAAAACGGTATCTCCTAAACAAAGGTGGCAGGTCATGAGAGTCATCAAAGAGTTCGACAAAAGTAAGGGATATGGAGTGGTTTTAGTTTTTATTCGGTAACATTAAAATGTACAGATTCTAAATAGAGTGCTTAACAATGCACTCTATTTAGAGTTTTAATTAGATTTTAGAAATTTTTCACCGCATTTTTATGAGATTATATTCCTCGCAAAAAGGTCTTCATTTTAAAATTCATCTTTTTCATTATTCCTACGGTTCCAGCAATCTTCCTAATTTATCTAAGTCTATCCAGCACCTCAACTTGAGTAGAGTAAAATCTTTGATATTTTTTAATGAACGCAGATCAGCAGTGAATAGCTCTTGACTAAAAGATAAAGTGATTTTGGTTATCGATAAATTCAGTGCTTTTCTATGCTTTCATAACACTTCATGACAGTAAAATTCTTTCATCAAGCCCTATAAACAATTAAAATAAAAAGTACATATTGCTAAAAGGGGTTTGGAGGCTTTTACATGCAAAAGGCTTTGTCGTTTTTAAAACCATATTCATTGCTGGCGGGAATTGCTCTGATTCTTATGCTGACGGAGCTTGCAGTTGAACTGATGCAGCCTTTATTGATCGCAAAAATCATCGACGATGGGATATTGAAGCAAGATCTGCGGCATGTATGGATATGGGGCGCGGTCATGATCGGGCTGACCGTGTTATCCTTTGCGGCGGGGATGCTGAATTCCTTTTATGCCGCCCATGTCAGCCAAAGCTTTTCCTATGATACGAGAAAAGGGCTTTTTCAAAAAATCCAGTCCTTCTCCTATTCCACATTTGGACAGTTTTCGTCCTCTTCTTATATTACAAGGCTGACAAACGACGTCACACAGGTTCAAAATATGATTTTTATGAGTTTGCGGTTTATGCTGCGGGCTCCCTTAATGATTGCAGGAGGCATTGTGCTGTCGCTTGCCGTTAATGTGAAACTCGGCTTTTTTCTGCTTGTGACCATTCCGATCCTGATCTTGTTTTTGCTATGGGTATTAAGGAAAGGCGGGGCACTGTTCCGCTCAGTGCAGAAAAGGCTGGATCAAGTGAACACCATCATGCAGGAAAATTTAATCGCAATCAAGCTGATCAAAGCGCTGCTTCGCGGCAGCCACGAAGTCAAACGATTTATCAAAGCCAACACAAGGCTGATGGAAAAAACGGTTTCGGCCTTTCAGCTTGTGGAATTCACGATGCCTGTACTGATGCTGATGATGAATCTCTGCATCCTTTTGATTTTGTGGGCGGGGTCCTACAGTATTACGAGCGGAAGCACTCAGGTTGGCGATGTTGTTGCGATAATTAACTACGCAACACGAATTACAGGTGCGCTTTCGATGTTTCCGTTTTTGATTATGATTTTCACCAGGGCGAAGGCTTCAGGGGATAGAATCGGTGAGGTGCTTGAAACAGAAGGCGACGAGCGGGAGGAAGGCATCATATCTGATCGTTTGTCAGGACGGATTGAGTTTCAGCATGTATCCTTTCGCTATCCTGAAATGGACAGAGAAGCGCTCAGGAATGTCTCATTTTCCGCAAAGCCAAGAGAAACGATCGCGATTCTCGGTGCGACGGGCTCGGGCAAGTCCACGCTTTTTCAGCTCATTCCGCGGCTTTATCAGCCGGATTCAGGCCGCATTTACATAGATGAAAAGCCGGTTCAAGATTTTCCGGCTGAAGGGCTGCGCAGGCAAATTGGATATGTACCTCAGGAAGTCCTCTTGTTTTCCGGCACAATCAAAGAAAACATCGCTTGGGGCAAAGAAAATGCTTCACTAGATGAAATAATGGATGCGGCCAAACATGCGCAAATTCATGAAACGATTTTGAAGCTCCCAAATGGATATGACACTGTTTTGGGGCAAAGAGGCGTCAACCTGTCCGGCGGCCAAAAACAGCGAATTTCCATTGCGCGGGCACTGATTCGAAAACCGGCTATCCTTCTATTAGATGACAGCACAAGCGCGCTTGATCTGCAAACGGAGGCGAAGCTGCTTGAAGCAATCAGCACATACCATTGCACAACTTTGATCATTACACAAAAAATAACCACGGCGATGAAAGCTGATCAGATTTTGCTGCTTGAGGACGGCGAACTGATTGAAAAAGGCACTCACAGTGAGCTGCTTTCTGAATCTCAGTTATACAAGCGCATTTACGAGTCACAATTCGGAAGGGAGGGGAGCGAGTCATGCTAAAAGACATCCGCAAGCCATTCCAATATCCCAAACTGCCAATTGACAAAAAAGAAGGCGCGAAAAAGCGGGCGAAAGCAAAGGATACAAAGGGCACACTGAGACGAATCTGGTCTTACTTGGCTGAAAGAAAAGGACTGCTGATCCTTGTCATGCTGATGGTTGTCATCAGCGCGATATTCGGGCTCCTTGGCCCCTTTGTGATTGGAAAGGCCATCGACCATTTTATCGTCGGGAAAACGGTCAGCGGCTTGATTCCCGTTTTGCTTCTTCTGCTCGCTATCTATATCATTCAGTCTCTGTCGCTTTGGTTTCAAAACTATTGGATGATTACGATCTCGCAGGGCACGGTTTTCAGAATGAGAAGCGAATTGTTCACCCATCTGCATGAGCTGCCGATTCCATTTTTTGATAAACAGCGGCACGGCGAGCTGATGAGCCGGGTGACGAATGACATCGAAAATGTCAGTTCTACCTTAAACACGTCAGTCATTCAAATTTTGTCAAGCGTGATCACCTTTGTCGGGACGATTGCGGTGATGCTGTACATGAGCCCGCTCCTTACATTGATTACGCTGACCATTATTCCGGTGATGGCAGCGAGCCTGAAATGGATCACCAACCGAACGGGAAAGCTGTTTAAAGAACAGCAGAAAAACCTTGGTGATCTGAATGGGTATATTGAGGAATCTGTTTCAGGCGCAAAGGTCATCAAAGCATATTCACGTGAGAAGCAGATTACTGCTGAATTCCTCGAAAAAAACGCTGCACTCAAAACTTCGGGCTTTTGGGCGCAGACGATTTCCGGGTTTATTCCGAAGGTCATGAACTCTTTGAATAACTTAAGTTTTACAATGATTGCGGCAATCGGCGGTTTGTTTGCGCTGAAAGGCTGGATCTCGATCGGCTCCATCGTCGTCTTTGCCGAGTATTCAAGACAATTTACACGCCCTTTAAACGATCTGGCCAACCAGTTTAATACGATGCTGTCCGCAATCGCCGGCGCTGAACGGGTGTTTGACGTGCTTGATGAAAAAGAAGAGCGCGAGGATGAAAAGAACGCCGTGCATCAGCCCATCCAAACAGGCAGCATTGAATTCCGGGATGTGTCCTTCGGTTACGATAAAGGGCAGCAGACACTGAAGCATTTACAGTTTACCGTGCCTGCGGGGCAGTCCATTGCGTTTGTCGGACCGACGGGGGCGGGGAAGACAACCGTCACCAACCTTCTCGCCCGTTTTTACGAGCCTAACGAAGGAAAAATTTTAATCGACGGTACAGATATTAAAACCCTTACTAGAGCGAGCCTGAGAAAAAACATGGGGTTTGTTCTTCAGGATTCTTTCTTATTTCAGGGAACGATCAGAGAAAACATTCGCTACGGCAGGCTTGATGCTTCTGATCAGGAAGTCGAAGCCGCTGCAAAAACAGCGAATGCCCATAGTTTTATTGAAAGGCTGCCAAAAGGGTATGACACCGTGCTGACGCAAAACGGTTCGGGCATCAGTCAAGGACAGAAGCAGTTGATTTCTATAGCGAGGGCGGTGCTTGCCGATCCGGTTCTTCTCATTTTGGATGAAGCGACAAGCAACATTGATACCGTTACAGAAGTCAACATTCAAGAAGCGCTCGCCCGTTTAATGGAAGGAAGAACAAGCGTCATCATTGCCCACAGGCTGAACACCATTCAAAGAGCGGACCAGATTGTGGTGC
Organism: Bacillus sp. FSL L8-0358; assembly: GCF_038593095.1. Lineage (NCBI taxonomy): Bacteria > Bacillati > Bacillota > Bacilli > Caryophanales > Bacillaceae > Bacillus > Bacillus sp. FSL L8-0358. The sequence continues at coordinate 881,476 of NZ_CP151962.1, forward strand.
TTAAAGACGGTGAAATGATTGAAAAAGGCAGCCATGTCGAGCTGATTCGGCAAAAAGGATTTTACAGTGACTTATATGAAAGCCAATTTGAGAAATAGACCTTTGTCCTGCACAGAGGTCTTTTTTGTTACAGTTTTATAGTACTTTTATTTCATTTTCGTAAAATGTAACAAAATTACTTGACGTAAACAAGTTATGTATATATACTAGCTTACATTAAGTAAGTGATAACATTTATCAAGGAGGATAAAATGAATAAATCATTTGAAATTGGCACATTACTTTTAAGAGTTATTACAGGTATTATCTTTTTTGTTCACGGTTTATCAAAGTTTCAGGGGATGGAGGGCACCATCCAATTTTTCGGCAGCATAGGCCTTCCAAGCTTTATGGCGTATGTCATCGCAGCGATTGAACTCATTGGCGGAGTGCTTGTCTTCTTCGGATTGGCTACACGTATTGTCGGTGTCCTGTTCGCTCTTACACTGATCGGCGCCATCATCACTGTTAAGCTGAAAGCGCCATTCATGGGCAATGCAGAATTTGATTACCTTCTGCTTTTGACATCCATTCACCTGGCGCTTACTGGAAGTCGATTCCTGGCGCTGGACCCATTTGTGTTTAAAGGAAAAAAGAACGAAAACGTTTCAGCATAAGAAAAGAGGCATGCAGCATGACCAGCATTCATGAGGATACACACATTGGCTATGCCAAACTCACAATTCGCAGTCTGAAGCGTTCGCTTCAGTTCTACTGTAACGTTATCGGTTTTCAAGTCTTAAAAAAGACGGATCGCCAAGCTGAATTAACGGCTGACGGGAAACGCGTCCTGCTTATTCTTGAAGAAAATCCGAGCGCTGTCGTCTTGCCTGAACGGTCTGTGACAGGCCTTTATCACTTTGCGATTCTTCTTCCGGACAGGAAAGAACTTGGGATCGCGCTCGCCCGCCTGATTGAACACGGCATTGCTATCGGACATGGAGACCATGCTGTCAGCGAAGCGCTCTACCTGTCTGATCCTGACGGAAACGGCATTGAAATGTACGCTGACCGCCCCCGCAGCACGTGGCAGCGTGATCTGGAAGGAAACTACGTCATGACGACAACCGCTGTTGACATTGAGGGCCTTCTGGAAGAGGCAGGAGATGAGCGGAAAACATCGCTTCCGAACGATACAATCATCGGACACATTCATCTGCATGTCAGTGATTTGAAAGAAGCAAAGGCGTTTTATACAGATGTACTGGGTTTTGACATTGTCGGAAACTATGCGGGCATGTCCGCCCTCTTCGTTTCAGCCGGGGGGTACCACCATCATATCGGCTTAAACATTTGGGCGGGAAGAAATGCGCCGCCTAAACCGACAAATGCCAGCGGACTAGACTATTACACTGTTGTCCTGCCTCACCAAGAGGAGCTGGACTTAGTGGCAAACCGAGTCAAACATGCCGGGTATTCGATTGAAGAGTCGGAAAACAGCTTTCGTGTGAAAGACCCTGTTTCCGGCGCCTATATTACATTTGTGATTTAACTGCAATCCCCTTGCCGAAAAAACGGCAGGGGGATTTTTTATTTTTGTCCGCCTTGTTATGATGAGAGAACCACCAACTTGTTAGGAGGCGTTTACATGGAACTCGACCACCTTGTCACAGGCAAAATCGCTTTAAATCAGTATGTGCATCGCTTAGAGCAAAAGGATGTTTCATTTTACGTCCATTATTGGGGAGCAATGACGAACCACTATAACACACTGCTTCATAAGCATTCCTTTTATGAAATTTGTTACGTGGTAAGAGGTGAAGGATATTACCTTGAAGGCGATCGTACATATCCGCTTCGGGAACAGACGATTTTTTTGTCAAAGCCGGATCATTTGCACCAAATCAAAAGTGAAACAGGACTGTTCATTTTTTATGTCGCTTTTGAGCTGAGCGAGGATCAATCAAGCGCTGAATGGATCAACGTGATGGAAGAAGTGAAACAAAGCCCCCTTGTCACAGTGCAAATAAAAGATGGCGAACCTCCGGGCATTCTTTGGAAAACGTTAATGCTGCAAGCATCTCAGCCAGTCAATGCTTTTGACAAAGAGATCCTATCCCAATTGTCGCACGCATTGATCCTGTCATTAATCCAAACCTTTCTCCCGTCCGCCCGCCGCCCGAAAAACAAGCAGTTCATTCAAAGCTCATCTGCTTTGCTGACGGAGGTCAAACTGCACATTAAAGACAATCTGTCACAGTCTTTAAAGCTGACGGATGTTGCCGGCCATTTTCATATCTCAGGCAGGCACTTATCACGTTTATTTGCAGCAGAACTGGGTGTCAGCTACTCTGAGTTTGTCCAAAATGAAAAAATCAATAAAGCCGCCGCCCTGCTGAAGTCAACGAATCTATCGATAAAGGAAATAGCGGAAGAAATAGGATTCTCTGTACATTATTTTACACGCGTATTTTCTGCCAAAATCGGCAGCTCTCCAGGACTTTTCCGTTCCCTTTATAAAGACTCAAAAATGACCACATTTCAAATCAATAAACCTTTTCAAAAAATTGAACAGGCCAAGCCGCACGAATAAGATGTCCTGAAATGACAAAATAATGTCTCCATATGATAAAGACGCAAGAAATCTCGTTGTCTTATAATTTTTTAAGAAAGCGGTTTCTGTTTGAAAGCCGTCTTTTCTTAACATTTCTGTCCCATGTACATGATCGAATTGACATCGGTAATTTGCTGTACGATCGCGGATTCCTATCCCAATGAATAGACTGCGCCTGATCTACAGCTCTTGAAAATCTTTTAAAATATGTGCCTGAAACAAAAGGGCGGTCACTTGAACAGCTTGAGCATTCATTCCGCCAGTATGGCCGCCAAGCTGATCAGGACATGCCGACTCAATCGACTCACTTATCGTAATCTGCAGATATGAGGAGGAATCTATCAATGAAACTATCTTATGTAACAGACAGCCTAGGGCATTTGCCTTTTGAAGACATGCTCGATTTTGCCGCAAAGCTTGGGATCGATACACTTGAAATGACAACCGGGGGCTGGTCGCCTGCGCCTCACTTGAATCTTGATGAACTGCTGCAAAGCAGCCACAAAAGAGAAGAGTTTTCAGCAGCGCTGGAAAAGCGGAATATGACACTTTGCGCTTTAAACTGCTCGGGGAATCCTTTAGATCCAGGCGAACTGGGCAAATTGCACAGAGAAGTAACGGACAAAACGATGGAGCTGGCTGGATTATTAGGTGTCAAAAAAGTGATCATGATGAGCGGCCTGCCAGCCGGCGGCCCGGACGACAAAGTGCCGAACTGGATCACATACACAGTGAGCTGGCCTCCCGTTTTAAAAGATATCCTCAACTATCAATGGGAAGACGTTGCGATTCCGTATTGGAAGGAACTTGTCAAAAAAGCGGAAGCCTGCGGAGTTGAAAAAATCGCGCTTGAGAACTTCAGCTCTCAATTAGTCTATAATCCTGAGACACTCTTTCGACTCAGAAAAGCGGTCGGCCCGATGGTCGGTTTGAATCTTGATCCGAGCCACTTATTATGGATGGGTGCAGACCCGATCATCGCAGCAAGGGATCTCGGCGAAGCCATTCACCATGTTCATGGAAAAGATGTCAGAATTGAAAGATATTTAGCTGCGGTAAATGGGTTTTTAGAAACAAAAGAAGTGACAGATCCTGCGAACCGGGCATGGAATTACGTAGCAGTCGGCTGCGGACAGGATTTACAGTGGTGGAAGGAATTTTTTTCAGTTGTAAAAATGATGGGATATGATGATGAGGTTTCTTTAGAAATGGAGGATCTGACGATGTCACCTGAAGCGGGCATCCGCACTTCTGTAGAAGCATTAAAACAAACCATCAGCCAATAGGAGGTTTTCATGATGCTAAATGGAGAAAGAATCATCTCCAAGCCGCTGCGCTGGGCAATGGTAGGCGGAGGACGGCTTAGCCAGGTTGGGTATAAACATCGTACTGGAGCGCTAAGAGACAATACTGCTTTTCAATTAACTGCCGGCGCTTTTGATATCGATGCCGAAAGAGGAAAAGACTTCGGGATGAACCTTGGAGTGGATGCGGAACGCTGTTATCCCGACTATCAAACAATGTTTGCGGAGGAAGCGAAAAGACAGGATGGCATAGAGGTTGTATCGATTGCCACTCCGAACGGCACTCATTATGAGATCTGTAAGGCGGCGCTTGAAGCAGATCTGCATGTGATTTGTGAAAAACCGCTGTTCCTCACTTCAGAAGAGGGCTATGAAATCAAAGCGCTCGCAGAGAAAAAAGGGAAAATTGTCGGCGTGACGTATGGTTTTTCAGGCAATCAAATGCTTCTTCAAATGCGTGCGATGATTGAACAAGGAATGATCGGCGATATTCGCGTGGTTGACTTGCAGTACACACACGGTTTTTGTTCAGCAGATGAGGGCGAGAACATAAGCGCTGCACAGAAATGGCGTGTCGACCCTGCGATCGCCGGGCCAAGTTTTGTACTAGGCGATTTATCTACCCACACGTATTATATGTCACAGCTTATTCTGCCTAAGATGAAAATTAAAGAGCTACTGTGTGATCGACAGAGCTTCGTCGGCAGCCGCGCACCGCTGGAGGATAATGCCCATGTGCTGATGCATTATGAAAATGGAGCGGTTGGAACAATGTGGACATCGTCAATCAATGCCGGATGTATGGATGGCCATAGAATCCGGATTGTCGGCTCAAAGGCAAGCATTGAGTGGTGGGACAGCATGCCAAATGAACTGACGTATGAAGTGCAGGGAGAGCCGAGCCAGACACTCGTTCGCGGCATGCCGTATTTAGATGATGTTTGCAGCGCCGATGAACGACTAGGCGCCTTACACAGCGAAGGGCTGTCTGAAGCATGGGCCAATATTTATCTTAAATTTGCCATTGCGATAGACGCCAAAAACCGTGAAGAGGAAGAAATCTTGAATAACTTGGTTTATCCTGACATTGATGCAGGGATTGAGGGCATTCGCTGGATTGAGAACTGCGTGCGCTCGGCAAACCAAGGGTCAGTTTGGGTTGAATTTAAATAAATGAGGGGATGCGCCGCATATGACATAAAGTTCATATGCGGTTTTTATTTTCCAGAAACTCCTGTCAAAAATGCCCTGAGGCAGGTATGATAAGAAGGGAATTGGGTAACGGGAGTGATGAGCGTGAAGGCTCTTTTTTTTACGAGAATGTTCACCTTGATGGTGAGCTGTTTAATGTATCTGTCCATTGTGAAAGAGGATAACTGGTTTGGATATGTATTTATAGCAGCAGGTGCTGCCATGTATGCAGCCAATCATGTTTTGCTGACAAAAGAGACAAATGCCATCTGGTTCTGCCTGATTGATATTGCAATCGGCTTTTCGTTCGGATTTATCTTTCCCGGCACAGGTTTGTTCATTATTATGCTTTGTCCGGTTGCGGTCGCCTTTTTTCTGCGGGGGTTTCCTAAAAGAACAGCATGGTCTGTCTTATGTCTTTCCTCTATTTTATTTTTGACGGTCCTCATCCGTACATATGCGATGTTCGGCAATGAATTTGTCATTGATCATTTAACTAGCATGACATTCGTTGTCTTCTGCGGTGTCGTGGGCAAATTAATCCGCAAGCTGACGGATGCGCAGGAAACGGCAAAACAGCAGTACCGGGAACTGACAGAATCCCACTTGGCGCTGTCTTCCGCACATCAGGAGCTACATTTATATGCGAAGCAGGTTGAAGAGCTGACCGCCATTTACGAGCGGAACAGAATGGCAAGGGAAATCCATGATACAGTGGGGCATAAAATGACGGCCCTTCTCGTCCAGCTGCAGCTTTTGCGTGAATGGCAAAAAAGAGACAGCCAAAAAGCGGATGAGACAGTAGGTGTCTGTGAAACACTTGCCCGTGAAGCGCTTGATGATGTCCGCTTATCAGTACGCACTCTGCAAACTGAAAACGATCCTTCGCTAATCGAATCGCTGAAACAGCTGACAGAGGACTTTTGCAAAAATGCAGGAGTCACAACAGAATTTGCGGTCAGCGGTGATCCTGCAATTATCCCGCTGTCTCTCCATCCGACCCTGATCAGAACGGTGCAGGAAGCACTGACCAATGCCAAACGGCACGGCGGCGCCGCAGGTTGTTCGATACAGCTTGCCTGCACAACGGACAGCATCAGCCTTGTCATTAAGGATGACGGAAAAGGCAATCCCGAGGCAGCACTTGGATTTGGTCTCTTGAATATGAAAAAGCGGGCAGCGGAACATGGCGGTATGATCCGCTTTGAAAGCGAACGGGATCAAGGATTTACTGTAATCGCCGAATTTTCACTTGCCAATAAAAAATGGAGCTTCAGACCCGTGCAGCAAAAGGAGAGTTTATCATGATTAAGATCATCATTACCGACGATCAGGATATCGTCAGAGAAGGGCTGGCATCCTTGCTTCAGCTCCGAGAAGAGCTCGATGTGATCGCAACGGCGCGAAACGGACAGGAAGCCTTCGAAAAGGCGAAAGAGCTGGAGCCGGATATCGTGTTAATGGACATCCGCATGCCGGTCTCCAATGGTGTCGAAGGAACAAAATTGATTACAAGCTCTTTGCCCGGCGTAAAGGTTTTGATGCTGACAACCTTCAAGGACTCAGAGCTGATTGCTGAAGCGCTTGAAGAAGGAGCAAGCGGGTACCTATTGAAGGATATGTCGGCAGATACGATTGTAAAAGCGGTGATGACTGTTCATTCTGGCGGAATGGTGCTTCCTCCGGAATTGACTGCCCAAATGCTGAACGAATGGAAACGTGAAAAACAGCTGAAAGGAATAAATGAGATAGAAAAACCTAAGGAGCTGCTCGACTTGACCGAGCGCGAATTCGAAGTTCTGGCTGAGCTGGGGTACGGGCTGAATAACAAAGAAATTGCCGAAAAGCTTTACATTACAGAAGGCACAGTCAAAAATCATGTTTCAAATATCATCAGCAAGCTGGCTGTCAGGGACAGAACCCAAGCAGCCATTTACTCGGTCAGATATGGTGTATCTGTCTTTTGACATATGACGTTTTGCATATACGCTTCTCTGAAAAGGCCTTTTACAGGCCTTTTTTTCATGCCCTATGTTCTATCTGCCGCTACATGCCGCACGCCTTTCTTTCTTCTACAATGGCAATGGATCAAAAAAAGGAGTGAGACGACGTGCTGCAAGCAGAAAACATCAAAAAGGCATACGGAAAAAAAACAATCGTGAAAGGCATTTCTTTTTCCCTCAAAAAGGGGGAGTCGTTCGGTCTGCTCGGGCCAAACGGTGCGGGGAAGTCCACAACCATCTCGATGATTTCCGGCCTTGTGCCGCATGACAGCGGGAACATCACGGTGGGCGGCTATGTCATCGGAAAAGAAACGGCCAAAGCGAAACAAAAAATCGGCATTGTTCCGCAGGAAATTGCATTATATCCGACGCTGACGGCTCATGAGAATCTTATGTTTTGGGGGAAAATGTACGGACTTACGCAGGGTGAGGCCAAAAAAAGATCAGCTGAGGTCCTTGAATATGTCGGTCTGGCTGAGCGGGCTAAAGATAAGATTGAAACGTTCTCCGGGGGGATGAAACGAAGAATCAACATCGGTGCGGCTTTAATGCATAAGCCCGAGCTGCTGATTATGGATGAACCGACTGTCGGTATTGACCCTCAATCGAGAAATCACATTTTAGAAACGGTCAAACAGCTCAACGAAACGGGTATGACGGTGATCTATACGAGTCATTACATGGAAGAGGTTGAGTTTTTATGCGATCGGATCGGAATTATTGATCAGGGGGAAATGATTGCGATTGGCACAAAAACTGATTTGTGCAGCCGCCTTGGAGGCGATACCATCATTCAGCTCACGGTCAGCGGAATCGATGAAGCCTTTCTTTTGGCGATCCGTTCCCTGGCTCATGTGAATGATGTAACAGTCCAGGAGTCAGAGCTCAAAATTGACATTTCTCCGGCCCATCATGAGAAAGTCGTCACAAGTCTTCTTGCTGAAGCCGCTGCTCATCATATAAACCTGCTGTCTCTTCAGGTGCAGGAACCGAATCTGGAGCGCCTGTTTTTGAATCTGACCGGCCGCACGTTGCGGGATTAGGAGGGACGGCCATGAAAAAAAGCATATGGATCGCATGGAAAGATGTCAAAATCAGAATCACGGACAGAAAAGGGTTTATGATGCTTATCCTAATGCCGCTGATCCTAACCTGTATTTTAGGCGCGGCGCTCGGATCAGTTGTTGACGGAGGCAGCCGGATTGATGACATCAAAGTCGGCTACATTCCATCAGACCAGTCAGATGCAGCAAACATGTTTACAAAAGATGTTCTCAAAAAAATGAAGTCGATAAAGGTCACAAAAGCCAGCAGCGAAGACAAGATGAAAAAGCTGATTGATGAAAAGAAAATCGATGTAGGCATCGTCATCCTAAAAAATTGGGAAGCCGGCAAAACCTCAGCTGTTGTTAATGCCGCTCCTGATCAAACATTGAAAAGTTCCATCATTGAAACAGCTGCAAGCTCATTTATAGAGCAATATAAAGCGGTAAAGGAAGCCGCGTCAGGCTCAATGGACTACATCAGTAAAACGGAAGCTGTAAAGCAAGGAAAACTTGACCCTGCACAGTTTGCAGAAAAGCTGGCAAAGACGCTAGAAAAAGAAACAGGTGACAAGCTTACTATTGCGGAAAAATCTGTGGGCAGCAAAGCCGTTACCAGTTTTCAATACTATTCGGCGGCAATGCTTTGCATGTTTATGCTGTTTCATATCACAGTCGGGGCGAAATCATTTTTACAGGAAAAGGATACGGAGACGCTTGCCAGAATGATGATGACGCCTGCGCAAAAATCCGTCATTCTCTTCGGAAAATGGCTTGGGACGTATCTGTTTGCCATCATACAATTTTTCATATTTCTGATCGTCACAATCAATGTATTTGGTGTGGACTGGGGCGGTAATCTGCTGTTCGTGAGTGTACTCGGGCTTTCTTACGCCGCAGCTGTATCTGGTATTTCAATGCTGCTTGCGTCGTGCATCAGCGAAATGAAAACTGCAGATGCGATAGGCGGCTTCGGCATTCAATTGCTAGCGGTTCTCGGCGGGTCCATGCTGCCGCTGTACCAATTTCCGGACGTCTTGCAGTCTGTATCCAAAGCGGTGCCAAATCGCTGGGCGCTTGACGGCTTTCTTTCTTTAATGGAAGGGGGAGGCTGGGCTGACCTTCAAAAGCCTGTGCTTCTTTTTGCGGCGATCGGCTTTTGTTCACTTGTAATTGGTATCAGACGGCTTCATACAAGATAAGGAGGTACACTAGGGTGAAAAAAATCATAGCCATTTGCGGCATTGAGCTTTCTCTCATTTTTAAGAAGCCACAGAACTATTTGATCATGTTTGCTGCCCCGCTTTTGCTTACCTTTGTATTTGGGAGTATGCTCAGCGGCAATGATGATAAGGTGCGGCTTGCAATCGTTGATCAGGACGATACGATTCTCTCACAGCATTATATTCGGCAGCTGAAGGCACACGATGATATGTATGTATTCGAAAACATGTCTGAAAGCAAAGCGTCAGAAAAGCTGAAACAAAAGAAAATTGCCGGGATCATCGTCATTTCCCGCTCGTTCCAGACACAGCTGGAAAAAAGCAAAAACCCTGAGCTGATTTTCCGTCACGGCCCTGAGCTGTCGGAAGCGCCGATGGTCAAACAATATGCAGAAAGCACATTGGCAACGCTCAATATTCAGGTGACCGCGGCAAAAACGGCATCTCAGACAGCGGGAGAGAACTGGAAGGCGGCGTATAAAACGGTTTTCGCCAAAAAACATGAAGATACAGTTCCGGCTGTAAAACGGCAGACGCTCAGTGATAAAAAAGAGGGTGCGGAAGCAAGTGACACAGCCTCCAGAGCAGCAGGTTTTTCCATCCTGTTTGTCATGCTGACCATGATGGGAGCGGCTGGAACCATTTTAGAAGCAAGAAAAAACGGCGTCTGGTCCAGATTGCTTACAGCCTCTGTCAGCCGAGCTGAAATCGGTGCTGGGTATGTGCTTTCCTTCTTTGTCATTGGCTGGATTCAATTTGGCATATTGCTTCTTTCCACCCATTGGCTGTTTGGCATCAACTGGGGGAATCCGGCTGCGGTTATTGTATTAGTGTCACTTTTTCTATTGACCGTTGTCGGCATTGGATTGATGATAGCGGCCAATGTCAGAACGCCGGAACAGCAGCTTGCATTCGGTAACTTGTTCGTCATCGCAACATGTATGGTGAGCGGGATGTATTGGCCGATCGACATTGAACCGAAATTGATGCAATCCATCGCTGAATTTCTTCCGCAAAAGTGGGCGATGAGCGGGCTGACGGAGATTATCGCTAACGGCGCCCGCGTCACAGATATTCTCGGAATCTGCGGCAGCTTGCTTGTTTTTGCAGCAATCACTTTCGCAGCGGGGCTTAAGGCGCTCCGAGCCTAAAAAACATCTGCCGTTTAGGCAGATGTTTTTTTGCATGTGGGTACATTCGTATGGGTGCAGCCTGAACTGCGGTTATTCCTTATCGATCATAGCTAAAATTGATTCCAGCCAAGAAACGTAATTTTTCTCCCGCTCCAGCGCTTTCGTCAGCACAAGATAGTGGCCGAAGTCCGGTGAAGAAAATGACATCGGCTCTGCTGAAGCCATAAGCTTTTCATAGCTTCCCTGTAAGTCAGAAAGCTTGGCCTGGCGTTTTTGCAGCTGGTCTTTGAACAAATCAGAAGCCTCCTGGCGCGATAGACAAGAAATGAAATAAGCCTTCAGCATAAATTCATCTTTTACCGTCTCGGGTATCGGCTGGTGGCGGATCAGCCAGTCATGCAGCTCCTGCTTTCCGCAGTCTGTCAGGGTGTACATCTTTTTCTCCAGCCTTGTGCCCTGAATCGTTGTCCGGAACGTGATAAACCCTTCATCCGTCAGCTTTTTGAGCTCAGGGTAAATCTGGCTGTGCTTGGCGCTCCAAAATTGGCCGAGCTCCTCTTTAAAATAACTCGTAATATCATATCCGCTCAATTCGCCTTTTCGCAAAAGCCCTAATATGGCGTATTTTAATACTCTCATGCGATCCTCCATGTCTATGGCTGTTTCACAAAAAAGATGAGACCGTGCTCATCTGTGATCCTAACTGCCTATTCCCCTTATTATAGAAAAGGGAGAAAGGGAACACAACCGGGCTCTTTGGAAATGAAAATAAAATTTTTGTCAGAAGGTATTCGATTTATCTCCGTCAATGATATAAAAGAGATTTAAATTTAATTTTCAGAAAAAATATTAACTATATTGATTTTTTATGTATAATAGGAAATTGGTGGTATCAACATTTTAAGGGGGAATAAACGTGAAAAAAGTACTTATGTCATTCATTATTTGTTTATCGCTGATTCTATCTGTTTTAGCCGCTCCGCCGTCAAGTGCAAAAGCTGAATCAGTACATAATCCTGTCGTTCTTGTTCATGGAATAAGCGGGGCATCATACAACTTTTTCGCTATTAAAAACTACTTAATTTCTCAAGGCTGGCAAAGCAACAAACTGTACGCAATTGATTTTTATGATAAAACAGGAAACAACCTAAATAACGGCCCGCAGCTTGCTTCATATGTTGACCGTGTTTTAAAAGAGACGGGGGCCAAAAAAGTAGATATTGTGGCTCATAGTATGGGAGGCGCCAATACGCTGTACTATATTAAATATTTAGGCGGGGGCAATAAGATTCAAAATGTCGTAACGCTTGGAGGGGCTAATGGTTTAGTATCATCAACCGCGCTGCCGGGTACAGATCCTAATCAAAAGATCCTCTATACATCTATTTACAGTCTCAATGATCAAATTGTCATCAATAGCTTGTCTCGGTTACAAGGAGCGCGAAACATCCAGCTTTATGGCATCGGTCATATTGGCTTGCTCTCTAATAGCCAAGTGAACGGCTATATCAAAGAAGGGCTGAATGGCGGAGGCCTCAATACAAATTAATATCTTCATAAAAAACCTGCAGTCTATGTTACGGCAGGTTTTTTGCATTTTTCTAGCAATCTCGTCTGAGAAAGATACATCAAAAAGCCAGAGGGGTTTATGACCTTAGTCTATCATGCATACGTCAATTTATGACATCAGGCACTTTTTCAAATAGAACAGACATGTTAAGGTACAACCATCGATTTCTATCAATTTGAAATAAAAGGAGCGCTGTTATGCAAATTAAAGAAATTTTTATGATCCGCTGCATTTCGTGCTTAAGTGTCGTCTTGCTCCATATCATTTCAATGGTCCTGATGCTTCAGGCAGAAGCTCTTGCAGATATTTCTCACACTGTTGATTCTTTCCGCACACTCCTGATGTTCAGCACGCCCGCTTTTATTTTCATCTCTGAATTTTTACTGGCCCGTTCTTATCCTGATGGGGTGCCTGACGGTTTTTTAAAGAAGCGGGGAAAAGTGATTTTTGTTCCTTTTTTATTTATCGCGGCCATCGATGCGCTGCTGATGACCAGTGCGGTGGGGGGAGGGGTAACCTTTCTCGCGTTTGTGCAAAAATATCTGGCGAACGTATTCTTAGGAAACTTTATCGGATACTTCATTCTCGTCATCTTTCAATTTTACATTCTGCATATGATGTTTCATGAGTATTTGAAAAAAGCATCGCCGAAATGGGTGCTGTCTATCTCATTTGTGGTGACAGCCGCTTATTTAGGCTATTTCTCCGCAGCCAGCCCGGCTCCTGCTTCTGAAGAGGGAGGGGCATTTCCGTTCTTCTGGGTTCCGTTCGCAGGCTGGCTTTTCTACTTTTGTCTAGCCTACTATTGCGGAAAAGAATACAAGCGTTTTTTAGCGTTGCTGAACCAATACCGCTGGGTGGTGTACGGCGCCGCAATTGCTTCTGGGGCGCTGGTTGTCACTGTTTCTTATGTGGGTGAAATCGGCATGATCAGCTCGAAGCGGCCTGATATCATGCTGTATTCAACAAGCATGATTTTTCTGTGTTTTCACTTGTTCTCCAAAATGAAGCATGTGCCGAAAATCATGATGTTTATCAGCAACTATTCCTTTTCGATTTATCTGCTTCATGCTTATTTTATGATTATAGGCTACGTGTTGCTTTTGAATATGCCCGAAATTCCTGCCGTACCGGCTGTTCTCCTGTTGTTTGCCGTGTGCACAGCCGGCCCGATTCTGACCTCATGGGCACTGAATAAGTTCAAATATGGGTATTTATTTGTGGGGAAAATTTATCAGCCGAAACAGAAGAAGGTAACAGTCGAAGTGCGTGATCACGCAGGATGAAAAGCAAGCGGCAGGAGGGCTCCTGCCGCGTTTCTTTACTTCTCATCCGCTTGCAGAACTGTTTTTAAATATAGTTTTGCAGACTCAGCAAGTCCAGATACATCAGCTTTTTCTTCATCGAAATACAGGGCGTTTTGAATGATGCCGTCATTCATATTGAGGAAAAACTTGGCGATAGTCGCAAGAGGCTGAAGCGGCTGAAACTCTCCCTGATCGATCCCTTTTTGCAATAGCTTTGAAAATCTTTCCACAAAAAGATCATACCTTTTCTCCAAATACTGCCTACGTTCCTCATTCCGCCAAGCTGTCACTAAATATTCAAATTGCACCGGCGCCAGCGTATCTGCTACATCACGCAGGCCCTCAGTCAGTTCATCCAAATAGATTGAAATGGCGGACCAAACACTTTGGTGTTCAGCTGATTTATCAAGCTTTCGGAGTCCTTCATCCAGCCCTGTTTCAATAATGCGGCGAAACATCTCCTCAGTGCTTGAAAAATAAAGATAGACACCGCCCCGGCTGAAACCTGACTCTTCTACAACGTCCTTCATCGTCGTTAATTCGAATCCTTTACGTTTAAAAACCGTTTTGGCAGCCTCTAAAATCTTTGCCTGTCGTTTATCCTTGTGCTCCTTTGTTACTTTTGGTGACAAGATATCGCCTGCTTTCTGAAACTTTCTTACCTACAAGTGTAATCAACCCAATCAAGATCAGCAAGCAGCCACAGACAAGAAAAGCAAGTGAAACACCGATCCATTCCGCCAGCATGCCTCCGCCCGCCATGCCGAGGATGGAGGCGAGGGTTGTCGCGCTCTGAATGGCGCCAAACACCCTGCCGCTGTAATCAACCGGCACTGTTGTTTGCACGAGAATTTGAAATGGAATATGGACCAGACCAAAAGCCGCTCCCATGATGAAAAAAGCGAAAATAAAAAGAGCAATGCCGGCAATTCCCATTCCGCTCAGAAATGGCACACCTCCAGTTGCTAGTCCAAGCAGAAAGGTCCCAGCTGAGAAATAAAGAAAATAAGAGGTGATTCGCCGTCTGCCGGCAATTGCCGCCGTAAGGAGCATGCCGGCTCCGCTGACGGCCATGCACCAGCCTGCAAGCTCAGGCGGAGCGCCTGAAAAAGAACGGATAAGAATGATAGCCTGGGAATCACCAATCTGCAAAACAAAGAGAACGACGCAAGCTGTGAGGTGAGTAAGCCTATTAAAAGAAGCGGCATCCGTTTCAAATACTGAAGGCCTTCTTTAATAGAAGCAAGTGCTGATGTTTTTTCTTGAGGTGTATTGGCTTTTTGTAAAAAAGCATCTTTGGGGAGGAAAAACAAAATGACAGCGGAAAGAAGAAAGGCGCCGGCGTTAATATAGAAAACAGAATGTATAGAGACAGCAGCGATCAGCATGCCGCCAAGGGCAGGGCCGAAGATTTTTGCACTGTTATCAATGATGCTGCTGGCGGAAACAGCCTGCTGAATGTGTGCTTCCGGAGCCAATTCCTTAAGCTTTCCGTTTTTAGCAGGTGAAAAAAGTGAAGAAAAACAGCTCTGAAGGCATAGCAATACGTAAAGCTGCCAAAGCTCACTGACATAAACGCAGCTGATAACGGTGAGGGCACGTCCGATTTCAGACAGAAACATGATCGTTTTTCTGTCAAAACGGTCGGCAAGCAGACCCGATACAGGTCCGAGTACAATGACAGGCAAAGCAAACGACATCATTAAAAGCGACATATCTAATGGAGAAGCATGAAGCTGAAAAGCGGCTAATGTTAGCACGGCCAAAATGTGAAGCCAGTCTCCAAGTGAAGAAATGGTTTGCGAGGCTAACAGTGTCATCAGTCCTTTTTGATTGCGAAACAACGGTTTTTCCATGATTCATCCTCCTGATCATTAAAATGACACTTGTGTCGTTTTTATTGTATGGGAAAAAGACACAATACACAATCTTTTTCTTGTAAAATAAAGGAGAAGAGTGAAAAGAAGGGGGAACATGCATGACAACAGACAACCTAAGCTACCCAATAGGAGAATACAAGCCGAGAGAATTCATATCGAAGGAGCAAAAAGATGAATGGATTCAAGCGCTTGAAAAAGTGCCGGCCAAACTGAAGAAAGCCGTTGAAGGCATGACGGAAAGCCAGCTTGACACACCGTACCGGGACGGTGGATGGACCGTTCGGCAAGTTATTCATCATCTGGCTGACAGTCATATGAACAGCTATATTCGTTTTAAATTGAGCTTGACGGAAGAGACACCGGCTATCCGTCCGTATGATGAAAAAGCATGGTCGGAGCTAAAAGACTCGAAAACGGCAGATCCGAGCGGCTCACTCGCGCTTTTGCAGGAGCTTCACGGAAGATGGACGGCTCTGCTCCGCACTCTGACGGATCAGCAATTTAAGCGCGGATTTTATCACCCTGATACAAAGGAAATCATTAATCTGGAGAACGCGCTCGGCCTGTATGTCTGGCACTCACATCATCATATCGCTCATATTACGGAGCTTTCCAGACGGATGGGGTGGACTTAACGCTTTTGCCGGCGGAACACCGGAATACTGATAGCCGCAATCACCAGAAGTGAGATCACAGCAGCCGCTGCATATAAATGATCATAGCCGCTGGCGACACTCGCATGAATGGCGTCGCTTATCGCGGTTTTGACTTCAGGAACGGGAATGCGTTCGATTTGTTCTTGTAAAGAAGAAACATCAGAACTGTCGATCTCCGGAATCATCTGCATCGCCTTTTCTGAATATCCGCTGTCCGATAAGCGGCTGCTGATCTCATCACCTATTTGGTCAAACCCGGCTGTGATAAAACCTGCATAAAGAGTAGGCGCCAAGGTCAGTCCAATTTGCCTTACTAATGAAAGCGTGCCAAGAGCTGTACCCTTATTTGTTTTTGCCGCTTCTGATACAAGGACGTTCAGCGGAGCGCCTAACAGGAAGCCAAAACCGATCCCAGCTGCCACACTTGCGATCACAAACTCCCATTTTTCCGTCACCCAGAGCGGAAATAAAGCAAACCCCGCACATGAGATGATTCCCGAAAGAATAACGGTTTTTACAGGACCTTTTTTGTCGGTAAGCGCTCCGCCAAGCCAAGCGCCGATTCCGGAAGCCAACGCAAGCGGTGTCATCCAATAGCCTGCTTTTGCGGCAGGGACACCCAAATACTGTTCGACATATGACGGGATAAAAATGACTGCCGCCAAGAGCCCCCCGGATAACAAACCGATGATAAGCGTGCGCTGAAACATATGGTTTCGCAGCAGAGAATACGCCAAAATGGGATCGCCTCCTCGCATTTCAACTCTCTTTTCATACGAGATAAGCGCTGCAAAACAAAGTATGCCAAAAATCATACATCCATAAACCTCCGGATTCCCCAAGCTGTGTAAGAGATTTGCCCCGTCAAGGTTCGTCATGCCGTACATCACGGCTAAAATCGACAGGGATAGAAGGAAGATTCCGGCCGCGTCGAGGCGCTTAGCTTCAGGTGCTTTTGTTTCCGCGATAAAATATGCGCCGAAAACAACCAATAGCACGGCAATCGGCAAATTAATCAAAAATAGCCAATGCCAAGACCCGGTCCAATCAAGGAGAAAGCTTCCGATATTTGGCCCGAGCACAGCGGCCATCCCGTTCATTGCGCCAAGCAGCCCAAGCGCCTTCCCCTGTTTTTCTTTTGGAAGGGTCGCGAGAATGTGAGAGCTGCCGATGATGAAAATCCCGCCGCCTCCAAGCGCCTGAATCAGCCGCGATATCAGAAAGAGCGGGAAGCTTTGGCTCAAAGCAACAAGCAAAGAACCAAGTCCGAACAGGCAAACCTCAATGAGAAAGAGTTTTTTTCTGCCGTAGCGGTCGGAAAGCTTTCCGACGATTGGCACACTGACGCTAAGACCAAGCGTATAAAGGGTAATGCCCCATGATCCCCAGGAAGGAGAAACGGAAAACGACTCGTTTATCGTTGTTAAGGCAGCTGAAATAATTCCGTTATCTAGCGCAGCCATAAATACACCAATCGTAAACAGGCTGATCGCCCACTTTTGGCCTTTCTGCTCTGTTAATGCTTCAGACATATTCATCAACCCCTTTTTTATTCACTCGAAGTATATTATTCATTTTAAATGAACTAAATGTCAAATAAAAAAAGCCTGCTCCCGCAGTTTGCGGATGACAGACTTACAGATTTATTCTTTTTTCGCTTTTTCTAATGCTCTTGAAAGGATAGACAGCCCTTCGGAAACAGCCTGCTTTTCTTCAGGGGACAGCAGCTCTAATGAACGCTTCAATTTCAGGTGGCCTTTTTCATACAAACCCCGAAAAATCTTTTTCGCATTCTCTGTCAACTGAACAACCACAGAGCGGCGGTCCTCTTCAGAATGTGAGCGTTTGACAAATCCTGATTTTTCAAGCCGGTCAAGCAGCCCAGTTGTATTGGACAGGGAAGCCCCCATTTTTTCAGCAATGTCGCTCACTTTCAATGTTCCATGGTTGTTTAATAGCATCAGCACCTTCATTTGCGGCATGCTCATATCCAGCTTCATCCACTCGGACACATCACCGAGCCCGGCGGAAGTTAAGACTTTCATATAGAGCACCCATATTTCCCGTTCTTCCGATGAAAGAATGTTTTCGTTTAATACTGTTGTATCGTGTAAATTATATTCCATTTCATCACTTCCTCATCATTCACTCCTCTTACCATATTACTCGATTTTCATACCTGAAAGAAAGTGAGCAGAAACCGCATGCGGGACTTTGTCCGAAAAATAACGGTAGTGTATAATGAGTTGGAGATTATTGGGGGAGAGGATCGAACTAGAATATGATTGGAGAGACCATTGCTGATTAAAAAGAATGCTATATCAATATTAAAAATCGTTTTTCCTATTGCTGTTTTGCTATTTGTTATTTATCAATCGAAAAAAGAACTGACAAATCTGTCATTCAAACGTACGCTCATGGTCATCAACGGACTGGAACGAACGGACTTATTCATGCTTGTGTTGATCGGCTTGCTGGCTGTTGCGGCCATGTCGCTGTATGATTACGTCCTGAAATACTCACTGCGCCTATCGATCACAAACGGAAAAGTATTCAGGGTTTCCTGGATCGCCAATTCATTTAATAATGTGCTGGGCTTCGGCGGTTTAGCCGGCGTCGGGTTAAGAATGATGTTCTATAAGGAGCATACGAAAGACCATAAGGCACTCGTGAAAGGAATCGCCTGGCTCACATCATCTATGCTACTCGGATTATCTGTTTTCAGCATTTTCGTTGCTGCGAGAGTGCTGCCAGTTGATGAAGTGATTCATGAGAAGCCTTGGCTGTGGGCGGTCGTTATCGGTTTTGCACTGATATTGCCGTTATCTTTAGCGGTGTCCAAAATAAAAGACCGCAAAGCTGGGGACGAAGAGAATGCGGACAAAGTGAAAAATCCGATTTTCGCATATATTGGAGCTTCAGTTGTTGAATGGCTCATGGCCGGGATCGTCATCTATTTTGCTTTGTTCGCTATGGGCATTCATGCAGATATCAGGTATGTGTTCGGGGTGTTCGTCATTGCGGCGATCGGAGGAATGATCAGCCTCGTGCCGGGCGGCTTCGGCTCGTTTGACCTTTTATTTTTGCTGGGGATGGAGCAGCTTGGCTATCATCAGGAGGCCATCGTTACTTCTATTGTGCTGTACAGGCTCGCCTATTCATTTATCCCATTTATCTTGGGACTGTTCTTTGCCGCAGGCGACCTGACGGAAAATACAATGAAGCGGCTCGAAACGAACCCGCGCATCGCACCGGCAATTGAGACGACAAACGTTCTGCTTGTTGTTCAGCGTGCGGTATTAGTGAGAATTTTGCAAGGCTCGCTTTCCCTTATTGTGTTCGTAGCAGGCCTGATTGTCTTGGCCTCAGTTTCCTTGCCGATTGACAGGCTGACGGTTATACCGCACATTCCGCGCCCGGCGCTTTTGCTGTTCAACGGCCTGTCCTTAAGCTCAGCGCTCATTCTGCTAATTTTGCCGATCGAGCTTTATAAACGGACAAAACGTTCCTATACGATGGCCATTACAGCGCTTGTCGGCGGCTTTGTGTTCAGCTTTTTAAAAGGGCTTAACATCAGCGCGATATTCGTACTGCCGATGATTATCGTATTGCTTGTGCTATTGAAAAAACAATTTGTCCGCGAACAGGCATCCTATACACTGGGACAATTGATATTCGCTGTGGCGCTGTTTATTGTGGCGCTCTTTAACTACAATCTGATCGCGGGCTTTATTTGGGACCGGATGAAGAAGGTGCTGCGTCACGAATATTTCGTCCACAGCACCTCGCATATTACACATGCAACCATCATGGCGATCATCATTGTGCCACTGTTCTTCTTGATATTTACAGTGGTCTATCATAAGAGAACGAAACCGATCGGAGAGAAAGCTGACCCTGAGCGTCTTGCTGCGTTTCTCAATGAAAAAGGCGGCAACGCGCTGAGCCATCTTGGTTTTCTTGGAGATAAGCGGTTTTATTTTTCTAGTGATGGGAATGCACTGCTTCTATTTGGGAAAATCGCCAGAAGGCTGGTCGTGCTCGGCGATCCATCTGGCCAAAGAGAATCATTCCCGCTCGTGCTGGAAGAATTTCTGAATGAAGCGCATCAGAAGGGATTCAGTGTTTTGTTCTATCAAATTGAACGAGAGGACATGGCGCTGTATCACGATTTTGGCTACAACTTCTTTAAATTGGGCGAGGAAGCATATGTAGATTTAAATACATTTACCTTGACTGGGAAGAAAAAAGCCGGCCTTCGGGCAATCAATAACCGCTTTGAGCGGGAGGAGTATACTTTCCATGTGGATCATCCCCCATTTTCTGATGCGTTTTTGGAGGAGCTGAAGCAAATCTCAGACGAATGGCTCGGTTCGAAAAAAGAGAAGGGATTCTCGCTCGGATTTTTTGATCCTTCCTATTTACAGAAAGCGCCGATCGCCTATATGAAAAATGCAGAAGGAGAGATCGTTGCATTCGCAAATGTCATGCCGATGTACCAGGAAGGAGAGATATCAGTTGATCTGATGCGCTATCGCGGCGACGCTCCAAATGGCATTATGGACGCATTGTTTATCCGTATGTTTTTATGGGCAAAGGAAGAGGGCTGCACGTCATTTAATATGGGGATGGCACCCTTGGCCAATGTCGGCACTGCCTTTACATCCTTCTGGTCCGAAAGGTTTGCCGCTGTCATTTTTAATAATGTCAGATACATGTACAGTTTCAGCGGCCTAAGA
The DNA here is from genome assembly GCF_038593095.1 of Bacillus sp. FSL L8-0358. NCBI lineage: Bacteria > Bacillati > Bacillota > Bacilli > Caryophanales > Bacillaceae > Bacillus > Bacillus sp. FSL L8-0358. The sequence continues at coordinate 902,118 of NZ_CP151962.1, forward strand.
GCCTTTAAAGAAAAATACAAACCGGAGTGGCGAGGGAAATACTTGGCGTATCGGAAAAACAGATCTCTTTCTGTCACCATGTTCCTCGTTACACGTCTAATTGGCAAAAGCAAAAAAGACTCCGTCTAATAAGACGGAGTCTTTTTTTTATTTCGTTTTTAAAAAATAGGTTTCAATATCATCAAGCAGGTAGTTTGCGGCTTTAATTCCGCCTGCGGTTGTCCACACGACGTCATCGACTTCATGTGCATTACCTGATTTCACGGCCTTTAGGTTTTTCCATAGTGAACTGCTTGTCCACTGATTGGCCCATTTTTCATTTTCCTTTGCATTATCGGCTTTATAAGTGAAATAAAACAGCACATCAGCATCCATATCAGGAATAGATTCTTTACTGTCGGTTGAGAACGTAAATTGGTCCTTTTGTTTCTTGAACAGTTCTACTTGTTTTTCAGGGCGTTTGAAGCCAAGCTGGTCTAAAATAATCCCAGGGAATGAATCGGTATAATAGATTCTTGACTCACCGGATAAAAAGCGTACGACAGAAACGGTTTTGTTTGTCTGGTCGCCCAGCTTGTTTTTTAAATCAGAAACGCGTTTATCAAAATCGGCAATGACTTCCTTGCCTTTGTCCGCCTTATTCACCGCGTTGGCGTATAGAGTCAGGTTATCCTTCCAGTTCCCGGCCAAAGATTCAGCGAAAACAGTCGGCGCAATCGCATTTAACTGATCATAAATTTTTTCCTGGCGCACTTTGTTTCCAATAATCAAATCAGGCTTTAATTCTGCGATGGCTTCTACATTCGGTTCCGTTTCAAGACCGACGTTTTTAACGCCTTTCATGTCATCTTTCAGATAGTCATACCACGGGTCGCCCTTCCATGACTTTACGGCTCCGACCGGCTTAATGCCAAGCGCTAAGAGCGCCTCTGTTCCTTCATTAGTTAAAACAACAATCCGTTTTGGATTGGCGGGAATGTTGTCTGATGTCCCCATTGCATGTTTGACCGTTCTTGTTTTGCTGCTTGACCCCTCGCTGTTACTTGAACTTTCTGAACTATTACAGGCAGAAAGTACTATAACGGCCATTAAAAATACGAATAGCATGCTGATATGCTTTTTCATCTTTTTCCTCCCAATATTGAAATTCATTATCATTTAGATCATAATAAGCAGTGTTAAGAGTGTCAATCCCTAATTGAGGATTATTCTCAAAAACAAACATTACATAGTAAATAACTAGGAGAATTAGATCATGATCTGCAAAAAGGCATCTTCAAAATGGATTGTGTTAGTATGTCTGATTTTCATTTTACTGACGGCTGTCTGCGCAAGCGTCGTGTACGGCTATACAGGTACGTCATGGAGACAGGTCTATCAGGCGTTTACTTCCTTCAACGGAACAAATGAGCATGTCATCATCAAGGATGTCAGGCTTCCGCGCGCTTTGGTTGCGACAGTCGTCGGCGCCTCGCTGGCAGCCGCGGGCGCTCTCATGCAGGCGCTCACAAAAAATCCGCTTGCGTCACCGGGGATTTTCGGGATTAACGCCGGTGCAGGTTTTTTTATTGTTGCCGGATCGTTTTTTCTGCATATTCAGTCACCTCAGGCATTAGTATGGAGCTCGTTTCTGGGGGCAGCATTTACCGCCGCGATCGTCTATGCAGCAGGCTCGCTTGGGAGGGAAGGGCTGACGCCAATCAAACTGACGCTGGCGGGAGCTGCCATGGCAGCCATGTTTTCTTCTCTGACACAGGGCTTGCTGTCTGTCAACGAACTCGAGCTTGCCCAGGTGCTTTTTTGGCTGACTGGCTCTGTGCAGGGCCGGAGTCTGGATCTGTTGATGACGATGTTTCCATATGCAGCGGCAGCGCTTGTGATCTGCTTCTTTCTCGGCCAAAAAATTAATCTCCTCGTTATGGGAGAAGATGTGGCAAAAGGACTCGGCCAAAAAACAGGCCTGCTGAAATTTGTGATGGCGCTTTGTGTTGTCATGCTTGCAGGGTCCGCTGTCGCCATTGCCGGGCCGATTTCTTTTATCGGCATCATTATCCCGCATTTTGCCCGCTTTGTCGTTGGTAATGATTATCGCTGGGTTCTGCCATTTTCCGCTGTTTTGGGTGCCATTTTGCTTGTTTGCGCGGATATCGGTGCGCGATATATCATTATGCCTCAGGAGGTTCCTGTCGGGGTCATGACCGCCATCATCGGAATGCCTGTGTTTGTGTACATCGCAAGAAGGGGGGCGAAGCTATGAAACTTCGTTTTGGCGTTACTGCGGCTGAAAAGAAAGCATGGATCGTCTTTTTAATTTTACTGGGGTTAACAGCTGCTGTACTCATCATAAGCGCAGGTCTCGGACAAAGGTTTATTCCTCCCTGGGATGTAGCAAAAACATTCTTTGGTGCAGGTTCCAAGCTGGATGAACTGATGATCATGTCGTTCCGCATGCCAAGAATTTTGACGGCTTTATGCGCCGGTGTCTGCTTGGCAGCGGCAGGCGCGATATTGCAGGGGCTCGTCAGAAACCCTCTCGCATCTCCGGATATTATCGGAATAACAGGAGGAGCGGCGGTAGCGGTCGTGCTTTTAATGATGTTCTTCTCAGACCGCAGCAGTTCACTTACGATCAGTCTGTCATGGCTTCCAGCAGCCGCATTTATCGGCGCATCGGCTGTCGGGCTCATCGTCTATTTACTGGCATACAAAAATGGCGCCTCCACATTTCGGCTGGTGCTTATCGGAATCGGATTTTCAATGTCGGCGCAGGCGATGACTACCCTGTTGATGATCAAAGGCCCGATTTACCGGGCATCACAAGCCAATGTATATATCACTGGGTCAGTTTATGGGTCAAACTGGCAGCATGTAAAAATAGCTATTATCTTATCTGTCATTCTCTTATTCATTTGTTTTGTCGCGCTAAAAAATATGAATATACAGGTGCTGGGTGAAGATATTGCGGCGGGTGCAGGAAGCGCTGTGCAGCGAAATCGTTTTTTCTTGCTACTTTTGAGTACGGCTCTTACTGGTTGTGCAGTTTCAGTTGCCGGCACAATCGGTTTTGTCGGGCTGATGGCGCCCCATATTGCAAGACGGCTTGTCGGCTCATCTTATGGCGCGCTGCTCCCAGCGTCGGCACTTATTGGAGCTCTGCTCGTTTTAACAGCTGATATCGTCGGCAGAACCTTATTTGCTCCGGTGGAAGTGCCGGCCGGCGTCTTTACAGCGGCTATCGGCGCCCCTTATTTTATTTATTTGCTCTATAAAACAAGAAATTCTTGATCGTTACACCCATTTTCTTAAAAAAGAAAATGGGTTTTTTGATAATGACTGAAGATTCGTAATTATTTTTGCTATACTGACAGAGACATTGATAAAGAAAGGGCGGCAGATGAATGAAAGAAGCAGAGGTATTAAAATATGAAGCATTTACAAGCAGTCCCGGCAAAGGAAACCCCGCAGGCGTCGTTTTGCAGGGAGACGATTATACGGAAGTTGAGATGCAGATCATAGCTGAGCGTGCCGGGTATTCAGAAACCTCCTTTATCCGAAAAAGCGAGTCGGCCGATCTTGAACTCCGTTACTTTACACCTGGACACGAAATGAATTTGTGCGGTCATGCGATAGTTGCGTCTCTTTACGCATTATGGGAGAAAGGAATGCTGGAGAGCGGTAAAACGTACAGCATCCAAACGAAAGCGGGTATCCTGCCTGTGAAGATTTCTGAAAAAGATGGCCGTATTCATATCTCGCTTGAACAGGCCTCTCCGCAATTCAAACCATTTACAGGCGATCGGAAAAAACTTGCGGACGCACTGGGTATCACCGAAGAGGATTTTCATGAAGACCTTCCGATTGTGTTTGGCAGCACTGGCATATGGACAGCCATCGTTCCGCTTAAATCATTGGAGGCTTCCAAAAAAATGGTGCCAGATAACAAACAATTTCCGGAAGTGTTAATTGATCTGCCAAAAGCTTCAGTCCATCCGTTTACCTTTGAAACCGTTCATCCCGACAGCGACCTGCACGGACGCCACTTTTCATCCCCGTATTCGGGAACGATTGAAGACCCCGTGACCGGCACAGCATCCGGCGTGATGGGGGCTTATATGAAACATTATGGCAATGCCGAGCAGCATAAATTTATCATTGAACAAGGGCAGGAAATTGGAAAAGACGGAAAAGTGGAGATCGAAATAAACGAAGCCGGCGGCCATGTGAAAGTGAACATGACAGGAACAGCCGTTTACTCAGAAACCCGTATTCTTAAAATCTAATACGGATGATGGTTTACAAAAAGATGCACTTTCCGTTATCATTATGAAATGATAATCATTTTCAATTGCATAGGAAGGTGAGACGGTATGCCTCAAACCGAACAAATACATCAGCATTCAGTACTGCGGGACATCATACGCAGCAGAAGATCGATTCGAAAGTTTAAACAAGAGCCAGTACCTTCAGCAGTCATTCTTGACATGCTTGAAACGGCAAAATATGCGCCAAATCACAGAGTGACAGAGCCATGGAGATTTATTTACGTTTCCAGTGAGACAGGTAAAGCGAACCTCATCAATACATTTGCAGCGTTCTCTAAGAAATCCAAGCCGGATATGACAGAGGAAAAGCTTCAAAATTTCAAAAACACACTTGGGCGCGTTCCGGGATTTCTCCTCGTCGTGTTTCAGGAAGATGAAAACGAAAGAGCGCGGGACGACGATTTTGCGGCAACAAGCTCGTTGATTCAAAATCTTCAGCTTCTTGCTTGGGAAAAAGGAATCGGCATGGTTTGGAAAAGCGGAAAAATCCTTTATGACAAAGAAGTCCATCAGGCCTTTGGTTTGCAGGATAATGAGCGTTTCGCCGCCATCATACAAACAGGTTATCCTGACGAGGCGCCGGAAGTGAAAAAACGCACACCGATCCGCGACCGGTTCACTGAAATGTAAAAAACCCCTTGTCTCAAACGGAGACAAGGGGTTTTTCATTAACGAGATTTCTTTTTCGCTCTGTTGTCGGCTGCTTTCGCACGCTCTTGCGCTTCGCGGTCATCTGCATCAGCAAGCTCGGTTGAATATTCTTCGTAAACGCCGTCAGTTTCCCTTTTTAATGCATCGGGAACTTGTGGAAGCTTTTGTTTGTTTTTATCACGGTTTTTGTGGATATGATTTCTGCCCATATCAAATTCCCCCTAAAAAGTGATATCAAACAAATATAGTATTTGGTTTTAAGGGGCTATGTATTCCTACTTCCGCTTAGCAGCTTTTTCCGCTTTTTTAAATTCGCCTGAATAAAGAACTTCCTGCATTTTTTTCAGGTTGGCGCCTTGCTGATGCTTCTCCCTCTTTTTTTCCATAAAAAGGACCTCCTTCAACCATGTTATTCTTAAGGTTGACCCTTCCTGCTGTTTTTATACAGTCTTTCGGTCTGCTATCAGCTGTGAGAGTGCAAATTCAAGATCCGAATATGTAAAACGAAATCCAGAGGTTATCGCTTTTTTAGGAAGAGCGCGCTGTCCTTTCACAATCAAAAGACTCATTTCACCCAATGCTTTTGATAAAAAGAATTCCGGGACGGGGAGCCAGTGCGGGCGGTGCTTCACCCGTGCAATCGCTTTTCCGAATTGCTTCATGTCCGCAGGATTGGGCGCGGTGACATTCATTGGGCCTGAGATGCAGGCGTTTTCCACCGCATATCGGATCATCTGGGCCGCATCCTCGACATGAATCCATGACAGCCACTGCCTTCCCGTTCCGATCGTTCCGCCGGCCAGAAACTTATAGGGGAGAATCATAAGCGGGAGAGCGCCTTTTTCTCCAAGCATCACGCCAAATCTTGCATAAACCGTCCGGATGCCCATCGCCTCAATATGCTGTCCTTCCTTTTCCCACAGGTGTGCAGTATGGCTGAGAAAATCCTCATCTGATGTTGCAGAATTCTCTGTGAAAGTTTTCTCAAGGCTTGTGCCGTAAATACCCACGGCACTGGCTTGGATCAATGTCTTCGGCTTCTCCTTCTGTTTCTGAATAAGCCTCTGCACTTCACGCGTTGCATTGATACGGCTGGAGAGAATGTGCTGCTTTGTTTTATTTGTCCAGCGGCCAAAAATCGATTTTCCCGCAAGATTTATCCAGACATCAATATGAGGAAGTTCCTGCTCCGGGGCGGCTCCTTCCGACAGCCATTGGACATATGTCATATTTTTTTGTTCAGTTTCCCTTGCGTTTCTTGATAAAATATAAACATGGTGTCCCTGGCGGGTAAGAACGCCTGTCAGATGCTGGCCGAGAAAACCGGTTCCGCCCGTCATTGCGATATTCATGAACATCTCTCCTCATCGTTCTAATAAATATACTTTACCTCATTGTAATAAAAGAAAACGCGTTTCAGGCCTGAGAAGGGAGATTAAGATGCCGTTTATTACAAAAATATCAACGCAAAAAAAGAATACGGAACGCTTCAATATTTTTCTGGATGATAAATACGCCTTCAGCGTGGACGCGGATGTGCTCGTGAAATTTGAGCTCAAGAAGGGAAAAGAACTCGATGATCTTGACATCATTGAGATTCAATACGGCGATGAAGTGAAGAAAGGCTTCAACCGTGCACTTGACTTTTTATCCTATCGAATGCGGTCGACGAAAGAGGTCGAGGACCACTTAAAGAAAAAAGAAACCTCGCCCCCCGTCATTGCGGAAGTCATCCATAGGCTTAACGATTACAAGTACTTAAACGACCAGGAATTTGCCGCAGCCTATGTCAGCACTCACAAAAAAACAAACGGAAAAGGCCCTGATGTTTTGTTCAGAGAGCTAAGAGCGAAGGGAATTGATGACGATACAATTAAGGAGGCGCTAAGTTCCTTTTCCTTTGAAGATCAGACAAGGGAAGCGGTCAAGCATGTTGAAAAGCTTCTCAAAAAAGATAAAAAGCTTTCGACGAAAGAACTCAAACAGCGCGCCCAGCTGCAGCTTCAGCGCAAGGGCTTCTCATTTGATGTTATCAGCGCGGCGATGGATCAGATTGAATATGAAAATGATGAAGACACAGAGAAAGAAGCGCTGCGCCTTCACGCGGAAAAAGCGTTTAGAAAATACCGCTATGACGGCTCATATGAAAGCGCCATGAAGGTCAAACAATTTTTATTCCGCAAAGGATTCTCACTCGATTTAATCGAGCAATTACTGCAGGAAGAGGAGTACTGAAATGGAGAAACGATACAGTCAAATGACACCTCACGAACTCAATACCGAAATCGCATTACTTTCTGAAAAAGCAAGAAAAGCCGAACAGCATGGAATCATAAACGAACTGGCAGTGCTCGAACGGAAAATTACGATGGCAAAAGCATATTTACTGAACCCGGAAGATTACTCACCGGGAGAAACATATCGTGTGGGAGATACTGAGGACGAGTTTACCATCAGTTATTTAAATGGCGTTTTCGCATGGGGATACAGAACCTCTTCCCCTCAGCAAGAGGAAGCGCTGCCAATCTCAGTATTGCAAGAAAAAGAATAAAGCGTAACAGGAGGCTGATGATCAGCCTCTTTTTGTTTGCAGCACATTTACACGAATTCTTAAAGAAAAAATCATTGAATTCACTTGAAAAATCTTTTAAGATGAAACTCGTTGTTTTTTAAAATCAAAGGAGGCGATGACGTTGAGTATCAAAAACCCATCTGTAAAATTTATTATATTTGTTCTTATGATTTGTACATTTTCAATCGGCTATACAGAATACGCGGTGATGGGTATTTTGACGTCGATTGCCAATGACTTTCATATACAGGTTTCATCCGCAGGGCTTCTTGTCACGGCTTATGCGGCAAGCGTTTGTTTGACAGGACCGCTCGTCACCATCATTTCCGTCAAGCTTCCGAGAAAGCCTGTGCTTCTTGGGCTGATGGCGATATTTATCCTTTCAAACCTGATGAGCGCACTGGCGCCGAATTTTACGGTATTGGCCATTTCAAGAATTTTATCTGCATCCATTCACGGCGCTTTCTTCGCGATTGCCATGGTATTCGCAAGTGAAATGGTTCCGCCGGAAAAGCGTGCTGCAGCTGCTGCTTCAATGAACGGCGGACTGACAGTGGCTCTAATGCTTGGTGTTCCATTCGGCTCTTATCTCGGAGATGTCCTGAATTGGAGAGCGGTGTTTTCCATCATTACGGCACTTGGTGTCATCGGATTTTTAGGCCTTATGGCTGCCGTGCCGAACAGAAAACCAAAAGTGATCCCAATGCTTATGAATGAGTGGGGGGTTTTTAAACACAAACAAGTGCTGTTTTCCTTCGCGATTACCATTTTAGGCTATTCCGGTGTCTTTATCGCCTACACCTTTATTGAACCCATTTTGAGGCATTCAGCCGGATTCAGCACGGTTGGCATTACAGGTGCTCTCTTTGCGTATGGATTGGGAGGCGTTGCCGGGAATTTCTTTGCTGGAAAAGTACCGCTGCCTTTGCTGACTCGGACGATGATCGGCGTAATGATCGGTTTAATCGGTGTTCTGGCTGTATTTCCTTACATCGCCATTTACCCGGCTGCAGCCATTGTGGCAACGTTCCTATTCGGGGCATGCGCATTCGGCACGCCGCCTCTTCTGCAAACAAAGGTCATTTCCTCATCTGAGGGCGGCACAACCATTGCCGCAGCTGTCAGCGTATCAGCATTTAACCTTGCCAATGCCCTTGGTGCATGGATCGGCGGAATGATTTTAAACGGAACAGGCTCTTATTCCTGGCTGTTTGCAGGAGGTGCGCTTATGACTGCATGCGGACTTGTGCTTTCTACCTTCGCACACTTATCAGAAAAGAAGAGCGTCTACGAATATCAAGTCAATAAAGGGTAAAAACAGCTGCAGTGTATGCAGCTGTTCTTCTTTACCGTTTGCCTGAGGCTCTCATTCTTTCTTGAGGATGCTGATTGATAGATCCGTCAGCACGCTTTGAAGCATAGTCGTCCTTTGCTCTCGGTTCACCCTGAAATTTGTTTTCGTTTTCGTAAGGAAATCCTTTTTCTTTATTTCGGACCATGTCATATCCCCCTAGGTTCGAGATCAAAAAGTTGCGTCTTTCCAGATGAAGACGTAAGGTTAGTATATGGAGAACACCACGTAATAAAGCGTTATTTTTTTCCTGAAGAAAGGAGACTGCACACATGAATATGTACATTGAGAAACTGACTAATCTGCTTCTGGAAAAGAACGAGATGATCAGCTATATACAGGCAAAAACGTGGGTGGAATTGTTATGGAGCGATTTCGAAGCAACCTATGCAAAAGCCGGACACGCCTATCAAGGTGAAAAAATGACTGAAAAAATCGTCACACAATGGATTGAAAACTATGGCGGCCAGCTCCACCTTTTTCAAAGCTCCCGTAACGACGTGAATGATTACTTAAATCAAAGCAGAGGCCTTTTGCATTAAAAACCTGCCGTTAACGACCGGCAGGTTTTTTCATTTTCTTAAAATTACCTTAACAGGAAGAAATCATAAACAAAACATGTTTCACCAGCCTGTCAATCAGGGAATACCACTTATATCTTGTCAAAATGCGAGGAGGAGCTTTATATGAAAAAGAAACAAGTAATGCTCGCTTTAACAGCTGCCGCAGGACTGGGTTTGACAGCACTTCATTCCGCTCCCGCAGCAAAAGCTGCGCCCCTTCACGACATATCTGTCAGCATGCCATCATCCGATTCTTACATCATAAAAACAGGAAAGCTGAATGTCCGGACTGAGCCAAATCATAAGGGTGACATTCTCGGCACTGTATCATCAGAACAAAAAGTAAAAGTCTATGGATTTGTAAATGCCGATTGGGCTCAAATTCATTTCAAAGGAAAAAAAGCGTATATTTCAACCCACTTTTTAATGAAAACCGCAAGCCAAGCGAAAACAATGAAACAGACAGCCTTCTATGCACCGACGCCCGAAAATGGAAAAGCTAAACAGCTCTCATCTGGAACAGAGGTGACAATACTTGGGTGGGGATTCAGTGAAAATGGAGGATTTGACTTCACTTGGGCGTTCGTCGATTATGGCGGAGTTAAAGGCTATATTCACACAAAGGATTTACAAATGCGATAAAAAGGCAGGCCGAGGCTTGTCTTTTTGCCTATGCATGAAACATTTCTCCTTTCTGCACGTAACAATGAGAAAGGAGATGATGATATGACGGGTTTAGTCGGCGGAGGGCTTATGATCATTGCGGGCATACTGATCAAACTGTTTCCTCCCAAATCGATCAACAGTGTGTACGGATACAGAACGAGACGATCAATGTCAGATCAAAGATTATGGAATGAAGCGAACCGTTACAGTGCATCATTAATGATCCTGTCAGGCTTGGTGATTGCGGGAATGGGTTTGCTGCTGGGATCAAACTTGTTTATTCTTCAGCTTATCCTGCTGATTGCCGCCTGTGTCGTAACATTTATGCTGACGGAGAAAAGGCTGAAAATCATGACGCACAGTCAAGGAGGAGATAGAAGTGGACGGAGTTAAATGCCAGTTTGTCAATACGAACGGAATCACGCTCCACGTTGCAGCCGCAGGACCGGAAGATGGCCCGTTAATTGTCCTGCTCCATGGATTTCCTGAGTTTTGGTACGGCTGGAAATATCAAATCAAACCGCTTGTTGATGCGGGTTACCGGGTCATTGCTCCTGATCAGCGGGGCTACAATCTCAGTGACAAACCGGAAGGAATTGATTCGTATCGGATTGATACATTAAGAGATGATATCATCGGGCTTATTACGCAATTCACTGATGAAAAAGCAATTGTCATCGGGCATGACTGGGGAGGGGCTGTTGCATGGCATTTGGCTTCCACACGCCCGGAATATCTTGAAAAACTGATCGCGATCAATATCCCGCACCCGCACGTCATGAAAACCGTAACGCCGCTTTATCCGCCGCAATGGCTGAAAAGCTCGTATATCGCATACTTCCAGCTCCCCGATATACCGGAGGCATCACTAAGGGAAAATGATTATGAAACATTAGACAAAGCGATTGGATTATCCGACCGTCCCGCGCTTTTTACATCCGAGGATGTCAGCAGGTACAAAGAAGCGTGGAAACAGCCGGGCGCACTGACAGCTATGCTGAACTGGTACAGAGCCCTCAGAAAAGGAAGCTTGGCAGAGAAACCCTCTTACGAAACAGTACCTTACCGAATGATCTGGGGAATGGAAGACCGCTTTTTGAGCAGAAAGCTTGCGAAAGAGACGGAAAGGCATTGCCCGAATGGACATCTCATCTTTGTTGATGAAGCTTCCCATTGGATTAACCACGAAAAGCCAGCCATCGTCAATCAGCTGATTTTGGAATATCTTAAGAACCAATAAGCCAAAATTTCTCTCATCCGTCTGTCATAATGGCAGACTTTTTCTGTGCGTTTTTTTTCATAGTCTGTTTTAAACATGACAAAATAACATTAAAAATCATGAATGTCACCATAAAATTGTAACAAAAAACAGGTTTAAACGACTTTAAAAAAAGGAATAGCCTTACTGAAGATTTGTGTAAAACTCCCCTAAGGCAATACTTAAAAAGAATAATAAAAAGAAGGTGCCTTAATGAAGCAAGGATTAATCTCGATTATTATCCCGTCTTACAATGAAGGGTATAATGTCAAACTCATTCATGAATCTTTAAAAAAGGAATTTAAAAACATTCATTATGACTATGAAATATTCTTCATAAACGACGGAAGTGTTGATGACACGCTTCAGCAGATCAAAGACTTGGCAACGACGTGCAGCCGGGTAAAATATATATCTTTTTCTCGAAACTTTGGAAAAGAAGCCGCAATTTTGGCGGGCTTTGAGCATGTTCAGGGCGAGGCGGTTATTGTAATGGATGCCGATCTGCAGCATCCGACATATTTGCTGAAGGAATTTATCAAAGGCTACGAAGAAGGGTATGACCAAGTCATTGCCCAAAGGAACAGAAAAGGGGACAGCTTTGTCCGCTCACTCTTATCATCAATGTATTACAAGTTCATTAATAAAGCGGTGGAAGTCGATTTGCGTGACGGTGTCGGTGACTTCAGATTGTTAAGCCGCCAAGCTGTGAATGCACTTTTGAAGCTGAGCGAAGGAAACCGCTTTTCAAAAGGCCTTTTTTGCTGGATTGGCTTTGATCAGAAAATTGTATTTTATGAAAATGTCGAACGAAAAAACGGCACCTCCAAATGGTCGTTCAGCAGTCTGTTTAACTACGGAATGGACGGCGTCGTTTCATTTAATCATAAGCCGCTGAGATTATGTTTTTATACAGGCATTTTCATCCTGCTGCTTTCCATCATTTATATCATTGCCACATTCGTTAAAATTCTGACTAACGGTATTTCTGTGCCTGGGTATTTTACCATTATCTCAGCAGTGTTATTTCTTGGCGGAGTACAGCTTTTAAGCCTCGGAATTATAGGCGAATATATCGGCCGAATCTATTATGAAACAAAAAAACGCCCGCATTATTTGATCAAAGAAGCGAATATCCCGAACAAAGACCTGCCTGAAACGAACGAATTAAAAAGCATGCGGCGTCTGACAAAAATGCACTGAAAATACCAAGCGCCATTGGCAGTGCTTTTTTTGCGTGTTTATTATCTTAAAAGCAAGACTGGAGAATTCATATGAAAAGAAAACATATCATGATCTATGCGGCCAGTTTGCTGGTGTCCGTTCTGGCACACGCTTTTTTTGTGAAAGAATGGGCGGAAGGCAGGTATATGACAGGTCCGGGTGACGGGCTTGCGCAAATGATCGTATTTAAAAAATTATTATTTGACCAATATACAAACGGGAATCTTTTCTACAATTATTCATTCGGACTTGGCGGCGGCACATTCAGTCAGCTCGGCTATTATTTTTCTGCTTCTTTTCTTTTTATTGCTGCGTCCGCCGCTGTTTGGCTGCTTCAAGCCGTCCAGCTGATCGGAGAAGCGGATACGCTTTTTTGGGCTGAGTCAGCTGTTTTTATCAGTATTTTCAAATTGAGTTTGATCATCTTTACGTCCGCTTCTGTTTTTCATTATCTTCTCAAGCACAGGGCGGCATCGTTCACGGGAGCTGTGTTATACGGCGTCTCAATTATTTATTTCCGTCACGAAGCATATTGGGAATTTTTTACCGATACAATGGTTTGGCTTCCGCTGCTTGTGCTTGGCGCAGAAAAAATTATTAGAGAGCGGCGCCCGGCGTGGTTTATCGTTGCGTGTTCGCTGACGTTAATCAATAATTTTTACTTTGCATACATAAACCTTATATTCATCGGAATCTATGTGCTGTTCAGATGGCTGATCCGTTTGGAACCACATGAAGAGAAAAGATGGATTCAAATCAGATTATTTCTGGTTTCAGGCTTCATTTCTTTTGGCATCAGTGCGGCGGCGTTTGTGCCGGTGGTATACGGTTATTTAAACAACCTGCGCCCTCCATACAGCCAGAAAATAGAGTGGCTCAATTTCGATGATAATATCTTATTTTCGAGCCGGATCATCATTGTGCCGGCCGCTTTTCTGCTGTTTTTGTTTATTATTTCTTTTTACAAAAACCGTGTGTTTCGTCTCTTTGCCGGATTGAGCCTGCTGTTTATTCTTTTTCATTTCAGTCCGTATGCGGCAAGCGTCTTTAACGGCTTTTCCGCCCCGCAAAACCGGTTTGAATATGTTCTGGCCTTTACCATTGCGGGAGCAGCTGCGGCTGGTTTGTCACAGCTGTCTGAATTGAAACGGAAAGAACTGCTCCCGGCCGCAGCTGTCGTCCTGCTTCTTTACTTGTATCATATTCAAAGGTATAAGCTCGATATATGGAAGCCTGCGAATGAAAGTATTCTATTGCTCTTACTCATGACAATCGCAGCCTTGTTTGCTGCAGCTTTTGCGAAAAAACGGGCAAAAATGGCTGTGTACGGTATAATCATTCTTTCTTCACTGTTTGTCGCCAACTCCTATCAAAAATACGCACTCTCAGAAGGCGGCGATTTGGACAGTGTGACAAAAGAATATCTTACAAGTGAGGAATACAGAGGGCGGGAATCATCTGAGCTCATTAGACGTTTACAGAAGGAAGACGATGATCCGCTCATGAGAATCGACTGGATGAACGGGGTCCGCAATAATACGCCAATCATTTACGGGTTTAATGGCTTCAGCGCGTATTCCAGCATTTTAAACAAAGATCTGCTGGCCTTCTATTGGAATGATTTAAGTATCGATATGGGCAGGGAAAGCGTTAGCCGTTACGCGTCATTGGGAGACAGGGCGAATTTATACAGCCTGCTTTACGGCAAATATTATATGACCGAAAAAACAAACGAAGCCAGCGTCCCGTACGGCTTCAAAAAGCATTTAGAAACAGAGCATTATGCAGTTTATGAGAATCAGTACATGCTTCCATTCGTCAAAACAGCCGATGCCATATACAGCGAAAGTGAGCTGGACCGATTGCCCGCTCTTGCGAAAGAACAGGCGATGCTGAAAGGAATCATATTAAAAGATCCATCAGGAAAAACGGAGCAGACACCAAAACCGTCCAATTTGATCACCAAGTCGGACATTACCGCAAAACAAGCCCAGTATCAAAACGGGCTGCTAACCGTAACTGGAGAAAACGGAGGAGAGCTGATCATCACCCCGAAACAGCCATCATCCGCTCAGGGAGACTACTATGTCAGCTTTTATTTGAAAAGCAAAGCAAAAGACAAAGGATTTACGTTAAAGGTAAATGATTATGTCACAACAAGGAAATCGAACAAATCGATATATAAAACCGGAGTAAATAATATAACGGTAAGAGTGCCTAAATCAGGACATATCTCAATCCATCTTCCGAAAGGAACCTATGAGCTGAGAAACATAGCGCTCTATGAAGAAAATTACCAAACGCTGAAAAACGCTGTAATGCAAAATAAAACAGAGACAGCAGACAAACTGAATTGGAACAAAAATCGACTGACCTTTGCATATCATCTGTCAAAAGACCAGTACATCATGCTTCCGATCCCATATGAAAAAGGCTGGGAGCTGAAGATCAACGGAAAAACACAGAAGATCGAAAAAGCGGATTATGCTTTTATAGGCTTCAAGGCGCAAAAGGGAGACAATCACATTGAGCTGACTTACTATCCGCCATACTTCAAAATATCGGCGCTCATATCTCTCGTCAGTCTGCTGCTTGCTGTTTTCTATATAAGACGTAAAAAGCCCGGCTCTATATAGAGCCGAGCTTTAATTTTTTCTGAAGTTTTTCTTCGCTGAATATCCATCCCGTATAGGACGAACGAATCGTGAGATCATGGCCGATGTGAACAATTGCGACAAACGGATAATGGCCTTTGCTCCGATAGCGCAGGTCGATAAATCTCACCTCATAATGATCTTTAAACGTATCCACTTCCCACCGGTAAACCGGAGAAAATGACAGAAACGCCGCGATGTTATCATCCTGCTTTGCCGCATGCATTACATCGGTTTCAGGAACAGGCACCCGATTAAATGTATCCAGAATCACGACATGTCCTTCCATGCTTCTTCCTACATAGAAAGCATGTGCTGTCGTCACTGCGATTCGCCATTGCCTGAATTTCATCGTTGGAGAAATAATAATGCTTTCGATCTCATCATGAATCATCTCATGAAGCTTCCGTTTAATTCTCAGCTGCATGATCAGGCGCACCAAGTAGTAGCCTGCCAATATGATATATAAGCTGAGAAACGTGATGCCGGGACTCCCGCCTGCATACCAAATCGCGATAGCTGCCAGATGGCTGATAAAAATAAACGGATCAAACGTATTAATCAGCCCGAGCGCAACCCATTTTTTCGAAAACGGACGAATGGCTTGTGTTCCATAGGCGTTGAATATATCAACAAAGACATGCAGAACGACTGCCAGCAGTGTCCACAGCCACAGGTGCAGAAAATCGGCCTGAGGATAAAATAAATACAGAATCGCCGGGATGATGACAGACCAAAACAAAACGGCGGGAATTGAATGGGTAAATCCTCTGTGATTCCTTATATAAACAGCATTGTTTTTAAGCTTTAACACAGTATCAATATCCGGAGCCTGAGAGCCCGCAAGCGTTGCGATCATAACAGCGTGAGCCATTGCCGGATCTGATCCGACAACAGGATCAAGCGTCGCAATACCGCCCAGTGCGATGCCCATAACGACATGTGTGCCCGTATCCATAGGTGACCTCCTTGCAGGATGATCCTGCACATTCACTTTGTAAGAAATTCCCCATTTTCATATACCCAATTTTTAAACTGATTCAATCGTTCTCATATGTTTCCGCTTTTTCTTTATTACTATTTAATGTAACATATTATCGTACTGTGCCCTTAGTGTACAACAAAAAACAGTCTAAAGAAAAGCGGGGCGCGAAAGACTGGGGAGAAACACATATGAACGTACTTGAAGACAAATTAAAACAAAAAGACATACAGCAATTTCGCGATGATTTAATCTCATGGTTTGAACGAGAGCAGCGCGTTTTGCCGTGGAGAGAGGACCAAGATCCTTATAAGGTGTGGGTATCTGAAGTGATGCTGCAGCAAACGAGAGTAGAGACAGTGATTCCTTACTTTCTCCGGTTTGTGGAACAATTCCCGACAGTGGAAGCGCTCGCTGATGCTGATGAAGAAAAGGTGCTGAAAGCATGGGAAGGGCTCGGCTATTATTCGCGAGTCAGAAACCTGCAAAGCGCGGTAAAAGAAGTGAAACAGGAATACGGCGGCATTGTCCCTCCAGACGAGAAAGATTTTGGCGGGTTAAAAGGCGTCGGTCCTTATACAAAGGGAGCGGTGCTCAGCATTGCCTACAATAAACCCATTCCCGCGGTTGACGGAAATGTGATGCGTGTCATGTCCAGAATTCTTTCTATTTGGGATGATATTGCCAAACCAAAAACAAGAACGATCTTTGAAGACGCCATACGGGCTTTTATTTCCAAAGAAAAACCATCTGAATTTAATCAGGGCTTGATGGAGCTTGGAGCCTTGATCTGTACGCCAAAATCACCCTCATGCCTGCTATGCCCGGTTCAGCAGCATTGCTCAGCATTTGAAGAAGGCACTGAACGGGAGCTTCCGGTAAAAAGCAAAAAGAAAAAGCCCGGGATCAAAACCATGGCTGCGATCGTACTGACTGATGAAGACGGACAAGTGTATATCCACAAACGGCCGTCTAAAGGTTTGCTCGCCAACCTGTGGGAATTCCCTAATCTTGAAACACAAAAAGGGATCAAAACTGAGCGTGAACAGCTCATTGCTTTCTTAGAAAACGAATATGGAATACAAGCTGATATCAGTGATCTGCAAGGTGTAGTCGAGCATGTTTTCACCCACCTGGTATGGAATATTTCAGTGTTTTTCGGTAAAGTAAAACAAGTGTCGGATACCAGCGAGCTGAAAATAGTAACGAAAGAAGAGCTCGAACAATTTGCGTTCCCGGTGTCACATCAAAAAATCTGGAAGATGGCAGTAGAAGCAGCCGCTATCTCGGCTGCTCCGTAAACCATTCTTAATCGTAAGAGACGCGCGTGCCGTGGCTGTAGTCCGCTTCATTGCGCTTCATTCCGCCGCGCGCTTCAATTTCTTGCGTTAATTCCCGGTATTTTGATTGGCCTTCTTCGTTCAAATAAGGCATAATTTGCTGAAAGGCATGATGAAAATAAGCGAGTTCACTGTTCTTCCAATCTTTTTTGGAAACCATGTTCAACTCGCTCATATCACGTCCGACATACATAACAGAAGACCCCCTTTAAAGTTCTTGCCATTATTGTTTGTGGAAATAAAAGAACTATACGCTACAAGGAGATGAGGAAAAATGGAACAAAATAAATGTGCACTCGTAACAGGAAGCAGCCGCGGTGTCGGAAAAGCGGCCGCGATCAGACTTGCTGAGAACGGCTATAACATCGTCATTAACTATGCACGCAGCAAAAAAGCAGCATTAGAAACAGCGGAAGAAATCGAAAAGCTTGGCGTTAAAGTGCTTGTCGTAAAAGCAAACGTAGGACAGCCTGCAAAAATCAAAGAAATGTTTCAGCAAATTGATGAAACGTTCGGCAGACTTGATGTTTTTGTCAATAATGCCGCTTCAGGAGTACTAAGGCCTGTCATGGAATTAGAAGAAACACACTGGGACTGGACGATGAACATTAATGCGAAAGCATTGCTTTTCTGCGCTCAGGAAGCTGCAAAGCTAATGGAGAAGAACGGAGGCGGGCATATTGTCAGCATCAGTTCATTAGGCTCTATCCGCTATCTTGAAAACTACACCACGGTCGGTGTATCAAAAGCAGCGTTAGAGGCTTTAACCCGTTATCTTGCGGTTGAGCTTTCACCAAAACAAATTATCGTCAATGCTGTTTCAGGCGGAGCGATCGACACAGATGCGCTGAAACACTTCCCGAATAGAGAAGATCTGCTTGAGGATGCGCGCCAAAACACGCCGGCGGGACGCATGGTCGAAATTAAAGACATGGTTGATACTGTTGAGTTTCTAGTGTCTTCCAAGGCTGACATGATCCGCGGACAGACAATTATCGTTGACGGCGGACGCTCACTGCTGGTTTAAAAATTTTTAAAAAAGAGGAATAGCTATACGATCACCTGCACATTCTAATGACCGTGGAGGTGATAACAATGGCTAACTCAAATAACTTCAGCAAAACAAACGCTCAACAAGTTAGAAAACAAAACCAACAATCAGCTGCTGGTCAAGGTCAATTTGGCACTGAATTTGCTAGCGAAACAAACGCTCAGCAAGTCAGAAAACAAAACCAGCAATCAGCTGGACAACAAGGTCAATTCGGCACTGAATTCGCTAGTGAAACTGACGTACAGCAGGTAAGACAGCAAAACCAATCTGCTGAACAAAACAAACAACAAAACAGCTAATCACTGAAACAGAAAAAAGCACTTCATCTTCGGGTGGAAGTGCTTTTTTCTGTTTGAAAAACGACAAAACTTGTGGAAGGTCTACAGAATGAGTCAAAGGGTTTGCTTTATGGAGATCGAAATGATTAAAGGAGGAAACGTTTATACTTTCATCAGGCTGAAGGAGGAACCGATGACGGAATTTGAAAAGCTGGTAAGTGAACAGATGAAAACGATGGATAAGCTTCTCGATCTCCAATCAGAGCTCGACCGCTGCAAACAAATTGAGGCGGAACTCCGGCATTTGGAAAGGGATGCAAGGCTGCGTGGGATTCAGGCTGAAATTGCGGTAAAACGGAAACACCTTGCCGATATACAGGATATGTTTCAAAAGCAGACAGAGCAGGTCATTCGTTCATATCGCAGCTCAGAAAAGCCGTCTTCCTTTGTGTAGTGCAGGAATGTGCCATTCCCCGGCCGGAATGGCTCTTTTATTTTCATTTTTCAATTTGTAACGTTATAATAGGTAAAAGACGTTGTCGGTAAGCAAATTTGGACATACTAACTGTAGGGCTTTATAGAAAGTAGGGGAGAAATATGGGCTATCCCAAGGAAGGAGAAACCATTCAAATTCACAGCTATAAGCACAACGGGCTGATTCATAGAATTTGGAATGAGACAACAATCTTAAAAAGTACAGAAATGTGTGTCATCGGAGCCAATGACCGGACGATGGTAACCGAATCAGACGGCCGGACATGGATAACCAGAGAGCCCGCAATCTGTTATTTTCACGCAAGACAATGGTTTAATGTCATCGGGATGCTGAGGGAAGACGGGGTTCATTATTATTGCAACATCAGTTCTCCGTTTGCCTATGATGGCGAAGCAATTAAATATATTGATTATGACTTAGATGTTAAGGTTTTTCCTGACATGACCTACAATATTCTCGATGAAGACGAATATGATGATCATCGGAAAGCCATGAATTATCCAAAAGAAATCGACAGTATTTTAAGAGACTACTTAAATACGCTGCTCCATTGGATTCACCAGCGTCAGGGACCGTTTGCGCCCGAGTTTGTCGATATGTGGTATGAACGGTATTTGCGCTATACAAAATAATGGTTACGTAAAAACCTGTTGCGGGGTACAACAGGTTTTTCACATGGGCTCACACACATCATGATAAAGAGAGAGGGGGAATCAACGTGGGGGTTATGAAACGCTACATGCAATTCGTCAAACCTTATAAGAAGCAAATTTTCGTTACAGTGTTAATCGGGATCGTAAAATTTTCCATTCCGCTTGCTCTCCCATTGCTTCTGAAGTACGTAGTTGACGACATTATTCAAGGAGGCGGCACGGCCAGTGACAAAACCACGTCATTGTTCACGATTATGGCGATCATGTTCGCCTTATTTTTAATTTTGCGCCCGCCTGTTGAATATTATCGGCAATATTTTGCCCAGTGGACTGCCAGCAAGGTGCTTTATGATATAAGAGCTAAGCTGTTTGACCATATACAAAAACTGAGCCTTCGTTTTTACGCGAATACAAGAACAGGGGAAGTCATTTCCCGAGTGATTAATGATGTAGAACAAACAAAGGATTTCGTCATCACAGGGCTGATGAATATATGGCTCGATATGCTGACGATTTTGATTGTAATCTCTATCATGCTCACACTGGACGTTAAATTAACGCTGATCTCTATCGTATTATTCCCATTATACGGAATCTCAGTGAAGTATTTTTACGGCCGTTTACGAAAGCTGACAAGGGAGCGCTCACAGGCTCTTGCTCAAGTGCAGGGGCATTTGCACGAACGCATTCAAGGCATGCCTGTCATCAGAAGCTTTGCGATAGAAGATCATGAACAGGCTCAATTTAATGAGAAAAACAGCCATTTCTTAGATAAAGCCATCCGCCACACGAATTGGAACGCCAAAACCTTTGCGGTCGTTAATACCATTACAGATTTGGCGCCGCTCATCGTCATAGCGTGCGCCGGGTATTTTGTCATTAATGGACCGCTGACAGTCGGAACAATGGTCGCGTTTGTCGGATATATTGACAGAATGTACAACCCTGTTAGAAGGCTGATCAATTCCTCTACAACTTTGACACAGTCAATCGCATCAATGGACAGGGTGTTTGAATTTATTGACGAGCCCTATGAACTCACTGACAAACCAAATGCGATAAAGGCCGATCAGATTCGCGGAGGAGTGGAGTTTCAAAACGTTTCGTTTCAATATGAGAAGGACAAAGAAAATATTCTTCATGATGTATCCTTAAAAGTAAATAGAGGAGAAACTGTAGCTCTCGTCGGCATGAGCGGAGGAGGAAAATCAACGCTCGTCAGCCTGATCCCAAGATTTTATGATGTAACAAGCGGCAGACTGCTGATTGATGGGACGGATATTCGCGATTATGAAGCAAGAAGCCTTCGCAACCAGGTTGGTATGGTGCTTCAGGATACCTTTTTATTTAGTGAAACGATTCGGGAAAATATCGCGATCGGCAAGCCTGATGCCACACTTGAAGAGATAATCGAAGCCGCCAAAGCTGCAAATGCCCATGAATTTATCATGAGTTTTCCAGAAGGATATGAGACCCGGGTGGGAGAACGAGGCGTTAAGCTTTCAGGCGGACAAAAGCAGCGGATCTCAATTGCGCGGGTATTCCTGAAAAATCCGCCGCTCCTCATTTTAGATGAAGCTACATCAGCTCTGGATTTGGAAAGTGAGCATTACATTCAAGAAGCGATGGACAAACTGGCGAAGGATAGAACAACTTTTGTTGTCGCCCACCGTTTATCGACAATCACCCATGCGGATAAGATTGTTGTCATGGAAAACGGCACAATCATTGAAATCGGAACCCATGATGAACTCATGGACTATGAGAGCCAGTACAAGCACTTATTTACCATTCAAAATTTGAACTAAAACATCAATCTTATATCCTTTTAACGAAGGATATAAGATTTTTTTGTATATAAAAAAACCCGGCTGTTTAACCGGGTTACTCTTCTGTTTCTATTTCGCAGTCTTTCGGATGATACGTTTGAAAACTTGTGATAAGTGTTTCCAAATGTTCAAGCTGCTCGCGATATTCTACGGCACTTGCCATAATATTAAGCATGTTGTAATCAATAAGCTCCTCATCCGTATTCTGCTGATTTTTTAAAAATGACTTTGTTAAAAGCTGCTTATATCGAATGCCTTCTTCATCTGCGTCATCATGCGGCTTGATTTTGCCGACAAACCTCATCAAAATCAGTTCATGCCAGTAAAGCAGGTAATCAAGCTCTTCAGTCAGTGTTTCCTGAAACTCTTCCGGCATATGATAGATCTCGTTTTCCAAACGATGCAGTTTCTTCAATGTATCAAGCGCCCGATTTGCAGTAATAATGGCCTGTCTGAACAAGACAAGCTTTCTTGATTTTACATAAGTCGTTTTCTTAAAGTAGCTTCTCTCTTCTTTATATAGCAGATATGTCTGATCAAGCTTGATCATTTTTTCTTTCAGTTTTTCAATATCCTCTTTCAAAATCGAATGCTCTGTTGACTGCCGCATGGACAGCCTTATCCACTTCATAATTTCTTCGGTGTTTTCGACGGTATTATGAATCAGCTTTGTTTCGTACTTAGGAGGCAAAAACACAAGGTTGACGATAAAGGAAGAAAGCACCCCTAAGATCACAGTGCTTGTTCTGATCAGCGCGAACATTAAAAAGTCGTCACCGGCGGATTCTAAAATCGCAATAACTGTTACAAGAGCAATCGAAATTGTATGTTCAATTTTAAGTTTCAGCATGATTGTAATGACAATAACTGCTGTTAACCCGATCATAATCGGGCTGGGTCCGAAAATAAGGCCGAACACTGTGGCAATCACAGCTCCGATGATATTTGCCTGAACCTGGTCAATAATAATGAGAAAAGAGCGGTAAATCGACGGCTGGATCGCAAATATCGCTGCAATCCCAGCGAAAATCGGCGCGGGAAGCCCGATCCACGAAGCCAAATAAAGGGCAAGTGTAATCGCAATCCCGGTTTTGAAAATGCGGGCACCAAGTTTCATTGGTTTGTGCGTGCATTCCTTTCTATAGTAAATTGTGTAACATAGCAAATGGCTAATCCTTAAAATTCCCGGTAAGTTTATTTGCTAAACAATTAAGTAATATACAGGGATCAACACAAATATTCAAGCTATTTTTCTAGAAAAAGACCAAAATCTTACACACTGTTTGAATCCATAAAAAAACAGGAGCTCAATGCTCCTGTCCAAGTTGTCTGATTCTAGTTTTTAAGGTGTTTAAAAGCATCCTCGACCGCTGCAAGCGTGTCTTTAATATCCTGCTCTGTATGTGCTGTTGTAATAAACCAGGCTTCATATTTAGAAGGTGCTAAATTAATTCCGCGTTCCAGCATCAGTTTGAAAAACGTCGCGAACGTTTCTCCGTCACTACGTTCAGCCTGCTCGTAATTTTCGACTTTCTCATCAGAGAAATAAATCGTGAGTGCGCCTTTTAACCGGTTGACAGTAATCGTGATGCCGTGTGTTTCTGCATGCTGTAATATGCCTTCCTCCAGCATAGCGCCAAGGTGATCAAGCTTTTCATACACGCCTTCCTCTTTGAGCACTTCCAGACAAGCGATGCCTGATAGGATGGAAGCTGGGTTCCCTGCCATTGTTCCTGCCTGATAAGCAGGCCCTAGCGGAGCTACCTGTTCCATGATTTCTTGTTTGCCGCCATAGGCGCCAATTGGAAGTCCGCCGCCGATAATTTTTCCGAGTGCTGTTAAATCCGGTTTCACCTGTAAGAGATCCTGCGCGCCGCCATACATAAAGCGGAAAGCCGTAATGACTTCATCGTAAATAACGAGAGCGCCTGCATTGTGTGTCAATTCATTTACTTTTTCTAAGAAGCCCTTTTTCGGCTCGACGATACCGAAGTTGCCGACAATCGGTTCAACGAGAACCGCCGCGATTTCACTGCCCCATTTATCAAGAGCCGCTTTATAGCTATCGATATCATTAAATGGAACTGTGATCACTTCGTTTGCAATGCTTTTCGGTACACCGGCTGAGTCTGGTGTGCCGAGAGTGGACGGGCCAGAGCCTGCGGCGACAAGCACAAGGTCCGAATGCCCGTGATAGCAGCCCGCAAATTTAATAATTTTTGTCCGGCCTGTATATGCGCGAGCCACGCGGATGGTCGTCATAACGGCTTCTGTTCCCGAATTGACGAATCTTACTTTGTCCATAGCGGGAATGGCTTCTTTGAGCATCTTTGCAAATGTAACCTCATGTTTCGTTGGTGTTCCATACAATACACCGTTCTCTGCCGCTTTTTTAATCGCTTCTGTAATATGCGGGTGGGCATGTCCTGTAATAATCGGACCGTACGCCGCTAAATAATCGATGTATTTGTTGCCGTCCACATCCCAAAAATAAGCGCCGCTTGCTTTCTCCATTGCAACAGGAGAACCGCCGCCGACTGCTTTATATGATCTAGACGGGCTGTTTACACCGCCGACAATGTGCTGTAATGCCTCATTGTGAAGTTCAATTGATTTTGTATGCAAGAATAAAAACCTCCTATATCTCCATGCGTCCTTTCTATTGTAGCATGCTTCCGAACAAGAACAATGGCTTCGGGATTCAGATTCAGCTGAGATAGTTGTAATCTGGACAAGAATTGGATACGCTTAATAAAAAAACATCCGGAGGTAACGTAATGACTATAGAAATCGGACAAAAAGCGCCTGATCTTGAGTTAAAAGGCGATCATGGGGAAACAGTAAAATTATCGGATTATAAAGGAAAGTACATCGTGCTTTATTTTTATCCAAAAGACATGACACCGGGATGTACAACTGAAGCATGCGATTTTCGGGACAGTCACGAAAGCTTCGCCGAACTGGATGCCGTCATTATCGGCGTCAGCCCGGACAGCCAGGAAAAACACGGAAAATTTAAAGAGAAGCATAACCTGCCATTTCGGCTTCTTGTTGATGACGAGCATAAGCTGGCAGAAGCGTTTGATGTGTGGAAGCTGAAGAAAAACTTCGGAAAAGAGTATATGGGAATCGAGCGTTCCACTTTTTTAATTGATAAAGAAGGCCGGGTCATTAAAGAATGGAGAAAGGTAAAAGTAAAGGACCATGTAGCCGAAGCGCTTCAAACCCTCAAAGATATGTCGGAAAAGTAAATCTCTATGAGCCTATGCTTACTTTTACCCTGATATCAATTGACAAATTATCGTAGGAAGAGTTACACTAATTATAAACATTACAATGTAAGAATTTTTTTTAGAAGAGAGGTGCATGACGGATGGCTGCACATGAACTAAAAGAAGCCTTAGAAACGTTGAAGGAAACCGGAGTTCGCATTACTCCTCAACGTCATGCGATTCTGGAATATCTCGTTAACTCTATGGCTCATCCAACAGCGGACGATATATATAAAGCTCTGGAAGGGAAATTTCCTAACATGAGCGTAGCGACAGTATATAACAATTTGCGTGTGTTCCGGGAATCAGGTTTGGTAAAAGAGCTCACATACGGTGATGCTTCCAGCAGATTCGATTTTGTGACATCCGATCACTATCACGCGATTTGCGAAAACTGCGGTAAAATTGTGGACTTCCACTACCCGGGCCTTGATGAAGTGGAACAGCTCGCTGCCCACGTCACGGGCTTCAAGGTAAGCCACCACCGTTTAGAAATTTACGGCGTCTGCCAAGAGTGTTCGAAAAAAGAAAATCATTAAAAATAAGCTGACCGCACGAGACGGTCAGCTTATTTTATTTCGACATTTTCTTTTTATTATAAGACTCATCAAATTCTTTTCCTTCTAATCCCTTATCTAAAGTCAGCGGCTCTCGGCAATGCATGCACATATCGACTCTTCCTAAAACCTTTGTCTCTTTTTCACAGCCCGGACAAATGACGCGAACCGCTTTGGTCGAAAGCATTCCGATCCAAAAGTAAACAACCGTGCTGAGACCAATGGATAAAAGTCCAAGTATCATAAACAAACTAGATAGCAAAACTGACTCTTTAAAAAAGATCCCGATGTACATAATGATAAACCCAACGAAAACCAAACTTAACGCAAATGTTCTGATTTTATTAATTTTGCTGGAGTATTTCGCCATGTCCATCCCCCTCTGATTTAACTATAGCACAAACCCGATGGGATTTTCTTCATGTTTTCGGGTGAACTGGAATTTATATATGGAGAGTTACTGTGAAATTGTTTATAATAGTTCAATGTGTTTAGAAAAAAGGAATTTCGTTTTAACCATAGAATTGAATCAAATAGAGAATAAAAAATTTGAACAATTGTATTGGAGGAATAGTGATGGAAAATCTTCTCCGTCCAATTTACCAAGAAAGAGCAAGTCATCCCAACACATTGGCTGTCATTATGATTGAGAGAAGAAACAAAACATCTTCCTTAACAGATAACTTTGATGCAGCTTTGCTGGTGATTGTAAAGGATGCTGATGAGCCAGTTTTTATAAAGCATTATGAATTTGATCATCAAACAGCTTCTTTGCATGTGGTAACAGATTCTCAGATTCAAGAATGGATTTTGCTCGGAACAAATAGAAGAATCATAGATTGGATTGTAAATGGCAGAGTTTTGTTTGACCGTAATGAATACGTAGTTGAACTGATTGACAGGCTGAATACATTTCCGTTTGCCGAACGTAAACTGAAGATCGGACTCGAATACGGTAAATTAATCAGAAGGTATGTTGAAGGGAAAGCTTTTTTTGAAGCCAATCAATTTTTAGATGCCTACAACGCCGTTGTTCATGCGCTGCATCATTTAGCACGTATTGAAGTAATCGACAGAGGATTCCATCCCGAAACCACGGTGTGGAGCCAAGTGCGCCAGATGGAGCCGCAAGTGTACAAGTTATATTCCGAGCTGATTGAAAGTCACGAGAGCCTGGAAAAAAGACTTGAATTATTATTCTTAGCAAATGATTTTCTCATCCATTCCAAAGCCGAGATCGGTTCGGCGCATCTTTTCGAAGTAATGAAAGAAAAAGACATTTGGCAATTCGGTGAGCTTCTTCAACATCATGACCTAAAGCACTTTACCCAAGATCTTGGCGTTATGCTTGATTACTTGACAGAAAAGGGACTTATCAACGTCTGCCAGATAGAAACGAAAGGACAGGCTGTCTATCACCGAGGATATTCTTTTAAAAAAGGTGTTGACTCTGATTCTTGACCGTGTTATATTATTAAACGTCGCTGATGCGCTTCTGAGAAAACAAGCTCACAGCGGCGGGAAAACAAATCAAAAAAACATTTGACAAAAGAAAGTCAAAATGTTATATTAGTAAAGTCGCTTCAACAAGAAGTGAAAATGATCTTTGAAAACTAAACAAGACAAAACGTACCTGTTAATTCAGTTTTTAAAAAAAACGCACAGCGATGTGCGTAGTCAGTCAAACTAGGGCCTGCACGACGCAGGTCACACAGGTGTCGCCGCAGGATGCGGTGAACTTAACTTGTGATCCATTTATCGGAGAGTTTGATCCTGGCTCAGGACGAACGCTGGCGGCGTGCCTAATACATGCAAGTCGAGCGGACAGATGGGAGCTTGCTCCCTGATGTTAGCGGCGGACGGGTGAGTAACACGTGGGTAACCTGCCTGTAAGACTGGGATAACTCCGGGAAACCGGGGCTAATACCGGATGGTTGTTTGAACCGCATGGTTCAAACATAAAAGGTGGCTTCGGCTACCACTTACAGATGGACCCGCGGCGCATTAGCTAGTTGGTGAGGTAACGGCTCACCAAGGCAACGATGCGTAGCCGACCTGAGAGGGTGATCGGCCACACTGGGACTGAGACACGGCCCAGACTCCTACGGGAGGCAGCAGTAGGGAATCTTCCGCAATGGACGAAAGTCTGACGGAGCAACGCCGCGTGAGTGATGAAGGTTTTCGGATCGTAAAGCTCTGTTGTTAGGGAAGAACAAGTGCCGTTCGAATAGGGCGGTACCTTGACGGTACCTAACCAGAAAGCCACGGCTAACTACGTGCCAGCAGCCGCGGTAATACGTAGGTGGCAAGCGTTGTCCGGAATTATTGGGCGTAAAGGGCTCGCAGGCGGTTTCTTAAGTCTGATGTGAAAGCCCCCGGCTCAACCGGGGAGGGTCATTGGAAACTGGGGAACTTGAGTGCAGAAGAGGAGAGTGGAATTCCACGTGTAGCGGTGAAATGCGTAGAGATGTGGAGGAACACCAGTGGCGAAGGCGACTCTCTGGTCTGTAACTGACGCTGAGGAGCGAAAGCGTGGGGAGCGAACAGGATTAGATACCCTGGTAGTCCACGCCGTAAACGATGAGTGCTAAGTGTTAGGGGGTTTCCGCCCCTTAGTGCTGCAGCTAACGCATTAAGCACTCCGCCTGGGGAGTACGGTCGCAAGACTGAAACTCAAAGGAATTGACGGGGGCCCGCACAAGCGGTGGAGCATGTGGTTTAATTCGAAGCAACGCGAAGAACCTTACCAGGTCTTGACATCCTCTGACAATCCTAGAGATAGGACGTCCCCTTCGGGGGCAGAGTGACAGGTGGTGCATGGTTGTCGTCAGCTCGTGTCGTGAGATGTTGGGTTAAGTCCCGCAACGAGCGCAACCCTTGATCTTAGTTGCCAGCATTCAGTTGGGCACTCTAAGGTGACTGCCGGTGACAAACCGGAGGAAGGTGGGGATGACGTCAAATCATCATGCCCCTTATGACCTGGGCTACACACGTGCTACAATGGACAGAACAAAGGGCAGCGAAACCGCGAGGTTAAGCCAATCCCACAAATCTGTTCTCAGTTCGGATCGCAGTCTGCAACTCGACTGCGTGAAGCTGGAATCGCTAGTAATCGCGGATCAGCATGCCGCGGTGAATACGTTCCCGGGCCTTGTACACACCGCCCGTCACACCACGAGAGTTTGTAACACCCGAAGTCGGTGAGGTAACCTTTTAGGAGCCAGCCGCCGAAGGTGGGACAGATGATTGGGGTGAAGTCGTAACAAGGTAGCCGTATCGGAAGGTGCGGCTGGATCACCTCCTTTCTAAGGATATTATACGGAATATAAGACCTTGGGTCTTATAAACAGAACGTTCCCTGTCTTGTTTAGTTTTGAAGGATCATTCCTTCGAAACGTGTTCTTTGAAAACTAGATAACAGTAGACATCACATTCAATTAGTAATACAAGATATCACATAGTGATTCTTTTTAACGGTTAAGTTAGAAAGGGCGCACGGTGGATGCCTTGGCACTAGGAGCCGATGAAGGACGGGACGAACACCGATATGCTTCGGGGAGCTGTAAGCAAGCTTTGATCCGGAGATTTCCGAATGGGGAAACCCACCACTCGTAATGGAGTGGTATCCATATCTGAATTCATAGGATATGAGAAGGCAGACCCGGGGAACTGAAACATCTAAGTACCCGGAGGAAGAGAAAGCAAATGCGATTCCCTGAGTAGCGGCGAGCGAAACGGGATTAGCCCAAACCAAGAGGCTTGCCTCTTGGGGTTGTAGGACACTCTGTACGGAGTTACAAAAGAACGAGGTAGATGAAGAGGTCTGGAAAGGCCCGCCATAGGAGGTAACAGCCCTGTAGTCAAAACTTCGTTCTCTCCTGAGTGGATCCTGAGTACGGCGGAACACGTGAAATTCCGTCGGAATCCGGGAGGACCATCTCCCAAGGCTAAATACTCCCTAGTGACCGATAGTGAACCAGTACCGTGAGGGAAAGGTGAAAAGCACCCCGGAAGGGGAGTGAAAGAGATCCTGAAACCGTGTGCCTACAAGTAGTCAGAGCCCGTTAACGGGTGATGGCGTGCCTTTTGTAGAATGAACCGGCGAGTTACGATCCCGTGCAAGGTTAAGCAGAAGATGCGGAGCCGCAGCGAAAGCGAGTCTGAATAGGGCGCATGAGTACGTGGTCGTAGACCCGAAACCAGGTGATCTACCCATGTCCAGGGTGAAGTTCAGGTAACACTGAATGGAGGCCCGAACCCACGCACGTTGAAAAGTGCGGGGATGAGGTGTGGGTAGGGGTGAAATGCCAATCGAACCTGGAGATAGCTGGTTCTCTCCGAAATAGCTTTAGGGCTAGCCTCAAGGTAAGAGTCTTGGAGGTAGAGCACTGATTGGACTAGGGGCCCCTACCGGGTTACCGAATTCAGTCAAACTCCGAATGCCAATGACTTATCCTTGGGAGTCAGACTGCGAGTGATAAGATCCGTAGTCGAAAGGGAAACAGCCCAGACCGCCAGCTAAGGTCCCAAAGTATACGTTAAGTGGAAAAGGATGTGGAGTTGCTTAGACAACCAGGATGTTGGCTTAGAAGCAGCCACCATTTAAAGAGTGCGTAATAGCTCACTGGTCGAGTGACTCTGCGCCGAAAATGTACCGGGGCTAAACGTATCACCGAAGCTGCGGACTGTTCTTCGAACAGTGGTAGGAGAGCGTTCTAAGGGCTGTGAAGCCAGACCGGAAGGACTGGTGGAGCGCTTAGAAGTGAGAATGCCGGTATGAGTAGCGAAAGAGGGGTGAGAATCCCCTCCACCGAATGCCTAAGGTTTCCTGAGGAAGGCTCGTCCGCTCAGGGTTAGTCGGGACCTAAGCCGAGGCCGAAAGGCGTAGGCGATGGACAACAGGTTGATATTCCTGTACCACCTCCTCACCATTTGAGCAATGGGGGGACGCAGGAGGATAGGGTAAGCGCGGTATTGGATATCCGCGTCCAAGCAGTTAGGCTGGGAAATAGGCAAATCCGTTTCCCATAAGGCTGAGCTGTGATGGCGAGCGAAATATAGTAGCGAAGTTCCTGATTCCACACTGCCAAGAAAAGCCTCTAGCGAGGTGAGAGGTGCCCGTACCGCAAACCGACACAGGTAGGCGAGGAGAGAATCCTAAGGTGATCGAGAGAACTCTCGTTAAGGAACTCGGCAAAATGACCCCGTAACTTCGGGAGAAGGGGTGCTCTGTTAGGGTGCAAGCCCGAGAGAGCCGCAGTGAATAGGCCCAGGCGACTGTTTAGCAAAAACACAGGTCTCTGCGAAGCCGTAAGGCGAAGTATAGGGGCTGACGCCTGCCCGGTGCTGGAAGGTTAAGAGGAGCGCTTAGCGTAAGCGAAGGTGCGAATTGAAGCCCCAGTAAACGGCGGCCGTAACTATAACGGTCCTAAGGTAGCGAAATTCCTTGTCGGGTAAGTTCCGACCCGCACGAAAGGCGCAACGATCTGGGCACTGTCTCAACGAGAGACTCGGTGAAATTATAGTACCTGTGAAGATGCAGGTTACCCGCGACAGGACGGAAAGACCCCGTGGAGCTTTACTGCAGCCTGATATTGAATGTTGGTACAGCTTGTACAGGATAGGTAGGAGCCTTGGAAACCGGAGCGCCAGCTTCGGTGGAGGCATCGGTGGGATACTACCCTGGCTGTATTGACCTTCTAACCCGCCGCCCTTATCGGGCGGGGAGACAGTGTCAGGTGGGCAGTTTGACTGGGGCGGTCGCCTCCTAAAAGGTAACGGAGGCGCCCAAAGGTTCCCTCAGAATGGTTGGAAATCATTCGCAGAGTGTAAAGGCACAAGGGAGCTTGACTGCGAGACCTACAAGTCGAGCAGGGACGAAAGTCGGGCTTAGTGATCCGGTGGTTCCGCATGGAAGGGCCATCGCTCAACGGATAAAAGCTACCCCGGGGATAACAGGCTTATCTCCCCCAAGAGTCCACATCGACGGGGAGGTTTGGCACCTCGATGTCGGCTCATCGCATCCTGGGGCTGTAGTCGGTCCCAAGGGTTGGGCTGTTCGCCCATTAAAGCGGTACGCGAGCTGGGTTCAGAACGTCGTGAGACAGTTCGGTCCCTATCCGTCGCGGGCGCAGGAAATTTGAGAGGAGCTGTCCTTAGTACGAGAGGACCGGGATGGACGCACCGCTGGTGTACCAGTTGTTCTGCCAAGGGCATCGCTGGGTAGCTATGTGCGGACGGGATAAGTGCTGAAAGCATCTAAGCATGAAGCCCCCCTCAAGATGAGATTTCCCATTCCGCAAGGAAGTAAGATCCCTGAAAGATGATCAGGTTGATAGGTCTGAGGTGGAAGTGTGGCGACACATGGAGCTGACAGATACTAATCGATCGAGGACTTAACCATATTTTTGAATGATGTCACACCTGTTATCTAGTTTTGAGAGAATAAGTTTTTTTAAAAAACACTTGATTTTCTCAAGAATACATAGTATAATGTTAAATGTCACTGAAAATGTCTGGTGATGATGGCGAAGAGGTCACACCCGTTCCCATACCGAACACGGAAGTTAAGCTCTTCAGCGCCGATGGTAGTCGGGGGTTTCCCCCTGTGAGAGTAGGACATCGCCAGGCAGACTTCATTCCGCAGTAGCTCAGTGGTAGAGCTATCGGCTGTTAACCGATCGGTCGTAGGTTCGAATCCTACCTGCGGAGCCATTATTGGAGAGCTGTCCGAGTGGTCGAAGGAGCACGATTGGAAATCGTGTAGGCGGTCAACTCCGTCTCAAGGGTTCGAATCCCTTGCTCTCCGCCACTGATACTTATACATAATTACAATTGAAAGTCTGGGCCCGTTGGTCAAGCGGTTAAGACACCGCCCTTTCACGGCGGTAACACGGGTTCGAATCCCGTACGGGTCATTATATGATGGAGGATTAGCTCAGCTGGGAGAGCATCTGCCTTACAAGCAGAGGGTCGGCGGTTCGAGCCCGTCATCCTCCACCATTATATCATCGCGGGGTGGAGCAGTTCGGTAGCTCGTCGGGCTCATAACCCGAAGGTCGCAGGTTCAAATCCTGCCCCCGCAACCAAATTTTAAAATGGTCCGGTAGTTCAGTTGGTTAGAATGCCTGCCTGTCACGCAGGAGGTCGCGGGTTCGAGTCCCGTCCGGACCGCCATTTAAATACTTAGGCTCGGTAGCTCAGTTGGTAGAGCAACGGACTGAAAATCCGTGTGTCGGCGGTTCGATTCCGTCCCGAGCCACCACCTATGCCGGTGTAGCTCAATTGGTAGAGCAACTGACTTGTAATCAGTAGGTTGGGGGTTCAAGTCCTCTTGCCGGCACTGTTTTTTTCAAAATTTAATGTGGAGGGGTAGCGAAGTGGCTAAACGCGGCGGACTGTAAATCCGCTCCCTCAGGGTTCGGCAGTTCGAATCTGCCCCCCTCCACCATTTATAGGGGCATAGTTTAACGGTAGAACAGAGGTCTCCAAAACCTCCGGTGTGGGTTCGATTCCTACTGCCCCTGCCAAATTTATGACATCTTGAGATTATGGCGGTTGTGGCGAAGTGGTTAACGCACCAGATTGTGGCTCTGGCACTCGTGGGTTCGATTCCCATCAATCGCCCCATATTATCATTGGGCTATAGCCAAGCGGTAAGGCAACGGACTTTGACTCCGTCATGCGTTGGTTCGAATCCAGCTAGCCCAGTCTCACTTTTTATATCAACTGCATATAATGTATTAAGTCCATTAAAAATGCGGAAGTAGTTCAGTGGTAGAACACCACCTTGCCAAGGTGGGGGTCGCGGGTTCGAATCCCGTCTTCCGCTCCAATTACGGCGGCATAGCCAAGTGGTAAGGCAGAGGTCTGCAAAACCTTTATCCCCGGTTCGAATCCGGGTGTCGCCTTCTTATTGCCGGGGTGGTGGAATTGGCAGACACACAGGACTTAAAATCCTGCGGTAGGTGACTACCGTGCCGGTTCAAGTCCGGCCCTCGGCACCAATTTTACTTACATGGTAAGTTGAATTGGTGTTTGTATTTTATCATTATAACTAATCATATTAATGATCTACATAAGTAGATCATTTTTTTAATGCTTTGATTTATCATAACAAGTTAAGTTCCGAGGCCTATTATAAAGCGGCTGTTTAGCTAGTCTTTCAACACTTTTATTTTATATTTCCAAAAAAACTTTTTTGAAATACGTTGACACTTTATGAGATCCATGATATATTTATATTCGTCGGTTAGATACGACGTAAAACTTGCCGGTGTGGCGGAATTGGCAGACGCGCACGACTCAAAATCGTGTTCCTTCTGGAGTGTCGGTTCGACCCCGACCACCGGTATACTGAAAAACCCGTTTCTTAACAGAAACGGGTTTTTATTTTTTATTAAAGAAAAGGAGCCTCAGCTCCTTTTTTTATTTACTCAGCGTATTGGTCTAGGATCTCTTCTAGCACCTCTTCTAGCTCTTCTGTATCTTCAAGCTCTGATTGGCTGAAACGGACGCGTACAAGCTGTTCTCCGTCATTATACATCTCTTCCAGCCACCCTCGGAGTCCTCTAGCTCTGCGGTCGACTTCGAAAATGATTTCCAAACCGTCTTCGTCTAAAAGGAAAATGAGCTCTAATTCATCAAGCATCTGACGATAATATCCGGAAGTCGGAACGAATTCGAATTCTTGAACGAACGGAAGACGACGCTGGAAGTAGGGCGCTTGTTCGCAGTCTGCTTCGTTAAGACGGAAGCCCAGGTTTTCGATTGCTTCAAGCACATTTTCAATCCAAGGGTGCGCTTCAACAAAAATGCGGTCATGATCGGATTTATCGATACCGCCTTGAATGTCAAGGTCTGTCACCACGGCAACCTCTACTTTCCCTACAGTGATCGGCGTATCTAGAGGCAGAGTGAATGTGAACGGAAATTGATGCTCTTCACCAGGCTGTATGGTAAATGAACCAGTGACCCGGAAAGAATGAATTGTAGCGTATTTCCGGTGCTCTTCATCGTCTTTTACAATGACATACCGTGTGCTAAGCTGTAAATCGATATACCGGATGTCCTGAGCGATTTTTCCGCCTTTGACATGTACCGTTCCCTGTACTTCTTCTCCTGGAAAATATGCGTCTTTTTCTAAAATTGTATCTACTTTTGCAGCTCCAATTCCGGCACTTGCCGCAAGCTTCTTAAAAAATGACATGTTAGATCTTCCCCTTTTTCTTTTTTCTCAACAGATATACGTAAGAAGGAGGAAAAAAGATTCGTTTGATTCATACTTTTTTCCTATTATTCGTCTCGGCCCAGGGACAGACTAAGAATAATATTGAAAATAAAGGAGTGGATGGAAGTGAATAAAGAAAGTTTGGTTGCAGATGAATTACACAGAATGTTTTTGGCTGGTGAGCTGCAAATCACAGTAGAGGAGGATATAAACAATATTTCCGAAAGGCTGAGAAACGGCGATCTCAGTTTAGACCGATTAAGCGGTGAAGACGCGTTTATAAAAGAAACGGTAAACGAGGCTTTAAGAAGAGTGGAGCAATAAAAAAGAGGCGGCATCTCATCTTTGAGATCCCGTCTCTTTTGGTGGTCTTTGCTGTAAGATAAAAGCGAATCGATTTGAAATTGCTCACCCGAGCCACCCCTTTTCTAACAGAAAATCTGACAGTTCATCTTGGAGATGAATGGCTGTATCTAATTGATCATGCAACGCTCTTCTGATGTGGGGATTTTCGGCTTCTGTTATTGCGACAGTGTATTTGTTAATGCTGGTTTTTATTGTTGTTAACAAATCAAGAATATCTTTGGGACAAAGACTTTGTTCAATGGGAAACCACCTCCTTTGTTTTTTTAGCAGCTCCTGATAAGAAAGTATTTGGCTTTGTTTCTTGCTTCTATACAAAATGCTATAATAAGCAACAAATTTGTTGGGGGGTGTGATGATGAAGCAGATTATTGCGATGGGGGGCGGGGGTTTTTCGATGGAGCCGGATAATTTGTCCCTCGATCAATATATCCTCAATCAATCAAAACGAGAGCAGCCTCGTATTTGTTTTTTGCCGACGGCGAGCGGAGATTCCCAAAACTATATTCAGCGGTTTTATCATGCATTTCAAACACTGGTTTGTGTGCCGTCTCATTTATCTTTGTTTAAGCCGCCATCAACAGATTTAGCTTCTTTTGTTATGGAAATGGACGTGATTTATGTTGGCGGGGGAAATACGCGGAATTTACTTGTGTTATGGAAAGAGTGGGGGCTGGACCATATTCTCAGGGAAGCATGGAAGAACGGTGTGGTCCTAGCTGGATTAAGTGCCGGTGCGATCTGCTGGTTTGAAGAAGGGGTGACAGATTCAGCCGGACCGCTGACAGGTTTGAAAAGTTTAGGTTTTTTGCAAGGGAGCTTTTTTCCCCATTATGACGGGGAAAAGGATCGGAGACCGGCATACCACCAGTTGATATCTAACAAGTTCTTATGCAGTGGCTATGCAGCGGATGATGGGGCTGCTCTCCATCTCATAAATGATCAGCTGTTTCAGACCGTGAGTTCAAGAGCGGGTGCAAAGGCATATCGGGTGATAATGGGGGAACATGAAGTATCTGAAATCCCGTTGCCGGTCAAATATTTGGGATGAATTAGCTGAATATTTTCTATATTCCTCTTTTTTTCAGATTGGTTTTATGTTAAGATGAGGGCGAAATCAATAGTTACTGGGGGTGCCCGCTTTCGGGCTGAGAGAGAAGGTAAGCTTCTTAACCCTTTGGACCTGATCTGGTTCGTACCAGCGTGGGGAAGTAGAGGAATAGTTTTTGTTATTGTCGTGCTGGGCAATAATATGTTTCTTTCTGACTGTAACCGGGTTCATTTATATGAATCCGGTTTTTTGTGCTGGTTATGGGCTTGATTTTGTCCTTTCAAACGTAGAGAGGGGAAGGAAAAGTAATGCAAAACAATTCAGTGCAGCAAGCCAACATTTCCATTATGTCAAGTTTTTCAGGTAGCAAGAAGGTATACGTGGAGGGTTCTTCTTCGGACATCCAAGTGCCGATGAGGGAGATCCTATTGAGTCCGACGACGGGATCGTTCGGCGAAGAGGAAAACGCACCTGTGCGTGTCTATGATACAAGCGGACCGTATACGGACCCTGAAGTAACCATTAATATTCAAGAAGGATTAAAGCCGCTCCGCCAAAAATGGATCACAGAGCGCGGTGACGTGGAAGAGTATGAAGGTCGGGCTATAAAACCAGAAGATAACGGTTATAAAAAAGCAAATCCAAACGTAAGCTACCCAGGATTAAAGCGGAAACCGCTGAGGGCGAAGGCAGGTCAAAATGTTACTCAAATGCACTATGCAAAAAAGGGGATCATTACACCTGAGATGGAATTTATCGCCATTCGTGAGCATGTGTCTCCTGAATTCGTCAGAGACGAGGTAGCCAGCGGCCGGGCGATTATTCCTTCAAACATTAATCACCCTGAAAGTGAGCCAATGATTATCGGCCGGAATTTTCATGTGAAGATTAATGCAAATATCGGGAATTCAGCGGTTACGTCATCCATTGAAGAAGAAGTGGAAAAAATGACGTGGGCCATCCGCTGGGGAGCAGATACAATGATGGATCTCTCTACCGGAAAAGATATTCATACGACGCGTGAATGGATTATCCGCAATTGCCCCGTGCCTGTGGGAACTGTTCCGATTTATCAGGCGCTTGAAAAAGTAAACGGCGTAGCGGAGGATTTAACGTGGGAGATTTATCGTGATACGCTAATCGAGCAGGCAGAGCAGGGAGTGGATTATTTTACGATTCACGCGGGTGTTTTGCTTAGGTATGTACCGCTGACTGCCAAACGGACAACTGGTATTGTGTCACGCGGGGGAGCGATTATGGCGCAGTGGTGTCTGGCTCATCATCAAGAAAGCTTTTTATACACACATTTTGAAGAAATATGTGAGATTATGAAAACGTATGATATTGCTTTCTCTCTTGGGGATGGTTTGCGTCCCGGATCAATTGCTGATGCCAATGACGAAGCGCAGTTTGCTGAATTAGAGACGCTTGGAGAGCTGACGCAAATTGCCTGGAAGCATGATGTTCAGGTGATGATTGAGGGTCCTGGACATGTTCCGATGCATAAAATCAAAGAGAACGTCGATAAACAAATGGACATTTGTAAAGAAGCGCCTTTTTACACATTGGGGCCGCTGACAACGGATATTGCCCCGGGATATGACCATATTACTTCAGCGATCGGAGCGGCGATGATCGGTTGGTACGGGACAGCAATGCTTTGTTATGTAACGCCGAAGGAGCATTTAGGGCTGCCAAACCGTGATGATGTTCGTGAAGGAGTCATTACATATAAGATTGCTGCGCACGC
Source organism: Bacillus sp. FSL L8-0358 (assembly GCF_038593095.1). Classification (NCBI taxonomy): domain Bacteria; kingdom Bacillati; phylum Bacillota; class Bacilli; order Caryophanales; family Bacillaceae; genus Bacillus; species Bacillus sp. FSL L8-0358. Next base: position 940,230 of record NZ_CP151962.1, read on the forward strand.
TGCAGACCTTGCAAAAGGGCATCCTGGGGCGCAAATCCGGGATGATGCGTTATCGAAAGCCCGTTTTGAATTCCGTTGGCGGGATCAGTTTAATCTATCTCTTGATCCGGAGAGAGCGCTTGAATACCATGATGAAACCTTGCCTGCTGAAGGAGCAAAAACCGCTCACTTTTGTTCCATGTGCGGTCCGAAATTTTGCAGCATGAGAATTTCACAGGATATTCGGGATTATGCGAAGAAAAACGATCTCAGTGAAGCAGAAGCCATAAATAAAGGATTAAAAGAAAAAGCAAAAGAGTTTGTCGATACGGGAAGCAATTTATATCAATAAAAAAGATGAAGATGGAGAATGCTCCATCTTCATTTTTTTTTAGAAAAACAGAGAGCGTCGAAGCGGCGGAATACTCTGTTCAAAGCGGAAAACATTTTCTGTATCATATTTCGTTTTGACACGGCGGAGTCGTTCAACGTTTTCGCCGTAATATGTTCTTGGCCAGTTTCTGATTTCGATATCTGGCCAATTTACGTAGTCTCCCATCGTTTCTCTCGATAGTCCGGATCATCCCGTGTTACGATACGTCCGGTCAATTTTGTCTTTTCCACACTCCCACCTCTCTTTCTCTCGTATTCTAGTTTCTCTAGCTTATGCGTTAGGGGAAAAGAGTGTATAAGGAAAAAGCGGGGATGCAATCTGATACAGTGTCAACACTCTCAAAAAATAGTTGACAGGTCGGTATTGTATGAATTAACATGGTCAGTACAAATTTTTCAAATTTATCGCGCTGATCGGAACACCGAAGGCTCTTATCGTTTAGATAAGGGCCTTTTTTGTATGAAAAAGGAGGGATTATTGATGGGAGTCAAAAAAGAAAAGGGGAGAAAACGATTCAGGAAGCGAAAAACCTACGGGAATCAGATTTTGCCGCTTGAGCTGCTGATTGAAAAAAACAAACGAGAGATTATAAACAGCGCGGAGCTAATGGAAGAAATTTATATGAAGATTGATGAGAAGCATACGCAATGTGTAACTAAATATAAAAAAACCCGCTGATTACAGCGGGTTTTTGCATTTCTACATTAAGCATCTTTTTTAATCGGCAATCCAAGGCCTTCTGCCACGCGTTTTCCGTATTCAGGATCCGCTTTGTAGAAGTGTTCGGTTTGGCGCAGCTTGATTTCTTCTTTTTCTACCGGCTTCATAGCATTAACGATATTTTCAACAAGGCGGGTACGTTCATCTTCACTCATTAAACGATACAGATCACCGGCTTGAGTGTAGTGATCGTTGTGATCGTAGCTTACGCTGTCAGCGATACCTTGTACCGGATATGCTGCTTGCTTATCCTCAGGTGACTCTTTTGGACCGCCGAAGCTGTTAGGCTCGTAATACACAGATCCGCCGCCGTTATCGTCAAAGCGCATTTGTCCATCACGCTGATAATTGTTTACTTTGTTGCGTGCGCGGTTGATTGGCAGCGCTTGATGGTTTGCACCGACACGGTAGCGGTGTGCATCATGATAAGCAAACAGTCGGCCTTGAAGCATTTTATCCGGTGAAACATCAATACCGGGCACGAGTGTTCCAGGTGAAAATGTCGCTTGTTCTACCTCTGCAAAGTAGTTTTCCGGATTTCTGTCTAGAACCATGCGTCCGACCTCGATTAACGGATAGTCTTTCTGAGACCAAACTTTTGTGACATCAAACGGATCGAAACGGTACGTGTTTGCATCTTCTAAAGGCATGATTTGCACATATAGTTTCCATGCAGGATAATCACCGTTTTCGATTGCATTGAAAAGGTCTTCTGTATGGTAATCAGGGTTTTCACCGGCAATTTTTGCTGCCGTATTGACATCAAGGTTTTTCACGCCTTGTTCCGTTTTAAAGTGATATTTAATCCATACGCCTTCGCCTTCGGCATTTGTCCATTTGAATGTATGGCTTCCGAAGCCGTGCATGTGGCGAAGTGTTGCAGGAATTCCGCGGTCAGACATCAGGATTGTCACTTGGTGAAGTGACTCTGGTGAAAGTGACCAGAAATCCCATACAGCCGTAGGATTTTTCAGGTGTGTTTTTGGATCTCTTTTTTGTGTATGGATGAAATCAGGGAACTTAATCGCATCGCGGATAAAGAATACAGGCGTATTGTTGCCGACGATGTCGTAGTTTCCTTCTTCAGTATAAAATTTAACAGCAAATCCGCGCGGGTCGCGAACTGTGTCAGCAGAGCCAAGTTCACCGGCAACTGTTGAGAAACGGATGAACAACGGTGTGCGTTTGCCGACTTCAGAAAGGAAAGCGGCTTTCGTGTATTTTGTTACGTCGTTTGTCACTTCAAAATATCCGTGTGCGCCTGCTCCTTTGGCGTGAACAACACGTTCAGGAACACGTTCTCGGTTGAAATGGGCCAATTTTTCGAGTAAATGTACATCTTGAATTAAAGTTGGTCCGCGAGAACCGGCAGTCATTGAGTTTTGATTATCTCCAACCGGAGCGCCCCAGCTAGTTGTCAGTTTATTTGAACTCATGTTATCACCTCTTGGAATTTATAAGAACATAATATCATCTCTAAGTAAAAAGTCAATATTATTTTATAATTATTATAAAATAGTTATCTCTATTAATCGATATCTAGTATCGAAATTGTTGAAAAACCTTGTTGTAACAGCTTTTTATGACACTTAATAATTTTTGGAGAAATAATTTTTCCTTCTCTATTTGCGAAACAAGCAGAGTAAGTGATAAACAAGGATATCAAAAATCATATTTAAAAAAGAGTTGACATATCGGAATAATTTGAATTAACATGTTATTCAAACAAAAAAACAATTGGGCAGCTGATCGGACCGCCGAAGGCTCTCATCTCTACAAGAACAGAGATGGGGGCCTTTTTGTTTTTTTTGAAGGCGGGGTTGGCAGAAAGAGAGGGATAAAAGTGGCTGTGACCATCAGCATCAAAGAAAAGGCATTTGTTCAAGAGGGCCGCAAAAACACGGTCTTAGAGAACATAGAATTATCAATCGCACCAGGCGAATTTCTAACGCTTATCGGACCGAGCGGGTGCGGAAAAAGCACCCTGTTAAAGATTATTGCAGGGCTTGATTCTGAATATGACGGGAGTGTTGAAATTAACGGCCGCAGCGTAACAGCTCCGGGTATTCAGCAAGGATTTATTTTTCAGGAACACCGCCTCTTTCCTTGGCTGACTGTTGAGCAGAATATTGCAGCCGACTTGAATTTGAAGGACCCAAAAGTCAAACAAAAGGTGGATGAACTGATCGAGATTGTCAGATTGAAAGGATCGGAAAAAGCATATCCGCGCGAGCTGTCAGGCGGCATGTCACAAAGAGTAGCCATCGCCCGGGCCCTTCTGCGGGAGCCTGAGGTGCTGCTTTTAGATGAACCGTTTGGTGCACTCGACGCTTTTACAAGAAAACACCTGCAGGACGTGCTGCTGGATATATGGAGGAGGAAAAAAACAACGATGATTCTCGTCACTCATGATATAGATGAATCTGTTTATTTAGGAAATGAGCTTGCGATCCTTAAGGCCAAACCTGGGAAAATCCATAAGCTGATGCCTATTCACCTGGCGTATCCGCGGAACCGGACGACTCCGGATTTCCAAGCGATCAGACAGAGAGTGCTGTCGGAATTCGAGAAAACAGAAGATTTGGAGTACGCAGAAGGATCAGGGATATAGAAAGGGCGGAAGCGGAAATGAAAAAAGGACTCATTGTATTGGTTGCCGTTATTTTTCTGCTCGCAGGCTGTGGAGCAAATGGAGCCAGCGGTGACCACAAACAATTGAAGGAAATTCGTATTGGTATTCAGCAAAGCTTAAGCCCGCTTTTGATCGCAAAGGAAAAAGGCTGGTTCGAAGATGCATTTGAAAAAGAAGGCATCAAAGTGAAATGGGTGGAGTTTCAAAGCGGTCCGCCCCAATTTGAAGGCCTTGCGGCAGACAAACTTGATTTTTCTCAAGTCGGTAATTCGCCTGTGATCGCTGGACAGGCGGCAGGCATTGACTTTAAAGAAATCGGTTTGTCTCAGGACGGCTTGAAAGCAAACGGCATCCTTGTCAATCAAAACAGCGGCATTCAAGACGTTAAGGACTTAAAGGGGACGAAAATTGCAGTCGCCAAAGGCAGCAGCGGGTTTGATTTTTTGTATAAAGCGCTTGATCAAGTGGGGTTGTCAGCTAACGATGTGACAATTATTCAGCTTCAGCCTGATGAAGCAGCTTCCGCATTTGAAAACGGATCTGTTGATGCCTGGTCCATTTGGGAGCCGTACTTGTCCTTAGAAACAATAAAACACGGAGCAAAAATCCTTGTGAACGGAGAAAGCACAGATTTATATTCACCGGGTTTTACTTTAGTAAGAACAAAGTTTTCAGAAGAGCATCCAGACGAAGTGGTCCGTTTTCTGAAGGTGTTTAATAAAGCCGTTGTATGGCAAAAGGAACATCTGGATGAAGCAGCGGACTTATATTCTGACATTAAAGATCTCGATAAAAAGGTCGTCGAAAATGTGCTGAAAAATACTGAACCTCTGAATGAGGTCATCAGTGACGACATTGTGAAAGCGCAGCAGGAAACAGCAGATTTTCAATTTCGAACAAAGGCGATAGATAAGAAGATTGATGTGAAGGATGTTGTCGATAACACTTTTATCAAAAAAGCATTAAAGGAACATTCCTCAGGAGGTGATCAATGATGAAAGCAGAGGCTGCGGGCTCGCTGCCCAAAACGAATGCGGAAGCGGTGCGAAAAAAGCCCGGAAGGAAGAGATACGGCTGGATGAAGGGGCTTTTACTGCCCGCTGTCATCATTGCCATATGGCAGGTCATCGGCGGGCTGGGGGTTGTGTCCGCTACAGTGCTGCCTACACCTGTTACGATTGTTCTGACCTTTAAGGAGCTTATTTTGTCCGGCGAGCTGTTCGGCCATCTGCAAATCAGCATTTATCGGGCGGCGCTTGGTTTTTTGCTTGGCACGGGACTTGGATTGATGATCGGGATTTTGGTCGGGTTCTCCAAACGGACGGAGCTGTATCTTGATCCGTCGTTGCAAATGCTTAGAACCGTACCTCATCTGGCCGTCACGCCGCTGTTTATTTTATGGTTCGGATTTGACGAAGTATCTAAAATTTTGCTGATTGCGCTCGGTGCCTTCTTTCCTGTCTATATCAATACGTTTAATGGCATCCGCGGGGTTGACGCGAAGTTATTTGAAGTCGCCCGGGTGCTTGAATTTAAATGGCATCAGCAGATATCCAAAGTGATATTGCCGGCAGCCCTGCCCAATATATTGCTAGGCATTCGATTATCGCTCGGCATTGCATGGCTCGGGCTCGTTGTGGCAGAGCTGATGGGCTCAAGCTCGGGAGTCGGCTATATGATCATGGATGCGAGACAGTTTTCACAAACGAATAAAGTCTTTGCAGGGATTATCATTTTTGCAGTGGTTGGAAAGCTGACGGATTCCTTTGTCAGGCTGCTTGAACGAAAGCTGTTAAAGTGGAGAAACAGCTACGAAGGATAAAAGATATAAAGGGGAGATGAATATGGAAATTCTTTGGTTTATACCGACTCATGGAGACGCGAGATATTTAGGATCTGAAAGTGATGGACGGACTGCGGATCATCTTTACTTTAAACAAGTCGCACAGGCGGCAGACAGGCTGGGATATACAGGAGTTCTTCTGCCAACGGGAAGATCGTGCGAGGACCCGTGGCTTACAGCGTCGGCACTGGCAGGAGAAACAAAGGACTTAAAGTTTTTAGTCGCGGTAAGACCTGGTTTAATGCAGCCTTCTTTAGCAGCCAGAATGACATCCACCCTAGACCGCATTTCAGACGGCCGGCTGCTGATCAACGTTGTGGCTGGGGGCGATCCGTATGAGCTGGCAGGCGATGGCCTGTTTATCAGCCATGATGAGCGCTACGAGGCAACAGACGAATTTTTAACCGTTTGGCGGAGACTTTTGCAGGGAGAAACGGTTTCCTATGAAGGAAAGCATATAAAAGTGGAAAACAGCAATCTGCTTTTCCCGCCGCAGCAAGAGCCGCATCCGCCCATCTATTTCGGTGGTTCGTCACAGGCTGGAATTGAAGCTGCCGCAAAGCATACAGACGTGTACTTGACATGGGGTGAGCCGCCTGAACAAGTAAAAGAAAAGATAGAGAGAGTCAAAAAGCAAGCGGAAAAAGAAGGGAGGTCCGTTCGATTTGGCATTAGGCTGCATGTCATTGCTCGTGAAACTGAACAAGAGGCATGGGAAGCGGCAGAGCGCTTGATCAGCCACTTGGATGATGACACCATTGCCAAAGCGCAGGCAGCTTTGAGCCGTTACGACTCTTCAGGCCAGCAGCGGATGGCCGTCCTTCATCAAGGCGATCGGACGAAGCTTGAAATCAGCCCGAATCTGTGGGCGGGGATCGGCCTGGTCAGAGGAGGGGCAGGAACAGCTCTTGTCGGTGATCCGCAGACGATTGCCGACCGGATAGCGGAGTACCAGGCACTCGGCATAGAATCGTTTATATTCTCAGGCTATCCGCATTTAGAAGAAGCGTATTATTTTGCAGAGCTTGTATTTCCGCTTTTGCCGTTTGAAAATGATCGGACGAGAAAGCTTCAGAACAAAAGGGGAGAAGCGGTAGGAAACACTTATTTTGTCAAAGAGAAAAATGTATGAGTTTAACTAAAATACAGCCCCCGAACATGGTATGATATTCAAAAAAAGGGGGCTTTTTTTCTGAAAACATTGAGAAGCGCGGCAGTCATTTGTCTCATAGCTATGCTGTCAGCATGCGGACATTCAAAACAGATGGAAATCAAAGCGGCGGACATATCAGATCTTGAAAAAAACAGAATGGATGTCGCAGCTTCACAGGCATTCACTGCCGAAGCCGTCAATATCGGTGAAGGTATTTCTTCAGCTGACATGTACATCGAACATTATCAAAAGGGAAAGCTTGTTGAGAGGTTTGGACCGGTTCGTGCAGATTATTCAGAGGAAAAAACCGATACCATACAATTTGTTTATTTTGAGAATGAAGAGGGGGAAGGAAAGAATAAACATACCACCATTCATTTTGGCATTGTAGATAAACAGGGAAATATAGCGGCTGATTCATCGGTGAAACGCGACGATAGCAGAACACAGGAAATGACTCAGAATATTTCATCGCCGGAACCAATTACTTTCGAGAAGCCTGCTTTGATCGGCAGCAGTATTAGAGGGACTGACGAGACAATGCACACCTCTGAACATAAAAAAGAGCTCATTAAGCATCAAGATGCGTTACTGTATTATGTGGAATTGCATCATTAGAATGGGCGGCTTCAGGCCGTCTGTTTTACAAAGCGGTATGCTTGCTTTTTTGAATGGTGCATGATACATTTTAAATCGTAACAATTTCGATTTAAAAGGGAGGCTATGTGACTTGGCTAAAAAATCAAAAGTGGCAAAAGAGTTAAAACGCCAACAGCTTGTTGAGCAATACGCTGGTATTAGAAGCGAGTTGAAGGAAAAAGGAGATTACGAGGCACTCAGCAAGCTGCCAAGAGATTCAGCACCGGGAAGGCTTCACAACCGCTGCATGGTAACGGGGCGCCCGAGAGCATATATGAGGAAGTTTAAAATGTCCAGAATCGCTTTCAGGGAGCTGGCCCATAAAGGCCAGATTCCCGGTGTGAAAAAAGCAAGCTGGTAAAAAAAACTCCGGCCGATTACAGCGCGCCGGAGTTTTTTTCGTTTTTCTTGAAAGAGATGACGTAGGAAAGGTGCTGGATGATCATGATGATAAACACAATAATAATAGGGAAAAACGGAATACGTGATTGAAATAGCGGATAAAAAATGAGAAGAACCGCTGCGGCAGGCAGCGAGAAGTATACAGCGATATATGACGCGCGACATGCTTTTGCCGTCATCATCTGCTCTCTTTCATCCTGCTCTTCAAACTCATCAGGCAGAAGAAGCTGCTTTCTGGCAGGGCGGCTTTTTTTCTGTAAGTACAAATAAACCGCAGACGCCGCAACAAACAGAATAAAGGGGGTGAGGTTTAATTCAAATACCATCCCGCCGCTCTTTGTGCGAAAAAAAGATGCAATGCCTTCTGACGCTTCAAAGTATGCAATCAGCGTCCAGCATGCAAGGCCAAATAACACAAGTTGAAAAGCTGCTTTTGTTTTCATGCTCATCTTAGTTTTCCTCCTCTAACCAAAAGACATCCTCCATTTTCATGGAGAAGGTTTTGCAGATTTTCAGTGCTAACAGCAGTGAGGGAACATAATCGCCTTTTTCGATAGCAGCCACAGTCTGTCTTGTGACGCCGACTGTTTCTCCTAGTTTTTCCTGAGAATAGCCGAAGCGTGCCCTCAGCTCTTTTACTTTATTTTTCATCATGACGTCTGTCCCCTTCACAATCTCGATTGATTATATTGTATAGTATACTTAACATTATGTAAATGGAACTTAACAACTTTACAAAAAGATAACTTTTTTTCGACAAAATTTTTATATTCCCTTGACGAAAAATAAATAAACATGTAATATAAAAAAAGTCAGAGCGGTACTGTTACTGACAACCACAAATGCGGGTGTAGTTTAGTGGTAAAACCTCAGCCTTCCAAGCTGATGTCGTGAGTTCGATTCTCATCACCCGCTCCATACATACGTTATTAACGCAGTGTTTCGTTTCTCAGATAAACGAAGTATTGCGTTTTTTTATGTAAAAAAGAACACGGTATTCGTGTTCTTTTACGTAAGCCAATGTACTGTATGGGTGCCGCCGTGAATTTGTTCAAACATTTTCGTTAATGATGATAAGAGGTTAACAGCGCTGCTTTTCTCAATCGATGGCGGGAAAAAAATGATTTGCAGCATATTCTTAGTCTCGTTTGAAACGGGATAGTGGTTGACGTTGTTTTTGAAATCGCCAAATACGCCGTTTTCATCAGAGAAAATCAATATGTTTTCTTTTTCTCCCAATGAGATCCGGACTTGCTCGTGAAGCTTGCCGGCATCATAAATCATAATGGGCAGAGAATATTTTAATGCGAAAAAATTGATTGTGTCATGGGCCGAGTCTTTACTTTCCATGAATTGTTCCTTGGATATCGGGACCAGCATGTCCTCCATTGGGGTTGTTTCTCCCTCAAATGAAGGGTTAAGCTGTTTAAAGAGTTCCTGCCATTCCTTGACGAAGGATTCATCGGATATACCGCAGTCCGCATAGTCGAAAAACAAGGATTCTTGAAACAGGCGGAGTCTGCCTTTCAGCATTTGCGGTGAGGAGCCGACTTCGATATTCTCATAAATGACAGCAGCTGCATGTAAGCCGGCCGCACGTTCAGTAATAACAGAATCAAGTTTGATATTCACTAGCATTCACTCCAGTTACGTGATATCAACCTATTATAAACGCTGTGTCGTTTTATCACAAAGAAAGGAGGCTGTGCAAAACATGAACGTTTATCAGCTCAAAGAAGAATTAATTGAATACGCGAAAAGCATTGGCGTGGACAAGATTGGTTTTACGACCGCTGATACTTTTGACAGTTTAAAAGACCGTTTGATTCTTCAAGAATCGCTCGGCTATCTCTCCGGCTTTGAAGAGCCGGATATCGAAAAAAGGGTGACGCCAAAGCTTCTTTTGCCGAAAGCGAAATCAATAGTGGCAATTGCTCTCGCATATCCTTCCAGAATGAAGGATGCGCCGAGAAGCACGAGAACTGAGCGCAGGGGCATTTTTTGCAGAGCCTCCTGGGGAAAAGACTATCATGATGTGTTGAGGGAAAAGCTTGATCTGCTGGAGGATTTTCTAAAAAGCAAGCATGAGGATATCAGAACGAAGTCAATGGTTGATACAGGTGAATTGTCTGATCGCGCCGTTGCGGAACGTGCCGGAATCGGATTCAGTGCGAAAAACTGTATGATCACAACACCCGAGTATGGCTCTTATGTGTATTTGGCGGAAATGATCACAAATATCCCTTTTGAGCCTGATGTGCCGATTGAAGATATGTGCGGGTCCTGCACGAAATGCTTGGATGCCTGTCCGACGGGAGCCCTGGTTAATCCCGGGCAGCTTAATGCGCAGCGCTGCATCTCTTTTCTAACCCAGACAAAAGGATTTTTACCTGATGAATTCCGGACAAAAATCGGAAACCGCCTGTACGGGTGCGATACGTGCCAAACGGTATGCCCTCTCAATAAAGGGAAGGATTTTCATCTTCATCCGGAAATGGAGCCTGATCCTGAGATTGCCAAACCGTTATTGAAGCCGCTTTTGACCATCAGCAATCGGGAATTTAAGGAGAAATTCGGGCATGTCTCAGGTTCTTGGCGCGGGAAAAAACCGATTCAGCGAAACGCCATTCTCGCGCTTGCGCATTTTAAGGATGCTTCCGCACTGCCTGAATTGGCGGAATTGATGCACAAGGATCCGCGTCCTGTCATCAGAGGCACAGCCGCATGGGCAATCGGAAAAATCGGAGACCCCGCATACGCGGAAGAGCTTGAAAAAGCGCTGGAAAAAGAGAAGGATGAAGAGGCAAAGCTGGAAATTGAAAAAGGAATTGAGTTGCTAAAAGCTTCAGGCATGACTAAACAAGGCCTGTCCTGACATACGTATAGAGCAGAAGGAAAAAACACTTGAGATCATCCAAGTGTTTTTTCTCTATAAAAAAGTATGGCGGGTGGGGTGAGCTTGAAGCACATTTTAGAACAATTAGCGGAGGAGCGGCTGGGCTTTCTGGTTAACGGGCATGCTATGAGACAGGAGTCTCAAGTCGGAGACCTTAAAGTCATGGAGCGTAAGAAAAAGCTTCTGGAAAAACGTAAAGTTGACATCATAAAAGCGAAAGCAAAGGCCGTGATTAATCATGTGCGGGTTGAGGATGACGGAACGACCTGCCTTTCGTATACCATCCATTACGAATACGTGTGTAAGGAACAAGATGACAGCTTGTATATAGAAGAGCACATAGAGGAGCGAATGGCTTTCCTGTATGATCACATTTTGATTAGTGATCAGGAAATTGCGAAAAAGCCGGCTGGATTTCATGAAGGGACCAGTATTATTGACTATTCTGAAGCTGAAGAGGAAAGAGAAGCGTTTGGCAGGGCTTTTCAATACGATCGTCTCGGCGCTGTCCAATATGCCGAGAAATTTTGGAACAAGCGCAATCCTGCTTATAAAAATTTCAGCGATAACTGTACAAATTTTATTTCTCAGTGTCTTCATGCAGGAGGCGCGCCGATGCGCGGTCATCCGAACAGGGGATCAGGCTGGTGGATGAAACAAAGCTCATGGAGCTACAGCTGGACGGTGGCTCACTCTATGAAAATGTATTTGTCGAATTCAAAGGCCGGACTGCGTGCGGTGCGGGTGAAATCAGCGGAAGAACTGATGCCGGGCGATGTGATTTGCTATGACTTCGAAGGAGACGGCCGGTTTAATCATACAACGATTGTCGTCGCAAAGGACAAAGGCAATATGCCGCTTGTCAACGCCCAGACTTATGACAGCCGGATGAGGTATTGGTCATATGAGGATTCTACGGCATACACGCCGTCAATACGATATGCCTTTTTTCATATCGTTGATGATACGACAAAAGAGTAATTAATGTTATAATGATGGGCGGATAAGAAAAACAGAGGTGAACATTGTGGCATTACATGTCGTTTTATATCAACCAGAAATTCCCGCTAACACAGGGAATATTGCACGTACTTGTGCAGCAACCAATACAACGCTACACCTGATTCGTCCGCTCGGCTTTTCAACGGATGATAAAATGCTGAAGCGTGCCGGACTCGATTATTGGGAGTTTGTTAACGTTGTGTATCATGATTCGTTAGAAGAATTGTTTGAGGCATATGAAAAAGGCCAGTTTTTCTTTATTACAAAATTTGGCCAGCAGCCTCATACATCATTTGATTACACTGATCTTGACGAGGATTATTTCTTCGTGTTCGGAAGAGAAACAAGCGGTTTGCCAAAGGATTTAATTCAAAATAATATGGACCGCTGCCTGCGTCTTCCGATGACAGAGCACGTCAGATCGTTAAATCTGTCCAATACTGCCGCGATTCTTGTTTATGAAGCGCTGCGCCAGCAAAATTACCGTGATTTAAAATAGTGAAAAAACCCGCTCATCGATGATGGGCGGGTTTTTTTGCGGATGTTGAAATGCTTTGTTTCGTTTTTGGGCTTAACAACGTAACAGTGTTATGTTACAATGTACCCATCAAAGGAGCTGGACTTATGGAAGAACAATTAATCTCTAAAAAAGAATTACTTGAAAGAACATCGATTTCATACGGTCAGCTGTATCGATGGAAGCGGAAAAACTTAATACCTGAGGAATGGTTTATTCGTAAATCCACATTTACAGGGCAAGAGACGTTTTTTCCGAGAGAGGAGATTTTAAAACGTATATCAATGATTCAAAAGATGAAAGAAAATTTGTCTTTGGATGAAATGAGGGAAATGCTGTCGCCGAAAATGAAGGATGTCAGCATGACCGCTGATGAATTGCTTCATAAAGGTTTGGTTTCAAGGCCTGCTCTTGAAGCCTATTCAGAAGACGGAGAAAGTCGGGTTTTTTCATCCAGCGATTTGCTTTCGCTGTATGTGCTTGAGGGACTGCTGCAGTCTGGAAATGTCAGCCTTGCAGAAGCAAAAATGGCTGCAGAGGTATTAAAGAAGCATGATACTGAAGAGATTGAAAAACAGACGGAGCTGATTGTGCTCCGCAAGCTCGGTGTCACAACTTGTTTTATAGCGGCTGCGGCGGACAGCATTTTGTTTGAATCATCCGTAAAGGTTGTGGAACGGATAGATTTATTAAAAGCTTCAGAGGAATTAAAAACAACATTTATGCAGGAGGGCCATCAATGGATGTAGTGGAAAAGCTGGTGATAAACGGATCAGGAAGTTCAAAGGGAGGAACATTTCAATCTGTTGAGATTAATGGCAGCGGGACAGTGGCCGGGGACGTGGAGTGTGACACTTTTTCTTTTAATGGAAACGGAAAAGCGGACGGCAGCGTCAAAGCGAAAGCGGTAACCATCAGCGGTTCAGGAAAGATACATGGAGACGTTGAAGCAGAATCTATCCGGATGAATGGCACTGGTTTTATTCAAGGAGAGGTATCTGCAAAACAATTGAAAATCGCTGGATCATCAACATTTGGCGGCACTGTCAAGGCTGATGCCATTGACATTAGCGGAAAAGCTGTCATGGAAGCAGATTGTGAAACAGAAACCTTTCAATCAGAAGGGAAATGCAAAATCAGCGGGCTTTTAAATGCAGACCAGGTGATCATTAAGCTTTCTGCAGGGGAAAGCTATGCGCGGGAGATCGGCTGCCGCCATCTTCAAGTGACCTGCAGAAAAGGAATGCTGACATTGCTCAGATTGATGCCGCAGCCTGTTCTAACAGCAGAGCTGATCGAAGGTGACGTGATTGAATTGACAAATACAAAGGCGAAAACCGTGCGCGGAAATAAAGTGGTCATCGGCCCGGATTGCCAGATTGAAACTGTCGAATACAGCGGGGACTATACCTGTGACCCAAGCGCATCGGTTGAAACATCTACAAAGTTGTAAGGAGGATCGTAATGGAGACAACAAAACTGGGAAATTTAAAATTATATGGCGCTGGGCATGCCGCAGGAGGCGCGTATCACAATGTCAGCATCAAAGGAGAAGGTGTAGTTGGAGAAGGGCTGTCTGCTGTAGGCTGCCGCATATACGGAACGGGCCTTTTTCTCGGAAAAGCAGAGACTGAGCGGCTGCGTGTGCTCGGAGAAAGTGAATGTAAAGGCGATCTGACAGCCGGCAAAATCAATATATATGGGACAATGAAAGTCAGCGGCTCACTTCAATTTGATCGATTCAATCTGAAAGGCCAGACTGAAATTGGCGGGAATATGACTGGAGAATCCTGCGATGTGAAAGGGAAGCTTAGCGTAAAAGGTGATTGTGAAACAGAAATGTTCCATGTCACAGGCTGTGTTGATGTATCGGGGTTATTAAATTCGGGTGAGATCAAGCTGGGATTGAGCCATGATATAAGCCATGTGCAGGAAATCGGCGGAACAACAATTACAGTGAAAAGACGCGCGAGTTTTTTTAACCGGAAGAAAGGGAAGCTGATCGCCGATGTCATAGAAGGCGATCGGGTTTATTTGGAGAATACCGAAGCGGCAGTCGTCAGGGGAAAAGAAGTGATCATCGGGCCAGGATGCAGCATCGGAACAATTGAGTACGAAAACAAATATGAATGCAATCCGCATTCACAGATTAAAGAAAAAACAAAACTATAAAACATTGTTCTGTTATATAAAAAGGGTGCTCTTTCAGGAGCACCCTTTTTTATTCTTTTCCAGGCTTGCTTTCGTATCCTGCGGTAAAAATTGATACTAAAAAAGTGACAATGACACCCATCATGATGATTGTTTTCACCGTCTCTCCCCCTCTTCAATTTTTCCGTGCTGTCCGAGTCTGGATGATTCTGTATTTTTCTTTATTATGAACGGTCGAAGTCTGCCTTGTCAACGATGTATAAGTATCTTTATTTTTAAGAAACCAAAGCATGTATCACGAGATGGCGGCATAGATTGTAACAAAGTACCTTATTTGCATAGTGTATCAAACATGATAGAGGAGGTCCTTATGGATATATTAAAGAAAATTGAACAGTACAGAGAGGAAGAGCAGCGGCTGAAATGGGAAGGAACTTTCGCCGATTATTTGGAGATTATTAAAGAAAATCCGATGGTCGCGCAATCTGCTCATTCTCGAGTTTTTAATATGATAAAAGACAGCGGGATAGAGGAGATTGACGGACGCAAGAAGTACAGTTTTTTTGACCGCGAGCTGTTCGGGCTTGAAGAATCTCTGGAGCGTCTTGTGGAAGAGTATTTTCATCCGGCTGCCAAACGTCTAGATGTCAGAAAGCGGATTCTATTGCTGATGGGGCCTGTGAGCGGCGGTAAATCCACGCTGGTCACGATGCTCAAAAAAGGTCTCGAAGCGTACACGCTGACAGATAATGGCGCTGTATATGCGATTAAAGGCTGCCCGATGCACGAGGACCCTCTACATTTAATCCCCCATCATTTACGCGATGACTTTTACAGGGAATACGGCATTAGAATAGAAGGAAGTCTTTCTCCTTTAAATGTCATGAGGCTGGAGGAAGAGTACGGAGGAAGAATTGAGGATGTGAAGGTGGAGCGCATCTTCTTTTCAGAAGATAAGCGTACGGGAATTGGAACATTCAGTCCCTCTGATCCGAAGTCTCAGGATATTGCCGATTTGACGGGGAGTATTGATTTCTCAACAATCGCCGAGTACGGTTCAGAATCGGATCCGCGCGCTTACCGGTTTGACGGAGAGCTGAATAAAGCGAACCGCGGGATGATGGAGTTTCAGGAGATGCTGAAATGTGATGAGAAATTTCTCTGGCATTTGCTTTCCTTGACACAGGAAGGGAATTTTAAAGCTGGGCGGTTTGCGTTAATTTCTGCTGATGAGCTGATCGTGGCTCACACGAATGAAACGGAGTATCGCTCATTTATTGCTAATAAGAAGAATGAAGCCCTGCACTCAAGAATCATCGTGATGCCGGTTCCTTATAATTTAAAAGTGTCTGAGGAAGAGAGAATTTATGAAAAAATGATCGCTGAGAGCGATGTGGCGGATGTTCATATTGCCCCGCATACGTTGAAGGTCGCCGCGATGTTCTCAATCCTTACCCGGTTAAAAGAGCCGAAGCGGTCGGATATTGATCTGGTCAAGAAAATGAGACTGTATGATGGAGAAAGTGTGGAAGGATATAATTCTGTCGACGTTGAGGATATGAAAAAAGAATATAATGATGAAGGCATGAGCGGCATTGATCCGCGGTACGTGATCAACCGGATTTCTTCAACGATTATCAGAAAAAATATGGAATCGATTAATTCTCTCGATGTCCTTCGCTCCTTAAAAGAAGGTCTTGATCAGCACCCATCAATTTCAAGCGAGGACAGGGAGCGGTATTTGAATTTTATTTCTGCCGCCCGCAAGGAATATGACGACATTGCGAAAAAGGAAGTTCAAAAAGCGTTTGTGTATTCGTATGAAGAATCAGCAAAAACACTTATGGACAATTACCTCGATAACGTAGAGGCCTATTGCAATAAAAACAAGCTTCGTGATCCTTTGACTGGAGAGGAAATGAACCCTGACGAAAAGCTGATGAGATCCATCGAAGAGCAGATCGGCATTTCGGAAAACGCCAAAAAAGCGTTCCGCGAAGAAATTTTAATCCGCATCTCGGCCTATGCGAGAAAAGGCAAGCGGTTTGATTACAATTCCCATGAAAGACTGCGTGAAGCTATCCAGAAAAAGCTGTTTGCTGATCTGAAGGATGTCGTTAAAATTACGACTTCAACAAAAACGCCGGATGAGCAGCAGCTGAAAAAGGTAAACGAAGTCGTGGCCCGTTTAATTGATGAGCACGGCTACAACTCGACGAGCGCCAATGAGCTGCTGAAATATGTCGGCAGCCTGCTGAACCGATAAGCAACGTGACCCGTCCGAATAGGGCGGGTTATTTTGTCCCATTTTCTAAATAGTTTGTCAATTAAATGTGCTTTTATGCATATGATGAATATAAATCTTTTCGAAAGACTTGTTTCATAATCTGGCACAAGCCGGAATACGTATGTATCACGACCACAAATGGTTAAGGAGGGGAATTCATGTCCCAAAATGACAGCGGCCATTTTTTGATTTCTGAGGAAAACTGGTCCCTCCATCGCAAAGGCTTCGATGACCAGCAGCGCCACCAGAAAAAAGTGCAGGAAGCGATCAAAAACAATCTTCCGGACCTCGTAACTGAGGAAAGCATTATTATGTCTAATGGAAAAGATGTAGTGAAGATCCCAATCCGTTCACTTGATGAGTATAAAATCCGTTATAACTATGATAAAAATAAACATGTAGGGCAAGGAGACGGCGAGAGCCAGGTTGGAGATGTTGTGGCCCGGGATGGTTCAGACAAAAAACAAGGGCCTGGAAAAGGGCAGGGTGCCGGTGATCAGGCAGGCGAGGATTATTATGAAGCGGAAGTTTCATTAATGGATTTAGAAGAAGCGCTTTTTAAAGAATTAGAGCTTCCGAATCTCCAGCAAAAAGAGCGGGACAATATCATTCATACAGATATCGAGTTTAATGATATCCGTAAAACAGGGTTAACCGGTAATATTGATAAGAAAAGAACGATGATGTCAGCCTTTAAACGAAACGCAATGTCAGGAAAACCGTCGTTCTACCCAATTTATCCGGAGGACCTGAAATATAAGACGTGGAATGACATCACAAAGCCCGAATCAAAAGCGGTCGTTTTAGCCATGATGGATACAAGCGGCAGTATGGGGGTTTGGGAAAAATACATGGCCAGAAGCTTCTTTTTCTGGATGACCCGTTTTTTGCGGACAAAATACGAGACTGTGGAAATTGAATTTATTGCCCATCATACAGAAGCAAGAGTGGTCTCGGAGGAGGATTTTTTCTCAAAGGGAGAAAGCGGCGGAACCATTTGTTCTTCCGTATATCGGAAGTCGCTTGAGCTTATTGATGAAAAGTACAATCCCGCCCGCTATAACATTTACCCGTTTCATTTTTCTGACGGTGACAACCTGACATCTGATAACGCGCGCTGTGTGAAGCTGGTCAATGATATTATGAAGAAGGCCAATCTGTTTTGCTACGGCGAGGTCAATCAGTACAACAGGCATTCAACGTTAATGTCTGCATATAAAAATGTAAAAGATGAGAAATTTAAGTACTATATTTTAAAACAGAAATCTGATGTTTTTCAGGCTCTTAAGAATTTTTTCAGAAATGAAGAGTCTGGTGTAAGCCATCAATTTTCGTAATGAAAAGCCCATTTCAGGGCTTTTTTTTATTTAATAAAAGCAAGAAAACGTTTGCGAAAAAAATACGGGAGAAAAAGAAATTTTTCCTTTGACAAATCTTCTTTCATTTATTAATATTTTATCTTGTGAACTATTATTGAGGAATGAGGTGAAAAGGAGTTGACTGAATCAGAACGTGCTTTGCTCACTTTTGAACAGCTCTTCGATACGTCTCGGGCGATATATAAAAAACAGAAGAAGATATTGGAGATTGTGCTTGAGCCTTTTGATATTACAGTCCTTCAATATTTGCTGATGTTTAAAATTCATCAAAGCGGAAGCACCCCGCTAAGCAAGCTGGCAATGTCGCTTGATCTTAAGCCTGCTTCTGTGACGCGGATGACAGATATTCTGTATAAGCGCCAATTGATGAATCGATATGACAGTCCGGATGACCGCCGTATCGTCATGATTCAGTTAACCGAAGAGGGGGAAGAACTGATAGAAAAAGCCGCTGTGCAATATGCAAAAATGGGTGCTGGCTTGTACCAAAAGCTTGATACCTCCCAGCTGCAGTATTTGCGCAAACTAGCCGGAAGCTTAACGAAGCTTGCTGAAGGCTGTTCAGAAAAAAGCGGTAATTAAAAACTTCTCACATATTTTCACCAGCTTTCCGCAAAATGATAGAGGATGAAACGAAAGGAGAAAACAAAATGAACAGAGGACGTTTAATTCTGACCAACATTATCGGTTTGATTGTTGTTCTTGCAATTATAGCTGGAGGTGCTTACTACTATTATCAAAGCACAAACTATGTAAAAACAGATGAAGCAAAAGTAGCGGGCGATATGGCTGCTATTACTGCTCCAGCAGCAGGTAAAGTATCTGACTGGGATCTGGACGAAGGAAAAACAGTGAAAAAAGGCGACACAGTTGCAAAAATCAAAGGTGAACAAACTGTTGACGTAAAATCCATTATGGATGGAACAATTGTGAAAAACGAAGTGAAAAACGGACAAACCGTACAAGCTGGTACAACAATTGCACAAACGATTGACATGGACAACCTATACATCACAGCAAATATTAAAGAAACAGATATTGCGGATATTGAAGTAGGAAATAGTGTAGACGTAGTAGTTGACGGAGACCCTGATACTACATTTGACGGTACTGTAGAAGAAATTGGTTATGCGACTAACTCAACTTTTGATATGCTTCCTTCTACAAATTCAAGCGGAAACTACACAAAAGTAACACAAAAAATTCCTGTGAAAATTTCAATCAAAAACCCATCTGATAAGGTGCTTCCTGGAATGAATGCATCTGTTAAAATTTCTGAGTAAAACAGATCAGTCATCAAACCATGAAAGGAGGTTGTCTTAGATGGCTACAGGCAAAGAAAAAAATGCAAAAAACCCTATGTCATTGCTGATTGTGCTAATGGCGGGTTTATTTTTGGCAATTCTAAACCAAACACTGCTTAATGTTGCAATGCCGCACTTAATGACTGAATTTGGCGTAAGTGCAACGACGATTCAGTGGCTGACAACAGGTTACATGCTTGTTAACGGTGTATTGATTCCGTTATCTGCTTTCCTGATTACACGATTTGGCCAGCGGAGTCTCTTTCTCGTCGCGATGTTTTGTTTTACGCTCGGTACGTTAGTCTGCGGTATCGCACCTAACTTCTCTACAATGCTGATCGGCCGTTTGATTCAGGCCGTGGGCGGAGGTATCTTGCAGCCGCTCGTTATGACAACCATTCTGTTAATTTTCCCGCCTGAAAGCAGGGGGAAAGGAATGGGGATTTTCGGGCTAGCGATGATGTTTGCTCCAGCGGTCGGCCCGACTCTTTCCGGGTGGATTATTGAGCATTATACATGGCGCATTATGTTTTACGGACTTGTGCCGATCGGCGCAATTGTTATCATTGTGGCTTTCTTCATCTTTAAAAATATGGTGGAGCCGCAAAAAATCAAACTCGATACTCTTGGCGCAATCCTCTCGATTGTCGGATTCGCCTCCTTATTATACGGAGTCAGTGAAGCCGGATCTGACGGCTGGACCGACCCGATTGTATTGTCTACAGTTATTATCGGAGCCATTGCAATTGTTGCTTTTGTTGTTCAGCAATTGCGCCATGATGATCCGATGCTTGATTTCAGAGTGTTTAAATATGACATTTTCTCACTCTCGAGTGTCATTAATATCATTATTACAGTGGCACTTTACACTGGTATGTTCCTTTTACCGATCTATCTGCAAAACCTGGTCGGCTTTACGGCGCTTCAATCCGGTCTGCTTCTGCTTCCAGGTGCGATCGTCATGCTGATCATGTCACCGATCTCAGGTATTTTGTTTGATAAATTCGGTCCGAGACCGCTTGCGATTATCGGGCTTCTCGTTACAGTGGTGACAACATATCAATATACGCAATTAACGATTGATACACCATATACACACATCATGCTGATCTACTCAATCCGTGCATTCGGTATGTCACTCTTAATGATGCCGGTTATGACAGCGGGTATGAACCAGCTTCCTGCCCGTCTGAACAGCCACGGTACGGCGATGAGCAACACGCTTCGCCAAATCAGCGGATCAATTGGTACAAGCTTAATTACGACGATTTATACAAACCGTACGACGTTCCATTATTCACAAATTGCAGATAAAACAAGCACGGCGGACCCGAACTTCCTCCATGCGTTCCAAAATGCAGTTTCGAATTTAATGGTGAATATGAATGTGTCTTATGATACGGCGAAAACATATGTGTACTCACATATTTATAAACACGCGTCACTCGATTCCAATGTCATGGGGATAAATGATGCCTTTATGTGGGCAACCTTATTCTGTGTAGCAGGTCTGATTTTAAGTATCTTCCTGCGTGACGTCAGAAAAGATAAATTGCGTAAGAAGAAAAAAGAGGAGCTTTCATTACTTCCTGCTCCAAAAGAAGCTAAGGAATCTTAATCTGTACAGGGAGGTTTCCTGAATGAAAATTTATGTAGTGTATGATAGTGAAGGCGAACATACTAAAGTGCTTGCAGAAGCAATCGCTGAAGGCGCGAGAGAAAACGACGCGGCTGAAGTGTTCATCGACCATGTAGATCAGGCTGATATCCGCAAGCTTAAAGATATGGATGCGATTATTTGGGGATGCCCAGGGCATTTCGGAACAATCAGCTCCGGTCTTAAAACTTGGATCGACAGACTCGGCTACTTGTGGGCTGAAGGCGAGCTGATCAACAAAGTCGGTGCTGTCTTCTGCACAACGGCAACAACACACGGCGGCTTGGAAATGACAATGCACAATTTAATCACGCCGATGTTCCACCAAGGCATGATTGTTGTCGGACTGCCTGGCAACGTGCCTGAAAACGCACTTTATGGCTCTTATTACGGAGCAGGTGTCACTTGTCCGGTAGACAGTGATGAGTTAATGTCTGAGGAAGGTATTCAGCTTGGACGCGCGTTGGGAAGACGTGTCAGCCAAGTCACAGGAAACCTAACAGCAGGACAGTAAGGAGAGGTTGAAATGGCCATTATTATAGCAATAATTGCTGCTGTCATTGTCATTGCGGCCCTTATTACATTTAACGTCCGCAACGCCTCACCTGGACCTGAGAAGCAAGAAGCAACCGATAGAATCGCACCTCCAGAAGAGGAAAAAAACGAAGCGCATTACCCTGCTGAAGCAAGGGCTGCCGAGCATACGCCATCCGTTGTCAAAAACGATTCTCCAAAAGAGAAGCGTGACACAATGGGTGATGATATTTACAGGCAGGCGCTGCAAAAGTTTAAGCATTCTGATGAAGCTCATGCAGAAGAAGAGGTCACTGAGGAAAGTGACAAAATGCAGGACCGCAGCTATCGTGATGCGCTGCTCTCTATGAAAAATAAGAAAAAGTAATGAAAAAGGCAAATCCGTTTACTCATGCGGGTTTGCCTTTTTTGCTGTTTCCATCAATTATGTTTTTATCAAATAAATCCATGGAATATGTTGTATTCCATCTTGATCTAGTGTACTATGTTACTCATACACCGAGGGTTTTTTCCGGGAGGTAAAGACATGAATTCTTTTTTAGGTTTATTAAAGAAAGATATCAAGCTTTCAAGAATGTGGCTGCTAGTATGGATATGCGGAATCATTTTCTTATTGGGAACAGGCCATATTATAGCTTCACGCACGAAAGAACCTCTAGTCATTTTTGGTTTTTTTGTTGCAGTTGCTTTTTTTCTGCTTTTCTTATCTCCTGTTTTTGTGTTTTATCACCTTCGCAAGGAAGGGAAATCACAGCTTTGGCTGTACAATCCAAATGGCGGCTTATGGCTGTTTTCTTCTAAATTGGCAGCATCTTTGCTCTATCAATTTGTGATTCAGTTGGCATTAACAGCCTATGGCATATGGATGTATCATATGCTCTCTGTAAAAAATCTGCTGGAGCATCAAGTTGATATAACGAGTACAGTGGCTTTGCTGAATATGTATGGGCTTATTTCTTCGTTAGATATGTCAGTAACAGTCATTGTGTTTTGGACTGTTTTTCACTCTCTCAGAAATTGGCGCGGAATGCGGTGGGCTGCGATGGTTCTGTTGGTCGCAATGTGGTTATTCTTCGATGAATACATCATAAGCCCTTTGGTTGAATCTCAAAAGCATTTCTGGCCTGTAACAGTCTATTGCAATTTTGATTTCCACTTCCACAATGTTTGGAGATTGGAATTAAAACCTATCCATCTGTCTGTGCTAGGGTTTCCTATTGCTATAGTCATCACGTTCTTGCTGCTCATTATGGCTTCAAAACTGCTTGATCGTAAAGTAGAGGTGTAAATATGGACAATCAATTCCAATCCTCGAAACCGATTTATCTGCAGATCGCTGATCAGATCTTTTATAGGCTGGTCAGGAAGGAGCTGCTCCCAGGAGACAAGCTTCCTTCAGTAAGAGAAATGGCGATTCAAACTAAGGTAAATCCCAATACAATTCAAAGAACTTACAGTGAGATGGAAAGGCTGGGTATTGTGGAGACAAGAAGAGGTCAAGGGACGTTTATTGCGGAAAAAGCAGAAATCGTAGACGAGCTGAAAGACAAGCTGACACGAGAGGTGCTGGAAGGCTTTGTCAAGCAAATGAAAGAGCTGGGGCTAACGAAAGAGGAAATGGTAGAAGGGATTAAAACATTCACAGAGGGAGGCTAAAATGGAAATCAAGCTAGAACATGTATCAAAAAAATACGGCCGCCATACGGCCGTCAATGATGTGTCAATCACCCTATCATCCGGACGGATTTATGGCCTGATCGGACCGAACGGCAGCGGCAAGTCAACGACCCTGAAAATGATGGCTGGCCTTCTGTTTCCGACTTCAGGATTTGTGAAAGTTGATGAAGAGCAGGTTACGAGAGAAATGGTGCGTCAAACGGCTTATCTTACTGAGCTTGATATGTTTTATCCGCATTTCACTGTTAAAGATATGGTGAATTTTTATCAGTCGCAGTTTACTGATTTTCAAACAGAACAGGCTTATAAGCTATTGAATGAGATGCAGCTGAATCCGGAAAAAAAGATCAAAAAGCTATCAAAAGGAAATCGGGGCCGGCTGAAAATCGTTCTTGCTTTAGCGAGACGGGCAGACGTCATCTTGCTTGATGAACCTTTTTCCGGGCTTGATCCGATGGTCAGGGATTCCATCGTAAACAGCCTTGTGTCGTACATTGATTTTGAGCAGCAGATTGTCGTGATTGCGACACATGAAATTGATGAAATTGAGACTTTGTTAGACGAAGTAATCATCCTCGCCAATGGAGAAAAAGTTGCGCAGCGTGAAGTAGAAGATATTCGTGAACAGGAAGGCATGTCTGTTTTGCAATGGTTTAAATCAAAAATAGAAGTTTGCTAGAAAGAGGAGGAATATGATGAAAACAGTGTTGGAATTGAAAAACGTGACTAAAAACATCAGAGGCCGAACGATCATTGATGATCTCAGTTTTACGATTCGTGAAGGCGAGGTATTCGGTTTTTTGGGACCAAACGGAGCGGGGAAAACGACAACCATCCGGATGATGGTGGGGTTAATGAAGCTGTCGAAAGGTGATGTCCTCATTTGCGGCCAATCAATTACGAAAGAATATGCCAAGGCGATTAAGCATATTGGAGCGATCGTTGAGAATCCCGAGCTGTATAAATTTTTGAGCGGATATAAAAACCTCCAGCAATACGCAAGGATGGTCAAGGGTGTCACGAAGGAAAAAATTGATGAAGTTGTTGAACTGGTCGGTTTAACAGACAGAATCCACGACAAGGTGAAAACATATTCTCTGGGGATGAGACAGCGTCTTGGCTTGGCACAATGCCTTCTGCACGATCCGAAAGTGCTAATT
The DNA here is from genome assembly GCF_038593095.1 of Bacillus sp. FSL L8-0358. Taxonomy (NCBI): domain Bacteria; kingdom Bacillati; phylum Bacillota; class Bacilli; order Caryophanales; family Bacillaceae; genus Bacillus; species Bacillus sp. FSL L8-0358. The sequence continues at coordinate 964,556 of NZ_CP151962.1, forward strand.
TTGGATGAACCGACAAACGGCCTTGATCCGGCGGGGATCAGAGAAATCAGGGATCATTTAAAGAAGCTGACCCGAGAAAGAGGAATGGCTGTCATCGTTTCAAGCCACCTGCTGTCAGAGATGGAACTGATGTGTGATCGAATTGCGATTCTGCAAAAAGGAAAGCTGATCGATATTCAAAATGTAAAAGATGAAAACATTGATGAGAACGATACATATTTCTTCCAGGTTGAGCAGCCGAATGAAGCCGCTATTGTTTTAAATCAGTACGATTTGGTGAGTAAGACAAATGGTGTAGAAATCAAACTGGTTAAAGAGGAAGTCCCTGCGGTTATTGAATTGCTGGTGATGCAGCAAATCCGTATTTATGAGGTCAAGGTCATAACAAAATCATTAGAGGACCGTTTCTTAGAAATGACAGGTGAAACAAAAGAGGAGGTTCAGCATGCTTAATTTGATTTATAATGAGTGGCTCAAAATTTTCAGCCGTGCCGGAACATGGGTGATGATCGGAATTCTGGGGCTGACAATGGTTGGATTTGCATTTTTGGCGAATCATTTTTCTGCTGGTGAATCAAATTCTCATTGGAAACAAGAACTTCAAGCACAAAACGCCGAATTAAAGAAAGAAATCAAAGAAGATCCTTCACTGAAAGATGGATATAAAGAAACAATCACACTCAACAACTATCGCATAGAGCATAATATCCCTAGTGACACAGGCTATACGGCATGGTCTTTTGTAACGGATTCAGCAGGTTTTACCATCCTTACCGGACTGTTTACCATTATCATCGCAGCCGGAATTGTCGCGAACGAATTTAATTGGGGAACGATTAAGCTATTAATGATTCGGCCGCTCAGCCGTTTTCAGATTTTGCTGTCCAAATATATTACGGTTCTCCTGTTTGGGCTCCTATTGCTGTTGATTTTATTTATCGGTTCTACTTTATTAGGGTTGATCTTCTTCGGGACGGGTGGTGAAACCGCCGCGAATATTCATTTAATCTATAAGGATGGCCATGTCATTGAGCAAAACATGATGGGGCATTTGGCCACAACGTATCTTTCTGAATCCGTCTCGGCTTTAATGGTGGCGACGATGGCGTTTATGCTGTCTGCGGTATTCAGAAACAGCTCTCTTGCGGTTGGTTTTTCCATCTTCTTGTTGGTTGCCGGTACGACTGCAACTGCATTTATTGCAGCGAAATTTGACTGGGCAAAGTATATATTGTTTGCTAATGTCGACTTGACTCAGTATGTGGATGGCACACCGTTAATAAAAGGGATGACTATGACGTTTTCTATCGTCATGCTGGCGATCTACTTTATCATCTTCCTGTTGCTTGCTTTCGGAATCTTCATGAAGCGGGATATTGCAAACTAATAAAGAAAGCTGTTTTGCTTATGCAAAACAGCTTTTTTGTCAAAATAAAAACTGCAGGTTTGCACCTGCAGTTTTTCATATCAATTTATGCTTACGCTTCTTTAGTAACGTTAGCAGCTTGTGGTCCGCGGTTTCCTTCAACGATTTCAAAAGAAACAGCTTGGCCTTCTTCTAAAGTTTTGAAGCCTTCGCCTTGAATAGCAGAGAAATGAACGAATACATCGTCTTGACCTTCTACTTCGATGAATCCGAAACCTTTTTCAGAGTTGAACCATTTTACTTTACCTTCTAACATGAAATTTCCTCCTAAAGCGATCATAACGCTTAAATTCACTATTCTTGCTCTTAACAAACTTTCAAGACGAAAACTCTTACAAAACTTTCTTCTTAAAGATAGTTCGAACAAAAATAATTACCTTTACTCTACCAGTAATCTTCAGAAAAAACAACTGCTTATTGAAACTTTTTTCGGAAAATACCATATTTATTTTTCAATTTGATATTTATTTGCGGAAATTCATCTGCTTTCTCGATATGTGATCATACGTTTGCCTTAGTATTCTTCATTTTGGGAAGATAGGTAATAGGAATTGACAACCTTATTGGATATGAGTAAGGTAAAAGTTAATCAATATTACAAATGACAACGTTTATCAACTAAGAGAGCGTATGATTTTTATGTCTGATATTGCTTGCATGCTCTAATACATAGATAGGAGTATGGTCACAATGAAAAAGTGGCTTATATGCAGTTTCGCCCTTGTTCTTCTCGTTTCATTTACTGCATGTTCACCGTCTGCAGAACATGAATCGATAAAAATCGGGATTGCTGAGTCTGACGGGGCAATATGGAACTATATTGCTCAAAAGGCTGAAGAGGCTGGGCTGGATATTCAACTGATCCCTTTTTCTGATTATGCGGAGTCTGATATCGCACTTGCTAACAAAGAAATTGATGCCAACGCCTTTCAAACCATTTCATATTTTCAGTCGTTCACTCAAAAATACAAACTTAATTTGGCACCGCTCGGGACGACATACATAACGCCCGTGGGCATTTATTCAAAACGATATGACCGAATCCGAGATATACCGCGGGGAGCTGTCGTTTCTGTTCCGGATAAAGCGTTCGATTTTGGCAGGGCGCTTACGGTGCTCCAGGAAGCGGGTTTGCTAACGCTGAAAAACGGATTTAACGGAACAGGTTCAGTTGATATGATTAAAGATAATCCGAGACACCTGAAATTAAAAGCTGTCCGGCAACAGGATGCAGTGAGCGGTGCCGACGTGTTTGTCATGAAACCATCAGAAGCAAAAAAAGCGGGCCTGAACCCGAAAAAGCATACGCTAAAGAGCGGCGGACTCATGTCTGAGGAAGAGATGAATTTGATTGTTGTCAGAGCGGAGGATCAAGATCGGGAAGCGCTGCAAACCATTCTTGAGCTTTATCAAGCTGATGATACAGCGGCATTTATAGAAAAAGAATATCAGGGAGATCTTGTTCCCGCTTTTCTGCCTTTGAAACGTCTTTCAGATTGGAAGAATGAATTCGTACATTGAATTCATTCTTTTTTTTCTGAAAAACACACTCTGTTCCGTCCCGTTTCTTTCGCTTTGTAAAGCATTTGATCGGCAAGAATGGGCAAGGATCCTGGCTGTTCCGTATTATTGGGGTAATGAGCGGCCCCTAGTGATATCGTAACTGAAAGCTCTTCGCCGTTTGTTAATACAATCGGTGCATCACTTACAGTGCTCCTGATCCGTTCAGCGATCCGGGCTGCTTTATCAAGAGAACAGTTCGGCAGGAGCACGGCAAATTCTTCACCGCCGATCCGAGCGGCAGGATCAGTATTTCGGATGCTCTGCTTCAGACGTAACCCCAGCTCTTTGAGCACCTGATCTCCTTCATGATGGCCATATTGGTCATTGATGGTCTTAAAATGATCGATATCCATATAAATCAGTGCAAATTGAAAATGCGGGGTATCGGCCGCCTGCTGATACAGAGCTTTTGTGGTTTCTTCAAACTTTCTTCGGTTATACACGCCTGTTAAAAAGTCAAAGTGCGCCTGAAACTTATATTGTTTAAAAAGAAGATGTGCATTTGTTTCATGATCAATAATATATAAACTGAGCATGCCGCCCGCTATTGATATGATCCAAAAATACAAATGAAGTTCGTATGAATGTAAATCTATAAGAAAATAAAAGGAAAAGGAGATCAAGCTATTTGTGATGATTAAAAGATAGAAAGCATGTTTTAGTTGAACTTTTTTTCTTCTAGAAACAATGAGTGACGGAATGGCAGCGATACAAATGATAATAACCGAGTATAGTGCAGATGTGTTCATCGTAATCAGCAAGCGGCCTGCAGTGATCATGGCCAGAGCCGTTGCCGTTGAAACCCAGCCTCCATAAAGAGCGGCAATCATAATAGGGATATTTCGAAGATCAATAATTGAATGCTGATAGGTAAATCCAAAAACCATCAGAATAACCCCGAGCAAACCGCAGGCCAGTCCTTTAACAGCTTGAAAAGATATGCTGTCTTTTTTATGTACTAGCCTTTCTTTAAACAGGTGGGTGAAGAGATAATTAAATGTGATTAAAATGGTCAAATTTACAAACAGTTCTTTCAGCAAATATTATCACCCTTATATAAGGTACTAAAGATGGAAGGGAAAGAAAAGAACAAAAAAGGCATTATATAAGGTTTTTTTACTTGAATTGATAAGTTGAAATAATTCGCACTTGACCCATCGGAATTAGTGTAATATAGTAAATGAGAAAATTTGAAGGGAGAGTTTACCTGCTTTGGAGACTTTACTGGTTGTATTACATGTATTTATTTTATTTTTACTTATCTTAGGGCTCTTTGTTATGCAGAAAAAACATGTTTCCTTCTCTAAACGTGTATTTACTGCGCTGGGGCTGGGGATTGTATTCGGATTTGCGCTTCAGCTGATTTACGGCCCGACTTCAAATATAGTCATTCAAACAGCCGACTGGTTTAATATTGCCGGGGGCGGATATGTCAAATTGCTTCAGATGGTTGTCATGCCGCTCGTCTTTATTTCGATTCTCGGTGCATTTACAAAGCTGAAGCTGACAAAAAATCTTGGGAAAATCAGCGGTTTGATTATCGGGATTTTAGTAGCAACAACAGCAGTTGCTGCAGCTGTCGGTATCGCGTCCGCGCTTTCATTTGATCTGCAGGCGATTCAGGTTGACCAAGGAAGTACAGAGCTTTCACGGGGACAGGAGCTTCAGCAGAAATCAGAGGATATGACAGCGAAAACGCTGCCGCAGCAGATTGTTGAACTGCTGCCTGGAAACCCGTTTTTAGATTTTACGGGAGCTAGACCGACTTCAACGATCGCTGTCGTTATTTTTGCCGCTTTTCTTGGAGTGGCATTCCTCGGCGTAAAACACAAACAGCCGGAACAGGCAGAAACATTTAAAAAATTGGTTGATGCCGTTTATGCCATTGTCATGCGTGTTGTCACACTCATTTTGAGACTGACGCCTTATGGGGTGCTGGCCATCATGACAAAAACAATTGCAACGAGTGATCTTGACAGTATTCTAAAACTGGGCATGTTCGTGATTGCTTCATATGCCGCGTTAATCACTATGTTTATCATTCATTTGCTGCTGCTGACGTTCAGCGGCTTGAATCCGGTGATTTATTTGAAAAAAGCGGTGCCTGTACTTGTATTTGCATTTACGTCAAGGTCTAGCGCAGGTGCTTTACCGCTGAATATTAAAACACAGAGAAGCATGGGTGTACCGGAGGGAATCGCAAACTTTGCCGGTTCGTTCGGTCTTTCGATCGGCCAAAATGGATGTGCCGGCATTTATCCTGCGATGCTGGCGATGATGATTGCTCCGACTGTCGGCCAAAATCCATTTGACCCGGTGTTTATTATCACTGTTATCGCAGTCGTTGCCATCAGCTCCTTCGGTGTTGCCGGAGTCGGCGGCGGAGCGACATTCGCGGCGCTTCTTGTTTTATCATCATTAAACATGCCTGTCGCGCTCGCCGGTTTATTAATCTCAATTGAACCGTTAATCGACATGGGGCGTACTGCTTTGAATGTCAGCGGAAGCATGACATCCGGTCTTATTACAAGTAAGGTCACAAAGGAAATTGATCAAGGGGCATTTCATGATCAATCCAGAGTGATTGAAGCTGAAGAAGCGTAACATATGAAAACGTGTAATCCGACAGGGGATTACACGTTAATAAGACCCATGGACCTTGTAATATAAAGGTTTCATGGGTTTCTTTTTCTTATTTTTTTGGGAAGATCAGCCGGCATTGCTGATCAATGGATTGATTTAATTGAAATGAAAATTGCTTTTTTAACGAGTATTCATGGTATCTTGGAAGACGCTAACTTATCTGAGGCACACATAAAAGATTCCTGCTAGAAGATGAGTATCCAAATCAAATTCAATCGTGCTTCATTGAATTAAAAAAGTTCATAATGAACCTCTTCGCATTATTTTCCTATTAACATTGAATACTTTCGATACACTTTATAGAAACTGGTGGCAAAGAAAACAACCATAAGGGCGGGAAGCGACCTCAAAAGAGCAAATGGAGTTTCAAATAAAAATGCTTTCCAAAACCATTCACCTTTCATACTCCAAAGACCTTCAGTTAAATATAAACCTGAATCCTTATAGATCATATAAGAAAAAAACAAACACATGAAACCTAAACCAGAAGAATAATTCATCAATCTTTTATAATAATTACTCTTTGATTGGCGATCCGAGAAGATTTCATTTTGACCATCATCTTCTTTTTGCCAATATCGAATTCCACTAAGCCAGGGGCCATTTATATAAATCCAACCGAAGTCTTCATATATCCCTTTGTAATCTTTGAACTTTTTCTTTGGTAAAATATCTTGGTAATCCAGTCGGATCACATATCTCTTGTCGGTTTTTTCGAAAGTGTATATTCCTAATCCACTAATATTTGTACAACGATAGCCTTTCTGTAATTGCTCGTTCAGCCATTGTTCCTCTTTTTCAATATCAAAAAACATCTTAAATTTCTTCATTCGATTCACTTCCTTCGTACAAGGATAAAATATGCAATAACCTGTTTTGTTCCATTTTTAAAATGGCGCTTCCTTCTTCAGTTATCATGTAAACTTTTCTCCGGCCTGACTCTCCAACAGGTTCAATCCAACCATGCTTATTCAAGTTTTCAATTGCACCGTATAATGTACCCGCTGCTAAAATAACAGTACCCTTACTTATCTTTTCTATCTTCTGCATTACGGCATAGCCATGGAGCGGCTCACGGAGAGCTAATAAAATATAATGCATGGTTTCAGACAACGGTAATAATTTGTGTTTCATATCTGCACCCTCTATTCAGTTTGACTATATAGTTCAACTTAATAATAATGTAATACAGTTCAACTGAATAGTCAACAGTATTTTCCAACGCTCGAGAAAATTCTAAATGTTGAGTGTTGAAGCAAGAAACAAAATGAATAGTGTTCTGTCCTTTTCAGCTTGATGAGGGAGCTAATAATGAATCGATAAAGATTGCTTCGGATAGAGTGGCAGCATAAACAAAAAAATCCTTCAAACGTTCTCATTGAACGAAAGAAGGATTTTTTTAGCTCATCAATTGCACTCCAAAACAGGCGGGGAAATATAGAAAATTTAAAAGGGAAAAACCACCTTAAAGGGCAATATAATTAACTATTTGAGCCCTTATGCAATCCAACAGGATTACACGTTTTTTTAACGGCCGGGTTCTAAGTCCTCCAGCATTTCCATCATCGTGTTGTCGTCCATGACATTCATTGCGCTTTGTTCAAAATGAATGGGTTCAGCATAATGCGGCTGTCTTTTTTTCGCGGCTGTCTCAGTTTGCCTAGTTTGAGACTGTGTATGCTGATTCTGTGGTTGCTGCAGTCCTGCGTGCTGGTGCTGACGGCCATTTTGCCGCTGGCTTTGATGTTGCGAACGGTCTTGGTTATCACCGCTGCCGCCGCCAAATGCTTGTTTGACCATGTTTCCTACATTAGAAGCATCAAACGTGCTATTTTCTGAATTTCGTCTGTTCATTTGTCCTGTGATAAACCCGCTGATTCTTTGGCGGATCTGAGGTGATAATGCAGCAATAAGCATAGTTGATCCTATGATCAATGCTGCGGGGCTGATTCCTCTTCGCTGGTTGAACAACATGATCCCTCCTTTGCAGTGTATTCATATTTTCCCCCTCGTTAGACAAATTAACCGTTATATTTCCCGGGAAAGCATTTCCTCCAGATTTGCATGCATAATTAAAGCCAGTTAGAAAAACCTATAAGTAAAGTGATAAAGGAGGAATTCACATGTTTGGAAAAAAACAAGTCCTTGCGTCTATGCTTCTTATCCCTTTGCTTATGACTGGCTGCGGTGTGGCCGACCAAGGTGAGGGCAGACGTGATAATAATGATGTAAGAAACGTAAATTATCGAAATCCGGCCAATGACGATATGCGCAATGTAAACAATCGGGATAACGTTGACAACAATGTTAATGATAATGTCAATAACAATCGTGTAAATGACGATAATAACAACGACCGAAAACTTGAGGTTGCTGATGAAGCAGCTGATAAAGTAACAGACCTAAAAGAAGTAAAGCATGCCGATATCATTGTGGCTGGAAATCAAGCCTACGTTGCAGTCGTTTTAACCAATGGAAATAAAGGTGCAGTAGAAGACAATTTGAAGAAAAAAATAGCCAAAAAGGTAAGATCTACTGACAAAAACATTGATAATGTTTACGTTTCAGCTAACCCTGATTTTGTAGAGCGTATGCAAGGATATGGAAAGCGTATTCAAAATGGTGACCCAATCGCCGGATTATTTGATGAATTTACACAAACTGTACAGCGCGTATTCCCTAACGCTGAATAAATGAAAAAAGCCGCACAAATTGTGCGGCTTTTTCTTTGCGTTAATGACACACTGCGAACTCAGGCTGCATAGAGTAAAAATAAAAAGGTACAAGACGGACCGGCTCAGGGAGGGAGACGTTTGCGGGATGGCATAGGAAAGCGTGCGGCATCCGCTCTATTCCTGTGCGGAGTCCTTGTGATGCTGGCTGTAAGCTCAGCCATCGTATCAAGCGCGATGTATATCCTGTCTTTTCCAGGTCAGGCATCTGGAATAACAAAAGAACAAGTGACGAAGCACATGAAGAAAGAGTCATTCAAACAGGCCGATATTTATTACACTTCTAAGGAAAAGTCCTTACTGCCATTGACGAAAGAAACGCTTGAATATGCGGTCAGTATTAATCAGATTATGATTGGATATTCGAATCAAAAGCCTATTGACATTATTTTTTTTCCTAATGAAAAACAGATGGAGGCTTACTCCGGTTTATTGGATGTAGTTGGTTTTTATTCTGAACGGGAGCAGCTGATCGGATTGTTGCCTGAAGAGAAAAAGAAACTGTTAGAAGGGGACGAGGTAGCGGTTTATTTGTACCAGAGATTGTTGATTCATGAATACTCGCACCATGCATTTCACCAGAAATTGAAGGAGCTTGAGACGGATCCCGATGAGTTTCCGTTATGGTTTCATGAAGGGTTAAGCGAGTGGATTGCGAACTATGAATTGCTCATAGATCCGATCACGTTTTCTGTCGTGCCCTTTGACCGTTTGCAGACTGATCGAGACTGGCAGGAAGCCAGAGCCGAATATAACACTGATGTCTATTTGCAAAGCTTTTATATGATCGATGAGCTGACGGACAAATACGGGAAAGACGTTATTTCAGAAATGATTAAGGAAACAGCAAAAAAAGGGGACTTTGAAAAAGGGTTTAAATCAGCAACAAAGGAAAGTCTTGATCAATTTGAAAAAGATTTTAAGAAAAAATTTGAAAAAAACAGTGCGGCATTGGATAGTATCTATCCAATGCCTTTGTTATTAGTGAAGTCCTTGCTGGCCCATTCCGCCTTGTGTCGGAGGCATTTGTCCTTGGGCAGGGGCGAATGAATTTCTCAGCTGTTCCATATCCTGCGCATCAAGCTGAGGAACCTGGTAATAGCCGTGTTTGTTTTGGTATAGGAAAATTTCAAATGCCATTTCAACATACTCCTGAATTTGCGCAGACAGTACGCGTCTTACGGCCGGATTTGTCATTTCCAGAGAAGCCATCGTCAGCATAGAAGCTTGTGCTTTAATCGCGCAAAGCATTTGTCGGCTGATGATGCTGTCATCAATATCATTCATGGATTGAACAGGTTTTTTAGGCTGTGACGGCTGCATGCCGTAAACAGTCTGGTTGTCTTCCTTCATCATATAAGTTGCTGTTTTTTGTGAAGGTTCGCTTCCTGTTTTGAAGCATTCTGCAGTTATATTGTATTGAGATGTGATGAATTGATGTTGACGATCAAGGATGTTTAATAATTCTTGATCCTTACAGAATTGTCTTAGCATCATAAACTGATCTAGCACAGTAAGTGTTCCGGAAAGCACCTCATGCATATCAAACATTTCATGTCCGCCGTGGTTTTTATGCGGTTTGCCAGGAATACCTTTGTTCATTTGGGATTGCTGCTGCTGATTGAACTGATCCAAACCGAATTCCTCCTTTTTTTTTCAGATCAGCTGTATTTTGTGTCAGTCTGCCGTGTATTATGCAGAAGCCTGAAAGGAATTATATGCTGTCTGTCGAAATGATAAGCAGACAAAATCGTTGTCATTATGTGTATATTAAGGGAGGAAATATGATGAGGCGTATTCTGCATATTGTGTTGATCACGGCATTGATGTTCTTAAATGTAATGTACACGTTCGAAGCTGTAAAGGCAGCTGAACCGCAACAGCCTATATCGATTGAGAAGGCAATACAGCAAAAAGAAGGACAGGCGCTTGTCGAAGGATATGCAGTCGGCCAGGCTGTTTCCCCGCAGCATTATAAGCTGACAAGCCCTTTTTCAAATGATTATAATGTCGCGCTGGCAGACCGTAAAAACGAGACATCGCCCGAACGCATCCTTCCTGTGCAAATCCCCTCCGCTTTCAGAAGCCAATTTGGGCTGCAAACCAATCCGCTTCTTCTTGGGAAAAAGATAACGGTTCAAGGAAAGCTTGAAAATTACTTTAATGCGACAGGACTTAAAAACGTTCAGTCGATGAACGTAACCGATGACACGAAAACTCCGCCGGCTGAACAGCCAGTGACCATAAATGAAGCACGGGGAAGGCTGAATGAAGAAGTAACGATAAAAGGGATCATTACAGCTGATCAAAACGCAATCGGAGGCGGGAAGCTGTCGACCTTTTTGCAAGATGAAACCGGAGGCATTAACATTTATTCGCCATCCCCTGAACAATTTCCCGAATTAAAAGAGGGTATGGATGTCACGGTGACAGGGAAAATCACGTCTTACCAGGGGCTGAAAGAAATCGTTCCAAGCTCATCAGGCATCAAAATCAACCAGTCAAACCAATCCCTCCCCGCCCCCAAACACTTAACAATCAATGAACTCATTAACGGCAGCCTAGGTGATCAGTATGAAGGACGCCTTGTGAAACTAACCGCTTTTGTTTCCTCAATTCCAAGTTCTCCTGCCGGCGGCGGTTACAATGTAACAATGATTGATGACGACCATCATGCAATAACGCTCCGGGTTATGAATGAAACAGGGGTGATAGACGAGCTTGATGAGGGCAAATGGTATGACTTTACCGGTGTGTTAAGCAGGTACCAAACCTTTCAGCTGCTTCCGCGAAAATCGGCTGACCTGAAGCTGCTTGAAGAGCAGCCTGCACCTCCGTCTGCGGAGGGAGAATATGAAGGGATTGTTGACCGGGTAGTTGACGGCGATACCATTCATCTTAAATCTCCGGTGCTTGGAACAACAAAAATCCGGTTTGTAAATGTAGATACACCCGAAACATATCACACGCCAAAAAATGACGCAGATGAAAATCAATTAAGATTTGGCAAAAAAGCATCTGACTATCTAAAAACGGTTCTGTCCCCGGGTGATAAAATTACTGTCAAGGTCGGAAGTGAAGTCAAGGACAGCTATGGCAGATTGCTCGGACAAGTCATAACCGAATCAGGTTCAAACGTGAACTTAGAGCTTGTGAAAAATGGCTATGCTCCGACGTATTTTATTTGGCCGGTTGACAATGAAGAGGATTATCAGCAGTTTCAGGCCGCAGTAGCCACTGCAAAAAAAGGCCAAAAAGGAATCTGGAATGAAAACGATCCGCTCATGGAAATGCCGTTTGAATTCAGAGCCAGAGAGCAAGGGAAAGGCTTGACAAGATATGTAGGGGATTCGTCGAATCAAACATATGTCCAGCCAGCTGACTGGAAGAAGGTAGCTGTGGAAAACAGAATTTTCTTCGCTTCAGCAAGTGAAGCGGAGAGCGCGGGATATAAAAAAAGGCAAACGGCACCTCAAGAACATGTGCCGCTTAGAATTCTCAGCATGAATGATTTGCATGGCAAAATCGATCAGCAATATGAGCTTGATCTTGATGGAAATGGAACTGCAGACGGCACGTTTGGACGCATGGATTATGCCGCCGCATATTTAAAAGAAAAAAAGGCTGAAAAGAAAAACTCGCTGATTGTGCACGCTGGAGATATGATCGGCGGAAGCTCTCCAGTTTCCTCTCTTCTTCAGGATGAACCGACTGTAGAACTGATGGAGGACATCGGATTTGATGTCGGAACCGTGGGAAACCACGAATTTGATGAAGGCACGGATGAACTGCTGAGGATCTTAAATGGCGGTGATCATCCGAAAGGCACAAGCGGATATGATGGACAGAACTTTCCCCTTGTATGTGCCAATTGTAAAATGAAATCAACTGGAGAGCCCTTTTTGCCGGCTTATGACATCATAAATGTGGAGGGCGTACCCGTTGCTTTTATCGGGGTTGTCACACAGTCGGCAGCTGGCATGGTTATGCCTGAAGGAATAAAAAATATCGAGTTTACAGATGAAGCAACAGCGGTGAATAAGGCGGCCAAAGAGCTGAAGAAAAAAGGCGTGAAGGCCATCGCGGTTCTCGCACATATGTCAGCTGAACAAAACGGCAACGCCATTTCCGGTGAGTCTGCTGATCTTGCAAACAAAACAGATTCTGAAATTGACGTGATTTTTGCCGCGCATAATCATAAGGTTGTTAACGGTGAAGTGAATGGAAAACTGATTGTTCAAGCGTTTGAATATGGAAAAGCGATAGGTGTCGTTGATGTAGAGATCGATAAAACGACAAAAGACATTGTCAAAAAGTCCGCGGAAATCGTATATGTTGATCAAAGTAAAATCGAACCGGATGTCAGCGCGTCAGCCATTTTAAAGAAATACGAAACAATTGCGGAACCGATTATCAGCGAGGTAGTCGGCGAAGCCGCTGTTGATATGGAAGGGGGGTATTCAAATGCCGGCGATACACCTCTTGGAAACCTGATTGCGGATGGTATGAAAGCTGCCATGAAAACGGATTTTGCCCTTATGAATGGCGGCGGCATACGTGAAGCGCTGAAGAAGGGCCCGATTACGTGGGGAGATCTTTACAATATTCAGCCGTTTGGAAATGTGTTAACGAAGCTTGAGATTAAAGGAAAAGATTTAAGAGAGATTATCAATGCTCAAATCTCACCGGTTTTTGGGCCTGACTACAGCATCAGCGGGTTTACGTATACGTGGGATAAAGAAACCGGAAAAGCAGTTGATTTGAAAACTGCAGATGGCACCGAGATCCAGCCCGATGCCACATATACATTGACCGTCAACAACTTTATGGCGACGGCGACAGGAACCAAATATCAGCCAATCGGACTGCTGGGAAAAAATCCGGTGACAGGGCCTGAGGATTTGGAAGCGACAGTTGAGTACGTGAAGAGTTTTGATGAGCCAATTGCGTATACAAAAGAGGGAAGAATTAAGCTTGCTGAAGTCAGTGATATTGAAGACCCTGTAACAGAAGACCCGATTACGGAAGAGCCTGGAGATGATCCGGGGACGGAGGATCCGATTAAAGAGGATCCAAGGCCAGGTGAAGATTTGCCTGATATAAAAGAAACTCCGGGAACAGCACCGGTTCATCAGCTGCCGCCTTCAGCCATTTCGAGATTCAATGAAATACCAATCAACAACACAAAAACCGCTGATACTGCTAATAGCATCAGCACATTGCCGTTACAAACCGAGACTGCGGAAAGCGGGTCTGATCATCCGCTTCCGGATACGTCAGCGGGCTACTATAACTTTATGGTAATCGGTGCGGCGGTGACATTGTCAGGAACTTATCTATATGTCAGAAGAAAAAGGAGCGCCTCCAGAACGTGAAAAAAGTTATTCCACTATTCATCATTGCTGCCGGCCTAGTGATCGCAGGCTATGGAGGCTTTAAATTGATCGATACGAATATGAAAACGGAACAGACATTAAAAGAAGCAAAACTGGCGGCTGAAAAGCCGCAGGAACCTTTGGGGACGAAAAATAGCACAGATCAAGCAAAGAACAAAGCATCATTTAAGCCTGAGACCGGCCAAGCGAGCGGCATTTTGGAAATACCGAAAATCAAGGCAGAGCTTCCGATCGTGGAGGGCACCGATGCTGATGATTTAGAAAAAGGTGTCGGGCATTACAAGGACAGCTATTATCCTGATGAAAACGGACAAATTGTGCTGTCGGGGCATCGAGATACCGTGTTTCGCCGGACGGGAGAGCTGGAAAAGGGGGATCGGCTCCGCATTCTCCTGTCATATGGAGAATTCACATATGAAATTGTAAAAACAAAAATTGTCGATAAGGATGACACATCTATTATCACGCTCCAGCATGAAAAGGAAGAGCTGATTCTGACGACCTGTTATCCGTTTTCATACGTCGGAAATGCCCCGAAGCGCTATATTATATATGGAAAGCGAGTGACTTAAAAAGCCGAGGCAGTGCCTGCGGCTTTTCTTCATGAAAAATATGTGCGGCAAAGGTTTTTCATATCAGCAGGGAAAGGGGCTTCAGCAACTATGAGCTCGTCTGTTATCGGGTGAACCGCTTGTACTTTATTGGCGTGCAGTGCCTGCCTGTTTAGCAGCTTGCTTCCGCCTCCGTAAAGCGAGTCTCCTGTCAACGGATGGCCGAGGCTCGCCAGATGAACACGGATTTGGTGTGTTCTGCCTGTTTCCAGCTCTAATTCAACGAGCGACAGCCGTTCTTTCGCATTGCTGGCCATTACCTTGAAATGAGTGACGGCTGTTTGCCCGCCTGGTGAAACCCGGCGTCTTGTCGGGTGTGATCGGTCTCTGCCGATTGGTGAATTAATTGTCCCTTTTTTCGTCCGTAGCTTACCTTCAGCGATGGCGGTATACGTACGCTTCAGCGTCTTTTTCTCTAACTGCTGGTCTAAGATGGCGTGTGCCAAACGATGCTTGGCAAAAACGATAGCGCCAGATGTATCCTGATCAAGACGATGGACGTGGCGCACCTTACATGTTTCGCCATTTATCTGATAATGATAAGCGATCAAATTAGCCAGTGTGCCGGTTTGCCCATCCTCATTCGGATGCGTCGCGATGCCAGCGGGTTTATTGACGATGAGCATATGATTGTCCTCATATAAAATATCAAGCTCGCCATACTCCGGAATGACCGAAGATGCTTCACTTTCCTGAAGATCAATGAACACACGGTCTCCCTTTTTTACAATCATATTGTTTAAGACGGATTCGTGATTGACCTTTATCTGTTGATGGGACATCCAGTCTTGTATCACTGGTTTAGAAGCTTTGAGCGCTGTTTTGAGTACGGAAAACAGCCATTGGCCGTCCTGTTTTTCATTGATGAGGATCTCAAGCCCTCTGCCTTTTTGGTTCATGTTAAATGGCTCCTTTTCGAAGCGGAAGGCTGCTGTTTCTCATAGGAAACACTTACCTTAGCTTTCGCGTTTTTTTCTGTGCTATTCTTGAGTAAGACTTAGGATATTCGATGGCAAGAAAGGTGATTGACGTGAGAATTGTGAACGCAGCAACTGCAGAACAGGAGAGCTTTATCAAGGAGCTGTCTATGGAGCTGATCCATGATGTATTTCCTCTTTATTTCTCCGAACTGGACATTCAGCGCTTTAAAAAGAAAGGCGTTCTGTCTTTAAATAACCATTATTACCAAGGAACATTAAAAGAAGCATTTCAAATTATGGCTTGTCTGCAAATGATACATATTATCCTGACCAAGCCTTCGCCGCACTCTGATTTGAGTGATCAGGCGATTTTTGAAAAAAACAGCAAGATGCTGAATGATTTTGGGATTTATTTTCCGTTTGCTTTTTCTGACTTTCAAAAGAAGACTAACAAAGCCTTTTTCGGTCAAAGAAGGCTGATATAATCATGCGGCAAGAGCTTTTCTATTTTTAGAAAAGCTCTTTTTTGTATCAGAGAAATCATATCATAAAACCTTTCCTCTAACTCCCTTTTTAAACGGCTCGTGTCTGAACATACTAATGATTGAAAGGGGTGCTGACAATGAGTTCAGTTAAAGATACAATGACAACGCAGGTGGCAACCGTTTCTCCGAATCAAACGATTCAGGAAGCGGCTTCTCTAATGAAACAGCATAACGTCGGGGCGATCCCCGTTGTAGAGCAAGGTGTTTTAAAAGGAATGCTGACTGACCGTGACATTGCATTAAGAACTACAGCTCAGGGCCGTGATGGCCAGACACCCGTTTCAGAAGTGATGTCAACAGAACTCGTATCAGGAAACCCTAATATGAGTCTGGAAGACGCGTCGCAGCTGATGGCCCAGCACCAAATCCGCCGCCTTCCTATTGTAGATCAAAACAATCTAGTCGGGATCGTTGCGCTTGGAGACCTGGCAGTCAATCAGATGTCGAACGAGTCTGCGGGATCAGCGCTGACAAACATTTCTCACCAAAACATTCATTAATAAGAAAGAGCTTGCAGTGTGCAGGCTCTTTCTTCACATAAAACCTTACTTTTTGAAAGCAGACTTGTTTCGGGGTATAGTGAGTGTATACATATGTCTCAATTCGGACTAAAGGAGTTGTACCCAGTGATTAAAGCGTTAATTTTTGATTTTGACGGGCTTATTCTAGATACAGAAACACACGAATATGAGGTTCTTCAGGAAATATTTGAAGAGCACGGCTCAGTGCTGCCGCTATCTGTCTGGGGAAAGGTCATCGGAACTGCTGCGGGTTTCCGGCCTTTTGACTATTTAGAAGAGCAGATCGGGGAAAAGCTGAACCATGAAGAGCTCACAAAATTGAGAAGAGAGCGGTTCGCCAAACGCATGGAAACAGAAAAAGCGAGACCTGGTGTCGAAGCGTATTTGAATGCGGCAAAGGATTTAGGCTTAAAAATAGGCCTTGCCTCCAGCTCTGATTATAAATGGGTGTCCGGCCATTTGAAGCAAATCGGCCTGTTTGATGATTTTGAAGTTATTCAAACGGCTGATGATGTGGAAGAGGTGAAGCCGAATCCTGAACTCTATTTATTGGCGGCAAAAAACCTCGGGGTATCGCCAGCGGAATGTCTCGCGTTTGAGGATTCTGTCAATGGTTCGATTGCTGCGAAACGTGCAGGTATGAAGTGTGTCATTGTCCCGAATAAAGTAACGGGTACCTTGATGTTTGAAGACTATGATCACAGGCTTGAATCAATGGCGGAGATGGAGCTCGCCCTATTGCTTGATCATCTGAACTCACAAAACTAGAAAGGAGCGAGTAGGTTGTCTGAGAAATTAGATTTGACCCGGTTTGAAAAGAAAATGGTTATCCGCAATATCGAAGAAAAAGACATCGACAAGATTATCGATCTTCAAAAGGACTGCTTTCCAGGAATGGAGCCTTGGAAGCGGGAGCATTTAATCAGCCATTTGGAGCATTTTCCAGAAGGACAGTTTTGTGCAGAATTCGAAGGTGAAATTATCGGTTCGTGCTCAAGTCTCCTGATTAACTTTGATGAATATGATGACCGTCATACGTGGCAGGACATTACAGATGACGGTTATATCACCAACCATAATCCTGACGGCTTGAATATGTACGGAATTGAAGTCATGGTGCACCCGAAATACAGACGAATGAAGATCGGCCACCGTTTGTACGAGGCGAGAAAGGACTTAGCCAGACGCTTAAACCTGAAAAGCATCATCATAGGCGGACGGATTCCAAACTATCACAAATATGCAGAGGAAATGACAGCGAGAGAGTATGTTGAACAGGTGACACGCCACCAAATTTACGATCCGGTTCTTTCTTTTCAGCTGATGAACGGCTTTACCCTTATGCGAATTAACCCGAACTATCTCCCGGATGATACAGCTTCGATCAAGTATGCGACGCTGATGGAATGGAATAATGTCGATTATCTACCGCAGCAGACAAAACGCTATTATAAATCGGCGTTCCCTGTTAGAATTTGTGTGATCCAATACGAAATGAAGAAAATTTATTCCTTTGAGGAATTTGCGAATCAAGTAGAATACTATGTCGATGTTGCTTCCGACGCAAGATCTGATTTTGCGGTGTTCCCGGAAATTTTCACAACCCAGCTGATGTCTTTCCTTGAGGAACGGTCACCGAGCTTGGCGGTGCAGAGAATTACCGAGTATACAGAAGATTACATCAGCCTGTTTACTGACTTGGCTGTGAAGTATAACGTCAACATTATCGGCGGATCTCATTTCGTCGAAGAGGAAGGCAAGATCTATAATATCGCTTACCTGTTCAGACGGGACGGAACAATCGAAAAGCAATACAAACTCCATATTACGCCGAATGAACGCAAATGGTGGGGGATCAGCGCAGGAGACCAGGTTCGCGTGTTTGATACGGACTGCGGAAAAATCGCGATCCAGATCTGTTATGACATTGAATTTCCTGAGCTTGCCCGGATTGCGGCTGATAAAGGAGCCAAAATCATCTTTACGCCATTTTGTACAGAAGACCGTCAAGGCTATCTGCGTGTCAGATACTGTTCGCAGGCTAGAGCGGTTGAAAATCAAATTTATACGGTTATCTCGGGAACGGTCGGAAACCTTCCGCAAACGGAAAACATGGATATCCAATACGCCCAGTCAGGCATCTTTGCCCCGTCTGATTTTGAATTCGCCCGAGACGGCATTGTCGGCGAAACAAACCCGAATATTGAAATGGTCGTCATCGGCGATGTTGACCTGGAAATTCTCAGAAGACAGCGCCAAAACGGTACAGTGCGCCAGCTAAAAGACAGACGGCGTGATATTTATCATATTCAATATAAAAAATAATCCCGAAAAAACCCGCCTGCATTGGCGGGTTTTTTTAAACAAAAGCGGAATTGTTTAGGTTTTCTTTAAATTAAAAGTAAATTGTATAGTGGAAAAGAAGGTGCCTTATGGAGTTTCTGTATTTTCGCCATTTCCTATATCATACAGAAAACGGCTAGGCTTCACATTGCTATTGCAATGGCTGTCCAAGTCGTTTCGAGTGCGACCTTTATCAGTACGATGCTGAGCATTGTCACTTTGCCTGTTTTGCTTTGGATGCTGCATCCTCTTTCTTCTTGAGAAAGAGGATGTTTTATTATTTACACGGTTTATTGACTCTGACCCGGTCTGGCTTTATATTGAAGGCAGGGAAATCATCACCAAGACATCACATAAAGAGAAGGTCTGTTTCAATTGAATTGGCATTATAGGGAACGCTAATGAAATGGAGATGATGGGGATGGAAAACATTCAGCAAAATCAGGGATTAAAGCAAAAAGATGAGCAATTTGTGTGGCATGCCATGAAGGGAGCGCATCAAGCGGACAGCCTGATAGCCCAGAAGGCCGAAGGAGCCTGGGTAACCGACATAGACGGACGCCGCTATTTGGATGCGATGTCCGGTTTGTGGTGCGTCAACATTGGTTACGGCAGAAAGGAGCTTGCGGAGGCTGCCTATGAGCAACTAAAGGAGCTGCCTTACTACCCGTTAACGCAAAGTCACGCACCCGCAATTCAACTGGCGGAAAAGCTGAATGAATGGCTTGGCGGCGATTATGTTATCTTTTTTTCCAACAGCGGATCGGAAGCAAACGAAACTGCTTTTAAAATTGCCCGCCAGTACCATCTGCAAAACGGCGACCACAGCCGTTATAAATTCATCTCAAGATATCGGGCATACCACGGCAATACATTGGGAGCGCTCTCAGCTACCGGACAGGCGCAGCGCAAATATAAATACGAGCCTTTGAGCCAAGGATTTCTGCATGCAGCTCCGCCAGATATATACCGGAATCCTGATGATGCAGACACGCTTGAAAGCGCAAATGAAATCGACCGCATCATGACATGGGAATTAAGCGAAACGATTGCCGGGGTCATTATGGAGCCCATCATTACAGGCGGGGGCATCCTAATGCCGCCGGACGGATATATGAAAAAGGTGGAGGACATTTGCCGGCGCCACGGAGCCCTTTTGATTTGCGATGAAGTGATCTGCGGGTTTGGACGGACAGGCGAGCCGTTCGGGTTTATGCACTACGGTGTGAAGCCTGATATCATTACGATGGCAAAGGGAATCACAAGCGCGTATCTGCCATTGTCAGCGACTGCTGTTAAACGGGACATTTTCGAAGCGTATCAGGGGGAAGCTCCTTATGACCGTTTCCGCCACGTGAACACGTTCGGCGGAAGCCCGGCAGCCTGTGCCTTGGCGTTGAAAAACCTGCAAATTATGGAGGACGAACAGCTGATTCAGCGATCCCGCGATCTTGGAGCAAAGCTTTTAGGTGAGCTTCAAGCTCTGAGAGAACACCCGGCAGTCGGGGATGTTAGAGGAAAAGGGCTGCTGATCGGAATCGAACTCGTCAAAGATAAATTGACTAAAGAGCCGGCTGATGCCGCCAAAGTAAACCAAGTGGTTGCGGCATGCAAAGAAAAAGGGCTGATCATCGGCAAAAACGGCGATACAGTCGCCGGTTACAACAACGTCATCCAGCTCGCGCCGCCATTTTGCCTGACAGAAGAGGACCTTTCCTTTATCGTGAAAACGGTGAAAGAAAGCTTTCAAACGATATAATATAAAAGTGATTTATTAAAGGAGAACATGATGAGTTTTCACAACCAGCCGATCTTACCGGCTATTCGCAATATGAAGCAATTTGATGAGTTTTTGAACAGTTCGTTCTCTTACGGTGTTATTCTTGATATTCATCTCGGCCAGCTGAAGGGCGTGATCAAAGAAGCGCAAAAGCACGGAAAGAACATGATGGTGCACGTCGATCTCATTCAAGGGATTAAGCATGACGAATACGGTGCGGAATTTATATGTCAGGATATCAAGCCCGCTGGGATTATTTCCACAAGATCGAACGTGATTGCCAAAGCGAAGCAGAAGAAAATTTATGCCATTCAGCGCCTGTTTTTGCTTGATACAAGCGCGATGGAGAAAAGCATGGAGTTTATCGGCAAGCATAAGCCTGACTTCATCGAAGTGCTTCCCGGCATCGTTCCGTCACTCATTCAGGAAATAAAAGAGAAAACAGGGATTCCCATCTTTGCCGGGGGTTTCATCCGTACGGAAGAGGATGTAGAGCAGGCATTGAAAGCGGGGGCTGTAGCTGTCACAACATCTAATGCCAAATTATGGAAAAAATATGAAAACTTTTTGACGGAAAGTGATTGACACCGCTTTCATGCACTGATACAATTGCACTAGGTTAATACATTGTGATGGAGAACTCGGAGACCACAGCAGCTCTTTACGGCAAATGTTTATGCACCCGTAAAGCGGTTTGTTGTGGTTTTTTTATTCTCTTCTTCTCTATCATGCTTTTTAATCGTGACTTTAGGAGGAATGTGCTATGACAGCATTTTGGGGAGAAGTCATCGGTACGATGCTGCTTATCATTTTTGGTGCAGGTGTTTGTGCAGGTGTCAATTTAAAGAAATCGCTTTCATTCCAGTCTGGCTGGATTGTTGTTGTATTTGGATGGGGATTGGGTGTTGCCATGGCGGCATACGCGGTTGGCGGCATCAGCGGCGCCCATTTGAATCCGGCGCTAACGATAGCGCTTGCATTTGTAGGAGATTTTCCATGGAAAGAGGTTCCGGTTTATATTGCGGCGCAAATGATCGGAGCGATCATCGGTGCGGTGATTATTTATCTGCATTACCTCCCGCACTGGAAGTCAACGGATGATCCCGCTGCCAAGCTGGGTGTTTTCTCAACAGGGCCCAGCATTCCGCATACATTTGCAAACGTTTTAAGCGAAGTGATTGGGACATTTGTCCTTGTGCTTGGAATCTTGGCCATTGGGGCAAATCAATTTACAGAAGGACTTAATCCTTTAATCGTCGGTTTCCTCATTGTAGCAATCGGTATTTCTCTGGGAGGCACCACCGGCTATGCTATTAATCCTGCGCGTGACTTAGGTCCGCGGATAGCCCACGCTTTTCTTCCGATTCCGGGGAAGGGCTCATCAAACTGGAAATACGCATGGGTTCCGGTAGTCGGCCCGATTTTAGGCGGATCATTCGGCGGCGTATTTTACAACGCTGCATTTAAAGGGCACATCACAAGCAGCTTCTGGATTGTAAGCGTTATATTGGTTGTGGTATTGTTAGGACTCTATGTTTATACGAAATCACATTCTGCTAAAACATTATCAAATTCTAAATATATTTAATCAAAGGGGAGACATCTTATGGAAACGTACATTTTATCCTTAGATCAGGGGACGACAAGTTCAAGAGCGATTCTGTTTAATAAAGAAGGCAAAATTGTCCACTCTGCTCAAAAGGAATTTACACAATACTTCCCGCATCCTGGCTGGGTTGAGCATAATGCCAATGAAATTTGGGGCTCTGTCCTCGCGGTTATCGCCTCAGTCATCTCTGAATCAGGAATCAGCGCTTCTCAAATTGCCGGCATCGGCATCACGAACCAGCGCGAGACGACGGTTGTGTGGGATAAAGATACAGGAAGTCCTGTCTATAATGCAATCGTTTGGCAGTCCAGACAGACGTCCGGCATTTGTGAGGAACTTCGTGAAAAAGGATATAATGATAAATTCAGAGAAAAAACCGGGCTTTTAATCGATCCATACTTCTCCGGCACGAAGGTGAAGTGGATTTTAGACAATGTGGAAGGCGCAAGAGAAAAAGCGGAAAAAGGCGAGCTGCTGTTTGGAACGATTGATACGTGGCTCATTTGGAAAATGTCAGGCGGAAAAGCGCATGTGACCGATTACTCCAATGCCTCAAGAACACTGATGTTTAATATTTACGATTTAAAATGGGACGATGAACTGCTCGACATTCTAGGCGTACCGAAATCCATGCTCCCTGAAGTGAAGCCGTCTTCCCATGTGTATGCGGAGACTGTTGATTATCACTTCTTCGGAAAAAATATTCCGATTGCGGGAGCGGCAGGAGACCAGCAGTCCGCATTGTTCGGCCAGGCATGCTTTGAAGAAGGCATGGGGAAAAACACATACGGCACTGGATGTTTCATGCTGATGAATACAGGGGAAAAAGCAATTAAGTCCGAACATGGGCTTTTGACAACAATTGCTTGGGGCATTGACGGAAAAGTTAACTATGCGTTAGAAGGAAGCATTTTTGTCGCTGGCTCTGCCATCCAGTGGCTTAGAGACGGATTGAGAATGTTCCAGGACTCTTCGCTTAGCGAATCTTATGCAGAGAAAGTGGATTCAACTGACGGCGTATATGTCGTTCCGGCCTTTGTCGGACTGGGAACGCCTTACTGGGACAGCGATGTGCGCGGTTCGGTTTTCGGCCTGACAAGAGGGACAACAAAAGAGCACTTTATCCGTGCGACACTGGAGTCATTGGCTTATCAGACAAAAGATGTGCTTGACGCAATGGAAGCAGATTCAAACATTTCATTAAAGACGCTTCGTGTAGACGGAGGAGCTGTAAAAAACAATTTCCTAATGCAGTTCCAAGGAGACCTGTTGAATGTTCCTGTGGAGCGTCCGGAAATTAATGAAACGACTGCACTTGGCGCGGCTTATTTGGCAGGTATCGCTGTGGGATTCTGGAAGGACCGTTCTGAAATCGCGAACCAGTGGAATCTGGATAAACGGTTTGAACCTGAATTAGAAGAAGAAAAACGAAATGAGCTGTATAAAGGCTGGCAAAAAGCCGTGAAAGCAGCTATGGCTTTTAAATAAAGTAATACTATGGTATAATGGTTACAAGTTAATAAGAACGGTCCTGAGATGAGGAGAGACCACAGCACCAAAGTGTAAGCATGCACTTTGGCTGTTGTGGTCTCTTTTTCTATTTACCGTGACAACAAGGAGGAAACGTAATGATGAAACATCAATTTTCAAGTCTTGAAAGAGATCGCATGCTGACAGACATGACGAAAAAAACATATGACCTATTTATTATCGGAGGAGGAATTACAGGAGCCGGAACAGCTCTTGACGCGGCATCAAGGGGAATGAAGGTCGCACTAAGCGAAATGCAGGACTTTGCGGCGGGAACATCAAGCCGATCAACAAAGCTGGTACATGGCGGCTTGCGCTATTTAAAACAATTTGAAGTGAAAATGGTCGCTGAGGTAGGAAAAGAGCGGGCGATTGTGTATGAAAACGGCCCGCATGTCACTACACCGGAATGGATGCTGCTTCCGTTTCATAAAGGCGGCACATTCGGTTCATTTACAACATCTATCGGGTTAAGAGTTTATGACTTCCTTGCAGGTGTGAAAAAGTCAGAACGAAGAAGCATGCTTTCAGCAAAAGAAACGCTGCAAAAAGAGCCTTTGGTGAAAAAAGACGGCTTAAAAGGCGGCGGGTATTATGTGGAATACCGCACTGACGATGCGAGACTGACCATCGAAGTCATGAAGGAAGCGGTGAAATTCGGGGCAGAGCCTGTGAATTACTCCAAAGTGAAGGAGCTTCTTTACGAAAAAGGCAAAGCCGTCGGCGTATTAATTGAAGATGTGCTGACAAAGAAAGAATATAAAGTGTATGCGAAAAAAATTGTCAATGCTACAGGCCCTTGGGTCGATCAGCTCAGAGAAAAAGACCATTCGAAAAACGGAAAGCATTTGCAGCATACAAAAGGCATTCACCTTGTATTTGACCAGTCTGTCTTTCCGCTGAAACAGGCTGTATATTTCGATACACCTGATGGCCGGATGGTATTTGCGATTCCTCGTGAAGGCAAAACATACGTGGGAACAACAGACACTGTTTACAAAGAGGCGCTGGAGCATCCTCGGATGACAACGGAGGATCGTGATTATGTCATCAAATCAATCAATTACATGTTCCCGGAACTGAATATCACTGCGAATGACATCGAATCCAGCTGGGCGGGGCTGCGTCCGCTGATTCATGAAGAAGGCAAAGATCCTTCTGAAATTTCACGGAAAGACGAGATTTGGACATCTGACTCAGGCCTGATCACCATTGCCGGCGGAAAACTGACTGGATACAGAAAAATGGCGGAGCACATCGTTGATCTTGTCCGTGATCGCTTAAAAGAAGAGGGCGAAAAGGATTTTGGACCATGTAAAACGAAAAACATGCCAATCTCTGGCGGGCACGTCGGCGGTTCGAAAAATCTCATGTCCTTCGTTACCACGAAAACAAAAGAAGGAATTGCAGCCGGTTTATCAGAAAAAGACGCAAAACAGCTGGCGATCAGATACGGCTCTAACGTAGATCGCGTCTTTGACCGGGTAGAAGCGCTGAAAGATGAAGCCGCGAAACGCAACATTCCGGTTCATATTCTTGCTGAGGCAGAATACAGTATAGAAGAAGAGATGACTGCAACCCCTGCTGACTTCTTTGTCCGCAGAACGGGACGTTTATTTTTTGATATCAATTGGGTAAGAACATATAAAGATGCCGTTATTGATTTTATGAGCGAGCGATTCCAATGGGATGAGCAGGCGAAAAACAAACATACAGAAAACCTCAACAAGCTTTTACACGATGCGGTCGTACCGCTTGAGCAATAAATCATAACGGGCTGTCTGCAGCCCGTTATTTCTTTTTACGTGGAAAGGGCCAGATCTCAGGTTATCAAGTGACAGAGGCACCCGCTTCATATAAAATAATGGCATAAGCTGATACATAGGAGGACGAATATGACTTGGAGAAAGAGCTATGAACGCTGGAAACAGACAGAACATTTAGATCCGGAATTAAAAGAGCGCCTTATTGAATTAGAGGGAGATGAACAGGCCCTTGAGGACTGTTTCTATAAAGACCTTGAATTCGGTACCGGCGGAATGCGCGGGGAAATCGGCGCCGGGACAAATCGGATGAATATTTACACTGTGCGCAAAGCATCGGCCGGGTTTGCGGCATACATCTCGAAGCAAGGTGAGGAAGCGAAAAAACGGGGCGTTGTCATTGCTTATGATTCCCGCCATAAATCTCCGGAGTTCGCGATGGAAGCGGCAAAAACACTTGCGACACAAGGCATCCAAACATACGTGTTTGATGAGCTTCGCCCGACGCCAGAGCTGTCATTCGCTGTCAGACAGCTGAACGCTTATGGTGGAATTGTGGTAACGGCAAGCCATAACCCGCCTGAATATAACGGCTACAAAGTATATGGGGATGATGGCGGTCAGCTGCCTCCAAAGGAAGCGGACATTGTCATTGAGCAGGTAAACGCGATTGAAAATGAGCTGACGATCACAGTAGACGAAGAAAATAAGTTAAAAGAAAAAGGCTTAATTAAAATCATCGGTGAAGATATTGATAAAGTTTATACAGAAAAACTGGCGTCGATTTCTGTACATCCTGAATTATCGGAAGAAGTAGATGTAAAGGTTGTTTTCACACCGCTGCATGGAACTGCAAATAAACCGGTCAGACGCGGTCTTGAAGCACTCGGCTACAAAAATGTAACGGTTGTCAAAGAACAGGAACTGCCGGATTCAAACTTCTCCACTGTTACATCGCCGAACCCGGAAGAGCATGCGGCATTCGAATATGCCATTAAGCTTGGGGAGGAGCAGAATGCAGATATTCTCATCGCGACAGACCCTGATGCTGACCGCCTCGGCATCGCGGTGAAAAACGATCAAGGCAAATATACAGTGCTGACAGGAAACCAAACCGGAGCGCTGCTGCTTCATTACCTACTTTCTGAAAAGAA
Organism: Bacillus sp. FSL L8-0358; assembly: GCF_038593095.1. Lineage (NCBI taxonomy): Bacteria > Bacillati > Bacillota > Bacilli > Caryophanales > Bacillaceae > Bacillus > Bacillus sp. FSL L8-0358. The sequence continues at coordinate 991,092 of NZ_CP151962.1, forward strand.
AAAACAAGGCATCCTGCCTGATAACGGTGTTGTTCTCAAAACGATCGTCACAAGCGAAATCGGCCGTGCTGTAGCTTCTTCATTCGGCCTTGATACGATTGATACGCTGACAGGCTTTAAGTTTATCGGTGAAAAGATTAAGGAATACGAAGCATCAGGCCAGTATACCTTCCAATTTGGTTATGAAGAGAGCTACGGTTATTTAATCGGGGATTTTGCCCGCGATAAGGACGCCATTCAGGCTGCGCTTTTGGCAGTTGAAGTTTGCGCGTTTTATAAAAAACAGGGAATGTCATTGTATGAGGCGCTCATCAATCTCTTTAACGAATATGGTTTTTATCGTGAAGGGCTGAAATCCCTGACGCTGAAAGGCAAACAAGGAGCAGAGCAAATTGAAGCGATTCTTGCTTCCTTCAGACAAAATCCACCGCAGAAAATGGCGGGTAAACAGGTTGTCACAGCAGAAGATTACGCTGTAAGCAAACGGACGCTTCTGACTGAAAACAAAGAAGAAGCCATCGACTTGCCAAAATCAAATGTATTGAAATACTTCCTGGAAGACGGGTCTTGGTTCTGTCTTCGTCCTTCTGGAACTGAGCCGAAGGTGAAATTTTATTTCGCCGTAAAAGGGTCATCTTTGGAAGACAGTGAAAAGCGACTTGCCGTCCTTTCTGAAGATGTAATGAAGACGGTTGATGAAATTGTTGAGTCGACAGCAAAATAATTCAAGTATGAGCTGGGTCATTGTAAATGATCCGGCTTTTTCTTTTTCTCATCCAAAAGTCTGAAAGAAAATCATCCTACAAGTGAAGTAATGAAATACAAAAAACTGGTATAATCTTAAATACAAGATCAATGCCGGAGTGAGAAACGTGAGCAAAACGAGGATGGAAAAATTAAAAACGCTTAAAATGATTGCGGAAACCTTAAATCAAGGGCACGATATCAAAGCAACACTGGATGAGGTTTTAAAAGAGTTGCTGAGTCTGACAAACCTTCAATCCGGATGGATTTTTCTGATCGAAGAAGATGGAACTTATACGTTAGCGGCCGATGCGTATCTGCCTCCGGCTTTAAGCCGCAAGGAAAAAGTGCTGATGTGCGAAGGGGAGTGTTACTGCCTGACGAAATTCAATAACGGAGGGCTTAGAAAGGCTGCAAATATCATGAACTGCAAACGCATCGAATCAGCAGAAAACCTGCATTGTTTTGACACAGAAGGGATTACGCATCATGCAACTGTGCCTTTAGAAGATGGGGACAGAAGATTCGGATTGTTAAATGTAGCGGCGGCCGGAAAAACCATGTTTGATGAGGAAGAGCTGCATTTACTCGAGTCTGTCGCTTTTCAGATCGGAACGGCAATTCAGCGTATGAGGCTTTCTGAATATCAACAAAAAAATGCTCTTTTAATGGAGCGTAACCGCCTCGCTCAGGAGCTTCACGATTCAGTCAATCAAATGCTGTTTTCCGTCAGTTTAACTGCCAAAGCTGCGAAGACACTAACAAAAGATGAAAATTTACAGCAGATGATTGATTTCATCCAAAACCTATCACAGGACGCGCTCGCAGAAATGAAAGCGTTAATTTGGCAGCTTCGCCCCGGAGGATTGGAAAAAGGGCTGGCTGAAGCCATTAAAAGCTATGGTGCGCTCATTGGATTGAAGATCATTTTTACACAAAAAGGCTGTCCTGTTCTGACTGATGAGCAGGAGCATATGCTATGGCGTGTCGTACAGGAAGCTTTAAATAACTGCAAAAAGCATGCCGGAACGGATACGGCGTATGTTAGTCTGACTGCTTCTTTGTGCCATGCGGAGCTGGATATAATCGATCATGGGGCAGGATTTCGCTATGAAGCGCATGCCGGTCTGCCTTCACTTGGCATCAAGGGTATGAAAGAACGGGCGGAAAAAGCCGGCGCTAAGTTTTGGATTGAGTCAGCGCTTGGAACTGGAACAAAGCTGTCCATCAGGCTTCCGCTAAAAAGCCGAAAAGGAGGGGCGGTATGAAAATTGTCATTGCTGATGATCATCATGTTGTCAGAAAGGGTCTGCGTTTTTTCTTTGCCACCCAGGATGATATTGAAGTTGTCGGAGAAGCTGCAACCGGAATAGAAGCTCTCCGTATCATCGAAGAGACAAAGCCGGATCTTGTGCTAATGGATCTGTCTATGCCCGAGATGGACGGCATTCAAGCCATTAAAAAAGCAATACAGCAATTCCCGGAGACGAATATCATTGTGCTGACGAGCTACTCTGATCAGGAGCACGTCATCCCCGCGCTTCAGGCAGGCGCGAAGGCGTATCAATTAAAGGATACGGAGCCCGAGGAATTGGTGAAAACACTAAGACAAGTGCATGCTGGCGAATACAAGCTTTCTACAGCTATTATGCCCCATGTGCTGACACATATGAAAAATCAGCACGACCCGGAAAAAGAAAAATACTATCAATTAACAAGAAGGGAAAAAGACGTTCTGACTGAAATAGCGAACGGGAAAAGCAATAAAGAAATCGCAGCAGCCTTGTTTATTTCAGAAAAAACAGTAAAAACCCATGTATCGAATCTTTTAGCAAAACTTGAAGTGGCTGATCGTACGCAAGCAGCGCTTTTCGCAGTGAAATATAACCTGAATGGAGAGATCTCGAAATGAACATGTTAGTCATAAATGGCACGCCTAGAAAACATGGCAGGACAAGAATTGCAGCATCCTATATTTCAGCACTGTATCACACGGATTTGATTGATCTAAGTGAGTTTGTATTGCCGATTTTTAACGGTGAAGCGGATCAATCTGAACTGTTGAAGGTACAGGAGCTTAAACAACGCGTTACTAAAGCGGAAGCGATTGTATTATTATCGCCTGAATATCACAGCGGCATGAGCGGCGCTTTAAAAAATGCCTTGGATTTTCTAAGCAACGAACAATTCAAATATAAGCCCGTTGCATTATTGGCAGTAGCGGGAGGCGGAAAAGGCGGCATCAATGCGCTGAACAATATGAGAACTGTGATGCGGGGTTTCTACGCCAATGTCATCCCAAAGCAGCTGGTGCTTGATCCGGTGCATATTGATGTTGAAAATGCTACAGTGGCTGAAAACATTAAGGAAAGCTTAAAAGAGCTTGTCGAAGAACTCAGCATGTTCGCAAAAACAGGAAATCCCGGCGTCTAAACGCCGGGATTTGTTTATGTGAGAAGGGCTATTTGATCTTCATAAGTCAGCTCTGTGGCATGATCAATATAACGGAGAAGGGAATACAGCATCTTTTCTAAAACGGCGTAATCCTGTTCAAAATGATACGCATGCAGAAAATGCTCAATTCGTTTTGATAACAAATCGTCCTCTGTACGCACCATTAAAATTAATAAATTATCCCATTGAGAACGATGGGTGTAATAAAGCGCTTTATCGTAATCGGCATAATCCATGAATCGCTTCTCCTTTCTTGGGTGAGAAGTTCATGATTAGTTTATGCCGCATCCTCTGTTATTGACGGGGCAAAACTTGCCGTCTGCGTCAGTAAAGGGGTAGCAATATGAGGGAGACATAAAATCAAAATGCCTGAATGAAGATATCGCTTTTGGTAAACCTATGAGGGAACATATTCTGGGTACAGGAGACTGAAAAAATGAAATCTCTGCCGTATACCATTGCGCTTCTTTTTTGCGGATTGATTATCGTGTCAATGGCTGCAAAAGGTCATTCAACGGACACAAACGAGTCCGTTCAAAAGTGGGAACAGCTTGCCTGGAGCAAAATTCAGGATGAATATAAGGGCGCTTCATTTTCTGATTATGCTTATATGGGGCGTACAGAGGTGAATGATCAGCAGACGAAAGATGTCTTTCGGGTGACAGTCAGACAAAAAGATGACACTTTTTCTGTTCGGGCCGAAGTCTATTTTCATCCGGTGACAAATCATATGATCAGCATCAACGTCTTTAGGCTCTAATAAAAAACTGTACAGCCGTTAAGGCCGCACAGTTTCTGTTTTTAGAAATATCGTTTTGCACCGAGATAGCGCTGTTTCCAGTAAGAGTTATTCATATTGGAAATGACAACTCCGGAATCGTTGGCATTTATGAATTCCCCGTTGCCTAGGTAAATTCCGACGTGGGAAGGGCCGGCTTTATATGTTGTAAAGAAAACGAAATCTCCGACAGCAGGCTGGCTAACTGATTTCATTGTGTTCCAATATCCCGCTGCCGTTAATCTAGATACGGATGTGACTTTGTTCAGTACATAATAAATGAATCCGCTGCAGTCAAACCCGGACGGTGTCGTGCCTCCCCAGCGATACGGAACCCCAAGCTGCGCTTTAGCGGCCGAAATCATTGTGTTAATCTTCGCACTCGTTGAGCTGGTGGTGTTTGAAGAACCGGATGAAGACGATGATGAAGCTTTTCCGGAAATGACCAGCTTTTGGCCAACCTGCAAGACATCCGTTTTTAAATTGTTTTTCTCACGAATCTGCTGAGCTGTTACATTAAATTTTTGTGCAATCACCCATAAGGAATCACCGCTTTTCACCGTGTATGTAGTCGTCGTGCCGGAGCTTGCATTTGACGAAGAAGACGACGATGATGAAGAGCCTGAAGATGCTTTACCTGTCAGCTTCAATACTTGTCCAACGTAAAGCACATCTGATTTCAGATTGTTGATATTTCGGATTTGCTGTACAGTCAGGTTATAGTTGTTTGCGATTTTCCAAAGTGAATCACCGCTTTTAACGGTATATTTAGTTGTTGCTGAAGATTGGTTCGATTTGGATGAATTGTCTTTAGAAGACGTATCAGAGCCGCTTGATTTTGTTTTCAACACCTGATTCACGTAAATGGTGTCTGATTTTAAGTTGTTCAAGACCTTCAATTCAGCGATGGACATATTGACTTTGTTTGCAATTTTCCAAAGTGAATCTCCAAGCTGCACCTTATATGTTCCCGTAGAAGATGAAGAACTTGAACTCTTATTAGAACTGCTTTTTGAACTGGAGCTTGAACTCTTATTAGAGTTGCTTTTTTTACTGGAACTAGAGCTTGAAGAAACAGTACCGGACACCTTTAATTTCTGCCCAGCACGAATTAAATCGCTGCTTAGTCCGTTTAATTTTTTCAGTTCCTGTACCGTCATTTTAAACTCATTTGCGATCAGCCAAAGTGAATCTCCGCTTTTCACTGTGTAAACAGAACTTCCGCTCTTCTTGGTTGTTGAGCTTGAAGTAGATGAAGAAGTGCTGGATTTGCTGCCTGGAATAGTAAGCGTCTGGCCGATCGACAGAACAGTAGTCGAAAGATGATTGGCGGATGTGAGGGCCGCCACACTTGTGTTATAGGTTTGGGCCAGTTTCCATAAAGAATCTCCGCTTTTGACCTTAATCGTTGCTGCTTCAGCTGGTGTCACTACTAAAGTTGTGCCGACAATCGCAGATGCTGTCAGCCCTGCTGCTAATTTCTTTTTCATCTTAGCTCTCCTTTTTCCCCCAATGATTTTGCATTTGCTGTTTCTTTTTTATATCGGCACATTTGTCTCATCGTTTTGCCTTTTTATAAAAATAGCCAAATTATCTTAACAATAAGGGGGAAAAAGGGCATAAAAAAAGAAGGAATCTTAATCTATTCCTTCATTTTTAAAAGCTTCATGATATCTTCTTTGTTTTTGACGAGGTCGCGCAGTGTGTATTTGTCTAAAACTGCGAGGTAGGCTAAAAGCGCTTCATTCAGCACATGTTTTAAGCCGCAAACCGGGGAAATAACACAGAGATTCTTGTTCGCATCAAAACATTCAACAATATTAAAATCGTCCTCCGTTTTTCTGACAACCTCACCGATGTTGATGTCTTCAGGTTCCATGCCTAATCGTATGCCGCCGCCCCGTCCGCGTATCGTTTCTACGTAGCCGAGCTGGCCGAGCCTGTATATGACTTTCATGAGATGATTTTTTGAAATAGAATACGTTTCGGCAATCTGTTTTATATTTGAAAGTTCTCCGGGACGCTCTGCAGCCAGAAAAATCAACACTCTTAATGAATAATCTGTATAATTGGTTAACTTCATAATAAGACCTCAGAATAAGACATTTTCTATATCTTATCATAATCGATTGAAAAATGAAAAAAAAGGAATTGAAAAAACATGCACCCAGCTGGGTGCATGTTTTTTGCTTACATGTCATTCGGCGGATTTTGGTTTTTACGGTTTTTTTCGATTTCTGTGTTTTGCATTTTGCGTTCAAATGTAGACAGATAACGTGATGCAAAATCCTTACCGCCAAGGCCGAAGGATAAACCAAAAGCAAGTGCGAAGCCGCTAAGAACGATGATGAACGCGGAATTGACGATTGTCGCAGCGACACCAAGCTGATCCAGGGCCATAAAGAAAGCAAGTGCGATAATCGTATATTTAGCAATAGGTGCTAAAGACTTGAATTCCTGACCTTTTATCATGCTTGCGAGCACTTTTCTCACCAATTCTCCTGCGTAAAGGCCGAGTCCGAGAATGAATACGGCGACAAGGACATTCGGCAGATACGCGATGATGCCGGTGGCAACTTCTACGAGGAAGTGCAGCCGAACAATTTGAAGCGCCTCAGCTGTAAAGAGCAGAATGACAATGATTTGCGCAATCATACCGACAACTTGAGACAAGGACAGCTTTGCAGGCGTTCCGGCTTCCATGCCCATTTTCCCTAAGACAGAATCAAAGCCTGCGCGATGGAGCAGTCCGGACACCATGGATTTCACCCATTTTCCTGCCCAGATACCCGCTAAAACAAGCACGATGGCAATTATGATGTTCGGAAGCATGTTTAAAATCGTATTCAGCATAGAGACAGCTGGTTTTGAAATGCCGGCGACATCCAGCTGATCAAGCGCTGAAATGACCACCGGAATCATAATCAGCACATAAGCGATTGTTCCGATGACTGCTGAAAGGCTTGTGTCTTTTAAGTAAATTGATAAACCCATACGTGCCGCGAATCTTTCCGTGCCGATGCTTGCAAGGAAATTCGTAATGATATCACGGACAAGGCGGGCAACAAGCCAGCCGATTAATACGATAAGCGCCGCTGCAAATAATTTCGGCAGAAAAGCGAGCACGCTTTCCATCATATTTGTAAAAGGACCTGAAATGCCGCTGATTTTCAAAGAAGATAAGACCCCTGGCAGAAAAACAAGCAGCACGAGATAAAAGACAATTTGTGAAGCGGTATTGACAGCCTGGTGAATATCTTTTCCTTCAGACACCAAATTCCACTTGCGCAGTTTGTCACTCGTGTTCAGCTTCATCCCGATTTTTTTGACAAGGAAGCTCAAAACAGAGGCTGCAGCCCATCCTAACAGCAGAATGAGTCCGGCTTTCAGCACGCTTGGGATCGCAGCTGCAATCGCCGAAAGCATACTGACAAACGGCGATGCCACTGTTGTCAGGTGCAAAATGTTAAAGAATAAAATAAAGACGATGATCAGTGCGATAAAATAAACGACCTTGCTTATGACTTTTTCCGAGGAATAGCGTGAAGGCTTTTTCCCAGCAAAGAGCTTGTCGTCGATTTTTGTTTTGCTGAGTCCTTTGTATACCGCTTTTTCAATGATTTTAGCAATAGCCCAGCCGATTAATAAGACGAGTAAAGCAATGATTACGTTTGGCAGCTTACTGAGATAAGAAGAAAGCACGTCTGCTACATTCAATTGGTATCGCTCCTTTTTCGTAGTATGGTGTGTGTTTACCCACTGATCCAATAAGCAAACAGATGAATGTGCCGGAGGAATTTTTTCTTGCCCGAGTGAGACTATCATCTTTTGTCTGGCGGGCTCATACATTATAGATAAGTCCAAGTAGGGGGGATTCGGTTGAACGCGGAGGAGAAGAAGGGATTACAGCGGGCAATTGAGGAAATTACCGAAATTGCAAAAGGATTCGGCCTTGATTTCTACCCGATGAGATATGAAATCTGCCCGGCTGAAATTATTTATACATTTGGCGCGTACGGGATGCCGACAAGATTCAGCCACTGGAGCTTCGGCAAGCAGTTTCATAAGATGAAGCTGCACTATGATCTAGGGTTAAGTAAGATCTATGAGCTGGTCATTAACTCAGATCCATGCTACGCTTTTTTGCTGGACAGCAACTCACTGATCCAAAATAAATTGATTGTCGCACACGTTCTTGCCCATTGCGATTTCTTCAAAAACAACTGCCGTTTCCAAAACACGAAGCGCGATATGGTGGAAAGCATGGCGGCAACAGCTGAACGGATAAAACACTATGAACAGGTTCACGGGATAAAAGAAGTCGAATCTTTTTTAGATGCGATCCTTTCGATTCAGGAGCATATCGATCCGTCGTTGGTCCGACCAAAGCTCCAATGGAGTGTGGATGATGAGGAAGAGGAGATTGAAGAGGCAGCCACGCCTTACGATGATCTATGGTCTTTGGATGAAAAGAAACCGAAAAAACAAGTGAAAAAATCGAAAAAACCGTTCCCGCCGCGGCCTGAAAAAGATATCCTGCTTTTTATCGAGGAGCATTCCCGGGAGCTGGAGCCATGGCAGCGTGATATATTAACGATGATGAGAGAGGAAATGCTTTATTTCTGGCCTCAGCTGGAAACCAAGATTATGAATGAGGGCTGGGCTTCCTATTGGCACCAGCGAATTATACGTGAGCTTGATTTAACCTCTGATGAAGCGATCGAGTTCGCCAAGCTGAATGCAGGTGTCGTTCAGCCGTCCAAAACAGGCATTAATCCTTATTATTTAGGGCTAAAAATATTTGAAGACATTGAGGAGAGGTACAACAACCCGACGGAGGAAATGAAGAAAATGGGCGTGCAGCCTGACTCCGGCCGGGAGAAAATGTTTGAGGTCAGGGAGATTGAATCCGATATCTCTTTCATCCGCAATTATTTAACCAAAGAATTAGTCATGCGCGAGGATCTTTATTTATTTCAAAAACAGGGCCGAGATTATAAAATCATCGATAAACAGTGGAAGTCGGTGCGCGACCAGCTCGTAAGCATGCGGGTAAATGGCGGTTTTCCATATTTGACAGTAAACGACGGCGATTATATGAAAAATAACGAGCTCTATATTAAGCATTGGTATGAGGGAATAGAGTTAGATTTGAAATATTTGGAGAAAGTGCTCCCTTATTTATTCCAGCTTTGGGGAAGAAGCGTGCACATTGAGTCTGTGCTTGAGGATAAGGAAGTCATGTTTTCGTACGACGGAAAAGGTGTTCACCGCAGATATTTATAAAAAAGAGGATGCAGCGTTCTGCATCCTTTTTATTTTCCAGTTTTTAAAATCTTAAATATGATGTTTGCCTGGTCCGTATTGTTAATCAATCCGCGGAATTTTTCTTTTCCGGGGCCGTACGCGTATACCGGTACTTCTTCGCCGGTATGATCGGTACTCGTCCATCCGCTGTTGGAGCGGGTATTAAAAATCTTGATGATAGCTTTGTAGGCCCCTTTGCTTTTGTCAGCCTGTGCAGCTGCTTCAACGCTTTTGATTTCTTCAGATGTGAATTTCAGATTGGCATAGCGGGCGAGCACATCTTTAACCGGCTTGCCTTTACTGATTTTTTTGGCCATGAATTCAGGTGTTTTCTTAGCGGAGAGAATCGGTTCTGCGTGCCAATTCTTTTCCCCGTTCGCGCCAATGGTAAAGCCGCCGGTTGTATGGTCAGCAGCTGCAATCACAAGTGTATGTTTGTCTTTTTTCGCAAATTCAATCGCGGCTTTATAGGCCTGTTCAAAATCTTTAACCTCGCTCATGGCTCCTACGGTATCATTGTCATGGGCCGCCCAGTCAATCTGGCTCCCTTCGACCATCAAGAAAAATCCTTTTTTATTTTGGTTCAGGCGATCAATTGCTGAAACCGTCATGTCTTTGAGAGACGGTGTTTTACTGTCACGGTCGAGCGCTTTAGCAAGCCCTCCATCTGCGAAAAGCCCGAGCACCTGCTGATCTTTATTTTTTTTCAATGCTTGTTTCGTTGTCACATAGCTGTAGCCGGCTTGTTTGAATTCCTTTGTCAAGTTTCTATCCTTGCGGTTAAAATAAGATTTTCCGCCGCCGAGCAGCACGTCTATTTTATGTTTGCCTTTTATTTTGTCATCCATATAGCTGTTGGCGATTTGGTCCATATTTTTCCGTGATTCATTGTGGGCGCCATATGCGGCTGGAGTGGCGTGGTTAATTTCAGACGTGGCGACAAGCCCTGTTGACTTGCCTTGCTGTTTGGCCTCTTCAAGTACAGATTTCACTTTTTTTCCGTTTTTATCGACGCCAATTGCATTGTTATATGTCTTAACGCCTGTTGCTAATGCTGTTCCGGCTGCTGCTGAATCTGTAATATTATAGTCAGGGTCATCCGGATGCGTCATCATCATGCCTGTCAGGTTCCGGTCAAATTCTGTTAACTTCGGGTTATTCGGTGTGTCACCGTTATTTTTCATGGAACGGTAGGCTCTTATGTAAGGCGTCCCCATGCCGTCGCCTATCATCACAATGACATTTCTGATCTCAGCTTTGTCTTGTTTTTTGGCGCTGGCCTTTTCTGTTTGCTGCAGCTCAGCTCCGGCAAAAATTCCAGCTGTAAGGACAGAAACAGCGGCGATTGGCAGAAATTTTGATTTCATTTTTTGAAACAAATTCATTTTTTTCATGCCTCCTTTAATGTATTCCGTTTATCATGTTAGGAAAATTTTGTTAAATATGGCTGTTGATCATGTAAACAATAAGTAAAGCCTTGTAAGGAAATGAAAAAACACTTTTCGTTATCTTGCCTTATTTGATGTAAAGCATTCATTTTTCAGAAAAATCTTTACCTCTCTGTCTTTGCATGATATGTTTGTTTAAATAAAAAAACTGCGGATAACCGCAGCTCTCCTCGAATATTCTTTATCACTCATTTACCGGTATGTGAGCCGACCCCGAAAGTTTTTCATTTATTTCCTTTATGTTGAAAAACATCCCATAAAACATGACAAAAGCACTCATTTTTTGTCACCTTTGCAACGAAAATGAAATATTTAATACCCTTAAAAACTTTTTTTTAGAACGAATAATTAAGAAATTTGTCACATGAAGTCAAGACTATTTCTGATGGGAATCTATCCTTATAATAGAAATCAATAAGAATAATTAAAAAAAAGAGATACATATATAGAGAGTTAACATTTGGGGAGGAAAATATGAAAAAGCAAATCATTACAGCTACGACAGCAGTTGTTTTAGGATCGACGTTATTTGCAGGAGCGGCATCTGCACAAAGCATTAAGGTGAAAAAAGGCGACACGTTATGGGATCTTTCAAGAAAATACGACACAACGATCAGTAAAATTAAATCAGAGAACCACCTTCGTTCAGACATTATTTATGTGGGACAAACTTTATCGATTAACGGCAAATCTACAAGTTCAAAAAGCAGCAGTTCTTCTACCTCTTCTTCTACATACAAAGTAAAGAGCGGGGACAGCCTTTGGAAAATTTCAAAAAAATACGGCATGACAATCAATGAACTGAAGAAGCTGAATGGCTTAAAATCAGATTTGCTTCGTGTTGGACAAGTCCTGAAACTGAAAGGTTCAACTAGTTCAAGCAGCTCCAGCTCATCAAAAGTGTCATCGTCTTCCACTTCTACTTATAAAGTGAAGAGCGGAGACAGCCTTTCTAAAATTGCGAGCAAATACGGCACTACGGTTAGCAAATTAAAAAGCTTAAACGGCTTAAAATCAGATGTAATCTATGTCAACCAAGTATTGAAGGTGAAAGGAACAAGCACAAGCAGCTCAAAACCTGCTTCATCTTCATCATCTTCAAGCAGCAAAACGTCATCTACATCACTTAATGTGAGCAAACTGGTTTCTGATGCAAAAGCGTTAGTCGGAACGCCATATAAATGGGGCGGAACGACAACTTCCGGCTTTGACTGCAGCGGATTCATTTGGTACGTACTGAATAAACAAACAAGTGTGGGCAGAACAAGCACTGCAGGATACTGGAGTTCTATGAAGAGCATTGCCAGCCCGTCTGTTGGTGATTTCGTCTTCTTCACAACATATAAATCCGGCCCTTCTCACATGGGGATTTACATTGGAAACAACAGTTTCATTCATGCAGGGTCTGACGGCGTACAAGTCAGCAGCCTGAACAACAGCTACTGGAAGCCTCGTTACCTCGGTGCGAAAAGATTCTAATTTTTAGAGAAAACCCGTTCATTGGAACGGGTTTTTTTCATTAGACGGAGCACAGGCGTTTTGGTTGCTCCTAAAAATGAAAATGTGATAAAAAATCCAAGAATTTTTTTTCTTTCTTATTTTCATAAAGGGCAATCGCGTAAGCGCCTGCATAGGGCAGCTGTACAGACTGATAAGGAATTCTGATCATCTGTTTCTCTGCTAACTCACGCTTTACTGTAGATAAAGGCAGAAATGAAACTCCGAGTCCTTCCTTGATAAACCGTTTCGTTATATGTGTTTGAGTGACCTTCATTGTTCTCACAAATGGAAAAGTCATTCTGACTTGACGGAGCAAGTCGTCCCAGTAATCAGGATGATTGTGGGTCAAAAGCAGGTATTGTTCGAGCACCTCTTTGGCATCAATTTCGTTGTCTTCTATGAAACGCTTATCGGGCGGGGCAACAAGGACGACAGGGTCTTTGTATAAGCAGTGGCAGCTTAAAGAAGAAGACTGTACCTTTAAACAGCTTAGTCCGATATCTGCTTCCCCGGCTTTAATCAGTGACGCGATTTCCGCTGATTCGAAAATCGTAACCGCCATTTCTGTTTCCGTATTCATTGCTGTGTACCGCTTCATGACAGAAGGAAGCACTGTATCTGCAATAAGTGGAGAAACCGCGAGCTGTAAGGTTTGAGAGTAGCCTTGTCTCACTCTGTGAAGCTCTGCCATGCTGTTTTCATAATCATCAAGAAGCCTGAGCGCATACGGCAAATACGCCCTGCCTTCATCAGTCAGCTGGATTTGCCTGCCTTTACGCTCGAACAGCTTGCAGCTGATTTCTTTTTCTAATTGCTTGATATGTACGGTCACAGTGGGCTGAGATAAGAAAAGCGTTTCCGCTGTTTTTCGGAAGTTCTCATATTTTGCAGCGGTCACAAAGGTGTGAAGCCATTTGAAATCCATTTCTATTCTCCCTCTGATTAATATTTTTAATTAATTCCCTTTAAAATATTCATTATTTTTTAAATATTATATTTACTATAATAACAGAAAAGGATAGGGGGAATACAAATGGTACATTACGGATTAAAGGGAATTACATGTGTGGAAACATCCATCAGCCATATTGATGGTGAAAAAGGGCGTCTGATTTACAGAGGACATCATGCAAAAGACATCGCACTGAATCACAGCTTTGAAGAAGCGGCTTATTTGATTTTATTTGGAAAACTGCCTTCAACTGAAGAATTGCAGGTATTTAAAGATAAGCTGGCTGCGGAACGGAATCTTCCGGAACATATTGAGCGCTTGATTCAATCACTGCCAAACAACATGGACGATATGTCGGTGCTGAGAACGGTTGTTTCAGCATTGGGGGAAAATACGTACACATTCCATCCGAAAACAGAAGAAGCAATCAGGCTGATTGCAATCACGCCTTCCATCATTGCATACAGAAAAAGATGGACGCGCGGTGAACAAGCAATTGCACCTTCTTCCCAGTACGGACATGTCGAAAACTACTATTATATGCTCACAGGTGAACAGCCTTCAGAGGCAAAAAAGAAAGCGCTTGAAACCTATATGATTCTGGCCATGGAGCACGGCATGAACGCATCCACTTTTTCGGCACGAGTCACGTTATCAACAGAGAGTGATTTAGTGTCAGCCGTCACGGCTGCTCTCGGCACGATGAAAGGTCCGCTGCACGGAGGCGCTCCTTCTGCGGTGACAAAAATGCTTGAAGACATTGGAGAAAAAGAACATGCTGAAGCATATCTAAAAGAAAAACTCGAAAAAGGAGAGCGCTTGATGGGATTCGGCCACAGGGTGTACAAAACAAAAGACCCGCGGGCAGAAGCTTTGAGACAGAAAGCAGAACAGGTGGCCGGCAATGACCGTGATCTTGATCTTGCGCTGCATGTAGAAGCAGAAGCGATTCGTTTGCTAGAAATCTACAAACCGGGACGAAAGCTGTACACAAATGTTGAATTTTACGCGGCTGCAGTGATGAAGGCCATCGATTTTGACGATGAATTGTTTACTCCGACCTTTTCAGCAAGCCGAATGGTAGGGTGGTGCGCCCATGTGCTGGAACAAGCAGAAAACAACATGATTTTCCGCCCGTCAGCGAAATATACCGGTGCCATTCCCGAGGAAGTTCTTTCATAACATATTTTGGCGTTTATTCATTTCTGTCGTGTGGTAACGTTCAGTATCAACCACATGTCTAGGAGTGATGAATGTGAACCCAATGGACAGACAAACAGAAGGACAAGAACCGCAGCATCAGGACAGACAGCCGGGCATTGAGTCAAAAATGAATCCGCTGCCGCTGTCAGAGGACGAGGATTATCGTGGAAGCGGAAAACTGAAAGGAAAAGTCGCAATCATTACTGGAGGCGACAGCGGAATAGGGAGAGCAGCAGCTATTGCCTTTGCTAAAGAGGGGGCTGATATCTCCATTCTATACTTAGACGAGCATTCGGACGCAGAGGAAACACGTAAACGGATCGAAAAGGAGAATGTCCGCTGCCTGCTTATCCCGGGAGATGTCGGGGACGAGAACCATTGTGAACAAGCTGTGCGGCAAACAGTGGACCATTTTGGTAAACTCGATATCTTAGTGAACAACGCCGCTGAACAGCATCCCCAGGACAGCATTCTCAATATTTCAACAGAACAGCTGGAAAAAACCTTTCGCACAAATATTTTTTCCATGTTTCATATGACGAAGAAAGCTTTGCCTCACCTGCAAGAGGGGAGTGCCATTATTAATACGACATCGATTACCGCTTATGAAGGGGATACGGCGTTAATTGATTATTCCAGCACAAAGGGTGCGATTGTCTCCTTTACGCGTTCCATGGCGAAGTCGCTTGCAGATAAAGGCATCAGAGTGAATGCGGTGGCGCCCGGTCCGATTTGGACACCGCTTATTCCGGCGACATTCCCTGAGGAAAAAGTGAAACAGCATGGCTTGGATACCCCAATGGGAAGACCGGGACAGCCGGTTGAGCATGCAGGCGCCTATGTTCTGCTGGCGTCTGACGAATCTTCCTATATGACAGGGCAGACCATTCATGTGAATGGCGGCCGTTTTATTTCAACGTAATCAACGAAAAACCAGCTCCAGAGCTGGTTTTTTTGTATGGTAAAAAATTTCAAAATAAAAAATTTGTCGATTTTTCTAACAATTTTGTTTTCATTTTTGCAATTTTATATATAATATTGAGTAGGAGAAAGGAATGATTCGCGACCAGTACAAATATAGTAGAAAAAAAGAAAAATGACCATTGTTGCTCATGAATTCAGAAAATTCAAATAAAATATATAAAAATAGATGATCGGGAGTTGAAGGGGAATGAAAGGGAGCGTTTTTAGGAAGAAAAGCATTCAGGATTTAATCGCTGCGACGAGCGGGGAAAAATCTTTAAAAAGAGAATTAGGGGCATTTGATTTAACGTTGCTTGGAATCGGCGCCATTATTGGCACAGGGATTTTTGTTCTGACGGGAACAGGTGCAGTCACGGCCGGTCCCGGACTGACCATTTCATTTGTTGTGGCGGCGCTGGCTTGTTTATTCGCCGCCCTGTCTTACGCGGAATTTGCGTCAAGTGTTCCTGTTTCAGGTTCGGTGTATACATTCACTTATGCGACATTGGGAGAGCTTATGGCCTTTATTATCGGGTGGGATTTAATTTTAGAATACATGCTGGCGGTAAGTGCAGTGTCGGTCGGCTGGTCTGGTTATTTCCAATCGTTTTTATCTGGGCTCGGCATTCATCTTCCGGTTGCTTTAACAGCGGCACCGGGCGCAGTGAAAGGCACCTTTACCCTGTTTAATCTTCCTGCATTCGTCATTGTAATGGCGATCACATATTTGCTTTATTTAGGCATCAAAGAATCAAAAAGAGTCAACAATATCATGGTTATCTTGAAGATACTGGTTGTTCTGCTGTTTATCGCGGTGGCAGCCGTTTACGTGAAGCCGCACAACTGGCAGCCGTTTATGCCAATGGGCTTTGGCGGCGTATTCAGTGCAGCGGCGCTCGTATTCTTTGCTTTTATCGGATTTGACGCTGTTTCCTCTGCTGCGGAAGAGACGAAAAACCCCGCGAAAGATCTGCCAAAAGGCATTATTTTCTCTTTATTGGTTTGCACGATTTTATATGTCACTGTATCAGCAATCATGACTGGGGTTATCCCGTTTGCTCAATTTGCGGGTGTGGATCATCCGGTTTCTCTAGTTCTTCAAAGCGCAGGACAAAACTGGGTGGCTGGCATCATTGATATTGGCGCCGTGCTGGGAATGACAACAGTTATGCTCGTGATGCTTTACGGGCAGACACGCGTCATGTTTGCCATGTCGCGTGACGGACTTGTGCCAGGCTCACTTTCTAAAGTGCATCCAAAGCACAAAACACCTTATGTAGCCACTTGGTTTTTCGGAACGATGTCGGCGCTTCTCGGCTCACTTGTTCCGCTGGATGAACTTGCAAAGCTGGTAAACATCGGGACGCTGTCGGCATTTGTCCTGATTTCTGTGGCAGTTATCGTTTTGAGAAAGAAGCAGCCCGATCTTCCGAGAGCCTTTAAATGCCCGGGAGTTCCCGTGATCCCAGGCCTGGCGATTCTGTTCTGCCTGTTCTTGATTTTAAATCTGGGATGGGTGACGATTGTCCGCTTCCTAGTGTGGCTGTTAATCGGCTTGGTAATTTATTTCCTGTATTCAAGAAAGCATTCAAAATTAAATCAATAAATAACCTTTTGATAAAGAGAGCGGTCATACAGGCCGCTCTCTTTTCTGTTCTTGGCAAATGAATCTATAGAAATGAAGACAAAAATAAGAGATAATATAGGCTGGAAAGGAAGTGACGTTTATTGTCTGAGCAAAAACCAGTCCAATGGGCTTCGAAAATCGGTTTCGTCATGGCAGCGGCCGGCTCGGCTATCGGCTTGGGCGCGATTTGGAAGTTCCCTTACGTAGCGGGGACCAATGGGGGAGGAGCCTTTTTTCTTATCTTTGTGTTATTTACCATCCTCTTAGGCTATCCGCTTTTGGTGGGGGAATTTATTTTTGGAAGACGGAACCAGATGAATGCCATTGATGCATATAAAAAAGAAGCGCCACGATCAGCTTGGTTTCTTACGGGGTGGATCGGCGTAGCCGCGTGTTTCTTAGTGCTGTCGTTTTACAGTGTAATTGGGGGATGGATTTTGCTGTATATCGTAAAAACGGCGTCAGGCTCACTGTCCGGGCTTTCTCAAGCACAGTATGGCGATCTTTTTGCTTCTATTATCCAAAATCCGGTGCAGACGCTCGCGGCTCAGCTTGTCTTTATGGTACTTACTGTCATCGTTGTCGCAAGAGGGGTTCAAAAAGGGATTGAACGGGTAAGCGCGGTGATGATGCCGATTTTGTTTTTATTGTTTATTCTGCTCGTTCTTCGGTCTCTTACGCTTAATGGTGCGATGGAAGGCGTAAAGTTTCTGCTTGTGCCTCATTTCGGCGATCTGACTCCGGAATCCATATTATTCGCGCTGGGACAGGCCTTCTTTACGTTAACACTGGGGGTTTCGGTGATGGTGACCTACAGCTCTTATTTGCCGAAAACACAAAATATCCCTCGTTCGGCAGCCTCCATTGTCTTGATGAATATCATTGTGACACTCTTGGCAGGTTTGGCTATTTTTCCGGCGGTTTTCTCATTCGGTTTTCAGCCAAATGAAGGACCGACACTGCTGTTTACAGTGCTTCCGGCCGTTTTTGAACAGCTTCCGTTCGGCACGTTGTTTTTTATCGGCTTTCTCGTTGCATTTTTATTTGCAGCCTTAACCTCAGCATTTTCTATGGTTGAAATTATCGTTGCCACAATCGGAAAAGGGGACGAAAAGAAGAGAAAAAAACTGTCATGGACGAGCGGGCTTTTGATCTTTTTGGTCGGAATCCCATGCTGCTTGTCTTATGGCGTATTGAGTGATGTGCACCTATTTGGCAAAACATTTTTTGATATTGCCGATTTTACCGTCAGCAATGTTTTAATGCCTTCAGGCGCTCTGTTAATTTCTCTATTTATCCCGCTGAAAATTTCGAAAAGCGAACTCTTATCTGAAATGCGAAATGGATCAAATGCAGGTAAAGCATTCTTTTACACGTGGTTTTATTTGCTTCGTTTTATCGTGCCGCTTGCCATTATTATCGTGTTCTTAAATTTAATCGGGAATTTTATCATTTTAAAAAAACAGGCTCCGTTTCTGGGGCCTGTTTTTTATTTAATAAGATGATATCAATGGTGCCCATGCCGTTTTCAGTTTTTGGATGCCGAGCCTGATGTCCTCTTCTGACAAACCGCCATAACCGATTAAGACAGAAGCAAAAGGCGTCTGTTCTTTATATGAGGGAGACACGGGATAGATGGTTACACCGTGGTCTGCGGCTGCTTGTATTGCTTCTTCCTCACTTGCTGGAAACAAAAGGCGCAGCAGAATGTGAAGCCCCGAGTTCTTACCGAGAATCTCAACGGTGTTTCCCAGTTCAGAGCGAATGGCTTCTAACAGGATAGCGTGTTTTTTTCGGTATAAGCTTCTCATTCTATTTATGTGTTTTTGCCACTCTCCGGTTTCGATGAAGTCTGCCAGTGCCAATTGCGAGTGAACAGAGACGGTCTGCTTCATTAACTGAGCACTGTTTTTAATCGGTTCCATGAGTTCAGGGGGCACAATCATGAAGCTGAGCCGCAAAGAAGGCAGAAGTGACTTTGAAAAAGTGCCCAGATATATGACTCTGCCATTCGGATCAAGACCCTGTAAAGACGGAATGGGATGGCCGCTGTAGCGAAATTCTCCATCGTAATCATCTTCTATAATGAATGAATTTGTTCCTGCCGCCCATGCCAGCAGCTCCTGTCTGCGGGTAATCGTCATAATGGTCCCAATCGGAAACTGATGCGAAGGAGTCGTATACATGAGATAAGGATTCTGACGGTAGAGCTCATCCGGCAGGACGCCTTCTGCATCAGAACAAATCGGAGTGACATCCATGTGATTTGCTTCAAACATCCTTCTTGAACGGTGAAAGCCTGGTTCTTCAAAACCGATTTTTGTACCTGGCTTTAGCGAAAGGCAAAGAATTTGCAGAAGCACGGTGGTTCCTGCGCCGATGATAATCTGGCCGGGTTCGCAATTTACTCCCCGAGACAGCCTGACGAATCGGGCAATCATGTGCCTGAGTTCGTATTCTCCTTGAGGGTCGCCAGAGGTGTGAAACGATCCGGAATAGCGATCAAGACTTTTTACTATGCTTTTTCTCCATGCGTTAAAGGGAAAGAGGGTCGGATCAACGCTGCCCTGATGGAAGTCAATAGCAGGTGCGTTCTTTTCAGGTAATCCCGGCTGTACAGACTGCTGAAAATGGTCAGGAGCTGTCGGGAATCCTGGTTCTACTTCCGCCGCGAACCAGCCGATTTTCGGCTTGCTTTTGACATAGCCCTCAGCAGTTAATTGCTCATAAGCTCGTTCTATAGTTGCCGTGCTGACATCGAGCAAGCTGGAGAGCCTGCGTTTTGACGGAAGTCTTGTTCCCTTTGTGATTCGCGCATGTGAAATTTCTTGTTTAAAAAAGGTATAAAGCTGCTCATACAGCGGTGTTTTGCTCTTTTTATCAAGAAACGGCGTAATATCCATCTCATGTCTCCTTTGTAGCTGGCATGGTCATTTTTTCTGATATTGGCTATTTGGCAAATGCCATTTATTAGCTATGATCATTGTAACGAAAGGAAAGGGGATTGAGAAGATGATCCATATGAAACAATTAACCTCGAAAGAAGAATGGGCTGAGTCGTATCCGATTATGAGTGAATTGAGAACAGAACTGGATATAGAGACGTATTTACAAAGGCTTGAAGCCTGTGTGCAGAAAGAATCGTATATGCTGTTTGCCTTATATGAAAATACAGCAATCAGAGCGCTGTGCGGGGCTCTGCCGAGAGTTTCCATTCATAAAGGAGAGCACTTGTGGATTGCGGATCTTGTTACAACGGCACCTTGCCGATCAAAGGGATACGGCAAAATGCTTTTGGATTATACCTCAGACTGGGCGAGAAAAGCCGGACTCGGTTTTGTCAGTCTTTCATCTGGCCTTCAGCGTAAAGACGCACATCGATTTTATACAGATAAAATGGGTTTTACTATAGAAAGTTATTTGTTCCGAAAACCGGTATAACGAAAAAAAGACGCCTGAAAAGGCGTCTTTTTTAAAAGCCAAACTGTAAATTCGTATCTACAGATACAATGGTATACACACAAATAATCACAAAGAGATTAAGGATGACGCCGAGCAGGCCGGGGCCTGTGCGCCCTCTCTTGATGAAGAGTTCAACAACGCCAAACGGAACGGCAGCCATGGCGAATGGAAGCATTTGATAGGAATAAAACGTGACGTTGCTGATAATGGCCAAATTCAGCAACAGCAGGGACAGAACCGCTGTCCCGACAGAGATCCAGCCGAATACATTGTGTTCTTTAAAAATTCTTACCAGTTCCATAATTCCACCTCGCCGACATTCGCTGATTTTACAGATTTATTTTTCAGCATGCGCTGGATTTCCTTGGTTGGCCCTGTAACGACCGAACCGTATACATTGACACCGTTTTTCTCTACATAATCTAATCGGTTATCTACATTCAGGTCTTTCCGTTTTGAAATGACCTGAGCCCATTTTTCGTGTTTGGACATGAATTTCAGGGCGTTGATAAACTGATCGCCATTCGACTTGCCTTTTGTATTAAGGGCGGCCAAGAACTTTGAATCCTTCCCAGGATAGCCAAGAGGTTCTGTGGAAGCTGTCTTATTTGTGTTTTTCTCTGTTTCGATTGCGTTCCACAAAAAGCTCACATCATAGCCTTTGAATTTGTTATACACGTCTTTTGTCGGATATGCACGGTCATATGAAAGGTAGACCTCTGATACCGTTCCTTCGGGCAATGTGCTTAACGTTTTTTCTGCTTTTGCGGTCGTTTGTTCAGACTTGTTTGAAGGATGTGTAAAGTAATGGCCGGTTTTATTCACTTCTAAGTCATAGTAGTTTACTGCCGGCGCTTTTACTTTGTTATAAAACATTTCAACCCGTTCATTCCCTACGGCAGCCGTCTTCGTGCCAATCTGCTTTTGCAGCGGGAATTCCGTATTCATTCCAAATAGTTTCACTTGGCTTTTCAGTCCGGAAGTATCAACAAGAACATTCGGCATGGTCAGGGCTACAGTGACTGCGGCAGTTTCCATAAACTCATTGCCGGTGCTGTGTTTTCCACCCATTCCGTAATAGAGGTAGCTTCCCAGCGTACAAAGCGGCAAAATCATCAATGTCGAAATGACGGCAAGCACAGAAATTCGCAAATAAGACTTGCGTTTGCCGTAGGCTAAAATCGCTTTTTGTTTTTCAGGACTGATGCTGAGATCCCAATCGTTATCGTCCTCTAGTTCGCTGTCAATCAGTTCCTGATATACTTCGAGCTTCTCAAGTTCTTCCTCAAATGCAGTCATTTCCTGGTCGCTCATTTCCCCATTTTTATATTGATCAAAACGCTTTTTAAATTCTTCATTCATCATTAACACCTCTATTATAAAGTGCTTTCAGCCGCTGTCTGGCACGAAATAAAACACTTTTAAAATTCGCCTCTGAAATATTCATAATATGGGATGCTTCTTTGTAGTTTAACTCTTTTAAATAATATAGCGTTAAGGCCTCCCGATAATTATCGGGGAGCTCGGACATATAACCAGTCAGCACTTCCTTTATCTCTACCTGATGGGCAGGACTTTGAACAGCATTTTGAAAGAGGCTTCCGATTAAGTCATCAGAAATGGTTACTTCTTTCTTATGCTTTCTGACGTAATCAATGAAGGCGTTTCGCGCCACTTGAAAAAGCCAGGGCTTTACTTTGCTGTGATCATAGGAGTGAATGTGTATGTATGCCCGCATAAAGGTTTCCTGCAGCAAGTCTTCAGCAAGATGCTTGTCTTTTGTCATGGAGAGCAGGAACCTGTAAACATCATTCATGTACATTTGGTAAATTTCATCGATCGTCACTGCCTTTTCTCCCCTCTATGTTATACACGCATAAGAAAGGTTTAAAGTTGCACATTACATGCAAACGGCTTTTTTATACCTAATCAAACACCATTACTATATAGTACCCAAAAATGGCCCCAAAAGATAGTGCGGAGAAATGTTTAACATTTTTTCCAGAGGGGAAAAGATAGTGAAAAAGTGAAGGAGTGGCAAAATGGAATATACCAGTATAGCAGATACAGGAATAGAAGCCTCCAGAATCGGCCTCGGCACATGGGCCATTGGCGGAACGATGTGGGGAGGCACTGACGAAAAAACATCGATTGAAACAATCCGCGCCGCTCTTGATCAGGGGATTACACTGATTGACACCGCGCCGGCTTACGGCTTCGGGCAGTCCGAGGAAATTGTCGGAAAGGCAATCAAAGAGTACGGCAAAAGAGACCAGGTGATTCTCGCAACGAAAACGGCTCTGGACTGGAAGAACAACCAGCTGTTCCGCCATGCGAACAGAGCGAGAATTGTAGAGGAAGTTGAGAATTCTTTGAAGCGGCTTCAAACAGACTATATTGATCTTTATCAGGTGCATTGGCCCGATCCGCTTGTGCCAATTGAAGAAACGGCTGAAGTCATGAAGGAATTATATGATGCGGGAAAAATCCGGGCGATTGGCGTCAGCAATTTTTCAATTGAGCAAATGGATACATTTCGCGCCGTCGCACCTCTCCATACGATTCAGCCTCCATATAATCTGTTTGAAAGAGAGATGGAAGAGAGTGTTCTTCCTTATGCGAAAGATAACAAGATAACAACATTATTATACGGCAGTTTATGCAGAGGGCTGTTAACAGGAAAAATGACCGAAGAGTATACATTTGAGGGCGATGATCTGCGTAATCACGATCCAAAATTCCAGAAGCCCCGCTTTAAAGAGTATCTTTCTGCTGTCAATCAATTGGATAAGCTGGCGAAGACACGTTATGGAAAATCAGTGATTCACATTGCTGTCAGATGGATCTTAGATCAGCCGGGAGCGGATATCGCTCTTTGGGGAGCAAGAAAGCCTGGGCAGCTTGAGGCCCTATCTGAGATTACAGGCTGGACGCTGAACAGTGAAGATCAGAAAGATATCAATACTATATTGGAAAATACGATATCAGACCCTGTCGGACCGGAGTTTATGGCCCCGGCGACCAGAGAGGAAATATAACAAAAGCTGAGGATGAATCCTCAGCTTTTTGGCGTTTTAACGGGAGAAATCTTAAAAATTAGTACCAGGTAATAAAAAATGTTGTTATAATAGATGACAGAAAGAATCATTGATTACGACAAAGGAAGTGCGATATGTATAAGTTTTGTGCAAATGCTTTAAAAGTTATTCTTTCTCTTCGCGGAGGAGTGAAGGTGTATAACAAAGAAAACCTTCCGGCCGATTCAGGTTTTGTCATCGCGTGTACACATTCCGGCTGGGTTGATGTGATTACACTCGGAGTCGGGATTCTTCCTTATCAAATACACTACATGGCGAAAAAAGAGCTTTTTCAAAATAAATGGATCGGTTCGTTTCTGAAGAAAATTCATGCCTTTCCGGTAGATCGGGAAAATCCCGGGCCAAGCAGTATTAAAACGCCGATTAAGCTGCTGAAAGAAGGAGAGATCGTCGGTATCTTCCCAAGCGGAACAAGAACCTCTGAGGATGTGCCTTTGAAAAGAGGTGCGGTGACGATTGCGCAAATGGGGAAAGCGCCGCTTGTCCCCGCTGCATATCAGGGCCCCTCAAGCGGAAAAGAATTATTCAAAAAAGGAAAAATGAAGCTGATTATCGGTGAGCCTCTTCACCAGGCTGATTTTGCCCACCTGCCTTCAAAGGAAAGACTTGCAGCAATGACAGAGGCTTTGAATCAGCGTATTAAAGAACTAGAGAATAAACTTGATCAGCTATAAGGCGTTCTGAGAGATTGCCCTGAAACTGTGAAAATAAGAAAAGCACCTTATACAAGGTGCTTTTCTTATTATGCTTCCTGCTGGTTAGCTGTCTCCAGAAGTTCTTCTTCTTGAAGCTTTTTCACTTCAATATATGCGACGTGGTGGCCGTCAATTTCATTAATGATGAATTCGCAGCCCTCTTCGATGATGGAATCATCTTTTTCAACATCGTATTTTTGAGTAAGGAACCAGCCGCCGATTGTATCGACTTCTTCGTTCTCTAAATGAATGCCTAGCAGGTCGTTTACTTGGTCAATTAACACTTTTCCGTCAAGAATATAATGGCCTTCGCCGATTTTGCGGATTTCGCTAATTTCATCAATATCAAATTCGTCGCGGATTTCACCGACAATTTCCTCAATGATGTCCTCAACCGTCACAAGCCCGGCAGTACCGCCGTATTCATCAGACAATATGGCCATGTGGACCCTCTCTTTTTGCATTTTGACAAGCAGGTCTTGGATCGGCGCAGATTCAATGACATGAATGATCGGGTTGACGAATTGAGAAATGGTGGAATCAACAGATACCTCACCGCTGATGCAGGCGGTCAGCACTTCTTTAATGTTAATAACCCCGATAATGTTATCTTTATCGCCCTCTTCCACAGGGTAGCGGGTATATTTTTCAATCTGAATGATGTCCATCATTTCAGAAATCTTGATATCATGCGGAAGGCTGACAATTTCGGTCCGCGGAATCATAATTTCTTTCGCAAGCCTGTCGTCAAATTCAAAGATTTTATTCACATATTTAAACTCTGATTGGTTGATTTCACCGCTTTTATAGCTTTCAGACAAAATGATTCGCAGCTCTTCTTCTGAGTGAGCCAGTTCGTTTTCTGAAACGGTCTCCAGGCCAAAGGCTTTGGTCAATAACCGTGCGGAATTGTTCAAAAGCCAAATGAATGGGAACGCGATGCGGTAAAACCAAATCAGCGGTTTCGCAAACAGCATAGACACTGCTTCCGCCTTTTGGATAGCGACTGTCTTAGGTGCAAGTTCTCCGACAACAACGTGTAAGAACGTGATAATGGCATACGCAAAAATAAACGATATGACATGTGAAAGGGAACCTGGAACGTTCATTTGTACGAAAAGCGGGTGAAGCAGCCTTTCGATCGTTGATTCACCTAAAACCCCTAATCCGATGGAAGTCAATGTAATTCCGAGCTGACACGCAGATAAATATTCATCAAGATGCGTGGTCACTTTTTTTACGGCTATTGCTGCTTTATTTCCTTCCGCGATCAGCTGATCGATCCGTGAGCCTCTGATTCTGATAATGGCAAACTCAGATGCCACGAAAAATGCCGTCAGGGCGATTAAAACAGCAACTAAAATCAAATTCACTATGTCCAATTAGAACCTTCACTCTAGCAATGAGAATGAAGGTAACACCTCCTGTTAGATAAAATGGTTTTAACTTAACAGCAGCATAAATGATTGGAACACGGCGAGCTTTTCAGGCGGGAGTTTGCTTTTCAGCTTGTCACGATCCTCGGGCTTCAGCCGTTCAAACCGATGCAAGATTCCGGAGATGTTTTGATTCATATGATCAATTTCTAATGCCAGATTTCCAATTTCATCATCAAGTTTAGCTGAAGAGGGAAACTGGTTCTCCAGTCGATCTTTAATATCGGACAGGGCCAATCGCTGCTTCTTGCAATCTACAATAAATATAAGTCGTTTGAGTGCATTTTCGTCGTAGTAACGGTAATTTGAACAGGATCTGGCCGGCGTAAGCAGACCGAGATTCGTATAATAATCAACTGTCCGTTTCGTTACTCCGGCGAGTGCCGCTAGTTCACTGATGCGATAAGTCTCAGCCCCATCTATATCCCTCCCAACCATCACGTTATAGTTATGAGAATAGTTTAATATATGAACGGTGTCTTGCACAAGTTTATTGTTTTTTTCGGACCGGAATTGGAAGTTGTGGAATTCATCATCTGATTGAAGTAACATAGGAAGATAGAATTTTCAAATTTTTATATGCGGAAGGGACAGATGAAATTGGCTGGGTTATCCCGGGAAGTTGAAGAAAACTTAAATAAAGGATCATGGATTCGCAAGCTGTTTGATGAAGGTGCAAGGCTGAAGAAGGAGTTCGGGGAAGACCAGGTATTTGATTTTTCACTCGGCAACCCGATTGTTGAACCGCCTGAAGCTTTTAAGAGAGCGTTAATAGAGGAAGCTGAAAAAGGCAGCCACGGATACATACAAAACCAAGGGCTTCCTGCAGCCAGAGAAAAAGTCGCGCAATTTCTGGGGTCGCGTTTTGAAGCTGATTTCTCAGCGGAGCGTATCGTCATGACGGTGGGCGCGGGAGGCGCTTTGAATGTTGCGTTAAAAAGCATCGTAAACCCTGGGGAAGAGGTCATTATTCTCGCACCTTATTTTGCCGAATATAAGTTGTATATTGAGAACTACGGGGGAAAGCCCGTCAGCTGCCCGTTGACAGGCCGGTTTGAGATCGACATTGAAGCGGTAAGGCAATCGATCACTCCACAGACGAAAGGGCTGATCCTCAATACACCGCATAACCCCACAGGCACGGTTCTCAGCCAGAAAAATATAGACGATTTAGGCGCTTTATTAAAAGAAATAGAAGAGAAGAGCGGCCAGACGATTTATGTGCTGTTTGATGAACCGTACAGTCAATTAATCTATGATGAAGAGCTGGCAAATCCGTTTCAATCGTACCATCGTGTGATATTGGCCAGCTCATTCAGTAAAGATCTCGGCATAGCCGGGGAGCGGCTCGGGTATATCGGATTGGACAGCCGAATGCCGGATGCGGACCTTTTGATCAACGCTTTTGTGTATTGTAATCGAACGCTTGGATTTGTGAATGCCCCTGTCATGATGCAGCGGGCTGTGGCACGAATGGATGATTTAAGAGTAGACGCGAGCGCTTATAAAGAGCGCCGGGATTTAATGGTAGACATTTTAAAAGAAGCCGGTTTTGAATTTGAAATGCCAAAGGGAGGTTTCTTTGTTTTTCCGAGATCGCCGATTGAAGATGAAGTTGCATTTTGCGTGCATGCCGCCCAAAAATACAAATTATTAATTGTGCCGAGCAGCGGTTTTGGAATGAGCGGGCATTTCCGATTATCCTTCAGTGTGCCGATCGAGCAGATTAAAAACTCACGGGACATTTTCATTTCTTTATATAAAGATTTTGCTTAAGAAGGCAAAGAAAAGAAAACAGTTTTCAAGGCTGTTTTCTTTTTATATCCGCAAAATCCTTCCTCTTCCAATCCAGACAGGCGCAGAATTGACCATGATAAAAGTCTAAAAATTAAAAATCATTTTTGGAATGAGTTGTGTTACAATAAAATATACAATTTATAATCAAACTTTGACTTTTGGAGGTGGTATGATGGGGCCCTCTGCTTAGGCAACAATACACCGCGTACCTCAATGTTAAGGAAAAATGATTATATCAGGAGGTGACTCCTTATCCTTTGTTGAGAGGATAGGGTTAAATGGACGATATTGACAGTCTGATTTTAATTGGCGTGCTCATTGCTTTAACCGCGTTTTTCGTTGCAAGCGAGTTTGCGATTGTTAGAGTAAGGAGATCCAGAATAGATCAGCTTATCACAGAAGGAAACAAACGGGCGATACTCGCAAGGCGTGTCATTACAGATTTGGATGAATATTTATCCGCATCCCAGCTAGGCATTACATTGACATCAATCGGGCTTGGCGTACTGGGTGAGCCGGCCTTTGAACGGCTGCTGCATCCACTGTTTGAACCGCTCGGCTTGCCGGAATCGGTTTCACATGCAGTCTCTTTTGCAGTCGCGTACGGCTTGATCACGTTCCTGCACGTTGTTGTAGGTGAACTGGCCCCGAAAACGGTCGCGATTCAAAAGGCAGAACAGCTGACTTTACTGATAGCGGGCCCTTTGCGTTTATTCTATTTGCTCCTGTTTCCGTTTATTTGGATCCTCAATGGATCGGCGCGGCTTTTATGCGGGATGTTCGGTTTGAAGCCTGCGTCAGAACATGATGGTTCCCATTCTGAGGAAGAACTCAGGATGCTGTTATCTGAGAGTTTAAAAAACGGAGAGATTAATCCGTCTGAATATAAATATGTGAATAAGATTTTTGAATTTGATAATCGGATCGCCAAAGAAATTATGATACCGCGGAAGGAAATGGCTGCTGTGTCAACTGAGATGACGATGGCCGAGATGCTTGAAGTCATGCTGAAGGAAAAATACACGCGCTGGCCAGTCACAGATGGAGACAAAGACAGTGTGATCGGTTTGGTCAATACGAAGCATTTGTTTTCTGATTTGCTGTTTATGACAGAAGAAGAACGAATGAAGATGACGATCCATCCGTATGTGAGGCCGGTCATCGAAGTGATTGAAACGATCCCGGTTCATGACTTGCTGATTAAAATGCAGCGCGAGCGCATTCATATGGCTATATTGTCGGATGAATACGGAGGAACCTCGGGACTTGTGACGACAGAGGATATTCTTGAGGAAATTGTCGGAGAGATCAGAGATGAATTTGATGAAGATGAACAGCCGCTGATCCAAAAGCTTGGCGACGGCCATTATGTGATGGATGGAAAGGTTCGGATCGATCAGGTGAACAGCCTTCTTGGCGCATCGATTCAAGAAGACGTCGATACGATCGGCGGGCTGATATTAAAAGAAAACATCGATATTGAGGCTGGCGAATCCATTCGCATCGGTTCATATACGATAAAGGTGCTGAAGATGGATGGCCGATTAATCAAGCAAATCGATATAAAAGAAGAAGCCGGCAACACAACCGGGATTACGGCGCACCACAAGCTGCCGCTGCCTGAGCCTGTGATGCTGAACAGTGCAACCTTGAGCGAGAAATAAGCTCAAGGTTTTTTTACATTGTGATTGTCCAGCCGCACCAAAATGCCAAAAGCGACCCGCAAAGTGTCAGGGCGATGTACAAGATGCTTTCTATTACACGTTTGGCCATAAGGAGTTGAATACTTTCAACGCTGAAAGTGGAAAAGGTCGTAAAGGCGCCAAAAAACCCCGTGCCGATGATAAGCGAGACCGAAGCATTTGCAACGTGAAGTCCTGTAAATATTCCGAGCCCGAGAGCTCCGAGAATATTGACTGTCAGTATGCCAATGGGCAGGCTGAGACCTTTGGTTTTGGCGGTTATGACATTGCCAAGCCAGAAGCGAAGCATTGCGCCAAGTCCGCCCCCTATGAAAATACCCGCTAGTGTCATCTTTCCTGCAGCCCCTTTCTTTGCTGAATGCCTGCTATGCGCCGTCCCGCAAAAACACCAATCAGTGCAAATATGATCCCTGATATCAATGAGGCTGCCACATATAAAAGAGCCAATGAGGGTTGTTCTTGCAAAAGCATCACTGTTTCCTTAGAAAACGTGGACATTGTTGTGAAGCCTCCGCAAAAGCCGGTGCCTAAAAAAGCCGACAGCAGAGGCCGTTTTGCCCCGATCATAAAAAATCCGGTCAAAATGCCTAATAGAAGGCTGCCTGCCGCATTTTCCAGCCAGGTTGACGCCGGGAACTGACCGGTGTGTATCCATAAGTTTAATCCGTATCGGAGGCAGGCGCCAAGCGCGCCTCCGATAAAAACCGCGCTATATATTTTCATGTTTGCCATCCTTTATGACGAAATCCGGGTAATCTGTAACGATGCCGTCCACGCCCATGGCTTGTAATTTTGCCGCTGTCTTTTGATTGTTGACAGTCCATGCAAATATGGTTAAGCCATTTTTATGGACGGAGCCGATCATCAGACGGTTGAGCCGTGTGTATTTTATATTGACATAGTTTGCAAAAGAGCGGAAGGCCTTCATCTGATTTCTGGACAGCATGCCAAAGTTGGGCCTTGTAATGATGGCTGTCGGAATCGATGGATAAAGCTCGCGGAATCTTTGGACGGAGCGGAACTGAAAGGATTGAACAATATTATTGATAGAAAAAGAAAATTGCCCTAATAGCTGCCCCACCTCTTCTTCAATTCCGACTTGAGACGGATGGCCTTTTAGTTCAATTAAAAGGCCGATTTTTTTGTGGTAGCGCTTGAGCACCGCTTCCAGGGTCGGAATACGCTCTCCTTGAAAAGCGGGGCCGTACCAGCTTCCTGCATCGAGTTTTTGCAATTCCTCCAAGGTAAAATCCTTAACAAAGCCCGATCCGTTTGTTGTTCGGTCAACCCTGTCATCGTGTATCACAACAATCTGCCTGTCTTTTGTAAGCTGAACATCCAGTTCGATCATATCTGCATTCATTTTCACCGCAAGGTCAAATGCGGCAATCGTATTTTCCGGAGCGTAGCCGGATGCTCCGCGATGGGCAATGATGTACAAGCTAAGTCAGCTCCTCGTATGGGCATTTCTGTTATTGTATCAAATCCATATATGCACCGCGATACAAACTGGTGAATTTTTTCTGCCATATCGGAATGGTCCGGGCTGAGGAATGCGTATAACTAAAAAAAGACACTCAGCGTATCAGAACACATTTCGTCAGAAAATTAGGTCTTTCGACATGTTCACAACAAAATATGATCCTTTATAATAGCAAAAAAGGAGGCGAGATCATGGGAAAAGGGAGAATCAGAGTGGAGGAAAGAATTAAAGCCGAAACGGATGCTGAAATGCAAAAAGCAACTCTCCTTGATCAGACACAAACGAAAAAAGGTAAGTGACTGTCCCTATTGAATCTGGCTGATAGATGAATTGAGAAATGACCCCGGCGTTTCGCCGGGGTTTTGTGCTACAAAAGACATTTAAATGAACATCCTTACGAATATTTTAGTATAATAAACAATTGATTGGGATAGAGGGGAGACAGTCATGCCGGATTATCTGCAACAGTATTTTACGCTTGATATCATCATTCAAATCGGCATCAGCTTGGCGATTTTGCTGGTGTTTCTTATACTTAGAAAATTATTCACAAGATATTTCTTTAACCTGCTTTTTAATTTGACAAACCGGCCGAAAACAGAAATCTTTAAACAGGTGGTTCTGGCGTTTGATAAGCCGGCCAGATGGTTTTTTGTTGCCCTTGGGCTGTTTTTGGCGATCCGGTATTCACCGTTTTTAGATGAGCAAATGCCGGTCATCAGCAAAATATACCGCTCACTGATTGTGGCGCTCTTGTGCTGGGGTCTTTGTAATTTGACCGCAACATCGTCGTTTATCTTCCATAAGGTGAATCAGCGCTTCGAGCTTGACATGGATGACATTCTAGCCCCGTTTTTATCCAAATTGCTCCGTTTTGTAATCATTGCGCTCAGTGTCAGTGTGATCGCTCAGGAATTCAATTATGATGTCAACGGATTTGTAGCGGGCCTTGGTCTTGGCGGACTGGCTTTTGCGCTTGCCGCGAAGGATACCATCAGCAACTTCTTCGGCGGTATTATTATTATTACTGAAAAGCCGTTTACAATTGGTGACTGGGTGGAGACGTCGACAGTAACAGGATCAGTCGAGGATATTACCTTTAGGAGCACGAGATTCAGAACAGCACAGGGGGCACTTGTAACGGTGCCGAACTCTACGCTGTCGATGGAAGCGATCACGAACTGGACAAGAATGACCAAACGCCAGATTACGTTTTCCATCCATGTGTCCTACGCTACGCCGATTGAGAACCTTGAACGCTCCATTCATTCTCTCAGAACAATGCTCTTAGAGCATGAGGGCGTTGATAATGAAACAATCATGGTCAACTTCGATACGTTTGCCGACAGCTACTACAATTTATTTTTTAACTTCTATACAAAAACGACAGTTTGGGCTGAAAACCTTAATATTAGAGAGGATATCAACTATAAAATTATTGAGATTTTAGGTGCAGAAGGTGTCCAGTTTGCATATCCCGGCCAAATGGTTGTTGTCAAGCAAAAGCACGAAAGCGACCCATTCCAGGTGAATCTAAATAAAGAGGAAAAGGAACGGGCTTAAAAGAGAGACTTCGTCTGACAGAGGCGGAGTCTTTTTCATGGTAAAATAAGAGAAAAAGGCGGTGTTGAGTTGGAAGCATTCAAAAGTATTCTACATGAAGCACAGAGA
The DNA here is from genome assembly GCF_038593095.1 of Bacillus sp. FSL L8-0358. NCBI lineage: Bacteria > Bacillati > Bacillota > Bacilli > Caryophanales > Bacillaceae > Bacillus > Bacillus sp. FSL L8-0358. The sequence continues at coordinate 1,023,413 of NZ_CP151962.1, forward strand.
ATTGTTGTGCTGACCGGAGCGGGAATGAGCACAGAATCAGGGATTCCCGACTTTCGTTCAGCAGGTGGCATTTGGACGGAAGATGCCTCAAGAATGGAAGCGATGAGCCTTGATTATTTTTTAAGTCATCCGCGTCTGTTTTGGCCCAAATTCAAAGAATTGTTTCAGATGAAAATGAGCGGCAGCTTTGAACCGAATGAAGGACACTTGCTTTTAGCTGAGCTGGAGAAGCAAGGGAAGCAGGTCGATATTTTTACGCAAAACATTGACGGTCTTCATAAAAAAGCGGGGAGCAGGCATGTATACGAACTGCATGGTTCTATCCAGACAGCAGCTTGTCCGGCATGCGGCGCCCGATATGATCTTCCCCATTTGCTGGAGCGGGAGGTGCCGGAGTGCACGGCGGCCGGAAACAATGGGGACATTTGCGGAACGGTATTAAAAACCGATGTTGTTCTCTTTGGCGACGCCGTCATGCACTTTGACACCCTTTATGAAAAGCTGGATCAAGCAGATCTTTTATTGGTTATCGGCACGTCTCTCGAAGTGGCTCCGGCTAGATTTGTGCCTGAGGATGCAAGTCTGATTCCCGGCATGAAGAAAGTCATCATAAACCTTGAACCAACGTATTGCGACAGCTTGTTTGACATGGTCATCCATCAAAAAATCGGCGAGTTTGCCCGAAGTTTGGGCATAAAAAAGTGAGCCGCCTTATGCGCCTCACTTTTTTATTCATGAACAGGAACCATTGTGTCCTCTAACACTCCGAAGGAATATCCTTTTTCTTTTAATTTATTGATTAGTACCGGCAGCGCGTTTACGGTAGCGGGAAGATCATGCATGAGAATCACATTCGGGCGGCCTGAAGAGCTGTGTTCCATATTTTCAAGCTGCTCTAACACGGCCGTCACATACTTTGAATTTCGGTATTTCCAGTCCATGCTGTCAATCGTCCAATCCCAGTACACAAAACCGTCTTTCTCAAGATTGCGGATTTGTGAGGGGGTTAGTGACGGCTTGCTTCCGTAGGGCGTTCTGACAAGAGCGGTTTTATAACCTGTAATGTCCTGCAGCGTGTCACGCGCCTCCTGCATTTCTTTTAGCGGAGATGTCGGTGTTTGATAGAACAATCTGTTATTGTGGGTAACGCCATGTAAACCGAGTGCGTGGCCTTCCTTTTCTGCTCTTTTCACAGCTTGTTTGAATTCGTTCATCCGCGGTGACAGCATAAAAAACGTCGCTTTTACATCAGCGCTTTTCAGTACATCGAGCAAGCGGTTTGTAAAGGCTGACGGGCCGTCATCGAAGGTTAAGTAAACCGTTTTATCTCCCATGTCCTGCTTTGTCTGCAGATGTTTTATCAGCAGATCGGGGGAGTCGTTTTTCAGCTTAAGGCTTTCCTTCTCATCTCGAAGCTGTCCGTTAATTGTGACAGTGACTTCCTTTGCTTTCGTTGAACTGTTGGAATAACCCAAAATCACCATAAGCAAAAGCAGCACACATAAAACTGTTAAACTTGCAAATTTAAAAGCAAGCGAAACTGCAGAAGGAGAAGCCTCTCCTCTCGTTTGTCGCATAACAATCTCTCCATTGGCATAAAATCTCTACATAATGCTGTACAGCAGGCAGCTTATGAAGATGCCTTATGTTTACAACCTATGTATTACCAGTCAAGTATACAGGAATAAAACTGGAAAGCACATAGAAAATTTGTCGAAATGTCAGATTTTAAGGAAAAAATAAACTCCTTTCCGCTATAGATCTCTTGATCTTTCTGTTTTTCAGCTTGTCCAATATGGTAGAATTAGTGACAATGACAGCTTGAATTACATCAGGGACATCTCGAAAAGGGAGGGCTTTTATGAAGGTTTTAGTCAATGGCCGGCTGATTGGGCGCAGTGAAGCATCAATCGATTTGGAAGATCGCGGTTATCAGTTTGGTGACGGCATCTATGAAGTGATCAGGGTGTACAAAGGAGTATTGTTTGGCTTACGTGAGCATGCTGAGCGTTTTTTCAGAAGTGCTGCTGAAATCGGAATTTCACTGCCATTCAGTATAGAAGATCTCGAGTGGGACCTGCAAAAGCTTGTACAGGAAAATGCGGTCAGTGAGGGAGCGGTATACATTCAGACAACAAGAGGTGTGGCCCCGCGAAAACACCAGTATGAAGCCGGCCTCGAGCCGCAGACTACTGCTTATACGTTTACGGTGAAAAAACCGGAGCAAGAGCAGGCATACGGAGTGGCGGCCATTACAGATGAGGATCTTCGCTGGCTAAGATGTGATATCAAAAGTCTGAATTTACTGTATAATGTCATGACAAAGCAAAAGGCCTATGAAGCGGGAGCATTTGAAGCCATTTTACTTAGGGACGGCGTTGTTACGGAGGGTACATCCTCTAACGTTTATGCCATTATCAACGGCACGGTGCGAACACATCCGGCTAACCGCCTCATTCTCAATGGAATTACACGAATGAATATTTTAGGACTGATTGAGAAGAATGGGATTAAACTGGATGAGACTCCTGTCAGTGAAGAAGAGTTGAAACAGGCGGAAGAGATCTTTATTTCGTCAACGACGGCAGAAATTATTCCGGTTGTGACGCTCGATGGACAATCGGTCGGAAGCGGGAAACCCGGACCGGTGACCAAACAGCTTCAGGCTGCTTTTCAAGAAAGCATTCAACAGGCTGCTAGCATTTCATAAATGAACGAAGAAAAGAGCCCGCTTTTTACGGGACTGACCCCATAAGATGAGACAAATAAAAACACCTTCAAGTTTGAAAACGGATGATTGTTATCCGAAATTAGACTTGGAGGTGTTTTTTCTATGGGGACAAGAGTGAGTTATCCGGTTGAAGTTAAACAGAAGGCTGTAGAAATGAGATTGGCAGGCGTGCCTATGAAAGAGATCATGCAGAAATTGAATATTAAGAATAAGACACAGGTTCAGACATGGGTTAGATGGCATAAGGCTGGGGATACACATCGATTCGAACAGCCTGTTGGAAAGCAATACACTTACGGAAAAGGTCCGGAGTATTCTTCCGAATTAGAGAAACTGCAGGCAGAGAATCGTTATCTGAGACAACAGAATGAAGTTTTAAAAAAGTACAACGAATTGGAAAGGAAGTTGATAGCGAAACGTCAGTCGAACTTGTAGAAGTATTGCACAGCACAATGACCGTGCAGGATATCTGTGTTCATTTAGGTATCTCACGTGCGTCTTATTATCGTTGGAAGAAGAATCTGACGAAAGATCATCCCAAGCGCCATTTGGAAAAACAAATCGGCACGTTGTGCCGAGAGCACAAGTATCGATATGGATATCGGAAAATCACAGCCATATTAAAAAAGGGAATGTGTATCAACCATAAAACGGTTCAACGTATTATGCAGGAAAATCAGTGGCAGTGCCGAGTTAAGGTGAAAAAGCGTAAGAAGAATGGGCAGCCATATGCCGTAGTCGATAATATATTGGATCGGAACTTTCAGTCTGATCGCCCTCTTGAAAAACTAGTAACGGACATCACTTATTTGCCTTATGGACAGAAACAATTGTACCTTTCCAGTATATTGGATTTATACAATGGAGAAGTGATTGCTTTTACGATTGGAGATAAACAGGACACAGATTTTGTTCTAAATACACTTGATCAGCTGCCAACACTTCCCGAGAACTGCGTGTTACATAGTGACCAAGGATCTGTGTATACATCTTACGAGTATCAGAAAGCTGTTAAAACAAAAGGCATTACCATGAGCATGTCCCGCAAAGGGACGCCCGCTGATAATGCCACCATCGAATCGTTTCATTCCTCATTAAAGTCTGAAACGTTCTATCTGAACAGCATTGATCGTACTACGACCGCCATCGTAGAACGCACTGTCACAGAATACATTCATTATTATAACAATATTCGTATTCAAACGAAACTAAACAACCAATCACCGATAAACTATCGGCAATTGGCTGTTTAAAAGGTGTTTTGATCCCTGTCTCAAAAACGGGGGTCAGTCCCTTACAGCGGGGCTCTTTTTATTTTTTAACAAATCCAATCAAAATGGAGATCATCGGCGATATATAGAGGAAGAACGTAAACGGGATGTAGTCTATGACTGGAACATCAAGTGCGCTCGCCATAAATGCGCCGCTGACGCCCCAAGGAATCAATGGGTTAATTAATGTTCCGCCGTCCTCTAATGACCTTGTCAGAAATTTTCGCTGGATGTTTTGTTTGTCATATAAGGATTTAAATGATTGTCCCGGTATTAATATCGATAAATACTGTTCGCCGGTTGCCAAGTTGACGCCGATGCTTGAGCAGACAGTTGCTGCAACAAGACGGCCTTTTGAGCGGATGCCTTTCATGACGCCTTCCAATAGTGCAGAAATCAATCCGATTTTCTCCATCAATCCGCCAAGTGCAAAAGCAATCATAATGAGAGAGACAGAGCCCATCATGGATTGCAGTCCGCCTCTGTTGATAATTTTAGCGGCTGCCTCATTGTCAGTTTCGAAAGTTGTGCCATTTTGCAAAGCTGTCATAAACGCCTGCAGGCTGCTGTCGGGTACAAAAATAGCAGTCAAAATTCCCGAGGAAATAATTCCGGCAGTCAGAACGGGGATTACTGATACCCGTTTAATTGCCAGCAAAACGACTAAGAGCGGAGAAAGAAGGGCCCACGGTGTCACGTTTGCAGCATCTTTTATTCCGGTTATGACCTGCTGAATATTATCGGTTGAAGCAGCGTCCGCTGACACTGATGAACCGAGAAAGTAAAACAGAACGACAGTGATGAGCAAAGCTGGAATGGTTGTGCCCATCATATGGCGAATGTGTTCAAAGATCGGTATTTCGCCTATCCCGGCTGCAAAGTTGGTTGTGTCCGACATCGGCGACATTTTATCCCCAAAACAAGCGCCGCATATGACTGCGCCTGCTGTCCATTCAAGCGGAACGCCAGCCGCGCTCGCCACGCCAATCAGCGCTACTCCGATTGTGCTTACAGTTGTCAGGCTTGAGCCAACAAGTGTGCTGATGATCATACATGAAAACAAAGCAGTCAACAGAAGGTGGCTTGGTTCAATAAAGGCTAGGGCATAAACTGTCACAGTCGGTATTGCGCCGCTGTACATCCAGGCGCCGATTAAGATGCCGATCAGCGCTAGAACAATAATCGGCTGTACGCCGTTTTTGATCCCGTCTACAATCCCTTTTTCAATACTCTTCCAGGAAAATCCAAACCATAAAGCTGCTGCTGAAAGCATGACAACACTTAAAAACAGCGGGATATGAGGTTCTACATGAAGCAAGAATAAGCAAGAAATAATAATGCATAACATGAATATAAATAAACCGACGGCTAACGGAAACGTCAGCTTTTTTTGAGAATCCAAAATAACACCCCATATTTATCTTTAATGCTTTTGTGCTTTTGGGCACGAAAGCATTATAACAGAAAAAAACGAAAATCTATGTTTTTTCACAATTATGAATATAAAAGAAGTGAGCACAGGGCGTGCTCACTTTACAATCAGGACGGGTATATCCGATTTTGCTGAAAGCTTTTCACTTACACTTCCGAATATTAGCTTTTTCAGCCTGTTTTGGTCTCTGCTTCCGGTTACGATCATATCGGCAGAAATGCGGTTTGCATGCTCGATAATTGATTCAGCCGGATCGCCTTCTAATATATCGATATCTCCATCTGCCTGCTGTTCATTCAGCATCATTCTGGCTTCGGCGATGACTTCTTCCGTACGGTCTTCATAGATCATTGGCTCAGGTGATGTTACACCGATATCAGTGGATCAGGAACACTTGTCACGCCTCCGCTGATATAGCTTGCCTCAGCTGCGGGTCTGGGCGGGTCGATGACGGTCTGATTGTCTTTCATATCATGTGAATGGGCGACGGTAATAGTGGCATTTACGGTTTTAGCAAGATCAATGGCTGTCTGAAGCGCTTTCTTACTATTTTCACTTCCGTCAAACGCAACAATGATACGGTCAGCATGGAACATCCTTCTCACCCTTTCAAAGCGTCTTACAACACTACTACCCGAATTTGAGCACAATTAACCTTTTCCTATTCAAGTAATGATTGACAATAAAAGGTTTTGTTTATATGATGATAAAAAGATGAAATCAGAATGGAAGGAGGGTTTGCTATGCCAAGGAATTTGCATGTTTATCAAACAGTTTCATATTGGCGCGGCAAACCTTTTGTTCTGTTTTCGTGAACGGTTTTTTAGGTCGGACCGCGCGCTGAAAAGCGCTGTGCGTAACATATCGGTTAAAAAAGGCATGGAGCTGACGCTTCATGCCTTTTTTATATACAAAATCTATGGAAAGACAGGTGTATGGGATGTGAAGACAAATACAGAGGCGAGGGCTGTTCGTGCCAAATTGGATGAAAAAAGCTGCAAGGAAAAAATAGAAGGCGGCTGATGAGGAGATGGGGATAGATGTTTTCAGTTTTGAAAAAGCTTGGCTGGTTTTTTAAGGCGTACTGGCTGCGCTATACGATTGCGATTGTCCTTTTATTAGCAGTCAATATCATTGAAATGTTTCCGCCTAAGCTCTTGGGGAACGCCATAGATGATATGAAAGCAGGGGCGTTTACTGCGGAAGGGCTGCTGTTTTATATCGGTATCTTTTTTGTGCTGACGGCGGCCGTGTATATCATGTCTTATTTTTGGATGCATCAGCTGTTTGGCGGAGCGAATCTGATGGAGAAAATTCTTCGTACGAAGCTGATGGGGCATTTGCTGACTATGTCGCCGCCGTTTTATGAAAAAAACCGGACAGGCGATTTAATGGCACGAGGGACAAATGATCTTCAGGCCGTCAGTTTAACGACAGGGTTTGGCATCTTGACGTTAGTCGATTCTACGATGTTTATGATGACGATCTTTTTGACGATGGGGTTTTTGATCAGCTGGAAGCTGACCTTTGCCGCCATTATCCCGCTTCCAGTCATGGCGATTGCAATCAGTCTATATGGAAGTAAAATTCATGAGCGGTTTACTGAGGCCCAAAACGCGTTCGGGGCGCTGAATGACAGAGTGCTGGAATCTGTTTCAGGCGTGCGGGTGATTCGCGCGTATGTTCAGGAAACAAACGATGTTCGCCGGTTTAATGAAATGACCGCTGATGTTTATCAGAAAAATATGAAAGTGGCTTTTATTGATTCCCTGTTTGAGCCGACGGTGAAACTGCTTGTCGGCGCAAGCTATCTGATTGGGCTCGGCTACGGAGCGTTTCTTGTATTCCGGAACGAGCTGACGCTTGGAGAGTTAGTGTCCTTTAACGTTTATCTAGGCATGATGATTTGGCCGATGTTTGCAATCGGTGAACTCATTAACGTGATGCAGCGCGGCAATGCGTCATTAGACCGGGTAAATGAAACTCTTTCTTATGAAACGGATGTGACAGATCCAAAACAGCCCGCTGATCTTAAAGAGCCTGGAGATATCGTTTTCAGTCATGTCAGCTTTACATATCCAAGCTCAACAAGTGACAATCTTCAGGATATTTCATTTACGGTGCGAAAAGGGCAGACTGTCGGGATTGCAGGTAAAACCGGGAGCGGAAAAACGACAATTATTAAGCAGCTTTTGCGCCAGTATCCTCCAGGTGAAGGGAGCATTACATTTTCAGGCGTACCGATTCAGCAAATCCCTCTTGACCGGCTCCGCGGGTGGATCGGATATGTGCCTCAGGATCATTTACTGTTTTCACGGACTGTAAAAGAAAATATTTTATACGGAAAACAGGATGCAAGTGATAAAGAGGTTCAGCAAGCCATTGCCGAAGCACATTTTGAAAAAGATTTGCACATGCTTCCGTCCGGTCTGGAGACAATGGTCGGTGAAAAAGGCGTAGCACTGTCAGGCGGGCAGAAACAAAGAATTTCGATTGCGAGAGCACTCATGGCAAATCCGGAAATCTTGATCCTGGATGATTCGCTTTCCGCTGTAGATGCCAAAACAGAGGCTGCAATTATCAAGAACATCAGAGAAAACCGCAAAGGAAAAACGACAATGATTTTGACGCACCGATTATCCGCGGTAGAGCACGCCGACCTGATCCTTGTGATGGACGGCGGCGTCATTGCTGAGAGAGGCACGCATCAAGAACTGTTGGCCAATAATGGGTGGTACCGGGAACAATATGAAAGACAGCAGCTGTTCACTGCGGAAGAAGGGGGAGCAGGGGCATGAAAATAGGAAAAACGTTATGGAGATACGCACTTCTTTATCGAAAATTGCTGATCACAGCCGTCCTTTTGCTAGCTGTTGCCGTCGGTGCAGAACTGACTGGGCCCTTTATTGGCAAAAAAATGATAGACGACCATATCCTCGGCATTGAGAAAACATGGTATGAAGTTGCGGAAAAAGATAAAAATGCCGTTCAGTTTCACGGCGTCTCATATGTCAGAGAGGACCGCTTGCAGGAGCCTGTTTCAAAAGCAAAAGAAGCGCATATTTATCAAGTGGGAATGGCGTTCTATTTTGTTGATCAGGCTGTCAGCTTCGACGGGCATAGAACGGTTTCTGACGGGAAACTGACGATCACAAACGGAGACAAGAGCCGGGCATATGCTGCCGAAAAGCTGACTAAGCAGGAACTTTTCCAGTTCTATCAGCCGGAAATAAAGGGAATGGTGTTACTGATCTGCCTGTATGGGGGCTTGCTTGTGTTTTCGGTATTCTTTCAATACGGACAGCATTATCTGCTGCAGATGAGTGCCAATCGGATTATTCAAAAGATGAGGCAGGACGTGTTTTCGCACATACAGAAAATGCCGATTCGCTATTTTGACAACCTTCCGGCCGGAAAAGTCGTTGCGCGGATTACCAATGATACGGAGGCTATCAGGGATTTATATGTCACAGTGCTTTCAACATTTGTGACAAGCGGAATCTATATGTTCGGGATATTCACGGCTTTGTTTCTGCTTGATGTGAAGCTTGCGTTTGTATGTCTGGCAATTGTGCCGATTATCTGGCTGTGGTCGGTCATATACCGGAGATATGCGTCATATTACAACCAAAAAATCCGCTCGATCAACAGTGACATTAACGCAAAAATGAATGAGTCAATTCAAGGCATGACCATTATTCAGGCTTTCCGCCATCAAAAGGAAACAATGAGAGAATTTGAGGAATTAAATGAATCACATTTTTATTTCCAAAACAGGATGCTGAATTTAAACTCCTTAATGTCCCATAATCTGGTCAATGTCATCCGCAATCTTGCGTTCGTCTGTCTGATCTGGCATTTTGGCGGTGCGAGCCTGAATGCGGCCGGGATTGTTTCTATCGGTGTGCTGTACGCGTTTGTCGATTATTTGAACCGGTTATTTCAGCCGATCACAGGCATCGTCAATCAGTTTTCAAAGCTGGAGCTTGCAAGGGTCTCCGCCGGGCGTGTTTTTGAACTGCTTGAAGAAAAGAATACGGAAGAAGCGGGTGAACCGGCGAAGGAGCGTGCGCTGGGGCGGGTTGAATTTCGTGATGTGTCATTTGCGTATCAAGATGGTGAGGAGGTACTAAAGCATATTTCCTTTACCGCGCAAAAAAGTGAAACCGTAGCGCTCGTCGGCCATACTGGATCAGGAAAAAGCTCGATTTTGAATCTTCTGTTTCGTTTTTATGATGCGCAAAAAGGTGATGTCTTAATTGATGGAAAAAGCATTTACAACATGTCAAGACAGGAACTCAGGTCCCATATGGGCATTGTGCTTCAGGATCCGTACTTATTCTCGGGTACAATCGGATCTAACGTAAGTCTGGATGACGAAAGAATGACTGAAGAAGAAATAAAAAATGCACTGCGGCAAGTTGGTGCTGAGCCTCTTCTAAAGAAGCTTCCGAAGGGCATTAATGAGCCCGTGATTGAAAAAGGCAGCACGCTATCCTCGGGAGAGCGGCAGTTAATTTCTTTCGCTAGAGCTTTGGCGTTTGATCCCGCGATCTTGATTTTAGATGAAGCTACAGCGCATATTGATACAGAGACAGAGGCCGTAATCCAGAAGGCGCTTGATGTCGTCAAACAAGGACGCACCACCTTTGTCATCGCTCACCGGCTTTCAACAATCAGAAATGCTGATCAGATTTTGGTTCTTGATAAAGGAGAAATTGTTGAGAGAGGGAACCACGAGGAACTGATGGCATTAGAAGGCCAATATTATCAAATGTATGAACTGCAAAAGGGACAGAAACATTCCATTGCATAACGCTCAAAAAACCCAAAACAATCGTGTTTTGGGTTTTTGGTTTATGTAGTCAATAAGCCAGTCCGACACGGTATCCGACATACTTACCTGTAACGAGCTCACGATATAAAAAGTCCGCAGTATCGCCGACCGAAATGCTTGTGCCGCCCTCAGGCAAAACGTTACGCTCCGTACGATATACGCCGGTTGCTGTTCCGTCCGGGAGGTAAGTGGGGCAGATGATTGTCCAGTCTAATGATGATTCTTTAAGCATTTCGTATACTTTTGTATGCTCCTTGGCTGCGCGGGTCTGCTTTCGTTTCGATTCATTTGTTTCAAACCGGTATTTTCCCGGTTCATATCGGGAATCTAGGATCCCTGCGGTGCCGATCGTAATAAGCCGTTTGATATGCTGTTCCTCCATAGCGGAGAGAATGTGTGCCATAGCAGTTGACAAGGTATCATCACGATCTGTGCCTAGACAGCTGATCACGATTTCAGCATTCTCCATTATTTTTTTCACATCTTCTAAGCGGCGGGCGTTCCCCATGACGGTTCTGTCTTTTGAAAGGGGAAGATCAGCATGTTGAGATCTGATCAGAGCGAAAATATCAAATCTTTCATCTGCTGCAGCTTGTGTTAAAAAGGCCTGTCCGACGCGGCCGCTGGCTCCTAATAAAGCGATTTTCATCAAAAAACCTCCTCGCCTTTCATTATAAAAGGATGTTCTCAGTTTGAACAGCGCGGGAAAGAATACCTGTACAAATAAACAGAACGATGGGAAACATATTCATGAATCATGGATACACTTACGAACTGAACCAGCTCCCAATTCACAATGGTGATGAATGACACCCCGATTCCCTCCCTTTTTTTCTAGGATATGTGGAGCAGGAAAAAAGGGTGACAAAATAAAGAGAGCGCGGAAACCGCGCCCTCTATAGCCATATATTGAATTGTTATTGAACTCTGCCGCCCATTTGCTGCTGAGCGAAAGATACTAAACGTTTTGTGATTTCTCCTCCGACAGAACCGTTAGCGCGAGAAGTAGTGTCCGCTCCAAGGTTAACGCCGAATTCAGAAGCGATTTCAAGTTTCATTTGATCGATAGCCTGAGCTGCGCCAGGAACTAGTAAGTCATTTGAAGAGTTTTGGTTAGCCATGTGTAAAATCTCCTTTTTATTTAGTATGGTTGGGTTAACTGGAGTTGCACCAGATCTGTGAACCCTTATCGGGTGTCACTGCCGCCTCGGCGTAACCCAATGCTTTGCCGGCTTGTTACTACGTATTATGTTAAAATGGCCGGAAACTCATGCGGAGAATTGTGTGGTAAATCTTGAGAAAGCAAAAAAAGCTTAGCCGTTTAGGCTAAGCTAGTCATAAATATGAAAAAGCATCAGTTCATGTATCTCGTTTGTAAGAGCAGGCTCGTCAGCGCGGGCGGGAAACAAGTCTCCCCATTCAATCTCACCGCTCTTATGATAGATGCCTTCATAATGGGTCCCTTTATAATAAAATGATATTTTCCAACCGGGCAGCTTTTCTTTTGGGAACAACGGTTTCCAGCTGAAATGAGAAATCATAACGGCCACGCTCCTTACATTTGGTATCAATTGACCTGAATATAAACGGCTTATGTTCATTGTATCATTGTTCCAGAACATCATTGAAGAGGCCTTAATATGCAGTTTGTCCCAGCCTTGGATAAAGATAAGCCCGCTTTATTAAAAAAGCGGACAGGTTACGAAGGCCACAATGCTTCAGGAGATGTGATTGCCTTCTCAGATAAATAGGACGCGTATTCAAAGCTTCTTCGTTTTGTAAGAGAATCAACATGATGCAAATTTGGATGAGAAAAAATGCTTCGGCCCGGGCGCGAATTCGCTTCAAACATCCATACTTTACCGTTCTGATCAATGCCAAAATCGAAACCGATCTCCCCGATAAACCCCTCGATATGATCATGAAGGACATGGCTTGCCGTCAGTGCCGCTGCAGAAAGCTTTTTAATGACCTCAACTCTTTCAGCGGGATCATCGTATACTTCCGCAAGTGTCTTTACAGTGCCGCCGTTAGAAAGATGTGTTGTAATGCTGTTCTTTCCGGAAATTTTTACGGCAATTGCTGTCACTGTCCATTTTCCTTTTCTGTTTTTATTGGTATGGACACGGAAATCCGCTGGTTTGCCTTGAAATTCGATGAGATCAACACCTTGCTGAATGAGAAAGTCGGACGGGTTGTGCTGTTTTTGAAATTCTGCAAGGAATGAGGCGGCATCGGAATAATCAATCGAAGTAAATGTTTTGGCGTCATTCGTATGCTTTACCGTCAGGCCGCCATCTGTTCTTGTCAGCTGATAAATGCCGGTGCCGAGTGCTCCATTTGCCGGTTTGATATAGACTTTTTTGTATGCGCCACAGAGCTCATCTATCAGCTCCACAGATGGTGTCAGCTCGGATCTAGGCAAAAAGGGTGCCGTTCTCGGATCTTTTTCGAGCAATTGATGAACGTTCCATTTATTGAAAAACGTTTTATTAAACCATGGGATCTGATATTCATCGATCAGCCTCTTTTTTGTATGTTGCAAGAGAAGTGAATCTTCAATTTTTCGGTTCGGCAAACGATCATAAACGACGTTCGGCAATGGAACGATTTTTTTCTCCCAGCCGTTTTCCCTGTAAAGGAGGCCTTCAATCGTGCCTTCCTCCCAATTGATTTGGTGCGCGCCAAAAACGAAGCAGTAGCCTCCGGCTTGCTCGTGTAACGTGACAAGCTTAGAAAAAAAGAGGGAACGATCCTTAAATGGACGTTCAAGAGATACAGTAAACCCTGCCGTAAAGATGCCGACTAACGGCCCGATATGCACTGTATGATCATGAATCAGTATATCAGCCCTGCTTCGGTGGGGAAGCAAAAGCTCATGAAACAGATTTTCAGAGAGAAGCACGGTTTGTTCCAGATGCCGTCTGTAAGCAACGTGGCATCTGACAACCTTCGTTCCGAATGCGGCATGCAAAAGTCCGTCTTGCTTCAGCGAAGAGGGCAGAAACAGGGTGTTTTCACTGGTTTTGTCTATGCCGATCAAAAACCGTTTAGGATTCACGCGGAAGAACTCCTTTCTGGCTTTGCTCAGAAAACAGATATTGGCAGCGCTTTAGGGGACAAGTGTACAGCTGTTCTTTTTGCTCGGGAGAGACACGCAGGATTGACTTCCTGCCCGGTTTGGAATTGATATCTAAAATCCAAATTCTCCCGTCCTTTGCAAGACATATATCAAGACCGAGTTCAAACAACGGCCCGTAGCGCTCGTCAAGATAATACGGAACCGATTGGGTAATTGAAAACACATCATCTAGTAAAACCACTTGCTGTTTTTTCGGTATATCTTCAAACCAGGAGTCAAATGTCAGCGCATCAGATCCGCCTGACAAATTGGCCAGCAGCCCGTGTTTGTATCCGCGTCTTACTGCCTTTCCGACTGTATTCCATTCACCTGCTTCGTTTTTTTCCATAAACAGACGAATATCACAAGGGTATTGTTCCTTATCTTGAATGTTTAAGTAAGGCTGAAGCAAATATTGATGCTGAAGCACTTTTTTGCACCATGTTTTAAAAGAAGTCTGGTTGGAAAACGTTTTTGTCTGCTTATCCTTTCCGATGTGATAAGTAGCAGTGATGTTTTTCTTGCCCAGCTTCAAAAGAATCACGCCTCTGCCTCCCGCGCCGAATGCCGGTTTAAGGATGCAGGCTTTTTCTTTGGATAAAAAGGAGTGAATTTGTTCGTAGCGGTTCACCTTTATCGTTTCGGGAATATAGGGATTGATTACAGAGTGCTGCTGCAAATCGTGAAGGACGGTCCACTTATCGGGAAGACCCCGCCCGATAAATTCCGTTTTCGGATATTTTTTGAGCCACTCAACGATTGGTTTTGCTTTTTGGGAATGTGAATCCTTGCCGTAAAAACAGCGATCATAAATATAATCTGGAATCGCCATTTCAGTTTCGTTCCATGTGCTGCTGGCCGAATGATAGACCGATGCTTTGACACGCAGAGTGTCAGGTGAAATATCAAATGGTGTAAACCGGATGAAACGTATGCCGAATTCGGGTGCTCTTTTGGCCAGTTCTGCGGAATAATCCGCTTCATGCTGGCGGGATAAGGACATAAAACCGAGTGTTATCATGGTGAGACTCCCCCTTTTATTCAAAAGCTGCCGGCGGGTGTCCGCAGCTTTACACTAAATACATGTAAGACGAACGCAGCTGACGGTATTCTACTTTACAGAATACGATTCTCCACCTTGCCCTATTCCAAAAGAACAAGCTGATTTTCTAAGAATAGGAATTTGTCTCCTCGTTTGCTAAGTGATTGCATGAGCCTCTATAATACGTATAGGTACATAATCTATATGAAAAAAGCTGAAGCACAGATGGAGGAAGATGAATAGGAATGGGTATTGCAGGAACCTTTATTTTTATGATCGTGATCGGCGCTGCCATTGGAGCGGTGACCAATCATTTAGCAATTCAAATGCTGTTTAGGCCGTATAAAGCGTACTATTTGTTTGGGAAGCGAGTTCCTTTTACGCCCGGGCTGATTCCAAGACGGCGAGATGAACTTGCAAAACAAATGGGACTGATGGTAGTCAATCATCTCTTAACCCCTGAAGGCATTAAAAAGCGGCTCGTCTCTGATGCAGCCAAAACGCAGGCTCTTCGAGTGGGGGAACAGCTGATTCAAAAGCTGTCACTTTCTGAAGTGACAGTAAAAGAAGCGCTTGAAAAAGCCGGGATGAAGCGCCCCGAAAAAGCTGCTGATGCATGGATCAGCAGCTGGACCGATGATAAGCTGAATGAGCTTTTCCGCCAATACGGGGACCAATCGTTAAAAGAGCTGGTGCCTATAGAGGTGCAGGAAAAGCTTGAGGAAAAAATTCCGATGATTTCAGGATATATATTGTCACGGAGTGTCCGTTATTTTGAAAGTGATGAAGGAAAAATCCGTCTTGGCAATATGATTGATGACTTTTTAAAAGAGCGCGGCATGCTTGGAAGCATGGTGCAAATGTTTCTCGGCAATTCAAGCCTTGCGGATCGCGTGCTGCCGGAGCTGCTGAAATTCTTGCGGAATGAGGAAACAAATAAATTGCTTTCTGATCTCTTAAAAAACGAATGGGGCAAGCTGAGGGAGTATACGTTTAATGAAGCAGATGAAAAATGGAATGCAAAGGCGCTCATTTTCAGTTTGAAACGAAGAGTGCTGCAAGCATTTTCTACTGCCCCTTTCTTCGACAATACGATTGGCACGCTTACCGTCCGCTATGAATCTGAGCTGACCCAGCAAATGCTGCCGGCACTGTTAGACAAATTGCTTGAAGGGATTTCGTCCAACCTTGAAAGTGTCTTAAAACGGTTGCGTCTTGAGGAAATCGTCAAGGAGCAGGTGGATCAGTTCCCGGTGGAGCGTCTTGAAGAAATGGTGCTGTCCATTTCAAAAAAAGAATTTAAAATGATTACCTATTTGGGGGGCCTTCTCGGCGGAATGATAGGCGCGATTCAAGCACTGTTTGTCATCCTTTTTTAAGAAGAAATGGTTTTTGATTAATGAAAGGAGCTCCATAGTCTGTTATAGTGGAGTGGTATGTCAAACGGCAATGATGAAAGGAGCTATTTACAATGGCTGTTAATTTTTATGATGTAGCGTATGATCTGGAAAATGCATTACGCGGGAGCGAAGAGTTCACCCGTTTAAAAAACCTTTACGACGAAGTTAACGCAGATGAATCAGCGAAGCGCATGTTCGAAAACTTCCGTGATGTACAGCTTAGACTCCAGCAAAAACAAATGGCAGGAGAAGAGATTACACAAGAAGAAGTGACGCAGGCTCAAAAAACAGTTGCGCTTGTACAGCAGCACGAAAAAATTTCTCAGCTGATGGAAGCGGAGCAGCGCATGAGCATGCTGATTGGTGAATTGAACAAAATCATTATGAAGCCTTTAGAAGAGCTTTACGGCAGTGTTGAAGGCTAATCAGCAAAATCCCTTCTTGGATAAGAAGGGATTTTTTACTTATTCAGCAAACTTGGAAATCCAATGAATCTTTTACCTCTCCATTGATGATGACTGATAATGTATGAATTCCTTTGTAATGCTTTCTGGTGGTTAAATCCTTAAAGGATTGGATTCTTGTGTATGACTTTGTTTCGTTTTTTCGTATATTTGTTTCTGTTATTTTAAATACTTTCTGATGACGCTGGCCTCTTGCTTTTACAAAATCAATTGCGTACTCAATTCTTACTTTTTGATCCCTGTCTGAATGAATATAGAAAGAAAATTCAAGGCTTTCGCCAATAACTATACGTTTGGGCTGACATGTTAAATCATGTAGTTGTATCGAATCAGCATTTTCATAACCAAAAAGCGCTAAGGCCTGTTTATCACCCTTTTTTAATAGGGTCCGATAGGCATGTTTGATAATCCAGTCTGTATGGGGATGTGTTCCGTACCATTGATCTGCGACTTTTCTCAGTAAATGAGGATGCGTTTTTGATATATCATTAAGGTTGTTGGCCACGCTTTTCCTTACATATAAGGACTCGTCCTGCATCAGCTTTTCAAGGATCGGCAATACGGGGGAAGGGTCCGATTTCAAAGCCGGTATCGATTTTCCCCACGGCAGGCGGGGCCTGCTGCCTTCGCTCGCAAGTCTTCTCACGTGTTCATTTTTATGCTCAGACCATGCAAGCAATTGTGCAATCATCTTTTCTTGATCTAACAGCAAAAAAGGCCTTACAGCAAATTCTGAGGTGGAATATTGCGTAAAGTATTCCAATGCCTTTATTGATTCTTCCCAATGCGCTAACCCGTACTGTTCCACATAATCTGGAAATAAAATTCCGCTGAGTCCTTTAAAATGAGGGGCTGTATCCCGTAAAATTGCGAGCGCTTCAACGTATTGTTTTGGCAAAGTTTCGTATAAAGAAACTGTCACGCGGCGCATCCGCTCTTTTAAAGTGAGTTCAGGCCAGTCCTCCAGCCGTAATGTATCCAAGAATCTGTTTTTGTTAAAATCAGGATAGGATGACCTTACATGATGGATCAACTGAGATATCAGTTCTTCATTATATATTTCTTTTAAATCAGCCATATAAACACCGCTTTTTCGTTTATTATTTATATTGTATGGGAATGTACGTTCTGAATCAAGTGTATAGTCCTAAAAATTAACAACTGATCCTACCACGGATATACAAAAGTTGGTTACTTTTTTTAGTTAAAAAAACCCTTGTCATCGGAAAGGAAAACTGAGATAATAACATTGAAAGCGCCTACACTTACCTATTTCAAATGGATACGGTCGCATATCATGCCGTTATATAGAGGGGATAAGCAACAGAGAGTAAGTGTTCGGAGCGCATCATTGGTCAAACAAGGGGTTCCTGATACATGATTTTTCGTAAATCGAAATAACGATATTAGGGAGAATGGCTGCTTCGATCGTATCCTATCAACAAGCCATACATAAAGTCTGCTGAGCCAGGCTTTTTTTGCTTTAAGAAAAGGTTGTTCTAAACACAGAGACAGGGTCATATCCTATACACAAGTACAGTCATCAAGGAGGGGGACATCTCTGTGTCAAAACAATTGCTTGCCTTAAATATAGATGGAGCGCTGCTTCGGTCGAACGGGAAGATTCATCAGGCAACGAAAGACGCGATTGAATATGTAAAGAAAAAAGGGATTTACGTCACACTTGTGACCAACCGTCATTTTCGCTCAGCACAGAAAATAGCGAAATCGCTAAAGCTTGATGCCAAGCTGATCACCCATAGCGGGGCATATATCGCTGAGAAAATTGACGCCCCGTTTTTTGAAAAAAGAATTTCTGATGATCATACTTTTAACATTGTTCAAGTGCTGGAGAGCTATCAATGCAATATTCGGCTTCTTCACGAAAAGTATTCTATCGGAAACAAGAAAAAGGTGAATTCGAATTTATTGGGGAAAGCACTCATTCATCCGTCTGACCCGATCTTTTATCCAGTCCAGTTCGTTGAATCATTAAGCGATCTCCTCATGGATGAGCCGGTGAGTGCACCCGTCATCGAGGTGTACACGGAGCACGACATTCAGCATGACATTACAGAAACGATTACAAAAGCCTTCCCTGCGGTGGACGTGATTCGCGTAAACGATGAGAAGCTGAATATCGTCCCGAAAGGTGTCTCGAAGGAAGCGGGGTTGGCCCTCGTCGCTTCAGAGCTGGGCCTGAGTATGGATGATGTCGTGGCCATTGGGCATCAGTATGACGATCTGCCGATGATCGAACTTGCAGGTCTTGGGGTAGCGATGGGGAATGCCGTTCCGGAAATTAAGAGAAAGGCAGATTGGGTTACAAGGTCCAATGACGAGCAAGGTGTCGCTTATATGATGAAGGAATATTTCCGAATGCAGCAGCGAAAAGGATTTCTTGATAAGTTCCACATGAAACGTGTGTAAAAAAGCCGCTCGCACCCTGACAGGTGCGGCGGCTTTTTTGCCGGATTGATTTTAGCAGTTTATTTCTGTACACTAAAGAAAGTTTTGAATCTGATAAATTAGGTGATGAAGTTGCAAATTAAAATAGAAGGCATACATGATGACCGCCTGCATCGGCCTCTGCAAAATATTGCAAATTTGTTTTATGAAGAGTGCGAGCTTGCGTATGGCGGAGAGGAGCCCGCAGATTTTGTCATTTCTTTAGCGTTGTCACAAACGGATGAGCATGTGACGGTTTCGGGAGAAGTGAAGGGTACTGGCATAAAGGAACAGCATACAAAAATTTTTTCTCCCGGCATGACTGAAAAAGAAGCTTTTAAGCAAGTGAAAAACACAATTTCTTATGTGTATCTCAATCTTCTTCAGGCGCATACGGGCATTACGCAGAAGTGGGGAATCCTGACAGGAATCCGGCCCACAAAGCTGCTTCATAAAAAACTGCAAAGCGGAATGTCCAAGGAGCAAGCGCATGCTGAGTTGAAAAAAGACTATTTAATTCATGATGAAAAAATCATGCTAATGCAGGAAATTGTTGACCGTCAGCTGGCGGCAGTTCCGGATTTGTACCGAGTAAAGGATGAAGTCAGCATTTATATCGGCATTCCGTTCTGCCCGACAAAATGCGCGTATTGCACATTCCCTGCGTATGCCATCCAGGGACAGGCGGGCAGAGTCGGTTCATTCCTATGGGGACTGCATTACGAAATGCAGAAAATCGGTGAATGGCTGAAGGAGCATGATGTTAAGGTTACAACCATTTACTTTGGCGGCGGGACGCCGACAAGCATTACAGCGGAGGAGATGGATCTGCTGTATGAAGAAATGGTCCGCTCCTTCCCGGATGTGAAAAACATTCGTGAGATTACGGTGGAGGCCGGTCGTCCTGACACGATTACAGAAGAAAAACTCGCCGTTTTAAACAAATATGACATTGATCGGATCAGCATCAATCCGCAATCCTATGAAAACGAAACGCTAAAGGCGATCGGACGGCACCATACGGTTGAAGAGACCATTGAGAAATATCATCTGTCACGCCAGCACGGCATGAATAATATCAACATGGACTTGATTATTGGTTTGCCTGGGGAAGGCGTGAAGGAGTTCAGGCACAGTCTTTCAGAAACAGAAAAACTGATGCCGGAATCCCTTACCGTTCATACTCTTTCATTTAAACGGGCGTCAGAAATGACGAGAAACAAGCATAAGTACAAAGTTGCCGGCAGGGAAGAGGTTTCTCAAATGATGGAAGACGCGGTAGCCTGGACGAAAGAGCATGGGTACGTGCCTTATTATTTATACCGCCAGAAAAACATTCTTGGAAACCTTGAAAACGTCGGATACTCTTTGCCGGGACAAGAAAGCATCTACAACATTATGATTATGGAAGAGGTGCAGACGATTATCGGCATCGGCTGCGGCGCTGCTAGTAAATTTATTGATCGGGATACAGGGAAAATCACGCATTTTGCGAATCCAAAAGATCCGAAATCGTACAATGAGCGCTTCGAGCACTACACGGACGAAAAAATCAAATATTTAGAGCAGATTTTTGAAAAAACGACAAAGCAGCACTGATCACAGTGCTGCTTTTTTTTATCCCTGTTTTTTTGCGGGCTGAACCTCAGGCTTCCATTTAAATACCTTGTTCAGCAAGCGGTAAATTCGTTTTGATTCCTTTGTGACAAGCGGTCCCAAAATCGCCAGAATGAGGACATATAATGCGGCAAACGGCTTTAATGTGGCCGACAGTCCGCCTGCTATTCCGAGATTCGCAACGATAATCGAAAATTCTCCCCGCGATACGATCGTCAGCCCGATATTCGATGAAGCCTTATGAGAAAGCCCTGCGCGTCGTCCTGCCACCATTCCGGCGATAAAATTTCCCAGAATGGTCAAAATCACTGCACCCAACGCAAGCCAAACCGCTTCACCGAGCGAAAACGGATCGATGCTGAGGCCGAAGCTGAAAAAGAACATCGCACCGAAGAAGTCGCGAAACGGAACGACGAGGTGTTCAATCCTATCGGAATGCTCTGTTTCTGAAAAGACCAAACCGAGCAACAGCGCGCCGATTGCTTCCGCTACATGAATCGTCTCGGAAAACCCGGCGATAAAAAAGAGTGCTGCGAAAATGACGATAATAAACACTTCGTTTGAGCGAATGTCCAACAGTCTGTTCAACAGCGGCGGGAGTTTTCTTGCTGCGATAAAAAACAGCAGCATATAACCGAAGGCGATCAAAATGGACAAGAGCGCACTCCCTACGGATGTCGCATCACCTAGCACAAGGCCGGAAACAACGGACAGATATACGGCAAGGAAAATATCTTCAAACATGATGATGCCGAGAATCAATTCGGTTTCCGGATTGGCGGTTCTTTTTAAATCAACGAGCACTTTTGCGACAATCGCACTTGACGAGATTGTGATGACGCCTGCGAGGATGAGGACTTCCAGAAAGGAAAATCCGGTGATAAACCCGTAAAGCAGTCCGAGGCTGAAGTTAATCAAAATATAAATCGTCCCGCCGACCGCGATTGATTTTCCAGATTTGATTAACTTCCCGACAGAGAATTCGAGTCCGAGATAGAAGAGGAGGAACAGTACGCCCATTCGCCCGAAAAACTCGATGATTTCACTGCTTTGAATAAATGTTAGATCAATAATCCCTATTTTCGGCGCGTGCGGTCCAACAAGCATTCCCAGCACAATCAGAAACGGAATAATCGAAAATTTAATTTTATTGGCGATCACACTGGCGATTGCCACAAGGACAAGTGCAGTTCCGACTTCAAATACAAGATGGTCCATCGGGGCTCACACGCCCTCTCCAGAAAGAAAATCGTGAATCAGTTTCTTCAGATGCTTTCTCTCACCTGAGAGGACAAGGGTGTCATTTTCTTCAATAATCGAATCGGCTCCGGGATTTAGGAGCTTTTCCTGGTTGTGTTTGATAATGGCAATCACAGTGACATCGTAATTCTGGCGAACATCAAGCTCTCCGAGTGTGCGTCCGATCGATTTGGCGCCTTTTTCGACCTTAAACCATTCAATAATAAGATCGCTGAAGGCCATCTCGATGGACTCCAGAGCTTGCGGTTTATAGACCATACCCCCGAGAATAGCTGCAATTTGCCTTGCTTCAGTATCATCCAATGAAATATTTGAAAGAAGCTCATCCGGGTCCCGGTCATTAAACCGGTAAATTTCCCTTCTTCCGTCATCATGAATGATAATCGTCATTTTTTCGTGGCTTCTTGTTTCGATTTCAAACTTTTTGCCGATGCCCGGCAGATCGTTTTCTTTAATATTCAATGAAAATCCCTCCGAATGTAGTGTTGGCAGTATGGGGTGAGTTACAAATAAAACTTGAGCAAATTATATTCGGAGGTAATTAGACTGGTATTTGACAGGGACGGCCCAAGCCTTTTCCAGCCTGTTTATCAGCGGTTCGTCAAGTGGTTTGACAGAGAGCTGCCTGACAGACTGCGCCAGCGGGCTGTACTCTTTGATCAGCTCAGCCGGGTGCATGCTGCCCGGCGATGGCGTTTTTGCCGATTGTGTTTCCTGCGGATATGAGGACATAGGCACATAGCTGTCAGTGCTTGCTTCAAACTGGGAAGGCAGAACCACGTCCGAAGGGGGAAAGTACACCATAAATAAACTTAAAAGAAAACTGATCAGCAATTTATCCATGTTCCTTTCCTCCCTTCTCATCAAGATATCCCTTCTATTTCACTATATAAAACTTTATGTTTCCATTCAAACAATATGCATTTTTCAGTATCTATTGACCTTGAAAAATAAAAAGGTTTATTTGAGGATGGCGGGGAATGTATAGGAGAAAGAAAAAAGCAAGCGCATACATGGAGGTGCTTCATATGGAGTTTGTTCAATATGCATGTAATGGGGCCGTTGCAGAGATTATCCTGAATCGGCCTGATGCCCATCACGCCCTGAATGAACAGATGCTGTCTGAATTGAAGGAGGCAGTCGAAATGGCGGCTGCAAGCGAGGCGCTCATCGTTCTCCTGAGAGGAAGCGGGAAAGGCTTTTCGGCCGGCGGTGATATCAGGATGATGACGTCAGAGCATGACTCTGATCAATTTAAACGGCTGATGGATACGATTGAGGCTGTCACCCTGAATTTATATCAGATGAAGAAAGTGACAATTGCAGCCATTCATGGCGCTGCTGCGGGACTGGGCCTGAGTTTGGCGCTTTGTGCGGACATTGTGCTCGCTGAAAAAAACGCCGTCCTCGCGATGAATTTTATCGGCATTGGGCTTGTTCCGGACGGCGGAGGACATTATTTGCTGAAGAAAAGAATCGGTGAAGCAAAAGCGAAAAAACTGATTTGGAGCGGAAAAAAACTATCTGCCTCGGAAGCTGACGATATGGGGCTTCTTGATGGGACATTTGCCGGAGACCCTGCCGAAGGCGCAAGACCCATTATCGAAACCCTGTTGGCCTCCCCTCTTTTGGCGATGATCGAAACGAAAGCTATTTTTCAAAGCCTCCAAATTGAAGAACTGAAAAAAGTGCTATTCCTTGAGCGCAGCGCCCAAGAGAGAATGAGAAGGACCAAGGATCACCAAGAAGGAATCCGTGCCTTTTTAGAAAAACGGGAGCCGAAGTTTCAAGCGTAACAGATCAGCCGGAAAGCTGATCATCTGTGAAACAAAATCAGCTTTCCGGCTGCATTGACTAAACGATGAGTATGACTATGAAGCTCTTTTTCTTTTAAGAGGGCTTCACCATGCGTTTTTGCCGCTTCTTCATGTTCTGCCTCGAATTGCTCGTTTACCAGCGTGTTCCCCGAAGGATCAAATACGGTAAGGAAATAATCAGCCATCATGTTTCTCCTCCATTTTAAGGTTTATCAGTCTTTCTCCATTTATATTCTAAATAGGAAATCAAAATCCTTTATTATGCTTAATCCAAAATTAGTATATAATGGGTCAGGGAAGGAGGAGATTCAGTGCTTACAATTGATCACGTAACGAAGACATTTGGAGATTATAAAGCCGTTGACGGATTGGACTTAGATATTCCGGAACAGCAAATGTTCGGTCTATTAGGCGCAAACGGAGCGGGAAAAACAACGACGTTTCGCATGATCCTAGGATTATTAAGCATTACGGAGGGCTCAATCAGCTGGAAGGGCCGTCTTGTGAATTATCATATCAGCAACAAAATCGGTTATCTGCCGGAAGAACGGGGCCTTTATCCGAAAATGAAGGTAAGGGATCAGCTCGTCTATCTTGCCAGATTAAAAGGGATGGAGAAGCGGGAGGCTGTAAAAGAGCTCGGGACATGGCTTGAACGCTTCAATATCACAGATTACGAGAATAAGAAGGTGGAAGAGCTTTCAAAAGGGAATCAGCAGAAAATCCAATTCATTTCGGCAGTTTTGCATAAGCCGGAGCTCCTGATTCTAGATGAACCATTCAGCGGCTTGGACCCTGTCAATGTTGAGCTGTTAAAAGAGGCTGTGATCTCGCTGAAAAACAGCGGTGTTTCTATTTTATTTTCAAGCCATCGGATGGAACATGTGGAGGAGCTTTGTGAGAACCTTTGCATATTGCAGAAAGGAAAACCGGTTGTACAAGGCAAGCTGAAGGAGATCAAGCGTTCTTTCGGTAAAAAGAATGTTACCATTCACTCCGATGACGATTTGCGCTTTTTGCAGTCTCATGAAGGCATTCTTCAATGGAAGGAAACGGCAGACGGCGTCAAGCTGCAGATTGCCAATGAAGACATTTCTCAAGAGATTTTTGCGATGCTCCAAGGAAAAGGGTTTATCAGAAAGTTTGAGCTTGAAGAGCCGTCACTGCATGATATTTTTATAGAAAAGGTGGGGGCCGTCTATGAATAAATTTTGGATCATGCTTTCTCATACATACAAAAATAAGATTATGGCAAAATCCTTTATTATATCGACTGTCATCACGGTGCTGCTTGTTTTAGTTGTAACGAATCTGGAGTCGATCATTTCTTTGTTTCAAGGTGACGATGCGAAAGAAAAAATTGCCGTTGTTGATGAAACAAACGAATTATATCCGGTTTTTTCAAAGCAGCTGAAAGCGGTGGATACAGATGGCGATCTTGATGTGAAGCTGTCGAAGCAATCGGAGGATGAGGTCACAAAGCAAGTCAAAGATGAATCACTCGATGGCATGCTCATCATCAAACGAGATGAAAAAGGGACCATTTCAGGAACATATAAAGCGTTAACGATTTCTGATGAAAGCACGTATCAAACGCTGCAGCAGGCGCTGACGCAAACCAAAACAGCTGTCGGAACAGCGGAGCTCGGCGTGTCGCAGGAAACGATCAGCAGCCTTTATGCGCCCGTTACTGTGGGGCAGAAGGCGCTGAAAGAAGGGGCAAAGTCTGAGGAAGAGCTTGGTCAGACAGTAGGGCTTGTTTACATTATGCTGTTCGTCATTTATTTTTCGGTGATTATGTATGCCAGCATGATAGCGATGGAGGTCGCAACCGAAAAATCTTCGCGAGTTATGGAAATCCTGATCTCAAGTATGCCGCCGATCCAGCAAATGTTTGCAAAGCTGCTTGGTATCGGGCTTGTCGGGATCACACAGCTTGCTATTATTATAGGAGCCGGCTCTCTGTCGCTTAAGCTGAACGAAAAGAGCGAAACGGCTTCATCTGTCGGCGGATTCCTTAATTTGACCGATGTATCTGCAACCACTGTCATCTATGCTGTCATTTTCTTTTTGCTCGGATACTTTTTGTACGCGACACTTGCCGCGTTTCTCGGCAGTGTCGTCAGCAGAATAGAGGACGTGCAGCAAACGATCACGCCGATGACGCTTTTGGTTGTCGCCGGTTTTATGATCGCGATGTTCGGTTTGAATGCGCCTGACGCAGGATTTATCACGGTAACTTCGTTTATTCCGTTCTTTACGCCAATGATTATGTTCCTGCGCGTCGGCATGCTTGATATTCCGTTCTGGCAGGCGGCTGTCGGAATCGGAATCACACTGCTCACCATTGTCATACTGGCCGTTATCGGCGCCAGAATTTATAAAGGCGGTGTATTAATTTACGGCAATTCAAGCGCGTTCAAAGCGATCAAACAAGCGCTACGTTTAGCGAAAAACTGATTGGAAAACAGCCTGGGGATTCTCAGGCTGTTTCTTTATTGACAGAACGTGCATTCGCAAGAATTCGGTGCTAAAATAAGGGTACTTCATCCTGGAAAGGAGCAGAATGTTGACTGATCTAACCTTTATTCATGCGGCAGATCTTCATCTTGACAGCCCGTTTTACGGGATATCGCATCTGCCGGAGCCGATTTTTGCCCGGATTAAAGAAAGCACGTTTGCAAGCGTGAGACATATGATAGACGCCGCAGTGAGAGAACACGTTGATTTCATTTTGCTGGCGGGAGATCTGTTTGATGAAGCCAATCGAAGCTTAAAGGCTCAGCTCTTTTTGAAAAAACAGTTTGAAAGACTCAGAGAGTGCGGGATTTCGGTATACGTCATCTTTGGGAATCACGATCATCTTGGCGGGGAGTGGACGCCGATTGAATGGCCTGAGAATGTCCATATTTTTTCGTCCGCTGTTCCAGAAGAAAAATCGTTTTTTAAAGAAGGCAGGCGCATAGCAAGCATTTACGGCTTCAGCTATCAAGCCAGAGCAGTGACGGAAAACCAAGCTGCCCGCTATCGGAGATCAACTGACGCACCGTTTCATATCGGCATGCTCCACGGCACGCTGTCTGGATCTGAAGGACACGATCCGTATTGCCCGTTTACACATGACGACCTCGTGAAAAGCGGGATGGATTATTGGGCGCTTGGCCATATACATAAACGCCAAGTTCTATCTGCCGAGCACCCGGCAGTCATTTACCCGGGAAACACGCAAGCACGCCATATGAAGGAGACGGGAGATAAAGGCTATTATCTCGTTCGTGTGACTAACGGAGATATTTCTTATGAATTTCAGAGAGCGCATGATGTCCTGTGGGAAAAAGCGGCAGTTGATGTGACGGGGGCAAAGAATATGACCGCCCTCTTCCAAATGGTGGAGAACACGTTTTCGAAGCTGCGGCAAAAGGGGAGCCCTGTTTGTGTAAGGCTTGTTTTACAAGGGACGGCGCCGGAATGGCTGCTGGAGGCGCCAAAAGGCACCTTGGATGAGTTTCTTGAAGCTCTTCAGGAACAAGAAGCGGAAGAGGAACATTTCGTTTGGCCTCTTAGATTGGATGATGAGACTGAAAACGAAGCAAACCTAACAAACCTTGATCCTTTTTTTGGCGGTTTATTTGGAGACATTGATCGCAGCGATCTGTCAGACGTGCTGGAAGGGCTTGAGCGGCATCCAGTGTATAGAAGGCACGCGGACCGGTTTAGACAAGAGGAGGTAAAGGAAATAAAAGAGCAGGCACAGATATTATTGAAAAAACAGCTTAAGGTGCTTGATACATGAGGCGGTGACAGCTTTGCGAATTATATCTTTACATATCTACCAATACGGAAAATTTTCTAATCGGACCTTTCGCTTTTCCGCCTCTCCTGTCCAAGTCATCTACGGATTAAATGAGGCAGGAAAAACGACGATGATGTCATTTATTGAAAGCATGCTGTTCGGTTTTCCGAAAACGAAAAAATATGAACCGAAAACAGGCGGTGTCTACGGCGGTGTTCTAGAAGCTGAACATCCTGAGTATGGGGTGCTGAAGATCGAACGGACGAAAGGGACTGCCGAAAAACTAAGCGTGTACACAGAAAAGGGCGAAGTAAAGCAGGGAGATGTTTTAAAGCAGCTGTTCCAGGGCACAGACAGGTCGTTGTACAAAGCCATTTATTCGTTTGACGTATTTGGGCTGCAGGAAATTCACGCCTTTAATCGGGACAAGATAGGGGAATTTTTGCTCTTTTCCAGCTTGTTTGGTGCTGAAGCCGTATCAAAGCTTGATACAAGGCTGACGAAGGAAAGCGAAAGGCTCTATAAACCAAATGGGCGAAACCCTCAATTGAATCAGGAGCTGGAAACGCTTAAGCAGCTGGCAGTGAAGCTAAAACAGGCTGAAGCAGAGGAAGCGGGCTATCATCAGCTTCTCGAGGAAAAACGAACGCTTGAAGCCCGCCTTGCAGCCGCGGAAATCGAATTGAAAGAGACGGCAGGACATATCCGAATGATTGAGGGGGCGATTGAGCGAAAGCCGCTGCTAAATGAAAAAGCGACACTCGAACAGGTAATTGCAGAATGTCAGGAACATGCAGGACAATTTCCTGCTGACGGACTGCATCAGCTGGAAAAATATGAATCCCATCTTCACCCGAAATCAGCACAGCTTGAGGCGCTTCGGGTGAAGATGGCGGAGTTGGACAAACAGAGGCAAAAGCTTATCCCCGATAAAGAACTATTGGCGAAAGAAACGCTGATACAAGAGCTTTCGGCAGCGTTTCATATGTACCAATCCTGGGGAGAACAGCTGGCAGCCATTCAGGCACAGCTGCGCCAGGCGTCTGCGCAGACAGCGGCAGGGCTGGAACAGCTCAATAAAACGGATGAAAATGAGCTCCTGAATATGAACACCTCATATGATTATGAATGGCAGCTTCAGCAAGCGGTGCAGCAATATGTACAGGCAAGAGACAGAAAACGGCAGCTTGACGAGACGTTTGAACTTGCCCGGCATGAGCTGGAAGACGCGGAAAAGGCCGTTCGTGCCGCTTCGTCCGCGATTCTTGAAAACAGCCAAAGAAAAGATAAAGAAGCAGCTCTTAGAGCATATGATGAAACACAGGGGCAGCACCAAGAGCAAGCGAAGCTCAGAGAACAGCTAACGTTTTTTGAAAGACAGCAGGCTAAACAGAAAAAGACTGTCATTGCAGCTGGTATGTTGTTTATCGTTCTCTTTTCTCTGCTGCAGCAATGGATTCCTGCCATAAGTTTCGGCGCTGCACTTATTGTGTATTGGCTTGTATCAGGAAAACCGTCTTCTCGAAACAGCCGAGAGACAAGACAACCCATGACGGATATTTCACCAGCAGAAGCTGAAATGCTTAGAGAAGCGTTATGGGAGGATGACCGCAATAAGCAGCACCTTCTCACACAGCGTGCAGCGCTCCAGCAAAAGGAGGCGGCGTATGAAAGGGTCATCCAGCAGTTTGAACAGTGGGAAGCCGAAATGGCGCCGTCCTTTACACAGGTTGAGCGTTTTATGAATGAGCTCGGATTTAAGGAAGATCCATCATTTTTGCTTGAGGCATACAGCTTAATGAAGGATGTTAAAAAAGAAGTGAAGAAAAAGCATGAGCTGACCATTGAAGCAGGCAGGCTGAAAAAGCACCGGAGAACATTCGAAGAACGCGTCAGTATGCTTCGTCCCGTGAATCAGAGTCAGGATATCTCCATTTCGGACGCCCTTCACACATTGCGGAAAAACATTGAACGTGAAAAAGAAATTGAGAAGCAAAAAAAGGAAATTGAAACAGATATTCATTATACAAAGGAACAGATGCTTGAACTTGAGCAAGAAATACAGTATTTCCACGCACAGATCAAACAGTTATTTGCCGCGGCTGCTGCAAAAGACAGAGATGCGTTTTTTGCCATAGCCGACATCAGCAGGCAATTGAAGGATACGGAGAACAAGCTTCATCACGTAAACGCACAGCTTCAAGGCGGGCACCCGGAGGAACTTGAACTGGCGGATTCCAATACGCTTTCTGAATTGAAAGATAAGCAATTTGTTGAGAATGAAAGAAAAGAGCGGCTGACTGAGGAGATCGAGCAGCTCCGCAGCCAAATCGCACTGCTCTCAGTCAAACAGGAACAATTAGAGGCTTCGGGATTGGTCTCAGACCTCAAGCTTCAAACCGAAATGCAAAAAGAACGTGTAAAAGAAACGGCTAAAAAATGGGCCTCGATACAAATGGTCAAACAGGTGATCAAAAACAAATTGGAGCGGCATAAAAAAATCGAGCTTCCGCGCCTTCTGGAGACGGCAGGAGAATTCTTCCGCCCTCTGACTGACGGTAACTACCAAACCATTTATTTTTCCGAAACGGATGATTCGATCATGGTTATGCATCGCGATGGAACTGTCTATCATGCGGAAGAGCTGTCACAAGGGACATGTGAACAGCTGTATACAGCGATCCGATTTGCTTTGGCCGTTACGCGCCAGGGTGGGTCAAAGCTTCCGTTCCAGCTTGACGACAGTTTTGTTCATTTTGATCAGGAAAGGCTGAAACGTGTATTACATGTTCTGTATGATTTATCCGAAGGCGGTAGGCAGATTTTGTATTTTACATGCCATGAGCACGTAAAAGATGCATTTCATAGCAGCCAAATCATCCATTTGGTGTCATAAAAGAGGTTCTATAGCTGAAAATCGGTATGTGATATACTGGTATTATGTAAGATACGGAGGGAGCTTTAATAGAATGGCTAAAGGGATTATGCTACATGAGGTTGGCGAACAGGTGGACCAGTATCTATTGATTAAATCCTCGACGAAAGGGATTGCAAGCAATGGAAAACCGTTTTTGACGCTGATGCTGCAAGACCAGTCAGGCGATATTGAAGCGAAGCTGTGGGATGCCAAGCAAAGTGATGAAGTGACCTATGCGCCGCAGACGATTGTCAAGGTCGTCGGCGATGTTCATCATTATCGCGGACGCACCCAGCTGAAGCTAAGAAATATCAGACCGGTAAGCGAGCAAGAAAACGTCAATATTGATGATTTTTTAGAAACCGCGCCGATTCCGAAAAATGAAATGATGGACACCATCACTCAATATATATTTGAAATGAAAAATCCGAATATCCAGCGAATCACAAGGTTCTTGGTTAAAAAACACGAAGCTGAGTTTATGGATTATCCGGCGGCTACGAAAAACCACCATGAGTTTGTCTCAGGTTTGGCGTATCATGTTGTCTCTATGCTGAACCTGGCGAAAGCAATAGCAGATTTATATCCGTCTCTTGATCGTGATCTGCTTTACGCCGGTGTCATCCTGCATGATCTTGGAAAAGTGAAGGAGCTGTCCGGCCCTGTTTCCACTTCGTACACGGTTGAAGGCAATTTGCTCGGCCATATTTCCATCATGGTGACAGAGCTTTCAAAAGCGGCTGAGGAGCTTCAAATCGATTCTGAAGAGGTGTTAATTCTTCAGCATTTGATTTTGAGTCACCACGGCAAAGCAGAATGGGGCAGCCCGAAACCGCCGATGGTGAAAGAAGCGGAAATTCTTCACTATATAGACAATCTGGATGCAAAAATGAATATGATGGACAGAGCGCTTGAGCGCGTGAAGCCGGGCGAGTATACTGAACGCGTATTTGCACTGGAAAACCGTTCCTTTTATAAACCGACATTTCATAAATAACTTAAAAAGGACTGATGCTGACATATTCAGCTCAGTCCTTTTTGATGCGTCTTTCCCGCACATAACTCGTCTCATTCCCGCATATGGTTAAGAATAAAGAATCTATGCAAAGGGGGAGGAGCCCGTGTTATTTTTTCCATGGTGGGTGTATCTTTGTATTGTAGGCATCATTTTCAGCGCATATAAACTTGTGGCGGCAGCCAAAGAGGAAGAAAAAGTAGACCAGGCTTTTATTGAAAAAGAAGGGCAGATTTATATGGAGAGGATGGAAAAGGAGCGAGAACGCCGCAGTTCTCAGCAGCATGAAGAAGAAAATCAAAACCATTCCATCGCATAAAAAAAGCTGTGCGGCTCATTGAGCCTGCACAGCTTTTTTATTATTTAGAACTGCTTGAAGGTGAAGAAGTGCTGTTGCTTGTTGAAGATGTATTAAATGTGTCTTTCAGATCTTTATCTTTTACTTCGATGTCAGCTTTCTTCATGACTTTTTGAACAGCTTCCTGAACAGCTGCGTTGTCATTTAATTTTTGTTCAAGCACTTCAGATTTCAGTTCTTTTTTCATATCATCGTATTTGCCGCGTTCTTCTGTCTTTTTAATGATATGGTAGCCGTATTGCGTTTTGACAGGGTCACTGACTTCACCTGTTTTTAATTTGAATGCAGCTTTGCTGAATGTTTCGTCCATTTGGCCTTCTTTTGCAAACCAGCCTAGATCTCCGCCTTGTGAAGCAGAGCTGTCTGTTGAGTATTCTTTCGCAAGATCTTCAAACTTCTCGCCTTTTTTCAGCTTTTTCTCTACTTCTTCAGCTGTCTTTTTATCAGCAACAAGGATGTGGCTTGCACGGATTTTGCCTTTTAAGCCTTCCCAGTATTCTTTGATATCGGCGTCTGTAACTTTGATGTTATCTTTAGCCGCTTTTTGTGTCAGCAATTCATATTTTACTTGTTCTTTCAGGTAATCCTTGCCATATTGCTTTTCGAGGGCAGTATATTGATCGCCAAGCTGCGTTTTGTATTCTTTCAGCTTGTTGTCAATTTCTTTATCCGAAACTTTATACTTCTTGTCCAATACTTTTTCTTGCACTAGCTGTGTCAGTACGCTTGCGCCAGCTGTTTTCTTCATGTTTGTGTAAAGCTCGCCTTTTGTGACATCGCCTGCGTCTGTTTTTGCGATAACTTCTTTGTCGCCGCTGCTGCAAGCACTGAGAGCGAGGATGCTTGTAGCAGTGATAGCTGCTATTGCGATTTTCTTCATTGGTTTCAAACACTCCTAATCATTCCAAATTAAATTACCTATGCGTATCATAACATATTGTGGCTTTCTGTAAAAAGATTTTAAATAAAGGGCATTCGTCTAGTCAAACTTTTGCTGACGACATACTTATATATTGATCAAGAAAAGGAGGTATGTAACATGAGCGGAGGATACTCTAACGGATTCGCGTTGCTCGTAGTACTGTTCATTTTGCTTATCATCGTAGGTGCAGCTTACATCTACTAAGCAGCCCGAGGATCGCTTGCAACATAAGCGATCCTTTATTTTCACTAGCGCCTAATCGTTTCAAACATGAATTGCATAACATGTAATTGGTAAATAAAGCTTATTACAGGAGGTGCTTTTTAAGATGGGTGAAGTATTTGCAGGCGGATTCGCTTTATTGGTTGTGTTATTTATTTTATTGATTATCATCGGCGCTTCTTGGCTGTACTAATCAACATAAAAAAGCATAGCTGCTTAATCAGCAGCTATGCTTTCTTTCGTATTTACACTGTAAAGGAGATCTCCACAAACGAAGAGATCAGTAAAATTAATATAGATACATTAATAAATCGGAATACCTTATCTTGCCGCTCTTCAGGAATCTCTCTGACAAGGCATAATGTATTGGTGAGCCTGTTTATGAAATATAAAATAAACACGGCAGCCACGATAAAATAGAATAAAATGATGGGAGATTCCCCCTCTCTCTGAACTGTCCCATATTACATTACCAAATATTTATTAAAAAAGATAGAATGCAAATTGAAAAATCGCCACCAGCACCAGGGGTTGACTACTTTTCAACAAGAATATCCAAGCCGTCTGCTTCCTGATCAATAAAAGCGGTTTTCGGTGCTTTTATCAGCTTGAGAGCCAGCAGGAAATCAGGCAGACAGTAGCCGGCGTGAATGCCCGAGATCATGCAGAAATAATGAGCATGATTCGGAAATGCCAGTGCTGCGTAAAACAATACCGGTGTAATCAGCAAGAACGGGCTGACCAGTGAAATGAGCATTGTTGTTTTTGGTATACGTTTCCATGTGCGCATGCGCAATATGTAAAACTTTTTTTCTATTTTTCTTTTTTTGCAGATGATTGGCAGGACATGGATGACTTTATGTACAAATAAAATAACGACGAGCAAACCGCCGAATAAAGATACATATTCATCGCTTAAGCTTGTGCCAGGCCGCAGCAGCTCAAAAGCTAAAAAGGTAGATATAAAAACCAAAATCATAAAACATACAGCAGTTAATATTATGCGAACGGCGCCATAATCCTTCATGAGATTTATGGTCTTCCAGCAATTCATCAAAGTCATCCTTCCATACATCTTGAATAGAATCTCAAAATAATTTACTCCTCCCAAGAGAAAAAATCAATGCTTTTTTAAGAAAAAATATCATCCGGCAGGTATTTTTTTGAAACAAGCAAACAAACTGCGAAATATGGGGTTAGAACTTTCTTCTCAGTGAATTATCAGCTAAAATAAGATTAAAGATAGAAAGAAGTGGTGTGGATGGATTCGATGGATCATCGCATTGAGCGATTAGAATATTACATACAATTATTAGTGAAAACAGTAGATATGGACAGGTACCCCTTCTATGCGCTTCTCATTGACAAAGGGCTGAGCAAGGAAGAAGGGGAAGCGGTTATGAGGATATGCGATGAATTGTCGGAAGAGCTGGCAACACAAAAAGCGCAAGGATTTGTAACCTTTGATAAGCTCCTTGCGCTTTTTGCCGGACAGCTGAATGAAAAATTAGATGTTCATGAAACGATTTTTGCCCTGTATGAGCAGGGGCTTTATCAAGAGCTGATGGAAGTCTTTATCGACATCATGAAGCATTTTGATTAACTGTTTACAGGTTCGAGCTCTTCAGCCGGTTCATCCGCCGCACTGTCCTTTGCTTTTTTCTTCAGTTTTCCGTTTGCGCTTTCAAAGTCATTGTCAATATTGGTGAGTGACGTTTCGAAAATTTCCATAAAATCATCGCCGTAGATATGGCGTATCATACACATCATTTCTGCCACTTCAGGAAATTTTCCGAATAAATGATACAAAGGCTGTGACCCTTTAAAAACAGCGTTGCGTGTCGGATCAAATTCCTCAAGCAAGCTCCAGAATACCTCGGTACCTTCCTCAGTCAATTGGACATATGTGTTCCGTTTATCATTCAGCCGTTTGGAGAACTTTAAATATCCCCGTTCTTCCAGCTTTTTTGAAAAGTTGAATGCGGTTGATACGTGCATGACCCCGAATTTCGCGATTTCAGAAATGGAAGCTCCATTCAATTGATACGCAATCCATAAAATATGATGCTCATTAATATTCAGGTCATACGGTTTGAGCCATTGCTGCCAATCCTTCTCGATCGATTTCCAAAGAGCCTTGCTAAGCTGAGCCATTTTCTGGGTGAAGACCAGAGCTTCTTTCACATCATAGGGCGGTTCCACTCGATTCATTACGTCACCTGCTTCTCTTTTTCTTTTTCTCTATTATGCCAATAAAATAAAGATTAATAAAGATGAAAATGTAAGAATTTTTTAATAAATTCACAAACCATTGCGGCGGAAGGGTTTTTCGGCCAAAAAAAATACGGGTCCAATTTTGGCCCGCATTTTTTTCTTTTGAATAGGATATTAGTTTTGTAAGGTTTTCTCCAGCTGTCTGATTTTCTCTTCGATATCGGCAATTTCTTTTTGCAAATCCTGCTGGTGAGGCTTGATCTCTTCCTGCCATTTTTTAATTGACGTTTGGAGCTCGCCGCCCACGTCTTTAATAACATCCGTGCTTTCTTTTGCCGCTTTGATCAGCTGGTCTTTTAATGCAAGCCCGTCTGACTTTAAGCGTTTGATTGTTTCTTCAAAAGAATCATAATTGGTTTTCATTTTTTCACGCAGCTGCTTTCCTGAGGAAGGTGCAGTAAGAAGAACCGCTGCTCCTCCGATGATGCCGCCTACGAATAGTCCTGTTAATAGAGAACGTCCGCTCGCCATTACAATCACCCCGTCTTTTTCTTCAAATAGGATTCATTCAGCATTTTTCATTTTTGTTGAAAGCCTGAACTTCTATACATAGCTTGCTTTATTTTAGCATATTTTTTAAGTGAAAAGGAGGGAGAAGGTTGTCTGTCTTTTTAATTGTGTTATCCTGCATCACCCTTGCCTTCGCTTCAGGCGCTGTTTACTATATCAGACTTCTCAGCCAGGCTGCTTCTTATCCGCCCAAGAAAGTCA
Organism: Bacillus sp. FSL L8-0358; assembly: GCF_038593095.1. NCBI lineage: Bacteria > Bacillati > Bacillota > Bacilli > Caryophanales > Bacillaceae > Bacillus > Bacillus sp. FSL L8-0358. The sequence goes on from NZ_CP151962.1 coordinate 1,059,065, forward strand.
TCCGGCAGAAAGCGCTTGTTTGTTCAACCGGAACCGCCTTTACACTATGTCTTATCTTTTTCACAAAACTCCTCGCTTAAAACATGCTGACATGCTGCGAGCGCTATGTTCAAAAAAACCTCTCCCGGAAGCGGAAGAGGTTTTGTGTGACAATTATTTAGCAGCTTCCATAAAGCTTGAACGTCTTAAAATGGTTTGCACAATCGGATAAATAATGATCATTGAGATTGTATTCAGCACAGCGGCCGGCAGAACAACAGCCGCGAACAATGCGGCGAAACCGCCCGGCAAACCGACGATCAATAAAGCTGACGATAGAAACACAATTCCTGATAAGATGGTCCCGATCACTGTCAGCACAGCGGCTGCACCTGTTTTTCGGCTCTTTCTGAACAAGAGAAACAGGGAGAAGAACAGAAACGCTGATACGGGTTTATCAATGATGTTAGGGATCTGTCCAGCTGGAAACGCGGTTGTAAGCGCGGAAATGATTCCGGTCACAATCCCGATGACGAGTACATTTTGCACCCGCGGGAACAGCAGAATGCCCATGAACATCATGATCAGCATCATATCTGGTTTCATGCCGCCTAAAAAGGGCGGAATAATGGAATGAAGCGCTGCGCCGATTGCGGCAAACAGAGCCATAATGACTAACTCTTTTGTTTTCATAACTATGCTCTCCTCTGCTAAGCTTTTTGCCCTCCAATAATATGCTCATCATTTATTGCGAAGGCTTTACAGAATGTGTTATGTAAACAGTATACCAAACGGACGGTTTACATAGCCAGACTTTTTACTCATTTTCCTGCTGGAATTTCTTCATGAACGCAGCTAATTTTTCACAGTCTTCGAGAGAGACCGCGTTATAAATAGAAGCGCGGCAGCCTCCCACCGAACGGTGTCCGCCAAGGCCGATCATCTTCGCATCTTTTGCTTTCTGAACGAATGTTTTCGTTAATTCGTCATCCCGAAGCGTGAAGGTGACATTCATGTGTGAGCGGCTGTCTTTTCTGGCATGTCCTTTATAGAAGCCGTTGCTTTCATCAATACAGCTGTAGAGAACCTGCGCTTTTTGTTCATTGCGCTGTTCAACAGCTTCCACACCGCCGTTTTCCTTGAGCCATTCCAGAACAAGGCTCAGCATATAAATCGCAAATGTCGGCGGAGTGTTGTAGAGTGAATCCGCTTTGACATGCGTGGAATATTTCAGGATTTTTGGGACGTTCGCATTTTCATTTTTCAGCCAGTTTTTTTTCATGATGACTACAGTCACGCCGGAAGGGCCGAGGTTCTTTTGGGCGCCACCGTAGATCACATCAAATTTAGACACATCGATTTTTCTGCTTAAAATATCGCTGGACATGTCGGCTACGAGCGGAATTGGAGAATTCGGAAACTCCTGCCACTGAGTGCCGAAAATTGTATTGTTGGATGTGATATGTAAATATGCGCCGTCTTTTACATTTGTAAGGTCAACCTCTGGAATATAGCTGTAATTGTCTGTTTCACTAGTAGCGATGATAGACGTGTTCCCGAACAGTTTCGTTTCTGCCAGTGCTTTTTCAGACCAAGCGCCTGTCATGACAAAATGTGCGGTTTTTTCAGGTGTTAAAAAGTTCATCGGAAGCATTGAGAATTGAAGGCTTGCCCCGCCTTGAAGAAACAAGATATCGTAATCTTCCGGAATGCCCATCAGTTCAATTAAGAGGCTTTTCGCTTTTTGGTGCACCGCTTCATACTCTTTGCTGCGGTGGGAAAGCTCCATAACAGACATGCCGGATTCGTTAAAATCAATAAATTCTTTCTGTGCTTTTTGCAGAACTTCCAGTGGCAGCGCTGCAGGACCTGCGTTAAAATTCGTTGTACGTTCCATTATGATCTCTCCCTGTTTTCCACGTTAATGTATAAAATAATACAATTATCCTATCACAAAAATTCAGTTTTTTGATAAAAAATTAGAATTATCAAAAGAAATTGACGGATGTTTGCGAAATGTTCACAAAATAAAATAACCTCATCTTATGATGAGGCCAGGCGTTTTGCGATAGAGGAAGAGATGTTCTGCAGATCCTCCGGTTTATAATCATCAGCATGCGTTTTCCAAACCGCTCCGAAACCATCTCCTTTTCCGTAGCGAGGGATAATATGCATATGGTAGTGGAACACAGATTGTCCAGCTTTTTCGCCGTTATTGTTCAGCGTATTTAAGCCGATCGGTTCAAATTCATCCCGGATAGCGCGGGCGATTTTCGGAACAGCATGGAAATATTGTTTTGCTAATTCATCTGTAAATTCATATACATTCTCAATATGTGTTTTCGGAATGACAAGCGTATGGCCTTTTGTCACTTGGCTGATATCAAGAAAGGCAAGTACATGTTCATCTTCATACACCTTTGCGGATGGAATGTCGCCGGCGATAATTTTACAAAAGATACAATTCTCTGCACAATGCATGAGGGTTCCTCCTTATGAAATTGTTTAGTATGTATACACTCATCGTACCACAGAAATGCAGAAAATAGAAAACAGGATGAACGGCGAGCGTTCACCCTGAATGCAGAGGAAGAGCTTATATGAAGAAAATGTGTTATGCCTTTGGTAAGCACCTCATTTGTCAATAAAATGAAGACTTGTTTAATGCCTAACGATTCCTGCGATAAACACCTCATTTGACAATTTGCTTCATACATGAAGAATTCATCAATTCAGTGAAGAGAAATGGTTTGAGCATTGGACATGTTTATTTTCTATCCAACTGTTTCTAAGACGTCTTTGACAAACACCTCATTTTTCAGTTGATATGCTTTTCCTCTACAACTATTAAGATGTCCAGAACCCTGTCTCTTTATGACAGCAAATTCATCATTTGTTAAAAGGGAATTGTTTCAAATCAGGCCTTGTTTTTGGTACTATGAAGAAAAACACTATAAGGGGAGAAACTATGTCTCTGCTATCGGTAAAAGACTTGACCGGCGGATATACAAGGAATCCGGTTTTAAAAAACGTATCATTCACCCTTGAACCGAATCAAATTGTCGGATTAATCGGGCTGAATGGTGCTGGTAAAAGTACAACAATCAGACACATCATCGGGCTGATGGACCCGCATAAAGGTTCAATCGAATTAAACGGTAAAACGTTTGCTGAGGATCCGGAAGGCTACCGTTCACAATTTACCTATATACCTGAAACACCTGTTTTATACGAAGAATTGACGCTGATGGAGCATCTTGAACTAACAGCCATGGCATATGGACTGTCAAAAGAAACGATGGAGAAAAGGCTGCCTCCGCTACTAAAGGAATTCCGAATGGAAAAGAGGCTGAAGTGGTTCCCGGCCCATTTTTCTAAAGGAATGAAGCAGAAGGTTATGATTATGTGCGCATTTTTGGCAGAGCCTGCGCTCTACATTATTGATGAGCCTTTTCTAGGGCTTGATCCGCTTGCCATTAACGCGCTGCTTGAACGGATGAATGAAGCGAAAAAAGGCGGGGCGAGCGTACTGATGTCAACACACATTTTGGCAACGGCAGAACGCTATTGCGATTCGTTTATTATTTTACATAACGGCGAGGTGCGGGCGCGCGGCACGCTGTCAGAGCTCAGAGAGCAGTTTGGAATGAAGGACGCGGCGCTGGACGATTTGTATCTTGAGCTTACAAAGGAAGACGCTGGCCATGAATAATATGCTTGATATTTGGCAGTCGCGGCTGCAGGAGCATATCAAAGAAACAAGAACATACATGAAATATATGCTCAACGATCACCTCGTCATTGTTTTGATTTTTTTTCTAGCGGGCGCTGCAAGCTGGTACAGCAAATGGATACGGGACATTCCCGCTCACTTTCCGTCCTTTTGGGTGATGGCTGTGCTGTTTTCGCTCGTGTTGACAAGCTCTTATGTGCGAACGCTTTTGAAGGAGGCTGACCTTGTTTTCTTATTGCCACTTGAAGCAAAAATGGAGCCTTACTTGAAGCAGGCGTTTGTCTACAGCTATGTGTCTCAGCTGTTTCCGCTTATTGCGCTGAGCATCGTTGCGATGCCGCTTTATTTCGCAGTCACACCGGGGGCTTCGCTCGTATCGTATGCCGCGGTCTTTGTCCAACTGTTGCTGCTGAAAGCGTGGAATCAGGTAATGGAATGGCGCACGACTTTCCAAAACGACCGCAGCATGAAACGGATGGACGTCATCATTCGCTTTGCGGCGAATACACTCGTTCTTTATTTTGTTTTCCAATCTGTTTATATGTATGCGCTTCTCGTCTATGTCATTATGGCTGTTCTTTATCTGTATATGTCTTCCGCAGCAAAACGGAAAACTTTTAAATGGGAAAGCCATATTGAGTCCGAATTGAGACGAAAGCAGCGTTTCTATCGGATTGCCAACCTGTTTACTGATGTGCCGCATTTGCGAAAGCAAGCCAAACGCAGAGCTTATCTCGACTTTTTGCTGCGGCTTGTGCCGTTTGAACAGCGCAAAACATTTGCCTATATGTTCACCCGCGCCTTTTTGCGTTCGAGTGATTATTTGGGCATTCTTGTAAGATTAACGATCGTTTTCGCGCTGATCATTATGTATGTCTCAGCTAGCCCACTGATTGCAGCGGTTTTGACTGTATTTGCCATTTTCATTACGGGCATTCAGCTTCTGCCGCTCTTCGGCCACTTTGACCATCTGGCGCTTCAAGAGCTGTACCCTGTGAAAAAAGAAACAAAGCTGAAAAGCTATTTCTCTCTATTAAAAACTGCACTTAGTATTCAAGCGCTGCTGATGTCTGTTGCATCTGCCTATGCAGCCGGCTTGACCGGTTTTCTGTACGCGCTGATCGGTTCTGCCGTTCTGATTTTTGTTGTTTTGCCTGCTTATATGACAACCAGGCTGAAAAAGCACGGAAAGCTGTGAACTGAAAAGAGGTAATCAAATGACAGATAATCAGCTGCTGATGCAGGAAGCTTTGCAATGGAAAATGCATTTTTTGCGAAAGGGTTCCATGTTTGAACGCTTTTCGAAGCGTGTGCAGACGAAGGTGAATGAACGGATTCCTGAAAAAATCCATACGGTCGTCACCGAGAGTGTGAAAAAAATGGTAGAAGCGACAATGGCCGGCTCCAATATCATCACTTATAAAAAGGATACAAGCGCACTGTCGCTCAGTGAAAAAAACGAATTGGCGAAAAAAACGATTGTTTCTTATCAGAAAGTGGCAGCTGCTGAGGGAGTCGGCACCGGAGCGGGCGGCATTTTTTTAGGCATTGCTGATTTTCCGCTGCTGCTTTCAATTAAGATGAAGTGTTTATTTACCTTGTCTTCCATTTACGGCTTTGATGTCAAGGATGCACAAGAAAGGATGTTTTTGCTGCTCGTATTTCAGCTTGCATTTTCGAGTGACGATGGCCGTAAATCGCTTTTTTCTGTCATCGAAAATTGGGAGACGGAGAAAAAGAGCATCGACTGGAGAGTGTTCCAGCAGGAATATCGCGATTATATCGACGTCGTGAAGCTTTTTCAGCTTTTGCCGGGCGTAGGAGCGGCAGTCGGCGGAATTGCCAATTATAAGCTGCTTGCTCAGCTTGGAGAAACGGCAAGACATGTTTTTCATCTGAGGATATTAAAGGAAACAGCCGGAGAATAAACACTCCGGCTGTTTTTTTATAGCTGATGATAGGTGATCGCAGCGCCGGCAAGGACCTTGGCCGCTGTCAGCATTGCTTTTTCGTTGATATCAAATTTCGGATGGTGGTGGGAAAAGACTCGCTCTGGCTGTTCAGGAGCGGCACCTGTAAAGAAAAAAGTGCCTTTCACGTTTTGTAAGTAATAAGCAAAATCCTCGCCGCCCATTTGCGGTTCACCGTCAATGACCTGCTGAACGCCCTCGGTATTCTTTGCGGTGCTCACCAAGTGGCTCGTTTCGGCAGGATGGTTCACAACCGCCGGATAACCCTGTTCATAGGTGTACTCATAGGACGCGCCGTGCATGCTGCATATTCCTTTTACAACCGCTTCAATTTCTTTCTCCAGAATGTCCCGGACATTTTCATCAAAAGAACGCGCTGTGCCGATGAGTACTGCTTGGTCTGCGATGACATTAAACGGATTGTCAGCGATGAAGGAGCCTGTCGAAATGACGGCGGATTGAATCGGATTGACTTTGCGGCTGACAATGTGCTGCAAAGAGGAAACGATTTGCGAACCGATCAGGACGGCGTCTTTTGTATCATGCGGATGAGCGCCGTGGCCGCCCTTTCCGAAAACTTTAATCGTAAATCGGTCCGCCGCCGCCATTACGGCGCCGGGGCGGCAGAGAATAGTTCCGAGCGGCTCAGTTGCCCAAAGATGAGTGCCGAATATCACATCCGCGTTTTCGAGGCAGCCGTCATCGATCATTGGCTTTGCGCCTCCCGGATAATATTCTTCTGCATGCTGGTGGATCATCACAAATGTTCCCTTCAGTTCATGTCTGTTTTGGTGAAGGACCTTGGCCACTGCGAGAAGAGCTGCGGTGTGGCCGTCGTGGCCGCATGCATGCATGACACCAGGCACTTTGGAGGCGTAAGGGACATCTTTTTCATCTTGAATGGGGAGAGCGTCAAAGTCGGCCCTCAAAGCGACTGTAGGGCCGGATTCGCTTCCTTCTATATATGCTAAAACCCCTCTGCCGCCAACGTTTGTGCGGATTGGGACTCCTAACGATTCATAATAGGAAGCAATAAATGCGGCGGTTTTTTCTTCTTGAAATGAAAGCTCAGGATACATATGAAAATGGCGCCTGATCTCAACCATTTCTTCAAAACAGCCGTCGAGCTGTTTGTTTATCTCTTTCTGCAGTGTGGATATGGACAAAGCCGCTTCCCCCTTTTCTATGTTTTCCATGATTGTATAGAAAAAGTCTGAATATTTCAACTCATGCTGTTTTAAAGCATCATCACAGCTGCGAGGGTTGTCACCAAAAGGCCAATCGCGACGGGAATGAAGTTTTTTCTGGCAAGCTCAAAAGGATCAACTTTGCAAATGGCCGCCGCGGGAATCAACGCCCATGGGACCAGTGTTCCTCCGCCCACCCAGATGGCAGAGATTTGTCCGAGCGCGGTCAGAATGGCGGGATCGGCATGGAGAGCGGACGAAAAGAGCTTTGCGATGGAGCCGGCGAGAGAAATGCCAGAAAATCCTGAGCCGTCAAGGCCTGTTATGGCTCCAGCGGCAGTTAATGCAGCGGCGGCAAGCTCCTTTGACATAGGCATCATATGGGATAAAGCAATGCCAAGATCGTTGACAATGCCGTGGGAACCTTTAGGGAGTGAAGTGCCCAGTATGCTCTCATAGCCTGAGTCGCCAAGATAAAAGAAAGCGGCAATCGGGATGACGGGGCCGAAAACCTTAAAACCAAACTTAAATCCGTCAATAAAATAGCCGGTGATTTTTTCAAGCCCTTGATGCTTATACACGAAAAAATGAACGGTAAGGAGGATACAGATTGCAGACCCGCCAATTAACGCGGTGGCATCATTTCCTTGTAGGTTAAACAAGAGCATGCAGGCGATATCTGCAAGAAAGGCAAGCGGAATCAAAAAAGCCAGTATGGACCGCAGGCGTTTTGGCAAGTACAGCGAGTTGTCTTGTTCGCCGGAAAGAACGGGGGAAAAAGAAGCGGGATGCTCCTGTTTTTTGCGTTCGCGCTGAATCATGATAAAGGCAGCGGTTGTTGTGGTCACACCCATAATCAGCACAAGCGGAATGCTGGCCGAGACGACATCACCGACTGGAATGCCTGCTGCATCCGCAGTCAGCTTTGGCGCCGCCTGAATGACAAAGTCTCCTGACAGGGCAAAACCGTGTCCGAATAAGTTCATGGCCATGGCCGCGGCAAGAGGCGTCAAACCGGCACGTGCGGCTGCGGGGAGCAGGACGGCGCCGATTAAAGCGACACCCGGAGAAGGCCAGAAGAAGAGAGAAATGGCGAACATCAGGCCTCCAATCAGCCAATAGGCAGTCACAGGCCCTCTCACAAGGCTTGCAAAGGGAGAAATCATCGCTTCATTTATCCCTGTTTTTGTTAACAAATCACTCATCGAAACGATAAAGCAAATGATGAAAATCGTGGGCAGCAGTTCGCCGGCCGCATAGATAAAGCTGTGGAATAAACTGCTGACAGAAGCTGAAAGTGAATGGCTGGCCCATAGCGATATGATAAAAATGCCGAATAGAGAAATAAATGTCGTGTCTTTTCTCAGCAGCATAAATAGGATAATTGCACCGATAAAAAACACATACAGAACATGGACAGACAAAATCCCGACTTCCATCATCGATCACTCCTTCCGCTTACAGATTATTCATAGGCGGGCGGAAGGTGCCGGGACAGAGGGGAGGGTTATGATGGAAGATGAACATTGATTTGTTTCAGCTGCTCAATCAGATGATGCCTTAATACTCTATTCGCTTTTTGCTGATGTTTTGGGAAGCATTCAGGAGAAAAAATGATGCACAATTCAGCAAGCCAGTTTTTTCTATAGGCGATGATGCTTTCCGATGGCTCTACATATGAACCATCCTCGTGCTGCATCTCGTACTCATCAAATCCGAACTGAAAACCGCAGCACGGGCAGATTTCATGAGAATGATTGCCTTCATGATCATATGGCGGTTCAGCCAATCCCTTAAACCCGCAGACTGGGCAAGTATGCTTCATTTTGCTTTCCTCCCAATAAAATAAGCTGCCGGACATGCCGGCAGCTATTCGACAGCGAAATATGTGGTGACATAGGAAGGCCGGGAGAAGATGGACGTTGTGTCAATTCCGGCAGATGTATCGCGTTTTTTGTGGGCTTCTTTGTAAGAACCGGACTGCTGCCAGTCTTGAAAGGCGCTTTCCGTTTCCCACAAGGTCAGAATGACATAGGTGTCACTGTCAAGCGGACGGAGCACTCGAATGGCTTCAAAGCCAGGCTCGTTTTCGACTTTTCCCGCTCTGTTTTTAAATCTGTTTTCAAACAGCGGACGCCCTTCCTGAGTGACGGCAATATTGTTCAATACTGCAAAACCGGGATGCATAATCTCTCCGACTTGGTCAATGACTTCATAAGCGTGTGGTGCCTGGAAAACGGTATCTCCGTTTGTTTCATGAATCAAAATGGCGTTTTCCTGCCCCTGCATCAAAAGGATATTTTCTGAGGGATGCTTCTCTACGATCGTTTTTAAAAAATCGGCTGTCCCATATGTAATATAAACCTTCATATCAGCCACCTCCTGCTTGCTAGTATATCAAAACAATGGTATAAGTTTCTATTGGCGAGTGCTTCGAACATAATTCCAAACAATTTTTCCCATACTACCTTTAGAAAGGCGAGGTGAGTTCATGTTTAAGATAAAGAAAAAGAAACTTTTTATACCTATCATTATTTTAGTGTTAACTGCTTTTCTCGCTTTAATAGGATATATTTCAATTATTTTTCTCGGCCATTATGTCATAGATGAAAAAAAGCTTATTCTTCATGCTTCTTCAAAAATTGTTGATCAAAACGGAGATGAGGTTGCAAGCCTGTATACAGAAAATCGCGAGCCGGTCTCGATCAATGAGATTCCAAAGCAGGTCAGAGAAGCGTTTATCGCTGTTGAGGATAAAAGGTTCTATGAGCATCACGGCATTGATGCAAAATCTGTCGGAAGGGCAGTGTATCGCGATATATTAGCAGGCGGAAAGGTGGAAGGCGGAAGCACGATCACCCAGCAGCTTGCCAAAAATATTTTTCTGACACATGACAAAACATTTCTAAGAAAAACAAAAGAAGTGATCATTGCGATCAATCTTGAACGGGATTACAGCAAGGACAAGCTGCTTGAAATGTATTTGAACCAGCTTTACTTCGGACACGGGGTCTACGGCATACAAGCGGCGTCCCACTATTATTTTAATAAAGAAGTAAAAGATTTGACTGTATCTGAAGGCGCTGTTTTGGCCGCTATTCCGAAGGCGCCTTCTACGTACTCTCCGATTTTGCACCCTGATAAAAATAAGGAGCGGCGTGATACAATTCTAGGTATGATGAATGACCAAGGCTATATCAGTGCGAAAGAGGCTGTCACCGCACAGGGCCGAACGCTTGGACTGCACGTGAAGAAACAGTCGGAAACACCTTGGTTTGACAGCTACATTGACCTTGTGATCAAAGAGGCGGAAGACAAGTATTCCATTTCCGGAGAGCAGCTTCTTCAAGGCGGATACACGATCAAGGTGCCGCTCGATTCGAAGCTGCAGAAGACGGCTTACCAGGTGATGAAAGAGGGAAGCTATTATCCCGGAACAGATCAGAATGCCGAGGGAAGCGCGGTCTTTATTAATAACAAGACAGGCGGTGTAGAAGCGGCCATCGGCGGAAGGGATTACACATCCAAAGGATATAACCGTGTCACAGCTGTCCGCCAGCCGGGTTCCACATTTAAGCCGCTTGCCGTATACGGACCGGCGATGCAGGAAAAGAAATTTAAGCCATATTCTCTATTGAAGGATGACTTGCAGTCCTACGGAGATTATACGCCGAAAAACTACGACAGCCGGTATGAGGGCGAAGTCACTATGTCTGACGCCATTACGTACAGCAAAAACGCGCCGGCTGTCTGGACGCTGAATGAGATCGGCGTCGAAACAGGAAAATCTTATTTGAAAGCAAATGGCATTGATATCCCTGATGAAGGCCTTGCTCTTGCTCTAGGCGGCTTGGAAAAAGGCGTTTCGCCGCTCCAGCTTGCCGGCGCGTTTCATACATTTGCCGCGAATGGAACGTATACTGAACCCTTCTTTATCTCGAGCATAATAGATGAAGACGGAGAAACAATAGCCGATCATAAAGAGGAAGGAAAGCGGGTTTTCAGCAAGCAGACGTCTTGGAATATGACGAGAATGCTGCAGCAGGTAGTCAAAAAGGGAACGGCCACGTCCGGCACCTATCACGGGGACCTGGCGGGAAAAACAGGTTCTACATCTTATACAGGCGTCTCCGGCGCGACAAAGGACGCCTGGTTTGCAGGCTATACGCCGAAAATAACCGGGGCAGTCTGGATGGGCTATGACAAAACGGATCAAAGCCATTATTTGAAAGCCGGGAGCTCATACCCGACGCGGCTGTTTAAGGATATTTTGACACAGGCAGGAGAAACCGGTTATGTGTTCACAAAGCCTAAAAACGTTAAAGAACTGGAAAGCCCGATTGAGCTGAAGCCGGTCAAAACACTCACAGCCGATTACACATTTAAAGCAGCGGGGCTCTTTACTATTGAATTAAAGTGGGACGCTCAAGAGGATGATCGGGCCGTATACAGAATTTATGTAAACAAGGACGGCAAGGAGACGCTTCTTGATTCGGTTGAAGGGAAGGGAAGCTATGAAATTCCTTATGCCAACTTATTTTCGGGCGCGTCTTATAAAATTGTGCCTTATAATACACAGACAAAAAGAGAAGGGGAAGGAACCGATTACGTTCAGCCAAAATTGTTTTCCTCTTAATGGAATTCGGCGATTTTTTGAACTTTGAGCTACATTTCTATACCATTTGCCTAAAACAAGGTATAGTGTAATAAGTCAAGAAATACGAACGTATGGTTGCCGTATGAAAGGTGGAAATCAGATGAGTAAACGAGAAACGTTTAACGAGACGTTTTTAAAAGCTGCGCGGGGAGAAAAAGCGGATCACACGCCTGTGTGGTATATGAGGCAAGCAGGGCGCTCACAGCCGGAATACCGCAAGCTGAAGGAAAAGTACGGATTGTTTGAGATCACCCATCAGCCCGAACTTTGTGCGTATGTCACAAGACTGCCGGTTGAGCAATACGGAGTCGATGCTGCAATCCTTTATAAAGATATCATGACGCCGCTGCCGTCAATTGGTGTGGATGTTGAAATCAAAAACGGGATCGGTCCTGTGATTGATCAGCCAATCCTGTCTCTGGCGGACATTGAAAAACTCGGCCAAATTGATCCGAAACAGGACGTGCCGTACGTGCTTGAGACAATTAAACTGCTTGTCAATGAGCAGCTGAACGTCCCGCTCATCGGTTTCTCAGGTGCGCCTTTTACGCTTGCAAGCTATATGATCGAAGGCGGCCCGTCGAAAAACTACAATAAAACAAAAGCCTTCATGTACAGCATGCCGGATGCATGGAATCTGCTGATGTCCAAGCTTGCCGACATGATCATCGTGTACGTGAAAGCGCAGATTGAGGCAGGCGCAAAAGCGATTCAAATCTTTGATTCGTGGGTCGGCGCATTGAATCAGGCAGATTACAGAACATACATCAAACCCGTAATGAACCGGATTTTTTCAGAGCTCGCAAAGGAGAATGTGCCGCTGATCATGTTTGGCGTTGGCGCAAGCCATCTTGCAGGTGATTGGCATGACCTTCCTCTCGATGTTGTCGGGCTTGACTGGAGACTCGGCATTGATGAAGCCAGATCAAAAGGAATTACTAAAACAGTGCAGGGCAACCTGGACCCGTCCATTTTGCTTGCGCCATGGGAAGTCATTGAGAAGAAAACAAAGGAAATACTTGATCAGGGTATGAAATCAGACGGCTTCATTTTCAATCTTGGCCATGGGGTATTTCCTGACGTCAGTCCCGAGGTTTTGAAAAAACTGACAGCATTTGTCCATGAATATTCACAAAACAAAAAAATGGGTCAATATTCCTAAGCATATCTTTTGGTATCTTAATGATATCCTGTCAAAATGTTTGTATCAGATCATTAAAGAGGGTGTAAACAGTGAGTAGAAAGAAAATGGGGCTTCTCGTGATGGCGTACGGCACGCCTTATAAGGAAGAAGATATTGAACGTTATTATACACATATCAGAAGAGGCAGAAAGCCTGAACCTGAAATGCTTCAAGATTTGAAAGACAGATACGAAGCGATTGGCGGCATTTCACCGCTTGCCAAAATCACAGAAGAGCAGGCGCATAATCTGGAACAGCACTTGAATGAAATTCAGGATGAGATTACGTTTAAAGCGTATATCGGACTGAAGCATATCGAGCCGTTTATTGAAGACGCCGTAGCAGAGATGCATAAGGATGGCATTACAGAAGCAGTCAGCATCGTGCTGGCGCCACATTTCTCCACGTTCAGCGTTCAGTCCTACAACAAACGTGCCAAAGAAGAGGCTGAAAAACTCGGCGGCTTAACGATTACGTCAGTTGAAAGCTGGTACGATGAACCGAAGTTCGTGACATATTGGGTTGACCGAGTGAAGGAAACATATGCGTCAATGCCTGAGGATGAAAGAGAAAACGCAATGCTTATCGTATCCGCACACAGCCTGCCAGAAAAAATCAAAGAATTTGGAGACCCGTACCCGGACCAGCTGCATGAATCGGCGAAATTGATTGCTGAAGGCGCAGGCGTTTCCGAATATGCTGTCGGCTGGCAAAGTGAAGGGAACACGCCTGATCCTTGGCTCGGACCCGATGTTCAGGATTTAACACGTGATTTATTCGAACAAAAAGGCTATCAAGCATTTGTATATGTTCCTGTTGGATTTGTCGCGGATCACTTAGAAGTGCTTTATGATAATGATTATGAATGCAAAGTGGTTACTGACGATATCGGCGCAAGCTATTACCGGCCGGAAATGCCAAATGCCAAGCCTGAATTTATTGATGCTTTGGCAACAGTCGTATTAAAAAAATTAGGATGTTAAAGAAGGCGATGAACATGAGTGACGGCAAAAAACATGTAGTCATCATCGGCGGCGGCATTACCGGTTTAGCCGCCGCCTTCTATATGGAAAAAGAAATCAAAGAAAAGAATCTGCCGCTTGAGCTGACACTTGTTGAGGCAAGTCCGAGAGTCGGCGGGAAAATCCAGACTGTCAAGAAAGACGGCTATATCATCGAAAGAGGGCCAGACTCATTTCTGGAACGAAAGAAAAGCGCCCCGCAGCTTGTTAAAGACTTAGGTCTTGAGCATTTGCTTGTCAACAATGCGACTGGACAATCCTATGTGCTTGTAAACCGCACCCTGCATCCAATGCCGAAGGGCGCTGTAATGGGGATACCGACAAAAATTGCGCCGTTTGTTTCTACGGGTCTGTTTTCCTTGTCCGGGAAGGCGAGAGCTGCTATGGATTTCATCCTGCCTGCAAGCAAAACAAAGGATGATCAGTCATTGGGAGAATTCTTCCGCAGACGTGTCGGAGATGAAGTGGTCGAGAACTTAATCGAGCCGCTTCTCTCAGGGATCTACGCAGGCGACATTGACAAGCTCAGCCTGATGTCGACATTCCCGCAATTTTACCAGACGGAACAAAAACATAGAAGCCTGATTCTCGGCATGAAAAAAACAAGGCCTCAAGGCTCAGGCCAGCAGCTGACGGCAAAAAAACAAGGGCAGTTCCAGACTCTGTCAACCGGTTTGCAGACCCTCGTAGAAGAGATCGAAAAGCAGTTAGAGTTGACGAAGGTGTATAAAGGCACAAAAGTGACCAAACTCAGCCATAGCGGCTCTGGCTATTCGCTCGAACTGGATAACGGCGTCACACTTGATGCTGATTCAGTAATTGTGACTGCTCCGCATAAAGCGGCTGCGGGAATGCTTTCTGAGCTTCCTGCCATTTCTCATTTGAAAAATATGCACTCCACATCCGTGGCAAACGTCGCTTTAGGTTTCCCTGAAGGCTCCGTCCAAATGGAGCATGAGGGCACGGGTTTTGTCATTTCAAGAAACAGTGACTTTGCGATCACAGCCTGTACGTGGACGAATAAAAAATGGCCGCACGCAGCGCCGGAAGGCAAAACGCTGCTTCGGGCATATGTCGGAAAAGCCGGAGACGAATCCATTGTCGATCTATCAGATAATGACATTATCAACATTGTGTTAGAAGACTTAAAGAAAGTCATGAACATAAACGGCGAGGCGGAAATGACATGTGTCACCCGATGGCATGAAAGCATGCCGCAGTACCATGTCGGCCATAAGCAGCGTATCAAGGAGCTGCGTGAAGCACTTGCATCTGCGTATCCGGGTGTTTATATGACAGGCGCTTCTTTCGAAGGTGTCGGCATTCCCGACTGCATTGATCAAGGAAAAGCTGCCGTGTCTGACGCGCTTACCTATTTATTCAGCTAAAACCTCCGCTTTATCGCGGAGGTTTTTTGATGTGCAATGGCAATATTGTGTAAAAAAATGATTGAATTGAACGGAAGGTTATGATACATTTGCATATGTACTTAATGACTAAAATGTTCAAACGGTCAGTTTCGAGGTGAATACAATGTCAATAGATCGAAAAAAGCTCATTTTGGAGGCGGCTACAAAGTCTTTCACGCAGTTCGGGTATAAAGCGACGACAATGGATCTTGTCGCAAAACTTGCGAACGTGGGGAAGGGAACCATTTATACTTTTTTCAAAAACAAAGAAGAGCTGTTTGACGAGATTTTCACTACTTTATTAAAGGAAATGAAGCAAAAAGCGGATGAAGCGATGGAGCCGAACCTTCCGTTCCATGAAAATGTGCACAGAGCGCTGTTTGCCATTCTGGAGTTCAGGAAAACACATCAGCTGACGATTAAAATTTTCCAAGAGAATGCCGAGATTGGTACAATGGCTGTTCAGGAAGTGATCCAGAAAATGGAGCGAGCCATACTGTCTTATATCAAAAGTAAGATTGAAGACGGGATCAAAAGCGGCGCAATCAAGCCGTGCGACCCTGAGCTGACAGCCTTTGTGATGCTGAAGCTTTATATCGCGCTCATTTTTGACTGGGAAAAACAACACCCCCCGCTTGATAAAGAGACAATTGCGGGACTGCTTGAATTGTATGTTGTCAAAGGATTGTCAGCGAACTAGATAATCCTTTCTCTTTGCAAGAAAATGACCATTTTTCATGATGAGTCAGTTTTAGAATGGAGGCATCAGGATGAACACAATACGAAGTCAGTGGAAAGACATCGTAACAAGTAAAAAATTATTGATTCCCATCATTGCCATTTTGTTTGTCCCGCTTATTTACAGCGGCGTATTCTTAAAGGCTTATTGGGACCCGTACGGCACAGTTGACCAGCTGCCTGTCGTTGTCGTCAACCAAGACAAGGGAGCAACGTATGAAGGAGAAAAACTTCAAATCGGTGATGATCTGGTCAAAGAATTAAAGGATAATAACAACTTTGATTGGCATTTTTCCAATGATCTCGACCAATCGTTAAAGGACTTATTGAATCAAAAATATTATTTAGTTGTCGAGATTCCTGAGGATTTTTCTAAGAATGCCAGCACTGTATTAGACAAAAATCCGAAAAAATTGGATCTGAAATACCACACAAATGCAGGTTCTAACTATGTAGGGGCAACGATCGGCGAAAAAGCGATTGATAAACTGAAAGCCTCTGTTTCAAAAGAAGTAACCGAGCAATATACGAAAGTTATCTTTGATAACTTTAAAGATATCGCAAAAGGTTTGAGCGACGCGAGCAGCGGCGCGAAAAAAATTGATGACGGCACAAAGGATGCGAAAAACGGAAGCGCCCAGCTGAAAGAAAATCTGGCGAAGCTGAAGGAAAGCACCGCTACCATCAGTGACAAAACAGCGCAGCTTGCAGATGGAGCGGCTCAGGTGACGAGCGGCATCCAATCACTTGACAGCTCGCTCGGTAAATTCCAAGACAGCAGCAACCAGATTTATGATAAATCTGGTCAGCTTGCAGCAGGATCAGGCAAGATAACGGGCAAGCTAAATGAACTGAATGCCGGCCTTCAAAAGGTGCAGCAGGGCTTGCCTAATCTGACAAACGGGCTGGATCAGCTCAACAGTAAAGCGCAAGAAGAGTCGGAAAAAGCAGCAAAAGCGGAAAAACTCATAAATACGCTCGATTTAACACAGCTTGAAACAGCTGTGAACAATCTGGAAAAGTCAGAAACAGCGATGAAGGAATTTAAAAAACAGCTGTCTGACTTTGAAAACAGCTTAAAAAACCGTGATCAGGCATTCAAAAATCTCATCAACTCGAGTGATTTCTTAACAGCGGAGCAAAAAAGCCAGTTGATCAATTCTGTTGAAAAGCAGCTTCCGAAAGTTGATGCGCCTGATTTTGATGAAATTTTAAGTGGGCTTCCTTCAGCTGATCAGCTGCCTGACATCGCAACGATAAAAAGCTCATTGGAAGATGTGAAAGCGGAGGTTGCCCAGGTGAAGGCATTGCCGGAAGCTACCTCTAAGCTTTATAACGGCGCAAAAGCCACTCAAGATGCGATTGACAAATTAACTGCTGGATCTGAGAAGATATACAATGGTTCACAGCAGCTGACAGAAAACCAAAATAAACTGACAGCGGGCATCGGTGAATATAATAAGCAGTTCGCAAAAGCAAAAGCGGGCTCAGAGCAATTGGTGACAGGAAGCAGCCAAGTATCCGGCGGATTGTTTAAGCTGTTAGACGGGTCTAAACAGGTCCAAAGCGGATCATCAAAACTTGCAGACGGATCTGCATCACTTGATACAGGTTTAGGCAAGCTATTGGACGGCACAGGAGAGCTGTCTAGTAAGCTGAAGGATGCGGCTGACCAAACAGGAGATATCGATGCTGATGATCAAACATATGGCATGTTTGCGGATCCGGTTAAAACCAAAGATGATGCCATTCATTCCGTTCCTAACTATGGAACAGGGCTGACACCTTATATCCTGTCAATGGGCTTGTATGTCGGCGGCATCATGCTGACGGTTGTCTTCCCGCTGAAGGAAGCGTCAGGACGTCCGAGAAACGGTTTTGAGTGGTTCTTCAGCAAATTCAATGTCATGATGCTTGTAGGAATCATTCAATCATTGATTGTGGCGACGGTTCTTCTATTGGGAATTGGTCTCGAGGTAGAGAGCACGTGGAGATTTTACGTGTTTACGATCATTACGAGTCTCGCTTTCCTGGCGATGATTCAATTTTTGGCTACCACGATGGGCAACCCGGGGCGATTTATCGCAGTCATTATTTTAGTGCTGCAGCTGGGAGCGAGCGGAGGAACCTTCCCGCTTGAATTGCTTCCGAATTTCTATCAGGTCATCCACGGCGCATTGCCGATGACCTACAGCATTAACGGATTCAGAGCAGTCATTTCAAACGGTGACTTTGGCTACATGTGGCAGATGGCCGGCGTCTTAATCGGCATCGCCCTCGTCATGATTGCACTAAGCATTACTTACTTTACAATGTTAAGCCGGAAGGAAGAATCATCAGAAGAACAGCCGGCTTCATAAAGAAAAAGAACTTGTTTCCTTGGGGGACTGACCCCATAAGATGAGACAAATAAAAACACCTTCAAGTTTGAAAACGGATGATTGTTATCCGAAATTAGACTTGGAGGTGTTTTTTCTATGGGGACAAGAGTGAGTTATCCGGTTGAAGTTAAACAGAAGGCTGTAGAAATGAGATTGGCAGGCGTGCCTATGAAAGAGATCATGCAGAAATTGAATATTAAGAATAAGACACAGGTTCAGACATGGGTTAGATGGCATAAGGCTGGGGATACACATCGATTCGAACAGCCTGTTGGAAAGCAATACACTTACGGAAAAGGTCCGGAGTATTCTTCCGAATTAGAGAAACTGCAGGCAGAGAATCGTTATCTGAGACAACAGAATGAAGTTTTAAAAAAGTACAACGAATTGGAAAGGAAGTTGATAGCGAAACGTCAGTCGAACTTGTAGAAGTATTGCACAGCACAATGACCGTGCAGGATATCTGTGTTCATTTAGGTATCTCACGTGCGTCTTATTATCGTTGGAAGAAGAATCTGACGAAAGATCATCCCAAGCGCCATTTGGAAAAACAAATCGGCACGTTGTGCCGAGAGCACAAGTATCGATATGGATATCGGAAAATCACAGCCATATTAAAAAAGGGAATGTGTATCAACCATAAAACGGTTCAACGTATTATGCAGGAAAATCAGTGGCAGTGCCGAGTTAAGGTGAAAAAGCGTAAGAAGAATGGGCAGCCATATGCCGTAGTCGATAATATATTGGATCGGAACTTTCAGTCTGATCGCCCTCTTGAAAAACTAGTAACGGACATCACTTATTTGCCTTATGGACAGAAACAATTGTACCTTTCCAGTATATTGGATTTATACAATGGAGAAGTGATTGCTTTTACGATTGGAGATAAACAGGACACAGATTTTGTTCTAAATACACTTGATCAGCTGCCAACACTTCCCGAGAACTGCGTGTTATATAGTGACCAAGGATCTGTGTATACATCTTACGAGTATCAGAAAGCTGTTAAAACAAAAGGCATTACCATGAGCATGTCCCGCAAAGGGACGCCCGCTGATAATGCCACCATCGAATCGTTTCATTCCTCATTAAAGTCTGAAACGTTCTATCTGAACAGCATTGATCGTACTACGACCGCCATCGTAGAACGCACTGTCACAGAATACATTCATTATTATAACAATATTCGTATTCAAACGAAACTAAACAACCAATCACCGATAAACTATCGGCAATTGGCTGTTTAAAAGGTGTTTTGATCCCTGTCTCAAAAACGGGGGTCAGTCCCTTGGAAACAAGTTCTTTTTTTGTTACATTCCCCATTTAATAAGCAATCCTGTATAGGTTAATCCGCCGCCAAATCCGAAAAGCAAAACGATTTGATCTTTTTTCAGCTTCCCGGCTTTCACTGCGAGATCGAGCGCCAAAACAATTGAAACCGAAGACGTGTTTCCATAGTGCTCAACACTAGTGAGCGTTTTTTCAATCGGGAACGGTGTTTTTTCACAAATTGACTCGATCATGCGCAAGTTGGCGCTGTGAGGAACAAACCAATCGAGATCATCAGAGCTGAGTCCTGCTTTATGTAAAAGCCGTTCAAATTCGCCAGGGACGGTTCTTGCGGCCCATTTATATACCTCGCGTCCGTTTTGCACCATTTTTCCAGAACCGACGAGCTGCACACCGTTTATTTCATTTCGCAGTCCGGCACGATACAAAATATCGCCGCCGTTCCCGCTTGTTCCTTGTACAGACGCAAGAAATCCCGGCGTCTCTTCATCTCGTTCCACTAACAGCGCACCCGCCGCATCGCCGAACAGAACGCATGTCGTTCGATCGGTATAATCCGTTACCTTTGATAACGTCTCTCCGGCGATCACGAGAATTTTTTGATGAAGGCCAGATGTGATCAATCCATTTGCCAAATGGAGGCCGTAAGTCAGCCCGGCGCATGTCGCATTAATATCCAGCGCGCCGGTGCTTTCCCAGCCGAAATATTCCTGTACGCGGCATGCCGTACTCGGAAAGGCGTAATCGGATGTGGTTGTGGCAACGAGGATCATATCGACATCATCAAGTGTTCCTTTATAACGGCTCTTGAGATTCTTCACCGCTTCTATGCATAAATCAGAGGTAAATTGATGTTCATCCGCAATCCGGCGTTCTCTCATTCCTGTGCGCTGAACGATCCATTCATCAGAGGTATCAACGATCTTTTCTAAATCTACATTGGTTAAACGTCTGCTCGGCGCATAGGTGCCGATAGCTGTAATTTTTGCTTTTGACATATGAATCACTCCTTATGGTCAGATTATAACACTAGATATTAGTATCTGGTACTAAAAAGAAGGTTTTTTTACAAAAAAAGAGAAGTGTAGAATAGGGAATCTATGAAAAAGAAAAAGGAGGCTGAAAAATGGTCAGTCAAGAAGCAGTAGTCTTTTTGGCATTATCCGGGGCTATTGCGTTTCTGTTGCCAATCGGGCTGATTGTATGGTTTAAGCGAAAGTATGGCGCCTCGCTTAAAGTGTTTTTTATTGGCGCTCTCACGTTTTTTGTCTTCGCTCAGCTGCTGGAAGGCGGCGTTCATGTTTATGTACTGCAAGTGAATGAAATGACGAAAGAAGCGATGCAACATCCATTATGGTATGGCATTTACGGCTGCTTGATGGCCGGAATTTTTGAGGAGTGCGGAAGGTATATGATGATGCGATTTTTTATGAAGCGCCATCATACCTGGGCGGATGGTCTGGCTTTCGGGGCAGGCCATGGCGGGCTTGAAGCCATCCTGATTACAGGTTTGTCCTCTATCTCACTTATTGTATACGCATTTGCAATCAATAGCGGGACGTTTGAACAGCTTTTAGTCAATGGCGACGTCAAACAGGCGCTTTTGCCGATACAGGAGCAGCTGCTGCATACTCCTTCGTATGAATGGCTGCTGGGCGGAATAGAAAGAATCAGTGCCATTGCCGTCCAGATTGGTCTGTCTCTGCTTGTTTTGTACGCGGTTAAAAGCCGCCGGCCGTTGTTTTTGTTGTATTCTATTCTTTTACATGCACTGTTTAATGTACCGGCGGTTTTATATCAGAGAGGAATCATAGAGCATGCTGCAGCTGTTGAAATCATTATTGCTCTTATAGCGGCTTTATCAGTTTATTGGATTGTAAAAGCAAAAAGGGTGTTTCAATAAAAGGTCCAAGCAGCAGCAATGCCCGCTTGGAAAAATGTGAATGGAAATATTCATTAAGCATGGGTCATCAGAATATTTCTGATTCAGTCTTTAGCAATGACAGCAAGAATGTCTGTGTTTTTTACAAGAGAAACAATGGTGTTTCTTTTTCTTCTTCTTCTCGCAAGGGTCATGGCATTCTTTCTTTTTCTTGCAATGGTCGTGGAAATCTTTATCGAACCACTCGTCAAAGAACCAAAAATCATCGAACCAATCGTGACAACGACATTTCTGTTCATGTGAATGACGACAGCACATAGATATCCCTCCTCTTCCCATGCTCTCTACAGCATATGAGAGATTGATAGGAAAAGATTGGACGGGTCCCTCGGGAAAAGAGTATATTTTAAGTAGAAAATAAAAGGAGGAATGCCCTATGACGTCCGTACGTAAAACGATGGAGCTCATTAAAGAACTTGTATCGATCCCAAGTCCGACAGGAAATACATATGAGGTGATCAATTATATTGAAAGCCTTTTAAAAGAATGGAAGGTAGAAACGGTTCGGAACCACAAGGGCGGCTTAATTGCAACGCTTCCAGGACGCGACACATCCCGGCATCGTATGCTGACAGCGCACGTTGACACCCTCGGCGCTATGGTGAAGGAGATTAAAGCGGACGGCCGGCTGAAAATCGACTTAATCGGCGGGTTCCGCTACAACTCGATTGAGGGGGAGTATTGCCAAATTGAAACCGCCTCGGGAAAAACATACACAGGCACAATTTTAATGCATCAAACGTCTGTGCACGTATACAAAGACGCGGGAAAGGCTGAGCGGAATCAAGAGAATATGGAGATCCGCCTAGATGAACCTGTTCACTGCCGGAAAGATACGGAGGAGCTTGGCATTGGCGTCGGAGACTTTGTGTCGTTCGATCCACGTGTCGAGATCACATCAAGCGGATTTATTAAATCGCGCCATTTGGATGACAAAGCAAGCGTCGCCTTATTGCTCCGCTTAATTCATCAAATTCAAACAGAAGACATTGAGCTGCCGTATACAACCCATTTTCTTATTTCCAATAATGAAGAAATCGGTTACGGCGGAAATTCGAATATTCCTCCTGAAACAGTTGAATATTTGGCGGTTGATATGGGGGCTATCGGTGACGGGCAGGCGACTGATGAATATTCAGTATCAATCTGTGTGAAGGATGCGAGCGGGCCGTATCATTATCAGCTCAGAAAGCATTTAGTTCAATTAGCCGAGAAGCATCATATCGACTATAAGCTTGATATATATCCGTACTACGGGTCTGATGCGTCAGCAGCGATCAAATCAGGGCATGATATTGTGCATGGCCTCATAGGGCCGGGAATTGATGCTTCCCATGCATTTGAACGCACCCATAAATCATCTCTTCGCCATACCGCTAAGCTTCTGTATTACTATGTACAGTCACCAATGGTATAAGGGGGAGGACCAATGAAGATTTATAAGCTGAAAAGCACATTCGGCTGGGAAGGTGATGACGGGTTGGGAGAACAGCTGATTCAGCAGATCCTTGCCGGAGAAAAAACCGCCACGTGCGCGCCGAAATCATTGTATTCAAAAGATGAATTGAGGGACGTTTATCAAACAGCGGGTCAGCTTGTTACCGTTTATGATAAACATGACAATCCAAGATGCAATATAAAAGTAACAGATGTCTTTGAAACCACCTTTGGTGCGCCTGATATGAGGTTAGTCAAAGGAGAGGGCAATGGAGACCGAATTGAGGAGTTTCAAGAGGATCATCAGATGGCATGGGCGGAACTGATCAAAAGCGGTGAACTGGAGCTGAATGAGGATACTGTTTTGATTACAGAACTGTTTGTGCTTGTTAAAGATTAAAAAAACCTGCGGGGCAAGAACCCCGCAGGCTTTTCATTAACCAGAAATGGTTGCGTTTTGTTCTGTTTTCGATTGGGACATAACAGTTTCTGCTTTCGCAGGATTAAACATGCCTTCCCATTTAGACATCACAACGGCAGCAAGCGCGTTACCAGTCAGGTTGACAACTGTACGTGCCATATCCATGATGCGGTCTACGCCGGCAATAAAGGCAAGTCCTTCAGCCGGAACGCCGATGGTGCCAAGCGTTGCAAGCAAGACAACAAAAGAAGTACCAGGCACGGCAGCCATCCCTTTAGATGTCACCATTAAGACGAGCACAAGCGTAATTTGGTGCCAAATCGTCAAATCAATGCCATATACCTGTGCTAAAAAGAGTGCGGCAATAGATTGATAGAGAACGGAACCGTCTAAGTTAAACGTGTAACCGATCGGAATGACAAATGAAACAATGCCTTTCGGACATCCGATTTTCTCCATTTTTTCCATGATACGCGGAAGAACCGTTTCAGAGCTGGACGTACTGAACGCCAGTAAGATCTCGTCCTTCATGTAAGCAAGAAACTTGAAGATACTGATGCCGGCAATTTTTGCGACAATCCCGAAAATAACAATTAAGAAGAAAGCAAGCGCGACATAAACCAATCCGACGAGCTTTCCGAGAGAGATAAGAGAACCGAGTCCGAATTTAGACACAGTCACACCGATAAGAGCGAAAACGCCGAATGGCGCCACTTTCATCACAAGGTTTACAACGTGGAACATGGCATGGGATACACCTTCAAAAAAGGCTAATACAGGCTTGCCTCTTTCACCGATCGCGGAAATACCCAATGCAAATAGTACTGTAAAGCAGATGATGGCTAGAAGATCCCCTTCGACCAATGACTGGAAGAAGTTTGTCGGCACAATATGGAGGAACGTTTCCGCCACTGATTTATTACTTTGTTCTTTTTCAGTTTCAACATATTGACTGATGTCCGATTTTTGAGCTTCGTGTATATTAACTCCTGTACCCGGATGGAAGATGTTTGCAAGGGCTAGTCCGAGAATAATGGCAAAAGTCGTGATGATCTCGAAGTACAGAATCGTTCTGAAGCCTAATTTACCGACTTGCTTTCCATTTCCTGCACCGGCTACACCGATGATTAAGCTGGAGACAACAATAGGAATCACTATCATTTTGATTAAGCGTAAAAAGAGATCCCCGATTGGCTGCAGGTAAGTAGGCAATGCTGGGTTGCCATACCAAATGACGCCAACAATGACACCTAGAATAAGTCCAACGAATATTTGTGTGGCTAATCCAAACTTAATTCTTTTCATAGATTACCTCCCAAAAAACAAAGTATCAACATATATCATGAATAGACATATATTTAATCTCACTATTAGATCAAATTATAATAGATAAGAAATCAATTCGTCTATAGTAAATTATATTTCGAAAATAAAGAATATTCAATGACATAATGATAATCACCAGAATTATCTAAAAACAGGTGAGCTTTGACCTAACCTGACTATTATTTCAAAATTAAGAGATATGTGAAAAAATAAGAAAATCCCACGCGTAAGGCGCGGGATTTTCGCTCATTACAAATCGTTTACTTTTATACAGTCATTGCAGATATTACCATAGCACTCATGCTGCTCTTCTATCTTTTTTCCGCATTCCGCACACTTTTTCGAAGGCAGGTTTCTAAAAAATTCTGTGATTTTCCCCAGCATAACCAATCCCTCTTTCCCCTTTGTAGTGATTTCATTGTAATATAACAGATTGAAAAAATCAATAACTGTTTTGATACAATGTTTAAAACATGCTTTTTTCAAGAAAAATGGGTATATTGAAGGAGGATCAATTTTTTTGAAAAGATAGGAGGACATTATGAAAGTTACAGTTATCGGATGCTATGGCGGTTTTCCGGCCGCAAATGAAGCGACGTCAGGCTATTTGTTTCAATCAGGTGATTACTCTCTGCTTGTTGATTGCGGCAGTGCCGTATTGTCTAAGCTGTTCGGATATGTGCCGGCGGAAAAGCTGGATGCGGTCGTTCTGTCTCATTATCACCATGACCATATCGCTGATATCGGGCCGCTTCAATTTGCCAAGCAAGTCGGTTCGTTTCTCGG
Source organism: Bacillus sp. FSL L8-0358 (assembly GCF_038593095.1). NCBI lineage: Bacteria > Bacillati > Bacillota > Bacilli > Caryophanales > Bacillaceae > Bacillus > Bacillus sp. FSL L8-0358. The sequence goes on from NZ_CP151962.1 coordinate 1,084,526, forward strand.
CAAAGGAGAGCATACGCTTCCGATTTACGCACATGATGCTGATATAGAACAGTTTCAAAAGCTTACATATAAAACACATACAAAAGGGATCGCCTATCAGCCGGATCAGCCGCTGACTGCCGGTCCGTTTACGATCACCTTTTTAAAAACGATTCACCCGGTGACGTGCTATGCCATGCGGATTACTGACGGCAGCCACACTGTCGTTTATACTGCTGATTCCAGCTATCAGGATTCATTTATACCGTTTTCGAAAGATGCTGATTTATTGATCTCGGAATGCAATTTTTATGCCGATCAAGACGGAACAAGTGCAGGCCATATGAACAGCCTGGAAGCCGGGCGCATTGCAAACGAAGCGGGAGCGGGAGAACTGCTGCTGACACATTTGCCGCATTTTGGCGTGCATGACAACCTTCGCAAAGAAGCGAAAACCGTTTTTAACGGAGAAGTGAATATTGCGAAATCAGGTTTTGTGTGGGAAGGATAAAGGAGGAGCACCATGTTATTTATAGACAATCAAAATATCAATGATCCGCGGATCAATCTTGCTATCGAGGAGTACTGTGTCAAGCATTTAGACCCTGAACAGCAATATTTGCTCTTTTATGTGAATCAACCGTCTATTATCATTGGGAAAAACCAAAATACAATAGAAGAAATCAATACAAAATATGTTGAGGAAAACGGGATTATCGTCGTCCGCCGTTTATCAGGCGGGGGCGCTGTGTACCATGATCTGGGGAACTTGAACTTCAGCTTTATTACCAAGGATGACGGGGACAGCTTTCATAACTTTAAAAAATTCACTGAGCCGGTGATTCAGGCGTTACATCAGCTTGGGGTTGAAGCCGAATTAAGCGGCCGGAACGACATTGTAGTAGATGGCCGGAAAATATCCGGAAACGCTCAGTTTGCAACGAAAGGCCGTATTTTCAGCCACGGCACCCTCATGTTTGATTCAGCCATTGATCATGTTGTATCAGCATTAAAGGTGAAAAAGGATAAAATTGAATCAAAAGGCATCAAATCGATCAGAAGCCGAGTAGCAAACATTAGTGAGTTTCTCGATGATAAAATGACCACCGAAGAATTCCGCAGCCATTTGCTTCGCCATATTTTTAACACAAACGACATTGGAAACGTGCCGGAGTATAAGCTGACGGAAAAAGATTGGGAGACCATTCATCAAATTTCGAAAGAGCGCTATCAGAATTGGGATTGGAACTACGGCCGCTCGCCAAAATTTAACCTTAATCATTCGAAGCGTTATCCGGTTGGATCGATCGATTTGCGCCTGGAAGTCAAGAAAGGCAAAATCGAGGACTGCAAAATCTTCGGAGATTTCTTCGGTGTCGGTGATGTATCTGAAATTGAAAACCTGCTGGTCGGAAAACAATACGAACGCAGCGTCATCGCTGATGTGCTCGAAGGTGTGAATCTCAAGCATTACTTTGGGAACATTACGAAAGAGGATTTCCTTGATCTGATTTATTAAGGCAAAACACATCGTTTGAAAGAGCGGTTGTGTTTTTGAAATAATGGAGGCAGGAGGGATTCACATGAAAGTGTTTTTAATCGGAGCGAACGGACAAATCGGGCAAAGACTCGTCTCTTTATTCCAAGATAATCCTGATCATTCCATCAGAGCGATGGTCAGAAAAGAAGAACAGAAAGCGTCTCTTGAAGCTGCCGGTGCAGAAGCTGTGCTTGCGAATCTGGAGGGCAGCCCGGAAGAAATCGCCGCTGCGGCAAAAGGCTGTGACGTGATCATTTTCACAGCCGGTTCCGGCGGCAGCACAGGCTATGATAAAACGCTGCTGGTGGATCTTGATGGAGCGGCAAAAGCCATTGAAGCTGCGGACATTGCCGGAATCAAACGGTTTATTATGGTCAGCGCCCTGCAAGCCCATAACCGTGAAAATTGGAATGAGGCACTCAAACCTTATTATGTGGCCAAGCATTATGCTGATAAAATTCTGGTAGCGAGCGGTTTAACCTATACGATTATCCGTCCGGGAGGCCTTCGCAATGAGCCTGGAACGGGAACTGTTTCAGCAGCGAAGGATCTGGAGCGGGGATTTATTTCCCGTGATGACGTTGCAAAAACGGTCATTGCCTCTTTAGATGAGAAGAATACGGAAAATCGGGCCTTTGATCTGACAGAAGGAGATACGCCGATTGCCGAAGCATTGAAGAAACTATGACAGTACTGACACTCAGGGCTTTTTGCTCTTGAGTGTTTTTTTCTGTTTCTCTATAATGGAGGAGAAAGCTTGGCTTCAACAATGAATGACTATTCATTCACTTTAAGGGGTGGGAGAATGAATCTTGTTTCAAAATTGGAAGAAACAGCATCTGAGAAGCCCGACAGCATCGCATGCAGGTTTAAAGATCACAAGATGACGTATCAAGAGCTGAATGAACATATTCAGCGATTTGCGGACGGCCTTCAGGAAGCCGGTATGGAGAAAGGGGACCATCTAGCTTTGCTGCTTGGCAATTCGCCTGATTTTATCATCGCGTTTTTTGGCGCTTTAAAAGCTGGGATCGTGGTTGTTCCCATCAATCCGTTGTACACGCCGACAGAAATTGGTTATATGCTGACAAATGGTGATGTAAAGGCGATCGTGGGCGTTAGCCAGCTTTTGCCGCTTTATGAGAGCATGCATGAATCGCTGCCAAAGGTTGAGCTCGTCATTTTATGCCAGACGGGAGAGGCCGAGCCGGAAGCTGCGGACCCAGAGGTCAGGATGAAAATGACAACGTTTGCAAAAATATTGCGGCCGACATCTGCCGTTAAACAAAACCAAGAACCTGTCCCTGATGATACCGCGGTTATTTTATATACGTCAGGAACGACTGGAAAACCGAAAGGCGCGATGCTGACTCATCAGAATTTGTACAGCAATGCCAACGATGTCGCAGGCTATTTGGGAATGGATGAGAGGGACAATGTGGTCTGCGCTCTTCCCATGTTTCACGTGTTTTGTTTAACCGTCTGCATGAATGCACCGCTGATGAGCGGCGCAACTGTCTTGATTGAGCCTCAATTCAGTCCGGCATCTGTTTTTAAGCTTGTTAAGCAGCAGCAGGCGACCATTTTTGCCGGTGTACCTACGATGTATAATTACTTGTTTCAGCATGAAAACGGAAAGAAAGATGATTTTTCTTCCATCCGGCTGTGCATTTCGGGAGGCGCGGCCATGCCAGTCGCGTTGCTGACGGCGTTTGAAGAAAAATTCGGTGTTACCATTTTGGAAGGCTACGGGCTCTCGGAAGCATCACCCGTCACGTGCTTTAACCCGTTTGACAGGGGCAGAAAGCCGGGCTCCATAGGGACAAGTATCTTACATGTCGAAAACAAGGTCGTAGATCCGCTCGGACGCGAGCTGCCTGCTCACCAGGTCGGCGAATTGATCGTGAAAGGCCCCAATGTGATGAAGGGCTATTATAAAATGCCGATGGAAACAGAGCATGCCTTAAAAGACGGCTGGCTTTATACGGGGGACTTGGCAAGACGGGATGAGGACGGCTATTTTTACATTGTTGACCGGAAAAAAGACATGATCATTGTAGGAGGATACAATGTGTATCCGCGGGAGGTGGAGGAGGTGCTGTACAGCCATCCGGACGTCAAGGAGGCGGTTGTCATCGGCGTGCCGGACCCCCAAAGCGGGGAAGCGGTAAAGGGATATGTGGTGCCGAAACGCTTTGGGGTAACAGAAGAGGACATCATGAAGCACTGTGAAAAGCATCTGGCAAAATACAAGCGGCCTGCCGCCATTACGTTTCTTGACGATATTCCGAAAAATGCGACGGGGAAAATGCTCAGACGGGCACTGAGAGATATTTTGCCCCAATAAAATGAAAAAGCGAAGCGGTTAGCTTCGCTTTTTCATTTTCAATCCTTTGCTTCTTTTTTAATAATATTTAGCAGCGCCTTTGTATCATTTTTGCTTAATTTGTAGTATGTGCCATCCTTCAAAAAAACGGCTTGCTGGCTGCCGTCAATCCATAGTCTGAATGAGTCATACCGGTCTTTATGAAACTTGATTGTCCCTTCGTAATCAGGGGCTGATGTTTTTTCTGTCTTCACCTGTTTTCCCTGATTCATAATATCCAGCATATCTTTGACGTGCTGTCTTTTTTCAATCTCGATATCTTCCTGGCCGCTTGAAGACAGTGTGATCAAATCCGCGTCTACCGATTGATACACATCGCCTGATCGGCTGTAAAGATAGAAAAATGCTATAAACACAAGACCGATTACCACGATGGCTGCCACTATTTTTTTCATTTTCATCACTCCAAACATTGTTAGTTTTCCCAGCGATCGGGCTTTCCATGCTTAAAAGGGTGGAAAAGTGCGGAACACAGCTTGGTTCTAAGAATTTGAATTTATGATTAGAATAGAAGTAACGGGTTGATGTGAGGAGTGAGGCGTTATGCGCAAGTGGATTGCGGCAGCAGGACTTGCTTACGTGCTGTACGGGCTGTTTTTTTATTGGTATTTTTTCCTGTCGGGTGATTCCGCAATACCGGAAGCCGTGAAAGGGACGCAGGCTGATCCGGCTTCTTTCATGAAGCCGTCTGAGTTGGCAGTGGCCGAGCAGTATTCGAATGTCAAGAATTTTTTATTTTTTATCGGGGTACCACTTGATTGGTTTCTGTTTTTTGTTCTGCTGGTCAGCGGTGTTTCAAAGAAAATCAAGAAATGGATGGAAGCGGCCGTGTCTTTTCGGTTTTTGCAGACCGTTGGTTTTGTCTTTGTGCTTTTGCTGATTACAACATTGGTGACGCTGCCTTTAGATTGGATAGGCTATCAAGTATCGCTTGACTATAACATTTCCACACAGACAACGGCCAGCTGGGCTAAGGATCAGGTTATCAGCTTTTGGATCAGCTTTCCAATCTTTGCGCTTTGCGTTCTCGTTTTTTATTGGCTGATCAAAAGGCATGAAAAAAAATGGTGGTTATACGCCTGGCTGTTAACAGTGCCGTTTTCGCTTTTTCTGTTTTTTATTCAGCCGGTCATTATCGATCCTTTATACAATGATTTTTATCCGCTGAAAAACAAAGAGCTTGAAAGCAAAATTTTAGAGCTGGCAGATGAAGCCAATATTCCGGCTGATCATGTATATGAAGTGAACATGTCAGAAAAAACAAATGCGCTGAATGCCTATGTTACAGGAATTGGGGCCAACAAACGGATTGTATTGTGGGATACGACGCTGAACAAACTTGACGATTCAGAAATTCTGTTTATTATGGGCCACGAAATGGGCCATTATGTCATGAAGCACGTCTATATCGGACTGGCCGGCTATTTGCTCGTGTCGCTCGCTGGATTTTATGTCATTGATAAGCTTTACAAGCGGACGGTTCGCCTAACCCGCAGCATGTTTCATTTAGAAGGGCGGCATGATCTTGCGGCACTTCCGCTGTTATTGCTTTTGTTTTCTGTTTTGAGCTTTGCGGTGACGCCTTTTTCTAATGCTGTCTCGCGTTATCAGGAGAATAAGGCTGACCAGTATGGGATCAAGTTGACAGAGAACAGAGAAGCCGCTGTTAAAACGTTTCAGGATTTGGCCGTGACGGGGCTGAGCCAGGTTGATCCTCCGGTGCTTGTGAAGATTTTCAGAGGCAGCCATCCGTCGATCATGGAACGGATTCAACATGCGGAGAAAGAAGAGAATGCGTCGGAACATTAGGATGCTGACAAATAAAAAGAAGCAGGTATGGAGGAACCTGCTTCTTTTTACTATTATTGTGCAGCTGCTTGTACGTTGATTAACCCTTTTCCATAGTAGAAAGAGTTTCCAAGATATGTTGCAGTGCTTTCTAAACGATCACGGACTTGCGCGTTTGTCCAAGTCGGATGCTTAGAAAGAATTAGCGCTGCTGCTCCGGCAACGTGAGGAGTCGCCATTGACGTTCCGTTGTAAGCACCGTAAGTGCCTCCAGGAAGTGTGCTTTGGATGGACACGCCAGGAGCCATTACATCAAGCTCAGAACCTGCGCTTGAGAATGAAGCTCTTTGGTTGCTGCTGTTTACCGCACCTACCGCAATGGTAGAAGGATATTTTGCAGGGTAGCCGACTGTGCTTGTGCTGCCCGATGAACCTTCGTTTCCGGCAGCGGCAGCAACGACGATACCGCTGGAAACTGCTTTATCAACGACTGTTTTCAGAGCTGTAGATCCAGAAGGTCCGCCAAGGCTCATGTTGATAACATCCATATTGTTGGAAATAGCCCACTCAATGCCGTTAATAATCCAGCTGTATTGGCCGCTTCCTGTTGAGTCAAGAACTTTTACTGCATATAACGATGCGTTTGGCGCTACGCCCAGAACACCGATTGTGTTATTAAGAGCGGCAATCGTACCGGCTACATGTGTGCCGTGAGAACTGCCGTCCTGGTATGGGTTTGTTTCAGAAGGTACGAAGCTTGCTCCGCCTCTGACGTTTAAGTCAGGATGAGAAGAGTCAATTCCGCTGTCGATAACAGCTACTTTTACGTTAGAGCCTGTGTAGCCTTGAGAGTGAAGAGCCGGCGCTTTAATTTGAGAAATGCCGTAAGGAACAGATTGCGCATATTCATGTGCAATATGATCTTCTTCCACATATGCAACGCTCGGATCTTGTTTCAATTCTTTTACAGCTTTTTCATCCAATGTTGCTGCGGCTGCGTTAACATACTTAAACTGCTTTTGAACCTTTCCGCCTTTTTCAGAAATAACATCCTTTTTCTTGGCGGAACTCATGGCACTCATTGTCTGTTTAAATCCAACAATGTATTTCTTTTCTGTACTGCTTTTTCCGGCAGCCTGCGCAGACATGTTGCTGAACGCCATCGTAAAGATTAACGTTAACGCAAACAACAAGCTGATCCACAATTTTTTGCTTCTCACTCTTTACCCTCTCCTTTTAAAAAATTCAGAGTAGACTTACTTAAAAGACTATTCTGTGAATTTATTGTAATAGATGGAATAATATTTTAGTAGACCCATTTTTTTGAGATGATTTTATCTCTATTTAGGTATATCATCTCTCGCTATTTCCGTAGAGACTCGAAATAACTACTTTCATACAGAAAAGAACGAAAATAGACATGAGTAAATGTTCATTATGCTGAAATGTCATGCTTTTTTAGGTTAAATGCTCCTGAGTCCCGGCAAAATCCTGTCGAAAAAATTCGTTCAAATGACCTGCATGTGTTTCCGTGAGAACAATGGATATTATCGTGATATTTTTTCAATGCATGATGATAAAAGTATTCTGGAAAATAAACTTTACAGAAAATTCTATTAGGGATAGAAGAGGGAGGAAGAAATGAGATGAACATTCGCCAAGCAAAGACATCAGATGTGGCCGCCATTGCGCCGTTGTTTAACCAATATCGGGAATTTTATAGACAGGCATCTGATTTGCAAGGGGCAGAGGCTTTTTTGAAAGCTCGTTTGGAAAATCACGAGTCTGTTATTTTGATAGCAGAAGAAAATGGAGAATTCATAGGCTTTACCCAGCTCTATCCAACGTTTTCTTCTGTGTCAATGAAAAGGATCTACATATTAAATGACTTATTTGTCGTTCCTCAGGCGCGTACAAAGGGAGCCGGTGGCCGGCTTCTTTCTGCCGCAAAGGATTATACAGGGGGGCAAAATGTTTAGCACTTCAGACTGAGCACCACAACCGGAAGGCAAGAAGCTTGTATGAGCAAAACGGCTATGAAGAGGATACCGCATTTGTCCATTATCGTCTCAATGTGCCGGCGAAGTGAAAATGGCGGCTTGATGATTTGGTTTTTTGAACGTTCTTCGGTTACGATATAAATGAAAAGGAGTGTGCCGAATGTCAACGTTATTTCAAGCATTGCAGGCAGAAAAAAATGCCGATGATGTTTCAGTCCATGTGAAAACCATATCAACAGAGGATTTGCCGAAGGATGGTGTCCTGATTAAAGTTGCTTATTCCGGCATCAATTACAAAGATGGTCTGGCCGGAAAAGCAGGAGGCAATATTGTCAGAGAGTATCCGCTTATTTTAGGCATCGATGCTGCGGGTACGGTCGTCTCTTCCAATGATCCGCGTTTTGCGGAGGGGGATGAGGTGATCGCGACAAGCTATGAGCTCGGTGTCTCCCGTGATGGCGGATTAAGTGAATACGCTTCGGTGCCTGGTGACTGGCTGGTGCCTTTGCCACAGAATCTTTCGTTAAAAGAAGCGATGGTGTACGGAACGGCGGGATTTACTGCGGCGTTATCAGTGCATCGGCTTGAACAGAACGGTCTGTCTCCGGAAAAAGGCAGCGTGCTAGTCACAGGAGCAACTGGCGGTGTCGGCGGAATTGCGGTATCGATGCTGAACAAGCGGGGCTATGATGTGGTGGCAAGCACCGGAAACCGGGAGGCGGCTGATTATTTGAAACAGCTCGGTGCAAGCGAAGTAATCAGCAGGGAAGATGTCTATGACGGAACGCTTAAGGCGCTGTCCAAGCAGCAATGGCAGGGAGCGGTTGATCCAGTCGGCGGAAAACAGCTTGCCTCGCTTTTAAGCAAAATTCAATACGGCGGATCTGTCGCGGTGAGCGGCTTAACCGGAGGAGGAGAAGTTCCGGCAACGGTGTATCCTTTTATTCTTCGCGGAGTAAGCCTGCTCGGAATCGATTCAGTATACTGTCCGATGGACGTCAGAGCCGCTGTTTGGGAGCGCATGTCTTCTGATCTCAAGCCTGATCAGCTGCTGACCATCGTAGACAGGGAAGTATCATTGGAAGAAACGCCGGGTGCGTTAAAAGATATTTTGCAAAATCGCATTCAAGGAAGAGTGATTGTGAAGCTTTAACAGGATCAGCTTGCAGAGAATGTTATTTTTCTGCAAGCTTTTTTGTGGACAGGATGATCAGCTGCTGAACTGCTGTGTCGCGAAACAAGATTTTCCTGTAAGCCGAACTTTCTCTTCTCATTTTAAAATAATTGGTGATAATGATTCTCATTCCGTGTTATACTACTCTTGGACATCTTAACCATAGAAACTACCAACAGGAGAGACTGGAACATATGAAAAAAACACTGATTATTCTTACAGTTTTACTTCTTTCTGTCTTACCGGCTGCTTGCTCGTCTTCAAGCGGCAATCAAAACAGTAAAGAACATAAAGTGGCGGTAACACATGATTTAGGGAAGACAGATGTGCCTGAGCATCCGAAGCGGGTTGTTGTTCTTGAGCTTGGTTTTATTGATACACTGCTTGATCTCGGCATTACGCCTGTCGGGGTTGCCGATGACAACAAAGCGAAGCAGCTGATCAACAAGGATGTGCTGAAGAAAATTGACGGCTACACATCTGTCGGCACTCGCTCACAGCCAAGCATGGAAAAAATCGCTTCATTAAAACCCGATTTAATTATTGCCGACACGACCCGGCATAAGAAGGTGTACGATCAGCTGAAAAAAATAGCGCCGACGATTGCGCTTAATAATTTAAATGCTGATTATCAGGATACAATTGACGCTTCACTTACGATTGCAAAAGCAGTCAGCAAGGAGAAGGAAATGGAGAAAAAGCTGACGGCGCATGAAGAAAAGCTTAGCGAGACAAAGCAGAAAATCAGCGCGAACAGCCAGTCCGTGCTTTTGATCGGAAATACAAATGATACGATTATGGCCAGGGATGAAAACTTCTTTACATCAAGACTTTTAACACAGGTCGGCTATCGATATGCAATCAGTACGTCAGGTAATAGCGATTCAAGCAATGGCGGCGACTCTGTGAATATGAAAATGACACTGGAGCAGCTGCTGAAAACAGATCCGGATGTGATCATCCTGATGACAGGAAAAACAGATGACCTCGACGCCGACGGTAAACGCCCGATCGAAAAGAATGTCCTTTGGAAAAAGCTGAAGGCAGTGAAAAATGGGCATGTATACCACGTGGACCGTGCGGTGTGGTCTTTGCGCCGCAGTGTAGACGGGGCGAATGCCATTTTGGACGAGCTTCAAAAAGAGATGCCGGCTGATAAGAAATAAAAGAAAAGACAGGCAAACACCTGTCTTTTTCTTATTTGATAAAGCCGGATAAGTGGCTGTTGATATTATAGTCTTTTATCCGCCATTTTTCTTCTGCAAATTCAATGTTGCTGAGGCAGGCGTTGACGAGGCGCGTGCTTTGAAGCTCCGGGTCACCGCCCGATATTTCCGTCAGCAGTGCGTGAATTGCCGCACCGTGCGCCACGATCAGTACCTTCTTGTTTGGGTACGCCTGGTTCACTTTTGCCAAACCGCCCATCAGCCTGTCAGTGAGTTCTTCTAACGTTTCCATATTCGGATAGATGTTATCCGGATAGCGCTTTGTCCGTTCCTCCAGCGGCATGCCCTCCGCGTCGCCGTAATCGCGCTCCTTAAAATCATCCATCTCGACAATCGGAAGATGCAGATATTCATTAATAATTTCCGCGGTTCTTTTCGCTCTTTTCAGCGGGCTCGTCACGATAATATCCCAAGAAAAGTCCTTTACATATTCTCCGGTTTCTCTTGCTTGGCGTTCACCTGTTGCGTTTAGCGGAATATCGGTTTTGCCTTGGCATTTTTGCTGCAGGTTCCAATCGGTTTCTCCATGTCTTACTAAGCAAACGGCTGTCATAAAATCCCCTTCCTGACTTTATTCATATCACTATTATACTAAATCGAAAGCGTGCATCCTATGAAAAAGCCTATGCAAGAACTTCAAATAATAACGCCAGCCCGATTCCGCCGCCGCTTCCGATGGCTGCAACAGCATATTGACAGTTTGTCCGTCTTTTCGCTTCATAAAACAATCTGGTTACCAGAGCTGCACCTGATGCACCGTATGGATGGCCAAGAGCTAATGCGCCGCCGCGCACATTGATTTTTGAAAAGGGAATTCCGAGTTCTTGCGAGCAGACACAAATTTTGACGGCAAAGGCTTCATTGATTTCAAATAAACCGATATCCTCAGGTGTTACATCGTGTGTATATAAGAGGTTACGGATCGCATCAACCGGTGCCGCGGGCGGATAGTTGGGGTGAATCCCGCTGACTGCGCTGCCGATAAACCGGAGAACAGGCTTAAGTCCCAGGGCTGCCGCTTTTTCTTCTTTCATTACCAAAAGAGCCGCTGCTCCGTCTGCTATGCCGCTGCTGTTGGCTGCTGTGACTGTTCCGGAGCTGGTGTCGAAAACCGGCTTTGCGCGGGGAATAATCGCTTTTATCGGACGTGTTTTCAAAAATGCTTCGTCTGTCTCCAATTCCCCGAGAGTAACAATTTCTTCACGGTAAAATCCTCCATCATGCGCGTTCCTGCTGCGTTGATGGCTGAGAAGCGCGTACTCATCCTGCATGTTTCTGCTGATGGAATAACGTGCTGCCGTATATTCTGCTGCGATTCCCATGTCGGGATCGCCGATGGCATCTGGAGAAAAGCGGGCCCGTTCTGAAAAAGGGGATTGGCTGCTGCTTTCTGAGCCGCCCGCGATATACATCGTGCCGGCTCCCGCTTGAATAAGGCTGCAGGCATAGCGCACAGCTTCAAGGCCGGAGCCGCACTGTCTGTCAATTGTCATTCCGGGAACCGATAAAGGCAGTCCGGCTTGAGGGGCTGACAGTCTGGCGAGGTTGCCGCCTCTGCCGGTAGCGTTTCCGAGAATGACCTCGTCAATTTGATCCTCTAGCTTTCGGCTGAGACAGCGGATGATGGGAGCCGCCAAATCCTCCGGCAGGAAGGGCTTCAGCAGTCCGTTTTGATTTCCAAAGATCGTTCGTTTTGCATCAACAATAACCGCATTCATTTATACTGTACACCCTTTTCCAGCCATTTTTTCACTCTGGAACGGGCAATTTTTCCGCTGCTCGTTTCCGGCAAGCTGTCTGCAAACACCCATTTTTTCGGGATTTTGTAGGAGGCTAATTTCTGTTTACACCAGGCTTTCAGTGTTCTGGCATTAGCGTTTCCAAGAATGACAGCTACAGCGATTTCTCCCCAATACTCGTCGGGAATGCCAACGACAGCCGCGCTTTCAACCTCTGGGCAGGCGAGAAGCACACGTTCAATTTCTTCTGGGAAAATATTTAATCCTCCGTACACGATCATCCCGTTTTCTCTTCCTGATATGTATAGAAAGCCATCCTCATCAACATAGCCCATATCATCCACAGTCATCCATTCATCTGGTGTGCTGCCGTTCACATAGCCGGAAAACCGCATCGGGCTTTTGACAAATATTTTTCCGACTTCCCCTGGCTGACAGCGTTCTCCTCCAGCGTTGCGGATTTCGATCCGGACATTATGAAAAGGGCGGCCCGCTGACTGCGGCTTCCGTTTGCTGTCTTCCGGTGAAGAAAACGTCACAAAACTAAGCTCTGATGTGCCGTAAAAATCGTACAGCTTGAGATGAGGCCATGCAGCGGCAAGCTTCTTCTTGGATTCTGCCGGCCAGTCTGCGCCGGATGAAATGATTTTGACGGGACTGTCGGGAAAACCCTCAATCCTTGCGAGGGCGTCTGTCATCGTCGGTACGGTATAGAGAACACTGATGGATTCACGGCACAGCCATTCCTTCGCTTTGGCAGGAGAAAACTTTTTCAGCAAACAAACGGTTCCTCCGAGAAACAAAGTGCTGACAGCCCCATATAGGAAGTGAGAGGACATTAACGTCCCGGGAATCAATACCGTGTCATTTGATGAAATTGAAAAATCTGTTTCTGTACAGGTAAAGCTCTCTATCCATGAGCGGTGAGATCGCGTAAAGGCCTTCGGTTTTCCTGTCGAGCCCGACGTAAATCCCATATAAAAAGGGTGCTCCGGATCAATGGTAGGCAAGGGATCAGCGGTTGCTTCAGAAATATCTGCCATACAGTTATCCAGCAAAACAACAGGTATCTGGCTATCTGTCAGTTTGTTTTTAAAAAAGGCTAAAGTAACCACAAGATCCGCATTGCTTATGGACAGCCTCTCCTTGCATTCAGCCGGGCTCCAGCGTGTGTCGATGGGAATTGCCGTACATCCAGCCGCTGCTGCTCCGGCAAACAGCTGTAAAAACGCCAGACTATTTGGGAGCAGGATCGCCACACGATTCGGCATGCTCGGCTGTGACCGCAGCCAATTTGCGGTTTGAAAGACAAGCCGATCCCAATCCTGGTACGTGATTTGCTCCGATTCAGTCTGGATCGCCACACGCCCGGGCGATGTTGCGGCAATAGATGAATAGGTATGAGTAATTGTCATAAAATCAGCCTCCTTTCGTAAACATCGTATCAGAAAGAGACAAGGCTTGAGTGATTTTTATCGCCAGAAATGCAGATACAGCCGCTTTTATCAAATCACCGGGCACATATGCAAGGCTCATGAAGGCGGCCTGTGACAAATCAATATGCATGATAAAAGCTTGTACCGGTATACCAAGCAGATAAATAAAGATGATGCCGAATACAATATGAGTGAAAAAGAGACGCAATACTGTCACCTTCCGCATCCTGTTAGCGGCTAAACTGATAAGCCATGAAGCGAGGGGATAAGCAATCAAAAAGCCTGCGCTCGGTCCGAAAAACACACCAAAACCGCCTCGTCCGCCGGGCAACAGCGGCGCTCCGAAGGCGACGAGCAGCAAAAAGACAAGCTGGCTTAAGAAAGCAGACTTTGGCCTGAGGATGCTGCCTGCCAGCATGACACCAAGCGTTTGCAATGTAATCGGAACAGGTGTAAAGGATAAGAAGAGAGGGGGCATAAAGCCGAGCACTGCCATCAGTGCGGTGAAAATAGCAATATGCATCATGTCGATTAATTTCAGCATGTGAAATCCTCCAAACAGTAATCAAATATGGTTATACAATAAATGCAGGTAATTATTATGTCAACTGATTTTTAATTTAAGTTTACATAATGAACGCAAAAAAACCGGCCGTATGGCAGACCGGTTTTTGATGGTTATTCTTCTGTCAGGATGACAAGCGAATCAACGGAAGCGGCCACATGGGAAACGGCGCGGCTGACTTCCTGAAGCCCTCCAAGAAAGGCTTGCAGATCGACGTCGATTTTGCCTGATTGCTCTTTGCTGATTTTCATGCTGTGGACGATTTCATCGAATAAGCGGTTAATTTGCGTCATTTTTTCTTTACTGTCGCTGACTAGCTCATTCACGTCTTTGATATGCTTGGATACAATGTTGATTTGTGTATTCGTATTGTTCACAAGCTCAGAAACAGTAGAGACGGTTTTTTTCGTGTCCTCAGAAAGCTTCCGTACTTCATTTGCCACGACAGCAAAGCCTTTGCCGTGTTCTCCGGCGCGGGCGGATTCAATAGATGCATTAAGCGAGAGAAGGTTTGTTTGTTCAGCTATGCCTGTGACGATGCCGAAGATTTTTTCAATTTGCTGCGCGATTTCATCCAGCTTGACCATTTCTTTTTCGATTTGGACAAGGCTTGTGTCAATTTTGTTCATCTGTTTTTGTTGGACTTCTAGCTCTTTTTTTCCGCCGATCGACTTTTCTTCAACAGTGCTGGATGTTACAGTGCCGGCTTTGGATGCTTGAGAAATGCCTTCAGATTTGTCCACAAGCTCTTGAACTGATCTGCTTGTTTCTGAAAACAGATTGGCAATCGATCCAGAGGTTTCTTGAATTTTCTGATGAAGAAGGTTTTTCTTTTCTTCTTGTTCATCGCGGGTTTGGTTGTACTCGCTTTGAAACGCTTCAAGGACAAGCTGCTGTTCTAAGTTCAAGATTTTTGTTGTTGCTTTAATGGCTTTCAGCAGTTCTTGCTGATTTATAATGGACGCTTCGCAAATGTCAATCATTGACAAAAGGAGCTCTTGAAACGCACCCATATACCATTTTGGCAAAAGGCCGATTCTTAAATGGATGGAGGCGATTCGGTTACGCTTTTCAATAAATTCATCATCGATAACGCCTGCAAACATTTCCTGAATATGCCGTTTTAACGTTTGTTTTAATCGGTCAACTGAGCTGTGATCATTAATGATATCCATCAATGAGCTTTCATGGTCAAGGTTTTTATAAAACGCATCAACGATGCATACGATATTTTCTTGAATGAGTGGCTGAAGCTGCTCTAACACGTAAAGCTCAGCATCTCCCAACCTGACCATTTTGAGCTGTTTTTTGACATCTGCATGTTTGTTTGTGAGCTGAATGCGGTTTTTTTGTTGTCCGTTTGAATCTGAAAAGTAAGCTGTTTCTTGTTTTCTGTCTTTTTTAAATAACAATACAATGATCCCCCTTGGGAAAAATATAATTTTTACTTTTTGGCTTTTTAAGCCTTTTTCTTTTTTATCGGCCAAGGGAAACATGAATGAAGCTGCAGATGAAAAATATTTGAAAAACCGTTCATTAAAATGAACGGTTTAATCGAGATCTATTTGTTTTAATGGTTTAATGGCCGGACCCTCTACAACTTCGCCAGATGGCTTAAAGCGTGATCCGTGGCACGGACAATCCCACGTATGCTCACTGTCGTTCCACTCGACCTCGCAGCCTAAATGGGTACAAGTCGTATCAACGAGATGGAGGCAGCCTGTCTCATCCCGAAATGCTCCCGCTCGCCTGCCGTTTATGGAGACGGCTTTCCCTTCTCCTGGCGAAATGTCTTCAAATTGGACATCAGGCTTTTCAAGCTTTCCTTTAATCAAATGCTTGGCGACATCGGCATTGTAGGAAATCACTTTCTGCAACCCGGGATTCAGATGGAAACGGGACGGAGTGAAAATGCTTTCGTATGGATTGTCTTTTTTCTCCACAAGGTCTGACAATAAAGTAGCTGCGACTGCTGAGGACGTCATGCCCCATTTTTTAAACCCGGTCGCTACTAGAATATTGTCCTCATTTTCCGACATCGGCCCGATAAACGGGATTTTATCGATCGTCACTAGATCTTGGGTGGACCAATAATATGGAATGCTTTCGATGCCGATGGTGCTTTCGGCCAGTTGTCTTAGTGTTTCATAATGTGTAGACATGGCTTTTCCCTGGCCTGTTTTATGGCTTACTCCGCTGAAGAGAATCAGCTTTTCACCGTTTACAACCGTATAGCGGAGCGCCACTGACGGTTGATCGATACTCAAATACATGCCCTCGGGATACTCGATCTTCGGCTTGATGGCAAGGACATAAGATCTGTCGGAGTACATTCTCGCAGCATATAATCCGCCTCCGTCATAAAAAGGGAAGTGGGAACAGCATATGATAAAGCGGCTCTTAATAGCGTGCCGGCTTTTTGTTACCACTTCGGGCCTTTCGCCTTTTTTGATATCAAGCGCAACGGTCTCTTCATAAATTCGGCCGCCTTTTTGAACAATTTGCTCCAGAAGCGCTTTTAAGTATTGAAGCGGATGAAATTGAGCTTGATTCTTCATGACAAGCGCCAGCTTAGAACCTAAGGGAATTGGAAGATCCTTGATAAGGTCTCTTTCAATTCCGAGTTTTGTGTATGCCTCATGCTCGGTGCGGATTTTTTGAACAGCGTTTTCATTTGCCGTATAAAGATATGCGTCTTGCTCGATCCATTCACAATCAATTTGATGTTCATCCACAATGCCTTTTATGTAATCAATTGCGTTTTGGTTTGCTTCATAATAAAGCCTCGCATGGTTTAATCCGAAATTGCGGATAAATTCGTCGTATATCATGTCATGCTGTGCGGTAACTTTAGCAGTTGTATGCGCAGTGGTTCCGTTAAGAACCTGATTTGCTTCAATCAAAACGACACGGAAGCCTCTCTTCGTAAGTTCATATGCCGTTGTGATTCCTGTAATCCCGCCTCCGATAATGGTGACGTCACATTCAGTGTCCTCTTGAAGCGCATGAAAAGAAGGCAGGTCAGTTGATGTTTTCCAGTATGTTTCAGGTGCTTCCTTTGCAAAATGTTGATTAGCCAAGCCGTTATACCTCCAATCAGATTTATTCTTAATTTTTCCATATTCTATCTTTTCATACATAGGAAGCAGGCATTGTTCATAACATAATAAGGTTGAAAAGGAGTGATTTCATTGGCGAATCAAAAAAAGAAAACATTACCGCCTCAGCACCAGAACCAGCAGCCTGGTTTTGAATATCTCATGGACCCGCGTCCGGTTTTTGATAAGCCGAAGAAAGCGAAAAAATTAGAGGGCAAAACCGCTATTATTACTGGAGGAGACAGCGGGATTGGACGCGCTGTCTCGGTGTTATTCGCAAAAGAAGGGGCTAATGTGGTCATTGTGTATTTGAATGAACATCAGGACGCCGAGGAAACAAAGCAGTATGTAGAAAAGGAAGGGGTAAAATGCCTGCTGATTGCAGGAGATGTCGGGGATGAAGCGTTTTGCAATGATGTGGTCGCGCAGGCAAGCCAAGTGTTTCCATCCATTGATATATTGGTTAACAATGCAGCTGAGCAGCATGTCCAGCCCAGCATTGAAAAAATCACCAGCCACCAACTGATCAGAACCTTCCAAACAAACATTTTTTCCATGTTTTACTTAACAAAGGCCGTGCTGCCTCATTTAAAAAAAGGGAGCTCTATTATTAATACCGCTTCAATTACCGCCTATAAAGGCAATAAAACGCTGATTGATTATTCAGCGACAAAAGGCGCGATCGTTACGTTTACAAGGTCTCTTTCCCAGTCGCTTGTTCAGCAGGGCATACGGGTCAATGCAGTGGCACCGGGTCCCATTTGGACACCGCTTATCCCGGCCAGCTTTGCCGCAAAAGACGTGGAAGTGTTTGGTTCAGACGTGCCGATGGAACGCCCGGGACAGCCGGTCGAAGTGGCGCCAAGCTATCTATACCTTGCCAGCGACGATTCCACATACGTCACAGGACAGACGATTCACGTCAATGGCGGAACAATTGTGAACGGATAATAAAAAGCCAATCCTTGAAGGATTGGCTTATTCGCTCTGCTTGAGCGCTGCATATTCTTTAGAGAGCGTAAGAAACGCATCTTTATCTTTTTCGTCCAAGGCTTTGTTAATTTGGTCCGTCAGCATGGCAAGCCGACGGTTATACAAGGATTCATCGAGCACCATTTGAATGTAAATATCCGTCATTGTGACATCGAATTCTTTTGTTTTTTGCGTGTTGCGGGACTTCATGAGCTCAGTGTACGATTTTTTCTCTTTCATAAAGAATCCCCCCAATGCCTTTTTTATAGTATATGGATAACGGTCGAAAAAATCAATAAATTTTTATAATTTTTAGACAACTAATACTTGGCAATCTATCGACATATCCTGCAAAATGCCGTAAACCGGCAAGTCTTATGAAAGTAAAATCGGTTTATTACTAGTCATTTAGTACCATTAAATATCATTAAAAGATGATTTTATCTTAAATGTTAAAAAAACCTGTCGTTTTACAAAAACAGATGATAGATTATTAGTATAAATTTTGCAGAAAAAGGATGGAGGCCATAATATGAGTCAGAAAACAGACGCACCTTTAGAATCGTATGAAGTGAACGGCGCAACAATTGCCGTGCTGCCAGAAGAAATAGACGGCAAAATCTGTTCCAGAATTATTGAAAAAGATTGCGTGTTTTATGTCAACATGAAGCCGCTGCAAATTGTCGACAGAAGCTGCCGATTTTTTGGATCAAGCTATGCGGGAAGAAAAGCAGGAACTTATGAAGTGACAAAAATTTCACACAAGCCGCCAATCATGGTGGACCCTTCGAACCAAATCTTTTTATTCCCTACACTTTCTTCGACAAGACCCCAATGCGGCTGGATTTCCCATGTGCATGTAAAAGAATTCAAAGCGACTGAATTCGACGATACGGAAGTGACGTTTTCGAATGGGAAAACGATGGAGCTGCCGATCTCTTATAATTCGTTCGAGAACCAGGTATACCGAACAGCGTGGCTCAGAACCAAATTCCAAGACAGAATCGACCACAGCGTTCCGAAAAGACAGGAATTTATGCTGTACCCGAAAGAAGAGCGGACGAAGATGATTTATGATTTTATTTTGCGTGAGCTCGGGGAACGGTATTAGAAAAATAGGAAGGAGCTGACCGAACAGGGCAGCTCCTTTCATAAAGCTATGCCGTCGGAATTCCTCCGGTGATGCCATATACCTGAGATGTCACATAGCTTGAATTCTCTGAAGCTAGAAATACATAAACATCGGCCAATTCCACTGGCTGTCCAGCGCGATGTAATGGAGCTGGCGGCGTGCCTTGTCCGAATTTCGGGATGTTTTCCGTCGGCTGTCCGCCGGAAATTTGCAGCGGTGTCCAAATTGGTCCGGGCGCAACTGAATTTACTCTGATGCCTTTGGAAGCAAGCTGTTTTCCCAGTCCGACGGTAAAGCCGATAATGGCGTTTTTCGTTGCTGCGTAATCTAACAGCATCGGGCTTGGATGATAGCCTTCAACTGAGGTAGTTGTGATAATTGAAGCTCCCTCCGGCAAATACGGAAGCGCCGCTTTTACAACCCAGTAAAGGGAAAAGACGTTCACTTCAAATGTTTTATAGATTTGTTCAGTAGGCAGATCTTCGATGTTTTCGACCGCTTGCTGTTTGCCTGCAACGAGCGCTAGCACATCAAGTCCGCCGAGTTCGTGATGCGACTGTTTGACTAGATCTTGGCAAAAGGATTCGTCGCTCAAATCTCCGGGGATCAGCACTGCTTTTCGGCCTTCTGCTTCAATCAGTTCTTTTACCTCTTCAGCATCTGGCTGTTCCTCGGGCAAGTAGTTAATGGCCACATCGGCACCTTCTCTGGCGTAAGCAATCGCGGCAGCGCGGCCGATACCGGAATCGCCGCCCGTGACAAGCGCTTTTCGACCCGTTAGTTTACCTGATCCTTTGTAGCTTTTTTCTCCGCAATCAGGGACAGGCTTCATGTTCTTTTGCAGGCCTGGCGGTTCTTGATATTGTTCGGGAAATTCATCATGAAAAAATGCTTTTATAGGATTCGTAAGATTTGAATCAGACATCAGCAACGCTCCTTTTCTGTTTGGTGTACATTCGTATGTGTACCCCTGAGCATAAGCAGAAAAACATGTGTTGGCAGTTTGAACACTGAAGGACCAAAGAAAACAAGAAAAAACAAAGCCTTCTTCCATATTTATCTTGTCAAATAAGACTATATGAATTATGATAAATTCGAGCTATAAATCAACTAAATATTGGGTATTGGGAGAGTGAATCGTCATGAAAAAAGCGGCGGCGATTTTGCTGTCACTCGGTCTCGTTTTCGGTTTTTCATACGGAGCTGACCATGTGGCGGAAGCCAAAACAAAGGTGAAGGTTTATAAGAACTGCAAGGAGTTAAACAAAGTATACAAAGGCGGAGTGGCCCGCACTTCGAAGGCGAAAAACAAAGGCGGAAAAACAAAGTACAAGCCTTACGTCTCTAAGGACCTTTATGATGCCAATAAAAAGAAAGACCGCGATAAAGATCTTATCGCCTGTGAACGGTAAATAAGAAAAAGCAATCTGGTGTCCAGATTGCTTTTTCTATTGCTTAAGCTGCCTGATCGGCCGCAGCGCTTTTCGCCTTCCTTGTCATAAGGCTGACTGCCATCATGACCGTGATATTCAAAAGCAGGGCGACGATGCCTACATTCAAGTCTTTTGCGGCTTGCGGCAGCGCCGGAAATAAAGTGCCGATGGTCGTTTCCGTCATTGTAATATAAGTAACTGCTCCGACACCTGCAATAATGCCGGCGAAGGCTCCTTGCTTTGTCACCATATTATGCTTGAACAGGCTGAACAAAAGGGCGGGGAATAGCTGTGTGACAAGGCTGTAGCCCATCAAAAGCAACGTAACGATGGTATTCCCGCCTTTGAAGGTAAAATACACCGAAATCAGCGCAATCACCGGCACTAAAAACTTAGCAAGCGCCGATACTTGCAGTTCTGTCGTGCGGGGCGCGATTACCTTGTACACATTTTTTGCAAACAGCGTGGAGGCGGACATTAAGATCATAGACCCTGGCACAAGTGCTGTCAGCAGTCCGGCAGCACCGATAATTCCGACAAACCAAGGGTCAAATGTTTGCAGAGACAGTCTCAAAAGCGACAGATCCCCGTCTGCGCCTTTCAGATCTGGAACTTGCAGGATAGCCGCAAAGCCAACGAAAAGGACGAAGAGCAGGACCAGCTGGTACAAAGGCATGATGATGGCGTTTTTGCGAAAGACTTTTGGATTTTCAGCTGAATACGAGGCGGAAAAGGTGTGAGGCCACATGTAAAACCCGAGCGCTGTCAAGAGTACGGTTGAACTGAACCAGGCCACACTTTGTCCCGATTCGGGGAGCGTAAGAAAGCCAGGCTTTGCCGTTTCAATCTGCTGAAACATGTCTTGAAATCCGCCGTAGTAATGAATTGGCAAATACACACCTAAAAACAGAACGACAACCAGAATCATGATGTCCTTCACAACCGATATCCAGGCAGACCCGTGAATGCCTGAAACCATAACATAAACCGTGATGGAAACAGCGCCGATCCAGATGGCGGCGGTCGGGGTGATTTTGCCGTACGAGGTTTCCGATACAATCAGCCCGAGGCCTTTCAGCTGCAGTACAAGATAGGGAATGAGTGCGGCGATGCCGACCAGTGAAACGAGAATGCCGAGCAGCGGACTGTTGTATTTTTTTGTGAAAAAATCAGACTGCGACATCAGTTTATGCTGTTTCGCGTACGTCCAAACTGCCGGAAGAAGCCAGTAAGAAAGGATGTAGGCCAGACATCCGTAGGCGATGATATAAAAGGCTGGACCGCCTTTTCCGTAGGCCCAGCCGCTGCCGCCGAGAAACGTAAAAGTAGTATAAATTTCGCCTGCCATCAAAAGGAAGACGAAAACAGTTCCGAAGCCGCGCCCTCCGACCGTCCACTGCTCCAGGTTCATGTCTTTTCCTTTTTGGGCGCGTATACCGAGAAAAATACTCAAGAGCAGGACACCGAAAATGATGATGAGTGCTGCATTCATTCTGCTTCCTCCTTTTTATTTTCCTTGTCGAGGACATATACAATCGCCATCAGCGCAGAGGTCAAAAGAGCCCACATCACAATATAGGCAAGAATAAACGGCATGCCGAACACATAGGGGGTCACCTTATTTGCAAAAGGGATGCCGAGTAAGATTCCGATAAAGGGCAAAGCGGCAAGAACGTGAATCAGTTTCATAGAATCCTCCTTCTATTTAGGAATGGGGTGTACAAGCCCAAGCGTACTGAAAATGATGTCGCAGATATGGCAGTACATGTCACTTTTTAGGGTGAAAGGCTGTGGTTCGAATTATAAATAAATTTATTTTGTTTGCATAGTGTGAATTGTCTGAAATTAGTACTCTGAATCGCCCGAAGAGGGAACGGGCAGTATGATTCAAAAGGCTCAGAGTCTGTCTGGGGCAAATAGATAGTATGTTAATAATTCGCTGACCTGCTCACGGATTCGCGGATTAAAATAGCGGTGGTTTTCTTCATAACCGTCGATGACAAATGTATAGAGCGTAAAGGCCTCATCGCGTTCCGTCTCGCGGATTGCAATTTTTCTTTTCCTCAGTTCTTTTCTGACTTCCATCAAATCCTTTTGTGCTATTTTTAATGATTCGCTGATAAGCTGTTTATAAGGATGCTTCAATTTTAATGTGCTTTCTTCAATTCCGGCGAGATCACGGTTAAAAATCGTAATGGCCATGGGCAAAAAGAGAGCCCGTTCAATTAAATCGTATATTTCCTCCTGCAGATTTGGCATGTTGACTCCTTCCTTCTAAGGGAACGTTTGTTCTATTTGTATTCTATATCGGCTGGTGAAATGTTTCAAGACAGAAAAAATCACCAAAACTTTTTAGTTTTCTGCTGATAATGTGTAGAATAAGGATAGACAAACCTGGTAAGGAGTATAAATGTTGGAGCATTTTTTATCCTATTTGACACAAGAACATTTAACTGAATTATTTCAAAGCTATAGGGCTTTCGGTCCGCTCATTGCTGTGCTGCTGCCTTTAATTGAAGCATTTCTCCCGTTTTTGCCGCTAATCGTGTTTGTGGTGGCGAATACGAACTCGTTTGGCTTGTGGGAAGGATTCATCCTGTCCTGGGCGGGATCAACTGCTGGTTCCATTCTCGTATTTTTAATTGTGCGTCAATACGGACAGAGAAAATTGCTTGGATTTATCCGCAGTCATCCGTCTGTCAGAAAGCTGATGTTATGGGTGGAAAGACACGGCTTCGGTCCCATGTTTCTTCTGCTTTGTTTTCCATTTACACCGTCAGCCGCGGTGAATGTTGTTGCCGGTTTGTCAAGGATCGGAACGCGGCCGTTTATTTTGGCGGCAGCCTCGGGGAAGCTTGTCATGATTTTTATGATCAGCTTCATCGGATATGATCTGCACGCGCTGATTACACAGCCGATTCGAACGGTCATCGCCGTATTGGTGATCACTGTCTTATGGTATGTCGGCAAAAAGGTGGAGCGGTATCTGCATGTAAGAGCCAGTCAGCGTGAGCATGATGGAGGGAGACAGTAACATGAAAAAACGGTTTTGGTTTCTTGCCGGTGTAGTGTCCGTTGTTCTCGCCATTCAGGTTAAAAATGCTGTCTTTATTGATTACAAGGTAGAAGGCGTCAGTATGAACCCGACCTTCCAGGAAGGAAACGAATTGTTGGTCAATAAATTTTCGCATCGATTTAAAACCATCCATCGTTTTGACATCGTCCTTTTTAAAGGCCCTGATCATAAAGTGCTGATTAAACGGGTAATCGGCTTGCCCGGTGAAACGATCAAATATAAAGATGATCAGCTGTATGTGAACGGAAAGCAGGTTGCTGAGCCATTTTTGAAGCATTTGAAATCTGTTTCTGCCGGCAGCCATGTAACGGGTGATTTTTCTTTGAAAGATGTGACGGGAACAAGCAAGGTGCCGAAAGGAAAATATTTTGTCGTTGGAGATAATCGCATATACAGCTTCGACAGCCGGCATTTTGGTCCGATAAGAGAAAAAAATATTGTCGGTGTGATTTCTGATGCCGAATAAAAAGACGCTAATGGAAGAGGCGTCTTTTTGTATGCCGTTTGGAAAAATGTGTTGAAGAAAAATTTGTAAGGAGCTATAATCAATATTGTTACCTGTGTAACAAAATTTATACATTTTTTGATTGGGGGGCTGTTTTTATTGGTTTTTGTTCGTTTTTCATGAAACAAAAGGAGTGGTGAATGATGATGAAATATGAAGCAGTGATTATAGGAGGAGGGCCGGTTGGATTTATGCTGGCTTCTGAGCTTGCGATGGCCGGAGTGGGAACATGTATGATTGAACGGCTTGAAAAACCTGTTCCGCATTCCAAGGCGTTGACGCTGCACCCCCGAACGCTGGAGCTCCTTGAGATGAGAGGGATTTTAGAGCGGTTCGTATCCAAGGGAAGCAAGATACCTTCCGGACATTTTTCAATGCTGGATACCCGTCTGGATTTTTCAGGCTTGGATACGAGCTGTCCTTACACGCTTTTGCTCCCGCAGTCAAAAACAGAAAAGCTTCTTGAAGATCATGCGCGAAGCCTGGGAACAGAGGTGTTTCGGGGTGCCGAGGCGCTGGCGGTTACGCAAAACGGGGAAACGGTCCAAACGATTTTTAAGGATCGGGACGGCAGTGTACGGACGATCACAAGCAAGTTTGCCGTTGGGGCAGACGGCGCCGGAAGTACCGTCCGGAAACAGGCGAAAATTGAGTTTCCGGGAACAGACAGCACTGTCACCGCTGCGCTTGGGGATGTGGTGCTCCTTTCTCCGCCGCCGTCAGGCGTGCTGTCCCTTTGCACAAAAGAGGGCGGTGTTATGATTGTTCCGTTATCTTCAGACCGATATCGTGTCGTTGTGATCAGTCCTTATCGCACGCAAACGCCGAAAGATGTGCCTGTGACTGAGGAAGAGCTGAAAGCTGACCTCCTGCGAATTTGCGGAACTGACTTTGGTTTAAGCGACCCTTCGTGGATGTCGCGGTTCGGGAACGCCGCGCGCCAAGCGAAACGGTATCGGGACGGCAGAATCTTTCTTGCGGGTGATGCCGCGCATATTCATTTTCCGGCGGGCGGGCAAGGACTGAATGTCGGCCTTCAGGATGCAATGAACCTCGGGTGGAAACTGGCGGCGGCCATCAAAGGCTCTGCGCCTTCGTGGCTTTTGGACAGCTACCATGACGAGCGGCATCCGGCAGCTGAAGGGCTCCTCAGAAACACAGAGGCACAGACAAAGCTGATCGATTTCAGTCAAGCAGGCCTCCATTTGCGAAGCATGATGTCGGAGCTGCTGGCCTTCCCTGATGTGAATCGATATGTAGCAGGGCAAATTTCTGCACTCGATGTCAGATATGAAGCTGATCGTACCATGCCGCCGAATCGTTTGAACGGGGCAAGGCTCCCTGACATGGAGCTGATTCTTTCCGACGGCAATTCGGAACGGCTGTACAGCTTTCTCCAAAACGGGACATTCGTTTTGCTGTCATTGAGGCAGGAAGCTGATGATCATATCGCAGTGAAAGGCTTACGTACGGTAACCGCCTCGCTTGCAGAACCGAATGAAAAGTTGCGGGATGTGCATACCATATTGATTCGTCCCGATGGACATGTAGCCTGGGCGGTGGATGCATCAGCGCCCGATTGTGCCGAGGTGATTCAAAAAGGGATCAGCCGCTGGTTTTCCGTCACCAGCCGAGTATAATTCAATTCGATTGTTTCATCTGTAACAAAACGGTATGATAGAAGAAACAATCGAATGAAAAAGGATGGAAAACCCGATGAACACAGATCATACGAAACGCAATCTTTTTGAATTGTATGCGGAGCTCATTCATCAGCAGGAGAAATGGGAGGGGCTTATTAAAGCCTTTTTATCTGACGAATTGAGGAAGCTGGATGTAGAGCACGGGAGTAAATCTCAATTGACGATGACAGAAATTCATGTTCTATCCTGTGTCGGGGACAACGAACCAATTAATGTCACGTCGATAGCAGAAAAAATGAATACGACAAAAGCGACTGTATCACGCATCAGCACAAAATTGCTCGGCGCAGGCTTCCTTCACAGAACACAGCTCAGCGATAATAAAAAGGAGGTCTACTTCCGATTGACGCCTGCTGGAAAAAAGCTGCACAGTTTGCACAAATATTATCATCAGAAGGCTGAACAGCGTTTTCTGTCATTTTTTGACCGCTATACCGAGGAAGAGATTCTTTTTGCGGAACGGCTGTTTCGGGATCTGGTGACAAAATGGTATCCGTCGTCAGAAGAAATTGAAGGGGGGCTTCCTAGCATTTTTAAATAAAAAACACGCACTGCTGTGCGTGTTTTCGCTTTTTTCTATGTTTTTCAAGGCTGTAACGTAAATCAGATTTCCTCTTGAAGAATGAAATTCAAGATGTTCAGGAATTGCACTGCTTTTACGATATGTCTATTAGTATCTTTATTTTATACGTTTTCTACTGTGTTTTTGATGCTTTGTTTTCAAGTGAAATAGGGTCTTCTGTTTTAGTTCTCCTAATCTTTACAGAAATACCTACTAGAATGACCGCCATAGTTGTAAATATTCCCATGGTTAATAAGATCGTATCCTGGTTTAAACTCCATCCAATTAAGAAAGAGATGATCGCTCCTCCGAAACTTGCCGAGGCAATAAATAAACTTGTAACTTCGTCAACGTACTTCTGAATAATGATTGATGCTAGTGTTAAAGCAATGGGAAATATGCCTGCTATACTTAGGCCAATCAAAAATGTACCACCCAATTGAAGTATTGGGTTACTTATATAAGAGAAAGCAATCAACAAAACAATTAAACAACTACAACTAAAAAGGAGGTATTTGGAAAAATCAAGCCTTCTACTTACTAAACCAATCAGTATTCTCCCTATGATGATCCCTACCCAGAAAAAGGAGACACTTATAAGACTAATTTGTTCATTGTCTTGGTTTATCATGATTGAAGGTAAAAAGTTGGCAAAATTTGTTTCAATTCCAGCATATAGGAAAGCGAAAAATACAAAAAAGCCTAATTGCTTTGATTTTTTTCTATCTCCTATAAAGTATTGAAATGCTCCTCCATCTGGAAAGGTCACTTGTTGGTTGGCATTCTTAGCGTACTTTCGGTTCTTGGACAAGAAAATTAACCACCCTACGAATAGGACGAATAAAAAGGTGAATATACAGTAATACGGTAAAAACCAGTTATTGATATCTATGAAGGAATTAATTAATAATGGGAAAGATAAAGCGCCTAATCCAAAGAGAACTTCCAGCTTACTCATTTTTTCTGCATTACTTTCGAAATTAGCTATAACAAATGAACCAACTGTCGTTTCTAATGTGCCTGCTCCATATCCTAAGAGAAAAGCCATTACAATAATATAATACCAATCCTTAGTTAGAAAAAAGATACTTAACGCTGCAAGCATTATTGTCAAAGCTAAAGTAAGTGTCCTAAAATGACTGTATTTCTTAATCATTAACGGTGCGATTAATACTCCGCTTAGAAATCCGGTAAACTGAAAGAAGATTATGACTGAAATATCATCTGTTGTCTTGTTAAAAGACTCTAATAGAAATGGTGTCAAACTCCCTGTTGATATATGGATAATACCTACTGTAAAAAAGAAAGCATATCCAAATAAATATGTTCCTCTTAACATTCATTTCACCCCTATATGAAAAAGCAGGAAAATAAATTCCTGCTTTTTTAGTAACTTCTCTCTTTGAAATACTAGTTGACTGCTGAAACAGACATTGGTTGAGAGTTGCTGTCTTTCTCAAAGAACATTTCTAACACTTCCTGAGATCTAAAACCATCACTAAAAGAAGGGATCTCAACCCAATCATTCTGAGTTGATGCAATCCAATTGATTAACTCGCTTCTAAAAGAATCAGCCCATCCATAAAACTCGTTTGGCGGATCGTTTAATAGGCTTTGCGGTACTGGGCAGTCTACCACGTTCAAGCCATCTATGAGCTTGTAAACGTGAGGATTACCTGTGTGGTATTTAAACTCTTTTTTGTGTCCAACTACCTCAATGCTAAAACCACAGTCTTCAGGTACAGAACATTTTGATGTGATGATATTTACAAATACCTTGTTCTTCAGCTGGCCATAAATTTCTGCATAGTCATCTACGAGTACCTGTTTATCCTCTTTTGTTTTTACATTTGTGTTCATTTTTGCCCTTACTGATTCTGTGATGAAATCACTCTCAAACAAATACCATACCATGTCAATAAGGTGAATACCCAGATCCCCCAATGATCCACTCGTCTTCTTACTGTTAGCGTCATCTCTCCAAGTAAACTTCTTACGCCTAAGTGCACTATTTTTCTTGAAGTGTACTTTTATGGACAGGATGTTACCTAGTTCATTATTGATAATTAAGCTTTTTAAGATATTTACGTAAGATAAATATCTATAATTAAATCCCATACTGGCTCTTACGCTCAACCTTTCAGCAGTATCTTTCATTATGCTTGCTTCTTCAAGAGAAATAGCCATAGGCTTTTCACACAAAACATGCTTATGTTTTCCTAATGCTTGCAAAGCATGTTCTTTATGGCAAAAGTTTGGTGATGCTACAATTAAACCTTCTGAGGCATCAATTAGTTCATCTGCGTTTTCAAATGACTTCCCGCCGAAAGTTTTCACAAAGCTTTCCGCATTTTGTTGATTTATGTCATATACCCCTACTAACTCTGCATTTTTTATTGTAGATAAAGCAGTTGCATGCGCTCTTGCAATACCACCTGCACCTATGATGCCTATCTTCTTCATTTTTATTTCCTCCTCATGATCCAATTAATTTTTTTAGGGTATTAGTAATTCCTTTTGAGTACTCACTATCAGTTATAAGGTGGTGCAAGTTTTTGGCTTCCTGTGTTGCATTTTTTAGCAGATATCCATTCCCTACTGTCTGTAACATACGAACATCATTTCCACTATCCCCAAATGCGATAGCTCTTTCGGTATTTAAATTGTATTTCTCTAACATAAACGTTACAATTTCATTCTTTCCTGTTCCTATGGGGATAAAATCTACATCATAGCTGTCTTCTGGATCGCCTGCTAAGGGATTACACCGATTTATATTTACTGAAACGCCGTATTCCTCGCAGATTTTTTCAATTGCTAATAGGTTCTTCTTGTCGTTTATTTCATCTTGTTCCTGATAGTAGAAGTTATGCTTATACCGTGACTTTCCTAATTGAGTTTGAGGATTCAAAAGAATGTTATGATTTTCATGCAGCTGTTTCACAAGTTTTTCAACCTTTTCTTTACTAAACCCTTCATTTATGCGACTGTTCCACTTATTATCTTGCTGTCCGAAGTTATGCTCAGAAAAGTACGTAATTTCAGTTCCAAGATCACTAGCTATAAAATGCGGAAAATATCTAAATTTTCCTCGTCCCATTTTATCGAGAATAGATTCTATACTGCTCCCAGTAACCCATCCGATTATTAGTTCCCCATCTTTACTTTTTTGTTCTAGATAGTTTTCGAGTTCATAAATGTCTTTTTGTTTTTGTTCGTCGATTGTATGCGGAAAATACGTTTCATCAAAATCACAAAAAACAATATACTGAGGATGTTCAACCGTGGATAACGTTTTATACTCCGATTTCTTGCTTAATAACATGAAACAGTCCCTCCATTACTCTGTCTTGTTCTTCTAAAGTAAATGACGGATATAAAGGCAAATGCAGTACCTGACTATGAGCCTTTTCCGTATGAACCAATTGGAGTCCTGCATACTTGTCCTGTACTAAAGGAGTTTTTTGCATATGAGACAGTACTGGATAATATACATCTGTTTGAACACCAAAATCTTTATTTAATTTAGTCATGATATCTGCCCTATCTTCTGTTCTTACCTTAATAGGAAACAGATGCCATACATGATCTTCACTTAATTCTGGTAATTCAATAAAGCCTTTATTCTGTAACTCTGCTAATTGGGTAATGTATCTATCCGCCAAGAACAGTCTTTTGAAGTTGTTTAATGAAAGGTACTTCATTCTCTCTAAACCAATAGCTGCCTGTAAATTGTCCATTTTTGAATTAAATCCAAAATTGATGACTTTCTTATTTTTTACATTTACTTCAAAACCATGATAACTAAATTGAATGCATTTTTTAGCGAGTTCTTCATTATCAGTTGCTATTGCCCCAGCTTTGCCACATACACCAAAATTCTTATAAGGATTAAAACTTAATGTAGTGATGTCTGCATACTTTCCTAAGTCTGTCAGGCCAATTCCTTGGCAGGCATCTTCAATTACTTTCAATTTATAACGATTTGCGATTTGACGGATATGCTGCATGTCTGAATGTTTTCCGTATAAATGCACAGGTAGAATAAACTTTGTATAAGGAGTTATTGCTTCTTCAATTTTGTCAGGATCGATGCAGAATGTTTGTGGGTTAATATCTACATAGATAGGAACGCCTCCCAAAGCTAACACAGCATTTTCAGTAGCTGAAAAGCTATTAGCCGGCATGATCACTTCATCCCCTGGGTTTAACCCTAAAGCCAATAAACCTATCATAATAGCATCGGTTCCACTGCTGGTTGCAATTACATACCTTTTATGTAAATATGTAGATAAAACTTTTTCGAATTGCTCTAAATAGGGGCCACTCGTAAATTTTCCAGTTGGCAAAACTTCAGTTAATGTATTTAAGATATCTTCCACTTCATCATTGGTTATTAATCTGTCTACAGGCAAAAAAGGGACTTTACTGATTTCACGATTTTTTTGATAGTTGAAAAGATCATGTTCAATATCTATCTTTTCCTTTAATACTTGTTTCCACTGCTCGTTTACAATACTGTCTTCAATAACAAGTTCTTTTCCTTGTACGTCACCTTTTAAGTGTTTTAATAGTGACATGTTTTCTTTGCTTTTACCTGAAATCTTAACCTGTTTTTGCATGAACAGTACCTCCAATGATTTTATAATCTAAAAATTTATTACAAATTTATCCTAATTTCTGAAATCGGTAACATGTCAACAACTTTTTTAAGGAAGGGAAAATATGCCTACAATTGATGAAATAGCAAAATTATGCAACGTGTCTAAAACCACAGTGTCAAGAGTATTGAATAATCATCCTTATGTGTCGAAAGAAAAAAGAGATATGATCTTAAAGGCAATTAACGAACTTGACTACACTCCCAATTATTTAGCTCGGAATTTTAGGAGAAATAAGACACAAACGATAGCTTTATCGGTTCCGAGTATCGACCATCCATTTTTTGCTCAATTAATAAAAGGGGTCTCTCATGAAGCACTGTTTAAGAATTACAAGGTAATTGTATTTCAGACCTTTTATGACAAACAGACGGAGCTAGAATTATTAGAGTTATTGAAACATAAAGAAGTGGATGGTATTATTCTTGGAACTTTAGAAAATGAATGGGATCAGATATCCCCTTTCTTAAAGTATGGTCCTATCTTATTATGTAATGAATATCATCACTCAGCGGACATCACGATAATTGGGTATGATGAATTTGAAGCCGCATACATGGGGGTAGTACATTTAATTGAAAGAGGGCATAAAAAAATTGGGTTTTGTTTTGATACTCCATATAGCGAAGCTCAATGTCAGAGGAAAGAGGGTTACTTGAAAGCTTTACAAGATTACAATTTACATCATAGAAGCGAATGGATATTCGGCGAAATGTTTAATATCGAGGATGGCTTTCGAGTTTTTCATAAGTTAAAGGATCTAAAGGACAGACCCTCAGCAATATTTACAGGAAATGATCAAGTCGCCGCAGGGATTATTAAACAGGCAATGAAAAATGGCTTTAAAGTTCCAGAAGACTTAGCTGTAATTGGTTTTGACAACCAATTGATTTGCCAAGTCGTTACTCCGACCATAACAACAATTGATATCCCTGTAATAGAATTAGGCCAACAGGCTGTGTTGAAAATTATCGAGTCCATTTCGGGTAATGTCACTTTAAACAGAAGAATTATTAAACTGCCAACAAAGCTTATTATAAGAGAATCAACGTAATGATAGATTTCTCTTTATCATTTTATATCTTTATATAAGAAAAAGAGGTTATTCATTTTAACCTCTTTTTCAATTAGTAAGTCGTCAATTATTTCTTTGCCTTTCATTTCACCCTCTGGCAGCACTCACTTCAAATCTGATCCATTAACAACGAAATATCCACTTATATTTCCCCATCTCGATGGTTTGCGATTTAAAAGTTCTTGAACCCTTTTTTCAACTAGGCATTACTGCCGCTAATCGAGCTCTTTTTGTCTTTTTTTTCACCATGAAGATGGTGAAGCAGGCGATAAAACGGCGGCAGCAGGGCAATAACCAGAATGACGCGAATGACCTGAACCGCAACGACAAAGGTGGAATCAGCATGTAAGGTAACTGACGTCGTCGCCATCTCTGCAATCCCGCCGGGCGCAAATGCCAGAACAGAAGTGATGAGCGAAATTCCTGTCAGCTCAGAAACGATCACGGCGCTCAAAAACATTGCTGCGATTAAACCGACGGACGAGACAAACCCGACGATGATAATACGGGTGACACCGGCAAACATGCTTTTGTACATCTTAGAGCCGATCGTTGCCCCGAGAAATACTTGTGATACATGGTTAGCTTGTGATGGCCACCATGCCGTCATGTCGTGCCCTGTCACCGCAGCTCCGCCAACATGTACAATTGCTACACCGAGCATGCTGCCGAGCAGCCATGGAGCTGGAAATTTTAAAAATTTCGCAGCTTTGCAAGCTCCCCAGGCAGCGAGAATAAGAATGACGGTCCACAAAACGGGAGCGAGCCTAAAATCTGTCGTTGCAGAAGAAATCGTCTCTGCTGCGGCACTTGCGGTACGATCTTGTTTTGTATAGATCAGAATGACTAAAAACGGAATGGAAAGCACCACGAGCAGCACACGCATCATTTGAACGAGGCTGACTATAGCGGTATTAGCGCCTACTTCCTGTGCGATGCTCGGCATGGCGGAAAGCCCGCCGGGAGCGGTGCCGACAAAGCTAGTCATCATATCCGTTTTGCTGAAACGCCAAAGCACATATCCTGACAGCATAGCCAGCAGGATAGACAATATCAGCATAACGCCGACTGAAAACCAATGGTCTTTGAGAACAGAGAGAACGGATAAATTCAGCTTTTGGCCCAATTCGATGCCGAGGATCATCTGCCCAAGGGCGAGCCATCGTCGGTTAATTCCTTTTTGGTCTGGTGCCATCATCAGCCATGCCGGCCGTATCATAGCGAGGCAGCAGGCGACAATCAGTGTTCCGATCATCCATCCAATTGATATTCCGGTTAATGAAAGAATAAACCCCCCGGCTGCACTGATTGCGATAAACCATAGATCTTTGAGGAGATTTTCGTCTTTCTTCAATGTAAAACCCTTCTTCCTTTTTCACGTAACACTCCAATTGTTCACGTAGTGAATGTATTTATTACTATAGTATATTTTTGTTGATAAAGAAATTATGAATTATTTTCTATAAGCGATTCACTTTTCTTATGACCTTGTGTTCGATCTTCTCTATTGTGTAAGTCAGAGATAAACCCGCTGTCAGCAGACACACGGCAAGAGCGTAAAAAATCACTTCTCCGCCAAATGATGTCAGGATCAGCCCGCCTGCCAGCGGTCCGATTGAGCGGGATATATCCCAATGCAGACCATAGACAGCATAAAACCGGCCCAGCAAATGAGGCGGCGCCAATTTCGATATGAAGGTCTGGATGTGGGTTAGCCCGATGCTTTCGCCAACCGTCATCACCGCTGCCGTCACTAAAAGCATTGTCAGGGAGGTTGAGCATGCAAAACCGGCAGCCGCAAGGGAGTAGCAAATATAAGTAATGAAGAGGATCGTTTTCATTGAAAGCTTTTCGGTCCCTTTGACAAGAGGTACTTGGAGAACACAGCTGAATAAAGCTTTTGCTGCTGAATAGATGGTCAGCATGGACAGATAATCAGAAAACATGTTTTTGCTGAACAGCCTGTATGTTGTTTCTGTTTGTGCATATAACATGCTGATGGGGAGAGAAAGCAGCAAAAGAAGCAGGACAGGCCTGTATATCGTAAAGCTCGCGGACATTTTCGGGGTAACAGCTGGGCGTAGCGGCTTTGTCTCAGGTAGTTTCAGTGCAGCGATCAGAAAGTAGATAAACAATGCCGCAGCATCTAATGCGAATATCCACACGGGGTTATGTTTGTACAGAAGCATCCCGACAAGCGGCCCTGCCGTCAGGCCCGCCGAATAGATCGCATTGATGACCGCAAACACTTCCGAACGTCTGCTTTCCGGCGTGCTTTCAGCGATTTGGGCGCGGGAAGCGGGAATGTACAACGATCTTCCGATGCCATTCATGACATAGAGAATAGCGAAAACATACGCATGCTCAGCAAATACAAACCCTGTCATTGCCGCTGATTGAAGAAGCAATGCGGTCAAAATCGCTGTGCGCCGCCCAAGCCGGTCCGCCGCCTTTCCTGCAGCGAGCGTCAGGAAAATATCAGCAAATGGCTGAAGGCTGATGATCAGCATTGGCATCATGATACTGCCGTTTAATTGTTCATGCAGATACAGCACCATAAAAGGTCCCATCATTGCACCTGTCAAGCTTGTCAGCAATTCGCCGAAAAAGCGGAGCCGAACGGGAGCGGTATATCTCGATTTTATAGAGTGAAAACTGGTCAACATGTGATCGCCGCCTTTCGCTGTTTGATATAGTAGTAGTGTATAGAAGGGGCGGCGGCCCAAAAAGTGAAGAAAAGAAGAGATAAAAATTCCCCTTTTGTCGGGAGGTGCGGGGATTGAAGCTAATAGAGCACTACGTGGCGCTTGTAAAAACAGGCTGCGCCGAGTATGGGCAAATGAACGAAATGACGCTCACTGAGATTGCCGACTGTTTATTTTGTACAGAAAGAAATGCAAAGCTCATTTTACATAAGCTGGAGAACAGCAATTGGATTATCCGGGAAAGCGGGGCGGGGCGCGGCCGCAAATCTAAAATCGCGTTTCTTCGGAGGCCTGAGGAACTGCTTCTTCAAACTGCCAAGGAATATACCATGTCAGGAAAGCTTAAAAAGGCAAAGGAGCTGCTTCAGCAGTATCAGTCCGCGTTTCCAGGGCTTCAAAACGAATATAACATGTGGCTTTCAGAGGTATTCGGATTTGTGACGGAGACAGGCGAGAATGGGGCGAAGGATGTTCTGCGGCTGTTCATCACGCCTGAATCTGTCAGCAGTTTGGATCCATGCCAAATATTTTTACGGTCTGAGGGCCATTTCGTCAAACAGATATTTGATACACTCTTCACGTTTGATTCGGATATGCAGGAGCCAAAGCCTCATTTGGTTCATGGATGGGAAGAGGTCGAAAAAAAACAATGGAGATTTTTTCTTCGAAAAGGTGTGTCATTTCATAATGGACAGCCGCTGACATCGCGGGACGTTGCGTTTACATTTCAGCGCTTTTTGGAACTGGCTGACAACCCGTATAAATGGCTTCTGCACGGAGTGAAACAAGTCTTAGAAAAGGGCCCTTATTGTGTGGAACTCATACTCGATAAGCCGAATGCGCTTTTGCCGTATGCTCTTTGTGATGAACGGCTGTCCATACTGCCGGCAGAACAGGGCGGCGGGAAAAATGGAACAGGGCCTTTTCAGATGAATCAGCAACACAGCGGGATGCTTGTGCTTGAAGCCAATGAGCGCTACTTCAAGGGACGCCCCTATTTGGATCGCGTTGAGTTTGTTTTTTCTGAGCAAGCCGGAGAGATGAACGGTTTTACCATTCAAGAAAAACAAACATGTCCTGAGCAGCAAACTGTTTTTGATGAGCGGCATGTTCAGTATTTGTCGCTCAATCTGAAAAAGAAGGGGCCTCTTCAGCACCGAAGCTTTAGAAAAGCGCTCCGGCTGCTGATTTCCTCTGAACGGCTCGTTCGTGAAGCGGGAGGGCACCGAAGAATCCCGGTTACGTCCTTTTTGCATCCGAGTTCTTTTGAGTGGGAGGGCGTTTCACCATCTGAATTGTTGAAGAAAAGCGGATACGAGGGCGAAACAATCGTGCTTTATACCTTTTCGGAAACGGATCATCGTGAGGACGCCGAATGGATTCAAAATATTTGCGCCCAGCACGGTATCAGGCTTACACTTCAATTCTGTGATGCTGCTGATCTGCGACGGCCGGAAACTGTGCAGATGGCGGATATCATTCATGACAGTGCGACGTTTTATCAAGACAGCGAGTTTGGTTTTCTGCATTTGCTGCTGTCGGAGAACAGTTTCTTGTATCAGCATCTATCTGAAAAGTTGACACAGATTTGCTTAGGAATGACAGAGCGGATGTTTTCCATGTCTGACCGCTGTTCGAGAATCGACATCCTGCGTGACATTGACCGGCAGATGAAACAGGAGCTGAATGCGATCCCGCTGTATCAAAATGTTCTCCAGGTGACATCAAGTAAAAATGTAAAAGGCCTGGTGCTTGATGAAGAGGGATGGATTGATTTGTACTCCGTATGGCTGTCCAAATAAAAAGAGGGTTCTTTTTTGAACTCTCTTTTTTACGCTGCTATGCTGCGGCATTGTTCAGCACAGGTGAAGCAGGCTTTCGCACATGCTTGGCAATGATCATGATCGTGCTTTCCGCATTCAGTGCCGCATGCTTCACAAATATCGGCGCAAAGTGCACAAATTTCTTTCATAAACGGGCTGTCCGTTTGCATGGCTTTGACCGCCAGCGCGCAAATATCCGCGCATTCCCTGTCAAGCCGGATGCATCCGCTGAGATGATGCTGCACGCTTTCTTCCAAGCATTTAGTAAAACAATGATTGCAAGCCTTCATACAATCGATGCAAGCCTCAATACAAGCTTCAGAATATTGCTCCATGGTTGATTCCCCCTGTATGACAGTATATGGTTTTATGTTTCCCGGCTGCATTTGAAAAAAACAGGGGAGTGTGTTTTTAGCTAAGGGGATATGTACATATACCCTGAACGGGTATATCTAACGTTCCATCAGATAGTATAGGAACCAGACAGCGTGATTTTGTTCATCACGTGCTGCGCGCGTAAAGACGCCTTTTGCTTTTAAGTTTGACGTTTCCTCGGCCGCACGCAAGTAAAAGTCGACGGTTTCTTGTTCATCTTTAAAAGCGGCGTCCAGTCCTCTTGTGAAATCGTCCGGGCATTCTTCCGTTTGTTTCGGCATGATGTGTTTGCCGGTAATTGAACCATATAGTGTGGAAAATTCACGGAGGTGGCGAATCTCGTCACGCCTGATTTCTTCAATCTGTTTTCTGACCTCATCGCTGTGGGCGAGTTCGGCAAGCTTGCGGTAGCATTGAATTGCACTGAATTCTCCGTTGATGGCCTTCTGCAAATTCCGAATCAAAACAGGATCTTCCCTGTATGGCACCGGATAGGGATAGTAGCTGTAATGCAAGGGGGTTCAACTCCATTCTTAGGAATTGGGCTTCTGTAAAAGTATATGTTGGGCAGGGAGAGATGTGCGGAGATAATCAGCTTTTTATATGTGAAAAGGCCGTTTTTACCAATAGATCAGATTGGTCATTTTCGTCAACATTCGATAAAATATATAGAGATAAAAAGAGAGGGGTCTTCTAATTTGGGAGCAGAGTTTTTAGTAGGCAGGTCCGGGAGTGGAAAAACGAAGCTGATCATCAACAGCATTCAGGATGAATTGCGCCGGGCTCCATTCGGGAAGCCGATCATTTTTCTAGTCCCGGATCAAATGACGTTTTTAATGGAATACGAGCTTGCTAAAACGCCAGATATGGGCGGGATGATACGCGCTCAAGTGTTCAGTTTTTCACGATTGGCTTGGCGCGTCCTCCAGCATACGGGAGGAATGAGCAGGCCGTTTCTGACGAGCACCGGCGTACAAATGCTCCTGCGGAAGCTCATTGAGGAGCATAAACAGGAGTTCAAAGTCTATCAAAAAGCGAGTGACAAAAGCGGGTTTACCGCACAGGTTGAGCGGATGCTGACAGAGTTTAAGCGCTATTGTCTGGAACCGGAGGATATCCGCCGGATGGCGGAAAGCGGAACGGCTTCCGAGTATCGCGGAGAACGTGTTTTATCTGAAAAGCTCCATGACTTATCAATTCTGTATCAGCAAATGGAAAAAAGCCTCGCAGACCAATATCTTCACTCTGAGGATTATTTGACATTGCTGGCAGAGCATCTCCCGCTTGCGGAAGATATAAAAGGCGCCCATATCTATGTGGATGGCTTTTATCAGTTTACACCGCAGGAATTCAGGGTGTTGGAGCAGCTTATGGTTCATGCGGAGCATATCACGTTTTCGCTCACAGCGGACAAGCCGTCATATGAGCGGGAGCCGCATGAACTGGAATTGTTCAGAATGACGGGGAAAACCTATTACCGCCTGCATCAGAAGGCGAAGGAACTGAATTTGGACATTACGTATAAAGAGCTGAGCGGGACTGAGCGGCATACAAAGACGCCGGAATTGGCGCATCTAGAGGCACAGTATGAAGCGCGTCCGGCCGTTCCATACGCAGAAAAACAAGAAGCCCTTACTGTGATGCAGGCCGCAAACAGACGAGCTGAGCTGGAAGGCATTGCCCGGGAAATTCACGCCCTAGTCAGAGAGAAGGGATATCGCTATAAGGATGTAGCAATTCTTGCGCGCCAGCCGGAAGACTACAAGGATATGGTGAAGGAAGTTTTCGCAGATTACGAGATTCCTTATTTCATTGACGGAAAAGCATCTATGCTGAACCATCCGTTAATTGAATTTATCCGGTCAAGCCTTGATGTTCTGAAAGGGAATTGGCGTTATGAAGCGGTGTTTCGCTGCGTGAAAACCGAACTGCTATTCCCGCTCAATGAACCGAAGGCCAAAGTGAGAGAACAGGTCGATCAGCTCGAAAATTACTGTATCGCCTATGGTATTAAAGGCGACCGCTGGACAAAGGGCGATCGGTTCCAATACAGGCGTTTTGTGTCATTGGATGATGATTTTGCGCAGACTGATCAGGAAATCGAAATGGAAAACATGTTGAATGACACCCGCGATTGGATTGTTCCGCCGCTTTTTCAGCTTCAAAAACGCATGAAAAAAGCGAAGACGGTTCAAGAGAAGGCAGAGGCGCTCTATCGTTATTTAGAAGAGACGGATGTGCCGCTGAAGCTGGATCAGGAAAGGCAGCGTGCTGAGGATGACGGCAGAATCATTGAAGCGCAGCAGCATCAGCAGGCGTGGGACGCAGTCATTCAGCTGCTTGAGGAGTTTGTTGAAATGATGGGAGATGATGAGATTTCTCTTGATTTGTTTCAGCAAATGATAGAAGCCGGCGCGGAGTCGCTTACATTTTCTCTTATTCCGCCCGCGCTTGACCAGGTGTTTGTCGGCAATATGGATTTGTCCAGAATGTATGGCACCTCCTGCACCTTTGTGCTCGGGGCAAACGACGGCGTTCTGCCGGCACGCCCTGATGAAAACGGGGTCCTGTCGGATGATGACCGGGAATGGCTGAAAACGATTGGGGTTGAGCTATCCTCAGGCGGACGGGAGCGTTTGCTTGATGAGCATTTCCTCATCTACATGGCGTTTTCAAGTCCGTCTGACCGGCTTTACGTATCGTATCCGATTGCTGATGCGGAAGGAAAAACGCTTTTGCCGTCGATGATCGTTAAGCGGCTGGAAGAACTGTTTCCGCATCATAAGGAGCGCCTGTTAACAAATGAACCTGAACAGGTCAGCGATGAGGAACAGCTGATGTATGTCGTGAATAAAAGCGTGGCACAGTCCTTTACCGCGAGCCAGCTCAGGTTATGGACACGGGAATACGACATCAGCGACGTCTGGTGGAGCACGTACAATGTGCTGATGAGTGAGCCGGACAGGCTGCAGTCGAAAAAGCTGTTCTCAAGCCTGTTTTTCCGGAATGAAGTGAAGCAGCTTGAACGCAGCGTGTCGAGACAGCTCTATGGTGAACGCATTCAGGGCAGTGTATCGAGAATGGAAACCTTTAACGCATGCCCGTTTTCCCATTTTGCGTCACACGGGCTGCATTTGAAGGAACGGCAATTCTTCAAGCTTGAAGCACCGGATATCGGCCAGCTGTTTCATTCCAGCTTAAAGCTGATTTCTGACAGGCTGCGTGAGCAAAAGCTGGATTGGCGCGATTTAACGAAGGAGCAGTGCGAGCTGTTTTCCTATGATGCGGTAGAGCGGCTGGCACCGAAACTGCAAAAGGAAATTCTGCTCAGCTCAAACCGGCATTATTATGTGAAGGAAAAACTGCAAAAAATTGTGACACGTGTGTCCGGCATTTTAAGCGAGCATGCGAAAGCGAGCGGATTCGTACCGATCGGGCTTGAACTGGGCTTTGGAGGAAAAGGGCCGCTTCCGCCGCTGACCTTTCAACTGAAAAACGGCTGTACGATGGAACTCGTCGGGCGAATTGACCGTGTTGATAAGGCTGAAAGCTCAAAAGGCCTGCTCCTCAGGATTGTCGATTATAAATCAAGCGACAAAGGCCTTGACTTAGCGGAAGTATATTACGGATTGGCACTGCAAATGCTGACGTACCTTGATTTATCGATTACACATTCAGCTGACTGGCTCGGGATGAGGGCGACGCCTGCCGGAGTGCTGTATTTCCATATTCATGACCCGATGATTCAATCTAATCTCCCGCTTGGGCTTGACGAGATTGAACAGGAGATCTTTAAGAAATTTAAAATGAAGGGCTTGCTCCTCGGTGATCAGGAAGTGGTTCGCCTCATGGATACAACCCTTCAAGAGGGACGGTCAAATATCATAAACGCCGGCTTGAAAAAAGACGGATCTCTTAGATCAGACTCGGCAGCAGTCGGTGAAAAGGAA
The DNA here is from genome assembly GCF_038593095.1 of Bacillus sp. FSL L8-0358. NCBI lineage: Bacteria > Bacillati > Bacillota > Bacilli > Caryophanales > Bacillaceae > Bacillus > Bacillus sp. FSL L8-0358. The sequence goes on from NZ_CP151962.1 coordinate 1,125,429, forward strand.
TTTGATCTTTTGACAAAACATGTGCGCCGCACCTTCCAGGAAGCGGGCGAACAAATCACCGACGGGCGCGTATCCATTGAGCCGTACAAAATGAAGAACAAGACGCCGTGCACATACTGTGCGTTCAAATCAGTATGCCAATTTGATGAATCACTGGAAGAAAACGAGTATCGCCCATTAAAGGCTGAAAAGGACAAGACAATACTTGAGTGGATAAAAAAGGAGGCGGATGGCAATGAACATTCCTAAACCGGCAGACAGCACATGGACAGATGACCAATGGAATGCCATTGTTTCAACCGGCCAGGATATTCTTGTGGCAGCGGCTGCGGGCTCTGGTAAAACCGCTGTGCTCGTTGAACGAATGATTCGGAAAATCACTGCGGAGGAAAACCCAATAGATGTAGACCGTCTTCTCGTTGTGACATTTACAAACGCCTCAGCGGCAGAGATGAAGCACCGAATCGCAGAAGCCTTGGAAAAAGAGCTTGTACAGCGCCCCGGCTCGCTGCATATTAGACGCCAGCTGTCTCTTTTAAACCGGGCCAGCATTTCGACGCTCCATTCCTTTTGCCTGCAAGTGCTGAAGAAATATTACTACTTGATTGATCTTGATCCGGGCTTTCGGATAGCTGATCAGACGGAAGGCGAGCTGCTCGGGGATGAAGTGCTTGACGAGCTGTTTGAAGACGAATACGCAAAGGGTGAAAAGGCGTTTTTTGAGCTTGTTGACCGCTATACGACAGACCGGCACGATCTGGATCTGCAATTTCTCGTTAAACAGGTGTACGAGTATTCCCGATCCCATCCCAACCCGGAGACGTGGCTGGAAAGCTTTGTTCATTTGTATGATGTATCAGAAAAGAGCGCCATCGAGGAGCTGCCGTTTTATCAATATGTCAAAGAAGATATTGCAATGGTGCTTAACGGGGCGAAGGAAAAGCTCTTGCGCGCGCTTGAGCTGACGAAAGCGCCGGGCGGCCCGGCGCCGCGTGCTGACAATTTTCTTGATGATCTTGCGCAGATTGATGAACTGATTCAGCATCAGGACGATTTCAGTGAACTATATAAGCGGGTGCCCGCCGTCTCTTTTAAGCGTGCCAAAGCAGTAAAAGGGGATGAGTTCGATCCAGCGCTCCTTGATGAGGCGACAGATATGAGAAACGGCGCAAAAAAACTGCTTGAAAAGCTCAAAACCGACTACTTTACGAGAAGTCCTGAACAGCACTTGAAAAGCCTAGCCGAGATGAAGCCTGTCATTGAAACGCTCGTACAGCTTGTCATCAGCTATGGAAAACGATTCGAAGCTGCGAAACAGGAAAAATCAATCATCGATTTTTCTGATTTGGAGCATTACTGTTTAGCGATTTTGACAGTTGAGAATGACAAAGGTGAACGTGAGCCGAGCGAGGCTGCAAGGTTTTATCAGGAACAGTTTCATGAAGTGCTCGTTGACGAATATCAGGATACCAACCTCGTGCAGGAATCGATTCTGCAGCTCGTCACAAGCGGGCCGGAGGAGACTGGTAACCTGTTTATGGTAGGAGACGTCAAACAGTCGATTTATCGATTCAGGCTCGCGGAGCCGCTTCTTTTCCTTTCTAAATACAAACGGTTTACAGAGAGCGGAGAAGGCACGGGGCGGAAAATCGATTTAAATAAAAATTTCCGAAGCCGGGCTGATATTTTAGACAGCACAAACTTTTTATTTAAACAGCTGATGGGCGGCAAAATCGGTGAGGTCGATTATGACGAGCAGGCTGAGCTGAAGCTTGGTGCAGCGTATCCGGACAATGACGAGACGGAAACAGAGCTGCTGCTGATCGACAACGCAGAAGATACGGATGCAAGCGAGGAAGCAGAAGAGCTTGAAACGGTGCAGTTTGAGGCAAAAGTCATCGCTAAGGAAATCCGCAAGCTGATTTCATCGCCATTTAAGGTGTATGACGGAAAAAAGAAAACACATCGCAATATTCAATACCGAGATATCGTGATTTTGCTCCGTTCGATGCCGTGGGCTCCGCAAATCATGGAGGAGCTGAGAGCACAGGGCATACCGGTTTACGCCAATTTAACGTCAGGCTATTTTGAAGCGGTCGAAGTCGCCGTCGCGCTTTCTGTGCTGAAGGTGATTGATAATCCGTATCAGGATATACCGCTTGCCTCTGTGCTGCGCTCACCGATTGTCGGAGCAGATGAAAACGAGCTGTCTTTGATCCGGCTTGAAAATAAAAAAGCGCCGTACTATGAGGCGATGAAAGACTACCTGGCTGCTGGTGACCGGAACGATGAGCTTTATCAAAAGTTAAATACGTTTTACGGACATCTGCAAAAATGGCGCGTTTTTTCGAAAAACCACTCAGTATCTGAGCTGATTTGGGAAGTGTACCGCGACACCAAATATATGGATTATGTCGGCGGCATGCCGGGCGGAAAACAGCGCCAGGCCAATTTGCGTGTTCTTTATGACAGGGCGCGTCAATATGAATCAACGGCATTTCGCGGCTTGTTCCGTTTCCTGCGGTTTATCGAACGCATGCAGGAGCGGGGCGATGATCTTGGTACGGCGAGAGCGCTCAGCGAGCAGGAGGATGTTGTCCGCTTAATGACGATCCACAGCAGCAAAGGGCTCGAATTTCCAGTCGTGTTTGCAGCAGGTCTCGGCCGGAATTTCAACATGATGGATTTAAATAAATCGTACCTGCTGGATAAGGAGCTCGGATTTGGCACGAAGTATATTCATCCGCAATTACGCATCAGCTATCCGACACTTCCGCTCATTGCGATGAAGAAAAAAATGCGCAGGGAGCTGCTGTCAGAGGAATTGCGTGTTCTCTATGTTGCATTAACGAGAGCGAAGGAAAAGCTGTTTCTGATTGGCTCATGTAAGGATCATCAGAAACAGCTTGCAAAATGGCAGGCATCCGCGTCCCAAACTGATTGGCTTCTGCCGGAATTTGACCGCTATCAGGCGAAAACGTATCTAGATTTCATCGGGCCGGCTCTTGCCAGGCACAGAGACTTGGAGGATTTGGCTGGTGTGCCAGCTCACGCTGATATCTCAGATCACCCGGCTCGTTTTGCCGTTCAAATGATCCATTCCTATGATTTGCTTGATGATGATCTGGAAGAAAGAATGGAAGAAAAAAGCGAGCGCCTAGAAGCGATCCGCCGAGGTGAACCAGTTCCCGGCTCGTTTGCGTTTGATGAAAAAGCCCGCGAGCAGCTGAGCTGGACATACCCGCATCACGAGGTGACGCAAATTCGGACAAAGCAATCGGTTTCTGAGATCAAAAGAAAAAGAGAGTACGAGGATGAATACAGCGGCAGGGCCCCTGTAAAACCGGCTGATGGAAGCATTCTGTACAGACGTCCCGCTTTTATGATGAAAAAAGGCCTGACAGCTGCAGAGAAAGGGACTGCCATGCATACGGTTATGCAGCATATCCCGCTGTCACATGTACCGTCGATAGAAGAAGCTGAGCAGACGGTTCAAAGGCTTTATGAAAAAGAGCTTCTCACTGAAGAACAAAAAGACGCTATTGATATAGAAGAAATCGTGCAATTTTTCCATACAGAAATCGGCGGACAGCTGATCGGCGCTAAGTGGAAGGACCGGGAAATACCATTCAGCTTAGCGCTTCCGGCCAAGGAGATCTATCCTGATGCACAGGAGGCGGATGAGCCGCTTTTAGTTCAGGGTATCATTGACTGTCTCTATGAAACTGAGGACGGATTATATCTATTGGATTATAAGTCGGACCGGATTGAGGGCAAATTCCAGCATGGATTTGAAGGAGCGGCCCCGATCTTGAAGAAACGATATGAAACGCAAATTCAGCTGTACACAAAGGCAGTTGAGCAAATTGCAAAAACAAAGGTAAAGGGATGTGCGCTTTATTTCTTTGACGGGGGGCACATTCTCACATTATAGCGAGATCCATAAGCTCCGGAATTTTAGGCGGAGCGGGTCTCGTTTTCTATATAAAAGAGAGGTGAAAGCATTTGCGGATTTTACATACGGCTGACTGGCATCTTGGAAAAACGCTTGAAGGAAGAAGCAGGCTGAGTGAACAGGCCGATGTGCTGGATGAAATGAATACGATTGTAAAGGATGAGCAGATCGATGCCATTGTAATGGCGGGGGATGCATTTGACACCGTAAACCCGCCAGCTTTAGCCGAGCAGCTGTTTTATGAAAGCCTGTCTGCGCTTAGCGACAGAGGAAAGCGCCCGATCGTCGTCATTGCCGGAAACCACGATAATCCTGACCGTTTGTCCGCCGCTTCACCGCTGACACATGAAAACGGCATTCATTTAATCGGTTATCCGACAACAGAGCCGATTCATATTGAAGTGCCTTCAGCAGGAGAGCTTTTGGCGGTTGGAGCACTGGCGTACCCATCTGAAGCGCGGTTAAATGAAGTGCTATCCGATACGTTTGATGAAAAGCTGCTCCGTGATCACTATGATGTGAAAATCAGGCAGGCGTTTGAGCATATGACAAGCCGGTTCCGGAACGATGCAGTGAAGATTGCCGCCAGCCATATTTATGTGGCAGGCGGAAACCAAACCGATTCAGAGCGGCCGATTGAAGTCGGCGGTGCATACACGGTGGCTGCTGAAAGCCTGCCGGCAGATGCCGCTTACGTTGCGCTCGGCCATTTGCATCGCCCGCAAACGATCAAGCGGGCGCGGACGCTTGCGCGTTATTCAGGATCTCCGCTCGCCTACAGCTTTTCTGAAGCGGGCTACGCTAAATCAGTGACGATTGTGGACGCAAAGCCTGGGGAAGAGGCCACTTGGCAAGAGGTGTTATTATCAAGCGGCAAGCCACTTGTGAAGTGGAAAGCGGCAAATGGATTGAGTGAGGTATATAGCTGGCTGGATGAAGGCAGAGATCAGAATGCTTGGATTGACCTGGAAATCCGTGTCGCGGACCAGCTGTCACTTGAAGAGATTCACAGGCTGCGGAAGGCGCACCCGGGCTTTATCCATATCAGGCCGGTTTTTGAAGAACAGAACAAAGACCGGGAACGGATCGAGGTTAAACATGTCTCAATCGAGGACCGCTTTAAGAAATTTTATGAAAAACAAACTGGCGGTGCGATGCCGGATGAAGAAATGGTGAAGCTGTTTTTAGAGCTTGCATCAGGCGTTGAAGAGGAGGATGCGAAATGAAGCCGATCGCTTTAAGCATTAAGGGGCTCCATAGCTTTAGAGAGGAGCAGACGATAGATTTTGAAGGCCTTTCCGGTGCCGGTGTTTTCGGCATTTTCGGCCCGACAGGAAGCGGTAAATCCTCTATTCTCGACGCAATGACGCTTGCTTTATACGGAAAGGTGGAACGGGCGGCGAATAATACGCACGGTATCTTAAACCAGGCGGAAGATACGCTGTCTGTTTCCTTTACCTTTGCGCTTCAGACGAATCACCAAATCTCATACAAAGTCGAGCGTGTGTTTAAGAGAACGGATGAAATGAAGGTGAAAACGGCACTTTGCCGCTTCATCGAAATCAAGGATGAGCATACGGTGCTGGCTGATAAAGCCAGCGAAGTGAATAAAAGAGTTGAGGAGCTCTTAGGGCTGACGATCGACGATTTTACGAGAGCGGTGGTGCTGCCCCAAGGGAAATTTGCTGAATTTCTGTCTTTAAAAGGGGCAGAGCGCAGGCATATGCTTCAGCGTTTATTTAATTTGGAGCAATATGGAGACAGGCTTGTGAAAAAGCTGAGACGGCAGGCGCAGGAAGCCAATGCGAGAAAAAATGAAATGCTTGCTGAACAGTCCGGTCTCGGTGAGGCGAGTTCAGAGGCAGTTAAGCAGGCTGAAAAGGCTCTCGAACAAGCTGAAGCCCGGCTGGAAGCGATGAGGAAGAACCGTGATCAGGCGAAGGAGCGGTTTACAGAGCATCAGGAGATATGGAATGTCCAAAAGGAAAAATCCGCTTATGAAGAAGAGGAAAAACGTCTCGCAGAAGAACAGCCGCATATAGACAGTATGCAAAAACGCCTGCTGGAAGCAGAAACAGCAGCAGCCCTTAAGCCCTATGCGGACCGGTACGCAGAAGCGATCCAGCATGAGGAGCAAGCTGAAAAGGAACAAACGCTAGCCCAAAAGGATTTAGCGGACCGGACAGCTTTCTTTCAGCAAAAACATGAAGAGTATGAAGCGTGGCGCCAGCATAAAAGCGAGAAAGAGCCTGAGCTTTTAACCAAACAGGAACAGCTTTCCCGCTTGCAGGACATCGAAATCAAACTGAGTGAGGCCAAGCAAGAGGAAGAGCGCAAAAAGGCTGACCTCCGGCAGAAAGAAGAGGCTCTTCAATCTGTCATGAATGAATTAGAGACCGTAACAGACCGCCTGACACGAGGGCAAAACAGACAGACAGAATTGAAACAGCAGCTCAAATCCCTGCAGGTGACATCCGATGAGCGAAAAAGCTGCCAGCAGGCCGCAGAAATGGCATTGCGCATCAGACAAACCGAGGAACAAATCAAAAAAGAGAAAAAACGAAGTGACGAATTGAACCTCGTGCTTCAGAAGATAAATGAAGAGAAGAATACACTCGTTCAAAAGACGGAAGCAGAAGAAAACAACATCATTCGGGCATATGAGGCTGTACAAACTGTGTACCATTTGGTGTGCGAAACGGAACGCTCATTAACACGTATGACGGAAGAGGCTAGAAAGAGTCAACACACGCTTCATTTACAGCGTGAAAAAGCAAGGGTGGCACTGCTGACAAAAGAGTTAGCCCAAAAGCTGACTGCCGGAAAGCCTTGCCCGGTATGCGGTTCAACCGATCATGATCCATCTGCCTCAGTACATGAAACATATGAAGCCGACAGCCATCTTGAAGAGGACATCAAACGGACAGATGTGTTATTGACGGAAGCTGCTGCTCTCAGCCAGGAGATTCTTTCAGCCAAAATTACGCTTGAAGAACAGTCCGCGCGCTTTATTGAACAGTGCCCGTTTTTGCAGACAATTCAAGCGCAGAACCTTGAAGCGGCAGCTTCCTTCGAAAATCAGCCGGTGTATGAAGCATTTGAAACTGCCAAATTTGAATGGAAACGAATCAAGCAGGACATTCTTTCTGTTAAGACACGAATGGCACAAATGATTGGCGCCTATCAGGAGTCTTTAAAAAAGGCCGAGCAGCTTAATGAAAAAATCGGTTTTGAAAAAAGAGAAGCTGACCGTATTGAAAGCATCATCAGCGAGCTTCAATCCTCAATGGACGGCAGTCTGAACATGTTTAAAGAAGCATTTCAGAATCAATCTGTGGACGAAGCAGAAAAATGGCAGCAAGCCATTGAAGAAAAGGACCGGGCTGCAGAAGAATGTGAAAAACGAATTGAGAAGAGTATCGCGTTTCTTGCTGAGCATGAAGCACAAAAGGAAAAACTGCGGGAATCTGGACACCGGCTTGAACGGGAAAAGCTGGAGCTTCATTATGCGGCTGAACGCATCAAGAGCGTGATAGCTGATTATGAGCACGAACTCGGAGATTATGCAAAAGGAGATTCGATTCAAATCAAACTCCGCTCTGTCCAGCAGGATCTAAAGCTGTTAAAGGAAAAAGAACAATCTTTATATGAAGAACTGCAAAGCGCCCAAATGAAGCTCAACCAGGCGAAAAGCCGCGCTTCTGCAAGCGAGCTCACTCTTCAAGAGGCGAAGGGCAGATTGGAAAAAGCAAAAGCTGCTTGGCTTGAGCATACAAAAAACACCTCCATTACCCGGACTGAGGAGGTTGAACAAAGTCTCATCCCAGCTGATGAACTTGAAAAGATGAAAACCGGCATAGACCAGTTTATGGATAAAATGAAGCAAAATGCTGCAAACTTAAAACGAGTAGCAGAGATACTTGCCGGCAGAGCATTATCAGAGAGCGAATGGAACGAAACCGTTGCAGCATTACAAGAAGCTGAGGACGCATTTGGCATTGCTATAGAGGAAAAAGGCGCGGCAGCAAAAGCACTGGCTGTCATTCGCGAACATCATAAACGGTTTAATGAAATTGAAGCTGAACTGAAAAAATGGCAGACGCATATCGACAGGCTGGACAAGCTGCAAGCTGTGTTTAAAGGCAATACCTTCGTCGAATTTTTAGCTGAGGAGCAGCTTGAAAGCGTTGCGAGGGACGCCTCAGCAAGACTCAGTATGCTGACAAGACAGCGCTATGCCATCGAAGTAGATTCAGAAGGCGGCTTCGTGATGCGGGATGACGCGAATGGAGGCGTAAGACGCCCGGTTTCCAGTTTGTCTGGAGGAGAGACCTTCCTCACCTCGCTTTCACTTGCTCTTGCGCTGTCTGCGCAGATCCAGCTTCGCGGGGAATACCCGCTTCAGTTCTTTTTCTTAGATGAAGGCTTCGGCACACTGGATCAAGATCTGCTTGATACGGTTGTAACGGCCTTGGAAAAACTTCAGTCAGACAATCTGGCTGTCGGTGTCATCAGCCATGTGCAGGAACTGCGTGCACGGCTTCCGAAAAAGCTGATCGTCCATCCGGCTGAACCGAGCGGCCGCGGTACGCGGGTATCACTTGAGTTGATGTAAGGGAGGAGCGGATATGGCAAAGCAGACTGCCGGAATATGTGAGCTGTGCGGCCGGAGCGATGTTCTGCTGACAGAGCATCATCTCACACCGAAAGAGGAAGGCGGAACGTTTTTGCCGACAGCAATGCTCTGTATTCCTTGCCATAAACAGATTCATGCCTTATATACCAATCAAGAGCTCGCTGTACGTTTAAACGGAATGGCTGAACTCAGAAGCGATCCAGAGCTTGCCCGGTTTGTCAAATGGATCAGAAAACAGCCGCCTGAGAAGCTGATCAAAACAAAGAAATCAAATGAACGAAAAAAGAAAAAATGACTAAAAAGCAGCCCTCTCTTTGCAGAGCGGCTGCTTTTATCCGTTTCCAACCATATCCTGATCGTTGACATCGGGGTCTATATAATTTGTCGCGTTGACTGCGTTATTTAATAGAAGGAAATCTCCCGTGTTTCCTGCTCCCGAACCGAGCGCAGATTTTGAAGAGCTTTTCGGAGAAAGGTAAAAGGAATCACCAAAGTTTACGACTCCGCCCGATATGGAATTGATAGCTATAGGCCCGACAATTGCTGGCATAAACGACACCCTTTATCGAAGTCTCTGTTTATTATATGTTCTTGGCGGGCGATTGTGAGCGCGGAGACTGAATCTGTCTGATATGTTTGATTCTCGCATCACCGCGGATAAGCGAAGCTGAACCAGCATGTAAAACAGAAGAGGCGGACACCCCTTGAATTTTGATGCTGCGAACATAAATAGCCGGCACCTCGTGGCAAAATGCGCTTTGTACACCTGTTTCGGGAATCGGCTTCACTGCCTGCTGCTGAAAGATCTGATACTCCTTTTTGTTAAATGAGCCTTCATTATGGTAAAACGTGGACCGAGAACGCTGAACAGCAAATACTTTTACACTCATATCGATTTCATTTGTGTCGCCAACTTGAAACACACTTGCGATCCCGAGGGAATTAAACTTAACTAGTCTGATGCGTGATATGCGTTTAAGCATTATTCTGGCGCAATCGGAGCAAACGGCCCGATGATAAGAGATTCAGGCGGTGTATCAAAAATAGAAGACAGGTAGATGGATTCAGTGTCTCCGATGTGGAAAACGGAGGAACTGGACACACCGTTCATCCGGATGTCCCCGACTTCCAAGCTGCGGTTGATGACTGTAAAGATCATGCTTGCTCATCTCCTTTCATTTCTGATGGAATATGCTCCAGAAAGTGTTCTACAGCGCGGATGACATCACGCTTCACATGCTCAGCGATATGTTCTGCATATTGTGCAGGCGGTGTATTTTCTTCTTTTTTGATATGGGACATATAATAGTGAATCCGGCTGTCCATTTGTTTTCTGATGTCTTCAATGACATGATGTCTGTTTGTATCGTCAAGTCTGCTGTCATATTGGTTTTCAAGCTGTTCCAAAATATCTGGGATTTCCTCGGTTAAGTACATGTCGACATTCTGGCGGATCTGCTGCATGAGCTGAGCGCTCTCTTCCTGCTGCATCATCCCGATTTGCGGTGTCGACTGGCTGACTTCAAAGTTTTGGACGCTGTTCGGGTCAGTCGGATTTAAGCCGATATTCAAAGTCCCGTCGAGCCTTTCGATTTTCAGCTGATCAAATTTATACTCCACACGCTCAATGGTAGTGGCCGGCCGCTGTTTCATCGTATTCATTTCAGTTTGAATCTCTTTCAGCTGACGTTCGAGCTGCTGAATGTGAATCGCCTGCTGCTGAACGAAGGAATTCAAGTTTTGCAGGTAAGAGGAAACAGATTGATCATACATGTTCTTTCACCTCTTTCATATGATTAACGGCCAGGAGGCTGGAGCGGGACCAATGAACCTGTAGAAGGCCCCTGTAATTCAACTGGCTGCCCCGCGGAGGCTACCTCAGGTGCGGCCTCTACATAACTCCCTGTATTATACAAATTTGACAGAGACTTGATTGATCCGGCGCTCCCGATTTGCAGAATGGAGGAGTTGCTGATTGATTCCAGCCGGAGATAGTTGATTTGAATGGTTTGATTAATATAGAAGTTCATGAGCCTCACTCCTTTTACGCATTGGCCACGATCGGCTGATCAACCGCATCATTGTCATACACATTCGTCGCGTTTTGATAATTCATCACCTTGAGGCTGTCGCCGGTATTAAAGCTGCCAGCACCGGCAAACGTTCTGACCTGAGCCTGAGGAGAAATCGTAATGCAGTCCCCGATGTGAACGACTCCGCTCGTACCAATCGCATTAATTTTAAACGCTCCGACAATGGCCGGCATACGAGCACATCCTTTGTTGAAAAATTAAAAAAAGACAGGTAAAGTGAAATGACAATTCTGATTTCAATTGGGCTATTCACGATAGCTTATGACAAACGCACATATGTGTGAGAGAAATTTAAAGGGGACATATCGGCTCTTGATGAAAGCGTTTTATTTTTCGTGCCGTTATGTTTAAACATGGCAAAAGAGGATGTTGGGTATAAATTGAGCGGAAATGCGGCGAAGGATGCCGCTATCCGCCTATGGTGATTTTTGTTTATTTCTTTGGTGTTTTTGCGTGTAGAATGCTTTTTGGAGTATGTCGTGCTGCGGTATTCGATTTTTGGGCGGGCACATTCTCGCCCTGAGGTATATCTCAGAAGTGCTGAGCAAAAAGCGGAGTTACATGTGGTGTATTCTAATCGTTATAGAAAATGATTTACATACGGGAGTTTTCAAGATATCTCCCAAAAATCATTTCTTCTTTAATCCGGGTATTCAGCAGGATATCCAGCTCTTGGCTGCATTGAATCGTTTCTTTTGAATTCATGCCGTATTTTTGTGCGGTTTCAATTAGTGTGATCCTCATTTCTTCAATTTTACTGTTCATTACGCTATCTCCAATTCTAGATTTTATTTTGATATAAATACAGGATATCGTTAGTATAACCTATTTTGGCTCAAAAGGTTGCCTTTCGTCAATTTGACTAAAAAAGCGACAATTTTTGCTGCGGCCTTTTTTAATGGAGAAAGGACTAAAGTCTTGCTAAGTGTGCTTGCAAAAAGTCCTGCCGTTCCTCAATTTCTCTAAGTATGTTTGTCTGCTCCTTTTCGATCTGAAAGGGGCTTTTTTTGATAAAAGGATCATCAGCAGCACTTTGACAAATGTCAAGGTGCCATTCGTTGATGAGAGGAGATAATCGTTCAATAGTAAACGACCGCTTCAGCACGTTTTTCATTAAGGTGTGATATTGCGACCGGAAGGCGGGAATGGATAGAAGCCTTGAGGAAAGCGTCTTTCCTTTTGTCAGAAGCGGGTCTTCTTCATACCATTCTTGTACGGCAAGCGATCTTGTCTCCATCGGGGAAACGTAAAGCCGACCGGATTCGTTTAAACAAAATGTGTAGTAAAAGCCTTGATTGGTGCAGGCGTTGCCGATCAGCCACAAAAAAAACAGCTTGACATCCAGATACAATTTAATCCTTTCAGCTAATTCGTCATCTCCGGCTGTGCGGATCAGTATGAAAAATTCATGTAAGAATGCCGAGGAATCATTGTTAAAAAGGGACAACGGAACCCTTGGATCGGCCGTCTTTGCTCCGTAACTCGTTTTACCGGCTGGCTGATGGTTCTTGATGTTCAAATAAATGCCTTCAGGCTGGCCATTGATTGTCAGAAAGCTGTACGAGGCAGCGGGAGCAGGTACGCCGATCTGGTCAAAAAAACAATAGGCGAGTCTGCGCCGCATCAGGGACGGATCATCCTGTTCTGCATTCAAAAAAAGTGTCCTTTCACCAAGCAGAGACTTTTCCCAGCTGATTTCATAGGATGCCTTTTCCGCTCTGTCACGCTGTGTGAGAAGAATGGGAGAAACAGATCGATCTGTTACGAAAAGCCCCTTGGCAGTACCTTTCCTTTTCAGCTGCTCCCGATGAAAAAATAAATGCACGCGCTCCATATTCTTTCCTCCTTCTCAAAACGACATTTGTATGATATGTAGAGCAAGCCCGTCCTGAAACGAAATGAAAACGGAATTGAGAAAAAGGGATTTCAGCATTCGACAGAGAATACATGAAGGAGCATTCTGATTTAAAAGATGATGGAGGAATAACATGAAATTTGCGACAGGGGAACTTTACAACCGAATGTTTGTCGGCCTGATCATTGACGATGAGAAAATTATGGATTTGCAAAAGGCTGAAAAAAAACTGTTTGAACTTGAGACGATTCCGGGATCGCTGATTGAATGTATCGCAGAAGGGGATAAATTCGTTGCGCATGCAAGGCAGCTGGCCGAGTGGGCAAAGAAACCGAATGATGAGCTGGGATCATTTATGTATTCATTATCTGAGGTGAAGCTCCATGCACCCATTCCGAAGCCATCAAAAAATATCATCTGCATCGGCAAAAACTACCGGGATCACGCGATTGAAATGGGAAGCGAGGCTGATATTCCGGAGCATCCGATGGTATTTACAAAATCGCCGATAACGGTTACGGGGCATGGTGATATCGTAAAGAGCCATGAAGAGGTTACCTCTCAGCTTGATTATGAGGGAGAACTTGCTGTCGTGATCGGAAAAAGCGGGACCCGCATTTCAAAAGAAGATGCATATGACCATGTTTTCGGATATACGATTGTGAATGATATCACGGCGCGTGATCTGCAAAAAAGGCATAAGCAGTTTTTTATCGGAAAAAGCTTGGATACGACATGTCCGATGGGGCCCGTGCTTTTACATAAATCATCTATTCAGGAGCCAGAGCGCCTCAAGGTTGAAACAAGAGTCAACGGCGAGCTGCGCCAATCCGGTTCGGCAAGCGATATGATCTTTTCCATTCCGGAATTAATTGAAACCCTCTCAAAGGGGATGACGCTTGAAGCGGGCGACATCATTGCCACCGGTACGCCGTCTGGTGTCGGCAAGGGGTTTACGCCTCCAAAATTCTTGCGGTCAGGTGACAAAATTGATATTACAATTGATCCGATCGGAACGCTGTCAAACCAAATTGGCTGAATAAAACTGGAGGGCGGACCCGGACCCGCCCGTTTTTTCTGATAATCATCTTTGTGGCAGAGGACAAGTTCATGGTACTATAAGTGGGGTAATTTATCTGATAGGGGGAACATATATGACACACCTACATATTACGACATGGGTGGTAGCGCTGATTCTGCTTTTCGTCAGCTACTCGCTGTATTCGTCAGGAAGTGCAAAGGGCGCAAAAATCACTCATATGATTCTGCGGTTATTCTATATCCTTATTATTTTGACAGGAGCTGAGCTGTTTGTCCGTTTCGCCAACTGGAACGGAGAATACGCCGGCAAAATGATTCTGGGCATTATCACCATCGGCCTGATGGAAATGCTCCTCATCCGCAAGAAAAAAGAAAAATCAACAGGAGGCCTGTGGGTCGGCTTCGTCATTGTCCTTTTGCTGACAGTGCTGCTCGGTCTGCATTTGCCAATTGGTTTTCAATTGTTTTAATAGAAAAACCTATGAACCCGGCTCTTTGATAGAGTTGGGTTTTTTTATATTTATCCCCTCATATTCCAAATCATTTAAAATAACCTTAAAATTCCCTGTAAGCGGTATCTCGTCCTATGAAATTATGATACCTTCAAGGAGATTCATTATTTTGCAGGAGGGATAACATGAAACGCAGAAAATTCAGCTCGGTTGTGGCGGCAGTGCTTATTTTTGCACTGATTTTCAGCCTTTTTTCTCCGGGAACCAAAGCTGCAGCGGCCGGCGCGATCGATCAGGCGGCTGCTCTGGAAAACGGCAAAGAGCAGACAGGCGCCATGAAGGAGCCGGAACAGGTGAAATGGTACAAAGTGACCCCGGGAGCAACGGATATTCAGAAAAACTCACATATGGCACTGACCGTAAAGAGTGATTCAGTACTGAATGTATCTGTATATCCAAGTAAGGAAAAAGCGCTTAAAGATGAAACGTTTGAGATGTACCGTTCTTTCACAGCGGAGGATGGAAAAAGCGAAGTCATTTTTCCATACGCGTGGAGCGGCCCTTACTATGTAAAAGTTGAATACCTCGGAGAAGAACCAGAGGACGGCGGAACGGCAGAAGCAGCTACAGAAGCCAAGTATACGATCGGGTATAAAGGCACCAAAAAACAGCCGTCAGATTTAGAAGAGGAAGAAGCTTGTCCGGTTGAAATGAGTGTCGATCAGAAGAAATCAGGAAAAGGCATCCTGGATAAGTTGAGAGCGATTCGTGATGAGCAGCTGAGCCAAACAGCAGAAGGCAAAGAACTGACAAGCCTTTATTACAAGGCAGCACCGTTTATCGTTGCAAAGCTCGCACTCAATAAAACAGCAAGAAATGAAATCTATCGGGATCTTGTGACATTAAAGCCGTTATTTGACGATGTGTCAGAAAACGGAGCATCATCTTCGTATAAGGTCACTGAAAAGGATCAAAAAGCGATCAACCGGCTATATGATAAAGCTTTACAATCAGTCCCGTCATTCCTTAAAGAGGAGATAAAGAAACAAGCAGACCGACTAAATATGAAGCAGCTGCAAGGCAAAACAGCAGGAGCCATTTTAACAGAAAACAATATTGCAGCAAAAAGTGAAGTTCAGACAACAAAGGTTATTTTCAAGGTGAAGGACAATAAAAGCCTCTCATCCGTACATAATGAAATGAAGGGCTTTTCTGCAAGCGCGCAATCGAAAAAAGACATATCCAATGTGAAAAAGGCAAAGAAACTGTTTGACAATCTGTATTCATTTGAACTTCCGAAAGATGAGAAACAGAACGGCGCATATACGGCAAGCGCCAAAAGGGTCAAAAGCGCTGCTGCGACACTATCCAAGATGTCCAATGTAGAGTTTGCGGAACCCGTACAGGAATACAAAAGCCTGGCAAACGATATTCAGTACCCTTATCAATGGCCGCTTAAAAACAACGGTGAAAACGGCGGTGTCAAAAACGCGGATGTGAAATATGAGCCTGCCAACACATTGCTGTCCAAACGCAAGCTTAACGATACACTCATTGCAGTAGTAGACACAGGCGTAGACAGCACGCTTGCTGATTTAAAAGGAAAAGTAAGAACAGATCTCGGACACAATTTTGTCGGACGAAATAACAATGCAATGGATGATCAGGGGCATGGGACGCATGTCGCAGGCATTATTGCGGCCCAAAGCGATAACGGCTATTCAATGACAGGATTGAATGCCAAAGCAAAAATCATCCCTGTAAAAGTGCTTGATTCCGCAGGTTCCGGAGATACTGAACAAATTGCTCTCGGCATCAAATATGCTGCTGACAAAGGAGCAAAGGTGATTAATTTAAGTTTAGGCGGAGGCTACAGCCGCGTGCTTGAATTTGCTTTGAAGTACGCAGCTGACAAAAATGTGTTGATTGCCGCAGCCAGCGGGAATGATGGAGAAAATGCCTTATCTTATCCTGCATCTTCTAAATATGTGATGTCGGTCGGCGCAACGAACCGCATGGATATGACCGCTGATTTCTCTAACTATGGAAAAGGTCTGGACATCTCTGCTCCAGGGTCGGATATCCCGAGCTTAGTGCCGAACGGAAATGTCACGTACATGAGCGGAACGTCTATGGCGACGCCGTATGCTGCCGCTGCTGCAGGATTGCTGTTTGCTCAAAATCCTAAACTGAAAAGAACAGAAGTTGAGGATATGTTGAAAAAGACGGCAGATGATATTTCCTTTGAAAGTGTCGATGGCGGAAAAGAAGAGTTGTATGACGATTATGGCGATCCGATTGAAATTCCGAAGACACCTGGTGTAGACTGGCATTCAGGCTACGGGCGGCTGAATGTCATGAAGGCTGTCAGCGCAGCTGATTTACAACTTAAGGTCAACAAGCTGGAAAGCACTCAAACAGCTGTCAGAGGAAACGCGAAGGAAGGCACACTTATCGAGGTGATGAACGGCAAAAAGAAACTCGGCAGCGCCAAAGCCGGAAAAGACAATGCGTTCAAGGTTAATATCGCGACTCAAAAACAGGATCAAGTACTGTATGTGAAAGCAACAAAAGGCGATGCGAAAACATCGTATAAAGTTGTCGTCGTCAAAGGAAAACCTTCCGGCACACCGAAAGTAAACGCGGTGAAAACGAAGGATACGGCAGTAAAAGGGAAGGCAAACAGCAAAGCGATGATCAGAGTGAAAAACAAATCAAAGAAAGTCATTGCTTCTGCCAAAGCTGACGCAAAAGGAACGTTTTCGGTGAAAATCAAAAAACAAAAAGCCGGAACGGTGCTGTACGTCACGGCTGCGGATACAGATAAAAAAGAAAGCAAGGAAGCAAAAGTTGTTGTTGAAAAGTAACCAAAAAGCGGTGCTCGATGCACCGCTTTTTTATTTGCGCCCCCGTTGGACTGCTGAATACATAATGGATCGCTTTCCGTTTGAAGCCGTCCATTCAAAACGGTCTCCTGTCCCTTCGCTGCTGTAGTGATGCTGCATCGCGCATTGTGCGGTGTCATTTGAAAAGTGATAAAAGGACACACCCTGCCCCGCCGAAGTATTCGAAAAGACTCCTTTATTATAAGAAAAGACGCAATCGAATACCGATAAGCCGAAGCTGTGCAAGTGCTGTAGAAATGCGAGAAAGGTTTCGTCGTCAAGCGAATCCAAAAGCGCCATGAGCGGCCGCTTGACTGATTTCTCATAGCGGATGCGTTCTCCGCCGGAAAGGGAGATGTTTTCTGCCCCGCATGCCAAAACCAACTTGTCCTGAAAGCCGGCTTGTTCCCACTTTCCTTTATGATGGATCCAGATTGGGCTGTGTTGGAGACTGTCCGCCAGCAGTATATCGCCTTCACCGTTTTCGATTAAGCAGATGCCGTCTTCAATGAGGATGGTGCCGTATTCCCACTTTCGTTCCTCTGTATATAACAATTGTTTCCGTTTCATCCATGCTGTCTCCTTTTTCTTCATTCCTCTCTTTTCTTTCCAATTCAAGCCTGTCCCATACAACTCTTTTATGGACAAATCAACTATCTGCCTATAGATGCATAAACTTACTAAGGTGCTGAAAGAAACGAAATTGTTACGAAAGAAACGGGATTGGAGCTGATGTCACATGTGTGGAATCACGGGTTGGGTCGATTTTAAAAAGCAGCTCGTCCAGGAAAAACAAACGATGGACAGAATGACAGACACTCTTTCCAAACGAGGGCCTGATGATTCAAACGTTTGGGGGGAGCACCATGTTTTATTCGGACATAAAAGACTTGCGGTTGTTGATATTGAAGGCGGACGCCAGCCGATGGCGTGTACCTATAAAGGGGATACGTACACCATTATTTACAATGGCGAGCTTTATAACACGGAAGATTTGCGCAAAGAATTGCGGGCGCGGGGCCATCAATTCGAACGTACGTCAGATACCGAGGTGCTTCTGCACAGCTACATCGAATGGCAGGAAGACTGTGTCGACCATCTCAATGGCATATTCGCTTTCGCTGTGTGGGATGAAAAGCGTAATCTGCTGTTTGCCGCGAGAGACCGTCTCGGCGTAAAGCCGTTTTTTTACACGAAGGAAGGCTCTTCATTTCTCTTCGGATCAGAAATTAAGGCAATCCTCGTGCACCCTGATATAAAAGCGCGAGTGGACAGAACGGGACTTTCTGAAATTTTCGGTCTTGGACCGTCCAGAACCCCGGGCACTGGCATATTTAAAGGCATAAAAGAAATCCGCCCGGCTCACGCGCTGACATTTTCCAAAGACGGACTTAATATTTGGCGTTATTGGAATGTTGAAAGCGAAAAACATACGGACAGTTTTGATGACACGGTTGCCAATGTCAGATCGTTATTTCAGGACGCGGTGACGCGGCAGCTTGTGTCGGATGTGCCGGTTTGCACATTCCTATCAGGCGGTCTGGACTCAAGCGCAATTACAGCGATTGCGGCGGGCCATTTTGAAAAGGAAGGAAAAGCACCGCTTCATACTTATTCGATTGATTACGAAGAGAACGATAAATATTTTCAAGCAAGCGCTTTTCAGCCGAATGATGACGGACCATGGATTGAAAAAATGACAGAGGCTTTCGGCACAACGCACCACAAATGCGTCATCAGCCAAAAAGATCTCGTTGATCATTTGGAGGAAGCTGTACTGGTCAAAGACTTGCCGGGAATGGCGGATGTCGACTCATCCCTGCTGTGGTTTTGCCGGGAAATCAAAAAGGACTTTGTCGTCAGCCTATCGGGAGAGTGCGCGGATGAGATTTTCGGCGGGTACCCGTGGTTCCATACGGCAGATGTTGAGTCTGGCTTTCCATGGATGAGATCAACGGAGGAGCGGATCAAGCTGCTTTCTGACTCATGGCAGAAAAAATTGAATCTGAAAGAATACGTAAATGCCAAATATGAAGAAACCTTGGCAGAAACGCCATTATTAGACGGAGAAACGGGTGTGGATAAAGCAAGAAGACAGCTGTTCTATTTAAATATGCTTTGGTTTATGACGAACCTTTTGGATCGGAAGGATCGCATGAGCATGGGGGCGAGCTTGGAAGTGCGGGTGCCGTTCGCCGATCACCGGCTTGTGGAATATGTTTGGAATATTCCGTGGGAAATGAAAATGCATGATAATCGGGAAAAAGGCATTTTGCGCAAAGCGCTTGAAGGCATTTTGCCTGATGACATTCTGTATCGCAAAAAAAGCCCGTATCCGAAAACACATCATCCGGAATATACAAAAGGCGTCAGCGAATGGCTGAAAACGATCAGAAGCCAAAAGGACTCCGTGCTCCATACCTTGCTGGACAGAAAACAATTAGATCAGCTTTTAGAAACGGAAGGCTCCTCCTTCAAGGTGCCGTGGTTCGGGCAGCTCATGAAGGGGCCTCAGCTGATCGCCCATCTTGCTCAAATTCATACATGGTTTGAAGCGTATCGCATTGATATTGATGAAGGATAAAGAAAAAGCCGATTCTGCTCAAAGGAATCGGCTTTTTCTTCATATACAATTGCGAGAAAACATAATAGACTTGAAGAAGCAGTGATACATAGGAGTGAAAAGAAATGAAAGAGATAAAAGAAGCCTATCAGCAATGCGGCCAGATCGTCAGCGCCCGCGAACCAGCCTGTTACAAAGCATTTTCGTTTCTTCCGCTGAAGCAAAGGCAGGCGGCTTGGGCGGTTATGGCGTTTTGCCATACGGCAGCCAATGCGGATGAGAAGGCGTTATCTGCCATTGAAGCTGAGGCGGAAGATGTTTTTTCCGGTACGTATAACGGGAATCATTTTTTGTGGAAGGCTTTCGGCCATGCGTACCAAACCTTTACACTGGACAGCGAGCCATTCCGTGAGTTCATTGCCGCACAGAAAGCGGAAGATAAACCGTTTGGAAACCTTGATGAATTGCTCATGCACGCATACCAGACAGGCGGCGCAGCCGGATTGATGCTGCTCCCGATTATGGCGCGCCGGCATCAGAACCAGCTGACACATGCAGCTGGTTCTCTCGGTTTAGCGATTCAGCTGATTCGGATTCTGAGAGATTTCGGCACTGGCCAACAGCAAAAAAGCCGTATCCCTCGGGAAGTAATGCAGCAATTCGGCTATACAGAGGCTGATCTCCAAAAAGGCACCGTAAATAAAGCGTTCACAATGACGTGGGAGTATATCGCTTTTGAAGCAGAAGCCTACCTTGAAGAGTGTCAGGATGCCTTGCCGCTATTTCCGCAGTATTCTCAAAAAACGGTGAAAGCCGCTCTTCATTTGTACCGGGCTATTTTAGAAAAAATCCGGGCGAAGCAGCACGATGTATTTCAACATCACTTCGCTCTCACAGAGACCGAAGTGAAGCAGATTCTCTCTGATATCTAAAAAACACCCGGGCTTGATTGAGCCGGGTGTTACGCCATACCTTTTTGAATCCAGATACGTGAGCGCCATCTTCTGTACATTAAGATTCCCCGGACCCATTCATCCGCGATAAAAGAAATCCAAATGCCGGCAAGACCGAAACCGAGGTGGATGCCAAAAAGATAAGCAAGCGGGAGGCCGATGCCCCACATTGAAATCATTGCCATGTAAACTGGGAATTTCGCATCCCCCGCGGCCCGCAGAGAGTTAATGATAATGACATTAAACGAGCGGCCTGGTTCAAGGATAATGGTCATGGCAATCAATAGGCTTGCAGTTGCTATAATGTCAGGGCTTTGTGTGAAGAGTCCGATCAGGTCTTTTGAAAAGATCGTCATCAAAACAGAGGTAGCCGCAGCAATTCCGAGTGCCCAATATAAGCTCTTCATGCAGCGCTCATAAGCGGCATCAAATTGTTTGCCGCCGATATAACGGCCGATTAAGATTTGTGTACCCTGGCTGATCGCAGTGCCGAACAGCAAAATAAACATCGTAATATTTTGCGTATACACTTTTGTTGTCAACGCCTGCGCGCCCATGATGGCGATAAAATACGTGACAATCATTTGCGAAAGGTTGTATGAAAGCTGCTCTCCCGCAGAAGGAATGCCGATTTTCAGCAGCTTGCGCAAATGCTCTTTATGCATATGAAAGACTTTTTTCAGCGACATCTTCAGCTGAATGCGTTTGTTGACAATCACAATCATCGCGATTAATCCGATGACGCGGGCGATAGATGTGGACATGGCCACACCGGCAACGCCGAGAACAGGAAAGCCGAACAAACCGAAAATCACAACAAAGTTTCCGGCAATGTTTAAAATGTTCATGCCGATAGTGACAAACATTGTATCTTTTGTGTAGCCGTAGCTTTTTAAGATCGCGCTGAATGTCATGATTAAAGCCTGAATAAAGGACAGACCTCCGACAACTTGTAAAAAGACTTTCGCATCAGGCATCAGTGCGTTTGATAATCCCATCATATGAAGCAGAGGGACAGCCGCGAAAAAGACGACGGCGCTGATGGCCAGGCTGATGAAGAAGTTGGCGCCGATTGACACATAAGCGACTTCCATGGCTTCTTTCTTTTGCCGTGAGCCTAGAAATTGTGAAATGATAACGGTCGTTCCTGTTGCGATAAAGCTGAACATCACGATAATTAAATTTAAAATCTGGTTGCTGACGCCGACTGCTGCCACGCTGTTATCCGAGTATTGGCTGAGCATCAGTGTATCGGCATTACCCATAAACATATATAATGAGACCTCAATAAAGATCGGCCAAGTAAGCGAAAATAATGAGAACGTTTTGTCAGCGGGTTTTTTCAAAGCAGTTGATTTGAAGACAGCTTGTTTCATAGTGTCTAACCCCTTTCGTAAATAAAATCAACGTTTTAAAGTGTACCTCCATTTCCTTATAATAAAAAGGGATAGAAACGATACTTCTTGTAAAAATCCGACTTAAAAAGGAGGATGATTCAAATGCCTCGCATCCTGTTTACAGTCCCGCCTTTTCCGGTATTTATCGCAGCTGGGGAAGGGGTTTTTAAAAAAGGAGAAACCCATGTGAAACGTGTATTCTCCGTGTTTGATCTGATATATGTCAAACAGGGAACGTTATATATAACGGAAAATGAAACATCGTTTTCTGTTGAAGGCGGCGAGTACATCTTGCTTTCTCCCGGTCTTGAACACTACGGGACGAAGGGCAGTGATGAAGCAACCTCCTACTATTGGCTTCACTTCGATGAACATCGATATGAATTTACGGCAAAGGGAGGCAGCAACTGGTCTGAGCTTCAGCAGGAAAAAGGGAGCTTCGAAGAGCCGGCCCGCTACGGATTGGCCTTGCCGAGAAAAGGCAAGGTGCAGCGCCCGCAGTTTATGGCGCAGCAGTTTGAAAAGCTGATCGATTACTCCGCGGAAAACTCTGATTTGCCGCTCAGAAAGCAAATCTTATTTGAGGAGCTGATGCTGCATCTTCAAAAAGAAGCGTTCCAAATACCGTCTGCGAAAGAGCGGGTAGCCTGGGAGGCGGCTCGGTACTTACAGGAGCACTATAAGGAAAAGACGACAATCAAGGATCTGTCGCTCGCCCTTCACTATCATCAGGATTATGTGAGCCGCTGCATGCAGCAGGTGCTCGGCGTAACTCCGGCACAATACACGAACCGGGTGAGAATGACAGAAGCGAAGCGTCTTTTATCCTCTACAAATGATAAGATGGGCGTTATTGCGGAAACGATCGGAATGGAAGATCCGACATACTTTTCAAAACTCTTTAAGCAGATAGAAGGCATTTCACCAATTGAATACCGGAAAATTGTCAGCCGGAAAGTTCAATAACCAGACGAGGGATGAACATGAAAACAACAATTTACGATGTGGCAAAGGCGGCGGGTGTCTCGATCACAACTGTGTCGCGTGTAATTAACAATACGGGGAGAATCAGCGACAAAACACGGCAGAAGGTCATGAATGTCATGAATGAAATGGCATACACGCCCAATGTCCACGCCGCGGCGTTAACGGGAAAACGAACGAATATGATTGCTCTCGTGGCGCCTGATATTTCAAATCCGTTTTACGGCGAACTGGCCAAAAGCATTGAGGAAAGAGCGGATGAGCTCGGTTTTCAAATGTTGATTTGCAGCACCGATTACGATCCGAAAAAAGAAACAAAGTATTTTTCTGTGCTGAAACAGAAAAAGGTGGATGGCATTATTTTTGCAACAGGGATTGAAAGCCATGACAGTATGTCTGCTTTGGAGGAAATCGCCAGTGAACAGATTCCGATTGCCATGATTTCTCAGGATAAGCCGCTGCTTCCGATGGATATTGTTGTGATAGATGACGTTCGTGGCGGATATGAGGCTGCCAAGCATCTTCTGTCACTCGGCCACACGAACATCGCCTGCATTATCGGAGACGGGTCAACGACAGGCGAAAAAAATAGAATCAAAGGCTTCCGTCAGGCGATGGAGGAAGCGGGCGTGCCCATTGATGAATCACTTATCATCCAGACGCGGTTTTCCTTGGAAAGCGGCAAGGAAGAAGCGGGAAAATTGCTCGACAGGAACGTTCCGACTGCTATTTTTGCCTTCAACGACGTATTGGCCTGTGCCGCCATACAAGCTGCGAGAATAAGAGGCATAAAAGTGCCGGATGATCTTTCTATCATTGGTTTTGATAATACGATACTCGCAGAAATGGCGGCTCCGCCCCTGACAACCGTAGCCCAGCCGATAAAAGAGATGGGACGGAGCGTCATCGAACTGCTGGCAGAAGCAATAGAGGGAAAACGAAAGGCGAAACAAAAAATAGTGCTCCCGCCTGAACTTGTAGTCAGACATTCTACATCACCGCTCAACACATGAACCCGCTAATGAGCGGGTTTTTTCATTATGACAGTTGAAGCCAAAAAAACATATTGCGTGTAAACCAAAGGCAGTGTAAAATGAAATCATCTTTTGGGAAAGCGCTTGCGCAAAGTGGTAGAGCGGATAGAACCGCTGTTTTTTTAGCTGTTAAAAGAAAGCGCTTTCTCAAAGCGAGCCTGAAATGAGTTAAAGGAGAGGATGGGACGTGGAACATCAAGTAAGGTGCGCTGTATTAGGATTAGGAAGGCTCGGTTATGATCATGCGAAAAATCTTGTCACCAGTGTACCGGGAGCAAAGCTGGTTAGTGTCAGTGATCCGTTAAAAGGGAGAGCGGAGCAGGTTGCCAGAGAATTCGGTATCGAAAAATGGTCAGAGGACCCGTATGAAGTGTTAGAAGATCCCGGCATTGACGCTGTCATTATTGTAACGCCGACAAGCACACATGGTGATATGATCATCAAAGCAGCCGAGAACGGCAAACAGATCTTCGTTGAAAAACCGCTGACATTAAGCCTTGAGGAATCAAGAGCAGTTTCTGAAAAAGTGAAAGAGACAGGTGTCATCTGCCAAGTCGGCTTTATGAGACGATTCGATCCAGCATACGCAGATGCCAAACGGCGGATCGACGCTGGAGAAATCGGCAAACCTATCTATTATAAAGGCTTTACGCGCGACCAAGGCGCGCCTCCCGCAGAATTTATCAAACACAGCGGTGGAATTTTTATTGACTGTTCCATCCATGACTATGATATGGCCCGTTATTTGCTAGGGGCGGAAATCACTTCTGTTTCAGGACACGGCAGGATTCTGAACAATCCGTTCATGGAGCAGTATGGCGATGTGGATCAGGCGCTGACGTATATTGAATTTGACTCCGGCGCAGCGGGGGACGTCGAGGCAAGCAGAACCTCTCCATACGGACATGACATCCGGGCGGAGATTATCGGGACAGAGGGCAGTATTTTCATAGGGACATTGAGAAATCAACATGTGACCATCCTATCGGCTAAAGGGAGCAGTTTTGATATCATTCCAGACTTTCAAACTCGTTTTCATGAAGCCTACTGCTTGGAGCTTCAGCATTTCGCCGAGTGTGTCCGGAATGGAAAAACACCGATTGTGACTGATATTGATGCGACAATCAATTTAGAAGTGGGCATCGCCGCAACCAATTCCTTTCGAAGCGGCAGGCCGGTACAGCTAGATGTGAAGCGTGCTTATACCGGTATGTAAAAGCTAGTATGTTTCATTTGAGGCTTTCCGCAAAAAAAGCAAGGACATTTTAGCCCTTGCTTTCTCTTTTCTCATATAAATAGTACATATAATCAGTAGGTACGCCAGAATGGCCCAGCTGTCTCAGCATGGCGGTTACGTTCCCTCTGTGGTAAGTGCCGTGATTGACGACATGCAGGATGGTGTCTGCATAGGTTGATTCCAGTGTACCTAGTTTCGGATGCTGCATTGTGAAGGTCTGTTCTAAGTCCGTCTGGCGGCTGAAGAAATCATGATACTGTGACTCCAGCTCGGCAGCGTGCTGTTTAATCGCTGCCATATTACCTTGCGCGGACTCTAATTTGCCTGCGCTGTCTATAATCTCTTGGTAGGCCACTCCCGAAAGAACATTCAGCCAAATGTAGTCAGCCCTGCACATATGAAGCAGCACGTCGCTGACAGAAGGAAATACGCTCTTTACTTCTTGATAGGCAGTTTCCTCCGGCAGGTTTTCGATATGGTTAAATATTTTCTTGTTTGCCCAAGAATGATAGTCATAAAACTGTTTTGCATCAGTCATCAGCATGCCTCCTTTTCTAAGAAATTCGGTGTTTTCATTTGTTTCTCCTTCATTTGCAAAAGAGTGACACCCCAAAATATCCTGCCGCTGCCCACATTATCGCTGCAGAGCATTTGTTTACGATCAGCATAAGCCTGCCGCTCGTATCTATCGTCTGAAAGAACCGGCCCGCTATTGCAAGGCTGATAAACCAAGTCCAAGACACAGCGATGCAGGCGGCCATAAAGAGCCATTTCTCAAGCCCCGAATATTGAAGAGAGCTCGTGCCAATGACGCCGATCGTGTCCAGAATGGCATGCGGGTTTAAAAGAGAAACAGCGGCCGCAAACACAGTTTGCTTTTTTGGTGTGAACGTATGTTTCTCATTTTGGCTTGTGTTCGGACGGCTGTTCCAAGTCACCCAACCCATATAGAGCAAAAATAAAAATCCGCCGGCCATCATGACTGTCTCAAACACGGGCAGCTCCTGCACAATGACAGATACGCCCGCAACGGCTAATACGATTAACAGGGTATCGCAGACTGAAGCACTGATGACAGCTGGGAGAGCCCGCCAAATATGCTTTTGCCACGCGCCTTGCTGAAAAATAAACACATTCTGCACTCCCAGCGGCAAAATTAAGCCAAACGCGAGCACAATTCCGTGAATGATTGCATTCATGCTGAAAAAGCTCCCTTCACATTTTTTTCAATCATAAGAGAGATTGTCACTAAAGTCTCCAGCCATTTGGTTGGGTTAGGAACCAGCCAAATGTATAATGTGTAAAAAAGGGGGGCATGACCTTGTCTCAATGGCAGCCAAGCCGAAAGTCGGATGTTCCGCTGCATCGGCAGATCGAACAATATATGAAAGACAAGATTCTTCACGGAGAGTGGGCTGTAGGGACGAAAATCCCCTCACAGAGAACGCTGGCCGACATGTTTCAAGTCAACCGCAGCACAGTCACAGCAGCCATAGATGAACTCACGTCTCAAGGCTTGTTAGAGGGAAGAAGAGGCGGCGGTACGAAGGTTGTAAACAGTACTTGGAGCGTGCTGGCGGCTGAGCCTCCGCTTGATTGGAGCGATTACGTCCGTTCAGGCATTCATCGCGCCAATTCTTCCATCATTCAAGCTATTAATCAGAACGAACCAAGAGCGGATATCATCAGATTAGGAACTGGAGAACTTTCACCGGATCTTGTGCCTGCTGACACAATTGGACGGATGTTTCAGCAAATCAATCCGGGCGCCCTGTCTTTAGGATATGAGCAGCCGAAAGGAAACCGTCAGCTGCGGGAGGCAGTGGCCGACCATTTAAAAGGAAAGAAGATCCATGTGTCACCGTCTGCAATTTTAATTGTTTCCGGTGCACTTCAGGCACTTCAGCTCATCTCAATTGGACTTTTAAGACGAGATTCTGTCATTTTGACGGAGAAGCCGTCCTACCTTCAATCCTTGCATGTATTTCAATCAGCTGGGATGCGGCTTCGCGGCTTGCCGATGGATGATGAAGGGGTCAAAGCGGGGCTTGTTTCTTCTAATCGAAAACAATATGGAGGACAGCTGCTTTACACGATTCCGTCGTTTCATAATCCGACAGGCACAGTCATGTCAGAGCAGCGAAGGAAAGAGATCATCAGCCTGTCAAAAAAAGAGCAGCTGCCCATCATTGAGGATGATGCGTACGGTGATTTATGGTTTGAAGAAAAACCGCCGCAGCCGTTGAAAGCAATGGATCATGAGGGCAATATTCTGTATCTGGGCACGTTTTCAAAAACGGTTAGCCCCGGTCTGCGAATCGGCTGGCTTGCCGGTCCGGAGCCGGTTATTGAAAGGCTGGCGGACATTAAAATGCAGACAGACTACGGATCAAGCGGCCTGTCCCAGTGGGCGGCTGCCGAGTGGCTGTCACAGGGATATTATGAAGAGCATCTGACTTGGGTACGCAGGAAGCTTAAAGAAAGGAGAGACGCCGCCGTTCATTTTCTCGAGCGGTATGCCGGGGACATTGCCACGTGGCGGATTCCCGCAGGCGGCTTTTATATTTGGGTGACATTTCACAAAAACCTGCCTGTCAGCCGTTTCTTTTATGGATTGCTGAAACGGCAGGTGCTTGTGAATCCCGGCTACATTTATGACGGTGAAGACCGAAACAGCATCAGGCTGTCATATTCCTATGCATCTCTTGGAGATTTGGAAACTGGCATTAAAGCGGCAGCCGAAACAGCACGCCGCCTGATGATGTCCTAGGCTTTGGTTATACGATGACAGCTCCCAGTGCCCTGGCGAAGGCAATCGCATGCTCAGGTGCGATTTTGCAGCCTTTCAATTTGTCGAGGGAGACATGAAGCTGTTCAAAACGGCACGTGCTGACGTCCATGTTTTGAAGGGACGTGCCGGTAAAGCTGGCGCCTTCCAATTCGCACCTGTCAAAGTGTGTCTGCTGGAGCACCGTATTGCTGCATTCACTTTGCATAAGAGCACAGTGATCAAATCGAACTTGTTTCATATTTGAGTACGAAAATGAGCTGAAATGTCCGTGGCATTCCTCGAATGAAACATTCCGCAGCGTTGCTTCCGCCACATTCATTCCAACCATTTTTGACTGCTTAACAGAAGTTCTGTGAATGACAGCCCCGCTGAAATCGGCGTTTGATAAATCGCATTTTTCAAAGATCACATCGGTCAGTTCAATATGCCGAAAAGACACATCGATAAAGACGACATTTCTGAATACCGTTTTTTCCACACAAAGTCTTTCGATATCTTCGCCGCAGATTGTACAATCTTCAAACAAATGCATGCTGATTACATCATCCTGCGTCACGGCATCATGAAAATCTGCGGTTTGCAGGTTTTCCGGTATGTTCGGTTTTTGAATTGCGATTTTATTCATGTGATGACATCCTTTGCTGCCCGAAAAACAGAGGCTT
Source organism: Bacillus sp. FSL L8-0358 (assembly GCF_038593095.1). NCBI lineage: Bacteria > Bacillati > Bacillota > Bacilli > Caryophanales > Bacillaceae > Bacillus > Bacillus sp. FSL L8-0358. The sequence goes on from NZ_CP151962.1 coordinate 1,153,967, forward strand.
CCGGGTTCAATTTAATAGATCGTTAAGGAAATTGATACATATAGTAAATCGTGAAGAGCCTTTTCTTGGTACAGCAGCCCGCTTGTTTTGTAAGCATAAATGGAAAGCTTCCTATACGTCAAGGCGTTTACAGGCCGGGAAAGCCAAAGGGAACAGGAGGAATGCGGAATGGGGCATTACGTCAAAACCGAGGAGCATGTGACACTGTTTGTAGAGGATATCGGACATGGAAGGCCGATCATCTTTTTGCACGGGTGGCCGTTGAATCATAAGATGTTTGAATATCAAATGAATGAGCTTCCGAAAAGGGGATTTCGTTTTATCGGCGTTGATTTACGGGGATATGGGCAATCTGACCGCCCTTGGGAAGGCTACGATTATGACACGATGGCTGATGATGTGAAGGCAGTCATTTATACGCTGCAGCTTGAGAATGCGATTCTTGCCGGTTTTTCGATGGGCGGCGCCATTGCAATCCGTTATATGGCAAGGCATGAAGGAGCCGATGTTGATAAGCTGATTTTACTGTCTGCAGCGGCACCCGCATTTACAAAACGCCCGGGTTATCCGTACGGGATGAGGAAGCAGGATATTGACGATATGATTGAATTGTTCAAAGCTGATCGGCCCAAAACACTGGCTGATTTAGGGAAACAGTTTTTTGAGAAAAAAGTGTCTCCAGAGCTTAGACAGTGGTTTCTCAATCTGATGCTGGAGGCTTCCTCCTACGGGACGATCCATTCGGGCATCGCATTAAGAGACGAAGATCTCAGAAAGGAACTTGCTGCAATCAAGGTGCCGACGCTGATCCTGCACGGGAGAAAGGATAGAATTGCGCCGTTTGATTTTGCGAAAGAATTGAAGCGCGGCATCAAACAGTCGGAATTGGTTCCGTTTGCAAACAGCGGGCACGGAGCATTTTATGAAGAAAAAGAGAAGATTAACAGTTTGATTGCGCAGTTCTCCAACTCATAAGAAAAAACCCGACATTGATCGGGTTTTTTATATAATACCTCTGTTTTGCAGTGCGTTAATGATGAGATCAGCTCCATCGGAAATAGAGGTCTGGTCTGACTCAATGATGAAATCGGGTGAAAGCGGCGCTTCATACGGAGAATCGATCCCGGTGAAATGTTTGATCTCTCCGTTTCGCGCTTTTTTGTAAAGCCCTTTTGGATCGCGCTGTTCACAAACATGCAGCGGGCACTTCACATAAATTTCGAAGAATTCACCTTTAGGAAAGAGTGCTCTAACCATGTCCCGATCCTCTCTGAATGGAGAAATAAAAGCCGTTAAAATCATTTGCCCGCTGTCGACAAACAGCTTCGCCACTTCTCCGATCCGGCGGATGTTTTCAATCCTGTCACCAGTCTGAAATCCAAGATCTTTGTTTAAGCCATGGCGGATATTATCACCGTCAAGCACATAGCTCTGAATGCCCTTGCGGTAAAGTTTTTCATCGACTGCATTGGCCAGCACCGATTTTCCGGAGCCGGACAAACCTGTAAACCAGAGCACGCAGCTTTTGTGTCCGTTTAAGGACTGTCTGTCAGACTTTGAGATGGCAGCGGGATGCCAAATGATGTTCGGATTGTGTGTCATTGCAATTCCCCGCTGTTTTGCTTGATGGCAACAGGCTGTTGGTGAAGTCCCTTGATCAGCACGGCTGCGACCTCAGGCCGGCTGAATTCTTTAGGCGGCTTTTTGCCTTGGCGGAGAAGCTCTCTCACTTTTGTGCCTGATAAGTGGATGTGGTCTCTCGGGCTGTGCGGACATGTTTTGGAGGTGCCCATGTTTCCGCATTTTCGGCAATAAAAGCTGTGCTCAAAAAACAGCGGCTTGATGCCCAGCTCTTCCTCTGTGAATGATTGAAAAATATTTTGGGCGTCGTATGTTCCATAGTAGCTGCCGACACCCGCGTGATCACGGCCTACAATAAAATGAGTGCAGCCGTAATTTTTTCGGACGAGCGCATGGAAAATCGCTTCCCGCGGACCTGCATAACGCATGGCGGCAGGGAAAACCGATAACATGACGCGATCCTTTGGATAATAGTGATTAAGCAAAGCCTGGTAGCTCTCCATTCTGATATCGCTGGGGATATCGTCTGACTTTGTTTCTCCGACAAGCGGGTGAAGCAGCAGACCGTCGACCGTTTCTAACGCTGTTTTTTGAATATATTCATGCGCTCTGTGAACAGGGTTCCTGGTTTGAAAGCCGACAATCGTTTTCCAGCCGAGTTTTTCAAAGGCCGCTCTTGTTTCTGCGGGCGTTGCATAAAACTGTTCGAAAGATTTGTCAGGCAGGCGGCTGACCGTGATAGGCCCTCCGATATAGTAATCCGGGCGAGCCAGCAATTTTTTTATGCCTGGGTGGGCAGGATCGTTTGTTTTAAAAACAGACAGTGCTTCTTGTGTTTTATCAGGCTGGTATATATCGGTGACTGTGATCATGCCGTAGGTAACACCGTCTTTCACAAGCTTGACGTGATCTCCGGCAGACAGCTGTTTTGCTGTTTTTTCTCCGACAGGCAGCGTAATCGGCAGGCTCCACGGCAAGCCGTTTGCCAGCCTCATCTCTTTCACAACGGAATGATAATCTTTTTCTCCCAAAAAACCTGTTAACGGGCTGTATCCGCCGATCGCGATAAGCTCCAGATCGCTCAGTGCAAGCTGATCCAGCTCTGCTTGGCACGCGCACCCTTCAAAATGGCATGCGGGATCACAGCGGTTGATTAATACCCCTCCGTGGGGCTCGTTTCCATTCAACGTGTTCAACCTCCATTTATACGTTTCCTTGTTTTCTTTTCTGCACTTAATGAAAGTTTGACATCAGCGCCTTAACATCATTTCGATTCTCACAGCAAGAACCTGCCATCCGCTATTCCTGATGCAGGCCGCATTCTGTTTTCTCCCGTCCGGCCCATCTTCCAGCCCTCTCATCGTTCGGGTCCGAGGAAGGCAATGTACACATTTCACAGCCTATGCTCGGATAATGTTGATCGTGCAGTTTGTTATAAGGCAAATTGTGCAGGCGGATGTACGTCCAAACGTCATCCCATGTCCAGTGGATGAGCGGGCAAATTTTGATGAGCTCAAACTTCTGGTCCAGGTTTACGTATTGAATATGCTTTCTCGTTGGTGACTGCTCCCGGCGCAGTCCTGAAATCCAAGCTGTCATGCCGGACAGGTGCTTTTTGAGCGGTTCGATTTTCCGCAATTGGCAGCAGAGGTTCGGGTTATGCTTCCACAGCTCTCCACCGTACTTCGTCCCCTGTTCTGTTAAGCTCAGCTCGGGTTCGAGCATCTGGATTGCAAATCCCGGATATCGCTCTTTGACGGTATCGATCAGCTCATATGTTTCCTGAAAATGAAGCCCGGTATCCAAAAAGATGATGTGCGCGTTTTTGTTGATTTTTGATATTAAGTCGAGAAGCACCATTCCTTCTGCGCCAAAGCTGCATGCGTACACAATCTTTTCTCCGTACGTTCGGTAAGCCCATTTCAACACATCAAGCTCATCGATCAATTGATCCGTTATCTGTTTGGACAGCATGTCGTTCCATGTGTCATATGTGATGGTTTCGTTCAATGTTTTCCCCCCGTTTGCATTTGCTTTTTTTATCTATTGATCGAGTTATAGGCAGACTATTCATTTTTTGCATAAAGGTTCAGGGTTTTTAGGTGCCGCGCCCGCCTAAGATGAGGTGCGGAACCATTAAGAGCCCGGCTGAATATGCTTTTTAGCAAAATGGTTTTATGCCCAAGGAGAGGTAGTATGCCGATTGCCATTTATCAGGGGCATCATCATTCGCTTGCCCCGGCTGATATTAACATCATCATTGATGTCATCAGAGCCTTTACGGTCGCCCATTATGCGTTTATCGGCGGGGCGAAAGAGATTTTGTTGGTCCGGACAGCTGATGAAGCCTTTGCGCTGAAAGACACCTATCCGGATTATGTATTGACGGGAGAGGAAAAGGGGGTCGGTATCAGCGGATTTGATTTAGATAATTCTCCAAAACGTATGGCTGGGCAGGATATGGCGGATAAGCGCCTGATCCAGAAAACAACAAACGGCGTCACAGCAGCATTGGGGGCGCTGAACGCAAAGCATCTGTTCGTAACTGGATTTTCCAATGCCAAAACAACGGCACAGCATGTGAAAAAGCTCGCCGCAAACGATTGTGTCATAAACATTGTGGCTTCCCATCCATCCGGTGATGACGATATGGCGTGTGCGGAGTATATCAAAGGCATCATTGAAGGGACAAATGCGGTAACGGCTGAGGAGGCGATTGAAAGAATAAAACGCTCTTCTGTTGCGGAGAAGTTTTTTGACAGCCGCCAGCCATTGTTTGATTCGGAAGACATCGTTTACTGTACAAAAGAACTGACGGGCGATTTCGTGATGAAAGTGAAACAAGATGGAGAAGTTCCAACGATAGAGAGGGTCATAATATGAATGATTTTTCACTAGAATTGCCAGTGAGAACAAACAAGCCGAGAGAAACCGGGCAGTCCATTTTAATTGATAACGGCTATCCCTTGCAATTTTTCAAAGATGTCATAGCCGGAGCGTCCGACTATATTGATTTTGTGAAATTCGGCTGGGGCACATCATTACTTACGAAAGATCTTGAAGAAAAAATCAGCACACTGAAAGAACATGACATTACATTTTTCTTTGGCGGCACACTGTTTGAGAAGTACGTAAGCCAGAAAAAAGTGAATGAATTTCATCGGTATTGCACCTATTTCGGCTGTGAATATATTGAGATTTCAAACGGTACGCTCCCGATGACAAATAAAGAGAAAGCGGCTTACATTGCCGATTTTTCTGATGAATTTCTTGTGCTCAGTGAGGTGGGCAGCAAGGATGCGGAATTAGCAAGCCGGCAAAGCTCTGAGGAATGGCTTGAATATATCGTTGAGGATATGGAAGCGGGCGCGGAAAAAGTGATTACAGAAGCCAGAGAAAGCGGAACGGGAGGGATCTGTTCCAGCAGCGGCGATGTCAGGTTTCAAATTGTTGACGACATCATTTCCTCGGATATTGATATCAACAGGCTGATTTTTGAAGCGCCTAACAAAACGCTTCAGCAAGGGTTTATTCAAAAAATCGGGCCGAATGTGAATCTGGCCAATATTCCATTTCATGATGCCATCGCGTTGGAAACGCTGCGTTTAGGGCTAAGATCTGATACCTTTTTTCTGTAAAGCAGCGGCTGCGGGGCTCTCGTCGTGAAGAGAGCCTCTGCCTATTATTTTTTATGGCGGTACATAGGCGTGAGATAGGTAAGTGAGGTCAGACGGATGTTGTAGATGAAGTCGATGACTCTTGTCGATATCACTTGGCATATCAGGGCTTGAATGACGATGCCCCAGTCAATAATAGACGCGGTGACCATAAAAATGATGCAATTCATGATGAGCAGGATCGTTCCAGGATTCCCGCCGCGGTAGATAGAAATCATCAGAGCAAGGGCTCCGAATCCTCCGTTCGAAATTTTATATTTGTATAAAAGTCCGATGCCGAGTCCCAATAACACTGCGCCGCTTGCCAGATCAAGCCACAGATTAGATGTGATATCCGGAAAAACCGCATCAAAGATCAATACCGAGACAGAGGTGACGGTGATAGAAGCGAGGGTGCCGGTGAATGTTCTCATCTCCAGCCATTTTAAAGCGGTAAAAAGCATTGATACATTCACAGCCCACACTGAAAACCCGTGGGGGATTTGAAACAGATAATGCAATAGCACAGCAATACCTGCTGCACCGCCTGTCGGAATATCATGCGGAAATAAAAACAAGGACATGCCGAGTCCCTGTAGTACGCCGCCTACGACAATCATAAACGTAAGTTTTGCTTTCATCAGCAGTTCAGCCATTAAGTCATTTGCTCCTTTATGAAAAGACTTGTCCGCTGTTTTCATTTTATGAGGCTGTCCATGATTTATGTCTCAAAATAAAGAAATGGCCCAGCTTAATATGCTGAGCCATCCCACTTGTAGCGATTGACGATCTCCATATTGATCTCTGTTCCAATGCCTTTTCCTTTCGGGATGTGGACCATTCCTTTTGAAGGCTGCAGGCTGACGAGATCTGTAAAAGGATTCTCCATGACGTCCCACTCGATCGGTTCAATGTGATCGTTCTTCATTTTAGACCATGGGGGCAGACAGGCTTGTGCAAATAAAGCATAGAGCCGTGAGAGCGATCCGTCATATGCATGGGCGGATGCTCTGACGCCAAAATAACGCGCGAGCTGGAGGCAGTCCCGAAACTCATCAATTCCGTTGACATGCATGACATCGGGCTGAATGATATCCAAACAGCGCTGTGAAAGGAGAGGCACAAATTGCGCCGGGCCTTTCATGTTTTCTCCGCCGGCAACAGGAACAGACAAACGGCTTCGAAGCATAGCGTAATCCTGCGGCTGATCAAAGGGTAAAGGCTCCTCAAGCCAGCCAATGTTCGTCCATTCGGAGAAATAGCGCTCCCATTTAAAAGCTGCAGCGGCATCGTAGCTTTGGTTTGCGTCCAGAATCATCGTAATGGAGCTGCCTGCTGTATGCTGCAGCGCATTGATGTGCCGGACATCCTCTTTGAATGAAGTCCCGCCAATTTTGACTTTGATTTGCTCAAAACCTTTTTTCAACTGGGCTTCAACATTGGAGACTGAGCGGCTGATCCATTGCGGGGAGTCTGAGTACGATTGAAAAGACGCGTACACAGGAATCTCCTCTCTGTATCGCCCGCCCCATAATTCGCATACCGAACAATCCGCAGCTTTGGCTGCAATCTCTGTCAGCGCCATGCTTACAGCGGAGGCCGCCCGCTGGTGCCATTTTTGAATCGTGCGCACTAATGACAGGCGGCTGCCAGCCTGTTTTCCTAATAGAAACGGGATGATCCGCTTCGTAAAACCGACATGGAGAGCAGAGAGCCAATCAACGCATTCTCCCCAGCCGTCTATCCCGCTTTCGGTGATAATCCTGATGAGATAACAAGTCCGATATCGTTTAAACCCATTGGCATCTCCGTATGGCTTTTCTAATCGGTGAAATAGCGGAAAGGTTTCAATCCGTACAATTTTCACACTGGGTGCTACCTTTCCTCAGCCGGCTGGAGCCGATTTCCAGCCATTTTAGGGTCTTCTTTTTCTTTTGTTTCTTCATTGTTTTGCTTCACATGGATGAGCATCATCACAAGAATCCCGACAACGAGAGTCAATCCCGCGATGCTTAAAAACATGCCGGGTCTGGACCATTGCATCAGGCGGCCGAAAATCGGAGGACCGATCGCTACCCCTAAGAAACGTACAGAGCCGTACAGCGAGGTGACAAATCCCCGTCTTTCCTTGCCGACAGCCCCGGTAATAAAACTGTTCACACAAGGAAGGACAAGACCTGAGCCTATACTGCTCAGTACAAGAACACTGATAAAAAGGACAAGATTTTCAATGAATGACAGTGCCGCGTAGGATACGGTCATGAACGCCAATCCAAGTACGATCAGCTTTTTCATTAACGATTGCTTTTGCCCGATTTTGCTTCCTGTTGTATAAGACGTCACACACATAACCAAAAGCGGAATCGCTAAAATTAAGCCTTTTTTCACGCCGTCGGTGTCGTATGTTTTTTCAAGAACATCTGAGAGATAAAACAGGATGCCGAATAAAGTAAACAAACAGGTCGCACCTGCTAAATAAGCGGTAAACAGCCATCTGCCTTCATGTTTAAAGACACTTAACAGCCCTTTTGCATATTTTCCGATTGGTGGCGGTTCTTTTTCCTTTTTCTTTTCTTTAATAAAAATCCAAGTCAGTACGATCGAAATGATACAAAACACAGGAAAGGCAAAAAACGCGCCATACCAGACAAGCAGGGCGATCAGCGAGCCAATGATCGGTGAAAGTACTTTCCCCATGCCGTTTGAAGCTTCAACAAGGCCGAGCACCTTGCTCTCCTGGGCGCCTTTAAACAGATCTCCCGTCAGTGCCATGGCAATTGGGCCGGTTCCGGCTGCCCCGATTCCCTGAAGCGCACGTCCTGCCATGACCCAAGGAAAGGCATTATCAAAAAAACCTGCCGCAAACCCGGCTAACAAACCGCCGGCACCATACAAAATTAAGCAGGGAATAATGATGACTTTCCTTGAGAATCGGTCTGCGAGATAACCGACAATCGGAATCGCAAATGCTGCAATCAAGGAAAATACTGTGATCACGAGACTGACTTGAAATTGTGATAAATGAAGTTCAGATTTCATTTTTGGCAAAATCGGAATAAGCATCGAGTTTCCTAGGGTTAATATTAAAGGGATTGAACCGATTGCTACAATCGTCATTCCGTTATTTTGTTTTGATGATTCCATCTCAGAGCACACTCCTTTTCTTCTGCTTAGAATGTCCCTGATGGCTTCGTTTATTCAGCGATCAGACAGCAAAAAACCGAACAGAAGATACCTGTTCGGGAAAAAAGAGGGTTAACCGAGCGCCTGTGAAATCAAAGCATATAAGTGTCCATTTTGAATAGGCGCTTTTTTCTGATAGAACAAAAGCGGAGGTTCATCATCTTTATGAAATCCCATTTCTATCAGGCTGTCATGCAGAGACGTGTGTTCACTCGGTATATCGATTCGCATCGGCCCTTGTTTGCCGGCCGCCAGCCTGTTAATTATTTGTGCTGCAACATCTGATGATGGAGCGATGATGGGGCCGAATTTCAAATTGGCCGGTGTCTGTACAGAAAGTCCGTAGCCAATTAGCTGTCCGTCATGATTTCTGGCGATGATACATTCGCATGAAGCAGAAATAAGCTGCTGCAAAAGGTTTGATCGATCTCCGCCAAAGGCAGCCAGATCCGCCGCGGTTAAGTCGTGAAAGTCTTGTTCTCTAAAGGAGGTCAGTTCAGCGTCAAGCTTTTTTGTATAAGGTTGAAAACTATGACAGCTGTACTTTCGCACTGAACCTGCCGTATGAAAACCTGCTTTTTCATAAAGGGGCAAACCTTCTTTTGTGGCGCAAAGCCTGATGGCGGTGTTTTCACCCGTTTGGGTGATACAGGCGTTTACCATACGCCGGCCGAGACCGAGCCGTTGATATTCTTTGTCCACGATAACGAGGCCGATAGAAGCAAGACGGCCAAACAAAAACAAGCCGATGCAGGAAATAATATCACCGCTGACATTTTGATAACCGAAAAAGCGTCCTTGCTGGACAAGCAGTGCCAGCTCTTGTTCGCCGTAATCCGGCCACCCGGCTTGCCTGCAAAGCCGCAATAAGCCGGAAACATGTTCTTCATGAAGCTCAATCAGCTCATCCACTACGTTCATAAGATCACCTGCTTGTTCCTAGTGTTTTGTACATGACAATATGAGTGCCTATGCCGGGAATCTCAAACGGTTCGCCGAGTTCTTCCCACCCAAGCTTTGAATAGTAGCCTTTCACATGGCTTCTGGCATTGCACCAGACTGCCTGAACGCCGTTCTTTGCCAGTTTCTCTTCCGCGTGTTTGATCAGCGTGCTCCCGCCTTTTTGATCGCGATATCCTTCAAGCGTTGCCATGCCTCTCAGCCGATATGCTGGGGATTCTGTTATTAATGGCTGAATTTGCGGGGGAAAAGAAGCGATGCTGATCAGCTTTCCTTCAAAAAACGCGCCGAGATGAAAGGAGCCTTTTGCATGATCTTCTTCATATTTGCATTGTTCAATGGATTGATGGGGGCGCAGAATGCGGTGCCGGATTTCATATGTATCTTCCGCGGAAATGGTTTTGACTTAGAGCATAATGTTCCTCCTCATGACTGTTTTTCTATATCGTAACACGAATCCCGTTGAAAAAGACCGCCCGATTGGATCAGACAGTCTTTTAAGGGATTAATGCAAAAAGATATTTTGGCGCTGCTCATCTTTTTGCTGAATATATGAAGTAAGCTCAGCGGTTAAGTCAGATCTGAGGAAAGGCGTTATCAAGTAGATGCCGTTGAACAGCTCGCATGCCGTATCCAGCAGGGAGCGTGCAATCGCAAGGCTTTCCGCCTTTTGCTTTTCTTTATCTTCACCGGCATGGGCCATTTTTTCGCGAATCGTATCAGACAGCTTAATGCCGGGAATTTCATTATGGATGAATTCGGCATTCCGGCTGCTTGTCAGCGGCATGATGCCGATATAGATCGGCGTCTTCAGATGTTTTGTTTCATTATGGATATCGACAAGCTGCTGCTCGGAATAGACAGGCTGAGAAACAAAATAATCTGCGCCGCAATCTATTTTTTTCTCAAGCCGTTTTACCGCTTTATCCAGATGGCGGACGTTAGGATTAAATGCAGCGGCAACTGAGAAATTCGTTTTCTTGCCGAGCGGTTTTCCAGACAGAGACAGACCTTCATTGAATTGTTTGATCAGCCTGATTAAATCAAAAGATGTTAAATCATATACAGACGTCGCACCAGGAAAATCCCCGATTTTAGAAGGGTCACCTGTAATAGCAAGCACGTCATTCAGCCCTAACGTATCAAGGCCCATTAAATGTGACTGTAAGCCGATAATGTTACGGTCACGGCACGTAATATGGACAAGGGAACGCATATCGAGCTGCTGCTTGACAAGGGCGCCGCAGGCAACATTGCTGATCCGCGGGGTCGCCAGAGAATTGTCGGCGAGTGTCAGGGCATCGATTCCCGCTTCTTTTAATTCAGCCGCCGCCGATAGAAATTTGTCAAAGCTCAGTTTTTTTGGCGGGTCCAGTTCTACGATAATAGAGCGTTTTTTCGCCGCGATCTCATCCAGGCCGGGCTCGGTTCGCTCATGATGAACAGAAATGAATTCTTTCGCCCGGGTTTTGACTTCTTTTTCCGTAATCGGAGCCAGCCCGCCAACTGCTTCCGCCATCGCCCGGATGTGATTCGGCGTTGTGCCGCAGCACCCGCCGATAATCCGCGCGCCTTGCTTACGGAATTCTGACGCGCTGTTTTGAAAATACGTGTCGTCTGTTTCATAGACGAGCCGTCCCTCTTCAAGCGAAGGAAGACTGCTGTTCGGATAAACGGATAAGAATACGTCATCAAAAATCGGCACTTCGCTGAGCGCTTCAATCATGTGATAAGGGCCGAGGCGGCAGTTAATGCCGACAATATCAGCTCCGAGATCCGCAATCGAGCGCAATGCGTCAGAAAGCGGCGTTCCGTCCTGCAATACGCCTTGCTCGTGCATGGAGACATTGAGCATAATCGGAAGATCAGTCTCTTTGCGCGCGATTTTCAGCACTTCACGGGCTTCTTCCAAATCATAATATGTTTCTAACAGCAAGCCATCCGGCTCTTCATGCAGCAGCAGGTACAGCTGCTCGCGGAAGCTGCGCTTAATTTCGTCAAGACTGTACGCGTTTTTATTAAATGTGCGTATGCCGCCCATCGTTCCAAGCACGTATGCATCGCCTGCTGAAGCCCGCGCGATCTTTACGGCTTCCTGATTCATTTTTTTGATGTCATCCTCAAGCCCGTGTCTGGATAATTTAATATAGTTGGCCCCGTACGTATTCGTTTGAATAATGTTGGCTCCCGCTTCAACGTACGCTTTATGTATGCGCTGAATTTCCTCCGGCTTTGAAATATTGAGCTCCTCAAAACACCTGTCAATGCCATAGGAGTAGAGGAGTGTCCCCATGGCGCCGTCACCGATTAACACCTGTCTTTGCAAATCTTCTAAAAGTCCCATTGTCTGCCTCCTTTATTCACATCAGCAAGGAAAAAAGAGAAATAAAAAAAGTCCTCTTAAGAAGAAGACTTTGTCAGTGATTTTGTCTCTTCTTATCTTCCAAGCTGTTCGAGCTTGCTGGATTTAGCACCTTGGTCATGGCTGATCGCCATTACACCGGTTGCTGAAGCTTCGTCGGGCCAGTCCCTCTGCTTCTCTTGATAAGAACGGATATGAAATTTTCGTGTCAGGAAGTGCCAAAAGATACCTAGCGTTTTTCCCTTTCTCCAAATTTACCGAAAATAAAGACAATAATCAATAGGAATCAGAAAATTTATCTGAAATTTATAAATTGAACGTCAATTGGCAGATCTGCTCCCCGCACAGCTGAGATAATCTGCTGCAGGTCATCTTTGTTTTTTCCGGTGACACGCACTTGATCATCCTGCACCTGAGACTTTACTTTCAGTCCGGAGTTTTTGATGATCGTATTGATTTTTTTTGCGTTGTCCTTGTCAATGCCTTGAACAAGCTTTGCACGCTGGCGTACCGTTCCGCCTGACGCGTTTTCAACCTTGCCGTAATCAATGTTTTTTGTCGGAACGTTTCGTTTAATCAATTTGCTGACCAGCACATCTTTCAGCTGGCTTAATTTGAATTCGTCATCGGAAACGAGGACCAGCTCCTCTTTATCTAAAGAAATGTCGCTTTTGCTGCCTTTAAAGTCATATCGGGTACTGATTTCCTTCAGTGCGATTTGGATTGCGTTTTGTACTTCAGGCAATTCCACCTTGGATACAATATCAAATGAGCTTTCTTTTGCCATATGAAAACCTCCATAACATTTAACTTATGTGTTGATTATAGTAGAATAAAGAGAAACTTCCAACAGAACAAAGAATCAATTTGTGATGATTGGAAAAAATGTTAACAAAATCCGCAGAGAATAAGCGGAACAGGAAGGACGATAGCATGAGACCAGGGCAGCAATTAACCTTGAGTATAGATCACCAAACCGACTTCGGTTACTTTTTAACCGATGGGGAAGATACGATTCTCTTACATAACAGTGAAATGACTGAGGATATCGAGGACAGAGACGAAGTAGAAGTCTTTATATACGTCGACCAGCAGGAAAGGCTTGCGGCCACGATGAAAATTCCGGTCATCAGCGCGGATGAATATGGCTGGGTTGAAGTGGTGGATAAAGTTGAAGATATGGGCGTTTTCGTTGATGTCGGTTTATCGAAGGACGCACTAGTCGCAACTGAGCATTTGCCGCCGTACGAAGATGTCTGGCCGCAAAAAGGGGACAAACTTTACTGTATGCTGAAGGTGACGAACCGGGGGCGCATGTTTGCGAAACCAGCGCCGGAAGATATCATCAGCGAACTGTTTACCGACGCTTCAGAAGATCTGATGAATAAAGAGCTGACAGGTACGGTGTACAGGCTGATCGCATCGGGTTCATTCGTGATCACGGATGACGGTATCCGCTGTTTTATTCACCCGTCAGAAAGAAAAGAGGAGCCAAGACTGGGTTCAAGAGTCACAGGCCGGGTGATTCAAGTGAAAGAAGACGGTTCAGTCAACTTGTCGCTGCTTCCGAGAAAACAGGATGCAATGTCTGTTGATGCTGAGTGCATTCTAACGTATATGAGAACGAGAAACGGTGCCATGCCGTACAGTGACAAAAGCCAGCCTGACGATATCAGAGAACGTTTTAATATGAGCAAAGCCGCCTTTAAACGCGCACTGGGCCATTTGATGAAAAACGGAAAAGTGTATCAGGAAAATGGATGGACATACGAGAAAAAATAGCATGAAAACGGCTCGCCTGCAGCAGACTGCGGAGCGAGCCGTTTTTTTATGTCTAGTTTAATTCATCAACCAGCGTTCTGATTGCCATTTCGCGATCCACATTGTCTGAAATCGCAATCGGCGTAATATCAATGGCGAGAATGATCAGAATCAGGGCACCTGCTGCAGCAACATAAGAAACATAATAGAAATAGTTAGCGGTATCAACAGTGTTAACAAGCTCGGCCTGAACTCTGGATGTATCATCCTTGGAAGCGGCGATTTCCTTTGCTGCTTCTACTTTTTCTTCAACGATTTGACCTGCTTTTTTCAGCAGTTCATCCACTTTCAATGCATCTTTGCTGTAAACAGCTTTCTTCAGGTTATCAAAAAAGTCAGCATCCTCTTTTTTAATATCAGCGACAACCTGATTGGCAAAAGCCTTTGCCTGTTTTGTGTTGAGTTTGTCTGTCATCGCTTTATTAAAGACCTCTGGAAGCTGTTTGCCAACTTCCCCTTGGGCAAACACAAAGCCTTTAAAAATTTCCTCACCTGAATACTCAAGCTGCTTTGCCTGTGCCACACTTTCTTGCTGCTTTACCAAAAACACAGTCGTCACCAATACAACCGACAAAAAAACTAGAAACGCCTTCTTCAAACTGAAACCTCTCCCTTCTTGTGTTTTTTATTCCACAACAGTCTGCGAATATATGTAAATTGAATCGTGGAATCGATAGGAGTGAGATACAATATCAAAATGCCGGCCATGATAATCGAAAAACTGATGAGGCCCAGCATGACTGCAAAAATCTCATGCATAAAAACAGCGATGATCAAAATCAATCTCCAATGCTTCTTCGGCGCAAACAGCGCCGCGAAGACGACAATTTGAACCAGCAGCGTCCCCCATGTCGGAATCACCACGAACGGACTTGTTACAATTGGCTTCGTTAACGCCTGAAAAAAGCCGTTAAAGCCAATGGTTTTTTCCTGGGCGAAATAATAGACGGCCGTTCCGTCCACCCATTCCTGCTGAGACAGCTTAGCGACGGTAGAGTGAAAATAAAGCACCGCCACTTGGATTCTGATCACAAAATAAGAAATAAAAGCTGTTATTTTTCCAAGTGTTCTTTTGCCCTCTATAGGTCTCGTGCTCCAATGCCATTTTCTCGGATCGGTCAGCGTGATGGGAAGCAATAAAAAGGTCATGACGGCTGCTGCCTGCTCGCCTCCGTCGATGACGATCAGCGATGACTGCAGGCTGTAACTGACATACCAATGCAGAACCCCGGTGATTCTGGGGCGCCAGCCAATGACAACAAGCACCAGAATGGCAATGCAGACCCACCTGAAAAGATTTAACATCATATAGTTATTTTCGCCGAGGCAAAAGAGACTGAGATTCATTTTACAAGCTGGATAGCTGCTGATCCCGCTGGCTGGCTTCATAATGAGGCTCGGGTGATTGATGAGCAGCGTCAGCAGGCTGGATAGCGCAATGATGCTTCGCGCGAGGCCGTATACATTTGTCCACGGGTTTCTTTCGTCCCATCTGGTGATGGTCTGTTTTATGTTTTCGAGCATGAAATCACAACCTTGACTATGCTTTTTACCTGATAAGACGAAGGGGTGTATTTAGAATAGCTCCAAGGAACAATATCCTCTTTCGTTAAATAGTAGCTGCCACAAAGCAGCGGGCGGGGAGCGGGTGTTTTTAATTGCACGGTTTTGGCTTTGCTTTTGCATGCGCCGAGGTCCTTTTCTTTACATGCTGTCCACTGTTCCTTGCTGACTTGGCTGTAGATCACGCCCATTTCAACGCCTTGTGACCGCCCATACCGATACAGGCCGAATAGGTTGTCAGCCCTCATATTGGGCCATCTGACCATGGCGCTGGCATTTTCAGCCTCATATAAGCCGATTGCAGTATCACGCGGATTTTTGCTAAAAAAGCCCCAGCCCTGAGGGAGAATGCTGGACATGAGAAATTTGGAGTCCTTTGTCAGCGGAATCGGGGTTGTCCCTAAGCTGCCAATAATAGAAAACAGAAATAGCGAACCCCAAAGGATTGAAAAAATGACAAAAAATGATATCGATTTCTGCATTCGACTGCTCCTTTTAACCTGAAGAATCGTTTTTACACTTTTCATAATATAAAAACATTTATGTAATAAAAAGGTTAAAAAGTATGAGAAATTCCATTTTTGTTAAAAGAAAAAACAGGACATTTTACACTGCTATATGTGATTGATATATAGTGTTTTTTTCGATATATTTAAACCATGAAAACGAATCAAGTTAATGACCGCTGGATTGTTCAATTTCGAAAAGGGATTTTCGAGCTGGCCATCCTATCCCTGCTGCGTTCTAAACCGATGTACGGTTATGAGCTGACGTCATCCTTAAAAACCACCTCGGCGCTGGCTATTTCAGAGGGAGCGATTTATCCGATTCTGAAACGTATGACCGAGAAGGGATGGATCGAATTTTTTTGGGAAGATTCACTGGACGGCCCGAAAAGAAAGTATTACAAAATGACGCAAAAAGGAGAAGAAATGTTAAAAGAACGGCTGGAGAAATACCTGGAAACCCATCAAGCCTTACTGTCTTTATCGGGGGATTTGCTATGAATGGACAGCTTATCATTGACCGATACATGGAGGAACTAAATGCAGAGCTGGCGAATATGCCTGATGTAGAGAGAGAAAACGCTATCGACGAATTAAAGGGGCATATCACCGCTTTCGTTCAAGACAGAATCAAAGCCGGCCTTAGTGAAGAGGAACTGCAGGAAGCTGTTGAATCTGAATTTTCTCATCCAAGTGAGCTTGCCGAATTGATGATGGGTGATGGAGGAGAGACGAAAAGGAGGAGGTCTTTATTGGGCAAAAGCTGGCTTTCGGTCCTTCTCATTGTCGCAATTATCGCCCTGCCGCTGCTGCCGTCCGACTTCAGACATCTGCCGCTGGCTGTTTATTTAATGGTGCTCGCCGGATATGTATGGAAGCGGAAAAAATTGATGATGTTTGCAGGTGTCAGAAAAAACAAAATGCGCTCTCAAAAGGAGATTGTCAAGATTTCGCGAGTCGGTGCGGTTTATCTGCTGTTTTTAGCAGTGCTGCTTCTTTTGAGCCCGTTCCTCAATGCGCTTGTCGTCCTGCTGCTGATTGCAGTAAGCTGTGCCGCTTTTTTTCTTTTTCTTAACATCAAGTAATCTTGTAGGAGGCTGTAAGATGGAAATCAGCATCAATTATCTATTAATTGTCATCGCGCTTTTATTCTTTGTGGTTGCCTATTTTGTCGGAATCAAAAAACAAACCTGGATGCTGGCTGGGTTTAACGAGGCGCGTATACGGGATAAAGATCGGCTGGCCAGAATAGCAGGCTACTTTTTCTTGAATTCCGGTTTGTTCATTTTGCTGAATAGTTTTATCTCATTTCAAGGTCAGGAGCAGCTCATACCTCCGCTTATACTGGCATATGGAGCAGGGGTTATTATTTATGTCAATAAAAAATTAGTAGAGTAGAAAAAGAAGGGCAGAGCGAAATATCTCTGCCCTTCTTTTTTGGGAAAATAAGAACGAAGCACCACATACAAGTTTTTGTATTTTTGATAGGATGAAGAAAAATGATAGATTCTAAAATAGGAAGGATGTGGTGTTTTGCGCAACCTGACCAAGACATCTCTATTACTGGCCGGCTTATGCACGGCGGCCCAAATGGTTTTTGTAACACATGCCTCAGCTGATCAAAGCATCAAATACGACCATACGTATCAAACCCCTTCATACATCATCGAAAAGTCACCGCAGAAGCCGGTACAAAACACAACCCAGAAAGAATCGCTATTTTCCTATCTTGACAAGCATCAAACGCAGTTTAAGCTCAAAGGGAATGCGAACAGCCATTTTCGCATTTCGAAAACCATAAAGGATCCAAAGACAAAACAAACGTTTTTTAAATTAACGGAGGTTTACAAAGGAATTCCGATTTACGGCTTTGAACAAGCGGTCGCGATGAAGGAAAACAAACAAGTGAAAAGTTTCTTTGGAAAGGTGCACCCGCAAATCAAGGACGTCTCCGTCACACCGTCTATTTCTGAGCAAAAAGCAATGCATACAGCGAGGCGTGAGCTCGAGGCTTCCATTGGAAAAATCGATTATCTTGATGGGGAACCAAAAGGCGAATTATATATCTATCCACACGACGGTGAATATGATCTCGCCTACCTTGTGAGACTCTCGACATCTGAACCTGAGCCTGGCTATTGGCATTATTTCATCGATGCCAAAAACGGAAAAGTCATTGAGTCCTTTAATGCCATTCATGAAGCGGCAGGCACAGGAATCGGCGTGTCAGGTGATGAAAAAAGCTTTGACGTCACAGAACAAAATGGGCGCTTTTATTTGGCTGACGAAACAAGGGGAAAAGGGATCAATACGTTTGACGCGAAGAACCTGAACGAAACCTTGTTTACGCTTTTGTCTCAACTGATCGGGTATACGGGCAAAGAAATTGTCAGCGGCACGTCCGTATTTAATGAACCTGCGGCTGTAGACGCACACGCAAATGCGCAAGCCGTTTACGATTATTACAGCAAGACATTTGGCCGT
Source organism: Bacillus sp. FSL L8-0358 (assembly GCF_038593095.1). Taxonomy (NCBI): domain Bacteria; kingdom Bacillati; phylum Bacillota; class Bacilli; order Caryophanales; family Bacillaceae; genus Bacillus; species Bacillus sp. FSL L8-0358. Next base: position 1,172,083 of record NZ_CP151962.1, read on the forward strand.
GATTCTTTTGATCAAAACGGAGCAAGGATTACGTCTACCGTGCATGTCGGCAAACAATGGAACAATGCTGCGTGGAACGGTGTCCAGATGGTATACGGGGATGGAGACGGTTCGAAATTTAAGCCGCTGTCTGGATCGCTCGACATTGTCGCGCATGAAATCACACACGCAGTCACACAGTATTCCGCCGGTCTTTTATATCAAGGAGAACCCGGTGCATTAAATGAGTCCATTTCTGACATTATGGGCGCGATGGCTGACCGTGATGATTGGGAGATCGGCGAAGATGTCTATACTACTGATATTGCAGGAGATTCATTGCGGTCATTGGAGGACCCATCTAAGCAGGGAAATCCAGATCATTACTCGAACCGCTACACAGGAACAGAGGATTATGGCGGAGTCCATATCAATTCGTCCATTCACAATAAAGCAGCTTATCTTCTTGCAGAAGGAGGCGTGCACCACGATGTACAGGTTGAAGGGATTGGGCGTGAAGCAAGTGAACAAATTTACTATCGGGCTTTAACATATTATGTAACGGCGTCTACAGATTTCAGCATGATGAAGCAAGCGGCGATTGAAGCTGCCAATGATTTATACGGTGAAGGCTCGGAGCAATCAGCTTCAGTCGAAAAGGCGTATGAGGCTGTCGGCATTCTATGAGCAAACAAAAACAGTCAGGACACAGAGTCTGACTGTTTTTGTTTGCTCATTTTCTTAAAAAGAATATCGCCAATGTACCTGGACCGGCATGCGAGCCGATTGCTGAACTGATTGGATGCATAATGATTTCTTTCGGCTTGAACGCTTCCTCAATCAGGTGTTTCATGTCCGTGGCTTTTTCTTTGTTCGCGGCGTAGCTGATCCCGACGGTTTGATTGCTCCAATCATCCCCGCGCTCTTTCATAAGCTCGATGATCCGTTTGAAAAGTTTCTTCTGTCCGCGGATTTTTTCCAGAGGCACAAGCTTGCCGTCCTCCATCTGAAGCAGCGGTTTAATATTCAACAGGCCGCCGACAAAAGCGGACGTTTTGGATATCCGGCCGCCCCTCGCGAGATATGTTAAATCATCAACGGTAAAAATGTGTTCAAGCTGGCTGCAAAAGTTCTTTACAGACGTTTCAATTTCTTGTATTGTATTCCCGTTGATACAGAGATCGGCAGCATGCCGGACAGCCAGACCGTATCCTAATGAAGCGCATTTGGAATCAATGACCCGCAAATCGAAATCGGGGAATTCCTCCTTCACTTCATTGGCGATCATTACAGCTGTCTGATACGTGCCGGAGAGACCTGAGGAAAAGGCAATGTAAAGAGCGGGATCACCTGTTTCGGCATATTGCAAAAACACATTTTTAATCGTTTGCGGTGAGGCTTGGGACGTCTTAGGCGTTTCTCCATTTTGCATCGCTTCAAATATTTGATCTGCTTGAATTGTGACTGCATCTTCGAATTCTTTATCGCCGAGAGAAACCCTGAGTGGAATAAAGCCAATGCCTTTTTCTTCAAAATAAGAACGAGGCAAATCAGTGGCGCTGTCAGCGATGAGATGAACTGTCATATTGCTTCCCTTCTTTCCGTTATCGCTCGTTATCATGAGAGTTAAGCCAACTATATCATATTAATTTGCCAAAATCGTGTTCAAATATTTGTTTTAAGGGAAAACATAATAAAGAAGAAAGAGCGGAGGAACATGCCATGGTACTAGATCAAACAAAAAAATTACTCATCGTCATCATCGGCGCTTTACTCAATGCTGCCGGGCTGAACTTATTTTTGATTCCGGCAGATGTATATGCCAGCGGATTTACAGGTGTTGCCCAGCTTTTATCAAGCGTCGTTGATCAATATGCCCCCTTTTACATATCGACGGGAACGCTCTTGTTCCTCTTAAACATTCCGGTCGGTATTTTAGGATGGCTGAAGGTCGGCAAATCGTTTACGGTTTACAGCATTTTAAGTGTCGCACTCACTACTCTGTTTATGGGGATCTTGCCGGAAACAAGCCTGTCACATGACATTTTGCTGAACGCGGTGTTCGGCGGCGTCATTTCCGCAGTCGGTATCGGCTTAACATTAAAATACGGAGCTTCGACAGGCGGGCTTGATATCGTCGCCATGGTGCTCGCAAAGTGGAAGGATAAACCCGTCGGCACGTATTTCTTCATTCTGAACGGGATTATCATCTTGACGGCAGGATTATTGCAAGGTTGGGAGAAAGCATTATATACCCTGGTTACACTATATGTGACAACGAGGGTGATCGACGCCATTCACACTCGCCACATGAAGCTCACGGCAATGATCGTGACGAAAAAAGCGGACGAAATCAAGGAAGCCATTTACGGAAAAATGGTGCGCGGCATCACAACTGTTCCGGCAAAAGGAGCTTTTACGAACGAACAGAAAGAAATGATGATTATCGTCATCACGAGGTATGAACTGTACGATTTAGAAAAGATCGTCAAAGAAGTTGATCCGAAAGCATTTACGAACATTGTTCAAACGACTGGGATTTTTGGTTTCTTTAGAAAAGACTGACGAAAGCAGGTGGAAGTCGTGAAACGGCTGCTTGTGATGCTCCTCCCCGTGCTGCTTTTGATAGGCTGCGGGAAAGATGAGCAGACAGAACCCGATAAGGAGGTATCAGGCGGAATGGAGAATCAAGAGGTTGTTTTATCTATTGACGCAATTCAGGAGCCTGAACAAATCAAGTTTAACATGTCGCTGAAGAACCAAAGCGAACGTGCTATTGAGTTTCAATTCAGCACAGGGCAAAAATTTGAACTTGTCGTGTATGATTCTGAGCACAAAGAAAGATACCGTTATTCGAAAGACAAAATGTTTACGCAGGCTTTTCAAAACATGACGCTTGAATCTGGAGAAACATATGATTTCTCTGATGTGTGGAAGGAAGTCCCTGAGCCCGGAACCTATGAGGTAAAGGTGACATTTAAGGGCAGGGCGGAAAATCTCAAGCAGGTTCAGGCTGTTCAGCAGTTTGAAGTCAAATAAGAGGCTATGGCGAGTCGCCATAGCCCTTTTTTATTGCAGTTTGTCCAGCTGATTTTGAAATTGATGCAGCTGTTGACGTTCCGCATCTGTCGAATTGGCATACGCAGAAGATACAGCATTTTTGGCTCTCAGAATCGCTTGCTCCTGATCGCCTTCCTCAAAGCCGTTTGTCACCATGACCGCCTGTTGAACAAATGATTTTGCCTGCTGAAACAGTTCATTTCTCATTTAATATTCATACTGCCTTTCAGCCGAGTCTCGTGCCGCGGCATGCTGATGAGCTTCTTCTAAAGTAGACCGATATGGAAATTTTGCGGCGTGTAGCCCGATGGAGTCTTTACCCTGCTGAATAAACCTTCTGGATTTGCTTCGTTTACCCATTTTGAGACTGCCCCCTTCCATACTTTGACGAGATGAGTCGTCTTCAATAGTATGGTGGGGTAAAGTAAGGTTTATGAGTGGGAAAAATTAATACGGACCTTCTTTAAAGTGAGAAATATTCTTTCAAAAACCTTGCCACGCCGTCCTCTTCATTTGTAGCCGTTGTTCGGTTGGCAATCTGCTTGACCGCGTCAATTCCATTTCCCATTGCAACGCCGCAGCCTGCAAATTCAAGCATTTCCAAATCGTTATCCTCATCCCCGAAAGCAATGATCCGCTCCCTCGGCACGCCGTAATAATCGCTGATTTTCTGCAGGCCGACCGCTTTATTCATGCCGCTTTTGATAATTTCAATGACATGCCACGGCGCGGCCCATCTTCTATGGTCGATTACCTCGGCATGCACATCCGATAAATATGAGCGTATTGCTGGCACATCCTCTTCTTTTGCATGTATGAGTACAGACGTCACATCTTCACCAAGATTTTCCCTCAAGTCTCCGACTGTTACATTTGTTGTGTTCATGTTAAAGGCATCTATCAGGTGCTCATCATGGTAATGAAAGTATACGTCGTCAATCACTTCAGCAAGCACGTTATGTACGTTGTAGCTCTCGCTGATATCCACGAGCTGTTTGACAACATCAAGCGGCAGTGACGTATGATACCGCCCCCAGCTGTCGTCTTGCGGATGATGGACAAATGCTCCGTTAAAATTGACAATTGGCGTTGTCAGCTCCATCTGCTGGTAGTACATGGAACTTGAACGATACGGACGGCCTGTTGAGATGCAGACATAATGCCCGTCATCTTTTAGGCGCTGTATCGTCTGAAGGGTGTTTTCAGATATGGTTTTATCATCCTTTAATAATGTTCCATCTAAATCTAATGCGATTAAATAGGGTTTTGTCTCCATGAAAAGCTCCTTTAACCTTAGATTTTGCTTGTTTTGCCTTACTTACAGTGTAGCTTTTTACCATCTTTATTGTCTACATGTTACACTTATGATTATGGTTATCCTAAGGAGGGGCACATTGTGATACAAATTGAGAATCAAACCGTTTCCGGTATTCCGTTTTTACATATTGTAAAGGAAGAGAACAGGCACCGCGCTGTTCCTCTCGTGATCTTTATACATGGTTTTACAAGCGCGAAGGAACACAACCTTCATATTGCTTATCTGCTTGCGGAGAAGGGTTTTAGAGCCGTTCTGCCGGAGGCTTTGCACCATGGGGAACGGGGAGAAGAAATGGCTGTCGAAGAGCTGGCGGGGCATTTTTGGGATATCGTCCTTAACGAGATTGAAGAGATCGGCGTACTTAAAAACCATTTTGAAAAAGAGGGCCTGATAGACGGCGGCCGCATCGGTCTCGCAGGCACGTCAATGGGCGGCATCACAACGCTTGGCGCTTTGACTGCATATGATTGGATAAAAGCCGGCGTCAGCCTGATGGGAAGCCCCAATTACGTGGAGCTGTTTCAGCAGCAGATTGACCATATTCAATCTCAGGGCATTGAAATCGATGTGCCGGAAGAGAAGGTACAGGAGCTGATGAAACGTCTCGAATTGCGGGATCTCAGCCTTCAGCCGGAGAAACTGCAACAGCGCCCGCTTTTATTTTGGCACGGCGCAAAAGATAAGGTCGTGCCTTACGCGCCGACCCGGACATTTTATGACACGATCAAATCCCATTACAGCGAGCAGCCGGAACGCCTGCAATTTATCGGAGATGAAAACGCTGACCATAAAGTCCCGCGGGCAGCTGTGTTAAAAACGATTGAATGGTTTGAAACGTACTTATAAAGCACTAAGTTATTAACAAGAGCTGAATTTACGTTATACTGTAGAAAAAAGGAGTGAGGGAACGTGGAAGAAGCATTAAAAGAAAACATCATGGGCGCCCTGGAACAGGTTGTGGATCCTGAGCTTGGCGTTGATATCGTGAACCTTGGTTTGGTATACGATGTTGACATGGATGAAGACGGCTTAACGCACGTGACGATGACACTGACATCAATGGGATGCCCTTTAGCGCCGATTATCGTGGATGAGGTGAAAAAAGCATTAGCGGACCTTCCTGAAGTGAAAGACACAGAGGTTCACATTGTATGGAATCCGCCTTGGACTAGGGATAAAATGTCCAGATACGCAAAAATTGCGCTTGGCATTCAATAAAACAATAGAGGACAGCCTGACATGTGAGGCTGTCCTTTTTTACAGCTGAAAGGAGTGAAAGGAAATGATGTACCTGCTGGCAGTTTTATGCCCGCCGCTTGCTGTTTTGTTTTCGGGAAAACCGTTTCAGGCCTTGCTGAATCTCATATTGACCTGTATCTTTTGGCTGCCGGGCGCGATTCACGCCTGCTTTATCGTCGCCGACCGCCGTGCCGAAAAACGGGCAAGAAGATAATTTGGAAAAATGAGGACGCAGTCATGGTATAATGGTCATAAAAAACAGCAGGGAGAGCACTATGAAAAAGAAATTGCTTGCATTCGCGCTTTGTACTGGCGCGTATGCGGCCCTGTTTGCGTACTCTGTGAACTCAGAGCAAAAAACAGACACAAGCGAGATGACGGATGTCAGCCGACTGATGCCTGTAAAAATAAAGCAGACAGTGAAAGGGCAGGAAGAGGAAACGCTCATTGACACAGTCAAAGAGGCAAATCGAAAAAACATAAAAATTTCAATCGCCGGGGCCCAGCACTCCATGGGCGGCCATACATATTATGAGGACGGCATCGTTCTCGACATGACGGGCTACAACAAAATCCTGTCACTCGATCAAGAGAAGAAAACCATCAGGGTGCAAAGCGGTGCAACGTGGAATGATATCCAGAAATACGTGAATCCATACGGACTCGCGGTAGAAGTCATGCAGTCACAAAACATTTTTACAATCGGCGGATCTCTCAGCGCAAATGCACACGGGCGTGATATTCGCTACGGCTCGCTGATTGATACAGTTAAATCATTCCGGCTTTTAAAAGCTGACGGGACGATTATCACTGTCACTCCAAAAGATGATTTGTTTACGGCGGCCATCGGAGGGTACGGCCTTTTTGGCGTGATTCTTGATGTAACGCTTGAGCTGACAGATGATGAGCTGTATGTCATGAAGACAGAAAAAATGAATTACAGCACATACGCAGACTATTTTTCAAAGCATGTAAAAGGAAATCCAGATGTCCGAATGCATCTGGCGCGAATTTCAACAGCGAAAAAAGGATTTCTGAAAGACATGTATGTCACAAATTACGTATTGGCTGATCACCAGGATCAACTGCCATCATACAGCGATCTCAAAGAAGATGAGTATACGGGAGCCACAAAGTTTGCACTCGGTTTGTCAAGACGGTATGAATGGGGCAGGAATTGGCTGTGGGACACACAGCAATCCTATTTCCTGAGCCAAAACGGCACAGAGATTTCACGCAATAACGTCATGCGGTCCGAATCAAAGTTTCTTGAGTATGAAAACAATGACAACACAGATGTTTTGCAAGAATACTTTGTGCCCGTGAAGGAGTATGGGTCCTATATTGATGACCTGAGACAAACGCTGTGGGACGAAGATCTGAACCTGCTGAACATTACGATCCGCTACGTGCAGAAAAATGAAAAGGCCGACCTTTCCTATGCGAAGGACGATATGTTTTCGCTCGTGCTATTAATAAACGAGGGCTTTTCAAAAGAAGACCAGGCAGATACTGCCCGAATCATCAGGCGCATGACAGACGTTGCCATCAAGCACGGCGGCAGCTATTATCTGCCTTATATGATCTACCAGACAAAAGCGCAAATGAGACAGGCATATCCGAAAAGTGAAGCGTTTTTTCAGAAAAAACGAACCTATGACCCGGATGAGCGCTTTATGAATTACTTTTATCAGAGGTATAAATAATGGGGAAAAACAAATTAAAATGGCTGACATTATCACAAAGCAGCGTGTTTTTCGCAAGCAGCTTAATCTTTCCGTTTTATATTCTGTTTGTGAAAAATATCGGCTCAAGCTACACACAGTTCGGTTTTTCCTACGGATTGTTCGGGTTGAGCGGAGCGCTCATTTACCCGCTCCTCGGACGGCTGTCTGAAAGGTTTGACAGCCGTTATTTTCTGCTTCTGAACTCGTGGGGGATGGCTGTTCTGCTTTTATATGTCCCGCATATCGGAAGCGTCGTTCAAGTGTATATCGTCCAAGTGCTGTTAGGGCTCTTTGGAGCGATGCAAAAGCATGGAGAAAAAGTGCTGATCGCTAATTTTACAGACAGCGGAGAGCGTGGAAAGAAGATTGGGAATTACCATTTTTGGACAGCTGTCTTTTCAGCAGCAGCCATTATGCTCGGGGGTTTTCTCGCTGACTTTTTCACAGTGCAAATGATTTTTTATGCAAGCTCTATTCTATATTTTTTGAGTGGGTTGATGATGATGAAAACAGGCTGACGCGGTCAGCCTGTTTTTTTATGCGGCTGAAAAGCGGCGACACATCAACGTTTTCTGCTGGAGTCGTGCTGATTTTTTTGAGCGGAATTTCCATTGAACAGAAAATTTATAAATGAATAAAAATATTAAATATACGATTGAATTAATTTTTATTCATGTTATAATGTTAAATAATTTCACAAAGACCAAGAGGGTGAACTTGTTTTGAAAATAGGAATTGTAGGTGCTACAGGATATGGAGGCACCGAACTTGTCAGGATTCTCTCGCATCATCCTCATGCAGAGGAATGCATACTTTATTCATCCAGCGGAGAGGGGAATGTCTATAGCGAGGGTTATCCTCATCTTACCGGCTTAGCGGATCAGAAGCTGAAGCCGATTGATATGAATACGATCAAACACGAAATAGATATCATGTTTCTCGCTGCGCCGCCCGGAGTATCAAGTGAATTGACTCCAAAGCTGGCAGACGCGGGAATTCCGGTCATTGATCTGTCAGGTGATCTGAGGATACAAGAACCGGCTGAATATGAAAAATGGTATAAACGGACAGCGGCACCGAAGGCGGTGATTCAAGAGGCGGTATACGGTCTGGCAGAACTGAATCAACAGCAAATTCAACAGGCGAAACTCATTGCCAATCCAGGCTGTTTTCCAACAGCTGTTTTGCTTGGCCTCGCGCCATTGGCTCAAAAGAAACTGCTCGATGAATCTTTCGTTATCGTTGACGCGAAGACGGGTGTTTCCGGAGCGGGAAGAAAAGCATCCATGGGAACCCATTTTTCTGAGCTGAACGACAATTTTAAAATTTATAAAGTCAATGAACATCAGCATACGCCGGAAATTGAGCAGGCGCTGAATGAATGGCAGCCAGGTCTCGGGCCCATTACATTTTCGGCTCACTTGGTTCCGATGACAAGGGGCATCATGGCGACGATGTATACCAGATTAACCTGTGATCTATCCGCAGATGACCTGCATGATTTATATTCGGAATTTTACCAAGATTCATATTTTGTGAGAGTGAGGCCAAAAGGTCAGTACCCGCAAACGAAAGAAGTGTGCGGCAGCAATTTCTGTGATATCGCCGTGACCCTCGATGAGAGAACGAACAGAGTCACGATCGTCTCGGTAATCGATAATTTAATGAAGGGTGCCGCCGGTCAGGCAGTGCAAAACTTTAATTTGATGAATGGCTGGAATGAAGAAACTGGACTCACCATCACGCCAATTTATCCATAGAACGGGAGAGAATCGAACCATGATTCAGTTAAGTGAAGATCAAATTATAAAAGTAACAGGTGATGTATCCTCGCCAAAAGGGTTTCAGGCAAAGGGTGTGCATTGCGGGCTGCGTTACTCGAAAAAAGACCTCGGCGTCATTATCAGCGAGACACCGGCCGTGAGTGCAGCGGTTTATACCCAAAGCCACTTTCAGGCTGCTCCGATCAAAGTGACACAAGACAGCTTAAAGCACGGACCGACACTGAAAGCCGTCATCGTCAACAGTGCCATTGCCAATGCCTGCACGGGAGAACAAGGCCTAAAGGATGCATACACAATGCGGGAGAGCTTTGCTTCACAGCTTGGCATTGAGCCGGAGCTTGTCGCTGTTTCATCAACGGGTGTCATCGGCGAGCACTTAGACATGGATAAAATCCATGCGGGGATCGAGCTGCTGAAAGAAACACCTGCGGGATCAGGCGATTTTGAGGAAGCGATTTTAACAACTGATACGGTGATCAAGCAGACGTGCTATGAACTGGCAATCGGCGGCAAAACAGTCACGATCGGCGGAGCGGCCAAAGGCTCAGGGATGATACACCCGAACATGGCCACGATGCTGGGATTTGTGACAACTGACGCGGCAATCGAAGAAAAAGCGCTGCAAAAGGCGCTTCGGGAAATCACTGACGTTTCATTTAACCAAATCACAGTTGACGGAGAAACATCCACGAACGACATGGTATTAGTTATGGCGAATGGCTGCGCCGAAAACGAGTGCCTGACAGAAGACCATCCAGACTGGCCGGTCTTTAAAAAAGCGCTCTTGCTCACTTGTGAGGATCTGGCTAAAGAGATTGCCAGAGACGGAGAAGGCGCGACAAAACTAATTGAAGCCCAAGTACAGGGGGCGAAAAATAATCTTGATGCAAACGTCATTGCCAAAAAGATTGTTGGCTCAAATCTTGTAAAAACGGCAGTATACGGAACAGATGCCAACTGGGGGCGGATCATCGGAGCCATCGGACACTCCGCAGCACAGGTGACGGCAGAAGAAGTAGAGGTTTATCTTGGCGGCCAATGCCTGTTTAAGAATAACGAACCTCAGCCATTCTCTGAATCTCTCGCCAAGGAATACCTTGAAGGAGATGAAATCACCATTGTCATCAAGATGGATGAGGGGGACGGAAACGGGAGAGCGTGGGGCTGTGACCTGACCTATGACTATATCAAAATTAACGCGAGCTATCGCACGTAATAAAGGGGAGCGAAATGAAGAAAACAATCGTTTTTAAATGCGGGGGAAGTGTCATCCGTGAGCTGTCGGAGGAATTTTTTCAAAATCTGAAAGAGCTGATGGCGTCAGGCTGGAAGCTGGCGATCGTACATGGCGGGGGACCGGAAATCACAAATATGCTGAAACGGTTAAATATCAAGACAGAGTTTTCGGGCGGACAGAGGAAAACAACGAAGCCGGTGCTGGAAGTGGCGGAAATGGTTTTATCCGGTTCTGTCAATAAATTTTTCGTTGCTGAGCTTGCCAAACACGGACTGCGAGCCGCAGGCATTTCTGGTAAGGATGGCGGTCTTTTGGAGGCTGATTATCTAGATCCGGAAACATACGGAGAAGTGGGAGAAATCAAAAAAGTCGATGCGTCCATGGTGAACGCGCTGATGGAAAATGGCATCATCCCCGTTATTGCGCCGCTGTCTATGACAAGCGACTGCAAAACGCTGAATGTAAATGCTGATCTGGCTGCTTCAGCAGTCGCCGGAGCGCTTGAAGCCGATAAGCTGATGTTCGTCACGGATGTCGATGGAATCATGAAGGAAAAGCAGCGTCTGGACGTCCTGACCCCTAAGGAGATTCAGATGCTGATCAAGCAGGAAGTGATCACAGGAGGGATGATCCCGAAGGTCAATTCAGCCTTGTCAGCTTTATCAGATCAGGTGTCTGAAGTCATGATCGTAAACGGAAAAGGATCATTCTTCGCAGAACAAACCTTTCAAGGGACAAAAATCGTCAAAGCAAAGGAGGCTGTTTCATGAGCAGCTTGTTTCAAACCTACGGCCGTTGGGATATTGACATCAAAAAAGCAAAGGGAACGTACGTTGAGGATCAAAACGGCAAAACGTACCTCGATTTCATTCAGGGGATTGCGGTATCAAATCTAGGACACTGTCATGAAGCGGTGACAGAGGCAGTCAAAAAACAGCTTGACAGCGTATGGCACGTATCCAACCTGTTTCAAAACAGTCTCCAAGAGCAAGCGGCGCAGAAGCTGGCAGCGCATAGTGCGGGAGATCTTGTCTTTTTCTGCAACAGCGGCGCGGAGGCGAATGAAGGTGCGATAAAGCTTGCCAGAAAAGCAACTGGAAAAACAAAAATCATCACTTTTCTTCAGTCGTTCCATGGCCGCACGTATGCAGGGATGGCTGCGACCGGACAGGATAAAATCAAAACAGGCTTCGGCCCGATGCTTGAAGGCTTTCACTACCTGCCATACAATGATCCTTCTGCTTTTAAAGCTCTTGGGGAGGAAGACGATATTGCCGCGGTGATGCTTGAAACAGTGCAGGGAGAAGGAGGAGTCAATCCGGCGAGTGCTGAATTTTTATCAGCCGTACAGTCGTTTTGCAAGGAAAAGCAAGCCCTTCTCATCATTGATGAAATCCAGACCGGCATCGGACGGACGGGAAAAGGCTTCGCATATGAGCACTTCGGACTCTCACCGGATATCATCACAGTCGCCAAAGGATTGGGAAACGGCTTTCCGGTCGGCGCTGTCATCGGAAAGAAACAGCTTGGAGAAGCGTTTGCCCCTGGTTCTCACGGAACGACTTTCGGAGGAAACATGCTGGCGATGGCTGCTGTGAATGCCACATTGCAAATTGTATTCCAGCCTGACTTTTTGCAAGAGGCTGCTGACAAAGGGGCGCTTTTAAAAGAACAGCTTGAGGCAGAGCTAAAGAGCCCTTTTGTTAAACAAATCCGAGGTAAAGGATTAATGCTTGGAATTGAGTGTGATGGCCCGGTTGCTGACATTATTGCTGAATTGCAGACATTAGGCTTGCTTGTATTGCCGGCCGGCCCGAACGTGATTCGGCTGCTGCCGCCGCTCACCGTGATTAAGGATGAAATAGCAGAAGCCGTCAGCAAGCTGAAACAGGCAATCGCTCATCATTCCGCTGTAAACCAGTGATTTTTTTTCGATATAAAGGCATAAAAATTCATTTTTATAATTAATTATTCATCAAGAGGTGGGCTGTTAGATGGAAGGTTATTTAGTGTTAGAAGATGGGACATCGTTCAGCGGCGAGCTGGACGGTCATGAAAACTGTACGGGAGAAGCTGTTTTTTTCACAGGAATGACAGGCTACCAGGAAGTGCTGACAGATCCATCATATAAGGGACAGATTATTGTATTTACCTACCCGCTGATTGGCAACTACGGCATAAATGAAAAGGATTTTGAAAGCAAGAAACCGCAAGTAAAAGCCGCGGTTGTCTATGAGGCGTGTGATCACTTTTCTCATTATGAAGCGGTATACAGCCTCAAGGAGTATTTACAGAAATGGAACATTCCGCTGTTAACCCATGTTGATACGAGGGCTGTCGTGAAGAAAATCCGGGCAAACGGGACGATGGGTGCGACAGTCACAGCCTCTAAAGAAGGAGCTGAGATTGCCCTTCAACCAGAGAATGCGGCAGAGCAGGCTTCCGCCCAGAAAATCAGCACATTTGGCGACGGGAATAAACACATCGCTCTCATTGATTTTGGCTATAAAAAGTCAATCGCATCATCACTTGTCAAACGAGGCTGCAAGGTTACCGTGGTGCCATACCAGCAAATGGAGGCCGTATACAACATCAAACCCGATGGCATTGTGCTATCGAACGGACCTGGAGATCCGAAAGCCATTCAGCCATATTTAGGAAAGATCAAAAGCATCATCAGCCGCTTTCCGACTCTCGGCATTTGTCTCGGACATCAGCTGATCGCGCTCGCGTTCGGAGGGAATACTTTTAAGCTGCCATTCGGGCACAGGGGAGCTAATCATCCGGTCATCGACCGTGAGACGAAACGGGTCTTTATGACAAGCCAAAACCACAGCTATGTGGTTGATGAACAGTCGATTAATGAAGAAGAGCTCACGATCAGGTTTCATCATGTCAATGATACGTCAGTTGAAGGGATTGCCCATAAAAAACTGCCTGTCATGAGTGTTCAATTCCACCCGGAAGCCCATCCCGGACCGGCGGAAAGCGAATGGATTTTTGATGATTACCTAAAGAATGTGATACCAGCAAGGAGAGAAATCGCGCATGCCTAAAGACACCAGTATTTCAAGCATATTAGTAATCGGCTCAGGCCCGATCATCATCGGGCAGGCAGCAGAATTTGATTATTCAGGCACTCAAGGTTGCATCGCGCTGAAGGAGGAGGGCTACCGGGTGATTCTCGTCAACAGCAATCCGGCGACAATTATGACTGATGAAGCCTTCGCTGATGAAATTTATTTTGAGCCTCTGACAGCAGAAAGCCTGACAGCCATCATTAAGAAAGAACGGCCTGATGGGCTTCTTGCCAATTTAGGCGGTCAGACCGCGTTGAATTTAGCGGTGGAGCTTGAAGAAACGGGTGTTTTAAAAGAGCACGGCGTCAAACTTCTCGGCACATCCGTTGAAACGATACAAAAAGGAGAAGACCGGGAAAAATTCCGTTCGTTAATGAATGAATTAAAACAGCCCGTACCGGAGAGTGAAATTGTTGATAACGAGGCCGATGCCCTCCATTTTGCGGAATCCATCGGTTTTCCTGTTATTATCAGACCAGCTTACACATTAGGCGGAAAGGGCGGAGGAATCGCCCCTGATAAAGAAGCCTTTACAGCTATGATTAAGCAGGCGCTATTAGCAAGCCCGATCAATCAATGCCTTGTCGAAAAAAGCATTGCCGGTTTTAAAGAAATTGAATATGAAGTCATGCGTGACAGCAATAACACATGCATTACCGTCTGCAATATGGAAAATATCGATCCGGTCGGCGTGCATACAGGTGACTCTATCGTTGTGGCGCCGTCACAAACATTGACAGACGAAGACTATCAAATGCTGCGGACAGCAAGTCTGACGATCATCTCAGCACTTGATGTTGTAGGCGGCTGCAACATTCAATTCGCGCTTGATCCATTCAGCAAGCAATATTACGTCATTGAAGTGAATCCGCGTGTAAGCCGGTCATCGGCTCTCGCGTCTAAAGCGACCGGTTATCCGATTGCGAAGATGGCCGCGAAACTGGCAGTCGGATACACCCTTGACGAGCTGAAAAATCCGCTCACAGGCTCGACTTACGCAAGCTTTGAACCGGCACTGGACTATGTGATCGTCAAATTTCCGCGCTGGCCGTTTGATAAATTCAAAAACGCAGATCGCAAGCTTGGCACAAAAATGAAAGCCACCGGTGAAGTGATGGCGATTGAACGGAATTTAGAAGCGGCGATACAAAAGGCAGCCGCGTCGCTTGAATTAAAAAATATCGGGACACACCTTCCAGAGCTCAGCGGGTTGTCAATTGATACGCTATGGGGTTTGGCAATCACTCCGGATGACCGCAGATTTTTCGTTGTCATGGAGCTGTTGAGCCGCAGCGTCTCGATTGATGACATCCATGAAAAAACAAAAATTGATCCGTTTTTCCTTCATACCTTTGACAACATCATCAAATTGGAAAACCGCCTGATGGAAGCAGGGAGCGATCTCACTTTTGAATTATTGAAGAAAGCAAAGGAAAAGGGATTCTCAGACGCAACGATTGCCTCGCTGATCAGCAAAACAGAAGAAGAGGTGCGCGCGCTTCGCAAGGAGATGGGCATTACGCCTTCCTTTAAAATCGTAGATACATGCGCGGCAGAGTTTGATGCGAAAACAAACTATTTTTACTCCACATATTTCGGAGAGACCGATGGAGACATCAGCCGCAAAGAGAAAAAACGCGCGCTCATTATCGGATCAGGCCCGATTCGGATCGGCCAAGGCGTTGAATTTGATTACAGTGCTGTTCACGGTGTGCTGACACTGCAAGAGCTTGGGTTCGAAACCATCATGATTAACAATAACCCGGAAACGGTCAGCACCGATTATGAAATTGCGGACCGCCTGTATTTTGAACCGATGACAACGGAGCATATTGTAAACGTGGCGGAGCAGGAAAATATTGATTTTGCAATTGTGCAATTCGGCGGCCAAACTGCAATCAATGCTGCTGAAGCGCTCGAAAAAGCCGGCATTACTCTTCTTGGCACATCATTTCAAACGCTCGACGTGTTAGAGGATCGGGATCAATTCTATCAGCTTCTTGACGAGCTGGGATTGAAGCACGCAAAAGGAGAAATTGCCTATACAAAAGAAGAAGCTGCTTCAAAAGCCAGTGAGATTGGCTATCCGGTGTTAATTCGTCCATCTTACGTTATCGGCGGAATGGGCATGATCATTGTTGACTCGCAAGCCCAGCTTTCTCAGCTGCTGAATGATGAGGACAGCATGCCATATCCGATTTTGATTGATCAGTATGTGTCTGGAAAGGAAGTCGAAATTGATTTGATTTCCGACGGCGAGGATGTCTTTATCCCGACATATACCGAGCATATTGAACGGGCAGGTGTCCATTCGGGGGACAGCTTTGCCATTCTTCCCGGACCGTCCATCACGAGCGGGCTGCAGCAGGGCATGAAAGATGCGGCACAAAAAATTGCCCGAAAACTTTCATTTAAAGGCATCATGAACATTCAATTTGTGATCGACAATGGAAACATACTCGTTCTTGAAGTGAATCCGAGAGCGAGCCGCACGGTTCCTGTCGTCAGCAAAGTAATGGGCGTTCCGATGATTCCGCTCGCCACACGTCTGCTGGCGGGAGCGTCCTTAAAAGATCTAAATCCGGCAGTTCAAAATTATCATGGAGTTGCCGTGAAGTTCCCTGTTTTTTCTTCTCATGCGATCCAGGATGTGGATGTCAAGCTTGGGCCGGAAATGAAATCAACGGGAGAAGGCATGTGTGTCGCCTATGATGCCAACAGCGCCTTGAAAAAAATCTATACAAGAGTCTGGAGTCAAAAAGGAAGCATTTATTTGCAAAACGTTCCGGAAGATGTGAAGGAGTTAGCAGAAAACGCAGGTTTTACAATACATGAAGGGACATTTGCCTCATGGATGGAACAGGAAGGAAAATCGCTCCACATCAATCTGAGCGGTTCTGAAGAAGCACGCAAAGAACGTTTGGAAGCCATGACGCACGGCATCCCCGTCTTTACAGAAGAAGAAACTGTGCGGGCGTTTTTACAAAGCGGTTCAGGCCATCCGCAGCCTGTATCTCTCAAAGACCTCTATAAAAAGGAAGTGGCATCATGCACACAGTGACGCAAACCAGTTTATACGGAAAAGATTTATTAACGTTAAAGGACCTTAGTGAAGAGGATATAAACGCCTTGCTCGCAGAAGCCGGTGAGCTGAAACAAAACAAAATTCAGCCTATATTCTATGGCAAAACCTTGGCGATGATTTTTGAAAAATCATCAACGCGGACCCGTGTTTCATTTGAAGCGGGCATGGCGCAGCTGGGCGGGAACGCCCTCTTTCTAAGCCAGAAAGATCTGCAGCTGGGGCGCGGTGAGACTGTCGCTGATACGGCAAAAGTGCTGTCAGGCTATGTGGATGCCATCATGATCCGGACCTTTGAACATGAAAAGGTGGAGGAACTTGCCAAAGAAGCTGACATTCCGGTGATCAATGGACTTACCGATAAATACCACCCATGCCAGGCGCTGGCGGATCTCTTGACGATTAAGGAGATAAAAGGGAAGCTTAAAGGCGTAAAAGTCGCATACATCGGTGACGGAAATAACGTGGCGCACTCCTTGATGATCGGCTGCGCGAAAATGGGCTGTGATATCTCGATCGCTTCACCAAAGGGATATGAAGTGTTAGATGAAGCAGCTGAAGCGGCAAAGACATATGCACTTCAATCCGGCTCTTCTATCACGCTGACAGATGATCCGATTGAAGCTGTAAAAGACGCGGACGTGATTTATTCTGATGTGTTTACAAGCATGGGGCAGGAAGCGGAAGAGAAAGAACGTCTTGCTGTCTTTGCGCCTTATCAGGTGAATGCGGCGCTAGTCAGCCATGCCAAGCCTGACTATACATTTTTACATTGTCTCCCTGCGCATCGTGAGGAAGAAGTGACTGCGGAGATTATTGACGGGCCGAACTCTGCAGTGTTCCAGCAGGCGGAAAACCGTCTTCATGTGCAAAAAGCACTGCTGAAGGCCATTTTATATAAAGGGGAATCATCAAAAAACTGCTGAGCCAAACTCAGCAGTTTTTTTGATGGCAACATATTCACAGCCGCTTAGGCGCATACTACAGCAAAAAGGAAAAGGAGGAAAAACAGTGGGACAGCAGCACCAATTCCGGCCCGGACAGAAAGCGCCTAATAACGGTGTCTACGTAGAAATCGGCGAGACAGGGAGTATGGTTAAAAACCCTCAAAAGGTCCATCTGTCAGCAGGGGAAATGTTTCCCGAAACATCAAACCACAACCGGCTGTGGACCTACAAAAGAAAG
The DNA here is from genome assembly GCF_038593095.1 of Bacillus sp. FSL L8-0358. Classification (NCBI taxonomy): domain Bacteria; kingdom Bacillati; phylum Bacillota; class Bacilli; order Caryophanales; family Bacillaceae; genus Bacillus; species Bacillus sp. FSL L8-0358. The sequence goes on from NZ_CP151962.1 coordinate 1,189,774, forward strand.
CCGTGACCACTAAAAAACCCAAAACAATAAATGTTTTGGGTTTTTGGCTTTTTAATGCTGGCTTGCATTTTTGTTCATAGGCATGATTTCTGCTAAAACCATGATTAAGACATACAGTACAACAGCAATGACAGATGATGTTTTGAAATTATACGTAACGCTGTTCATGCTTGCAACCAAGTAGCATGCCATATGTGATAAAAGGAACGTCCAAATAAAGGCAATAATATATCGCACGTTTCCACCTCGTCCTTCTCATTCTATTCTAAAAGTTATCATACCATACAAAAAGCGAAGGGGGAATCCAATTTTAGCAGAAAGTGAGGTGACAAAAGAGTCTGATTCGTCACACTTTAATGGTAAAATATAAAAAACGTCAATCAGTATAATAGCCAAAAATGTAAAAGGCTAGGACTTTACCTTATTCGTTTCTTTTCTATTTACATAAGATAGCGTGAGATGAAGTGTGAAAGGAGGCGGGCAAGCGATGGGAATAACGGAAAGATACTTTCAACTGGGAACGGAGCATAATGTCATTCATCTGCCCTATCGCCCGAACGGCTTCGGCATCTTTATCTTGGGGGATAGAACCCACTTTGTCGGACATGATTCAAGCTTTTGGCAGCAGCATTACGGCAGAAATCAGCTTCTGAGCATGTTGAGGAATGAAGGATATACTCTTTTTAACAGCAATCTGTTCGGAAGGCATTGGGGGGCGGAAAAAGCAGTCACCTATGCCAAACAGCTGATACATTCTGTGCTGAAGCAGGAAATCCTCAATCCGAAGATTCATATATTAGCAGAAGGCATGGGTGCTCTCGTGGCCGATGAACTGCTTCGTTTTTCCCCGGATCATATCCGCTCAGCCGCAATGTTGAATCCTTGTCTCGATCTTCAGGCACATTATGAATCGGAAAAAGAAAATAAATTTTTCTATAAGCAATTTTTGAAAGAAGTTTCGAAAAGCTACGGAATTTCTGAAAAAGAAGCGGAAGCGCTTCGTTATAAAACAATTCAAAGCTACCCGAGCGGCGTACCGGTTCATATATGGCAGCGTATGACCGGATCTCCATATCCCTACAGTGTACATGCGGAAGTTTTTAAGGAAAAACAGCAAAAGCAAGGCTCACCGGTCGACATGACATTTCATTTATTTGAGCATCCAAGCAGAATTTATGCATCAATTTGCAAATTCTTTCACAGTCATGAAAAAGAATTATAGAGAATATAATGACAACAGCCTTCTCTTTTGCGGAGGCTGTTTTATTTTGGGAAATGAAAAACCGGAAGGGCGGCAGATGCAATGGAATCAACGCTGATTGTAGGTGCGGACGAATTTTTCGGCCTTTCATTATGTGAGCGAATGATGGATGAAGGCATACATGTTGACGTTGTTCTGGCGGAAACAGAAGATAAAATGAGACAAATGTACTTAGAAGAAAGACTCATGTGGCTTGGGAGAAATGAACTCTTTCGCCAGCTTGAACACATTGGAGACCAAAATTATGATACAATTTGTATCCAGTTCGGAAGTTTTTTGCCTTTAGACCAATGTGATTCTCCTTATATTTTAGTATATGAAGAAGACCGAAAAGAATGGGAAAAACGTGAAAAAACAGGCTCGGAAAAAACCGTGATCCTGCCGAAAATGTATGGGCCATGGAAAGAAGAAACAGAGGAAGACGGCTATTATACAAACGACGTCGCTGACGAGTTGCTGAGATTCCTGTTAGAACCAATCGGTCATAGCAAAGATCAGCTTTTTGAATTGCAAGTCACAGAGAAAACCTCAAAAGAAGAAGCAAAAACAAAAATTATCGAGTGGAAAAGACAATTTTCATCAATTTTCGACAAATATTAAGAAAAACCTTCCATGTTTCGAGTTTTCTAGATACAATAAACGTATAAAATAATACATGTTATAGCTTGTCAAAAGGAGTTGAACATGACTTGATCACAAGGCTTGTCATGATCTTTTCTGTCCTCCTTTTATTGAGTGGATGTGGACAAACTCCGTTCAAAGGAAAAATTGAGAAGGTCGGCATGCTCTTTCCTGATACGATTAATGACCTCGTATGGGGCACAAAAGGGTATAAAGGATTACTGAATATACAATCCAAATACAATGTGGACGTCTATTATAAAGAAGGCGTTAAAACAGAAGAAGATATCATAAATGCGATTGAGGATTTTCATAAGAGGGGCGTCAATCTGCTCTACGGCCATGGGAGTGAATATGCTGAGGTGTTTAACTTGGTCGGCGAAGATTATCCAGATATGAAATTCGTCATTTCCAATGCGAAAGCGAAAGCTGATAATGTAACGAGTGTCCATTTCAGCGGGGAAGCAATGGGCTTTTTTGGAGGAATGACTGCTGCCCATATGTCGAAAACGAATCAGGTCGGTGTAATTGCCTCCTTTACGTGGCAGCCTGAGGTTGATGGTTTTATCAAAGGGGCCAAGTATGAAAATCCGGATATAGAGGTAAATACGAAATATACGGATCATTGGGATGATGATACAACAGCAGTAAAGCTTTATCAGAAAATGAAGAACGAAGGCGCGGATGTTGTGTATCCCGCCGGAGACGGGTATAATGTTCCTGTTATTCAGCAAATCAAAAAAGACGGTCTTTATGCCATTGGCTACGTCACAGATCAATCGGATCTTGGCGAGAATACCGTATTAACCAGCACGGTGCAAAATGTGGACAAGGCCTATGAAATCATTGCTGAACAATTTAATAAAGGCACCCTTGAGGGCGGCGATCATTACTACGACCTGAATACGGGAGTCGTTGAGATGGGAACATTCAGCCCGCTCGTCGACAAAGACTTTCAGCAAAGAATCGCCAAGCTGATCAAAACATACAACAAAACAGGCGAGCTGCCAAAAAACGAGTAATGGAGTGACGTCACATGCAGCACGAAAAATCACTTGAATTCTTGCAAATTGCCATGAAATATCTCCCTGAAGCGAAAGAACAGCTTGAGAAATCAGGCATTGAGCTCTCAATGGAGGCCATCCAGCCGTTTATGAATCTATTTACAACGGTAATGGCGGAAGCTTATGAGCTTGGCAAGTCTGACGCTAAATCTGAAACAGAATAAGAAGAAGCCACTTTTTTGAAAGTGGCTTTTCACATGATTTTCTTTTTAATAGCGGAGAGCATGGGCGCAAGCTCCTTTAAAGCGGGCTTGATTTGATCAAGAGAGTTCATAATTGAACCGATTTGGTCCATAATATGCATGTAATTAATCGTCTCTTCGTCGTTTGTCTGAGAAACCTGAGAAACCTGAGAAACCTCCTCTTGCTGTTCCTCCTTCTCTTCTGTTGGTTTTGCTGCATCGCCGAACATCATTCTTGAAAACACATCCAACTGCATACGCCTCCTTTCCATATACCATACTCTATGAGTAAGATGAACTGATAGTTTAGACGAATATATTGCCATGTGAAAAAAAATAGGATAGAATTAGTACCTGATACTAATAATTGATCACAACCTGATTGATCTTCTAAATTTAAGATATAAAGGAGTCTTCCCTTATGAAAGCTGGAATACTTGGTGTTGGACGTTACATTCCTGAGAAGGTTTTAACAAATCATGATCTTGAAAAAATGGTTGAAACTTCTGACGAGTGGATTCGTACAAGAACAGGAATAGAAGAAAGAAGAATCGCAGCAGATGATGTGTTTTCATCACATATGGCTCTTGCTGCAGCGAAAAATGCGCTGGAACAAGCTGAAGTGGCTGCTGAGGATCTGGATATGATCTTGGTTGCAACTGTTACACCTGATCAGTCATTTCCTACGGTCTCTTGTATGATTCAAGAACAGCTCGGCGCGAAGAAAGCGTGTGCTATGGATATCAGCGCGGCTTGTGCGGGCTTCATGTACGGGGTTGTAACCGGTAAACAATTTATTGAATCCGGAACCTACAAGCATGTTCTAGTTGTCGGTGTAGAGAAGCTCTCAAGCATTACCGACTGGGAAGACCGCAATACAGCCGTTCTGTTTGGAGACGGAGCAGGCGCTGCGGTAGTCGGACCAGTCAGTGATGACAGAGGAATCCTTTCATTTGAACTAGGAGCCGACGGCACAGGCGGTCAGCACTTGTATCTGAATGAAAAACGACATACAATCATGAATGGACGAGAAGTTTTCAAATTTGCAGTCCGCCAAATGGGAGAATCATGCGTAAATGTCATTGAAAAAGCCGGACTTTCAAAAGAGGATGTCGACTTTTTGATTCCGCATCAGGCGAACATCCGTATCATGGAAGCTGCTCGCGAGCGTTTAGAGCTTCCTGTCGAAAAGATGTCTAAAACTGTTCATAAATATGGAAATACTTCTGCCGCATCCATTCCGATCTCTCTTGTAGAAGAATTGGAAGCCGGTAAAATCAAAGACGGCGATGTGGTCGTTATGGTAGGGTTCGGCGGAGGACTAACATGGGGCGCCATTGCTATCCGCTGGGGCCGATAAAAAAAGGTGAGGTGCACACAAGATGACTAAAAAAAGAGTAGTTGTTACAGGACTTGGAGCATTATCTCCACTTGGCAACGACGTCGATACAAGTTGGAATAACGCAATCAACGGTGTGTCCGGAATCGGTCCGATCACTCGTGTTGACGCTGAAGAATATCCGGCAAAAGTTGCCGCTGAATTAAAAGATTTTAATGTTGAAGATTATATGGATAAAAAAGAAGCCAGAAAAATGGACCGCTTTACACAATATGCGGTTGTGGCTGCGAAAATGGCGGTTGAAGATGCAGATCTTAACATTACCGATGAAATCGCGCCGAGAGTCGGTGTTTGGGTAGGCTCCGGTATCGGAGGACTTGAAACACTAGAGTCTCAATTTGAAATCTTCTTAACAAAAGGCCCAAGGCGGGTAAGCCCGTTTTTCGTGCCAATGATGATTCCTGACATGGCGACAGGCCAGATTTCTATTGCATTAGGAGCAAAAGGGGTGAACTCTTGTACGGTTACAGCATGTGCTACAGGAACGAACTCCATCGGTGACGCGTTTAAGGTTATTCAGCGTGGTGATGCAGACGTGATGGTCACAGGCGGAACAGAAGCGCCGCTGACAAGAATGTCATTCGCCGGCTTTAGTGCCAACAAAGCGCTGTCTACTAATCCAGATCCGAAAACAGCGAGTCGCCCGTTTGATAAAAACCGTGATGGCTTTGTCATGGGGGAAGGTGCAGGGATTATCGTTCTTGAAGAACTTGAGCATGCCCTGGCCCGCGGCGCTAAAATTTACGGAGAAATTGTCGGCTACGGCTCAACCGGAGACGCTTATCATATCACAGCACCGGCCCAAGACGGTGAAGGCGGAGCGAGAGCGATGCAAGAAGCCATTAAAGATGCAGGCATTGCACCTGAGGAAATTGATTACATCAATGCTCACGGGACAAGCACGTATTACAACGACAAATACGAAACAATGGCGATTAAGACCGTTTTCGGTGAGCATGCGCATAAACTTGCGGTAAGCTCTACAAAATCGATGACAGGCCACCTCTTAGGAGCAGCCGGCGGTATTGAAGCCATTTTCTCTATCCTGGCCATTAAAGAAGGCGTGATTCCGCCGACAATCAATATTCAAACACCTGACGAAGAATGTGATTTGGATTATGTGCCTGATGAAGCCCGCAGACAGGAACTTAATTATGTTCTCAGCAACTCATTAGGATTCGGCGGACACAACGCAACATTAATCTTTAAGAAATATCAATCATAATTAAGCCAAACCGGCTGCCCTTAAAGGGTAGCCGGTTTTTTTTGTGTGCATAGGATTAAAAGAGGAGGCGATCACATGAGTGTAGAACAAACATATAGCTGGCTCAGGAAGGCTGATTCAATAGATGATTTGGCGCATTACATTATCCCGCTTTTTTCAGGTGCGGAGAAAAAGAACTGGAAGGGCATTCTGGGGCATCTTCAGCATCATGGGATGTTTAAAAACATAAAAGAGGGTATTCAGACTGTTTCCAAGCTGAAGGAAAAAGGTTTTTACGGACATATCCAAAAGGAAGAACAGTACCTCAAAAACAAATGGCAAGGTCCTGATGTACCAATTGTCACGCTGCCGGTTGATGAACGAAACAGGAGAATCCGTTTAGAATTCGGATCAAAATCAGGACTCGCCTTTCAAGACAAAATGTTTCTTTTTCTTTCGTCAGATTTAGATTTTGGGTCGGTATCTGCCCTTATGACGCATGAGTATCATCACGTTTGCCGGTTAGGTCATCTGACAAAAGAGGAAAAGGATGTCACATTACTTGATACAATCATCATGGAAGGGCTGGCGGAATATGCTGTTTATGAGAGGTTCGGCCGAAGTCAAACGGCTGAATGGACGACTTGGTATACACCGGAACAGCTTCAGTCTTTATATGAAAAAAAGATTGCGCCCCATCGGGATATCAAACGGGATAATCGATTATTTCCCCAGCTGTTATTCGGCAAAGGATATCAGCCGAAAATGCTTGGATACGCAGTTGGATTCAATATTGTAAAAAAATATTTAACCGCCAGCAAGGCAAGCGCCGCAGACGGACTGTCCATTCCTGCTGAAACCTTTTTGGATGCAATGCTTTAAAAGGATAAAATAATGGAATTTCATTAATAATATTACATTTATCCTAAAAAATTCTTGATTTTGCAAAATGATTGTAATAATATACAACTATAAAATTTTTCGATAATTCAATATTATTTATTATTTCTGAATAAGGGGATTGCTTTCTCTTGAAAACGTTTGACGACAAGAGGGGGGAAAGGGGAGCTAGCATGAGCACACTTTTAGAAGTGAATAATTTAAAGACTTATTTTTTCAGGAAAAAGGAGCCGATCCCTGCGGTTGACGGAGTCGATTTTCACATCAGCAAAGGCGAAACCGTCGCGCTTGTAGGTGAATCGGGCTCCGGAAAAAGCATTACTTCTTTATCAATTATGGGCCTCGTCCAAAGCTCAGGCGGAAAAATCATGGACGGCTCTATTAAACTCGAAGACAAAGACCTCACCTCATTCACTGAAAACGATTATTGCAAAATCCGCGGTAACGAAGTATCCATGATCTTTCAGGAACCAATGACCTCCCTTAATCCGGTGTTAACAATCGGAGAACAAATTACCGAAGTGCTGATTTACCATAAAAACATGAAGAAAAAAGAAGCCCATCAACGAGCTGTTGAACTCTTGCAGATGGTCGGTTTCTCCCGGGCGGAGCAAATTATGAAGGAGTACCCGCATCGGCTGTCCGGCGGTATGAGACAGAGGGTGATGATTGCCATCGCACTGAGCTGTAATCCTAAACTGCTCATTGCCGATGAACCAACGACAGCGCTGGATGTGACAATACAAGCCCAGGTGCTGGAGCTCATGAAAGATCTCTGTCAGAAGTTCAATACATCGATTCTTCTCATCACACACGACTTAGGTGTCGTGTCTGAGGCTGCCGATAGAGTAATTGTCATGTACTGCGGACAAGTCGTAGAAAACGCTACCGTTGATGACTTATTTTTAAAACCGCTTCATCCGTATACAGAAGGCCTGCTTACGTCAATTCCTGTTATAGATGGAGAGATTGATAAATTAAATGCGATTAAAGGCAGTGTGCCTACACCGGATAATCTGCCGCCGGGATGCCGTTTTGCCCCAAGGTGCCCGAAAGCTATGGATAAGTGCTGGACAAATCAGCCTTCGCTTTTGACACACAAAAGCGGAAGAACGGTGAGATGCTTTTTATATGAGGAAGAGGGTGCCGAACAATCATGACAGCAGCTAATCAAGAAACAATCTTAGAGCTTCGTGACGTAAAAAAATACTTTCCGATCCGGTCAGGCCTTTTTCAAAGAAAAGTCGGTGATGTAAAAGCGGTGGATGGTGTTTCATTTTCGTTAAAAAAAGGAGAAACACTCGGAATCGTTGGAGAGTCGGGCTGCGGAAAATCGACTGCCGGCAGAACGATGATCAGACTGTACAAACCGACAGAGGGCCAAATTCTTTTTAAAGGGCAGGATATTTCCAATCTGTCAGAGGAGAAGCTGCGGAAGAATGTCCGCAAAAATATTCAAATGGTTTTCCAAGATCCATTTGCTTCGTTAAACCCGAGAAAGACCCTGCGTTCCATCATAAAGGAGCCGTTTAATACGCACAACATGTATACCATGCGTGAACGAAACGAAAAAGTTGAAGAGCTGCTTGCAAGAGTAGGGCTTCACCCGTCGTTTGCCAGCCGTTATCCTCATGAGTTTTCAGGCGGCCAGCGTCAGCGGATCGGCATTGCCAGAGCACTCACTTTGAATCCAGAGCTGATCATTGCAGATGAGCCGGTTTCCGCACTTGATGTATCTATTCAGGCCCAAGTGATTAACTTGATGGAGGAATTACAGGAAGAATTTAATCTTACGTATCTATTTATCTCTCATGATCTGAGTGTCGTACGCCATATCAGCGACAGAGTCGGAGTAATGTATCTTGGCAAAATGATGGAGCTGACCGGCAAGCATGAGCTTTATGACAACCCGCTTCACCCATATACCCAAGCGCTTTTATCCTCCGTTCCAGTTACAAGAAAAAGAGGATCTGTCAAACGTGAACGCATTGTCCTGAAGGGAGAACTGCCTAGTCCGGCCAACCCGCCAAAAGGCTGCGTATTCCACACAAGATGTCCTGTTGCAAAACCGATATGCAAGGAACAAATACCAGAATTTAAAGAAGCTGCTCCCAGCCACTTTGTGGCTTGTCACCTTTATAGCTAATGTTGCCCGCACAGCTTTGAGAGGGGGTATGCACACTACATAAACAACAGCTGAGAGGAACGAACATTTCAAGAGGGGGAATATCTAATGAAAAGACGGAAAACCGCACTGATGATGCTAAGTGTATTGATGGTTCTGGCCATTTTTTTATCAGCCTGCTCGGGATCAAAATCAAGCAACAGCAGCGAGAAAAAATCCACAGGCAAACCGCAGCAAGGCGGGGATTTGGTTGTTGGTTCAACTGGGGAGCCAACGTTGTTTAATCCACTCTATTCTACAGACGTTTCCAGTTCAGATATTGAAGGGATGATCTATAGTACATTATTAGAAACGGATGAAAAACTAAATGTGAAACCTGCTTTAGCTGAGAAAGTAACGGAATCCAAAGATGGCCTGACTTATGATGTCAAAATTAGAAAAGGTGTAAAATTCCATGATGGAAAAGAACTTACAGCCGATGACGTTGTTTTCACTTATAGCATCCCTTTAAACAAGGACTATAATGGTGAACGGGGTTCTGGTTTTGAATCACTAAAATCTGTTACAAAAAAAGGTGATTATGAAGTTGAATTTAAATTAAAGAAAAAGGATGCGTATTTTTACAATGTTGTTTTAGACAGTTACGGTATTCTGCCTAAACACATTTTAGGGAAAGTACCAGTTGCAGATTTAGGAGAAAATGAATTTAACAGGAAGAATCCAATTGGTTCGGGTCCATTCAAGTTTGTTGAATGGAAGAAGGGCGATTATGTAAAACTTGAAGCAAATGATGACTATTATGGCGGAAGACCGTATTTAGATACAGTGACAGTTAAGACGATTCCTGATTCTAATGCAGCTGTTGCTCAATTAAAAGCTGGAGATATTGACTTCTTTGTTGTACCAGGCACAGACTTTGAGACAGTTAAAACATTTGATAATGTGCAAGTTAAATCAGATCTTGGTTTGAACTATAGCTATATTGGATGGAATGAAAAAAATGAATTATTTAAAGACAAAAAAGTCCGCCAAGCTCTTACGTATGCACTTGATCGAAAAGCAATGGTAGATCAGGTGTTAAACGGTGATGGTAAAGTTGCAAATGTTCCTGAAAGTCCGCTTTCTTGGAACTATCCAAAAGGTGATGTACCTACATTTGATTACAATCCTAAAAAGGCTAAAAAGCTCTTGGAAGAAGCAGGATGGAAAGATACAGATGGAGACGGTTACCTTGATAAGGACGGAAAGAAATTTTCATTTACCATTAAAACTAACCAGGGTAATAAGATTCGGGAGGATTTAGCAGTTGTTGTTCAGCAGCAACTTAAAGAAGTAGGAATTGAAGCAAAACCGCAAATTGTAGAATTTAGTGCTCTTATTGAACAAACAAGCGCACCGAATTGGGATTATGATGCACTACTGCTCGGTTGGAGCTTGGCTACATTCCCAGATCAATTTTCGATTTTCCACTCCAGTCAATCTAAGAACGGATTAAACAACATATGGTATAAGAATCCTAAAGTCGATAAACTTTTAGAAGAAGCTAAGTCTATTACAGATAGAAAAGAATATCAGAAAAAATATGAAGAAATCTATAAATTGATTGCTGAGGATCAGCCTTATTCATTCCTGTTTTATTACAATTATCATAGGGCAATCCCGACAAACATGAATGGATATGTATTCCATCCGAAAAATGACTTATATCATATTGAAAAATGGTGGCTTGAACAATAATAATTAAATCCCTAGAGAGGGGAGGATCAAGCAAGCATCCTTTCCTCTTTATCCTATTTTAGAAAAGGGGACAAGAATATGGTTACATATATTGTTCGTCGAACATTAATGTCTCTGCCAATTCTTTTGGGCATTACAATTTTATCATTTGCGATAATGAAAGCGGCGCCAGGTGACCCGATGTCACTTATGATGGATCCGACAATCAGCCAAGCTGACAGAGCGAAATTTATTGAAAAGTACGGGCTCAATGATCCAGAACCTGTTCAATACTTAAAATGGCTAGGAAATATGCTCCAAGGCGACTTTGGGACATCTATTGTAAAAAAGGGGACACCAGTTTCCGATCTAATCCTTTCACGTTTACCGAATACTCTGGTGCTTATGGTTTTTTCAACTCTTGTTGCTCTTCTGATTTCAATTCCCTTCGGTGTTCTTTCTGCAAAACGCCCTTATTCTAAGCTTGACTATGGTATAACTGTCACGTCATTTTTAGGGCTGGCAATACCAAATTTCTGGTTCGGATTAATTCTTATAATGGTTCTTTCCGTAAATCTCGGCTGGTTTCCTACGGGGGGTGTCAGCACTTTAAACGCTGACTTTAGCATTATTGACAGGCTCCATCATTTAATTTTACCTGCGTTTGTTTTAGCAACTGCTGATATGGCAGGTATTACTCGTTATACTCGATCTAGTATGCTCGATGTATTAAAACAGGATTATATTAGAACAGCTCGTGCAAAAGGTTTTAAGGAAAATAAAGTTATTTTCAAACACGGATTGAGAAATGGCCTTCTGCCTGTTATTACAATTTTCGGATTGATGATCCCTTCATTTATTGGCGGTGCTGTAGTAGTTGAACAGATTTTTACTTGGCCGGGATTAGGGAAGTTATTTATTGATTCGGCATTCTCTCGAGATTATCCGGTTATTATGGCCATGACTGTAATTTCTGCTGTTTTGGTTGTACTGGGGAACTTGATTGCAGATATTTTGTATGCATTAGTTGATCCGAGAATTGAATATTAAAAGGGGGAGACACATATGGCACATCCAAACACTGCGGCTCCCTCTAATGAGGTAAAGCTAAAAGAAAATATTAGAAAAAAACCAGAAACAATGACTAGGATCTTTTTTGAGAAATTTTTCAAAAATAAGCTTGCTGTTGTTGGGGGTATCATATTAACAGTTATTATTTTAATGGCAGTCTTTGCCCCTTTTATTGCGCCTTACTCACCTGAGAGTCAATCACTTTTAAACAAACTGAAGCCGCCAAGCCCTAAAAATCTAATGGGAACGGATAAATTTGGGCGAGATATATTTACAAGGGTGTTATATGGAGCTCGTGTGTCTTTATTAGTCGGTTTTGCTTCAGTAATTGGTGCGATTACTATAGGTACGGTTGTTGGAGCTGTAGCAGGGTACTTTAAAGGAATAGTAGATGCTGTATTAATGAGGGCTGTCGACGTAGTCTTATCTATTCCTGATATTTTTCTGCTTATTACCTTGGTTACAATTTTTCAACCCGGAATGGATAAGTTAATTTTGATTTTTTCTTTGACGGGTTGGACTACAACAGCGAGACTAGTCAGAGGTGAGTTTTTATCTCTAAGGTCAAGGGAATTTGTATTGGCTGCTAAAACAATAGGCACAAAAAATCACAAAATTATTTTTTCGCATATATTACCGAATTGTATTGGACCAATTATTGTCTCCGCTACTCTAAAAGTAGGCAGTGTCATTCTAGCTGAATCAACGCTAAGCTATTTGGGTTTCGGTATCCAGCCGCCAATCGCTAGCTGGGGAAACATGCTTCAGGATGCTCAAAACTTTACATTAATGATTCAAGCATGGTGGTACCCGTTATTTCCCGGGCTATTTATTTTAATGACCGTTTTATGCTTCAACTTTGTCGGTGATGGCCTGCGGGATGCGCTTGACCCGAAAAATATTAAATAAAAATGAATATCATATCTGTTATAAAATATCACCAAATCAGAAAAAAAGCAGGTCTCCTTTTGTCAGAAAATATACAAAGAGATCTGCTTTTTGTGATTCTTACATAAAACTAGTGATTCCAGATTTCCTCAATCTCTTTGGAATAATTTCTCTATCCCTTGCCTATACTGTGGACAACAGTTTTTATAAAAGTGAGGGGTTAGAGATGTTATTTCTTCATGATGTGTGGGTCAATTGGTTTGAAGGGGAAGAAAATGGCTACAATGTATGCCACTTTCACGAATGGCGCAAGGAAGATACGGTTGAGCTTTTGGATCAGGTGCCGCTGCTAAGGGTGCCGTCAGTACTGTTTCATTACATAGAAAACGATTTGTCAGAGCTTCCGAAAGGTTTGCTTGAAGACGTACATCAGAAATCGTACATTCGGAAAAATCATGAGCGGACAAAGCTTGAGTATTGTTTTGTCGTAACAGACGGAATCGGCATTTTAGCTGTCGACACGATCGGCTACACGATCCCTGTCAGAAAAAGCCGTCTGATCCCAAGACAGGAGCAGCTCGTTTATGACATGGTGAAAGATGTAGAGCCTGAAACATATGAATTTGAGCCAAAGAAGCTGGAATCCTCCAAGGAATATCACATCTTATCATTAGCACCAGAACATGTCAGAGGACTGACTAGAAAAGAACGGCAAATCAAGCAGCTGATGTTTATGGCGCTTGACCAATTAAAAGGGCTGAAAAACCGGGCTGAAATCGGCTACTGGTACACAGAGTGGAATCCGCATATGTATGAACAAATCAAAAGGATGAGCTTTGAAGAGATTTGGGACATGCTGTATAACGAAACAATTGAAGGCTGGTCGGACAAGCACCTAGCTTTTTGCGAAAACCTAATAAAAGGTCAGCCTTTTTTCGAAAAGCTTTGGGAAATGGAAAACGAATCAAAGGTAAACTGAAAAAAACCGCTCTTTGCAAAGAGCGGTTTTTTGATTAGCGTCTTTTTCTTCCAAGACCCATGGCATTCTCCATTTTTTTCAGCATTTTGTTTGCTGTCCGGTTCGCTCGTTCCGCGCCTTCATCAAGAATCCGGTCTAATTCTTCAGATTCTATCAGCTCATAATAGCGGTCCTGGATCGGTTTTAATGCGTTCACCACGACTTCTGCCAAATCACCTTTAAACTCGCCGTAGCCTTTTCCTTCGTACTTTGCTTCAAGCTCTTCAATTGTCGTATTGCCGAGGATTGAATAAATCGTAAGAAGGTTGGAAACGCCCGGTTTGTTTTCTTTATCAAATTTCACAATGCCTTCAGAATCTGTCACAGCGCTTTTGATTTTCTTTTCAAGAAGCTTCGGTTCATCCAGCAGGGTAATATAAGCTTTCTGATTCGGATCAGATTTGCTCATTTTCTTCAGCGGATCATTCAGAGACATGATACGTGCACCGACTTTTGGAATTTTCACTTCCGGAATCGTAAAGATGTCGTTGTATTTTTTGTTGAATCGTTCTGCAAGATTCCGCGTCAGCTCAAGGTGCTGCTTTTGATCCTCGCCGACAGGTACAAGATCCGTTCCGTACAGCAGAATATCAGCGGCCATCAGCGGCGGATATGTTAACAGGCCGGAGACGACAGCTTCATTGCCTTTGGATTTGTCCTTAAATTGAGTCATCCGCTCAAGCTCGCCGATATATGCGACACACTGCATCATCCATCCGGCCTGCGCATGCGCGGGGACCTCTGATTGAATAAACAATGTTGCTTTTTCTGGATCAAGTCCGACAGCTAAGTAAAGCGCTGCGAGATTGCGGATATTCTTTCTAAGCTCTAGCCGGTCTTGAGGAACAGTTATCGCATGCTGGTCCACGATGCAAAAATAGCTGTTATAATCATGCTGCAGTTCGACAAACTGCTTCATTGCACCGATATAGTTGCCGAGCGTCACTGAGCCGCTTGGCTGAATGCCTGAAAAAATCGTTTGTTTCATGAAAACATCAACCTCATTTCTTAAAACATAATAAAAAAGGCTCATTCATCCCCTGTAAAAAAGGGACGAATGAACCGTGGTACCACCCTGATTATTCCATTAAAATGGAATCACTCTGACGTTTGTAACGGAGACTGCTCCGGCTGAGCCTACTTTTTTCCAGTTCGGTCAGCTGCTCCAAAGTCCATTCCACATTGCCCGTTATCTGCTCCCAGCACCGCAGACTCTCTTCAAACAGGTGAAATGTGTACTACTCTTTTTCATAGCAAGCTTTTCTTTTGATTGCTTCATTATAAATCAATTATAACCAATTGTCATCATGAAAAAACATTCTTTTTTCCAGTAAAATTGTAATAATATAAATAACACGCGTGTTGTAAAATCCTTAAATGATAACTGCTATCAGCGTAAAAACAGGCAGATATTATATGTAAAAAGCAATATGGGCAGAAAACACATGAAAAAGTTTTTAATCAATTTATGCTTTAAATGGTAGAAGGATATTATGTTCATGGAAGAAAAACTAACGAAGTTTAAATATTTTAAATTGATAAAATAATATTGCAATAAATTATTTGTTTCATTATAATGAACTTGTTCACTCTATTGTTACAGCTTTTTTACAAAAATAATCAGAAAAGACGGAACAGAATAAAAGTTGTGGAAACTCAGGTTCATTTGTCTGATATTTCTGAGGATTTAGCCGTAAGGAGCTGAAAATTATTATTAGGGGGTTTGCGAATATGAAAAAACGTTGGTCGATTGTCACGTTGATGCTCATTTTCACTCTCGTGCTGAGCGCGTGCGGCTTTGGCGGCAGCGGATCAAACGGTGAAGGGAAAAAGGACAGTAAAGGAAAGACGACACTTAACATTAATATTAAAACTGAGCCGTTCTCCTTACATCCGGGATTGGCAAATGATTCAGTATCAGGCGGTGTCATCCGTCAGACTTTTGAAGGATTGACACGTATCAATGCAGATGGTGAGCCTGAAGAAGGCATGGCTTCTAAAATTGAAACGAGCAAGGACGGAAAGACATATACATTTACCATTCGTGATGGTGTGAAATGGTCTAATGGAGACCCTGTAACAGCACAAGATTTTGAATATGCTTGGAAATGGGCGCTTGATCCTAATAACGAATCACAATACGCTTACCAGTTCTACTACATAAAAGGTGCTGAAGCGGCGAATACCGGCAAAGGCAGCCTAGATGATGTGGCAGTAAAAGCTGTGAATGACAAAACGCTGAAGGTTGAATTAAATAACCCGACTCCATATTTCACTGAATTAACTGCGTTCTATACGTATATGCCGATCAACAAGAAAATTGCAGAGAAAAATAAAAAGTGGAATACAAATGCCGGAGATGATTATGTATCAAACGGGCCGTTCAAAATGACGGCATGGAAACACAGCGGTTCTATTACTCTCGAAAAAAATGACCAGTATTGGGATAAAGACAAAGTCAAACTGAAGAAAATCGATATGGTTATGATCAACAATAACAATACGGAACTGAAAAAATTCCAAGCTGGCGAACTTGATTGGGCCGGTATGCCGCTCGGACAGCTTCCAACAGAATCCCTGCCGACCCTGAAAAAAGACGGTTCTTTACATGTTGAGCCGATTGCAGGTGTGTATTGGTACAAATTCAACACTGAAGCTAAGCCATTAGACAACGTAAATATCCGTAAAGCTTTAACATATTCGCTTGACCGTCAGTCGATTGTTAAAAACGTTACGCAAGGAGAGCAAATCCCGGCAATGGCTGCAGTGCCGCCTACAATGAAGGGATTTGAGGATAACAAAGAAGGATACTTCAAAGACAATGATGTCAAAACAGCAAAAGAATACCTTGATAAAGGCCTGAAAGAAATGGGCTTAAGCAAGGCATCTGATTTGCCAAAAATCAAATTGTCTTACAACACTGATGACGCACACGCGAAAATCGCTCAAGCAGTACAAGAAATGTGGAAGAAAAATTTAGGCGTTGATGTTGAGCTTGATAACTCAGAGTGGAATGTCTATATTGATAAGCTCCACAGCCAAGATTATCAAATCGGCCGTATGGGCTGGCTCGGCGACTTCAATGATCCTATCAACTTCCTTGAATTGTTCCGTGACAAAAACGGAGGAAATAACGATACAGGCTGGGAAAATCCAGAATTCAAAAAGCTTCTGAATCAGTCACAAACTGAAACAGATAAAACAAAACGTGCAGAGCTGCTGAAAAAAGCAGAAGGTATTTTCATTGATGAAATGCCGGTTGCTCCAATCTATTTCTATACTGATACTTGGGTACAGGATGAAAACCTAAAAGGTGTTATTATGCCAGGTACTGGTGAGGTTTATTTCAGAAACGCATATTTTAAATAAGGCTACGTCTGAAAATAAAAGACCTCAAGGTATATGGGGAGAAAAGCCCCATATACCTTTCTTACTGATGGAGTATAAAAATGTAAAAACCATGGAGGTGTTCCCCCTTGCTAAAATATATCGGAAGACGCTTAGTCTATATGATTATCACACTATTTGTGATTGTAACTGTGACATTCTTCTTAATGCAAGCAGCACCGGGCGGGCCATTTTCAGGTGAGAAAAAGCTTCCGCCTGAAATTGAAGCAAATTTAAATGCGCATTATGGCTTGGACAAGCCGTTGTTTGTACAATATGTAAGTTATTTGAAATCAGTTGCAATGTGGGATTTCGGACCGTCATTTAAATATAAAGGTCAGAGTGTTAACGACCTGATCAGTTCAGGTTTCCCCGTTTCATTTACTCTTGGAGCAGAAGCTATTCTCCTCGCTTTAGCGTTAGGTGTATTGTTTGGGGTCATTGCAGCCCTTTACCATAATAAGTGGCAGGATTATACCGTCGCGATTTTAACGATATTTGGTATTTCGGTTCCGAGCTTTATCATGGCGGCTGTTCTGCAATATGTGTTCTCCATGAAGCTTGGGCTGTTTCCGGTCGCGGGGTGGGATTCCTGGGCATACACCTTTTTGCCTTCAATCGCACTTGCTTCCATGCCGATGGCGTTTATTGCCAGACTTTCCCGTTCAAGCATGATCGAAGTGTTAAACAGTGATTATATCCGCACAGCGAAAGCGAAAGGGCTTTCCCGCCCAGCGGTTACAGTGCGGCACGCCATTCGAAACGCGCTTTTGCCGGTTGTTACATACATGGGCCCGATGGCCGCCCAGGTCTTAACGGGAAGTTTTATCATTGAAACGATTTTTGGGATCCCGGGTCTTGGTTCACACTTCGTAAACAGTATTACAAACCGTGATTATACAGTCATTATGGGTGTAACGGTGTTCTTCAGTGTCATCCTGCTATTGTGTGTATTAATCGTAGACGTGCTTTACGGCATTATTGATCCAAGAATCAAGCTTTCCAAAGCAAAGAAAGGAGCCTAGGCCATGCAGAACATTCCGAAAAACATGTTTGAACCAGCCGCAGCGAATGCCGGCGATGCAGAAAAAATAAGTAAAAAGAGCCTTTCCCTCTGGAAAGATGCGATGCTTCGCTTCCGCAGCAATAAGCTTGCAATGGTCGGGCTTATCATTATCGTACTTATTATCCTTATGGCAATTTTTGCGCCGATGTTCTCAAGGTATGATTATTCAACTACTAATCTCTTAAATGCGGATAAGCCGCCTTCAAAAGATCACTGGTTCGGAACAGATGATCTTGGACGGGACATTTTCGTCCGTACATGGGTAGGGGCGCGAATCTCAATCTTTATTGGTGTTGCAGCTGCTGTTCTTGATTTGCTGATCGGCGTCATTTGGGGGAGCATTTCAGGCTTCCGCGGAGGCAGAACGGATGAAATCATGATGCGTATCGCTGATATCCTTTGGGCAGTTCCTTCATTATTAATGGTTATCTTACTGATGGTTGTTCTTCCGAAAGGTCTATTTACGATTATTATTGCCATGACGATTACAGGCTGGATTAATATGGCCAGAATCGTGCGCGGACAAGTGCTGCAGCTGAAGAATCAGGAGTATGTGCTTGCTTCACAGACACTGGGTGCAAAAACATCCCGTCTTCTGTTTAAACATATCGTGCCAAACGCAATGGGTTCTATTTTGGTCACGATGACACTGACAGTTCCTACTGCGATTTTCACAGAAGCCTTTTTAAGCTATTTGGGACTTGGTGTTCCGGCTCCGCTGGCAAGCTGGGGAACGATGGCTTCTGACGGATTGCCTGCATTGACCTATTATCCGTGGCGTTTATTCTTCCCTGCCGGATTTATCTGCATTACAATGTTTGGTTTTAACGTTGTCGGTGACGGATTAAGAGACGCATTGGATCCTAAGTTACGTAAATAAGGGAGTGATACGGGTGACACGCCTATTAGAAGTAAAAGATTTAGCAATTTCATTTAAAACATATGGCGGAGAGGTCCAGGCAATCCGCGGAGTGAATTTCCATCTGGATAAAGGAGAGACGCTGGCCATTGTTGGAGAATCAGGTTCCGGAAAAAGTGTAACCTCTCAAGCGATTATGAAGCTGATTCCAATGCCTCCGGGTTATTTCAAACGCGGTGAGATCCTGTTTGAAGGAAAGGATCTGGTGCCGCTGTCCGAAAAAGAAATGCAAAATGTCCGGGGAAAAGAGATCGGCATGATATTCCAAGATCCGATGACCTCTTTAAATCCAACGATGAAGGTCGGTAAACAAATTACGGAAGTGCTTTTTAAGCACGAGAAGATCTCGAAGGAAGCGGCTAAAAAACGCGCGGTTGAACTGCTGGAATTAGTCGGTATCCCAATGCCGGAAAAGCGGGTGAACCAATTTCCGCATGAATTTTCAGGCGGGATGAGACAGCGGGTTGTCATTGCCATGGCGCTTGCAGCGAATCCGAAGCTTCTGATCGCCGATGAGCCGACAACTGCTCTTGATGTAACGATTCAAGCGCAAATTTTGGAATTAATGAAGGATTTGCAAAAGAAAATTGACACGTCCATCATCTTTATCACACACGATCTTGGTGTTGTGGCTAACGTTGCTGACCGGGTCGCTGTCATGTACGCGGGACAGATTGTAGAAACCGGTACGGTAGACGAAATCTTCTATGATCCGAGACATCCATACACTTGGGGGCTTCTTGCATCCATGCCGACACTGGAAAGTTCAGGTGAGGAAGAGCTGACTGCAATTCCGGGCACGCCGCCTGATTTGACAAACCCGCCAAAAGGAGATGCTTTTGCCCTGCGGAGCTCTTATGCGATGAAAATCGATTTTGAACAGGAGCCGCCAATGTTTAAGGTATCCGATACTCATTATGTAAAATCGTGGCTGCTTCATCCTGACGCGCCAAAGGTAGAGCCGCCTGAAGCGGTAAAAGCGAAAATGCGTAAACTGGCAAATACGTATGAAAAACCTGTCTTAGTGAGAGAAGGTGAATGAATTGACTGAAAAATTATTAGAAATCAAACATTTAAAACAGCACTTTGTCACGCCGAGGGGCACGGTTAAGGCTGTAGATGATTTATCATTTGATATCTATAAAGGTGAAACATTAGGGCTGGTTGGTGAATCTGGCTGCGGTAAATCGACAACAGGCCGAAGCATTATCCGGCTGTACGAAGCAACCGATGGTGAGGTGCTGTTCAACGGTGAAAATGTGCACGGGAGAAAATCGCGGAAAAAGCTGCTGGAATTCAACCGCAAAATGCAGATGATTTTCCAAGACCCATATGCATCCCTGAATCCGAGAATGACAGTTGCTGATATTATTGCTGAAGGCCTTGATATTCATAAGCTGGCGAAAACAAAAAAAGAGCGGATGCAGAGGGTTCATGAACTATTGGAAACAGTTGGTTTAAACAAGGAACACGCGAACCGCTATCCGCATGAATTTTCCGGCGGCCAGCGCCAAAGAATCGGGATTGCCAGAGCTCTTGCTGTTGATCCGGAATTCATTATCGCGGATGAGCCGATTTCCGCTTTGGATGTATCCATTCAAGCGCAGGTCGTGAATTTAATGAAAGAACTGCAAAAAGAAAAAGGGCTCACATACCTGTTTATTGCCCACGATTTATCGATGGTCAAATACATCAGTGACCGCATTGGAGTCATGTATTTCGGGAAACTGGTTGAGCTTGCGCCGGCAGATGAGCTTTATGAAAATCCGCTTCACCCGTATACAAAATCATTGCTTTCTGCGATTCCGCTTCCAGATCCGGACTATGAGAGAAATCGCGTCCGCCAGAAATATGATCCGTCCGTCCATCAATTAAAAGATGGGGAAACGATGGAATTCCGTGAAGTCAAACCGGGACATTTTGTGATGTGCACGGAAACCGAATTTAAAGCTTTTTCATGATTCATCAATCCTTCAAGAATCTCTTGAAGGATTTTTTTGCGTCTTCATAGAAAGTGAGAATGATAACATTTACAATTAGAGGAAAAAGCGGAGGCGAAATACGATTCAATTTCTGCATAACAAAAATGTTTTTGCGCTATTGCTGTCTCAATCTTTTCAATCTTTAGCAGGAGTCCTCGTCACAATCGTTTTAATGGTCCGGGTCTATCAAATGACTGACTCCGTTTTTTTGGCGGGTCTTATTTTATCGTTCATGTCGTTTGCGAGTATAGCAGCAAGCTTTTGCGTCTCTCCGGTGCTTCGCATTCTCGGTTTTAAAAAGGTGCTTGTGGGGGCGAATCTGCTGAGAGCGGTCTTTACAATACTGATGGCATACAGCGTCACTCATCACGGACAGGCATTCTTTTGGATTACGCTGCTGTTTGTGTTTTGTTTTTCCTTCGCGGGCGCTTTTTTTCAGCCAGCAAGATTTGCGCTGCTGCCGATTATTGTTCCAAAGAAGCAATATGTAAAAGCGAATGGTGTGATCTCCCTCTCGAATCAATTGTTCTTAACAGCAGGCTGGGGCCTTGGAGGCCTTCTGACGTCCGCCGTCCCTTTTGAACTCGTTGTCGGCACTGCCATTTGCCTGTTTGTTCTATCGGGTGCTTCCATCAGTGTGCTGCATGTAAATGAAGAAGAGGCTGTAGGAACTGCTGAAACAGCATCTGCCAGAAGTATATGGAAGGATTTAATGATCATCCCTATTGTAAGAGACATTACTGTAATGGACATGATAGAAGCTTTGGCGGGTTCCGTATGGTCATCTGCTATTCTCCTCGCATTTACTGCGGCTGTTTTGCATGAAACAGAGGTGTGGTGGGGGATGTTTAACGCTTCCTATTTTATAGGCGCAATTGTCGGCAGTGTGATTGCCATTCGTTTTTCTTCTTTTTTTGAGCGGAATATGGGCTATGCCATTATGTTCAGCTCGCTTGTAATGTCGGCGCTGACCCTTTTGTTTTCGTTTTCTCCAGTCCCATTTTTATGCGCTCTGGCTTGT
The DNA here is from genome assembly GCF_038593095.1 of Bacillus sp. FSL L8-0358. NCBI lineage: Bacteria > Bacillati > Bacillota > Bacilli > Caryophanales > Bacillaceae > Bacillus > Bacillus sp. FSL L8-0358. The sequence continues at coordinate 1,211,598 of NZ_CP151962.1, forward strand.
GCTGCAATGGGGCCTTTTTATCAGGTGCGTGATATTTGCCAGGAAACCATGCTGCAGGAGGTTATTCCCGAGCAGAAACGAATCGGAATCATGGCTGCAAAAAATGCGATTTTGACTCCTTGGTCAGGCGTCACCTACTCCATTATGGGGCTAGTGGCTGATGCTGCTGGTGCGAAAATAGCTTTTATCGCGGCTGCTGCATTATATATCATGACATTTCTGATTGCACTGGCGCAGTCCCGCCTGATTCATTACAGGCGGGAAAACCGAGTTCAATGAGATACACTTCAAAATGAACGGAGCAGCTGGCTCCGTTTTTGCTGAAAAAAAATGAAACCATGGCGGAAGTTCGCACGTCTTTATAGATGTAAGGCTGTTTAAACAAGAAGAAATGGGGTATATCTAAAAGTATGAAGACAACGAACTCATAAGGAGCAAATCAATGAACTGGTATGAAAAGCTTAGCGAGTACTTTCCAATTGAAGAAATGAAATCAAAAGCGCATATGGAAGCTCTTCTGAAAGAGCGAAGCGATATTTATCATAAAGATGAAGGCAAACATCATATTTTAATGTTTGCGGAATTCGATTCTTTTATCTTCGTTGATTATCTGTATGTGTCTAAGGATGCAAGAGGGCAGGGGCTTGGCGGCAAATTGATCGCGAAGCTGAAAAAGAAAAATAAGCCCATATTGCTCGAGGTGGAGCCTGTGGATGAAGATGATACTGATACAGAAAAACGCCTGAGGTTTTATCAAAGAGAGCATTTCAAGCATGCTCAGTCAATTGGGTACCGGCGCCGGTCATTGGCTACGAATGAAGTAAACAAGATGGAGATTCTGTACTGGTCACCAAAAACAGAATCAGAAGAAGAAATTCTTGAAGCCATGAAACAAACATATGAAAACATTCATACTTATAAAGACGAGAAATGGTACGGGGAATCGTACGAAAAAACGGATGAAGTCCTGAAACTCATTGATGAAGAAAAACAAAAAAATATTTTCGATCAGTTAAGCTAATTGAGAATTAGAACATATCATGAACATTAAAAATTTGCTGGATTGACACATTTTTTTCTTAGGATACTGTTCACACTTACTTTTTTATAGTATAATACCTGTAAAGATTCCTTTTTTAGAGTAATTTCAATTTAAGAATAAAATAGATGTTCATCCTACTAATTAGAGGAGTGAAGATGAATGGTTACACTATACACATCACCAAGCTGTACTTCATGCAGAAAGGCGAGAGCGTGGCTCGAGGAGCACGATATTCCATTTGTAGAAAGAAACATTTTCTCTGAACCTTTATCAATTGATGAAATAAAACAAATTCTTCGAATGACTGAGGATGGAACAGATGAAATCATCTCAACCCGTTCAAAAGTATTCCAAAAACTGAATGTGAACGTTGAATCTATGCCGCTGCAAGATTTGTACCGCTTGATCAACGAGCATCCAGGTTTGCTTCGCCGTCCGATCATCATTGACGAAAAACGTTTGCAGGTCGGATATAACGAAGACGAAATCAGACGTTTCCTGCCAAGAAAAGTTCGCTCTTTCCAATTAAGAGAAGCACAGCGTTTGGCAAACTAATAGATCGTATCATCAAAAGAAGGCTGAGTCATCAGCCTTCTTTTATTATTTTTCAACCTGCTGGTAATAAATGCTCGCAAGAATGACAAACGCAACCGTCAAAATGGGGAGGAGCGTTTCAACTGTGCCGTGCTGCGCCATAAAAAGAGACAGCTTTTTGTCTCTGACAATCATTTCTCCGCCAGTATAAGCAAGCAGCCCGCTTCCCGCGTAAATCAGAAGCGGTATTTTCTCTAGTGCAATATGGATGAGTTTGCTGCCCCAAATAATAACCGGAACCGATACACACAAACCTATAACAACGAGAGAAAACTCACCGTGTGATGCTCCCGCAACTGCGATGACGTTGTCCAGCGACATAAAGAGATCTGCAAGCACAATCGTTCGTATCGCTCTCCACAGGGAGGTGCTGCTTTTAATGTGTTTCGTGTCTTTTTTTTCAATCAGCAGCTGATATCCTAAATACAGCAGGAAAATTCCGCCGGCGCACTGCAAGAACGGAATGTTCAAAAGATATACAGCTGCACTTGTTAATCCGATTCTCATGGCAACGGCAATAAATGTTCCGAGAATAATGGCCTGCTGTCTTTGCTTGTCCGGCAAATGTCTGCTGGCCATGGCAATGACAACCGCATTATCTCCGCCGAGGATCAGGTCAATCCCAACAATGACAAGCAGAGAAATCAGATAGTCATGCTCCATGAAGCGGCACCTCGCTTTCAGTCCTTCGCTTGTACTACTACTATATGAGACAGGTCATATTTTATGATATCAGCCGCCTGATCTGCCGTTTTTTAGGCAAAGGTGCATTTTTATTTCTTTTGTGACTGTTTTATCATAAAATAGAAATACAAAGGAATTCACACTGGCCTTGGTTAAGGTTAAGATGTGGACGGAATGGGTAAAGTGTAGTAAAGTACAATTAATCGGGAGCTTAGATGTCCCTTCAACATCTTATATAGAAGGGAAGGTTGGCAAATGGAAATTGAAAGAATTAACGAGCATACAGTAAAATTTTATATGTCTTACGGAGATATTGAAGATCGCGGTTTTGACAGAGAAGAAATTTGGTATAACCGTGAGCGCAGTGAAGAACTTTTCTGGGAAGTCATGGATGAAGTTCATGAAGAAGAGGAATTCGCTGTGGAAGGCCCACTTTGGATTCAAGTTCAGGCACTGGACAAAGGATTAGAAATCATCGTCACAAAAGCCCAGCTTTCCAAAGACGGACAAAAGCTCGAACTGCCGATTCCTGAGGATAAAAAGCAAGAACCAGCATCTGAGGATCTTGACGCCTTGCTGGATGATTTCCAGAAAGAAGAGCAAGCCGTCAATCAGGAAGAGAAGGAGCAAAAGCTTCAATTTGTCTTGCGATTTGGCGATTTTGAGGATGTTATTTCTCTATCTAATTTGAACGTTAACGGAAGCAAAACGACTTTATATTCGTTTGAGAACCGATATTATTTATATGTAGATTTTTGCAATATGACTGATGAAGAGGTTGAAAATCAGCTAAGCATCCTGCTGGAGTACGCAACTGAATCCTCAATCAGCATACACCGTCTTGAAGAGTACGGCAAGCTGATTATTTCAGAGCATGCTCTAGAAACGATAAAAAAACACTTTGCATCATAGCAAACCGATTTCCTTCCGGAAATCGGTTTTTTTTATGCACGAAAATGCCTTTTTAGAGATGTGAAAAATCAAAAACATATAGACAAGCAGAAATACAGCGAACAGGAGTTGATCATCTTTTCCAGAAAGTATACTTCATCTGGAAAGGAGAGATGACAATTGTTTAGTGCTGTGACTGAAGACGGCCAAATGTTTCACCTTTTAGGCGCTCAGCAAAACCAGAAATTAAAGCGGAGACGGTTCTTCTGTCCGGTATGCGGGGGAGAGCTAGCTGTGAAGCTCGGACTTCAAAAAGCGCCGCATTTTGCCCATAAACAGAACAAGTCCTGCTCCATAGACATCGAACCGGAAAGCGCCTACCACTTAGAAGGAAAAAGACAGCTGTATGTATGGCTGAAAACACAACGGGCTTCACCAATATTGGAGCCGTATATAAGGACAATCAACCAAAGACCGGACATCATGGCAAGGATCAAGGAGCATATGCTTGCTGTTGAATATCAATGCGCCACTATCGCACCAAATGTCTTTCAGAAGCGGACAGAGGGCTTCAAACAAGAAGGAATCATCCCGCAGTGGATTATGGGATACAGCCGCTTAAAACGGACTGCTTCGTCCTTTTATCAGCTTTCAGCTTTTCATTGGCAGTTTATCAATGCAAGTCCATACAAGGAACTGATATGTTATTGTCCTGAAAGGCGTTCTTTTCTCCGGCTTAGCCACATCATACCATTCTACACAAACCATTCTTATTCCTCAGTCCAAACGATCCCTATCCATCGGGCAGGTGTAGATGATCTTTTTTTCACTGAACCGAAACCCTCAATTCAATATTCAGGCTGGACGAAAGCGATTCACCGTTTTCGCCATAAACCCCATCGGTTTAACTCAAAGGAAACAAATCGCCTTAGGCTGCTGTTTTATGAGAAACGGCAGACGCCTTTTTCTTTTCTGCCGACTGAAGTGTTTGTTCCTGTTAGTAAAGGGGCAGTTTTTAAGAGTCCGGTTTTTGTGTGGCAGGGGTTTCTTTATTTGTTTATGACGGATCTTGGAGGTAAACGTGCGCCAATTCGTTTTTCAGCCGTTTTGCAGCAGTGCAAACTGCACATTCATAATAAGAACATTGCACTCAGGTTTGAATGCAGCGAAGAGTGTCTTTCAGAAGCGGTTAAACAGTATATTGATTTTTTGTGCAAGAAGGGATTTTTAAGGGAGACTCAGAAAGAAGTATATGTGCTGAATCAGCCTGCAGGTGGCATACACTCAATGCAGGATCTCATAGAAAGAGACCGCAGCTGTTTTATAGAATGAGTTTGTCTTATTTGGCTCACCCTAAGACAAAGGTGGTGGGCAGGCTGTGAAAGGCACAAAAGGAAAGGTTTTTCGTGTTTTTACTGCTTTTTTGGCATTCGTTCTCTTCATTACTGCATATGATTTGACAAAAGGCAGTGAAAAACCGGAAGATATTCACAACACAAGTTTATTGAGAAACAGCTGTTTTTTCAATTGGCTTGAATCAAAGAAGACGAGGGGGATCACCATGGCTGAGGAAAAAAAAGCAAACCAACTGCCTGACAGAAGTGAGGTAAAGGCAGAAGACACATGGAGACTTGAGGATATTTTTCCTAGTGATGAGGCCTGGAATAAAGAATTTCAAGCTGTAAAAGAATTAATTCCGAATTTATCTAAGTATAAAGGAAAGCTGGCAGATTCAGCTGATCATTTATACGAGGCTCTTACGTATCAAGATAAAGTGATGGAGCGGCTGGGTAGGCTGTACACATATGCGCATATGCGCTCTGACCAGGATACTGGGAACTCCTTTTACCAGGGGCTGAATGACAAGGCGGGAAACCTGTATACACAGGCCGCAAGCGCGACAGCTTATTTGGTTCCGGAGATTTTATCCATAGAAGAAGACAAACTGCAGCAGTTCATTCTTGAAAAAGAAGAATTGAAGCTGTACTCTCATGCGATTGAGGAGATTACAAAGGAACGTCCGCATGTGCTGAGCGAGAAGGAAGAGGCGCTGCTTGCTGAAGCCTCCGAGGTACTGGGGTCATCTTCAAATACATTCAGCGTGTTAAATAACGCAGATATAACGTTTCCGTCCATTAAAGACGAAGATGGGAATGAAAAACAGATCACTCACGGCAACTTTATTAATTTCTTGGAAAGTGAAAACCGTGAAGTCCGCAAAAATGCGTTTGACGCAGTGTATAAAACGTACGGACAATATAAAAACACAATGGCCACGACGCTTAGCGGCACTGTGAAAAAGGACAACTTCTACGCGAGAGTGAAAAAGTACAAGTCAGCGCGTGAGGCTGCGCTTTCTAACAACAGTATTCCTGAGGAAGTATACGATAACCTTGTTAAGACGATTAATAAGCATTTACCGCTCCTGCACCGCTATATTGCGCTGAGAAAGAAAGTGCTTGAGCTTGATGAAGTGCATATCTATGACCTGTATACACCGCTTGTGAAAGATGCGGGGATGAAGGTGACATACGAGGAAGCCAAAGATTACATGCTGAAAGGCCTCGCACCATTAGGGGAAGAATATGCCTCAATCCTAAAAGAAGGACTGGAAAACCGCTGGGTAGACGTTTACGAAAATAAAGGCAAACGCAATGGGGCTTATTCATCAGGAGCTTACGGCACGAATCCGTATATTTTGATGAACTGGCATAATAACGTCAATAATCTCTTCACGCTCGTGCACGAGTTTGGACATTCCGTACACAGCTACTATACGAGAAAGCACCAGCCTTATCCATACGGCAATTACAGTATCTTTGTCGCGGAAGTTGCCTCTACGACAAATGAAGCGCTCCTTGGCGAATATTTGCTGAACAATTTAGAGGATGAAAAACAGCGCTTATATATTCTCAACCATATGCTTGAGGGCTTCAGGGGAACGGTCTTCAGACAAACGATGTTCGCTGAATTTGAACATCTGATCCATACAAAGGCGCAAGAAGGCGAGCCGCTTACACCTGAGCTTCTGACAAATGTCTATTACGACCTGAATAAAAAGTATTTTGGAGACGGCATGGTGATTGATAAGGAAATCGGCCTTGAATGGTCGCGTATTCCGCACTTCTATTACAATTACTATGTGTATCAGTATGCGACAGGGTACAGCGCTGCCCAAGCATTAAGCAGCCAGATTTTGAAGGAAGGAAAGCCGGCGGTTGACCGTTATATTGACTTCCTGAAAGCGGGAAGCTCACAATACCCGATTGATGTCCTGAAAAAAGCGGGCGTTGATATGACGTCTCCAGAGCCAATCGAAGCCGCGTGCAAAATGTTTGAAGAAAAACTTGATGAAATGGAAGAGCTGCTGATGAAAGTCAAGCAGTCTTAAAAAAGTAAGCCTGTGCGGAAATGACGCACAGGCTTTTTTAAAACCCTTTAAAGGTTTTCCGGTGATTCAAGCGGTAGAGGGTAAACAAAATAGACAGAAACAGCAGAGGAGAGGTAATATAAAGCGGCAGCATATGCATCATGCCTAAGATATTCAAGCAGAAAAAAACAGCAATGCACACGATTGAGATCAAAGTAGACATCATGGCGGTCCTCCTCGTCCTTTTTCCTTATAAGGATATGAGTGAATGCACTTCGTTATGTTTTGTGACAAAAATATGAACATTAAGCATAGAGGTTGTCAAAAGTCGACATCTTTTGTTATCATAAGGATGTGAAATTGATCACAAACAAACATTACCCCTTTGTTTGACCGTGAAAAATTTCTCCCATCCCCTTTGTTGTCGTTAAGACATATGAAACCGCGCTTATCCCGGCGCGGTTTCTTTAGCACTAAAAACAGAACGTATGTTTGGTTCGTGGCGTAAAAAAACAGCCTCAAGCATATGCACGCCTGCGGCTATTTTTCACATGATTGATATTCATCAGAATAAGTGCTGAGAGACTTCCAAAACATTCCGTGTTTGGCTTCCACCTTGGCAACCTTTTTAGCAAACGCCAGTTTTTTCATTTCTTTTTCTACCTCTTCAAGGCTCAGGTCATATACAAGAGCAATTTCCTTCGAGGCAACGAAGCGGAAATATTCAATAAAACATTCTAAAGGCGGTGTTTCCGACGGCTTCGGCTCGTCGCCAAGCATCTCAAATAAAATTTCTTCATATACATCATATGAGTAGCTGCCAGGAACTTTAAGCCCTTCATCCTCATGCTGCGTATTAAAAAACGTCAGTGTCGGATTAACAGAAACATCCATCTCAGCAGCAATTTTCATGTCACATTGAAGCGCCTTGACCGCGCTTTGAGAATGCAGATCTTTTTTGAATTCTTCAAGATCGAGACTTGTATTTTCAGCAATCTCCAAAAGCACGTTTTCATCCGTAATATTTTTCTTTGAAACAAATAGGCTCTCCTGCATATTTCTGAGAAATTGCATGCCGGCTTTTCGTCCTTGCAATTCGGCTGCTTTAAAAGCGAGAGCAGCCATATAAGGCGATGAAAGCGGCTGATCCTGTTCGAACCAGACATTGCCGTCACATGACATGCCAGAGCGGCTCGCGATCTTTTCCCATGCTTCTGCGAGAAGATGCTTTTTTCGCTTTTTATTTAAAGCGGTAAGGCTTGCGGAAGCGATAATGCGTAAGGTGAAAAAACGTCCGTATCTGATTTTCAGCTTTTTGATGACGGGCTCTAAGGACCAGCATTCAGGACATAAAGGGTCTACAAACATATAAATTTCAAGCGGTTTTTTTGGATGACCGTGGCAATGGGCGAAGTATAGCTCATGCTGATAGTTTGTCAAGATGATCGATCCTCCGCTTCCGTTTGATTCACCATATGCCTTGCTGTCAACTCCAGCCGGCCAAACAAAAACTCACGAATTTCGCCCTCCAGCCCTACATGGTCCATTGCGTCCTTCATACAGCTGAGCCACGCATCAGCTCTCTCGTTTGTAATTGGAAAGGGAAGATGCCTTGCTCTGAGCATAGGATGGCCGTGCTCCTCAGTATAAAGAGGAGGCCCGCCTAAATACTGAGTTAAGAATTGCTTCTGTTTCCTGGCGGTTTCTGTCAAATCGCTTGGAAAAATCGGCTTCAGCAAAGGATGAGACGCGACACGCTCATAAAAAGTATCAACAAGTTGCGATAGAAGTTCCTCTCCAATCGCTTCATAAGGTGCGTTAAACGATTGTCCCATGTTGACTACTCCTTTAAATATGGCTAATAGGAATCATAAATCCTATTGCAAAAAGTAATTTTCTGTATTTCATTGTTTCATCTAGGTTTATTTTAGCAACAAGGCATCATTTCTACAAACAAACTGCCTTTTTTGCGTATGATGACTCATTTCGGCTGACAGCCGGGGTTTGTATTTCATATCATATCACATAAAAATCAGGAATGCGTAAGATTTCACTTCGCAAAAAAACCAGAGGGAAAGAGCCCCTCTGGTTACGCGTAATAAGCTGAAGTTATTTTTTTTACATAGTTTTGCGTTTCTTGGAAAGGAGGAATGCCTCCGTATCGGTCAACATTTCCCGGCCCGGCGTTGTAAGCCGCTAATGCCATAGACACATTGCCGTCGTATTTATCCAGCATTTGTTTTAAATATTTCGTTCCGCCCTCCACATTTTGCTGTGGATCAAGCGGATTGGAAACGCCAAGTGAGCTTGCTGTTGACGGCATCAGCTGCATGAGGCCCATCGCGCCTGCTCCGCTGACCGCTTTTGCATTAAAGCCTGATTCCTGTTTGATGACGGCACGGATCAGTTTTTCATCAACGCCATATTTATCAGCGGCTTTTTTAATCGCACTGTCAATAGAGAAGTCTCCCGAACTGATCTGATTTGCTTCATGTTTGTTTGAAGCTGAATCTGCAGCAGCTGTTTCAGTGCTTTCTGCCGCTTTTGTGACTGAACCTGAATTGCTGCTCGTATATGAGTTAAGCCCATACGCTGAAAGCAGTGACGGCGCTGTTGTATTCGCGCTGTTCAGCATGCTTGGCGATGAAGAAGGTGCTGATTGCTGAGATGTCAGACCGTTTGTATATTGGCTGAGCAAAGAGCTAAAACTTGAAAGCGGGCTTTCCGTATTCTGAGTGTCCGAGCTGCTGCGTGCATTAGATATGGACTGTAGTGCCTGAAGCTGAAGTAAAGCTGCCCAATTCGTTACATTCACGATGTCATTCCACCTTATATAGACTTTCGTTTTTCTTCATAAAAACGCAGAATTTTATTTTTGGTTTCGCGCTGAGGAATGCTGAATTGCTGAAGCAGCTTCTCGAAGGCTTGTCTGCCCTCATGCCAATCCGCCGCCTCAAATTCAATTTCATAGTCCTCTTTATTTAAATATCGGCTGTGGTCTAAAACTATTAAGCCTTTTTCTGTTTCTTTTTCCGCACGGTTTGTTGCTAAAGATCCAAAGTATTGAATGGCATTCGTATCGATCTGAAGCTTGTGCAGCTGGTCCTTCACAGGGCCCTCGGGAACTGAAAATCCAGCGAGATCTGATACCTCTGAAAGCTGCTGGTGCGTTTCCAGAAGCCCCACATAAGCCGGCTCCTTTAATGTAAGGACATACTTTCCGTTTTTTCTGCGGATACGAAGCGCAGCATGTTTTTGTTTCAGCGCGAAGCTGTCTGTATCAAAATAATGATTCTTTTGATCTGTAAAATCTTTTTCTGTCAGCTGGAGTGCCGCTGCTATGTTCTTGAATTCTTGTTTGGTCAGCATATTTTTAAATTCGATTTCAATTTCTTGGCTCATGATGCTCTTCCTTTCCGCCCTGTAAATCTTATTTTTACTATTATCTCTTTAGATGTTAGGTTTATCAATATCGAGCTCGATATGATAAAATGAATCTGTACTTTGTTTAAAAAAGGAGAGCATTATGCAAAACAGAATCGAAATTTTGAATGCAACATTATCGGATGATCAGCTTCGCCTTGCCTGTCAGACAGAAGGAAACGAAGCGGAACGCAAGCCGTCAGGTCAAATGCTTGTTGATTCTGACCACTTTGCTTTTGTATACATACTTGAATTAGCTGATTCTTTTGAATATGTCATTATAAAGGAACATGTATGGCCGGAACTGAAGCAGGCCCATGCACAAAAAATACCGGTTGTTTTAGAGGCAGGAGACCAAACAATTGAACTGGCAGGCCTGCATGAGGAGCTGGAATATCTTTTAGAAAATATAAAGGATAATGCAAACTACGGAGAAGAAATGGAAGAAAAAGTGAAACGCGTGTTTTTATAGAAACTGGTTCGGAATTGGGGGATGTATGATGGATGACAAACAATGGGAGCGTTTTTTAGTGCCGTACCGCCAGGCTGTCGAAGAGTTGAAAGTGAAGCTCAAGGGGATCCGCACACTATATGAATACGAGGACGACCATTCACCGATCGAATTTGTGACCGGACGCGTCAAGCCTGTGGCGAGCATACTTGAAAAAGCGAGACGGAAAAGCATACCGCTGCATGAAATTGAAACCATGCAGGACATTGCTGGCCTTAGAATCATGTGCCAATTTGTCGATGACATCCAAATCGTAAAAGAGATGCTTTTTGCCAGAAAAGATTTCACCGTCGTGGATCAGAGAGATTATATTGCGGAACATAAAGAGAGCGGATACCGGTCATACCATCTTGTTGTGCTGTACCCTTTGCAGACGGTATCCGGAGAAAAGCATGTTCTCGTGGAAATACAGATCCGTACACTGGCGATGAATTTTTGGGCGACCATTGAGCATTCATTGAATTATAAATACAGCGGAAACATTCCTGAAAAAGTAAAACTAAGGCTTCAGCGCGCTTCTGAAGCGGCTTCCCGGCTTGATGAAGAGATGTCGGAGATCAGGGGTGAAGTACAGGAAGCTCAAGCTGCCTTTTCAAGAAAGAAAAAAGGAAGCGAGCAACAATAGGTAAAGGGGAAGAAGAGCATGAAATTTGCCGTATCATCAAAAGGAGATCAAGTTTCTGATACGCTGAAAAGCAAAATACAGGCGTATTTATTGGATTTTGATATGGAACTGGATGAAAATGAACCGGAAATCGTTATTTCAGTCGGAGGCGACGGAACGCTTTTGTATGCTTTTCACAGATACAGCGACCGCTTGGACAAAACAGCATTTGTCGGCGTTCACACAGGTCATCTGGGTTTTTATGCCGACTGGGTTCCTCATGAAATTGAAAAACTTGTTCTTGCCATCGCGAAAACGCCGTATCATACAGTCGAATATCCGCTTCTCGAAGTCATTGTGACCTATCACGAAAACGAGCGGGAAGAAAGATACTTAGCTTTGAATGAATGTACGATTAAAAGCATCGAAGGAAGCCTTGTTGCAGATGTGGAAATCAAAGGGCAGCTCTTTGAAACCTTCCGGGGCGACGGCCTCTGCCTGTCAACTCCATCAGGCAGCACAGCCTACAATAAGGCGCTGGGCGGAGCGATTATCCATCCCTCTATCAGGGCGATCCAGCTTGCGGAAATGGCTTCAATTAATAACCGCGTGTTCCGTACGGTCGGGTCACCTCTGCTTCTCCCATCCCATCATGATTGCATGATTAAGCCGAGAAACGAAGTTGACTTTCAAGTGACGATTGACCATTTAACCCTTCTCCATAAAGATGTAAAGTCGATCCGCTGCCAGGTTGCATCCGAAAAAGTGCGGTTTGCGAGATTCCGTCCGTTTCCATTTTGGAAAAGAGTCCAGGATTCGTTTATTGGAAAAGGTGAATAGAAAGAGGACATATCGTGGAGCATTTTTTTATCAGAAAGAACATTACTTCCGCTGAGGACGGGATGACTGTAAAAGAATATGCCGGTGAACTGGGAATTTCGAAACGTCTGCTGACCGATATTAAGTTTGGCGGGGGAGACATGCTGATCAACGGTGAGCATGTGACGGTTAAATACGTTTTGAAAGAGGGAGATCTTCTTATCGTGAAGTTTCCTGAGGAACAGGTGAGCGAGACGCTGTTGGCAGAGCCTGTTCCGCTCGATATCCTTTATGAGGATGAACATGTGCTTGTGATAAACAAACAGCCGTATGTGTCATCAATCCCTTCGAGAGAGCATCCCTCCGGCAGCATTGCCAATGGAATTATTGATCATTATCAAACAACCGGAGTGAGGGCGACAGTACATCTTGTCACCCGGCTAGACCGGGATACATCTGGTGTCATGCTTGTTGCCAAGCATCGATTTGCCCACTCCATTTTATCGTCTGCGCAAAAAAACGGCCTTGTGAAACGCCGGTATGCGGCAGTGGTTCACGGGCGGATGGCACAGATGGAGGGAACAGTCGATGCTCCGATTGGCAGACATCCTGACAGTATTATTGAACGGACGGTAACACCGGACGGCCAGAAGGCTGTTACTCATTTTTACGTCACATGTGCAAATGATGACATGACCTCGGTGGCATTGCAGCTTGAGACTGGACGAACCCATCAAATTCGTGTTCATATGAGCTATCTCGGGCACCCGTTGTGCGGCGATACACTGTACGGCGGAACGAGACAGGAAATTGGCCGGCAGGCTCTGCACAGCGAGCATCTTTCGTTTATCCATCCGCTGACACAGGAGAACATGACGTTTCATGCTCCACTGCCTCAGGACATGAGAAAACTGATAAAAGGAGAGAATCATTGATTCTCTCCTTTTTTATATGGGGCGAAATCTTGATTCGTCGTAAGGCAGGGAGCTTGGAACAGAGACGGTTTCTATTTCTGGAAAGCGAAAGCCTGTCAGTTGATTTCCGAACACGCAGCCTGTATCAATGTTGATGGTGCGATTGACCTTCCGAGGCTCTTTCACAGGTGTATGACCGTATACCACCCAAGCCTTTCCATTATAGGCTGCCGCCCAATCACGTCTGACGGGTCTGCCGTCCGGATATGTTTCACCCGTCACGTCACCGTAAAGCACAAAGTCCTTCACTCTGCGGGTATATTTGCCGATATCGTCAGCTCTTATGCCAGCATGGGCGACAACTAATTCTCCATTATGTAAGATGTCGTAAAGCGGCGCTGTTTCGTACAGCTTCATAAACTGTTCACTGACTGCTTTTCTCTCATCTTTGGAAAGTTCCTCAAGCTCTGCCGCTGTTGTTTCGAGACCATGCATCACTTTTACTGGATTTCCTTTTAAGTAACGATATAATTTATTGCAATGGTTTCCCGGGACATAACGTACAGCGCCTTTTTCGTAAGCGCCTGCTACAAATCGGATGACCTCTATCGATTTAGGCCCTCTGTCAGTTAAATCTCCGGCAAAAACAAGCACCCTGCCTTCTTCGTGGACAGGTACTCCATTTTTGATTGTATAGCCAAGCTTCTGGATTAATGCAGTCATTTCGTCATAGCAGCCATGAATATCGCTGATGATATCGTAAGCCATGCGGTATCCTCCTTACCGATTGTTTTATTTATTATGAAGCAAAGTGTTGTGAGTCATCACAAGCTTTTATGTGCAAATTATAGAAGAATCATTTTCTAAACAGGATTAAGACCATATTACTTTATTTTTCATCATCACCCTTGTTAAAATCGCGTTATGTTTTTTAAAAATGAGGTTTTGTTCTTTGAGTGAGAACTGGCATAACCCTGATCTAAAGAAGGAGGTTCTTATTATGGCGCATACATCTGTCGCATCTTTAGTTGTTGTACTTATCGTTGCATTTTTGACACCCATCCTTTTGCATCGGTTTAAACTCAGCATCCCGGTTGTTGTTGCTGAAATCATTATGGGGCTGATTATTGGGAAAAGCGGCCTTAATTTAGTTGTGGAGGGTGACACCTGGCTCCAGACACTTTCTATGCTCGGATTTATCTTTTTAATGTTTTTAAGCGGGCTTGAAATTGATTTTTCATCGTTTGAGAAAGGGAAGAAAAAGCAGTTCCTGCCGAATGGCAAGGAAGCGCCGAATACGTTTGCTGCGGCATCTATTATTTTTGTCGGCATTTTTATTTTATCATTGCTCTTGTCCTATGGGTTCGTCTTGGCTGGATTTATCCAAAATGCTTTTTTAATGACCCTGATTATTTCAACGATATCGTTAGGCGTTGTCGTTCCAACATTAAAAGAAGAACGGATCATGAATTCGAATATCGGGCAGATTATTTTGCTTGTTGCTGTTATTGCTGATTTGGCCACGATGATTCTTCTTGCTGTTTTTTCTTCTTTATACGGAGAGGACAGCGGAAACATGTGGCTCCTGATGATTCTGTTTGCGGCCGGAGTGGTGCTATACTTTTTCGGCCGGGTCTTTAAACATCGCTCTTTTGTTCAGTCCATGTCAAAAGGGACGATCCAGATCGGGACGCGTGCCATTTTTACGTTAATTATTGTACTCGTTGCCCTGTCTGAATCACTTGGGGCGGAAAATATTCTCGGCGCTTTCTTAGCGGGGGTTCTCGTTTCCCTGCTTTCGCCAAACAAAGAACTTGTTCAGCAGCTGGATTCATTTGGTTATGGGTTCTTAATACCGATTTTCTTTGTGATGGTCGGTGTGAAGCTGGATATTTGGACTCTTTTTCAGGATAAAACAATTTTAATCATGATTCCGCTCCTGCTGCTGGCGCTGTTAGTCAGCAAAATCATTCCTGTCATGTACCTAAAGAAGTGGTATGATAACCGAACCATTTTCGCGTCTGGTTTCTTGCTGACATCAACGCTTTCGCTCGTGATTGCTGCTGCAACAATCGGCCAGCAGCTTCACGTGATCAGTGCAAATATGTCAGGAGCGCTAATTTTAGTAGCCGTCATTGCAAGTATTTTTACGCCGATCTGTTTTAAAAAATTATACAAACGGGAAGAGCAGCCGGAGGAGAAAAAGACGATTACGTTCATCGGCGCCAATCAAATGACTTTGCCTGTTACACTCGAATTGCCAGAGGAAGAGTATGACGTGCGTGTTGTACACGTCTACCAAGAGAATGCGGAGGAAAAGCTTTCAGAATCAGTGTTTGCTGTTGAAACAATTTCTGACTATGAACACGAGACGCTTGAATCACTCGGCATTTTTGAAACGGATATCCTCGTTGTGGCGACAGGAAATGAAGATATGAATGCAGACATTGCATTACTTGCAAAAGAAAAAGGCACAGAAAGAGTCATTGCAAGCGTAGGATCACCGGAGCATGAAGCAGCTCTGAAGGAGCAGGGAATCAGCATCTTTTCTATTCTGCTGTCGACAAAAACGCTGCTTCGCGCACTGATAGAAGCGCCTGGCGTCATGAAGCTGCTCACGAACCAAGAGTCTTCGCTGTATCAAATTAATATGGAGAACAGTAAATATGATGGTGTCATTTTACGGGAATTCCCTTTAACAGGTGACGTCATCTTTGTCAGGATTTTCAGAGGTGTGGACAGCATCGTTCCTCATGGGGATACTAGGCTGAAACTGGGAGATCGCTTAATTGTCACCGGATCTCGGGGATACGTAACGGATCTTAAGAAAACATTGGAAGGATAAATCTTGACCAAATAAGGATTCGTGTTAATATAGAGGTGCAGAACAATTCAATATGTATTCGTTTAACCACTAGGGGTGTCCTTCATAAGGGCTGAGATAAAAGTGTGACTTTTAGACCCTCATAACTTGAACAGGTTCAGACCTGCGTAGGGAAGTGGAGCGGTATTTGTGTTATTTTACTATGCCAATTCCAAACCACTTTTCCTTGCGGGAAAGTGGTTTTTTTATTTTCAGAGGGGGAATGATTTGTGAAGTTTTCAGAAGAATGCCGCAGTGCAGCCGCAGAATGGTGGGAGGGGAGCTTTGTCCATCCGTTCGTTCAAGGAATCGGTGACGGAACGCTTCCGATTGACCGTTTTAAATACTACGTACTTCAGGATTCCTATTATTTAACGCATTTTGCAAAGGTGCAGTCATTTGGCGCCGCTTATGCGAAGGACCTTTATACAACGGGGCGGATGGCAAGCCATGCCCAAGGTACATATGAGGCGGAAATGGCGCTTCATCGGGAGTTTGCCGAGCTGTTGGAAATCAGCGAGGAAGAGCGTAAGGCGTTTAAGCCGTCTCCTACGGCGTACTCTTATACATCCCATATGTACCGTTCGGTTTTGAGTGGGAATTTCGCTGAAATCTTAGCGGCCTTGCTGCCATGCTACTGGCTCTATTACGAGGTTGGTGAGAAATTACTGCATTGCGATCCTGGGCATCCGATTTATCAAAAGTGGATTGGGACGTACGGCGGTGACTGGTTTAGACAACAGGTTGAGGAGCAAATCAACCGCTTTGATGAGCTGGCGGAAAACAGCACGGAGGAAGTGCGTGCCAAGATGAAAGAGAATTTTGTCATCTCCAGCTTCTATGAATATCAATTTTGGGGAATGGCCTATCAAAAAGAAGGCTGGTCGGAGCGCGGCATAAAAGAGGTGGAGGAATGTGGAGCTTCACGCCATAACGGATAACTGCAAGCCGGTAGAAGAGCTAGCGAGAACCATCATTTCGATTCAGAATGAAGTTGATTTTATTCACATTCGGGAACGCTCAAAATCGGCGGCGGATATTCTGAAACTGCTCGAGCTTATTTTTGAAGGCGGTATAGATAAACGAAAACTGGTGATGAACGGGCGCGTGGATATTGCGCTTTTCTCTACTATTCACCGCGTGCAGCTGCCAAGCGGCAGCTTTTCACCGAAGCAGGTCAGAGCCAGATTTCCACACCTTCATATCGGGAGGTCGGTGCATTCACTGGAGGAAGCGGTTCAAGCAGAAAAGGAAGACGCGGACTACGTGCTGTTCGGCCATGTGTTTGAAACGGATTGCAAAAAGGGTCTTGAAGGCAGAGGGGTGTCTTTGCTGGCAGATATCAAACAGCGGATTTCCATCCCTGTTATAGCCATCGGGGGGATGACGCCGGATAGGTTAAGAGACGTAAAACAAGCAGGAGCAGACGGTATCGCTGTTATGTCAGGAATTTTCTCTTCCGTTGAGCCTTTGGAAGCAGCCAGACGATATTCCCGCAAGCTAAAGGAGATGCGCTATGAAAAGGCATTATGAAGCAGTGGTGATTGGAGGCGGAATTATCGGTTCCGCGATTGCTTATCATTTGGCAAAGGAAAACAAAAGCACCGCATTATTTGAAAGCGGAACAATGGGCGGCAGAACGACAAGTGCCGCTGCCGGAATGCTGGGCGCCCATGCCGAATGCGAGGAACGTGACGCGTTTTTTGATTTCGCCATGCACAGTCAGCGTCTGTACAAAGGTCTTGGAGAAGAGCTTTATGCATTATCCGGTGTGGATATCAGGCAGCATAACGGCGGTATGTTTAAGCTTGCATTTTCTGAAGAAGATGTGCTGCAGCTGAGACAGATGGACGATTTGGACTCTGTCAGCTGGTATTCAAAAGAAGAGGTGTTAGAAAAAGAGCCGTATGCGTCAGGTGACATCTTTGGTGCATCTTTTATTCAGGATGATGTGCATGTGGAGCCTTATTTTGTTTGCAAGGCATATGTGAAAGCAGCAAAAATGCTTGGAGCGGAGATTTTTGAGCATACGCCCGTCCTGCATGTCGAACGTGACGGTGAAGCCCTGTCCATCAAGACCCCTAGCGGAGACGTATGGGCTAATCATGTTGTCGTTGCCAGCGGGGTGTGGAGCGGAATGTTTTTTAAACAGCTTGGACTGAACAATGCTTTTCTCCCTGTAAAAGGGGAGTGCCTGTCCGTTTGGAATGATGATATCCCGCTGACAAAAACGCTTTATCATGACCATTGCTATATCGTACCGAGAAAAAGCGGCAGACTGGTTGTCGGCGCGACAATGAAGCCGGGGGACTGGAGTGAAACACCAGATCTTGGCGGATTGGAATCGGTTATGAAAAAAGCAAAAACGATGCTGCCGGCTATACAGAATATGAAGGTGGATCGTTTTTGGGCGGGACTCCGGCCGGGAACAAAGGATGGAAAACCGTACATCGGCAGACATCCTGAGGACAGCCGTATTTTATTTGCGGCTGGCCATTTCAGAAATGGCATCCTGCTTGCTCCCGCAACGGGCGCTTTGATCAGTGATCTCATCATGAATAAAGAGGTCAACCAAGACTGGCTGCACGCATTCCGAATTGATCGCAAGGAGGCGGTTCAGATATGATGCTACAGCTGAACGGTAAAGACGTGAAGTGGGAAAAAGACACAGGTACAATTCAAGACCTGCTGGCGTCGTATCAGCTTGAAAATAAAATCGTTATCGTGGAAAGAAATAAAGAAATAATCGGGAAAGAACGCTATCACGAGGTTGAGCTTTGTGATCGTGATGTCATTGAAATTGTCCATTTTGTAGGAGGCGGATGAGCATGTTAACAATTGGCGGAAAATCATTTCAATCAAGATTGCTGCTAGGCACGGGGAAATACCCATCGTTTGACATTCAAAAGGAAGCAGTAGCTGTTTCCGAGTCTGATATTTTAACATTTGCTGTGCGGAGAATGAACATCTTTGAAGCATCTCAGCCGAATTTTCTGGAACAGCTTGATTTATCCAAATATACGCTTTTGCCGAATACAGCGGGCGCCAGTACTGCTGAAGAAGCGGTTCGGATTGCAAGGCTGGCAAAAGCGTCAGGCCTTTGTGACATGATTAAAGTTGAAGTCATCGGATGCAGCCGTTCCTTGCTGCCTGACCCTGTTGAGACATTAAAAGCGTCTGAACAGCTTCTTGAAGAAGGCTTTATTGTGCTCCCGTACACGTCGGATGACGTTGTGCTGGCGAGAAAGCTGGAAGAGCTCGGCGTTCATGCCATCATGCCGGGTGCATCTCCGATTGGATCGGGACAAGGAATCTTAAATCCTTTGAATCTGTCATTTATTATTGAACAGGCGAAAGTGCCGGTCATCGTGGATGCTGGAATCGGCTCGCCTAAAGATGCGGCATACGCAATGGAGCTTGGAGCGGATGGCGTACTGCTCAATACGGCTGTATCGGGCGCTGACGATCCTGTGAAAATGGCTCGTGCCATGAAGCTCGCGGTGGAAGCAGGACGCCTTTCTTATGAGGCGGGCCGAATCCCGCTTAAGCAATACGGAACGGCAAGCAGTCCGGGAGAAGGTCTTCCTGTATGACGGGCAGGTATTCAAGGCAGAAGCTGTTTGCTCCGATCGGCTCATCCGGCCAGAAAAAATTGAAAGAAGCGCGCGCCGTGATTATCGGCGCCGGCGCGCTCGGAACAGCCAGTGCAGAAATGCTGGTGAGAGCGGGAGTCGGCTCTGTGAAAATTGCCGACAGAGATTATGTGGAATGGAGCAACCTCCAGCGCCAGCAGCTGTATACAGAAGATGATGTCAAAAAAGAAATGCCGAAAGCAGCCGCTGCGGAGCGCCGTCTCCGTTCGATTAACAGCGATGTTGATGTGACCGGCCTTGTCATGGATGTGACAGCAGAAAATATCTTCGAGCTGATTAGGGATGCATCGATTATTGTGGATGCGGCTGATAATTTTGAAACCCGCCTGATCGTAAATGATGCTGCGGTAAAGGAAGGGATTCCTTTTCTTTATGGTGCCTGTGTAGGGAGCTACGGCCTCACCTTTACCGTGGTGCCGGGTTCTACTCCTTGCCTGCATTGCTTGCTCGATACACTTCCGATTGGCGGAGCAACATGTGACACAGCCGGCATCATCAGTCCGGCTGTTTTGCAGGTAGCAGTCTTTCAGGTAACAGATGCGTTGAAGCTGCTGACGGGAGAGGAGTGCGAGCCGGTGCTGCGCTCCTTTGACTTGTGGAAAAACGAGCGGTCAGAAGTGAGAGCGGCCAGTCTCAAACATGACGCATGCCCAAGCTGCGGCACAAAGGATTTTCCGTTTTTGTCATATGAAAATCAAACAAAAGCGGCTGTATTGTGCGGCAGGAACACGGTGCAGATCAGATCATCTGTTACAAAAGAAGCGGATCTTGAAGCGCTTGCCGGTCAGCTGAGACAGGCCGGGCTTGAAGTGGCTGCGAACCCGTATTTAATTTCTTGCCGCTCGGATGATATGAAAATGGTGCTGTTCCGGGACGGCAGAGCTTTGATCCATGGAACAAATGATGTTGCCCGGGCAAAATCCATTTATCATAAATGGATCGGGTAATAAAAGGAGTGTAGTGTAGTGAGTATATATAAAGCATTGACAATCGCCGGATCAGATTCAGGCGGCGGCGCGGGGATACAGGCTGATATTAAAACCTTTCAAGAGCTTGATGTATTCGGAATGTCTGCGATTACGGCGGTAACCGCTCAAAATACGCTTGGCGTTCATGGGGTGCATCCGCTGACTGTAGAGGCGTTGAGACAGCAAATTGACGCTGTTGCTGAGGATTTGAGGCCGGATGCAGTAAAAACGGGAATGCTCTGGAATGCCGACATGATTGAAGAAGTGGCGAGAAAAATTGACGAGTACGGATTCAATCGTGTAATTGTTGATCCGGTTATGATCGCAAAGGGCGGGGCATCCTTGCTGCGTGATGAGTCAGTTGCCACCTTAAAGGAGTTGCTCATTCCAAGAAGCTACGCGATTACGCCGAATGTCCCGGAAGCAGAAACGCTGACAGGAATGACAATCAGCTCGCTGGATGACCGGAAAAAAGCAGCAGAGCAGCTCGTCAAGATGGGTGCGCAGCATGTCATTATCAAAGGCGGGCACCAGCCTGAGGACAATCACATTACTGACCTTCTTTTTGATGGCAGCATGTTTATGCAAATCACCCATCCTTATATCAATACGAAGCATACGCATGGCACAGGCTGCACCTTTGCTGCGGCTTTAACGGCCCAAACGGCTAAAGGAGACAGCATCCATCAGGCATTTGAGGTTGCGGCCAACTTTGTCCGCGAAGCGGTGGAAAATACGCTTGGCATCGGGTCGGGACACGGGCCGACAAACCATTTCGCTTTTAAACGAAATAGCTTAAATACAAGCCGATGAGATCACCAGCTGATGGTGATCTCTTTTGCGTTTGCTACGGTATGCGCTTTTCATCTGGACAAGGTTATGATATGATAGGAATTAAGATCAGGTACTAATACTATGTCTTTATTAAATATAGGAGGCTTTATACATATGAATTTTTCACTTGAAGGCCGCAACATTATTGTGATGGGGGTAGCCAACAAACGCAGCATCGCCTGGGGCATTGCGCGTTCTTTACATGAAGCGGGCGCACGTTTGATTTTCACATACGCTGGTGAACGCCTGGAGAAATCCGTTCACGAGCTTGCCGGAACGTTAGACCGCAATGATTCCATCATCCTTCCTTGCGATGTAACAAACGACGCAGAAATCGAAACTTGCTTCGCAAGCATTAAGGAGCAGGTCGGTGTAATCCACGGTATCGCGCATTGTATCGCGTTTGCCAACAAAGAAGAACTTGTCGGCGAATACTTAAACACAAACCGTGACGGCTTCCTTTTGGCTCATAACATCAGCTCATATTCTCTGACTGCTGTTGTCAAAGCGGCACGCCCGATGATGACTGAAGGCGGAAGCATTGTCACTTTGACGTACCTTGGCGGAGAGCTTGTGATGCCAAACTACAACGTCATGGGTGTAGCAAAAGCTTCTCTTGATGCAAGTGTGAAATATTTAGCTGCTGACTTAGGAAAAGAAAATATCCGCGTCAACAGCATTTCTGCCGGCCCGATCAGAACATTATCTGCTAAAGGCATCAGCGATTTCAACTCTATCTTAAAAGACATCGAAGAGCGTGCACCGCTTCGCCGCACGACAACACCTGAAGAAGTGGGCGATACAGCTGCGTTCTTGTTCAGCGATATGTCCCGCGGGATTACAGGTGAAAATCTTCACGTTGATTCAGGTTTCCATATCACTGCCCGCTAAGCTGGAACTATATCAAGCAATCCCGAATAGGGATTGCTTTTTTATTTCTTCTGATTTTCAGCTTTCTGTCATATAGATAGAATATGACACAATCGGAGGGATGAAGATGTCTAATAAGAATAGAAACGCGGATAAAAAACCGCTCATGTATATTGTTCAGCCGGATTATGCAGAAACTACAAGGTCATCCATGCAGGAGATTGTCATCAAAAGAAAGGCCGACAAACCTGCTCCGCCAAAAGCTGAGGAAAAGCCGGTTTACCATGAGAAGCAGCAGGAGGAAGCCGTGGCACAGGATGTCCTGCAAGAAGACCAAAAGCCTGCAGCCGAACCAGTGAGTCAGCAAACACAAGAGGTGAGAGAGCCAGAGAACATAAAAAGCCAGGAGGAACAGAAAGCAGAGCCGCAGGCCGTAGAAGAAACCGTCGAACACGAGCCCCCGAAAGCAGAAAAAAAGGAAGAGCCTGCACTTGAGACCCGGAAGCCTGAGAAAGAACCGGAAGCTGTCCATAATGCTGCCAAAGCGGAGGAAAAAGCACCGCCGGCAAGAAAAGTAAAGAAACCGATGAGCAAGATGTCTATTCATGAAAAAATTGATTTTTTAACAAAGCTGCCTCATAACATGCCGAGAGCGCTTTGTTTGATTGAAGCCAATGGAAGAACGTACAGGGGCGTGATTGTCGGAAGAAGAAATGATTCCGTCCTGCTTCGAACAACCGGAAACGGAGCCCCAACCGAACTTGCAATCGATGATATTACCTCTTTGCACCCGCTCGGTTTTTAACGAAAAAGAAAAAAGCTGCCCGGTCGATGTTGCCGGACAGCTTTTTTTACTTAGAGAAAAGCCTGCAGGCCTGCAAGCTTTTCCAGCTTATGATTAATGATGATGATGTGTACGATTGATTAATCGAGGATTTAAGCAGTTGATTGCGCAGAAGCAGTCTAAGTCAACTTCAATACAGTAGTTTGTTTTTTCAAGTCGGAAAACTTCACACACCGTATCTTTATCGGTGAAGTCCAAAATGTGTTTGTGTTCGTCAAATGCGATTAATAATGACAGTGTTGCGCAGCTTCCATGCACTCTTTCGACCCTGAAAAATACTGTATTAAAGCAAGGGCCGTTATCGAGTTCGCCGACATTTCCGAAGGCGACTAATGGCGTTGATTTTGATGTAAATATTGCAAAAGGCACTGTGTCGCCTAACGAATGGCTTACAGATAAAAGCTTAGAGTGGCAGCCGGTCGGGCAGTCTTCTTCAACAGCGTTTTGTAGTTCTTCAATATTTTCTACAGCTTCACGCACGCAGCTTGATGTTTTCTGGCTCATATTATCCCTCCTGCCTTATAAATTTGAGACTGGCGAAATGATGGAGAGTCAGCTGCCTCACGCTGGAAGCAGCTGAATGATTTGCACCTGTAATAGAGTTTGGAAGGGGATTCCTCTTTACAAGTGTTTATCCATTGTGATGATGCTTTTTATCTTTATGAGGCGATGTTCTGTCAACTAGCTCTGGTGACAGGCACTGAATCGCGCAGAAGCATCCGAGATCCACTTCAATGCAGAAATCTGTTTTTTCTAGCCCGAAGAAATCCGGGTCGCAAGGGTGGCAAACACTTAAGGTATCGCCTTTGACATCGACCGGGCGTAAAATAGAAAGTGTTGCACAGCAATCGCATAATTTTTCGACGCGGAAGAAAATGGATTCAAAGCATTGCATATCATCCACAAATCCCCCTACGTTTCCGAATGTGGAGAACAATCCGCCTTTTTTATCGAAAACGAGAAACGGAATTGTGTCTTTTCCAGCAATCGTAGGGTTTAAAAGGTTGGTATAGCAGCCAGTCGGACACTGTTCTTCAACTGCCTCCTGCTCTGCTAAAATCTTTTCCACTGCATCGCATACACAGTTCTCATGCCGGCCATGGGTTTTTCCGCAGCTCATTGATTTCAGCTCCTTCTTTATAGGGTATTTGACTTTAGTCCTTAACAACATATGTACCCGTGCCCCACTTGGTGTGGGTGAACGTCTATATATTCATCATATGCTTGGAAAATAAGAAAAAGCAGAGCGTTTTTAGCTCTGCTTTTAGAGTTAGAGGACGAGTGTGATGGCTAAGAGTGCCACAAGTGTGTTAGTAGCTGTGGAAACCAATGTTGCTATATCAGCATCTACTGTTGTGATATTTACGCCCCGGGAGCATTCGATGAGAAGTTTTTGGCGGTTTACTTGTTTGTTAGCTGAAAGCTGTAACAAATCTTGTGCGACTAATTCGGCAATTACGCCGTCTGCAATGGATGTGAGAGCTACTGTTAGGACAGCTGCATTAACCGCCGTTACAACTGATGTTACGGCTTGAACGTCTGTAGATGAAACGTTGATGTCACAAGAGTCTCTGATAATAATTGTTTCATCGGAGACTTGTTTATTGAGATTTGCCTGAGCCAGATTTTGGTCAATGAAGGCATTGTCGTTGCCAAAAAACCCATTGCCATTACAGCAAACATCGCAATGACATTTTCTTTCTTCTTTTTTATCTTTTTCTTTTTCGTCTAACGGATGGTCACAGTCAGGATCAAGTGCAACCCAAGAGTATGGTCTGCTTTCCATATCTATTCCTCCTTTTCTTTTACTGTTATTAAATGAGCGAGCCTCTTACTTTGACTGAGGCATATATCCTGATGAAGAACCCTATTTTTTATGATTGGTTTGAATTGTTATTGTTTTGACGTCTTTGTCTGAGCTGTTCAATTAATTGTTCTCTCCGGCTTAGCGGTTTTTCGTTCTTTTTCTCTTGCGCGGCGGCTTCTTCTTTTTTCTTCTTTTGATTTTCAACTAATGCAGCTGATTTAGCCTGCAAGTCTTTTACCAGATTCAAGAGCATTTCTTTTTCTTCATCTGATACTTTTTTCATTTTGTCTTTCGTGACACCGTGTTTAAGAAAGATATTTTGAACCAGCATTTTCGTCATTGGATCAGCTTCCGGAAGCTTTTCAAGCTCTTCTTTGATTTTATCGTTATCTGACATTTGTTTTCACCTCGGCTTTTAAGTTTGTGAAAAGAAAGGGTTAAAGGACGTCAATTTCAAGGAGAATGCTGTTAAGCACCTGAAGCAAAATTTGTACAAAGGTTATTATTTCGTCGGCAGACAAAGTAATTTTGATGTTGCGGCTGTTGATAATTTTAATGATGGTTCTTTTTTTTATTTGCGAGTTATCGAGAATAAGAATTTCGCTTGCCACTGCGTCAGCCAAGTCCTCGTCGGCGATGACGAGCTGTGTTGCCAGGATAATCATTGTTGTCACCAAGGCTTGTATAGAAAGGGCAGCTGTTATATGTGACGTGTCAATTGTGATATTTTCGCAATCAATGACTTCGATCTGCTGTTCGAATTCGCTTGATAATTGCTCAAATATTGCAGGGTGCAGGGATTCGACTTTTTCTTCAAATGACATAACCTTCACTCCTTTCTTATCCATACTCTATATAATGCAAATGGGGTGCCGAGCGGAATAATAAAAATAACCAATTTTCTGCCGGACAAGATACAATTCATGAAGAATAGGGTTTTCGCATATAAGTGAAGGGATCATGGTTGGCAAAGGAGTGAACGAGTGGTTATAAATGGGCTGACAATTGTTCTTCTATCGCTTGCGGTCTTTCGGCTCGCCCGCCTGCTGGTGTTTGACACGATTATGGCGCCGCTTCGCAGTCTGTTTCATGAAGAGAAGGAAGAAAAGGATGCGGACGGGAACATTCAAACCTATATCGTGATTAAGGGAACCGGTGTCAGGGCGTTTATTGGTGAATTGCTGAGCTGCTATTGGTGCACAGGCGTGTGGTGCGCCGGCTTTTTGATTTTATGCCAGGCGGTGATCCCGCAAGCGGCGCAGTGGCTGATTTTACTTTTGGCGATCGCCGGACTTGCCGGCATTATAGAAACGCTCGTATCAAAATGGCTGCAAGAATAAGGCGTTACCACTAGCAACTTTCTGTCAGAATACGCATAAAGTAGCATATATGACATAAGGAAAGGAAGGGGACAAAAATGAATCAGCATAATAAACCTTCCCAAAAATCTCCATATACAGATTCATTATATCAATCAAAAAAGATAAAAAAGAAAGGCTGTGGGTGCGGAAATAAAAAGAAAAAGCCTCAATAGCCTGGCAAAGAAACCGGAGAACTCCGGTTTTTTGTTTTTTTAACGAGGCGGCCTCGCTCAGCATATATCATAAGCGGGGGGATAAAAGTGAATGAGTTTGAAAAATGGATAGAAGGAAGATATGAACCACACGAACAAAAGCAAAAAGAGCATGAAGACACGATGGGCAGTATCAGAAAAGACTTGGATGCATTTGATAAAGCCGGTCTGGAGTTTGAAGATGAGATTGAAGAGCTCGCTGAAAAAACGGAGGCCTTACTTAAAAAACATCAAGCTCAATATGATCAATCGTAAATCCGCAAACGCCCTATGCGAATATCCAAGCCGATCCCAGCAGCTCACATAGTGTATAGAGAGTAAAGGAGGTGCTTATCTATGGGCTTTGGATACGGATTCGGCGGCGGCTACGGCGGCGGCTGTTATGGCGGTTATGCTGGCGGTTACGGCGGCGGCTATGGTTCAACATTTGTTTTGTTGGTCGTATTATTCATTCTCCTCATCATCGTAGGTGCATCTTTCTTTTAAGATGTATTGAGGAAGTACGGGTTATAACCCGTGCTTCCTTGCCTTGTGTTTATTTTTAAAAATGTTGGAAAAGCACATTGTATTATGTGCATTCATACAATACCGTATTACTCCGCCAAAAGGAGGCGCATTATGGATAATCAATTTTTTAAGAACATCGAAAAGAAAACAGGTGTGAAGATGCAGGATGTAATGAATCTTGCCGGATCACTCCAAAACGCTAATTTTAAAGATGAAAATACAGTGCGCAGTGTGATTAACCGCGTAGCGCAGCTCGCAAACAGACGCGTACCAAAAGAATTAGAAGATAAAATTGTGGAATCTATTACAAGCGGAAAAGAAAAGCTTGATTTTGGCACGATTTCTAAAATGATGGATAATAAATAAGTGGATGGCCTGGCTGACTCACTGCAGCGGGCCTTTTTTTACAGTAAAAACCCGGCAGTAATCTGCCGGGTTTTTAATGATGCAAGGGCTGTCTTGCTTTCTGTAGCAGGGGATACAAAAATCTTGAGCGGTTGGCTGTTTTGCCGCGCCTGTTAGCGGGGCAAGACAAATATAAATGCTGTTTCGCCCGGGTCATGGCTACATATAAAAGGCGTCTTTCCTCCTCAAGAGCGGCCTCGTCTCCTTTTCTTGCCGTTTCTAATGAGAAATCGTGCGGAATCGAGCCGTCTACAGTGCCTAACACGTAGACTGTTTTGAATTCAAGGCCTTTTGACCGGTGAATGGTCATCAGCTGAACGCCATGTTCATCCGTTCTATTTTTCTCAGCGGCCCTCATATGGTCTACGTGGGCAAGAAAGTCAGGAATCGTTTTGAACTTCTTGGCGACAACCTTGATGTCACGCAAGTCATCAGAGCCTTTTTCCAGCTTGTTACCCTCATTGCCCCGCTTTTTTAAATACTCGGAGAAGCCCATTTTTCCTTCTGCAAAGGTGATGGCTTCTACGGGCTTCATCGTGCGGAGGCTTGCAAAAAACGGTACGATTTTCTTGATTTTGTCCAGCTGGAATGGCTTCAGATCAGGCAATTTGGCCAGCGCTTTGATCATGGTACAGTCCTCTGTAATCGAGAGCGCCTTCAGCGTATTCAAAGCGGACTGTTTTAAAAACAAGGCGGGAAGCAAGTGTTTAATCGCTTCGGTGTCATCCTCATTTTGGCTGGCATACAAGTAGGCGAGAATCTGGCGGACGATCCGTCTGCTGTAAAACGATTGGACGCCGCGGTCAGCTGTATACGGAATTGACGATTGATGAAGCCTTTCATATATAGCACGGCCTCCGCTGTTTGTGCGGTAAAGAACCGCAAAGTCTTCTGGACTGGCTCCATTTTGAATTTTTTCTTTGATATCGGAAACGACCATTGTGGCTTCTTCCTCTTCATCATAAGGATAAAACAGCACAGGGACCTGAATGTCATCGCGGGCCGCTTCAAGCGTTTTGGCATATCTGTTTTTGTTCTTTTTCACGACGATATCAGCACTAGAGACAATCGGGTGCGTAGACCTGTAGTTCGCAGTTAAATAGATCGTCTTCGCTCCCGGATAATCCTTTTGAAAATCAAGAATGAAAGACGGATTGCTTCCGCGAAACGCGTAGATGGACTGGTCATCGTCTCCGACACAGCACAGGTTTTGCTCCGGGCTGGCGAGCATTTGCATGATTTTGTATTGAACCGGATTAATGTCCTGAAACTCATCAATTAAGATATACGTAAACCGAGATTGATATTGTTCCAGAAGGTCAGGCCGCTCGATAAACAATTCATAGCAGGCTGAAGCCATGTCATCAAAATCAAATTGGCTGTGTTCTTTTTTCTGGCGTTCATAATGTTCATATAAACGATAAACTTGTTTTTCCCACTCATCTTTTAGAGGGATGCGTTCATTTGGGACATAAGTGTTTTTCCAAAAACCGATCTGCTGCAGGGCTTGGTCAACTGGGAATTCTTTCTCATCGATGCCCTCTTCATAGAGTGCTTTTTTGATATATTGTTCCCGCTGCCACTCCATTTTCAGCAGATGCTCACCGTTCCATTTAGCAGAATTAGAGTGATACAAGATCTTATAAAACAGACTGTGGAATGTTCCTGTCACAAGTCTTCTGACTTTTGCCGGCTGTAATCCGTACTGGTTCGCCATACGCTCTTTCATTTCAGCGACAGCTTTTGTTGTAAAGGTGACAAGCAGCATATTTTCAGGCGGTATGCCTAAGTGTTCGAGCATGTGGGCGGCACGGGCTGTCAGCACCCGTGTTTTTCCGCTCCCCGCACCTGCAAGCACAAGCAGCGGGCCCTCTGTTTCCGTGACAGCTTTCAGCTGATCCGTGTTTAAACCGACAGACGGAAAAAGGCTCGTATCGGGTTCTATTGTTTTTGGCACAAATGGTGTTCCTGGTTTAATGCTTCTAGGACGGTGCCATTCCGTAACAGCTGGGGACGGGTCAGCGGCGATCGCTTTTCCCTTGGGTAAACGAATGACACCAGATTCCTGATCGTCTTCTTTTTTTTCCTCTTTAGCGGGCTTCGGTTCGCACGCCTCCTCACATGCCGGAAAATCGCCTGGCTGGCGATGGATAAACTCTGGCGGATCGGCGATGTTAAGCCGTAACAGAACGGGCTTTCCGCAATGAGAACAAAATAAATGTCCTTTTATTCCCTCTTCAAAGAGGAATTGATAATGTTCTCTCGAATATGTATGTAAATGTATGATTCTATCATTCAGTCGGGCGCATTTCAAAAAGGGGTCCTCCCAATCAAAAGGTGTTCATTACAGACAATGACTATCATATCAAAAGAAATGTGTTTCAAAAAGTAAGTTTAAGGGAAAAGAGACAGCAGAGGGGTGGGTATTGTATGATATATGCAGGTCAAATTCAGAACCAGCAATACGCTCAATATGCTAATAGAACGATTGGACATAAGCAGGATTATGCCGGAACCGAAAAAATCAGCTATGTCCCGTTTCAGCGGGTATACAAAGAACTGGAAAAGCAGCAGGAGAATCAAACGGCCGCTGAAAGAAAAGTAAACGAGATGAAACGTAAGCGCTCTCTTTATAAGAGGTTGCGAGAAAAAGGAATGGGCACATATATTAATCGATATGTATAAAAAACCGTTCATACCAGAGAACGGTTTTTTATATGCAGTAAAAATCCGGATCTCAAAAGATCCGGATGCGTTCAGTCCTTCATCATTTGTAAGTGCGGAATGCCGGCATCGAGGAATTCTTTTTCAGAAAGCACGCGATACCCGTGTTTCTTGTAAAACGGCACAGCCTGTGTTTGCGCGTTTAAAATGAAACCGGAAGCGCCTCCGTCTGCCGCGGCTTTTTCGAGCGCTTTCATAATGATGCCGCCGACACCGGCTGAGCGGTGGCTTTTCAGTACGCAAATCCTCTCTAACTTGCCGTAGCCGTCCTTCATGCGCCATCTTCCAGCGCCGACAGGCTTTTCACCGTCATACACGACGATATGCTCTGACTCATTTTCAAGTTCGTCAATTTCTTCTTCAGCAGGCACGTTTTGTTCTTTGACAAAGACTTCTTCTCTTACATAGAATGCATCTTTCAGTTGTTCTTCACTTTTTGCGATAACTGCTTTCAAACATTATTCTCCTCTGCCTAGCAAGAAGGTTTCATATACTGTCCACGATCCGTTTTCCAACTGGTAAAGCAAGTGGAAACGGTCAACGATTTCTTCATGCGACACTTCCTGCATTTTTAATTGTCCCAGCACATCTGAATGCTCGTCGTCGGAAAGATTTTGGCCGACCGTCACATGCGGAACGAAATTATATTCCTGTTCGCCTGCCAACACACCGGTGTATAGCTTTTCATTGAGTGTTTTTAACTCTTCCGTCGGTTCTGCTTTAATATAAATGACATTATTAACAGGCGCAAATGAGCTGTATTTTGTCATTTTGAGAACGATTGGGTGGGACTCTTTTGCGATGTTTCTTAAATGTGATACGAGCTGATCCGCTTTCTCCTCCGCGCATTCAAAGGATGCTCTCAGCGTCAAATGAGGCGGGATCAGAGAGTAGCTTGGGTCATAGCGCTTTCTGTAAGAGTTTGCAAGGTCTTGGAGCTTTTTTGATGGAAATAAAACGATTCCGTATTTCATATTATGTCCCTCCTGGAAATAAAGTATGATAGAGTGTTAAAGCATTTTTTTCAGCGCCGGGGTGATGAGCGGCTGCCAGTATGTCCATTTGTGGTCTCCGTCAAATGGCTCAAAATAATAATCAGAAAGCTTCTTCTCCAGCAGCTGCTTCAGCTCCTGGTTCGGTTCTGTAAAGTCCAGGATGTTCCCGTCTGTCGTGTGGACGTCAGTTTCTTTTGTTCCAATTTGGTGATAAATAGAGAGGTGTTTGATATCGTCTGACTGTTTTACGGCTTCTAGTACGTGTTTGTCAACATAGGGAGACTGCATGATGATGTTGCCAAACATATTCGGATAATCAAGCGCTGTCATAAGTGACACGGTTGCTCCGAGCGAATCACCGATCAGCGTTCGGCCGTAACCGATCTGATAGGTTGGATACTCATCATCTGCAAAAGGAACGAGCTCATGGGCGATGAACCGTTTATACGCCGAAAATTTTGAACCCTCCGGATGATAGGTGTTTCTGCGCTCTTTTACATCCTTATAAGGAACACCGATAATAATGCTCCGGTCTATTTCGCGTTTCGACAGCAA
Source organism: Bacillus sp. FSL L8-0358 (assembly GCF_038593095.1). Lineage (NCBI taxonomy): Bacteria > Bacillati > Bacillota > Bacilli > Caryophanales > Bacillaceae > Bacillus > Bacillus sp. FSL L8-0358. The sequence goes on from NZ_CP151962.1 coordinate 1,243,048, forward strand.
TTCCTCAACCTGTCTGCCGATTCTCCCCAGCCTGAAATAATCGTGGCCGTCCTGCGCGATAATGACATGGTATTTATAAAGCGGGGAGTAGTTGGACGGCAGATAAACAAGCAAGGTCATTTCCTCGTTAAGCTCTTTTGAAAAGAATTTCTTTTCTTGCACTGTGCCGTTTTTCGGTGCCATAAAAACATTCCTCCAGGACATCACTATACTTTCTTGCATTTTCAATTATTGTACCATGAATTATTAGAAATTTCTCTCTTTAAACGGTTCGGCACACGAAGAAAAAAGTGTTGAAATAAACTGTGAATTGCGCTAATATAAAACAATCAGAAAATTGAAATCGATATTTCTTATCGTGAGAGGTGGAGGGACTGGCCCTTAGAAACCTCAGCAACCGGCTTGTTTTGCATGTGCAAAGCGCCAAGGTGCTAAATCCAGCAAGCGTTTTTATGCTTGGAAGATAAGAAGAAGCGTTAAACCCCTTCTTCTTATGAAGAAGGGGTTTTTATTTTGAAAAGGGAAGGTGTCAGCTATATGTCACAGCACGTTGAAACGAAATTAGCCCAAATTGGGAACCGAAGCGATGAAGTCACGGGAACAGTGAGTGCTCCTATTTATTTATCAACAGCATACCGCCACAGAGGGATCGGAGAATCAACTGGATTTGATTATGTCCGCACAAAAAATCCGACACGCCAGCTTGTTGAGGACGCCATCGCTAACTTAGAAAACGGCGCAAGAGGGCTTGCCTTTAGTTCGGGAATGGCTGCTATCCAAACGATTATGGCGCTGTTTAAAAGCGGAGATGAACTGATCGTTTCATCGGACCTATATGGCGGCACGTACCGTTTATTTGAAAATGAATGGAAAAAATACGGATTGACTTTTCATTATGATGATTTCAGCGATGAGGACTGTTTACGCTCTAAGATTACGCCGAATACAAAAGCGGTGTTTGTGGAAACGCCGACAAACCCCCTCATGCAGGAGACGGACATTGAACATATTGCCCGGATTACAAAGGAGCACGGTCTTCTGCTGATCGTAGATAATACATTTTATACACCGGTCTTGCAGCGGCCGCTTGAGCTGGGAGCTGACATTGTCATTCACAGCGCAACCAAGTATTTAGGCGGGCATAACGATCTGCTTGCTGGACTTGTCGTGGTGAAGGATGAACAGCTCGGAGAGGAAATGTTTCAGCATCAAAATGCAATCGGCGCCGTCCTGCCGCCATTTGATTCGTGGCTTCTGATGAGAGGAATGAAGACGCTGAGCCTCAGAATGCGTCAGCATCAGGCAAACGCGCAGGAGCTTGCGGCGTTTTTAGAAGAGCAGGAAGAAATTTCGGATGTGCTGTATCCCGGAAAAGGCGGCATGCTGTCCTTCCGTCTGCAAAAAGAAGAATGGGTCAATCCGTTTTTAAAAGCACTGAAGACCATTTGTTTTGCAGAAAGTCTCGGCGGGGTGGAAAGCTTTATTACATACCCTGCGACCCAGACGCACATGGATATTCCTGAAGAGATCCGCATCGCAAACGGGGTGTGCAATCGGTTGCTGCGCTTTTCTGTCGGAATTGAACATGCGGAAGATTTAAAAGAGGATCTAAAGCAGGCATTATGTCAGGTCAAAGAGGGGGCTGTTTCATTTGAGTAAACACAATTGGACGCTGGAAACCCAGCTCGTGCACAATCCATTTAAAACAGACGGCGGAACCGGGGCGGTCAGTGTACCGATTCAGCACGCCTCGACTTTTCACCAATCTTCATTTGAAGAGTTCGGGGCATATGATTACAGCCGCTCTGGCACGCCGACAAGAACAGCTCTCGAAGAAACAATTGCCGCACTGGAAGGCGGAACAAGAGGATTTGCTTTCAGTTCAGGCATGGCTGCCATCTCAACAGCATTTTTACTGCTGTCACAGGGTGATCACGTTCTTGTGACAGAAGATGTATACGGCGGAACCTTCCGTATGGTGACAGAGGTGCTGACCCGGTTTGGCATTGAGCATACGTTTGTCGACATGACGGATCGTAATGAAGTGGCGCGGAGCATCAAGCCGAACACAAAGGTCATTTATATGGAGACGCCATCAAATCCGACACTTGGGATTACGGATATTAAAGCGGTTGTTCAACTTGCAAAAGAAAACGGCTGCCTGACCTTTCTGGACAATACATTCATGACACCGGCACTGCAGCGTCCGCTTGATCTCGGAGTGGATATTGTACTTCACAGCGCGACAAAATTCTTAAGCGGACACAGCGATGTGCTCTCAGGTTTGGCTGCTGTCAAAGATGAAGAGCTTGGGAAGAAGCTGTATAAGCTGCAAAACGCGTTCGGCGCCGTCCTTGGCGTACAGGATTGCTGGCTTGTCCTGCGCGGATTAAAAACATTGCAGGTCCGTTTAGAGAAAGCGAGTCAAACAGCCCAGCGGCTTGCGGAATTTTTCCAGAAGCACCCGGCGGTGAAGCGCGTGTATTATCCGGGACTGGCTGATCATCCCGGCGCTGAAACCCATAAAAGCCAGTCGAAGGGAGCGGGCGCCGTGCTATCTTTTGAGCTTGAAAGCAAAGAGGCCGTTAAGAAATTAGTCGATAATGTGTCACTGCCGGTCTTCGCTGTCAGCCTTGGCGCAGTGGAATCAATTTTGTCCTATCCGGCAACGATGTCTCACGCGGCAATGCCTAAGGAAGAGCGTGAAAAACGCGGTATCACTGATGGCCTGCTCCGTCTGAGTGTGGGCGTCGAACATGCAGACGATTTAGAACACGATTTCGAACAAGCGCTGAAAGAAATTGCTCCAGTTGCGGTTCGTTAAAAAAGAAGCCGGTGGCCCGGCTTCTCAGATTGTAGACAAAGTCCTAAAACGGTTTCTGTTTTAGGATTTTGTCATCTTTTCAGCGTGATTGAAAACCCTTGAAGTCTAGGAAGGACGAGCATTGGAGCGGAGCGAATGTTATAATTCGTGAGCACTAACGCGCAGGACTGACAACGAATGCGAGGGTTTGTCGACACGCTGAGAAGCCGGGGATGACCCGGCTTCTTTTAGTATTGTTCGTCATCAGGATTCAGAATCGCGAGGACTTGATGATCCTCCCAAACGCCGTTAATTTTCACATTTTTTCGGGCGATGCCTTCTTTGTGAAATCCCGCTTTTTCTAATACACGCATGGACCCGAGATTGCGGGGCATCACACCGGCTTCAATCCGATGCAGTTTCAATTCGTGGAACGCAAAATCAACAACCAATCTGACTGCCTCTGTCATAATGCCCTTTCCATTATGGGCTTTGTCTAAAAAATACCCAATGAAAGCAGTTTGCAGCGCGCCACGGATGATTTGAAAGAGCGAAACCGTCCCGATTAATCTATCGTCTGACGCTGTAAAGATGCCAAAATGATATTCTTCATCTTTCTCAAGTCTTTCCTGATACTCGGTTATTCGTTTTCTTTGCCCCTCAACCGTATAGTAATCGTCTGCGCGTATCATAGAAAACTGTTCGAAAAAATCCCGATTTTCGCTTTGCAGCCGCAAATTTTCTTCGGCGTCCTTTACTTCTAAAGGTCTAACATAAATGGTTTTTCCTTTTAACATACAGTGATCTCTCCATTCTCATGTCAGCATTCCTCTTGTATTATTCTCAGGGATATGCAAACATCCTTTTTATAAGAAGGAAGAAAACCAATTTCCCATAAAAGTGCCAACATAGTTGCCGATTAAGTAGCCGAGCGTACCGACAAGCATGATCGGGGCGACAAGCTCCCGCCATCCCTTGGCAATTGCCATCGCAGCCGCAGTCGTCGGTCCCCCGACAGTAGCGTTGACGGCGAGCAGAATTTCTTCAAGCCGCACGCGGAACAATTTTCCGGCAGCTAAGGAAACTGCTAAATTGCTGATCGCAATGATAAACACGAATAATAGAATAAGAGGCGCATTCGTGACGATTAAGCGGAGATCTGCAGGAATGCCGATCACCACAAAAAACAAATAAATCAAAAAGGTTCCAAGCTCCTGAGATCCATTGAGCCTTTCAAAAAAACGCGGGAAAAGAAAAATGATAAGAACAGTTAAAGACGTAAGCACCAGGTACTGATCGCCAAGCGTACCGGTCAGCAGGGGATGAGAAAAAATGCTTTTAAAATAACCGGAAACCTTCATACTCACCGCTACAAGCGCGAAAGCGGCACCGGCATTAAAAGCGATATCCTTTAAGGAAATATCCTTCCGTTTCCAATAGCTTTCAGCACTGTTTCCGCTGTTTCCATCGGCTTTTACTTTCTCTTCAAACGGCATGGCATAATGCCGCTGAAACCATTTGAGTGCAGGAATGCTGATTAAAATAAAAAACAAAAGCGCCATCATAAAATTATCAGCCACAACGGTAGCCGACACATATTCACCAGGCGTCTCAAATTTTGCCGCCATCGCCGCAAAGTTGATCCCGCCGCCGATATAAGAGGCGCTGATCATCCCACCGATTTTATCTAAGTAAGGAATATGCTGTTTGAGTAGAAAAAAAGCCAGGATACTGCCAAGCACTGTTCCAACGGAGCTAATCAGAAAAATAAACAGCAAACGCCTGCTTTCCTTAAAAATTTGCCTAACATTGATCTGAAACAATAAAAGTGGTATCGCCAGTGGTACCACATAAGACCACACAGTGTCATACACAGGCGACTCAACAGGAAGCACTCCTACATTTGTAAACACCATAGCACCTGCCAGGGCGATAATAGCACCCGACACAGCGGACGCCCACTTAAAGCGCTGCTCCAGCCCGATGCTCACTGCCGCCCACACCGCAATAAACCCCCATAATATCCAAACATCATCGGAAGAAATCAAAGAATGCAAAACCCCATCACCCCTATTGTTAGAAAATTAAGACATATTATAATGGCCGGGGAACAGAACAGCAAGTCCAAAAAAAGTTTTTCTGAAAAAGCAGTTGACGAATAGAAGGTAAGGTTATATAATAGAACTTGTCAGAAAGACAACAACATACCCAGCCATACATATCATGATTCCGTAGCTCAGCTGGGAGAGCGCTACCTTGACAGGGTAGAGGTCGCTGGTTCGAGCCCAGTCGGAATCATAGCTTAAACCCTTGCGTAGCAAGGGTTTTTTATTTTGCTTTAATAAAGCCGGTTTATTAAATTCGCGAGTTGTTGGCAAACTTGATTTTTGGCTTCGAATTCATTAACCTGTATAGCATCTAAATTGTTGGGAAATTCAGCTGTCTTATCAGCTAATTTTATTGTTGCATGGCCATATCTATCGAATGTAGTTTGATTACTGGAAAGCGACACAAGATAAGATTGATGAAATCGACAAAGAAGATGACGAAGCTAAGTATCGAAAGAATTAAAAGAGAAGAATCAAGCCATCCAGGAAACTAAAGATAAAATTAATAAGCTTTCAATGGATGATTCTGATGAAGCCAAAGCTCAAGTCAAAGACCTGGAGAAACAGCTTCAAGAACAACAGGAAGCATTAGATGAATTCATTAAAGACCGCAGCAATACAAAACGGAAAGAAGCTCTACAAGATCAGCTTGAAAAAGATCAGGACGCCATAAATGATAAGTACGACAATTTAACGAATGACGAAAGAGCATTTAAGAAGATTGAAGACAAACTCATGAATGGAAAGATAACTGATATCAGCAAGCAATTGAACGAGTTTTCAAAGTTTATTAACAGCAATATGGAGTCTATCGGTAAGAGTATTTCAAACAACCTTATTGATAAGTTAAAAGAGGCTTCAAATGCACTCTCCGCAGTAGTTAAGGGGAACACAACCGGTAAAAAGGTATCGTCATTTGATACAGGCGGATACACAGGAACAGGCTTAGGTGCTGGCAAGCTTGCATTCCTGGATGACAAAGAACTGATCTTAAATAAGACAGATACTGACAACATGCTTCAAGCTGTAAAAGAAGTACGTAAGCTATCGAATAGTGATTTAGAAGCTGAGAAACAAGTTAAACCCGACCTAAGCAAGTACAAAGATATTCTCAGTTCTGTATCGTTTGCAGCTGGGAAATTAGGATTACCAAACCTAAATGCAAATGTAAAGACGAATGTTCCAAATTCCATAGTGAACAATAATACTGAAAACTCAACGGTTAATAATGATGTTAAACTCCAATTTACAATCACTGAAGCCAACAATGCAAAAGAAACTGCAAGCTTAGTTTATAAAGAGATCACAAATTGGCTGAAAAACAAAGGGTTGAATTTTAATATGGTATAACAGGGGCGTATTTCTCATTCGTATATTGAGTGGGAAGTACGTCTTTTTTTGTTTATTTTTGTCTGATAATACCCGATAATGGTAAATATAATAATTGTTAGGGGGATTTAATATGAGCACACAGGAAATGCTAATTTTGTTTAAATCAAAAAAAGAAAGAATGTTGAAATCACTTTCTGAAAAACGGATTGCTTTAACGAAAGAACTAGGGCTGTATACGCAAACTTGGTATGGAAACAAGATATTACAAATATTGAATGAAGATCCTAATAAAATCCTAGGTTTAGGCGAAGAAAAAGCTAAAGAATTAAAAATTAAAGTCAATAAACTTCAAAATAATGCTGTTGCAATTGTAGATGAATATTTAAGTGATGATTCAATTTGGTGGGAACATAAGCAAGATGATAAAACATATAATGACTACCAACTTCCAGAAAAAATCAACAATCAGTTTAAGTATGTTCTAGGTAAACTAGGTGAAGTCTTATCTGAGTATCAATTGATTCGGGTAACATCTGAATCTTCAACCTCAGGAATGTGGGTATATGATAAGAATAAAAAAATAAAATATGCTTATAATGCATTGTATACTTCAGTGGAAACTGAGAATTTAGATAACGCTATTAATGAATATGTGTCTACAATTACTGATTGTCAAAAGATTAACCAGGAGATTAAAAATATAGAAAAAGAGTTGAAAAAAGAGAATATCGTTGGTTGGTGGAATGAATTGTAAAGTCAACTTGAGAGGAGAAATTTAATTGAAATGTAGGAATTTGCAGGAAAAGAAATATGAATCATCAACATCTATAAATACTATTTTAAACTCATCATCTATTATGCCGACTTTAAAATTGGGCATAAGCCTTAATGAGGAGAAAGAGAAAATAAAACAGTCATTTAAGAGAATTATAGAGGAAGCAGAAAAATCAGAGGAAGATTTTAAACGGTTTAAGGAAGTAATACTTTTTTTGGGGTATCCCCCTTCTGACAATATGGATATCAGATTAATAAGAAAAATAGGCAAGGTATGTATTGAGGAGGGAGTAAATCATCTCAAAAAGATCATAGATGATTTAATGAAGGAGTTTTACTCACCTGAAAGAATTGATCACTTAATGAAGGAATGGGAAAGTTATAGTTTTCTAAAAGATAGATTGCCTTTATTAGGACAAGCGCTTAAAGCTCATAATTTAGGCATGTATTCTGTTGCCGTACCATCACTTCTTTCGCAAATGGAGGGTATTATTATTGATGGTTTTGACGTTAAGGGAGAGGTCCCAGGATATCTTTTTAAACGCTTAATTAGTTTGCTTTTTGATAATGAAAGTATCAGTGATAAAACGGATAAATCTAAGGCAGAAGAACTTGCAGAACTTCTTCGATTTGAAAAATTGATTTGTGATTATTATTTCAACTTTTTATTGGAACATTTTGAGCATGGGCAAGAGGAAGTTTCTAATGTAAGTAGGCATGCTATACTTCATGGAGGAGCAAGGCCTATAAGTTATAATCACGAACATATTTCTTTAAAAATGATAATAATGATGGATAATATTATTTACCAAGTGAGTTTGTTAAATACGGACAAAAAAGAAAAAGCTATACCAATATTAAAAAGGATTCAACAAATTACGAAAAAAAATAGGGAGAAAAAAAAAGCATGAAGCTCTATCCTAATGGGATAGAGCCATTTTTGGTTTAGAGTTTTCTTATTGATGTACTCGATAGCCACACTCGCAAATAAAGTGTACATGCTTATTCCCATTCCAATTACAGACATAATTAGTCGATTTTCTTTGACATGAAGGGCAAGGTACGCCAGGTTTAATATTAGGTTCGCCTTCATACTGTTCATAAATCTCTAATACATCATCAAACATTTTAAGAACTCTTTTTAATTCCTCATCAAGTTCTTTTGTATTTATTTCTTTGCTCATCTTTTTCACCTCGCACTTAATAGCCTAAGTTCTTATCTAATACAAAAAAGCCCATTATAGGGCTGTTCTTTAGAGATCTGCTTTTTTACGCTGACGGGGTCTGATAATAAGCTACAACTCCTATTAATGCTAACACGATAAATACGGCTAGGATGCTCCACAAGGTTATTTTAACGCCTTTTGTCATCTTATGCCCCTCACTTTTATTAAGTTCCAACCGGTCTCTCTGCGATTTGAATATCAGTTCCGACTGGTTTTTCACTAAATTGAATGTCTGACTGAGTAAACAAACTAGCACCAGCAGCTAACCCACTTAAGATAATAGCTGTAACAGACACACGAAGTATTAATCTTTTCATCCTATTCCCTCCAACTGCCTCATTTTCTTTTCGGCTAAAATAGCTAGCTTAGAAAATTCAAGAGCATCCTTATAACATTCTTTTTCCTCGCAGTACTGAGAGATAATCAAGGAAAGATCAAGAACACTGTCTAAGTCATTCTTTTCTTGAAGGAAATGAATGTAACTCCAACATTGCTCAATGGTTTCGTTTTGATTATCTTGAAGAAGTGCATAAATGATGTTTATTTTAGCCTCATACACTTTATTCTCTTTTTGAGTTAAATTTTCCTGTCCTTTTTTGTAATAATATACAGCTTTATCTTTTTGACTCATGAGGAATAACTCTTTGGTAGCCATGTAAAGAGAGTTAATGTAATAAACTGATTGTCTCCACTCTTTATTTCTTATGGCTTTTCTCAGAGCGTTGAGACAGTCTTGGGATCTGTTTGCTGCTGAGTATGTAATACTAAGATTGTGATGGATTTGAGCTTCGAAAAATTTATCATCAAGCTCTTTTGAAATTCTAATGGCTTGGAAGTAAGCTTCTTCAGCTTTATCGAATTGTCCTAGATCTGTATAGTTAGTTCCAACAACCATCAGTGCTGTTGCGTACTTCCTTTTGTAATTTTCATTCCCTTTATAAATGTTAAGTGCGTTGTTTATATAATTTAATGAAACAATACTCTGACGGAGCATCATGTACATTGAGGCCACTTTAGAATGAAATTCGGCAGCTTCAATTTCATCAGGAATAATGGATAGCTTTTTCTCAGTAATTTTAAATAAGCTTATGGCATTCTCGAAGTTTCGATTATAGGATTCGTATAACGCTTCAAACAAAAAGAAGTAGTACTCTATCATGTTATCTGTTTTTTGAATTTCTCTCGCATGTCTTTTGTTGAAGTAGGAATGCTTTGGGAAATCTGTTCCTTAAACTTGGTACATCATCATTTTATGTCTTTCTTCAAGTAGAGAAAAATACATCAATACTTCCTGGTCTTCTTCCATGTCATCAAATAAAAATTTGACTTCTTTAAAATATTTTTCAGCAGCCTCAACATTCTGCTGTTTTATGGCCATATACCATTCATTTAAGAAATTAGCAACGTATTCAGAAGCAAGTTTACTCATAATAAACCCCTCTTTCTGTCAAAATTCTAAATTATCAAACAAATGTTAACACAACTTTAACATTAAATGTAATATATAGAAAAAATTTTCGATATAGCGCAATTCTGCTTTCGTGATGACGCAATTCAACTCAAGGGATAATTTACCTAATTTTCAAGATACGAAAGAACAGATTGCCTAGGTCTTGTATATCGATTATAAGGAAATGTCCTTTTTTGGACAATGAATTGAGTGAAAATAACTATTTCTATCGGAGGATTTCTGGTATTTGTCCGATCTTAAAGCCGTTAACTCTCCTAAACTATGGTAAAATTTTGAGTGTTGAGTGTCAGAAAAAAGGAGAATGGTATGAAGGTATTTGAAGCAAAGTCATTACTTTCTGAAGCGGATAAACGTGCAAAAGAGTACAAGGAACTAAGGTCACAAATGGTTAAGCTAAGAAAAGCATTTAAAGACTTTGCTAATCTTGATGACAGCGAGTTTTCAGGCAAGGGTGCTGACAACATTAAAGCATTTTATCATGATCATGTCGGTGTTACTGATCAATGGATTGATTTAATTGACATGAAGATTGCTTTCCTTACAAGTATCTCTGGAGTTATAGAGGAAGCTAGCTTGTCAGATGCATACGTCGAGGAGTCTTTTTTAGAGCATGAACTTTCAAATGCTTATAAAAAATCAAAAGCTATTATGTCTGAACAGAAGAAAGCAATGAAGGATATTCTGAACGATATTGACGATATCCTGCCACTTGATCTGTTTTCAACAGAAAACTTTAAAGATGAACTTGCCAGTGCAGATAAGAAACGTGAAAAAACAATTGATAAAATTGGGGAAGTAGATGATGATTTAACAACTGAATATGCACTAACAGAGCCTAACGAACAATTCATTCAGCAAGATTTTAAAAAGCTGCAGGAATCTACAGGCAAAGGGAAGAACGCCACTCCGATTCACTATAACGCTAAAGCGTATAGAGAAAGTGACATACATAAGAAAAAAGGCGATATTGAAAAACGTACTGAAGCTTATTTGACGATTAAGAAAAAGGAAGAAAAAGAACGTGAAATCGAGAAACTGAAAGATAGACTAAAGAATTACGATTATGCAGATGCCGATGAATTCTATTCAATGGCCAAAACAATTGGGTATGAAAATCTGACAGCAGAACAACAAAGGTATTTTACACAGATTGAAAACACACGTGAGTTGATGGCTGGAGCCAAAGGCACTGTTACCGCCCTATATGATATGACAGCTGAAACATTAGACTATATGGCACATAATCATCCTGTCGACATGTTTATTAATTCTGCAGTTGCAGTTTATCACTATGATTCCACGTTTAATTCAATTAAAGATGCAATAATAACCTCCTATGTTAGAGACGTAAAGAACGGAGACGCAGAATCAACAGCTCATTGGATTACATGTGCAGCAGTAAACATCTTTGCTTTAAAAGGTGCTGGTTCAGTTGCTAAAATTGGAGTGAAAACAGCCGGAAAAGCAGCAGTTAAAAAAGTGTCTAAAAAACTGGATGAAACTCCTGATCCACTAACAGCAATTAAACCGTTTGTCATGCGAGAAGATGTTGTTGTAGCAGGCGGCATGCCTTATAATGTCATCAATGATGTGAGCGCAAAAGACAGATTGCTTCAGCTTGCTAAAAAATTAGATGAAAGCAGAAAGCCATTTACTGGTCAGAAAGTAAATGTCCCTTGGTTAAATAAAGAGAAGTATGGTGCCTATGAGGTTAAGGGCAAGGTGAAAGTAAAAGGAAATATCAAAGATGTAAGCAGAAGAGTTTATACAATGAAAGATATCGATATTAATCAAAAAGATCGTAAAGGTCGAACAAATCTTGAATTAATGAAAGACGGTAAGGCACCTCTAGCCAAAGACGGTACAAAAATCAACTTGCATCATTTAATCCAAGAAGAACCTGGAAATATGGTTGAAATTCCAAACAGTTTACACACAAAATATAGTGAGATCATACATAAACTTAAAACTGATGGAGAGAGTTTTAGAAATAATCCAGAATTGAAAGTTCAATATGAATATTTTAGAGCGAGATATTGGAAATGGAGAGCCACTCAATATACAGAGTAAGAGAGGTTGGGAAAAATGGAACTATACACGCAAGTGGAACAGTTTTTAAATGATAATGCCAAAGAAAGAAATTTCACAGGAGGAATTGGAGAAGACAAAATATCTAAAATAGAACAAGATCTTAAAGTGAATCTTCCAGAGAGCTATAAATGGTTTCTGCGGAACTATGGTTCTGGTGGAGTTTATGGAGTTGATATTCTAGGCTATGATTTTGGAGGCCCATCAGTTGTTGAATATACCAACGAGTATCAAGAACACTATAACTTGACCGAAGGTCTTGTTGTAATAGAGGATGTTGATTACTTTGCATATTGTTTAGATACCAATAAGATGAAAAATAAAGAATGTCCTGTATTTACGTGGGATAGAGTAATGGGTTACCAAGAAGTTGTTGCGGATAATTTCATTGAATTTTTCTTTGATAAGCTCCAAAGAATGAAAGAAAACTGGGAAGAAGATGAAGATGAAAACTGGGAAGATTAACTAGAACGAAATAACCCCCTCACAATAATGTGAAGGGGTGTTTTTTTTATTTATCTTCTTTACTGACCCAATATTTATAGTTATCTTCACTTGAGACATCGTATTCCATTCTTAAGACTCTAACATGAATATCTTCATCCTTAAGACCAAGGGTGAAACTGTCACCTAAACTCTTCGAATTCTTTCCCGTTAGTCTTTAGTTCATCTGCTGTACCTTTAAACAGCAGTTTTCCTTCTTGATCTTTTAAATCCTCTATATATCTAATCTCAACATTAGCGTTTGGTTTCACTAAGTTTCCTCCCGTTGTTTAGACATATATTAATTTTAGCACATGTCTAATGAAAAATGTGGAAGAACAGTCTGTTTATCACTTACTTAAACAAATCTCTCATAATCGGGCAACTTACTTACAGTACCTTATAGCTCCGTACAGTATAAACAGCTATTGCAATACTTTTGTTTAAGAGTCTGTGTCTTCAACCTCTATTATCTCTAATAATCGTTATTTCACAATCAAGAGCTTTGCATAGCTTTTCAAGAGTACCAAATTTAATACCTTCAGTTTCTTCGTAATAAAGCCTGGATATTCTATTTCAGTCTATGCTCCTGAATTAAGGTGTTGTCTTTAGTGATGCCTTTTTAAGGCGCTGTTAAGGAGCATACAAATTTGGGTGCGTACCCAAATATGAAAAGACTGCCGTGGAATGCGCTAACACACGTAAAACTTGAAAGGGTAGTGACTCAGCCGCTGCAATAAATGAGGATAGGATGCCTTCTGTGTTTCCCTATTTACACATGCATCTGAAAGGCGAAAGCTGCCATAAAGTGCTGACGAAGGATGGGTGTATCGTTTCTGACGATGCAGGACAAGCCATAAGTATACTAAACGCAAAATTGCGTTCAGTGGAACCTGTTAGGGACACTTGACACAGTAGGTTTGTTTGGGGAATAACCAACGGCAAATAGGGTGATACACACGGATACCACAAGTTAATATACAATCAAGTTTATCAGTCGCATGCCTGAGTTTGTTTATTTTTTACAAGCAAATTCAGGCAGACAACTTGCCTAGCCGTTGTCCACAGTCTCAACCAATCAAGCAAAAAATCAAAAGAAAAGTCAAGACAATTAATGGAGAAATTTGTGAGGTTCATAGTGAACCTGGCAAGGGATAACATACTACTGTAAACCTGTCAAACAGTACTAAAAGATAAAACATTACTTAAGCTATTATCAATTGTGAGAGTGGCGCAGAAGTAAGACCTATTAATATGTAGAATGTCTCAATCTTAAAATAGAAAATAAGTAACGAAGTTGTATAGAATTTAATTCGTAATATTCATTTTTTGGAAAAAGAGTTTGTGTTAACCTAATTAAAGAGGTGATGAAAATGGCAAAAAGAAAATTAACTATCGAACAAATGAAAAAGAATTTTACAACATGGGTTAGAAGTTTACCTCTAATTACGACAGGAATGTCAGTGGTGTTTGTTCTTGGACAACTGTTAATAGGTTATTTAAAAGGAAAGCCTGTATTTACCGTTGAATTTCTTATTTTCTCAATTGGATTTGTGATCTTTGGAATTGCTTTAGGTTTTACTTTAAAATACTTCTATTCAAAGATTGGAGATGTTTGGATAGATGATAGTAAGGATTAAAATACGTTTTTGCGTATTTTAAATATATTAATGGAAAGGAAGGAAAGTGTATGAAAAGGTTTGTGCTGATGTTTTTAATTGCTATAGTATCTATCATGCCAATAAATGCTTTAGCGATTGGAAATGGAAGTAATGCTAAAACAGAATGTACAACTTGTTCGAAAGAGAGAGACAGAGAACAAATCATCGAGGAAATTAAAGATGTTTACAATGTCGAAACTGAAGTACTTAGTGAGCAAGAGGTAAAAAATGTAGAGCAAATAGCTCTAGATAAGAAAGAAACGTTTAAAAAGTACATTGAAGAATACAAAAATGCCGGATACAAAAAGGTAGATTTAAAGGATAAGAGTCTTTTATTCAAAGGTGCTCAAATTGACAAAGAAGGTACAAAATCTGATTTAGAATTTGTTTATGGGGCTTATAAAAATGGAGAAGGCGACTCCATAATTTATACTTTGGGTTATAGCAAAGAGACTAAAGAGTTTTTTAACTTTAGCTTATTAGGAATACCTAAAGATTTTAGCGGCGATTCTGATGAACTTGATGTATTGATCCAAGATAATGATAACTCTTTTAAAATTTATGGAAAGAATTTAGATGGTCTTCAGGAGGGTGACTTCCACACAAATGGCTTTAGTGTTTGGGGAAAGAACTTTGCCTGTGGAGCGCTAGGTTTATTGGCTTGTATCAACTATTGTGGGGTTGTTGGTTTGATTAATGTTGGAGCTGGTGTAACTTGTGGAGTTGTTTGTGATTTAGCAATGGTTGCTGCATGTGCATAGAATATTAGCTTTGAGGGATGGACAAATTTTCTATTCTTTTTTGGTTTAATTTGCAAAATGACATAAAAGAAAGACTGAAACTTTCGGATAAAGATCACAGAACAATTATTAGATCCAAAAAAATTTTAGTCGGAAAAGGGAATTGCTGTTTGTTGTCGAATAATGTTTAAATCCTGTTAGTAAGTGCAAAAAGAGGTGATTATTATGGCAACAAAACAACTTATTCCCATGAATGAATCAGGCAAAAGACCAGTTGTCCAAGCCCCGAAGGTTCAAAAAGGTAATGAGACAAGATCAGGTAACAGACCTACTGTGTCTGCGCCAAGACCAAGAAGTTAACAAATTATTAAGTGATATGTTTGAATTCTAATTCATTAACTATCAATCCTGATTTGGTATCAAAGTAAGTTCTTTTAACAGGATATCTATAAGTATTATATGCTATTTTCCACTCATCAGGCTCTTGGAGGATTAAAGCTCGTTCCGCCTCAAAAGGGCGGGACATGTTTGAAACGGCTCCATACATTCTCTTGTCTGGATCACTTAAATAATAAATTTCTACGATAAGAGGAGGTTCACTTTTACTCTTATTATTTTCTTCATTATTACCACCTTCATAAGTATTTTCATCAGCTTTATCTCTACTTTCTTCATAATTAAGAAAGTATGTATCCCAGATTGAAGCATGAACATCCAAAGAGACAATTTTTCTAAATGACCTTATTTTATTAATAATGATCAAGAAGGTTGGGTATAAAAAAACTGACCAAAGAAGAGAGACACAAAAACTTGAGAAAAGTGTTATTACTGTATAAAAGGTGAGGAAAAGTAAGTCCCCAGAGTTAATTTTAATATCACTAACACTATTCATATGTATCCAAAAATGCCCCTTATCAGCTAATACATTCATAACTCCTACATTTATCAATGATACTGGTATCCATAATAATGCAGAGAGTCCAACAAGTTCCCCTGAACTATGTTTAACAGATGGATTAAGGCCAAACATTTGTATCCAGAAATACGCTAGTAATCCAGGTAAAGAGAATATGAGAATAGAAATTAGATTATCCATATTATTTTGTCCTTTCAGTTTTGTTAAATAAAATTATACCACTAGAAATGCTATAAATTTTTTGTGTTTGGCTTTTTTATAAAGAAATTAAAGGATGCAAAAATAATGTGTTCTAGTGTACAAATTGGGTCACCATGGAGTCACATCGGAGTCACAAAAACTTTAAAAACCACTTAGTAACAACAAATATCAATCAGGAAACTAAATCCTATGACCCCTTATGTGACAAGGGTTTAGGTGATTTTTTAGGATTGTTAAAGATTAGTCAGAATACGTGTCTCGTCCTTGACAGGGTAGAGGTCGCTGGTTCGAACCCAGTCGGAATCATACACGGCGGTTAGAGGCGTTATATCAATGTTTATAGCCGTTTTTTATTGCGTTGACTTTAGGCGTATTAGGAATGCATTGTAGCGGTGACCGTTACCATGTTTGAACGTTATTATTCTATTAAACCGGAATAGGAGGCGTTTTTTTATGGATGATGTTCGGAAAGGGAAACCGATTAAACGAATACGCAGAGGTAACGAGGCCTCAATATTTTGAAGAACAAAAGCAAATAACTGTTATGACTCTTACTCTATTTAACTATCAGGAGGGCTCTTTTACTTAATAGAAACGAGATGTGTGTAACTTTGGTGTGAATGTAATTCCATATGACCGTGGCGGTTGCCACCATACTTTACAAACGTGTAATCAGAATTGGCAATTGCATACTTAGCCGTTTTGTCAATGATTTTTTTAGAGGTGATTTTACCATTAAAAGGTAAATGATAGCACTTGCCCATTTAAACAATCTTTTGGCGGGTGTATATTGAATGAAGGGGAGGGATGTAATTGGTCAAGGTTATATTGTCATTTGTTTATTTACTTGGCTTTATTTTTTTAAGTAGATGGTCTTTTGATGGTTTTTTTCATCAGGATTATTTTTCGATTGTTGGTTTGTTGTGGTCTATTATTGTTACATTTTTCTTCGGCATTTACACTGGAAGCCCATTGCTTTTTAACAAGATCACACAATCGAAACGATTAACTGTTAAAAACAAAAAAGCATTTTACGTTTTAAGCGGAGCGGCAGTTATCTTTTTTGTCTTTTATTTCATCTTCTCTAAATCTCTCATAAATGAAATTGCGCCCTACACTGTCTTGAGTGGCTATATTCTGACTTGGGTATCTGGGATAACTCTAACTAAACTATTGAAGCCAGAAACAGATGGGAATGCGCAAAAAACATAAACGTAATAATATAGACCGCAAGCAAATTGCGGTTTTTTTTCGGTTAAACGTTAGAAAGATATATTAGTAGGTGTCCTGTGAATCCAGATTTACCATCGTCAGAAGTTGGTATTAAAATCAATGAATGTTATTAAGATGATTCGTGCAGTGGATCAACATGGAGTTAATCAAACCATAGAATACTTAGAAAAAAGTAACGATTCTTATGTTGAAGACATTGCCTTTGGGACTGCACCTGCTTATGTAAACTCAAAAGAATTTGAAACCTCTATCATCAAAAAATGGTTGAAACTCAAACACAAATTCAAAGGTGAGAATGCCTGTATAACTTTTAAATAGAGATTAAGCTTATCCGGGGCTTGTCATTAGTTTTAGTACGTGGTTTCGCTACAGACTTTACAGTGAAACAAACACCTAACACATTTCACATTGCTTCAGATTGCCTTCAAACTTGATAAAATAACTTTTAAACCTTCCTATAAAATGAAGGTTTTTTATTTGATTTCAATTTTTAAATCCTTTACATACAGCGATTGATTAACTCGAGCAATCAATGTCGCAGTTATATTTATTTTTCAAGAAAATGTTATAATGAAAAGCCATAAAATGATGGGAGGGGGATTTTCGATGCATTACATAACGGCATGTTTAAAAATCATCAGTGATAAAGACCTTAATGAGATAATGAAGGAATTCAAAAAACTTGAGGAAGAAACGAACAAAGAAGAGGGTTGTATTACATTCCATGCTTATCCGCTTGAGCCATCAGAACGTAAAATAATGCTTTGGGAGATTTGGGAAAACGAAGAAGCTGTGAAAACCCATTTCACGAAAAAACACACAATAGACGTTCAAAAACAAGAATTAACGGAAGTAGAATGGTTAATGAAAAGCAATGTGAATGATTGAAAGGCTCTTTAAAAAAAAGACATTCAATGACTTAGAATCAGCCACTTGTGATTAAGTAGTAAATTGTTGTCCAACTCTTATTTTTTTCTATTTAATATTTTTTGAGACGAAAATGTTTTTTTTGAGCTGATTTTGAAATGTATTCAAAGTCAGCTCTGTTTGATTTCATGGATTATATTCTTTGGAGAACTTGTTACCATAATAATGGAGATACTCCGTATAAATTGGAGGTTAAAATAATGAGTCATTCTCAAGAAAAAATTGCACTAATTACAGGAGCAAGCAGTCAAGGGGATATTGGTACGGCTATTTGTCGTAAGTTAGCCTCACAAGGTATACATATCTTCTTTACTCACTGGAATTCTGATGCGGCCTGGATAGAAGAATTTCAACAAGAAATTTTACGTATGGGTGTGCGCTGTGAGGCAATGAAAATTGATTTATCAGATGCACATGCTGCATTCACAATACATGAAAAAATTTCAGATAAATTAGGATATCCTTCCATCCTTATTAATAATGCAGCTCATTCCGCAAGTGATAATTATGTATCGTTAGATGCTAAATCACTTGATGATCATTATGCGGTTAATATGAGATCGAATTTTCTTCTTTGTGTTGAATTCGCCCGTCGGTTTAAAAAATCTAATTTACTATCAGGAAGAATCATCAATATGACATCAGGGCAGGATTTAGGTCCTTTGCCTGGGGAGTTAGCGTATGCAGCTACTAAAGGAGCTATTTCTGCCTTTACTAGGTCGTTATCACAAGAACTTGCACCATTGGGCATCACTGTTAACGCTGTAAACCCAGGTCCAACAGATTCTACATGGATGACAGATGAAATAAGAAATTTTCTTTCACCTAAATTTCCAATGGGGCGTATTGGCACACCAGATGATGCGGCACGAATTATTGCTTTTCTTGCAAGTGATGAGGCTGAATGGATAACTGGACAAATTATTCATTCAGAAGGTGGATTTATTCGGGGTTAAGCTACTGAAACACAATATACACCAATGTATGATGTATTCCCAAAACTAAATCTAAACTTGAAGCGCAATTGAATTAAAATAAGGTCCCTTCTCTTTTTAGAGGGGGACCTTATTTTATTCATGCGTGTTTTACATCCAGAAAATCTGGCGGATAAGAGATTAATAAACCGTTACATATACTTTTCCGAATACTGCAGTACCTTTAAACAAAGTAATCGTGGCTTTCCCTTTTGATTTAGCCGTCACTAAACCATTTTGATCGACTTCAGCAACTTTTTGGTTATCAGTCCAATAACGAGTAGCTGAATTATTTTTAACAGAATAGGTTTCTCCAACTTTTAGAGGTAAATTATAGTCTTGAATCTTGATAACATGTGTAGGTGAAATAGAAATGTTCTTTACTTCAGTAGGTGTGGAGTTTATTTCATGAGCTGAAGCTACCCCGCTGACCGACAGAGCTAACGCAGAAATCGATAAAGCAGAAACAACAGTTTTTTTGAAATTCATTTTGAAACACTCCTTTAAAGTTTTTTGTCTTGCACTATAACAATTCAATAAAAGTAATTATTTTCCTTGTAAATAAATGTTAATAATATGTGAACGATCAATTGATTTGAGCTAAGACTATTGTGTGCTCTGCACAGAGTTTGTATTTATGATTGAAAATTGCTGAGAGAGAATGGCCATCCTTAAAATGTTAATAGCACACATTTGATGGTTATTAGTTTGTTGAGCGTGTGGAAATTTTGTTACCTGCACTTTATCCCCGAAGATACCAAATCACTTTTCTTCATCATGTTCTTATTTTCGTACTCATACATTAGAAAATCCTCGTTCTAAATAGGTGAAGAATTGGAGTATTTTTATGAATTTCTGCTGAATAACGATAAAAAATACATTACATAGCAAACTCAAAGAATATAAAAATCGCTTTTTTCCGGAAGCTTCGGTAAAAAACGAAACTTTTGTCTCTATGATTTTATTTTATAATGTAAACGGTTTCTTATATAGTATACTTATACTATCAATTTGCTCAAGTAGATACTGACAGGAAGGATAGAAAAACAGATGGAATACATAAATACAAGACAAAAAGAGATTTTGTATCTGTTGTTATCTGAACCTGATGACTATTTAGTTGTGCAAGATTTCGCAGATAGGGTACAGTGTTCTGAAAAAACAATCCGGAATGATTTGAAAGTGATCGAGGATTATCTCAATGAGCATTCTCATGCACAGCTTATTCGAAAACCAGGGTTGGGCGTTTATTTACATATAGAAGAACAGGAAAGGACCTGGCTAAGCCAACAATTACATACTGAACATTTTTCTTCTAGGCAGCGGAGCGATGAAGAAAGAATGCTGCACATTGCTTATGACTTATTAATGAATCCGAAGCCTGTTTCCGCAAAAGACATTGCTGCTCGGCATTTTGTCAATCGATCTTCCATAAAAAAGGATTTATACGCAGTAGAAGAGTGGCTGAAGCGTTTTGATCTCACACTGGTTTCTAGGCAGCGGCTTGGATTAAAGGTTGAAGGGAACGAAAGAAATAAAAGAAAGGCATTGGCAAGAATATCTGATTTGATTCACAATACAGAGTTTACCAGCCAATTTATTAAAAGTAAGTTTTTACATTATGAAGTAGACTTTGTGACGAAAGAAATCAAATCACTACAAAAAAAGCATGCCCTCTATTTCACAGACGAAACGTTTGAAAGCTTGCTGCTGCATACATTGTTAATGGTCCGCCGCATCAAAATGAAGCAGCCGATTTCATTGTCCCCAAAAGAAATGGCGGCAGTAAGAAAGAGGAAAGAATATCAATGGACATTTGCTTGTTTACAGCGGCTTGAACCGGTTTTTGCAATCCGCTTCCCTGAAGAAGAAGCCGTGTACTTAACATTACATATATTGGGCGGTAAAGTTCGTTATCCATTGCAGACAGAAGAGAACCTTGAAAATGCTGTGCTTCCTAAGGTTGTAGGGCATTTAATCAATCGTGTTTCAGAGCTGAAAATGATGGATTTTCATAAGGATCAGGATTTGATCAATGGTTTGAACATTCATCTCAATACTGTGCTACAACGGCTGAGCTACGATCTTTCTGTAGCAAATCCTATGCTCAATGACATCAAAAAGATGTACCCTTATTTGTTCCACCTCATCATTGATGTTTTGGAAGATATCAATCAAACATTTGATCTTCATATTCCTGAGGAAGAGGCAGCATATTTGACATTGCATTTTCAGGCAGCGATCGAACGGATGCAGTGCAACAGCGAGACACATAAAAAGGCGATTATCGTCTGCCACATGGGGATTGGGATGTCACAATTGCTGCGGACAAAAATTGAACGGAAATGTCATCAAATCGCTGTAATGGCCTGTATTGCAAAGGCCGATTTAAAGGATTATATCAAAAAGCATGAGGATATTGATCTTGTCATATCCACCATTGCGCTGGAGAATATAACGGTTCCCCATATTGTTGTGTCTCCGCTTTTAGAGCCTGGCGAAGAGAAGAAATTAAGTGCGTTTATACGTCATCTGGGCGAATCGCACCGCCAAAAACAAAAAACGTTTCAGATGCTGAACAATACGACTCCTTTTTTGGTTTTTTTGCAGCAGGAGGCGGAGCATCGCTACAAGTTAATCGAACAGCTGGCGACAGCTTTGTGTGAGAAAGGCTATGTTGATAAGGACTATGCGGTTCATGCGGTGATGAGGGAAAAAATGTCGGCGACAAATATTGGGTCAGGCATTGCCATTCCTCATGCAAACGCTAAATTTATTAAACAATCAGCAATCGCGATTGCCACATTAAAGGAGCCGCTTGAATGGGGAAATGAAAAAGTTTCGCTCGTTTTTATGCTGGCTGTCAAACACGAGGATCAAACCATGACAAAGCAGCTGTTTAGCGAGCTTTCATATCTTAGCGAGCAGCCGGCCTTCGTCCAGAAGCTGACGAAAGAAGCCAATGTCATGACATTTTTATCTCATTTGGATTATTAAAAGCAGGGATTATTCCTTGCTTTTTTTGTTATAGGGAAAAATGCCTTTATTACCGGAAGCCTATGGTAAAAAAAGCGATTTTAATGAGTTGATTTCGGTATACAGTTGAGACAAGATCTTATTATTCACACTTTAAAGGAGGTTTCCTATGAAACTGTTAGCGATTACATCTTGTCCGAATGGAATCGCCCATACGTATATGGCAGCGGAAAATCTGCAAAAAGCTGCTGACAGACTGGGCGTTAGCATCAAAGTTGAGACCCAGGGGGGAATTGGTGTCGAAAATAAGCTAACCGAAGAGGAAATTCGCGAAGCGGATGCAATCATTATTGCTGCAGACCGCTCGGTAAACAAAGACCGGTTTATAGGCAAAAAACTGCTGTCTGTGGGGGTACAGGACGGCATCCGCAAACCGGAAGAATTGATTCAAAAAGCTCTTAACGGGGATATACCGGTTTATCGTTCCGCTTTAAAATCGGAATCCGTCAATCATCAGGAGAAGAAACAAAATCCAATTTACCGTCATTTAATGAACGGCGTTTCATTTATGGTTCCTTTCATTGTTGTCGGCGGATTATTGATAGCGGTTGCATTAACGCTTGGAGGGGAGAAAACACCTAAAGGCTTAGTTATTCCGGATGATTCCTTCTGGAAAACGATTGAACAGATCGGCAGTGCTTCATTTTCATTTATGATTCCGATTTTAGCCGGCTATATCGCCTATAGCATCGCTGATAAACCGGGGCTTGTGCCAGGGATGATCGGCGGATATATTGCGGCGACTGGAAGTTTTTATGACAGCGCAAGCGGCGCCGGATTTCTCGGGGGGATTATTGCCGGGTTTTTGGCCGGATACGCTGCACTCGGGATCAAAAAATTAAAAGTTCCAAAAGCCATCCAGCCGATTATGCCGATTATTATTATTCCGGTGTTTGCATCACTGATTGTAGGTTTAGCGTTTGTGTTTTTGATCGGCGCGCCTGTAGCTCAAATTTTCGCCTCTTTAACAGTTTGGCTGGCGGGGATGAAAGGGTCGAGCTCGATCCTTCTGGCATTGATTTTAGGGGCAATGATCTCATTTGATATGGGCGGTCCCGTAAATAAGGTGGCGTTTCTGTTTGGATCGGCAATGATTGGAGAAGGAAATTATGAAATTATGGGACCAATTGCTGTCGCCATTTGCATCCCGCCGATTGGTCTTGGCATTGCGACGTTTTTAGGAAAAAGAAAATTCGAGGCATCTCAAAGAGAAATGGGGAAAGCAGCATTTACGATGGGACTCTTCGGCATTACTGAAGGAGCGATTCCATTTGCGGCGCAGGATCCTCTTCGAGTCATTCCAAGTATTATGGCAGGTTCTATGACAGGTTCTGTGATAGCCATGATTGGCAATGTGGGAGACAGAGTGGCGCACGGCGGACCTATCGTTGCAGTGCTTGGCGCAGTTGATCATGTCTTGATGTTTTTTATTGCTGTGATTGCAGGATCTCTTGTCACTGCTCTGTTCGTCAATGTACTAAAAAAGGATATTACGGCGTCTCCTGTGCTCAGTGAAACTGCACCGCCCTCCGCGCCAAGTGAAGCTGCGGCAGCAAATGAAATAAAGCAGCCAAATCAAAGCCAAAAAGCTGAGATGTCGGAAATCAAAAAACTGACAGATATTATCAGCCCGGAATTAATTGAACCAAATTTATCGGGGGAAACGAGGGATGACATCATAGATGAATTGATTCAGAAATTGTCCCGAAGAGGTGCGCTGCTTTCAGAGAGCGGGTTTAAACAAGCCATTTTGAATCGTGAACAACAGGGAACAACGGCGATCGGCATGAATATCGCAATTCCGCACGGAAAGTCTGAGGCGGTCAGGGAGCCGAGTGTTGCCTTTGGGATCAAACGATCAGGCGTTGATTGGAATAGCCTGGATGAATCAGAAGCTAAATTAATCTTTATGATTGCTGTACCGAAAGAGAGCGGGGGAAACCAGCATCTCAAAATACTGCAGATGCTATCTCGAAAGCTAATGGATGACAATTATAGGAAGCGGCTGCTTTCCGTGCAAACAACAGAAGAAGCCTACAAGCTGCTGGAAGAAATCGAATAAAGCGGGGGATTTTCATGACGACTGAACCGTTATTTTTCAAGCCTGTTTTCAAAGAAAGAATTTGGGGCGGGACCGCTTTAGCTGATTTTGGCTATACCATTCCGTCACAACGAACAGGAGAGTGCTGGGCTTTTGCCGCGCATCAAAATGGTCAAAGCGTTGTTCAAAACGGAATGTATAAGGGGTTCACGCTCAGCGAATTATGGGAACATCACAGACATTTATTCGGACAGCTTGAAGGGGACCGTTTCCCTCTGCTTACAAAAATATTAGATGCTGACCAGGACTTATCTGTTCAGGTGCATCCGAATGATGAATATGCCAACATACATGAAAACGGTGAGCTTGGAAAAACAGAATGCTGGTACATTATTGACTGCCAAAAAGATGCCGAGATTATTTATGGCCACAATGCAACAACAAAGGAAGAACTAACTACCATGATAGAGCGTGGAGAATGGGATGAGCTCTTGCGCCGTGTAAAGGTAAAGCCGGGGGATTTTTTCTATGTGCCAAGCGGTACTGTTCATGCGATTGGAAAAGGTATTCTTGCTTTAGAGACGCAGCAGAACTCAGACACAACCTACAGATTATATGATTATGACCGAAAAGATGCAGAAGGCAAGCTGCGCGAGCTTCATCTGAAAAAGAGCATCGAAGTGATAGAGGTCCCATCTATTCCAGAGCGGCAAACGGTTCACCATGAACAAATTGAGGATTTGCTTACAACGACATTAGTTGAATGCGCTTACTTTTCGGTGGGGAAATGGAACTTATCAGGATCAGCAAGCTTAAAGCAGCAAAAACCATTCCTTCTTATCAGTGTGATTGAAGGGGAGGGCCGTATGATCTCTGGTGAGTATGTCTATCCTTTCAAAAAAGGAGATCATATGTTGCTGCCTCACGGTCTTGGAGAATTTAAACTCGAAGGATATGCAGAATGTATCGTCTCCCATCTGTAACATAGCAGGGCTTGAGAAATAAATTTGCGAGTGAACACTCCTATTCTCCAGCAATGATCTAAATAAAATAAGAGTTTAATAGTTGGAGAAGAAATGTTACACTCTTTTCTGTATATGGTAAAGAATGAAAAAACACGATTCGGTTGGTAGTCCGGATGCATGATTGAGAATGTCAGTAACCTTCCCCTCCTCGGGATGTCCATCATTCTTTAATATCTTTTATGAGGAGGGAATCGTTATGAAATTAACGATTTACTACGATGGTCAGTTTTGGGTAGGCGTTGTTGAAGTTGTGAACAATGGAAAGCTAAGAGCCTTTCGTCATCTTTTTGGCAAAGAGCCGAGGGATTCTGAAGTATTAGAGTTTGTTCATAACCAACTTTTGAATATGATGGCCCAAGCTGAGCAGGAAGGAGTGAGTTTACAAGGCAGACGTCAAAAAAAGATCAATCCAAAAAGATTGCAGCGCCAGGTTTCAAAAGAGTTGAAAAACGCCGGAGTAGCTTCTAAAGCTCAAGAGGCGATAAAGCTAGAGCTTGAAGCAAGAAAGCAAAAGAAAAAACAAATAATGAAAGAACAACGAGAACATGTAAAAGAGCAAAGGTATATGCTCAAAAAGCAAAAAGCGAAAAAGAAGCACAGAGGTAAATAATCCAAACAAAAGCAGGCGCAGTGCCTGCTTTTGTAATTAAGAACTCTACTTTGTAACATATATCCAATGTTTATAATCCGCTGATTTATGATCCAATATAAACCCTAACTTCTCCAAGGTTTTTTGTGAGCCTAGATTATCATGTTCGCATCTTGCGGTGATCCGGTTTACTGTTTCTTGGCTTAATGCCCAGTTTATTAGTTTTTGGGCGGCTTCCACACAATAACCTTTGCGGCGATGACTTTTATTTGTTGCAAAACCGATTTCAATCATGCCATTTTCGTCTGGTTCAC
The DNA here is from genome assembly GCF_038593095.1 of Bacillus sp. FSL L8-0358. Taxonomy (NCBI): domain Bacteria; kingdom Bacillati; phylum Bacillota; class Bacilli; order Caryophanales; family Bacillaceae; genus Bacillus; species Bacillus sp. FSL L8-0358. The sequence goes on from NZ_CP151962.1 coordinate 1,268,990, forward strand.
CTAAAAATCCAGTTCCCCCAACAATTTCATGACTGTCCTTCTTTACAATAATCCATGAATCAAATCCTTTTGTTCCATTGTTTTTGACTAAAATCTCGCGGAAATAAGGTATCGCTTCAAAAAAATCAGAATTTGGCCATTCACCATTTGTTTCATAACCTAAGTTTTTGATAGCCTGATGATCTTGTTTAGACGCGGCGTCAAGAAGGGGAATATCAATCGTTTTTAATCGTAATCGATTCGTTTCAAGGAGAACCATATATCTAATCCTCTTTTCTTTTTTACTGGGAATAATGATAACATATAACAATTTCCTCTGATACCTTGGCAGTAGAGAAAGATGAAGAAATTGAGGGGAATTGAAAGATGACAGGTAAGAGTTTGCCCAGACCAAAAACGGGTAGGAAAATGCCGATGTTAATGTGTCCCTACCCGTTTTTTTTCTGTTCCTGAATGCAGGGTTTCTGATAACATGTTGTGCTACCTTTTCGCAATCAAATAAAGCGATATGGCTCTTTGGGTTTGCACAGGATTATGAATGATAATGACCCATTGGTTTCTTCGTCTTGGAAAGCTTGCTACCGCATACAATGGAGCAGTATCGCGCGGAGTGAACCCGCCATTTATCACGTTGATATCTCTTCCTTCAAGATGACAAACTAAGTATTCACCTGGATTGATGACCTGTTGGTTCGTCCATGCGTAAGAATAAAAGCCGTCTCCAAGATCTTCGGTGGAAGATGGGGGGACAAAGCCATCTACAGTCAATGTGATTTCTCTTCTTCGCTGTCTTTCTGAAAAGTCTGGACTTCTTTGAGGGTTATGAGTATGTGAAAAGTAAGGAATTAACGCAGGGCCATAAAAGTAATGATACAAAGCAACCACTCCTTTATTTTCCATTCATACAAATTGTATGTGGGAGTTATTTGTTCATTCCTGTTTTGTTCCATGTAGACTAATAATGGGCTATAGGCGTCCAAGGTAATCAATTTGTCCTTTCGTTGATTCAATGCTAGTAACCTTGAAAATGCAGGTTAGGATGATAGAATTTACATATTACTGCAAGAAGTTAGACATACATCATTTTGATAGTGGGTGAAAACGATGGCGAAAAAAATAGCAAAAACAAATGCGGTTCGTCTGATAGAACAGCAGAACATCTCTTATGAGTTATTAGGGTATAAAACAGACGGCCAGCCTGTAGATGGCATCTCTGTTGCGGAAAAAATCGGTTATCCTTTGAAATTTGTATATAAAACGTTGGTGGCAGCAGCAGGAACAAATCATTATTATGTCTTTGTTGTACCCGTTGCAGAAGAGTTAGATGTAAAAAAGGCAGCAAAGGTGACAGGGGAAAAGAAAATAGAAATGATTGCAATGAAGGAGCTATTAGCGGTAACTGGCTATCTTCGCGGCGGCTGCTCGCCAATTGGCATGAAAAAATTGTTCCCGACCTATATTGATGCATCTGCAGAAACGCTTGATTTTATCATTGTCAGTGCAGGGAAAATCGGTATGCAGCTAAAGTTGGCGCCACAAGATTTAGCCAAATCATGTGATGCCGCATTTGCAGAAATTGTATAGATGCAGATATAGGGGAAACGAAAAAGCTTAGTCATATCGATTAAGCTTTTTCTGCATCTCTTTCAAATATGATTTCAAAATAAGCAGCTGCCCCATACCCATCTATACTGGGAGCGAAAATCTGAACAAATCTCCAGCCTCTTTTTGCATAATCATGGATGATTTGCTGGTAGTCTTCTTTAGGTCTTCTTCTCATCGTACTCAGCTCAACTCTTACGAATTCATATTCTTTCATCGTTTAATCCCTCCTAATAAGGTATACGTAAAATGGAGCAAGAAGTTCCGAAAACCTAGGTTAAGAGCCGAAAGTATATTTCCCTCACTAAAACAAATACATTTATGCCAGCTGCCTGTATGCATCTGGAAAGAGTTAAGGGGCTATAAAACGAATGTCACCGGGTCAGCAGTCCAAATGAATCTCTTGCTTATTGCATTTGACTGAGTATATAAGTAAAAAAAGAGCGGCCAGAACATATAAGAAGGAGATGATCATTAACGCACTCATAACAGGGTAATGTTTAGCGGAGTAGATGAAAAAATCAAGCTGTGAAATTTGTTTGGGGCTGCTGACGGCATCAATTCCATTTAGCAGTTTTGAGAGTTTAGCAGTATAGTTCCAATCAAATCGATCTGAAACAAGCTCGCTTCCTTGATACCAATTAACAGCAGCTAAAAACAGAAATACCATAATAGAAAATCCAAGCTGAACAACTAAAAATATTCCCTTCACTTTTGTATGACCTCCAGATCTATGAATATGGGAAAATCAAACAATATATTATCACCGTATGGGTTATTCTTGCAATTTCACTTTCATGCAACTCAAACGCAAGTCTATTTTTTTGTTTGTTTTTGGCTTATAATACCTGATGATGGAAAAAGAATGCGGGTTTATAGATTAGAGAAACAAATGTATTTCTTAGCATTTTTTATTTGTGGAGAGAGTATAGAAGCATTCGATTAGATCTGCTTTTTCACAGAAACGGTTTTCATCTGTTTGCCTGAGCTTTACAATTGGCTGGCAAAAAAACAATGATTTCTTTCAATCAAAACATGCAACGATGCGACACATTTTATATCTTTATGACTTATCTCATTGCCTTTAAGTCATCCTATCGAGAAAGCGATGGTATTTTATGAATAAAGAAACCCTAAAAAACATACTCATGATTTTTTCAATATGCGCAACCCTTCGAGAAACTGATGGTATGCGCATAGCTGATAGCTGGATTTTGAGTGAGATTATACGATTTTTGATTTGCATGGCTGTGTTTTTTGCCGTGACATTTCTATTAGATGCTGTTTTTTCAAATAAAAAAGAGTCACATTAATGTGTGGCTCTTTTTGCATCATCTGATCAGAAACATCATAAATGAATCGATCATCATGATGAAGAACAGCAAGCAAAAATAAATAAGCGAGTAGACAAACATATCCTTTGCCCACTTCACGTCATCGTCTGTTTTGAATCCTTTGATGCTTTTTTTGATCCATATGCCTCCGAGAACCAAGGCGGCTAAGAAATAAAATGGGCTTATATGGCCGGTGCCGAGAGAGAAAGGAAATAATAGCGTGACCGGCACCAGGACGGCAATATATTGCATCATTTTTATTTTTGTTACATGGTTGCCTTTGACTACTGGCAAGAGCGGAACGCCAGCGGCACGATATTCCTCTTTGCGTCTTATCCCAATCGCCCAAAAATGCGGCGGCTGCCACAGAAACATAATCGTGTACAACAGCACTGCTGTCATACTGAGGTCACCGGTTACGGCACAATACCCCATCAATGGCGGCGCAGCACCTGGAAAGCTCCCGACAAATGTGCTCCACACAGACGTTCGTTTCACCCATACCGTATAGATGATCGCATAAAAAATAAAGGCGGCCAGTCCGAGAAAGGCCGTTAATGGATTGAGGGAATAAAGCATGGCAAGACCTGCGATTCCTAAAACAGAGCCATATGTTAAGATCATGGCTGGCGGCATTTTCCCTGTGACCGAGGCCCTGCTGCGAGTGCGTGCCATTTTTGCGTCCATATGCCGATCAAAATAGTTGTTATAGACAGTGCCGGAAGCCATCACAAACGCGGTTCCCAACATTGCTGTCACCATTGTCATCAAAAAAGCCATTCCGGTTAACGTTTTTTCTGCGCTTGCAAACGCGATCCAAAATCCGCCGAAGGCTGCTATCGAGTTTGATATGATAATGCCGGGTTTTGCAAGTTTGATAAAATCGTAAATGGTTACCCGGTTCGAAGCTTTTATGTATTTTGTTTCAGATATGGCTGCAGAATCTCTTGTATTCTCCAAAAATAGACGCCTCCCCCTAAAACTGCATGCTTTTGTTATCGTAACAAGAGGGGGACGGAATCACAATTATTTCCTATATTTGTCATGATATTGTCATTTTTAAAATAAAAAAATGGGGAGCTGGACTGCCCCCATTTTGATATGCGGCGACTAGTAACCGTAACCTCCGCCATATCCTCCGCCATAACCGCCGCCGTAACCGTACCAAGGGTAGTAAGGCGGTCGCGGGCGCGGGTAGTAATAAGGCGGGCGCGGATAAAACGGGTAGAACGGATAATAATAAGGCGGATAAAATGGCCGTCTCGGACGCGGATAATAATAAGGCTGTCTTTCATCATAAGGGGTAATTTGTTCAAATGGCTGTTCATTCAAAGGGTAATCCAAGAGGAAAACCTCCCTAGCTTTTTTTATTCCTTTTACCATATTCCTGATGCTTAAGTTGGGTGTATGTACATTCATGAAACTCGGTTTTTTTTATGATGAAATTCCTTAAAAAGGATTGACATGAACTTCTAAATCTCATAGTATTACAAATGTGAAATAAATGTTACTACAATGTTACAAGAACATTTCTAAATAGATACAGTTCCAACTGATGAAGAGTAAATCGAAATGGCTACGAAAGAAGGAGTTTTTGTTGTTAGCAAAAAGAATCAAATGGTTTCATGTATTAATAGCAGTTGTATGTGTGGTGGGCCTTATCGGCTTTTTCCATAATCATTCATTGAAAAAAGAAACGGTCATGAATAAAGTAAGAACTGATTCTCAATATGGGAATGTTGAGATCGCAACGCTTGTGAATGACGGGAAAACTTTTAATTACGCGGTTAACTATCCCGTTTTCAAAAATGAAAAAATGGATTCGGCATTAAAAAGATTCGCAGAAAAAGAGGTTCGTCAATTTCAAAAGGAAACAAAAGACGTTGACCAAGAGCATACGACAAAACGCAACGAATTAAATGTTGATTATAAAATTGTCCATTATGCCAAACAGACAGTGGCGATTGTATTTAATGAATATAAATACATCGGCGGGGCACACGGGCAAACCGTGAAAAAAACGTTTAACTATGATTTTAGTAAACAAGCGTTTCTTTCCATTGATGATATTTTCAAAGAGGACGCTGACTACTTACATAAGCTTTCGTTAATCGCTTATCATGAGCTGAAAAAGAATAAGGACATTGCAGCGGACGATGCACTGTTAAAGGAAGGGACGGCTCCGAAAAAAGAAAATTTCAGCCGCTTTGCCATCAAGGAGGATTATATCGAACTTTACTTTGACACATATCAGGTTGCAGCAGGCTATCTTGGAGAGCAATCGATTGCCATTAAAAAAAGTCTTTTAAAAGACATTCTGAAAGAACAATATATTGATAAAGCAAAAAATAAAAATAAAATCAAAGAACAAAAGCCGAAGCATGAAGTGATTTCTTTACCCAAAGAGGAAACGGTTGATCCAAATCAAAAAGTCATTGCGCTTACTTTCGACGACGGCCCGAATCCTGCGACAACAAATCAGATTCTAGACTCCTTGAAGAAATATAAGGGTCATGCCACGTTTTTTGTTTTGGGGAGCAGGGTTCAATATTATCCGGAAACGCTAATAAGAATGCTGAAAGAAGGAAATGAGGTGGGGAACCATTCATGGAGCCATCCGCTTCTCACAAGGCTTTCAGTGAAAGAAGCGTTAAAGCAGATCAATGATACGCAAGACATCATTGAAAAAATAAGCGGATACCGTCCGACGCTTGTAAGACCCCCATACGGCGGCATTAATGATGAACTGCGGAGTCAAATGAAAATGGATGTTGCGTTATGGGATGTTGACCCGGAAGATTGGAAAGACCGTAACAAAAAAACAATTGTTGACCGTGTCATGAATCAGGCGAGAGATGGAAGAACCATTTTGATTCACGATATTTACCACACCTCTGCTGATGCGGCCGATGAAATTATGAAAAAGCTCACCGATCAAGGCTATCAATTGGTGACAGTTTCTCAGCTTGAAGAGGTTAAAAAACAAAGAGAATCGAAATAAATTAAAAAAGGCTGTCCGTACGGACAGCCTTTTTTCTATTTAATAAGAGCCTGTGGTGGCCCAAACATTTAAGTTTGGTCCTGAATACTTGCCGAAAGCGTAAGAAGTCCTTGGATCTAAATCATATACCATCGGTGTATAGCAAGACTTTTGGCCGGCCACCGCTTTTCCATTGCCGCCTGCAGAATCACAATTATATCTCTTTCCGTCCGTGTTCCGGGTAATCTCCGCATTTGCTTCAAAGCCAGACGTCAATGTATTATTCATCGTGATTTTTGCCCAAGCCGTTTTACATGTACTGCTGAATTTAAGCTCGACTACTCCGATGACTTGATTGCTGGCATTCACTAAGTTTGAGGATTTTTTTGTAGAGCCGCTGGACGCACAATCATTGTAATAAGGGCTTTTTCCATCGTAGGCATGGGTTTCCGCATTGGCGGGTACTCCTTTGACGGCAAAAACAAATACTACTGCGAATAACATCAATAAAGCCTTCGTAAACAGTCTTTTCATATCCTTTATGACCTCCTTAATATGGCAAACAATAAATCATACGGAGGAACAATCAAAACATGCATGCTTTTTTGTGAACAATAAAGGCGGCCGGGAGGATGGAGTTATTGGCCGCCTTTGGTGTGAGGTTAAGCTTTTACATCAATAGTTTGTCCGAGAGTCGGATGCTGAATCATCTTTAAGGTTTGATCGGCATTTTGCTGGGCGGTGTCCAGCATTTTTTTCGTTAAAGCGATATTAACATTCTGGGCAAGGGATGCTTGATGCATCGCAACTGATAAAGCAGGAATATCCATCGTTCCACCTCCTATGCCTTACCTATCGGCGGCTTTGTATCATTTTACAGTGAAAAATGGCTTAATTTTCGCTGTTGACCCTTACGCTGCGGCATATCGTATGTTTTTGACAAGGAGGGAATCAGGATGAATCTTGTAATGGAAAAGACCTTTGAGCAATACGAAAAGCTGTTTTCAATGGAAGAACAGAAAAGAGAAGATGAATTTCGGTATACGATGATGAGGCCGTTTGAAAGGATGTGGACCGCCATCCAAGTTCCGCTGAAAGCGAAGGAGCCAAACGGCTATGATGTGATCATGGCTGCGAAAATGCTGGGCTATTTGGATGTCCGTGATGCTGAAAGCGGCCAGAAAGCACTGCAAATACTGAAAGAATCATATGTTTCAGAGACAGCTGAATCTGCACTTTTGCAATGCATATTTTTTGCTGAGCGCGAACAGCTGCGGGTGAATGCAGAGGAGATCAAATTCGGCCTTTATATCGCTGATCCAAATAAACTTCAGCTGCAAAAAGGCTACTGCGGGTTTGGCGGGATACCGGACTTTGTTCATGTATGGATTGATCCGAACCGTTATAACCTGCCAAGGATTCCTTCAATTATTGCTCATGAGTTTCATCATAATGTGCGGTTTTCGTATATAGATTTTCATCATGGCTCTGTAAGTGTCGGGGATTATCTTGTGATTGAAGGATTGGCGGATTCATTCGCCAGAGAGCTGTTTGGTACGGAACGATTGGGCCCTTGGGTAACTCGTTTTGATCATGAGGATTTGCAATATTCCATTGATGTGATTAATGAGGTGCTGGATGTGAAAGGATTTTCGGAAGTCAGCCGTTATATGTTTGGTGATCCAATTGCTAACGACCAAGGCTTTAAGCCTGCAGGTTTATCGGCTTTTGCAGGTTATGCGGTTGGATATCATGCCGTTCAGTCATTTATGAATCAACATCATATCACGATAAGCGAGGCCACACGTTTGGATGCGAAGACCATTCTTTCTCAATGCAGGCTGTTTTCTACATGAAAAAAGCGTCACATACAGCGGCGCTTTTTGATTCCCAAAACCAGCAGTTCTATGGCGGCACAGGCGGCAATTCCGATTGTATATGCTTCGATATCGCTCCATAAAAAACCGTACCCCAGTACAAGTCCGCCAAGAGAAGTATCCCTAATCTGGTCAATCCATTCGGCATGATAGAGCTGGCTGAATTCAATGACAAAACAGAAAGAAAGACTGATAATGCCCGTTATCATTGTCTTCAGCTTCCGAAATAGAAATCCGCATCCCGTAAAGATCATGGCGGCCCACAACGAGTCTCCCAGATAAGTATTGAGGGTATCAGGAAGAACACTGGAGAATGCTCTGGATCCAAGCCCCAGCCCAATGATCAGTATGGTGAAAACTACATATATCCAACGATTTCGCTTCATTGCGAATTGATACCCCGTCTCTGTTTCATCTCCCTGTATTGTAAGGAATATAGCTTTTATTTGTCCACTAAAAAAAGCGGCTGAATAGCCGCGTAGGGTGTTTATTTTGCTTTTAGGTTTACATGGTCGGCTGTCTGATCCGTGCCTATTACAAAATGGAGTTCATAGCGGCCTGTATCATATACATAATCGATTTCATCGGTAAACGGGACGGTTAACACCCGATTTGCTGGTCCTAATTGCTTCTGCAGCACTTCCGGCGTAACTCCGCCTAAATTCTGCTGCCGTTCCACCCCGGTTCCAAAGTAGCGGATTTCTGAAATTGTCATGTCTTTATGATAGGCAAATCCGTAGCCCGGCTGTCCCATATTCCAGTGATATAAATCAAATCGATTGTCTCCCCCGACTGGTCTTTCCGGTTCCCCAAACGCAGCATGGACATCGCCTTTTGTGCTTTTGTTAATGGTAAGGCCTTGCGCCTGCTGAGGCATTTCCCCTTTATAGGCGGTGTTATAGAGGTTTTTGACAAGCTCGGCGGCTGATTGATTCGTGTTTTCGGAGAGCGTGTTTGTTTGAGCTGCGGCCTTTGCCGGTGCTGAAAAGGACGCAGCCCCAAAGCCTGTAAAACAGCTTGTTATTGCTGCCGCCGCGGTAATAGCAGACATTGTCTTTTTCATGTTGATCCCTCCTTATTGATCTACCATTCCGTTTCCCTGTGTTTGTGCAATAAAACATGTGAGTGCGCTTTGTATGTTTTATTGAGTTGTTGTAAGGGAACTGAAATAGGTAATTCGGTATATAAAGCAAGAAAGGGGAATGGAGATGGCTGGCAAGAAAACAATCACAATAAACGGCGTTGAAATGGAAGCGTCCGAGGAACAGACGGTGCTGCAGCTTTTGAATAACAGCTCGATTGAAGTGCCGCAAGTTTGCTATCATCCAAGCTTAGGGCCGATTGAAACATGTGATACGTGCATCGTCAGCATCAATGGTGAGCTGAAGAGGTCGTGCTCCGCTGAATTAAAGGATGGGGATATCATTGATACGCTCTCGCCTGACGTGAAAAAAGCGCAAGTCATCGGGATGGACAAGATTTTATATAATCATGAGCTTTATTGTACAGTTTGCGATTACAACAATGGGGGATGCGAAATACATAATACGGTGAAGGAAATGAAAATCAATCACCAAAGCATTCCGTTTGATCACAAGCCATACCATAAGGATGAATCCCATCCGTTTTATCGGTATGATCCAGATCAATGTATTTTGTGCGGGCGCTGTGTTGAAGCATGCCAGGACGTTCAGGTAACTGAAACGCTGACCATTGACTGGGAGCGGGAACGCCCGCGCGTCATTTGGGATAACGACGTGCCGATCAATGAGTCGTCATGTGTGTCATGCGGCCATTGTTCAACGGTCTGTCCGTGCAACGCGATGATGGAAAAAGGAATGGAAGGGGAAGCCGGATATTTAACAGGCATCAATAACGAAACGCTGCGACCGATGATCGAGATCACGAAAGGCGTAGAGACAGGCTACGGCTCGATTCTCGCCATTTCTGATATGGAATCCGCCATGCGTGATGAACGAATCAAAAAAACGAAAACCGTCTGCACGTATTGCGGCGTCGGCTGCAGCTTTGATGTCTGGACAAAGGGCAGAGACATTCTGAAAGTAGAGCCGCAGGAGGAAGCGCCAGCCAACGGCATTTCTACTTGTGTGAAAGGCAAGTTCGGCTGGGATTTCGTTAACAGCGAAGAACGCCTGACAAAGCCGCTGATCCGTGAAGGTGACCATTTCCGTGAAGCAGAGTGGGAGGAGGCGTTATCGCTGATCGCCAGCAAGTTCACGGAATTAAAAGAGGCGTTTGGCCCGGATTCTCTCGCTTTTATTACATCTTCTAAATGTACAAATGAAGAATCCTATCTTATGCAAAAGCTGGCCAGAGGGGTCATTGGCACAAATAATGTGGACAACTGCTCTCGCTATTGCCAATCTCCTGCGACTGCCGGCCTGTTCCGGACAGTCGGCTATGGCGGTGATTCAGGATCAATTACAGATATCGCGCAAGCGGACCTTGTTTTGATTATCGGTTCGAACACGTCTGAGTCGCATCCAGTCTTATCCACTCGCATTAAACGGGCTCATAAGCTAAGAGGGCAGAAAGTGATCGTCGTGGATATCAGAAAACACGAAATGGCAGAACGCTCCGATTTATTTGTCCAGCCGCGTGCCGGATCGGATATCGTCTGGCTGAATGCGATCGCCAAATATTTAATAGAAAACGGCAAGGCCGATGAACGATTTTTGAGAGAAAGAGTGAACGGACGGGATGAATATGTAAAAAGCCTCGCGCCGTACACACTTGAATATGCCGAGGAGAAAACCGGGATTGATCGAGAAACCCTTATCCAAATGGCAGAGATGATCGGGCAAGCTGACAGTGTGTGCGCATTGTGGGCGATGGGCGTGACACAGCACATTGGAGGAAGCGACACGAGCACGGCGATATCTAATCTGCTGCTTGTGACAGGAAACTACGGAAAACCGGGAGCAGGTTCTTACCCATTGCGCGGCCATAACAATGTGCAGGGAGCAAGTGACTTCGGAAGCATGCCTGACAGAATGCCGGGCTATGAAAAAGTGACGGACGAACAAGTCCGCCAAAAATACGAGCGGGCGTGGGGCGTGCCGCTGCCGAAGGAGCCGGGTATGACCAACCACGAAATGATTGAAAAAATCCATTCCGGACAGCTGAAAGCGATGTATGTAAAAGGTGAAGAAATGGGCCTGGTGGATTCCAACATCAATCATGTACACGCCGCATATGAAAAGCTTGATTTCTTTGTGGTGCAGGACATTTTCCTTTCACGTACAGCGGAGTTTGCTGATGTGGTTCTTCCTGCGAGCCCAAGCCTTGAAAAAGAAGGAACCTTTACAAACACAGAACGCCGGATTCAGCGTTTGTATCAGGTATTTGAACCGCTGGGCGAATCAAAGCCGGATTGGCAGATTATTATGGAGGTTGCCAATAAGCTTGGCGCCGGCTGGCACTATGAGCATCCTGCAGACATTATGGAGGAAGCAGCCAAGCTGTCGCCGATTTATGCCGGTGTCACCTATGAACGTCTTGAAGGCTATAATTCCCTGCAATGGCCTGTAAACGCTGATGGAAAGGATTCGCCTTTACTCTTTACAGAGCGCTTCCCTTTCCCTGACGGCAAGGCCATTCTCTACCCTGTCCAGTGGACAGAGCCTGAGGAATTCGGTGAGGAATATGATATCCATGTCAACAATGGGCGGCTCTTGGAGCATTTCCACGAAGGGAATCTGACTTACAAATCAAAAGGGATTTCGGAGAAAACACCGGAAGTGTTCTTAGAAATTTCTCCTGAGCTTGCGGCAGAACGAGGGATTCAGGACGGAACCCTCGTCAGACTCACATCGCCTTTCGGAAATGTCAAAGTGAAGTGCCTGATTACTGATCGAGTCAAAGGGAAGGAAGTATATCTGCCAATGAACGATTCAGGGGAAGCGGCGATCAACCTGTTAACAGGCAGCCATGCCGATAAGGATACCGATACGCCTGCTTACAAAGAAACATCGGCCAAGATGGAAATTTTGAAGCACGACGGAATCAGCCCGATGCCTAAGATCAACCACCGCAACGGCAATCCGCAGCCGCAAATCGGTGTGCAGGTTCAAAAGAAATGGGCGCGGAAGGATTATATTTTCCCTGGTGACGCTGTGAAAAGGGGGATGGGCCATAATGGCTAAAGCGATTAAACGAATCCAAAAAATCGAGGTAACCGAGGAGGATCAGCGAAAGCGTGATTTGCGGGAAATTGAAGATGCTCTAATTGACCACAAAGAAGCGATTCTCGAAACATTGCATATGCTGGGCCATATGAACGAGCGCGGTGTCCTGCCGTTGCTCCGCGGCCTTTTTGGCCAAGGGGATAAAGTTCTTGATATCCTGGTGAAAAAGGCAGATACAGAGGAAACAGCCAATACGCTGAAAAATCTGCTTCTTCTGTTTGGGACACTCGGCATGCTGGACGTGAAGCAGCTGGAGCCTCTCATTTTGAAAGTGAATGCGGGTGTGGCAAGCGCTGTAGAGCAGAAAAACAGCGAAGAAAAGACAGGTTATTTTGATATTATCCGCTCGCTAAAAGACCCGGAAATCAACAAATCAATTACACTGCTCTTTTCCTTTTTAAAAGGAATGGGACAAGATACAAAGGAGCTGGAACGCACGACGCAGCCTCCGGAACACCAAAAACATCATCAGGAACCTCGAGAGAAAAGAGGAATGAATAAGCGAGATTGACCTCCCACCCGAGCGGCTTCAGCCAGCTCGGGTTTTTTTGTGAGGTGAGTCTTAGGAACTGGGATGAAAGATCTAATTTAGAAACAAGACAAAGTAGCTTTGATTTTGGAAAAATGATATGACAGCATAGGCCCGTCCAGTATTTTTTCAGTAGAGGATAGATATCTATATCATTGGCTGACCTATAATAGAATGGAAATGATAGAGTAATTTGTTACTTTGTTCTCTGTTAAGAAAAGGAAAAGCGTGATTATAATAGAAAACGATTACTTTAGATGGAGGAACAGCAATGAAAAAAGCATTATTCATTTTGTTTGTGCTAGCGATTGGCTTTGCGCTTTCTGCGTGCAGCAAGTCAAGTGATGCGTCAGCTGAGCAAAAGACAGCAAAGAAAGAAGCAACAGCAACGGAAAAGAAAACAGAGGGGAAAAACGAAACCAAAACGGATGAAAAGGTGCATAAAGTAGGCGAAACTTTTAAAGCTTCCAGCACAAATTTCTCGGTCAATAAAGTATATACGACGGCAGAACAAGGTGAATATAAGGCGAAAATAGGAGATAAAGAAAAAACAATAAATCAAAAGGAAGAATTTTTAATAGCTGAGGTAACGATCGAAAATACAAGCGACAAGCCTTTCAATTATACGAGTGGCGGTTTTGAATTGAAAGACAGCAAGGATCAAACGATCAGAGCAAACATTGTATCTACTGCTGACCTGAAAACAAGCCTAAAATCAGGGAAGTTAGCCTCGGGTAAAAAGGTATCAGGCACAGTCAGTTTTGTGATTCCAAAAGGAGAAAAAAACCTTACTCTATCATATAATCCATCATTTTTAAATTTTGAAACAGAGGATATTACATATTTGGTAAAATTGAATTAAGGTATCTTTTGAGCATGTCACCGGTAGATCGGAGCATGCTTTTTTTATTTTAAAGACTTATGGTATAAAATGGTAGTGAGGTGATCGATTATGCAAACCAAATGGCTGGAACGGGCACAGCGGATTCGGGCGATCGCACAGGCGGGGCTTGCTTTTTCCAAGGATGTGTACGACAGGGAGAGGTACGAAGAGCTAATGAAGCTCAGCGCGGAAATGATGGCGGATTACTCGGAGAAGGACATTGAAGTCATCACTGATTTATGGAATGGGGAGAGCGGCTATCCGACACCGAAAGCGGATGTGCGCGGCGCAGTATTCCGAGAGAATCAGATTTTGCTTGTCCGGGAGAAGCATGATGAGCTGTGGTCGCTGCCGGGTGGTTTTTGCGAGATTGGTTTATCGCCAGGTGAAAACGTCGTCAAGGAAATCAAAGAAGAGTCGGGGTATGATACAGAGCCGTCTCGATTGCTGGCCGTGCTAGACAGCCATAAACACTCCCATCCCCCTCAGCCTTATCACTATTATAAAATCTTCATCGCATGCAGCATGACGGGCGGGCAGGGGGAAACAGGGATCGAGACGAATCATACCGCTTTTTTTCCGGAAGACAGCCTCCCGCCGCTTTCTCCTAAACGAAACACATCCTCACAGCTTAGCATGCTGTTTGACTTTTTGCGCCATCCGGACAAGAAAACGATATTTGACTAAAAAAGAAAGAGCCTATGGGCTCTTTCTTTTTTATAATGTAATGTGTTTTTCGTTGGCGAGTTTCAGAAGGGTCAAAATAGAATCGGCTTGTTTATGGCCGAGTTTTTGCTTTAATTTGTTTTCTTCAACTAATCGGCTGCCGTAAATTTTGACAGAGGCTTTGTCGACGACAGTATGCCAGTTTTCCTGTTTTTTTCCCTCAACAAGCGGTTTTTCATGTCTCTCAGAAAAAGAGAACACAAACAGTACGAATGCAAGTGAAAGTAGGATGCCGACAACTTGTTTTTTGTAATCAGTCTGTGCTGCCACGTTGTTCTCTCCTTCACCTTTTACCTTCTATTTAATCATAGAATCAGCTTATTTTACATAATGGGAAAGTCATTTTTGGAGTTAGTGCATTTGGTTGAAAACAGAGACGTTTTTTGAGCGGAGCGGTGCAATTGAATCCATATTGGATTTGCGTGCTTATGCCTAAGGTCACGTTGTGAGCCAAAACAGCAGTGCAGAATAGAAAAAAATTGAAAGATTATGGTAAGATGAACGAAATTCGAGGGGGAATATATGATGCCTGCATCGAACATCGTGATCGCCTGCCTGCTGTTATCAATTTGATTATTTGTGGTAGTCCCTCTCTTTTTCGAAAGCGGGAGGTGAAGTGGAACATTAATTGCTGAATTCTTTCAAGGGGAGTGACCATACATGAATGTGTTAAACCGCCGGCAAGCCTTGCAGCGAGCGCTGCTCAATGGGAAAAACAAACAGGATGCGTATCATCCATTTCCATGGTACGAATCGATGAGAGCGGATGCGCCTGTTTCCTTTGATGAAGAAAACCAAGTGTGGAGCGTTTTTCTTTATGATGATGTCAAAAAAGTTGTTGGGGATAAAGAGCTGTTTTCCAGTTACATGCCGCAGCAGACAAGCTCTATTGGAAATTCCATCATTAACATGGACCCGCCGAAGCATACAAAAATCCGTTCAGTCGTGAATAAAGCCTTCACTCCGCGTGTGATGAAGCAATGGGAACCGAGAATTCAAGAAATCACAGATGAACTGATTCAAAAATTTCAGGAGCGTAGTGAGTTTGACCTTGTGCACGATTTTTCATACCCGCTTCCGGTTATTGTGATATCTGAGCTGCTGGGAGTGCCTTCAAAGCATATGGATCAGTTTAAAGCATGGTCTGATCTTCTGGTCAGTACACCGAAGGATAAAAGTGAAGAAGCTGAAAAAGCCTTTTTGGAAGAACGAGATAAGTGTGAGGAAGAACTGGCTGCGTTTTTTGCCGGCATCATAGAAGAAAAGCGAAACAAACCGGCACAGGATATTATTTCTATTTTAGTGGAAGCGGAAGAAACCGGCAAGAAGCTGTCCGGTGAAGAGCTGATTCCGTTTTGCACGCTGCTGCTGGTGGCCGGAAATGAAACCACTACAAACCTGATTTCAAATGCGATGTACAGCATATTAGAAACGCCAGGCGTTTACGAGGAACTGCGCAGCCATCCTGAACTGATGCCTCAGGCAGTGGAGGAAGCCTTGCGTTTCAGAGCGCCGGCCCCGGTTTTGAGGCGCATTGCCAAGCGGGATACGAAGATCGGGGGGCACCTGATTAAAGAAGGTGATATGGTTTTGGCGTTTGTGGCATCGGCAAATCGTGATGAAGCAAAGTTTGACAGACCGCACATGTTTGATATCCGCCGCCATCCCAACCCGCATATTGCGTTTGGCCATGGCATCCATTTTTGCCTTGGGGCTCCGCTTGCCCGTCTTGAAGCAAATATCGCGTTAACGTCTTTGATTTCTGCTTTTCCTCATATGGAGTGCGTCAGTATCACTCCGATTGAAAACAGTGTGATATACGGATTAAAGAGCTTCCGTGTGAAAATGTAATAGATAAGGAGACTGGAGATTCATGAAAAAGTACCATATTTCAATGATCAATATCCCGGCGTACGGACATGTCAATCCTACGCTTGCTTTAGTAGAGAAGCTTTGTGAGAAAGGGCATCGTGTCACGTACGCGACGACTGAGGAGTTTGCGCCCGCTGTTCAGCAAGCCGGTGGCGAGGCATTGATCTATCATACATCCTTGAATATTGATCCTAAGCAAATCAGGGAGATGATGGAAAAGGATGACGCGCCCCTCAGCCTTTTAAAAGAATCACTCAGCATTCTGCCGCAGCTTGAGGAGTTATATAAGGATGATCAGCCTGATCTGATCATCTATGATTTTGTTGCGCTGGCTGGAAAATTGTTTGCTGAAAAGCTTAATGTTCCGGTCATTAAGCTCTGTTCGTCATATGCCCAAAATGAATCCTTTCAGTTAGGAAATGAAGACATGCTGAAAAAAATAAGAGAAGCAGAGGCTGAATTTAAAGCCTACTTGGAGCAAGAGAAGTTGCCGGCTGTTTCATTTGAACAGTTAGCTGTGCCGGAAGCATTAAATATTGTCTTTATGCCGAAGTCTTTTCAGATTCAGCATGAGACGTTCGATGACCGTTTCTGTTTTGTCGGCCCCTCCCTCGGAGACCGGAAGGAGAAAGAAAGCCTGTTGATTGACAAGGATGATCGCCCGCTTATGCTGATTTCTTTGGGTACGGCGTTTAACGCATGGCCGGAATTTTACAAGATGTGCATCAAGGCATTTCGGGATTCTTCATGGCAAGTGATCATGTCGGTTGGGAAAACGATTGATCCAGAAAGCTTGGAGGATATTCCTGCTAACTTTACCATTCGCCAAAGTGTGCCGCAGCTTGAGGTGTTAGAGAAAGCTGATTTGTTCATCTCTCATGGCGGGATGAACAGTACGATGGAAGCGATGAACGCAGGTGTGCCGCTTGTCGTCATTCCGCAAATGTATGAGCAAGAGCTCACTGCAAATCGGGTTGATGAATTAGGCCTTGGCGTTTATTTGCCAAAAGAGGAAGTGACTGTTTCCAGCCTACAGGAAGCGGTTCAGGCTGTATCCAGTGCTCAAGAGCTGCTCAGCCGCGTCAAGAATATGCAAAAGGATGTAAAAGAAGCTGGCGGAGCGGAGCGTGCGGCAGCTGAGATTGAAGCGTTTATGAAAAAATCCGCTGTCCCGCAGTAAAAACATAAAAACCGAAATCAAATTGATTTCGGTTTTCTGTTTAAATATTTTTTTTCATCCCGCATCTCCGGCATTCTCTAAGAAATTTTCCGCCTTTTACAGAGCTTTTGAACAGTGTGTAATCACAGTTGTCGCAGCGCCCGCTGCGGGCGTCCGGATATTCATTGAATTCGTAAACGATCGATGTATCGTAGCCTTTTGTTTCATATTCTTCTTTTTTTGTTTCCATGTCGTACCTCCGTTACAAGACGTGTCTGCTGTTTATCTTACAGCAAGCTTCCGGCGTATTCAATGGATTTTAGGGGTTTTGGTTTATCTTGATTTCTCCCTTGGTTTGCGCCAAAATAGCTTTATTAAGCTTATATACATAAAAAGCCTATGCAAAGAGGAGAGGAAACGGGTATGGGAAAAGGGTTACTTGGAAAACGCGTGGCAATCGGTGGCTCACGAAAAACGGAAGAAATCAGTACAATCATTGAAAAACAGGGCGGAATACCTGTCATCCGGCCTCTCCAAGGTACAGTTTACTTAGCAGAGAAGCAGGTGGAGCCGGATTTGCGGACGTTTGTGGAGGGAAAAAAAGCTGACTGGGTTATTTTCACGACAGGCATCGGGTTGGAGACTCTTGTCGATATGGCAGAGAAAATTGGACTGAAAGATGAGTTTCTGCAGGCCATTCGCCAAGCGAAAGCGGCATGCAGGGGATACAAAACGCTGTCTGCGCTGAAAAAGCTTGGGATCACACCGGAAGCTTCGGATGAAGACGGGACAACAAGAGGCTTAATCCGTTCTTTGGAGCCTCACGACTTTTCAGGAAAAACAGTCATGGTACAGCTTCATGGCGAAAAAGCGCCGGCTCTCATGGCATTTCTTGAAGAAAAAGGCGCGTCTGTCCTGCCGATTCTGCCTTATCAGCACATCCCGCCGGAGGAGGAAACGGTGGAGCGGTTATGCCGAGAGCTGATGAACGGTGAGATCGATGCCGTTTGTTTTACAACGGCCATTCAGGTTCGTTCCCTGTTTGATTTTGCTAAGGGGCGAGGTTATATCAATGAAGTGAAGAAGGTATTCGAAGAACGTGCCATCGCAGCTGCTGTCGGAAAAGTGACTGCTGAAGCACTGCGGGAAGAGGGCATTACGAGACTGCTTGCGCCAGAGATTGAGCGGATGGGTGCGATGATTGTTGAGCTGGCCAAGTATTATGAAGAAAAGGAATAACAAGTACAAAAAGCCGCTTTTCCCTTGGAAAGCGGCTTTTGTCTGTCATTCATTCTGCTTCAGCTGCTGATGAACGGTGAATAATGATGGGTATGTCAGCACGCTTAAGATTACACAAGTCAGCGCGGCTGAGGCCATCGTTGTAAACACGATTAAGAGTTGAAAGCGTACTGCCTGAATCGGGTCAGCGCCGGCTAGAATCTGGCCAGTCATCATGCCGGGAAGCTGGACAAGACCCAGTGTTTTCTGGCTTTCGAGCGTCGGGATCATACTCATTTTCATCGCTGAGGTAAGAATGCGCTGTATGGATTGCTTCGGTGTGCCGCCAAGTGACAATATTAATTGAATTTCTTCTTTGCGAACGCCGACTTCTGAGTTGAGCCGGTTTAGAAACAAACTTGAGAGCACCATCGAATTTCCGATGACCATCCCGCTGATCGGAATGACATATCGTGCCGTAAGCGGAATGATATGAAGAGACAGCAGAATTCCCTGTGTCACAATTTCTACGATTGCTAACGCGGCAAACACCCTCCAAAACGAACCGATTGTATTTTTCTTTCGCTTGATGACATTTTGCGCCGCCACCGCGAGCATTAACAGCACCATCAGCAGGATAAAAACAGGGTGGTCTCCGCGAAAAATCAGCGACAAAACATAACCGATGATAAGCAGCTGCACCGCGGCCCGGATGGTGGCGATGATCATGTCTTTTTCTACACCTGCTTTAAAGGATTTTGATAAAAACAAGGCGATCAAAACAAAGATCATCGTTAAAGAGAGAGAAAGGTAATCCATTACCGAGTCCCACCCTTCAAAAAATCTTTCGCTGCTTCATGCTGCGGAGCGGAGAAAAATGTTTCGGTTTCAGCGATTTCAAGCAGCCGGCCTTCTGCCATAAACCAAATGGTATCGGCTACTCGTTTTGCCTGCTCCATATTATGAGTGACCCACATGACTGTCCATTTTTTCTCTTGATGCTGACGTTTGATCAGTTCTTCAATCTCAAGAGCAGAAACCGGGTCCAAGGCCGATGTGATTTCGTCCAACAATAGAATGGAGGAAGGATTTGAGAGCGTTCTGGCCAGTGACAGTCTTTGCCGCTGCCCGCCCGATAAGTCTCTGGCGCTTCTGTCTAACAACTCTGGCGGCAGCCCTGCAAGAGAAGCCAGCTTTTCAGGAGAGTACAGCTGGGATTGATGCAGCCTTTGTACAAGACTTAAATTGTCACGCACTGTCCCGTCGAGCACGGGAGCCGATTGAAACGCGAGGGCTGCCGTTCGCCTCAGCTCATTGACATTCCATTCTCTGACTTCCTTTCCGTATATGTTGACTTCGCCGCTGTCAGGCGTTCTCATTAAATTACACATAGAAAGGAGGGTGCTTTTGCCTGAGCCGGAAGGACCTAAAACGGCTACGATTTCGCCCTGTTGAATGTCTCCGGTGACATCCTGCAGCACATCATAGGTTTGTCCATCTTGTTTATAGCTTTTTCTGACTGATCTGAAGGAGATGGCTGGTATGTTATGTGTTTGATCGTTTGCTTCCATTACAATAATCACCTTTCAATATAAGTAGGCTGACATTATATTTAACTATAACGTGAAACAGATCCCTTTTGGTAGCACAAATAAAGGAGAACAGGCTTTCACCCATTCTCCTGCAGATGCTACGCAGTCAGATTTGACTGTGCTTTCTTTTTCGGTTTTCTCGGCTGTGAAGCGAAGGTATGTAACATCATCCCCGCTATTATAATGAATAAACCGGCAAATGATAAAAGAGATGGGAAAACGCCTGACAGCAGAACAATTTCACCAAGCAGCGCGAAAATCACTTCACCGGATTGAGTGGCTTCAACAGCTGCGAGTTTTTGCGGATTGTCTCTTACCATATCAGTGGCCCAGAAAAATAAAACCGTCGCAATGATGCCTGAGCTGATGGCAACGATAAAGGATTGAACGGTTTGACTTGCTGATGGAAGGCCATCTGACCACCAGCCGTAAGCTGCTAATATAAGCCAGAATGGAAGGCTTGCCAATGTCATTCCAAGCACGCGCTGAAATGTATCAAGCCGGCCTCCGTATTCTTCAAGCATTCTCCTGTTTCCTAACGGATAGGCAAAAGCCGCAATGACAACCGGCAGCACACTGAAAAGCAGCATCCTCCCAGAAAGCGACTCTGCATGCTGAAGCTGAATCAGAGCCGCTCCAATCAGGATGATCATGGAAGTGCCAAGTGAAACCAGGGGAATCTTTTGGCGAACGAGCTGCGGACCGCCCGGCATATCTTGTTTGACATAAAACAAAGGAGATAAGAGCACCCCGGCTACAATGGTAATTTGCCAGGTTCCGGCTATGAGCCACCCCGGACCGTATGCAGCCGCAAATGTAATCGGCGCGTAAAAAAGCACGAAGCCAACGAAGCTCCATTTGATCCAATAAAACGGCTTTTTCCTCATCTCTAGTAAGAGAGGCGTGAATGTCCCTCTCAGGATGACAATCAAACATAAAAACGGCACCATAAAAATAAAGCGCAGCGAAGAGCTCCAAAGCCAGCTGCCTCCTGATAACTCCATCGCTCTGTTTAATATAAAGGTAACGGCGAAAAAGAGTGAAGCCAATATTCCGATAACGATAGCTTTCATGATATCCCTCATTCTGGCATTATTTTTTTATACTATACTATTCGGTATCATGCAGATCAATGGAATCATGAGAAAAACATCATGTTTTATAAACCACTATATGTGGAAGACAAAAAAGGGAGGTGAAATTGATGGAAAGAGAGACACAGACATACTTCTTTCCGGATGACGGCAGGATTCCGAATCACCCTGATTTTCCGCTCGTGGTGTATCAAAACGCGCTTAAGGACACCGGACTGGCAGAGCGGATCGTCACCCGGCATGGCTGGTCAAACAGCTGGTCAGGGAGTGTTTTTCCATACCATCATTATCACAGCAATACGCATGAAGTCCTGATTGCCCTTAGGGGAGAGGCTGTGATTCAGTTTGGGGGAGAAAAAGGGGCTGCCATCCCTTTCAAATCAGGCGACGCAGTCGTGATTCCAGCCGGAGTCGGACATAAAAAGCTCAGCTCAAGCCCCGATTTTACTGTCCTTGGCGCCTATCCCGGTGGCATTCAGTATGATATGAAGACGGGAAAGCCGAATGAGCGAGAGGAAGCGGTCAAACAGATTAGGCAGGCGGCGTTGCCGGCGAATGATCCGATCACAGGAAAAAGAGAGCCTCTATTGGAAATATGGGTAAAGTGAAGGGGAGAAATTGCTGGATTGTCAATAACTAGTGCCGCAGAAACGTTATGACATGAGCTCCATATAAATTAATTTCATAATCGAAGCAATTCACGTTCAAATTTTGTTCAAAAAGTGTTATCATATAGAAGGTAATCGAATTGGAGTTTTTTGTGTTTGCTATTTTCAGAGAGAGTAAAGGATTTTGACTTATTCAATTGTTTATTTTTAGATAAAAATAATACTGAATATGGCAAGATGAAAAACTGGGTAGTAAACATTTATTTTTGTAAATGATTGTGCACGAATTCACAATCCTTATTCTTATGCCTTAAAAGCGTGAGACAGGGAGAGGCACTACCCTTTCCAAAAAAATCAGCAAACTGCTTATAGTAAAGGAGAATTGGATATGCCAGAAACAATCGATCAAACAAATGCGTCTGTCAGCCAAAGCCAGCAAGATCTTATTGATCAGCTATTAAAGCCAGAAGTTCAAGAATCATTGACTGTTTTAGTTGACCAGCTTCCGAAGCTGACTGAGTTAGTGAATATTTTAACGAAGTCTTATGATTTCGCTCAGTCTGTAGCGACTGACGAAGTGTTAAAGAGCGACACAGTCGGTGCGATCACTGAAATTCTTGAGCCTGTAAAAGAAACAGCGAAAGAAGTAGCTGCGACTGCGATCGAAGCAAAAGACCGCGCGGAAGCAAGCACCGAAACAATTGGACTTTTCGGCCTTCTTCGCATGCTGAAAGATCCTCAAGCTCAAAAGCTGTTCCGTTTTGCTAACAGCTACCTTGAAGTCATGAATGAACGCGAAAACCAAAAATAATCTCAGATTCAAATTGATATAAAGGACGGAGGATATACGATGTCAAAACATATTGTCATTCTAGGCGCTGGTTATGGCGGAGTTCTTTCTGCTCTAACAGTTCGCAAACATTACACAAAAGAACAAGCACGCGTGACAGTGGTAAACAAATACCCTACTCACCAAATCATTACGGAATTACACCGCCTTGCTGCAGGCAACGTGTCTGAAAAAGCGGTTGCAATGCCATTAGAAAAACTTTTCAAAGGCAAAGACATTGATCTTAAAATTGCGGAAGTAAGCTCTTTCTCTGTTGATAAAAAAGAAGTTGCGCTTGCTGACGGTTCTACATTAACTTACGATGCGCTTGTTGTAGGTCTTGGTTCTGTAACGGCTTACTTCGGCATCCCAGGTCTTGAAGAAAACAGCATGGTATTGAAATCTGCTGCTGATGCGAACAAAGTCTTCCAACATGTTGAAGATCGTGTGCGCGAGTACTCTAAAACGAAAAACGAAGCAGATGCAACAATTCTTATCGGCGGCGGCGGCTTAACAGGTGTTGAGCTTGTTGGTGAGCTTGCTGACATCATGCCGAACCTTGCGAAAAAATACGGCGTAGACCATAAAGAAATCAAATTAAAACTTGTTGAAGCAGGTCCGAAGATCCTTCCTGTTCTTCCGGATGATCTTATCGAGCGTGCGACTGCAAGCCTTGAAAAACGCGGCGTTGAGTTCTTAACAGGTCTTCCTGTTACAAATGTAGAAGGAAACGTAATTGATCTGAAAGACGGATCTAAAGTTGTTGCCAACACATTTGTTTGGACTGGCGGCGTACAAGGTAACCCATTAGTCGGTGAATCAGGCCTAGAAGTGAACCGCGGACGCGCGACTGTAAATGACTTCCTGCAATCTACATCTCATGAAGATGTATTCGTTGCTGGAGACAGCGCAGTTTACTTCGGTGCAGACGGCCGTCCATACCCGCCAACTGCACAAATCGCATGGCAAATGGGTGAGCTGATCGGTTACAACCTATTCGCTTACCTGGAAGGCAAAACGCTTGAAACATTCAAGCCAGTAAACTCTGGTACACTTGCAAGCCTTGGACGCAAAGACGCGGTTGCCATCATTGGTGCAAATTCTACACCGCTTAAAGGTCTTCCTGCTTCCTTGATGAAAGAAGCAAGTAACGTACGCTACTTAACACACATTAAAGGACTTTTCAGCCTGGCTTACTAATCCTTTTTATGAATCTGACATTGCCAAAAGCGTTCCTTTCCGAGTGCTTTCTGGCAATGTCTTTTTTTTGTTTATATGCCAACGTTAACATTTCATTTTCAAAAAAGAGATTGATCCCAGAGGAATATAAAGGTAAAATAAATACAAATCAAAATGTTAACGTTAACATTTTGAAATAGAATGAAAGACGGTGAGGACATGGAACCCTTCATGGGCGAAAACTTTTTATTGAAAAATGAAACCGCTGTCAGCCTCTATCATAATTATGCGAAAGACATGCCAATTATTGATTACCACTGCCACTTAAATCCGAAAGAAATCTATGAAAATAAGACATTTCAAAACATCACGGAAGCCTGGCTGTATGGTGACCATTATAAATGGCGCATCATGAGGGCCAATGGAATTGAGGAGACATACATTACCGGAGATGCGCCTGATGAGGAGAAATTTATGGCTTGGGCAAAAACCGTGCCGATGGCGATTGGCAATCCGCTCTACAACTGGACTCACTTAGAATTGCAGCGTTTTTTTGGCATTTATGAGATTTTAAACGAGAGGTCCGGGCCGGCTATATGGAAACGGACAAATGAACTGCTCAAAGGGGAAGGCTTCGGGGCAAGGGATTTAATCGTGAAATCAAATGTAAAGGTAGTGTGCACCACAGATGACCCTGTCGATTCTCTTGAATACCATCTATTATTAAGAGAAGACAAAGACTTTCCTGTCAGCGTGCTGCCTGGATTTCGGCCGGATAAAGGACTTGAGATCAATCGTGAAGGCTTTCCTGACTGGGTGCAGGCGCTTGAAGATGCCGCCACTATATCCATTACAACCTATGATGAGTTTTTAAAGGCGTTGGAAAAACGAGTGCGATTCTTCCACTCAGCCGGCGGCAGAGTTTCTGATCACGCGATAGATTCAATGGTATTTGCCGAAACAACAAAAGAAGAAGCTGGACGGATTTTTTCTGACAGATTACAAGGAACAGAGGTTTCTTATGAAGATGAGAAGAAATTTAAGACATATACGCTTCAGTTTCTTTGCGGTTTGTATGCGGAGCTTGATTGGGCGATGCAGTTTCATATCAACGCTTTAAGAAACACGAATACAAAAATGATGAAAAGGCTCGGACCTGATACAGGCTATGATTCAATGAACGATGAAGAAATTGCTAAGCCTTTATACAAGCTGCTGAACTCAGTTGAGATGAAGAACCAGCTGCCGAAAACGATTTTATATTCACTGAATCCAAATGATAACTATGTCATCGCCAGCATGATCAACAGTTTTCAGGACGGTATTACCCCAGGAAAAATACAATTCGGCACAGCCTGGTGGTTTAACGATACTAAAGACGGGATGCTCGATCAAATGAAAGCGTTATCAAATGTTGGCCTTTTCAGCCGTTTTATCGGCATGCTCACCGATTCCAGAAGCTTTCTTTCGTATACGCGTCACGAATATTTCAGGCGGATCGTCTGCAATTTGATTGGAGAATGGGTGGAAAACGGCGAAGTGCCGCGCGATATGGAGCTTCTGGGAAGCATCGTTCAGGGGATTTGCTATGACAATGCGAAACACTACTTCCAATTTCAAGAAGAGAAAGCAAACGTGTAACAAAGTGTCCGCTTAGCATCGCTGAGCGGATCAGTATCCGAAAATTCTTAAGACACAGAGGTGGAACATGCGAACTGAACTGGCAAATAAGGTTGTGTCGGTCGAAACGGAAAAAAGGCTTTCATTGAAAGAGAAAATGTCCTATGGTTTTGGTGATTTTGGCAACGGTTTTATGTTTGATCTCGGCCAGATTTATTTATTGAAGTATTTCACTGATGTAGCGGGAATCCCCGCTGCGATGGCCGGCGGCATTTTTTTAGTTAGTAAGCTGTTTGCGGCAATAACAGATCCAATTGTCGGCTCATCAATCGATTATCGCAAAAACATCGGCAAACGGGGGAAATTCAGGCCTTATCTATTAATCGGCAGCATCGTGCTTGCGGTGCTTACTGTTCTTATTTTTCTGTCTCCCAATGTATCAACGACCGGAAAACTGATATATGCATATGCATCCTATATGATTTGGGGCATCGGCTATTCGTTTGTGAATATTCCGTACGGCTCATTAGGGGCAGCGATGACTCAAAATTCTGAGGACCGGACCTCCATTTCGACGTTCCGCCAAATCGGATCACTTGGCGCCTTGTTTATTACAAGTGTGGCCGTGATGCCGCTGCTCGTCAAGTTTGATAATCCGAAGGTCGGCTACCCGGTGGTCATGGGCTTATTCGCCGCGCTCGGTGTGTTTTGGTTTTATATTTGCTACCGCAACTGCAAAGAGCGCATTGTCATATCGGAAGCACCCAAAGAAAAATTAACACTCTCATCTGTCGTCAAAACATTTATTACAAATAAACCGCTATTAACCCTTGTCCTGATGACGATTTTTTCAATTTCCGCATACAACATTAAATCCGCCATGCTCGTCTATTTCGCACAATATAACTTGGGCAATGTTGAATTAATGGCTTATATGAACTTCATCATTATTGGTTCTTCCTTTTTGGGCGTCGTATTCCTACCAAAGCTCGTCAAGATGTTTGGAAAGAAACGAACGGCAATGATCGGCTTCGGCATCAGTGTGGCCGCGGATCTGATCAACTTTATGCTTCCATCTAACGTTTATATGTTTACAATTCTCGCCAGTATCGCCTTTATCGGAATCAGTATCCCAAATGGCATCACGTGGGCTCTTGTCTCCGATATTATCGACTATGGCGAATGGAAATCCGGTGAACGGAAGGAAGCAACGACATATTCACTTTTCAATTTCTCAAGAAAGCTTGCTCAATCTTTGTCTGGCTTTCTCTCGGGGATCGGTTTGGGGATTATCGGCTATGTGCCGAATGCAGTCCAGACAGCACAGGCGCTGATTGGCATCAAAGCGCTGCTTCTTCTGTATCCGGCCATTGCTTTGGCATTAGCGATGATCATTATCGGCTTTCTTTATAAACTCACAGACCAGCAGCATGCTCAGATCGTTCAGGATCTTCATCAAAAGATCTGACAATATAATATAGAGAATATTTAAAATAATTTGTAAATAAAATGTGTTTGTAGGGGGTTCGCTAGGAGAGTGCCCAAAAAACTGAAAAGGAAGGAGGCACTTACTTGAAAACGATAACAATTGCAGCTGAAGAAGCAAAGGAACTCGTTCGGCAAAAGCTGGCCGGTGCCGGTTTGAATGAACGAGATGCTGAAAAAGTAGCAGATGTTCTCGTGCACGCTGATTTGCGCAATGTACATTCGCATGGCGTGCTGCGCACAGAACACTATGTGAACAGGATTTTAGCGGGAGGGATCAATCCTGGGGCACAGCCTGTTTTTAAAGAAACGGGGCCTGTGACCGGGGTGCTTGACGGAGACGATGGTTTCGGTCATGTGAATTGCGACATGGCGATGGACCATGCAATTGACATGGCGAAGAAAAAAGGAGTCGGCATGGTCACGGCAGTAAACAGCAGCCATTGCGGAGCGCTAAGCTATTTTGTGCAAAAAGCGGCTGACGAAAAGCTGATCGGAATGGCAATGACGCATACAGACAGTATCGTTGTCCCGTTTGGGGGGAGGACTCCTTTTTTAGGGACAAATCCGATTGCTTACGGTGTTCCGGCTAAGCATAAAAAACCGTTTATCCTAGATATGGCGACATCCAAAGTGGCTTTTTGGAAGATTCTGCAGGCCCGTGAAGAGGGCAAAGAAATTCCTGAAGGATGGGGAGTCGATGAAAACGGAGAAGCAGTAACTGATCCTGACAAGGTCGTCTCACTTTCAACATTCGGCGGCCCGAAAGGCTATGGACTATCGATTATGGTGGATGTGTTTTCCGGATTGCTGGCGGGCGCGGCTTTTGGCCCTCATATTGCCAAAATGTACAGCGGCCTTGATCAAAAAAGAAAGCTGGGGCATTATGTTTGCGCGATCAATCCATCCTTTTTTACTGACTGGGATACGTTTTTAGAGCAGATGGATGCCATGATTGATGAACTGCAGCAATCACCGCCGGCTGTTGGATTCGAAAGAGTGTATGTGCCCGGCGAGATCGAGCAGCTGCATGAAGAAAGAAATAAGAAAAACGGAATTTCTATTGCCCGGAGCGTGTATGAATTCTTAAAAAGCAGGTGAGCAAAATGAAAGCGGTTCAAGTGCGAAAAGCGTATGATCTGGTGACAGCGGAGGTGAAGAAGCCAGTTCTTTCAAAGGATGATGAAGTGCTCGTGAAAGTCAAGCGAGTCGGCATTTGCGGTTCAGACATGCACATTTATCATGGAACGAATCCGCTTGCTACCCTCCCGAGAGTTATCGGACACGAGGTAACGGGACAAGTGGAGGTAGTTGGTGCGAATGTACAGAGCCTAAAACCCGGTGATCATGTGGTGATTGAGCCGATTTCTTATTGCGGATCGTGCTATGCCTGCCGCAAAGGGCGGCCGAATGTTTGCGCCAAGCTTTCTGTATTTGGCGTACATGAGGACGGAGGCATGCGGGAATATATTGTGCTTCCGGAAAGGCAGCTTCACGCGGTCTCAAAGGACTTGCCTTGGGAGGAAGCAGTCATGGCCGAGCCTTATACGATAGGCGCCCAGGCAGTGTGGAGAGGCCAAGTGGAAAAAGGTGATACCGTCCTGATCCAGGGAGCGGGGCCCATCGGGATCTGTGTGTTGAAAATGGCAAAGCTGGCGGGCGCTGCTGTCATGATGACTGACTTGAACAACGAGCGGCTGTTATTTGCGAAAGAAAACGGCGCCGATGCTGTTGTAAATGTCCAAGCAGAACATGTTGCCGAGCGGGTCCTTGAATGGACTGGGAATGAAGGAGCAAACGTGGTCATTGATGCTGTTTGCCTGCCGGAGACTTTTGCACTTTCAATTGAGGCTGTGTCACCGGCGGGACATGTGGTTGTGCTTGGATTTGATGAAAGAGCGGCTCAGATTTCTCAGCTGCCAATTACAAAAAAAGAAGTCACGATAACCGGATCGCGATTGCAGACCAATCAGTTTCCAAAAGTGGTAGAGCTTTTGAATGGAGGCCGGTTAGTGCATAACGGGCTGGTGACCCATACATTTTCAGTTGATGACGTTCATCATGCATTTCAGTTTATTAAGGAGCATCCAGATCAGGTGCGGAAAGCCGTCATCACGTTTGATTAAATGACTGAATCCGGAGGTGCGAGCATGAATATAACATTCCGATGGTATGGACGAGGCAACGATACAGTCACACTTGAATACGTGAAGCAAATTCCCGGTGTCAAAGGCATCGTTTGGGCTCTCCATCAAAAGCCTGTCGGCGACGTGTGGGAAAAAGAAGAAATCAGAGCCGAGACCGAATATATTCAATCCTATGGTTTTCATGCTGAAGTTGTAGAAAGCGTGAATGTTCACGAAGCAATTAAACTTGGGAACGAAGAACGCAGCCGGTATATTGAAAACTACAAGCAAACGATCCGCAACCTTGCCGGATTTGGCGTGAAAGTGATCTGCTATAATTTTATGCCGGTTTTTGACTGGACACGCACGGACATGTTCCGGCCGCTAGAAGATGGATCGACCGCTCTGTTTTTTGAAAAGGCCAAGGTGGAAAGCCTTGATCCTCAAGAGCTGATTCGGACGGTGGAGGATGCATCTGACATGACACTGCCGGGGTGGGAGCCCGAAAAATTGGCTCGGATCAAAGAGCTTTTTGCTGCCTACAGAACGGTCGATGAAGAAAAGCTATGGGACAATTTATCATTCTTTTTGCAGGAAATTCTTCCTGTTGCTGAGGCCTATGGTGTTCAAATGGCCATTCATCCGGATGACCCGCCGTGGCCGATTTTCGGACTGCCGCGCATTATCACAGGAGAGGCAAGTTATAAGAAACTGCGGGCGATATCAGATTCACCGTCTAATTGTATCACCCTTTGTACAGGTTCAATGGGAGCCAATCCCGCTAACGACATGGTGGAGATCGCTAAAACGTATGCCGGCATCGCTCCATTTTCACATATTCGCAATGTGAAAATTTATGAGAATGGTGATTTTATTGAAACATCTCATTTAACAAAGGATGGTTCAATCAACATTCAAGGCGTGATGGAAGAACTGCATAAGCAGGATTACGAAGGATATGTCAGACCGGATCATGGGCGCCATCTTTGGGGCGAGCAATGCCGCCCGGGATATGGCTTATACGATCGGGCACTTGGCATCATGTATTTGAACGGGCTGTGGGACGCCTATGAAGCAATGGCAAAAAAAGAGGTGGGCGTATGATCCCGCTGCATGAGAACCTGGCTGGTAAAACGGCTGTCATCACTGGCGGCAGCGGCGTGCTTTGCTCTGCGATGGCCCGGGAGCTAGCCCGTCATGGCATGAAGGTGGCGATTTTGAATCGGACGGCTGAAAAAGGCCAAGCGGTCGAGAAGGAGATAACGGCGGCTGGCGGCACAGCGTGCGCTGTTGCTGCGGATGTGCTGGACAGGATGTCACTGGAGCGGGCAAAGGAAGACATCCTTGGCCAATTTGGCGCTGTTGATCTGTTAATTAACGGGGCTGGCGGCAATCATCCTGCCGCGATAACCGATGTGGAGACATATGAAGAAGCGGGAGAAGGCCAATCCTTTTTTGATATGGATGAGAGGGGCTTTCTAACTGTATTCTCCACCAATTTCACCGGTGCGTTTCTGGCCTCGCAAGTGTTTGGAAAAGAGCTGCTGAAAGCCGATTCACCGGCGATTATCAATCTTTCTTCGATGAGTGCTTATTCACCTATGACGAAGGTTCCGGCATACAGTGCCGCCAAAGCATCGATCAATAATTTTACGATGTGGATGGCTGTTCATTTTGCAGAAACCGGGCTGCGGGTCAATGCGATTGCCCCAGGCTTCTTTCTGACAAAACAAAATCATGATCTGCTGATCAACCAAGACGGAACGTTCACCAGCCGATCTCACAAAATTATTGCGGGAACACCGATGAAGCGCTTCGGAAAACCCGAGGATTTGCTCGGTACGCTTCTTTGGCTGGCGGATGAATCCTATTCCGGTTTTGTCACTGGGATCACCGTTCCTGTCGATGGAGGATTTATGGCTTATTCAGGTGTGTAACGAAAGCGATGCAACAGAAACTGAACCAACATAGGGGTGAGGTTGAGATGTTTTCAAAAGATAAGCTTCCCGTTATCCTTTTTTTGTTCCTGGCAGGGGTGATTAATTACCTGGATCGCTCGGCGCTTTCCATTGCAGCTCCTTTTATTCAGGATGATCTCACATTGTCTGCAACGCAAATGGGCTTGATTTTCAGCAGTTTTTCGATTGGTTATGCGATTTTTAACTTTCTTGGGGGCGTGGCATCCGACCGCTATGGGGCAAAGCTGACCTTGTTTGTCGCGATGGTTGTTTGGTCGCTGTTTAGCGGAGCAGTCGCCCTTGCTTTTGGCTTTGTCAGTCTGCTGATTATACGCATTCTCTTCGGAATGGGAGAAGGCCCGCTTTCGGCGACCATCAACAAGATGGTGAACAACTGGTTCCCGCCGACCCAGCGGGCGTCTGTTATCGGTGTAACCAACAGCGGCACGCCGCTCGGGGGAGCCATTTCCGGCCCGATAGTCGGCATGATCGCAGTGGCGTTCAGCTGGAAGGTATCCTTCGTTCTCATTATGATTATTGGATTGATATGGGCAGTGCTCTGGTTCAAGTTTGTCAAAGAAAAGCCGCAAGAGACGATCAAGGAAGCACCGGCAATCAAAGCAGAAACGTCTCCCGGAGAAAAAATTCCGCTTACCTTTTACCTGAAGCAAAAAACGGTCCTGTTCACGGCGTTCGCTTTTTTCGCTTACAACTACATCCTCTTCTTCTTTTTGACGTGGTTTCCGAGCTATCTAGTCGACGAGCGGGGATTAAGTGTTGAATCGATGAGTGTCATCACGGTCATACCTTGGATTTTAGGCTTTATCGGGCTGGCTGCGGGGGGATTTGTTTCTGACTATGTGTACAAAAAAACGGCCCGAAAAGGTGTGCTGTTCTCGCGCAAGGTTGTGCTTGTCACGTGTTTGTTTTCATCAGCTGTCCTGATTGGTTTTGCCGGGCTTGTGGCAACGACTGCGGGGGCTGTCACTCTTGTCGCTCTGTCAGTGTTCTTTCTTTATTTGACCGGTGCTATCTATTGGGCTGTCATTCAAGATGTGGTTGATCAAAACAATGTCGGTTCTGTTGGCGGCTTCATGCATTTCCTCGCCAACACGGCAGGAATTATCGGTCCGGCTTTAACCGGATTTATTGTTGACCAAACAGGCACGTTTTCTGGAGCATTTTTGCTTGCCGGAGGGCTGGCTGTCTTCGCTTCACTTGCTGTGATTCGTTTTGTCCGTCCAATCATTGGCAAGCCAGCGGGAACAGGAGCGGAGAATCCTGTGTCTTATTAATCTGGAAATACAGTGGGAGAGGCGGTATGTTTGATGATACAATATACAGTAAATAATCGCAGCCGGTATGATAAGGAAGGGAATTAGATGGTAACCATAAAAGATATCGCAAAACTCGCAAACGTATCCCACACAACCGTTTCCAGAGCACTCAACAACAGCCCTTACATCAAAGAACATACGAAGAAAAAAATATTAGAGCTAGCAGAGCAGCTCAACTATACACCAAATGTAAATGCGAAAAGCCTGGCGATGCAAAAGTCGCATACGATCGGGCTGTTCTTTACAAGCATTACAAACGGAACCTCACACAGCTTCTTTGCGGACACAATCAAAGGCGTCAATCAAGCCATAAGTGAGGATTACAATCTGTATGTGCGGGGCATTGATGATCTGAAACACTATGACTCCGTTACACCGATGAGATATGACGGCATCATTTTAATGAGCCAAAGTGACATTGATAATTCTTTCATTTACCATATTCGCGAAAAAAATATTCCGCTTGTCGTGCTGAATCGTGATATTGATGATCGCACCATCACGAATATTTTGTCTAATGACAAGGAAGGCTCTCAAGAAGCTGTAGAATACTTCATTCAGTCCGGCCATCAAGACATCGCCATCATCGAGGGGATCGAAGGCTTTAAATCCTCCCAGCAGCGAAAGGAAGGCTACTTATCTGCACTGATTCAACATCATATTCCGATCAAGCATGAATACAGTGTCAAAGGACAGTACGATATGGAAAGCGGCTTTCAAGCGATGGAGCGGCTGCTGGCGCTGCCGAATCCTCCAACCGCTGTTTTTTGTTCGAATGATGACATGGCAATCGGAGCGATGAATGCGATATTCGCAAAGGGCCTGCGCGTTCCTGATGATGTTTCGGTGATCGGGTTTGATGATATTGGGTTTTCACAGTACATCACGCCAAGACTTACAACAGTAAAGCGCCCAGTGGAGAAAATCAGCGTGCTCGGTGCGCAAAAACTCTTGTCTCTGATCAGCGAGCCCGAAACAAAAGCAGAAAAAATCTTGGAAAACACAGAATTCATGGTGCGTGATTCAGTCAGACGATTGACGACGTGATGCCCCGTTTTTCAGCGGGCATTCTTTTATAAAGAAAAATGTTAACGTGTGCATAAAAAGAGGGAGGCAATAAGGATGCAGAAACTGAATAAAAATGTGTACGATCACTATACTCGGTATCCAGAAAAAATTCTCCAATTCGGAGAAGGAAACTTTCTTCGGGGATTTGTTGATTGGCAGATTGATCAATTGAATCAACACGCTAATTTTAATGGGAGCGTGGCAGTTGTCCAGCCAAGAGGCTCAGAAAAAATCAAACGATTAAATCAGCAAGATGGATTATATACGCTTTTTTTACAAGGAATGAAAGACGGAGAAGCGGTAAACGAGCATATGATTATCAACTCAATCAGCCGGGGAATTGACCTGTTTTCTG
The DNA here is from genome assembly GCF_038593095.1 of Bacillus sp. FSL L8-0358. Lineage (NCBI taxonomy): Bacteria > Bacillati > Bacillota > Bacilli > Caryophanales > Bacillaceae > Bacillus > Bacillus sp. FSL L8-0358. The sequence goes on from NZ_CP151962.1 coordinate 1,302,629, forward strand.
ATTATGAAGCATACAAAGAATTGGCATCAAGCGAAAGGCTTCGGTTTATTATCTCCAACACCACTGAGGCTGGGATTGTATGTGATGAAAAAGATCGTTTAGAGGATAGGCCGCAAAAAACATTCCCTGGGAAATTAACTGCATTTCTCTACTTCCGCTATCAGGCTTTTAAAGGAGATCAGACAAAAGGGTGTGTCCTAATCCCATGTGAACTGATTGAGAACAACGGCGAAAAGCTGAAGGAAACGGTTCTTCATTATGCAGGTCTGTGGAAGCTGGAGGAAGGATTTACACAGTGGATTCATGAGGCCAATACATTTTGTAATAGTTTAGTAGACCGGATTGTTCCGGGTTTTCCCGTCGACAGCATTGATGAGATCACGGCGGATCTTGGCTATCAGGATGATTTGATAGTTGTGGGAGAGCAATATTATTTATGGGTTATCGAGGGGCCTGATTGGATTGGAAAAGAACTTCCCTTTGCGGCTGCAGGGCTCCATACAAAGATCGTCAGCGACCTCACCCCATACCGGACTAAAAAAGTAAGAATTTTAAATGGCGCTCATACAGCAATGACGCCAGTGGCTTTATTATACGGCTTAAAAACTGTTAGGGATGCTGTCGAGCATCCGGAAGTTGGGCGATTTATAAGAGAGCTGATTGACGACGAAATTCTTCCTGTTTTAAAAATGGAAGGTCTTTCTCAGTATGCTGACGATGTGCTGAACCGTTTTAAAAACCCGTATATTAAGCATTACCTGGAAAGCATTGCATTGAACGCCATTTCCAAATTCAAAACGAGAAACCTGCCGACTCTTAAGGAATATGCTGAACAAAAGGGACAGCTTCCAGAACGCTTGGTGTTTTCTTTCAGCGCTCTTCTGTATTTTTATCATAATAATGAGACATTGCAGGATGATCCGGCAGTGCTTCAATTTTTCAAAGAGGTTTGGTGTCAGGAGGAGGGCGACATGCTTCGGATTGCATCAAGAGTGTTAGGCGAACAGCGGCTGTGGGGGGCAGATCTCAATGAGATACCGAGGCTGACTGATAGAGTCGCTGTTTACTTGAATCATATTCATGAGCTGGGCATGCAGCGGGCTCTTGAACAATACTGCATACAAGGGGGAGAGGTACGTTGAAGTCGTTTATAAAGATTCATAAGCAAGATAATGTCCTTCTTGCTCTGCGGGATATCCAAAAGGGAGAGAGGCTGCATGCGGACGGCGTGTCGATTGAAGTAAAGGATGATATAAAAAGAGGCCATAAGATTGCATTGCAGTCTATCAAAGAAAACGACAGCATCATTAAATACGGGTTTCCAATCGGTCATGCATCACAAGATATCTCGATCGGAGAGCATATTCATGTCCATAATACGAAAACAAACCTGTCTGATATCCAATCATACAGCTATACACCGAGATTTGATGAAAATCCGTATTCTAATGAGAACCGGACGTTTAAAGGTTTTAGAAGAGAAAACGGAGATGCGGGTGTACGGAATGAATTGTGGATTGTCCCAACTGTCGGCTGTGTCAATGGAATAGCAGAAAAAATACTGCAGCGTTTTGTCAGAGAAACAGGGGATATTGCTCCATTTGATAACGTACTGGTGTTAAAGCATCAATACGGATGCTCGCAGCTTGGCGATGATCATGAAAATACGAAGCAGATCCTGCTGAATGCCATTCGCCATCCAAATGCCGGCGGCGTCTTGGTGTTAGGGCTTGGCTGTGAAAACAATGAGCTGGCAAGAATGAAGGAAGCACTGCAAGATGTGAACTTGAAGCGGGTGAAGTTTCTGGAATCCCAGTCGGTGACCGACGAAATGGAGGCAGGCGTTGCTTTGCTGATGGAAATTCATGAAGCGGCCAAAGGAGATAAGAGAGAAGACATTCCGCTGTCTGAACTGAAGATCGGGCTGAAATGCGGAGGTTCGGACGGTTTTTCCGGCATAACCGCAAACCCGCTGCTTGGACGTTTTTCAGATTATCTCATTGCACAGGGAGGGAGTACTGTGCTGACGGAAGTACCGGAAATGTTCGGCGCAGAAACCATCCTGATGCAGCGGGCTGCCAATGAAGAAGTGTTTCATAAGATAGTCCAATTAATCAATGATTTTAAACAATATTTTATCAAACATGATCAGCCGGTGTACGAAAATCCTTCACCGGGCAACAAAGCGGGCGGCATTTCTACACTTGAGGATAAATCGCTGGGCTGTACGCAAAAAGCGGGGAGTTCTCCTGTCACGGATGTCTTGAAATACGGGGAAGTGCTCAAGACAAGAGGGCTGACGCTTTTGAGCGCGCCAGGCAATGATTTGATCGCCTCCTCCGCATTGGCGGCTGCCGGCTGCCAAATTGTCCTCTTTACAACGGGAAGAGGCACGCCGTTTGGCACCTTTGTCCCGACGGTGAAAGTAGCGACAAACACCGAGCTGTATGAGGCGAAGCCGCATTGGATTGATTTTAACGCAGGCCTTTTAGCAGAGGATGATGTTCATGAGGAATATGTGCTGCGTGAGTTTATCCACTATATGATTGAGGTGGCAAGCGGCCAGCTTGTGAACCATGAAAAAAATGATTTCAGAGAACTCGCCATTTTTAAATCGGGTGTGACGCTATAATAAGAAAAGGCTATCCTTCAAGCGGATAGCCTTCTTCATTAAATCAATTTTAAACCGCTGACTAAAATAATGGACGCCATAATAAATTGCAGTGGACGCGGGGAGAATCGAGGCGAAAGATGGCTTCCGATCAGCACGCCGGGAATTGAACCAATGAGCAGATTAGCTGCCAGCATGTAATCCACGCTTCCGAAGCTTGCGTTCAAAATGCCTGCTGCCGTAACAAGAAGAAATGCATGCGCGATATCGGTTCCGACAATCTGTGACGCTTTCATGTTAAATAAGTAAATCATGGCAATTGCAAATAATGAGCCGGAACCGATTGATGTTAATCCGACGATAAACCCAAACACAACACCAATAAGAATTGTCAGAGCCCTCTTATTTTCAAGCGGCATCAGCTGCCAGCGGTTGGGACGAAGTTTTCTATCCAAAAACAAACGAACGATGATTGAAATGGCAACCAGCGTTAACACATATCCTAGAGCGTGCTTAATAATTTCTTCCTGATGCTGGTGAAAGGCGGGGAACAAATGCAATATGCCAATGGCTAGCGAAGCACTCGGAATACTGCCGATGGCTAAGTATTTTACCAATTTAAAGTTAATCGTTTTCTGCCGCCAATGGGAGGCAACGCCAAACAGCTTTGTGATCGAGTTATATACAAGATCTGTACCGACCGCGATGGAAGGATTAATTCCAAGCACAATTAAAAGGGGAGTTAATAAGGCCGCTCCACCCACTCCCGTCAATCCGACTAAGGCTCCGACAAACAAACCCATCAATATGATGCTTACACTCATGATAAAGGCCTCCTGAAAACCCGACTATTTTTATCAGATTATATATGATTAGGACGCGTTAATCAATTAAATTTTTTGAATTTTTGCACGTTAGCTGCTTGAAATTTTGGTATGCTCAATATCTCTATTCATTTGCCCTATAATGAGTGTCTGGACGAAATCGAGAAGTACTAAAGGCGCAAAAAAAAAGATACCTCTTAACAGGTATCTTTTTTCTTGTTTACGCTACATGCGCTGCTGATAGAAAGGAAGCTCAGTGTGGCCCATTTCCCGCACATACACGAACAGGTTGCCTTTATGGTGAATTTCATGCTCCATTGCAAGCTGAAGCAGCGCGCGGCCTGTGACTTTTCTGCCGAAAGCGGATGTCAGATCAATTTCTCTGTTCAGCTGCTCTTCAGTCAGCTGTTCAAGGATAGCGACCGTTTTTTCTGTATATGTTTTTGCCAGAACATTGAGATCTGTTTCTGTTTCTTCCTGCTTGTTTTGAAATGGTGAGGCATTGCCTTCCTTAATGACATTTGCGAACAAGTGGAAAGACGTAAGAATGTGTTTGACCAGCTCTTCTGCTGACATTGATGTTTCTGCCGGTTTGTAGCTGTAATGGTCTTTGCTGATTTTTTCGGCAAGCTCATTGGTCACGTTTCGATGGGATAAAAAATGGCTGACAATTTGATTGGATTGGCTCATTATGATCTCCTCCATATGTAAAAATAAATGGTGCAATGAAATCCTATATCAACGGTTATGAATTCACAAGTAATATGCTGTGGGATGAAACAAAATGCTATGTCAATCGTATATATAACGTTCACAATACATGAAATGGAGTATAAACATGACTAACATACCTTTCATTTATCAGTACGAAGAAAAAGAGAATGAAAGAGCTGCGGCGGGCTACGGCACTTTCGGTTACCTTATCACACGGATTGAAGAAACGCTTTATGATCAATACGGTGTATTCTATGAGCTCTATGCCAGTGATGATCCAAATACGGAATACTGGGAGCTTCTTGTAGAAGATGTCCGCAGCGGTTCATTGGAGCCTGAGCATGTGGCATATATATTTGAAAAGCTTGAAAAGAAAACCTTTGCTTACGATGAAGATGAGAAAGAACCGGATTATACCGTCCATAAGTCTATAAGAAACAGTGTATACGCGTATCCTGAAAAGGGAGTTGCTTTTGCCAGAATTCCATATTTTCAAGATGGGAGCATTATGAGTTTTGATTGTCTGTTTGCGGTTAACGATGAAAAGATGCGTGCATTTCTGGAGGGAGTCAGACCGCGTCTTTGGGAAAAAAGCAAGCGGAAAGTGACCGTGTTTACGGATGGAGATGGAGGGATTTCAAGAGAGCAGGAAGCCATTGTCAGAGAGGTTCAGCGGAGTCAAGTCATCATGAATCCGCTATTGAAAAAAGAGATATACAGATCAATTGATCAGTTTTTTCATAGTGATAAATCGTTTTATCAAACATATGACATCCCTTACAAGCGCGGCATTCTGTTATATGGACCTCCTGGAAACGGAAAGACGACGTTAGTGAAGTCGATCGCAGGCAGTATCGATGCACCTGTTGCTTATTGGCAAATTACTGAATTTACGTCGAGCGAGACAATAGAAGAAGTCTTTCAGGCAGCGAGACGCCTCGCTCCTGCAGTTCTGGTCATCGAGGATATAGATTCGATGCCGGAAGATGTGCGGTCCTTTTTTCTCAATACGCTGGACGGCGCGACATCAAAAGAGGGGCTATTTCTCATCGGTACGACAAACTATCCCGAAGAGATCGATCCAGGTTTGATGAATCGTGCAGGGCGATTTGACCGTGCCTATGAAATCGGGCTTCCGGATGAAGAGTTGCGGCTGGAATATATGAAAATGAGAGGCTTTGGCATCTTTTTGAGTGAAGGAGAAATAAAAAACGCCGCAAAACTTACAGAAGGCTTTTCCTTTGCACAGCTGGGAGAATTATATGTATCTTCAGCCCTTCAATGGCACCAAGAAGGGAATCACCATATTGAAACCATGGTGAAAGACATGACAGGAGAGCAAAGAAAAAGCCAGCGGGGAAGCTGGATGGAAAGAAACAAAGTCGGTTTTCACTAAAAGAAAGCACGGGTGTTTGAAAAACCCGTGCTTTTTTGTTGCGGTTAGCCGAAATTCGACAATTGCGGTTATTTTGCGTTCTTCTTTTTCTTGTAAATATGATAAAATATGACATATCTCGGGTAATTCAAAAGGGGGGATTAATTGAGGATGAAGCAGACGATTCCGTCCTCTTATGTCGGGCTTAAAATTAATGAATGGTATACTCATATCCGGCAGTTCCACGTCGCTGAAGCCGAACGGGTCAAGCTCGAAGTAGAAAGAGAAATTGAGGATATGGAAGAAGACCAAGATTTGCTGCTGTATTATTCTTTAATGGAGTTCAGGCATCGTGTCATGCTGGATTACATTAAGCCTTTTGGAGAGGACACGTCGCAGCTAGAGTTTTCAGAATTATTAGAAGACATCGAAGGGAATCAGTACAAGCTGACAGGGCTTCTCGATTATTACTTTAACTTTTTTCGAGGAATGTATGAATTTAAGCAGAAGATGTTTGTCAGTGCCATGATGTATTATAAACGGGCAGAAAAGAATCTTGCTCTCGTCTCGGATGATATTGAGAAAGCCGAGTTTGCTTTTAAAATGGCCGAGATTTTTTACAATTTAAAACAAACCTATGTTTCGATGAGCTACGCCGTTCAGGCATTAGAAACATACCAAATGTATGAAACGTACACCGTCCGCAGAATCCAATGTGAATTCGTTATTGCAGGTAATTATGATGATATGCAGTATCCAGAAAGAGCATTGCCCCACTTAGAACTGGCTTTAGATCTTGCAAAGAAAGAAGGCAATCCCCGCCTGATCAGTTCCGCCCTATATAATCTCGGAAACTGCTATGAGAAAATGGGTGAACTGCAAAAGGCAGCCGAATACTTTGAGAAATCTGTTTCTATTTGCAAGTCGGAAAAGTTCGATAATCTTCCGCATTCTATCTACTCTTTAACACAAGTTCTGTATAAACAAAAAAATGACGCCGAAGCGCAAAAAAAGTATCGTGAAGGATTGGAAATCGCCCGTCAATACAGTGATGAATTATTTGTGGAGCTTTTTCAATTTTTACATGCGTTATACGGAAAAAACATAGACACAGAATCAGTCTCACACACCTTTCAATTTCTTGAAGAACATATGCTGTATCCTTATATTGAAGAGCTGGCGCATGATGCTGCCCAATTCTATATAGAAAACGGACAGCCCGAAAAAGCACTTTCATTTTATGAGAAAATGGTGCACGCACAAAAACAAATCCAGAGAGGAGATTGTTTATATGAAATCTAAATGGATGTCAGGTTTGTTGCTCGTTGCGGTCGGGTTCAGCTTTACTCAGGTGATGGTTCATGCAGGTGAAACAGCAAACACAGAAGGGAAAACATTTCATATTGCGGCACGCAATCAAACATGATGCATAAAAAAGACCCTTAGGGGTCTTTTTTATTTCTTCAGCTTCCATTCTTTTATCGTCAGCTCAGAAGATCCACTTGCCACCAGCGGATCCGCATGCCCGATTTCCGCTGCCTCTTCCAGTGAATCTGCTTCGATGACATACGCTCCGCCTGTGGCGTCGCTGAATGGCCCAAACATTTTTAAACGTTTTTCTGCCTGTAAACGATCCAGAAATTCATAGTGCCCAGCCACATGCTCCTGATTAAATTTCTCCGTTCTCATTGTCAGCATTAAATATGTATACATATTCAGACCCTCCGTGAACTTCAATTTAACACATTTATCCATATTACGGTGATAGATATATGAGCTTTTCGTCCTACGAATGCCACCTATTTATGAAAAAAGAAAAGGAGAGATGATAGGTGAGCATTCCGGTAAAGAAAAATTTGGTTTCTGAGGCGAAATACGCGTTGAAGTGTCCTAATGCGATGTCCGCTGAATACATTACCATTCACAACACGGCAAACGATGCGTCAGCGGCAAATGAAATCAGCTATATGATCGGGAACACAAGCTCGACAAGCTTTCATTTTGCAGTCGATGATAAAGAGGTGATTCAAGGTCTGCCGCTTAACCGAAACGCCTGGCACACAGGTGACGGCACAAACGGTCCGGGAAACCGCAAATCAATCGGCGTTGAGATTTGCTACAGCAAATCGGGAGGCCCGAAGTATGAGGCAGCTGAAGCCTTGGCGATTTCATTTGTTGCACAGCTGTTGAAGGAGCGCGGCTGGGGCATCGATCGGGTGAGAAAACATCAGGACTGGAGCGGAAAGTATTGCCCGCACCGCATTTTATCAGAGGGGCGCTGGGATCAAGTGAAGGCGGCGATTGAAAAGGAATTAAACGGTGGCGTATCAGCGAAAAAAGCTGCAGTCTCTTCTTCGGCGTCTGAATATCATGTAAAAAAAGGCGACACACTGTCAGGGATTGCCGCATCACACGGGGTCAGTGTGAAAACGCTGCAAAGCATAAATCATATCTTTGACCCGAACCACATCAAAATCGGACAGGTGATCAAACTGCCTCAGACGGCATCTGCTTCTAAAAGCCATGCCGCATCCTCATATCCGCTCCCATCCGGCGTGATCAAAGTGACAAGCCCGCTGACGAAAGGGACAAAAGTAAAGCAGGTGCAGACCGCTTTAGCCGCTCTTTATTTTTATCCTGATAAAGGAGCGAAAAATCACGGCGTTGACGGCGTTTATGGCCCGAAAACAGCAAATGCAGTGAAACGTTTTCAGTCTGTCAGCGGTTTAACGGCTGATGGGATTTACGGTCCGAAAACGAAAGCGAAGCTGGAGGAAAAGCTGTAATAAAAAGACGGAAGCTGTAAAGCTTCCGTCTTTTCACCTTACATACAAACTGCGGCAAGCACCTTTTGAATATCATAAATGCTTTCATCTTTTTTAAACTGCTTTGAGACGGCGGGAAGTTCCGCGCCGGAGATCCAAATTTTCAGCTCTGAATCAAGATCAAAGCGGCCGGCGGTTTCCACGCTGAATCTGGAAATGCTTTTGTACGGAATCGATTGAAATTCCGTTTTCTTGCCTGTGATTCCCTGTTTATCTACAAGGATAAGCCGCTTGTCAGTAAAGACAATCAAATCGCGAACCAGCTTAAACGCGGCTTCAACATTCTCACTCTCCAGCAAAATATGGGCAAGCTCTTCTTTCACAGCAGCCGTTGAAAGTGTTGACGCATTGCCGAGTAATCCATCAATAAACCCCATCATATACCTCCTCTGCGTATTCTATCAAATCATACTATAAAAAAGGTTTTCATTCATAGATGAGTAGAGTAAACTGGTGCTGACTGGTAAAGGGGGCGTTCAAAATGGAAGATATGTATGACAGCTTTGCGGCCCTTTCTGCTTCTGAGTCGGAGTACCGGATTATTTATGAGGAGAAAAACGGAAGTGAGCTTATCGTCCTCGGTCCTCACGGCGGCAGAATTGAGCCTGGCGTCAGTGAACTGGTGCGGGCATTTTCTGATCGATGTTCCATCTATTTGTTTGAGGGTCTAAAGCAGCGAAACAACCGTTCCTTGCATCTCACTAGCATTCGTTTTGATGAGCCGCTGGCTTTAGAAAAAGTGAATGACCACCATTACGCATTAGCGTTTCACGGGTATTATGATCCGAAAATCCCGCATACATTGGTCGGCGGGGCGGATCGTAAAAAAGCCAAGCTCATTTGTGAGCGTCTGAATGAAGCGGGTTTTAGCGCCGAGCTCACTAATGAGAAAGACCGCCTGGCAGGTGTACACCCAAACAATATTGTCAATCGGACGAAAAGAGAAATGGGACTGCAATTGGAGGTAAGCACGGCGCAGCGAAACGCGCTATTCCGCAATTTTGGGTGCCGTGATAAAAGCTACATACAAAACGATTTGTTTGATCGATATGTGGAAGCCGTCAAGCTTGGCTTTTATAAATAAAACTAGACGGGACCTGCACGGTGGGCCTATTCCTTCATACGCTGGGGTTGTGCGAAAGTGTGGGGAGGAATGATTCATGTTTTATCATATAAAAGAGCTTCAATATCAAGCAAAGCCAGCTCATCCCGATCCGGTTTATGCGAAAAAACTTCAAGAGGTGCTCGGCGGCCAATTCGGTGAAATTAGCGTCATGATGCAGTATTTGTTTCAAGGGTTTAACTGCAGGGCGGATGCTAAGTATAAAGATTTGTTATATGATGTGGGGACCGAAGAGATTGGGCACGTAGAAATGCTGGCAACGATGATTTCCAGGCTTCTGGACAATGCACCCGCGGATGTACAGGAGGATGCTTATAAAAGCAATCCCGCTATCGCAGCAGTCATGTCAGGGATGAATCCTCAGCACGCGATTGTGTCCGGATTGGGGGCGATGGCATCAGATAGTGAGGGCTATCCGTGGAATGCAAAATACATTATCTCAAGCGGAAACCTGCTGGCCGATTTTCGCGCTAACTTAAATGCGGAGGCCCAAGGACGCCTTCAGGTGACACGGCTTTATGCCATGACCGATGATCCAGGGGTAAGAGATATGCTGTCATTTTTGATTGCAAGGGATACCTATCATCAAAATATGTGGTACGCGGCCATTAAAGAGCTGGAGGAAAGAGAACGGGATATTGTCGTCCCGACGACGTTTCCGCGTGAGCTCGAAAAGCAGGAAGTCTCCTATGACCTGTTTAACTTTTCCAGGGGGGATGAAAGCTCACAAGGAAGATGGGCACATGGGGAAGCCTTTGACGGCCGGGGTGAATTCAGGTATATCCCGGCTCCGATTGCGTTCGCATCTGCGCCTCATCTTAAACCGGCGCCCATGTGGCTGCATAATACAGTTCCCCCAATGTCGAAATGTTAGGTTCTCTTCTGGGCTGAGGAATATATCCTTAGCCCGTATTTGATCAGATGTTTTTGCCAATATGATATAACGCTTTTTCCTCAGCAACATGCAAGTGCTGCTGATCGCCTTCCTCGTACGCATGTGGCCGCTTGTGGGATAATAAATAAGCGAGCCGCTTCTGAAATTGAATACCTGCTTTACGCCGTTCAAACATGTCAAGCCTTTTATCAGCAAATTCCTTTGTTACCCGGAATACCGCCGAAATTGTGGCGAGTGCCTGGCTTCTCCATTGCGGCAGTTCCATCTGCAACAGCATAAAGGTTGGCACACAGAAGTGGTACATAAATTGATTTGCCTGAAATTCCTGAAGCTCTCTGAAGAGCTTGTTCATCTGAAAATGATTGCCTGCATGCTTTAACACGTGGCACAGCTCATGGCCAAAATCCTCCCATTGCTCTTCCCGTGACTTTTTTTGGTTCAATACGATACTGTACATGCCGTCGTATTTCACCATCATGCTCCCCATATCCTCAAAATGCACCCAAATATCCAGATCCTTTGCGATTTTCAGCATGTCAATGTGATGAGGGGATGTGATGCCCAGCCGGCCGTATAAATTTTTAACGTATTCCTCCAGATGTGATAAGTAATCGCCCAATTGAATACTCCCTTTCGAACGTTTGTTCTGTTTTTAGCGAGAAAGAAAAGCCCGTATAGGACTGGAAAGTAGTGTAGAAATCTTTCCCTTTTCTTTAAAAAATAAACACTTTTTTCTTTATATCGGTCTACTTTTTATATGTTTTAGAGAACAGAGAACGATTTATTTATTTTTCGGTTTGCGGTTTTTCTCTTTTTCTTTTAAATAGTTGATAAATTCGATGGCCTGCTGTTTGCTTTCTGGGGAAAAATCCTGCATATCGCGGTATGCAAGCTGCAGGTCCGGATCTGAGAACATATCGTCATCGGATTTTTTGTCTTTTCCCGTTAATAAGTAATCAGTCGTTACTTGAAAGTAATCAGCCAGCTTTTGGAGTGTGTCGTAATCAGGTTCGCTTCGCCCGTTTTCATAGTGGGAATATCGTGCCCGTGACACACCGATGTGTGATGCGATTTCTTCCTGTGTCCTTTTCCCTCTGAGACTCTTCAATCTGCCGCCTATCATACTATGACCTCTCTTTTTTAAACTCCCTAAGTTACTTATGATTATAGATACAATATGTATCAAAATAAAGTTATGATAAAAAAAGTATCAAAAATAACTTGATGATACAGTTCGTATCGTTTATACTTGGTAACATCCGATACAAAATGTATCAAAAAAAGATCAGGAGAGTGATCACATGTATCCGATCCAAATCGTTTTTAGTGAAAATCCCATAGATCAGCGCCATCTCGTACAATCCGGCGGCACCATTTCGTTTACCGCTTGCGGACTTCCGGTGTTTCACTTTGAAACGCAGGAACAGTTTCAAGCATACATGATGTTAAAAGGAGAAGCGGCGTAAAATGAAAAACGATAAAAGCTATCCTTTTCCGACGTATTCAGGGTTACTGAATTCAGAACATTATGACAAAATCGGCCCGGCGCTATGGCTGTTTCTCTGGTTTATCAGCTCAACAACAAAAGAAATCGAAAAAGACGGCGTAAGCTGGGGCATCGTCCTTGGCCATAAGCCGTTAAAAGCGAGAGAAATGGCGGCAGTCTTCGGCGTAAGTGAAAAAACCGTCAGAAGATGGCTGGAGCTTCTCGAAAACCATGATTACATAAAGGCCGTCCGTGCGCCATACGGACTGATGATTTCGGTAAAGCATTCCAAAAAATTCAGCTTCAGATCGGACAATACTGTACACGGGAGTCTAAAAGAACGGCCATTTTCGCCGCAGACACCGGACACAAACGACCGTACAGATATAGATAAAACAAACAAATATACTGCTGCTGATGATGCAGTGGATCACATTGCGAAGCGGTTTACACAATTACGGTCGGCTCAAGAAGGACGCACCGTGTATCCTTCCTCAAGAGATTATCAAGCCATCGCCCGCATTGTTGCCATCGGCGTTCCTGTCACGCAAACAATCAAATGGCTTGAAGAATGCTTTCAGGCTTTTGAAAACCGGCGGACCGCCGCTTCTGAAACAATCAAGGCTTTTCGCTACTGCTCGAAATTCATTGAAGATCGATTTTTCGCGCAGCAAGCCAAAAAGAATGCCGCAATTCAGAATGAGAGGATGAAAAAACATGACAAAACGAACAATCGAACAGATTTTGGACGAGCTGAGAAGAGGGAGACGTCCATTACTGGTGGACAAACCGGCCGAATCAGACGTAAGCAGGTATGATTGCCTACGCTGCAAGGATCAGGGAGGTTATCTCGTCAGGCAGAATGGCCTGGAAGTTTGGACGATGTGCAGCTGCATGGCAGAACGGAAAGTGAAGCGGCTGCTGGGTGCAAGTGAGATTACCCATGCTTTCAGACAGCTGGGCTTCAAGGAATTCCGCACGGAGGGAAAGCCGCAGGCCATAAAAGACGCATTTGAGTGTACAAAAGAGTATGTTGCCGATTATGAACAAATCAAGGATTGCCGAAAAAACAGCATTGCTCTTTTAGGACAGCCTGGATCAGGGAAAACACACCTTTTGACTGCCGCTGCCAACGAATTAATGAGAACATGCTATGTGCCTGTCATTTATTTTCCGTTCGTGGAAGGCTTTACTGATCTGAAAAATGATTTTGCCCTATTAGAAGCGAAGCTGAACCGGATGAAGCAGGCGGATGTGCTGTTCATTGATGATCTGTTTAAACCGGTTAACGGCAAACCCCGCGCTACAGATTGGCAATTAGAGCAAATGTATTCGGTACTCAATTATCGCTACTTAAATCATAAACCGATTTTGCTTTCGAGCGAGCTGACAATTGAAGCACTTGTACGGGTCGATGAAGCGCTCGGCACGAGAATCTATGAGATGTGCAGTGACTATTTAGTGATTATCAAAGGAGCAGCCTACGAGCTTAACCATAGATTGGAGGGCATCAGATAATGTGCAAGCTTTGTCAAACAAAGAAAGTCATTGTGGAACATACCGGTATTGGAGTCGTTTTTCATCCATGTCCGAACTGCCGGTCCGGCACTGATTTAACGCCTGTCATTCAAAAGCTGGAGCAAATGCTGACAGCGGGAAAAGCGAGGCTGAATGTCTATGATTAAACAGCTGACTGCACTAATCGCTTTGCTGTTTCGGGCAAAGCGAACAGAAAAAAACATTGAACAATGGTATAAGGACGACGGGAAGTGAAAGTGTTGGCAAAGACAAAACAGGCAGAGAAAAGCCCTGCGCCGTGGCGTGCTGTCCCGTGCGGGGATACGAAACCGATCTATATTTATTCAGCTTACAGTGAAGAAGAAAAAGAAAGATTCCCATATTCAAACGGACGGCTGATTGCCGCTGTATTTGACCTCAGCTCTTATTCGCAAAAAAGCAATGCCGCTTTGATGGCCGCTGCGCCTGAATTGCTGGAAGCGTCTAAAGCAGCACTTGATTTTCTGAAGGGAAATTCTGTTCATTCAAAGGAGCGCATCATTCAGCTATTAGAAAAAGCCGAAGCAAGCGCTGCACCGAAAAAGGGAGGAAAAGAAACATGATTCATCCTAAAAAACTGCTACATATCGATTCCATCACGCTTAAGAGCCAGCTGGAGGAAGGGAAAATCCGTGTCATTATTGTGGATGGCATCAAGCAAGAAGCATGGGTTACAGAAGCGCCCGAGCATGGAAAAACGCTCGTCGAAACAAGAAAGGGCGATCTTGCCCGTGTGGAATTTGAAATCGGCTACAAATTAAATTAAAGCGAAAACAGAATACGTCCAAGACGGAAAGCCTGCGGACACTGATCAACTGCACAGCATTTGTGCGTTGATTGGTGTCCGTTTTTTATTTGCCGAAAATAAGGAGGATCATAGAATGCAAGACTTACTATTTGAATATAAACGAACGCTCAAACAAACAAGAATGCAATATAAACCGTTCGCTGAGGCAGATGAATCCGTACTCTCAGCTGAAGAGCTGAAGGATAAAAAAATCATCAGAAATATGATTACTGATCTTGAATATGTAACAGAATGGCTCGAAAAAGGAAGGCAGCCCGGCATCAGACGGGCGATTGACCGGCGTGATGCCTACCAGCGGCTGATGATCAAAGACCCGAGAATCATCGAATCATTTTCCAGCGCTATGATGTTTGAGCCGGACGGACAGGTATCAGAAGAAGACAGAGAGAAAATTCGAGAAGCATTAGCCCTGTTAACGGACAGAGAAAAGGAAATGTTTTTGCTGCATAAGGTAGAATGTTTTTCTTATGAACGGATCGCCGATCTTCTCGGCGTGAAAAAATCGACAGTGCAAACGACGATTAAACGGGCGAGTTTAAAGATGCAAAGACAGCAGGAAGAAATGAATCGATCACTTGCCTGAAAGCTTGTCATACGTTTGCCACCTATAAGTGAATAGAGCATGACACATAAGCGGCTGGCATGATCAGCCGCTTTTATGAATAAACAACCATGCTGGAGGTGGCGGTGATGCCGTAGCATGAAAACACAACAGCGCGAACAAGCATTAGCAATCTATCAACAACATCAAGGAAAGATCACAAATCGGGCGATTGCGGACACAATCGGTGTTTCCGCGAAAACAATCGGCATCTGGAAAAAACAAGACAAATGGAAAGAGGTCCTGTTTTCTGCGTCCAAAAACGAACAAAAACAGCGCCCTATAGACAACGATGAATTAAATGAACGCCAGCGGCTGTTTTGCCTGTATTACGTCAAAAGCTTCAATGCCACACAGTCAGCAATCAAAGCGGGCTATTCTCCGGACAGCGCTCATGTGACGGGCAGCCGGCTCTTAAAAAACGAAAAGGTCGCTGCTGAAATCAGACGCATAAAAAAAGAAATGGTCAATGAGATGTTTATTGAAGCGATGGATGTGCTGCAGGTTTATATCAAGATCGCGTTTGCGGATATTACGGACTATGTGACCTTTGGAAAAAAAGAGGTCCAGGCTGTCGGGAAATCGGGTCCGCTGTTTGATGAAGATGATAACCCGATTATGAAGGAAATCAGCTTTGTCGATGTCAAAGACTCGGGGCTCGTTGACGGCACAATTGTAACGGAAGCAAAGCTTGGCAAAGAAGGCATTGCCATCAAGCTTGCAGATAAAATGAAGGCGCTTGAGAAGCTGTCCTTATATTTTGATTTGTTTCCAGATCAATTTAAACAAAAAATTGAAAATGAGAAATTGAAGCTTGCCAAACAAAAAGCGGAGAAAACAGATGACAGCCAGGAGCCGATTGAAATTATGATCAAACGAAAAGAGGGCAAGTCATGATTGTAAAAGAAATCAATCCTCATTTCGAAGATTACGTGTTCAATTGGGAGCAGACGTACCAATTTCTCGTCGGCGGCTACGGCTCCTCCAAAAGCTATCATACCGCATTGAAAATCGTGCTAAAGCTGCTGAAGGAAAAACGGACGGCCCTTGTGATCCGGGAGGTGTTCGATACCCATCGGGATTCGACCTTCGCCTTGTTTCAAGAGGTGATCGAAGAGCTCGGTCTCACAAAGGCTGTGGCATCTCTTTCTTCCCCGCTGCAGCTGCGATTTCACAATGGCAGCCGGATCATGTTCAAAGGAATGGACAATCCGGCAAAATTAAAATCGGTTCATAACATTTCATTAATATGGATTGAAGAGTGCTCAGAGGTGAAGTATGAGGGGTTCAAGGAATTAATCGGACGTCTTCGCCATCCTGAGCTGAAGCTTCATATGATCTGTACCACCAATCCCGTCGGCACCTCCAATTGGACGTATAGGCATTTTTTTCGGGATGAACGCAAGAAACGGTTTGTGCTGGATGACAGCGAACTTTACGAAAAGCGGACAATTGTGAAGGGAGATACGTATTACCATCATTCCACCGCTAACGACAATCTTTTTCTCCCGGAAAGCTATGTGAAACAGCTTGACGGACTCAAAGAGTATGATCCCGACCTGTACCGGATTGCCCGCAAAGGACGATTCGGCGTCAACGGGATCAGGGTGCTGCCGCAGTTCGAGGTACTCCCGCATGATCAAGTGAAAAAATGTATCGCAGCCATTAGCAAGCCAATCTTTCGTACAGGCATGGATTTTGGATTCGAGGAATCCTATAATGCCGTCGTCCGGCTTGCTGTAGATCCTGAAAAAAAATACCTCTACATTTATTGGGAGTATTATCAAAACAAAATGACAGATGACAGGACGGCTGAGGAGCTGCGTGAGTTTATTGAGACACAGGAATTGATCAAAGCCGACTCGGCTGAGCCGAAAAGCATTCAATATTTCCGCCAGCAGGGCTTTCGGATGGTTGGAGCCAGAAAGTTTCCCGGCTCCAGGCTTCAATATACCAAAAAGGTAAAACGGTTCAAAAAAATCTTCTGTTCGGACCGCTGTGAAAATGTCATCTATGAGCTCAAGACACTTACGTATGCCAAAGATAAAAACGGAGCTCTGATGGAGGATGAATTCACGATTGACCCGCATACGCTTTCTGCCATTTGGTATGCGCTTGATGATTATGAGGTTGCTGATTTGAAAGAGACAGCACACAAACGAATCCGGCCAAACCGAGAAAGGAGGAGGTCATAAATCATGCACAATCAAACAGTCAGAGCAACTGTATTTAAAGCCAATGCCGCGGCTCCTCAGACAAAGCAAATCTATGAAGATGACTTTTCTGAGCTGTACGGAGAGGACATTATCGCTCCGCCCTACAATATCATCGAGCTCAAAACCATTGCCGAATACTCGACCATTCTTCAGCAATGCATTGATGCGTATAGAGTGAATATTACAGGATTTGGATTCGATGTTGAGTACACATTTGATGTCAACGCAAGTGATGTCGATCAGGCAAAAAAGAAAAGAGCGGAAAAAGACTGGGCCAGACTCGAAGCCTTTTATAAATGTCTTCACTTTGATGAATCAGCTGAAATGATTTTAGGCTATGCCATCGAAGACAGAGAAAAAACAGGCAACGGATTTATGGAAGTGCTTCGTGACGGGGCGGGAAAACCTGCAGGCATCGAATATTTAGATGTGAAATATATGCGCGTATGCGGAGCAGGCGAGCCTGTAGAGGTCTCATTTGTATATGAAGAAAACGGGAAAATGAAAAGGATCAAAAGGCAAAGACGCTTCCGAAAATATGTGCAGATGATCAATGGAAAGAAAGTATTTTTTAAAGAATACGGCGATCCGCGAAAAATGGATATGCGTACAGGTGAATATGTAAACACATTGGCAGAGAAGTATCAAGCAAATGAAGCCATTCACCTCAAAATTGGAAGCGGCGTATACGGTGTACCCCGCTGGATCGGCAATATTGTCAATTTATACGGAGCCCGAAAAGCAGAAGAGCTCAATTTTATGTATTTTAAGCAGGGGCGTCACGTCCCCGCTGCGATTACAGTGGAAAACGGGATGCTGTCTGAAGCTTCTTACCGGGAGCTGCAGGAATACATGAATGATCTTGAAGGCGTGGAAAACGCCCATAAATTTCTCCTGATCGAAGCGGAAGGAATCGCAAAAGAAAAGGATCTCCACGGAGGCGAGGATATTACGCCGGTTTCCGTGGAAATCAAATCCTTGGCGGAAATTCTCCAAAACGACGCCTTGTTTCTTGAATACGATGAAAAAAGCAGAAATAAGCTGCGTTCAGCGTTCCGTCTCCCGCCGCTGTATACAGGCGAGGCCCAGGAATACAACCGGGCGACAGCTGATACTGCTAGAAAAATTACGGAGGAGCAGGTCTTTCAGCCGGAGCGAAAAACGCTCGTGAATAAACTGAACACACTGCTTTTGCCGGAGCTGAATATCCATGACGTCAGGCTGACATTAAAAGGACCGGACTTTCGTGATCCGCTTGAGATTGCGAAGGTGCTCGGTCCTTTTATTACAGCAGGAGCGGTCTCGCCGAATGATTTACGCGACCTTGCCGGACGGGTGCTTGGCAAAACACTGGAGGAGTGGCCGGAGGACATTTATAAACGGCCTGCAGGACAGGATGCGGAAAAGACAAACCTGACTGCGCTCATGCAGGAGTTGAAAGAAAGCATCGAAGACATCAAAACGTCCTGAAGGGAGGTGAATCAAGCAGGTGGCGCGAGAATTAAGAAATGCCAAAATCAGCTTTGTCAGTTATGTGGACAAGGCGGCTAACCAGACAGAATTTTTCTTTACGAAGTCAGCCGAACCTCCGTCATTTGAAAAAAAGGTTCGGCTGTTTACAAAAAGTGAGCAGGATGAACAAAAGCTCGTGTACGGAATCGTGTATGAGCCTGATGTTCCTGATGCCCACGGCGATTTTATGACCGCCGATGAAATTGAAAAAGCGGCGCACGGTTTTCTCGCGGAGGCACGGGAGATTGATATCAATCACAGCTTTGAGGGTGGAACCGGCGTCGTGGTCGAGTCCTATGTGGCGCCCGATGATTTTATGATCGGGTCAAAGCGGATTACAAAGGGCTCATGGGTGCTCGTAACAAGAGCGTCTGACGAGGTATGGGAACAGATTAAGGCTGGAATTATCACCGGCTACAGCATGGCGGGCACTGCAGATGTGTATGAAGAAGAACCGGTCGAAAAAGCAGGGTTCTTCAGTGTATTCAAGCAAATGCTTGCTGACAAAACAGGGAAGGAGACTGAAGAAATGAGAAAAGAAGACATGAGAGAATCATTCGAGCATGCGCTTTACCCTCTGCTCAAACGGCTTGAGCGGATTGAAAAAAACACAGACACGGAGGAAAAGCCGGAGCAGACGGGGGATGACGAGCGTCTGAAAAAGCTCGTTGAAGACATGCTTGCCCCGCTGATCGAACGCATCGAGGCTTTGGAAAAAGCGCGAGGCGCGTCTAAGCAGACATCGGACGATACGGGCGGCAATACAGAGCAAGTCAAAAAATCAATCTGGAGCGGACTGCTGTAAAACCAGTCAAGGAGGAGGAAATCAATTGAGAAATCAAGAGATCATTCGGAAAGCGGAAATGTCGCTTTCTGCTTTAAAAAGCGGCGGGCTTATGAACCCTGCGCAAGCATCGGCTTTTATCCGCATGGTGCAAAACACGCCGACCATTTTCAGTGAATCCCGCGTCATTCAAATGGAAAATGACTCGCAAAAATTTGAGAAAATCGGCTTCGGCCAGCGTATTCTGCGGGCTGCGCAAGAAGGAAAAGCACTGTCAAACGACGAGCTGACAGTTCCAACGACAAGCACGGTCCAGCTGAACACGAAGGAAGTCATTGCGGAAATTAACATTACGTATGACACACTTGAAAACAATATTGAAAAAGACGGCCTGCAGCAGACAATCATGCAAATTTTAGCAGAGCGCGCAGCCGTTGATATTGAAGAGCTGATCGTTAACGGCGATACAGCATCAGCTGATCCGTATCTGGCACAGCTGGACGGCATCCGTAAACAGGCAGTTTCCCATATCGTTGACATGAACGGTGAAGAACTGTCCAGAGCGACATTCAAGAAAGGCTTAAAGGCAGTTCCGCCGAAATATTTGCGCATCCCTCAGGAATTCAGATTCTATACGTCTCACGGCTTAGAAGTTGAATGGAAGGACCGCGTGGCAGACCGCCAGACAAACCTTGGGGACCAGGCTGTTCAGGGCGGCTTGTCAACAGCATTCGGCGTACCGGTCAAAGGGGTATCCAATATTCAGCCGTACACAGTCGGTGAGGGAGACGCGCAATATGACGCTTCTGATATCATTCTCACACATCCGAAAAATATCATTCTCGGCTTCTCCCGCAATATCCGAATTGAAGTCGACAAAGACATCCGCTCCCGTAAATTCATTATTGTCTTAACGGCCAAGCTGGACAGCAAGTTCGAGGAAGAGGATGCCTGCGCGAAATTAATTAACGTAAAAGAATAATAGAAACGAGGTGGTCAGCTCATGCTCATTGAACCGACTGACGTAGCCTCCTATTCGGTCTATGATCGGGTGAAAAACAGGCCGGAAGAGCTGCTGGCGCAGGATATCATCGAGGCGGAAGCAGAAGCGGCTCTCATCACGGGCCACCGCTTTGAAGACAGCTTGTATGATCCGCTGCCCGGTAAGGTGAAGTTGGCTTTAGTAAAGCTTGCCCAGTATTTTGCGCTTGTCAACAGCGATGAATCTGCCTCATCAAGCTATCAGTCTGAGAAAATGGGGGATTATTCCTACACGGTTTCCGGAGAAGGCGGGATTCAGCGGCCTGAGGTGTATCATTTGCTCGAAGAGTTTATCAAGCCGGGCTACGTCCCTGAATCCTCCAGACTGAAGGTGAGATCTTTATGAGCTACAAGCAGATGCTCATTCACCGTTGCGATATTTATCATGAAGCAGCGCAAGCGCCGTCTGCAGGCCGATTTGGGATTCCGGCAGACAGGCTGCAGCCGGTGATTTCATATCCGGATACACCCGATGAACAAGATGTCCCTTGTTATTTTACCGAAAAAACGCAGCAGCTGATTCAGGAGAAGCCGGATCAAACTGTATATCATAGCTTTCTTGTCCATTTTCCGTTGTCAGCGGACATCCGCGTGAACGATAAAATCATTTGGGAGAATCATAAATATATACTAAAGCTGCCGAAAAGGATCAGACATCATCATTGGGAGGTCGTCGCAGTCAGGGATGAAAGCCTATGAAAATAGCGGGATTGAAACAGCTGAACACGGCATTAAAAGAAGCGGCTTCAGGCGGTTTTTCCAGACAGGCGTCCCGGTGGCTTGAGGAGTGCGGCCAAGATTTTCTGGAGATCGTCCAATCTGAATTCATCAGCACACAAACGATTGATACAGAAAAACTGCTCAGTTCCTTTGAGAAAGGCGCAGAGGACAATCTCTGGATTGTGCAAAGCGGCGGGCTTTCGCTTGAGGTGGGGACACAGCTTGATTACGCCTCATTTCTTAATGACGGCCATTGGACGTCAAAACAAGATGTGAGATGGGTGCCGGGGCGTTTTCAAGGCTCACGGTTTATTTATGATCCAGCGGCTTCAACGGGAATGGCGCTCAAGAGAAAATGGATACCGGGCACGGGCTACTGGGATCATGCACTGCTTTTATATGAACAGCTGTTTGAAAAATCGCTGGAAAGCAAACTGCGCCAGTGGCTGAAGAAGCTGTAAAGGAGGAGCAGGATGAACAGTGAAACAGGATCGATCATGGCGTTTTTGTACAGCCGGTGGTCTGTTCCCATTTATGAACGCGAGCTTCCTGATCGCTTTCAGGTGCCGTCGTTATACGTCCCGCCACCATCTGTTTTCGAGGAAACAGATACGGTTTCCACATTTAAAAAAACCTACAGTCTCAATGTAAAACTGTTTCATCTGGACTCCGTTCAGGCGCTGGATGAAGCGGACAGGCTCGCGGATGCCATCAGAGAAGCGAGAAATATGATTCCGCTGCTGAGTGAATCCGGCGAGAAGACGGGGGATATGGTTCGCATCTCCCAAATCGAGACAAGGGTAGGAGACAGAGGCGAGGCGGCCATGGTGATCAGGTGGAGCAGCCGATATTATTATCACAAAACAGAACAGCCTGTCTTACAGGATATCGACATGAACAGCGGGGTGAAATAAACGGTGAAGGACAAACAACAGAAGAAGGCTGTACATACAAAGAGCCGGGAAGCTCTATTTGATACAGCGGATTTGATTAAGCACGCGAAGGAACTGTTCGGCGTTAAGCCGGATATTCTTCAGGGGGCTTTATTTGGCGTGGATCAACCACGTATGACGAAATCAGAAGCCAACCAATTGATTCAAACATTTCTAACCAAGGAGGTCATGTCATCATGAATGGCGGAACATTTACAACAGGCAAAGAAAAAGAACGTGCAGGCATTTATTTTAACTTTAAAACGACGGCACAGGAGCGGGTATCACTCAGTGAACGGGGAACAGTCGCACTTCCGGTCGCATCAAGCTGGGGCGAAGCGAAAACGTTCGTCTCCATTTCCAGCGTTGAAGACCTAAACAAAAAAGTGGGCCTCAGCATTGATGACCCGTCTTTATTGCTGCTGCGTGAAGCGAAGAAAAATGCGAAAACGGTATTGATGTACCGACTAACCGAAGGTGTCCGAGCGTCTGCTGATATTGCTGAAGGCGTCAAAGCAACTGCAGTATATGGCGGAACAAAAGGAAATGACATTATCATCCGCATCAATCAAAATGTGCTGGATGCTAATTCTTTCGATGTGACAACATATATGGACGAATCAGAGGTTGATAAACAGACTGTCAAAAAGGCTGAAGAATTAACAGCTAACGGCTATGTCACTTTTACCGGAACAGGCGATCTTTCTTCAACGATTCCTCTCACTGGATCAGAAGGAGACACTGCAGCTGAGACGCTGAATGCATCCGCGGGCATCCGTTTATCCGGCGGTACGGATAAAGCCCCTGTCAACTCCGACTATACAGATTTCTTAGCCGCGGCTGAAACGGAGAGCTTTGATGTGATTGCGCTGCCTGTTGCAGAAGGTGACCAGTTGAAGGCGACGTTTGCTGCTTTCATTAAACGCCTGCGCGACGGCCAAGGACAAAAAGTGCAAGGCGTCACAGCCAATTATGCCGGTGATTATGAAGGCATCATCAACGTAACTGAGGGTGTGCTGCTTGAAGATGGCACGGAAGTTACACCGGACAAAGCAACAGCTTGGGTAGCCGGAGCGAGTGCAGGAGCAACCTTTAACCAATCACTTACATTTGTAGAGTACGAAGGCGCAGTTGATGTGTTACACCGCCTTGACCACGATACGATTGTTGAACGTTTGGGTAAAGGTGAATTTTTATTTACATTCGACGCCCGCGATAAATCCGTCAGCGTAGAAAAGGACATTAACTCACTCGTGACGTTCACAGCTGAGAAAAACAAGAAATTTGCAAAGAACAAAATCGTTCGTGTCCTGGATGCTGTGAATAATGATTTAACACGCGAGCTGAAAGCCTTAATTAAATCAAGAAAAGGCACCGGAAGCGATATCCCGGCATCTGAAGACGGACTGCAGTATGTAAAAACGATGATCACGCAATACATGACAACGCTTCAGGATGCAGGCGGCATCACTGGCTTTGATTCCGATGAAGATATCACAATTTCAATGAATGAAGATCGTGACGGCTTCTTGATTGACCTGGCTGTTCAGCCTGTCGACGCAGCAGAAAAATTCTACTTTAATGTGGAGGTAAACTAATATGGCATTAAAAGCACAAAACACAATCTCAGGAAAAGAAGGCCGCTTATTTCTCGATGGTGAGGAAATGGCGCACATCAAAACATTCGAAGCAAACGTTGAGAAAAACAAATCTGAAGTCAACATTATGGGCCGCCGCATGACAGGCCATAAGACAACAGGGGCAAATGGAACAGGGACCGCAACGTTCTATAAAGTTACATCAAAATTCGTGCTATTGATGATGGACTATGTCAAAAAAGGCAGCGACCCTTATTTCACGCTCCAAGCTGTGCTGGATGATCAATCCTCCGGCCGGGGCACAGAGCGAGTCACGCTGTACGACGTCAACTTTGACTCTGCCAAAATTGCAAGCCTTGATGTCGATTCAGAAGCGTTAGAGGAAGAAGTTCCATTTACATTCGAAGACTTCGACGTCCCTGAAAAGCTATCTGACACGTTTTAATCAAAGCTGAATCAGCCCATACGCAGACCTTTCTCAGAAAGGTCTGTTTTTTAAAGATGAAACCAAACAATAGACAAGGGAGTTTTTTACATGAGCGAGAAGAACGAAAACGTATATGATCTTTCCTTTTTTATGCCGGGAAAAACAATTGAAGCTGAGGAAATCAAAGTGCCGATCTCAAAGCGTTTTGTTGATAAAAAAGGGAATGTCATTCCGTTTATTTTAAAACCAATTACTACTGAACGTATTGATGAATTAGAGAAAGAAAACACCACATTTAAAAATGTGAAAGGCCGCGGCCGTGTCAAAGATTTAGACTCTCAGCGCTTTTATGCGAGAATTGCCATCGAATCTACTATTTATCCTGATTTTCGTTCAAAAGATTTAAGGGAAGCATACAAAACTGCGGATCCGGTAGAAGTTGCCAAACGTGTATTATCTGTTGGGGGAGAGTATGCGAACTGGCTGAATAAAGCAATTGAAATCAATGGTTTTGAAGATGATCTTGAAGATCTAGAAGAAGAAGCAAAAAACTAGTAAAGGATGGCGATAAGGAAGCTGTGTATTTGTACTATGCAATGCATGAGCTTCATTACTCGCCATCCCAACTTCTTGAATTATATGAAGCACCAAAACATTTTAAAGCTCTTTTATTTGGGTTGATAGGTTATAAGCTAGATCTATTAGAAAAAGAATCAAGGAGAGGAGGGAACTAATATCGCAAAATTAACAGCCCGTTTTGATCTCGAAGACAAGGTATCTAATAAACTAAAACGGATACATAAAGGATTCCAAGAGGTCGAAAAAAAAGTCAAAACCATTAATCGGCAAATCAAAATCAGTATCAGAGCGGAAGATCAGGCATTTTACCGGCTGAGAAAAATAAACGACTATATCATTTTGAAATTCGCGAAATCGCTTGAAATTAAAGTTGTACTTGATGACCAAGTCACTTCAAAGCTTGATGCAATTGAAAGAAAACTTAAACGGCTGCCGAAAGAAACGAAGCTGACTGTCTCTTTGGTAGACCGGACAGCAGCTGCGTATAAAAAAATAAAGAAGATGCTTTCTAATCAAAAGCTATCATTCCTTTTGATTCCAGATGACAAGGTTACTTCTACAGTTAAAAGGATTATCGGTTATATTAAGAAAAATTTGAAAAACGGATACACAGTAAAACTAAAGGTCATCGATGAAATCACCAAAACAGTTAATCGATTAACAGCCCTTCTAAGGAAATTTGAAAAAACCTATTATGTAAAAGTGGTTGTTAAGACAAAAATATCAGACAAAATCAATAAAAAAGAAAGCCCGATTAACAAAGAAACTTCTAAGAAAGAATCAGACAAATCCTCAGATAAAGGCTCTGATAAAAACTCAGATCAAAAACCTGGATGGGTCGGAAAAATAAAAGGCTGGCTGAAGGATTGGTGGACAAAATCAGCTTGGCCTTGGATTAAAGATACACTCAATGAAATAGGCAAAGCTTTTTTGGATCGTTTCAAAGAGAGATTGATAGAAAAGCTGAAAAATGACGTGTTTGATAAGATCATTGATAAAATTCTAGGACCACAAAAAAAGGACGATTCTGGTGAAAATTCTGACACGGATAAAAAAGTCCTTAACCGTAATACAGGAGGAAATTGTTGCTGCGACTGCTGTGAAGGCGGCGATGTCAGTCCAGGCACTAAAAATAAAAAAACCTATAGAAAAAAGAAAAGTCCCACAAAGGTTCCAAACAGAACACTCAAGGTTCCTGGAGAGGTGATAAGAAGACGCCAGAGCGGCATACCTGCTGAAAGTGCACCTAGGACCTCGGGTTCCAAGTTAAAGAACTGGCTTGGAGGGTTAAAATCGCTAGGGAAAGATTCATCCAAACTAGGTAAAGCGTTCAGAGGAATGGGAAAGGCTGTTCCATACGTAGGATCTGCTTTAGCAGTGTTTGATTTAGCTGGAATCAATAAAGATAATGCTGGCGAAAAGGTTGGTTCAATTGGAGGACGTATTGCCGGAGCGGAAGCTGGTGCAACAGCCGGAGCGGAAGCTGGTGCAACGATTGGATCTTTCGTTGGTCCGGAAGGTACAGCAATCGGCGGGGCAATCGGCGGAATTGGCGGCGGATTAGTAGGCGGAATCGGCGGCGAAGAAGCAGGTAAGAACATTGGTAAGATGTTTGATACTTCTAAGTT
Source organism: Bacillus sp. FSL L8-0358 (assembly GCF_038593095.1). Taxonomy (NCBI): domain Bacteria; kingdom Bacillati; phylum Bacillota; class Bacilli; order Caryophanales; family Bacillaceae; genus Bacillus; species Bacillus sp. FSL L8-0358. Next base: position 1,328,885 of record NZ_CP151962.1, read on the forward strand.
AAAGGAGAGCATAAGCAATTCACTATTTAACAAAGAGTGGTGGAGTGGAAAATGGAACTCCATTTCTGATACTGCCAATGGGGCTATTACTTGGATTGAAGATACATGGAGTAAAGTTTCAACTTGGTTTGACCAGTATGTGTTTACACCTATTTATAATGTTGCTGTACCTGTAATTAATTTTATAGTAGGATTGTTTGCCTATGCATGGGATGGCATATTGGCAGTATGGAACATTGTCTACCCGTGGTTTAAGGATAACGTGTGGGATCCAATAAGCGGAGCAGTTACTAATGTTGCTACAACGATATGGACTGGGTTGTGCAACGCCTGGACGGTTATTTCAGGCATATGGTCTACTGTTTCAACATGGTTTATGGACAATGTGTGGAATCCTGTAAGTGAAGCCGTAACCACTGCGGCAACATGGATTTGGAGTAAGATCAATGATGCATGGACAATTATTTCCAATATTTGGACAGGGGTATCGAATTGGTTTTATGATAATGTATGGAACCCAATCGTCAAAAAAGTAGAAGATATTAAAACTTCAATAAAAGAAAAATTCGATGATGCAAGGAAATTTTTTGAGGATGCATGGGATGGAATTGAAACTTGGTTTAATGAACATGTGAAAGATCCATTGGTTAAAGTATCAGAGAAAATTGCTGAGAAATTTCAATGGCTATTCGATTTAAAAGATTCAGTTGGTGGTTTCGTTGCAAAAGTAATACACAGGGGGGAAGAAGTTACTCACCTCAAGAAAAAACCAAGCAAAAAGGATTCGAAAGAGAAAAAAACTAGTTCCAAACCAACTACTAATAACATTTTTGCTCAATCTCCATCAAATAATAATATGACTGTTTTTCAACAAGCACTAGATCAGAACGCCACAGGCGGCTACATCACCAAACCAACCATCTCTTGGATCGGTGAAGCCGGCAAGGAATTCGTTATCCCGGTTGATAACAACCGAGGCCGGGGGAAGATGCTTCTTTCACAAGCGGCGTCTAAGCTGGGTATGCAAGTTGTAGACGACATGGGCGCAGCTTCGTCTTCTGGCGGAAGTCCAGGATCTGTTTCAGGAGGAGCAGCTGTCAGTCCTCTATCAGGCTCAGCCTCCCCAGTAATGAACACTGCAAATCTTACAGGCCAAGCGTCCACACTCGGACAGCAATTTTCAGAAGGCTTTGGTAAAGGCATCAGCGATCAGTCGGTCAAAATGGAAGACTGGAAAAAGAAAAACATCAATACGCCATTTACACAAATGATTTCTGCTTCACCAAATTACGGTAAACAAATGGTAAGCGGGTATGCCAAGGGCCAAAACGGTACAGCAACCGGAACGGACGGCTTTTTGCAATCAAAAGTTAAAACGCCGTATCAAGCCACTGTGAACAAATCGTCTTCATGGGGCACAGGAACGGTCAAAGGCTTTGCGCAAGGACAAAGCTCAACCCAAACAGGGACTGCACAGTATGTGAGTACACATGTTGACAAACCGTTCCTGCGTTCAAAAGACACATCGAACAGCTGGGGCTCCGGTTTGATCGGAAACTTTGTGACAGGCATGAATTCTAAATCCAGTGAAGTAAAACAAGCAGCAAAGGATATGGCCAAGAGAGTGGAGCAGGCTTTCCGTGAGGAGCTAGATATTCATTCACCTTCCCGTGTCATGATGAGCTTGGGGCGTTTTGCTTCTATTGGTGTTGTCAAAGGCCTTGGCTCAGTAGATGTAAAGAAATTTGCTGAAAAACAAGCCGGATCACTGGCGGCTGCCTATTCCGGAATGGGAGCCATGGGCGGGAACGTAAAACAATGGATTATGGCTGCTCTCATGGCCACCAAGACACCGGTGAGCTGGCTTCCGGGACTCATGACGATTGCGCAGCATGAATCCGGAGGCAATCCGAATGCAATTAACTTGTGGGACAGCAACGCAAAAGCGGGGCATCCGTCACAAGGGCTGATGCAGACCATCCCAAGCACCTTTAATGACCATAAAGCACCGGGGATGGGTAACATTAAAAATCCGATTCACAACGCAGCTGCTGCGATCGGCTACATTAAAAGCAGATATGGATCAATCAACAATGTGCCGGGTATTAAAAGCTTGAATCATGGCGGACCGTATGTTGGTTACGCAAACGGCGGGCTGATTACAAAAGAACAAATTGCCCGTGTCGGAGAAGGAAACAAGCGGGAATGGATCATTCCGGAGGAGCGAGGCATCCGCGGCCGCTACCTCCTTCAGAGAGCCGCGCAAGCTCTTGGTATGGAAGTGACAGATCCGTCTCAATCCCAGCAGTCTGAGCTTTCTTCAGGACAAGTTTCCGCTGTTACTTCAGCTAGCCAGCCAACCGCAACGGTTTCCGGATCAAAAGAGATTTATATTCAATTTAACGGAGACCAGCACTTCCATAATGGACAGGACGCTGAAACCCTTGCAGCGAAAATCAAGCAGGCACTTATAGACGAACTGCAAAAGGATATCAATATTGGAACGAAGGGAGTCGTTGCATTTGACTAAATCCGTATATGAATTTTGGATTTCACAAGGGAAGGACAAGCTGCGGCTCCCCGTTCTTCCCGACCAGCTGAATATTTCAAATACGGTTCAGAATGAGACGGTTAAAGTAGCCAAGTTCGGTGACCTTACATTTATTGACGAACAAGGAGCGAAAGAAATTTCGTTCTCTTCGTTTTTCCCGAAGAAATACAGCCCAATAGCTGAATATCAAACCTTCCCGTCGCCGGAAAATGCGATATCAAAAATTGAGAAATGGATGAATGCCAAAAAACCGGTCCAGTTTTTGATTACGGGAACTAAAGTGAATTTAACATGCAGCATTGAAGGTTTTTCCTATAGCGAAGGCCAGCAGGATATAGGTGATCGCACCTTTGATATTCAATTAAAAGAATACAAAACCGCTTCCCCGCGGAAAATCAAGCAGAAGAAAAAAACAAAGGCAAAACGTCCGTCGAAGGCTGCGCCGAAGACGTACACAGTGAAAAAGGGAGACACGCTATGGGACATTGCAGGCAGATTTTACGGGAACAGCACTCAATGGCGCAAAATTTGGAACGCCAATAAAACAGCAATGATCAAACGAAGCAAACGGAACATCAGGCAGCCGGGCCACTGGATTTTTCCCGGCCAAAAATTAAAGATACCGCAATGAAACAGGTGATGTATGATGATAGAACTGTTCGTCATTAAAGACACAGAGTGGCTTGAGCTGGTTGCAGAAAGCGTATCGCTTGAGGGCCATCGTTATCAGGCGCCGCGCTCCATTGAAGCGACCATCGTCACCAAACAGGGCGACCAGACGTATTACAGTGTCTCAGAAGGAGATACGGTCTTGTTTAAATGGAAGGGGAAAGAGCTTTTTCGGGGCATTGTTTTTGCAAGAACCCCGGACGAGCATACGCTTGCCTTCAGCGCTTATGACATGCTTCAGTACCTGGTCAAAAACCAGGATATGTACGTGTTTTTCAATCAGCGGGCCGACCAGATCATCAGAAGGATTGCTAGTGACTTCCAGATACCGACAACCTCGATCGCAAACACAGGCCATACGATCAAAAGTCTTGTCATTAAAAATGATACGACATTGTATGACATCATATTAAAAGCGCTGAAACAGACGAAAAGCCAGACAGGACGACATTACCAGCTGTATTCGGAAAAAGGAAAGCTCGGTCTGCGCGCTTGGCCAGATCCGTCAGAAGTATGGGTGCTTGAAACGGGCGTCAATATCACGGGCTACCAATACAGCACTTCTATAAACGACACTGCTACTCGGGTGGTGCTTCGCCGGCAGAAGGACAATAAGACATATAAAGCCTCTGCCAAGGACAGTTCAGGCTTAAATAAATACGGTGTGCTTCAATATACGGAAACGGTCACAGATGACATCAACCAGGCACAGCTTCAGCAGCGGGCAGATGTACGCCTTGCTGAAAAAAAGGGCGTGAAAAAAGAACTGAAAAATATTCAGGCAGTGGGCATCCCGGAAGTGCAGAGCGGCTTGCCCGTCTATATTTCGATTCCGGAGGCCGGCATCAAGAAAACCTATTGGGTAGATACGGACCGGCATGAATTTAAAGGAACGAAACATACGATGACGATCGATGTTGTGGAAAAGAATACGATGCCGGAAGGAGTTTCCTGATGAGATTAAGTGAGGCTATAAAACATTTGGCAGTCGGCGCAGTTGACGCTGAGTCTCCGGTAGAACTGCTCCCGGCTGAAGTCGTTTCGGTTTCTCCTGTGGAAATCAAATTAAAAGAAAACAGCAAACTGATCATACCGGCTGACGCCATCATTATCCCAAAACGGATGCAGTCCGGAGGAGACGATGCACTCGAACCGGGGGATCGCCTCATGACCGCGGCTCTGACTGGCGGGCAATCGTTTTTTATTTTAGATAAGGTATAGACAAAACCGCTTCAATACGAAGGGGTTTTTATTTAGCATGTAAAAAGGAGTGGGCATCATGGCCCTGACACCAGAAGTGGAGTTTGAGGATTTTGAAGATGAGAGCGAAGTCATTGAAACCTCGCAAACGTACAAAATAGATTTTGAAAACGGAAGAATTACGAATGAGCTGATTACAGGGCTTGAAGCGATCAGGCAGTTCGTGTATATCGCCTTACAGACAGAACGCTATGCGTATTCCATATACAGCCATAATGTCGGAAACGAGCTTCAGGACGTGCTGACAGATCATGAGACGACTGATGCCTATAAAAAGATGGAGATCCCGAGACTGATAGAAGAGGCGCTGGTTTATGATGACCGGATATCGGCTGTAACAGATTTTGAGATTGAAAAACAAGGCGACGCGTTTCATGTGTCCTTCGTGGTGGAGACGGATGAAGGAACGCTTGAGATTGAGGAGGTGATTGGCGAAGATGTTTGAAGATCAGACTTTTGAAGCGATTATGGAGCGTATGCTGAACAGCATTTCCGCAGATATTGACACAAGAGAAGGCAGCGTCATTTATAATGCGTTAGCCCCGGCGGCGGCCGAGCTTGCGAAGTCTTATATATGGATGGATACTGTGCTTGAGCTAGTTTTTTCTGATACCGCACAAGGCGAATTTTTAGACAGGCGTGCAGCGGAAGCGGGAATTGAAAGAACTGCCGCGACAAAGGCTGTCAGAGCGGGAGAGTTTACGTCTGGAGTAACCATTCCTGTCGGCTCCCGTTTCTACGTGGATAATCTTTATTTTCAATATACGGCAGACGGGACGCTCATCTGTGAAACACCTGGTGAAGCGGGAAATGCCAATCTGACCGGACGCAATTTACTATCATTGGATACCATTCCCGGTTTAGAAACGGCCATTGTCAAAGAAATCCTGATTCCGGGACGCGAGGAAGAAGGAGATGACAGCTTGCGGGAACGGTATTTTACAAGGGTTCGGCGTGAGGCCGTCAGTGCCAATAAAATGCATTATAAGGAGTGGGCTGAAGAAGTGGACGGTGTGGGGAAGGCAAAGATCTTCCCGCTTTGGAACGGTGAAGGCACGGTCAAAATTGTCGTCACGAATGCAAATCTTGAGCCCGCTTCTCAAATTTTAATTCAAAAAGTGAAAGATTATATCGACCCTGAACCAGGACAGGGAGAGGGACAGGCGCCAATCGGAGCCGTTGTCACAGTGGAAAGCGCGGTCTGGAAAGAAGTTGAGATTTCTGCCGAAGTGCTGCCTGAGATCAATCACTCAATTGATGAAGTGAAGTCAGAAATTGAGGAAGGCGTTTTAAATCTCTTTAAGAAAATGGCGTTTGAAGATAACGTCATCCGCCTTTCTCAAATTAACAATATCGTCTATAATTCACCATCAGTCAGTGACTACTCCAATATTCAAATCAACGGCACGTCTGAAAATCTGGTGCTGAGCGACGTGGAAATTCCTAAGCTTGGGCAGGTGAAGATCATTGAGCAAACAAGATGACATGACAGCGTATCTGCCTCCGTTTCTCACCAGCCTTAAAGAAATGGCCGAGCTGCTGAAAGCGGAAGCGCCTGAGTTTGATAAACAAAATGACAGCATATTTGATCTGACGGATCAGTTATTCGTACCGACGGCGACATGGGGGCTCAGCCGCTGGGAAAAGATTTTAAACGTACCGCGGGAATCAGGCGACACTGATGAGATCAGACGATTGCGGCTCATTTCCAAAATGTCGAACATCCCGCCCATCACATACAGGGCCATTGAGCAGGCGGTAAACCGTTTCTTGAAAAACCCGTCTGCACAGGTCCGCCTGCTTCCCGGCGAATACCGATTTAACGTCGATATCAATGTTGATGACCTCCAGCACATGAATGAGCTGATCGAAGCGATAGAAAACATGAAACCCGCTCATTTGGCGTATACGCTCAGAGGAGGATTGAATGAGACGCTGCAAATCAAAGATACAGTCATCCTGAATCACCGCAGATACCGAACAGCCAGTGAGCTCAAGGTCGGTTATTCTGTCACTCTTAACAACAATGAGGTGGTCTTAACTTGATTTCAACCATATACAGAGAACGCACAGCGGCTGATCTAAAAAGCAGAATCGATCACGTGCTGCTCAACGGCCAAAAAACAGAAATAGTAGAGCTCGCCATTGACGGTGCGACCGTCACCGTTCTGACAAAACGTGAGGAAGACATCAAGCATATCGAAATGGTACAAATTTTTGACGAGCTGGGCAATGTGATCACAGAGAGAAAGACTGACCTGGACGTTAGCGAAAACAGAACACTCGATTTCAGATTTACTTTTGAGGTGGTGTAAACATGGCATACGAAGAAAAAACAGACTGGCTTCCGGACGACCCCATCAACGAAGATGACGTCAATCGCTGGGAAAAAGGCATAAAAGACGCCCACACCGACCTGGCCGCCCACAAAAACGACATGAACAACCCCCACAACACAACAAAGGCGCAAATCGGGCTGGGGAATGTGGATAATGTGCAGCAGGCGGCGAAGAAGGATTTTGACAAGCATGAGCAAGATCAGGTGCGGCATGTTACATCGACAGAGCGTGAAAACTGGAACGCAAAAGAAACTCCAGGTGAAGCTCAAAATAAGGCAGATCAAGCCGAAGCCAACGCAAAAGCCTATACAGATAGTTTTGCTGCACGAAGAGATAATCCTAACCAAGTAACAAAAGCACAAGTTGGACTTGGGAATGTCGAAAATGTGAAACAAGCCTCACAAGCAGATTTTGATGCTCATTTAAGCAATACTAAAGTTCATGTATCTGAAGGTGAGAGAAACAAATGGAATGCCGCACAACTAATTAAACTTACTGGAGATGACGGTAAAAGAATACAACTCCAAGACGGTACCGATATTCTCACACTATCCTCTGGATTTTATTATGCAGTTGGTAAATCAGTTGTAAACAATCCGGTGGAAGGAGATTCAGCTTGGTATAACTACGATATTATAGAAGGCGGTTCAGGAAGGAAAACAATAGTAGCTTACCAAAGTTGGGGAAGCATGATGTGGATTGGAATGGTTCACACTGATGGAGAATTTAGAGGATGGAAACAAATTGCAACAACAGATTTTATAGATAGAGTTCAATCAGAATTAGATATTCATAAAAATGATAAAACTAATCCACATTCAGTTACTAAACAACAAGTGGGTCTCGGAAATGTTGAGAATGTTAAGCAGGAGACACCTGATGGTGCGCAAAAAAAAGCTGATACTGCTTTGAACCAATCAAAAGATTATACTAACAGCACGGCCTTTATTACTAGACCATTAAATTCAATAACCGATGCAAATGATTTAAATCTTCCGCCTGGCACTTATCGTTTAGACACTAATTACATGAATGCAAATCCAGTATTGCAAAATCAATTTCCGCTAAATGATAACAGAACAGGTTTATTAATTATCTACCCTTCTGCAAATAAATGGGCTACACGTCAAGATTGGTTTAGCATCTCTACGAAAACACTTTATACAAGGGTAGCTGTTAATGGTACTGATTATACTAATTGGTATATATTAGAAACATCGGAAGGTTCACAAAGTAAAGCAGATAAAGCTTTAGCTGATGCTAAAAACTATGTTGACTCTAATTATACGAATAATAAATTAACAGTTCTTACAGGATCCAATGCAATTCAAGACGCTAGAACAAGCGGCAATGAGTATCCAGCTGGGCTGACTTTTATGGATATAGGAGCAAATAATACAACAGGATACCCGCTTACCTATGGAATTGTAAAAAATGAAAAACACAGTAATTATAGATTTTCTCAATACTTTTATGGAACTGGAAATGAATCTAGCTCCTATTTTACTAACACAGGTTCTTGGATCCGCCATTGGTGGGCAGATTCAGGATGGACGGCTTGGCAGAAAATTTCAGGATTTGCTCACGCAAATATTGGTACTACTGGAAAACAGTTGTTAATAAAAGGCGAGTCTCAAAAAGTTAATTACAATAGGAAAATAAAAGACAGCCATAATTGCTTCGACCCTACAAACAACCGTTTTATTGTACCAAATGACGGAATGTATTTAGTCAATGCTGGTATATATATAGAAAATTATCTAGAATATGCAAACTATGAAACATCTATATATGTAAATGGGAGTAGATATAAAAACATTGCGCATTATAGAATAAGCCCTTCGAATCCCGAAGATAATACGAACATTAATATAGGTATATATGGTGCAGCAACAGTATCTGTCAACAAGGGAGACTATATTGAGATTTATTTATATGTCGGATATAACGGGCAGACACAACGCTATATCACAGATAGTTTAGGCTGGTATAACTATTTTGATATAACAGAAATTGGCGGCCGAAATTATCCTGCACGGTAGGAGGTGCAATAATGATATTATACGACGCAATCATGTACAAATACCCTGACGCTGTGCCAAGAAAGGATTTTGAACTGAGGAATGACGGCAATGGTTCTTACATTGAAAAATGGAACCTGCGCTCGCCCATCCCAACACAAAAAGAACTCGAAACCTGGTGGGAGGAGCTGCAAAAAAATCCGCCGTATGAGCCGCCTGATCAAGTAGAGCTTCTCGCTCAGGAGTTGTCGCAGGAAAAGCTAGCACGCAAGCAGCTTGAAGAGCTGAACAAAACTTTGGGAAGCGAGCTGGCAGATATAAAGCTTTCAATACTTTCTTTGAAAGGGGATTATGCCGAATGAATTATTGGGTGCTTGCCCTCTATTATGAGTGGGCGACAACGGATATGGTGAAGCAGGCCTTAGCATATCAAGACTGTTCAATTGAGGATCTGGCAGAGGGTGTGAACAAAAAGCTGATCACAGCTGACCAGTATAAAGAAATTACCGGTAAAGCCATGTAAGGCTTTTTTATTTTGCCTGTTTTTAGATCAAAGGAGGATGAAGATGGTGAAGTATCAATATGAATTTCCTCTCGATAGGACTGGAAAAGCCGGCGCTGTAAAGCCCTATCGAGGAGGAAAAAATGATTTTGTGACACCTGTTTCGAATTTGTCAGGCGTAGCGGAGATTTTAACAAATGCTGCCTTAAAGGCGACTGAGGCATACAGTCAGCTCGGGCAGGACAGGCTTGGCGCAGTTCTGATTTCGAAAGTGAAGGGCTGGGCGTATGCAGATCGTGAAGGGACGCTCTTTATAGAAGAAAGCGACAACAACAATGTTTGGACAACGACAGCAGCAGTTAATGTCGCAGCAGGTGTCCTGACAGCGACGGACTGGGTATACCTTTCTAAACGCTATTACCGCTTCCGTTATGTGAACGGGAATCTTCAGCAATCTGAGTTTGTATTATACCAATCAGTCGGTGCGGGTGAGATGGATGTGCGTGTCAATGGAAAAACGCCTTTACAGATTGACTTTGCGGATAATCAAACACACGATGGACGGCTGAAAGTCGAGGCTCGCAAAACATTTGACTTTGTCTTTCATGAAAATGCAGAGTCCGCCGGCGAGGGTGCTTCTTTACCTGTTGACGGCGCCGCGCATTTACTCGTTGAAGTATATGGCACAGCGGAAATGAGCGAAGTCAAATTTTGGGGCAAATCGGTGTCAGGACAGAAACTGCCGATCAGAGGCGTGAAAACTGATGATGCCACCTCTGCTTTGAGTACATTAGGAAAAGCTGAGGCATGGGCCTTTGATATTAAAGGGTTTAAGGAGATCATCATGGAGATTATCAGTATCACCGGCGGTACTCTTTCGGTAAAAGGGACCGCGGTTTCATAACAGTCTCGGCCCTCGGAAGGGAGGTGATCTGCATGTGAAGGAGGAGTGAGAGATGCAGCAAGAGGCAGATGTGAATGTGTTTCAGCAGGATTTAGCAGACATGAAAGGCGAGCACAAAGCACTTGAGCAGAGGGTTTCCGCATTAGAACGCGTGTCTGACCGGCAAGACCAGCAAATCATGACGCTGAACGAAAAATTAAACAAAATTGAAGAAAACACCACGTGGATTAAACGCACCATCACAGGTGCCATCATTACAGCAGTGTCTACAGGCATCATTGGCGGAGCCATCGCCATTATGTACAGCCTTCTGCAGCATTAAAGGGGGATTTTATGAACACGTTTGACAAGGGCACGGTCATCAGGACGGTGCTTCTTTTAATTGCTTTAATCAACCAGACCATGCTGATACTCGGCAAATCACCATTGGACATTCAGGAGGAGCAGGTCAATCAGCTCGCTGACGCTCTTTATTCAGCCGGTTCCATCGCATTTACAATTGGAACGACACTTGCCGCTTGGTTTAAAAACAACTACGTAACAGAAAAAGGGAAAAAACAGCGCGACTTGTTAAGGGACAATAATCTGACGAAATAAGGAGAGATGAAAATGGTTAACATTATTCAAGACTTTATTCCGGTTGGCGCAAATAACCGTCCAGGCTACGCAATGACGCCGCTTTACATTACGGTGCACAATACAGCGAATACCGCAGTAGGAGCAGATGCTGCAGCGCATGCCCGCTATTTGAAAAATCCTGATACGACGACAAGCTGGCATTTTACAGTTGATGATACAGAAATTTATCAGCATCTGCCTTTAAATGAAAACGGCTGGCATGCGGGAGACGGAAATGGCAGCGGCAACCGGGCTTCTATCGGAATTGAAATTTGCGAAAATGCCGACGGCGATTTTGCAAAAGCAACAGCAAATGCCCAGTGGCTCATCAAAACATTAATGGCTGAACAAAATATCAGTCTCGCCAATGTCGTCCCTCATAAGTATTGGTCAGGAAAGGAATGTCCGCGAAAATTGTTAGATACGTGGGATTCGTTCAAAGCAGGAATTGGGGGAGGCGGCAGCCAAACTTACGTCGTGAAACAGGGCGACACACTTACATCCATAGCGAGAGCATTTGGTGTTACGGTTGCTCAGCTGCAAGAGTGGAACAATATCGAAGACCCGAATCTTATTCGCGTTGGTCAAGTATTAATTGTAAGTGCTCCATCGTCCGCTGAAGAACCCGAGCTCTATCCGCTCCCTGATGGTATCATTCAATTGACAACACCTTATACCTCAGGAGAACACGTCTTTCAGGTGCAACGAGCACTTGCGGCTCTGTATTTTTACCCTGATAAAGGCGCTGTTAACAACGGAATTGACGGCGTTTACGGACCGAAAACAGCTGACGCAGTTGCCCGTTTTCAGTCTGTTAACGGTCTAACTGCTGACGGTATCTACGGTCCTCCGACTAGGGAGAAAATCCGTGCCTTATTAGTTAAGTAGAAAGAAAACATTGACATCTTCAGCTAGTAAAACCATACTGAATATGACGAATTTTGTATTTATGGGTGGTCTTACTGTGCAAAAAGATATTAAATTAAATAATGTCAAAGGTGTATTGATATTTCTGGTTGTATTTGCCCATTTGCTGGGTGTTAGTAAAAGCGGGCTGGAAAATATGATTGAATTCATTTATTCATTCCATATGCCTGCTTTTATTTTTTTAAATGGTTATTTTTCCAAAAGGCCATCAATCAAAAAAGTTATTAATCTCATTCTGTTATATGTTATTTTTCAAACCTTTTACTGTGTGTACCGTTACTACGCAGGTAACTTTTCTGTGATTCAATTTACTTACGGAAGACCGCATACTCATTTGTGGTATATTGTCAGTCTCTGCAGCTGGTATGCATTAGCTATCTTTCTCAAGAAAATAAACGGCAGAAATGTCATAAAATCGACATTGTTGATTATATTACTGGTTGCAAGCTTTTTTTCCAGGTTTTACGCAGATGAGATAATAGAATTTATCAAAATATACTATAGTAATATGCATACACAAACGCTTTCTATATTAAGGACTTTTGTTTTTCTTCCATTTTTCTTGGCTGGTTTTTATTGTTCAAGAGATCTGATGAGTAAAATATATTGTTCATTAGACAAATTTAAGTTTAAATTGTTTTCCACTTTAGCTGTCTCTGCATTGATATTCATCATATTAGACTTTCATCATGATAAATTTGATCAGCTGTTTTTTGGTTTTCTTGGCTATCAAAAATTCCATATAGAGAATCACAGTTATACTGCTATTGTATTCTTTCATTATTCCTTAGCTGTGTTAGGCATTTTCTTATTATTAAATGCAGTTGGTGCTGAAAAAAACAAATTAACCCAATGGGGAGAACACTCACTAGCGATCTTTTTATTTCATATGATCTTTGTCTTCCCGTTATTTACGCATAACAGCTGGTTAAATGAGCAAAACCCTGATACTCGATTAGTATTATGTTTTACGATGGCATTAGGTGTAACGTCTATTTTGGGATCGCGAGCATTTAACCGAATTGTGAAATATATAATCCAGCCAATGAAGTATTTAGAAATCATGTACGCAAGGCTTTTTAATGAAACAGATAAAAATGATGAATATAAAAAGCGACATATTGTTTAATTGTCGCTTTTTTTTGTTCGTTTTTTTAGCTGTTTCATTACCATGGCACTGCGCTCCCTCACCCGAAGCGAGTACCCGGAAAGCCCAAACCTTCCGTAATCAACAAACTTCACACGCCTCACCAATTTTTTCACTGTATCACCTGACATTATCCTCTGTTTGTATTTATTATATGTAACCCTTTAAGAAAAGGAATAAGGACAAGAGCTGTTTTCCCTTGTCCTTTTAGTGTGATCATGCTTTTTTTCGTTTATACTCGTCAATCAGCCGTTCGTTTTCTTTGAAGATTCTTGCTGTATGCGGACTGACTTGATAGCTTGCGACACTGGTGGTTGAACGTTTTTTCAGGATTTTAAACGGCTTCGCCGCTCTGGGCTCGCATCTGTTTTGAAACGCACGTTCCATTATCCTTCACCTTCCTCCTCAATTGGCAGCACCAAATCATATATGCTCGTTAATGACGTAAATAGCAAATAATCAAATTCCGTGACAATGCTGTCAGACGTCAGCTTGATGACATAGTTCTGTGTCTCGATGGTAAAAGGGATGAGAACCACTTTTCCGTATTGGTCGTAATAAACATCCTTTCGATCGAGCCGTGTTTGTACATCTGCCGGATCATCCATATGCTCGGTTAACCGGTCTTTATCAGCCTGTGTCGAATAGTGGCAAAGAGAAGCCGTTAAGTTCATTTTATCAGCATAGGTTTTCAGCAGCTTATCAATACCTTCAGCATAAGCATCTATACTTCCATAATAAACATGGATCGGTTCGTTTTTCAATAGGTATTGGTATGTTTTCAGCCGATTGAGATACATGTGGAGCATTTCGTTGTTTTCTTCAAGAATTTCTCTTGTGTCTGTTTCAAGCTCGCTGCCGGCCAGTTTTTTGACGTATGCACTTAAGAAGATAAAAGCATCGATCAAAGCAAAACTGACTGCGACAATGAGATACCGTTCCCAGTGGGTAAATAGGGAAGTGGGCTCATATGTCCAGTATACCATAGCGCCCAGAACAAACAGCAAATACCAAGTTTTCCGGATGGCGGAGATTTTTTCTTTGACCTTCGCTTCGAAACGCCACGTGGCATACACGTATAACCCCAGTCCGGCCACGATGCACCAGACCATGATCTGAAAGAATAAAACCATATTCGAATCCCTCACATCTGAAATAGGTTCTGCTTATTGTATTCGAGAGATCCGGATGGTTTTCCTGTTCCATCAAAAAAACCGCTCCTTTGACAGAAGCGGTGTGACATTAAAATATCATATTTAAAATAAAGTAGGCGATGGCACCAAGTGTCGCTGAAATCGGAAGCGTGATGACCCATGTAATGAGCATTCGCTTGGCCGTACCCCAGTTTACGCCTTTTACCCGGTGTGATGCACCGACGCCAAGAATTGATGAAGAAATGACGTGGGTTGTACTGACCGGCAAATGAATAAACGTGGCGCCGAAAATAATGGCTGCTCCGGTTAAGTCAGCGGAAACACCGTTTACCGGGCGGATTTTCATGATCTTTCCGCCAACGGTTTTGATGATTTTCCAGCCGCCGATTGATGTTCCGAGACCCATGGCTGTCGCGCAGGCGAATTGCACCCAGGTAGGAATATCATTAGCAGAAGTATGTAAATTCGCTGTGATGAGAGCCATTGTGATAATTCCCATTGCTTTTTGCGCATCGTTTGTTCCGTGTGTATACGATTGCAGGGCAGCTGTTACAATCTGCACTCTGCGGAATTGCTTATTCGTTTTCGCCAAGTTGCTGTCTTTGAAAATCAGCTTAACGATGCTATATAGAATAAAACCAAGGACAAAGGCAATAATTGGTGATAGGATCAGTGCTTCAATGATTTTAATGAAGCCCTTATAGTTTAACGCTGCAAATCCGGCTGCCGCAATGGCTGCACCGGCAATAGCCCCGATGATGGCATGGGATGAGCTGCTTGGGATACCGTAGTACCATGTGATAAGGTTCCAGGCAATTGCAGCGAGTAGCGCAGCCAAAATGACAACAGAGCCATTTTCCAGCGTATAAGGATCTACGATGTCTTTCGTAATGGTTTTGGCAACACCTGTAAACGTCATTGCTCCGACAAAGTTCATCACAGCCGCCAATATAATGGCATGGCGCGGTTTCAACGCTTTTGTTGATACCGAAGTCGCAATTGCGTTTGCCGTATCATGAAACCCGTTGATGAAGTCAAACGCCAGAGCACAAATGACTATTAGTATCGTTAATATTAATAGAATATCCATTTTTACCCCTCGTTACGCGTTTTTCATAATGATGGTTTCAAGATTATTGGCAACACTTTGACAAGAGTCGGCGATTTCTTCAAGCGTTTCGTAAATTTCACGATATTGAATGACTTTGATTGGGTCTGTTTCATTTCCGAAAAGATTCTTTAATGATTTTCTGTGCAAGTTGTCACAGCTGTGCTCATACTCTTTAATTTTGATTGCGTGAGGCTGAATATCCTTTAAGCGATTTTCTGCCAGCAGCTCGATCGTAATCAAAATCTCTTTCGCACATTCTCTGATGTATCCGCTGAATTTATCGATATGCTCGTCTGATGAAGTAATTGAGAAAATCTCCATCATGGCAGAGAAATGTTCGATTCCGTCAAGCACATCATCCAAGCTGTTTGTCAGCTGAAGGATATCTTCGCGCTCAATAGGAGTGATGAACGCTTTGTTAAGCTCTTTAATCATGACATGAACATGATTGTCACCTTTTGTTTCATATTCCTTTAACGTATCTGCAAATTCTTTAAGCGTCGTTTGGTTAGTGACCTTAAAATTCACAAAATATTCTGCAGTTTCGTCTATGTTCTTTGCAATTTCTGTTAAAAGGAGTGAGAACTTATCTTTTTTTCTTCTTATCATTAAAAACCCTCCATAGTTTGAATGAACAATGCACACATCAAATTATTATATAGCCTTTTGTCGAAAAAAAACAGGTAAAGTCGAAAAAAACGTATCTTGACTTTTTTGATAAATCGTGTCTCCTTATTTTGACCTACTTCGCTTTAAAAAAACGACCCAAGTTTGCAAAAACTTTCTGCTTAACGTAAAAAGTATATCAAAAGTTGTGTTTTTCCTGTCAACTTTTATCTTCTGTTTCACCAAAAAACGGTTCCCTAAACAAGGGAACCGTTTTATCAGCTTGCTTTTCGTTTTTTCATCCCGTAATAAACAGGCAGTCCGGCAAGGCCGATGAGAATGGATAATCCGCAGCTCATTGTATCTGTAATGAGTGTGCTGCCTAACACAAAGAAGGAGCCCGCGATTGCCAGAATTGGCATAAATGGATAAAGCGGAACACTGTAGGCGCGCTTTTCTCCCTTTGCTCGCTTGCGGAGAATAAACACTGCAAAAAAGGCCATCACATAAAAAATGTAGATCATGAAAATAGAGATTTCTGAGAGCTTATCAGGGTTGCTGATCAGCATCATAATCAAAGCCAAAGCAATTTGAAAAGAAATCGCAATCCATGGTGTACGGAACGACGGGTGTACATGTGACAGTTTTTCAGCAAATGGAAGCTGTTTGCGTTCCGCCATCGCAAATGAAACACGCGGGAAAGAAAGCACCTTTCCATTTAAGCACCCAAAGATGCTGACGATAATCCCGACACTGATCAGCTTTCCGCCAATTGAACCGAACAGCATGGTTGCAGCGGTGCTTGTCGCATTTTCACCAAGCGTGACAATTTCGTTCGCTGACAGGATGTGAAGCAATGCAAAATTAATGAAAATATAGATCGCCGTTACAATTAATAATCCGCCCGTCATAGCGCGTGGCAGCAGCTTTTCGGGATTTTTCATTTCTCCGCCGAGAGCGGCAAGGAGAATCCAACCGTCATAAGCAAACAATGTAGCTAAAATAGCCGCCCCGAAGTTCATATCGGAAATGCTTTCGTTTACTGCTGTGAAGATGTGCTGATCGCCTTTCCAAAGGCCAAAGATGATGATGCAGGCAATCGGAATCAGTTTTCCAATCGTTGTCAGCGTTTGGACAAAACCGCCGTATTTTGTACCGATAATATTAATGACGCATAAAAAGAGAACTGCTATAATTCCAATGACTTTTGATAGTCCAGATCCCCAGCCGAAAAGATTCGCCATTAAAGATCCAAAATATAAACCCAGCGCGCCAATAATCGCCGGGCCGTAAATAATAATCTGCACCCAGCCGCACAAAAATCCCCAAAACTCGCCGTACACTTCTTCAAGGTACGTATAAAGACCGCCGGTTTTTGGAATCTGCGTTCCGATTTCCGCGATTGTCAAACCGCCCGCCAGTGTTAAAATACCGCCTAACAGCCAGGCGAAAAGCGCCGTTTTTGAATCACCTGAATAAGCAAGCACAGCGCCGGGCTTCATAAAAACACCAGAACCGATAATGGTTCCGATGACAAGAGTAAGGGCAAACAAGAGGCCTATCTCTTTTTTTAAACCGTTGTCTTCAGTATGCATGTCCTTAACCTCCTATGATGTTGAAGCTTCATGTTGAAGAATCTATTTTTTCATATTGTAAACCCTATTTTAGAAAAGTGAAATAAAATAAATTTTCTGATTTTCGAAATTTGCTTTGTGTACAGCAGATAAAACTGTGGAAATACCTGTTTTAACGATCTATAAACGAATAAACTTCATGATTTTTATTTGTAAAGTTCGTGTTTTCTGCGTTGGGATTTTAGCCGGTACGGAGGGGAGGTGAGAATTCAGAGAATGAACGAACCTTCGGTGAAGCTGATATGTTGACTTTCTCATGCGAATAAAATACTTTGTTATTAGAACAATAAATATACAACTATGATATAATATCTCGAAATCGAGATAAAATAACCTGGAGGGACAGCATATGAAAGTCAACGGCATACACCACGTGTCGGCATTAACAGCCGACGCACAAAAAAACTTAGATTTCTATAAAAAAGTATTAGGATTAAAGCTCGTCAAAAAATCCGTCAACCAGGATGAACCGACAATGTATCATCTGTTCTACGGAGATGAAGTGGCAAATCCGGGAACTGAGCTGACGTTTTTCGAGATTCCGCGCATTGCGCCGTTTCATGCGGGAACAAACAGCATTTCTTCTATTGGTTTGCGCGTTCCAAGCACAGAAGCTCTGCATTACTGGAAAGAACGTTTTGAAGAGCATCAGGTGGCGCACAGCGGCATTGCCAAAAGAGCCGGACGTGACATATTGGCATTCCAAGATCATGAAGGACAGCGCCTTGTGCTGACTGCTGATGAGAAAGGCAAAGGATATGGTCTGCCTGTTAAACAAAGCGGCATTCCGGAAGAGTTTTCGTTTCGCGGGTTAGGGCCGGTTGAACTGACTGTGCCATACGCTGAATCAACCTTACACGTATTGACGAATATTCTTGGATTTACAGAAATCAGCCGTGAAGCAGTCGAAGGGCAAGGAACCGCCGTTATTTTGGAATCTGGAGAAGGCGGTGCGGCAACGGAAATCCATTTAATAGAAAGAAACGATCTTCCGCGAGAGCGCCAAGGCAAAGGAAGTGTTCACCATGTCGCGTTTCGGGTAAGAGATGAAGAAGAACTTGCCGGGTGGCACCAGATCATCAGCCGGGAAGGCTATAGCAATTCCGGCATCGTTGAACGCTACTACTTCAAGGCGCTGTATTTCAGAGAGCCGAACGGCATCTTGTTCGAGTTATCAACAGACGGACCAGGCTTTATGGTTGATGAAAACCTTGATGAGCTTGGCCAAACGATTGCTCTTCCGCCGTACCTTGAGCATCGAAGAGCTGAAATTGAAGCGAAACTAAAACCGATTCAATAAATTTGAATTCATTTGCCTTCCGGCGCCGCCGGAAGGCTTTTTTTATTACCATAATTAATTTTGACCTAAACAGCATGCCTTATTAGGGAGGAAATATCAGATGCTGATTGGGAGAAATGGCTTAAAACCCTTTGCGTATATGGACGATTGGTATGAAATGGACTCGGCAAAAATATTGTCTTTGTTTATTA
Organism: Bacillus sp. FSL L8-0358; assembly: GCF_038593095.1. Classification (NCBI taxonomy): domain Bacteria; kingdom Bacillati; phylum Bacillota; class Bacilli; order Caryophanales; family Bacillaceae; genus Bacillus; species Bacillus sp. FSL L8-0358. The sequence continues at coordinate 1,347,819 of NZ_CP151962.1, forward strand.
ATAGTTTATTCATATTTGCTTGTTACACTATTTCAAAGTTAGACAAAAAGGAGTGAAAAACACGTGGAAAAGAAAAAACGCGAGCTGGATATTTTCCTCATCCTCATTTTGCTCGCATCTGCATTCTTAAATATCTATAACATTTGGAAGGACGACACGGTGAATCCTTATTACACCGCGGCAGTTACAAGTATGATGCAAAGCTTTCATAATTTCTTTTATGCTTCGTTCGATGCTGCCGGCTTTATAACAGTTGATAAACCGCCTGTTACATACCAAATCCAAACGATCAGTGCACTGATATTCGGTATGCACGGGTGGAGTGTCATTCTCCCTCAAGCATTGGCAGGTGTAGGTTCAGTACTTCTTATGTACTTGCTGATTAAGCCGACATTCGGAAAAACGGCGGCGCGCATTGCCTCATTTATTATGGCATGTACGCCGATTGCTGTAGCTGTAGCACGTACAAACAATGTTGATGCATTACTGGTATTTTTCTTATTGCTGGCTACTTGGCTTCTCTTTAAAGCCATCAAAAAAGGAAAGCTGATCTGGCTGTTAGCAGCGTTTTTCGTTGTTGGAGTAGGTTTCAATACAAAAATGCTACAGGCTTACATGATTTTACCGGCCTTCCTATTGTTCTATTTGATTGCGGCAAATGCCGCGATGAAGAAAAAAATCATTTCGCTGGTAAGTGCTTTAGCTGTATTGGCAGCCGTTTCGTTATCATGGCCGCTCATTGTTGACAATATCCCTGCAAGCAAGCGGCCTTATATCGGAAGCAGCCAGACCAACTCTGTTTTGGAATTGGCTTTCGGATATAACGGGATTCAGCGGCTGACAGGCCAAAATTCCGGCGGCCAGGGCGGATCAAACGGAGACGCTTCAAAAGAAATGTCTTCTTCCGATAACAGTTCATCGCAAACTCAAGCACCGCCTAATCAGTCATCAGCATCAGGCAGCAGCTCATCAAGCGATGATAAATCATCAAATGGCAATATGGCGGCGCCTCCATCCAATGGTCAAATGCCTAGCGGCGGTCAAGAAGGCCCTCCAAGCGGAGGAGATGGCGGCCAAGGCGGACCTGGCAGAGACGGAGGGAAAGGCGGTACAGGAACCGGTTCAAAAATGCAATCAGGTTCAGGAATGTTCGGGACGGGAACACCTGGTCCGCTGCGGCTTTTCCAACAAGAGTTATCTGATCAAATCAGCTGGCTTCTGCCATTTGCGATTTTTGGAATTGCAGGCTTACTGATCGCTGGCGCGAGAGAAAGAAGAAGATTATCTATAGAGCAGAAGGAAACGGTGTTCTGGGTTGCGTGGCTTGTACCGATTGCCGGATTCTTCAGTGTCGCAGAATTTTTCCATCATTATTATCTCATTATGCTGGCACCGCCGATTGCGGCTCTTGTCGGTGCGGGATGGGTTGCCCTTGTTCATCTGTATCGCAATCAGACAGGCTGGAAATCATGGCTTCTGCCGGCAGCGATTATTGCGACAACTGGATTTGAATTGTTCATTCTCAGAAACTACAACGATCAAATCGGAGCAGGATGGAGCATCGGTGTAGGGGTTATCGGCGCGTTATCTGCAATTGCTCTGCTTCTGTTCAAACAGCGCCAACAACCGATCAGTTATTATGTATCACTTGCAGCTCTTCTTGCATTGCTGGTGATGCCGATTTATTGGGCAAGCACACCGCTTCTGTACGGAGGCAACAGCTCACAGCCTGAAACAGGGCCTCAGCTCGCATCAATGAGCGGAAAAGGCATGGGAATGTCTGATGCGACTGTAAATGAAAAACTGATCAAATATCTAGAGGAAAATAACTCCGGAACTGAATACCTATTCGCCACAACCGACTCGAACACAGCGGCGCCATATATTATTAAAACGAAAAAAGCTGTTATGACAATTGGCGGATTCAGCGGTTCTGACCCGGCGATTACGCTGACTCAATTTAAAAAGCTTGTAAAAGAAGGAAAAGTGAAATACTTCTTAGCTTCTGGAATGAGAAGAGGCGGAAACAATGACATTATTGAATGGGTTCAGAAAAACGGGAAAGAAGTGTCTTCAGATAAATGGCAATCAAGCTCTGATCAACAATCATCATCTGATCAGAAAACAGAAAATACTGATTCAGCTGATACATCAAGCAACAGCAAGTCTTCAGGCGAAAACGGCCAAATGGGCGTCGGACCTGGCGGAATGAATCAGTCAGCTACATTATACGAACTAAATGCTGATGAATAGGAGGAAAAAACATGAGCAGACATATTCAATATTCAATTGTTGTACCTGTGTATAACGAAGAGCTTGTCATTCATGAAACCTATCAGCGCTTAAAAGAGGTCATGGATCAAACGAAGGAAAACTACGAGCTGCTTTTTGTCAACGATGGGAGCAAAGATCACAGTATTGAGATTTTAAGAGAGCACAGCCTAATCGATCCGAGAGTGAAAATCATTGATTTTTCAAGGAACTTTGGGCACCAGATCGCCATTACAGCGGGAATGGATTATGCGCAGGGGAATGCAATCGTCGTCATTGACGCCGATTTGCAGGACCCTCCTGAATTGATTTTAGAGATGATTGAAAAGTGGAAGGAAGGCTATGAGGTCGTGTACGCCGTGCGAACAAAACGAAAAGGGGAAACCTTTTTCAAGAAACAAACTGCGGCTATGTTTTACCGGCTCCTCAGCAGCATGACAGATATTGATATCCCGATTGATACGGGGGATTTCCGCCTCATGGACAGAAAAGTCTGTGATGAAATGAAGAGATTAAAAGAAAAAAATCCTTTTGTCAGAGGGCTCGTCAGCTGGGTGGGCTTCAAACAGACAGCGGTCGAGTACGTACGTGATGAAAGGCTCGCCGGAGAAACAAAGTACCCGCTGAAGAAAATGCTGAAGCTGTCAATGGATGGCATCACGACATTTTCACACAAACCGCTGAAGCTGGCAAGCTATGCGGGGATGTTAATGTCAGGTGCAGGATTTCTGTATATGTTTATCGTGCTGTATCTAAAGCTATTCACAGACAGCACCATTACCGGCTGGTCATCACTTATTGTGATCCAGCTCCTGTTCAGCGGCATCGTCCTTCTGATTCTAGGGATGATCGGCGAATATATCGGCAGAATCTACGATGAAGCTAAAGACAGGCCGCTTTACATCGTTCAGAAATCATATGGAATTGAAAATAAAAGACTCTATAGAGACCAGCATATGTCATAACCTGAAACCCCTGTCCGTTAGAGACAGGGGTTTTTATTCTCCAGTAATCAAAGTAAAAGAAGCTGATAGATTTATGGGAAGAAGGGATTGAGAACTTGCACTGCGGTTCAGGCATGCTGAAATAAAAACGGCAAAGCCTAAAAGCTTTCGTCTTAGGCTTTGCTGCATGTCAGCTGTTATATTGAGGGGCTTTTAAGAAACGCATGATCACAGCCGTACCAGTGATGTTTAATAAAATACTGGCACCCAGTGTAATTTCCCATGCCAATGTCGATTCAGAAAGGAGCAAGCTTAGCACAGAAAAGCTAATCCTGCCCAGATCATGCTCAAGCCTACGGTTTTCATGTTTATATCTCTTTCTCAAACATGCATCTGATTAGAATGATGTCAGTCTGAATGATATACAGATGTCTCAGTAGAAAGTTTCATAGAGCAACAGGTCTTTTGTCTAATAAAAAGCCTCAGGCCTTTTGCGGCCTGAGGCGATATTTCTTAAGAAGTGGTTTCTTCTTTTTGATCGAGTTTGATTTTTTTTGTCATTTCTTTGCCGTTTCTGAGAATTTTTACTTCAACGGTATCACCGATGTTTGCGTCTTTATATAAGATATTGCGCAATTCACTGCCTGTATCGATTTCTTTGCCCTTCAGGCTGATGATAATATCCTCCGCTTTCAACCCAGCCTTTTCAGCAGGAGAGCCTGAAGCGACCTCGCGGATGTACACGCCCTTATTCAGCTGGCTGCCGAACAGGCCGAGTGTGCCTTCTTGGTAGTTTTGCGGCACTTGTTCTAAATCAAGCATGCTGACACCGATATACGGACGTTCAATTTGTCCTTTAGACAGCAATTCTTCTGCAATCGGTTTTACGTCATTGCTTGGAATGGCAAATCCGATGCCCTCTACATCATCCTCACTGATTTTCATACTGTTAATGCCGACAATTTTGCCGTCTGTATTTAACAACGGACCGCCGCTGTTACCTGGGTTAATCGCGGCGTCAGTTTGAATCACGTTAATGCTTGTTTGACCGGCTGATGTTGACATCGAAACCGTTCTGTCCACGCCGCTTACAATCCCCTGTGTTACTGTGCGGGACAGGTCTTTTCCGAGCGGATCTCCAATCGCAATGACGGTCTCGCCAGTTCTGAGATCAGATGAATCGCCGAAGCTTGCCACTTTTGTTACGTGGTCATCACTGATTTGGAGAACCGCTAAATCTGTTAACGAATCACTGCCTACGAGCTTTGCTGTCACCGCAGTGCCGTCATATAAAGATACCTTCAGTGAAGATGCTCCTTCTACAACGTGGTTATTTGTAATGATATAAGCCTTGCCGTTCTCTTTTTTGAAAATGACACCCGATCCTGAACCGCTTTCTGTATCTTCGCTGGAATCAGAGCTGGAACCGGATGAGTCAGAGCCGAACAAAGAGCTGTTTGACTGAGCCTGAAGATTTGTGATGCCGACAATTGCCGGTGAAAGGTCTTCCACCATATCTGAGATTTTAGAAGAATCTTCATTTTTGAATGCAGATGAGCTGCTTGAGCTTGATGAGCTTTTGCTAGATTCAGAGGACGTGCTTTTAGCTGTAACAGATTGCGTTTGCTGTTGGCTGGATGACTGTTTTACAGTGTCCTGAGAATCATGGTCGCCAAGCGGTGTAAACGTGTAAATCCCAAGGGCGATACTGCCGCCGATCACTCCGCCAAGCAGCGGTCTGAACCATCCGAACCCTCGTTTTTTCTTCTCCTGATCATGCATGACATTGCGGGCTGAGTAGGAGGTGCTCTGATCGTTCTCTTTCGCTAGAAAGACCTCATTCTCATTTCCTTCCGTTCTGTTTTCGTCACGATTGTTATCCATCATGTTCACTCCGTTTCTCTATTCTCACTAATTTCTATTTGATTATGATAGTTTTATGACTTGAGTTTATCATAAACAAAAACTGTGGGATAAAAATGAAAAGATTATGGGAAATTGTGAAAAAGGGCGGAAAACGGTACACTCTTTATTGTATATGAAAGGACTGAGTCGATGGAACAGATTGGATTGATTGGATATGGCAGCATGGCGGATATGATCGCCAGACAGCTGTTGAAACATGAACAAATAAAAGAGAATGAGCTATTTATTGAGACGAGAACGAAGGGGGAGCGGCTGCGGGCACTCATGTCAGATTATCCAAACGTATCGGCTGATCCGTTGGAGAATTGGGCAAATACGTGCCAATTGATTTTGATATGCGTCCCGCCGCTCCATGTCATCGAAACAATGCGCCGTCTGCACCCGTATGTGAACAGAAATACTCACATCGTATCCATAGCTGCCGGTGTGCCGCTGCGTCTTTTGGAGGCAGAAACAGAAGCGGGTATCTCACGTGTTATTCCTGCCATTACGTCCGAAGCAGAAGCTGGCATCTCACTTGTCGTTCACAGTGAAGCACTGGCTGCGGAGAAGAAAGAGCATCTGAATGAATTGTTATCGGTTTTCAGCCGTGTACGAGAAATCAAAGAATCGAATTTAGATGCGGCCAGCAATTTAACGAGCTCGGCACCGGGATTCATAGCGGCAATCTTTGAAGAGCTGGCACTGTCTGCCGTCAGAAACAGCAGCCTGTCCAAAGAAGAAGCCTTTGATTTTCTGATTCATTCGCTATACGGAACTGGCAAGCTGCTGATCGAAAAAAATATGTCTTTCGAGGAGACGCTGGAACGTGTCGCAACCAAAGGCGGAATAACGGGAGAGGGAGCTGAGGTGATACGTGCCTCTGTGCCGGACGTTTTTGATGAGGTGTTTGAAAGAACCCTGAAAAAATATGAACTGCTTACAGAACTGGTTGGTAAACAGACATGAATCCTTGAAAAAGGATTCTTTTTTTATCACTGAGTGGTTGAGATTTTCCCCAGTTATATTGCATTTTTCCTCTTTTTTTAATATAATCTGTTAGAATATTCATAATTTAGTAAAAAAGGAGGAGCGTTATGAAATTGTACATGTCAGTAGATATGGAAGGTATTTCGGGTCTTCCGGACGATACCTTTGTGGATTCCGGCAAGCGGAATTATGAACGCGGACGGCTTATCATGACTGAAGAAGCCAACTACTGTATTGCTGAAGCATTTAACAGCGGGTGTACCGAGGTGCTGGTCAATGACAGTCATTCGAAGATGAATAATCTGATGGTTGAAAAGCTTCACCCTGAAGCAGACTTGATTTCTGGTGACGTCAAACCATTTTCAATGGTGGAGGGACTGGATGATACGTTTACAGGCGCTTTGTTTCTCGGTTATCATGCGAGAGCCTCGACTCCCGGTGTCATGTCACACAGCATGATTTTCGGCGTCCGTCATTTTTACATAAACGATCGGCCTGTCGGTGAGCTTGGATTAAATGCATACGTTGCCGGATATTATGATGTCCCGGTATTAATGGTAGCCGGGGATGACCGGGCGGCGAAGGAAGCAGAAGAGCTTATCCCGAACGTGACGACAGCCGCAGTCAAACAAACCATTTCAAGATCCGCAGTGAAGTGCTTGTCCCCTGCGAAAGCCGGACGGCTGTTGACAGAAAAAACCGCGTTTGCCCTGCAAAACAAGGACAAAGTCAAGCCGCTCACACCGCCTGACAGGCCAGTTCTGAGCATTGAATTCGCCAATTATGGCCAAGCAGAATGGGCGAATCTGATGCCGGGAACGGAAATCAAGACGGGAACTACAACCGTTCAATTTCAGGCGAAGGACATGCTTGAAGCCTATCAGGCGATGCTTGTCATGACTGAGCTTGCGATGCGGACATCATTCTGCTAAAGGGGTGTTTTAGGCTTTGGCGCGATACATGATAAAGCGTTTTTGGGCAATGGCAGCTACGATTTTGGTGATTACCACCCTGACTTTTGTTCTCATGAAGGTCATTCCTGGATCTCCTTTTAACGAGGAGAGAGGCACAAATGAAGCCGTTCAAAAAAATCTCGAAGCCTACTATCACTTAGACGATCCTCTCATTTTCCAATACATTTTCTACTTAAAATCCATCATTACATTCGATTTAGGACCTTCAATTAAAAAACCGTCGGACAGTGTAAATGATATGCTGGAACGCGGATTTCCCGTTTCCTTTGAGCTTGGGATGACAGCGATTGTCATTGCTGTGATTTCTGGGCTGGTGCTGGGCGTAATCGCTGCACTCCGCCGCAATGGCTTTTTGGACTACGCCGCGATGAGTCTTGCAGTACTCGGCATCTCCATCCCGAATTTTATTCTGGCAACATTGCTCATTCAGCAATTTGCTGTCAATCTCAAACTATTTCCTGCTGCCACATGGACGAGCCCGATTCATATGGTGCTTCCGACCGCAGCGCTTGCTGTAGGGCCAATGGCGATCATTGCCAGGCTGACACGGTCGAGCATGGTCGAAGTTCTGACACAGGATTATATCCGCACAGCAAAAGCAAAAGGGCTTTCTCCGTTCAAAATTATTGTAAAACACGCACTCAGAAATGCACTCATGCCCGTCATTACCGTCCTGGGCACACTCGTCGCCAGCATCTTAACAGGAAGTTTTGTCATTGAAAAAATCTTTGCCATTCCGGGAATGGGAAAATATTTTGTTGAAAGCATTAATCAGCGGGACTATCCCGTGATTATGGGAACGACCGTTTTTTACAGCGTCATTCTGATTATCATGCTGTTTTTGGTCGATTTGGCCTACGGTCTCTTAGACCCGCGCATTAAACTGCATAAGAAAGGGTGAAGCGTGTGAATCTCCCTGTACAAACGGATGAACGCCAGCCAGAACAGCACAATCAGGTGCCTGATGAGTGGTTTGTCTCGAATCAGGAAAAAAATCGGGAAGCCGATTCGGTCAAGCGGCCGAGTTTGTCATACACGCAGGATGCCTGGAGGAGGCTGAAGAAAAATAAATTAGCGATGGCCGGACTCTTTATTCTTTTATTTCTTTTTGTCATGGCAGTTATCGGGCCCTTTTTATCGCCCCATAGTGTCGTACGCCAATCGCTGACAGAACAAAATCTTCCGCCCTCAGCCGATCATTGGTTCGGCACCGATGAACTCGGCCGGGATGTGTTTACCCGAACATGGTATGGCGCGAGAATTTCGTTGTTTGTCGGCGTGATGGCAGCACTGATTGATTTTTTGATCGGTGTCATTTACGGAGGCGTTGCCGGCTATAAAGGCGGCAGGATTGACAGCATTATGATGCGGATTATCGAAGTGCTGTACGGACTGCCGTACCTGCTTGTTGTCATTTTGCTGATGGTGCTCATGGGACCGGGACTGGGCACTATTATTGTGGCGCTGACTGTGACCGGGTGGGTCGGCATGGCGAGAATTGTAAGAGGCCAGGTGCTTCAGATTAAAAATTATGAATATGTACTCGCCTCGAAAACCTTTGGCGCGAAAACCTTTCGCATCATCCGGAAGAATTTGCTGCCGAATACTATGGGAGCGATCATCGTACAAATGACATTAACCGTACCTGCCGCTATATTCGCAGAATCATTTTTAAGCTTTCTCGGCCTCGGCATACAGGCTCCGTTTGCAAGTTGGGGCGTGATGGCGAATGACGGCCTGCCTACGATTTTGTCTGGGCATTGGTGGCGCCTGTTTTTTCCGGCCTTTTTCATATCTCTGACGATGTACGCGTTTAATGTGCTGGGGGACGGATTGCAGGATGCGCTTGACCCTAAGCTGAGGAGGTAGCTGTATGGAAAAAGTTCTGTCAGTCAAAAATCTGCACGTGTCTTTTACGACTTACGGCGGGACGGTTCAGGCGGTCAGAGGGGTGAGCTTTGATTTGCATAAAGGAGAAACCTTTGCGATCGTCGGCGAATCCGGCTGCGGCAAAAGCGTTACCTCCCAAAGCATCATGGGCCTGCTTCCGCCTTATTCGGCGAAGGTGACAGAAGGAAGCATTCTATTTAAAAACAAAGACCTTTGCCGTCTCTCTGACAAAGAAATGAGAAGTATAAGGGGAGCCGACATTTCTATGATTTTTCAAGACCCGATGACGGCGTTAAACCCTACGCTGACTGTCGGCGACCAGCTGGGGGAAGCGCTATTGCGCCACAAAAAAATGAGCAAAAAAGCGGCACGGAAAGAGGTGCTTTCCATGCTGTCATTGGTTGGTATTCCAGATCCCGAAGAGCGCCTAAAGCAATATCCCCACCAATTCAGCGGCGGCATGAGACAGCGGATTGTCATTGCGATGGCGCTGATTTGCGAGCCTGACATCTTAATTGCGGATGAACCGACCACCGCCCTGGATGTAACCATTCAGGCCCAGATTTTAGAGCTGTTTAAAGAGATTCAGAGAAAAACGAATGTGTCTGTCATTCTGATTACACATGATTTAGGGGTCGTTGCCCAGGTAGCTGACAGAGTCGCAGTCATGTATGCCGGGAAAATGGCGGAAATCGGCAAGAGAAAAGATATTTTTTATCAGCCGCAGCACCCTTATACAAAAGGACTGCTGGGTTCTGTCCCGCGGCTGGATTTAGATGGCGCGGAGCTGATCCCGATCGACGGAACGCCGCCGGATTTATTTTCGCCTCCGCCGGGCTGCCCGTTTGCCGCCCGCTGTCCGAACAGGATGGTTGTGTGTGACAGGGTGTACCCGGGCCAGACGATCAGATCTGACTCGCACACCGTCAACTGCTGGCTGCAGGATCAACGAGCAGAGCATGCGGTGCTGTCAGGAGATGCGAAGGATTGAACATGAAAAGGGGGAAGAGGATGAAACGAGTGAAAAAGCTATGGGGCATGGGTCTTGCATTAGGACTTTCGTTTGCGCTGATGGGGTGCACAGCAAATGAACAGGCCGGAAAAGAAGGCAGTCATGATAAGGCAAAAACCAGTGGAGAAAAGGTGCTGTATGTAAATAATGAAAATGAACCGACTTCATTCGATCCGCCGATCGGCTTTAATAATGTGTCATGGCAGCCGTTAAATAACATCATGGAGGGGCTGACGCGTCTTGGCAAAGATCATGAGCCCGAGCCGGCAATGGCGGAGAAGTGGTCTGTTTCGAAAGATAATAAAACCTACACATTTACGATTCGGGAAAATGCGAAATGGACAAACGGAGATCCTGTAACAGCCGGAGACTTCGAATACGCGTGGAAGCGGATGCTTGATCCGAAAAAAGGCGCTTCATCGGCATTCCTAGGTTATTTTATTGAAGGCGGCGAAGCATATAACAGCGGGAAAGGGAAAAAAGACGATGTGAAGGTGACAGCAAAGGATGATCGAACCCTTGAAGTTACACTGGAAGCACCGCAAAAATATTTTCTGAGCGTTGTGTCCAATCCTGCGTATTTTCCGGTAAATGAAAAGGTCGATAAAGACAATCCGAAGTGGTTTGCTGAGGCGGATACATTTGTCGGAAACGGCCCGTTTAAGCTGACGGAATGGAAGCATGATGACAGCATCACAATGGAGAAAAGCGACACGTATTGGGATAAAGATACAGTGAAGCTTGATAAGGTGAAATGGGCGATGGTCAGTGACAGAAATACAGATTACCAGATGTTTCAATCAGGGGAACTTGATACCGCTTATGTCCCTGCTGAGCTGAGTGATCAGCTGCTTGATCAGGATAACGTCAATATTGTTGACCAGGCGGGTCTCTATTTCTATCGATTTAATGTCAACATGGAGCCGTTTCAAAATGAAAACATCAGAAAAGCCTTTGCGATGGCTGTGGATCAAGAGGAAATTGTAAAGTATGTCACGAAAAATAATGAAAAACCGGCGCGTGCCTTTGTATCGCCTGGGTTTACGCAGCCTGACGGCAAAGATTTCCGTGAAGCAGGCGGAGACCTGATCAAGCCTAACGAAAGCAAAGCGAAGCAGCTGCTCGAAAAGGGCATGAAGGAAGAAAACTATAATAAGCTTCCTGCGATCACGCTTACTTACAGCACAAAGCCGGAGCATAAAAAGATTGCCGAAGCTATTCAGCAAAAATTGAAAAATAGCCTTGGAGTCGATGTAAAGCTGGCCAATATGGAATGGAACGTATTTTTAGAGGATCAAAAAGCGCTGAAATTCCAATTCTCTCAAAGCTCATTTTTGCCTGATTACGCGGACCCTATCAGTTTTCTGGAAGCCTTTCAAACGGGAAATTCGATGAACCGCACAGGCTGGGCCAATAAAGAATACGATCAGCTGATCAAACAGGCGAAAAATGAAGCCGATGAAAAAACACGGTTCTCTCTTATGCATCAAGCTGAAAAGCTGCTCATCAATGAAGCGCCGATCATTCCGGTTTATTTTTATAATCAGGTTCACCTGCAAAATGAACAAGTAAAGGGAATTGTCCGTCACCCTGTCGGCTATATCGATTTAAAATGGGCAGATAAAAACTGATGGCGGTGATTGAGGAAATACTGCTTCTTTATGCGAAGGAGCGGTATTTTTTCTCTTTCTTGCACGTATACGTAGGGTGCAGAGCAAATGAAAGGAGTGTTTTCGTTGAATTACAAGCCGAAAGCGCTGAAAAAGGGTGATACAGTCGGAGTGATCGCGCCCGCAAGTCCGCCGGATCCAAAAAAGCTTGACACCGCGCTTTTATTTTTAGAAGAGCTCGGTCTTCAGGTAAAGCTGGGCAAGGCGCTGAAAAACCAGCACGGCTATTTAGCGGGACAGGATGATGAGCGGCTGGCGGATCTCCATGAGATGTTCAGAGACGAGGAGGTAAAAGCGGTGTTGTGCGCATGCGGGGGTTTTGGGACAGGACGTATCGCCGCCGGCATTGATTTCAGCTTGATCCGCAAACACCCTAAAATTTTTTGGGGATACAGCGATATTACGTTTTTACATACTGCCATTCATCAAAACACAGGTCTTGTCACCTTCCATGGCCCGATGCTCAGCTCGGATATTGGCCTTGATGACGTTCACCCGCTGACAAAAGCGTCATATAAGCAGCTCTTCCAGGAGACGGAATTCACCTATACAGAAGAGCTTTCTCCGCTGACCGCGCTTGTTCCCGGCAAAGCGGAAGGCGAGCTTGTCGGGGGAAATCTGTCTTTGCTGACGTCTACACTCGGCACACCATTTGAAATTGATACGAGAGGAAAGCTTCTGTTTATTGAAGATATTGATGAGGAGCCTTATCAAATCGACCGGATGCTGAATCAGCTGAAAATGGCGGGGAAGCTGACGGACGCGGCGGGAATTCTAGTTTGTGATTTTCACAATTGTGTCCCGGTGAAGCGAGAGAAGTCTCTCTCGCTTGAGCAGGTGCTGGAAGACTATATTATTTCTGCGGGCAGGCCTGCTCTGAGAGGATTTAAAATCGGCCACTGCTCGCCAAGTATCGCCGTTCCGATCGGTGCGAAAGCTGCTATGAATACAGCAGAAAAAACAGTCGTAATAGAGGCGGGCGTTTCAGAAGGGGCGCTGAAGACATGAAAATCATTCGAATCGAAACAAGCCGAATCGCCGTTCCACTGACAAAGCCGTTTAAAACCGCGCTTCGCACTGTGTATACGGCTGAATCAGTCATAGTAAGGATTACTTATGACAGCGGTGCAGTCGGATGGGGAGAAGCGCCGCCGACGGTCGTGATTACAGGAGACAGCATGGATAGCATTGAAAGTGCCATTCACCATGTGTTGAAACCGGCATTGCTTGGAAAAAGCCTGTCCGGCTGTGAGGCCATTCTGCACGACATCCAGCATCTTCTTACAGGAAATATGAGCGCGAAGGCTGCTGTAGAGATGGCGCTATACGACGGCTGGGCGCAGATGTGCGGGCTGCCGCTTTATCAAATGCTTGGCGGATACCGAGATACGCTGGAAACAGACTATACCGTCAGTGTCAACTCACCTGAAGAGATGGCAGCTGATGCCGAAAATTATCTCAAACAAGGCTTTCAAACGCTCAAAATAAAGGTCGGAAAAGATGATATTGCAACAGATATCGCCCGTATCCAGGAAATCAGAAAACGTGTCGGATCAGCTGTGAAACTGCGTTTAGACGCTAATCAGGGGTGGACGCCGAAGGAAGCGGTAACTGCCATTCGGAAAATGGAGGATGCGGGTCTAGGCATTGAGCTTGTCGAGCAGCCTGTCCATAAAGATGATCTCGCTGGGCTTAAAAAGGTGACAGATGCAACAGATACGCCGATTATGGCTGATGAAAGTGTTTTTACACCGCGCCAGGCGTTCGAAGTTCTGCAAACCCGGAGCGCAGACTTGATCAATATTAAATTGATGAAAGCGGGCGGCATCAGCGGAGCAGAGAAAATTAATGCCATGGCGGAGGCCTGCGGGGTGGAGTGTATGGTCGGCAGCATGATCGAAACGAAGCTGGGCATTACGGCCGCGGCGCATTTTGCGGCAAGCAAGAGAAACATCACACGCTTTGATTTTGACGCGCCGCTGATGCTGAAAACAGATGTATTCAAAGGCGGCATAACATATAGCGGCAGCACGATTTCGATGCCTGGCAAACCGGGTCTCGGAATCACCGGGGCTGCGCTTTTGAAAGGGGAAAAAGAGCAATGATGCACACTGTCATATCAGCAGTGGCCAACATCTGGACAGCGCCTGATTCACCGCGTCCGTCTGATCAATTCATGCTTCAACCGACTGTAATGATCAGAGACTGGCTGAAGCGCATGACGTATGATGAACGGCTTAGATTATGTACAGACAATGTAATCCAAACTCAGGTTCTCTTTGGCGAAAAGGTACTTGTGACAGCGGAACAGGGGGAATGGGTTTCTGTGATCGTGCCTAGCCAGCCATCCCGAAAGGATCCACGCGGATACCCAGGCTGGATGAAAAAGAACCAGCTGGAAAAAACAAAGCCCATCCATACACAACACGATGTGATGATCAGCAAACCTGCTGCCTTTTTGTACAGAAGCAATGGGGAAAAGGAGATCGAATTAAGCTTTTTGACGGTTCTCCCCTTCATTGCAAAAGAAAACGGATATTTTAAGGTTTCGACTGTTTTGGGAGAAAGGTTTGTGAAGCAAAGTGATGCAGTGCCTGTCAGCGAACAGAAAGGGACTGCTGAAGACATCATTCAAACGGGAGCTTTTTTTCTCGGACTTCCCTACCTATGGGGAGGAATCAGCGGGTTTGGGTTTGATTGCTCCGGTTTTATGTACAGTATATTTAAGGCGAATGGATACAGCATCCCCCGTGATGCGGGAGATCAGGCTAAGGCGGGGGAGGATGTCCCGCTTGATGATATGAAGGCTGGTGATCTGCTGTTTTTTGCTTATGAGGAAGGAAAAGGAGCGATTCATCACGTCGGTCTCTCCGTTGGCGGCGGGAAAATGCTGCATTCTCCAAAGACAGGGAAGTCAATCGAAATCCTCACATTAAAAGAGACAATCTATGAAAAAGAATTATGTGCGGTGCGCCGCTGTTTTTCAGAATAAGGAGGGAGACAAATGAGGCGACTGCCTTTGTTAGAGGTCAGCCAGCTGAAAATGCATTTTGACGCAGGGAAAAAGCGGACAGTCAAAGCCGTCGACGGGGTCACCTTTCAGATTCATGAAGGAGAAACGTTCGGGCTAGTCGGGGAATCAGGGTGCGGGAAATCAACCTTGGGGAGAGTGCTGATGCGCCTTTATCAGCCGACAGAAGGAAGCGTGACATACCGCGGCACAAATCTTCATGCACTGAGTGAAAAAGAGCAGTTTGCCTTCAACCGCAAACTGCAGATGATTTTTCAGGATCCTTATGCTTCATTGAACCCGCGCATGACCGTTCGAGAAATCATTTTGGAGCCGATGGAGATTCACAATCTCTACAATACCCATAAAGCGCGGCTTCTCGTCGTAGACGAGCTGCTTGAGGCAGTTGGGCTTCATCCCGATTTTGGCAGCCGTTATCCGCATGAATTCAGCGGCGGGCAAAGGCAAAGAATCGGGATTGCGAGAGCACTGTCGCTGAATCCTGAATTTATCGTGGCGGACGAACCGATTTCTGCTCTTGATGTCTCAGTTCAAGCGCAGGTGGTCAACCTGCTGAAGCGGCTTCAAAAAGAGAAAGGGCTTACGTTTTTATTCATTGCCCATGATCTTTCGATGGTGAAGCATATCAGTGACAGGATCGGTGTTATGTACTTAGGA
Organism: Bacillus sp. FSL L8-0358; assembly: GCF_038593095.1. NCBI lineage: Bacteria > Bacillati > Bacillota > Bacilli > Caryophanales > Bacillaceae > Bacillus > Bacillus sp. FSL L8-0358. The sequence goes on from NZ_CP151962.1 coordinate 1,363,163, forward strand.
CACATGATGGAAATTACAGAGAGCGGCACCTTGTATCGTGAACCGCTCCATCCCTATACAAAGGCGCTTTTGTCCTCGATTCCGATTCCAGATCCTGAATTGGAGGACAAGCGTGAGCGTATTCTCTTGAAAGGAGAGCTGCCGAGCCCGGTCAATCCGCCAAGCGGCTGCGTGTTTCGGACCCGCTGTCCGGAGGCGATGCCTGAATGTGGGGAATCTCGTCCCCAGCTTCAAGAAATCGAACCCGGCCGTTTTGTCGCTTGCCATTTGTATCGAAATGCTGAAACGAAGGAAAAAGTGAGATAAATAAAAAGAGTGGCTCCTTTTTACTAGAGCCACTCCATTTGTTTATAGTTGATGTAAAAACTTTACACAAACCGGGTAAGGGACAGAAACCGTTGATGGGAGGAGTGTCAATCGGCCGGTTTCTTTGTCTCTTTCAAACAAGACGAGGTTGCCTGTTTCTTCATTTGAAGCAACGAGGAACCCTTCCGTTGGGTCAAATACAAAGTCACGAGGCCAGTTGCCTTCAGTCGACACTCTTTCTACGAAAGCCAGCTCTCCTGAATATTGATTCACTTCAAATACGGCGATACTGTCATGGCCGCGGTTTGCGACATAAACAAAACGTCCGTCCTCTGTGACATGAATTGCGCTTCCCTGGCTGTTATCTGTAAAATCATCAGGGATGGCAGAAACGACTTGGATTTCTCTAAATTCGCCGGCTGTCGGGTTGTATTCAAGCGCAATCACTTCATTGCTTAATTCTGTCATGACATAAGCGTATTTTTCTTTCGGATGAAAAGCGATATGGCGAGGTCCTGCACCGGGGGCGAAGGAATGGCTTCCGGATTCAGTCAATACGCCGTCTTTCAGCTTATAGGTGTAGAGCTTATCTATACCTAAATCAACCGCTACCACATAATTGTGTTCAGGTGTGAACCCCGCGTAGTGTGTATGCGGTTTTTCTTGTCTTTCGTGCGGCCCTTTTCCTGTGTGAGCGGCCTCTGAAACAGGTGATTGCAAGCTGCCGTCTTCCTGAACCGGAAAAACGTGTACCTTCCCGCTGTGATAATTGGCAGTCAGGACGAATTGATTTTGATCATCAACGCTTACGTGGCATGGCGAAGGGCCATCAATTAACTGATGATTCAGAAATGTCAATTCGCCGCTGTTTTTATCGATTTGATAGGCAGCAACTCCGCCTTGGCCGTCTGCTTTTTCGATGGAATAAAGGATGGTGTTGTTTTTATTCGGCGCCACATATGTCGGGTTGCCCAGCTTAGCGGCCAGCTTTGGCTCGCTGAGTGCTTTTTTCTCAGTATCAAGCTCAAATGAATAAATTCCTTCGCTTCCGCCTTTTGTATATGTTCCCACATATCCTATGTATTTTGTCATGCGATTTCCCCCTTAAAAATGATGTCACCTCTATATTAACGTATCTTGATAAAATAAGCTGTTCAAAACATGAAAAAGGGGAAGTTTCTTCAATCGCCTCGAATCAGCGGCATTGTGCAGCACCTGAAGGAGCCGCCTGATTTAATAATTTCTGACAGGTCAATTTCGATAATGTGATAGCCTCTTTTCGATAGCTGTTGATTGACATGGCGGTTGCCAGGGAGACTGATGATCGTTTTTTTTCCGATTGAAAGGACGTTGGTGCCAAGCGTAAATTGTTCGTCCTCGGGCACCTCAATAAGATCATAACGTTTCGCCAGCATATCGGCTGCCGTTGGCTCAATGGCCTGTGGATAAATTAACGCTTCGCTTTCAGATACAATGTTAAATACGCAGTCCAAATGCAAAAATTTTTCATGAAGCTTCACTGGAACGATCGTATATTCAGAAAGTGCCTCTTCCAGCTGGCCGATAGCTGAAATGTCGGTGCGCTGGCTGATTCCGACATAGACAATGTCATCATCGATAATGACGTCTCCGCCTTCAATACTCGTATCAAGCATACGGGTGTAAGAGATACCTTGGCTGTGAAAAAAATCTTTTATAACGGCTTCTTCTCCTTGGCGAATCGGTTCAGTCATGCTCGACAGGAAGGCTTTCTCTCCGATGACAAATCCTATGTCCCTAGTAAAAACCTGTTCCGGGAGTCCGTCGCGAACGGGCAAAAGGACGACCTCAACGTTATGTGACCTAAGTGCCTCCACTAAGCGGCTGTGCTGGTCGTTGGCGGTTTTTACATGAATATTGTCATCTTCAAAATGTTTTTGTGTTTCGTTTATAACATCTTTTATGGTCATGTGCTCAGGTTTGCATAAGATCACTTTCTGAAGTGTGCCGTATTCCGTTCGGCATACTGTTTTGTGCTGAGATTTCGGGATGGATACGTCCATTTGTTTTTCCTCCTAAAGTGTGAAGAATACATTTATTATTCCCTCATCATGAAAATCATTAAACCATTTTAAATTTTAGACAAATGGAAGAGAATATTGTTTAATAGGAGAATATAAGTGCATTTAGCTAAAAGATCAGACATCAAAGGGGAGAAAGGTATGGAAACACCGGAAACAAGATTTTGTAAAGAGTCAAAGGTTGTAAAAACCAGCAGGGTGTTCCCGCTTGACACGAACAACCATAATACGCTGTTTGGCGGAAAATTAATGAGCTACATCGATGACATTGCCTCTATTTCCGCGGCGCGCCATTGCAGACGTGAAACCGTAACGGCTTCAATGGATTCTGTAGATTTTTTAAAGCCGATCGGGCAAAAGGATTCTGTCTGCCTGGAGTCCTATGTGACATGGGTCGGCACATCTTCTATGGAAGTATTTGTGAAAGTTATTAAGGAGCATTTGATGACTGGCGAACGGGAACTCGCTGCCACATCCTTTTTGACATTTGTCGCATTAGATTCAAATGGCAAGCCGGTGCCTGTACCGAGAGTTGTACCGGAAACAGAAGAAGAAATCATGCTGCATAATACAGCAGTACAGCGCGCTAATGAACGAAAGAACCGCAAGAAACACAGCCAGGCGCTTGCAAATGCGCTCGGAACTGATAAGCCTTGGTGAACGCTAAACCCAAAACATAAGTTGTTTTGGGGTTTTTTTGTACTTTTCAATGGTGATTATTACAATGGTTAGTCCGTTTTTGCTAGGGGATTCTATAAAAAAGCAACAAATGTCATGTTAAATTGATAATTTTGTGACAACTTTATTAAAGATTCATTTTAGATATATCTTTTATTCGTAAGATCATGTATTTTAAAGATATATTCTGAATACATCTTTTCGAAAGGATTGTTTATAAAATGTTAGATAACAAAACAATCGAAATTATTAAAAGCACTGTACCCGTATTGCAACAGCATGGAGAAACAATCACTGGCCATTTTTACGATCGGATGTTTCAAGACCATCCAGAGCTTTTGAACATTTTTAATCAAACAAACCAAAAGAAAAAAACACAGCGAACTGCACTGGCAAATGCCGTTATTGCAGCTGCGGCAAACATTGACCAATTAGGAAACATCATTCCGGTTGTCAAACAAATCGGCCACAAGCACCGCAGTATCGGAATTAAGCCTGAGCACTACCCAATCGTCGGTAAATATTTGCTGATTGCCATTAAAGATGTATTGGGAGACGTTGCAACCCCTGACATTATGCAGGCATGGGAAAAAGCGTACGGAGTCATTGCTGACGCGTTCATCGGAATTGAAAAAGACATGTATGAACAGGCGGAAGAGCAAGCCGGCGGCTGGAAGGAGTATAAGCCATTCGTTATCGCAAAAAAAGAACGGGAAAGCAAAGAAATTACATCCTTCTATTTGAAACCGGAAGACGGCAAGCCGTTACCTGAATTCCAAGCAGGGCAATATATCAGCATCAAAGTGCGGATTCCTGATTCTGAATATACGCATATCCGCCAGTACAGCCTGTCTGATATGCCGGGAAAAGACTATTATCGAATCTCAGTGAAGAAAGACGGTGTCGTGTCTTCCTACTTACACGATGGGCTGCAGGAGGGAGATTCAATAGAGATCAGCGCACCGGCAGGGGACTTTGTTTTAGATCCTGCATCACAAAAAGATCTCGTTTTGATCAGTGCCGGAGTTGGTATTACACCAATGATCAGCATGCTGAAAACATCTGTTTCCAAACAGCCTGAACGGCAAATTCTGTTCATTCATGCGGCGAAAAACAGTGAATATCATGCATTGCGCCATGAAGTAGAAGAAGCAGCAAAACATTCTGCTGTTAAAACAGCATTTGTGTATCGCGAGCCGACAGAGGAAGACCATGCAGGTGATCTTCAATTTCATGAAGGGCAGATTGATCAGCAATTTCTCAAAGAACTGATTGCCAACACAGATGCGGATTACTATATTTGCGGTTCACCGTCGTTTATTACGGCAATGCATAAGCTTGTATCAGAGCTCGGATCAGCGCCGGAGTCTATCCATTACGAGCTATTCGGCCCGCAATTAAGTTTGGCGCAGTCCGTTTGAACACATACATGAAACTCTTCTCCTTTTTAGAGAAGAGTTTTTTATTGAGATATAAGAAGGTAGACAAGCGCCGGTTTCTACATCCGGACAATCACAGACCCGCCGCCATTTGTGCATACACGGTTTTGCTGTTCTTGCATTGTTCTCAGCAATTCATTGTTTACCTCAATCGCTCTAATTAGTTGCTCCATCCTTAGCTCCAAATCGGCCAGCCTGTCGATTGTTTGCTGCTGGTAGCCCTCGGGTTGGGGAGCCAATGGCAGATCAAAGGGCCAAAGGGTATTCGACTTCTGATTTTTCATATTGCGTATTGCACCTCCAATCGGTGTCACTTTCTATTATGTTATGTTCAGGCGATGTGCACGTTCGCCTATTTAGACCCTGATGCATAGAGGGCCTGCCACGGGGCACAATAGGCTCAATATAACCAGCGGATGGAGGTAAGATCGGTGTTATGGATGATATGGGTATTTTTACTGAAGCCAGTTATCGTATTTTCGATTGCGTATATTTTGTTTCGGCTTGCCGGTAAAAAAGCTGTGTCACAAATGAACAATTTTGATCTGCTTTTGACCTTCGCAATCGGAACCATTATCAGTGAGCCGATCCTTACATCCAAGCTGCCGATGTCTATTTATTATGCGGGTGCTTTTTTGGTGCTTTATCTTATCATGAGCAAGCTCTCTTTATCTAATAAATGGCGATGGCTCCTGGTCGTGAGCCCGACTGTCCTAATCCGAAACGGGGATATTGATGAACGCGGCCTTCGTAAAGAAAGGCTGACTGTTAATGAACTGCTCGGAAAGCTGAGGGAAAAGGGCTATGCCGACCCGGCTGACATTGATCTTGCTATCATTGAAGAAACGGGAGAAGTAAGCGTCATCCCGAAAGAGGAAGCGAGAGCGGTGCAGGTGCGGGATTTGAATATGGAAGCTGAACGGAACTTTATCCCGATTCCGCTCATACTGGATGGCGAAATCCTTGATCATAATTTGAAATATCTCCAAAAAAACCGATCCTGGCTGTTTGAGAAGCTTGAGGAAAAAGGGTACAGCCCTAAATTGCTGTCTTCGATCACCCTAGGCACGATGAATGCGCGAGGTGATATATCCCTTGATTTAAATACCTCTAATGATCCGCAGCATGATCCTTACTTATATAAACCGGGAAATAACAATTAAGATGGCTCTCTCTTGTAATGAGGGCTTTTTTCTTTTTTAAAGGAAATTTTTGTTTGGTGTCAAATGTACCTAGTTAGGAGGGGAACTGAACATGAAGGACTTATCCATACGAAACGACATGGCGCCAACGGTCAGTCTGCTGTATTCCGCAGTGGAAGAAAACAGTCTCCGTCTGGCTTCTATCGTAAGCCATATGACACACAGTGAACTTTACTATAAGGGGCGCTGCCAAACAAAAAACAGCACGGCTCAGCTTTTGCACCATATCACAAATGTTGATATCAGATGGGTCTGGCGTATCAAGGAAAATCGGATACCGGACCATATTGAACAGGCATACGGCCCGATGACAGATAAAAGCGGACGGCTGCCTGAACCGTTGAATCAGCCAGACTTAGATGAACTCCTGAAAAGACATCAGCATGTAGTAGACGAGCTGAAATCGGTATGCTTCACTTTAACTGAACATGCTTTGAACCAGCCGCTTTCCTTCGAAGGTGACACCGCGACGATACGATGGGGAATTTGGCATATGGCAGATCATAACCGCTATCATCAGGCACATATTGAAGCTCTCAAAAAAGAATGGAAGCAGGATGTGGCGAAGTATGAACGCTAAAACGAAGCTTGTGACCGATCGAATTCGTTTGCGCTGTATGGAAGATCGGGATCAAGCCACTTTGTTTGGGCTGCTTTTTAATGATCCTGACGTCATGAGATATTATTCCGGTTTAAAAGATAAGAGGCAAACCTGCGAGTGGGTCAATTGGAACCAACGAAATGAAAAAGGGTACGGCGTTAGTCTGTGGATCGCCGAAGATAAGCGGACAGGGGCGTTTTTGGGGCAATGCGGCATCGTTCCCCAGCAGATCGAAAATCAAACCGTAATGGAAATTGGCTATATGTTTGCCCGCCGCCATTGGGGGAACGGCTATGCGCAAGAAGCGGCTCGGGCCTGTCTGGACTATGGTTTTAACGAGCGGCAGTTCGGCAAAATGGCGGCTTTGATTGACCCGGGTAATAAAGCGTCCATACGGGTAGCGGAGAAAATCGGCATGCATTACAGCAAAACGATCAGAAAATGGAATAAACCGATCGCGGTATATGAAAGAAAATCTTACAATTGAAAGATAGAGCTGAGTTTAGTATGATGATATCATGTAAAGTTTTCTAGGGTTCCGCATGTCAATTGACATGGACTGGTCCGAGAGAAAACACATACGCGTAAATAGAAGCGCGTATGCACACGGAGGGAAAAAAGCCCGGGAGAGTCAATCTCATGTGAGACGACTGTCCGGGGTTTTTTTGTTTTCGGAGAATCTTATAAGATAGAAAGGAATGACTCAAAATGAAATGGGGATTGGTCGTGCTTGCCGCTGTTTTCGAGGTTGTTTGGGTGATAGGCTTAAAGCACGCTGACTCAGCCTTAACATGGAGCGGCACTGCCATCGGCATCATATTCAGCTTTTATCTTCTAATAAAAGCAACTCACAGTCTGCCTGTTGGTACCGTATATGCCGTCTTTACCGGACTCGGCACAGCGGGAACAATACTTAGTGAAATTGTTCTGTTTCATGAACCGGTTGGATGGCCGAAGCTATTGTTAATTGGCGTGCTCTTAATCGGTGTAATCGGATTGAAGCTTGTGACACAGGATGAGACAGAGGAAAAAGGAGGCGAGGCATAATGCTGCACTGGATCAGTTTATTGTGCGCGGGCTGTTTAGAAATGGCCGGCGTGGCCCTTATGAATCAATATGCGAAAGAAAAAAGCGTGAAATGGGTGCTGTTGATCATTGTTGGTTTTGCCGCTTCGTTTTCCTTGCTGTCGTACGCAATGGAAACCATTCCGATGGGAACGGCTTACGCGGTCTGGACAGGGATTGGCACCGCCGGCGGGGCGCTTGTCGGCATCCTCTTTTACAAGGAGCAGAAAGACGCCAAACGGATCTTCTTTATCGCGTTGATTTTATGCTCAGCGGTTGGTTTAAAAATTCTGTCATAAATTGATTTTTATCAAATCTTCAGTATAATGGATAAATAGTTTAGACTTACAAAGATAAGAGGGATTATTCATGAAATCATATATGACTCAGCGGTTGGACGAATACCGTGACGGAAATGAGGATAAAGGGCGGCTCTTGGTCAGCTGCCCCGATCAGCCGGGTATCGTCTCTGCCGTTTCCGCGTTTTTATTTGAACACGGTGCCAATATTATAGAATCAAATCAATATACGACAGACCCTGAAGGCGGCCGGTTTTTCCTGAGAATCGAATTCGACTGCGCGGGCATTCGTGAGAAAAAAGCATCTCTTCAGGCGGCGTTTGCCTCTGTTGCGGAAAAATTCGACATGACATGGAGCTTAACTTTGGCAAGCGAACTGAAGCGTGTCGCTATTTTCGTTTCAAAGGAGCTCCACTGCCTGCATGAGCTGATTTGGGAATGGCAAACCGGCAACCTGATGGCGGAGATCGCTGTTGTCATCAGTAACCATGAGGAAGCGAGAGAGCTGGTTGAGCGCCTGAACATTCCATTCCACTATATGAAAGCGAACAAAGACATCAGAGCGGAAGTCGAAAAGAAGCAGCTTGAACTGCTGGAGCAGTACGATGTTGATGTCATCGTGCTCGCACGCTATATGCAGATTCTAACTCCTGATTTTGTTTCGGCTCATCCGAATCGCATCATCAATATCCACCATTCATTCCTGCCTGCTTTTATCGGTGCGAATCCGTACAAACGGGCTTACGAGCGCGGCGTGAAACTGATCGGTGCGACATCTCACTATGTGACAAACGATCTTGATGAAGGGCCGATCATTGAACAGGATATTGAGCGCGTGGACCACCGTGATAATACGGAAGCGCTGAAAAACATCGGAAGAACAATTGAACGCAGCGTGCTTGCCCGTGCTGTGAAATGGCATTTGGAAGACCGTGTCATCGTTCATGAAAATAAAACAATCGTCTTTAACTAGACTGCAAGAGGCCCGCGCAATGCGGGCTATTTTTGATGACAAAAAACCTTGACAAGTGTCTTTTTTCTTTGCATAATATAAAAAAATCATTGAGCGTTGAAGAGGATTAGTAAGCAGACCTTTCTGTGACAGAGAGCAAAATGAATCGCTGAAACATTTTGCCGCATGAAACCTGCCGAACCTGCCTTGGAGTCCTAGGGGGAAAACCTAGGCGCATAACCTGGCGTTACAGGAGAGCGGAGCGTGCACAAGCGCGTTCAATCAAGGTGGTACCACGGAAACCCATTTCGTCCTTATGAATCAGGATGAAATGGGTTTTTTTATTGTAGAAGAGCCGCGGAGGAGAATAAATGAAAAAACAAAGAATAGTAGTGAAAATAGGAAGCAGTTCGCTCACGAATAGCAAAGGAAGCATTGATGAGGCAAAAATCAGAGAGCATGTTCAGGCGATTTCCGTGTTAAAAAAAGCGGGGCATGAAATGATTCTGATTACCTCGGGTGCCGTAGCAGCGGGGTTTTCCAGCCTCGGTTATCCGTCCCGTCCCGTTACCATCAAAGGAAAACAGGCGGCGGCCGCGGTCGGACAAACACTGTTAATGCAGCAATATATGAATCAATTTAAACAATACTCACTGACTCCGGGACAAATCCTTTTAACGAGAAATGATTTTTCGAAAAGAGAACGGTACCGAAACGCGTATGCTACGATAATGGAATTATTGGAACGCGGCGTCATTCCGATTATCAACGAGAACGATTCTACATCTGTTGAAGAATTGACATTCGGAGATAATGATATGCTTTCTGCGTTAGTCAGCGGATTAATTCACGCGGACCAGCTCATGATTCTCACCGACATCAACGGACTATATGATGCCAATCCGAATGAAAATCCTGAGGCGAAACGATTTGATTATTTGCCGGAGATCACGCCTGAATTGCTTGGATATGCAGGTTCAGCCGGATCAAAGGTCGGCACCGGCGGAATGAAATCAAAGCTGTTAGCCGCACAAACCGCGCTGTCTCTGGGAGTGAAAGTATTCATTGGAACAGGCAGCGGAGAGCAAAAACTTGCGGATATTTTGGACGGCAGGGGAGACGGCACTTATATCGGAGACAAAGAACTATCTTCGGTTAACAACACAAGGCAGTGGATTCAGTTCCACTCGCCGATATCGGGAGAAATTATCATTGATGCGGGTGCCGAAGAGGCGATGATCCATAATGGAAGCAGTCTTTTGCCCGCTGGCGTTGTGGGTGTGAACGGGAGCTTTCCGAAAGGGGCGGTTGTGGAAGTCAGGGGACCGGGCGGCGTGATCGGCAAAGGCCAAACTCATTACTCCTCTGAGGAGATTATGGAGGCCAAAGGCAAACGCAGTGACGAACTTGATTTTGAGAAAACGTTTGAGGTTATTCATAGGAATGACTGGGTCAATGTAAAAGACTAGGAGGCGGAAAAATGAGTGAAGTTTCTGTAAAAGCGAAGCTGGCGAAAGAAGCAGCAGCCGAAATGATCATGAAAACAACAGCCGAGAAGGATGAGGCGCTCAGCCTCATTGCAAACGGACTCCGTAAAGAACTGGATTTTCTCTTGGCGGAGAATGCAAAAGACATTGAGAACGGAAAAGAGAATGGTTTAACACCGGACATCATTGACCGTCTCACACTGGATGAGAAACGGATACGCGATATCGCGGACGCGGTGGAGCTCTTAATCGACTTAGCGGACCCAATCGGCGATTCTCTTGAAACGATTGAAAAAGAAAACGGCCTGTTTATTGAAAAAGTCCGTGTGCCGCTCGGTGTCGTAGGAATGATTTATGAGGCGAGGCCAAACGTCACAGTTGATGCGGCTACCCTTTGCCTGAAGACAGGGAACGCGGTTGTGCTGCGGGGGAGCTCCTCAGCCATCCACAGCAACAAAGCGCTCGTCAGTGTCATTCACAGAGCACTTGAGCAATCAGAGCTTCCGATTCACGCTGTGCAGCTGATTGAGGATACGAGCAGAGAGACAGCAAAAGAGCTCTTTACGTTAAATGATGGCTTAGACGTATTGATTCCGCGCGGAGGCAAGAAACTGATTGATCTCGTTGTGAGAGAATCAACAGTTCCTGTATTAGAAACGGGAGCAGGAAACTGCCACATATTCATTGACGAAACAGCCAAACCGCAAATGGCAGAAAAGGTTGTCGTAAATGCCAAAACGCAGCGCCCTTCCGTATGCAACGCGATTGAATCATTGCTGATTCACAAGGCTTGGGCAAGACAGCACGGGAAAGAATTGCTGAACCAGCTGGAAAACGCGGGAGTTGAAATTCGCGGTGATGAATTGGTATGTGAACTTCATCCTTCAAGCAAACAAGCATCAAAAGAAGATTGGGAAACCGAATTTTTAGCGCCTGTCCTCAGCGTAAAGACGGTTGAAAACGTCCAAGAAGCTGTGAAGCATATCCAACAATACGGCACCAATCATTCTGAAGCGATTTTAACTGAAAATGACAAAAACGCGGCATATTTTCAAACGGCTGTCGATGCTGCCGCTGTCTATCATAACGCGTCAACCCGCTTTACCGACGGCTTTGAATTCGGCTACGGAGCCGAAATCGGCATCAGCACGCAAAAGCTTCATGCAAGAGGACCGATGGGGCTTCCTGCACTGACTTCTACAAAATACATCATTAAAGGAACTGGGCAAATCCGTGAATAGCGGGGCAATGTTCAATGAAAAAGCTAATCTCGTAACGAGATTAGCTTTTTTTTATACGAGAAAAATTGACATACCAAATTTAATTGTGTACAATTTAATTGTATAAAATATATTGGGGGAATGAAAAATGAGTCAGCCATTATTTACAGCAACTGTTTCAGCGGTAGGAGGAAGAGAAGGAAAGGTCATTTCATCAGACCGCGTTCTTGAGCTTGATGTCGCAATGCCGGGGACACCGAGAGCCAAGAAATTAGAAAAAGCGACAAATCCAGAGCAGCTGTTTGCAGCAGGTTATGCAGCTTGCTTTGACAGCGCCCTGCAGCTTGTCGCAAGAACAGAACGGGTAAAAGTAGAGACAGAGGTTACGGCGAATGTAAGCCTGTTAAAGGATGAAGCAGACCAGGGCTATAAGCTGGGTGTGACGCTGCAAGTAAAAGGAGAAGGAGTCAGTGCATCAGAATTGGAGGCGCTTGTGAAAAAAGCGCACGGCGTCTGCCCGTATTCAAAAGCAACCTCCGGAAATATTGATGTGACACTTGAAGTTGCTGAATAAATAAAAAGAGGATGCCTGTACAAGGCATCCTCAATTTTTTTGATGAAGTGTTTCCAGCAATGTATATAGAGCGGATTTTAACTGTTTGAGATCCTCCCCAGACTGCTTTGAGAGCCCCAGAATTGTCTCTGGAATATCAACCGCTTTTTCTTTTAATAACGCTCCGTCCTCTGTCAGGCTGATCAACACAGACCGCTCATCCTCTTCAGATCTTTTTCTCGTAATCAAACCCTGTTGTTCCATTCGTTTAAGCATCGGAGTGAGCGTCCCTGAATCTAAATACAGCTGTTCGCCCATTTTTTTGACAGTAAGCGTTTCATGTTCCCATAACAATAGCAAAGCCAAATATTGAGGGTATGTTATATTCAGCTTATCAAGCAGCGGCTTGTATTGCTTTGTCATTTCCCGCGAACTCGCATATAGCAAAAAACAAAGCTGATTCTCCAATTTCATATGATCAAATTTATTTTCCATTTTGTTCACCAACTCTTTTTTGTCATTCGATTCTATTGTATCTGAAAAACCTCACTTTTCCTATTCTCGGCAAACTTAGCATGTTTAAAAAGATCAGAAAGGGAAATATAACAACTAGATACAAATAAGGAGGTTGGGAAATATGTCACTATTTACAGCAAAAGTAACCGCGCGAGGCGGACGGGCAGGACATATTACATCAGATGACGGTGTTCTTGATTTTGATATTGTCATGCCAAATGCCAAAAAAGAAGGACAAACCGGCACAAATCCGGAACAGCTCTTTGCGGCAGGGTATGCTGCATGCTTCGGCGGCGCGCTCGAACACGTAGCCAAAGAGCAGAATATCGAAATTGATTCGGAGATTGAAGGGCAGGTCAGCCTCATGAAGGATGAGAGCGACGGCGGGTTTAAAATTGGTGTCACACTTGTTGTGAACACGAAAGATTTAGATCGGGAAAAGGCACAAGAGCTTGTCAACGCCGCTCATGAATTCTGTCCTTACTCAAAGGCAACCAGAGGAAATGTTGATGTAAAACTAGAATTAAAATAATGACCGGCATCCTGAGGGTTCTCAGGATGTTTTTTTGTGTCGGAGCGGGTGTGATCTTTTCGAGGTCTGAGACATTTCTTATAAATGGATTCAGACTTATATCCATTATGAATTGACGCGGAACGGGGTAGGAGTGGGCACAGATTATTGATAAAACGTCAGATAAGCGATCACAGCGTTTAAAGCCTGCAAAAGTTACAGATGAAGGGGGCGGCTGGCTCGGTGTCTGCCAAGCTGAATTCCGGCTCGTATGATTGCTGTTTTGTATTTGCACAGGGCATAGCGCTACTTGGAGAAATAACTAGGACCAGGCCGCACATGCCTGATCCTTTTAATATTCTTTCTTATTGGCGAAGTTTCGCCATGCTTGAAACGGGGATAAATGCTCTGTTAGTGTCACTTGATAAAAGGGGATCGTTCTTTCTTCGGCAGGTTTATCAATTTCTTTATAAATGAATGAATCATCAAACCCGGCTTTGGCAGCGTCTGTGTGCTCAGCTGCATAGAAAACGGCTTTAGGCCGGGCCCAGTAGATGGCGCCCAAGCACATTGGGCATGGTTCACAGCTCGTATACAAAATGCAGTCATCAAGCTGGTATGCTCCTAGCACCTTACAGGCTTTTCGAATAGCTGTGACTTCCGCGTGGGCAGTCGGATCATTGCTTGTTGTGACGTTGTTCTGTCCCTCTGCAATAATGGCTCCGTCTTTCACGATAACGGCTCCAAAAGGCCCGCCGATTCCTGCATTCACTCCTTCACATGCGAGAGTGACAGCCCGTTTTAAGAACGTTTCATGATTCATCCCAATCCCTCCTGTCAATAGAGTGTTATTAGTATAGCCGAAAAAAGGGCAAAGAACATTCTCAAAAAAGTGTAAAATAAACAAAGTTTTTGGGGGATTTGCTAAGATAAGAGGAGAAAAGAGGAGGGGTAATCATGCTGCATTTATATATTGCCAGACACGGACAGACCCAATGGAACGTAGAAAAACGGATGCAGGGCTGGATGGATTCTGATTTAACAGAACTTGGGCTGTACAATGCCCGTGCTCTTGGGGAGCGTCTGAAGGATATTGAATTGAATCAGGTATACATCAGCCCGAGCAAGCGGACAGAAGAGACAGCAAAAACCGCACTAGGGTCTCGCAGGCTCCCGCTGGTGATAGATCATATGTTCAGAGAAATGTCACTGGGCTCATGGGAAGGGAAAAAACAAGAGGATATTGAAAGGGACGAACCAGATCTTTTTCATGCTTATTTTCATTATCCCGAAGCTTATCGCCAGCAGGGATGTGAAACGTTTTTCGACTTTGAAAACCGGGTAAGGCTAGCTCTCCAAACGATTTTAGACAGCCATTCTTCCGGTAATGTTCTCTTGGTTACCCATTCTGTCTTTATATTAATGCTGTTAAATATCATAAAGGGAAGACGCGTTAATGACATATGGAATTCTGCTTACATACATGATACATCATTGAGCCTTGTGGAATTTGATGAAAATGGAACAGCCGAAATAATAATAGAAGGGGACGGGAAGCATCGGAAACCGATTTCCGCTTTCTAATAGAAAAAACCATCTGCCAAATGCAGATGGTTTTTTCAAATTATACTAGCTGTGTCTGCTGTGCTCTTGCCTGTTTTGCAGCTTCAACCATGTTTTTCAATGCTGCAACCGTTTCTTCCTGCTGTCTTGTTTTCAATCCGCAGTCTGGATTTACCCAGAAGCGGTCAGTCGGACAGACGGCAAGCGCATCAACGATAATATTGTACATTTCTTCAGTTGACGGCACACGAGGGCTGTGAATGTCATATACACCAAGGCCAAGCCCTTTCAAATACGGGTGGTTTTTTAAGTAATCTAAAAATCCTCCGTGGCTTCTGCTATGTTCGATTGTAATCACATCGGCATCAAGATCATTGATTGTATCAACGATATCTTCGAAGTTGCTGTAACACATATGTGTATGAATTTGTGTCTCGTTTTTCACGGAAGAAGTGGTTAATCTGAATGCTTCTGCCGCCCAAGTCAAATACTCATCCCAATCGCGGGTTTTCAATGGAAGGCCTTCACGCAGTGCTGGTTCATCGACTTGAATGATTTGAATGCCTGCGTCTTCAAGCGCTTTAACTTCTTTGCGAAGGGCAAGCCCGATTTGGAAGGCGATTTCTTTCCGCGAGATGTCGTTTCGAGGGAAAGACCAGTTTAAGATTGTAACCGGGCCCGTCAACATTCCTTTCACATGCTTGGAAGTCAATGACTGTGCATAGACTGTGTCTTTCACTGTCATCGGTTCAATAAATTCAACATCTCCGTAAATGACTGGCGGGCGGACACAGCGTGAGCCGTATGATTGAACCCAGGCATATTTAGTGAAGGCGAAACCGGCCAGCTTTTCACCGAAGTATTCGACCATGTCTGTCCGTTCAAATTCGCCGTGAACAAGGACATCAAGCTCCAATTCTTCCTGAATATCAATCCATCTTTTTGTTTCCGCATTGATAAAGTTTTGATATTGTTCATCGGACCACTCAGCTTTCCGCCATTTTTGGCGCGCGCTCCGCACTTCAGCAGACTGCGGGAAGCTTCCGATCGTTGTCGTCGGCAAAAGCGGAAGGCTGAGAGATTCATTTTGCAGGGCTAAACGTTCTTCAAACGGAATCGGGCGCTTGAAGTCTTTATCAGTTAATTGCTCAAGCTCTTTCTTTTGTTCAGAATTGGCGCCTGTTGCAAACTGTTTAAGCGCCTGGATATCAGCCTTAGCCTGCTGAATCTCTTCGCTGATCGCCGCTTTTCCTGATACTAAACCTTCTTTCAAAGCTGTCAGCTCGGCCAGCTTTTCTTTTGCGTAGGATAATCCGTTCAATAGGTCTTTTTCCAAATGCTCATCAGGGTGTTTCGCTACTGGAACATGCAACAGGCTGCTGGAAGGCTGAATCCACAGTTCATCAACTTTTGCAATGCTGAGAATATCAAGAACGGCATCGAGACGCTCTTCAAGGTCCGCTTTCCAAATGTTGCGTCCGTCGATAACGCCGGCTGCCAGCACTTTGTCTGTCGGAAAGCCATGTGTTTTAAGCTGTTCCAGGTTTCTGCCTTTGTCGTGAACGAAATCAAGGCCAATTCCCTGAACCGGGTAAGAGATCAGCTCTTCATAAGCATCAACAGAATCAAAATACGTCTGCAAAAGCACATTCAAGGATGAAAGCTCACTTGTAATGCTTTCAAATAATTCTTTTGCACCGCGGACATCTTCACTAGAGGCGGTAACGAGCGCCGGCTCATCGATTTGAACCCATTTTACGCCTTCTTCTTCAAGCTCTTTCAAAAGCTGTACATATAATGGCACAAGGCGTTTTTGGATCGCTTTTGCTTCAGACGGTTCATAGCCTTTAGCAAGCGTAACGAACGTATAAGGGCCGACAATCACAGGCTTTGTTTCCACACCGTATTCCTGTTTGATCCGGCGATAATCTTCGAGTTGTTTGTTTCTTATCAGACGGAACTCAATGCTCTCGTCATATTCCGGAACGATGTAATGGTAATTTGTATTAAACCATTTTGTCATTTCACTAGATACGGCGTCTTTGATTCCGCGGGCGATAGCGAAGTATGTATCGGTAGCGTCAGTCAAATGTCTGAAACGTTTCGGGATCCAGTTGAAGCTGACTGCTGTGTCGAGTACATGGTCATACTGTGTGAAATCAGAAACAGGCACAACATCAATCTGCTGGTCAATTTGTGTTTTTACTGCGGATAAAAATAGTTCGTCGATTTGCTTCAAAAACGTATCTTTATCAGTACTGCCTTTCCAATACGCTTCAAGTGCTTTTTTCCATTCCCGGTTCAGTCCGATTCTCGGAAATCCTAAATTCGATGTTTTGATGGTTGTCATTGTTTCTCCTCCTTTATATGTAAAACACTCTCTTTCACCCGCGGATACAGGCTGCTAAGAGGTTTTCTCACAACAAAAAGCCTCTTTCCCATGAGAGAAAGAGGCTTTTCTGCGTAAAACACTGCCTCTCTCATCTCTCAGACACAATCTGATGGAATTAGCACCGTGCCTTATGAGACATCAGTCTCGGCGCGAAAAGCAGTGCGCCCCATTTCACAATGGTATTACGGTCGGTTGCTGTTGGGGTCAAAAGGCCAATCCCTCGCCCAACTCTCGATAAGAGAAAATGTTATTAATTTTTTGAAAAGTTGAATCATTTGTTGGTAATCTTAACAGTAATTCAAATTCATTGTCAACATAGAATTTGAAATTTTTATTTACATGATGTGGTGTATATTATATAAGAAAAATAATCTTATAGGGTCAACAAATGTGATTGCTCTGCTTTTTCTGCGAGCTCATCAGGAGCTGTTAAATACAGGAATCCATTTCCTGCCAGCGTTTTTGCAATATCAAGAGGAAGTGTCCTGCGGATTAGCTGTGCGAAAACCTCAGATTCAGAAAGCTTTCTTTGAAATGATTCTTCTTCATAGCTTTTGATTAAAGCAAGCGCACCGCTGACATGAGGGGCAGCCATTGAAGTGCCGGTCAGCTTACCGTACTTCTTGTTGGGAAGGGTGGATAAGATGTTTTCTCCTGGTGCCACAAGGTCAATCTCTTTATTCGCGTTAGAAAATTCTGATAATTCTCGCGCTACAGAAACAGATCCAACTGCAATCACTTCATTATAAGCTGCGGGGTAGGAAAGCTCTTCTGTGCGTTCGTCGCCGTCACCTTCATTTCCCGCTGCACAAACGACAAGCACTCCGTTTTTCACTGCGTTTTTCACTGCTTCTTTTAGCTCTGGCACATCGCTTGGCCCTCCAAGGGACATTGAGATGATGTCGACTTTCTGTTCCACCGCGTAGTTGATGCCGTTAATTATCCATTCGTATTGTCCGCTGCCGTTCTCGCCGCCAAGAACCTTCACAATCAATAGGCTTGCCTCAGGCGCGACTCCGGCAATGCCTCCGTTTGAATCATTAGCTGCAATTGTTCCGGCGACGTGTGTGCCGTGTCCGTTGTAGTCGGAAATCGCATCTTCCTTGCCGCCGTCGTCATCCGTGAAGTTCTTTCCGCCGATGATTTGATTTTTTAAATCAGGGTGGCTTGTGTCGCAGCCCGTGTCTAATACAGCAACTTTAATATTTTTGCCTTTTACCCCTTTTGCCCACATTTCTGGCGCCTTAATCACTTTAATGCCCTCAGGAAGCTCGTTTACATCCATGATCTGCTCATTCGTCACATACGGGATCAAGCGGATTTCACCATTCATAAAAAAGCCCTCCTTTTTTATGCTTGCAAGTGGATTCAAGGGTGTTGCCTCATATTATATGAAAAAAGCAAGCGCTCGGACAGAGCCATTTGAAGCATTTTGAAAAAAAAGGATACACACCAAAGAATTAGTAATCTTCAAAATATTGGATGGCTTCGGCATGTATGACTGGGATTCAACTGTAAGTCAAGTTATAATAGTGTTGGGGAAAGGAGCAGTGTCATGAAACTGAATGAAAAATTATATGCATTTTTTTCAGAGCATGTGGAACAAATGGCCGAGGAATGGATTGAAACGATGGAGGAAAGTGATCCGAATTCGCTTTACGCCCTACATAATGCAACAGTAACTGAAGAATTGAAAGAGCAGGACAGAGAATTTTACCGGCATCTGAATTACATGTATGTTTTACCGGAAAAACAATTTCTCGAAGAGTTTCAAGAGTGGGTCATTGAGCTGACCAACGATCAAAAACATCTCGACACACCGGTTCAGTATGTCATTCGGGAGTTTATGAGAAACAGGAGATTATATACGAAGTATTTTGAGAAGTTTGCAGAAGAAAATGAGTCAGCGTTTGAACAGGGAGAGAAGCAAAAATGGGCAGATTTGATTGTAAAAGTATTTGATTTCACCATTTATACATTCGTTGATCACGCTGAAATGAATGCCAAGCAGCAATTAAACGCCCAAAGAGAAATGATATTGGAATTAAGCTCACCTGTCATTACCCTGAGCAAATCAACAGCTCTGCTGCCGCTTGTCGGTGACATTGATACCGAACGGGCGAAGTTTATTCTGGAAAACACGCTTCAAGCTTGTGCGAAAAGACGCGTGGAGCATCTGTTAATCGATCTGTCAGGTGTTGTGGTAGTGGATACGATGGTGGCGCACCAGATTTTTAAATTGATTGAGGCGCTCAATCTGATCGGTGTCCGGTCAACCCTGTCAGGAATCAGGCCTGAAATTGCGCAAACCGCTGTACAGCTGGGAATTGACTTTTCGAATATTACCATTAAAACCAACCTTGCCCAAGCATTAAATTATCATCAATAAGAAAAAATCCGCTATCGTCGATAGCGGATTTTTTATGAGGCAAAACAGAAAGATACGAGAAAAGATCCTGCGAATAACAAGAGAACGAGGCAAAAGAACAGCCAGTCGCGCCGGTTCACGCTCAATGTCCTGTAATATGTCCGGTTTCTGCTTCCTGTAAAACCTTTCGATTCCATCGCAAGCGCTGTCCGTTCCGCTTTTCTGATGGCGCTTGCCAATAGCGGTATGGTATATCGTTTTAACGCACTGATTTTATTAATGATGCCGCTCTCCGCCGCTCCTCCTCTGATTTTATGAGCCTGCTGAATCAGCTGGACCTCATCCTTTAACAGCGGAAGAAAGCGAAAGCCTGCAATGACACCGTACGCGAGCTTTGGTGAGAGCCTGCACTGCTGGACAAGGCTCAGCATAAATAAAATCGGATCGGTTGTAAAAACAAACATCATCGATAAGGCGGAAAAGCATAAAATACGAAACCCGAGAGAGATGCCGACAGACACATTATCGCTGTTAATGGAGATAGGGCCTGCTTGAAACAAAAAATTATCCGGTGTTGTCGGCACCTTTCCAAAAACTGCGGCTGTCCACACGCACCCGAATGCTAAAATCAAAAACGGAATCGTAAACAACAACCATTTTTTCAATGGGATTCTGGCCGCCAGTAAAACGCCCGCAACGATGATGATATAAAAACATGCCGGAGTGTAAGGGTTGTAAATAAACGACAGCATGACGACACAACAAAAAACCGCCGCCGCTTTCACAGTCGGATTAATGAGATGTAACGGCTGCTTCATCACGCACCTCCTCTTGATATGCCATCCATTCATATAGAAGGGGAAGGGTGAGCTTTGCTTTTTGGACAAGCCCTGTTTCTTGAGAAAACAACTGCTCTGGAGATCCGTCAAAGGCCAGGCCCGTATCGTGAAGCACAAGCACGCTGTCAGCATACGAAGAGACTAGCTCCATATCGTGTGTAATCATAAGGACAGCAGTTCCCTCTGCCTTGATACGTTGAATCATTTCCATGCATTCAGCCGCCGTGCGGGCATCCTGGCCAAAGGTTGGTTCGTCTAATAATAGAACCTTTACGTCATGCATGAGCATAGTAGCAACGCTCAGTCGCCGTTTTTGCCCTTGGCTGATCGCAAACGGATGATGATCAGCCAAATGCGCAAGACCAAAACGCTGCAGCAGGTGTTGCGCTTTTTTCTCAGTTTCAGCATTTGCTTTCTGGCCGAACAGAAGCTCGTCATACACCGTATCGGTGACGAATTGATGCTCAGGGTTTTGAAAAACAAATCCCATCCGTTTACGCAATTCTTTTTCTTTATATTTCTGCAGCGGCTGGTCATTAAGAAGGATTTTGCCGCTTTGCGGTTTCATGAGACGGGCCAAAACTGATAGGAGCGTCGATTTTCCAGTTCCGTTCGGACCGACAAGCGCCGTTAAAGAACCTTCGCGCAACGAAAAGCTGATGTCTTTGAAAATCGCCTGCGGTCCTCTCGCGAACGAAAGGCTGCTGACTTCAAGCACACTCTCCCCAGAAGGGGCTTTCTTCTTTTTGGCATGCCCGGCAGGAATAGGCTCTTTGAACAGCATCTCTTTTGATAAAGTAAACGGCATACTCAGCTTTTCCTGCAGATGACAGACCTTTGGAATGGCGATGCCCAATTTCTTTAGTGTCTCCGCTTCATGCTGAAATAGATTTTTCGTCAGGCCATCCAGCGCCTTTTTGCCTGATTTGTCGAGCACGATCGTTCTCTCAATCCAAGGCGCCCATTCATCAAGCTGGTGCTCAATGACGAGGAGGCTGAAACCTTTTTCCCGCTGAAGATCTTTCATCAGATGAACGAACTCCCGCGCTGAGAAAGGGTCTAAAAGAGAGGTCGGCTCATCTAAAATAATAAGCTCAGGCTCCATCGCCAAAATACAGGCGAGAGCCACTTTCTGCTTTTGTCCTCCTGAAAGGGTTGAGATCGTTTTTTCTTTTAAATGGGTAATGCGTAATTTTTCTAATACGGCGTTGATTTTCTCTGTCATTTCTTCTTTTGGAATTTGCAGATTTTCCAGTCCGAACGCAATTTCGTCCTCCACCGTCAGCATACAGAACTGCTGATCAGGATCCTGAAAAACGACCCCGGCATGCTGAGCAATCGTTTCGGAGGTTTCAGCATCTGTGACCGGCTTTTGAAATAGAAAGACATGTCCGGACTGAATGCCGTCGCAAGCCTCCGGATATAGACCGTTTAAACAAAGGGCGAGCGAGCTTTTACCGCATCCGCTCGGTCCTAATAATAAAACACATTCTCCTTTTTGAAGCTCAAACGAAATGTCTTGAAAAACCGGTTTCTCGTCTTCTTCATAAGAGAAGCTGAGCTGCTCAACCGTCAGAAGCTCATCAAAGGCTTGCATGTTCTGACGCCCGCTTCCGTTTCTTTTTCAGTTCCTTTCCGAGTGCCATTCCGTTTAACACACCTGTAAAAGCGAGAGAGTCGCTGACAGCTTTTCCGAGAAGTCCCGCCAAAAGCGCGCCGGAAATGAGGCGGATCACAAGCATAATGAGCAGATAACCTGGTGAATAGGCTGCATAGCCAGAAACAAAGAGATCATAGATAAAGCTGGCTACTGAAGACCCCATACCGGCCAGCATAAGGACAGGGAGAGAGTATGCTTTCCAGCGTGTTGCAAGAAATACAGCCTCAGCCCCGAGCCCTTGAACAATGCCAATGACGATGACCATCGGGCCAGACGGATTTCCCAGCAGGCACTCAACGAGAGCAGCAATGATTTCAGAAACGAGCGCCGCACCCGGTTTTCGAATCATGTACGCGGCGATCACCGAAACGATAAACCAAATGCCGTAAATCGGTTCATAGGCGATTGGCCCAAACATACCTGCAAGCACGTTTCCGAAATGTGTAAATAATAAATAAACAACGGCAAATACGATACTGATAACGGACATGATGACAATTTCTTTTACTTTCCAGCTTTTCATGTTATCCCTGCTTTCTGTTTTTTCTTGATGGACTGTTAGCCGAAAGATTCACAGTCATGGTGATGTGGTTTGTTTGCTGCTCAGCCAAGCGGAAAACGGCTTCCAATGTGCTGAATACGTCATGCGCATCCCCGTCAAGCTCGCTCGCGTAATGGACACCCTGTACGAAAGTGCCTTGGGCTTTTGCAATGTCGACAGCCTTCATAATCAATCCCATATAATCCGGCTCGTTCATTGGATAAAGGGCAAATTGGCACGGCGCTTCCGCCTTCAAGCCTTGGACAGCATCTTCGTTGACACGCTTATCACCTTTGGAAAGATATGTATCCCCCTGTGTGTCACCCGGGCATCCAATGGAAAACGTGCCGTTCATGACGATGTGTTGTTCGCTGTTTGCTGCATGAAGGTAAATGGCTTTTGCAGCATCGAATACATGATCAATCGATCCGCGTAACACCGTGCTGATATGGTCGGTTTTCGTCCATACCTTGGATGTATCTGTTTTTTTCAGCGCAGACTTGATCACACTGATAAAATCATCCGTCATCGGATATAAAGAGAAGCGAAAACCGGCGATTCTGCTTGTACCGCAAATATGCTCCATTTCTCCGACCTCCTTTTTTTTGATAAAATAAAAAACTGCATATCCTAAGGGAATATGCAGTCATAGATCGATTAAGCGCACAAAAAAATACACCATTCGGTCAACCTGCACTTCCCCACGCTGGTATTATCCAGATCGGGTCATAAGGGATCAAAGCGCGTTTCTTCCGCGCTTTATCTCAGCCAAAACAGCACCCCTAGTGCTTTCCGTATACAATTTTTTATTTTGACATCATAATAGATGATAAGAATCATTTTGTAAACAACGAAATCATTTTTTTCATATAGGGACGGGAGAGGATGATCAAATTTGGAAAAAGGACACATATTAATTGTGGAAGATGAAGAAAAAATCGCCAGGGTTCTTCAGCTTGAATTGGAATATGAAGGATACAGTGTCACCATCAAACACAATGGCACAGAAGGTCTGGATGCGGCATTGGAAGGCGGGTATTCCTTGGTGCTTCTTGATGTCATGCTTCCGGGGCTTAGCGGACTGGAAGTGCTGCGCCGCTTGAGAAAAACGGATCCGCAGACACCGGTCATATTATTAACGGCGCGAGACAGTATTCCTGATAAGGTAACAGGTCTGGATATCGGTGCGAATGACTATGTCACCAAGCCGTTTGAAATCGAGGAATTGCTTGCGAGAATCAGGGCGGCGCTGCGACAAAATGGAACAAAAACGGAAGATATCGGCACCTTTCTTACATATGACGATTTGCGGGTGAACGAAAAAACCCGTGAAGTGAGACGCGGAGACAAAGAGGTGGAATTAACGCCGCGGGAATTTGATTTACTCGTCTATATGCTAAAGCATCCGCAGCAAGTGCTGACACGGGAGCAAATTCTAAGCTCGGTATGGGGATTTGATTATATCGGTGATACAAATGTCGTGGACGTCTACATAAGATACATCAGAAAAAAACTGGACTATCCTTACGAAAAACAGCTGATCCATACGATTCGCGGGGTCGGCTATGCCATTAAGGGGTAAACGATGAAGCTGAAGACCAAGATTCATCTATACACATCAATATCACTGTTGATTTTATTAATTTTGGTTCATACCGCAGTATATCTCATTTTTTCGTCTGCGCTGACATCAAAGGATGCGGCCCGGCTTGCTGATGAGACGGATAACATTGCCGAAGCGCTGCGTGCCGCTGAAACAGAAGGAGTGGCTTTGCAGGATATGCTGCAGGCCTATCTTCCGGCAAATGGCATGGTGCGTGTAGTGAATGGTGATCAAAAAGCCGTTATGACGATCACAAAAGAAAAAGCCTATAAAGATTTTCCTCTCTCTTTTCATAGCGGAGAAACGGCAGATGTGAGGAAACATGACGGCAAGCTGTTTGCCGAGGCTGCTGTTCCGGTGATTTGGACCGATGGACAAGTGGTTTCTCTTCAGCTGGTTGAAAGACTGGAGAACACAGAAGAGAGTCTGTTTCTGTTGAAAATCATCTTAATCGCTGCAAGTGCTGCTGTATGCATTGCTTCTTTTTTTGCCGGCAGCTTGCTAGCCCGCCGAATCATCAATCCGATCAGACGATTAATGATCACAATGAAAGACATACAGCGAGACAAAGAATTTAAAACGATTTCTTTAGAAGGACAGTCCAACGATGAATTGTATCAAATGGGGCTGACATTTAATGAAATGGCAATGATGCTGAAGGAGCACTATGATAAACAGCAGCAATTTGTTCAAGATGCTTCACACGAATTGAAAACCCCGCTCACCATTATAGAAAGCTACAGCAGCCTGATGAAGCGGTGGGGGGCAAAAAAGCCGGAGGTGCTTGAGGAGTCGATAGAAGCCATTCACTCAGAAGCGGTGCATATGAAAAAACTGACCAATCAGCTTTTGGCGCTGGCCAAAAGCCATCAAGGACTCGAGCTTGATCTGAAAACAATCGATCTGATTGAAGCGACGCGCGCGGTTATGCAAACGCTCCAGTCCGTTTATCAGCGTGACATATTGCTTGAAACAGATAAAGAGAGCCTGCTTGTAAAGGCTGATGAAGAACGCATCAAGCAGCTGTTGACCATTTTGCTTGATAATGCAATCAAGTATAGTGAAAAGCCTATTGAGATGTCAGCCGGAACGAGGAATGGACGGCCGTTTCTATCAGTGAGGGATGAAGGCATCGGAATACCTGATGAGCATATCCCGCATTTGTTCGAACGGTTCTACCGGGCAGATGAGGCACGAAACAGAAAAACAGGCGGAACGGGTTTAGGCCTTTCCATTGCCAAGCAAATCGCTGATGAGCATGGCATTGAGCTGTCTGTCAAAAGCAAGCCGGGACAAGGAACAGCTGTCACCATGCAATTCAGCGAACAGAATGGGGGAGGCCGATGACGAAAACAATAAAAACAGTATTTTTTGCTGCAGCAGCCATTTTAGTTGTCATCATCTGTACGTTTCTCATCATTCGGCAAACCCATGAGAACATACTGTCAAAGGAGACTGTCGTAAAAAAAGTCGAAGCCTCCTATGAAGGCAAGGTCACGAAAGCAAAACAATCAAAGGATAAAAAAACATATGATATAACCCTTGAAAATCCAAAGGGAACTTACTTTGTAAAAGCAGATGCAATATCGGCTGACATTCTTTCAATGAATAGAGTAAAAGCAGTGAATCCATCTGCCATGACAGAAAAAGAAGCTGAGCATCTTGCGCTTGAGCGGGTGCCGGGAACGATCAAAAAACAAACACGGCAAAGTCAAGTTGCCACTTATACCATACAAAAAGAAGACGGGAAAACATACGAAGTAAAGGTAGACATGCAGGCAAAAACAGTCTTGTCTGCCGATCAAATCAGCAGCAAAGATCAACAAAAAACGCCGATTACGAAAAAAGAAGCCAAAACAATTGCAGAGCGAAAAACGGGCGGAACAGCGGATGACGTAGATCTCGAAGAAAGTGAGGGCACTCTCATCTTTGAAGTGGACGTTGATCTTCCTGATGATAAGGAAGCGACAGTGAAAATCAATGCCTACACAGGAAAGGTAGCTAACATTGTGTATGAAGACTGACGTTTTCTCATCAAATTCTCATCTTGCTCTCGTTTTCCTTTCATGTTGAGTGTGTAAACTGTACTCATACAAAACAAAGGAGGACTCACAAATGCTCAAGAAAAAATGGATGGTTGGTCTTTTAGCAGGGTGCCTAGCGGCCGGAGGATTCAGCTACAACGCGTTTGCCACAGAAAACAATGAAAACAGACAGGCTTCTTCTAAGACGGATGCACTCACTGAACAAGAAGCAGAAGCAATTGCTAAAACAGTTGTTGACGGCACAGTAGAAGACATTGACAGAGACCTTTACAACGGCAAAGAAGTCTATGAAGTGGAGATTGAAAAAGAAGGTGAAGACTACGACGTATATGTAGATATTCATACAAAACAAGCGCTTAATGACCCGTTAAAGGAGAAAGCAGAACAAGTCGCCATAACCAAAGAAGAAGCTGAAGAAATTGCTTTAAAGCAAACAGGTGGAACCGTAACAGAAAGTAAGCTTGACGAAGATGACGGTGCTTACATCTATGAAATGGAAATCCAAACGAAACAAGGAACTGAGACAGAATTTGAAATTTCCGCAAAAGATGGACGCATTATCAAACAGGAGATAGATGACTAATCAAAACCCCCGCTGCAGCGGGGGTTTTTCATGATAAGAAACCTTCTTTTGGACAATCTAAGTAGAAAAGGAGGCGAAACGCATGGAAAAGAAAGAGGAGCAATACATCAATCAGGCTGAATATGTCCCTCATCCGACGAAGGAAGGAGAGTACGCCTTATTTCTTCATGAAACGTATCATTTGCTTTCTGAAGATGACGAGACACAAACAACAGAATAAGGGCTTAGGCCCTTGTTTTGTTCCGTAATTGTGATGTAAGCGCATTTATTACTTTTTTGAGTTGACACAGCTTGTTTTTTTCTGTAATCTCAGTGTGTCAATTCAATTAGGAACTTCGTTAGGTGAGGCTCCTGTATGGAGATACGCTGCTGCCCAAAAATGTCCAAAGACGCCAATGGGTCAACAGAAATCATCGACATAAGGTGATTTTTAATGCAGCTGGATGCTTGTCCTATGCCATACAGTGCTAAAGCTCTACGATTGAAGGCGCCCGCACGCTTTTTTTGCCGTGCTTCTTTCACCTTCAATCCCGAAGGCTTTTTTTATGCCTTTAAAACGAAACCAATCAAAGGAGGTGCGGAGTATGGATTCTCCCCATTCGAGTCAATCTGAAGAAGTACCCATATACTATGACAGCAAGACAATTGATTACACGATGAGGAGACGAACAGCCGCACCTTCTGGCGAGGCCGGCACGTCTCCGTAGAGGAGGTACGAGTCCCGATGGTTCAAAACATGACCTATGACGAACTCATTTTACGCATCATTATTTTACTGCGAGACGGGAAAATCAGGGATTTCAGAAGTGTTATTGATGAGCTTCAGCCCTATGACATGGCATTTATTTTTAAAGAAATGCCGGAAAAACACCGCGCCCGCTATTTATCTTATTTAACTGTAGACGATATCACTGATATGATCGGGGAGCTGGAACGCGAATTTCAGCTTGTCGTCTTAAATAAAGTCGGAAAAACAAAAGCAACACTAGCGATGAACAAAATGGACAACGATGACCTCGCTCAATTGCTTGAAGAAATGGATGAAGAACTGAAGGAACAGCTTTTGTCCAGCATGGAAGCGTCAGAGTCAAAAGCTGTACAGCTCTTGATGAATTATCCAGCTGATTCAGCGGGACGCATGATGACAAACCGGTATGTGTGGATTCCTCAGCATTACACGGTAAAAGACGCGGTCGTCAAACTGAAAAGCTTCGCTGAAATAGCTGAATCGATCAACTACTTATATGTTATTAATGAAAGCAAACAGCTGGTTGGGGTTCTTTCCTACCGCGATTTGATTCTGGGTGAACCTGAAGAAAAGGTGCAAGATTTAATGTTTACCCGCGTCATATCAGCAGATGCTCTTCAGGACCAGGAAGAAGTTGCCCGCCTGATTGAACGTTACGATTTTTTGGCAATACCGGTTGTAGAAGAAAACAACGTGCTTGTCGGCATTGTGACGGTCGATGATATTATCGACGTCGTTATTCGGGAAGCTGATGAGGATTACGAAAAATTTGCAGCTTCCGGTAAAGACATCACCTTTGACACAAAAGCTTACGTGGCGGCATACCGGCGCCTGCCATGGCTGATTTTACTCTTGTTTATCGGACTGATTTCAGGAAGCATTATCAGCTATTTTGAAGACGCGCTGAAGCAGGTTGTCGCGCTTGCGTTTTTCATGCCGATGGTGTCAGGGATGACAGGAAATACGGGAACACAATCTCTCGCGGTTGTCATCAGAGGTTTGTCTAAAGAAGAAATGAACAAAAAAACGATTGTGCGCCTGATCTTCCGGGAGTTCAGAACAAGTATTTTTATCGGAGCGGTTTGTTCTGTGCTGATTGCGATTGTCTCCATCATATGGCAGGGGAATGCGCTTTTGGGATTTGTTGTCGCCTCTTCACTGTTCTTAACCTTAATCATCGGCACGATGTCAGGAACGATTATCCCTATTATTTTGCACAAACTGAAAGTAGACCCGGCGATTGCTTCTGGACCGCTGATTACAACGTTAAACGATATTTTATCTTTATTAATCTACTTTGGCATTGCCACTGCATTCATTCACTCATTATAAACGTAAAAAGTCCGTCTCAACTGCGAGCCGGACTTTTATTATTTAACGATTTTTGTACCGAAAGTGAGCATTAAGCTGCCCCTCCAGCATTTTTTTCCGCACTTGCGGATCGTTTTTTAACATCTGTTCTTTTTTGCGCATATCCTTTAAAATCTCTGCCGTCTGTACGCCGTCTTCACGCTTATTGGCGATATCCATCAGCCGCTCCACATCGGCAAAGGAGTATTTTCTTGTCCCCCTTGAAGAACGCTGCGGGTAAATGAGCTTTCGTTCCTCATAATACCTGATCTGTCTTACGGACAATCCTGTCAATTCACTCACAATTCCGATTGAAATCACTTTTTTGTCTTTATAAGAATGATCTTCTGTGGTCATTTTTCCACCCCTGGATGTCTTTTGATAATAGTATATAAAAAACAAAGAGAAAAAACCTGACGCTTGTCATATTTTCTAACATCAAATAGAAGATTTTTGAAAAAATACGGAAGAAAAATTAACAAGAATAATGCGTAACACCCAAGCGCGTTTTATCCTTTATGTAACAAACAAACGAGGAGGAAGGATAATCATGGAGGAAGAAAAAGCGGTCTCACTGGCAAAAGAAATTATAGAGTTGGATATCAAGCGTGATGAAATGCTGGAGACGTTTATGCAGCTTGCCGGAGAACAGGCTTTTCAATTATTAAGATCGGTTCAAAACGGACAATACCGAAAATCTTCGTAAACATAAATTCTTTACATTAGATTCATACCACGTTCATTTAAAAAGAGTATCTTTTGTATAGGATACCTCAAAATGAAGGAGGACGCTATGAGTAATTTATTGAAATCCGCTTTAGAAAAAGAACGAAGCCATTATTCTGAAAAACTCTATCAGATAGGGGTTTATAATAAAGAGGTCATGAACAAAATGACGATTTCTGAGCTTCGGAAAGAATACGCTTATTTCTTTCGAAGCATTACAAATCATAAAAATTATCCTTATACAAGATAATGTATAAGGATTTTTTTGCTTTTAGAAGGAATTTCTCGAATTATAGCGAATACGTATAGTAAGGGACTGAACTCTTATTATATGTAAGGGTTTTCATTATTTTTTTATAAAAATCCTATATACGAGGTAGATATGATGAGATTATCGTTTAACGAAGAAGAAGTTGAGCGTGCGATGAATTTGTACAGAGTTTTTGCAAGGGCTTTCAAAAGTGTGTCCGAACATAGTATCCGTGATAGCAAAGAGCACGGTTTTAATCCCACTGAATTTGCTGTACTGGAGCTCCTGTACACAAGAGGCCCGCAAAAATTACAGCAAATTGGGTCGAGACTTCTGCTTGTAAGCGGAAACGTCACATATGTTATTGACAAACTAGAAAGAAACGGGTTTTTAGTAAGGGAGCAGGACCCGAAAGATAAACGCTCTGTTTACGCACATTTAACTGACAAGGGAAATGAGTATTTGGATAAAATTTATCCGATTCATGCACTGCGTATTGCGAGAGCGTTTTCAGGCCTTTCGCCTGATGAACAGGACCAGCTGATCGTCCTGCTCAAGAAAGCAGGCATACACAGCCAGCATTTGCTGTTTCGTTAACTATTCTACACTCTCTATTTCAGGAGAGTGTTTTTTTGTTTCCATATGATTCTTTTTAAAACATCTTCAATCTTCCTATCAGACATTTCGCCAAGGTATCCATTGACGTGCTTTTTATACTCCTTCATCTGTTCGTTCGATTGAAAAAATGCCGCGATATACTCTTCTGCTTTCTTCATGTCCCAGTTTCTCATATCTGTGACGAGCTTCCTTCCATGTAGAAGGTTTAAATTCATTTCCTCCTGTCCCGGCAGTGCATGATAAATAAATACCGGAAGCCGTTTCTGTAAGCATTCACTGATGGTCACGCCTCCGGGTTTAGTCATGATGCCTGTCGCCTGTTCGTACAAACGGTTCATCTCAGCTTTGCTGTGAAGGTAAGGAATCGCCTCAATCAAGGGGTGGTGTAAACTTTTGACATAGGAGTAGAGCTTTTCGTTTCTGCCGCATAATATTTTGTATAAGATCTTTCCGCCTGGCGACAGTTTCTGCACCCATTTTAAAACTCCACCGACCCCCATACTGCCCCCAGTGATGATGATGGTATATGGCGGGTGGTGCTGCAAGGTATCTGCTGATTCCATTTCAAAATTTCGGTGAACTGGAATACCGGTCAAGTATATGTTGTTCTGATCGATCCCCTCTGATATTAGCTGCTTCTTTACTTCCGTGCTCGGAACAAAATGGTAATCAATGTTCTTCCGTCCCCATAATTGATTCACGAAAAAATCAGTGTATACATTCACAACCGTCAGATTCGGATATTCAGGCTTTAGTCGGTTCAGCAGATAAGAAGGCAGCGCATGTGTGCAGAAGGCGATATCAGGCTGTTTTTCTTGGAGAATGTGCCTCATTTGCTGTGTGAACAGCCATTCGTACATGAAATAGCGTTTGTCATGCTGAAATTCTCCGCAGGCGAGGAGCCTGTAAATGCCGCTGTACGTTTTCGGGAAATATTGAATCCATTTTAAATAAGCCACGGAGGACAATTTTTCTAACCGGCTATACGCATGTGAAAAGATATCAATCTTTTCAGCTGCCAGCCCTTGAGACTCTAATTCAGCCTGCAATGCATCAGCCACATGATGATGGCCGGTGGAAATGCTTAAAAAAGGAAAAATGAGAATGTTTTTCATGACAGTCCTCCTAAAAAAATATGGCAACTATATTTTGAGGAGAACGTTCACAAAATATAAGGGTGTTTTTGATCATAAGGAAGGTGAAAAGATGAAAACCTGTTTCCTTTCCATTTGGAGAATGGTTGATCCGATTTATTTCTTTTTTTCAAGGCTAAGCTTGATTGACAACGATCAAAAAAGCGTTTTTCGAGTCAGGCTGACGAAGTATAAAGGACATCATGTCGTGCTGAGCGATGGAACGCATATTAGAAAAAATGATGTGCTCGTTAAAATTCATCTGCACAATATTAAGCTGATAAGAGAACTGCAAAGCATTGAGAGCGCAGTCAGAAAAGGAATCATTATTTATCAGAAAGTATATCAATCGATGCCGCTTCTTCTTGACTATATCAACAATCATAAAAAAAGCGAGAAAATCAAAGGAATCATTGGGATTACAATGCTTGACAAAGGTGTGGAAAGGCTCGGCTTTGATGTGATCACCCCGGTGAATCCTTGTTACAGATTCTTTAAAAAAATGTCCCATGTGCCGATTTTATATTTGACTTCAAAGCCTGTGAGCTTGCGGCATTTACCGAATTCATCCTATTTGTTTATCTCAAAAGAAAAGCTGCAGAAAACCTATCAAAAAAAAGACTGATGCCTCGGTCAGCACAGTCTTTTTTGATTAAATCTGATGAAATGTTACTTCAGGGCGGCTTCCGACACGGATATTTACGCCGGTTTGTCCCAAGCCCTCGCTGATATAAAATGGTTTATCGTGATGATAATGAAGGCCTTTAATCATGTTCATTCGCACGAGCTTTCCCATTTTCACCAAATGATACGGTTTTGGCCAGTGGATTTGCCCGCCGTGAAAATGCCCTGACAGCAGGTAATCATAGTGAACATCTTTCATATCCAGAATAATATTTGGGTCATGTGTTAAGACAAGATGATAGCCATTTTCCAGACCTTGATAAGAGCCGGTGATATTACTTCGATTCGTACTGTAATCATCAATGCCGATAATATTGACTGGCCCTGCAGCCGTCTCGATTCGAACATGTTCATTTTGCAGCGTGATACAGCCGTTTTCCTCTAAAACTCGCTTCAATCTCCGAAAGTCTTCTTCTTTCAATACATAATCGTGGTTACCGAACACCGCGTACATTCCATATGCAGGCTTTAGCTTTTGCAAGGCGTTCAAGTAACCTGCCAGCTTCGGAATATTACGTTTCCGATCAAGAAAATCCCCGGTAAGAGCAATGATGTCCACAGGCTGATCTTTTGTTAAATGATACAGCTCCTCAGGTGAGACTGAAATGTTTTCCAAGTGAAGATCTGATAAATGAAGGATATTTAATTTTTTTCTGGCTGGAAGGCCGTCTTTTTGGTCGATTGAAATGGTGTTGACTTTCACATCTTTTGTATTGCGGTTCGCTTTATATAGAAATGGCACAAATACGAGTATGGCCAATGAAAGTAAGATTGTAAACAAAATATATCCCCTCCCTCCTATCAGTATAGTAAGTGATCAAGCCCTATGGATAGCGGGAATTAATGGGTAGAGACAGGTTGAAAAACGGATTGTCATATGATGAATGATTTGGAAGGGAAAAGGGATAATAAATTTTGACACATGAGGCAGAACATGCCGACGGAGTCAGAATAACAAATGGATGTGTAAGCAATGTTACGGTTGATGAGACAACAAAAAAAAGAAACATATTATCTCTGGATCGCATTATTTCTTCTTTTATTGTATGTATCCCCGCTTTTTATTTTAAAGGAAGATGCCCATATCCGGGTCCACGATAATTTAGATTCCAACATCGCTTGGTACAAGGTTCTGGCCGATAGCGGCGAAATCGTCGGCAAGGTTGACGCTGCCATTCCGCAAATCATTAACGGGCTGCCCCGGGATGCCTTTGGCACCGAGTGGAGCGGAATTGTTTGGCTCCATGCTTTCTTTTCTTCCATGACCGCCTATGCAATAAGCCAGACGGTTACAAGAGTTGTCGCTTTTTTTGGAATGTATGTGCTGCTGAAGAAACATATAATCCCGGAACCAAAAGCGGCTTTCATCCGAATTGGCGTATCGCTTGCATTTGCCTTAACACCTTTCTGGCCTTCGGGAATGCTGAGTACGCTTGGGTATCCTTTGGCACTGTGGGCTTTTTTAAATATCCGAAAAGGGGATAGCTCATGGAGAGAGTGGCTGACGCTGGGCTTGCTTCCTCTATACTCAAGCTTTGTTCTAGGCTTCTTCTTTTTCCTGGCAGGGATGGCGTGTTTTTGGCTGTATGATGCCATTACAAAAAGAAGATGGAATTTGATGTTCTTAGGCAGTATTGCATTTATGACGAGTATCTATCTTTTCGTTGAATATCGGCTTGTCTATTCGATGCTCTTTGAACACGCACCGATGCATCGTATCGAATTTATCTCATCCAGGCATGATGTTTGGCATTCTCTTCGGCTATCCGTAAAAAACTTTGTCTATGGCCATAATCATGTGATGACCGTTCATACCGTTGTCATCCTCCCGATCCTGCTGGTCGTATTTGCTGCTCTGCTGTTCAAACGAAATCGGACAAAGCCAGAAAATGTTTATCTGTTTTTATGTGTGCTTAATTATGGATTGTCATTATGGTATGCGTTTTGGTTCAACAAAATTTGGGCTGTTCCAAAGCAGAAATTTGCCTTTTTAGCAGAATTTAATTTTGCCCGTTTTCATTTTCTTCGGCCGCTTGTTATATACGTGAGCTTTGCGCTTGCTTTATATCTCATTTGGCGGATGGGGAAAGGATGGCAATGGCTTGTGTACGCCGCAGTCGCTGCACAGCTAATGGTGTTGGCGCCTTTTAATGAAGAATATACGTATGGCGTTCATTACAACGCGCCGACATTCAAGGAGTTTTATGCATCGGAGCAATTCAAAGAGATTAAGGAATATATCGGACGTCCGCAAGATTCGTACAGGGTGGCGAGCATCGGACTGCATCCGTCTATCGCCCAATATAACGGGTTTTATACGTTAGATACGTATAACAATCTGTATCCGCTCTCATATAAATATGAATTTAGGAAAATCATCGAAAAAGAGCTGGAAAAAAATTCTCGGCTGAAACAATACTTTGATGAATGGGGCAGCCGCTGCTACCTTTTTGTCGATGAACTCGGTAAACGATATGATTTCAAAAAGAACTCGAAGAAAACGATCAACAACCTTCAATTAAATACAGATGTATTTAAAAAAATGGGCGGCCGGTACATTTTTTCTTCAGTTCCGATCATGAATGCTGAACAAAACCATCTCGCGCTCGTAAAGACGTTTGACCATAAAGATTCCGCCTGGCGCATTTATTTATATGAAACAAGATAAGGAGGATATCGATTGAAACAGTCACAGCCAGTATTAACCATCGTCGTCCCGTGTTTCAATGAAGAGGAAGTGTTTCAAGAAACAAGCCGTCAGCTGACAGAGGTTGTAGATGATTTAATTGAAGAAAAATTAATTGCTGAAGACAGTAAAATTCTGTTTGTCGATGATGGCAGCAAAGACCGCACTTGGGCTTTGATTGCTATGGAGAGCATAAGAAACAAGAAGGTTACCGGCTTAAAATTAGCCTGCAATGTCGGCCACCAAAAAGCGCTTTTAGCCGGACTCCATAAAGCGAAGAATAGGTCAGACTGCGTCATTTCGATCGATGCTGATCTTCAGGACGACATCTCTGTGATCCGGGATTTTATGCTGAAATATCATGAGGGCTGCGAGATCGTTTACGGTGTACGCCAGAGCAGAAAAACCGATACCTTTTTCAAGCGCACGACCGCGTTAGGGTTTTATCGTCTCATGAATAAGCTTGGGATTAAATTAATTTATAATCATGCTGATTTTCGTTTAATGAATAAAAGGTCCCTTGAAGAGCTTGAGCGTTATCCGGAAGCGAATCTGTTTTTAAGAGGTATTGTCCCTATGATCGGCTTTAAATCGGCCGAAGTTTTGTATGACCGCAAGGAACGCTTTGCCGGCAAAACGAAATATCCGCTGAAAAAGATGCTATCCTTCGCTTTTAACGGGATTACTTCATTCAGTGTCGCACCAATTCGATTCTTTACGCTTTTAGGGTTTGTTTTGTTTTTCCTCAGCGCTGTGGCAGGGGTTGGCGCGTTTATTCAAAAGATGCTCGGACATACGAATGCAGGCTGGGCGTCTCTCATCATATCCATTTGGTTTTTGGGCGGGCTGCAATTGATGGGAATTGGAATCATCGGAGAGTATATTGG
The DNA here is from genome assembly GCF_038593095.1 of Bacillus sp. FSL L8-0358. Lineage (NCBI taxonomy): Bacteria > Bacillati > Bacillota > Bacilli > Caryophanales > Bacillaceae > Bacillus > Bacillus sp. FSL L8-0358. The sequence continues at coordinate 1,398,728 of NZ_CP151962.1, forward strand.
AACGATTTTTTCTGAAGTGAAAAGACGGCCGAAATACGCGATTGATATTGATTTGTATAATGAGCAGCTGAGCCCGCTTCAGCGCCAGGAAAAAGAGCGGTTAGATAAAAAGTACAGTTAAACACGGAAAGAGCTGACTCCATTAGTCAGCTCTTTTTCTTCAACTGATGTAAAATAGCGCTAAGCGGTTCGTCTTGCGGGTTGCGGTAAAAATCAAAAAATGGGCAGCCCTGCTTCTTAATTCGATCGATGACCGTATCAATTGTAAACACAGCGGGTGTTAAAGATGATTGCACCTCATGCCAGTAGAGCGGGGCTGCGACAGTCCCAAGCTCATTTCCTCTCGTCGAATAGGGACAGATAATCGTTTTTCCTTCTGCATGCTGCAAATAATCAAGATACAATTTGCCGTGTCTGTTTTTAATCAAGCGTTCAGTGGTAAATAGCTCGGGAAATGCATTGGTGCAGTACTCTGCGATCAGCTGCGTAAATTGGCGTGTTTCTTCATACGTAAATGCCTCGGGAGACAAGGGAATATAAAGCTGGATGCCTTTGTTGCCGGACAGCTTCGGATACGATGTGATGCCAAAGGAATCCAACAGCCGCTTCAGTTCATTTGCGGCCTGCACGGCCATAAGAAAGTCATCTCGCGAAGGCGGGTCTAAATCAATGACAATCTCAGCCGGACGCCTGCTTTTAATGGTTTGAAAAGGAACGTGAAACTCCAAAGCAAGCTGGTTGCAAAGCCATAGCAATGTAGACATATCCTCACAGACAATATGTTCATGGCTTCCATCATAGAAAGATTGAACAAAATCCGGCGCATAGTCCGGCTTGTTTTTTTGGAAAAATGATTCGCTCCTAGATCCATGCGGATAGCGGATGACGGTGACAGCCCGGTTTTTCAGAAAAGGGAGCAGGTAGTCACTGACTTCAATCATATACTGAATAAAATCTTCTTTTGTTTTTTTATTCTTTTCAAATATGATTTTATCCAGGCTTGTGAACTGCAGCTTTGGGTGAACCGGTTTGGAGTGTCGTATGACTTGCGCATACGTGCATTCGGTCCAGTCCATTTGGAATTCGAAACCGACAAACGATACCTCTCTTAATGTGCCTTGGAGAATTGTTAAGTATTGAACAGCTGCACAAATCGAAGGTTCAAGCGTAAATCCGCCTGAGGGTGTTTGATGTCCGTGCTGTTCCATAATCTCGCGTATAGCGCTTTTTTCCTCATCGCGCATTCCGTGCGAAACAGAGGCAATCGGTGTCATTATTCCGTTTTTTAATACTGATACCGTCAGAAACCCGTTGTTAGGGTTGAACCCTGTTATGCAAACATAAGCTTGTTTAAAGTTTTTATATTTGAGCCAATCGGACGACCGCTTCTTTTCAAGCCATTTGCTGTTTGTTTTCTTCGCTACAATTCCTTCTCCGTCATATTTTATTACCATCTCCCAGAGTTGATCAAAATGATCATAACAGGGAATGGATTGAATGGTTTCTTTTGCGTAAGGATCTGGAGATGCAGAAAGCTTTGCTGCGGATATGAGTTCACGCAGCGATTTTTTGCGGTCCAAATACGAAAGAAGCGTTACATCTTCTCCGCTTCGCTCTAACAAATCAAAGGCGAGAAAGCAGCACGGCCGCGCGTTTGCCGATTCCTGAATCTTGTCTGGCCTTTTCAAACGCCCCCGCACTTGAAGGTGTTCAAAATCTGCACGACAAGGATTCACCAAACATACGATTTCACCATCAAGTGTCAGCGGAAGCTCTTTTTCCATGTGCTGAAAGGCAGTTTTGGCGAATTGTGTGATTTCAGGGAAGGTGCTGCTGAGCTCCACACCATTTCTGCTGGTTAAGGTCACACCTGAAGAATGGATGCGGAGAATACAGCGGTACCCATCATATTTTACTTCGTAACGCCATTCTGCTCCGATTGGCGGTGACGAAGTTAGGACCGGCTGCATGGTAAACGCCATGGGCTATGACGTGCCGGAGGCTTTTTTTCTAGTTGTTTTTTGTTTTTTATCTCCGGCTCCTTTCGGTTCAGCGGCTTGTGCAGGTGTGGCAGCCGGTGTCTCCCGGTTCGGCCTTCTGGTTCTGTCAATGCTGGCTTGCAGAGCGCTTACCAGGTCAATGACATCTTCACGAGGTGGCGCTTTATCAGGAGTGACGGCCGTTTCTTTATTTTCTAGCTTGTCGTTGACTCTTTGCAGCAGCGCCTGTCGGTACGTGTCTTCATATTTCTCAGGCTCAAACTCAGCAGTCAGTTGATCTATTAATGTGATAGCGGTTTGCAGTTCCTTATCGTTTACATTCGATTGATCAGGTACACCTGGGACATGAGCGGCGCTTCTGACCTCATCGGGATAATGGATAGACTCCATGACGATACAATTTTCATACACACGGAGAATCGCCAGCTGCTGCTTTGACCTGATTGTCATATTGGCGATACCGATCTTTCCGGTTGAGCGCAGCGCCTCACGCAGCAGGGTATAGGCCTTCGTCCCATTATCCCCGGGGCCGACAAAGTAGGAGCGGTTAAAATAAATCGGATCAATTTCCTGGAGCTGAACAAAGTCAACAATCTCAACCGCTTTCTCCTCATGCTCCTGTTTTAAGCTTTTTAAATCTTCGTCCGTCAGCACTACATATTTCCCTTTTACATATTCATATCCCTTCACAATTTCATCAGGACTAAGAGTTTTTTCGCAATTTGTGCAAACTTTCTCGTATTTGATTGGTGCGTGATCCTCTTTATGGAGGCTGCGCAGTTTAATATCTTTATCTTCTGTGGCCGCATATAGCTTGATGGGGATGTTTACTAATCCAAAGCTGATCGATCCCTTCCACATTGTATGCATATCGATAAACCCCTTTTTTTCTTTAGTGTGAAGAGAAGGAGTACGATTCATGTGTAGTAACTTATGGGTGAAAAAAAGCCGGCGCACTTATTGCGACGGCTGTTCAGTAATGAATTGTTCGAGCTGTTCCGGAGGTATTGGCCTGCTGAAAAAGAAGCCCTGCAAATGGTCGCAGCCTTTTTCAAAAAGAAGCTGCTTTTGAGCTGCATTTTCCACACCTTCGGCAATCACCTGCAAAGACAGCTGATGCCCCATGGCAATAATAGCTCCGGTAATTTGCTCTGATTTAGGATGGGTCTGAATATCGTCAATAAATGATTTGTCAATCTTCAGCCTGTGAATCGGGAAGTCCTTCAAATAGCTAAGAGAGCTGTGACCAGTACCGAAATCGTCAATACTGATTCTGATTCCTAATTCTGTTAGGGATGACAAAACCTTTTTGGAGTGATCGAGATTGTCCATTGTCATGCTTTCCGTCACCTCCACTTCAAGAAGCTGCGGAGGAAGCTGGTATTTATTAAGCGTATCCTTGATGAGGGGAATCAGATCTTTAGATTGGAACTGTCTGGCGGAAATATTAATGGCGACAGAAAGATCATAGCCTTTGTCATGCCAAATCCTTGCCTGCTTGCATGCTTCATCTATAATCCACTTTCCGATATCAATAATAAGTCCCGTTTCTTCTGCAACACCGATGAATTCTCCGGGCGGACGCAGCTGCCCGTCTGGTGTCACAAGGCGTATCAGTGCTTCTGCTCCTGTCATTTTTTGTTTTTTCACACTGAATTGCGGCTGATAATGCAAGACAAATCTATCGTTTTCGATTGCTTCTCTGAGTACCATCTCTTGGTTAAGCTTGACGGTTTCTTTGTTGCCGATTGAAAAAGAATAGTATCTGTATTTGCTTTTGTTTCGTTCTTTAGCCGCATACATCGCCATATCAGCCTTTTTCATCAATTCAAGGCCATCCGTCCCGTCTTTTGGAGATATCGCAATCCCGATACTGACAGATGTGACAAGGGTATGATCTTGAATTTTGAAAGGTTTTTTGAATTTTTGGATAATTTTTCTTGCTAAAACATCTGCTTCGCCTGTTCCTGTATTGGCGTCTGTTAATATAATAATAAATTCATCACCGCCAAGACGGGCAATAAATCCGTTATCAGGGACTACAGATGACAGGCGTTTAGCTGCAAACTGAAGCAGTTGATCACCGACATTATGCCCTAATGCATCGTTAATCACTTTAAACCGGTTTAAGTCGAGAAAGAATACAACGGTGTTATAATGCAAGGAATGCTCGCGATTCAGCACCTTTGTTAGATGAGAGATGGCATGCCTTCTGTTAGGTAAGTCTGTAAGCGAATCATAATGAGCCATTCTATGGATTTCTTTTTCTGCTTTGTACTGCTTCGTCATGTCTTTGCAAATGACATAAATGCTGTCTAGTTCCTGATTGACCTCAACAGGTATAAGCGTAATATTTAAGTGAAACTGGCCTTTTTCAGTGATAAGATCGCTATCGCTGTTCATCGCTTGTTTATCTTTTTTAACTTGCTCAAAAAGGCGCTTAATCTTCTGTGATGTGTAATTCCTCCAGTCATGCATGCTGAAGCCAAATTTGCTGATCATTTCCTCACCAGCGTGATTGGAAGATATTATGTCTCCTTCTAATGATAAAATAAAGATTGCATCAATATTGTGGACGATTAAAGACTGAAATCGCTGTTCGTTATCCTTTATGCGTTCGCTCTGTTTAATAAACTTTCGATCTGCATGGGAACTGAATAACAATAACGTTTGTATACAAAAAATAATTAAAGTAACAAAAATTGACCAATGAAACGTTTGTACCTCCATAGGGCTTCCGGGCGGAGCCATGTCCTTATGGAAAGTTGCCGCAAGCATCCCTGTGTAGTGCATGCCCGAAATCCCAATACCCATTACAATTGAACTGATGACTTTATAGAATATAAGATGCTCAGAATGTTTTTTCACGGCCAAGTCAAAGAATATTTTTAACGAGACGAAAGAGGCTGCAATCGCAATGATAATTGAAACTGTAAATAAAATCGGTTCGTAAATAATCATTACCCGGGAAATGGCAGACATTCCGATATAGTGCATAGAAGCAATAGATGCGCCAAGCACAACTGATCCGGTAAGCAGTCTGTAATATGTAAGAATGTGCCGGCTGACAAAATATAATGACACAAATGATCCCGAAACAGATGCGCCAATGGCTGCCATTAAAGGCATGAATTCATATTCCATCGGCATTTCCATATGGACGGCCATCATCCCTACAAAATGCATTGACCAAATACCGAATCCCATAATAAGTGAGCCGCCGATCAGCCAAATTTTACTTTTTAAGCCTGTATTGATGGTGACTTTCCTGGAAAGTTCAAGGGAAATATACGAGGCGGTACAGGCAATTAGAATAGATAAACATATGAGCGTCGTATTATATGTAGCGTGTATTTCCAAATGGAGATTCCCCCCGTATCGTGTGTTCCAGTCTTGTTGACTCTCTTTATTATCGGCTGCTTAACCGCAGAGTTTCAGCCTTCAAAACGATAGAAATACGAGGGAGATCTATTTTTAGTTCAACTGACCGTGAAAAATGTGTTAAAATCATCTTGACGTTTTCCGAAAAAACAAAAATGTATGATACATAAACATGAAACAAGGGAGTTGGCGGCTATCGAAGAGCTGGTTATGTCATGGATAGAAGCATTTAAAAGCTTATCTTATTTTGGAATATTTCTAGCGCTCAGTATTGAGTTTATCCCGGCCGAAGTCGTTTTGCCGCTTGCGGGCTATTGGGTATCTAAAGGCGATATGACACTTGCCGGCGTTGTTTTGGCAGGATCGCTTGGGGGAGTGGCCGGTCCGCTTACGCTGTATTGGATAGGCCGGTACGGAGGAAGGCCGTTTCTTGAACGTTTTGGAAAGTATCTCTTTATTAAACCTGAAGCGCTTGATAAATCAGATAAATTTTTCAAAAAACATGGGGGCTTTGTCGCGTTCAGCGGGCGTTTCTTGCCTGGCATCAGGACATTGATTTCCATACCGTGCGGAATTGCAAAAATGAATGTTTGGGTGTTTTCGCTTTATACATTCATTGCTATGCTTCCGATTACATTTGTATATGTTTATCTCGGTGTGAAGCTCGGTGAAAATTGGAAGGAAGTCGGCTCTATTCTTGATCAATACATGCTTCCGATCGGGATAGCGATTTTGGCACTGTTCCTGCTCTACTTACTGTTGAAAAAGAGGAAGAAACGCACGCATTCCGAACAATTATCTGTATTTTTAAAAAATAAACGTTGACAAATCATTGCGCTGCGCATATCATTGACGTATAAAATCATATTTCTTGAAATCCCAAAGGGGAGTAGCGTCCGGAATGTATTCCGGAAACAAAGTCGTCATTTCATGGATTGTATCCATCGGCTTTGTTGGCATGCCTGAATTCATGTCTAGCAAGACCTTTGCCTTATGTCGGCAAAGGTCTTTTTTGCATGGTCCGGCCGGCATAAGATCGGATGAAGAGAAAGAAAACAACTTTTTTGGGAGGGTATCATTTATGGATGCAGCATTATTATTAGAGTATGGTTGGGTTCTTCTCGTCTTGATCGGGCTGGAAGGGATTTTAGCCGCCGATAACGCGCTGGTTATGGCGGTAATGGTAAAACATTTGCCGGAGGAAAAAAGAAAAAAAGCGTTATTTTATGGATTAGCAGGGGCTTTTGTTCTGCGATTTGGCTCTTTATTCGCCATTTCATTTTTGGTCAACGTATGGCAGGTTCAAGCGATTGGCGCGATCTATTTGCTGTATATCTCAGCAAGCCACTTATTGAAAAGATATGTATTTAAGAAAGAAGACACACATAAAGAGACAAAGCAAAGCGGTTTTTGGCCGACTGTTTTAAAAGTTGAACTGGCAGATATCGCGTTTGCTGTTGATTCCATCTTAGCAGCAGTAGCGCTGGCGGTTACGCTTCCTGGGACATCACTCCCGAAGATCGGCGGACTTGACGGAGGACAATTTCTCGTCATTTTGGCCGGCGGTATCATCGGACTGGTGATTATGCGGTTTGCGGCTTCCATGTTTGTGAAGTTATTAAAGGAACGTCCAAGCCTAGAAACAGCAGCCTTTGTGATTGTCGGCTGGGTCGGAGTGAAGCTTGCTTTATATACGCTTGCCCATCGCGACATAGCGGTTGTTTCTGAGCACTTTATTCATTCTGGAATATGGAAGCTGATATTCTGGGGTGTCTTAGCAGCAATCGCGGTTTGCGGCTGGTTTATGTCAGGTGGGAAAAAACAGCCGGAGGGCGCACAAAACGAACAAAAAAACAGCACCCGTGAACGGGCGTAATCTGAAAGACTCTGCTTAAAAGCAGAGTCTTTTTGTGTTTGAAGCGTTTTCATAAGCGAAATAAAATAACATTTTTATAACATCTTTGTTACAAAAAACACGCATAAAACCCCCTTAATTCTTTAGAAAGGCACGAAATCATGTATAGGACGTCAGAATGGTTTGTCATAATTGAGACATTGGAAATCAATATTTCTTTTTCTCCTTTGCGAATCCCTATCAAATTAGCTATCATTAATGAGTAGTTATAGGGAGGAACTGAGGTGAAACCAGTGCTTAGCCTTTTGTTTAAATTGGGAAAAAAGAAGCAAACACTTGAAAAAGCTGTTGAGAGTATACAAAAAGGCAATAAAGATCTGCAAAATGAATTAATACAGCAATATAAGCCATTTATCGCAAAGACGGTTTCATCCGTTTGTAAACGATATATAGATGAAAAAGACGATGAGTTCAGTATTGGACTGATCGCGTTTAATGAAGCTATAGAAAAATATTCACCTGAAAAAGGAAATTCTCTGCTCGCATTTGCTGAGCTTATTATAAAAAGAAAAGTCATTGATTACATTAGAAAAGAAGCCAGAAGCGCACAAAATATAAATATTGATTTACAGGAAGGAGACGATCAGGAGTCATCACAAAGCCTGATTGAAGCCGAGCTTTCCATAGATGAATACCGCCGTCAGATTGAACAGGAGCAGAGGCGGGAGGAAATCCTCTATTTTCAAAAGCAGCTCAAGGATTATGGTTTATCGTTTAAAGAACTGCTTGAAAATTCTCCAAAGCACACGGATGCAAGACAAAACGCCATAAAGGTGGCAATGACGCTTGTTGAACATGAAGAATTGGCCGCTATCCTGTATACAAAGAAGCAGCTTCCAGTCAAACAGCTTGAACAGCTTGTCTCTGTAAGCCGAAAAACGATTGAGAGAAACAGAAAATATATTATTGCGATGTGTATTATCATTACGGGTGATTATATTTATTTAAAAGATTATCTTAAAGGGGTGCTGCACTCATGAGAAGAGGGATTATAGTAGAGAAAAATAAAAAATTCGTCACGTTGCTGACCCCTGACGGACAATTTTTAAAAGCCAAAAATGATCGACACAGCTATGAAATCGGAGAAGAAATCATGCTTCCGAGTGAAACACGCATGGGCAGAAGGGCCAGCTTTTTTGATTTTTTTAAACTGCGCCCTTTCAAAATGGGGATTTTTACGATGACTGCTATTATGCTTTTTATATTTATAGTTCTCCCCGTTTTTTCTAATAATAAGGCCTATGCGTATATGACAATCGATATCAATCCAAGCGTCGAAATGGCGTTAAACAGCGATTATGAAGTGATTGAACTGACGCCTCTAAACGATGAGGGACAGAAAGTCGTGAATGATATAGATGATTGGGAGAAGACTGATTTTAAAAAGGTGATTGACGATATTATAACCGACTGCAGTGAACACGGGTATGTAAAGAAATCGAAAGAAATATTGATTTCCACTGTTTATGAAAACACAGAAGACAATACATATAAAAAGGCTGTGAAAAAACAGCTGAATGATGTGACTGAAAAATATAAAACGACATACCGCATGGAATCTCTCGAGTCAGATATGCAAACGAGGGAAAAAGCGAAGAAAGAAGGCGTCTCAACAGGCAGCTACATCAAATCAAATGAAAAGAATGACAATAAAGATTTAAAAGATGACTCCAGCAAACCATCCGGGGAAGAGAATCAAAAGAATGATGAAAATGTGGATGAAAACACCGATCAAACTGACACCCAGGACAGCAAGCAAGGAGATAATGAACAGCTGAATGATGCGGATTCCGGAGACCAGAAAGAAGATAAAGCGGATGACCAGATTGATGATAGTGACAAAGATAAAAAAATAAAGGAATCAGATGAAAACACAGATACCGAAAAAGATGGGGACCATGAGCAAACCCCAATACAAGATCCTCAAGATAAAGGAAATGAAAATAACGGCGCTGACAAGGGCCAAAGCCAATATCACAGGGACTGGAACAATGGTGAACAAGGCAAGAACCGTTCTTCGTTCAGAAGGGATAACGCTTCAGACCGACGTAATCCAAACAGCTACAGCAGTGATAATAATTCAGCTCAAAATGAAGATTCGCCGAGTGCCCCCGGCGAATAAAGACCTGAATTTAATTAGTTGTGCCATTTAATTGTGATTGTGCTTGCTGTACCAGCCGCTTTGTCATTTCTCCGCCTACAGAGCCGTTAGCGCGTGCGACTGTATCAGAACCAAGGTTCACACCGAATTCTTGAGCCACTTCGAGTTTAAATTGGTCTAGTGCCTGCTCCACCCCTGGAACAACGAGTTTATTTCTGCTCGCCATCTTTTTCATCTCCTTTTTCGATAAAGAAATTCTTAACGCATATTTAGTTTGAAATATACGGGGTTTATTTATGCTGGCAATTGTTGTGGAGAAAAATAAAACCCCGGCCTCTGAGCCGGGGTGACGCAGACTATAGAATGTCTGCTGTCATTTTATGTGCGGTTGCCTGAATATGGAATGTCAAAATGGAGAGGACTGTAATGGCGATAATCTGTCTGATTTTAAGCCATTGGCCGTCATTCAGTTCTTCAAAACGGTGACGGAGACGCTCTGTCTCCTGTTCGGCGATCTCCTGCAGATTTGATTCTTTCATAGAAGGAGTATCTTGGTGATGGATGGCATCAAGCACATATGCGCAGCTTTCATAATAAGCAATCGGGCTGATGACATCATCAGATCTGTCTGAGATTGTGTTAAAGGCCACTTTTAAAATAGCCCGTATGTGTTCAAAGTCATAAATGGATTTTAAATCACGTACAATTAAAAGAATAACTGCCTGTTCAACTGAGTATTTTTTGCCCAGCTCAGGGTGTCCGATCAGATCCTTGATATCACGCTTTACCCAGTTTTGAATCGCGGTTGACTTTAACGAAGTCAGCTCGCACAAGTTGCCAAGCTCTACGATTTCATTTGTAGAAAGACCGTATTCTTTTTTCTGTTTTTTTCGTTCATATCTTGTAAGAAATTCAGGAATTTCTAGATGATTGGCTGCTTTTTCTGCTGACATATTCGCTGATTGGACGAGAATGTCGAGCGGGCTATGTTCTCCTTGTCCTTTTAGGGAATAGAGCAGCCGCACCATATCGGTTCGAGAGAGTTTAAAAATGTTCATTGTTCACCTCGTTAAACAATTTGACGCGGATATAGGTCTATGTATAAATTCAAAGTTCAAGCGTCAGCAAATTACATTAACATCATACGTCGAATTCCTTGCATTTTCAAATGGATGTTTTATAATTTAAATATACGGGTTCTTTTGAACTTAAAATAACGGAGGTTGTTATGGCGAAAAGAATTTTTCTGTTTATTCTAACGAATATTTTGGTGCTTACAACAATCGGGATCGTTTTGTCTGTTTTAAGCTCTGTTACAGGAGTCGGGACGTACTTTACAGCTGATGGCGGTATCGATCCAATGGCGCTTCTTGTGTTCAGTTTAGTTGTTGGATTTGTCGGTTCCTTTACATCTCTTGCGATGTCCAGATGGATGGCAAAGACGATGATGGGCGTCAGAGTGCTGAATCCGAAAAAACACTCGCTCAGCTTTGAGGAACAGCAATTGGTTGATCGTGTTCACAGATTAAGCCGCTCTGCCGGTTTAACGAAAATGCCGGAAGTCGGGATTTACCGTTCACCTGAAGTAAACGCGTTTGCGACTGGACCGTCAAAACGCCGTTCACTTGTCGCAGTATCGTCAGGGCTGCTGGAGCAGATGGATGACGCGGCGGTTGAAGGTGTGCTTGCCCACGAGGTCGCGCATATCACAAATGGTGATATGGTAACAATGACGCTTTTACAAGGTATCGTTAATACTTTTGTCGTCTTTTTATCGCGTATCGCCGCTTGGATAGCAAGCCGTTTTGTCAAAGAAGATCTAGCGCCGATCGTTCATTTTATTGCAATGATTATTTTTCAGATTGTCTTTTCGATACTTGGCAGCCTGGTTGTGTTTGCGTATTCACGCCATCGTGAATTCCATGCTGACAGGGGAGGAGCGGATCTTGCCGGCAAGGATAAGATGATTCATGCGCTTCGGACGCTTAAAAGCTATTCTTCCCGGATTATGGAAGACGATCAGACAGCTGTCCAAACGTTAAAGATTAATGGCAAGAAGCGCTCTTCACTTTTCTCTACTCACCCTGATTTAGATGAGCGAATCAGACGGCTGGAAGCTAAATAATACAAACACATTGTTCCTCTGAGAGAATTCTCAGAGGTTTTTTATTTTATCCATTGACTAAAATCATAAAAAAATAAGCAAGTTAAGAAAATGTTTCGTAAAAGCCTTTAAAAATGGACCTAATATCTTTAGAATAATTACCGTACTTAAAAAGAGAGGCAGAAGGATTTTACATGAGATTAAAGTTTGGAAAATTGATACAGGCCTTGTCACCGGCCCAGCTGATCGCATTATATTATTTTCTTGCAGTTACTGTGGCCGTTATATTGCTGAGTTTGCCGGCGGCCCATAAACCGGGGGCGGATTGGACGTTTATTGATGCGCTTTTTACAGCTGTCAGTTCAGTCAGCGTAACGGGGCTGACGGTAGTTGATACAGCTGATACATTCAGCACAATAGGCATTTTTATATTAGCATTTGTTCTGCAATTTGGCGGAATCGGAATTATGACGCTCGGAACGTTCATTTGGCTGATCATGGGAAAACGAATCGGGCTGAAAGAACGGAAGCTGATTATGGTTGATCAAAACCAATCCCAGTTTTCAGGAATTGTCAATCTGATGAAGCAGGTACTGTTTCTGATCTTGTGGATTGAATTTTTTGGCGGGCTGATTCTCGGCACATATTTCTTAACCTACTATGACTCCTATCAGGAAGCCTATTTACACGGATTTTTTGCCAGTATCAGTGCAACGACAAACGGCGGATTTGATATTACCGGTAATTCGATGATTCCATTTCGCCACGATTACTTTGTGCAGTTTATTACAATGCTTTTAATTATATTTGGAGCGATTGGATTTCCCGTGCTTGTTGAAGTAAAGGATTTCCTGTTTTCAAAGCATCGGCGTTATCCATTTACGCTTTTTACAAAGATCACGACGATTACGTTCGGCTCACTTGTCTTGTTTGGAGCCATTGGCATCTTTGCCCTGGAAGCAAACCATGCGTTCGCAGGAAAATCATGGCATGATATTTTGTTTTTGTCCCTGTTTCAATCAACGGCAACCCGAAGCGGAGGGCTGGCAACAATCGATATCAGCCAATTATCAGATTCCACACTCTTTTTTATTTGTGCGCTGATGTTTATTGGAGCGTCGCCAAGCTCAGTCGGGGGAGGCATACGGACAACGACTTTTGCTTTGAACCTTCTTGCGCTGTTTCATTTTGCCCGCGGCAATAAGGCCGTAAAGGTATTCAAACGGGAGCTTCACCCTGCTGACTTGATGAAGTCGCTTGTTGTCACGATGATGGCGATCCTGCTCGTTTTTGGCGCGACGCTCATTCTGACCATTACAGAAAAACATTCCCTGCTGGAGCTTTTGTTTGAAGTGTGCTCGGCATTCGGTACAACCGGTCTGTCGCTTGGAATTACGGCAGATTTGAGCAGTGTTGGAAAATGTGTCATTATGATTGTCATGTTTATCGGGCGAATCGGCATCCTGACCTTCCTGTATCTGATCGGAAGAAAGGAAATTGAAGCGAATTATCACTATCCGAAGGAAAGAGTGATTATCGGATAGGCTAAACACCGCATACTTTGCGGTGTTTTTTGATTGCCAAAAAAAAGATGTGTGCCTCCTGTTCAGTTGGAGAACCTAACTTCGACAGGTGCAATTTACGCTCCTGTATCTTAAAATGTCTGAAAACTGGCGAGGAGGATTCGTATGAAGCGTAAAGCTGAAGTGAATGAAGCCATTAAAAATAACAATACACCTACCGAGAGCATGGACCCCAATTCATATAAGACACAATATCATGATGACCCCAATTTTAGAGGGGCAAACCGCAATTCCAAACAGGGCCAGCAGGGAGGCATGTAATTGTGAAGAAAAACCGTCATAGCAAAGACATGCAAAATCATAAAAAGCCTATGAATAAAAAGGTGCTGGAGGAAGAGTTCTCAAGTGAACTTGGGGATTACAATGCCGGAAAGATCATCGAAACGCTGGAAATCACCAAGCCTGAAAAGAAAAAAGAAAAAAACAAAAATAAAAAACAACAATAAAAAAGACCTCTTAGGCGGCGTCCGCCTAAGAGGTGCTTTTCTATTTTAAATAAGCATTTTTGCCCGTTCCTCTGACAAATTGCAATAAGCTGGTCATCCTCAGCTCAATGAAGGGCTGAGCGACTGTCTTAACAAAGTTGCTGGAGAGGACTGATGTCAGGGCTGCTGTTAAAAGCAAGAGGATCACTAAGCTTTGATAGTCAGTAAGCCAATCCTCAAGCCCGACCTGCCGTAATGTTTTAATAATAAACCCGTGAAGCAGATAAACGTAAAATGTCCGGGTTCCCCATCTGGTAAAGAAATACCGTTTTTGCGGAACAAGCGCTAAAAAGCTGAAGGTTGCCCCAAAGGCGAGTACATACCAGCCGATTCGGGATAGTCCGCTTACCAGGGTAACGTCTCCAAATGAAGAATACGGTTTTGAACCAAACAGAAAAGAATAGTCAAAATCAATGCCCCAGCAGATGATGAATACTGCGGCAAGCACTCCGAGCGCAATTTGTTTGCCGCGTTTTGATCTCAATAAATCAAAATGATGTTTATTTAAATAAAAACCGACAAGGAACATCGGTAAGAATACGAATGTCCGTGACAAGCTCAGCGTGCTGCTGACAAAGTCCAGATAACCGATCAGCACGGCGATTCCGCAGCTGACAAACAGCGCCCACTGCTTTGAAAGCTTTGAAAAAGGATATAGGAGCAGGTTCCAAAAGAATAAGCTTACAAGAAACCATAACGACCATTGCGGATCAATCGGGTTCACATTTGCCATGCTTTCATCTTGCATAATGTAATAAAAGACGGAATAAATGATTTGGAAAATCAAATACGGAATAATCAGCTTGACCGCCAGCTTTTTTACATATCCCGCCCGTTTAAAGCCTTTCGCGAAATAACCGGATACAAGAATAAATGCAGGCATATGGAATGTGTAAATGAACTTGTAGAGGTAGAGCATAAAATGATTATCATTAATAAAGGAACGAAGGATATGACCGAATACAACAAGGAATATCAATAAAAATTTTGCGTTATCGAAATAACTGTCCCGCGATTTACTCATAGCATCACCTTCTCTTTCATCAGTCACTAAGAGATTATTCCCTGCTGGTACATATTTTAAAATAAAAGATGAAAAAGGAATCTAAAAAAATGCTGATTGTTAGGTCGATGTAAAGTGACGGTAAGGATCGTAGAAAATGTCTTCGTAATGTAATGGCGCTGAAATTTTCTGAAATTTATAGGGCAAATGAAGGAAGTTCCCGCATTTTGTAGAAATATTGAGGGATAGGTTTTGAAGAAGGAGTGTACATGCATGGAAACTCTTGGTGTCCAGACAAACTCGGAGCTGCGAGAGGAACTGAATCGCCTCAAAGAAGAAAACGCGCGACTGAAAAAGGAATTGAATCAGCATCAAGTGATTGTCAACAATACGCTCGATGCTATTTTTATTTGTGATAACGAAATGCGGATTGTTCAGGCAAATGAAGCAACAGAAAGGATGCTTCAAGTTGACTCGGAAGATTTGAAAAAGCGTTCTGTTTTGGATTTTTTGTTTTCAATCCCAAAGGATGAACTGAATCTTTCCGTAAAGAAGTTTTTTAAAAAAGGCTTTCTGTGGAAGGAGGTTCCGATCAGGCTTGATTGCGGGGCAACAAAATACATAGAGTTTCTGGCCAAAAGAGGCATTGGTGAGGATTTCTTTTTTGTTGTCATGAGGGACATATCTTCTAAGAAGATTCTCGAGCGGGAATTCTCTATGAATGAACAGCTTTTTAAGGACTTGTTTGACAGAGCAGTTGACGGAATCGTCCTGTTTGATAAAGATGGCGGTTTTATTGATGCCAATTTGTCCTTTTGTAAAAGCTTTGAAATCAATCATAATGAGCTGTCTCATTTATCTTTGTATGAGTTCATAGACAACGGCTCACGAAAAGATTTCGACAATATCTGGAAGGCGCTCAACCGCAAGGGAAAAGCGAAGGGGGAGCTGCCTGTCAAGCTTCGTTCAGGAGTTCAAAAACTATTTGAATTCACGATTACATCAAACATCATCAGCGGTTTTTATATGTCCATTATGAGGGATATCACAGAGAAGCGGTCTATGGAGCTGCAGCTCTTTAAAAGTGAGGAGCGCTTCAGAGAAATCTTTGAAAATGCAATGGACGCCATCATCATCTGGTCGAATGACGGAAGAATCGTAAAAGCGAATCAATCAGCCTGTAAAATTTTTGAGCTGCCGATGAATTTGCTGTTGAAAAGAAAGCTGTGTGATTTTCTCGTTGACTCGCAGCAGAAATACAGCATAACGAAAAGGAAATACGCAAAATACGGAGAGATCAGAGAAGAGCTGCTGTTTCAAATGGGGAACGGGCAATTCAAAGAGCTTGAATTTACTTCAAAACGGACAATCCTTGAAAATCAGCATTTGACGATCTTAAGAAATGTAAGCGACAGAAAGCGGATGGAAAAGGAGCTTCGGGAAAGCGAGCTTAAATTCAGAAAAGTGTTCAACGGCTCAATGGACGGCAATGTATTGTTCGACAATCAATACAGGATCATCGACGCCAACCCGTTAGCAAGCCATATTTTGGGACTGTCACATGAAGAGATAAAACAGCACAGCCTGTTAGATATTATTTCTGCTTATGAAATAGAAAATCTGGCATCACCGGCAAGGCAGATTAATTTTGATGAAATGGACAACGAAATTCCATTTTTGCTGAGCAGCGGTGATAACAGAAAACTCGAATTCTCTTTTAAACGGAATATTATTCAAAATATGAACTTGGCTATCTTTAAAGACGTAACAGAGCGAAAAGAATTGGAGGAACGCCTGCGCAAATCAGATACCCTTCATGTTGTCGGCGAACTCGCAGCCGGCATTGCTCATGAAATCAGAAATCCGATGACTGCTCTTAAAGGCTTCATTCAGCTTCTGAAAGGGAGTGTCGAGGGAGACTACGCCCTTTACTTCAACGTGATCACCTCAGAACTAAAGCGCATCGAATCCATCATCACCGAATTCTTGATTTTAGCCAAGCCCCAGGCCATTATGTATGAGGAAAAACATGTTACCCAAATTATGAGGGACACGATAGACCTTCTAAATGCGCAAGCCAATCTCAGCAATGTACAAATGCAACTTGATTTAATTGACGACATTCCCCCGATTTACTGTGAACCGAATCAGCTGAAACAGGTTTTTATCAATATATTAAAAAACGCCATCGAAGTGATGCCTGACGGCGGAAATATTTTTGTAACGATAAAGGCATTGGATCCAGATCATGTTCTTATCTCCTTAAAAGACGAGGGAATCGGAATGACAGAAGATAAATTAAAGCGACTTGGTGAACCGTTTTATACGACAAAGGAACGGGGAACTGGACTTGGGCTTATGGTAAGCTATAAAATTATTGAAGAACATCAAGGCGAGATTATGGTGGAAAGTGAAGAAGGGAAGGGCACCGTTTTCCATATTACGCTTCCTGTCAGACAGAATGCTGAAGAAAGAAGGAATGATGAATGAACTACTATACGACAGCCGAAACGCCGCTCGGTGAACTTATCATTGCCGAAGAGGAGGGCCTGATCACTCGTCTATTTCTCAGTCAGGAAGATTGGGTGGATTGGAAAGAAACGGTTCAGAATACTGAGCACAAGGAAACACCTAATCTTGCAGAAGCGAAACAACAGCTTCAAGAATATTTCGCAGGCGAAAGAAAGACATTCTCCCTGCCGCTCAGCCAAAAGGGCACTCCTTTTCAGCAAAAAGTGTGGCAGGCGCTGGAGAGGATTCCATATGGTGAATCCCGAAGCTATGCGGATATTGCCGCTGCGGTCGGCAGTCCGAAAGCGGTGCGGGCTGTCGGACAGGCTAATAAACGTAACGACCTGCCGATTTTTATCCCGTGCCACAGAGTGATCGGCAAAAACAGTGCGTTAACAGGATACGCCGGAAGCAAAACCGAGATCAAAGCATTTTTGCTAAACATCGAGCGAATCTCCTATAAAGAAAAATAAAACATATGGCACGTTCCCTTTTTTTCACGGCCGACATATCATTTTATTAAGTTAAAAAAGTTGGTCTGATGAAAAAGGAGGACAAAGCAATTGAAGCCGAGCCGCTCTGAGAAACTTGCCGTTTTTGCCGAACTGTTTGTGAAACTGCATATCTTATCAAGCGCTCAAAAAGATGAAATCATCAATGTTAACAAAAAGAAACAAAAAAACCGCTGACTCGGCTCCAAATGAGCAAAGTCCAGCGGTTTTTTAATGCACCTTTTCTCCTCTAAACAGCTGTTCAATCTCTTCTTCATAGTTTCCGGTCATAATCCCTTTTTCTGTGATGATTCCTGAAATGAGATCATGAGGTGTAATGTCGAAAGCGGGATTAAAGACAGGCACATTGGATGGAGCGGTCCGAACTCCGGAAATCTGCCTGACTTCTTCGGGATCCCGTTCCTCTATCGGGATATCAGCGCCGCATTTGACCTTTGTATCAAATGTAGATAAAGGTGCGGCGACAAAAAACGGAATATCAAAGGCGTTTGCTAAAATAGCAAGACCGTATGTGCCGATTTTATTTGCCGTATCACCATTCTTTGCAATTCGGTCGGCTCCGACGATAACAGCGGAAATTTGTTTTTCCTTCATCGTATGGGCGGCCATGCTGTCTGTGATCAGAGTGACATCAATGCCCCCCTGCATCAGCTCCCAAGCAGTAAGGCGTGAACCTTGCAGGACAGGCCTTGTTTCACAGGCATAAATGTGCAATCCCAAATCTTTTTGTTTGGCCAAGTAAAACGGAGCTAGCGCCGTTCCATAGCGGCTTGTCGCGATTGAGCCGGCATTGCAGATTGTCATGATCCTGTCGCCTTTTTTGAAAAGCTGCAGGGCGTTTTGGCCGATCAACCGGCACGTTTCCTCATCCTCGACCTGAATCTGAATGGCTTCATGGACAAGGTTTGTTTTTGCTTCATTTACGGAAATCGCGTTTTCGACCGAATGACTCAGTCTCTCAAGCGCCCATGACAAATTAATGGCGGTAGGCCGTGAGCTGTTTAAATATTGTTTGATGTCTTCCAGTCTGCGGCGGAATTCCGTGACATTATCTGTTTCAATGTTTTTGGCAGCAAGCGCTAGTCCGAAGGCAGCCGTAATGCCGATCGCCGGAGCGCCCCTTACTTTGAGCGTGACAATCGCATCAAATACATCCTCTTTCGTCGTCAGCTCTAAATATTCCGTCTCATCAGGAAGCTTTTGCTGATTTAAAATGGTAATAGCTGTTTCTTTCCATTCAACAGAACGTGGAACAGCAAATGAATGGGTCATGAATGGATCATTCCTTTACAAGTAACTTAAATAATTCAATAACATCTGTTATCGTTTTGAATTCCGAACGTTTTTCGATAAAGGCTGTGCCGGTTTCGAGCGCCAGGCGTTTTCTGCCGATTCGTTTATCAAACGGCACGATCGTATCCAGGTCAGCTACATGGGCAAGGCCGATCGTGCGTCGTATCAGCTCACAGCCCGCAAATCCGATTGCTTCTTCAAAAATATGGCTGAGCGTATCAGTGAGGTAACCGTCGATGTTGGCGTAAACATCCAGACTGTCCTTCTGCCAGGCTTCACTAAACGTCTCTTCAAACGTTTCCCAGACCTGGTTGACATGTTCATATAACGGCTCTCTGTCAGCCCCGTCACGGCTGAGTGCGTTCAAAAATAAGTTGGCGATAAATTGCCCTACATCAAAGCCGATCGGTCCGTAAAAAGCAAACTCAGGATCAATCACCTTTGTTTCGTGTTCACTTGCGAAAATGCTTCCTGTATGCAAATCACCATGAATCAACGTTTCTGCAGACGTTAAAAATGACTTTTTCAGCTTAGCGGCTTCGATTTTAACGCTGTCATTATTCCAAAGCTTTTCGACAAAAGGACGGAGCTCTTCTTCAAAATCATTTGTGTCATGGTCGAAGAAAGGATCTGTAAAAACAAGTCTTTCCGTAATGTCGCATAGCTCTGGATTTGTAAACTGTTTAACAAGCTGTTTTTTCACCTTAGGTTCAAGCGCGTAATCTGATGAGTAGAAAAGTGTTTTTCCTAAAAATTCACCGATGTGCTGTGACAGATGAGGATAGTTTTCACCCTCAATGAGTCCTTTTCTTGCGATCTTGAGGTGAGAGAGATCCTCCATGACGGTAACCGCCATTTCCGTATCAGAATAAAACACTCTTGGAACCAGGTGAGGCACATGCTCGCCCTGACGGATGAGAGCGCTGCTTTCGATTCTTGCACGGTCGATTGTCAGCGGCCAGCTTTCTCCCACCACTTTTGCATACGGAACCGCCTGTTTAATGATCAATGCCCTGTCATGTTCTTGATCATAAATATGAAAAACGTAATTTAAGTTGCCGTCTCCGATCTCCTGGCATGTCAGCGTGCTTTTGCTTGGAAAAAGGCCAAGCTTCACCGCCAACGCCACAGCGGAGCTTTCATTTAACGTTTCGTATAAAGGTGTTTTTGTGACTCCCATCATCATAACCTCCAATTATGTAATCACTTAATATGTGGCCGTAAAAAAGCCTCCTTCTCAGAGAGAAGGAGGCTTAACATCTATGTCCGCCTCTCTTATCTCTCAGATCAGATCTGAATGGAATTAGCACCGTGCCTTAAGAGACTAGCGTCTCGGCGCGAAAAAGATGCGCCCCATTTCACAATGGAATTACGGTCGGTTGCTGTTGGGGTCAAAAGGCCAAATCCCTCGCCCAACTCTCGATAAGAGAATATATTCACTTGTTTGACAATTCTAATTTATCAGTTGATGAACATGGTAACAGGTAATTTAGTTAGTTGTCAATATATTTTTTAATATAAATCTTTTCTGATATCATCGAAAACAGGAATGCTCTCCCGAACTTCTGCGCTTTCTTGAAGGTCAATTTCCGCTCGGACTATGCCTTCTTCCCGGCCGCCTTCAGCAAGTACACGCCCCCATGGATCAATAATCAGACTATGACCTGCAAATTCATTATCCGGATTTGAACCGGTACAATTGCAGGCTGCGACAAAGCATTGGTTTTCAATGGCCCGCGCAATAAGCAGGCTTTTCCAATGATCAAGGCGGGGAAGAGGCCATTCCGCAGAAATAAACAGCACGTTGGCGCCTTTTGTCGTATGTTTTCTGATCCATTCCGGAAAACGGATATCGTAACAGATCAATCCTGAGCTTTTGACGCCGTCAAGCTCAAAGTATCCGTCTTCGGAACCGGCTGATAAATACAGATGCTCATCCATCAGCTGAAAAAGATGGGCTTTTCTGTACTCTTTAATGATTTGCCCTTCCTTATCCGCGATGTACATTGTATTATAAACATCAGAATTCTCCCTGACAGCGACCGATCCGGCGACAATATGAACACCATGTTTTTTTGCCGTTTTCTTCAGCCAGCTCTGAGCGGAGCGGCCGTCTTCGTCAGCGAGTTCATCAAGATTGGCCAGATCATATCCGGTCGTCCATAATTCAGGCAGAACAAGAACATCAGCATGTTTGCTTTCTTTTTCGATGAAAAATTCAGCTTTTTTTATATTTTCCGAAGGTTTTCCGTATGAAATATCAAATTGAAGACAAGATATCGTCCATTTCATCTTTTTAACACCCCAAATTTTTCTTTACTTTTTTCATTTAACCATATATGATGATGGACTATCATTTCAAGATTTTTTTAGAAGGTGAGAATAGATGAAATTTGAACAGTCTCATGTATTGAAGGAATTGCCTAAACAATTCTTCGCTTCTCTGGTGCAGAAAGTGAACCGAAAGCTCGCAGAAGGACATGACGTAATCAATCTAGGACAGGGAAATCCAGATCAGCCGACTCCTGAACATATTGTCGAGGAGATGAAACGAGCTGTTGCTGATCCTGAGAATCATAAATATTCGTCTTTTCGCGGCTCATACCGTCTGAAGTCAGCGGCTGCTGCATTTTACAAAAGAGAATACGGCATTGATCTGGATCCGGAAACCGAAGTCGCTGTATTATTCGGCGGAAAAGCCGGTCTAGTCGAGCTCCCGCAATGCTTGTTGAATCCCGGTGATACGATTTTGGTTCCCGATCCGGGTTATCCTGATTACTGGTCGGGTGTCACACTTGCAAAAGCGAAGATGGAAATGATGCCGCTCGTAAAGGACAGGGCGTTTCTCCCTGATTACAGCAGCATAGCCGCTGAAGCAAGGGAACAGGCGAAATTGATGTATTTAAATTATCCGAATAATCCGACCGGAGCTGTTGCTACTTCCGAGTTCTTTGAAGATACCGTGCGTTTTGCGACTGAAAACGGAATCTGCGTCGTTCACGATTTTGCTTACGGCGCTGTAGGATTTGACGGCTGCAAGCCTTTAAGCTTTTTGCAGACTGAAGGTGCGAAGGATATCGGAATTGAAATTTACACGCTGTCAAAAACGTATAACATGGCAGGATGGCGGGTTGGCTTTGCCGTCGGAAACGCTTCGGTCATTGAAGCGATCAATCTTTATCAAGACCATATGTTTGTCAGTCTTTTCAGAGCGACTCAGGAGGCTGCAGCAGAGGCACTGTTAGCCGATCAGACGTGTGTGGCAGAGCAAAATGCCAGATATGAGAGCAGGAGAAACGCTTGGATCACGGCATGCCGGGAAATCGGCTGGGATGTAACAGCTCCTGCAGGTTCTTTTTTTGCATGGCTGCCTGTGCCTGAAGGCTATACTTCTGAGCAGTTCTCAGATCTTTTGCTGGAAAAAGCGAATGTGGCGGTTGCGGCTGGAAACGGCTTCGGTAAATATGGCGAGGGCTACGTCAGAGTCGGACTTTTAACAAGTGAAGAAAGACTTAAGGAAGCCGCTTATCGAATTGGCAAACTGAACCTGTTTACCCAAAAAAGCATTGACAAGACCTTATAACGATGGGATAATTCAAAATAATTTATAAAATCTATATTTTCTTATCAAGAGCAGGCAGAGGGACGAGCCCGATGAAGCCCGGCAACCGACTTATAAAGCACGGTGCTAATTCTTGCAGCTAGCGGCTGAGAGATAAGATTCGGACGAGAAACGAAACCTCTTTAGACGCGATTGCAGTTTGAAGAGGTTTTTTGATATGGATGAAAATGAAAGGAGCTCTGGCATGAGTGAGTTATTAGCGACATATCTCCTGACCGAACCGGGAGCCGATACAGAGAAGAAAGCAGAACAAATCGCAACAGGATTGACAGTAGGCTCCTGGACTGATCTGCCCCTTGTAAAACAGGAGCAAATGCAAAAGCACAAGGGGCGGGTGATAAAAGTTGAGGAGAGAGAGGGAACTGCTGCATCAGAAAAACAAGCGGTCATCACAATTGCCTATCCTGAAATCAATTTCTCTCAGGATATTCCGGCTTTGCTGACAACAGTGTTTGGCAAGCTGTCGCTGGACGGAAAAATCAAATTAATCGATCTTCACTTCTCTGAAGCATTTAAGCGTGCACTGCCGGGACCGAAGTTTGGCGTATACGGCATTCGGAAGCTGCTGGGAGAGTTTGAGAGACCGCTGTTAATGAGCATATTTAAAGGCGTAATCGGAAGGGACCTGAGTGATATTAAAGAACAGCTCCGGCAGCAGGCGCTTGGCGGAGTTGACTTGATTAAAGACGATGAAATTTTCTTTGAGACAGGTCTAGCACCTTTTGAAACAAGAATTGCAGAAGGAAAACAAATATTGAAAGAAACGTATGAGCAGACCGGACATAAAACGCTGTATGCGGTGAATTTGACCGGACGTACGGCTGATCTGAAAGACAAAGCGAGACGCGCCGCCGAGCTGGGAGCGGATGCGCTTTTGTTTAATGTCTTCGCTTACGGCTTGGACGTTATGCAAGGCCTTGCGGAAGATCCTGAAATCCCAGTTCCGATTATGGCGCATCCAGCAGTCAGCGGGGCGTTTACGTCTTCTCCGTTTTACGGTTTTTCTCACGCTCTTTTACTCGGAAAATTAAACCGATATTGCGGTGCTGACTTCAGCCTCTTTCCGTCTTCATATGGTTCGGTTGCGCTTCCAAGAGCGGACGCACTGGCGATTCATGAAGAATGTGTGAGAGAGGATGCTTTTAACCAAACATTTGCGGTTCCGTCAGCAGGCATTCATCCCGGCATGGTTCCGCTATTAATGCGTGATTTCGGCATAGACCACATTATTAATGCCGGAGGAGGCGTACATGGACATCCGAACGGTGCCCAAGGCGGGGGGCGAGCCTTCAGAGCCATTATTGATGCAGTCCTAGAGGCCCAGCCGATTGATGAAAAAGCCGAACAATGCAAGGATCTTAAGCTTGCGCTAGATAAATGGGGAAAGGTTGAAGCCGTATGACGACTCGAAAACCTTTTATTATTTGTGATTTTGACGGAACCATCACGATGAACGACAACATTATAAATATCATGAAAACATTTGCTCCCCCAGAGTGGGTGGCATTAAAAGACGGCGTACTTTCCAAAACGCTGTCGATCAAGGAAGGTGTCGGGCAGATGTTCGGCCTTCTGCCCAGCCGTTTAAAAGAAGAGATTACAAGTTTTGTATTGGAAGATGCAAAAATCAGGGAAGGCTTTCGGGAATTTGTAGCATTTATCAATGAGCACGAGATTCCGTTTTATGTCATAAGCGGTGGAATGGACTTTTTTGTATATCCTTTGCTTGAAGGCATTGTGGAGAAAGACCGCATTTATTGCAACCATGCTTCATTTGACAATGACTATATCCATATTGACTGGCCTCATTCCTGCAAGGGCACATGCAGCAATCAATGCGGGTGCTGTAAGCCGTCGGTCATCCATGAACTTTCTGAACCGAATCAATATATCATCATGATCGGTGATTCGGTTACAGATGTGGAGGCAGCAAAGCTGTCTGACCTATGCTTTGCAAGGGATTATTTATTAAACGAATGCCGGGAGCAAAACCTCAATCATCTTCCGTATCAAGATTTTTATGAGATCAGAAAGGAAATTGAGAATGTAAAGGAGGTACAGGAATGGCTGCAAAACAAGAACGCTGGCGAGAGCTCGCTGAAGTAAAACGGGAATTGGCAGAGAGAGATTGGTTTCCGGCGACTAGCGGCAACCTGTCAATTAAGGTTACAGATGAGCCTTTAACATTTCTCGTCACTGCAAGCGGAAAAGATAAACGCAAAGAGACGGTTGAAGATTTTCTGCTGGTCGACCAAAACGGAGAGCCTGCTGAAAGCGGGCATTCTCTGAAACCGTCAGCAGAAACGCTTTTGCATACACATTTGTACAATAAAACCAATGCCGGATGCTGCCTGCATGTCCATACGGTAAACAATAATGTGATTTCAGAGTTATACGGAGACCAAAAGAAAATCACATTCAAAGGCCAGGAAATTATAAAAGCACTCGGCTTGTGGGAAGAGAACGCAGAAGTGACCATTCCGATTATAGAAAATCCGGCACATATCCCGACGCTTGCGGCACTGTTTGCGGAAGAGATTTCAGAAGATTCAGGAGCTGTTCTGATCCGAAATCATGGTATTACGGCTTGGGGGAGAACAGCATTTGAGGCAAAAAGAGTGCTTGAAGCGTATGAATTTTTGTTCAGCTACCATTTGAAATTGAAAACACTCCAGCATCAGCTGGTTAAATAAAAGGAGGAATTGAAATGGCTACAATTCAAATTCATGATGAGGCAAATACAACGATTGAAAATCAAGAGGAAGTAGCAAGCTTTCTGGACAGTCAAGAGGTTATTTATGAGCAATGGGATATCACGAAGCTTCCGGAACATCTTTCAGAGAAGTATGACCTGACAGAAGAAGAAAAACAGCAAATTCTTGATACCTTTGAAACTGAAATTAAAGATATCTCAACCCGCCGCGGCTATAAAGCACAGGATGTTATTTCATTGTCAGACAGCAATCCGAAACTTGATGAACTGCTTGAAAACTTTAAAAGAGAGCATCACCATACAGACGATGAGGTTCGTTTTATTGTAAGCGGACACGGTATTTTTGTCATTCAAGGCAAGGACGGCACGTTTTTTGATGTCCGTTTAAACCCTGGAGATTTAATCTCTGTGCCTGAGAATATCCGCCATTACTTCACGCTTCAGGAGGACCGCAAAGTTGTCGCGGTGAGAATTTTTGTCACAACTGAAGGCTGGGTTCCTATTTATGAAAAAGACAGCGTGAATCAATAAGCATGAGAAAGCCCCGTTCATCGAACGGGGCTTTTTATATTTATTGCAAACGCCACTTTTCATACTGTGACAGTTCTTTTTTAATCAGTGTCCAAATCAAACCTAAAACAGCTGCATCGTCAATGAACCCAAGACCGAGGATTACGTCTGGAATGATATCGAGCGGCATGACGATATACAGAATTGCGGCAGTTAACAGCAAAAGTGTTTTAGCCTGTGAACGAGGGTAGTCGCCATTTCGCCAATCGCGAAGCATCTGAAAAAAAGTAGTGATGTGCTGAATACATTTTTTTCGGTTTTTCCTTTTCAAAATTGCTTTTCCGCCTGCCGCTCCGAGCATAATTGCATTCTTTTTCTTCATTGGGCATACCTCCTGCCTGGCGGCGTGTTTAAGATATTCTTCACCTGGGTATTGTTCTTCTAATCCTATCAATATATCTATTATACCTGAAAAATTAACTTATTTAATGAAAATATGTTTACAAATAAAGTATAATCTGTAATAATGCACAATAACCCAATCAAACTTGTTTCCTATTTCTTAGCGGCGAGGGGTGAAGTGAATGGGCGGTTCTTCTGAACAAGAAAGATTGTTGGTGTCTATTGATGAAAAAAGAAAGTTAATGATAGATGCCGCTAGAAAGCAGGGATTTACAGGGCATGACACGATCAGGCACAGTCAGGAGCTGGATTGTTTAATAAATGAATATCACCAGCTTATGCAAGAAAACGAACATTCCCAAGGGATTCAAGGCCTTGTAAAGAAATTAGGCTTGTGGCCCCGCAGAGATGTTATGCCAGCATATGATGCAAATAAATAGCGGCCTATCAGATGCATATATAAAGAGAGAGCTTTTCGGAAGCGCTCTTTTTTTCTGGGAAAAATTCATATGAAAGAGGGAACTAATGAAAGAACTGGCGATTCTCATTACCGAAATGGTCAATCAATTTCATGATGCTTTTATTTCCTTATGCGGAATATTTGGCATTGATTTAACTGACAAAGAAATGCATTTTTGGGTGATCGGCATTTTTGGCATATTCTTTTTCGGCGTCACTCACGCTGTGTTTACATGGCTTTCTAAATGGAGTATGACAGCCTTGTCCTTTATCTATACCGTTACAGTCATCATTGTCATCGTATTTGCGATTGAGATTCAGCAAAAGGTGACGGGGAGAGGGAATATGGAGTTTTTAGATGCCACGGAAGGTATAAAGGGTTTTTTAGTGTTTTTTATGTTTTTTTTGCTTTTGAAAATGCTGTTGGGTTTCATCAAAATCCTTTTTTTTGGCAGACCAGAAAGCAAATCGAATGGCAATGCCCGGTCACGAAGATAAAAAACCCTCCTGACATGGTCAGGGGGGCTATGAAGCGGATACGGGGAGGGTGATTGTCACCTCTGTGCCTCTTCGCACTTCACTTTCAATATGAATAGAGCCTCCGTACATCAGCACGATCCGTTTACAAACGACAAGGCCGAGACCGGTTCCTTTTTCTTTAGAAGTAACAAAGGGGAGGAAGATGTGATCCAGCATTTCCTGAGAAATCCCTTCACCGTTATCCACAACTTTGATTATGGCTTTTTTATCTAAAGCTCCCAGGGAGATCGTCAGTTTGCCTCCTTCAGGCATTGACTCGAGGCCATTTTTTGCTACATTTAAAATCACTTGTTTAATATGATCTTTTGTACATTTTACGAGTAAGGGCTGCTCGGTTAAATACTGTAATTCGACTTCAACATTGTATAGATTGCCCTCAGAATAAATGATCGGCATAATTTCTCCGATAATGTCCTGAAGTGAGTTCAGCTCCCATTTTTCAGCTGTCGGCTTGCCGAGAACAAGAAACTCACTCACTATTTGATTGATGCGCTTTATCTCCTGTTCGATAATGGAGAAGTAAAGCTGATCTTCCTCACCTTTATATTTCTTTTGTAACAGCTGAATAAAGCCGCTTATCCCGGTGAGGGGATTACGGATTTCATGGGCTGTGCTGGCAGCAAGCGTCCCGATCAGCTCTAATTTTTGCGCCTCATTTTCTGAGCGCTCCAGCTGGGTCTGCCGCTTCAGCAAATAATACAGCACGAGAATAAATAGGATATTCAGCAGAACAATAATACATGAAAGCGGAAGCACTAGGCTTTTCGTCAGTTCTTCTATTGTGACCGGGTTCGGATAGACTTTCATATTCCAGCTGATATCATCCAGATATCCGCTGACAGGTTTCTGATCCTCTGCATGAGAGGCTTGTCCGCTCGCAAAAATCATTTTCCCGTCTTGGTTCACAACTTCAATATAAACATCAGGGCTCAGTAAGTTAATGAGATTTTTTAAATAATCAATTTGAATTGCTGCGACAAGATAATCTGTCACATTACGTTTTGAGTCCAAAACAGGCACACAAATTGTGAAAATTGGCTGACCAGTAATTCTGCTCGAATAACTATCTGAAATGACTGTCTTTTTAGTTTCCTTTGCTTTTGTAAAAAAAGATCTGTCAGCCAGGTTTACTTTCGTTTTTAATTCGGTTGTGCTTGCGGTGACGTCTCCTTTGGCATTGAGAAAATAGAGACCGGAAAATCTCGGCTCTGAATCAAAGGTCTTTTCCAAAATTGACTGCATTTTCTTTATATCAACCGGTCTGTCGATGGCGATGGACAAGGAGGTCATTCTCGCCATTGTTTCTCCGATTAAATAATTGATTTTGTTGCGGTGAAGGTTTAGCAGGACACTTGCTTCTTGTTTATGTTCTGCAGCTATTGTATCTTTTTCTTTTTCATATACGAAAAAGCTGATGACGATTGCCGGAATCACGACCAGTATGATATAAAGTTTGACTCTCCCGCAGGCGCCTTTTAGTATTTTCAATTTGCATCGCTCCAACATACACCTGATTAGAGGTATTATATCATTGTTTCTTCTTCTTTAATAAGAAAAAATAACCAAAAAAATTAGAAAAAGGTGTTGGCAAGCTTACATTTTAAAAAAGAAGAGAAATATTGGAAAGATTTTTATTGACATTTTGGTCTTTGTTTATTAATGTTTCTCTGTAACGGTTTCTAAAAGGATGATTGAGACATGACAGAAAAATCACTGAAGTTATTTATCGTGCTGTCGCGCGCGTATCGGTCTATTAACGATCATATGAATAAGCATATTCATAAGCATGGGCTGAATCCGACTGAATTTGCTGTGCTAGAGCTTTTGTACCATAAAGGCGATCAGCCGCTGCAGCAGATAGGAGATAAAATTCTCTTGGCTAGCGGGAGCATCACATACGTTGTAGATAAGCTGGAGCAAAAAGAACTTCTCATTCGGAAAGCGTCTCCTACAGACAGAAGAGTGACATTTGCGCAAATTACTGAAAAAGGCATCGGTCTTTTGAACGATATTTTCCCTGATCACGCTGCTGAAATTGATGAAATGATCAGCGTATTAAGCGAAGAAGAGGTAGAGATGTGCACCGAAATGTTAAAAAGAGTAGGATTAAACGCAAAACAGTTTCATAATAAGTAAAAAAAGGAAGCCTGATATGTCACAAGGCTTCCTTTTTTGCTATTTTTCATTTGTTTCCGCTGCGCCTCTCGGCAAAATGAGAACTTCAACCCGCCGGTTTTTGCTTCGGCCTTCCGCAGTTTTATTGGAAGCCACCGGTTTATACTCGCCATAACCCTTGGCGCTGAACACTTTTGCATCGAGCTTGGGGTTTTCAATCAGGAGCCCCATAAAGTTTACCGCTCTCATGACGCTTAAATGCCAGTTTGATTGGAATTCAGAATTTTTAATTGGCATATTATCAGTATGTCCGCTGATAATGATATTTCTTGGCGGGTTAATCACAAGAAGATTTGAAATTTCTTTTGCAAGCGGCACATCTTCCTTACGGATGGTCGCTTTTCCAGAATCAAAGAAGATGCTGTCTTTAATCGTAATCAGAAGGCCTTCACTAGTCATCTTCGTCTCCAGCTGATGTTCCAGCTTTTTATCTTTGATGAACTTTTCCACCTGGCTCTTCACGTTTTCAAGTTCTTCTTGATCAGCTGCTTTTTCTTTTTCTTTCTTGTTTTTCTCTTTCTCTTCTTTTTCCTTTTTCACTTCATCGATGCCGTCTGACTCGTTTTCAGGAGGAGTGACACTGGAGTAGTCCAGTACACCGGTGCCGCCTGTAAAAACTTCATTAAATGATTTTGAGAGCATTTGAAACTTAGCTGCGTCAATCGAGCTGCTCGCATACAGCACAATAAACAATGCCAGGAGAAGAGTAAGGATGTCGGCGTAAGGAACGAGCCATGATTCATCAACGTGCTCGTCCTCATGCTTCTTCTTCTTTTTTCTCGCCATTTTGCGCCTCTCCTTGTTCTGCAAATTTCAAGCGGTCCTTCGCAGGAAGATACATTAAAAGCTTTTGTTCGATGACTTTCGGTGCCTGTCCTTCTAAAACGGATAAAACACCTTCAATCATGACCTCACGCAGTTTTACTTCTTGTTTTGATTTTCGTTTTAATTTATTTGCGAAAGGATGCCATAACACATACCCTGTAAAGATACCGAGAAGTGTGGCAACAAAGGCGGCACTGATGGCGTGTCCAAGCTCATCTGTGTTATCCATATGAGAGAGAGCGGCAATCAGCCCGATTACAGCACCGAGTACTCCAAGTGTCGGGGCGTACGTTCCCGCTTGTGTAAAAATAGCGGCTCCGGCTTGGTGCCTGTCCTCCATTGCTTCGACTTCCTCTGTCATAATATCTCTTATAAATTCCGCGCTTTGCCCGTCAACAGCCATGCTGAGCCCGTTTTTCAAGAAAGCATCATCTACATCCTCAATGCTTGCTTCTAAAGCAAGCAGACCTTCGCGGCGTGCAAGCTGAGCCCATTCAGAGAACATAGGAATGAGTTCTTCTATTGTGAGCTGTTTATTTTCCTTAAATAACACTCGAAACAGCGCAGGCACTTTTTTAATTTCTTTTGTTGGGAACGCAATAACGACTGCTGAGATTGTCCCGGCGATAATAATTAAAATGGCAGCGGGGTTTGCAAGGGCGCTGAAACTGACGCCTTTCAGAACCATCCCGACGCTCAATGCCACAAAAGCAAGAATAATACCGATTAACGAAGTTTTATCCATAGTTTTCACCAAATCCTTTTTTACTAGCTTGTCTATGGTTAATATCGGTTTTGGTGCCCGGAACTTTAGGGACATTGTGAATTTGTTCATGAAATATTCAAGGAAGAGGCATAGAAGGGAGAAATAAACAAAAACGGGCTCTCCAAAATTGAAAAGCCCGGGGATCTACTGAAATTGGCAGCTTGCTTGCAAGCTGTCCTTCAGATGGTATTCATATAATAGTAGAAATACATATTCACTGTATATAAACATGTTCCATCCCTCCTTAAAAAAAGTGTAAAGGATGAAGGGAAGTAGCGCTTCAGGGGAAGGGACGGTATTTTCTAAGTCAAGAGTATGAAAGCATAAAAAAAGCGGCTTCCTAAAAGGAAACCGCTGATTGTTATTTCGCTCGCACTTTGATTTTATCATCTTCTAAAATCACGTGAAAACTTGTGATCTCGCCATTATCAAGCAGCAGATCGGTCATTTCATCCTCAACCCATTCTTGGATGGTTCTTCTAAGCGGACGTGCACCGAATGAAGGGTGATAGCCCAGCTCAGCGATTTTTTCTTTCGCTTCATCTGTCACATTCAAGCTGATGCCCCGTTCAGCCAATGTTTCTTCAAGTTCTCCAAGAAGAAGGCTGACGATTTTGACAAGATGTTCTTTTTCCAATGAGCGGAACTCAATAATGCTGTCAAAACGGTTGAGAAACTCAGGTTTAAAGAACATGCTCAGTGAATCAATCAATGTTTGTTCTTCGATGACACTGTCATCTGATTGGAAACCGACTTTCGTTTGTTTCTCACCAGCACCCGCATTACTTGTCATGATGATCACAGTGTCTTTGAAGCTTACGGTTCTGCCTTGGCTGTCTGTCAGACGGCCATCCTCCATAATTTGCAGGAACATATGCTGAACGTCTGGGTGTGCTTTTTCAATCTCATCCAGCAACACAATGCTGTAAGGATTGCGGCGCACTTTCTCAGTTAATTGTCCAGCTTCCTCATGGCCGACATATCCAGGCGGTGAACCGATAATTTTAGATACGGCGTGTTTCTCCATGTATTCGCTCATATCGAGTCGGATAATAGCGTCTTTTGTCCCGAATAATTCATCTGCCAGTGTTTTAGAAAGCTCTGTTTTCCCTACGCCGGTAGGACCGACGAAGAGGAAGGAGCCGACTGGTCTGTTTTTGGATTTTAATCCGGCGCGGCTTCGTCTTACCGCTTTTGCCACTTTTTGAACAGCGGCTTCTTGTCCGATCACGCGTTCATGAAGTTTTGCTTCAAGCTCTTTCATTTTCGTTTGTTCGTCTGCCTGCAGTTTGCCGACAGGGATGCCTGTTTTTTGTTCAACAATTTCCTGAATGTGCTCAGCTTCCACAGTGACAGCGGTATGAGCGGAGGAGCTGTTCAGTTTTTTCTCCAATGCGAGTTCTTCATCACGGAGTTTTGCCGCCAGTTCGTAATTTTCTTCTTCCAGGGCTTTTGTTTTTTCGGCTTCAATTGCAGTTAAGCGTTCAGCGGCATCCTCATCATTCAATTCATCAATTAACAGGTTGGCTTTTGAACCTGCTTCATCTAATAAATCAATTGCTTTATCCGGCAGGTGTCTGTCCTGAATGTAGCGGGAAGATAAAGTGACACACGCTTTGATTGCTTCATCACTGAATGTTACGCCATGGTACGCCTCGTATTTGTCTTTAATCCCTTGCAGAATGAGGATAGCCTGTTCAATTGAAGGCTCCTGCACCATGACAGGCTGAAAACGTCTTTCCAGTGCGGCATCTTTTTCGATTTGGCGATATTCTTTCAGTGTTGTCGCGCCAATGACTTGCAGTTCGCCTCTGGCTAGGGCCGGTTTGAGAATGTTGCCGGCGTCCATTGATCCTTCTGCAGAGCCTGCGCCGACGAGAAGGTGAATTTCATCAATGAACAGAATGACATTTTTTCGTTCCTTCAACTCAGTGATGAGCTGTTTCATTCTCTCCTCAAATTGGCCTCTGATCCCTGTGTTTGCAACAAGGGATGCAACATCAAGCAAATACAGCTCTTTGTTTTTCAGTTTGTTTGGAACATCACCTTCAGCAATTTTTAAAGCGAGCCCTTCAGCGATGGCAGTTTTCCCTACACCCGGCTCACCAATAAGAACCGGATTGTTTTTGTTCCGGCGGTTTAGAATTTCGATCACTCGCGCCACTTCATCATCACGGCCGATGACGGGGTCAATGAGACCGGCTTTTGCACCGTTTGTAATATTTTGAGCCAGCTCATCAAGCAACCCTTTTTTTCCGCTTTGTTTTGCTGCGCTCTGTTCTTTCGGCTGGAATGCCTGTTCAAACGGAAATCCGAAAGATTGAGGACCCATACTCATTGAAGGTTTACGGGTCAGTTCGTTATAGCAAGTTTCACAAAGAACCATCTGTTTATGAACGGAATTTATTTGCATGTTAAGGCGAATCGTCGCCTCGTTTTGATGACAATGTTGACAACGCATTTGCCAAAACCTCCTTAATAATTTGATCTTCTTTGACCAATGAAAGTGAATAAAAAGGTCTATTGTATTTGACCTTCTTTGACTATTAGTATACGGCAAACTTAACGGCATTCAAACCAATATGCTCAAAGCAGACTGAACATTTGACTATCTTTGACTAATTGATTTTTAAAAAAGGCCGGTTTGTTTGACCAACTTTGATTAATAGTATACTCTGACTATCTTTGACTTTCAAGTCTTATGCACAAAAAATTTTTGATTTGTTACAAAGTAAAACATGTTTTCTTCGTCTTTTCAAGGAACTTGTCTCATAGGTTATAAAAAGGCATATATGGACAAAACTGCGGTTCGTTCGGAGGGAAGAAATGGAACAATCAAAAGGGTCTGCAAGTCAGCTTGCTTTTGTGTATGTCGGCACAGTAGTCGGAGCTGGATTTGCGACTGGGAGGGAAATTGTTGAGTTTTTTCTGAAGTTCGGCTGGTTCGGTTTATTCGGCATTCTCGTCAGCGGCGGAATGTTTACGTTACTGGGGGCCAAGCTGATGATCATTTCAAAGCGAATCAATGCCAAGTCATATCAAGAAATGAACATATTTTTGTTCGGGGCGACGGCTGGGCGGATTATCAATGTATTTATGCTGTTTGTTCTCCTTGGAGTTACATCTGTTATGCTTTCAGGGGCAGGGGCGCTTTTTGAGGAACAGCTGGGGATGTCCGCTCAGATTGGGATGCTCATTACAATCGGTCTGAGTTTAATTGTGATGACTAGAGGAGTAAAAGGCATTTTCGGTGTCAATGTGTTTGTTGTTCCTCTCTTAATCATCTTTTCAATGATTGTGGTGGCCGACTCTTTTATATTCAGCGAATCACGAAACGCAGCTCAGTGGGTCTGGCCGCATCGCTGGGATTGGCTGTTATCAGCTGTTTCTTACGGGGCTTTGAATTTATCGCTTGCCCAAGCGGTTTTGGTTCCGCTGGCGAATGAAATGTCATCGGAGAAAGTGATAAAAAAAGGCGCTTTAATCGGAGGCACGATGCTGACGATTGTGCTGTCCGCGAGTTTTCTGTCTTTGTCGACTCTTCCGGATGTATTTTTGTATGATATACCGATGGCGCAAGTGGTTTATCTCTTTGCACGATCTGTCCATTTGATTTATTTACTCATTATTTTCGGAGAAGTGTTCACATCAGTTATCGGTAATCTATATGGATTAGAAAAACAAGTGCAAAGCTTTCTTCCAGTGAAAAGCAAATATATCTTTGCGGCCATTATGATCACGGCTTATATTACGAGCCAAATAGGGTACGGCAGGCTTATTTCAACAATTTATCCCTTGTTTGGCTATGTGAGCCTGGCCTTCATAGGCGCTTTGCTTTGCAAAAAAGCTCCTCGGCGGCGCAGTTTATAAATATATATAATGAAGCGAACCGTCACTATAGAGCGATAATTGATCTAGGAACCGGGACTGACTTTTTTATTGTCAAGAAAAACAACATTATGGTAAGATAGCAGAAGTGAAATAATTGAAGAAAATCCGTGCGATATGCGGGAGAGGTTCTAGCTACACCCTCTATAAAAAACTAAGGACGAGCTGTATCCTTGGATACGGCCTTTTTTATGTTTTTCTAGAGCACCTTCCGAAAGAAGGTGTTTTTTTGCGTGAATTAGCTGTAGCGATGTCTCTCGCCGGCGTTTTTATTGCGGAGAAGGAGAGGAATCATGAAAAAAGAAAAAGCAATTGTCGTATTTAGCGGCGGCCAAGACAGCACAACATGCTTACTGTGGGCCTTAAAAGAATTCGAAGAAGTCGAAACGGTGACTTTTCATTATAATCAGCGACATTCGCAGGAAATTGAAGTGGCAAAATCCATTGCGGAAAAGCTTGGTGTGAAAAATCATTTGCTTGATATGTCACTTTTAAATCAGCTTGCACCGAATGCCCTGACTAGAAATGATATTGAGATAGAAGTAAAAGACGGCGAACTGCCATCCACATTCGTTCCAGGCCGCAATTTGGTATTCTTATCCTTTGCGTCTATCCTGGCTTACCAAATTGGCGCGCGCCACATTATTACAGGAGTTTGCGAGACAGACTTCAGCGGTTATCCTGACTGCCGTGACGAATTCGTGAAATCTTGCAATGTCACGGTAAATCTGGCAATGGAGAAGCCGTTTGTGATCCACACGCCTCTCATGTGGCTCAATAAGGCGGAAACGTGGAAGCTTGCAGATGAGCTTGGCGCGCTGGAGTTTGTGAAAAACAACACGCTGACATGCTATAACGGCATCATCGCCGACGGCTGCGGCGAATGTCCGGCATGTCATCTTCGTTCAAAAGGTTATGAAGAATATATGGTGATGAAAGGAGAGCGTGTATAAATGTTATCTCAAATTTATCCGCAGGCCCAGCATCCTTATTCGTTTGAACTGAATAAGGACATGCATATCTCAGCCGCTCATTTTATCCCTCGGGAAAGTGCGGGAGCGTGCAGCAGGGTTCACGGACATACGTATACCGTAAATATAACCGTCGCCGGCGACGAACTTGACAATTCAGGCTTTCTTGTCAACTTCAGCGTACTCAAAAAACTGGTGCACGGAAACTATGATCACACGCTATTAAATGATCATGAAGATTTTTCTCAGGACGACCGGTATTCGCTGCCGACAACTGAAGTCGTGGCGAAAACGATTTATGACAACGTACAGGCTTATTTAGACACTTTGGAGAATAAGCCGACCTGTGTACAGGTGTTTGTCCGTGAAACACCGACAAGCTACTGTGTCTACCGTCCGAAAAAGGGTGGTTTGAATGGCTAAAGGAATTCCTGTATTAGAAATTTTCGGCCCGACGATTCAAGGAGAAGGCATGGTGATCGGACAGAAAACGATGTTCGTCCGGACAGCCGGCTGCGATTATTCCTGCAGCTGGTGTGACTCCGCTTTCACTTGGGACGGATCTGCTAAAAAAGATATTCGCTGGATGACGGCGGAGGAGATTTTTGCGGAGCTTAAGGACATTGGGGGAGACGCGTTTTCTCATGTGACGATCTCAGGCGGCAACCCGGCCCTGTTAAAACAGCTGGATGCTTTTATTGAACTGCTGAAGGAAAATAACATCCGTGCAGCGCTTGAAACTCAAGGGACCGTTTATCAGGATTGGTTTACGCTGATTGATGACCTGACAATTTCTCCAAAACCGCCAAGCTCAAAAATGATAACGAACTTTCAAAAGCTTGACCACATTTTAACTTCACTTCAAGAGAATGATAGACAGCATGCTGTCAGCTTGAAGGTTGTTATCTTTAATGATGAAGATCTGGAATTTGCCAAAACTGTGCACAAGCGGTATCCGGGAATCCCGTTTTATTTACAAGTCGGAAATGATGACGTGCATACGACAGATGATCAGTCACTGATTGCACATTTGCTTGGAAAATATGAAGCGCTTGTTGATAAGGTAGCTGTCGATGCGGAGCTGAACCTCGTCAGAGTGCTCCCGCAGCTGCATACCCTGTTATGGGGCAACAAACGCGGAGTATAATAGAAAGGAAGATGAACATGACGACAAGAAAAGAATCAGAATTAGAAGGTGTAACATTGCTAGGCAACCAAGGTACAAATTATTTGTTCGAATATGCACCGGACGTGCTGGAATCCTTCCCGAATAAACATGTAAACCGTGATTACTTTGTAAAATTCAATTGTCCGGAATTCACATCTTTATGTCCTAAAACAGGGCAGCCTGACTTTGCGACAATCTACATCAGCTACATTCCTGATGAAAAAATGGTTGAAAGCAAATCATTAAAGCTGTATCTATTCAGCTTCAGAAACCATGGTGACTTCCACGAGGACTGCATGAACATCATCATGAATGACTTGATCGAATTAATGGACCCGCGCTACATCGAAGTATGGGGCAAATTCACGCCAAGAGGCGGAATTTCCATCGATCCGTACACAAACTACGGAAAGCCTGGCACGAAATATGAGAAAATGGCCGAATACCGCATGATGAATCATGATTTGTATCCGGAGACGATTGATAATCGTTAATTATTCCGTTGTGTGATACGGAGTGTGAAACGAAGTGGAGTCACAGTAAAATCCGAACATTCAGTGCTGATTTTCAGCGGAAATGTGACCTGGTCACAGCGAAGTGTGACCCGCACTAAGCTCAATAAAAGTGTGACCCGGTCACACTAAAAGTGGGAAAAGTCACACCTGAAAATGGCTCTACTCATGGGAATTGTATTAAAAAGTGTGACCTGAGGTGCAACCTGAACTGTGACTTTTATGCAGTGAAAAATTGATAGTACAGAAGCAGATTAAGGCGTACAATTTGTACGTCTTTTCTTTTTTATCCGAAAGAAAAAATGCCTGTCTAGAGATCATAGGCATTATATATTATTATCAATATCTTCATTTATTTTTTGGCTAAGTTTCTGAATCTTCTCTTTAACATTTGAAACAGCTCTTTTTTGAATTTCATCAATTCTCCTGAATATAGTCGATGACACTTCTTATTAGAACTTCACTTTCAAAATTGAATATCTCATTTATTTCTGACTGTTCTTCATCTGTTAGGTGATGGTATTGAAGTTGTTTAGCATTTACTTCAGCAGCTACATCAATCCTAACTTAGTTGTTCTAGTTGTACAATTTCATATTCACCTTCTGCATACTCTTGCTCCGCATAATGCACTCCCCATTGACAGAGCTCCTGCAAGATAGGTTTAAGAGATTCTCCAAGTTCAGTGGATGAATATTCAACCTTCGGCGGTACTTGATTATACATCTTTCTGCTCACAAGTCCACTGGCTTCAAGCTCTCTAAGTGTTTGAATCAGCATTTTCTGAGTTATATTTGGGATAATGCGCTTTAATTCACTCGTTCTCTTTGGTCCATTCATTAAAAAGTATAATACAAGACCTTTCCATTTTCCGCCAATAACTTCCTTTGTCACTTCAAACCCACAGCTAAATTTTTTCATGTCTAAAGCTCTCCATTCCACATTTATTACTTTTTAGTTACTATATCACAAAAAAGTGGGTACTTCCGATAATGTGCTTACTGAAGGATACTATATCTTGTAAGTTGTTCTTCAAGTACTTAAAGGTACTAGACATAAAATAATATTAATTCTAAAGGAGTGTTAAGTATGGGTAAATTTGAAGGTAAAATAGCGCTTGTAACGGGTGGAACAAGTGGGATTGGTCTTGCTACAGCACAAAAGTTTGTAAACGAAGGTGCATATGTTTATATCACAGGACGTAGACAAAACGAACTTGATAAAGCTGTTAACCAAATTGGCAAGAACGTAACCGGTGTTCAAGGTGATATTTCTAAGCTTGAAGACTTAGACAAACTATATGACATTATAAAGCAGGAAAAAGGTAAGTTGGACATTCTTTTTGCTAATGCAGGCATCGGCAACTTCCTTCCATTAGGTGAAATTACTGAAGAGCAGGTTGATAGAACGTTCGACATTAACGTTAAAGGAACCATCTTTACTGTTCAAAAAGCGTTATCACTATTCCCGGACAAAGTAGGTTCTATTATTGTAACGGGCTCTACTGCTGGATCAATTGGCAACCCAGCGTTTAGTGTATATGGAGCATCTAAAGCAGCTTTAAGAGCACTAGTTCGCAACTGGATTCTTGACCTAAAAGGTACTGAAATCCGTGTAAATGTGGTTAGTCCAGGAGTTATTCTTACACCTGCATACGATGAGCTTTTTGGTGATGCACTTGAAGGAGCAATGGAAAATACGAGAAATACTGTTCCAGCTGGAAAAGTTGGGACCCCTGAAGAAGTAGCAAACGCTGTATCTTTCCTTGCTTCAGACGAAAGCAGTTACTTGACGGGTGTTGAATTGTTCGTAGATGGCGGGCTAGCACAGGTATAATTTCACTGCGCAGAGATTACAAATAGTCCCCAAAAAAGGTTAATGGGGATTTACATTTACTTGAAGAAGTCGTATAAAAAAGTCGTTTTCCTTAAAGGACAGGGAATTCGACTTTTTTATGTTTGAATTTGATTAACGTTGTAAATTCGCATTTTCCTGGGGCTACCACTAAATGACCTGTAAAAAAGATTACACTGTGATTAAATGTACTTAAAGTAACGGGGGCTCTTGATTTTTAATAAAAAATAATATCCCTGTCCTTGTATTCTAATACTTTTGAAAATATTTAAAGGAATCCTTATGTCCTGAATAACCACATAGGAAAATATGTTGTAGGTTGCTTTCTTTTTTTGTGGGGCATCCCACACAAGCTATCACGTGATCTCACACCTGAACGTTTTTTATAGACTAGTACCGCGACAAGTTATATTACAGATACATACCAATAAAGTAGACATTAAAAAGTGAAAGAGAGGATGGAAATGTGTGAAAATTCTTTTCCTTGAGAGTCATCCCATGTGGCTCTATGGTTTACCGAATGGGTTTAGGGAAGCAGGACATACCGTAATGATTTCCGGTCCTGTAAGTCGGGAAAATATCACTGAAATGATGGACGAATTTAAACCAGATCTAATAGTATCTATGGGATGGACACCAGAGCATTCAAGGGAAAAGCAGGCCTGGATTCGCAACGCTACTAAAAAGGTGAATATCCCTCTCGTTTATTGGGCAACTGAAGACCCGCTGCACACTCAAAACTTTACTATCCCGTTAATTAAAAAGATGAAACCAGATTTTGTTTTCACGGTTACGCCTTCTCTGTGTAAAACTTATGAAAGCATGGGGATTAAAGCAGCTCACTTAGACTTTGCATTTCACGAAAGTATACATCACCAGATTAAACCATTAGCGAAATACAGTTGTGATATAGCAGTGGTGGCTAATGCTTACCCTAATTTTCTTGAAGAACATCCGGAAGTGTTCCGTTCGTCCTCTTTAAAAACGCTTATTCGTCCTCTTATACGGAAGGGTATTCGCATTGATTTTTGGGGGAGAAACTGGGAAAAAATGAGTAAATATATAGGAAGAGAAATTCCCCGCAATTGGATCCATGGATACCTTGATTACACTGAAGCATATAAAGTTTACAGTTCAGCAAAAATCATTATCGGTTTGCAAAACTGTGAAAGCCAACTTACGCAACGCACCTATGAGATTCTCGGTTCCGGGGGGTTTTTATTGACATCGGATACACCAGCAGTTCGAGGTAAATTCAAACCTGGCCGCGATCTCATCGTTTCTTCCTCCCCAAAAGAAACATTGGAAAAGGTTAAATACTATTTGAATCATGATAGCGAGAGAAAAAAGATTCAGATAAACGGTAAAAAGGCTGTAAAGAATGATTCCTATCGGCATAGAGCCGAGAGAATGCTTGAGGTGCTAAAAAGCAGAGGAATTATAAGAAACTTAGGGGAAACCATTCATTATGTAGATGTTCTCAAAGAAAAATACCTGATCCATCATGTTACTCCCGGTGAAACATTATCAATAATTGCCAGGAAGTATAATGTTTCCCTGCAGCAACTCATGGAGCTTAATCATTTCAAATCAGATCAAATATATGCTGGACAAATCATTAAGATTAGAGAGAAACTGTTTAGAAATATGAATAACAAATTTTTCTAAAGGAGAGTAATATGAATGAAGGGGAAAATACCGAAAATAGGAAATCGAGCGAATAAAGTAAAAAGAACGCCTCGTTATATGGAATTTCCCGTGACATACGAAGTATATCATGTGGAATCCGGTGATACATTATGGACGATTGCCAAATCCTTTGAAATTCCGGTACAACAACTTATGAATCTTAATAAGCTTTCTTCAGATAGAATTTATCCTGGACAAATTATAAAGATAAGAGAAAGATAATCTTTGAGGTTTCGGAAACGAATCAAATTGAAATGACAATCCTCATTTTTTTATTTGTGGGGAACTTGATATTTTTGGGGATGAAGGGGTTATGAGATGTTTCAAATGAGCTATTTCTATTCTGGATTAGGATGGGATTTTATTCAACACGTTGATCAAACGAACGGAGTATTAAATGTTGTGTCTCCTGATTTTTTCTATATCAGAAAAGATGGATCATTACTTCTCCGTTCAGCTAATCCCGATGTGATTAAAGCTCTTCATAGAAGAAATTTAAAAGTAGTTCCTTTTCTAAGCAATCATTGGGATCAGGATTTGGGACGTTTTGCATTAATGAACCGAGTTCTTTTAGCTAAACAAATTTCTCATGCAATAGAAGAACTGGATTTGGACGGAGTTAATATCGATATAGAAAACCTTACAGAAAAAGATCGGAATTTATTTACAGATTTTGTTAGATTGGTAAGGAAAAGTATTCCTAGACATAAAGAAGTATCAGTTGCAGTGGCGGCAAATCCTTTTGGCTGGACGAAGGGCTGGCACGGATCATATGATTACGAGTATTTAGCTAAATATGCAGATTACCTTATGATTATGGCCTACGATGAAAGCCACCTTGCTGGGCCTACTGCAAGTGTAGGATGGGTGGAAAAGTCCATTCAATATGCTCTGACCCAAAAAATCTCTCCTCAAAAACTAGTTTTAGGATTGCCATTCTATGGCCGCTGTTGGATGAAAGGCCAATCTGCCTCTCAAGCCATTCCCCTTTACCTTGTTGACTCATTAGTAAAAAGGCATAACGGGACAATTATTTTTGACACAAAGAGTCAATCTCCAAAAGCTATTTTTACTGTCAATCACGATAACAAGGGGCTGTTGCCTTCGGGAACATATACATTATGGTTTGAAAATGAACAGTCACTCAGAGCAAAAATAAAACTCGCTCAAAAATATAATCTGAAAGGTCTTGGCAGCTGGAGTCTTGGACAAGAGGATGCGTCAGTCTGGAATACAGTGTTTAAAAATATATAATGATTTATAGTTCAAAGCAAAATTCGAAGATAATTGCAATGAATCTCTAAATCTTGGACATACTGAAAGATGTTT
The DNA here is from genome assembly GCF_038593095.1 of Bacillus sp. FSL L8-0358. NCBI lineage: Bacteria > Bacillati > Bacillota > Bacilli > Caryophanales > Bacillaceae > Bacillus > Bacillus sp. FSL L8-0358. The sequence goes on from NZ_CP151962.1 coordinate 1,441,037, forward strand.
ATTACGAGTGCGGGTAAAACAGTGAGGGCATTCCATAGACCCTTGTCCCGAAATGTTCTATACGAGGCCTTGAAATACACATTCAAACTTATGTTATAGAACGCATTTAAAGTAATTACGGATGACTTGAATTTATTCTGCTTCCATGATTTATGTCATACACACGCTACCTTGATAGCGGGATTATTGCATTTCATTCAGAATTGTTCAGGCTCGATATGGAAGCGCACGAATAACTAGAACTTTAAAAACTCACCTCATATACTTCCTGAATGGATGCGGGGTTATCTCATTAAAGAATGGGGAATTCGGCGCCAAGGTACGCATGGAGAACCATGACTTGTTGATAATCGACCATATAGTTTCTCCTCAGAAATGAGGGGGGTTTTACATAAAAAAGACGAGCGAATCCGGGGGGAATTCCACTCGCCGCTTTCTAATGAAAAGACGGGATGCTGGATGGCAGCTCGTCTGTTTTATTATAATTTAACGAACGTATGTTTGTAAAGGTGTCTTTTCGAATGAATTGGTTCATATAACCGTTAAGAACAGATTCATTGTAAACATTCGCTAAGGTATGCTAAGATGCATGGACTATAAAGGAGTGATATGAAGTGAAGACATTGCGGTTAAACAATGTAACGTTAGAAATGGCTGCATATCAAGAGGAGAGCGAGCCGAAGCGTAAAATTGCATTTACCTTAAACGTTACGAGTGAGACTTACCATGATATCGCTGTCCTGTTGTATGAAAAAACGTTTAATGTCGAGGTTCCGGAACGCGATCTTGCCTTCCGGGGGGAAATGACAAATTATTCAACAGCTTTGACCAACCTGTACGAACCAGGGTCCGTCAGCGAGTTCTATATAGAAATAACGGAAATAGACAAAAACGCCGATTCATGATCGGTGTTTTTTATGTAAAAAAGCTGCCGGCCGGCAGCTTTTGAGAAAGCGAATTTCATATGTAAGGTGTTAAATTGTCCGTCTTGCAGTTTTTTGAATAAATGTGGAAATAAGGAGGTTTTAATAGGAGTCTCTGATGATCTTATAATTTTTATGATTAACAACTGTCAATGAATCTAACTCAAGATCCCGATAGTTATCCATGATTGTCACATCAACGATAACAGAATTCTCATTTACTTTTTCAACAACACCGGTTAATCCGTTTTTAAATTCAATGACATTCCCAACCTTAGCGATTTTCACAAGCTTCCTCTCCTTTAAACATAATAATGCCTTTTGAAAGTATTTTGCAGTATTTTCATTGAGAAGTAAAGCGATAAGGAGTTTTATCTCCCTTATGAATTGTTCTGTCGCTATAAAGATGATATATTGATTTTCGTCAATAGAAAGAAAAGGGGGGAATTTTCGTTGCGTCCCGAAGAAATAACAGAAATGATTGAACAGCTGCGCACCGGCGCCATAACCGAACTGAGAGTCCAGAAAGAGCATTTTCTTAATTTCAGGGCCGTGTTATCTAAACAAGATGATTTTAAACATTTCCGAGGAATTGCCCAGCAAGGCGGAGATGTTATCTTTCAATACTTAGAACAGCCAAGAAGCTGAAGGTTTCTCATACGTGAGAAGCCTTTTTATCATATATGACAGAATACAAGCCTTTTATTACAGCTGTCTGTAACAGGTGTAAATAAAATGTAAAGTGCCAAAGATGGATAAACATGTTTTAATTTGACAATATTTATAGAATTTCAGACTGTTTTTTTGCCATTAAGCAGTGAGTCATCCTCTTTATTCCATCCTGATACCTCCTTGGGAGAGTTGGAAAATCTTTTTCCGTGAAAATGAATGGATCTCTTGTTAAGGTTATGAAGTGTTTTTTGGAGCACTTTAAGGAGGAAACTGTATGACAACGAAATTCACTGCTCTGGCTGTTTTTCTTCTTTGTTTCATGCCTGCAGCCAAAATTGAGCATACACAAGCTTCACTACTGAGCGCAAAGAAGACAAAACATGAAGAAGCGAAATGGCTTACACATATAGATCGAAATACGAATGAATCTTTCCCTTCACTGTCTGCTGATAAGGACAAGAAAATAAAACCGATTAAGCTATCAGCACACACTGAAAAGAAAGAGAAAGATAAACCCGACAAAACAAATGATGAGAAAGAAACATATACACAGTCTGAAAAAGAGTTGCTGTCCCGTCTCGTTCACGCAGAGGCCAAAGGAGAATCATATAAAGGCAAGGTCGCTGTAGCAAGCGTTGTACTGAACAGGACGGAGAAAAAAGGTTTTCCTGATACGATAAGAGGGGTTATTTATCAGAAAAACGCCTTTGAACCGGTCGCAAACGGGAGCATTAACCAAAAGCCTGATAAAGAATCGATTGAAGCTGCCGAAGAAGCGCTGTCCTCAAAAAATAGAGAAACAGATGCCATATTCTTTTATAATCCGAAAACAGCGTCAGATAATTGGATTCGTTCAAGAAAAATCGTAGAAAAAATCGGCAGACACGTTTTTGCCGTCTAAGCATAGAAGAGACAATTTGTCTCAGCTGTGCTTTTTTTCATATAAAGAGTAAAAATAAAATAATTTTTGAACTTGTCTCATATGATGTTGGTAGTACAAGAGACAAGGAGAGACATCATGAATCGATTTGTGAAAGGGATCATTCTTTTATCCATTGCCGCCTTTTTCGCTGAATGCCTTGAATTTGTCGTCAATATGATTTTGGCGCGGGAGCTTGGCGAGCATGGGATGGGGCTTTACATGAGTATTTTGCCCACGATCTTTTTAATTATTGTCATCGCGAGCCTGGAACTGCCGATATCCATTTCTAAATTCATTGCCGAGTCAAATCCTAAGCTTCATGAAAGCATGCTGAGGCACGCTTTCAGAATGACAGCCATTTTTACTGCTTTTTCTACTGCCGCCGCTAGTATTGCGCTTCCGTTTATACCGGTATTTGATACATACCACCCGTTTATTAAAGGGATTGTCATCGGCTTAATTCCTGTTGTCGCCTTTACTTCAATCGCCAGGGGCTACTTTATGGGTGTGCAGAAAATGGGGAAGATCGCAATTGCCAATGTGCTGAAAAAAATCATCCAGCTCTTGTGCTTATTCCTCTTTTTTCAATGGTACTCATTTGAATTGGACATGGCTGTGCTGATTTCCTTGTTTGTTCTAGTTGTGAGTGATGTGGTCGTGCTTGTTTATTTATATTCACAATTTATCATGGCAAGGCGGGCGTTATCCGGCCAGCAGCACATTCATTTGCGCGGAAAGGATGTAAGGAAAAGGCTGCTTGCTGTTTCAATTCCTACAACAGGACTGCGCATTTTTCATGCGGTTGTCAATGCAATTGAACCCTTTTTAGTAAAAGGAGCTCTTTTGGCTGCGGGCGTTGCCGGGACAGCGGCGATCGATCAATATGGAATGCTGGCAGGAGTGGCTGTGACGATAGGGTCGTTCCCTGCTTTTATTGCCCATTCGTTAATGGTCGTCATGATACCGAGTATTTCGGAAGCTTATGCACTTTCTCAGTATGACATCGTGTTAAAAAGGCTGAAGCAGTCGATTTTCATTACATTAGGTTACGGTATACCTGCCGTCTGGGTCATGTTCCAGTTTGCGGGACCTCTCACGCATTTGTTTTTTCACTCTCCTGAAGCGCAGTATTACCTGCAGCTGTTGTGGCCTTACTTTCTCTTTCATCTGTTTGTCATGCCGCTGCAGGCGTGCTTAATCGGGATGGGTTTTGTGAAAGAGGCTTTTTATCACAATGTATGGAGCCATATCGTTGCGCTAAGTATGATGTATGTACTGGGATCAATGGAGAATCTGCAAATGCTCGGGATCATCCTTGGAATGAACACTGGCATGATTCTTTTGACGAGCCTGCACTATGCCACGATCTGCAAAGCATTGAAGGTATCCGTATTCCTTATGAGAGGGACCAGAACGCCGCGAATTGAAGGATGATAATGGAACAGCAGGGGCAAGCTAATTGAAAAGCATGAAAGGAAGATTCCGTGTTGACGAAGCGCTTGCTTACTATATACATTATGTTATTAGGGTTGATTGCATGGTTTCCAGGTGCGGCACAAGCTGAGGAAAAACAGCCTGCTGTTCCCGCTGTTTTTCTTATGAAAACGATAGAAGGGGAGGACATCTCGATTCCGAATAAAGGGCAAAAAACAATTCTCCATTTTTGGACGTCATGGTGTCCGCCCTGCAAAAAGGAGCTTCCCCAGTTTCAATCGTTTTATGATGCCCATCCATCCGACAGTGTAAAGCTGGTAACGGTGAATTTAGTGAATTCGGAACAAAATCAGCAAGTCGTTGAAGACTTTATTAAAGCAAACAAGCTGACGTTCCCGATTGTCCTTGACTCAAAAGGGGAATTGATGAAGGAGTATCATATCATTACGATCCCAACATCATTTTTGCTGAATGAAAAGGGAGAAATTGAAAAAACAAAAATTGGCCCGATGACAGCGGAACAACTGAAGGAATGGACGGAAGAATAGCTGAGAGCATAGACTCTCAGCTTTTTTCATATAGAGAAGAAGTGAATAAACATTAATGATAATTATTATCAAAAAGAAATTAAAATAATTATAATTGAAATTCTCTTCGTGCGTGCTATAATAAAGGAAGACATCAAGAAATAACTGACGATAAAGCTGCCTTTTGGGCAGCGATTTTGTTTTTATAAGAGAAATGAAGATGATTTACGTTCTCAATTAGAGAGGAGAATTCGATATGAATGAACAAGTTATCGTTCAACGCGACCCGCATGAGCCATTGAAAACAGACAAGAGGGAAAAAAACTGGGCACAGCACGCGGAGCTTATTGCAGCACTTGTATCAGGCGCTCTTATTTTGGCAGGCTGGCTCTTATCCGGATATCAGGTATTATCCATAATACTTTTCTTGCTGGCTTTTGTGATCGGCGGATTTGCTAAAGCAAAGGAAGGAATCGAAGAAACACTCGAATCCAAAACGCTGAATGTAGAACTTTTAATGATTTTCGCTGCCGTTGGTTCCGCCTTGATCGGATACTGGGCAGAGGGTGCTATTTTAATATTTATTTTTTCCTTAAGCGGAGCTTTAGAAACATACACGATGAATAAAAGCAGCAGAGATTTAACGTCTTTAATGCAGCTTGAGCCTGAAGAAGCGACATTGATGGTCAATGGTGAAACCAAAAGAGTTCCGGTTTCAGACTTGCAGGCCGGTGATATGATTGTGATCAAACCTGGAGAACGCGTAGCGGCAGACGGTATCATTGAATCGGGCTCGACAAGCCTTGACGAGTCGGCTTTAACAGGTGAATCAATGCCTGTAGAAAAAAACACAGGCGACACTGTATTCACAGGAACGGTGAATCGCAATGGCTCCTTGACTGTCCGAGTCACGAAAGCAAATGAAGATTCGTTATTCAGAAAAATTATCAAACTGGTTGAATCAGCGCAAAATAGTGTTTCACCTGCGCAGGCTTTCATCGAACGATTTGAAAATGCTTATGTGAAAGGTGTGCTAATTGCGGTGGGGCTCCTTTTATTCGTCCCGCACTTTGCGCTGGGCTGGAGCTGGAGTGAAACCTTCTACCGCGCAATGGTGTTTATGGTTGTCGCGTCACCTTGTGCGCTTGTCGCCTCTATTATGCCGGCGGCGCTGTCCCTGATTTCAAATGGCGCCCGCAACGGTATGCTTGTGAAAGGAAGCGTCTTTCTTGAACAGCTGGGCTCAGTGCAAATGATCGCCTTTGATAAAACCGGCACTGTAACAAAAGGCCAGCCTGCCGTAGAGACGATCAGAATAGCAGAAGGATTCAGTGAAGCGGAAGTTCTTGAGGCTGTCTATGCCATCGAAACGCAATCAAGCCATCCGCTCGCCCAAGCCATAACGGCGTACGCGGAAAGCCGCGGCGTGAATCAGTCCGGCTACATATCTATAGAAGAAACCTCAGGGTTTGGCGTTATGGCAGAAGTGTCGGGTGCGAAATGGAAGGTCGGTAAAGCAGGTTTTATCGGCGAGGAAATGGCAGCACAATTTTTGAAACGAACAGCATCAGATGTCATTCAAAGCGGTCATACAATTGTATTTGTGAAAAAGGATGATCAAATAGCAGGCTGTATCGCACTGAAGGACCAAATCAGGCCTGAAGCAAAAGAGGTCATGGAAGAACTGAACCGACTTGGGATTAAAACGGCCATGTTGACAGGAGATCACGAAGACACGGCTCAAGCGATTGCCAAGGAAGCCGGCATGACAACTGTCGTGGCAGAATGCCTGCCTGACCAAAAAGTGAATGAAATCAAACGGTTAAAAGAAGAATTCGGAACGATTGCAATGGTGGGTGACGGAATCAATGATGCGCCGGCACTCAAAGCGGCGGATGTCGGCATTGCGATGGGCGGCGGAACAGATGTAGCACTTGAGACCGCTGATATGGTCCTCATGAAAAACGATTTGAAAAAGCTCGTAAACATGTGCCGCTTGTCTCGGAAAATGAACAGGATCATCAAACAAAATATCGTGTTTTCTCTAGCTGTAATCTGCCTGCTGATTTGTGCAAACTTTTTGCAGGTGATGGAATTGCCATTTGGCGTGATTGGTCATGAGGGAAGTACGATTTTGGTCATACTAAACGGATTAAGACTCCTAAAATAAAACCAGCAGCCCCATCAGGCTGCTGGCTTTTTATGTATCAAGCTTTCCCTTCATTTTTGTCTTTATCAGATCTTTTCATAACCAGGATGAGAGCGAGGATGCAGCAAAGGAAACCCGCTGCACAGCCTATGATAGAGCTGTAATAATAAAAGCCCACCATCTTCATCCCGATAAAAGGAGCGGAAATTCCCAAAACCGTTAAGAGCATAACTGCTTTTCGTCTGAAAAAATTCATCAGCAAACGGAACAACCCCCCTGCGATTGAACGTTACTGTCAGTATACAGGAAGAGGAGCAGGAAATAAAATGCATTAGAAAATGAAGGCGTCGTGAAAGGCAAACACCGGTAAAACCTGTTACAATGGAAGACAGAACAATGCATTGCAAATGGCAGGGAGGAACAAGAAGTGAATAGAATACAACGCGTCTCTTCATGGCTGAAGGAAGCGGGGCATACTGCCGCATTTATTCATACAAAAGAAAATGTTTTTTACTTAACCGGTTTTTACACAGAGCCGCATGAAAGATTAATGGGGTTATTTATTTTTCAAGAAGAGGAGCCTTTCTTTGTTTGTCCAGGAATGGAAGCAGGACAGGCCCGCAACGCAGGCTGGAATCATGAAATCATTGGCTATGCGGATCACGAAAATCCGTGGGAGCTGATAGAGAAAGCCTTGAAAAAGCGAAATATCAGCATACATACGCTTGCGGTAGAAAAGGATTCAATCTCGCTATCACGTGCAGAACAGCTGAAGCATGCGACGGGCGGGGCTCAATTTGTTTCAGCAGAAGAAACACTCAATCAATTTCGCCTGATTAAAGATGACAATGAGATTCGTTTGCTGAAAGAGGCGGCAAAGCTTGCAGATTACGGTGTTGAAGTTGGCACAGCCGCTTTGCGTGAAGGCATCAGTGAAGTGGAAGTGCTCGCTCAAATTGAGTATGAGCTGAAGAAAAAAGGAATTCAGGGCATGTCTTTCTCTACAATGGTTTTATTCGGAGAAAAATCTGGCCAGCCTCATGGAAATCCTGGTACAGCCACGTTGAAGAAAGGTGATTTTGTTTTATTTGATCTCGGTGTTATTCTTGATGGCTATTGCTCTGATATTACAAGAACGTTTGCATACAAAACCATCAATCCGAAGCAGGAGGCCATTTACGAGACTGTGCTTCAAGCGGAAAAAGCCGCGATTGAGGCAAGCAAACCCGGTGTGAGAATCGGAGATCTGGATTTAACTGCCCGCGGAATCATTGAAAAAGCGGGATACGGTAATTATTTTCCTCACCGGCTTGGGCATGGACTCGGAATTTCTGTCCATGAGTATCCATCAATGAGCCAGGCCAACGATACACTGTTGCAGGAAGGCATGGTCTACACGATCGAACCGGGGATTTATGTGCCTGAGATCGGCGGCGTGCGCATTGAGGATGACGTTCACGTAACAAAGGACGGAGCAGTTGCTCTGACCCAATATCCAAAGGAATTAATCATACTGCCTTAATAGAAATAAAAAAGGACTTTGTTCTCGACATCGTCCTTTTTTATCTGCATTAAATAAAAAAATCATCAAATGTTCGAAAGGGTTTAATTTCATGTTTTTGGTTGAGAGGTTTTACAGCAAGACAGCTGCCACCGAGAACAGTGAGACATAACCCAATTAAAATGAAGAAACCCATGTGATCTTCTCCTTTCAGCTAAAAACACAAAAAGATATCTGGTACGTCCATATCATATTGTATGAAACGCATTCCAGATCAAGGGGATTTAGAAAGAAGGGAATCTATGGCTAATATTAAAGACATTGCAGAAAAAGCCGGTGTCTCTGTTACAACGGTTTCCCGAGTCATAAACAATCATCCATACGTCAGTGAAGACAAACGAAAAAGAGTGTTTGAGGCAATGGAATCATTGGAGTACACGAGAAATATTCACGCTGTACATTTGTCGAAAGGATTTTCAAACATGATTGGTGTTGTCTTGCCGACGGTTAATCTGCCATATTTTGCAGAGCTGATTGCAGGAATAGCCGACGCAGCCGCGGAATCCGGGGTTCACCTCTCTTTATTCCAAACAAACTATGAGGTACAAAAAGAAATCTTTGCGCTGTCCCAATTAAAGCAGCGCCAGGTTGACGGCCTGATTTTTTGCTCAAAGGCGCTTGCTGATGAGAAACTCATGGAATGGGAGGGCCCGATTTTGCTTTGCCAGAATTCAGATAATGCCCGCTTCCCAACCATCAGTATTCCTCACCAAGAAGCATTTCGGAACGGCTTGGACTATTTAATTGCCAAAGGGCACAAAAAAATAGCCATCTGTTTGGCAAGAAAAAAAGGCATGAACAGCCATTTTCGAATCAAAGCCTACAAAGAGGCATTGGAAGAGATCGGCGAGGCATTTCGTGAAGACTGGGTAATCGAGAAAGCGATTACAATCAATGATGGGAAGGCGCTTTTTCATAAATGGAAAACGTGGAAGGAAAAGCCGACGGCTATTTTTGTTGCCAATGACCAAGTCTCAGCAGGGCTTTTTCTTGAAGCAAAGAACCAGCGGGTGTCAGTGCCGGATGAGCTTGCAATCTTAAGCGTTGATAACCACGAAATCAGCCAAGCGCTTGGAATCACAACGATCGATATTCAGACAAGGGAAATGGGAAAGCAGGCATTTGCTATACTGGAAAAAAGAATTCAAGGACAGCCGATTGAAAGGAAAGTTCTGGATTACCGTCTCATCGAAAGATCGACTGTTTAGTGAATGCATTGAAAAAAGGTTTGACGTGCATTCTGTTCGTTATGTACGATATGAGGTATTGAATGACAAAGGAGCTGAGGATCGTGAATGGGTCCTTCACAGTGAAAAAGGTACTGAATAATAACGTATTAATTGCTTCTCATCATAAATACAGCGAAGTCGTTTTAATCGGAAAAGGTATTGGTTTCGGAAAAAAACAGGATGATGTCATTAAAGATAAAGGCTACGATAAAATGTTCATTTTAAAAGACGAGAAGGAACAAAAGCAGTTTAAAAAGCTCCTTGACTATGTTGATGAAAAGCTCGTTGATATTTCAAACGATGTCATCTATCACATAAGCAATAGGACTAATCACTCATTAAATGAACATATTCACATTGCGTTGACAGACCATATCGCATTTGCGATCAAAAGGCAGCAGCAGGGATTTGATATGAAAAATCCATTTTTAATGGAGACTCAGTCACTATATCCTGAGGAGTACCAAATTGCCAAAGAAGTCATAGATATGATCAATGAAAAAGCGGGAATCTGCCTTCCTGAAGGGGAGATTGGTTTTATCGCTCTGCATATCCATTCAGCGTTGACAAACCGTCCGCTGTCCGAGGTCAATCAGCACTCTCAGCTCATGGCGCAGCTTGTCGAGGTGATTGAAGACTCATTTCAAATGAAAGTAAATAAGGAAAGTGTCAACTATTTGCGGCTGATCAGGCATATCAGATTTACAATAGAAAGAATTAAAAAAGAAGAACCGACTAAAGAACCAGAAAAATTAATGTTGTTATTGAAAAATGAATATCCGCTATGCTACAATACAGCTTGGAAATTGATTAAAATCTTGCAGCAAACATTGAAGAAACCAGTTCATGAGGCGGAAGCGGTTTATCTGACGCTTCATCTGTACCGATTAACCAATAAAATGTCATAAATTCAGTTTATCCTTATAACGTGTTACTGATTCGATCAGGCATGAGTGATTGAGGGAAAAAAACGGGAAGTTCATTCTCGTTCTTTTGCGCACCCAATTTTGCTCATGCCTTTTTGTTGTGTAAAAGGGCAAATGTAAACGGTTAAACTGGAAGACTTACGCCTGTGAATTCGTTGTCATGATTTTTAGCTGTAAGGTCAGACTAGTAAAAAGAGGAGGTCAATTCTTATGTTTAAAGCATTATTCGGCGTTCTTCAAAAAATTGGGCGTGCGCTTATGCTTCCAGTTGCGATCCTTCCGGCTGCGGGTATTTTGCTTGCGATCGGGAATGCGATGCAAAATAAGGACATGATTCAGGTCCTGCATTTCTTGAGCAATGACAATGTTCAGCTTGTAGCAGGTGTGATGGAAAGCGCTGGGCAGATTGTTTTCGATAACCTTCCGCTTCTTTTCGCAGTAGGTGTAGCCATCGGGCTTGCCAATGGTGATGGAGTTGCAGGGATTGCAGCAATTATCGGTTATCTTGTAATGAATGTATCCATGAGTGCGGTTCTTCTTGCAAACGGAACCATTCCTTCGGATTCAGTTGAAAGAGCCAAGTTCTTTACGGAAAACCATCCTGCATATGTAAACATGCTTGGTATACCTACCTTGGCGACAGGGGTGTTCGGCGGTATTATCGTCGGTGTGTTAGCTGCATTATTGTTTAACAGATTTTACACAATTGAACTGCCGCAATACCTTGGTTTCTTTGCGGGGAAACGTTTCGTTCCAATTGTTACGTCAATTTCTGCACTGATTCTGGGTCTTATTATGTTAGTGATCTGGCCTCCGATCCAGCATGGATTGAATGCCTTTTCAACAGGATTAGTGGAAGCGAATCCAACCCTTGCTGCATTTATCTTCGGGGTGATTGAACGTTCGCTTATCCCATTCGGATTGCACCATATTTTCTATTCGCCGTTCTGGTATGAATTCTTCAGCTATAAGAGTGCGGCAGGAGAAATCATCCGCGGGGATCAGCGTATCTTTATGGCGCAGATTAAAGACGGCGTACAGTTAACGGCAGGTACGTTCATGACAGGTAAATATCCATTTATGATGTTCGGTCTGCCTGCTGCGGCGCTTGCCATTTATCATGAAGCAAAACCGCAAAACAAAAAACTTGTTGCAGGTATTATGGGTTCAGCGGCCTTGACATCCTTCTTAACGGGGATCACAGAGCCATTGGAATTTTCTTTCTTATTCGTTGCTCCAGTCCTGTTTGCGATTCACTGTTTGTTTGCGGGACTTTCATTCATGGTCATGCAGCTGTTGAATGTTAAGATTGGTATGACATTCTCCGGCGGTTTAATTGACTATTTCCTATTCGGTATTTTACCGAACCGGACGGCATGGTGGCTTGTCATCCCTGTCGGCTTAGGGTTAGCGGTCATTTACTACTTCGGATTCCGATTTGCCATCCGCAAATTTAATCTGAAAACACCTGGACGCGAGGATGCTGCGGAAGAAACAGCAGCACCTGGGAAAACAGGTGAAGCAGGGGATCTTCCTTATGAGATTCTGCAGGCAATGGGTGACCAGGAAAACATCAAACACCTTGATGCTTGTATCACTCGTCTGCGTGTGACTGTAAACGATCAGAAAAAGGTTGATAAAGACCGTCTGAAACAGCTTGGCGCTTCGGGAGTGCTGGAAGTCGGCAACAACATTCAGGCTATTTTCGGACCGCGTTCTGACGGGTTAAAAACACAAATGCAAGACATTATTGCGGGACGCAAGCCTAGACCTGAACCGAAAACATCTGCTCAAGAGGAAGTAGGCCAGCAGGTTGAGGAAGTGATTGCAGAACCGCTGCAAAATGAAATCGGCGAGGAAGTTTTCGTTTCTCCGATTACCGGGGAAATTCACCCGATTACGGATGTTCCTGACCAAGTCTTCTCAGGGAAAATGATGGGTGACGGTTTTGCGATTCTCCCTTCTGAAGGAATTGTCGTATCACCGGTTCGCGGAAAAATTCTCAATGTGTTCCCGACGAAACATGCGATCGGCCTGCAATCCGACGGCGGAAGAGAAATTTTAATCCACTTTGGTATTGATACCGTCAGCCTGAAGGGCGAAGGATTTACGTCTTTCGTATCAGAAGGAGACCGCGTTGAGCCTGGACAAAAACTTCTTGAAGTTGATCTGGATGCAGTCAAACCGAATGTACCATCTCTCATGACACCGATTGTATTTACAAACCTTGCTGAAGGAGAAACAGTCAGCATTAAAGCAAGCGGTTCAGTCAACAGAGAACAAGAAGATATTGTGAAGATTGAAAAATAAGGGTGTTAGTACGCCGTGCTTGTCAGATGACAAGTACGGTTGTATGATATAATATTGTGAAGTAATAAAGCTTTAAGTTAAAAGGAGAATGATAAAAATGGCACAAAAAACATTTAAAGTAACTGCAGATTCTGGAATCCATGCTCGTCCTGCGACAGTTCTTGTACAAACTGCTAGCAAATACGACGCTGACGTTAATTTAGAATATAACGGCAAAACAGTTAACCTTAAATCTATTATGGGTGTTATGTCTTTAGGTATCGCTAAAGGCGCTGAGATCACAATCTCTGCTTCCGGAGCTGACGAAAACGATGCTCTTAACGCTTTAGAAGAAACAATGAAAAGCGAAGGACTCGGCGAGTAATGCAAGAATTAAAAGGGATTGGCGCTTCAGCCGGCATCGCGATTGCAAAAGCATACCGGCTTGAAGAGCCAGATTTAACGGTTGAAAAGAAAAACATCTCTGATTCTGAAGCGGAAGTAAGCCGTTTTGATGAAGCGATTGCACGTTCAAAAGAAGAGCTCGAAAAAATCAAAGAGCACGCTTTGAAAGAACTGGGTCAGGATAAAGCTGATATTTTTTCTGCTCACCTTTTAGTTCTCAGTGACCCTGAGCTTCTGAACCCTGTGAAAGAAAAAATCAGCACTGATTCAGTGAACGCTGAATTCGCTTTAAAAGAAACGTCTTCTATGTTCGTTACTATGTTTGAATCTATGGACAACGAATATATGAAAGAGCGTGCGGCAGATATCCGCGATGTAACAAAACGCGTAACCGGCCACCTGCTTGGCGTCGAAATTCCAAACCCAAGCATGATCTCAGAAGAGGTTATTATTGTAGCTGAAGACTTAACACCGTCTGACACAGCTCAATTAAACCGTGAGTTCGTAAAAGGATTCACTACTGATATCGGCGGACGCACATCTCACTCTGCCATCATGGCACGTTCTCTTGAGATTCCAGCAGTTGTTGGAACGAAAGCGGCTACAGGCACGATCCAAAACGGCGTGACTGTTATCGTTGACGGTATCAATGGCGATGTCATTATTGACCCATCTGCGGAAACTGTAAAAGAGTATGAAGAAAAACATAATGCTTATTTGGCTCAAAAAGCTGAGTGGGCGAAGCTTGTCAATGAACCGACTGTCTCAAAAGACGGACATCATGTAGAGCTTGCAGCGAACATCGGTACTCCTGATGATGTAAAAGGTGTTCTTGAAAACGGCGGAGAAGCAGTTGGCCTTTACCGTACAGAATTCCTTTACATGGGAAGAGATCAGCTGCCTACAGAAGATGAGCAGTTTGATGCTTACAAAACGGTTCTTGAGCGTATGGAAGGAAAATCAGTTGTCGTGCGGACACTTGATATCGGCGGAGACAAAGAGCTTCCTTACCTGCAGCTTCCTAAAGAAATGAACCCGTTCTTAGGATACAGAGCGATTCGTCTTTGCCTTGAAGAGCAAGAAATCTTCAGAACACAGCTTCGCGCGCTGCTTCGTGCAAGTACATACGGAAACTTGAAAATCATGTTCCCTATGATTGCGACAGTTAACGAATTCAAAGAAGCAAAAGCGATCCTTCTTGAAGAGAAAGAAAAGCTCGTAAAAGCGGGACAGGCTGTATCTGATGATATTGAAGTCGGTATGATGGTTGAAATTCCGTCAACTGCAGTCATCGCTGATCAGTTTGCTAAAGAGGTTGATTTCTTCAGTATCGGAACAAACGATTTGATCCAATACACAATGGCAGCTGACCGTATGAATGAACGTGTATCTTATCTGTATCAACCATACAACCCGGCAATCCTTCGCTTAATTACACTAGTAATTGAAGCAGCACACAAAGAAGGAAAATGGGTTGGCATGTGCGGAGAAATGGCAGGAGACGAGATTGCGATTCCTATCCTTCTCGGCTTAGGCTTAGATGAGTTCTCAATGAGCGCAACGTCTATCCTTCCGGCAAGAACACAAATCAGCAAATTGTCTAAACAAGAAGCTGAGTCATTCAAAGAGAAAATCTTATCTATGAGCACGACAGAAGAAGTTGTCGCGTTCGTAAAAGAAACATTCAAGTAATGTACAAAAACCAGACGGCCTCCGGCCGTCTGGTTTTTTTTCATAAGTAAGGGTATAGAAGGACACAATAACATGGCTAGGAGGGATAGTATGTCAAACCAATTTAACGCAGGAGATACTGTTTATGTGATCTACAGAAATCCGCACGCCGCCAATGTAGCCCACATAAAGGAAGCCGAAATTGTGCACCATCCATACCATGAAGGCGAGCTTTCCCTGTTTATTTATGAAACCTATCATCCGTTCGCAGAGGACGATGCTGTGTTTGCAAGCTATGAAGAAGCTAAATCGCTTTACAAAGAACTCTTTGATATTGATCCGTATGAGTAACAAGGAAATCATTACAACTCATATCCTTTCCGTCTAGTGAGAAAAGTAACGTTAGTAAAGGAAAAGGATGTGGCATCATGCAGAACCCATTTGTTCCGCAGCTTGTATATATAGAACCGAGGGCACTGGAATATCCGCTAGGTCAAGAATTACAAGAAAAATTTGAGAATATGGGCATTGAAATCAGAGAAACAACATCCCACAATCAGGTGCGTAATATTCCTGGGAAAAATCATCTTCAGCAATATCGCAATGCGAAATCAACTTTAGTTATCGGTGTCCGGAAAACATTAAAGTTTGATTCATCCAAACCCTCGGCCGAATATGCCATTCCGTTTGCAACAGGCTGCATGGGGCATTGTCATTACTGCTACCTGCAAACAACCATGGGATCAAAGCCGTATATCAGAACTTATGTAAACGTCGAAGAGATTTTGGATCAGGCAGATAAGTATATGAAGGAGCGCGCACCAGAGTTCACAAGGTTCGAAGCATCATGTACGTCAGACATTGTAGGAATTGATCATCTGACACACACGCTGAAGCGCGCCATTGAACATTTTGGCCAAAGTGATCTCGGAAAGCTCCGATTTGTAACGAAATTTCATCATGTCGATCACCTATTAGACGCAAAGCATAACGGGAAAACGAGATTCAGATTCAGTATTAATGCCGACTATGTGATTAAAAACTTTGAGCCGGGAACTTCACCTCTTGATAAGCGGATAGAAGCGGCAGTAAAAGTTGCAAAAGCAGGCTACCCGCTAGGCTTTATTGTTGCTCCGATTTATATTCATGAAGGCTGGGAAGAAGGATACAGACATCTGTTTGAAAAGCTTGATGCTGCTTTGCCGCAGGACGTTAGACATGACATAACGTTTGAATTAATTCAACACCGTTTTACAAAACCGGCCAAACGAGTGATAGAGAAAAATTATCCGAAGACGAAGCTCGAATTAGATGAAGAAAAGCGCCGTTATAAATGGGGCCGTTACGGGATCGGAAAATATATTTATCAGAAAGATGAAGAGCATGCACTTCGAGAAGCACTTGAATCCTATATTGATACCTTTTTTCCTAACGCGAAAATTGAATATTTCACTTAAACGGGCTGTTGTGATCAACAGCTCTCTTTTTATAAAAAGGATTTTTCCATTCCATCAAAACGCCGTAATTCAATGATTCTTTATCCTCTATATAATTGCTGACTACACGAATAGGTGAACGCCCGCAACGGAGGAGAAAGGACAGCACAGGGTCGTTTTTCCTGCCTTCCATCACATCTTCAACGTACTGAACAGCGCTGATCTCGTGTGCGTATTTATGATATAAAGGAATGCGGCCGCCGCCGAGAAGGCGCTCCAGTCTCTTATCAACAGTCAGCTCATACATCGTATTCATCAGCCATTTTCCGATTCCAAGCTTTCGATAATGAGGAGAAACAGAAATATCCACTACATATAAAGTATTTCCTTGAGGTTCATGGTTTTTAATCGATCCGTTGTCTGTTGCTTGTGCCCATGTATGATCAGGAGATTCAGGCTCAAATTGTACAATAAGAGCAGTCATGGAACCGACAATTCTGCCATTGATAAACGCGCATAATGCGCCTTCCGGAAAGGTTTTGATATGGCTGTCAAGCTGGTCCTCTGACCACAGCAATTCCTGGGGAAACGGAGGAGGGAAACATTCTTTTTGAAGAGAAATCAGCCTCTCGATGTCAGTCTCAGTGTAGTTTCTGATGGTCAGAGCCTCAAATTTTCTGCCGTTGTGCACATACATTTGTTTTAGTATGATCATCACTCTCCTTATGTTGTTTCATTATAAAGAAGATTAAATTTTTAGTAAATATATTCCGATTTTCTTATAATTTATTTTTTGATTATTCATTTTTCAAACAAAAGGGCCGATATAGAAATTAGGAGGGGATTGGTTTGTTTAAAAAACTTCACATGAAGATTGCTGTTTTTGTTTCGATTATGTTAATCGTCACAGTTGTTCTTTTAATGCTGTCTTCTTATTTGACGCTAAAACCGATGATTACAGAGGATGGGAAAAATACAACTCAAAACGTGACGCAGTCACTTGAACAAAATATTGAATTGCAATTAAAGAGTTATGCCATTTCGTTATCAAGATTGGCTAATGGGGAATTAACGCATACATTTGTAACGAAACCAAGTAAAGAAGCTGCTCGGCTGTTTCACGATGACATTAAGCAAATCAAAGATAACGATGATTATGTTGCGATGGCTTACATAGGCACCGCAAAAAAAGAAATGTTTACATATCCAAAAGCGGATTTCGCTGAGGATTATGATCCAACATCAAGACCGTGGTATAAGCTTGCAGCTGAAACCCCGGATCAAGTTGTTTGGACGGAACCTTATAAAGATGTCGTGACTGGAGATATGATTGTTACTGCATCGAAAGCAATCTTAGACGGGCAAAAAGTGATAGGGGTTGCCAGCTATGACTTGAAACTCTCTGCTATCCAGAGTATGGTCAATAAACAAAAGGTGCCTTACAATGGATTTGCCTTTTTAGCTGATGAGAGCGGCAATCTTTTAGCCCATCCGTCAAATCAAGGAAAAAATATATCAAAGGATCAAACACTGCAAACCATCGCATCCGAGAAACAAGGGATACAAGATGTGAATGGGAAAATGGTTGTGTACCAAACGATTGGCGAAACGGGCTGGAAGGTCGGAACGCAATTTGATACCGATCAATTAATGTGGATTTCAGATAAAATGAATCGGGCAAATCTTTGGATATCATTGATTGCGCTTATCATAACAATTATTCTCAGCTACCTCCTGGCCAAAACGATAACCGGTCCGATACAGCAGCTGATCGCAAAAACGAAAGCTGTTTCCGCAGGCGATTTAACAGTGCGCGCGGAATCAAAATCCAAGGATGAAGTCGGTATTTTAACAAGAGACTTCAATCTGATGGTTGAAAATATGAAGGAGATGGTTGAGCAAGTGAGACTCTCTTCAGGGAAAGTATCTGACACCTCTGAACAATTAACGGCTGTCTCTGCCGAAACAAATGAAACAAGCGGACAAATTGCAAAAGCGATTGAAGAAGTAGCCGCAGGGGCATCGGAACAGGCTTCTGAAGTTGAAACCATTAATGAAAAATCGGAAAGCCTGTCAACGAAAATCAGGCAAATCGCTGAGGAGGCAGGCGGAATTAAAGAACGCTCAAAATCGTCCGAGGATGCAAGCTATAAAGGACTTGACGCGCTCGGCCAGCTGCTGATGAAATCAAACGAAGCCAATATGGAAACGAAAAAGGTTGAAACGATGCTGCTGGATTTGGAAAATCAAACTAAGAATATTGAAGAAGTCGTTACAGCGATTTCAAACATATCTGATCAAACCAACTTGCTTGCCTTAAATGCCAGTATTGAGGCAGCCAGAGCCGGAGAAAGCGGGCGCGGTTTTGCCGTCGTAGCCGATGAAGTGCGGAAGTTAGCTGAGCAATCAGCCCTTTCTACAAAGCATATCAGCGAGACTGTGAAGCTTATCCAGCTTGAGACAAAAGAGGCCTCTCACGCGATGGTTGAGGCAAGCAGAATGAATGATGAACAAAACAGTGCAATTCACGAAACTGGAGAGGTATTAAATACGATAACTGCAGAAATGCAGTCACTGGTACAAGGTATTGATCACATTTACGCGGAAATTCAAAGAATGAGTGAAGAACAGCTTGCGATTTCTGAAGCTATTCAAAGCATTTCAGCCATATCACAGGAATCAGCTGCCGCAGCAGAGGAAGTGAACGCATCAACCGATGAACAGCTAGTCACCCTTGATAAAGTCAAACACTCAACGGAAACACTAAAACATGCAAGCCAAGAGCTTATGAACACAATTGCAAAATTCACATTGTAATCCAATTACATCCCCAAACATCATTTGTTTTGGGGATTTTTTATTTTATAAGATGAATAGATATGGTAGTCTAAAAAATGAAGGAAAAATGATAAATTTTAACTAAAATCAAAACGAAACATCTGGGAGGAATGACCTTGAAAAAAACAATTGGTTTTATCGGTCTTGGAGTGATGGGAAATAGCATGGCATCACATATTCTGAATGACGGCCACCCTGTTTTGGTGTACACCCGGACAAAAGAAAAAGCAGAAAGCATACTTCAAAAAGGCGCGATCTGGAAAGATACGGTCAAAGATCTTTCGAACGAAGCGGATGTTATCATCACAATGGTCGGCTATCCCAGTGATGTTGAAGAAGTGTATTTCGGAAGCAATGGAATTATTGAAAACGCAAAAGAAGGCGCATATCTTATTGATATGACGACATCTAAGCCTTCGCTTGCGAAGAAGATTGCTGAAGCGTCCAAAGAAAAAGCATTGTTCGCTTTAGACGCTCCTGTTTCCGGTGGAGACGTCGGTGCACAAAACGGAACACTCGCGATTATGGTCGGTGGAGAAAAAGAAGCTTTTGAAGCCTGCATGCCGATTTTCTCTTTAATGGGAGAGAACATTCAGTATCAAGGACCGGCTGGAAGCGGACAGCATACCAAGATGTGCAATCAGATTGCAATTGCAGCCGGTATGATCGGTGTTGCTGAAGCGATGGCTTATGCCCAAAAATCAGGCCTAGAGCCGGAAAATGTTCTGAAAAGCATCACAACGGGCGCAGCCGGAAGCTGGTCATTGTCAAATCTTGCTCCCCGTATGCTGCAAGGCAACTTTGAACCGGGATTTTATGTGAAGCATTTTATTAAGGATATGGGAATTGCACTAGAGGAAGCAGAATTAATGGGGGAAGAAATGCCAGGCTTGTCGCTCGCAAAATCCTTATATGACAAGCTCGCTGCACAAGGTGAAGAAAACAGCGGTACACAGAGTATCTATAAGCTCTGGGTGAAATAAAAAAAGATTGCCTGTACGAAACAGGCAATCTTTTTTTATTATTTTCCGATGAATTGTTGTGTCCAGATGCTTCCAGACTCAACGTAGCCAACACCGATGTGAGTAAAGTTAGGGTTTAGAATGTTTTTTCTGTGTCCTTCACTGTTCATCCAAGCTTTTACTACTTCTTCAGGTGTCTTTTGGCCCTTAGCAATGTTTTCACCTGCTGTTTTGTAGCTGATTCCGAAAGATTTCATCATATCAAACGGTGAGCCGTAAGTTGGGCTTTGGTGATCAAAGTAGTTTTTGTCTTTCATATCCTGAGATTTTGCGCGTGCGGATTTGCTTAACGTTTCATCAATTTGAAGCGGTTTTAAGCCTTGTTTTTGTCTTTCTGCATTTGTAAGCTCAACAACTTTTTTCTCATATGCACTTACAGATGAAGGTGCAGATGTTGTTGTGTTTGTTTTTTCAGCAGTTGCGGGTGCTTTAGAAGCAGTGTTTTGATCAGCAGCTGCTTTTTCAGTAGTCTTTTGTGCAGGTTTTGCCGTTTCTGTCTTTTGAACATCCTGAACTTTCACGTTAGATTGCTTCGCATGTTTTTGAAGAAGCTGTTTAATCTCTTTTTCGTTTGCAGCGTTTAACGTTTTGACATTTGTGTTAATATGCAGTTTTTTCACTGCATCGTTAAGTGACATGTTTTGTACTGTGTTCCCCGTTTTTACTGTAACCACAGGCTGGCAGGAGAGTTCTTTCGCTGATGCTTGCTGTACGCCCCCGAATGTGAATAATCCAACCGCAGCGGCAGCAGATAAAATAAATGCTTTCTTCATTAGTTCGTAACCTCCTAGAGTTGTTTGTTTCTACAGAAAAATCATAACATAGCTTTTTTGTCATAAAGATTCCAGCACTTTCCTTTGACAAATAGAGATTGTCATTTTCGTAAAGTAAATCCGTTGAATCACTAAGAATAAGGGAATCATCGGTATATATGATTTTATCGTACCGTTACATAGCTTCCTTTTTTTTGAACCGTTAGTTATATTTTAATGTGTTTTTATATTGACAGCTTTTTTTACTCCTTTTCGCTGTAACAACTATTACAAAGGTGTTACAATTAATCTCAGTATATGTAAATATATTGAATGATTTGAGAGGGGTAACCAGAAGTGACTGAAATAGGACGTGAACCAAAGAAAAAGAGCAAAGGAAACAGAGCAATCAGAATGAATCTTTTTTTCCTAGCTGTCTTTGTTCTATTCACTGCATTAATTTTTAAGCTCGGGGTTGTTCAAATTGTTGAAGGCGAACAGCATGAAGAAGACGCTGAGAAATCAAATGCAAAAACAGCTTACTATCCTGCGCCTCGCGGGAAGATGTACGACAGAAACCAGAAAGTTGCTGTCGACAACCAGAGCGTTCCAGAAATTGTGTATGTA
This sequence comes from Bacillus sp. FSL L8-0358, assembly GCF_038593095.1. Classification (NCBI taxonomy): domain Bacteria; kingdom Bacillati; phylum Bacillota; class Bacilli; order Caryophanales; family Bacillaceae; genus Bacillus; species Bacillus sp. FSL L8-0358. Next base: position 1,462,420 of record NZ_CP151962.1, read on the forward strand.
TCAACATCTAGCACAAAAACAGAAGATAAAATCAAAACAGCGAAGCGGCTTGCTTCTTTCATTCATATTGATACCGAATTTTTGAAGGAAAGGGATCTTCGTGATTACTGGATCGCAGCTCATCCGAAAAAAGCCGCCGCTCTGCTTAAGGAATCAGAAAGCAATCTGAAAGGAGACCAGGCTTACAAGCTTCAAATAGAGCGTGTTCCAGATCAAGAATTAAAGGCTATTCAGCAAGATGACGAAGAAATGGAAACTGCTGCGATATATACAAGGTTTTCAAGCGGAAATGCTTACGAACCTCAAATCGTAAAGGCAATGAATCCAAATAAGAGCAATAGCAATGGAAAAAACGGAGCGCTGCTTGATGAGAAGAAAAACTCCTCGCAAAGACCAAAAAATGACTTAACATATGATGAAATTTCCATTGTTTCTGAGCATTTAGAAGAACTTCCGGGAATCGATATCGTAAACGATTGGACACGAAAATATCCTTATGACAAAACCCTTTATTCTGTTTTCGGGGGCGTCACGACACCTGATCAGGGCCTGCTGAGCGACCGGAAAGATTTCTACTTAACAAGAGGCTATGCGAATAATGACAGGGTGGGAAAAAGTTATTTAGAGTATCAATATGAAGAATATTTAAATTCGCATAAAGAAAAAGTGGAATACGTAGAAGATAATAAAGGAAATGTCGTCAGCCAAAAAACCATTGATAAAGGCAGCAGGGGATACGATCTTCAGCTTTCTTTTGACATGGAGCTTCAGGCAAAGGTAGAAAAGATCATTGAAGAAGAAGTAAGAAACAGCCGTGCACGCGGAAATTACATGCTTGACAGAGCCTTTGTCGTGATGATGGACCCGAATAACGGCGATATTTTATCGATGGCAGGGAAAAAGATAGATTTAAAAACCAACAAAATTGAAGATTATGCTATAGGGGCATTTACCACCCAATATGAAATGGGATCAGCAGTAAAGGGGGCCACCGTGCTAGCCGGCTATCAGGACGGGATCCCGCATTATAAATATTTTGTTGATACACCTCTTTATTTAGCAGGATACGGTAACAAACCGAAGAAATCCTACATGAACATGGGAACCATCAATGAATTAACCGCTCTGCAAAAAAGTTCAAACGTATATATGTTTAATGTTGCCATGCACATTGCCGGTGTCACATACAAGCCGTATGGACCTCTTCCTGCTGACCAGAAGGATTTAAACAAAATGAGAAATTACTACAGCCAATTTGGCCTGGGAGTAAAGACAGGTATTGATCTTCCGCAGGAATCAGCCGGAATGCAAACTACACCTGATGCGGTAGGGGGGTTAATTTTAGACTTGGCCATTGGACAATACGATACATATACACCGCTTCAAATGGCACAGTACATCTCATCAATTGCCAATGGGGGGTACCGCATTCAGCCAAGAATTGTTACAAGTGTTCATGAGCCCAGCAAAAAAGAAGGCCTTGGGAAGACCATTGAACAAAGAAAGCCAAACATTCTCAACAAAATTAACAACTCAGAAAGTGACATTCAGCAGGTGAAGACTGGAATGAAGCTAGTTACCACTTCGGGAACAGCTAGAAATACGTTTGCAGAGGATGTTTCCGGAAAAACAGGAACTGCTCAAACATTTTATTACGGAACAAATCGTAATTGGTGGGGAAAAAGCACGTACAATCTAACATTTGTCGGCTATTATCCATCAAAAAATCCAAAAGTAGCATTCAGTGTTGTTGTCCCTTCTGTTGCGAACGACCACGACCCGATCAACAAACTCATTGCCAAAAGAGCTATCCATGCCTACGCAGAGCTCGAAAAAAAACACAGTAAAAAATAAAAAACAGGGTGCACAACTAAAAGATTGTGTGCCCTTTCTTTTATTCAAAAATTGACGTTCACCATAAGAATAGAAGGAGAATACTCATTTTCTAGCGAATCATACTAGGTAAAAGTCAATCTGTATATGTCGAAACACGATGATCATGCAAAGGAGGGATTCTGTGGAACAGGATACGCAGCATGTTAAACCACTTCAAACAAAAACCGATATTCATGCAGTCTTGGCCTCTAATGGACGCATCATTTATATATCTGCCAACTCCAAACTGCATTTGGGCTATCTCCAAGGAGAGATGATCGGATCATTCCTCAAAACGTTTCTGCATGAGGAAGACCAATTTTTAGTTGAAAGCTATTTTTATAATGAACATCATCTGATGCCGTGCACCTTTCGTTTTATTAAAAAAGATCATACGATTGTGTGGGTGGAGGCTGCGGTAGAAATTGTTACGACAAGAGCTGAGCGGACAGAACGGGAAATCATTTTGAAAATGAAGGTTCTTGAAGAAGAAACAGGCCATCAATCCCTAAACTGCGAAAAACATGAAATCGAACCTGCAAGCCCGGAATCGACTACATATATAACGGATGATTATGAACGGTTGGTTGAAAATCTCCCGAGTCCGCTATGCATCAGTGTCAAAGGCAAGATCGTCTATGTAAACAGCGCGATGCTTTCAATGCTGGGAGCCAAAAGCAAGGATGCTATTATTGGTAAATGGTCCTATGAATTTATTGAAGAAGAATATCATGATATCGTGAAAAACAGGATTATACGAATGCAAAAAGGAATGGAAGTCGGAATGATTGAACAGACGTGGAAAAGGCTTGATGGCACACCTGTTCATTTAGAAGTGAAAGCATCCCCGACCGTCTACAAAAACCAGCAGGCTGAGCTGCTGCTGCTGATCGATATCTCTTCAAGGAAAAAATTCCAAACCATCCTGCAAAAAAGCCGTGAACGATATCAGCTGCTGATTCAAAATTCCATTGATACCATTGCGGTGATTCACAATGGAAAATGGGTGTTTATGAATGAATCGGGAATTTCCCTGTTTGAAGCGGCTACTTATGAGGACTTAATTGGCAAAAACATATACGATCAGCTGCATCCTTGCGATCACGAGGATGTAAAAGAGAGAATCCAAAACATCGCCGAGCAAAAAACAGAATCTGAAATTGTCAAGCAATCCTGGTTCACCTTTCAGAACAGGGTCATCTATACGGAGATGGTCTGCATTCCGACGACCTTTTTTGGTGAAGCGGCCGTCCAGGTCATTCTTCGGGACATTTCAGAGAGAAAACAAACAGAAGAATTGATGCTGAAATCGGAAAAATTATCAATCGCAGGGCAGCTCGCGGCGGGAATCGCCCATGAGATCCGCAACCCTCTTACAGCGATCAAAGGATTTTTACAGCTGATGAAACCGACAATGGAAGGCAACGAACATTACTTTGATATTGTGTTTTCTGAACTCAGCCGTATCGAATTAATACTCAGTGAACTGCTCATGTTGGCGAAACCTCAGCAAAATGCTGTCAAAGAATATTTGAACTTGAAAAAATTAATTGGTGAGGTTTCAGCCCTGTTAGAAACGCAGGCGAATTTAAATGGCATTTTTATCAGAACAAGTTATGAAAAAGACAGCATTTATATAAACGGGGATCAAAACCAATTAAAGCAGGTATTCATTAATTTAATCAAAAATGCAGTTGAATCAATGCCTGATGGGGGAACAGTAGACATTATCATAACCGAAGATGAGCATTCTGTTCATGTTACTGTCAAAGACGAAGGGGAAGGTATACCTGAAAAGGTACTAAACCGGATTGGAGAGCCATTTTTAACAACAAAAGAAAAAGGTACGGGGCTTGGATTAATGGTGACATTTAATATCATTGAAAACCATCAGGGAGTTATACATGTGGACAGCCATCCTGAAAAAGGCACAGCGTTTAAAATTTCATTTCCAAAAAAATAAAACAACGGCTTAAACGCCGTTGTTTATCGTCTGCATTGCTTCACGTTTTTTTAATACAAATAATTCTAAACGGTCCAGGCCTTCTCTCAGTGTGTCCAGCGAGTACGCAAAAGACAATCTTACATATCCTTCACCATATGTTGAGAACGAGCTGCCCGGCACGAGTGCCACACCAGCGTCTTCCAAAAGAGCCATACTAAAATCAAATGAAGTCATTCCAAATGATTTAATAGAAGGGAAGATATAAAACGCACCGGACGGTTTAACTACGTCAAGTCCCATGGAAACAAGACGGTCATAAACATAGTCCAGACGTTTTTTGTATTGTTCTCTCATAATCAATGCGTCGTCAAAGCCGTTTTTGACAGCTTCAAGCGCGGCTTTTTGAGAAATGGATGAGGCGCACGACACATTGTATTGATGAACCTTTAAAATGTGCTTTGCAATGTCTTTCGGTGCGAATAAAAATCCAATTCTCCAACCGGTCATGCTGTGTGATTTTGACAAGCCGTTAATGACAATTGTTTGATCCCGCAAATAGGTTGCGATGGAGTAATGCGGTCTGTCATATGTTAATTCACTGTATATTTCATCAGACAATACGAAGACATTTCTGCCTTTTAAAAGGGCTGCGATGCTTTTCAGTTCTTCTTCAGATAAAGTCACGCCGGTAGGATTTGACGGATAAGGAAGCACGACACACTTGGTGTTTGGTGTCAGAGCATCTTCAATCAGCCGGGCGGTAAGCTTAAAGCCGTGTGACGTAGTATCAACAATGACAGGCTTGGCCCCGCACAAATTGATAATAGGTTCATAGCCCGGATAAATAGGCCCTGGCATAATGACTTCATCACCGGGAGATAAAATCGTCCGGAATGCAGCATCAATGGCTTGGCTTGCGCCTGTTGTGATGATAATTTCAGATTCAGCATCATAGTTGAAATCCGCTTTTTTCTTCATATAAAGCTGCACAGCTTGTCTCAGCTCCAGGTAGCCGGCATTCGGAGTATATGACGTCACATTTTCATCAATGGCTTTTTTTGCGGCAGCTTTCACATGATGCGGTGTGAAAAAATCAGGCTGGCCGATTGTAAGTGAAATGACGTCTTCGTGTTGGGCTACAAGATTCGAGAATTTGCGTATTCCTGAAATTTCGATCTCTCTTGCTTTCGGATTCAGCAAATGTTCCATAATTCATCACCTTAACAAATATAATGAGTTTATCCTATTTTACCACTAGCTGATCATTTGTCACCTTTTTAACTGATATATTTCGATTGTATGCGCCTTTTTTCTAAACATACCTTTCTTTTCAGAAAAAAAGAAGACAACCAGCGATTTGATTGTCTTTATTGTATCATGTTCTATTATTGTTTATATGTGCCAATTTCATTAATAGCCATAATCAAAATGAAGGTCTTCGTGCCAAATCAGATACGGAGGATGCTCTTCTTGAAGGTCAGCTGATTCTTTCTTCATATTCAGGTAAGTTTCTTCACTGATATCCTCTAAAACAGTCATTTCGTTTTCTTTAAATATTACTAAGGTACCCATTATTTACACCCTTCTTTGGAAAAATCCTTGACTATTTTATCACTGTTAGTTGGAAAGTCAATGGTTATTAGGAAAAAAGTTTCTTTTTTGAGGAACGCGGCTTGTTGCCTTCGGAATTCGATTTTGAAGAGCTGCCATTCACTTTTTACAAATTACGCCGATATATACAGTACAATACTGAATGCGAATAGCGAGGGATTGAATTGTCGTTACAACAATACGAAATTTTATTGGATTCTGGTACAAATGAATTAGAAATTGTGAAGTTTGGCGTGGGTGAAAATGCTTTCGGAATTAACGTTATGAAGGTAAGAGAAATTATTCAGCCTGTCGAGGTGACATCAGTGCCTCACTCCCATCAGCATGTAGAAGGAATGATTAAACTCAGAGGAGAAATCCTCCCTGTGATCAGTCTCTTCTCATTTTTTGGAGTAGAGCCTGAAGGATCAAAAGATGAGAAATATATCGTGACTGAATTTAATAAACGGAAAATTGTTTTTCATGTCGGCTCTGTTTCTCAAATTCACAGAGTATCCTGGGAAGCGATTGAAAAGCCGACATCGTTAAATCAAGGAATGGAGCGGCACCTTACCGGGATTATTAAGCTCGAAGACCTGATGATCTTTTTGCCTGACTATGAAAAAATTATTTATGACATTGAATCAGATTCAGGTGTGGACACGTATAATATGCATACCGAGGGTTTCGATGAAAGAAGAACTGATAAAAAGCTTATCATTGTAGAGGACTCACCGCTTTTGATGCGCCTCTTGCAGGATGAATTAAAAGAAGCAGGGTACAACAATATCGCTTCGTTTGAAAATGGAAAAGAGGCATATGAATACATTATGAACCTTGCTGAAAACGAAACTGATTTATCAGAACAGATTGATATGATCATCACTGATATTGAAATGCCAAAAATGGACGGACACAGGCTCACAAAGCTGCTGAAGGAAAATCCGAAAAGCTCAGATGTGCCGGTTATGATTTTCTCATCGTTAATTACGGATGATCTGCGTCACCGCGGCGAAGTTGTAGGCGCAGATGAGCAAATCAGCAAGCCTGAGATCAGTGATTTGATTAAAAAAGTGGATACGTATGTTATTGAATAAATAAAAACAGCCGTTGCCAGAAAGAGGCACGGCTGTTTTTATTTTAAAAGTAACTCTCGCCAAGTTTTTTAAAGACCGGTTTATGGTAAGCTGGCTGCTGGCGATTTGGCACTAGCGGTTTTTCTTTCATGCCGACATATTCTTGCAATAGGTGTTTCGCTTTTGTTAAAGACATTTGAGCTTTAGGATTTCGGTACGATTGATTAAGTGTACCTAAATGCGGAAGATGTTCGAAGTCTTCTTTAGTTGGAGGCATGTGAAAATAGTAGTCTCCGATTGAGATAAGCACGTCCGATTGCTGTTGGCTGAACCTTGGATTTTTTGAAAAATGAAGCCCTATTTTCTTTCCTTTACCTTCTTTGACAAGCTTTTGCAAAGCCCGTTTTTTCAGCAGATATAGGTATTTAGGGTTGGGGGCGGTTTTTGCATGGCGGTTCACAGTGTAAACTGCTTTTGAAAGATTTTCTACGGTTGGCTGCAGATCTTTCGTATATGCATGGTCGTCCATTATTTCTCTCCTTTGCTCTTATCAATTTCTATATGTTTAGATTATACTTTTTTAAAGTTGAAATGCAAATATTGAATGTAAAAATGCGCTTTTTTCTAAGAAAAAAAGCGCATTTTTAACCTGCATTATACAGATCTTGCCTTCTTTTTCGGCTGTTCTTGAAATGCTTCCTGAACATTCACTTCCACAGCCTGAGCACTGTATTTTGGCAGTGCAATAAAATAAAAAATAAAAACGAGCAGGATAATAACACCCATGCCGTAATAAAGATAATCAATGTTTGAAACAAACTTAGGGAATAACAGCGCGACTAAGCCAAGTGTCAAAGACTGTGCAAACATCATAAAAGGGTCCTGCATGCCGCTTACACGTCCCATCAGTTTTGGATGAACAATTTTTGGCATCCACCCTCCAATTGCAATGTTGATCGGCCCGATGCACATTCCCAGTGCAAAAGCTGCCGCGTAATACACCCATAAAATATTGGTGTAGCCGAGTACGAAGATCAGCAAACCTGCAATGAAAATCGGTATCGACATTAAAAAGTGCGGCTTCACTTTTTTAGAGATGATCGTGCCGATTACGCTCCCTGCCAGCAGCCCAAACCCGAGTGCGATCGTAAATACAGACGTATGCCACTCATAACGGTCAGGCGCCAATCCATATTTCATTGTAAACATCGGCAATACGGCGAATCCTCCATTGACAAATCCAAAAATGAAGAAGCCAAAAATAAGAGATGCCAGCAATTTGTTTTTTAAAATATAGAGGATGCCTTCTCTAAAGTCATTTATTGAATCCTTAACAGAAGTCTTTCTCCAGCTGAATGCACCGTTTGGCTGTCGGGCTTCTTTTGGAATCCGGCAGCTGCGGATCAGCAGCCCGGAAATGATAAAGCTGACAAAATCAAGAATAATGGCGCCTTCAATACCGATGGTGTTGTACATAAACGCGCCTATACCGACTCCAAACACCATAAAAATGCTAAAAAGCATCTGATTAAGCCCTGCCGCTTTCGCATAATGCTCCTTCGGCAGAATGGCTTGTACCAAACTGTTTTCTGCCGGAAAGAAAAACTTTGTTACAGCGCTTCTGATAAATAAGATACAAAAAACAAGAGGAATATTGCCGGTAAATAAAGTGAAAAAAAGCACGACAGTCAGGCCTGCTCTGATCCAATCACAATTTTCTGCCACCTTTTTTCTGTCAAACCGGTCCGCGACGACTCCCACGATCAGAAATACAAATATGGTCGGAAGAGAATACATTAGCTCCGCCAAGGTCGTATATGAAGGCTGGCTGCTGAATCGGTCCAGCAAAAAAAAAGCAAAGGCCATGTTGCCTACTGTCGTGCCCATTTGAGAAGCGAGTGCTGCGAAAAATAGACGAACAAAATTACGATTTTTAAATATATCCATAAAAACGCTCCTTACCCTAAAGGTCCCACTTTATCATATTATAAACCGCCTGTTTTTGAAACAAATAAGAAAACATTACCGGTTAATCGTGACTCTTGTTCCGTTTGGCACAATTGATGCAAGTTCAATCACGTCTTTGTTATGCATGCGAATGCAGCCTTTAGAAACAGCCTTACCAATCGAAGCGGGATTATTCGTCCCGTGTATTCCGTAGTGCTGCTTTGAAAGGCTCATCCAATAAGCGCCAAATGGGCCGCCGGGATTGCGCTGGCGGTTAATAATGTAAAACTCGCCAGTAGGCGTTTGCGTTAGTATTTTACCAACGGCGATGGGATAGGTTTTCATTACCCGATTATTTAGGAACAGCGTAAGGGTCTTCGCTCCGATTGAGACTGCGATATGATACGGAATTGTATAAGGGTCCGGCAGCCCGGGGATGACTATGGACTGTCCCGCTGTGAGCCCTGCCTGCAGTGACGGATTAGCCTGGAGTAATGCAGCCGTGCTGATTCTGAAATCAGCCGCGATGCTGTTCAGTGTATCACCTTGTTTCACCTGGTACGTAAGCAGTTTCCTCATCTCCTTTTTTACTTATAAGTATTGATGAGGAGCCCATCCTGCTACATTAATTTGTGCTTTTTAAGGTGAAGACAGTGATTTCAGGCTTGGCCAGAAACCGCAAAGGCAGCCTGGTCATCCCGAGGCCTCGGTTTACGTAAATATGAGTGCTGCCCGTTTGATACATTCCCTCTGTGTAGACTTTTCCATATGGAGGCGTAATAATCGGTCCGTAAAAAGGCAGCTGAATCTGACCGCCGTGTGTATGGCCGGAAAGCTGAAGGTTCACGGGATAGTCTGTTGTTTTCAAGGCCGCATCAGGTTCATGGACGAGAAGAATGGAAAAAAGTCTGTCGCTCAGCCTTGAAAGGGTGCCTTCATAATCTGGGTTTCCCAGCATTAAGTCATCAAGCGAAGCAATTTCGATTTTGCTGCCATCTGCCAGTGACAATGTTTGATAGCCATTGCGATATACCGTGAAACCGCCGGCCGTCATCAGGCTTTTGTAAACGGCAGTTCCATAGCCTCCGTGATCATGATTGCCGTAAATACAAAGCTTGCCGAAGGGAGCATTAAGCTTTCTCAATAATGGAATGACTGCCTGGTGGTGCTGGTACGTATCAGGATTATCGATGATATCACCTGTAAAAACAATGAGATCAGGTTTAGATTCATTAATTGTAAAAATGACAGTTTTTAAATCTTCGAGAGTAAAGTAATCACTCAAGTGTGTATCACTGAACTGCACGATTTTAAAACCGTCAAATCCGTGCGGAATGAGAGAGCTTTTTATTGTGTGTTCGGTTGTCTCGATCATATGCGGCTCGAGATACCTGGCATAGCCATATCCCCCGCCGGCCGTTAAAGCCCCGGCAGCAAGAGCGCCGAACATTCCTTTTAGAAATTGTCTTCTGGACATCTTTTTCATTTCAAACCAACCTTTAATAGAGTTTTTCTATTATATCATCTGTATCTGATAAAAATCTCATATGAGCATGTGCTGACAGAGGCAGGGATATAATGATAGAATATTATTGAATGAATACTCATTCACAATTGGAGGGATAAACATGGAAAAAAAGGCGGTAATTATTACCGGCGGGTCAAGCGGCATGGGAAAAGCGATGGCAAAAAAACAGGCTGAATTAGGGTGGCACGTTATGGTGACAGGGAGGAACCATGAGGCACTTGAGGAAACAAAAAAAGAAATTCAGACCTTTGAGGGACAGGTCGCTTGTTTTCAAATGGATGTCCGTTCCGATTCCGCCGCTTCAGACATGATTAAAGAAGCGATAAAAGCCTTTGGCCGGCTTGACGCGCTGATTAACAACGCAGCCGGAAACTTTATTTGTCCGGCAGAAAAGCTGACGCCCAATGGATGGAAAGCCGTTATTGAGATTGTTTTAAACGGCACATTTTTTTGCAGCCAGGCAGCGGCAAGGCATTGGATTGACCAGAAGCAGCAGGGTGTCATTTTAAATATGGCAGCCACTTACGCTTGGGGAGCGGGAGCGGGGGTCGTTCATTCCGCTGCAGCCAAAGCGGGGGTATTGTCATTGACAAGAACGCTGGCCGTTGAATGGGGGAGCAAATACGGCATTCGCACAAACGCTATAGCCCCCGGACCGATTGAACGAACAGGCGGTGCGGAGAAGCTCTTTGAATCGGAAAAAGCGATGGCCCGCACGATGAACAGTGTGCCGCTCGGCCGATTGGGCACACCGGAGGAAATCGCCGCTTTGGCAGCGTTTTTGCTTTCTGATGAAGCATCCTATATAAACGGGGATTGTATCACAATGGACGGGGGACAATGGCTGAATCCTTATCCGTTTTAAAGAATATTAATCTTTGGATTCAATGTGGTATAATCAGACAAAGATAGAGAAGCAGGTGATAACATGTTGGATCCACTTGATATTTTAACGAACATTGATGATGTCCTTCCATATTACCAGGCGATTTTTAGTGCCGAGGAACAGAAGGTCGTCGGATATGAGGTGCTTGGACGAATTTTGGCAGATTCAGAAATCCAAAGTCTCGGGCCCTTCTTTTTAGATGCAGGGATACCCGAAGAATATAAATTAGAGGTTGATAACAGGATTATTCGCCAGGCTCTTGACCGCTTTTTAGAGGCCGATTCTGATCTGCTGATTTTTATGAATCAGGATGCCAATCTGCTGATGCTGGATCATGGTGAAAGCTTTCTGGAGCTTCTGAAAGAATATGAAGCGAAGGGAATCGAACTCCACCGTTTTGTGCTTGAAATTACAGAGCACAATTTTGAAGGGGATATTGAGCAGCTCTACCATATGCTTGCATACTATCGTACATACGGAATTAAAATCGCAGTTGACAACATCGGAAAAGAAAGCAGCAACTTGGACAGAATCGCGCTGCTCTCACCAGATCTGTTAAAAATCGATTTGCAGGCGCTGAAAGTATCACAGCCGTCACCGTCATATGAGCATGTGCTGTACAGCATCTCTTTATTAGCGAGAAAAATCGGTGCGGCGCTGCTGTATGAAGACATTGAGGCGAACTTCCAGCTTCAGTACGCCTGGAGAAACGGAGGCCGCTATTTTCAGGGCTATTACTTGGTGTCCCCATCTGAAACGTTTCTAGAGAGAGATGTATTGAAACATAGACTTAAAACTGAATTTCACCAATTTATCACACATGAGAAAAAGAAACTGGAAACAGTCTATGAGCACTCCGAACAGTTTTACAAACGAGTGCATCAGGCTGTGACTTCTTTGAGAAAAAACAATCTGTCTTCTGATGATGACTTTATTAAAAAGCTGGCGGAAGAGCTGACAGATTGCAGCTTCAGGATTTACATGTGTGATGAAGAAGGCGATCAGCTGACGGGAAATGTGTTTAAGCAAGATGGAGAATGGATTTATCAGCCGGAATATGCGGAGAAAAACTGGAGCTGGCGCCCTTATTTTCTAGAGAACATTATGAGAATGAGAAATCTCAGAAAAGGTTTTTTCAGTGATCTGTATAGTGATTTGGAAACAGGTGAAATGATTAGAACGTTTTCGTATCCGATGGAGGATCAGGTGTATTTATTTATAGACTTGCCTTATTCATATTTATATGAGCAGGATGGATTGATTTAACGGCTGAGAGGCCGTTTTTTTTATGAATTGAAAAAAATATCAAAAAACGATTGACATTGATACTGAGAATCATTATCATTTAATTATAGAGAGAAGCTACTCTCTGTTCCCCAACCCCTCTATCAGATCAAGATCCGAAAAAACTTGGCGCTACCCCCGCCAAGTTTTTTATTTGTCAAAGCATAGGACAATCCAATGAAACAATAAACCTAACTAGTGGTAAACGTTTAACACGGGGAGAAACATTCAGTGCCGAACACCCCTGACACTGCTGCACGGGTGAGGAGGAAAATTCGTTCTGAAATGATTATTTATTTCAGGTCCGTGTTTACTCTATCCAGCATGACTCCCATTGATTATGGCCACGCGGGACTTCACCAGAAAATTCAAAAGAAGGTTTTGACAAAGTTGCAAAAAGGCATTCTTAATGCTGCAAAGATTCGAAAAAAATTATAATTGTGTGCATGACATTCAAAAAAAGCCTCAAACTAAAGAAAAATAGTTTTTTTCACTTTTTTTCTTTGCTTAAATTCAGCAGTGAAAATGCCATCCTGTCCGACTTTATGGTATGATGCTCAATAGAACTTGTATTATAATAAATACTTGTTGATTTGAAGTTGCTTTTTGAAAGGAGTCTTTTTTTAGAATGTCACAATTAATGGGTATCATCACACGGCTGCAAAGTCTGCAAGAAACAGCGGAAGCGGCTAACGAGCCAATGCAACGCTATTTCGAAGTGAATGGTGAGAAAATATGCAGTGTTAAATATTTCGAAAAAAATCAAACGTTTGAACTGACGGTTTTCCAAAAAGGTGAAAAACCTAACACATATCCGTTTGATAATATCGACATGGTTTCCATCGAAATCTTTGAACTTCTTCAGTAAGATTCCTGAAATAGGGGGGAACAAGCTTCCGCCTTTGCAAAAGTAATCGAAATAAACGGTAAGGAACATACTTGTTTCATGGTTGTAAATCCTTGAAAAGGAGTGTCGTGATGGCTGATTCTTTTCTGTTTTATAATCTTTCAGAAGCACAGATGACCTTTCAAGATGTGATGGAACGGCTTAAAGCCTTTGTTCAAAAGGACCCCCGTTCTTCTTATGTGTTATCGATCGGAACCGATTCACAGGTTTACCGCGATTACACAAAGTTTATTACCGCATTGCATTTGCATCGTACAGGCAAGGGAGCTTGGGGCTGCTTGAAAAATCATACAGTCGACAGACCCATACATAGCCTTCGGGAGAAGATTTCGTTAGAAACGGCGTACAGCCAAGAAACGGCCGCTCATATTCTTGATGGACACTTAATGGATATTACCGATCTGCTCCTGCCCTTTACCGGTGAGGGGGCGGATCTTACCTTTGAAGTTCACTTGGATATTGGGAAAAAAGGGCTTACAAAAGATCTGATCCAAGAAATGACTGGACGTATTACCTCCATGGGGATTGAGGCCAAAATAAAGCCGGATTCATACACTGCCTTCAGCTATGCAAATCGTTTCACAAAATAATTTGGCTGGAAAAGCCAAGGTAAATGTCGAATTATGCGGTTGACGTTTGTTATCTGATTACTTATTCTAGCGGTAGAGCTGAAAGTAAGTTGTCTTGCTTTCAGAGGTATTCAGTATAAAACAGGGGGCCTGATTGCGAATGAGTCTTATCGGTGAACGATTTACAGAAGAAGAACAAAAACTTCTGCTGAATATCCTGATCAACCATGAGTATGCCATCGAGCTATTAAGCAGTGAGATCAACGATATAGAGACAGGGACCAAAAACGTTGACGGAACCACCTACAAAAAACTTGTAACGCTATACGACCGATTTCGATTTGAAAATTAATGGGACACCCTATAATTGATACTCCACAAAGAGTATCTTTTTTATTGAAAGGAAACTTTTCGACAAATACTGATAAAGTTTATATTATTGCAATATAGGGAATGTATTGATGATGAAAATGAAAAGGGGTCGAAAACATGATAAGCTTACAATCAGATCAACTTCTTGAGGCAACAGTCGGACAATTTATGATTGAGGCGGACAAAGTAGCGCACGTGCAAGTCGGAAATAACCTTGAGCATGCATTATTAGTATTGACAAAAACCGGATACACAGCCATCCCGGTTCTGGATCCTTCCTATCGTTTACATGGCTTAATCGGGACAAATATGATCATGAACAGTATTTTTGGGCTTGAGCGAATTGAGTTTGAAAAGCTTGACCAAATCACTGTTGAGGAAGTCATGCTGACTGACATTCCGCGCCTGCATATCAATGATCCGATTATGAAGGGATTCGGCATGGTCATTAATAACGGATTTGTCTGTGTTGAAAATGACGAGCAGGTTTTTGAAGGGATTTTTACGAGAAGAGTCGTTTTAAAGGAATTGAATAAGCATATACGCTCATTGAATAAGTAGGCTGTACAGCCTATTTTTATTATATAGGCAGAGTGAAAAAAGAAAGCGCATACATAATTTAAACGAGAATAGGGCTTGAATAAGAAACTAAGATTTTATTAGAATGGGAGATAAGAAAAACTTATTGATAACAAAAAGGAGGACGACATGCAGCTTCAAGAGCTTCATATGCTCGTAGTTTTAGCTGAGGAATTAAATATGAGAAAGGCGGCAGAACGGCTTTTTGTATCTCAGCCGGCTTTATCTCAGCGCTTACAAACCATTGAAAAGGCGTGGGGAACAAAAATCTTTTTAAGATCCCAAAAAGGATTAACGGTAACGCCCGCCGGTGAGAAAATCATTCAGTTTGCGAATGATGTGACATTAGAGCAGGAAAGAATAAGAGAAAATATTGACGAGCTTGAAGGTGAAATTCACGGCACGTTGAAGCTTGCCGTCGCCTCCATAATCGGTCAGCATTGGCTCCCTAAAGTCCTGAAGACGTATGTGGAAAAGTATCCGAATGCAAAGATCTCGCTCATAACCGGGTGGAGCAGCGAAATGCTGAAAAGCTTGTATGAGGATCAGGTTCATATCGGCATTATAAGAGGCAACCCTGAGTGGAAGGGGCGCAAAGATTACTTAATGACAGATCATCTGTATTTAGTGGATACTGAAATTTCCTGCATCGAAGATATTGCCCATACAGAACGGCCGTTTATCCAGTTTAAAAGTGACAGCACTTATTTTCAGGAAATTCAGCACTGGTGGCATCAAAAATTTAAAACGTCGCCGAAACAGACGATATTGGTTGATCAGATTGAAACGTGCAAACAGATGGCGCTGCACGGAATCGGGTATGCCATTTTGCCGTCTGTTACCCTTCAAAATGAAGATAAAGTGAATAAAATGCCTCTTTTAGACATGAAAGGGCATCCGATCGGTCGGGATACATGGTTATTAGGCTATGAGCCTGCCTTTGAACTGAAACAAGTCCAAGCTTTTGTACAAGTGATAAAGGATATGCTGGATCAGGAAAATCCATTTTAAAGACAGCGAGGTGGTGCTGTCTTTTTTTATTTAACTATTGACAATGAAAATCATTATCATTTAAAGTGATACATATGATATTGAAAATCATTATCAATTAATGGGGTGATAACATGGCTAAAGCCTTGATTACATATGCCAGCATGTCAGGAAATACAGAAGACATTGCCTTCATAATAAAAGATACGCTTCAGGAATATGAGTTGGATATCGATTGTGTCGAGATAGATGATGTGGATGTGTCTTGTTTAACCTCCTATGATTATGTACTGATTGGCACCTATACATGGGGGGACGGCGATTTGCCCTACGAAGCGGAGGATTTTTTCGAAGAGGTCAAACAGCTTCAGCTTAATGGTTTAAAAACAGCCTGCTTCGGGTCTGGCGATTATTCTTATCCAAAGTTTTGCGAAGCGGTGAATTTGTTCAATGCCATGCTGCAAGAGGCGGGAGCTGCTGTTTACCAGGAAACACTAAAAATTGAATTAGCGCCTGAAACAGATGAAGATGTGGAAAGCTGCCGAGCGTTTGCGAGAGGTTTTCTTGCATGGGCAGATTATATGAACAAGGAAAAAAGCCATGTTTCATAAAGGAGCAACTGCTGTTACGGCATCGGCGTTTTCTGGATATTTTGTGGCGGTACAAAGAGAAGGCATTTTTCATTATTCTTTGGAGCAGGGCTGGAGAAAGCTTTTTCGTTTGAAAAGTAAGATACACTGTATCAGCTACATAGGGCCTTACTTATTTGGCGTTGGTGAAAAGGGAACAGTCATTCGTTCGGCTGATGAAGGGAAAACCTGGACGATGTCGAGCTTTCCGACAAATGCAACAGTGTGGGCGATTACCGGCAGAAACAACGGGTTTGTCTGCGCCCACGGTAAGCATTGTATTTATGTATCGGATGATTTTGGTATCTCATGGCGCGTAACCAAACCTTTTGCCGAATTTCATAATCCCCCTGTTATCCGGTCGCTATGCCTTCACGGGGGCAATCTTTTTATCGGCACGCAAATACACGAATATTTTGGCGGCATTTGGGCTTACGACATTAAGCGTGACACTGTCCAAGTTGTCAAAAAAGAAAAAAACCGGATGACGGCATCCATGCTCGTGTTCAATGAAAATTGGCTGGTGGCGGCGATGGGTTCTGTGAAAGGAAAGCACGGTGCTGTCACTGTACGGAATCTTTTGAATGGTGAAGAATTCATCATTCAATCCAGCATGATCAGAATTGAAGAGTCATTTCTTGATCTTTCAGAGGATGATGGCATTATATATGTCACTACAACACAAGATGAAAATGGTTTTTCGAGAATTTACCAGGCTGATCTCGAAGCCCGGTCGTTAAAATGGTTCGATACCATTAAGGGGCATGGATGGAGAGTGGCCAATCAGAAAGAGAATTTCTTTTGCGCAGGCTTGTATGAATGTAAATTTGTCCAGCCGTACGAAGTTTCAGCAATGATTCATTAGAGGAGGAACAAGGAATTGGCGAAGATTTTGCTCGTTTATGCAACAATGTCAGGCAACACTGAAGCAATGGCAGATTTGATTGAAAAGGGGCTTCAGGAGGCGGAAGCAGAAGTAGACCGTTTCGAAGCAATGGATATTGATGATGCCCAGCTGTTTACCGATTATGACCATATCATAATGGGGACCTACACGTGGGGAGACGGAGATCTGCCTGATGAATTTTTAGATCTGGCTGAAGACATGGAGGAGATTGATTTTTCCGGTAAAACATGCGCTGTATTCGGTTCCGGTGATACAGCATATGAATTTTTCTGCGGAGCGGTTGATACGCTCGAAGCAAAAATAAAAGAATGCGGTGGCGACATTGTGCTGCCTTCGGTAAAAATCGAAAATAATCCAGAAGGTGAAGAAGAGGAAGAATTAATAAACTTCGGGAGACAATTCGCAAAGAAAAGCGGGTGCGCTGTCTGATCACTCACTGGGAACTGCTAAAACGGCTGTTCCTTTTTTTCTTGTCTTTGTATCTTTCCTTTGATACAGTAATGAGGTAGAAAATCAGGAGGAGGACTATACATATGAAAATGATGGACGCAAATGAAATTATTTCATTTATTCAAAATAGTACAAAATCTACACCTGTAAAGGTTTACGTGAAAGGTGAGCTGGAAGGAATCAATTTCGGCGAATCTGCGAAAGCTTTTATCAACGGAAACACTGGTGTCGTTTTCGGTGAGTGGAGCGAAATCCAAACAGCAATCGAAGAAAACCAAAGCAAAATCGAAGACTATGTGGTTGAAAATGACCGCCGCAATTCTGCGATCCCAATGCTTGATCTAAAAAACATCAAAGCGCGTATCGAGCCGGGCGCGATCATCCGCGACCAAGTTGAAATCGGTGATAACGCAGTCATCATGATGGGTGCTTCTATTAATATCGGTTCAGTCATCGGCGAAGGCACAATGATTGATATGAACGTTGTGCTTGGCGGACGAGCTACTGTTGGAAAAAACTGCCATATCGGCGCGGGTTCTGTACTTGCGGGCGTTATTGAGCCGCCATCCGCTAAACCGGTTGTGATTGAAGACGACGTCGTAATCGGCGCAAATGCTGTTGTGCTTGAAGGTGTAACAGTAGGTAAAGGAGCTGTTGTTGCTGCGGGAGCGATCGTGGTAAATGACGTTGAGCCATACACTGTTGTTGCAGGCACACCAGCTAAAAAAATCAAAGACATTGATGAAAAAACAAAAGGCAAAACTGAAATCAAGCAGGAATTACGCCAGCTGTAAGGAAAAGTTTGATAAAAAAGGCGTGGATAATGTATCCACGCCTTATTCGTATAGGCAGGAGGAATAGAAATGAAGAAAGAGGAGCTCATCGCAATTCGCAGAGATCTGCATCGTATACCGGAGCTTGGATTTCAGGAGTTCAAAACCCAGCAGTATTTATTAAATGTCTTGGAACAATATCCCCAAGACAGAATTGAAATTGAGAAATGGCGAACAGGGCTTTTTGTAAAAGTGAACGGGACGGCGCCGAAAAAAATGCTGGCGTACAGAGCGGATATCGACGCGCTTTCTATAGAAGAGCAAACTGGTCTTCCATTCGCATCAGAGCATCACGGCAACATGCACGCCTGCGGCCACGATTTGCATATGACGATTGCACTCGGCATTATTGATCATTTTGTTCACCACCCAGTCAAACATGATTTGCTTTTTCTGTTTCAGCCGGCAGAGGAAGGGCCTGGCGGTGCGGAACCAATGCTTGAGAGCGATGTATTAAAAAAGTGGCAGCCTGATTTCATCACTGCGCTTCATATTGCTCCAGAGCTTCCGGTAGGCACCATTGCGACAAAAAGCGGCCTTCTATTTGCGAATACATCAGAGTTAGTCATCGATCTGGAAGGCAGAGGGGGACATGCGGCATATCCGCATTTGGCTGAGGATATGGTTGTAGCGGCAAGTACACTTGTCACCCAGCTGCAAACGATTATCTCTAGAAACACAGATCCGCTAGACAGTGCTGTTATTACAGTTGGTACCATTACCGGAGGCTCGGCACAAAATATCATTGCGGAAACGGCCCACCTGGAAGGCACGATCCGCACGCTTTCTGAAGAATCGATGAAACAGGTAAAGGAACGGATTGAAGATGTGGTGAAAGGAATCGAAATCGGATTCCGCTGCAAAGGAAAAGTGACATATCCGTCTGTTTATCACCAAGTTTACAATACGAGCGGATTAACAGAAGAATTTATGTCTTTTGTTGCTGAACATCAACTGGCGACAGTAATTGAAGCAAAAGAAGCTATGACTGGAGAGGATTTTGGCTACATGCTGAAAAAATATCCCGGCTTCATGTTCTGGCTCGGCGCTGATTCTGAACATGGGCTTCATCACGCTAAGCTGAATCCCGATGAAAATGCGATAGAAACAGCGGTTAATGTCATGACAGGTTATTTTTCTGTTTATGCCAATTAAGTACAAATGAAAGAATAAAATTCCATAAAATGAGCACTCTAGTAAACGGAGGTGTTCAAAAATGGCTAAAAAAATTGGAATTGAACAATCGTTATCAGATGTAGAAGCTGCTTTAAAAGAAAAAGGATATGACGTTGTAATGATGAAAAGCCCTGCTGATGCTCAAGGCTGTGACTGCTGTGTCGTAACAGGTCTTGATAATAATGTGCAAGGGATAGCCGATACGGTAACACAAGCACCTGTCATTACAGCTTCCGGGATGACGGCTGAAGAAATTTGCAGCGAAGTTGAGAGCAGAATTCAGTAACATAAAAACCGAAGCAAAAAGCTTCGGTTCTTTTATTTATTCTGTTTCTTTAGGGAAAGCGCGGTCGAACGCGTTCTTTATTTCTTTTCTCAACACTCGTTCGACTCGCCACTGTTCCATATTTTCTGTTTTGGCAATGACCCTGATCACAATTTCAGAAGTCCCCAGTTCTTGAATGCCGATGACATTTGGGCCTTCTTTTATTTGTGGAAGAGCCGCTGCCGTTTCATCACAAACCTGCTGTAAAATATGAATCATTTCATCAATGTTTCTTTCAGCCGGCACTTTAATATCAACAAGAGCCTGCATGGTACCACGAGAATGATTGCTCACGTTTGTGATGTTTCTGTTGGGGATGTAATGCAGTGTTCCGTCAAAGCTGCGGATTTGAGTTGTTCTTAAGCCAACCTGCTCGACAATTCCGTCAAAGGTGGAAACGGTAATATAATCTCCGACATCCAATTGTTTCTCAAGCAAAATAAAAAAACCTGTCACGATATCACTGACAAGCCCTTGGGCGCCAAATCCGACAGCCAGGCCGACGATTCCTGCCCCCGCTAAAAGAGCGCTTGGATCATAATGAAACAAATCTAGAACCATGACGAAAAATATGAAAATCAATGTATAAGCAAATATGTTAAGAGTCAGGCTTCGGAGCGTATGTGCACGTCCGATAGACAAGCTATTCTGCTCCTCGAATTTTGCAAACAGATGTTTAATGATTTTCATGCCTAATGATCGAACGATAAAATAGAGCAATATCATAATGGCGAGTTTAATGAGCAGAACACCGGCATTTGTAATCAGTCCCGCCCAATCATATTGTTTAATAATGTCCATGTTGAGCTCCTTTTCTAATTGATTGCTGCACATTGAGACTAGTTACCCTGTACATGACCATGTTAAACGTTTTATTCAAAAATGTCGAAGCCAAAGACATACATGATTTGTTAAAAATTGACTCGGGAAATCTGCTTTTATATAATGGCATTGCGATATAACTAAAAATGGTTAATTATCCTTTATTTTCATGAGATTTTGACCTTTAAGCCAAACAATAAATTGGAGGGATACATATGGCAGAACGTATGGTAGGTAAACAAGCTCCTCGTTTTGAAATGGAAGCAGTCCTTGCAAGCAAAGAATTCGGCAAAGTAAGTCTTGAGGAAAACATGAAAAACGACAAATGGACAGTGCTGTTCTTCTATCCAATGGACTTCACTTTTGTTTGTCCGACAGAAATTACAGCAATGTCTGACCGCTATGACGAGTTCGAAGATCTTGATGCAGAAGTCATCGGAGTTTCAACTGATACCATCCATACTCATTTAGCTTGGATCAATACAGACCGCAAAGAAAACGGTCTTGGCCAGCTGAAATACCCGCTTGCTGCTGATACAAACCATGAGGTATCCCGGGAATATGGCGTCTTAATCGAAGAAGAAGGTGTGGCTTTGCGCGGATTGTTTATTATTAATCCTGAAGGGGAGCTTCAATATCAAACTGTTTTCCACAACAACATTGGGCGTGATGCTGATGAAACGCTTCGTGTTCTCCAGGCGCTGCAAACTGGCGGACTCTGTCCGGCTAACTGGAAACCAGGCCAAAAAACACTTTAATTCTTTCCAAGAACGAAAAGCGGTCTAGCATATTCGTTAGGCCTTTCTGTTAAATAGGAGGGAAAAAGCAATGAAATTACGTCAGCCCATGCCGGAATTGACGGGAGAAAAAGCTTGGTTAAATGGTGAAGTGACGAGAGGGCAATTGATTGGGGAAAAGCCGACGCTTATTCATTTCTGGTCCATCAGTTGCCACTTGTGCAAAGAAGCGATGCCGCAAGTGAATGAATTTCGTGATAAATATCAAGATCAACTGAATGTTGTAGCTGTGCATATGCCTCGTTCCGAAGATGATCTTGACCTTGGTAAAATTAAAGAAACAGCTGCTGAACACGATATCACTCAGCCGATTTTTGTTGACAGTGACCATGCTTTAACCGATGCATTTGAAAATGAATATGTACCTGCATATTATGTGTTTGATAAAACAGGACAGCTCCGTCACTTCCAAGCCGGCGGGAGCGGTATGAAAATGCTTGAAAAACGTGTGAACCGCGTTCTGGCTGAAACGGAATAGGTATCTGACTAAATAGTATTTCCTAAAAACCTGATCACATCAGGTTTTTTATTTGTGCAAAAAGCAATGGAAGAAGAGTAAGAAGCTTATTTTTCCAAATTTGGGTATAGGAATTGATGATTTGTTTGATTGATACGCTAAAAAACACAGCTGATTTTTGATGTTTTTCCTCAATTTTAGATAAATCTCATATCTCATAACTCGAAAATTGTAGATATTACACTAAATTTCTTTAAAGAAGTAAGTAAAATATATATTTTCAACATTATACCAAATAAACTAGAAAGACCCTTGACCCCTTGAGAATAAAGGACTCTTTTGAAAAATAAAACTTTTTCAGAAAATAAGGAATTTTTCATAGAGTAAATATAATAGTAAAATGCTAAAATAATAGTTGATAAAATTACTTTTGTAATCTAATATCTTAATTAAAGATGTTAATTTTGATAGGGGGTACATTGAGGAATGTTTAATGAAAGAGAAGCTTTGCGCTTGCGGTTAGAACAATTAAATGAAGCTGAAGTGAAAGTCATTCGTGAATATCAAATTGAACGTGATAAAATATACGCAAAATTAAGAGAGCTGGACAGAAATGGAAGCCCTTCCGAAATCAAAAAGGATTTCCGTTCTGAAAAAAAACCTGACTCTCTGCCGGTTCTCGCTGAGCTTGCGGCTCAGGAAATCAGAAGCTATCAGCCGCAATCACAGCAGCAGTCTGTTCAGCCTCAGCTTCAATCTATTTCCTCTCTTCCTGCCGGTATACCAGACGGAACTACACGAAGAAGAAGAGGAACGGCAAGACCGGGATCAAAAGCAGCTAAGCTGCGTGAAGCTGCTATTAAAACATTAAAACGCCACAACGCGGCGATTAAGAGCTCGGAGCTTCAAAAAGAGATTGAAAAAGAAAGCGGTCTTGAAATCCCTAATATGACAACGTTTATGCAAAGCTTAATTAAAATGTACCCGGAAGTGAAAAAGCCATATCGCGGGCAGTACATTTTAGAGGGTGAAATCGAATCTGCAGAATCAGCAAATGAATAAATATAAAGAAAAACTGCTTGGCATCGCTCAAGCAGTTTTTTTATTGAGGTTTTTTCTGTGAAGGTTTGTTTTCTTTTTCAAGATTAAGCTTATACACCCACTTTTGATAAGGCTTTTCTTCAGCGGCTCTGTTTTTCAGCTCTTCGATTGTATGGCTCTTGGCCTGGTCTGATGATTGGGCGCGGGCAAGCTGTTTTTGAAGCACATGTATCTGTTTGGTGACATCTTCAAGGATGGTCTCTACATGATTTGGCTGCGCGTAGACCGCTGGAGCTTCTTCTTCCGTTTTTTCTTTTTGTGTCGTGCCGCCATCAATATCAGCAAAATGAGAAGCAATCCAGGCATCGCTTTCATCAAGCTGCCGTTTATACGATATAATAGTTTCGTGAAATAATTTTTCTTTCGTTTTTTCTATGTCTAGCAGTCTTTCTTTCGTTTCTATGATTCGATCTTTCATATGATCAACTTCTATTTTAATATGTTTTAGCTGATATTCTTTTTCTACCATTTGCTCTTTAAGACGCCCATTTTCGGCTTTTATCAATTCGGCTTGCTGTTTTGCCTGAAGCAGTGCATTTTGTTCCTGCTCAATTGAGGCTTGAAGTTCGCTGATCCATTTATGAAGATTTTTATTTTCTTCTTCGATTTTGACTTTAGCAATATGAAGTTTATGTTTTTCTTCGATTTCGGCTCTGCGTTTATAGGTTTCAGCAGATAGAAGCTCCTGCAAAACAACGATTTTATCAAGCAGTTCAGCTCTTATTTGGTGCAGGGTTTGGCTGGTGTGGGAGGCATGTTTTTCTTTTGTTGACATATGTGTTAATTCGGCAGACAGCTGCTGGAGTTTTTCTTTCATATCGTTATTTTCTTTGAGCAGTTTGTTATTTTTCTGATGAAAGTAGCTTGCTTCAAGTTCAGAAATCAGCTTATGGCACCTTGAAAGCTCGGATTTTAAATAAAGGTTCTCCTGAGACACGTCGTGGAAAAAAGGACCTGATCTTTTCATTCGAACCATCTCCCTCATGATGTTAACACTACAATATGCAAATACTGAACAGCTATTCCTCTTTAATAAACAGACAAGCAGTAGCGTGGAGCCTTTGCTTTTGCTATGCTTTTAACGAAACTAGAGGTGAGATGATTTGAAGCATGTACACGTACTGCTGGCAGGGGGAGCCTCGCGGCGATTTGGAGAACCGAAGGCGTTTGTCAAATGGAAGGGCAGGATGCTTTATGAATGCGCTAAAGAGGCACTTGGAGAACATACGG
Source organism: Bacillus sp. FSL L8-0358 (assembly GCF_038593095.1). Taxonomy (NCBI): domain Bacteria; kingdom Bacillati; phylum Bacillota; class Bacilli; order Caryophanales; family Bacillaceae; genus Bacillus; species Bacillus sp. FSL L8-0358. The sequence goes on from NZ_CP151962.1 coordinate 1,486,695, forward strand.
TTATCATCAGCCGTCCCGAATTTATTGATAGATTTCAAGAAAACGGTGAAAATGAAGTGTGTCAAGATGCTGAGCCATTTCAAGGCATGGGGCCATTGGCTGGTATATATACCGCTTTTAAAAAGACAGACGGTGATCTTTATACTGTTCTTTCCTGTGACACACCGCTGATACAAAGAAGGACGATGCTGGAGCTCAAACGTCTGATGACTGCCGGTGCGGACGCGGTAGTCCCAATTTCAGACGGACAAGTGCAGCCATTGATTGCGATTTACCACAAACGTATCATGCCAGTTCTATACGATCAGCTTTCTGAGAAGAGGTTGAGAATATCAGATTTATTAGGCAGAATTTCGGTTTGTTACGTACAGGCTGAAAATATCGGAGCAAACCCGGCAGAGTTTATCAACATTAATACACGTGATGATTTTAGCTGTTTGGAAGAAAAATCGAACTCCCTCAAGCGGGACTGACGGGGCAATAACATGATAAGATGACATAAAAGATAAGGAGAACAGGTTTGATGGAGGAACGTTATTCACGGCAAATCAGATTTAAGCAAATTGGGGAAGAGGGTCAGAAAAGACTGGCAGACAGCCATGTGCTGATTGTCGGAGCGGGAGCGCTCGGCACTGCAGGAGCTGAAGGGCTTTCGAGAGCGGGAGTCGGTACTATTACCATTATTGACCGTGACTATGTGGAGTGGACCAATCTTCAAAGGCAGCAGCTTTATACAGAAAGCGATGCCAAACTCCGCATGCCGAAAGCCATGGCTGCCAAAGAGCATCTATCAGCGATTAACAGCGAAATACATATTGATGCGTATGTTACCGAAGGAACAGCCGAAACGCTTGAGCCGCTGATTGAAAAAGCAGATGTCGTGATCGACGCGACAGATAATTTTGAAACCCGCATGCTGATAAACGATCTTGCCCAGAAAACAAAGACACCTTGGGTCTATGGCGCCTGTGTAAGCAGCCAGGGAATGTTCATGACGGTCATTCCCGGAGAAACCCCTTGTCTGTATTGTTTGTTTGAGCAAATTCCTGTCGGCGGGGCGACGTGTGATACTGCCGGCATTATTCCGCCTGCTGTGCATATCGTTTCAGCATATCAGCAGGCTGAGGCATTAAAGCTGTTAACCGGCCAAATAGAAGCAATACAGCGGGGTTTTGTGACATTTGATGTCTGGAACAATTCGCATATGAAGATTAACGTTAATCATGTACGCCGTGAGGAATGCCCATCTTGCGGAGCTAATGCGGTATATCCTTATCTTCAGGATTGGAACACACCAAAAGCTGCTGTATTATGCGGCCGTGATACAGTGCAGGTAAGGTCAGAATCATTAAAAAGAATCCCGAAACAGGAGCTCATTAAGCGGCTGAAAACAATCGGCAAGGTCGAGGCCAATGCGTTTTTGCTGCATATTTTTTACGAGGATTTCAGAATTGTCATTTTCAATGATGGACGGGCACTGGTGCATGGAACAAATGATGTGAAAGAAGCCAACTCCGTGTTGGCAAGAGTGATTGGATTGTAACAACAGGAGGGGTCAGAATGCTGGAGAAAAGAACACCGATACCGGTAGACGAGGCAGTTCGGCGTGTCTGCCATTTTCAAAAACAAGGTGAAACAGAATGGGTGGCGCTTGAAGACAGCCTTCATCGGTTTTTAGCCGAAGATATAACTGCGGATCACCACGTACCTGCGTTTGACCGTTCGCCATACGATGGTTTTGCTGTCAGAGCGTGCGATACGGCAGAAGCTTCACGTGAAAACCCAGTTCGGTTTGAAGTTATTGACCATATTGGAGCGGGAGCAGTATCTGAAAAAGAACTTGGCCCGTTTCAGGCCGTGCGGATTATGACTGGCGCGCAAATCCCTGAAGGGGCAGATGCAGTCGTCATGATTGAACTGACTCAAGCCTTTGAGGAGAATGGGAAGTCATTTATGTCTTTAAAACGCCGCTTTCAGACGGGGGATAATATTTCAAAAACAGGTGAGGACGCTCAAAAAGGGAGTGTTTTACTGAGAAAGGGCACCCGGGTGACACCAGGAGTGACGGCTCTTTTGGCAACATTCGGATACGCATCTGTGCCTGTCGTGAGAAAGCCTGTAGTCGGGATTATCGCAACCGGTACCGAATTGCTGAATGTCAGTGATCCGCTGGAACCGGGAAAAATCCGCAACAGCAATGCGAGTATGGTATATGCGCAAGCGATAGAAGCAGGCGCAACACCGCTTTATTTAGGGAAAATCTCTGATGAATTGGATAAAAGCTTTGCTGCAGTTAAAGAAGCGATGAAAAAGGTGGATTTCCTGATCACAACTGGCGGTGTGTCAGTCGGTGACTTTGACTTTTTGCCTGCGATCTATGAAAAACTTGGAGCGGACGTGCTGTTTAATAAAGTTGCCATGCGCCCGGGCAGCGTGACAACGGTGGCGCATGCAAACGATATGCTGCTGTTTGGCCTTTCAGGTAATCCGTCGGCATGCTATGTCGGTTTTGAACTGTTTGTCAAACCAATAATCCAGACATGGCTGCTCAATGAAACACCGCATTCAATTTGTGCGGAAGCTGTTTTGATCAAGGATTTTCCGAAGCCGAACCCATTTACCCGATTTGTTCGTGCGTTCGTGCACCATCAGGAAGGGAAGCTGTTGGCGACACCCGTTGGCTTAGATAAGTCGAGCTCTGTCACATCACTTGCAGATGCCAATGCATTTATTATCCTGCCGGGCGGCACGCGAGGCTACGAATCTGGCAGAACGGTTCAAGTGCTGCTCATCAGAGAAGAGAATGGAAGTGAATGGCCTTGGTCCGTCCTTTCCCGATCGTCCAAGTTGTAGGATTTCAAAACAGCGGGAAAACAACGTTTATTGAGCGCATTCTTGAAAAAGCCTCTGAACAGGGAGTCCATTTGGGCTGCCTGAAGCATCATGGTCACGGCGGTGAACCGCAAACGCTCACGGAAGGAAAAGACACGGACCGTTACAAGGCGGCAGGTGCTGATGTAACAGCGGTAGAAGGTGCTGGTGTGTTACAGCTGACTGCCCGCCGCAATTGGGATTTGGCACGGCTGATCGAGTTATACCAATTTCTCGAAACAGACTGTCTTCTGATTGAAGGCTTTAAAAAAGCCCCTTATCCTAAAGTGGTTATCCTAAGTGAAAAGGAAGATCTGGAAGCGCTGCAAGCAGTAAATATAATCGCCATCATCTATAGAAAAAAAGAGCATATGACAGAGCATCAGGGATTACCCGTTTTTCATGCGGATGATCCGGTTGCCGTGGATTTTGTGCTTTCACAGCTGAAGGGGGAATCTGCATAATGGAACGGTTTGAGATTACGAAAACACCCATTAATACTGAAGACATCATCAAAAAAGTGGAGAAACGGGAAGCAGGAGCCATTACGACATTTATTGGTACGGTTCGGGAATGGACAAACGGAAAAAGAACGGTTCGGCTTGAATATGAGGCATATGAACCGATGGCCGTGCAAATGCTTGCTCAAATCGGCGCTGAAATCGAAGAAAAATGGGAAGGTGCCTCAGCTGCGATCACGCACCGTATAGGTGTGCTCGATATCGGTGAAGCAGCGGTAGTGATTGCTGTATCTTCTCCCCATCGAAAAGCCGCATATGAAGCCAATGAGTATGCGATTGAACGCATTAAACAGATTGTGCCGATTTGGAAAAAAGAAATTTGGGAAGACGGTGAGCAATGGATCGGCGACCAGCTAGAAACAACTGCTTATCCGAACGGAAAACCAGACCTAAGCGAGGGAGAGCAGCATGATTAAAATTCTTTTATTTGCAGGACTGGCTGAACAGGCCGGTACACAAGCAATAGAAATAGATGTGGAACAAGCAACCACAGATGAAATAAAAGCGAGTCTAAAAGAACAATACGGTCTTGAATCTATTGATACGGCTATGATTGCCGTTAACGAAAGCTATGTAAAAGAAAATACCTCTGTATCTTCGGGTGACACGGTAGCCATCATACCGCCGGTCAGCGGGGGATGAAAACCGGACGGCATTTCAGCCGTCCGGTTTTTCTGTATTTCATTGGCATATCCCCAAGTATCCCCAGCATACAATGATTTTCTGTAAGCGTTTATTCTACATATGTTACTCCCTATAAAGTAAGAGACTCACTCCATAATTAGACTGAAATTTCGAAAAATAATAGAAATTTATTTCGGGTATCGATATAGTGAAGATGATAAATGTTGGAAAGGTGCTGGATATGGAGACATTTAAAAGATTAAAAATGTATTATTGGCCGTACAGAAAAGTGTTTATGTGGTCGCTTCTAGCCATGCTTTTGATGACTGCAATTACTGTCGTTTATCCGATTATCCTGCAAATTACGATTGATGAGATCGTGCTGGGACGGCAGTATCAGCTTGCGGCGTGGGTCAGCTTAGGATTTATTGCGGTAATGGTTTTGAAAGGAATGGCTACCTTTTTTCATCAGTATTTAGGTGATATGTTCGGGATCAAATCCGTTTATCGGCTGAGAAATGGTCTGTATGAAAAACTGCAGCGGCTTTCTTTTTCTTACTATGATAACGCGAAAACAGGAGATTTGATGTCCAGGCTGACTGCTGATGTTGAAGGGCTTCGTTTTTTCTTATCATACGGTCTCGCTGAGCTCATTCGCTTCGGCCTGCTGGTAGCCATCAGCCTGTCGGTTATGTTTTACTATTCTGTTCCTCTCACGCTTGTGACAATAGCTGTTCTGCCATTTCTCGCGGTTGCGGTATACCGGTTTGACAAAAGAGTCCATCCCGCCTTCAGAGGCATCCGCAAATCGTTTGCGAAACTTAATACAAAAGTCCAGGAAAATATCAGCGGCATTAATACGGTTAAATCTCTTTCCAGGGAAGATTTTCAGATCAGCACTTTCAATAAAGCCAATGCAGAATACAGGGCGCAGTATTTACAAACATCATCCATCTGGTCTGCGTATTTCCCTTTAATGGAGTTCATTGGTAACATTTGTATTGTAGCTCTCCTCTCATACGGCGGTTACTTGGTTATGCAAAAACAGCTCAATCCCGGCGAGCTTGTTGCTTTCTTCAGCCTTGTCAATTATATGATGTGGCCGATTATGAACTTAGGTTTTGTCATCAATATGTTCTCTCAAGCAAAAGCGTCAGGGGAACGCCTGCTCGACATTCTGGAAAAAGAAGAAGACATTACAGATCATCCTCATGCTTTGCATAAACAAAAATTAACCGGAGATGTCCATTTCAAAAATGTTTCTCTTGCATACGGGAAAGAACAAACAAACGCGCTGTGCAATGTAAGCTTTGAGGCAAACAGCGGGAAGGTAATCGGACTGTTGGGCCCGACAGGTTCAGGCAAAAGTTCAGTGACACAGCTTCTCACCAGATTTTACAGTCCTGTTAGCGGAATGATTACCATTGATCACAAACCCATCACAGATTATTCGTTAAAAACCCTTCGCTCCAATATCGGGGTCGTACTTCAAGAATCCTTCCTGTTTTCATCTACGATCAGATCAAATATTTCGTATGGGCGGCCGGATGCCTCAATGGAAGACGTCATCGAAGCGGCAAAAAGGGCACAGGCTCATAACTTTATTATGGAGCTTCCTGATGGGTATGACACCATGCTGGGAGAGAGGGGAATGGGGCTTTCCGGCGGACAGAAACAGCGTATTGCCATTGCGAGAGCCATCTGCTTGAACCCGAGCATTTTAATATTGGATGATGCCACAAGTGCAGTAGATATGCAAACGGAGCACAACATACAGCTTGCCTTAAAAGAAGTCATGAAAAACCGCACAACCTTTATCGTCGCACACCGCATTTCTTCACTGAAACACGCCGATGAAATTCTCGTTTTTAATAAAGGACGCATTCGTGAAAGGGGAACACATCATGAGCTTCTTGAAAAAGGCGGCTACTATAAAAAGATTTACGATTTGCAATACCGTGATGTCAAAATGATTAATGAGCCGCATGAGGTCGGATAGGGAGGGGCCAAATGAAACAAGCGAAAAAACAGGGGATTTTAGAGCGTTTCTATTACTCTTCAGATGAAATCATTGAAAAGCCGTTTAACTGGGCTCAAATGTGGCGGCTGCTGAGCTATGTCAAACCATATCGAAAAACAATTTTGCCGCTTTCTTTTCTCACCGTATTGATTGGCACTGCTGTGAAGCTTTTGATCCCCATTCTGATCGGCGTTTATGTTCTTGATCAAGCGATTACAGGGAGAAACTCGGAGCTGCTGATTCAGCTCATTTTTATTATTAGCGGTTTATATGTCCTCAATTACGCCGCCAATGTGTTAAGAATCAGGTGGATGAATCAGCTTGGCCAGCATGTCATTTACGATTTGCGACAGCATTTATTTACCCATGTGCAGCGCTTATCCCATCGATTTTTTGATCAGCGGTCGGCGGGATCGATCTTAGTCAGGATCATGAATGATATTAACTCTCTTCAGGAGCTCTTTACAAGCGGAGTCATCAATTTGTTGACCGACTTGCTGCTTCTGGCCGGCGTGATTATCATTTTGTTTACGCTGAGTCCTGAGCTGACTATAGCCATCATGGTGACATTGCCGATTATGTTTTTTATTTCAACAAGTCTCAGAAAAAAAATACGCCGATCCTGGCAAACGGTACGGCTAAAGCAATCGAAGCTCAACTCTCATCTAAACGAAAGCATTCAGGGCATCCGGGTCACACAGGCATTTACGCAGGAAGAAGAAAACATGGCGTATTTTGACGGTGTCAATCAGGAGAACTACGAATCATGGCGGGAAGCAACTAGAAAAAATGCCATGTTCCGTCCGCTGGTAGAAATGACGAATGCGATTGGGACGGCTGTCTTGATTTGGTATGGAGCCACACTCATCATGAATGAAACCATTACGATTGGCGTCTTCGTTTCTTTTGCTTTCTATCTGGGGATGTTTTGGGAACCTATTTCGAGACTGGGTCAGGTCTATAATCAGCTGTTAATGGGGATGGCATCATCAGAACGGATTTTTGAGTTTCTGGACGAACAGCCAAATGTCAAGGAGAAGCCGAATGCCATTCATAATGAAAAGATAAATGGGGAGATCAGTTTTGAAGAGGTTGAATTTTCGTATGATGAAAAACGAAAAGCCCTTCACGCCGTTTCTTTCTCTATTCCGGCGGGCTCGACGCTTGCGCTTGTCGGGCATACAGGGAGCGGGAAGACGACGATTGCGAATTTAATCAGCCGTTTTTATGATGCGACCGGAGGCACCATTAAAATAGACGGTATACCGATTAAGGATCTTTCCCTTGCCAGTCTGCGCTCTCAAATCAGCATTGTCCTGCAAGATACATTTATTTTCTCTGGGACCATCATGGAAAATATTCGTTTTGGAAGGCCAAATGCTTCGGATGAAGAGGTGATGAAAGCGTCCCAAGCGGTCGGAGCGGATGAGTTTATTTCCGATTTAGCGGAAGGATACGCAACAGAGGTAGAGGAAAGGGGCAGCGTACTGTCTGCCGGTCAGCGTCAGCTCATTTCATTTGCAAGAGCATTGCTCGCCGATCCGGCTATTATCATCCTTGACGAAGCAACGGCAAGCATTGATACAGAGACAGAAGTAAAAATTCAGCAAGCGTTAAAAACGCTTCTGAAAGGGCGTACAGCAGTGATGATCGCTCACAGATTGTCTACGATCCGCGACGCCGACCGCATCATTGTTCTTGATCACGGCAGGAAAATAGAAGAAGGGAACCATGATCAGCTGATCGCTAAAGGAGGCATTTATGCCGGGCTTGTGAAAGCGCAATACAGCACAGCGATAGAATAATATGAAAAGCCTTCAATATTGAAGACTTTTGGAAATTTATTAGAAAAACATGAAACTTTTTGATATCCTTCCCGTACTATTTGTTAGATATTCTCAAGGAGGTTTTGAAATGGAAACGAATGTAGAAAAAAACAGCGGAACGGCGACTGAAAAGCCTTCACTTTTAGGAGTAATCACAAGTCCGTCCGTTCAATTTGAAAGAATAAGAGAAAGGCCGGCTGTATGGGGACCGCTTTTGATTGTTGCAGCAATTATCATCGTCGGTGCCGTGCTGCAATCACTCGGTACGGATTATAGTGAGCTTTTGAAAAGCCAGGATACGCAAGGGCTATCTGCTGAACAAATGGAAACTGTCGCAACAATAACCAAATTTGGCGGAATGGCAGGCGCTATTATCGGCGGTATCGCAGCATTATTTATTGCCCCTCTTATTTATTGGCTCTGTGTAAAAATATCAGGCGGAGTTACGACATATAAAAAAATGCTTTCTCTCGGTCTGTTTGTCTCTTTAATTAGCAGTCTCGGATTATTGGTTAATGGAATCGTTGCTTTTACGACTGACGTGAATCCTCTTTACAGCACGACGTCACTGGCAGGGATTATCCCATCTGACGGGGCTCTCGCCAGTGTGTTAAATACCTTTGAAATTTTCAGCATCTGGAGTTTTGTATTATTAGCAATCGGACTTCACAAAACGGGAGGCATCTCAAAAAAAGCCGGGTGGATTTCAGCAATCATTCTATTCGGAATTTTAGTTGTATTTTCGCTTTTTTCAGGTTTAATCAATTCTGTGGCGGGTGCATAAGCTCATGAAAAAAGTCTGGATCGGAATTGGAATCGCAGTTATAGTCGCTCTTTTTGTTGGAATCAATATATACCGGTCTGCCGCTCCGACAAGCGGCAGCGCCGGCAAGGAGATACAGACGGGGAGCGTTGAAGAGAATGAAATCTCATCAACGGTTATGGTTCCTGGCACGCTAAAATTTTCAAATGAACAGTATGTCTTTTATGAAGCGGATAAAGGGACATTAGAAGATATTAAAGTAAAGGAAGGCGATAAAGTTAAAAAGGGCACGCTTTTAGTCACCTATACAAATGAGCAGCTGAGCCTGGAAAAAGAACAGAACCAGTTAACGTCTGAATCCAATCGGCTTCAAATTGACCAAATTCAAGAAAAGTTAAAAGCCTTAGATAGCAAAGAAAGAGAACTGGAAAAACAGGTAGGAAAGAAAGAAGCAGAAAAACAAATCGAATCTGAACGGACAGAGCTTCAAATGCAGAAAAAAACAGCGGAGATCGAATTAAAACAAACCGAGCTTCAGCGACAGTCACTTGCCAACCGGGTATCAGATCTTGAAGTGAAAAGCGAAATTGAAGGCACCGTTATTTCTGTCAACCAAGAAGCAGCATCCAAAAAGTCAGATATTCAAGAGCCTGTCATACATATCGGCAACCCAAAAGACCTTGTCGTCTCAGGGAAATTGTCTGAATACGATACATTGAAAGTCAAAAAAGGCCAGAAGGTCACACTCACTTCAGATGTAATACAGGGTAAAACATGGAAAGGCACGGTTTCCGCAGTCGGGCTTGTTCCGGATCAGCAGGAGAGCGCTGCGGCACAAGGAACAGAACAGGCGGTCCAATACCCGCTTCAAGTGAAAATAAAAGGAAATCTTCCAGAAGGAAAGCCAGGCTTTAAATTTATTATGAATATTGAAACAGATAAACGGAAAGTAAATACGCTTCCTTCAAAGGCAGTCAAAAAAGAAGATGACCAATTTTATGTGTATACAGTAAAAGACGGAAAAGCAAAGCGAGTTGATGTCAAAATCGGCGAAGTGACAGATGACCTGACAGAAATTAAAGAGGGGCTTTCCCAAGATGATCAAGTCATTTTGAATCCATCTGATCAGGTGACTGACGGAATGGAAGTGAAATCTTAAATGATTCAGCTTTCTAATGTGCGAAAAAGCTACCAGATCGGAAAGGAAACGTTTGATGTTCTCCATTCTATTGATTTGGACATTCATCAAGGTGAATATGTCTCGATTATGGGGCCGTCAGGATCAGGAAAATCGACGATCATGAATATTATCGGCTGTCTTGATCGGCCGACTTCCGGTACATATCAATTGGACGGCGAAGACATTTCTTCATATAAAGATAAAGAACTGGCGGCAGTCCGTAACCGGTCCATCGGTTTTGTATTTCAGCAATTTCAGCTTCTTCCGCGGCTGAACGCAAAAAAAAATGTCGAGCTGCCGATGATTTACTCCGGGATAGGCAAAAAAGAACGTCAAGAGCGGGCTGAGAGAGCATTGGAAAAGGTCGGGTTAGCCGATCGAATGCTCCACATGCCCAACGAGCTGTCGGGCGGGCAGAAGCAGCGGGTGGCGATTGCGAGGGCGATCGTGAATGAGCCGAAATTGATTTTAGCTGATGAACCGACCGGCGCGCTGGATACGAAAACAAGCGAGGCGATTATGGATCAGTTTACAGCATTAAATGCCGAGGGAACGACAATCGTTCTGGTTACTCACGAGCCTGAAGTAGCAGATTGCACGAATCGGATCGTCATGGTGCGTGACGGAAACATTGTTCCTGCCAGCTCTGGACAAAGGAGTGTGGGAGAATGAGCCTGTTAGAAAACATCAGAATGGCTCTAAGCTCTGTCCTTGCCCATAAAATGCGTTCGATCTTAACGATGCTCGGCATTATCATTGGTGTAGGCTCTGTCATTGTTGTCGTTGCGGTAGGACAGGGCGGCGAGCAAATGCTGAAGCAGTCGATCAGCGGCCCAGGAAATACTGTGGAGCTGTACTATATGCCTAGCGACGAGGAGCTTGCAAGCAACCCGAACGCCGCAGCTGAATCTACGTTTACAGAAAACGATATTAAAGGTTTAAAAGGAATAGAAGGCATTAAACAAGTCGTTGCTTCGACTTCTGAAAGTATGAAAGCGCGTTATCACGAAGAAGAAACCGATGCTACGGTTAACGGAATAAATGATGGATACATGACTGTCAATTCTTTAGAAATCGAAAGCGGCAGAACATTTACCGACAATGACTTTCTCGCGGGGAATAGAGCCGGAATCATCTCTCAAAAGATGGCTGAAGAACTGTTCGATAAAACCTCCCCTTTAGGTGAAGTTGTCTGGATAAACGGACAGCCCGTTGAAATTATCGGCGTGCTGAAAAAAGAAACAGGCTTGCTTTCTTTCGATTTAAGTGAAATGTATGTGCCATTTAATATGATGAAATCCTCTTTTGGCACAAGTGATTTCAGTAACGTATCATTGCAGGTCGAATCAGCAGATGACATAAAATCGGCAGGAAAAGAAGCGGCACAGCTGGTAAATGACAATCATGGCACAGAGGATTCATATCAAGTGATGAACATGGAAGAGATTGCGGCCGGAATTGGCAAGGTAACGGCAATTATGACGACGATTATCGGCTCAATTGCAGGTATTTCCCTTTTGGTCGGCGGAATCGGTGTCATGAATATTATGCTCGTATCAGTCACAGAACGGACACGGGAAATTGGAATCAGAAAATCCCTCGGTGCGACGAGGGGACAGATTCTGACTCAGTTTTTAATTGAGTCAGTCGTATTGACGCTGATTGGCGGTCTGGTCGGGATTGGTATTGGATACGGAGGGGCGGCGCTTGTTTCAGCCATTGCGGGCTGGCCGTCACTCATATCCTGGCAGGTTGTATGCGGGGGCGTGCTGTTCAGTATGCTCATTGGTGTTATTTTCGGCATGCTTCCTGCAAATAAAGCCGCAAAGCTTGATCCCATTGAAGCGCTGCGTTATGAGTAGCCTCATGCAACATGCATGAGGTTTTTTTATGTATAGTGATTTCTACTATGAATATAAAAGACTTTTTTCATTAAAATAAGAAGAAAATGTCATACAATTGTCCTTATTTTTGTCGAATTTACAGTTTACAAACCCTATAGACATACGTTAATATGGAGAAACGTGAAAGATTTTGATAGTTATTGAATGAATTTGAATGATTTTAGTTGCCTAAACCGAAAATAGCGTTTACAATGAAATTGTATTCAAAATGAATACGTTTTCATTAGGAGGTGAAGCATGCTAACTCCTGAACGGCATCAATTGATTATTGATCAAATAGAAAAGCATGATGTGGTAAAGATTCAAGAGCTTATAAATCTGACTAATGCTTCTGAATCAACAATCAGAAGAGATTTATCGACACTTGAAGAACGCGGTTTTTTAAAGCGCGTTCATGGTGGAGCGGCCAAGCTTTCCGATATCAGACTTGAACCCGATATGCTTGAAAAATCATCCAAAAACCTTCACGATAAACTGAAGATTGCTGAAAAAGCAGCTTCTCTTTTAGAAGAAGGGGATTGCATTTACCTTGATGCAGGCACGACGACATTGCACATGATTGATTTTATGGATAAAACCAAAGATATTGTCGTTGTCACAAACGGGGTAATGCATATCGATGCATTAATAAGGAAAGAAATTTCTTTTTATCTGCTTGGAGGATACGTAAAGCACAGAACGGGCGCGATTATTGGAGGCGCTTCATTGATTGCTATGGACCAGTACAGATTTGACAAGAGTTTTCTGGGGACAAACGGTGTCCATACAGAGGCTGGATTCACAACGCCGGACCCTGATGAGGCCCTTTTAAAACAGAAAGCGATCAAACAGGCAAAACACGCTTACGTCTTAGCAGACCCTTCGAAGTTCGGAGAAATTTCATTTTCGGCATTCGCCGGAATAGGCGACGCAACAATCATTACGACTGACGCTGAAGAGCTTACATTCGATAATTACCAAGAAAAAACTGTCGTAAAGGTAGTGAAACCATGATTTACACTGTAACACTTAATCCATCTGTCGATTATATTGTTCACGTTGAAGATTTTACTGTAGGAGGCCTGAACCGTTCTTCGTATGATACCAAGTATCCAGGGGGCAAAGGCATCAACGTATCGAGACTGCTGAAAAGACATCATGTGGCGTCTAAAGCGCTCGGATTCGTCGGCGGATTTACCGGAGAATATATCAAAACATTTTTACGGGAAGAAAACCTGGAAACAGCTTTTTCTGAAGTAAAAGGGGATACCCGTATCAATGTAAAGCTGAAAACTGGTGATGAAACTGAAATTAACGGGCAGGGACCGACAATTTCGGATGAAGATTTCAAAGCCTTTTTAGAACAGTTCCAATCTTTGCAAGAGGGAGATATCGTCGTTCTTGCAGGAAGCATTCCATCTTCACTCCCTCACGATACTTATGAAAAAATCGCAGAGGCCTGCAAACAGCAGAACGCACGAGTTGTTCTGGATATCTCAGGCGAGGCTCTTTTGAAAGCAACAGAAATGAAACCATTTTTGATGAAGCCAAATCATCATGAGCTTGGAGAAATGTTCGGCACGACCATTACATCTGTTGAGGAAGCCGTTCCTTATGGGAAAAAGCTTGTAGAACAAGGCGCTGAACATGTAATCGTATCAATGGCCGGAGACGGAGCGCTTCTGTTTACGAACGAAGCTGTTTATTTTGCTAACGTGCCAAAGGGGAAATTGGTAAACTCAGTCGGAGCAGGGGATTCCGTTGTTGCAGGTTTCCTTGCCGGAATTTCCAAACAGCTGCCGCTTGAAGAAGCATTCCGCTTAGGAGTTACTTCAGGCAGTGCTACCGCGTTCTCTGAAGAACTTGGAACAGAAGAATTTGTCCAGCAGCTTCTTCCTGAAGTTAAGGTCACACGTTTATAGAGGAGGAAACACAAGTGAAAATAACTGAGCTTTTAACGAAGCATACGATAAAGCTTAATATTGAGAGCAAAGAAAAAGAAAATGTTATTGACGAAATGGTCACTGTTCTTGATAAGGCTGGAAAGTTAAATGACCGGCAAGCCTATAAAGAAGCCATTTTAAATCGCGAAAGCCAAAGCTCCACGGGTATCGGTGAAGGAATCGCTATCCCCCATGCGAAAACGGCAAGCGTTATCAACCCGGCGATCGCGTTCGGACGTTCAAAAGACGGCGTCGATTATGAATCATTAGACGGCCAGCCGGCTCACTTAGTGTTCATGATCGCGGCGACTGAAGGCGCAAACAACACTCACCTTGAAGCATTGTCAAGACTTTCAACGCTGTTAATGCGTGAAGAAATCCGTAAGCAGCTCCTTGAAGCTGAGTCTGAAGATGCCATCATCGACATTATTAATCAGCACGATAAAGATGATGACGAAGAGGAAGAAGAAGAAGCGGCACCAGCACCTGCTGGAAAAGGAAAAATTTTAGCGGTTACTGCATGTCCGACAGGTATTGCCCATACATTCATGGCTGCGGATGCCCTTAAAGAAAAAGCGAAAGAGCTTGGTGTGGACATTAAGGTCGAAACAAATGGGTCAAGCGGCATTAAGCACAAGCTCACTGCCCAAGAAATCGAAGATGCACCTGCAATCATTGTCGCAGCGGACAAGCAGGTTGAAATGGAACGTTTTAAAGGCAAGCGCGTACTTCAAGTTCCTGTAACGGCGGGTATCAGACGTCCGCAAGAGCTTATCGAAAAAGCGATGAATCAAGATGCGCCGATTTATCAAGGCAGCGGCGGCGGTTCGGCAGCTTCAAACGATGATGAAGAAGCGAAAGGCAAGTCTGGAAGCGGTATCGGAAACGCGTTTTATAAGCACCTGATGAGCGGTGTCAGCAACATGCTTCCGTTCGTAGTCGGCGGCGGTATTCTCGTTGCGATTTCATTCTTCTGGGGAATTCACTCTGCAGATCCGAATGATCCTAGCTACAACACGTTTGCAGCAGCATTAAACTTTATCGGCGGCGACAATGCATTAAAACTGATTGTTGCAGTTCTGGCCGGTTTCATTGCAATGAGTATTGCAGATCGTCCTGGTTTTGCGCCTGGTATGGTAGGCGGATTTATGGCAACTCAAGCGAATGCTGGATTCTTAGGCGGCTTAATTGCCGGATTCCTTGCCGGTTATGTCGTGATTTTACTGAAAAAAGTATTTACGTTTATCCCTCAGTCACTTGATGGATTAAAACCTGTTTTGATTTACCCGCTGTTCGGTATTTTTATCACTGGCGTATTAATGCAATTTGTCGTCAATACACCTGTAGCGGCATTTATGAATTTCTTAACAAATTGGCTTGAAAGCCTTGGTACTGGAAACCTTGTGTTAATGGGTATTATCTTGGGCGGCATGATGGCGATCGATATGGGCGGCCCGCTTAATAAAGCAGCCTTTACGTTCGGTATCGCCATGATCGATGCAGGCAACTATGCACCTCATGCAGCAATCATGGCCGGCGGTATGGTTCCTCCGCTTGGTATCGCACTTGCAACAACCATTTTCCGAAACAAATTCACTCAGCGTGACCGTGAAGCCGGTATTACATGCTATTTCATGGGAGCTGCTTTCGTAACAGAGGGAGCAATCCCATTTGCTGCGGCTGATCCGCTTCGCGTCATACCAGCTGCTGTAGTCGGTGCAGCTGTTGCCGGCGGATTAACTGAATTCTTCCGTGTAACGCTTCCGGCGCCTCATGGAGGAGTATTCGTAGCTTTCATTACAAACCATCCGATGCTTTACCTTTTAAGTATCGTGATCGGTGCTGTCGTGATGGCAATTATCCTCGGTATCGTCAAAAAACCTGTTACAGAAAAATAAGAAAAAAAGCGTCCTTGGTTCGAAAGGACGCTTTTTCTTATCCGGCCGGCAGGGAGCGCGGTTAAGTTATGTATTTTATTCTTTTTTATGATAAAGTAAAAGAAGAGAAACAACTGACATAGCAATTGTCTAGGAGGAAACACTTTGACCGAGGAAAAAAATACGAATACTGAGAAAACGGCGAAGAAAAAAACCAATACGTACCTGGAATGGGGTAAAGCGATTGTCATCGCTGTTCTGCTGGCTCTCCTGATCCGTCACTTTTTGTTTGAACCGTATTTAGTTGAAGGTTCATCTATGTATCCCACATTACATGACGGAGAAAGGCTGTTTGTGAATAAAACAGTCAACTATATCGGCGAGCTGAAGCGCGGAGATATCGTTATTATCAACGGTGAAACTTCTAAAATCCATTATGTAAAAAGATTGATCGGAAAGCCTGGAGAAACCGTTCAAATGAAGGATGACACGCTTTATATAAACGGTAAAAAAGTAGCCGAGCCTTACTTGTCTAAAAACAAGAAGGAAGCAGAAAAACTTGGTGTCAGTCTGACAGGAGACTTTGGACCGGTTAAGGTTCCGAAAGGCAAATACTTTGTCATGGGAGATAACCGGCTGAATTCTATGGACAGCCGGAACGGGCTGGGACTGATCGCGGAAGATCGAATTGTCGGCACATCGAAGTTTGTCTTTTTCCCGTTTAACGAAATGCGTCAAACAAAATAAAAACGCCTTGCTGGCCTAGGACAGCAGGCGTTTTTATTTTGAAAAAGAAGCGACCAATGCAATGCATAAAACCGTGATGAACACTGAACCGATAATAGCTAGCACACTGAAGAAAAGGTGAACCTGTTTGTTCTCTTTTCCGCGCTTTTCTAAAAGCCGTTTAGAAAAAATGTGCGAAAATATGTAAATAAGGGCTATGCCTATATATAAGCCGATATCTTTGGCGGTAAAGCCTGTTACGGCAAGGTAGAAGCCCGTAAAAAAGATCAATAAGCAATATTCAGTAAGTGTTAAAAGCCTCAACGTGTTCCTCCATGAGAGTGTGTAATTTTCCGAGCGGATGCATTCTCTCTCTTTAATTGTAACACAGCTGGCTGGTTTGGGTGTATAAGTGTTTTCTCTCTGTTTTATCAGGGAATCATTTCTCTTGCCCTGCATTCATGGTATACTTTTATTGATGATAGACATGATGGAGGATAATAAATGATTGCTGTAAATAATGTAAGCTTGCGGTTTGCGGATCGCAAGTTATTTGAAGATGTTAATATTAAATTTACCCCAGGCAACTGCTATGGGTTAATTGGTGCAAACGGTGCCGGTAAATCAACGTTTCTAAAGGTGCTGTCAGGCGAAATCGAGCCTCAGACAGGCGACGTGCATATGAGTCCTGGCGAGCGTCTTGCCGTCTTGAAGCAGAACCATTTTGAGTACGAAGAGTATGAAGTGCTGAAAGTGGTCATTATGGGCCACAAACGCCTGTATGAAGTCATGCAGGAGAAAGACGCTATTTACATGAAGCCTGATTTCTCAGATGAGGATGGGATTCGTGCTGCTGAGCTAGAAGGTGAATTCGCGGAACTGAACGGTTGGGAAGCGGAAAGTGAAGCTGCGATCCTGTTAAAAGGCCTTGGTATCTCAGAAGATCTACACACAAAAAAGATGGCAGACCTCGGCGGTTCGGAGAAGGTAAAAGTTCTCTTGGCACAGGCATTATTCGGCAAGCCGGATGTTCTGCTGCTCGATGAGCCAACGAACCACCTGGACCTTCAGGCAATCCAGTGGCTTGAAGAGTTTCTAATTAACTTTGAAAACACAGTTATTGTCGTGTCCCATGACCGTCACTTCTTAAATAAAGTATGTACGCATATTGCCGACCTTGATTTTAACAAAATTCAAATCTATGTCGGAAACTATGATTTCTGGTACGAGTCAAGCCAGCTGGCGTTAAAGCTTTCTCAAGAAGCGAACAAGAAAAAAGAAGAGCAGATTAAACAGCTTCAAGAGTTTGTCGCTAGATTCAGCGCCAATGCGTCTAAATCTAAGCAGGCTACATCAAGAAAGAAACTTCTCGAAAAAATCACGCTGGATGATATTAAACCGTCTTCCCGCCGCTATCCTTATGTTAACTTCACGCCGGAACGGGAAATCGGAAATGATGTTCTTCGCGTGGAAGGCTTAACAAAAACAATCGATGGCGTAAAGGTGCTTGACAATGTCAGCTTTATTATGAATCGAGAAGATAAAATTGCTTTCACTGGCCGAAACGAACTTGCTGTGACTACGCTGTTTAAAATCATTTCCGGGGAAATGGAAGCTGACAGCGGAACGTTTAAATGGGGTGTTACCACATCTCAAGCGTATTTTCCAAAAGACAACAGCGAATATTTCGAAGGCAGTGATCTGAACCTTGTAGACTGGCTTCGCCAATATTCTCCGCACGACCAAAGTGAGAGCTTTTTACGCGGTTTCTTAGGACGCATGCTGTTCTCTGGAGAGGAAGTCCACAAAAAAGCAAACGTACTCTCCGGGGGAGAAAAGGTCCGCTGTATGCTGTCGAAAGCGATGCTTTCTGGCGCCAATATTTTAATTTTGGATGAGCCGACCAACCATTTAGACCTAGAATCCATTACAGCGCTCAATAACGGCTTAATCAGCTTTAAAGGCGCTATGCTGTTTACTTCCCATGACCATCAGTTTGTGCAGACCATTGCCAACAGAATTATAGAAATTACACCTAACGGCATCGTCGATAAGCAAATGAGCTATGACGAGTTCCTTGAAAATGCTGATGTGCAGAAAAAATTGACTGAACTATACGCGGAATAAAAAAAGCAGAGATTTCTCTGCTTTTTTTGATACCTAAATATGAAAGGAGATCACAACATGAAATTTTTGGTTGTCGGAGCAGGTGGAGTAGGCGGGTATATTGGCGCACGGCTTTCGGAGAAAGGAAATGATGTGACATTTCTTGTGCGCCAAAAAAGAGCTGAGCAGCTGAAAGAAACCGGGCTTGTCATCCATAGTGAAAAAGGGAATGTATCATTTCAGCCCGAACTAATCAGTGCAGGAGAAACAGGGCAATTTGATGTCGTTATCATTGCTTCTAAAGCATACTCGCTTGGTCAAGTGATAGACGATGTCAAACCATTTATCCATCAGGAATCTGTCATGATCCCTTTCTTAAATGGGTACCGCCACTATGAGCAGCTATTTGCGGCATTTTCAAAAGAACAGGTGCTGGGCGGCCTGTGTTTTATAGAAAGTGCTTTAGACAACAAAGGAGAAATTCATCATACGAGCGCATCGCATCGTTTTGTATTTGGAGAATGGAACGGCGAGCGTACGGAGCGAATAAGAGCGCTTGAAGAGGCATTTTCAGGTGTGAAGGCTGAAGTCATCATTAGCGGGCATATCGAGAAGGACATTTGGAAAAAGTATCTCTTTATTGCAGCGCAAGCGGGGATCACAACGTTATTTCAACGACCGCTTGGCCCAATCCTCGCCACAGAAGCCGGACGTCACACGGCCCAAACTCTTATTGGGGAAATTTGCGCTGTTTTACGAAAAGAAGGTGTTCCGGCTGATCCGGATCTTGAGGAAGAGAGCTTTCGTACGATGACCAGCATGTCTTACCATATGAAGTCCTCCATGCTTCGGGATATGGAAAACGGCCAAACGACAGAAGGCGACCACCTGCATGGATTTTTGCTTGAAAAAGCTAAACGTTTATCTCTGGCTGCACCAGTATTAGAAACCGTTTATGCGAATCTGCAAATGTATGAAGCAGTAAAATAAAAAAAGGAGGCGGAAAAGCCTCCTTTTATTTACTTAAAAAGCCCAATTTCCGTTTCTGAAGATAGGCTCTCTTTTCCCGTCTGCCGTAATTCCGTCAATATTCATATCCTTAGAACCGATCATAAAGTCCACGTGTGTAATGCTTTCATTTAGGCCTTCTTTAACAAGCTCTTCACGAGACATCTGCTTTCCACCTTCAATATTAAAGGCATAGGCGCTTCCGATCGCCAAATGATTTGACGCGTTTTCATCAAACAGCGTGTTATAGAAAAGAATGTTTGATTGTGATATAGGCGAATCGTAAGGAACAAGTGCCACTTCACCTAAATAGTGAGAACCTTCATCTGTTTCCACCAGTTCTTTTAAAATATCCTCACCTTTTTCAGCTTTAATGTCGACTATACGGCCATTT
This sequence comes from Bacillus sp. FSL L8-0358, assembly GCF_038593095.1. Taxonomy (NCBI): domain Bacteria; kingdom Bacillati; phylum Bacillota; class Bacilli; order Caryophanales; family Bacillaceae; genus Bacillus; species Bacillus sp. FSL L8-0358. The sequence continues at coordinate 1,506,437 of NZ_CP151962.1, forward strand.
TCAAACGTCAGGGTGAAATTTTCAATAATATTTCCGCCGTAGCTTAATGGTTTTGTGCTTGATACCACTCCGTCAACCCCGTCTTTTTGCGGCAGCGTGAACACTTCTTCTGTCGGCATATTGGCCATAAACTCATGGCCGCTTTCATTCACGCTTCCCGCACCTGCCCAAACATGCTTCCTAGGCAGCTTAATTGTTAAATCAGTTCCTTCAGCTTGATAATGTAAGGCAGCGTAATGTCTCTCGTTCAAATGGTCAACTTTTTCATGAAGATTTTGGTCATGATTGATCCACGCCTGAACCGGGTTGTCTTCATTTACGCGCGTCGCTTTAAAAATTTCTTCCCACAGAAGGTGGATCGCTTCCTCCTCTGATTTGCCAGGAAACACCTTGTGAGCCCAGCCTGCTGAAGCCGCACCTACGACAGTCCAGCTGACTTTGTCTGATTGAATATATTGTCTGTATGTATGTAATGCTTTGCCTGCTGCTTTTTGGAATGCCGCAATTCGTTTGGAATCTATACCTTTTAGCAAGTCTGGGTTTGAAGACACAACAGAAATGAAAGCAGCTCCATTTTTGGCAAGCTCTTCTCTGCCTTTTGCTTCCCATTCAGGATATTCTTCAAATGCTTCAAACGGCGCTAGTTCGTATTTTAATTTGGCGACTTCGTCATCCTGCCAATTCACGGTGACGTTTTTTGCGCCCTTTTCATATGCGTGTTTTACAATTAAACGGACAAAATCCCGGACGTCTGTTGAAGCATTTACGACTACATACTGGCCTTTTTGGACATTAACGCCGACTTCTACCGCCAGCTGTGCATATATATTTAATTTCTGTGAAAATGAATCCATGAATCATTCCTCCAAGCTTTTTTCTCATCATATCAAATATGATCCTATAAAGGAAAGAAGGAGCCCAAAGTGAAAAACCCAAAACGACACGTCTTGGGTTTATTCAATATTATGGATGATTCAGTTTTACAGTGCCGCCTGCAGGCGAATGGGGCATATTTGCCAAAGAAATGCTCATGCCTCCAAGAATAATTCCGCTTAAAATGGCTGCGATCGCTACTCTTCTTCCTAAATCTCTTAGCATCTGTTTCCTCCTTAACGTTTCTCCATTTCCCACAATATGAAGGAAGTGAGGAAAAAAGAAGCAAGAAATTTGCCGCGTGTGAGAATTTTGCGGGTAAAGACTATTTAATTGCCTTTTGCAGCTTATCAATCACTTCTAAAGAACGGCCTGTGCCGATTGCTACAGATTCAAGCGGGTTTTGCGCCACGTGTACAGGCACGACAATCTCTTCTGTGAGCCATTCTTTAATTCCATTAAGGAGCGCGCCGCCGCCTGTTAAAATAACGCCGCGATCAACAATATCTCCGCTCAATTCAGGCGGACAGTCCTCAAGTGTCGCTCTGATGGCTTCAAGAATATGCAGGAGGGATTCACGCATTGCATCTTGAATTTCGTTGGATTGAAGCATAATGGTTTTTGGAAGACCTGTCACGAGGTCGCGTCCCCGAATTTCCATTGCCTCTGGTATATGTTCAATCAGAGCATGGCCAATTTCCATTTTTACCTGCTCAGCTGTGCGTTCGCCGATCAGCAAATTGTATTTTTTACGGACGAAAGAAACGATATCCTCATCAAGCTGGTCTCCGCCGATCCTGATAGAATGGCAGGAAACAACGCCGCCGAAGGAAATAATAGCGACCTCTGTCGTCCCTCCGCCGATATCTACTACCACATTGGCAACCGGCTCATCAACCGGTAAATCCGCTCCGATGGCGGCTGCGACTGGCTCTTCGATTAAATGAACGTTTTTCGCGCCGCAATTTTTCACCGCGTCACTGATGGCGCGGCGTTCTACTGCTGTTGAGCCTGATGGTGTGCAAACGACTACGTTCGGTTTTCTGAACGACATGCCGATGCTTTTTGCGGCTTTTTTCATAATGTGCTTTAACAGATCAGTTGTCATATCATAGTCTGCGATCACGCCATCTTTCATCGGTCTGACAGCGACAATTTTTCCCGGTGTTTTACCGATCATGTTTTTCGCGTCAGCTCCGATTGCAAGCACTGCTTTTGTCGTCGTATCCACTGCGACAACAGATGGTTCATTTAGGATAATCCCTTTATTTTTGCTGTAAACAAGTATATTAGCTGTTCCTAAGTCAATCCCGATTTCAGTTGATTGAAACATGTTTTCACCCAATCTCTATCCTAATTTAATATGATTCTACATTTAAAGTTTCTCAGAAATACTGCGATTTTTGGGGGTGTGCGTCGGTAAAGAAATGTTTTTGTAAAAAATCAAGGAACTGTGTAACAGAAGTAATACATTTTTCGGTTTTATGGAAAAAATATCTTGTAATTCTTATAGAAAGCGGGAAACTTTTTCAAAGTTTCATTCGTCTACGATATATTGAGGTACATCCTTAAAACATTACATGAGAAAAGAAACATTTAAAGGAAGAAGGGTTTTTATGAAATCAATAGGTGTTGTGAGAAAAGTAGATGAATTAGGCCGCATTGTCATGCCGATTGAGTTGAGACGGGCATTGGATATTGCCATAAAAGACAGCATTGAGTTTTTTGTTGACGGAGATAAAATTATCTTGAAAAAGTACAAACCTCATGGCGTTTGTTTAATGACTGGAGAAATCACTTCAGAAAATAAAGAATACGGCAACGGTAAAATTACGCTAAGCCCTGAGGGTGCACAGCTGCTTCTCGAAGAAATTCAAGCCGCTTTAAAAGAATAAAATCATGCTAAAAAAGGCGGAGCGATATCATCTCCGCCTTTTTTGCGTGCCAATTTTTGATTACCGCCGCCTAAGATAAGACATCAAGATATTTGGTAATGAATGATTTGGGATACTTTACATATTTTACTCAATTATTTGTCGAAGAATGGTACAATAAGTAGAGAAACACAAGCGGCAGGTGGTCATATGAGAAAATATCAAGCTCGTATCATTTCCATCATTTTGGCAATGATTTTTATAATGTTTTGGGATTATTTATTTTATTATATAGGCAAAAATCCGATTAATTGGCCTGTTGATATTGTGTATACTGCAGTCACGCTGGTAAGTGTCTGGATGCTGGCTTATTATATTGATGAGAAACAGCAGCTGGTTAAGAAAATGAAGGATAACGAATGGAAGTATAAACAGCTTTCTGAAGAAAAAAACCGCATCATGGATAATTTGCAGGAAATCGTATTTCAAACGAATGCAAAAGGCGAAATTACATATTTAAACCAAGCGTGGGCATCAATAACCGGCTTTTCAATCAGTGAATGTATGGGAACAATGTATAACGATTACTTCATAAAAGAAAAGCATGTAGCCGACCACATTAACACCCAAATCCAAAACAAAGCGTCTTCTGGCATGTTTACGGCAAAATACGTGACAAAAAACGGCACGATTTTTTGGGGAGAAGTTCATTATAAACTTTACTATGATCGGGATGACCAATTTACAGGCAGCCTGGGTACAATGTCAGATATCACTGAGCGGAAAGAGGCTGAAGATGAGCTCATTGAGATTAATGAACGGCTGGCGAGGGAATCCCAGAAACTATCAATCACAAGTGAACTTGCCGCAGGTATTGCTCATGAGGTCAGAAACCCTTTAACATCTGTCAGCGGTTTCCTCCAGATTATGAAAACACAATATCCGGACAGAAAAGACTATTTTGACATCATCTTTTCAGAGATTAAAAGAATCGATTTAGTGCTCAGCGAGCTGCTGCTGCTTGCAAAACCGCAGGCAATCACATTTAAAACACACCAGCTTAATGAGATCTTGAAACAAGTCACGACATTGCTTGATACCAATGCAATTCTGTCCAATATCGTCATAGAGAAAAATTTCAAAGAGACAGATGGCTGTATGATTAATGGAGACGAAAATCAGCTGAAGCAGGTCTTTATCAACATCATTAAAAACGGAATTGAGGCAATGCCAAAGGGCGGTGTCGTAACCATTTCAACTGCTAAAACCGCCTCTCATGCAGTGATAAGCGTAAAGGATGAAGGAAACGGCATGCCGCAGGAAAAGCTGAAGCAGATTGGCAAACCTTTTTATTCAACAAAAGAAAAGGGCACTGGACTGGGACTTCCCATTTGTTTGAGAATCCTGAAGGAACATGACGGGGAATTGAAAATCGAAAGTGAAGCTGGAAAAGGCAGCGTCTTTCAAGTGGTTTTGCCTTTAAAATCAGACAGCTGAGAGGAGAAAAATAAAGTGAGCTCGCTTCTGTTTGTATACGGGACATTAAGAAAGCATGAAAAAAACCATCATTTGCTGGCACAATCGGCATGTATCAATGAGCAGGCGAGAACAAAGGGAAGTTTGTTTGCTGCAAAAGAGGGGCCCACAGCTGTTTTAAATGGTGAAGGCTATATATACGGCGAAGTATATGAAGCAGATGAATTGTGTATACATAAGCTCGATCAATTTTTTCAAGGATATCATAAACAAACGGTGTTTGTAGTAACGGATGTCGGGATTAAAAATGCACTTATTTATTTTATGAACAAAGAAGGGTGTGCCGGTTTTACGAAAATAAGCAGCGGCGACTGGAAAGAACATCAGATGATCAGCAAATCGAAAAATCCCATTTATTATTTTGCCTATGGATCATGCATGGATAATGCCCGCTTTCAAAAAGCGGGAGTCGATCACTATTTTCAAGATCCAGTAGGAAGAGCTGTTTTAAAAGGATACACAACCCGCTTCACGCTAAAAAGGGATGACGGTTCAAGAGCGGACATGTTGGAAGACGGAGGAACAACAGAAGGCGTTTTATACCGTATTCCTTATTCTGCTCTCTCCTATCTATATAAAAGGGAGGGCGTCGAATCTCTTACGTATCGGCCGGCATTTGTAGACGTTGAAGCTGGCGGTAGGCACTATAAAGACTGCTTAACCTTTCTCGTCCTCCAAAAAGAAGCGGAAATTGCCCCGCCTCAGCACTATCAGATTGAAATCGAACGCGGAGCGGAGCTGTATTTGTCGCCTGAGTTTACTGAAAAGCTCAAGCGGCATATGAATTCGCTGCCAAAAGGATAACACTGTAACAAAAGAATATGATAAAATTTGATCAATATCATGTCATATAAAGGAGCACCACGATGAAAAAAGAATTTGCGGTAATTGGGCTGGGCCGTTTTGGTGGCAGTATTTGCAAAGCATTAAGCGAAGAAGGCGTCGAGGTTATGGCAATGGATATCGATGAAGATAAAGTTAACGAGTATGCCAAGATTGCATCTCACGCAGTTATCGGTGATTCGACAGACGAATCTGTCCTGAAAAATTTAGGCCTGCGAAATTTTGACCACGTTATTGTAGCAATCGGGGAAAATATTCAAGCGAGTATTTTAACGACACTCATTCTGAAAGAACTTGGCGTCCATACGATTACAGTTAAAGCGCAGAACGATTATCACGAAAAAGTGCTGTCTAAAATTGGCGCGGATCACATCGTCCACCCGGAACGCGATATGGCAAAACGAATTGCGCATAATATCGTGTCCAACAATGTACTTGACTATTTGGAGCTGTCTGAAGAGCATAGTCTTGTTGAAATCGTAGCCAACAGCCGTCTGGCTGGAAATACACTTCTCGATTTAGATATTCGCGCAAAATACGGTATTAACATCGTAGCCATAAAAAGGGGCAAGGAAGTCATCGTATCACCGCTTGCAACCGAAGTCATCCACCAAGAAGATATACTCATTGTTATTGGATCAGTTACAGATATCTCCCGTTTCGAAAAAAGAGTTCTTCATACTAAATAGCAGTCAAATAAGCCGTCCTCAAAGGGCGGTTTTTCGTATTATCAGAATATAACAACTTTAATGAACTGAGCGCCAATTTCTTAAAATTTCATTGACTAAGCACAGGCGTTCCGATAGCATATTGTACCATATAATAAAAAAGAGGAGGGGCCTATTTGAATAAAGAAGCGCTAGTCAATAGGCTGAATGCTTCAGCCAAAAGACAAAAAGCTGATATCGTCATTAAGAACGGAAAAATCATGGACGTATATAATCAAGAATGGATATATGAAGATATTGCGATTACAGATGGAGTTATTGTAGGCCTCGGTGAGTATGAAGGCGAAAATACCATTGATGCAGAGGGACAAATGATTGTTCCGGGTTTTATTGATGGACATGTACATATTGAGTCATCAATGGTTACACCGATTGAGTTCGCTAAAGCAGTGTTGCCTCATGGCGTGACGACGGTTGTTACAGATCCTCATGAGATCGCGAATGTGTCTGGTGAAAAAGGGATTGTGTTTATGCTTAAACAAGCTCGGCATACACCGCTGAATATCCATTTTATGCTTCCTTCCAGTGTGCCTGCCGCAAGTTTTGAGCGATCAGGCGCAATTCTCAAAGCTGCCGATCTCAAGCCTTTTTATGAAGAAGAAGAAGTATTAGGGCTGGCTGAGGTTATGGATTATGTGTCGGTTCATCAGGCTGAAGAAGACATGGTTCAGAAACTGCTCGATGCCCGTGTTGCAGGAAAAAGGATAGACGGTCATTTAGCTGGTTTATCAACAGACCTCATTAACATTTACAGAACCGCATTTGTCTTAAATGACCATGAAGTAACATCGAAGGAAGAAGCCCTTGATCGTATCAGAAGGGGCATGTATGTCATGATGCGTGAAGGATCAGTCGCCAAAAACACGCTCAATGTGCTGCCGGCGGTAAATGAAAAGAACGCACGCCGGTTCTTTTTCTGTACGGATGATAAGCATGTGGATGATTTATTGTCAGAGGGAAGTGTAAACCATCAGGTAAAAATGGCGATTCAAGCCGGACTTAATCCGTTTTTAGCCTATCAGCTAGGAAGCCTCAATGCAGCCGAATGCTATGGATTAGATACAAAGGGAGCGATTGCCCCGGGTTTTGACGCTGATTTGCTCTTTGTATCTGATCTGGAAAATGTCACTGTCACAATGACGATGGTAAAAGGGCAGACTGTTGCTGAAGACAGCAAAGCGGTCTATCAGGATCATGCTTCAACTGCAGCACCAGATCAGGCACTGCTTGATTCTGTTAAGCTTGCTGCTCCTCTTAACAAACAGGATTTTCATATGCCAATCAATTCAGAGCAGCAGATCAATGCCATTCAAATCATACCAAATCAGCTTGAAACACGATTAGTACAAGTTCCGGCTCCTGATGCCCGCGAATTTGAGCCTGACACTGAGTTTGATTTGTTAAAGATTGCAGTTGTCGAGCGGCATAAAGGATTAAAAGAAACCGGACTTGGTGTTGTGAAAGGTTTTGGATTCAAGAGCGGAGCGATTGCCACAACCATTTCACACGACTCCCATAATATTATTGCCGTCGGAACGAATGATGAGGATATCGCGGCGGCAGTTAATAAGCTGCAGGAAATTGGCGGAGGATTAACGATTATAAAAAATGGGGAAGAGCTCCATTCAGTACCGCTACCGATTGCAGGGTTATTATCCGACCAATCTGCAGAGCAAGTGAATCAAAGCTTGCTGACGCTGCATGATAAATTGCCGTTAATCGGTTTCACAGGCGGATTTAATCCATTTTTGACATTGTCGTTTTTAGCGTTGCCTGTCATTCCTGATATTAAAATGACGACTAAGGGATTATTCGATGTAAAATCATTTCAACACATATCACTGCAATAAAAAGAGGCACTCCCTTAGGGAGTGCCTCTTTTTTTAAACCTCCATAATGATCGGCAGGATCATTGGACGGCGCTTTGTTTTTTCGTACAAGAAAGGCGCAAGAGTGTCTGTAATCTCGTTTTTGATTTCAGACCATTGAGTCGTTTTTCGTTCCATTACTTTTTGTAAGTGATTTGAAATGAGCTCTTGAGCGTCGTTGATCAAGTCGCCAGATTCTCTCATGTACACAAATCCTCTGGAAATCAAATCTGGACCAGCTGAAATCTTGAAGTCGTCCATGTCAATGCTGACAACAACGATGACAAGTCCTTCTTCAGAGAGAATTCTGCGATCACGAAGTACGATATTGCCAATATCACCGATACCGCTTCCGTCAATGTACACTGAACCGGACGGGATTTTTCCTGCAACTGAAGCCTCATCGCCTTTAAGCGCTAATACTTCACCATTATCCATGATAAAGCAGTTTTCCTCTGGGATGCCACAATCTGTTGCAAGCTTGACATGCATCTTTTGCATTCTGTACTCACCGTGAATCGGCATGAAGAATTTAGGCTTGATTAAACGAAGCATCAGCTTCTGTTCTTCCTGTCCGCCGTGACCGGATGTATGGATATCGTTAAGAGGGCCGTGAATAACCTCAGCACCCGCACGATACAGCTGGTTGATTGTTCGACTCACGCTGATTGTGTTGCCTGGAATAGGGGATGAAGAAAATACGACTGTATCCCCAGGATTGATTGAAATTTGGCGGTGTGTGCCGTTTGCAATTCTTGATAACGCCGCCATTGGTTCCCCTTGGCTTCCTGTACATAAAATTGTTACTTTATTAGCAGGCATACGATTGATTTCGTTATGCTCAATAAACGTATTTTTAGGACAGTTAATATAACCGAGTGTCTGTCCAATTTCGATAGCCGATTCCATACTGCGTCCAAATACGGCAACTTTTCTTCCATTTTGTACAGCAGCTTCAATTACCTGCTGCAAGCGGTGAATATTCGACGCAAATGTAGCGAAGATAATTCGGCCGTCCACCTTGCGGAAAATGTCATGAATGCTTTCTCCTACACGGCGCTCAGACATGGTAAACTCCGGATTTTCACTGTTTGTGCTGTCTGAAAGAAGGCACAAAACGCCTTCTTTACCGATTTCGGCCATTTTCGTTAAGTTTGCCGGCTCGCCGACTGGAGTAAAGTCGAATTTGAAATCCCCAGTATGTACGATGTTTCCGGGCGGCGTTTTTACAACAATGCCGTAGGAATCCGGAATACTGTGTGTTGTTCTGAAGAATGACACAGCCGTTTTGCGGAACTTTACAATATCATCCTCGCCGATAATGTTCAGTTTCGTCTGTCTCAATAAACCATGCTCTTCAAGTTTATTCCGAAGTAAGCCGATCGCGAGTTTTCCGCCGTATACAGGAATATTCACTTGTCTGAGCAGGTATGGAATACCGCCGATGTGGTCTTCGTGCCCGTGGGTGATAAAAAGCCCTTTAATTTTATCTTCGTTTTTGACTAAATACGTATAATCAGGGATGACGTAGTCAATTCCGAGCAGTTCGTCCTCGGGAAACTTGATCCCCGCATCAATCAGCACAATTTCATCCTGGAATTGCACCGCGTACGTATTTTTACCGATTTCGCCCAAACCTCCGAGGGCGAAAACAGCAGTCTGATCATTTTTTACAAATTTCATACCGCTCATAACTCCAATACTTTAAAATTTTCGCTCTGTTGTTCATATTCTAAGAATGCACCATCAACAGGTGTAATAAACTCAATATTAAATTTCTTTTCTTTCAGCTTTGTTCTGACGTCACGCTCAGATACGCCTTCAATATAAAGTGAATCTGTCTTTTCCCGAACAGGTACTTCGTCAGCCTTCTCTTGATAAAATACCTTATAAATCATTCCAAATCTCTCCTTAAATGCCGTATGTTAGACTCGCTCATTCTATTATATTCGAAAACGGAATATAAGGAAAGCCTTGAGCAAAATAAGGATCTCTCAAAAAGTGAAAGATCCCTTGTCAGGCAATTGCTTTCTTGCGGAGCATTCCGTTCCATTGTCTTCTGAGTTTTTTTCTTAATTTACGCAGCATTAGCCAGTTCCTCCTTTATTAAAATATTTGTCCCAGAGTTCTTTTATAAAAATAGTATACGGAGATTGAGGAAGACTTTTCGTGGTTATTAATGGAATTTAATATGATTTTTGAACGAAATTGTTTGCTGAATGACAATCTTTTTGTATGATGAGGGTGGGAATTGCAGACCAAGACGATAAAGGGGAAGTTGCGATGGATTCTAAATTAATCTTTTTTGATATTGACGGCACAATATATGATCATGATAAGAATATACCGGAAAGTACGAGAAAAACCGTGGCGGAGCTCCAGCGCCAAGGGCATCATGTGTTTATTGCCAGCGGCCGGTCTCCATTTTTGGTTAAGCCGATTTTGGAGGAGCTGGGCATCCACTCATTTATTTCCTACAATGGACAGTTTGTTGTCTTTGAAAATCAAGTGATTTATAAAAATCCGCTGTCTGAAGATGCAATTAGGCGATTATTAAAGCAGGCGGATGAAGGCAAGCATCCTGTTGTGTTTATGGCTGAGGACACGATGAAAGCGACTGTTGCGGATCACCCTCATGTTCTCGAGGGAATCGGCAGCCTTAAAACCGATTACCCAGAGACCGATGACCTTTTTTATGAAGGAAAAGAAATTTTTCAGCTTCTTTTATTTTGTCAGGATGAAGAAGAAAAAGCCTATGCCGCTTTTCCTGAGTTTGATCTAGTTCGCTGGCATGAGCTATCGACTGATGTTCTGCCGCACGGAGGTTCTAAGGCAGAAGGAATCAAAAAAGTGATTGAGCGTCTTCCGTTTGATATCGGCGATACATATGCTTTCGGCGACGGATTAAATGATCTGCAAATGATTGAATATGTAGGGACAGGCGTTGCTATGGGAAATGCTGTTCCCGAACTGAAAGAAATCGCGGACTTTGTAACAAAGCCGGTGGACGAGGATGGAATTACATACGCTGTCAAAGAATTGGGCCTTTTAAAATAAAGAAACGGCTGGCATTGTGCCAGCCGTTTTTCTATTAGCGCTCAATTGCGATTGCATTTTCAGGTTCTTTGAAAGGATTTTCCTTATCAATATGATCATAGAACATAACGCCGTTCAAATGATCGATCTCATGCTGAAACACAATAGCCGGAAATCCTTTTAAACGAATATCAATATTTTCGCCTTCTAGTGTTGTTCCTTTTACTCTGATGCGAGCATAGCGGGGAACATAACCGGGAATGGCTTCATCTACAGAGAGGCAGCCCTCGCCGCTTGTTAAGTAGCTTTTTTCAACTGAATGGCTGACGATCTTAGGATTAAACAGAGCATAGCTGTATAATTTACCGGAAGCATCTTCCGCATGAACGGCGATCATTCGTTTTTTGATATTAATTTGAGGAGCTGCGAGCCCTACGCCAGGGCGCAGCTTGTATTTTTCGGCTAATTCCGGATTTTGGCTGTTTTTAACAAATTCGATCATGTCGGCCAGCTGCTGTTTTTCTGCATCAGTTGGAGGCAGCTCAACAGGTTTGGCAGTCTCTCTGAGGGCTGGATGGCCGTCACGTACGATGTTTTCCATAGTAATCAAGAAACTTCACTCCTAAAGCTTAATATGTAAATTATATCGGATTTCTTCACAAAGGTGCAACGAAACGAATGACCAGCCGTATATGGCTGGTCAATTTCATGCTGTGTGGTTAGCAACAGCCTCCGCCTAAATAAGCAGCTCCGACAATGATTAACAGAATGAATAAAACAACGATTAGCGCAAAGGTGCGGCCGTAGCCATATCCGCAGCCACCATATCCGTAACCACCATAACTGCAGCAGCCTCCGCCGTAACCATATCCATACATATTACATAACCTCCTCTTTTAATTACGCCAGAGCCTTTATAAGTAGGCATAGCGTCTAATATAACCTATGTAAAAACAAAAAAATTGTATGGTCATCTGTCCTGATTTTTCACTTTTTTGATTTAATTTCAGTATTGCATTAATACAGCACGACTATTGCCAAATGTCCCCATGGATTCTATAGTAGAAATTGTCAAGATTGGGGGATTTAACGTGAAAGACGCAATAAAACGGCGGCCTGGAATGAAGATCGGAGCTTTTTGTGCCATGGCACTGATATTAACAGGATGCATGGGACAGGACCCGGTTGATTCACTTCATCATTCATTAGAAAAAGCCGCGGAATCGGAAAAGCCGTTTCAAGAAGAACAAAAAACACTCAAAGAATTAGAGGCCAAAGAAAATCAGCTTTACGATAGTGTTATGAAGCTCAATATGGATGATTATAAAAAAATTGTTGCTTTATCTAATAAGGCGCTTGAAAATGTCAGCAAGCGCGAAGAACACCTAAAGCTTGAAAATGACAGCATGAAAAAATCGGAAACAGAATTTGAGGAAGCAAAAACGTCAGCGGAACATATTAAGGAAAAAGACATAAAAGAAAAGGCCGATGCCGCAGCAAACCATATGGAGAAAAGATATACATCATATGGCACTATGTATAAAGAGTATAAAAAAGCGCTTGAGCTTAATAAAAAACTGTATATGCAGCTGAAAGACAAAGACTTGACAAGAGATGATCTGGATCAGCAGATCGATAAAGTCAATGCTTCTTATGAAAAGATCCTTAAATATAGCGGAGAATTTAATGAACAAACCGAAAAATATAATAAAGCCCGGGAAGATTTATATGATGCTGCAGGCTATCGTGTGAAAAAGAGCTGACTCGATCAGCTCTTTTTTTGAATGAAATGCGATTCGGATTTCGTTCAAAATTTTCATTTCTATTGTAGTACAGTGTAGTGAGGTATACTAGTACAGTTTTGGGTGCGGTTGGCATCTGTTTTTTTGTTGAAAATGTAAAGCGAATACATTTATTGAAAATCAGCGATGAAAACGATTGACGGTTCTTCTTTATTTGGTGTAAACTAATCCATGTTAAGCGGTGTTGTATTAGTTTTTTACAACTTCGAAATAATACAGTTCAAAGCAGAGTGTAACTATCCTACATAAAAGGTTTTGGCAAACTGGGGATCGGCTAAAATATAATACGACTTACTGCTGATACTTTAGGGTACCCTAAGTTTGTATGTATAAAAGGAATGCACGTCTAATGACTGTTTAAAAGAAAGGAAGAGGTGACTTAGTATGGCTGCAAAAACGAAAAAAGCTATCGTTGACAGTAAGAAGCAATTTGATGCCATTAAAAAGCAGTTCGAAACGTTCCAAATTTTAAATGAAAAGGGAGAAGTCGTGAATGAAGCGGCGATGCCTGATTTAACTGATGATCAATTAAAAGAGCTAATGCGCCGCATGGTATTTACGCGTGTGCTTGACCAACGCTCTATCTCATTAAACCGTCAAGGACGTCTCGGATTTTACGCTCCTACTGCGGGTCAAGAAGCTTCTCAGATTGCAACGCATTTCGCGCTTGAAAAAGAAGACTTTGTTCTTCCTGGATACCGTGATGTGCCTCAGTTAATTTGGCACGGCCTTCCATTATATCAAGCGTTTCTTTTCTCTCGCGGACATTTCAGAGGAAACCAAATGCCTGATGATGTGAATGCCCTTTCTCCACAAATCATTATCGGTGCTCAATACATTCAAACTGCCGGTGTTGCGCTAGGTCTTAAAAAACGCGGTAAGAAAGCTGTCGCAATCACTTACACTGGTGACGGCGGAGCTTCTCAAGGGGACTTCTACGAAGGAATTAACTTTGCCGGAGCTTATAAAGCACCTGCAATCTTCGTGGTGCAAAACAACCGTTACGCGATTTCAACTCCTGTTGAAAAACAATCTGCAGCTGAAACAATTGCACAAAAAGCTGTAGCAGCCGGTATTGTCGGCGTACAAGTAGACGGAATGGATCCGCTTGCTGTATACGCAGCAACTGCTGAAGCACGCGAGCGCGCAATCAACGGCGAAGGTCCAACACTAATTGAAACACTTACATTCCGTTATGGCCCGCACACAATGGCTGGTGACGATCCTACTAAATATCGTACAAAAGAAATCGAAAATGAGTGGGAACAAAAAGATCCGCTTGTACGTTTCCGTGCGTTCCTTGAAAACAAAGGCTTATGGTCTGAAGAAGAAGAAGCAAAAGTAATTGAGGATGCGAAAGAAGAAATTAAGCAAGCGATCAAAAAAGCTGATGCTGAACCGAAGCAAAAAGTAACTGATTTAATGAAAATCATGTACGAAAAAATGCCTCACAACCTTGAGGAGCAATTTGAAATTTATACACAGAAGGAGTCGAAGTAAGCCATGGCGCAAATGACAATGATTCAAGCAATCACGGATGCGTTACGCACAGAACTGAAAAATGACGAAAATGTCTTAGTTTTCGGAGAAGACGTTGGTGTAAACGGCGGCGTATTCCGTGCGACAGAAGGATTGCAAAAAGAATTCGGTGAAGACCGTGTGTTTGACACGCCACTTGCTGAATCTGGTATCGGCGGTCTTGCCCTTGGTTTAGGCTTAAACGGCTTCCGTCCGGTAATGGAAATCCAATTCTTCGGATTTGTTTATGAAGTAATGGATTCAGTTTCTGGCCAAATGGCTCGTATGCGCTACCGTTCTGGCGGACGCTGGACTTCACCTGTAACAATTCGTTCTCCTTTCGGCGGCGGTGTTCATACTCCTGAACTTCACGCTGACAGCTTAGAAGGTCTTGTTGCACAACAGCCTGGTATCAAAGTTGTTATTCCATCAACTCCTTACGATGCCAAAGGACTTTTAATTTCTGCGATCAGAGACAATGATCCTGTTGTCTTCTTAGAGCACATGAAGCTTTACCGTTCTTTCCGTCAGGAAGTTCCTGAAGAAGAATACACAATTGAGCTTGGAAAAGCTGACGTGAAACGTGAAGGTACTGATCTTTCAATCATCACTTACGGCGCAATGGTTCATGAATCATTAAAAGCTGCTGAGGAGCTTGAAAAAGACGGCATTTCTGCTGAAGTTGTCGACCTTCGTACAGTAAGCCCACTTGATATCGATACAATTATCGCTTCTGTAGAAAAAACAGGACGCGCGATTGTCGTTCAAGAGGCACAAAAACAAGCCGGTATTGCTGCAAACGTAGTAGCAGAAATTAATGACCGTGCGATCCTGAGCTTGGAAGCACCTGTACTTCGCGTTGCAGCGCCAGATACAGTATTTCCTTTCTCTCAAGCGGAGAGCGTATGGCTTCCAAACCATAAAGACGTTCTTGAAACAGCAAGAAAAGTGCTTGAATTTTAATCAAACTGCATAATCGAGAGGGAAGCTGAACGTTTTCCCTCTATTATATATCTGTTTTCAATGCTTACGATGTAAACTTTAAAATTGCTTAATCAAACTAGGAGGTCGAGAACTGTGGCATTTGAATTTAAACTTCCAGATATCGGGGAAGGTATCCACGAAGGCGAAATCGTAAAATGGTTTGTCAAGCCTAACGACGAGGTAGACGAAGATGATGTACTGGCTGAAGTCCAAAATGATAAAGCAGTAGTAGAAATTCCTTCACCTGTTAAAGGAAAAGTATTAGAATTAAAAGTTGAAGAGGGAACGGTTGCAACTGTTGGACAAACGATTATTACGTTTGATGCACCTGGTTACGAAGATCTTCAATTTAAAGGCAGCGATGAGTCTGACGATGCGAAAACTGAAGCACAAGTTCAGTCAACTGCAGAAGCTGGACAAGACGTTGCGAAAGAAGAGCAAGCTCAAGAGCCTGCAAAAGCTACTGGCGCAGGACAGCAGGATCAAGCTGAAGTTGACCCGAACAAACGCGTGATCGCTATGCCTTCCGTACGTAAATATGCTCGTGAAAAAGGTGTAGACATCCGTAAGGTTACTGGTTCAGGCAACAACGGACGTGTTGTAAAAGAAGATATCGACAGCTTTGTAAACGGAGGAGCGCAAGAAGCTGCGCCGCAAGAAACAGCTGCACCACAAGAAACAGCTGCTAAACCGGCTGCTGCACCAGCTCCAGAGGGCGAATTCCCAGAAACACGCGAAAAAATGAGCGGTATCCGTAAAGCAATTGCAAAAGCGATGGTTAACTCTAAACACACTGCTCCTCACGTAACGTTAATGGACGAAGTGGACGTAACAAACCTTGTTGCACATCGTAAACAGTTCAAACAAGTTGCTGCTGATCAAGGAATCAAGCTGACTTACTTGCCTTACGTTGTAAAAGCTCTTACATCTGCACTGAAAAAATTCCCTGTTTTAAACACGTCAATTGACGATAAAACAGATGAAGTCATCCAAAAACATTACTTCAACATCGGTATCGCTGCTGACACTGAAAAAGGCTTGCTTGTACCGGTTGTGAAAAATGCAGATCGTAAATCTGTCTTTGAAATTTCTGATGAGATCAATGGCCTTGCAACAAAAGCTCGTGAAGGCAAGCTTGCTCCAGCTGAAATGAAAGGCGCATCTTGCACAATTACAAACATCGGTTCTGCCGGCGGACAATGGTTCACTCCGGTTATCAACCATCCAGAAGTTGCGATTCTTGGTATCGGACGCATTGCAGAAAAAGCGATTGTTCGTGATGGCGAAATCGTAGCAGCTCCAGTCTTAGCTCTTTCTCTCAGCTTCGACCACCGTATGATCGACGGAGCAACTGCGCAAAATGCATTAAATCACATCAAGCGTTTACTGAACGATCCACAATTAATTTTAATGGAGGCGTAATGTTATGGTAGTAGGAGATTTCCCTATTGAAACAGATACTCTTGTAATTGGTGCGGGACCTGGCGGCTATGTAGCTGCCATCCGCGCTGCACAGCTTGGACAAAAAGTAACAGTCGTTGAAAAAGCAACTCTTGGAGGCGTTTGTCTGAACGTTGGATGTATCCCTTCAAAAGCGCTGATCAATGCAGGTCACCGTTATGAGAATGCAAAACATTCTGATGACATGGGAATCACTGCTGAGAATGTAACAGTTGATTTCACAAAAGTTCAAGAATGGAAAGCTTCTGTTGTCAACAAGCTTACTGGCGGTGTAGCAGGTCTTCTTAAAGGCAACAAAGTAGATGTTGTAAAAGGTGAAGCTTACTTTGTAGACAGCAATTCAGTTCGTGTTATGGATGAGAACTCTGCTCAAACATACACGTTCAAAAACGCAATCATTGCTACTGGATCTCGTCCTATCGAATTGCCAAACTTCAAATATAGTGAGCGTGTCCTGAATTCAACTGGCGCTTTGGCTCTTAAAGAAATTCCTAAAAAGCTCGTTGTTATCGGCGGCGGATACATCGGAACTGAACTTGGAACTGCGTATGCTAACTTCGGTACTGAACTTGTTATTCTTGAAGGCGGAGATGAAATTCTTCCTGGCTTCGAAAAACAAATGAGTTCTCTCGTTACACGCAGACTGAAGAAAAAAGGCAACGTTGAAATCCATACAAACGCGATGGCTAAAGGCGTTGAAGAAAGACCAGACGGCGTAACAGTTACTTTCGAAGTAAAAGGCGAAGAAAAAACGGTTGATGCTGATTACGTATTGATTACAGTAGGACGCCGTCCAAACACTGATGAGCTTGGTCTTGAGCAAGTCGGTATCGAAATGACGGACCGCGGTATCGTGAAAACTGACAAACAGTGCCGCACAAACGTACCTAACATTTATGCAATCGGTGATATCATCGAAGGACCGCCGCTTGCTCATAAAGCATCTTACGAAGGTAAAATCGCTGCAGAAGCTATCGCTGGAGAGCCTGCAGAAATCGATTACCTTGGTATTCCTGCGGTTGTTTTCTCTGAGCCTGAACTTGCATCAGTTGGTTACACTGAAGCACAGGCGAAAGAAGAAGGTCTTGACATTGTTGCTGCTAAATTCCCATTTGCAGCAAACGGCCGCGCGCTTTCTCTTAACGAAACAGACGGCTTCATGAAGCTGATCACTCGTAAAGAGGACGGTCTTGTGATCGGTGCGCAAATCGCCGGAGCAAGTGCTTCTGATATGATTTCTGAATTAAGCTTAGCGATTGAAGGCGGCATGACTGCTGAAGATATCGCGATGACAATTCACGCTCACCCAACATTGGGCGAAATCACAATGGAAGCTGCTGAAGTGGCAATCGGAAGTCCGATTCACATCGTAAAATAATTTTCATATCAAAAACAGCCCTCGCTCAAAGCGGGGCTGTTTTTTTATTTTGACAGCACATGCTGTAATGGTTTAATGATGTCTTCTTTCTTTTTCACACATCCCTCGATTTTCACCACGACATGGCGCTGATCAACAACCATAAGGGTAGGGACAGTTTCAATCTCATCTTCCCAGCCTTCTTTTTTATCATAGACCTTCATTTTATCTATTTGCTCGGGATAATCTTTTTCTAAATCAAGCAGTGCATCGTAATAAGGCGCTTCCTGGTCTATTTGGTTCTCATCAGAAAAAAACAGGATTTGTGTATGATGAATGTTGTCAATCCGGCTTTTTTTCATCGGATTGATGGTGGAAAGCGTACAGCCCGATAAAGCAAATACTATTATCAGCATGGGGAATACCGCGCGATATCGCATCTATCTTCTCCTCTGTATAAACAGTAGTAAACTAGCTTTAGTTTATCACGAGAGGCGGCTTAATCTGCTTCTTGTTACCTAATTGTTATATAATTGAAACCGTTTTTAAAGTGAGATTACATATTATATCAATCGTTTAAAATAGCACCTGGGGTATATTAAATTTTTTGCTGCATTCTTGGATGAAAGTTCAAGAAAACGTGAAATTACATTATGTGCTGTGGCATATATATCGAGTAAAGCTTCTGTATGAATAAGATAGTGTATGAGGGAAAATGGAAAAGAACGGTCTATATGATGATCTAAAATCAAATGTGTTATACAGTTTGTTGTTGACATTTTAAATGTGACATATTAATATAATAACAACAAAAGAAATTAAGCGTTTTCAAATTTCAAAGAAATGGGGAATAAGAGATGGGTACGATTGTTTGCCAAGATTGCAACGAAGCCATTCATTACTTTGAAGATGAGAAAGTGACAACATTATACGGAACATGCTGCGGACAATGTCAATGTCCTGTTGAAGAAGAGTAAAAAAAGCATGCGGCTTAAAGCCGCATGCTTTTTATTTTTTATTGAATTGCTTTTTATTTTTTATTGAATTGCTTTTTGTTCTTTGATGACTCGGATCATATGTAAAGTCGAGTCCTCAGGTCCTTGAACAGGGAGGCCTGCGTCAAGGTTTTTAAAAATGTAGCTGATGTTTTCTTCTGTAATAATTTCTCCTGGAATGAAGATTGGAATACCAGGCGGATATACCATGACAAATTCAGCAATAATCCGTCCGGATGCTTCTTTTAATGGGATGACTTCCGTATTTGCATAGAAAGCATCACGCGGAGTCATTGCCAATAAAGGTATTTCTGGAAGCAGAACCTCAGTTTGCTGATGTGTTACATCTTGTTCTGACATTTGCTGTGCGATCTCAGTTAAAGCCTCTACAAGCCGGTCTGCATCATTTTGGCTGTCACCAGGAGTGAAAATACACAAAATATTGTACAGATCAGAAAGCTCAACCTCAATATTAAAGGATTCACGAAGCCATTTTTCCACGTCATGTCCTGTCAGGCCAAGACTTTTCACAGAGATAATCAATTTTGTCGGATCATAGCTGTAAGCTGCTTTCGACCCAAGAATCTCAGAACCGACACAATAAATGCCTTCAATCTGGTTGAGGCGATCTCTCGTCTGATTGGCAAGCTTTAGTGTTTCCTCAGCAAGCTGGTGGCCTTCTGTTGCAAGGCGTTTTCTGGCAACATCCAAAGAAGCGAGAAGCAAGTAAGAAGTTGACGTAGTTGTCAGCATGCTCAGGATGGATTGCACTCTGTCTTTTGATACAAGGCCCTCTCTCATATTTAAAATCGAACTTTGCGTGAGTGATCCGCCCAGCTTGTGTACACTTGTCGCTGCTATGTCCGCTCCTGCCTGCATAGCCGATAGCGGCAATTCGTCGTGAAAATGAATGTGAACGCCGTGTGCTTCATCCACAAGCACTGGCACATCAAACGAATGAGCGAGTTCTACGATGCTTTTTAAGTCGGCTGCAACACCGAAATATGTCGGGTTGATGACGAGAAGCCCTTTTGCATCCGGATGTTCGGTAAGCGCCCGTTTAGCAGATTCAAGTGTAATGCCGTGGGAGATGCCCAATTCATTGTCAATTTCAGGATGAATAAAAATTGGAACCGCTCCGGAAAATACAATAGCTGTCATAATTGATTTATGAACATTTCTTGGAATAATAATTTTATCGCCAGGTCCGCAAACAGCCATTACCATTGTCATAATGGCGCCGCTTGTTCCTTGAACAGAAAAAAATGTGTGATCCGCGCCAAATGCTTCAGCAGCCAGATCTTGTGCTTGTTTAATAATGCCTTTTGGCGCGTGCAGATCGTCTAATGGTTCAATATTAATCAAATCTATGCTTAACGCGTTTTCACCGATAAATTGTCTGAATTCTGGGTCCATTCCTGCCCCTTTTTTATGGCCGGGAATGTGGAATTGAACAGGCTGTCTGCTTGCATGCTTTTTCAGTCCTGTGTATAAGGGTGTTTCATGTTGCGACAATTGTTTTCCCACCTTTGTAATCATACCTATGCATAATAGTGTGTATTAAAATCAGTTTCTCAACCGTTTTTTAGACGTAAAACAAATGAATTATATTATGAACTTGAAAGAATGTAAAGAACAATTTATGATCAAATGAAGATGCTTTCTCTTAAGGGAAGTAAATCTATAAGGAGTGAAGAAAATGGAGTATCAATATCCGATGAATGAAGATTGGACAACCGAAGAAGCAGTGGATGTGATTGCATTTTTCCAGCAGGTTGAGCTTGCATATGAAAAAGGGGCGGATCGTGAAGAACTGCTTAAAGCTTACCGCCGTTTCAAGGAAATTGTACCGGGGAAGGCCGAGGAAAAAAAGCTATGCGGCGAGTTTGAGGAACAAAGTACATATTCTCCTTATCGCACGGTCAAACAGGCGAAAGAATCTGATCACGCGAAGATTAAAATGTAGGAAAAAGAGCCGGGGATATCCCGGCTCTTTTTTATGCTTGTGATACTTTTTGGGTGAGACGGTACAGAAAAGCCAGCTGCTTAAAGGCATCGTCGATACGCTGAAGGAATTCCTGGTTATTCATATTCAGCACTTCTTCTTTTTGGAGCTGGATGCCGCATAACAGCTCAGCTTTCTTTACAGTCTGCAAACGCTCAAACAGTGTCTTTAGCTGTTCCTTGTCCATTTCAGACTGTTTATGTACTCCCGGTTTTGTGTGATCTGCAGACCAAACGAAGCTGTCAGGGATATTTATCGTAATGGTTTCTTGGTTCACTTCAAGCAATTTGCCGTATTCTTCTTTGATAGGGGATTCATAAATAATCGCGAACCACACAAAGACGTGGCTTTCCCATAAACCAATTTGGAAATGCGGCAGTTTTTTATAGCCTCTTTTGCTGTTTGCGAACGCCACCCAGCTGTCAGCCGGGGGATTGACGGATCTTCTTGCGTGCTTTGCCACATGCGGAAACATTTCATCTCCGGTTAAAGCTGATAAAGTTGGGGCAAAATGTTCGCCTAGAGCTGTAAGCTTCGGACGGACCGTCTCTTTTAATACTTCCATGCGCGCATCTAAGCCTTCTATTGTAAATGTGTTAAAGTCTTCTTCAGTGAAACGCATTTGTGTCATGATTTTCCTCCTTCATGCTAAGTATACATATTTTATCACAGTTCATACGAGCTTCAAAAAGATTGAGCGCGTTTGAAGTAAGGGGAAATGTGGTAATAAACGAATAGGTAAACACACAATTTTCAGAATCATGTTGCGCGTAAATAGAACAATCATACGATATAAGAAGTAATCATTGTTGAATGGCAAAATGGGATGCTTTTTTACAAACAAATGATCTCTGGAAGGGGCGAAAGACAATGAGGCAAGTTGTAAAAGAGGGATTTAAGGAAGAGAAAAACAATCGTGTTGCTGTCTGGAGACTAGAGGTTGATTATGAATTGGCAACCCTATATGAAGCAATGCAGAAAGAAAATGAAGAGCAGATTGAACAAAGCAAAAACAAACTTGAGCGACTTAGAAAAGAATGGATTCGTCTTAACGGGTAAAAAAGCGATAGTGAAAACGAACCGCATGAATGGTTCGTTTTTACGTGAGAAGGGATATTTTTCATTTTCCTTGCTTTTTCATTGCCGTTATCAGTATCCTATAAAATAAAAGGTCTACATAGAAGAGAGGTACGAACGAATGACAAATTGGACGGAAATTGATGAGATTGCAAAGAAATGGATAAGAGAAGCAGGCGCGAGAATTAAACAATCCATGCATGAAAGCCTAACAATTGAAACGAAATCAAATCCGAATGATTTAGTCACCAATATTGACAAAGAAACCGAAAAGTTTTTCATTGATCGAATTCAAGAAACATTTCCGGGACATCGGATACTCGGTGAAGAGGGGCAAGGAGACAAAATCCACTCACTTGAGGGAGTCGTATGGATTATTGATCCGATTGATGGGACGATGAATTTTGTGCACCAGCAAAGAAATTTTGCGATTTCCATTGGGATTTTTGAAAACGGTGAAGGGAAAATCGGTTTAATTTATGATGTGGTGCATGATGAGCTGTATCACGCATTTAGCGGCAGAGGGGCTTATATGAATGAAACGAAGCTGGCTCCTTTAAAAGAAACCGTCATTGAAGAAGCGATTCTTGCCATTAATGCAACATGGGTAACGGAAAACAGAAGAATTGATCAAAGTGTGTTAGCGCCACTTGTGAAAAGAGTCAGAGGCACACGCTCCTACGGTTCTGCCGCTTTAGAGCTGGCAAATGTCGCGGCAGGAAGAATAGATGCTTACATCACGATGCGGCTTGCGCCATGGGACTACGCAGCCGGCTGTGTGCTGTTAAATGAAGTAGGAGGCATCTATA
Organism: Bacillus sp. FSL L8-0358; assembly: GCF_038593095.1. Taxonomy (NCBI): domain Bacteria; kingdom Bacillati; phylum Bacillota; class Bacilli; order Caryophanales; family Bacillaceae; genus Bacillus; species Bacillus sp. FSL L8-0358. The sequence continues at coordinate 1,529,203 of NZ_CP151962.1, forward strand.
CGACCATTGAAGGAGAGCCGTTTACCTTTTTAGAAAACCACAGTGTGCTAGCCGGAAACCCATCTATACATAAAACGATATTTGAAGAGTATCTTCATGCTGGGAAGTAGGCCATTTGAGCAGGATGATCTCAGCTTGTTAGAAAAGCTCGCGGAGGCTCATCCTGTATGGAAAGAGGAGGAGTTTGGAGATAAAGATGCAGAAGACTATATCATCTCCTATTCCATGTACAACGGGTCATGGCTTGTATGGGAAAAAGACGGTCTGCCTGTTGCCGTCAGCTACCATCTCGAGTGGTCTCCTTCAAACGGTAAGCCGTGGCTCGGAACGGTCCTGATTGACCCGGCTGAAGAAAAAAAGGGACATGCGAAGATGATCATTGAACAGATCAGCAAATTGCTTAGAGCCAAACACAAAGCGATGTTTGCGGGAGTTCCCATTGAGCGCAGTGAATGGATACTGTTTTTAAGCCAATGCGGCTTTGAACAGCTGAAAACGGAAAAAGATGAGAAAGGCAAATCATTTATGATCTTGGTGAAGCCTTTAGCAGAAGATTCCATATGATAACGGTAGCTTATTTGCTGCATACGGGTTCAATAAAAAGCCTCTCAAACATTGAGAGGCTTCTGATGATTTGAAAATTATTTTTTTACCGCATGAATATAATGAATCGTTTCAAACGCTGACAAATTGTCTTTTCGATTACTAAAGAAAAGGTCATTAATGTCGTCTGGTGATAGATGTTCATAGATCAGTAAACCAGATGACTCTAACAGATGTTCAATCTCTTGATAAGTGAAACATGATTTCATCGGTTCTCCGCTGGCGGCAGCCATCTTCACCATATGTTCAACTCGATTCGACGTCCCTTTTGCTGTAAAAAGTGTTTCGTCTGCATAATCAAAAACAATAGAGCTTCCAGGCGGGACATGAGAAAATAAATTGCTGATCAAGCTTGCATTTTCTTCCCGTGTTACATAATAAGACACTCCGAGAAGGCTGAAGAATGTTTTTGTGTTCTTAAATCCTTCATCTAAGAGAGGATCATACGAAAACGTATTGGTGAAATCCATAGGAACAAAATGAAGATGATCCGGAATTGTCAGATTTGCATCCTTCAGCTTATTTTTTTTCAATTGCTGTGTAGCCGGATGGTCAACCTCGAAAACCTGTAAGCTGTTTTCTAATTCTGGATGCCGAAAGCAGAAAGTATCCAGCCCCGCTCCAAGAATGACATACTGTTTTGCTCCCAGCATTAATTCGTTGTGCAAGACTTTTTCACAATAAGAAGCACGTGCTAGGGGCGTGGGAGACAGCTGGATTTGTGCAACCCATTTTAATATTTTTTCAGGATCATTTTGAAGACGTTCGGCGATCTCTTTGTTGAAAAACGATATTCCTTGAATCATATTTTTACTGATGTCGATAAACTCTTTTTCGTTAATGAGATCTTTTGCGATAAAATCATCAAAAATAAGTGGTGTGTCATATCGGCTGTGATATGCACGGGCAAAAGCTGAAATTAGAGACGTTAAGCTGGACTCATTTTTCCTCATGAAATGATCCTCCACAAAAAATAAGATTCCCCTGGCCAGGAGAATCTTATTATACATACAAATATATTAATAGTAAATTTTAGCATAAATAAATTTTTTGTCAATGTTTTTGCTCTTAACTGGACGCGCGATCCTTCACATAGCCACGTGACCTGAAGCAGAATTCGTCTATCAATTATGTGGACTGAATCATTAGCTTTTATAAAATGCGTACTTGCGGCTGCATCCCTCTTTTTGCAAATCAGGAGCGGTTTCTGTCTCATGGCAGCATCTTTTCGTCGTTTCTGCTGAGAGAGAAATCAAGATATGTAACAAAAAAAGCCTGAGAAATCTCAGGCTTTTTCTCATATTACAATCCAACAGCATTCCAGGCTGCTTCAACTTTAGCGGCATCAGTTGAGCCGTAGAGGTCACGGGCAGACTGAATGAGAGCTGCCTTGGCATCTTTGAACGTGGAAGAAGGCGTGAGGTACGTTGTTAACGCACGATAATAGATTTGCTGTGATTTAGATACACCAAGTTTTGTGATGGTGTTGTAAGCGGCTTTGTTTGGAATTCCGCTGTTTGTGTGTACACCGCCATAATCGCCCTCATCTGTGTTTGGAAGGTTTCTGTAATTGGCGTAATTGTCAGGCTGGTTGTATTTTGTAGGGTTGGACAGGCTGCGAAGAGCAGGCTGGCTGACCGTAATGTCTTCACCGATGTCCCAGTCTTCTGTATCGTTAAAATACCCGAATACGTCAGAGAAAGACTCGTTTAATGCACCTGGCTGATTTTCATAAATCAAGTTGGCTGTTTCTTGGGTGACGCCATGTGTCATTTCATGCGCTGTCACATCTAATGAGCCGGAAAGCGGAGAGAAGAATGAACCGTCGCCATCACCGTAAATCATCTGGTCTCCTGTCCATGCAGCGTTATTGTATTGAGTGCCGTAGTGAACGGAAGAAACGATTTTACTGCCTTTGTTATCATAGCTGTTTCGTTTAAAGTTTGAATAAAAATAATCGTACACTTTACCGAGGTTATAGTGTGCGTCAACGGCTGCCCGCTGTGATGAAGATGTAAATGTTTTCGTTGTGCTTGAGACAAGCGTGCCCGGAAGGCGGCTTTGTCTGTTTTGCAAATCATATGTGATGATTTGGGTGCCTGTTGGTTTTGAAAGATCTCTTAGAACATATTTTCCGCCTTCATAAGAGATGTTCAAAGGAACAGTTGCGCCCTTTAGAGTTGTTCCGCTTCCAGTGGCGGCGGCATGTTCTACTTTATTTTGCTGTTTTAAAATGCTGCCTGTTTCGGCGTCAACTAAGACTTCCCAGTTTGCAGGTTCAGGCTCGACATAGCGAATCGTCACGTCGTAAGCAAGACGATAGCTGCCGTCTTTTGTTTCTATCGCTTTTAATTCGGCTTTATTGCTGTTTTTGGCCGCTCCGTTAGAAACAGCGTCTGGTGATTTGCCGATAGCTTTGAAAGCGAGTGCCAGCGCTTTTTCAGAAGAGACTTTTTGGCTGTTATCTGTTTTTGCAGCAGATTGATTGTGTAATTCACCATTGACCGCATAGACATTATCGGATTTATCGACGTGAACGATCACTTGCGAATCTTTAATTGGCACTCCGTTAACGACAGGCGCATATCGAAAGTGCTTGTATCCAAGGGCATCAGTCGTGCTTTCAACAAGCTTCAGCCTTTTGGAAGGGTCACCTTTAAAAATGTTGCTGTTCTTTTTCAAAAACTGCTTGACAGCCTTGTCATTTGGTGCAGAGAGTTCTGATTGCGCAATCGCGTTTTTGGAGAGGAAATTTGTTTGATTCTCTTTAAGCTGATGACTTTCAGCAGCCTGAACACCTGGCAGGCTGATTGATAAACTCATAAACGAAGCAGCGACAGCAACAGACAATTTCTTACCTAAACCCACAATAAATCCCCCTTTTTGAAAATACTGAAAACTTTATATTGTTATATTAAACTAGCATTCTGGAATACTCAACAAAAACTAACATAACTAGACAAAATTGATAGTATTGTCCTGTGTTTGTTTTTGTTGAATAATATCAAGATGAGTCAAGTGTCATGTGATGGTTCACTCAAGAGTTATGTTTTTTACATATCAAGGGGAAGATGAGATATTTTTGTTTCATCTTGAAACTTTTTGAAAAGTCCGCTGTCTAACCGAATGAGGCCTTAATAAGAAGTAAAGGATTGTTGTTCGTGTTGGAGTTATTCAGTCATTATGTATTGCATTTCGAACGTTATTTTATATTAAGCAGACAAAGCACCCTGCTGATTCAATGGTCAATTGTTGTTCTGTCGGGCTTATATCTTTTGGCGCATCATCCTAAAATAAACCGGCAGCGCACAATGTTCATGGCGGGTGTTATATTGCGGATTGTGCTGCTGGCGGGAGTGTCTGTTGAACTTATTCACCAGGTGCAATCAACAAACTTCACCAGTGCTTACTTAAGAGAGGACGGAAAAGAACTGCTGCCGCTGCTGCATTTTTTGTTATACGGATATGTGCTGCTGACGGCTTTTCACTATATGTTGATGCCGCGTGATCATGGCGGAAAGGGTAAGTTTTATACGTTCGACCTTGCTGTTGTCAGTTTGCCAATCGTACAAATGATATTCAGTTTCTTTACGTATTGGAAGGAAAATCCGGATGGAGTCGAGCCAATTGCATTCGTGTTTCTGTTTTTCATTATTACTCTTCCTATTGTGTTGAATGTTGTGTTTTTCAAGCTGTATTGGAGAACAAATAAGATTTTACTAGGCTTATTTTATACGCTGATTATCGGACTGCTTGTCTTGCTGCTTGCGCCATATCCCAATCAAATCTCAAAAGATTATGGTGCAGTAATGCCATATACGATTTATTTGGCAATGGCCGGATTTTTGATGAGTTATCATCTGTTCCAAAAGTCAGGAAAGGTTTATGTACGTGTGAATAAGTGGGTGACGATGGCTGTCATGTTGTTTTTTGTTCTGCTGTTAAATCCGATATATAACATAGGAACGGCTGCTTTCGCTGTATCAAAGCCAGCAAATGTCCATGATTCATTCAATTTTGTCGGGGAGCACATTTCATCAGAAAAAGCGGAACAGATACTAAAGTCATTTTTTCCTACGGATGAAACACTTTATTTGCATGATACAAACATGGATGTGCATTATTTCTACTCATTTGAAAGCAAAGGTTATAAAGCTGAGGTAGATGAAGTATCGCAGCTGATTCGTAATTATGAATACTTACAAAAAGCACATGGAAAAAAGCTAACGAATCAGGAGTACAAGCGAAAGTCCATCGCTTTCCTTGAGCGACACGGACGTGTGTTACATAAGGATCATATCGAAACAAAGGTATCTCAAGAAGACGGCCAAACAGTCGTACGTATTTACCTGAAAAATCAACTTCATAAAAAAGATCATGCTGATGATGGCGCGGTATTTTATTGGGAAAAGGAAACCTTAATGGGTTTTAGTGAAGATCCATCGATTTACCAGCTTGACTCTCTATTGCATGTTCATATAACAGAACAAGACATTCAAGACAAAGTGGAACAAATGTTTACAGCGCTGAACATATTGAAACAGCCTTATCAGATCACTGATATTGAAAGCGACAGCCTGCTCGGAAGCATGGTGAGAGTGGAAACAAAAGGTGGAATTGTTTTGGAATTTGAGGGCGAATCCGGTTGTTTACATAGTCTTTCGCTTCCGATGAAAAAGAATATCTCAATGGCTAACAGCCGACTGCAGCATCAGATATTATCGATCTTCGATGCTCGTGGATCAGAAAAGAAGAAAAAAAGCAGTCAGGGTGACATGGTGATGTATACTGATTCTTCTAAAACATATGAGTTTTTTGAAGATCAAGGTCAGCTAAACGTTTATGTATACAGCGATACACCTGATCAGTCATTCCCCTATACGTATCGTAATGGAACATTGGCTTACGAAAAGGTAGCTTCTCTATATCAGGATGTTATTTACAAAAAGCGTATGCGTCCGATTATCGTTCAAAGAGAGGATGAACGGCATTATGCATGGCTGATCATTATTCAGCCGTTTGGTTCAAATCGCCATGATGCCTATGTAGTGGATGGAGAAACACAAGAGGTGAAAAGTCTTTATGAATCATAAAGAAAAAGAGTCTGTTTTTGTAGACTTATACGACCTGTATAAAGAAGGAGAGCTAGAGGATGAATCAATGGAATGGATGAAACAGCATGAATCCCTATTTCAAAAGAATGCGGAAGACTTAAAGAGTAAAACTTGTTTAAAGAGAAGTCCCGGTGCTGAAGAAGAAAGCCAAATCAGATATATGAAAGTATACCTGTCTTCCATGTATATCTGTTTCATTTTATTGGCCATTTGGATGACGGTGTGGTTTTACTTTTAATGAAGCATAGGGATTCCATTGAGGACTTGTATCGGCAGTATTATCAAGAAATTTTAAATTATTTATTCAGAAGGACTCATCATCTTGAAACAGCCAAGGACTTAGCGCAGGACACGTTTGTGAAAGCTCTTAACGGTCTGGCTTCGTTTAGGGGGCATTCTTCCATCAGAACATGGCTCTACACCATTGCGCATCATACCTTTATCAATTGGTACCGCAGGGATGTCAAATACCAATTTACTGAAATTAGCAAAAATGAGGGGTTAACGCAAACAACTTATGAGCAGCCTGAACAGTATCTGTCACGGACGGTGAAAAGCGAAACACTGCGGCAGGAGCTCCTGAAGTTAAAAGATCAGCATCAATCCGTTTTGATTTTAAGAGAATTCCAAGAGCTTTCTTATGAAGAAATCGCTGAGATATTAGGATGGAGTCTTTCTAAGGTGAAAACCACATTGCACCGGGCTAGATTAGAGCTAAAGAAACACATGACGAAAAGTAGAGAGGAGGAGCGGATATGACCTGCTTTCTAGTAAGAGACCTGCTTCCTCTGTATCTTGAAGGTGATTGTAAAAGAGAAACGGAACACGTTATAGAAGAGCATTTAAAAATGTGCAGCAGCTGCAAAGACATGTATGACACGATGGCTGAGCCATTTGAATTGGAAAGCGAACAGGCTGTTGAGGAGGCTTTTCTGCCGGAAGAAGAACTGCGTTTTAAACAGAGGTACTATGGTTTACTGATCATGAAAGCTGCCTGCTGGTTTGGAGCGGCGGTTGCCATGATGCTGATCATCAAACTGCTGATATAAAAAAAGCGCTTGTCCGATTCCGGCAAGCGCTTTTTCACATTAAGCCTGGGGATGAATCATATCGTAAATAGCGGCAAGCTGTTCTTGTGACAGGGCACTGAAGAGTTTTTCATAAACGTCAGCTTGCAGTGGCGTTGCACCTGCTTGTAGCGCTGCGTCTTTATCATAGCTGTACACATCATCTTGTAGCACAATGGCTGCTTGTAGAATGTGAATCTTAAGAGAAACAGCGGAGAAAAATTGTTCAAGTGCAAGTGCTTCTTTTTCTGTGAAGCCAAGTTCAACTGCTTTTTCTGTATCAAATTTGTAATTTCCATCCTCGAGATACACACATTGTGAAACAATGCCGAAAAATTCTGATGTCGATTCCCAGAGTGTAGCAATTACCTGAGCCTCTTCTTTTGTCATTCCTAACTCGACAGCTTTTTCGCTGTCAAAATAATATACACCGTCTTGTTCGTAAATACATTGATTTAATATATCAATGAATGTATTGAGATCTTCGTTAGTGCTCGCCTGATGCTGGAGTTGAACAGCAGTGTTATCAACCAGTGTTTTTGCGCTGGCTGCATCAGGACCGAACGTTAATAGAGCAGCTGAGGTCATTGCGGCAGTCGTTAACATAGCTTTTTTTACAAATGTTTTCTTCATGTTTCTTCTCTCCCTTTTATGAATTGTGCTACAAATTCCATTATAGGGAGTAGTTTCCGGTGGAGGAATAGGCGCTATGGTATTTTATGCGTATCGTTGCCGAACTACTTTTTGAAGGCTGCACGTGTGATTGTTAGAACGATTGTCTATGTATGAAGGCTGTTTTGCATCTTCCTGACTAAGAAACAGGGGAGATAAGGCTTAAAGAAATGAAAAACACCGCTTTCTTTGCGGTGTTTTTTGATTACAATGTCGCCGGCGGGGCAATGCTTTTAATCAAGCAAGCCTTGTTCGCGCATTTTCTTTTTTAATGTAAATCCGCCGCCCATGACAGCGCAAACAAGTACAATGCTGGTGATAATGCCAATAGCGCTTTTTTCAGCGATAAAGACGCCGATCAGCATAATACTGAAAACCGCTGCAAATGCAAATAATAGTAAAAGCCAATTCATTTTTTTCATATTTTCCATCCCCTTTTACGTCTTATATTAAGTTTACTGAAAAACGTGACGCTTTTAAAGAGGATGTGTGATATAATATGAAAGTTATCTAATTTTTTTAGGAGATGAAAAAGTGAAACTTCGAAATGATCTTCGCAACATCGCGATTATTGCCCACGTTGACCATGGGAAAACGACTTTAGTCGATCAGCTTTTACATCAGGCTGGTACGTTCCGTGCCAACGAACAGGTTGCTGAACGCGCAATGGACTCAAATGATCTTGAACGCGAACGCGGCATTACAATTTTGGCGAAAAATACTGCGATTAACTATAAAGATACACGTATCAATATTTTGGACACCCCTGGACACGCAGACTTTGGGGGAGAAGTAGAACGGATTATGAAAATGGTAGACGGCGTAGTGCTTGTCGTTGACGCATATGAAGGCTGTATGCCTCAAACTCGTTTTGTTCTGAAAAAAGCTCTTGAGCAAAACCTGAACCCTGTTGTTGTTGTAAACAAAATTGACCGTGACTTTGCTCGTCCAGAGGAAGTTATCGATGAAGTTCTGGATCTGTTCATTGAGCTTGATGCTAATGAAGAGCAGCTCGAGTTCCCAGTGGTATATGCTTCCGCGATTAATGGAACAGCGAGTCTTGATCCGAAACAACAGGATGAAAACATGGAAGCTTTATATGAAACCATTATTAAGCATGTTCCGGCACCTGTTGATAATGCAGAGGAGCCGCTTCAATTCCAAGTTGCCCTTCTTGACTACAACGACTATGTAGGCCGTATCGGAATCGGACGCGTATTCCGCGGCACAATGAAAGTCGGACAGCAGGTTTCTCTTATGAAGCTTGACGGAACGGCAAAGTCATTCCGTGTTACAAAGATTTTTGGTTTCCAAGGCTTAAAGCGTGTGGAAATTGAAGAAGCAAAAGCGGGAGACCTCGTTGCGGTTTCCGGGATGGAAGATATCAACGTTGGTGAAACGGTATGTCCTGTAGACCATCAAGATCCGCTTCCAGTGCTTCGAATTGATGAGCCGACACTTCAAATGACATTTGTCGTGAATAACAGTCCGTTTGCAGGCCGTGAAGGCAAATATGTAACGGCCCGCAAAATCGAAGAGCGTCTTCAATCACAGCTTCAGACGGATGTGAGCTTGCGTGTTGAGCCAACAGCTTCTCCTGATGCTTGGGTTGTTTCAGGACGCGGTGAGCTGCACTTGTCAATTTTAATTGAAAATATGCGTCGTGAGGGCTATGAGCTTCAAGTGTCAAAACCTGAAGTTATTATCAAAGAAATCGACGGCGTACGCTGTGAGCCTGTTGAACGTGTGCAAATTGATGTTCCTGAAGAGCATACTGGCTCTGTCATGGAATCAATGGGTGCCCGCAAAGGCGAAATGGTTGATATGATCAACAACGGAAACGGCCAAGTCCGTCTCATCTTTACAGTTCCTTCCCGCGGATTGATCGGTTACTCTACAGAATTCCTATCATTAACACGCGGATTCGGTATTTTGAACCATACGTTTGACAGCTACCAGCCGATGCAGGCAGGCCAAGTCGGCGGACGTCGTCAAGGTGTACTTGTGTCAATGGAAAACGGAAAAGCAACATCATACGGTATTCAAGGAATTGAAGACCGCGGTGTCATCTTCGTTGAGCCGGGGACTGAAGTATACGAAGGAATGATCGTTGGAGAGCATAACCGTGACAATGACCTTGTTGTTAACGTCAGCAAAATGAAACAGCAAACAAACGTCCGTTCTGCGACAAAGGATCAGACAACTACAATTAAAAAAGCGCGCATCATGTCTCTTGAGGAGTCTCTAGAGTACTTAAACGAAGATGAATATTGTGAAGTAACGCCTGAATCCATCCGTTTAAGAAAGAAGATCCTCAATAAGAACGAACGTGAAAAAGCAGCTAAAAAGAAAAAAACAGCAGGATTGTCTTAATCTCGTGCAGAATTTGAAAAGATAGAACCCGTACGTTTACAGGGGAGGGAATCTTTTTGAATGACGTAAGCGAACGTCTGTCGTTCTTCGCCGCTCTATATCAAGTAGACCGGCAGCCTGCGGCAGGCATGTGGCTGCTGTACGGCACGATTTTTGTGTTGGCCGTTATTGTATTTAAGCTTGGATTTGCTAAACGGCTTCCTGTATTAAAATCTGCAGTGGTGTATGTATTTTTGGCGTTGGGCTGCACTGTTTTGACTTTTTTAGGGGTGTTTTTGCCCGTGGCAGAAGGATTGGTCGTCGCTGCGCTGATTTTAATCATTTACAAAATCCGGCTGTATCAGTCGAAAAAAGGACAGTCTGCAAAATCATAAAAGACTCAGCTGAAAGCTGAGTCTTTTTTGTGTTCTGTATGGTTAAGCGGCCGCTTTATTTTTTGACTTTTTCTTTTTTCTGCTGTCCCGGGTGAAAAGTAAATTTTCCCGTTTTCAGCCGTTCCTCTGTTTTTTTGGCAATCCGATCGTGGCATTCCTGGCACATATATGTATGGATCGGGCGGTTTCGAAGCCGTTTCGCGATCAGGGTATCATCATCAATTGTTTCAATTTTATCGCAAATAGAACATTTGACCCTCATCATATCACCTCTTTCACTAACATGTATTATACCACGGATCAGAAGCTGTCCAAAATAAGAAAAAGCTAAAGCGCAAGGCTATAGCTTAGTCATTGTTGTTCTTTTTCATATGATGATCAGATTGATCGTTTTGCTCCTTCTCCATTTCCTGTTGCTGTTTTCTATTTAATTGGTCATTTTGCTGCTTTGTTTGCGGTTCGTCTTCATTGTCAATCACATCGTTAGGCACTTCGGGAAGCACTCGGCCGACAATTGCAGCTAATTCATCCAATATACCTGTTACCGGATGGCCCTCGCTGATTTCTCTGCTCATTTCGCGAAGGCGGCTGACCGTATCGGGATCAGCAATGACTACTGCGTTGGCGCCATATCGATCATTCTTTAGCGCCTGGGCTACAGAATATTTAATGGTTTCCACTTTGCTTCTGTCCAAAGTATCATCGACATCAATCCCAACAACAGCATAACCTCCCAGCACAACGGCTGTTGCATCCTTGACGTCGGGGTTTTTTTCAGCAACGCTGACAAGATGCTTGGCAATATCCGTTCTTGTTCCATTGTCTTTTGTTTCTTGAGTTGTGTCCTTTACGTGAATCGGTTTAGTCTCCTGCTGTCTTGTTGATTCTTTTTCAACATTCTGGCCCTGTTTTCCTTGTTGATAGGCACAAGCGGACAGGATAAGTGTCAGCTGTATGATAATGAAAAGAATTCGCACTTGCGGGTTCCCTCCTTGAAATGCTTTCATTAATTTTATTGTTGAATTAACCTTCTATCTTTATGCACAAAAACATATATTTTAGCAGGCATTCACCTTTTTCATCAAAAGAGAAGCAGGAAGAACTTTGACCCTTATATCAGGAGGCTGAGACTTGAGTAAAATTTATGTGTTAGATACGAATGTGTTATTACAGGATCCTAACGCGATATTTTCTTTTGAAGAAAATGAGGTTGTCATCCCTGCTGTCGTTTTAGAAGAGGTTGATTCAAAAAAACGGTATATGGACGAAGTTGGGAGGAATGCAAGGCACGTATCTAAGCTAATCGATGCGCTAAGACAAAAGGGCAGGCTGCATGAGCATGTCCCGCTTGACACCGGCGGCACACTGAGAATTGAACTGAATCATCGTTCGTTTCACCAGCTGCAAGAGATCTTTATTGAAAAGACGAACGATAATCGCATATTAGCCGTTGCGAAAAACTTGAGCCTCGAGGAAGAAACCAAGGAAAATGGCAGGCCGGTTATCCTCGTCAGTAAGGATGTACTGGTCAGGGTTAAAGCCGACGCAATCGGACTGCTTGCTGAAGATTTCTTGAATGACCGGGTTGTGGACAATGATGAAATGTACAGCGGCTATAAAGATTTATATATCAGCCAGCAGCTGTTCAGCTCTTTTTACGGAAAAAATCAAATTTCAGTAAACGATGTGAAACAGCATGCGTTTTATCCGAATCAGTTTGCTTTAATGAAGGATGAGCTAGGAGGGTCCTCCTCGGCAGTCGGAATTGCAGATAAAACCGGAACGGTATTAAAAAGACTCGTATTTGATGATGAACATATATGGGGAATCAGGCCGAAAAATGTACAGCAGACAATGGCATTAGAGCTTTTGCTGCGGGAAGATATTCCGCTTGTCACCCTGATCGGAAAAGCGGGAACCGGAAAAACGCTCTTAGCTTTGGCGGCAGGGCTATTACAGACAGAAGACTTGGGAATATATAAAAAGCTGGTCGTCGCAAGGCCGATTGTTCCTGTTGGCAAGGACATCGGGTATTTGCCAGGCGAAAAAGAGGAAAAGCTAAAGCCTTGGATGCAGCCGATTTTTGACAACTTAGAGTTTCTGTTTAATGCGAAAAAACCAGGGGAGCTTGATGCTATTTTGGCGGGAATTGGCTCAATTCAGGTAGAGGCGCTGACTTATATCAGAGGGAGAAGCATTCCAGATCAATTTATTATCATTGATGAAGCGCAAAATTTGACCAGGCATGAGGTGAAAACTTTGCTGACGAGAGTCGGTGAGGGCAGTAAAATTGTCTTAATGGGTGACCCTGAACAAATTGATCACCCATATTTAGACAGTCTGAACAATGGTTTAGCCTATGTGGTTGAGCGGTTTAAAGGACAACCCATCTCAGGCAGCGTGAAGCTGTTAAAAGGTGAGAGATCAGGTCTCGCCCAGCTCGCAGCTGATTTGCTGTAACATTAAATAATTTCGATCTCTTTTACGTCGGTAATCGGCTGTTTGTGATGAATCGGGTCTTCAAAGTAAATATGCACGGGGCCGCCTTCTTGAATCGGCTTGCCTGCCTCACTGAAATGGACAATACTGTTCAGAGCGGTTTCCAGAGAAACGGCGGCCTTTCCCGAACTTGTGACAAATACACATTGTGTCGCAGAGCTGTTCGGCTCAGCATTTTTCAGGACAGTCCCAAGTCTCATTGCGAAACTGCCGTTCATCAGTTTTTGCTTCTCATATTGCTTTTCCGTCTTTAATGTAGGCGGGGCGATTCGCCCCTCTCTGATGACGCGTTCCGGATCAAGGTCGGATTCATCCCCGGCTGATTGTAAATATGTGTCTTGACTGTCCCCTTTGCGGTCAAACGAAAATTTGCGATCATCAAAAATCCATACGCTTGGATCAATGGTAATTGGATATGTAACATTGCCTTTTACTTGGATAACGCTCATGATATGACCCCCTTCTCTCAAAATTATAAAAGTTTTCGCATGAATTGTCACTTTGTGTACAAATTATGTGTATTGAAATGCTGAGGGAACGAGGGTGTTTGCATGGTATGCCAGCATAATGATGAGCTTGAAGCCTTAGTGAAAAAGGCGAAAAAAGTAACAGACAAGGGGGAGGTAGCCAGCTATATTCCCGCCTTGGCAAAAGCTGATAAACACGACCTGTCAGTGGCGATTTATTATTCCAATAATGTTTGTCTGTCAGCAGGTGACGTAGAAAAAACATTTACGCTTCAAAGTATATCGAAAGTCCTTTCCCTTGCTTTGGTGTTAATGGAATACGGCAAAGATAAGGTCTTCAGTTATGTTGGACAGGAGCCGACCGGTGATCCGTTTAATTCAATTATCAAGCTTGAAACAGTGAATCCGAGCAAGCCGTTAAACCCTATGATTAATGCCGGGGCATTGGTAGTGACAAGTCTGATAAGAGGAAGAACGGTGAAAGAGAGACTTGATTATTTGCTTTCTTTTATCAGAAGGCTGACAAACAACCAAGAGATTACATACTGCCGGGAAGTGGCTGAATCTGAATACAGCACTTCAATGATTAATCGGGCGATGTGTTATTATATGAAGCAGTACGGCATTTTTGAAGATGATGTAGAAGCAGTAATGGATTTATACACGAAGCAATGCGCGATTGAGATGAATAGCTTGGATTTAGCGAAAATCGGATCTGTATTTGCATTGAACGGCAGACATCCAGAGACTGGGGAGCAAGTCATCTCAAAAGATGTCGCTAGAATTTGCAAAACGTTTATGGTGACGTGCGGAATGTACAATGCAAGCGGGGAATTCGCAATTAAGGTCGGAATTCCTGCGAAAAGCGGCGTATCCGGCGGGATTATGGGCATTTCGCCTTACGATTTCGGGATCGGCATATTCGGCCCCGCATTAGACGAAAAAGGGAACAGCATTGCAGGTGTAAAGCTTTTGGAAATAATGTCTGAGATGTACAGGCTGAGTATTTTTTAATTTATGTCATATGCTTAAATCCTCTTGCATTTTCTGTTGATACCCTTTATGATAAATAGAAGAATTAGGTACTCGCCTGGGGAACGGAGGGATACTTTTGGCTTCAGAGATGATAGTTGACCATCGGCAAAAAGCTTTTGAACTCTTAAAAGTGGACGCTGAGAAGATTTTGAAGCTGATCCGAGTACAAATGGATAACTTAACGATGCCTCAATGTCCTCTATATGAAGAGGTTTTAGATACTCAAATGTTCGGGCTTTCGAGGGAAATCGATTTTGCTGTCCGCCTGGGATTGGTTGATGAAAAAGACGGTAAAGACCTTTTATACACATTGGAGCGCGAATTGTCTGCTTTGCATGACGCGTTTACAGCTAAATAAATGATAAAACTCAAACTAATTAACAGTTTGGGTTTTTTTATAACCGCTATTTTTCTCTCATCTCATAAAAGACGGTCTTTTTTTACACATTCCTTCCGAATCGTATAGAGATTCTTCGTCTCGTTTGATAAATTGTAGTAAAATAAAAAAAGATAAATACATATAAACCATAGATAATGGAAGTTAGAAGCAGGGAAGAGGATGTTATGTTAAAAAAAATGCTAAAATCTTATGATTACTCACTGATATTCGCAATCGTATTATTATGCGGATTCGGTTTAGTGATGGTATACAGCTCAAGCATGATTACAGCTGTCTCTCGATACGGAGTAAGCAGTAACTTTTTCTTCATGCGGCAGCTGTTTGCTTTAATTGCAGGTGGCGCTCTATTTATTCTCATGGCGTTGTTTCCTTATAAAGCACTGGCCCATCAAAAGTTTCAGAAGGGGATACTGCTTGTATCTGTTCTTGCGCTTATCTCACTGTTTGTTTTCGGGCATGTTGCCGGAAACGCGCAGAGCTGGTTTAAAATCGGCGGAATGAGTATTCAGCCGGGGGAGTTTGTGAAACTGGTCGTGATTTTATACCTTGCAGCCGTATATGCAAAAAAACAAAGTTATATCGACCATCTGTTAACGGGAGTAGCCCCTCCGGTAGTCATGACGCTTATAATTTGCGGGTTAATTGCCATGCAGCCAGATTTCGGTACAGCCATGATTATAGGGTTAATTGCGACGTGCATGATCTTGTGCTCCGGCTTCAGCGGAAAGACGCTGGTGAGGCTTGTGATACTGGGCGGAATTGTTTTCATTTTAGTCAGCCCGATTATCTATTTGTATCAGGACAAAATTTTAACTGAAGGCCGTTTGGCGCGTTTTGAGAGTCTTGAAGACCCATTTAAGTATGCAAATTCATCAGGTTTGCAAGTGATCAATTCTTATTATGCGATCAGCTCAGGCGGTATTTTCGGCCTGGGGCTCGGTGAAAGTATCCAAAAATACGGATATCTGCCTGAATCACACACTGACTTTATTATGGCTGTCATTGCTGAAGAGCTCGGCATTTTTGGGGTATTGTTTGTGATTTTCTTATTGGGTTTTGTCGTCATAAAAGGTTTTTATATTGCCAGAAAATGCGAGGACCCGTTTGGAAGTCTTCTGGCGATCGGCATTTCAAGCATGATTGCCATCCAGTCGTTTATTAACCTTGGCGGTGTCAGCGGATTAATTCCGATTACAGGGGTTACGCTGCCATTTATCAGTTACGGGGGCTCTTCTTTGGTGCTGCTGCTGGGGAGTATGGGGATATTAGCGAATATCAGCATGTTTGTGAAATATTCAGAGAATAAGAAAAAGAGAGAGCCCTTGGCGCCGAAGGGAATGAAAAAGAAACAGCTCAAAAAAACTGTTTATCAGTAAAAAACAAGTGTGTACAGGGGAAGGATATTCCGCTATGATAGATTATATTCCATTCGGGTAAGGGGGAGAAAAGTTTGTCTCAGCAATCGATACAAAAAGTATTAGTAGCAAACAGGGGAGAAATTGCAATCCGAATATTCCGGGCGTGTACCGAGTTGAATATTCGTACAGTTGCGGTCTATTCAAAAGAAGATTCCGGTTCCTACCATCGGTACAAAGCGGATGAAGCATACTTGGTCGGTGAAGGGAAAAAACCGATTGATGCTTACCTGGACATTGAAGGTATCATTGATATTGCGAAAAGAAACAAAGTCGATGCGATTCATCCGGGATACGGTTTCTTATCTGAAAATATTCACTTTGCGAGACGATGTGAAGAAGAAGGCATCGTATTCATAGGGCCAAAATCCGAGCATCTCGATATGTTTGGTGACAAGGTAAAAGCGCGTGAGCAGGCAGAAAAAGCGGGAATCCCCGTGATTCCCGGAAGCGACGGTCCTGCCGAAACGCTTGAAGCCGTCGAACAATTTGGACAAGCTAACGGTTATCCGATCATCATTAAAGCCTCGCTTGGCGGCGGCGGCCGCGGTATGCGGATTGTCAGATCTGAAAGTGAAGTTAAAGAAGCATATGAGCGTGCTAAATCAGAGGCGAAAGCAGCTTTTGGCAATGATGAAGTTTATGTAGAAAAATTAATTGAGAATCCGAAACATATTGAGGTTCAGGTCATTGGAGACAAGCAGGGAAATGTCGTCCATCTTTTTGAGAGGGATTGCTCCGTTCAAAGACGCCATCAAAAAGTCATTGAAGTGGCGCCGAGTGTCTCGCTGTCACCTGAATTAAGGGACCAAATTTGTGAGGCGGCAGTTGCGCTTGCCAAAAATGTAAACTATATAAATGCGGGGACGGTCGAATTCCTTGTTGCAAACAACGAGTTCTACTTTATTGAAGTAAACCCTCGCGTACAAGTTGAACACACGATAACAGAAATGATTACTGGTGTCGATATTGTTCAAACTCAGATCCTTGTTGCCCAAGGGCACAGCCTTCACAGCAAAAAAGTAAATATTCCTGAGCAAAAGGACATTTTTACAATCGGCTATGCCATTCAGTCACGGGTTACGACTGAAGATCCGCAAAATGATTTCATGCCTGATACAGGAAAAATTATGGCTTACCGCTCAGGCGGCGGTTTTGGTGTCCGTCTTGATACCGGAAACAGCTTCCAGGGCGCCGTGATCACACCATACTATGATTCACTTCTCGTTAAGCTTTCAACTTGGGCTTTAACGTTTGAACAGGCAGCTGCCAAAATGGTGCGAAACCTTCAGGAGTTTAGAATCAGAGGCATAAAAACGAATATTCCGTTCCTTGAGAACGTTGCAAAACATGAGAAGTTCCTGACAGGGCAATATGATACGTCTTTCATTGATACAACGCCTGAATTATTTAATTTCCCTAAACAAAAAGACCGCGGAACGAAAATGCTCACTTACATCGGCAATGTGACAGTAAACGGCTTCCCCGGAATCGGGAAAAAAGAAAAACCGGCGTTTGACAAACCGTTAAGCGTAAAGGTAGACGTTGATCAGCAGCCTGCCAGAGGAACAAAGCAAATTCTCGATGAAAAAGGTGCAGAAGGGCTTGCAAGTTGGGTTAAGGAGCAGAAATCTGTCCTTTTAACTGATACGACATTCAGGGATGCCCACCAATCGTTATTGGCAACTAGAATCAGATCGCATGATTTGAAAAAAGTCGCAAATCCGACGGCTGCGTTATGGCCTGAACTATTCAGTATGGAAATGTGGGGAGGCGCGACCTTTGATGTAGCCTACCGATTCCTGAAAGAAGATCCGTGGAAGCGTTTGGAAGATCTTCGCAAAGAAGTTCCAAATACCTTATTCCAGATGCTGCTTCGCTCATCAAATGCGGTCGGCTATACGAATTATCCGGACAATGTGATTAAAGAATTTGTGAAGCAATCAGCTCAATCCGGTATTGATGTGTTTCGTATTTTCGACAGCTTAAACTGGGTAAAAGGGATGACGTTAGCCATTGATGCCGTTCGGGATACCGGAAAAGTGGCAGAAGCTGCGATTTGTTATACGGGAGATATCCTTGACAAGAACCGGACGAAGTACGATCTTGCTTATTATACATCGATGGCGAAGGAGCTTGAGGCGGCCGGAGCCCATATTCTCGGGATTAAAGATATGGCAGGGCTGTTAAAACCGCAGGCTGCATATGAACTCGTTTCTGCGTTGAAAGAAACGATCGACATTCCGGTTCACCTTCATACGCATGATACGAGCGGAAACGGTATTTATATGTATGCGAAAGCTGTTGAAGCCGGCGTTGATATCATAGACGTGGCGGTCAGCTCAATGGCGGGATTAACGTCACAGCCTAGCGCGAGCGGATTTTATCATGCGATGGAAGGCAACGACCGCCGTCCGGAAATGAATGTCCAAGGCGTTGAATTGCTGTCCCAATATTGGGAGTCGGTACGTAAATATTATAGTGAATTTGAAAGCGGAATGAAGTCTCCGCATACTGAAATTTATGAGCACGAAATGCCAGGGGGTCAATACAGCAACCTGCAGCAGCAAGCCAAGGGAGTAGGCCTTGGCGACCGCTGGAACGAAGTCAAGGAAATGTACAGACGCGTGAACGATATGTTCGGTGACATCGTCAAGGTAACGCCTTCCTCAAAAGTAGTCGGAGATATGGCACTCTACATGGTGCAAAACAATCTGACTGAAAAAGACGTTTACGAAAGAGGCGAATCTTTAGATTTCCCTGATTCTGTCGTGGAGCTTTTCAAAGGAAATATCGGCCAGCCTCATGGCGGATTCCCAGAAAAACTGCAAAAGCTGATCTTAAAAGGGCAGGAGCCGATTACAGTCAGACCGGGCGAACTGCTTGAGCCGGTGTCATTTGAAGCGATCAAACAGGAATTTAAAGAGCAGCATAACTTGGAAATTTCAGATCAGGATGCTGTGGCGTATGCCCTTTATCCTAAAGTCTTCACTGATTATGTGAAAACGGCAGAAAGCTACGGGGACATTTCGGTATTAGATACACCGACATTCTTCTACGGTATGACATTAGGTGAAGAGATAGAAGTTGAAATTGAGCGCGGCAAAACGCTGATCGTTAAGCTGATTTCAATCGGTGAGCCTCAGCCTGACGCCACTCGCGTCGTTTATTTCGAACTGAACGGGCAGCCGCGTGAAGTAGTCATTAAAGATGAAAGCATTAAGTCTTCCGTTAAGGAAAGGCTGAAAGCAGACCGGACAAATCCAAGCCACATCGCAGCTTCCATGCCTGGAACCGTTATTAAGGTATTGGCTGAAGCAGGTACAAAAGTCAATAAAGGTGATCATTTGATGATTAATGAAGCGATGAAAATGGAAACAACGGTTCAGGCGCCTTTCTCAGGAACAATCAAGCAGGTTCATGTGAAAAATGGCGAGCCGATCCAAACGGGAGATCTGCTTCTCGAAATTGAAAAAGCATAAAAAAAACAAGAGTGTATATCAATGATATACACTCTTGTTTTTTATATAGAAAATGTGGAGTGAAACAGATGGTTAGAAGAGATATAAGGGGACTTCAGAGATTATACAGTACTGTCACAAGCCCAAAATAAAAAGAGGCTTATATACCACCAATTTTTTAGATGCTTTGTAGTAGTCCATGCATATTTCTTTAAGTACTATCTGATTTTCCAATGGCCAAAAGGCTTTAATACTTATGTTCGCGGACTATAGATCCATATGAAATTTCTATAATACGATGAGAAAGGGACAGACTGAAGTGAGCCGCTCACTGATCATCAAGTTCAGCGAAGGCTGGCGATTAAAACGCATAAAGTTCCAAAAAACAAGACATTAAAAAGACCAAAGCCGCCTAAGGCTTTGGTCTTGAGTCCTTATGATTGCCTGGATTCATAACGGAAACGAGCAATCAATAATAAGAAGTAGCATAGAACGCCAAACAGACAGGCAATAAAGAACGAGTGGGCAAGTGCAAAGCCCAGAGCCAGTTCAGAGTATACGATCATAATACCGGACAGTGCCTGTAATGTAATGAAAATAAGACATGAGATCCATCCCCAAAAGATCTGTTTTTGATCTTTATAGGAAGTAATAGCATGAACAGCGGCAACAATAATCCATACAAATAACAGTAAGGCTGCTGCTCTGTGGCCCATTTGCACCCATTCATGGAATTGGGTCGGAAGTCCATTGTTCAGCGGGCTGCACAGCGGCACATCAGGACATGCCAGACTTGATTCAGTGTGTCTTACATATGCGCCTGTATACACAACGATATAGGAATATATCAAAATTCCTATCATGTGAAATTGCATCTTTTTGCCGATTTGAAGCGGCTTAACCAGTGTTCTGACTGATTTATCAGCTTCAAATATGAGCAATGTCAAAATAAGCACTGAAGCAAAAGAAATTAATGAGATGCCGAAGTGAAGCGCCATAATCAGCGCGTTCGAACCGAATACGACAGCCAATGCGCCAAGCAATGCCTGAAGAAATAAAAAGATAATTGACATGATCGCGAGAAACGTTGTTTCACGGAAAAT
The DNA here is from genome assembly GCF_038593095.1 of Bacillus sp. FSL L8-0358. Lineage (NCBI taxonomy): Bacteria > Bacillati > Bacillota > Bacilli > Caryophanales > Bacillaceae > Bacillus > Bacillus sp. FSL L8-0358. Next base: position 1,549,786 of record NZ_CP151962.1, read on the forward strand.
CGGCGTGATTTTTCTCCATGACCAAAACGCAAGGCTTAGCACAAGGATAATAGAGATTCCGCTTGCGAATCGGTGGCTCCATTCAATAATTGAAGCCGGATTCAGTTCAGGGAAAAAACGGCCGTGACACAGCGGCCACTGTCTGCCGCATCCTTGGCCGGAACCTGTTTTTGTAACGAGGGCACCCCCGATTAAAACAATTAGCATGACAAATGTCGTCAGAACACCGAGAGCTTTTAATGCTTTATTCATACAATATTCACCTTCTCAACATACTGCTGCAATTTTATATACGTTCCAAGTGTAAGCGAATATGTGTTTTGTGGCAATTCCCAGAGCCTTTTGTTCACAAAAATATAATAGAATGACGGCTTCTGGAAAATGTACACTTGATTATTCATGCCGGGTCTGATAGAAATAAGGTAAACGCAATGACGATTTGGAGATTGCCTTCATCTTTGGTAAAATTCATAAAAAGTTCACAAATAAATTCCTGTTTGTCGTTTAATATTTAATAGGATGTTTTTTTACAAGATGTTATCTTGTATGATAGAGTTGCAGGTTATTTTATTTTCCTGCGTTAGGTTTGTAAGGGAGGTTTACGTTATGGCTAACTCCAGAATCTTAAATGATACAGCTATAGACGGACAAATTGAAGAAACAACGGCATGGAAAGATTTTCTGTCCCTTATTAAAATAGGGATCGTCAATTCTAACCTCATCACGACTTTCACTGGAATGTGGCTTGCACTGCATATTTCCGGTTTAAGTTTTTTAGGCAATATAAACACCGTTCTTCTTACGTTAATCGGGTCTTCACTGATTATTGCGGGCTCCTGCGCGATCAATAACTGGTATGACCGGGACATTGACCATCTTATGGAGCGTACGAAAGTAAGACCGACGGTTACGGGTAAAATTCAGCCGAGTCAGGCGTTATGGTCTGGAATTTTGCTGGTTGCTTTAGGATTGATCATGCTGCTGATGACAACTGTCATGGCTGCTGTTATCGGTTTTATCGGAGTCTTTACGTATGTTGTATTGTACACAATATGGACGAAACGCCGCTATACGATTAACACAGTAGTAGGAAGCGTTTCCGGTGCAGTGCCGCCGCTTATTGGATGGACGGCAGTGGAAGGGAATATCGGTGTCGTAGCATGGGTGTTATTCATGATTTTATTTATTTGGCAGATTCCTCACTTCTTAGCATTGGCTATTAAGAAAACTGAGGATTACAGAGCTGCAAATATTCCGATGCTTCCTGTCGTATACGGATTTGAAGTGACAAAAAGACAAATTATTGTGTGGGTTGCGTGCCTGATGCCGCTTCCGTTTTTCCTTGGTAGTCTGGGTCTTCCAATTGTCATTCTCGGCTTGCTGTTAAATATCGGCTGGCTGATTCTTGGCTTAATGGGATTCCGCTCCAAGAATATCATGAAGTGGGCAACGCAGATGTTCGTTTACTCGCTTAACTACATGACAATCTATTTCGTTGCCATGGTTGTCTTGACGCTTTTCTAAAAAATAGATATGATGCTTGTTTTATCGCTTCAAAATAAACGATGACAACTAGTAAATGCCGCCTTGACCTCTTGTTTAATCAGGCGGCTTTACTTTTATACATAGATGGCATTTTGAGTAAAAAAACTCATAATTTAAGAGAAGAGGAAATGTAAGTGCTTTATTGGTGATAGGTTGGATGGCGATAGATTTCGATCCGCTTTCCGCCTTTGTATTGACCAGAAAAGGGGTTGGGTGAAATGGTAAAGCATTGGCGTCTTATTTTATTATTAGCCTTAGTGCCGCTTCTATTAAGCGGATGTGGAAAACCTTTTTTATCCACGCTCAAGCCTGCTGGCGAGGTGGCTGATAAACAGTATGACCTGACAGTGCTCAGCACATTGATTATGGTGGTTGTTGTTGCAGTAGTATCTGTTATCTTCTTTTATGTGATTGTGAGATTCAGAAGATCACGGGTCGGTGAGAACACGATACCGAAACAGGTAGAGGGGAATAAATTTTTAGAAATCACATGGACCGTGATCCCGATTTTGCTGCTCATTATTCTTGTGATTCCTGTTGTATTATATACGCTGGAGCTAGCGGACACATCACCAATGGATAAAAAAGGCCGCAAAGCTGAGGATGCTCTTGTAGTCAATGTTAGGGCAAATTTATACTGGTGGGAGTTTGAGTACCCTGATTACGGCATTATCACAAGCCAGGAGCTGATTGTGCCGACAGACCAGCGTGTATATTTTAATTTAAAAGCCTCTGATGTAAAACATTCCTTCTGGATTCCTTCAGTTGGAGGAAAACTTGATACGAATACGGATAATGAAAATAAGTTCTTCCTGACATTTGATTCAAAACGAAGCAAAGAGGCAGGAGATATGTTTTTTGGGAAGTGTGCAGAGCTTTGCGGCCCTTCACATGCGCTGATGGATTTTAAGGTGAAGACAATGTCTGCAAAGGAATTTCAGGGCTGGACAAAAGAAATGAAAAACTATAAATCTACAGCAGAGAGCGATTTGGCTAAGCAGGGTGAAGAACTGTTTAAAGAGAAAAACTGCCTGAGCTGCCATGCGGTAGAGCCGAATGATAAGCGTGCAGAAGCCGCTAGAACGGCACCCAACTTGGCGACCTTCGGTGAAAGGACAAAAGTGGCAGGGGTGAAAGAGGCCAACAAAGAAAATGTGAAGGCTTGGCTGAAGGACCCTGACAGCATAAAGCCGGGGAACAAAATGACAGGCACATATCCAAAGCTCTCAGACAGCGAAACAGATGCGCTTTATGAATACTTAAAAGGCTTAAAAGCGGAAAGCAAGTAGGGAAGAAAGGGAGATATTGGGGGAGGTCACATATGTTGAATGCGCTTACAGAAAAGCGGACGCGCGGATCTATGCTTTGGGATTATTTGACGACGGTGGACCATAAAAAAATCGCGATTCTTTATTTAGTGGCAGGGGGATTCTTCTTTCTTGTCGGGGGAATTGAAGCGATGTTTATCAGAATTCAGCTTGCAAAGCCGGAAAATGCGTTTCTCAGTGCTCAAGCGTACAATGAAGTAATGACTATGCACGGAACGACGATGATCTTTCTGGCTGCGATGCCGCTCTTATTTGCCTTGATGAATGCGGTTGTGCCTTTGCAGATCGGGGCTCGGGACGTTTCGTTTCCATTTTTAAACGCGCTTGGTTTTTGGCTCTTCTTTTTCGGGGGCATTTTCTTAAATCTAAGCTGGTTTTTGGGCGGAGCGCCAGATGCGGGCTGGACGTCATATGCCTCACTTTCGCTTCATTCTAAAGGGCACGGCATAGACTTTTTCGTCCTCGGACTCCAAATATCGGGGCTCGGGACGCTGATAGCCGGGATTAACTTTTTGGCCACGATTATCAACATGAGGGCTCCGGGCATGACGTATATGAGGCTGCCTTTGTTTACATGGACGACATTTGTGGCCTCGGCATTGATTTTGTTCGCGTTTCCGCCGCTTACGGTTGGATTGGCTCTCATGATGCTGGATCGACTGTTCGGAACCAATTTCTTTAACCCGGAGCTTGGCGGAAATACGGTCATTTGGGAACATTTATTTTGGATCTTCGGCCACCCGGAGGTTTATATCCTAATTTTGCCTGCATTCGGTATTTTTTCTGAGGTCATCCCTGTGTTCGCCAGAAAGCGTTTGTTTGGCTATTCTTCAATGGTTTTTGCAATCGTGCTCATCGGCTTTCTGGGCTTTATGGTTTGGGTGCACCACATGTTCACGACTGGTCTCGGCCCGATTGCAAATGCGATTTTTGCGGTTGCAACAATGGCTATCGCGATTCCGACCGGGATTAAGATTTTTAACTGGCTGTTGACGATTTGGGGAGGAAATGTGAAGTATACAACCGCTATGCTGTATGCTGTTTCATTTATCCCATCCTTTGTGCTCGGCGGTGTGACGGGAGTCATGCTGGCAGCAGCAGCTGCTGATTATCAGTTCCATGATACGTATTTTGTGGTTGCGCACTTCCACTACGTCATTATTGGCGGTGTTGTATTCGGCCTTTTAGCCGGTGTTCATTTCTGGTGGCCGAAAATGTTCGGTAAAATTCTGCATGAAACGATGGGGAAAATTTCATTTGTATTGTTTTTTATCGGCTTTCACCTCACGTTTTTCATTCAGCATTTTGTCGGCTTAATGGGGATGCCGCGTCGGGTTTATACGTTTTTGCCAGGACAGGGTCTGGAAACCGGCAACTTGATCAGTACAATCGGGGCGTTTTTTATGGCGGCAGCTGTTATTCTTCTGCTGGTCAATGTCATATGGACATCGGTAAAAGGTGAATATGTAGGTGCTGATCCATGGCATGACGGACGTACGCTGGAATGGACCGTTTCTTCACCGCCGCCGCAGTATAACTTTAAACAGCTTCCTTTTGTCAGAGGACTTGATCCGCTTTGGATCGAGAAGCAGGCAGGGCACAAATCAATGACGCCGGCGGAACCGGTTGATGATATTCATATGCCAAACGGCTCAATCCTGCCGCTCATCATTTCTTTCGGTCTTTTTGTCGCAGCGTTCGGGCTGCTGTACAGAAGTGATTACGCTTGGGGTCTGCCGGTGATCTTTATCGGGCTCGGCATCACATTTATTACGATGCTGCTTCGTTCAGTAATTGATGATCACGGTTATCATATTCATAAAGAGGAACTGCCGAACGATGATAAAGGGGTGAAGGCATAATGCAAGTTCAAGAAAAATTCACCGCAGAAACCTTTCCAGCTTCTCCTGAAAAAGTAACCCTGGAAGGGAAAAATAAATTTTTAGGCTTTTGGCTTTTTCTTGGCGGAGAGACTGTTCTGTTTGCGTCTCTCTTCGCCACGTTTCTTGCGCTTCGGAATTCAAATGCCGGTGATCCGCCTACGACGGAAATGTTCGATGTGACACTTGTATTCATTGCCACAATGCTTCTATTAACGAGCAGTTTAACGAGTGTGTACGCGATGTACCACATGAAGAACTTTTCCTTCGGCAAGATGCAGCTTTGGCTGGGAATTACGATTTTATTGGGGGCGGGCTTTTTAGGACTGGAAATCTATGAGTTCAAGCATTACACCCATGAATTTGGCTTTACCATCACAAGCTCTGCCCTTGGTTCTGCGTTTTACACGCTTGTCGGTACACACGGCGCCCACGTGGCATTTGGGCTTATGTGGATCAGCACGCTTATGATCCGCAATGCCAAGAGAGGGCTGAATCTGTATACGGCGCCTAAGTTTTACGTTGCCAGCCTTTATTGGCACTTTATTGATGTCGTGTGGGTCTTCATCTTTACCGTTGTATATTTAATGGGGATGGTGGGATAAACATGGTCGATAAAAAAAGCAGAGGGCATATCAATAGCGACCTTGAATTTAAGAAAAAAAAGCATGCCCGAGAGATGAAATATCAAGTCCTGTCTTTTGGTTTAATGATCGGTCTTACGATTGTTGCATTTCTGACTGTGGCCACGGACGGTGTCGGCAGCTGGTTTACGATTCCTTTCATTATTTTGCTAGCTGCAATTCAAGTCATCTTTCAGCTGTATTATTTCATGCATATGAATCAGAAAGGGCATGAGGCGCCGGCACTGTTTTTGTATTCAGGGGTGTTTGTCGCGTTTATCACTGTGCTTGCGTTTGTGACAATTATATGGTGGTAATTTGAAACAGCCGCCGGAGGTGAAGAAATGAATCAGTTGGAGATATTCGGGTTTCGCGCGATGTGGAGCCCTTATCTTTTTTGTATCCTGTTAGGCATTACGGCGCTTTATCTCTATTTTTACAGGCGAATGTCTTCAAAGCCAAATCGAATAACTGGTAAAGAGATGGTATGCTTTCTGTCGGCGATGCTGTTTTTATATGCAGCCGAGGGAAGCCCGGTTGATCTGCTCGGACATATTATGTTCAGCGCACATATGGTGCAGATGGCCGTCCTGTATTTGGTTGTCCCGCCGCTGTTAATCGCGGGAATTCCTGCATGGCTCTGGGAAAAAATCATTTTCAGGCCTTCAATCAAACCGGTTTTTTCCTTTTTTACAACGCCTTTAATTGCTTTGCTTTTGTTTAACGGCATTTTTTCTTTATATCATGTACCGCTTATATTTGATACTGTCAAAACGGATCCGTTTTACCATACATTAATCACTTGGCTTATCTTTGTGCTTGCGTTCTTCATGTGGTGGCCGCTTGTTCATAAGGTTGAGCGTCTACGGCAGCTCAGCGGCTTGATGAAGCTGGGTTATATTATGGCGGACGGTATGCTGCTCACACCTGCTTGCGCCTTGATCATGTTCAGCGGTGCACCGTTATACGCCACCTATACAGATCCGGCTTTATGGGCTGAGGCAATGAGGCTTTGTGTGCCAGCGGATATGATGGGGCAGGTCCCATTAACAGGGCCAGAGATGTTGAATACACTGCCTTTGTTAGAGGATCAGCAGCTCGGAGCAGTCATGATGAAAATCATTCAGGAAATTGTGTACGGTACTTTTTTGGCCATTATTTTTTTCCAATGGGTGAAGAAAGAAAGGGAAAAGGACGGGCAGGAGGAGCCGCCGTATATTCAGCAGACGATATCATAAAAGGTACAGCGAAATATGCTGTACCTTTTCGTTACATTTGAACTGTTTTTAACATGTTGGCTATGTCCTGAATCAGTGCCTTGCTTTTTGTCACAACCTGTACGGGAAACTCTTCCGTTTCTCCATATTCTACTCCATGAGGGTAGTAATGCTTTCCTAGGAGAGGGGACATTAATTGAATCACGGCGCGCCCGCTTCCGACATCGCCTTCTGCCGCAATGCCTTGTATCCGCAGGTAAAACGTACCCTCAATCGTCGAAAACTTCTTGTCATAGGTGACTCTCTCGTAATCCCATTGACCCGCTCTGATAAGACCTTTGCTTTCCATTAAGTCGTCTAGCCAGCTGAGCTCAGCCTTAACCCCTTCAAGTCCGCTTTCAGTAAACTTCAACACTGACCCCTCCTTATAAAAATTACCTTTCCTGACAATCATAGTATGAAAGCGTTAAACTTTCAATGAATCTTCTTCTTTTGAAAGTATGCAAAAATTAAATTTTGACGACAATAGCACTAGACTAAAGGAGGTTAAACGGATGACAAAAATAAAAGATCTGATGACAGCCGACTTGCAATATTGCACGGTATTAGATAATGTATATGAAGCTGCTGTAAAGATGAAGGACGCAAATGTAGGAGCGATTCCGGTAGTTGATGAGGACGGGGAAACATTGGTCGGCATCGTAACCGACCGCGATCTCGTATTAAGAGGAATCGCCATCAAAAAACCGAACTCGCAAAAAATCACTGACGCGATGACCGAAAAACCTGTCAGTGTGGAGGAAGATGCTTCAGTCGATGAGGTTCTTCATTTGATGGCATCGCATCAGCTCAGAAGGATACCAGTTACAAAAAATAAAAAACTGACTGGAATTGTCACGCTTGGTGATCTTTCTTTATCTGAGCAAACGAATGAACGTGCCGGCAGCGCCTTATCGGATATTTCCGAGGGTGATAATAGAGAAGAAGGCTTTTTTCATTAACACATAAATCTTTGACATGTTAAATAGGCTGTATTGTAATGGGATGTAAACAAGAGATTGTGAATCGCCACGGGGGTGATAGATTGAAAAATATATTGAGAGCAATGGTTATCCTTTTGATCATCTGCGGAACCTATGTTCTGTTTATTCAATATGGATCTGTTCCTGAAAAGAAATCAAATGACAGCGAGCCTCAGGTGTCGAATGAGGAAGCGCAAAGCGGCAAACGAATACATATGCCGACTTCAGGGTTATTGTCCTTCATGGGCAAGCCCGCCGATGAAGTAACGAAAAAGCTTGGGGAACCTGAACGTATTGACCCTTCGGCTTATGATTACGATTGGTGGGTATACAATCAAGGTAAGGATCAATATATCCAAATCGGGGTATTAAACAATAAAGTGGTCACATTATTCGCGGCGGGTAATGATATTAACGCCAAGCCTTTCAAAATTGGAGAATCAACTGGCGAAGTATTCAAGACCACCCAGGTGGCACCATTTGTGAATGTAGAGTATAAAGGAAATTCCTATCGGTTTGAATTTTCTGAAGAAGATATCAATACAAGACCGACTGTAAAGGTAGGAAAGATGTATGTCCAGCTGTATATGGACAAATTTGAGGGGAAGCTATCCAGCATCAGGGCGTTTGATGCGCAAACCTTTGTAAAGCAAAGACCTTATGAGGTAGTGTACCGCGGGGAATTAATTAAACCGAAAGTCGTTTCAGATGAGAAATGGAAAAAGATCCAAACAACGAGCGAAAAGCAAATCCTTGATTTGACGAATGTCATACGCGTTAAACATGGACTTGCGAAGCTTGAGTGGGATCAGCCAACGGCGGAAGTGGCATTTGGACATAGTGAGGATATGAAGGAAAATAATTATTTCTCCCATGTCTCTAAAAAATACGGCTCGCTGAAAGACCGCTTAGAAGAAGGGCATGTTGACTTTCAGCAAGCGGGAGAAAATATCGCATACAATTATGTGGACGGTCCGGCTGCTGTAGAAGGCTGGCTGAATAGCGAAGGCCATCGAAAAGCGCTTCTGAATTCAGATTATACGCATCTTGGTGTCGGAGTAGACCGGAAATATTACACCCAAAATTTTATTAAGCGATGGTAATGAAAGCCGCGGACGAATGGTTCCCGGCTTTTTCTATTTCCATACAAGCTGGTCTGAATGAATGTGCTGATAGCTTACAGATAAGGCCGTTTCCCATCCCTTCAATCAGGCTTTTTCACCAGTGTATAGGGATATCGCTAAAAATTCATTTGGGAATGAATATAGGCGAACACAATGCCCGACAAAACGATACATTGTAGTAGGTAACGATTTTCGGAGGGGGTGAGGATTGTGGCGAATCAACATGCCAATCATTCAATCAATGACTTTAAACAATTCGTCAAGAAGCATCCCAAGCTGATAAAAGAAGTGCGCAAAGAACAAAGAAGCTGGCAGGACGTATATGAAAATTGGGTCCTCTTCGGGGAGAGCGACCCGATTTGGGATCCTTATCGGGAACCGGAAGAAGCTTCTGAAGCTGTGCCTGAAACACCGCAAAAAAATGATTTTGTCTCGAAAATGGTGACAGCGGTGAAAAAGATGGATGTCAATCAAATGAACGAACAAATCAATAAAATGAGCCAGTCGATCTCATCGTTGCAAAGCCTTCTTAATACATTTTCCGGAAGCGGACAGAAGCATTCTCAGCCAGGCTCTGGACAGCATCCTTTTTCTTTTCGAAAGGATTAAAAAAGGGGAGCTCATATGCGCAAAGAGGTTCAGGAATATATTTTAGCAAACGAAGAACGGAAACGATTCATCAGAGAACAGCCGATATGGTACCGCAGGCTTTCAAGAAAACCGGATGATCTGTCCTCCTTTCAGCTTGAAATGATGAATTTTTATGAAAAAACCATTCCGCATCGGGTGAATCAGTTTACGAACGGGATTCAAATGGCGCAAATGATGATGCAAATGTTTCAAGCGATGCGGACAAAAGATTAAAAGGCCCCGAAAAAGGGTCTTTTTTCATGCGGACATAAGGTTTTGTATACGGCTGCGGTTAAGCATTTTCCAATTGGCTGGTTTCATGGTAAACTAACAACTGGAGGTGCATGTTATGTATGCGACGATGGAATCCGTGCGGCTTCAAAGTGAAGCTCAGCAGCTTGCCGAGATGATTCTGCAGTCGGAGACGGCTGAGAACTACCGCAATTGTTACAAGCGTCTCCAGGAAGATGAAGAGGCAGGTCGGATTATTCGTTCTTTTATCAAAATAAAAGAGCAGTATGAGGATGTACAGCGTTTTGGCAAATATCATCCTGACTATAGAGAAATATCCCGGAAAATGAGGGAGATCAAACGTGAGCTGGACCTGAACGATAAGGTGGCTGACTTCAAGAGAGCTGAAAATGAGCTCCAGTCTATTCTTGATGAGGTCAGCGTTGAGATTGGGACAGCTGTTTCGGAGCATGTGAAAGTTCCGACTGGGAACCCTTATTTTGACGGTTTGTCTTCATGCGGAGGCGGCTGCGGTTCAGGTGGAAGCTGCGGATGTAAAGTGTCCTGACGAGACTGGCCGTCTCGTCTTTTACATATAAGAGAAAACAGGCAGGTGATTGTATTGGAGAATAGGCGCCAGGGCATGGTTGTGTATCTGCACTCCCTAAAGCAGAGCAAAATGCTGAGGAAGTTCGGGAATGTGCACTATGTATCAAAACGATTAAAATATGTCGTACTGTACTGTGATATGGACCAAATTGAAAAAACAATGGACAAGATTGCGTCTTACTCATTTGTGAAAAAAGTGGAGCCTTCTTATAAACCGTTTTTAAAATTGGAATTCGAGTCAAAGCTTGATAAGGCAAAAGAATACGATTATAAAATCGGCATATAGCTATAAAAAAATCCCCGCAGGCATCTGCGGGGTCCTTCTATTCCTTAATATGTTAAGGAGAAGGCAAAGGGAGAGGAGAAACCGGAGGAAGAACTTATGGGGAAACGTAAGTCTTCTCCGCGGTTGGCAACAACATCCTCTAGATGCTGTTGCTTATAGTATGGACAAGGATCATGCCGCCTATACACCTGTTTATCAAGATTAGCGTTCATTGTTTGGAAGAATGCTTTATGTTAAGATAGGATTGATTTTTTTCTATGTACATAGCGGCGTCCGGCCGAATAAAGAAACAAAATAGCTTTTAGAAAAAGTGGTGTGGAACATGAGAGTAATTTCTGGATCAAAAAAAGGCCGTTCACTAAAGGCTGTACCCGGAACATCAACAAGACCGACAACCGACAAAGTGAAGGAATCCATTTTCAATATGATCGGCCCTTATTTTGACGGGGGCAGGGGACTTGACTTATTCGCAGGGAGCGGAGGTCTTGGAATCGAAGCGCTTTCACGCGGGTTTGAGCATTGTATATTCGTTGACCGTGATTTTAAAGCGATTCAAACGGTAAAATCTAATTTGAAAACGCTGGAGCTTACAAAACATGCACAGGTATACCGCAATGATGCGGAACGTGCTTTGCACGCTGCTGCTAAAAGAGAAACCGGCTTTCGCGGAATTTTTCTCGATCCGCCGTATAAGGAACAAAAGCTGAACGCGCTTTTAACGATGATTGACGAATATCAAATGCTGGAAGAAGACGGCTTTATCGTCGCTGAGCATGACAGAGAGGTCGAGCTTCCCGAAACCGTAGGAGATCTTGTGATGACAAGAAAAGAAACCTATGGGTTAACAGGTGTGGCGATTTATAAAAAGAGGGGGTAGTGAGGTGGCGAGTATAGCTGTCTGTCCCGGCAGTTTTGATCCGGTGACCTACGGGCATTTGGACATCATCAAACGCGGGGCGCATATTTTTGAACAAGTGTATGTATGTGTGCTGAATAATTCTTCAAAAAAGCCTTTGTTCAGTGTGGAAGAACGGTGTGAGCTTCTGAGAGAAGTGACAAAAGACATTCCGAACATAACAGTTGAAACATCGCAAGGCCTGTTAATTGATTATGCAAAAAGAAAAAATGCGAAAGCGATTTTAAGAGGCTTGAGAGCTGTATCCGATTTTGAATACGAGATGCAGGGGACATCAGTAAACCGTGTGCTTGATGAATCTATTGAGACGTTTTTTATGATGACAAACAATCAATATTCGTTTCTAAGTTCAAGCATCGTAAAAGAAGTGGCGAGATACAACGGCTCGGTATCAGAGTTTGTACCGCCGGAAGTAGAGCTGGCGCTTCAGCAAAAATTCAGACAAGGATGAGGGTTTTGACTCATCCTTTTTTTGTTCCGTTTGTCAGTCTGTAAGAAAAAATGATAATGTACGTAAACAGCGCGCATAGTGTGACAGCAGGTCCGATCTGCACAAGCAGATTCCAGCCGTTTATGAAGGCAGTTGGCATGTCACTGCTGTTAAGAGATTTAAATACATACTGATACGGATCATGCCATGCCGTGTAAAGAGGTTTCCATAAAAGCATGACGAAGACAGCGGCATAAACGCCCTGCAGCAAACGTGCGATAAAGAATGGTTTAAATCTAATGTCGGTTTCCGATAAAATACCTGCCACCTGAGCTTGTACGGAAAAGCCGCTAAACCCGAGAATAAAGCTGACGATAATGGCTTTTTGCAGAAGAGAAACATCTGTCTCGCTGACAAGCTTGCTGCCTAATGTAATTTCAAACATCCCTGATAAAAGCGGAATGTCCAATTGAGTCGGAAGCTGAAACAAAGTCAGTGCTCCTTTTGTGAAAACAGACAAAACATCAGTCAGCTGGACCACTGACAACAGCCGATTGAAGACAGAAAATAAAATAATAAAGCCGCCTACCATAAGAAGCGTTTGAACAGAAGACGTAACGGCGTCGCCTAAAATTTTACCCAAGGGCCGTTTTTCTGCAAGTCTGGCGGTATGAAGAGCGTGTAAAGCATCTTTGACTGAAGGGAAAGGTATCGTTTTCTTTCTTCTGAGTTGCTGCTCTTCCTTGCGGCCATAGGAACGCATTGTTAAACCGACGGCAAGATTCCCCAAATAGTGTGCAGAAGCTAATAAAATGCCTAGTGACGCGTTTTGAAAGAAACCGACGGCAACAGCGCCGAAAATAAAGAGCGGGTTTGAAGAATTGGTAAACGACGCGAGCCGTTCTGCCTCTACTCTTGAAATCTGATTTTCCTGCCGCAGACGGGCAGTGAGTTTTGCGCCCGCTGGGTTTCCTGATGCCATTCCCATAGCAAGAACGAAGCCGCCGACACCCGGCACGCGAAAGATCGGCCGCATAAAAGGCTCAAGCAAAACACCGACAAACCGCACAATGCCAAAGCCGATTAAGAGTTCGGACAGAATGAAAAATGGCAGCAATGACGGAAACACAACCTCCCACCACATAGACAGCCCGGTTTTAGAGGCTTCGAATGAGGCCTGTGGATGTGAGATGACAGTCGCTGTTAAAAAAAGAAAAAACGAGGCAATCAAAAGTGTATTAATCTTCGACAAGTTCATTCTTACCTCCCCGATGCTAAAAATGCCCAATGACATGTATATCATGATAAAATAATGTATGATGTAAAACGGCCAAGCAGTACCTGTCCTCTTGATTCTTTGTACTAATATACGAGCATAGGGGTTCAGTTTAGACCATAGAATTCGGTATACAGGGAATTCAGGCAGGAGGTTAACGCTTTGGCCAAACCTAAAATCGGGTTAGCGTTAGGATCGGGAGGGGCCAGAGGGCTTGCTCATCTCGGTGTGCTTTCCAGTTTACATAAGCACCAAATTGAAGTGGATATGATTGCAGGAAGCAGCATGGGCGCTTTGGTGGGCAGTTTTTATGCCGCCGGACATGACGTGGCAACGATGAAAAAAGTAGCCAAAGCCTTTAAACGAAGGCTTTATGCTGATTATACGGTGCCGAAGCTCGGTTTTTTAAAAGGTGACCGCGTCAGACAGCTTGTGCATGCTTATACATTCGGAAAACCGATTGAAGAGCTCCAAATCCCGCTGGGCATTGTTGCGTGTGATTTACAGACGGGAGAAAAGGTTGTGTTCCGAAAAGGATCAGTGTCAGATGCAGTGAGGGCCAGCATCAGCATACCGGGTATCTTTATTCCGCAGCGGCTGGACGGACGCCTTCTTGTAGACGGCGCGGTCGTCGATCGAATTCCGGTTTCTGTTGTGAAAGACATGGGCGCTGATATTATCATCGCTTCGGATGTTTCCAGGGTTCGAAAAACTGAAACAGCAGTGCATATTTTTGATGTGATTATGCAAAGTATGGATATACTGCAAAATGAATTAGTGCGGCATCAAACAATTGCCGCAGATATCATGATTCGCCCTTCCCTTGAAACATACAGCTCAAGCTCGTTTGCCAATATTGAAGAAATGATATCGGCAGGCGAAGAGGCGACAAACCGAATGGTCAGCAAGATAAGAAAAGAAATAGAGAATTGGGAGGGCTCATAATTTGCTACGTAAAAAACATTTTAGCTGGATGCTCGTCATCCTCATACTGATCGCCGTTTTATCATTTATAAAACTTCCATACTATATTACAAAACCGGGAGAAGCGACAGAGCTTGCTTCATTGATAAAAGTGGAGGGAGGCTACCCGGAAAAAGGAAGCCTGTCCTTAATGACTGTTAAAGTGGGACCGGCTAATCCGTTTACATATGTGTGGGCAAAGATGCACCCTTATTATGAAATTGTTCCTGATGAGAGCATTAAGGAGGAAGGCGAGTCAGATAAGGAGTATATGAAAAGACAGCTCCAAATGATGAAAAGCTCGCAAGAAAATGCGGTTATAGCCGCCTATCAAAAGGCAGGAAAAAAAGTCAGCTATTCCTTTAACGGCATATACGCAAGCTCTGTTGTAGAAAACATGCCGGCAAAAGGGAAAATAGAAGTCGGTGATAAAATCATCAGCGCAGACGGCAAAAACTATCAGTCTGCTGAAAAGCTGATTGATTATATCAGCAGCAAAAAAGCGGGAGATAAAGTCACGTTAAAGATCGAAAGAGAAGAAAAAGAAAAGCGTGTCACCCTTACGTTAAAACAATTTCCTGATGAGCCGGATCGGGCAGGAATCGGAGTTTCGCTTTATACAGACAGAAACGTGAAGGTAGAGCCTGATATTGATTTTGAAATCGAAAATATTGGCGGCCCGTCAGCAGGGTTAATGATGTCCCTTGAAATCTATAATCAGCTGACAAAACCAGACGAAACAAAAGGCTACGATATTGCGGGAACAGGTACGATTGATGTTGACGGAAAAGTAGGCCCGATCGGCGGCATTGATCAAAAAGTCGTCGCCGCAGACAAAGCCGGAAAAGACATTTTCTTCGCGCCAAATCAAAACGGCGCCAGCAATTCCGATTATAAGAACGCAGTAAAAACAGCAAAAGATATTGATTCAGATATGAAGATTGTTCCTGTTGATACCATGCAGGATGCGATTGATTATTTGAATAAGCTGAAAGCGAAAAGCACCTGATTCTCAGGTGCTTTTTCTATACATTTAAAAAGTGTTGTTCATCTTCGTCATATCGAATCGGTGCATGTCCGTATTCCTGCAGGTCAAACTCAGTTCTCAGCGGCTCTTCTATCGGCAGGCTGTAAATCC
The DNA here is from genome assembly GCF_038593095.1 of Bacillus sp. FSL L8-0358. Taxonomy (NCBI): domain Bacteria; kingdom Bacillati; phylum Bacillota; class Bacilli; order Caryophanales; family Bacillaceae; genus Bacillus; species Bacillus sp. FSL L8-0358. The sequence goes on from NZ_CP151962.1 coordinate 1,565,004, forward strand.
TGCTTGCTTTTACGTCCAGATCGAGAGCTGGATGGGAGAAAGAGGACAGTTTGCTGACAAGCGGAACAGACAGTGCTTTTTTCTTTTCGGATAAATAAGCCTGTCCTTTTTTCGTCATGCCGAGAAGCCTGATATACGGCACCTTATCGTCGTCAAGCAGCTTTTGCATATCCTGTTTTTTTGTTCTGGTTAAAATGTGTGTATTCATCCGCTGGAGCCTTGTCCACGTATAGCGTTTTGTTTTCAGCAGCTCCATAAATTCCTGATAGGAGCTGGATTTTCTGATCGAACGAAGAATTCTGTGCTCTAAACCTTCCTCCACCTCGTATACTTGTTGTAATTCCTGTGCTGTTACAGTTGAAAGGCTGTATTTTAAGTAAGAAAAGTAGCTCTCAGGTGTATGCCACAATCCGAAAGATTTGCGGTAAGCTGCTAATTCACTTGCAGATGCAGCAGGGAGAAAACGAAAGCAAGCTTCGAGATTCTGGCCAGTCATCGCTTTTCTAATGCTTGTGGCGCTTGCGATATGGTTTTCGCCTTCAGGGAGATCGGCATCATGATAGTTCGAAGAGATGCGTGCCGTAGTATAAGGTTTCATAGGATATCCCCCGGTTAGAATCGAGGTCACATACTGGCATCCCAAAATGTTATTTGGTTTTGACAAGTCAAGTGCACTTTCAGTATGCAAAATGGAGCTGAAGGCGCTAGCCGCCGCTACTGGGTAACTGGCCCCCTTTTTAAGTTCTTCTTTAATTCGGTCATTTAATATATGTTTATGCTCATCAATAAGCTGTGCTGTTTCTAAAAAAGGCTTGATATCCCCATTTTCACTCCCGAAAAACAGCGCCTCACATTCAAGTTCGTTCAGGATGGAAACACTGCCGCGTGCAAAAATGTCTGCTTTTTGCACGGCATAAAGATAAGGCAGCTCAATGACAAGATCAACTCCGCTTTGCAGCGCCATTTTTGTTCGGGCCCATTTTGATACAACAGCGGGTTCCCCGCGCTGTAAAAAATGCCCGCTCATGACCGCGACAGCTGTGTCACATCCGGTTTGCCGCTTTGCTGTTTGGGCATGATAAAGGTGACCGTTATGAAAGGGATTATATTCAACCACCAATCCGACAGCTTTCATATTTTTTCCGCCTTTCTTGCTATGTTTAAAAACGTATGGTACATTTGCAAATGAAAACTCTTACGCCTTATTTTTGTTTTAAGTGTATGCATAGCATATTCCGCTGTCAACGATACTTCAATGGCAGCATTATGCTGTAAAGAAAAAATATTGACAAAAACAATCTTAAAAGCTATAATCATGTTTGTTGCTTTCCTGAGGTGATACAAATGAAATGGACGATTTATCAGCTGCATCAAATGCCAAAACAAAGTTTTGAGTTTGATGAAACAGTTGAGTTAAATGAGCTGACAAAGCTGAATTCTGACATTCGCCGCATTTCTCCCGTCCGGGTGAAGGGCAGAGCGGATATCAAATCCAAACAGGTTTCGTTTGATTTTACAATTTCAGGCGAAATGATTTTGCCATGCTCAAGAACACTCGTTGATGTCCCGTATCCATTTGAAATTTCAACAAAAGAACTGTTTATATTTCATCACACGGATGATATAGAAGATGATGACGTTCATATTGTTGAGGACGATACTATCGACTTAACTCCGATCGTGAAAGAAGAAATTCTTTTAGAAATCCCTATGCAAATCTTTTGTGAATCTGAACAAGAAAAAGGAGCTGCTCCTCAAGAAGGAAAGGATTGGCAAGTCATTTCGGAAGAAGACAAGAAGAATCAAGTTGATCCGAGACTTGCAGCCCTTGAAAAGCTCTTAAAACAAGATGATGAATCTTAACTCTTTAAGGAGGTGGGAATAATGGCTGTACCTTTTAGAAGAACTTCTAAAATGAAGAAAAGATTGCGCCGTACACATTTCAAACTTAATGTACCTGGTATGACAGAATGTCCGTCATGCGGAGAGATGAAGTTGTCTCACCGTGTATGCAAAGCATGCGGATCATACAACGGCAAAGACATAAATGTAAAAAGTAACTAATAAGAAAAGCGCGGGGTGAAAGCCCTGCGCTTTTTCTTTTTCTCTTCCTGTCAGCTTGCGGAAAATTTGTGAGTGCAAATAGTCTATCTAATCTATTACCGGCATATGTATGAGATAAATAAGCTGACATGGAGGGAGATTGAATTTGACCATTACAAGACAAGATGCTTGGACTCAGGATGAGGATTTGCTGCTGGCAGAAGTGGTGCTTCGTCATATTCGAGAGGGAGGAACACAGCTTTCAGCCTTTGAGGAGGTTGGAAGGGCGCTGACCAGAACCGCGGCAGCCTGTGGTTTCAGGTGGAACTCGTATGTGAGAAAACAATACCAGTCAGGTATAGAGCTTGCAAAAAAGCAAAGGAAAGAACTGAGAAAGCAAATCGGCGTTCATTCGGTCAATATGCCGAATTCCATGAAGCAGACTGCCTCGGCATCGTCAGAAGGAAAACGAGATTTGTCCATTCAGGATGTCATTCAATTTCTCGAACAATTCAAAGAAGCACCGTCTGCACAAGAATTTCAGCTTGAAAGGGAAAAATTGAAGGAGCAAATCCAATCGCTGCAAAAAGAGCTTGAGGATTTGCGGAGTGAAAATCAGACATTGCGGAATCAGCTAGAGATGACAGAAGAGGATTACAAGGCACTGATCGATATCATGGATCGGGCCAGAAAAATGGTTGTTTCGAAGGAAGACGGAAGAATGAAAAAAGCGGCTCAAGAAACGTAAAGAAACGCCTGAAATGAACCGGCCCTATAGTAAGAATAGGCCGGTTGTTTTGATTTCTATGCAGACTCTCCCGGTGTCATTTCATGGTCCATATCAGGATGCCAGATGAGCGGGTTTTCCCCTTTGTCCCGCGCCATATCATACTTAACAGTTTTAAAGTTCATTTTGTTCCAAAATTCCGCTGATTTCATTCTCGGATTTGTCCGGATCGGCATTTTGAATGATTTTGCAAATTCAACCAAGGCTCTCCCGTACCCCCTGCTCTGGTAGCCCGGAAGAACCTCAAGCTTCCACAGCTCCAAATAATCCTGGCGGTTGTCAAAATAGGGATTCGATTTGCCGTTAACTTGATACAGACTCATTCGTGCTACAAGTTTATCGCCAAAATAAATCCCGTAAAAAGGCGAGGTGCTGTCATTTTCAATAATATTATCCTGAAGTTCTTCAAGCATTGAAAGCTCCTGAATGCCGTATTCTTTGAATTTCTTGAATTCTTCCAGCGTTTTATAGTTGATAAGCAGACGTTCTACCTTTGTCAAACAAATCTCCCCCTTTGTTGTTTCTACATATATTGTAAACGCTTTATTAAAAAAATCCAAATATTTAAACTTTAATTTTAAGCACATGGGATCTTTGAGAAGTAATTTCTTCTTACTTCTGCTATGATAATACGTAAATGCTAAATTGGGTGTGACATCATGAAAATTGGAATTATCGGCGGGGGATCCGTCGGTCTTTTATGCGCCTATTATTTGTCACTTTATCACAACGTGACTGTTGTGACGAGGCGGCAAGAACAGGCTGCGGCCATTCAGTCTGAAGGAATCCGGCTTTATAAAGGCGGAGAGGAATTCAGGGCTGATTGCAGTGCGGACACGAGTATCAATTCGGACTTTGACCTGCTTGTCGTGACAGTGAAGCAGCATCAGCTTCAATCTGTTTTTTCGTCGCTTGAACGAATCGGGAAGACGAATATATTATTTTTGCAAAACGGCATGGGGCATATCCACGACCTAAAAGACTGGCACGTTGGCCATTCCATTTATGTTGGAATCGTTGAGCACGGAGCTGTAAGAAAATCGGATACAGCTGTTGATCATACAGGCCTAGGTGCGATAAAATGGAGCGCGTTCGATGATGCTGAACCAGACCGGCTGAACATCATGTTTCAGCATAACCATTCGGATTTTCCGATTTATTATGAGACGGATTGGTACCGTCTGCTGACGGGCAAGCTGATTGTAAATGCGTGTATTAATCCTTTAACTGCGTTATTGCAGGTGAAAAATGGAGAACTGCTGACAACGCCAGCTTATCTGGCTTTTATGAAGCTGGTATTTCAGGAGGCATGCCGCATTTTAAAACTTGAAAATGAAGAAAAGGCTTGGGAGCAGGTTCAGGCCGTTTGTGGACAAACGAAAGAGAATCGTTCATCAATGCTGGTTGACGTCATTGGAGGCCGGCAGACGGAAGCTGACGCCATTATCGGATACTTATTGAAGGAAGCAAGTCTTCAAGGTCTTGATGCAGTCCACCTAGAGTTTTTATATGGCAGCATCAAAGCATTGGAGCGAAATACAAACAAAGTCTTTTGAGCTTTTTCGGTAACATGCTATACTCATTTCGGATCACTAACTATTTATTGGAGAAAGGAAGTTCTAGAAGATGCAGCTAACTGAACTTTCCATCAAAAATCAGAATGTGTTTGTACAGCACTATATAGATGGCAAAGAAGAAATGTCTTCTTTTTTTGATTACAGTATTCATCATAAGGACATGTGGCGCGAAAGACTGGAAGACTTATCTTCCCGGTTTTTCGCAAGAGAGGAATTGGCGGCGTACTTAACCTCTTACCATAATAAATTCGGTTCAAGTGCGATGCAGTCTGCTATTGAGAAGCTGAAGGACCCGTCAAGTGCCGCTGTAGTCGGCGGACAGCAGGCAGGACTTTTAACAGGACCGCTTTACACCATACATAAAATCATTTCAATCATTGTTTTGGCAAAGCAACAAGAAAAGGAACTGCAAGTGCCTGTCATACCAATCTTCTGGGTGGCTGGAGAAGACCACGATTTGGATGAGATTAATTTTGTTCACACATCTGAAGAGAATGGGCCTGTGAAAAAAAAGCTGCCTCAGTCTTATTGGAAGAAATCATCAGCAGCGAGTACATCGCTTGATCAGGAAAAGTGTGCCGCGTGGATAGATGATGTTTTTGCCGCTTTTGAAGAAACAGACCATACGAATACACTTCTCGACAATGTGAAACGATGTTTAAGGGAATCTGTTACGTTTACTGACTTCTTTGAACTGCTGATCGCGGATTTGTTCCAAGAAGAGGGCTTAGTTTTATTAAATTCTGGAGATCCGGGGATTAAAAAGCTGGAAACGGCCATGTTCCAAAAGATTCTTCGAGAAAATGATGAACTCGCCCGCGCTGTATCAGATCAGCAGGCCTTCATGCGTCAAGCAGGCTACAAACCGATTATCGAGTCCGGAAAAGAGCAGGCGAATCTGTTTTATGAATACGAAGAAGAACGTTTTTTAATTGAAAAAGATAACGACCGATTTGTCATCAAAGAGCTTGATCTAGGATGGACGATGGATGAACTTCATACACATATGGAAGAACATCCAGAGCGTTTCAGCAACAATGTTGTAACGAGGCCGTTAATGCAGGAATTTCTCATTCCGACTTTAGCATTTATTGCAGGGCCTGGAGAAATCAATTATTGGGGCGAGCTCAAACAGGCATTTGCGGTGATGGGATTCAAAATGCCTCCTGTCATGCCGCGGCTGAACATTACGATACTTGAACGGCATATTGAGAAAAAACTGGCTGAACGGAATATCTCATTACAAGACGCAATTGAACGCGGAACGGAGAATCAAAGAGAGACATACTTTGAGCGCCAGATTCCGGAAGAGTTTACGGCGGTGATGGATCAGGCGAAAAGCCAAATTGAAGCGATACACAAAACGGTCCGGCAGGAGGCGTTAAAGGTTGATCAAAGCTTGGAACCTTTACTCCTGAAAAATGCCGCTTTTATTCAGGATCAGCTTCAATTCTTAGAGCGCACGGTGACGAAGCGAATTGAAGAAAAAGAAGGCTACGTCTTGAAGGATTATGAAAGAATTCAAAATAGCATTAAGCCGCTGCTTGCGCCGCAAGAACGGATTTGGAATATCATGTATTATTTGAACAGGTATGGTCCAAAATTCTTCACGACATTCAAGAATCTGCCATTTTCTTTTCAAAATCAACATCAAGTTGTCAAACTTTGAAATAAAGTTTTAAAGAACCCTGAATAGTTCAGGGTTTTTTTTTATGGGTAAACAGTGTAAAATGAAGTTGTGGAGCGAAGTGGTGAATAGTGGTGAGTTAAGGAGAGAAAGTGGGGCAAGAGATCATGTTTATGGGTGAATATCAGCATACCATCGATGCGAAAGGCCGCATGATCGTACCCGCTAAATTCAGAGAAGGCCTAGGTGAGCAATTTGTGCTGACTAGAGGACTTGACCAATGTCTCTTCGGCTACCCTATGCACGAATGGAAACAAATTGAAGAAAAACTAAAAGCTCTTCCTCTCACAAAGAAAGATGCCCGCGCGTTTACCCGTTTCTTCTTTTCAGGGGCGACTGAATGCGAACTGGACAAGCAAGGCAGGGTAAATATCGCATCATCTCTATTGAATTACGCCAAACTGGAAAAAGAATGTGTTGTTATCGGGGTTTCTAATCGAATTGAATTGTGGAGTAAAGTAATTTGGGAACAATACACAGAAGAGCAAGAAGATTCATTTGCTGAAATTGCTGAAAACATGATTGGGTTTGATATATAATGATTCTTCGTGTATAACACTCTAAAAACAATTTCAATTCATCCTGATAAAAGGTGGGACCAACACAATATGTTTCAACACAAGACAGTACTTCTTCGTGAAACCGTAGACGGACTCAATATTAAACCAGACGGTACATATGTAGACTGCACACTCGGCGGAGCTGGGCATAGTACATACTTATTGCAGCAGTTATCCGAGAAGGGGCGTTTAATCGCTTTTGACCAAGATGATACGGCATTACAGCATGCTAAAGAAGTGTTGTCCGATTATAAAGGACAGCTCATTCTGATTAAAAGCAATTTCAGGTATTTAAAAGAATGTTTGAATGAACAAGGCATTACAGAAGTAGACGGCATTTTATTTGATTTAGGGGTGTCCTCTCCGCAGCTGGATACACCGGAGCGCGGATTCAGTTACCATCATGACGCACCGTTGGACATGAGGATGGACCAGTCGGCTACGCTTTCGGCGAAAGAAGTCGTTAATGAGTGGCGCTATGAGGATCTCGTCCGTATTTTCTTTAAATACGGAGAAGAGAAGTTCAGTAAACAGATCGCCAGAAAAATTGAGGAGGCAAGAATGAAGTCTCCTATTCAAACTACGGGCCAACTGGTCGATCTAATAAAAGACGCGATTCCCGCTCCAGCGAGAAGGAGCGGCGGACATCCCGCTAAACGCGTGTTTCAGGCAATCAGAATTGCCGTAAACGATGAACTTAGGGTGTTTGAAGAAGCTTTGGAGCAGGCAATTGAGGTTCTGAAGCCAGGGGGCAGGGTATCAGTCATTACCTTCCACTCGCTAGAAGACAGAATTTGCAAAACCACTTTTAAAGAAAAGTCGTCGCTTCCGGAACTTCCTCCGGGGCTTCCTGTTATACCGGAAGAGTTTGAACCGGAGCTGAAGCTCATCACACGAAAACCGATTACGGCATCTCAAGAAGAGCTTGAAGAGAACAACCGGGCTCGTTCTGCCAAGCTTCGGATTGCTGAAAAAAGAAAATAACAAAACGCGAACGCAAAATTAAAAGGAGGTCATCAGCCTATGAGCAATTTAGCTTACCAACCAGAGAAACAGCAGCGGCATGCGATCAGTCCTGAGAAAAAAGTGATTGTCAAGAAAAGGGCTTCCATTACTCTCGGAGAAAAAGTGCTTCTTGTCCTCTTTGCTGCGGCGGTGCTCAGCGTATCGCTTTTGATCGTATCGAAGGCGTATGCGGCATATCAAACCAATATTGAGGTGCAAAAGCTTGAGGAGCAAATTTCATCCGAAAATAAGCAAATTGGTGACCTCGAAAAAAGCGTTGCTGATTTAAGCAAACCGCAGCGCATTATGGACATTGCGAAAAAGAACGGCTTGAATTTAAAAGATAAAAAAGTGAAAAACATACAGGAATGATTCAAATGCCAAAAAAGAATAAATTTATGAATAGAGGAGCAGCGATTCTAAGTATTTGTTTCGCTCTCTTTTTCTTTGTCATCCTGGGGAGAATGGCATATATTCAAATAACCGGAAAAGCGAATGGCGAAGTGCTTGCGACAAAAGCGACAGAGCAGCATGAAAAGAAACGGACCATCGAAGCGAGCCGCGGCTCGATTTTAGACCGAAAAGGAAAAGTCATTGCAGAGGACACAGCGACGTATAAACTGATTGCGATTCTCGATAAAAAAATGACCACTGATGTCAAGCATCCTCAGCATGTTGTAAACAAAGAAAAAACGGCGGAAGCATTGTCTAAAGTGATAAACTTGGACAAGGCCGACATCCTTGATATCTTAAATAAGGAGAATGCAAAACAAGTCGAGTTTGGCTCAGCTGGCCGGGATATTACGTATTCACAAAAGCAAAAAATTGAAAAAATGAAACTCCCGGGCATTTCATTTTTGCGGGATACAAAACGCTACTATCCAAATGGTATTTTCGCATCCAATTTAATCGGCTATGCCGAGGTTGATCAAGACACAAATGAAATTTCCGGCGCGATGGGATTAGAAAAAGTGCTGGATAAGTATTTGAAGGAGCGGGACGGCTATGTGACATATGAAAGTGACAAATCCGGCTGGGAGCTCCCGAACAGCAAAAATAAAATTACAGCGCCAAAAAATGGTGACAATGTATATTTAACCATTGACCAGAAAATTCAAACCTTTTTAGAAGACAGCATGACAAAAGTAGCGCAAAAGTATAATCCGAAAAAAATCATGGCCGCAGTTGTCGATCCGAAAACGGGCAAAGTCCTTGCTATGGGACAGCGCCCAAGCTTTGATCCGAACAAGCGCGATGTGACAAACTACTATAATGATTTGATTTCATATGCGTATGAACCCGGATCAACGATGAAGATCTTTACACTCGCTGCTGCGATGCAGGAAAACGTGTTTAATGCGAACGAACAATATAAGTCAGGGACATTTGAAGTTGGCGGAGCACCTGTTAGGGACCATAATGGAGGCGTTGGCTGGGGTCCGACAACATATCATGACGGCGTCCTTAGGTCGTCGAATGTCGCTTTTGCGAAACTGGCGAAAGAAAAGCTGGGATATGACCGCCTCAATCAATATTTGCACAAATTCAATTTTTACCAGAAAACAGGTATTGATTTACCAGGAGAAGTCTCCAGTAAAATCAACTTTAAATATGAATTTGATAAGGCGTCAACTGCATACGGCCAAGCGTCTGCGGTCACACCAATTCAGCAGCTTCAGGCTGCGACGGCAATTGCGAATGACGGTAAAATGATGAAACCTTATGTGATTGACCATATCGTTGACCCAGATAAAGATAAAACTATTTATCAAAATAAGCCGGAATCAGCCGGAACTCCGATTTCTGCAAGCACTGCGAAAAAGGTGCGGGATATATTGGGAGAAGTCGTTACATCGAAGATCGGAACAGGGCAAGCTTATAAAATCGAAGGTTTTGATGTTGCCGGGAAAACAGGTACTGCGCAAATAGCCGGTAAAGGCGGATATTTAGACGGCACAGATAACTATATCTTTTCGTTTATGGGTATGGCACCAAAAGATGATCCTGAGCTTTTAATTTATGTTGCTGTACAGCAGCCGCAGTTAAAAGCAGGACAGAGCAGTTCAGAACCAGTATCTGAAATCTTCAACCCAACAATGAAAAACAGCCTGCACTACCTGAACATTGAACCAACTGAAAAATCTGACTCAGATAAGGAAGAAACAAAAGCGCAGACAATGCCTGATTTAACAGATCAAACGGTAGCTGCTGCTCAAAAGAAAGCAAAAGAGGAGAATCTCACACCAATTGTCATCGGCAGTGAAGTCGCTGTAAAAGAACAGTATCCCAAAGCGGATGAGGAAGTTCTCACCAATCAAAAGGTCTTCCTGAAAACGGGCGGCAAAATCAAAATGCCTGATATGACAGGCTGGTCGAGAAGAGAGGTTCTTCAGTACGGCGAGCTCGCGGGAATTCATATTGAAGTAAACGGGCAAGGCTACGCTGTCAGCCAAAGTGTTAAGAAAGACAAAGAAATCAAAGACAAAACCGTAATCAAGGTTAAGTTTAAAAATCCTGATTAAAAAGAAAGCTTGCGTTATGCAGGCTTTCTTTTTTTATGCCTTCAGAGGAGCATCGTTCTACCTGTCCAATTTCAGGCATAAAATGAAACAAGCCTAAATAAGGAGTGAACGGTCTCTTGCGCGTCTCGAATGTAACGGTTAGAAAACGTTTATTATTTGTTTTGCTTTTTGGCGTGATCGTGTTTCTGATCATTGATACAAGGCTGGGGTATGTTCAGTTTGTGATGGGCGAAAAACTGACTTCGCTGGCGAAAGATTCCTGGAGCCGGAACTTGCCGTTTGAGCCGGAGAGAGGCGAGATTCTGGATCGGAATGGTGTGAAGCTCGCAACAAATAAAAGTGCGCCGACCGTATTCGTCGTGCCGCGCCAAGTTCAGAATCCGATGAAAACGAGCAAGCAGCTTGCGGCGGTGCTCAACATGTCAGAAGAAAAAGTATATAAACATGTGACTAAAAAAGCGTCAATCGAAAAGATCACTCCTGAAGGGAGAAAAATTTCAAATGAGAAGGCGAAGGAAATCAAAGCGCTTGATTTAAAAGGTGTGTATGTTGCGGAGGACAGTATCCGTCATTACCCGTTCGGCAGCTTTTTATCTCATGTGCTTGGATTTGCAGGAATTGACAACCAAGGACTCCTTGGACTGGAAGCCTATTACGACGATGATTTAAAAGGGGAAAAAGGTTCTGTTAAGTTTTATACAGATGCCAAGGGGAAGAAGATGCCTGATGAAGCGGATGACTATACGCCGCCTAAGGATGGGCTTGATATGAAGCTGACGGTTGATTCAAAGGTCCAGACGATAATGGAAAGAGAGCTTGATAACGCTGAGGCCAAATATCATCCGGACGGCATGATTGCCGTAGCCATGAATCCGAAAAACGGAGAAATCTTGGGGATGTCTAGCAGGCCTGACTTCGACCCTGCTGATTACCAATCTGTTGATCCGTCCGTCTACAATCGAAATCTGCCAGTATGGAGCACGTATGAACCGGGATCTACCTTTAAAATTATTACACTTGCAGCAGCCCTTGAAGAGCAAAAAGTAAATTTGAAACGGGATCAATTTTATGATAAAGGGCATGCGGAAGTGGACGGAGCGAGACTGCGCTGCTGGAAAAGAGGCGGGCACGGGCTGCAGACGTATCTGGAAGTTGTGCAGAACTCCTGCAACCCGGGGTTTGTTGAATTAGGCGAGCGCTTAGGAAAGGAAAAGCTTTTCAAATATATCAAAGACTTTGGTTTTGGACAAAAAACGGGGATTGATCTCCAAGGCGAGGGAACAGGCATCTTATTCCCGCTTGAGAGAGTGGGCCCTGTGGAGCAAGCAACTACGGCTTTCGGACAGGGAGTATCCGTCACACCGATTCAGCAGGTTTCAGCAGTATCCGCCGCTGTAAACGGAGGAACGCTCTACACACCTTATATTGCAAAGGAATGGATCGATCCTGTTACGAAGAAAACGGTCAAAAAACAATCACCAATCGCAAAGAAACAAGTCATTTCTGAGGAAACATCCAAACAAATCCGCTATGCTCTAGAAAGCGTCGTCGCAGAAGGAACAGGCCGCAATGCATTTGTAGAAGGATATCGTGTCGGAGGAAAAACGGGAACTGCACAAAAGGTTAAAGATGGAAAATACCTTGAGAACAACCATATTGTATCATTTATCGGTTTCGCGCCAGCTGATGATCCGAGTCTAGTCGTCTACGTTGCGGTGGATAACCCGAAAGGCACGATTCAGTTTGGCGGAACGGTTGCAGCGCCTATTGTCGGAAATATTATGAGAGACAGTCTGCCGGAACTTGGTGTGAAGCCCCGGAAAAATCAAATCGAGAAAAAATACCAATGGAACGACACAAAAACAATAGAAGTTCCGAATGTTGTAGGGATGTCTGTCTCAGATCTTGAGTCACTATTGGTGAATCTCAATGTGGATGCTTCCGGGAAAGGGAGCAAAATCGTTAAACAATCGCCAGCTGCCGGAACGAAAGTAAAAGAAGGCTCAAAGATACGCGTGTATTTGACTGAAGAAGATGAAAAGGAGGCAGCCGATTGATTCGGGCTGCCTATTCTTTTATTGCAGAAAAAATGCTGATATCTTTCAAGATTAGCTGGATGTATCCTTTTATTTACGCTAAAATATGAACTGTATGCTTAAAATCATTACCACATCATTTGATGTGACTTCAATGATAAAAAGAACGAATTAGAATGTTGAGAGGTTTGATACGATGAAACTTACAAAGCTGCTTACATACTTAACAACCGAACCTTCTGTAAACGACTCACAAGACCCTGAAATAACTTCAATTGAGATGGACTCCAGAGAAGTAAAGAAAGGGAGTCTTTTTGTATGTGTAAAAGGGTATACGGTGGATGGCCACGATTTTGCGCAAAAAGCAGTAGAAAACGGCGCAGCGGCTATTGTGGCAGAAAGAGAGGTCGATGTGAATGTTCCTGTTATTATTGTCCGGCAGTCACTTCGCGCGCTCAGCGTTTTGTCTGATGCGTTTTACGGACAGCCGACGAAGAAGCTTCAGCTGATTGGGATAACAGGGACAAACGGCAAAACATCAACGACCCACATGGTCGATGAGATTCTGAAAAAAGCGGGAAAACGCACAGGCTTGATCGGTACAATGTACATGAAAATCGGAGACGAAACACTTCCTGTTAAAAACACGACTCCGGAAAGCGTCACGCTGCAGAAAACGTTTAAGAAAATGAATGACAAGCACGTTGACACTGCAATCATGGAGGTTTCTTCCCACGCTTTGTCTTTAGGACGCGTCCATGGCTGTGATTATGATATTGCCGTGTTTACGAATTTAACACAGGACCATCTGGACTATCATAAAACGATGGATGAGTACCGGCATGCAAAAAGCTTGCTCTTTTCCCAGCTTGGCGGGGCTTTCAACCATGAACATCCAAAGCGTGCCGTCCTGAATGCTGACGATGAGGCGAGCGCTTATTTTGAAAAGGTAACAGCTGCGCATATCTCTACATACGGAATTAAAAACGATGCTGATGTGATGGCGAAGAACATCAGTATCACTGCACAGGGCACAAGCTTTGATCTCGTGACAAACAAAGGCACGAAGCACATCACGATGTCTCTCGTCGGACAATTTAATGTGTATAACGTGCTGGCCGCTGTTGCGACATGTATTGCAGCAGGCATACCGTTTGAAATCATCACTGAGGCTGTTGAAGAATTGCATGGTGTAAGAGGACGTTTTGAATTGGTCAATCAGCAGCAGGAGTTTCCTGTCATTGTAGACTACGCGCACACACCGGACAGCCTTGAAAATGTGCTGGAGACATGCAGAGATATGACGGAAGGAAAGCTATTTGTCGTTGTCGGTTGCGGAGGAGACAGAGATAAGACGAAGCGCCCGAAAATGGCTAAAATTGCTGTGAAGCTGGCTGACGAGCCGATTTTCACGTCAGATAACCCGAGAAGCGAAGATCCTCGCGCGATTTTAAGAGATATGGAAGCCGGAGTAGAGAACGCATACTATCACAGTATTGCAAACCGCGAGCAGGCGATCTTTTTCGCAATTGCCAATGCCAAAAAAGGCGACGTTGTCCTCATTGCCGGAAAAGGACATGAAACCTATCAGCAGATCGGAAATGAAACTTTCGATTTTGATGATGCTGAAGTAGCGGCGAGAGCCATTGTTGAACTCAATAAGAATAAGACGAATTCATAGGAAAGAGATGTTACTGAATAATGGAGCTTGAAAAGATTTTTCATATGGAAAAAAATCATGAATATGATAACTACGTATGTCGTTTGAAAGAAACAGGAGGAGAAAAGGACAATGCTTGAGCAAGTCATTCTGTTTACAATTTTAATGGGGTTTTTAATTAGTGTTCTGCTCTCTCCGATTCTTATTCCGTTTTTAAGAAGATTAAAATTCGGCCAGAGTATTAGAGAAGAAGGACCGAAATCACATCAGAAAAAATCAGGGACACCGACAATGGGCGGGGTCATGATCATACTTTCTATCATAGTGACAACAATTGTGATGACACAGAAGTTCTCAGAAATAAGCCCCGAAATGGTGCTGCTTCTGTTTGTTACGCTAGGCTACGGTTTGCTTGGCTTTTTAGATGATTACATCAAGGTTGTCATGAAGCGCAATCTTGGGTTGACATCAAAGCAAAAGCTGATCGGACAAATTATTATTGCAGTTGTATTTTACGCTGTGTATCATTACTACAATTTTGCGACGGATATTCGCATTCCTGGAACTGACTTATCATTTGATCTTGGCTGGGCTTACTTTATCCTTGTGCTCTTTATGCTTGTCGGCGGATCAAACGCAGTTAACCTGACTGACGGCCTTGACGGGTTATTATCCGGTACTGCGGCGATTGCCTTTGGCGCCTTTGCCATTCTGGCATGGAATCAGTCTCAATATGACGTAGCGATTTTCTCAGTTGCCGTTGTCGGTGCAGTTCTGGGCTTCCTTGTATTTAATGCTCATCCGGCCAAAGTTTTTATGGGAGATACGGGATCGCTTGCATTGGGAGGAGCCATCGTTACCATTGCCATTTTAACGAAATTAGAGATCCTGCTGGTTATCATCGGCGGTGTATTCGTTATCGAGACATTATCCGTTATTTTGCAGGTCATCAGCTTTAAAACGACAGGTAAACGAATCTTTAAAATGAGTCCGCTTCATCACCATTATGAGCTTGTCGGCTGGTCTGAATGGAGAGTAGTCGTGACGTTTTGGGCTGCGGGACTTTTGCTTGCCGTTTTAGGAATTTACATCGAGGTGTGGTTATAAGTGGAAAATGATCAATTTTTACAGAAACAGCATTTTTTAATCCTTGGGCTTGCGAAAAGCGGATATGCGGCGGCCTCCATTCTTCATGAAAAAGGCATTTATGTTGCAGTCAATGATCAAAAGCCTTTTGAAGAAAATGAACCGGCACAAAAGCTTTCTGAAAAAGGAATCGAAGTTGTTTGCGGAGAGCATCCAGTTTCTCTGTTCGATCAGCATCAAATCACGATTCTGATCAAAAACCCGGGAATTCCTTATGAAAATATTATGGTTCAGGAAGCGGAGAAACGAGGCATTCCGGTTTGGACGGAAATTGAGCTCGCTTACTACCTGACCAGCGCCAAGTTTATCGGGATTACCGGATCGAACGGTAAAACGACCACAACAACGCTAATTTACGAAATGCTCAAAGCTGACTCGCAAAAAGCACTGATTGCCGGAAACATCGGCACAGTCGCAAGTGAGGTTGCCTATCATGCTGATGGAGATGAATGGATCGTTACTGAACTGTCTTCGTTTCAGCTGATGGGAACACACGCTTTCAGACCGGAAATCAGCCTGATTTTAAATGTATTTGACGCCCATCTGGATTATCACCATACGCGCGAAAACTATGAAAAAGCGAAACAGAAAGTGTACCTTCATCAGACTGCTTCAGATAAAGCCATTGTCAACCAGGATGATGAAACCGTCGTGCGTCTTGCTGAAGCCGGAAAAGCCGAAATCGTCCCATTTTCAGTCAGCAAAACGCTTGAACAGGGCGCATATGTAAAAGACAGTATGATTATGTTTAACGGCGAAGCCATTCTTCCTCTGGAAGAGGTTGTGCTGCCCGGTGCTCATAACCTGGAGAACATTTTAGCAGCTATTGCAGTTGTGAAAACGGCAGGAGCATCCAATGAGGCGGTTAAAAAGGTGCTGACAAGCTTTACTGGTGTGAAACACCGCCTCCAATATGTCACAACTGTGAATGGCCGCAAATTTTATAACGACAGTAAAGCAACAAACATTCTGGCGACAAGCAAGGCGCTTTCAGCTTTTGATAAGCCGGTCATTCTGCTTGCGGGCGGACTGGATCGCGGAAATGGTTTTGATGACTTGAAACCTTATATGAAGCATGTCAAAGCAGTGCTTACATTTGGCCAGACGGCGCCAAAACTCGAGAAACTCGGCAATGAACTGGGAATACAACATGTCAAACGTGTCGATAATGTTGAACAAGCAGTATCTGCGGCGTTTGCGATCTCAAATGAAGGAGATGTCATCCTGCTGTCACCCGCGTGTGCGAGCTGGGATCAATTCAAAACATTTGAAGAACGCGGTGACATGTTTATAGATGCCGTGCATATGCTTAAGTAAGGGCTTGTCTTGAAGTAAATCGGCAGCCCTAATGACTTTAAGCTTGGGGTGTCGATTGCTTTGACTACTAAAAAAACATCGCCTGATTTGTTATTGGTCATCATTACGTTATTATTATTAACAATCGGATTAATTATGGTGTACAGTGCGAGTGCGGTATGGGCGGATTATAAATTTGACGACTCATTCTTTTTCGCGAAACGGCAGCTTTTGTTTGCGGGAATCGGTGTCATTGCTATGTTTTTTATCATGAATGTTGATTATTGGACTTGGAGGACATGGTCCAAATTGCTGATGGTTATCTGCTTTTTCCTTCTGGTGCTTGTTTTGATACCGGGCGTCGGAATGGTGCGGAATGGTTCAAGAAGCTGGATCGGAGTCGGAGCATTCAGCATACAGCCTTCAGAGTTTATGAAGCTTGCGATGATTGCATTCCTTGCTAAATTTCTCTCTGAAAAACAAAAAAACATCACATCGTTCAGACGGGGGTTCGTCCCCGCACTTGGCATCGTGTTTTCAGCATTTTTGATTATCATGTGCCAGCCTGACCTCGGAACGGGGACAGTTATGGTCGGAACTTGTATTGTCATGATTTTTGTAGCCGGCGCGCGGATCGCCCATTTCGTCTTTCTCGGGCTGATCGGCCTCAGCGGTTTTGTCGGGCTCGTATTATCGGCCCCATATCGAATTAAGCGGATTACCTCATACTTAAATCCATGGGAAGATCCGCTCGGAAGCGGATTTCAGATCATTCAATCGCTTTATGCAGTGGGGCCCGGCGGGTTGTTCGGAATGGGGCTCGGACAAAGCAGACAGAAGTTCTTTTATCTGCCTGAGCCGCAAACAGACTTTATTTTCGCCATCTTGTCAGAGGAGCTGGGCTTTATCGGGGGAACACTTATTTTGCTCCTCTTCAGCGTCCTGCTGTGGAGAGGAATCAGAATTGCGCTTGGTGCGCCTGATCTGTACGGAAGCTTTGTCGCAGTCGGCATTATTTCAATGATTGCCATTCAAGTCATGATCAATATCGGCGTAGTCACGGGCCTGATTCCTGTAACAGGCATCACGCTCCCGTTTTTGAGCTACGGAGGCTCTTCATTGACTCTAATGCTGATGGCAGTTGGTGTGCTGCTGAATGTAAGCCGCTACTCGAGGTATTAACGAATGTATGTCCAAGCTTCCTGTCTAACATGAAGCTTGGAAACAATTGATGCGATAACCCTGTCCAACAAAACAGGGTTATCGTTATGTTATAGAGAAACTTAGACTGGGGGAAAAGAAATGCGAATTGTAATAAGCGGAGGCGGTACAGGGGGACATATTTATCCTGCGCTTGCTTTTATTAAAGAAGTGCAAAGACGTCATCCTAATGTGGAATTTTTATATATTGGAACAGAAAACGGGCTGGAGAAAAAAATTGTTGAGCGGGAGAATATACCGTTTCGTTCAATTGAAATTACAGGATTTAAAAGAAAATTGTCATTTGAAAATGTCAAGACTGTGATGCGTTTTCTGAAGGGCGTCAAAAAGAGTAAATCGTATTTAGCGGAATTTAAGCCCGATGCCGTAATTGGAACGGGCGGTTATGTATGCGGGCCGGTTGTCTATGCCGCTGCGAAAATGGGAATTCCGACTATTGTCCATGAACAAAACAGCCTGCCGGGCATCACGAATAAGTTTCTTTCAAAATATGTTAATAAAGTAGCGATTTGTTTTGAAGAAGCGAAATCACATTTTCCTAGCGAGAAAGTTGTATTTACGGGAAACCCGAGAGCCTCTGAAGTCGTCTCAATAAAGACGGGACGATCAATGGCTGAATTTGGGCTTTCTGAAGACAAAAAAACGGTCTTAATTTTCGGCGGTAGCCGAGGCGCTGCACCGATTAACCGCGCTGTCATTGACATGCAGGATGCGCTGAAAACAAGAGACTATCAAGTGCTGTATATCACCGGTGAAGTTCACTATGAAAAAGTAATGAATGAGCTGAAAAGCAAGGGTGCCGCTGATAATATGGTCACAAAACCGTTTCTTCATCAAATGCCTGAGTATTTAAAGGCCATTGATGTCATTGTGGCCAGAGCCGGTGCGACAACGATTGCCGAAATTACTGCTCTCGGAATCCCAAGTGTTCTGATCCCGAGTCCATATGTGACAGCGAATCACCAGGAGGTCAATGCGAGATCTCTCGGCCAGCATGATGCGGCGATTGTACTGAAAGAAACAGAGCTCAGCGGGGAGAAGCTGATTGAAGCGCTAGACCGGATTGTACTGAATGAGCAAACGTTAAAGGAAATGAGCGAACGAACAAAGTCACTCGGTGTTCCTGACGCGGCTGCCCGTTTATACAGCGTACTCGAGGAATTAAAAAAATAATAGAAAAGCAAATGGAATGCGGAGGTTTACGATGGAGAAAGTGATACAGGAATTAAAAGAACGCGAAGTCGGCAAGGTTCTTGCAAATGAACCGCTCGCGAATCATACAACGATGAAAATCGGCGGACCTGCGGATGTATTGGTCATTCCAAGCAGTGTAGATGCTGTTAAAGACATCATGGACGTGATTAAAAAATATGATGTGAAGTGGACAGTCATCGGTCGCGGATCAAATCTTCTTGTTTTAGATGAAGGAATTAGAGGCGTAGTAATCAAGCTGGGTGCGGGTCTTGACCACTTGGAGCTTGAAGGGGAGCAAGTAACAGTCGGAGGCGGTTATTCAGTGGTCCGCCTTGCTACATCATTGAGCAAAAAAGGCCTGTCCGGTTTGGAATTTGCTGCCGGCATTCCAGGATCAGTCGGCGGAGCGGTTTATATGAATGCCGGCGCTCACGGTTCTGATATGAGCGAGATCCTCGTCAAAGCCCATATTTTATTTGAAGACGGAACGATTGAGTGGCTGACAAATGAGCAGATGGATTTCAGCTACAGGACATCTGTACTGCAAAAGAAACGCCCGGGCGTTTGCCTTGAAGCTGTTTTGCAGCTGGAGCAGAAGGATAAGGAATCAATCGTTCAGCAAATGCAAAGCAATAAAGACTATAGAAAAAATACACAGCCGTATTCAAGCCCTTGTGCGGGAAGCATATTCAGAAATCCGCTTCCGAATCATGCCGGGAACCTTGTAGAAAAAGCAGGCTTGAAAGGATATCAAATCGGCGGTGCAAAGATATCGGAGATGCACGGAAACTTCATCGTCAATGCGGGGGGAGCATCAGCAAAAGATGTGCTTGATCTCATTGACCATGTGAAAAAGACAATCCGTGAAAAATACGAGATTGATATGCACACAGAGGTTGAAATCATCGGCGGAAATCGCTGATTCAAGTTCTGACTGAAGCTGTTCATATGATATACTGTAAGCAAACGACAAACGGCATCATAGTATGCCGTTTGTTTTGGAATAGACAGACTTTTAACAGCTGTTTCATTTGAATGAGGTGAACAGGCAATGAACCCGGGTCAAGACCGAGAAAAAATCGTTAACATTGAAGAGCGGATCCCTAAAATTAAAGAGCAGAGGAAACAAAAGGCAAACCGCCGTCTCATTTCATTTATTATGCTCTTTTTTATTATGGTGCTGATCATTGTGTACCTGCAAACACCAATCAGTAAAGTATCAACAATCTCTGTTACAGGGAATGAAAATGTATCAAAAAAGGAAATTATCGACCTTTCCGATATTAACAGCGGAGATACTGAGTTTTGGAGTTTGGACAAGCAAAAAACAGAAAAGAAGATTCAGCAAAATAAATTAGTGAAAAAAGCGGAGATCAGCAAATCGCTTCCTAATAAAATCAACATTGCAATCGAAGAATATAAAGCGATTGCTTATTTAGAAAAAGACGATGTGTACTATGAAGTGCTTGAAAACGGCTCAGTTCTGCCAAACGAAGTAACGCCGGATGATGCCGGACCGATTTTAGTGAATTGGACAAACGCGAAGAAGCGGTCTCAAATGGCTAAGCAGCTCGATGCGTTGTCAAATTCGTTAAAACAGTCGATTTCAGAGATTTATTATACGCCTGTAAAAATGGATGAAAACCGTATTAAGTTGTACATGAACGACGGTTATGTTGTCACTGCATCTATTAAAACGTTTGCAGACCGAATGAAGACGTATCCTTCTATCATTTCTCAGCTAAGCAGCAATAAAAAAGGAATCATTCATTTAGAAGTTGCCACCTATTTTGAAGAGTTTGGGAAAAACGATAAAGCTGCTAAAAAGGAAGATGAAAATTGAGGGGCAAATCAGCAGTCCTTCTTTCCTTGATTATGCTTATCGCAGGCTTTTTGATTTCATTTTCTTTTCAAATGACAAAAGAAAACAACAAAAGCGCGGCTGAGACGGAAGAGTGGAAAAAAGAATATGCGCTGAGAGATGAACTTCTGAAACAAGAGAAAGAAAATAAGAAGCTTGAAAAAGAATTATATCAAAAGCAAAACAAAGTCCGCCAGGCGGAAAATAAGCTGAAGAAAGAGAAGTCGGAATACTATAATGTCCTCGAAGATACAGAAAAATACAGGATGTATATTGGGGAAGTCGGTGTGCAGGGAGAAGGCGTTGAGGTGACATTGGAAGATGCGTCATACATCCCGGAAGGGGAGAATGTGAATAGTTACATCGTTCACGAAAGCCATATCTTCCAAGTAGTAAACGAACTGTATATCTCAGGAGCGGCAGCTGTCGCCGTTAATGGACAGCGTTTGACGCATGATTCGTATATCAAATGCAATGGTCCTGTGGTAACAGTAGACGGGGTGCAGCATCCCGCTCCGTTTACGGTATCCGCTATTGGAGATCCAGATGTCCTGCTGCCCTCGTTAAATATCGCAGGAGGCCTAATTGATCAGCTGTCAATGGATCATATTTCTGTGTCGGCAGAAAAAGAGAAAAACGTACAAATGAAACCGATTCTGAAAACGAAGGAATGACTGAAAAAGCGGGTGAAATAGATTGAAAATAAAGCGTTCCTTCATAAGCATCAGTGTGCTTATGGTCATCTTCGGCCTGATGATATCTGTTCAGTTTAATTCGTTAAAGCACCCCAAAGTCCGGGATACAAGAGATATGTGGGATATTAGGGAAGAGCTGACATCAGAGCAGAAGAAGCAGGAAAAGCTGCTGGCTGAAATAAACAAATATGACAAACTGCTGAATAGCTATTCGCAAACGAAAGAAATGACAAAAGAAACCGCGCTAAATAATACCTTGCAATCCTTAAAAAAAACAGCCGGCATGACCGATATAACAGGTAGCGGAATTGTCATTACGATTTCCCCGCTTTTTTCTGAAAGCTTAACAGGAGAGCCGATCGAAAATCCGCCTCCGGATTTGCTGAAAAAGCTGATTAATGAACTCAACTCCTACGGTGCAGAGCATATCTCGATTAACGAGCGAAGAGTTGTGAATCATACAGTCATCAGAGATATAAACGGCACTACAAAAATAGACGGATACGCCCTTGACGATTATCCTTTAACAGTAAAAGTGCTTGCCAAAGATCCGGACATGTTACACAGCAGAGTGAAGGGGTCAGGCCTCGAGGATCTTTTTGCATCTGAAAATTTAGCATTAAAAGCCGGTAAATCTGAAAGCAAACTAACATTAAAAGCATATGACAGACCACTGGACGTACAACAGCTGAAACTGCTTAAAGACTGAAAAGGAGGAGAATTGTCATGTGGCTGCCCGTGTTGGGACTGGTGCTCGGAAT
This sequence comes from Bacillus sp. FSL L8-0358, assembly GCF_038593095.1. NCBI lineage: Bacteria > Bacillati > Bacillota > Bacilli > Caryophanales > Bacillaceae > Bacillus > Bacillus sp. FSL L8-0358. Next base: position 1,587,055 of record NZ_CP151962.1, read on the forward strand.
AGCGATTGGACTAATGACAAACTTAACGATACCGAGTGAATACTCAAACTATTTATCGCTTGCGGTGCTTGCCGCACTTGATACATTAATCGGCGGAATCAGGGCGCATTTACAAGGTACATATGATGAAATGGTATTTGTTTCCGGTTTCTTTTTTAATATTATATTGGCAATAAGTTTAGCTTTTCTGGGAGTCCATCTTGGTGTAGACTTGTATTTAGCAGGTATATTCGCATTTGGAGTCAGATTATTTCAGAATATAGCCGTTATCAGAAGAAATCTACTAACAAAGTGGACTCTTTCTAAAAAAAATAAAAAAAATGTGATATAAAAGAGGATATACATAGGATATAACGAATATTTTCAATAAACATAAAATGTGAAAAGCACATAAAAATATTCTGTTGTTATTTTTTGTTACACACTTGTAAAGCCACATTCATTGTATTGTTGTTCCGCAAATAATAGAATAGAAATGATCGAAATGTGAGGAGGTGCCATAGAATGAACAACAATGAACTTTACGTCAGTCTTGACATCGGTACGTCCAATACAAAAGTGATCGTCGGAGAAATGACAGATGATTCCCTTAATATTATCGGTGTGGGAAATGTACCGTCTGAAGGGTTGAAAAAAGGCTCAATCGTTGATATAGATGAGACCGTTCATTCTATAAGAAAAGCGTTTGACCAAGCTGAAAGAATGGTAGGTTTTCCGCTTAGAAAAGCTATTGTCGGCGTTAATGGAAATTATATCAATATTCAAGATACAAACGGTGTTGTAGCAGTTTCCAGTGAAAATAAAGAAATTCAGGTTGAAGATGTACGCCGTGTCATGGAGGCGGCACAGGTTGTTTCCGTACCGCATGAACAGCTGATTGTCGACGTCATTCCTAAACAGTTTATCGTAGATGGAAGAGATGAAATCACCGACCCGAAAAAAATGCTGGGTGTGCGTTTAGAAGTAGAGGGCACCTTGATCACCGGTTCAAAAACAATCTTACATAACTTACTCCGCTGCGTTGAAAGAGCTGGTATTGAAATAACTGATATTTGCCTTCAGCCGCTGGCAGCCGGTTCTGCTGCATTATCAAAGGACGAGAAAAACCTTGGTGTGGCTCTCATTGATATAGGGGGAGGGTCAACAACCATTGCCGTATTCCAGAACGGACATCTCATTTCTACCCGTGTCATTCCTCTCGGAGGCGAAAATATCACCAAAGATATCTCCATCGGATTGAGAACGTCAACAGAAGAAGCAGAACGCGTGAAAAAGCAATTTGGACATGCCTACTATGACGAAGCCTCGGAAGATGAAATATTTGAGGTAACCGTTATAGGCACCAATCAAAAACAAACATTTACACAGCAAGAAGCAGCAAATATCATTGAAGCGAGAGTAGAAGAAATTCTTGAAATTGTTTCAGAAGAGCTTCGCAGTATGGGAATTACCGATCTGCCGGGAGGCTTCGTGCTGACAGGAGGACAAGCAGCTATGCCGGGTGTCATGTCTTTGGCACAGGATGTGCTGCAAAACAATGTCAGAGTGGCAAGCCCGAATTATATCGGTGTAAGAGATCCTCAATATATGACGGGAGTGGGCCTGATCCAATTCGCCTGCCGGAATGCAAGAATCCAAGGCAGAAAAATAGGCTTTAAGATGCCTGAAGAAGCGATACAGGAAATCGCAGTCTCATCATCTGAGGAACAAGAGCAGCATCATCACCAAAATGAGGTGCAGCAGCGGCCAAAAGGAAAACAAAAAACACAAGCCGAACATAATAAACAGAGCAAAATGAAAAAACTATTAAGCATGTTTTGGGAATAGATAGATAGTCATTCGGCAGATTAGGAGGATTTAGCATGTTGGAGTTCGAAACAAACATAGACGGCTTAGCATCAATTAAAGTAATCGGAGTAGGAGGCGGCGGTAACAACGCCGTTAACCGAATGATTGAAAATGAAGTGCAAGGAGTAGAGTATATCGCGGTAAACACGGACGCTCAAGCTCTTAACCTGTCAAAAGCAGAAGTGAAAATGCAAATCGGCGCAAAGCTGACTAGAGGATTGGGAGCAGGTGCGAATCCAGAAGTCGGGAAAAAAGCCGCTGAAGAAAGCAAAGAGCAGATTGAAGAAGCACTTAAAGGCGCTGACATGGTATTCGTGACAGCTGGTATGGGCGGCGGAACAGGAACAGGTGCCGCACCGGTTATCGCACAAATCGCGAAAGACTTAGGCGCATTAACAGTCGGCGTTGTGACAAGACCGTTTACCTTCGAAGGACGCAAAAGACAGCTTCAGGCTGCAGGCGGAATCTCGGCAATGAAAGAAGCGGTGGATACACTGATCGTGATCCCGAACGACCGTATCCTTGAAATTGTTGATAAAAACACACCGATGCTTGAAGCATTCCGTGAAGCTGATAACGTACTTCGCCAAGGGGTTCAAGGTATTTCTGACTTGATTGCCACACCTGGTCTTATCAACCTTGACTTTGCTGATGTGAAAACAATCATGTCAAACAAAGGATCTGCTTTGATGGGTATCGGTATTGCTACTGGGGAAAATCGCGCGGCAGAGGCAGCAAAAAAAGCAATTTCCAGCCCGCTTCTTGAAGCGGCCATTGACGGTGCGCAAGGCGTCCTCATGAACATCACTGGAGGAACAAACCTCAGCCTATATGAGGTTCAGGAAGCAGCAGACATTGTCGCTTCGGCGTCTGATCAAGACGTAAACATGATTTTCGGTTCTGTTATTAATGAAAATCTAAAAGATGAGATTGTGGTGACAGTGATTGCAACCGGCTTTATCGAACAAGAGAAGGACGTGACGAAGCCTCAGCGTCCAAGCTTAAATCAAAGCATCAAAACACACAATCAAAGTGTTCCGAAGCGTGAGCCAAAACGTGAGGAGCCTCAGCAGCAGAACACAGTAAGCCGTCATACTTCACAGCCGGCTGATGATACGCTTGACATCCCGACATTCTTAAGAAACCGTAATAAACGCGGCTAATGTAAAGGACAAAATCGTTTTCGATTTTGTCCTTTTTTGTTTTTCTCTTCACACTTTCCTTCTTATAAAGTCTTTTTCCCTATTGCTTCCTTCGCTTAGTAACAAAACAGATAATTAGACCTATTTATTTTTGTGACATTTTTATCATTTTCATATATATGGAAATTGAATGACATGAAACGACAATATCTGTAATTCAGATTGTCTACAGTTAATATACAGCGATGTTCTGACAAACCATTCATTATTAAAAGGAGGGACGACACTTTTTTTAAAAAGCATGTTGAAAAAGGGGGATGAAAATGAAGAAAAAAACGAAAAACAGACTCATCAGCTCTGTTTTAAGTACAGTTGTCATCAGTTCACTGCTGTTTCCGGGAGCAGCCGGGGCAAGCAGTAAAGTCACCTCACCTTCTGTTAAAAAGGAGCTTCAATCTGCGGAATCCATTCAAAACAAGATTTCGAGTTCATTAAAGAAAAGCTTTAAAAAGAAAGAAAAAACGACTTTTCTGATTAAATTTAAAGATCAGGCTAACACAGAAAAAGCGGCAAAAGCGGCTGTTAAAAAAGCGAGATCGAAGAAGCTGTCTGCCGCTAAGACGGAATATCAAAAGCGTTCTGCTGTTGTGTCATCTTTAAAAGTCACAGCCGATGAATCCCAGCAAGATGTCCTAAAATACTTGAACACCCAGAAAGATAAAGGAAATGCAGACCAAATTCATTCTTATTATGTGGTGAACGGGATTGCTGTTCATGCCTCAAAAGAGGTTATGGAAAAAGTGGCGCAGTTTCCCGAAGTGGAAAAGGTGCTTCCTAATGAGAAACGGCAGCTTTTTAAGTCATCCTCCCCATTTAATATGAAAAAAGCACAGAAAGCTATTAAAGCAACTGACGGTGTGGAATGGAATGTAGACCAAATCGATGCCCCAAAAGCTTGGGCACTTGGATATGATGGAACTGGCACGGTTGTTGCGTCCATTGATACAGGTGTGGAATGGAATCATCCGGCATTAAAAGAGAAATATCGCGGATATAATCCGGAAAATCCTAATGAGCCTGAAAATGAAATGAACTGGTATGATGCCGTAGCAGGCGAGGCAAGTCCTTATGATGATTTGGCTCATGGAACCCATGTGACAGGCACGATGGTGGGCTCTGAACCTGATGGAACAAATCAAATCGGTGTAGCGCCTGGCGCAAAATGGATTGCTGTTAAAGCGTTCTCTGAAGATGGCGGCACTGATGCTGACATTTTGGAAGCTGGTGAATGGGTTTTAGCACCAAAGGACGCGGAAGGAAATCCCCACCCGGAAATGGCTCCTGATGTTGTCAATAACTCATGGGGAGGGGGCTCTGGACTTGATGAATGGTACAGAGACATGGTCAATGCCTGGCGTGCGGCCGATATTTTCCCTGAGTTTTCAGCGGGGAATACGGATCTCTTTATTCCCGGCGGGCCTGGTTCTATCGCAAATCCGGCAAACTATCCGGAATCGTTTGCAACTGGAGCGACTGATATCAATAAAAAGCTCGCTGACTTTTCTCTTCAAGGGCCATCTCCATACGATGAAATAAAGCCGGAAATATCTGCACCGGGCGTTAATATTCGTTCATCCGTTCCCGGTCAGACATATGAGGATGGATGGGACGGCACATCAATGGCAGGGCCGCATGTATCCGCTGTTGCTGCACTGCTGAAACAGGCGAATGCCTCACTTTCTGTTGATGAGATGGAGGATATATTAACCAGCACGGCTGAACCGCTCACGGATTCAACATTTCCTGATTCACCGAATAACGGATATGGCCATGGTCTGGTGAATGCTTTTGATGCTGTATCCGCTGTTACAGATGGTTTAGGGAAAGCGGAAGGACAAGTTTCTGTAGAGGGGGATGACCAAGAGCCTCCTGTCTATCAGCATGAGAAAGTAACTGAAGCTTATGAAGGTGGCAGCCTGCCATTGACTTTGACAGCTGAAGACAATGTGAGTGTGACATCTGTAAAGCTGTCCTACAAGTTTGATCAAGGTGAATGGACAGAAATAACGGCTAAACGAATCAGCGGTGATCATCTAAAAGGAACGTATCAGGCAGAGATCCCAGACATAAAAGGAACTAAACTAAGCTATAAGTGGATGATTCACGATTTTGGCGGTCATGTCGTTTCGTCTGACGTATACGATGTAACAGTGAAACCAAGCATCACGGTGGGATATAAGCAGGACTTTGAAACTGCACCCGGCGGCTGGGTTGCGAGCGGAACAAATAATAACTGGGAATGGGGAGTTCCGTCAACTGGCCCAAATACAGCAGCATCCGGAGAAAAAGTATATGGAACGAATTTGACAGGAAATTATGCCAACTCAGCAAACATGAACCTTGTTATGCCTCCTGTTAAAGTACCTGATTCAGGAAGTCTGTTCCTTCAGTTTAAAAGCTGGCACAATTTAGAGGATGATTTTGATTACGGCTACGTTTTTGTTTTGCCTGAGGGTGAAAAGAATTGGGAGCAGGCTGGTGTCTATAATGGAAAGACATCAAGCTGGACGGACGAAGAAATTGATTTATCGGCTTATAAAGGTCAAAACATTCAAGTGATGTTTAACCTTCAATCAGATGAAAGTATTAACAAAGAGGGCTGGTACATTGATGATGTAGTGCTTTCTGACAAATCAGCCGGAAAAACAGTCAAAAAGAATAAGCTAGGCGTCGAAAAGCAGTCTGGAAAGCAAAAGAAAAAGCCAGTAAATCCGAAAAAGGCTAAGCCATCTGCAAACACAGCGGTAAAACATCAGAACAAGGCTATACAGCCTCAAGTTTTGCCGCTCAGGGCACAAGTCAGTGTAGTGGAAACAGGAAAATCAACATATTCAGATCAATCCACAGGGCAGTACACGCTGAAGCACAAAGCGGGAGACTATACGCTTATGGCAGAAGCATATGGTTATCAGTCGAAAACACAAAAAGTATCTTTAAAGACGGATCAGACGACACAAGCTAATTTTACGTTAGAAGAGATGAAGAAGGGCACATTAAAAGGCACGGTCATCAATAAAACGACAGGAGAGCCGGTAAAAGGCGCTTCCGTTTATGTTGTAGAGGATGCTGCGGTGGAACCGGCTATGACAAACGACAAAGGCGAATATACGCTTGAAGCCTATGAAGGCGCTTATACGATTAAAGTCGCTGCACCGGGTTATTACAGTGATGAATTTTCCGTTGAGTTAAAAGGTGATGTGACAAAAGAAACTGCATTGAAGCCTTTCGTCGGTTATCCGGGTGAAATTGCATATGATGACGGAACGGCGGAGAATGCCAATTCCTATTTTGCTGCCGGTAACGGATGGGCGGTCAAAATGACGCTCGCTGACGGCAAGGACAAAGGCATGCTTACAGGAGGGCTGTTCAGATTCTGGGATACAGAGTTCCCTGATCCCGGCGGCACAGAGTTTAAGGTTGAGGTATACGATGCTACAGGAAAAGACGGAGCACCGGGCAAGAAAATTGCAGGGCCATTTAACGCGGAAGCTCTTCGCAATGGCGAGTGGACTAAAGTAGATCTCAGTTCAAAAGGGATTATGGTCGAAAGAGACTTTTATCTCGTGTATATCCAGTCGAAACCTGATCCGTATTCACCTGGACTGGCAATGGATGAAACCGGCAAGAATTCCGGCCGCAACTGGCAGTATATAGGTGGACAATGGGAGCCGGGTGACGAAGCAGACGGCAACTATATGATTCGCGCATTAGTTAATTATGAAGCTGCTGTACCTGAGATTACTTCACCGACAGACAAATCATACACAAATAAGGATAGCGTCACTGTAAAAGGAAAAGCTTCTCCTGGCACAACGGTACACATTTATAATAGAGAGAAAGAAGCAGGAGAAACGAAAGCTGCTGCGGATGGCACGTTCCATGCAGGCATCACACTCAACAAGGGTGAAAATGAGCTGACGGCAACTGCATCAACTGACAACGGAACAACGGATGCCTCCAGCCCGATCACGGTCACGCTTGATCAAGAAAAGCCTGAATTAACACTGGACAATCCAAAGGATGGCGAGAAAACAAATAAAGAAACGCTGACTGTCAAAGGGGCTGTATCCGATGACAATCTGAAAGACGTCAAGGTGAATGGCAAAAAAGCAACAATAACTGATGGTTCATACTCAGCCCGTATTCTTTTGGAGAATGGAAGCAATGAAATCAAGGTGATTGCTACAGACTTAGCAGGCAACAAAACGACGAAAAAGGCTGTCATTGATGTCAACTTTGACAAGCCTATCATTTCCGGCCTAATTCCGGGAGAGGATAAAAACTTAAAAGCCGGTGAATCTGTGAAAATCGCTTTCTCAAGTGCTGAGGATTTAGATGCAGCGTTTATCATTCGTATGCCGCTGACAAATGCAAGAGCGAGTGTGCAAAACGCCACCGAACTCCCGTTAAGAGAAATTTCTCCGGGAAGATATGAAGGCTATTGGACAGCCACTTCTTCTATTAAAGCAAAAGGAGCAAAAGTAGAAGTGATCGTACGAGATGATTATGGAAATGAAACAAGAAAAACTGCGAATGGAAAACTTAATATCAACACAGAAAATTAAGTGGAAAAAAGCTGCCGTCATTGGCAGCTTTTTTATATATCCTCTCATTACAATTCCTCGACAAATTAAGCAGATTTCCCTGAAAAATTGTATTTTCCTCTCAACATTAATTGACAGACTTTCCCACAGAGCTTGCTTTATACTTATGAAGCAAGAAGGGGAACAGCGTGAGGCAAGAAAGAAAGGAGTCAGATGTGAAAATCTATTTAGATGTCATTTGGCTGTTAAACTTTTGTTTTGATGCACTTTTGCTTTTGCTCACGGCATTTATTTTAAAACGGCATGTGAAAAAAAGAAGACTGGTAGGCGGAGCGTTCATCGGTTCCAGTATTGTCCTTTTGATGTTTACTCCTTTTTCGCCGATTGTTGAACATCCGGCTGGGAAGCTAGCTTTTTCAGTTGTGATTGTGGTGGTGACATTTGGCTTTAAAAGATTTCGGTTTTTCTTTCAAAATTTGTTTTCCTTTTATTTTGCCACTTTTTTAATGGGGGGAGGAATTATCGGAGCCCATTCTTTGCTGCAGTCAAATTCTATTGTTCAAAACGGTGTCATGATTACCAATCAAACAGGGTTTGGAGACCCGATCAGCTGGTTGTTTATTGTTGCTGGCTTTCCAGCATTATGGTTTTTTTCTAAAAGAAGAATTGAAGATATTGAAACAAAAAACATTCAATATGAGGAACGAGTCAGCGTGCAGGCAGATTTGGGCAGCCAAACACTTCATGTCAGAGGCCTGATTGATTCCGGTAATCAGCTGTACGATCCTCTTACAAAAACGCCGGTAATGATCATTTACATTGATAAACTGGAGCCGATTTTCGGAACAGCCGAAACGATGATCATTCGAAACACAGACCCATTGGAAGCCATCGAACAGCTCGATGATTCCTTTCGCTTTTTAGATAAAATGAGGTTGATTCCATACAGGGGAGTTGGTCAGCAAAACCAATTTTTATTATGCGTTAAACCGGATCACGTAACGATTATGACAAAAGAAGAAATGATTTCTGCAGATAAATGTTTAATCGGCATCAGCACAACAAAGCTGTCGGCAGATGGAGAGTTTGACGCGATTATTCATCCGAAAATGCTTTCGGGCAAGGCTGTCAAACACGTTTCATAATGTTCGCAAATGTCCGTTACTTATCATACTCAAACGGCGTGACATTTAGAAGGGAGAGGAAGATGAAAAAACTGAAATTACGGTTGATGCACCTCTGGTATAAGCTGCTGATGAAACTTGGGCTGAAAAGTGATGAAGTCTATTACATAGGCGGGAGTGAAGCCTTGCCGCCTCCATTATCTAAAGATGAGGAGCAGGTTTTGTTAATGAAGCTCCCAAACGGCGATCAGGCGGCGCGCGCCATTCTAATTGAACGCAATTTGCGTCTGGTCGTATATATCGCCCGTAAATTTGAAAATACGGGAATTAATATAGAGGATTTAATCAGCATCGGTACCATCGGTCTAATCAAAGCTGTGAATACATTCAATCCAGAAAAGAAAATCAAGCTTGCTACCTATGCCTCCCGGTGTATAGAAAATGAAATCCTGATGTATTTAAGAAGAAATAACAAAATCCGTTCAGAGGTTTCCTTTGATGAACCGCTTAATATTGATTGGGACGGCAATGAGCTTTTGCTTTCTGATGTGCTCGGCACTGACGATGACATCATCACTAAAGACATAGAAGCTAACGTCGATAAAAAGCTTTTGAAAAAAGCGCTTGAACAGCTTAATGAGAGAGAAAAGCAAATCATGGAGCTGCGGTTTGGGCTTGTCGGTGAAGAAGAAAAAACCCAAAAGGATGTAGCGGATATGATGGGGATTTCTCAGTCTTATATTTCGCGGCTTGAGAAAAGAATTATAAAAAGGTTGAGAAAAGAGTTCAACAAAATGGTGTAAAAAATTTTATGGTTAGAACCCCTTGATTTTACAGGGATTTCCTGATTTCGACAGTTTTTCGGTCTGAGTGCAGTGCATATTTTTCCCACCCAAGGAGATACTTAACGTTGTACAGCAGCTCCTGTAGGGAGGGAAAAAAGTGTCGAGAAATAAAGTCGAAATCTGCGGGGTGGATACCTCCAAATTACCAGTACTCAAGAATGAAGAGATGAGAAAGCTGTTTAGGCAGCTGCAGGATGAAGGCGATGATTCAGCAAGAGAAAAGCTTGTAAACGGGAACTTGCGTCTTGTCTTAAGTGTCATTCAACGATTTAATAACAGAGGGGAGTATGTTGATGACTTATTTCAAGTCGGCTGCATCGGACTAATGAAATCCATTGATAATTTTGACCTAAGCCACAATGTTAAGTTTTCAACATACGCTGTACCTATGATTATCGGAGAGATCCGCAGGTATTTACGCGATAATAACCCGATCCGTGTATCAAGATCACTCCGGGACATCGCTTACAAGGCGCTTCAGGTAAGAGAGCGGTTAATCAGTGAGACAAGCAAGGAGCCGACTGCAGAAGACATCGCAAAAGTTCTTGAAGTACCGCATGAGGAAATTGTATTTGCGCTTGATGCCATCCAGGATCCGGTTTCTCTATTTGAACCGATCTATAACGACGGAGGAGACCCGATCTATGTGATGGACCAAATCAGTGATGAGCGCAATACAGATTCACAATGGATTGAAGAGCTGGCTTTAAAAGAGGGCATGAGAAGGCTGAACGATAGGGAAAAAATGATTTTGAGAAAGCGGTTCTTCCAAGGGAAAACCCAAATGGAAGTCGCCGAGGAAATCGGAATTTCTCAAGCGCAGGTGTCCAGACTTGAAAAAGCGGCTATCAAACAAATGAATAAAAATATTCATCAATAATGAAAAGCCTTTAAAACCATGTTGTTTTAAAGGCTTTTCTATTGATTACGGATGGTTTACGTTTTGGAAAAAGTAAGGTATCCTAGTTCGTACAGAGTTTTATGAAAATTAAAACAATTATAAAAGGCAATAAAGAGGAGGACCACGATGATTTTGCAGCTTGACAATGTCTCACTAAAACGGAATGGGAAATGGATACTGAGAGATATTCATTGGAAGGTGGAGGAAAAGGAAAATTGGGTGCTTTACGGCCTAAATGGCGCCGGGAAGACAGCGCTGTTAAATATGCTTTGCTCATATTATTTTCCAACATCAGGCGAGATGCAGGTGCTTGGTCATGAATTTGGCAAAACAGAGCTTGGGGAAAAGCTCAGACGTAAAATTGGCCTCGTCTCAGCAGCTCTTCAGCAAAAATTGTATCCGGCAGATTCAGCCTTTGAAATTGCTTTGAGCGGAGCTTACGCTTCGATTGGGTTATATGAAACGCCAAGTAAGGAAACCAGGGAAAAAGCGATTGGTTTGTTAGAGGACTTGGGAGCAATTGAATATGCCGATCGCCGCTATGAAACCCTTTCTCAAGGGGAAAAACAAAGAGCGTTGATTGCTAGAGCACTAATGGCCGATCCGGAGTTGCTGATACTGGATGAACCAGTCACAGGGCTGGATTTTATTGCCCGGGAAAAGTTGTTAGATACGATTACATACATTGCAAACAAAGAAAATGCACCATCTATCCTTTATGTGACTCATCATGCTGAAGAAATTTTGCCTGTCTTTGATAAAGCCCTTTTATTAAAACAGGGAGAGGTCTTTGGATCCGGAGAAATAAAGGAAATGCTTACTGATCAAGTACTTTCCGCTTTTTTTGATACGCCAATCCATGTATTATGGAATCAGGATCGGCCGTTTTTAACAAGAGCTGAGCCGATAACGAATGCCTGACAAACATATATAGATTCATCCTAGGGGTGCTTTGCGAAGCTGAGAGAGACTTTGTCTCAACCCTTTTGACCTGATCTGGATCATGCCAGCGGAGGGAAGCGGTGAAAAGCGGAGTACATCGGACTCCGTTTGTTTTTATTAAGCCGTTTCATCACATTTGAAACGGCTTTTTTGATTTTAAAGAATAGGAGCGGATTTACATTGGATCAACAAATAGACTCTTTGCAAAAAAAAGTGGAAGAACAAAAGGAGGAGCTTATTCAGCTTGCTAAAACACTGATTTCTTATCAAACACCCGCACCGCCTGCAAGAAATACAGAGGGCATTCAGTCATGGATTGCGGGTTTTTTAAATGAATTGGGATTCTCGATCGACAAATGGGATGTGTACCCTGGAGATCCCAATGTTGTAGGGAAGCTAAAGGGAACAGATTCAGCAGATTATTATAGCCTGATTATCAATGGTCATGTAGATGTGGCAGAGGTAAAAGAGGATGAAGAATGGGAGCACAATCCGTTTCATCCAATTGAAAAAAACGGTCTCTTAATCGGGCGAGGCGCTTCCGATATGAAGGGCGGAATGGCTTGTGTGCTGTTTGCTGTCAAATTAATTCGTGAAGCCGGCATTGAGCTTCCCGGTGATCTGATTCTGCAATCGGTTATTGGGGAGGAAGTTGGAGAAGCCGGCACACTTGAATGCTGCAAGAGGGGCTACCACGCTGATTTTGCAATTGTCGCGGATACGAGCGATATGCATATTCAAGGCCAAGGTGGTGTCATTACAGGCTGGATCGAAATCAAAAGCAGTCAAACATTTCATGATGGAACGAGACGGAATATGATTCACGCAGGCGGAGGAACATTCGGAGCAAGCGCAATTGAAAAAATGGCAAAAATCATTGCGGGGCTCGGTGAACTTGAGCGCCACTGGTCCATTATGAAAAGTTATCCCGGTTTTAAACCAGGCACAAATACGATTAACCCGGCAGTTATAGAAGGCGGCAGACATGCGGCTTTTATAGCGGACGAATGCCGGCTGTGGATCACAGTCCATTTTTATCCGAATGAAACCCATGACCAAGTGGCAGCGGAAATAGAAGATTACGTCAATCGGCTGAGTGACAGTGATATTTGGCTTAGGGAAAACCGCCCTGTATTCAAGTGGGGAGGCTCATCCATGATAGAAGACAGAGGAGAAATTTTTCCGGCATTGGAAGTTGACCCTGGCCACCCAGGCGTCTTAGCGTTAACTGCCTCTCATGAGAAAGTGAAACGGGAGTGTCCAATTATTGACGTTTCTCAATCAGTTACAGATGGCGGGTGGCTGTATGATGCCGGTATTCCATGCGTAATATACGGTCCTGGAGATCTGCACAATGCACACTCCGTGAACGAGAAGGTATCGATTGAGCAGCTAGTAGAGTATACAAAAATTATACTCGATTTTATCATCAGCTGGTGCAGCCGGAAAAAAGAACAATGACATGAAAATTTCTTCTTGCTGACAAGGTTCAGCCTGCCCGTTCATATACTTGAACTAAAGGACGGAAAAAGGACGTGATGGAATGATCAGCATTTCAGAATTTCAGGTAAAGGATGTCGTCAATGTCTCAAACGGAAAAAAGCTGGGGAGTATTGGTGATATTGATATCAATGTGACCACTGGAAAAATTCAGGCGATCATACTCGGAGGAAATGGGAAAGTTCTCGGATTTTTTGGAAAAGAAGAGGAATTGGTCATTCCATGGCGAAATATAGTAAAAATCGGGGAAGATGTAATCTTAGTCCGATTAAGTGAACCACATGCATAAACCTGCTTGTCTGCCGCAGATTGGCAAATGCCGGAAGTCTCGATTCTTCCGGCACATTTCACTTAGAAATATGCAAATCGGCGCTCAACGAATGCAGTAAGATGTGGTAAAATAAGTGGGAAATTCCGCTTTTTTAAATGTTTGTCGAAAGGTTGGATCATCATGAATACATATCACCCATTCAGTCTTACCACACCCTCGACACTCATGATACAAGACTGGGCTCAAACGAATCAAAACAACAAAGAGGTCATTGCCGGATTTACGACAAAAAACGGCGGTGTCAGCCAAAAGCCTTTTGAATCGTTAAATACAGGATTGCACGTTCATGACAAAGATGCAGATGTAGTTAAAAATCGTGAATATATTGCCGATATGTTTAATACTGATTTGCAGTCTTGGGTATTCGCTGATCAGACACATGATAATCGCGTTCAGAAAGTGACGCAGAGGGATAGGGGAAAAGGCGCCCGTGAGTATCACACGGCTCTAAAAGCAACGGACGGGCTCTATACAAATGAAAAAAATGTATTTTTAGCATTATGCTTTGCTGATTGTGTGCCTCTTTTCTTTTATGATCCGGTTAAGTCGCTTGTCGGAGTCGCCCATGCCGGGTGGAAAGGCACCGTCAAACAGATTGGCAGAGAAATGGTGAAGCAATGGACTGAGAAGGAAGGTTCAAATCCCTCAGATATTTACGCTGTTATTGGCCCGTCTATCAGCGGTGCATGCTATACGGTAGACGACCGCGTCATGGATGCTGTCCGCGCATTGCCGGTTTCAGCAGACCTTGCCGTTAATCAGACGGCAAAGGCACAATATCAGCTTGATCTGAAAGAGCTGAACCGTCTTATACTGATGGACAGCGGTTTGGCAAGTGAACAAATTTCTGTCAGCGGTTTATGCACGGAAAGCGAGCCGTCTCTTTTCTATTCTCACCGCCGCGATCAGGGGAAAACTGGACGGATGATGTCCTTTATCGGAATGAAGGAGGCATAAAAGATCTTGCGTGTTGTTGATAATTTACGACATATAAACGAACGAATAAACGAAGCATGTAACAGATCGGGCCGCAGCTCCGATGAAGTTACGGTTATTGCAGTCACAAAATATGTATCGCCTGAAAGAGCACAGGAGGCAGTAGATGCTGGCATCACCTGCCTCGGAGAGAATCGGGATGCGGAACTGCTCCGCAAACAGGAATTGATGAAAGGGAATCCGGAATGGCATTTTATCGGCAGTTTGCAATCAAGAAAAGCAAAATCTGTCGTCAATGCGGTTTCCTATATCCATTCCCTAGACCGGCTCTCATTAGCGAAAGAAATTGAAAAACGGGCTGAAGGTACTGTACGATGCTTTGTGCAGGTCAATACCTCTCTTGAGCCTTCTAAACACGGCATGAAAAAAGAAGAAGTCATTCCATTCATACAGGAGCTTTCCGGTTTCGAACATATCCTTGTTGCCGGGCTGATGACAATGGCTCCGCTGACTGATGATCAAGATCAGATCAGAAGCTGTTTCAGGTCGCTGAGAGAACTCCGTGACCAGGTTCAGAAGCTGAACCAGCCGAACGCTCCGTGTACTGAACTGTCGATGGGCATGTCAAATGATTTTGAAATTGCAATTGAAGAAGGAGCTACTTATATTAGAATCGGCTCATCGTTAGTCGGAAATGAAACAGGGGGTGTACAGCAATGAGTATGAAAAATAAACTGAAAAACTTTTTCTCAATGGAAGATGAAGAATACGAATATGAATATATTGAGACAGAGCGGGAATCACATGAGGAGCATGAGCAAAAAGAAAAGCCGCCTTACAACGGGAATAAACCAGCGGGCAAACAGAATGTAGTGAGCTTGCAAAGTGTTCAGAAATCCTCTAAAGTGGTGTTGAGTGAGCCGCGCGTTTATGCGGAGGCGCAGGAAATAGCCGACCATTTGAAGAACCGGCGGGCAGTTGTCGTCAATCTTCAGCGGATACAGCATGACCAGGCGAAGCGGATTGTTGACTTTTTAAGCGGAACCGTTTATGCCATTGGCGGCGATATTCAAAGAATCGGCTCAGATATTTTCCTCTGCACGCCTGACAACGTAGATGTATCAGGCACAATTTCTGAGCTCATATCTGAAGACGAACATCAGAGGTGGTAAAGCGAGATGATCCTTTATCAAGTTTTTTCGGTTTTAAACTTATTAATCACAATATACTCATTTGCCCTGATCATATATATTTTTATGTCATGGGTGCCGAGTACGAGGGAAACAGCAGTTGGGCGTTTTTTGGCTTCGATTTGTGAACCATATCTCGAACCATTCAGAAAAATCATTCCTCCGATTGCAATGCTGGATATTTCACCAATCGTAGCAATACTTGTGCTTCGGTTTGCGACAACCGGCTTGTGGGGGCTTTATCGCATGATTGCGTTTTAATGTGACAGTTTGATAGGGGCTTGGCAGCAGCCAAGCCTCTTTACATAGAAGGGAAAGACGATGAGCGATATATATCAGCACTTCAGAAAAGACGAGCGGGCCTTTATTGATCAGGCGCTCGAATGGAAAAGAATTGTCCAGGAGCAGTACCGGATGAAGCTGACCGACTTTTTAGATCCCCGAGAGCAGGTCATCCTCTCTGCTGTTACGGGACAGGCTGACGTCGGGCTTGCTTTTTCCGGCGGCTATGACAGAGCGGAGCGGAAACGGGCGATTCTGTATCCAGAGTACATTACTCCGGAAGAATCGGATTTTGAATTGCAGGCGTTTAACGTCCGTTATGCTGACAAGTTTGTCTCAGTAGATCATCGTTCTCTGCTTGGTGCATTAATGGGCATAGGATTAAAGCGGCAAAAATTCGGTGACATCGTGTTTTCTGAGACAGCAGTGCAATTGATTGTCTCAGCCGATACCGCTGATTTTGTGGCTGCACAGCTGACCCAAGCAGGCAAAGCGGCGGTCAGCCTAGAGAAAATCGACTTGTCAGACCTTAACATTCCAGCAATTGATGTCGAAATAAGAGATGACACGGTTTCTTCTTTAAGGCTTGACGCCGTCTGCGCCTCTATGAGCAGGCAATCCCGCCAGAAATCACAGACGCTTGTGAAAAACGGCCTCGTGAAAGTGAACTGGAAGGTGGTTGAAGATCCTTCATACATAGTCGCGGAAGGGGACATGCTGTCTATCAGAGGTTTTGGCCGGTGCAGCTTAACAAAAATCGAAGGGAAAACCAAAAAAGACAAATGGAGAGTTACGTTTGAACGACAAAAATAGTCGGTTTTTCAGTTTTTTTCTCCATCTGTGCGAAATTTGTTTTATAATGTGAACTAGATAACCGTACTGAAATGTAAAAATGGAGGTGGCATCATGCCATTAACGCCAAATGATATTCACAACAAGACGTTTACAAAAAGTTTTCGCGGATATGATGAAGATGAAGTAAATGAATTCCTAGCCCAAGTCAGAAAAGATTACGAAATTGTTCTCCGCAAGAAAACTGAGCTTGAAGCGAAAGTCAATGAGCTTGATGAAAGAATCGGACACTTTGCCAATATTGAGGAAACATTGAATAAATCCATTTTAGTTGCTCAAGAAGCGGCTGAAGACGTAAAACGCAATTCTCAAAAAGAGGCAAAGCTGATCGTTCGGGAAGCGGAGAAAAACGCTGATCGCATTATCAACGAATCGTTATCAAAATCAAGAAAAATTGCAATGGAAATTGAAGAGCTGAAAAAACAGTCTAAAGTGTTCAGAACACGTTTCCAAATGCTGATTGAAGCTCAGCTTGATCTTCTGAAAAATGACGATTGGGATCATCTCCTTGAGTATGAAGTCGACGCTGTATTTGAGGAAAAGGAATAAATTCTCTGATTATCTTGACATTTTCTTAGCTTGTCGAATATAATACGTTCATAAATTCAGATGAAAAAACGGTTGAAAGGGACAGTCATGTTTCCTTCAGGCCTTCATAGCGACCCGGAGATGGTGAGAGTCCGGGATGGCCGGAATCATGTAGATCAGCCCTTTAGTTTCCTTGCTGAACTCACAGTAGGTTAGGACGTTCATCACGTTACGATGCTCAAGAGGAAAAAGTGTATGCTTGCTTTTTCTAAAAGGGTGGTACCGCGAGATAAGCTTTCTCGTCCCTTATGGGATGAGAGGGCTTTTTTTATTTTCTGAAAAAATGCAGTGGAGGAATGAAAATGGATTTTAAAGACACGCTCTTAATGCCGAAAACAGATTTCCCGATGCGTGGAAATTTGCCAAACCGCGAGCCTGACATTCAAAAAAAATGGGAGGAAGAGGATATCTACCGTCTTGTTCAGGAACGGACGAAAGACCGCCCGAAATTTGTTTTACACGACGGACCTCCGTATGCAAACGGCGACATCCATATGGGCCATGCACTTAACAAGATTTTGAAAGACTTCATTGTCCGCTATAAATCAATGAGCGGCTACAACGCACCGTATGTGCCGGGCTGGGATACACACGGATTGCCAATTGAAACAGCTCTGACAAAAAACAAAAAGGTCAACCGCAAAGAAATGTCAGTAGCGGAATTCCGCAAACTATGCGAAGAGTACGCTTGGAAGCAAATCGAGGGACAGCGTGAGCAATTCAAACGTCTTGGTGTCCGCGGTGACTGGGAAAACCCATATGTGACATTAAAACCGGAATACGAAGCGCAGCAAATCCGCGTATTTGGTGAAATGGCAAAACGAGGCTATATTTACAAAGGCCTTAAACCGGTTAACTGGTCACCTTCAAGTGAGTCTGCTCTGGCTGAAGCCGAGATCGAATATCAAGATAAACGTTCAGCATCTATTTACGTCGCTTTTGGTGTAAAAGACGGAAAAGGCGTTCTTGAAAACGGCGAGCGCATCATCATTTGGACAACAACGCCTTGGACAATTCCGGCGAACCTCGGAATCTCAGTGCATCCTGATCTTGAGTACAGCGTGATTGCAGTAGCTGAAGACCGCTTTGTCGTAGCAAGTGCCTTAGTCGAAAATGTTGCATCGGCATGCGGATTTGATCAGTATGAAGTGACAAGAACGGTCAAAGGGAAAGACCTTGAGAACATTATCGCTGAACACCCGCTATATGGCAGAGACTCTCTCATTATGCTTGGTGAACATGTAACAACTGATGCCGGAACAGGCTGCGTTCATACAGCGCCAGGACATGGGGAAGATGACTTTATCATCGGCCAAAAATACGGTTTAGATGTGCTTTGCCCGGTCGATGAAAAAGGTGTAATGACAAGCGAAGCTCCTGGCTTTGAAGGCATGTTCTATGATGATGCAAACAAAGCGATCACACAGCAGCTTGATGAAAAAGGCGCACTTGTGAAGCTTGAATTCATTACTCACTCTTATCCGCATGATTGGAGAACAAAAAAACCAACCATTTTCAGAGCGACAGCGCAATGGTTTGCGTCTATTAAAGATTTCAGATCAGACCTGCTGGATGCCATTAAAGAAACCAAATGGGTACCTGAATGGGGCGAGCAGCGTTTGCACAACATGGTTCGGGACCGCGGCGACTGGTGTATTTCCAGACAGCGTGCGTGGGGTGTGCCGATTCCGGTATTTTACGCTGAAAACGGAGAACCGATTATTACAGATGAAACCATTGAACATGTTTCTGAATTGTTCAGACAGCACGGATCAAACATTTGGTTTGAAAAAGAAGCAAAGGATCTTCTTCCGGAAGGCTTTACGCATCCTGGCAGCCCGAACGGCACATTTACAAAAGAACAGGATATCATGGATGTTTGGTTTGATTCAGGCTCTTCACATCAAGCAGTGCTTGAAGAACGTGATGACCTCGTTCGCCCGGCTGATTTATACTTAGAGGGATCTGACCAATATCGCGGCTGGTTTAACTCTTCTCTTTCTACAGCAGTAGCCGTAACAGGGAAAGCGCCGTATAAAGGTGTGCTCAGCCATGGGTTCGCACTGGATGGAGAAGGACGCAAGATGAGTAAATCAATCGGTAACGTTGTTGTTCCGGCTAAAGTCATGAAACAGCTTGGTGCCGACATCTTAAGATTATGGGTATCTTCAGTGGATTATCAGGCGGACGTTCGCGTGTCTGACGCCATTCTAAAGCAGGTTGCGGAAGTATATCGTAAAATCCGCAACACGTTCCGTTTCCTTCACGGCAACCTTTTCGATTTTGATCCAAAAACAAATGCGGTGGCTGTCGAAGATCTTCGTGAAGTGGATCAGTATATGCTGATTAAGCTGAACAAGCTGATTGATAAGGTGAAAAAAGCGTATGATGAGTACGAATTTGCGGTTGTGTATCACAGCATTCATAATTTCTGCACAATCGAATTGAGCTCATTCTACCTTGATTTTGCAAAAGATATTGTCTACATCGAGCATGCGGATCATCCGGATAGACGCAGCATGCAGACAGTATTCTACGAAACGCTTCTTGCATTAGTGAAGCTTTCTGCGCCTATCCTTCCACATACGGCAGACGAATTGTGGTCTCATTTAACATTTGTTGAAGAGCAGAGCGTTCAGCTGACCGATATGCCAGAAACAATCGCGGTTCCAAACAGTGAAGCGACTGAAGAAAAATTTGACCGCTTTATGGCTCTTCGTGATGACGTGTTAAAAGCATTAGAAACTGCGCGAAATGAAAAAATTATCGGTAAATCTTTGGAAGCAAACCTGAAATTGTATCCAAACAAAGAAAACAAGGAGCTCTTAGCTTCCATAAAAGAAAACCTTTCTCAGCTGTTTATTGTGTCTGAACTGACAATCAGCGAAGAAAATGATGCGCCGAACGATGCGCAAAGCTTTGCGACGGGTAAAATCGCTGTCGAGAAAGCGGAAGGCGAAATGTGTGAGAGATCACGTGTGATTTCAAAAGATGTAGGTGCAAATCCGAAATATCCTACACTTTCATTACGCAACGCTGAAATCGTTGAAAAATACTATCAAAAATAATGAAAAGGGCCCGGCGTAAAAGCCGGGCTTTTTTTGTGCCAAGAGTGACATCCTTTAGAACGGCAGGAAAAATCTTATGGGCTTTAGATCATCATTCATAGGCAACAATAAAGGTACTACGTTAAGAGCAGGAGTTGTGAAGAATGAATGATCAACTGACCGCAATTTATACGGAACTTCTTCTGATGAAAGAAGAATTACAGTCGAGATTATTTGAGTATTCTTGCTTTCAGGTTTCTACAAGCCCGCAAGCAGCAATCAATCATAAACAAAAAGCAACTCTGATCTATCATATTAAAGAAGAGCTTCAAGACGTTCTCCTTGCATTGTCCAAAATCGAAAACGGCACATTCGGATACTGTGAAGAAACCGGGGCTCCCATTCCTCTTGCAAAGCTGGCAGTGCTGCCGACTGCCCGAACAGCAAACGATTTTCTTTATTCTGTCCAATTTGAAAAAAAAACGCTTCCGATATGGAAATCAACGGATATCGAATATGGTCAGGCACTGTATGAATAACAGTGTCTGGCCGGTTAATATGCCTGATATTTCTTTACTCCAGTGCTTTTTATTGATAAAATGCATAATGGATTAAAGTAACCGTAAACTGGAGGAACGTTTGTGCTGTATTATATGATTGCACTACTTATTATTGCAGCCGATCAATTGACAAAATGGCTAGTTGTTAAGAACATGGAACTTGGCCAAAGCATTCCGATCATTGATCAGGTATTCTATATCACCTCCCATCGCAATACGGGTGCTGCATGGGGGATATTAGCGGGTCAAATGTGGTTTTTCTACCTCATAACAACCGCTGTTATTATTGGTATTGTTTATTACATACAGCGTTATACAAAGGGACAAAGGCTTCTTGGCGTTGCCCTCGGACTTATGCTTGGCGGTGCCATCGGCAACTTTATCGATCGGGCTGTCAGACAGGAAGTTGTGGATTTTATCCATGTTATTATTGTCAATTACAATTACCCGATATTTAACATCGCGGACTCTTCATTATGTGTCGGCGTAATGCTTTTATTTATACAAATGCTGTTGGACAGCGGGAAAAAGAAAAAGGAGCAATAGCATGAATCAAATTGATATAACCGCTTCAGAAGAACAAAAAAGTGAGCGGATTGATAAATTTTTGGCATCGACTGAGAATGATTGGTCAAGAACCCAGGTTCAGCAATGGGTAAAAGACGGACAGGTTGTCGTGAACGGAAGCGCGGTGAAAGCGAATTATAAAATTCAGCCGGGTGATCAGGTGACCGTCACTGTACCCGAACCGGAAGCGCTCGACGTCCTGGCAGAGCCTATGGATCTGGATATTTATTATGAGGACCAGGATGTGCTGGTCGTCAACAAACCTCGCGGAATGGTTGTTCACCCAGCACCCGGGCATCTTACGGGCACACTTGTAAACGGCCTTATGGCTCATTGCACAGACCTTTCCGGAATAAATGGCGTGATGCGTCCGGGTATTGTTCACAGAATCGATAAGGACACGTCCGGTTTATTAATGGTGGCGAAAAATGATATGGCGCACGAGTCACTTGTAAACCAATTGGTCAACAAAACGGTCACGCGGAAATATACGGCAGTTGTCCACGGGCTTATTTCTCACGATGATGGCACAATTGACGCGCCGATCGGACGAGATAAGAAAGACCGTCAAAGCATGACTGTGACACGTGATGGCAAAAACGCTGTCACTCATTTTCATGTACTAGAGCGTTTTGAGGATTTTACGTTAGTGGAATGCCAGCTTGAAACAGGGAGAACCCATCAAATTCGTGTTCATATGAAATATATCGGATTCCCATTAGCAGGCGATCCGAAATACGGCCCAAGAAAAACAATCGACTTTAATGGCCAAGCGCTTCACGCGGGAGTTTTAGGTTTTGACCATCCACGAACAGGAGAATATGTCGAATTTGAAGCGCCGCTTCCTGAGGATATGGCAGAATTAATCGAAAACCTCAGAAAAAACGGTTGACAGAGGGTTTCTTTTCTGAAATAATAAACGAAGCTGAATAGATTCTTTAAAACAGTCCAGAGAGGCTGAGAAGGATAACGGATTGACGGGATGCGTGTATAGGCGCGCACCTTGTCCTAAAACCCCTCTATGCTCTGGTAGGAGGGGTTTTTTCTTCTATATGAACTGTGAGGTGTCACACATTGAATCAAAAAGCTGTCATTCTCGACGAACAGGCAATCAGACGGGCGCTGACCAGGATTGCTCACGAAATGATCGAACGCAATAAAGGAATGAATAACTGCATCCTTGTCGGCATTAAGACAAGAGGGATTTACCTGGCAAAACGCCTTGCGGAACGCATTGAACAGATTGAGGGAAATCCTGTTACAGTCGGTGAAATTGATATTACTCTTTACAGAGACGATCTTTCTAAAAAAACGAGCAACGATGAACCGCTTGTAAAAGGTGCAGATATTCCGGTAGATATCACAGATCAAAAAGTCATTCTCGTTGATGATGTTCTGTATACCGGAAGAACAGTCAGAGCAGGAATGGATGCGCTTGTTGATGTAGGCAGACCTTCCTCCATTCAGCTTGCAGTGCTTGTGGACAGAGGACACCGGGAGCTGCCGATCCGAGCGGATTATATCGGGAAAAACATCCCGACATCAAAGTCAGAAAAGGTTATGGTTCAGCTTGATGAGGTAGACCAAAACGATCTCGTCGCCATTTATGAAAACGAATAATAGATCACCTTTTTAAGGGCAATCCAGAGAGGTTGCAAAGAGGTGCACAACAAAGGCCCAAAAAAGCATTCGGCAGGTCTTTGTATGCCTCTTTGCGTAAAAAAGCAAAGAGGTTTTTTTATACAGTCATTGAGTCATCCTAAAATGAAAGTCAACAATCAGGGGGAAATCATCATGAGTAAGAAAAAAGTAAATTTAGGGGTCAGGGATGTCCCGACACCTTTCTCTTGGGTTTCATTCAGCCTTCAGCATTTGTTTGCCATGTTTGGCTCAACCATTTTGGTTCCGAAGCTCGTCGGAATGAGTCCTGCTGTGGCGTTGGTGACAAGCGGCATCGGAACACTGGCGTACCTTCTTATTACGAAAGGGCAAATTCCGGCGTATCTCGGTTCATCCTTCGCCTTTATTTCTCCGATCATTCTGGTAAAAGCGACCGGCGGGCCGGGAGCGGCAATGGTTGGAGCGTTTCTTGCAGGGCTGGTGTACGGGCTGATTGCCTTATTGATCAGGCAGCTTGGAACAGGATGGCTGATGAAGATTCTCCCGCCTGTAGTCGTAGGGCCTGTTATTATCGTCATCGGGCTGGGACTGGCAAGCACTGCGGTAAACATGGCGATGTATGCTGATCCGAACGCGAGTGAGTTGGTCTACAGCTTAAAGCACTTTAGTGTCGCAGGAGTTACGCTGGCAATCACGATTATTTGTGCGATTTTCTTACGAGGATTTTTAAGCCTGATTCCGGTTCTGATCGGAATCATCGGCGGATACCTGTTTGCCCTTACTCAAGGGATTGTCAACTTCCAGCCGGTGCTTGACGCGAAATGGTTTGCAGTTCCTGAATTTATCATACCGTTCAAAGATTATTCACCGTCAGTTACACTCGGCATCGCAGCCGCAATGGTTCCTGTCGCATTTGTCACAATGTCAGAGCATATCGGCCACCAAATGGTGCTGAGCAAGGTTGTCGGACAAGATTTCATTAAAAAGCCAGGTCTTCATCGCTCTATTATGGGTGACAGTGTGGCGACAATCCTCGCTTCCCTGATCGGCGGTCCGCCGACAACGACTTACGGAGAAAACATTGGCGTGCTGGCCATCACAAGAGTATTCAGCGTCTTTGTCATCGGAGGAGCGGCAGTGATTGCTTGTTGCTTCGGCTTTATCGGCAAAATTTCAGCGCTGATCAGTTCAGTGCCGTCAGCGGTCATGGGAGGCGTCTCCTTCCTGCTGTTCGGAATCATTGCTTCAAGCGGCCTGCGAATGCTGATTGACAACAAAATTGATTATGAAAACAACAGAAACCTCATTATTACATCAGTTATCCTTGTCATCGGTGTAGGAGGCGCTTTTATCCAAGTGTCTCAAGGCGGATTCCAAGTGTCAGGAATGGCGCTTGCCGCAATTGTCGGTGTCATCTTAAACCTGATTCTTCCGCAGGCGAAGGAAGAGCAGGCAGACACATCTGAACAACATCATATCTAAAACCTTTTAATGAAAGTCCAGAGAGGCTTGGAAGGGTTATGAAGAGAAGGAAGCTTCAATGCTGCCCTCTATTTAACCATACCCCGAGTCTACCTTAGACCGGGGTTTTTTTCAGCCTTAAGTTGAAAAGAGAGGGGAAAGAACATGAAGCATTTAACGACGATGAGTGAACTCAGCACTGAGGAAATCAAAGATTTGCTTCAAACAGCACAAGACCTTAAAAGCGGAAAAACAGACAATCAGCTTACAGGAAAGTTTGCAGCAAACCTGTTTTTCGAACCGAGCACGAGAACGCGGTTCAGCTTTGAGGTCGCAGAAAAAAAGCTGGGCATGAATGTGCTCAACCTTGATGGAACAAGCACAAGCGTGCAAAAAGGCGAAACCTTATATGACACGATCCGGACGCTCGAATCAATCGGTGTGGACGTCTGCGTCATCAGGCACAGTGAGGATGAGTATTATGAAGAGCTTGTCAGCCAGGTGAACATTCCGATTCTGAATGCGGGAGACGGGTGCGGCCAGCATCCAACACAATCACTGCTTGATTTAATGACGATTTATGAAGAGTTCAATACGTTCAAAGGGCTTACCGTCTCCATTCACGGCGACATCAAGCATAGCAGAGTGGCAAGGTCAAATGCGGAAGTGTTGACAAGATTGGGTGCCCGGGTCCTATTTTCCGGCCCTTCGGAATGGCAGGATGAAGAAAATACATTCGGCACGTATGTCTCAATGGATGAAGCAGTTGAGTCTTCCGATGTTGTCATGCTGCTGCGCATTCAAAATGAACGACATCAGTCCGCTGTCAGCCAGGAAGGCTATTTAAACAAATACGGCTTGACCGTAGAACGGGCTGAGCGTATGAAGCGGCATGCGATCATCATGCATCCTGCTCCGGTAAACAGAGGAGTGGAGATTGATGACAGCTTAGTAGAAAGCGAAAAATCAAGAATCTTCAAGCAAATGCAAAATGGCGTATTTATCAGAATGGCAGTGATACAGCGTGCCTTACAAACCAATGTGAAAAGAGGAGAAGCAGCGTATGTCATATCTCATTAAAAACGGCTGGATACTAAACGAAAATGGTGAAAAAACAGAAGCGGATATCCGAGTGACTGGAGAAACCATCACCGCAATCGGCAAGCTTGATGCAACGGATAATGAAACGGTAATTGATGCAAAAGGTTTGCTCGTTTCACCTGGGTTTGTTGATCTCCACGTGCATTTCAGAGAGCCGGGCGGAGAGAAAAAAGAAACTATTGAAACCGGGGCAAAAGCGGCGGCACGCGGCGGCTATACTACAGTAGCAGCAATGCCGAATACGCGGCCGGTTCCTGATACAAAGGAGCAGATGGAATGGGTGCAAAACAGAATTAAAGAAACATCATGCGTCAGAGTTCTTCCATATGCATCCATTACGATCAGACAAATCGGCGATGAAATGACAAACTTTGAAGCATTAAAAGAAGCCGGGGCATTTGCTTTTACAGATGACGGCGTTGGTATACAGACAGCAGGTATGATGTATGAAGCGATGAAACGGGCAGCCGCAATTGACAAAGCGATTGTTGCACATTGCGAGGACAACTCCTTAATTTACGGAGGAAGCGTACATGAGGGGACATTCTCCAAAGCGAACGGGCTAAACGGCATTCCTTCTGTGTGTGAATCGGTTCATATTGCCCGCGATGTGCTGCTGGCTGAGGCGGCAAACTGCCATTATCATGTATGCCATATCAGCACGAAAGAATCTGTCAGAGTTGTACGCGATGCGAAAAAAGCGGGAATCAGAGTGACAGCAGAAGTGTCGCCGCATCATTTGCTGCTTTGTGATGAGGACATCCCGGGGCTGGACACAAACTATAAAATGAATCCTCCGCTCCGCAGCGCAGAAGACAGAGCTGCTTTAATTGAAGGTCTTTTAGACGGAACAATTGATTTTATCGCAACAGACCATGCACCGCATACGGAAGAAGAGAAAAACACAGAAATGAAACTGGCGCCATTCGGAATTGTCGGCTTAGAAACAGCATTCCCGCTTCTTTACACACACTTTGTCAAAAATGGCAGCTGGTCGCTGAAGCAGCTGATTGACTACATGACAATCAAGCCATGCGAAGCGTTCGGTCTCCCATATGGAACATTACAAACGGGGCAAGCTGCGGACATTACGTTAATCGATTTAGAAAAAGAAGCAGTTATAGACAAAGAGACATTTTTATCAAAAGGAAAAAATACACCATTCAACGGCATCAGCTGCACCGGCTGGCCGGTCGCTACAATTGCGGCAGGGAAGCTTGCTTATGAAGAGGGGAGACTTGTCAAATGAAGAGACGATTAGTACTGGAAAACGGAGCGGTATTCGAGGGAGAAGCCTTCGGAAGCTTAGAACACAAAATGGGAGAAGTCGTTTTTAATACTGGGATGACAGGCTATCAGGAAATTTTATCTGATCCTTCTTACTGCGGACAGATCGTAACATTAACATACCCGCTTATCGGAAATTACGGCATTAACCGTGATGATTTTGAATCCATTACCCCTTTTGTCAAAGGGCTGATCATCAAAGAATTATGTGAGCTGCCTTCCAACTGGCGTTCAGCATACACCTTAGACGAGTATTTAAAAATGAAAAATATTCCCGGACTCCAGGGGATTGATACAAGGAAGCTGACAAGAATGATCCGCACGGCAGGCGCGCTAAAAGGAACATTCGCTTCATCTGATGAAGATATCGAAGCAGTGCTGAAAAGACTGAACGAAACGGAATTGCCAAGAAATCAAGTATCCCAAGTATCAGCAAAAACAGCATATCCGAGCCCGGGAAGAGGCAAACGCATCGTCTTGGTTGACTTCGGCATGAAACACGGGATTCTAAGAGAGCTGAACAAACGGAAATGTGACGTCATCGTTGTGCCTTACAACATTACAGCGGAAGAGGTGCTTCAGCTGAAACCGGACGGTATCATGCTTTCTAACGGACCTGGAGACCCAAAGGATGTGCCTGAAGCGATTGAAATGATTAAAGGTGTTCTTGGAAAAGTGCCATTATTCGGAATATGTCTTGGCCACCAATTATTCGCGCTGGCGTGCGGGGCGAATACCGAAAAAATGAAATTCGGCCACAGGGGCTCAAACCACCCGGTAAAAGAGCTGGCTACAGGAAAAGTTGCCTTAACATCTCAAAACCATGGATATACAGTTTCGTCTATCAGTAAAACAGAACTGGAAGTGACGCATATCGCAATTAACGACGATACGATTGAAGGGCTGAAGCATAAAACATTGCCGGCATTTACGGTTCAATATCATCCCGAAGCCTCACCTGGTCCTGAGGATGCCAACCACCTATTTGACAGATTCATCGAAATGATCGAAACAACAGAGAAAGAAGGGGAAGCGGTATGCCAAAACGCGTAGACATTAACAAAATTTTAGTAATCGGATCTGGACCGATCATCATCGGCCAAGCAGCAGAATTCGACTATGCGGGAACACAAGCCTGTCTTGCTTTGAAAGAAGAAGGTTATGAAGTCATCCTTGTCAACTCAAACCCTGCCACGATCATGACAGATACAGAAATGGCTGACCGGGTTTATATCGAACCGCTCACACCTGAATTCCTGACAAGAATCATCAGAAAAGAGCGACCAGATGCCATTCTTCCTACACTCGGAGGCCAAACCGGTTTGAATCTTGCGGTTGAGCTTTCTGAAAGAGGTGTTCTGGCAGAATGCGGCGTCGAAGTGCTTGGCACAAAACTGTCTGCAATTCAGCAAGCTGAAGACCGTGACTTGTTCAGAACATTAATGAATGAACTGAATGAACCGGTGCCTGAAAGTGAGATTATCCACTCCCTTGAAGAAGCAGAAAAATTCGTCAGTCAAATTGGATTCCCTGTCATTGTCCGCCCGGCATATACATTAGGCGGAACAGGCGGAGGCATCTGCTCGAATGAGACAGAGTTAAAAGAAATCGTTGAGAACGGCTTGAAATTAAGCCCGGTACACCAATGTCTGCTTGAAAAAAGCATCGCCGGCTATAAAGAAATCGAGTATGAAGTCATGAGAGACAGCCAGGATCACGCCATTGTCGTTTGTAACATGGAAAACATTGATCCGGTTGGAATCCATACTGGAGACAGTATTGTTGTCGCGCCGAGCCAAACGCTCAGCGATCGCGAATATCAGCTCTTGCGGAATGTATCGTTAAAACTGATTCGCGCGCTTGGAATCGAAGGCGGATGTAACGTGCAGCTCGCTTTAGACCCAGACAGCTTCCAATATTACATTATTGAAGTAAATCCGCGTGTCAGCCGTTCATCTGCCCTTGCATCAAAAGCAACGGGATACCCGATTGCAAAGCTCGCTGCTAAAATTGCAGTCGGCCTTTCATTAGATGAAATGATGAACCCGGTGACAGGAAAAACATACGCAGCATTTGAACCTGCTCTTGACTATGTCGTATCCAAAATTCCGCGCTGGCCGTTTGATAAGTTTGAATCAGCAAACAGAAAGCTTGGCACGCAAATGAAAGCGACAGGTGAGGTCATGGCAATCGGCCGCACGCTTGAAGAGTCATTGCTGAAGGCAGTGCGATCACTGGAAGCGGATGTGTATCATCTTGAATTGAAGGACGCCGCTGACATTTCAGATGAGCTTCTTGAAAAGCGAATTAAAAAGGCCGGTGATGAACGCTTATTCTACTTAGCTGAAGCGTACAGAAGAGGCTACACGGTAGAAGACCTCCATGAATTTTCCGCTATCGATGTTTTCTTCTTGCATAAGCTGTTCGGAATCGTACAGTTTGAAAAAGAATTGAAGGCGAATGCGGGCGATACAGATGTGCTGAGACGGGCAAAAGAACTCGGCTTCTCTGATCAGTACATTAGCCGCGAGTGGAAAATGAAAGAATCCGAGCTTTACAGCTTGAGAAAACAAGCGGGGATTGCACCGGTATTCAAAATGGTAGATACATGTGCGGCGGAATTCGAGTCAGAAACGCCATACTTCTATAGCACATACGAAGAAGAAAATGAATCTGTCGTTACGGATAAGAAAAGTGTGATGGTGCTTGGTTCGGGTCCGATTCGAATCGGTCAGGGTGTCGAGTTCGACTATGCGACGGTTCACTCTGTATGGGCAATTAAACAAGCAGGCTATGAAGCCATTATTGTCAATAACAACCCGGAAACCGTTTCAACAGACTTCAGCATCTCAGACAAGCTGTATTTTGAACCGCTTACGATTGAAGATGTTATGCACATCATTGACCTCGAACAGCCAATGGGCGTTGTCGTACAATTTGGCGGACAAACTGCGATTAACCTTGCTGACGAGCTTTCTGCACGCGGAGTGAAAATCCTTGGAACTTCATTAGAAGATTTAGACCGTGCAGAAGACCGGGATAAATTTGAACAAGCGCTTGGAGAACTTGGTGTTCCGCAGCCGCTTGGCAAAACAGCGACATCAGTTGATCAGGCGGTAAGCATCGCAAGTGATATCGGTTACCCGGTATTGGTACGCCCTTCCTATGTACTTGGCGGCCGGGCGATGGAGATTGTGTATCATGAAGAAGAGCTGCTTCATTACATGAAAAACGCAGTTAAAATCAATCCACAGCACCCTGTATTAATTGATAGATACTTGACTGGAAAAGAAATTGAAGTCGATGCAGTATCGGATGGTGAAACAGTCGTCATTCCGGGAATTATGGAGCACATTGAACGTGCGGGCGTTCACTCCGGAGACTCAATCGCTGTTTATCCGCCTCAGTCTCTCACAGAGGACATTAAGAAAAAAATTGAACAATACACGATCGCATTGGCTAAAGGGCTGAATATTGTCGGTTTGCTCAATATTCAATTCGTCTTGTCGCAAGGCGAGGTGTACGTGCTAGAAGTGAATCCGAGATCAAGCAGAACCGTACCGTTTTTAAGCAAAATTACGGGTATCCCAATGGCAAATCTCGCAACTAAAATCATTCTTGGTCAAAAGCTGGCTGCGTTTGGCTATACAGAGGGCCTTCAGCCTGAACAGCAAGGTGTATTTGTAAAAGCGCCGGTCTTCTCCTTTGCCAAGCTGAGAAGAGTGGACATTACGTTAGGGCCTGAAATGAAATCAACAGGTGAAGTCATGGGGAAAGATTCGACACTTGAAAAGGCGCTCTACAAAGCCTTGATTGCTTCAGGTATTCAAATCCCGAACTACGGTTCCGTGCTTTTAACAGTAGCTGATAAGGACAAAGAAGAAGGGCTTGCCATTGCTAAGCGGTTCCACGCGATCGGCTACAACATTTTAGCGACGGAAGGAACGGCAGGCTACTTGAAAGAAGCTTCCATTCCAGCGAAGGTCGTCGGAAAAATCGGTCAGGATGGCCCGAACCTGCTTGACGTCATCAGAAACGGAGAAGCGCAGTTTGTCATCAATACGCTGACAAAAGGAAAGCAGCCGGCAAGAGACGGTTTTAGAATCAGACGTGAATCAGTAGAAAATGGTGTTGCCTGCCTAACATCTTTAGATACGGCAGAGGCGATATTGCGAGTGCTGGAAAGCATGACATTCCGTGCTGATCAAATGCCGGCAGTCAACACAAATCAGGAGGCGGCAGTCACTATATGAAAAAAGCGTATTTGACAGTATGTTCTAACCAGCAAATTGCAGACCGGGTGTATCAAATGGTTCTGAAAGGGGAGCTTGTCCAAGGGTTTACAACCCCTGGACAGTTCCTTCATCTTAAAGTGAGCGAAGCGGTTACGCCTCTTTTGAGAAGACCAATCAGCATCGCAGACGTCAACTTTGAAAAAAATGAAGTCACCATCATTTATCGGGTAGATGGGGAAGGGACAAGACTCTTGTCACTGAAGCAGCAGGGAGAACTTGTGGATGTCCTCGGGCCTTTGGGAAATGGCTTTCCTGTTAATGAAGTTCAACCCGGAAAGACGGCTTTGCTGGTAGGGGGCGGAGTAGGTGTGCCGCCTCTCCAAGAGCTGTCGAAACGCTTGAATGAAAAAGGGGTAAATGTCATCCACGTTTTAGGATTCCAATCGGCAAAGGATGTTTTTTACGAGGAAGAATGCCGGCAGTACGGAGACACGTATGTGGCAACAGCTGACGGAAGCTACGGGGAAACCGGATTTGTCACAGATGTGATTAAACGGAAAAATCTAGAGTTTGATATCCTCCTCAGCTGCGGGCCGACACCGATGCTCAAGGCGTTAAAACAGGAATATGCCCATAAAGAAGTATATCTGTCCATGGAGGAACGAATGGGCTGCGGAATCGGCGCATGCTTCGCGTGTGTGTGCCATACAAACGAAAGTGAGACATCCTATGTAAAAGTATGTCTCGACGGGCCTGTATTTAAAGCTCAGGAGGTGGCGCTGTAATGCTAGAGGTGAAATTGCCGGGACTTGATTTGAAAAACCCAATCATTCCTGCATCAGGCTGCTTCGGTTTTGGAAAAGAATTTTCACGTTTTTATGATTTGTCTTGTCTTGGAGCCATCATGATTAAGGCTACGACAAAGGAGCCGCGCTTTGGGAATCCGACGCCGCGGGTAGCTGAGACTGGTGCTGGAATGCTCAATGCGATCGGTCTCCAAAATCCGGGGCTGGATAGCGTGTTGCATAATGAGCTGCCGTGGCTTGAGCAGTTTGATACGCCGATCATTGCCAATGTCGCAGGTTCTCAAGTCGAGGATTATGTTGAAGTCGCAGAGCATATCAGCAAAGCGCCTAATGTTCATACTCTTGAATTAAATATTTCCTGCCCGAATGTGAAAACAGGCGGAATCGCTTTTGGCACGAATCCTGAGATGGCTGCCGATTTGACAAAAGCGGTGAAAGAGGTTTCGGATGTACCCGTTTATGTGAAGCTTTCCCCGAACGTGGCTAATATCACAGAAATTGCATTAGCGATCGAGGAAGCGGGAGCGGACGGTCTTACGATGATCAACACACTAATCGGCATGAGACTCGATTTAAAAACTGGCAAACCGATATTAGCGAATAAAACAGGGGGACTTTCAGGCCCTGCTGTGAAGCCGGTTGCCATTCGCATGGTGTATGAAGTCAGCCAGGCGGTCAACATCCCGATTATCGGAATGGGAGGCGTGCAGACGGCTGAAGATGCCCTGGAATTTCTTCTCGCGGGAGCAAGCGCAGTCGCTGTCGGAACAGCAAACTTCGTGAATCCTTTTGCATGTCCAGAGATTATTGAACAGCTCCCATCTGTTTTGCGCCAATACGGCTATCAATCAATTGAAGAATGCATCGGAAGGAGCTGGAATCATGAAAAACAACCTGCCCATCATCGCACTTGATTTTGCATCAGCTGAAGAAACACTTGCGTTCTTAGCGCCTTTTCAGCAAGAACCGTTATTTGTAAAGGTTGGAATGGAGCTTTTTTATCAAGAAGGGCCATCGATCGTGAAACAACTAAAAGAAAGAAACTGCGAGCTGTTTTTAGATCTAAAGCTTCATGACATCCCGACTACTGTAAACAAAGCGATGAAGCGCCTTGCCAGTCTCGGAGTAGATCTCGTCAATGTTCATGCGGCCGGGGGCAAAAAAATGATGCAGGCAGCTCTCGAAGGCTTAGAAGAAGGTACGCCTGCTGGAAAAAAACGTCCGTCACTTATCGCGGTAACCCAGTTGACAAGCACATCTGAACAAATCATGAAAGATGAACTGCTGATCGAAAAATCTCTGATTGATACGGTTGTGCACTACAGCAAACAGGCGGAAGAAAGCGGACTGGATGGAGTGGTCTGCTCTGTTCATGAAGCAAAAGCCATTTACCAAGCGGTGTCGCCTTCATTTCTGACTGTCACTCCGGGGATCAGAATGGCAGAGGACGCTGCGAATGACCAAGTCCGCGTAGCGACGCCTGCCATTGCAAGAGAGAAAGGTTCATCAGCGATTGTAGTAGGACGCTCGATTACAAAAGCGGAAGACCCGGTAAAAGCCTATAAGGCTGTCAGACTTGAATGGGAGGGAATCAAATCTTGAAACAAATCATCGCAAAACATCTTTTAGACATCCAAGCTGTATTTTTACGCCCGAACGAGCCGTTCACATGGGCAAGCGGCATTTTATCACCAATCTACTGTGACAACCGCCTTACGCTATCTTTCCCAGAGGTCAGAAATGATGTCGCCTCAGGCATCAGCAAGCTTGTCAAAGAGCATTTTCCCGAAGCTGAAATGATTGCGGGAACAGCAACCGCGGGTATTCCTCATGCTGCTTTAGCGGCTGACCGTTTGAATTTTCCGATGTGTTATGTGAGGAGCAAGCCGAAGGCGCACGGAAAAGGCAATCAGATTGAGGGAGCTGTGCAAGAAGGGCAAAAAACAGTCGTCATTGAAGACTTAATCTCCACAGGAGGCAGCGTGCTTGAAGCTTGTGCAGCTTTACAAGCGGCCGGCTGTGAAGTGCTTGGTGTCGTCTCAATCTTTACGTACGGACTTCCTAAAGCGGAGGAAGCCTTCGCAAAGGCAGAACTGCCATACTACTCATTAACTGATTATGATACGCTCACAGAGGTCGCGCTTGAAAACGGAAATATTCATTCAGATGATCTAAAAAAGCTGCAAACATGGAAACGAAATCCCGAGTCAAAAGATTGGTTTAAAAAATAAAAAATAAATTCAAATGATGTAAAGAGGCTTCAAAGCCTTGCTGTACTTGAAAACAGGCTGTGAGGCCTGTTTTTTTATTAATCCTATAAAAAAAGTCGGGTTGACTTATGTTAGAATTGTGCTAAAATTTACTACAAATCTAAAAACTTATCAAGAGCGGCTGAGGGACTGGACCTATGAAGCCCGGCAACCTGCATAGTTTGTAAGGTGCTACTTCCAGCAAAATGAATTCCATTTTGAAAGATAAGGGCTGCATGCTGTTCCTGTCTTTCTTTCCGCCGGATTGAAAGTTTTTTATTTTAAGAGGAAAAAAGGCTGTCTGTGATATCAGCAGCCGCGAATCACATTACAATTGGGAAAAGACAACCGGCAGAAAGCTACTGTTTGTTTGTCTCCGAAAGGAGGAAAGAAGAAATGTTAACGTATGATAATTGGGAAGAACCAACGATTACATTTCCGGAAGACGATCCTTATAAAGGAGCGCTGTCAGTTTTAAAATGGGCATACGGCCATTACGGCAATCAACTTGTTTATGCCTGCAGTTTCGGAATTGAGGGAATCGTTCTGATTGACTTAATTTATAAAGTGAAAAAAGACGCAGAGATTGTGTTTCTTGATACAGGACTTCATTTTAAAGAAACCTATGAAACAATTGAACGAGTGAAAGAGCGTTATCCGGGTCTTAATATCATCCTGAAAAAACCAGACCTCACCCTTGAGGAACAAGCCGAAGAACATGGTGACAAACTGTGGGAAAGAGAGCCGAATCAGTGCTGCTATCTTAGAAAGGTCGTTCCTTTAAGAGAGGCGCTTTCAGGACATCCAGCCTGGCTTTCCGGCCTGCGCCGTGATCAAGGGCCAAGCCGTGCCAATACGAATTTCTTAAACAAAGATGAAAAATTCAAGTCAGTAAAAGTTTGCCCGCTTATCCATTGGACTTGGAAAGACATTTGGAGATACACATCCCGGAATGAACTGGACTACAATCCGCTTCATGACCAAGGATATCCAAGTATTGGCTGTGCGCCTTGCACTGCTCCCGCTTTTACAGCAGAGGATTTGCGCTCAGGCAGATGGAATGGTATGGCGAAAACAGAATGCGGACTGCATGAATAAGGAGCTGCAAAATGGAATTAGCCGCTATTTTATTTAGCTTGTTTTTCGCGATGAATATTGGTGCAAGCGGCGCTGCAGCTTCGATGGGGGTTGCTTACGGCTCCGGAGCCATCAAAAAGAAAACCTACGCTTTGATCCTATGCGCAGTCGGTGTCTTTGCCGGGGCGGTCATTGGCGGAGGCGAGGTTGTAAAAACAATCAGCTCCGGCATTATTCCTGAGCAGACGATTACACTGACGATTGTTTGCATCATTATTGGAGCTGCTGCCCTGTCGCTCTTTACTGCTAATCTGCTCGGCATTCCTTTGTCGACAAGTGAAGTAACAGTCGGGGCGGTTGTCGGCGTGGGAGTGGCTTATAAAGTATTGTTTGTGAACAATCTTCTGATCATTGTGTCATTTTGGGTTTTTGTCCCGCTGTTCGCTTTCGGCTTCACCTATTTCGTATCTAAGCTGTTTCGTTATTTTAAGATTGAAGTAAAATCTTCTAAAAAACAAAAAATCCTCGGCATTGTTTTGTTAGTTGCCGGATTTTTCGAAGCATTCTCTGCCGGCATGAATAACGTGGCGAATGCTGTTGGCCCGTTAGTAGCTGCCGGTGTGCTTGATGTCGGAAAAGGAACCTTGTATGGAGGAGCTTTTGTTGCTCTTGGCGCACTGTTATTAGGCCGGCGTGTGCTAGAAACAAACGGGAAGAAAATTACGAGATTCTCCAAAGGGGAAGGCATTCTCTTATCCGGTACAGGAGCAGGACTTGTGATCATCAGTTCTGTATTTGGGATGCCGGTGCCCTTGGCGCAAGTCACGTCATCGTCTATTATCGGAATAGGCATGGCAAAAAACGGTCCGAACGTGTTCCATAAACAAGTTGTTCAAACGATGCTGAAGGTATGGATCGCATCGCCGTTTTTATCTTTATCGATTTCTTATCTGCTTGTATCCTTGTTTTTAAAAGCAGATTATTATTCGATCTTTATCATGGTAAGTGTGCTTTTAGCGGCGGGCGGTGCCGTCAGCCTGACAAAGGCCATTCGTAAAGAGAGACGCTCAGTCCACGAACAAGGCGGGGGAATCTGATCATTAATCTGAGTAATTTTATAAGTTAACTAGGAGGAGATGGATATTATGAGCTTAGCACCACACGGAGGAACATTAGTAAACAGGGTAGATGAATCATATGATGTGAGCGGCATTCAAAAAGAAATTGAACTTGATTTAATTTCTTTCGCGGATTTGGAATTGATCGGTATCGGTGCATACAGCCCGATTGAAGGTTTCTTTAATGAAAAAGATTACGTATCTGTAGTCGAAAACATGCGTCTTTCTTCCGGCGTTGTCTGGTCTCTTCCGATCACGCTTCCGGTCGATGCGCAAAAAGCAGCGGAACTGTCACTTGGTGAAACGGTAAAGTTAACGTATGAAGGAGAAACATACGGCGTTATCCAAATCGAAGACCTGTACGTGCCTGACAAACAAAAAGAAGCTGTCAATGTGTACAAAACAGATGAACAGGAGCATCCTGGTGTTAAAAAGCTGTTCAGCCGCGGCAATACATATGTCGGCGGACCGATTACGTTGATTAAAAAAGCTTCAAAACAGTTCCCTGAATTTACATTTGAACCGTCAGAAACGAGACGCCAGTTTGCGGAAAAAGGCTGGGAAACCATTGTCGGTTTCCAAACAAGAAACCCTGTTCACAGAGCGCATGAATACATTCAAAAAACGGCTCTTGAAACAGTAGACGGCTTGTTCTTGAATCCGTTAGTAGGCGAAACAAAATCTGATGACATTCCAGCTGATGTACGGATGGAAAGCTACCAAGTGCTTCTTGATCATTATTACCCGAAAGATCGCGTTTTCCTTGGTGTCTTTTTAGCGGCGATGCGTTATGCAGGCCCGAGAGAAGCAATTTTCCACGCGCTTGTCAGAAAGAACTACGGCTGCACACATTTCATCGTCGGCCGTGATCATGCAGGTGTAGGTGACTATTACGGAACATACGAAGCACAGGAGCTGTTTGACACATTTAAACCTGAAGAACTCGGGATTACGCCGCTGAAATTCGAGCACAGCTTCTTCTGTAAAAAATGCGGAAATATGGGAACAGCGAAAACATGCCCTCATGGCAGAGAGCATCACGTCATTTTATCAGGCACTAAGGTAAGAGGCATGCTGAGAGACGGTGTGCTGCCGCCTGCTGAATTCAGTCGAAAAGAAGTCGTAGAAGTGTTAATCAAAGGGATGAAGAAAAAAGAAGAAGTAGGCGTATCTTAAGGAGGACTGGCAGTGACAAATCGCGATATTGTATGGCATGAAGCCTCTATCACAAAAGAAGAGTACCAGCAAAAAAACAAGCATAAAAGCTCCATTCTCTGGCTGACAGGGTTAAGCGGCTCAGGCAAATCAACGATTGCCAACGCCGCTGCGAGAGAATTGTTTGAGCAAGGCTATCAAGTGATTGTGCTTGACGGGGATAATATCCGTCACGGCTTAAATAAGGATCTTGGTTTTTCTGATGAAGACCGAAAAGAAAACATCCGCCGAATCGGAGAGGTGGCGAAGCTTTTTGTTCAGCAGGGAACCATTGTGATTACTGCTTTTATCTCTCCTTTCCGCGAGGACAGACAACAGGTTCGCGAGCTTGTGGAAGCGGGCGAATTTAATGAAGTCTACATTAAATGCGACCTTGATATTTGTGAACAAAGAGATCCGAAAGGGCTTTACAAAAAAGCAAGAAACGGCGAGATTCCGTTCTTTACAGGAATTGATTCTCCTTATGAAGAACCGGAAGCTCCAGAGCTCGTTCTTGATTCAGGACAGCATGACCGTGAAGCGTGTAAAAATCAGCTGATCGAGTTTGTTAAACAAAAATTGAGCTGAATATGATCTGCTGCGTTCTTCTCAGGTGCCGGAATGCAAGCGAGAACATCATCACAGCGAATGCTCTGGAAGAACTCGAATAGATCGGGGGAAATACGATGGGGAAAGTATATATTGTAGGAGCGGGTCCCGGTGACCCTGATCTGCTGACAATTAAAGCGCTGAAAGCTATTGAAAAAGCTGATGTCATCTTATATGACAGATTAGTAAATAAAGAGATTTTACAATATGCCAAAGAGCAAGCAGACCTGATCTACTGCGGGAAGCTTCCGGATTTTCATACGTTGAAGCAGGAAACCATCAATCGATTTCTTGTGAAGTATGCGCAAAAAGGGAAAATGGTTGTCAGACTGAAAGGCGGAGACCCTTTTGTGTTCGGCAGAGGAGGGGAAGAAGCGGAATGCCTCTCTGAAAATGGAATTCCGTTTGAAATCATCCCCGGCATTACGTCTGGAATCGCGGCAGCCGCTTATGCCGGGATTCCTGTTACTCATCGGGAGGCGGGCTCTAACGTCGCTTTTGTAACGGGTCATTATAAAAAAGAAGAAGATTTTGAGGAAAAGTGGAAAGCGCTGGCTACAGGAATTGATACACTTGTCATCTATATGGGTATCAAAAACGTGCAGCAGATTGAAAGAAAACTCCTTGAAAACGGCCGGGACGGTTCTACGCCGGCAGCCTTTATTCATTGGGGAACAACGGACAAGCAAAAATCTGTTTTTTGTACAGTTGACACCCTTTCAGAAACGGTGATAAAAGAAAACATTACAAATCCGAGTTTAATTGTCATTGGAAATGTTGTAAATTATCACTATAAGCTGGAATGGTTTGAATCTGAACTGAAAAAACAAGATTTAAGCGAGGCGTTGTAAAAATGAAACAAGCAATTTTATATGTCGGCCACGGCAGTCGGGTCAAAAAAGCGCAGCAAGAAGCCGCAGCCTTTTTGGAAGGATGCAAGGCCCACATCTCTGTGCCAGTACAAGAAATCAGCTTTTTAGAGCTTCAGGAGCCGACAATTGAGACAGGGTTTGAAGCATGTGTGAAGCAAGGCGCCACTCATATCGCAGTGGTGCCTCTGCTTCTTTTAACAGCTGCGCATGCAAAACATGATATTCCGGAAGAAATTGCCCGTGCTGCATCCCGATATCCGTCAGTCCGCATTTCATACGGAAAGCCGATCGGGATTGACGAAGAAGTAGTCAAGGCTGTATATCACAGAATGAAAGACATAGGTGTTCCATATGAAAATGCCAGAGTGGTACTCATCGGAAGGGGAAGTTCAGATCCAGATGTCAAAAGAGACGTAACCGGTATTGCTAATCTTCTTCAGGAAATGATTCCAGTCAAGGAAGTCATTCCGTGCTTTTTGACAGCATGCGGCCCGAATTACAAAGAGGTTTTTTCAGAACTTAAAAAAGATGACGGCATAACAACCTTTATCGTTCCATATTTGCTTTTTACGGGTATGCTGATGAATGAAATCGAACGAGAGGTTCAGAAATTAAAAGCTCATAATCCGAACGTCTACCTCTCTTCCTATATCGGTTTTCATCCTCATGTGAAAAACGCATTTTTGAACCGTGTAAGAGAAACTGCGGCAAATTCTGAGGGACAATTTGATTTTGATGGAGGTTCATATGCTTCCGCTGCACATTAGCCTGGAAAAGAAGAAGGTTGTCATTGCGGGGGGCGGCAGCATCGCTCTCAGAAGGCTGAAAACGGTGATTTCTGAGGGAGCTGATATAACGCTCGTCAGTCCGGATGTTGAACCGGAAATCAAGCAAATGGCAGAAGAGCGACGTATCAAATGGGAAAAACGGACAATTGAAAAAGAAGATTATCTCAATGCTTTCTTAATTATTGCTGCGACGGATAATGCGGCAGTGAACAAAGAAATTGCCCAATCCGCTTCGCCTTTTCAGCTTGTTAATTGTGTCAGTGACGCTGAGCTTGGCAATGTATATATGCCGAAAATCGTAAAAAGAGGGCATGTAACGGTGTCCGTTTCTACTAGCGGAGCCAGTCCAAAGCACACAAAAGAGCTTGCTGAAAACGTGGATAAGCTGATTGACGGCGATTTCGTTGCTGAAGTGAACAGGCTTTATCAGGTGAGAAGAAAGAAATAAGCCAGAGCATACAAATGCTCTGGCTTTTCTTTATGCGGCTCAGCTTTTTTTCAGCTTGATGACCGTATCAGCATCAGGCGTGACAAAGACGGTATGCTGGCTGTCATAGGTGACGAAGCCGGGCTTCGCGCCGTTTGGTTTTTTGACATGCCTGATTTTTGTATAATCTACAGGCACTGAACTTGAATCTTTAGCTTTTGAAAAATAAGCTGCAATTGTCGCGGCTTCCAAGATTGTTTGCTCATCCGGTTCGCTGCTTCTGATCACAACGTGGGAGCCGGGAATGTCCTTCGTGTGAAGCCAGATATCGTCTCTGGCCGCCGCTCTGGTCGTTAAATATTCATTTTGACGATTGTTCTTACCCACTAAAATTGTCAGGCCTGAGGTGGATTCATATGTTTCTAACACCGGATTGTGCGGTTTTTGCTTTTTCTGGCCTTTTTGCTGCTTAGGGCGCAAATATTTGCCCTCAACAAGCTCTTCCCTGATTTCGCTGATATCCCGGGGAGAAGCGGACGAAAGCTGCTGAATCAGCTGATCGAAATATTCGATCTCTTCCTGTGCCAGCCTGATTTGCTCCTCGACAACCGCGACCGAGTTTTTCGCTTTCTGATACTTCGTGAAATAGGCCTGTGCGTTTTCAGAAGGCGTTTTGTTTGGGTTTAAAGGAATCGTGATTGTCGGGCTTTCTTCATCATAATAATTGATGACCTCAGCCTGTTTATCACCTTTTTTCAACATATATAAATTAGCGGTTAAAAGCTCCCCGTAAAGCTGAAATTCCTTCGCGTTTTCCGAATACTCCAGGGTTTTCTCTAATTTTTTGATTTTGTTGGCATTCTTCTTCCGTTCGTTCACAACAAAACGCTCAAGATCCTGAGCCTGCTGTTTGACCCGGTCTCGTTCAGCTTTTCCGAAATAAAAACGGTCGAGCAGTTCGCTTAATGAATCAAAACGGCGCGCTTCGCCCTTTAGATGAGTCAGCTCCAGCAGATAAAAATATTCCTTTCCGTTTACAGTCGTAATGTTGGGAATGAAACGGTGCTCTTTCACTTCGGCAAACAGTGCCAGCAACGCTTTTGGCAGTG
The DNA here is from genome assembly GCF_038593095.1 of Bacillus sp. FSL L8-0358. Taxonomy (NCBI): domain Bacteria; kingdom Bacillati; phylum Bacillota; class Bacilli; order Caryophanales; family Bacillaceae; genus Bacillus; species Bacillus sp. FSL L8-0358. Next base: position 1,628,267 of record NZ_CP151962.1, read on the forward strand.
TGACTTTGTTGGCAAGGCCTGCTCTGTGAACCGCTTCTTTGGCGAAAAGCGGAGACACGCCTGAAAAGTGGTCGACAATTTGTTTATCAAGCCTTCCTTCTTGAAAGCTGAGGTGACGCAAAATATCATCTTCTGACGCCTCAAGAGGCGATATTTTGTCCTGAGCAGGCGGAAGCTTATAATCTTGGCCGGGCAGTACTGTACGGTAGCTGTTCATTGACGGTGATAAATGCTTAAGTCCGTCGATAATCACATTTTCTGCTGCGTCAGTCAAAATGATATTGCTGTGACGGCCCATAATTTCTACATAAAGCTTTCGTACGGTTTCATCGCCAATTTCGTTTCGGCTTTTGATATGAAAAATCATAATGCGGTCTAAGCCCGCTTGTTCAATTTTCTCAATGAATCCGCCTTCGATATGCTTTCTCAGCAACATGCAAAACATTGGCGGTTCGCTTGGATTTTCATAAGCTTGTGCCGTGATATGCACCCGTGAATAGCTCGGATGTGCCGATAATAATAGTTTTTGGTTTTTTCCCTTGGCACGGATGTGGAAAATCACATCGTGCTTATATGGCTGATGGACTTTTGTAATTCGTCCGCCCATTATTTTCTCGTTAAGTTCGTGTGTCATTCCGTATGTAAACATGCCATCAAACGACATATGCAAACACCCTCTCATTCTTCCTGCATTCGATAATTATAGCATGAAATGGGACGAGTCAGAATAAGCATGCTTATAGAGTGATATCTCTATAAGAGAGCAGGGGAGTGGACGAGCGGAATGAAGTTTCATGAAATGGGACAAACAGATTTACTAGAGGCAACCAATACGTCCATGAAACAAGGATTAACAGAAAAAGAGGTAAAAAAACGCCTTGACAAGCATGGACCAAACGAGCTGCAAGAAGGGAAAAAAACTTCAGCGCTTCTCTTGTTTTTCGCGCAGTTCAAAGATTTTATGGTGCTTGTGCTTCTGGCGGCAACGTTAATCTCAGGATTTCTTGGTGAATATGTAGATGCGGTTGCGATTATTGCGATTGTGTTTGTGAATGGCATACTCGGTTTCTTTCAAGAAAGGCGTGCTGAGCAATCTCTTCAGGCTTTAAAAGAGCTTTCAACACCGCATGTCATGGCACTCAGAGAAGGAAGCTGGACAAAGATTCCTTCTAAGGAACTGGTGCCGGGTGATATTGTGAAATTTACGAGCGGGGACAGAATTGGCGCAGACGTTCGAATTGTTGAAGCAAGAAGCCTTGAAATAGAAGAATCAGCGCTGACCGGGGAATCAATCCCGGTTGTGAAGCATGCTGATAAATTGAAAAAACCGGATGTTTCACTTGGCGATATTACCAATATGGCATTTATGGGTACGATTGTGACCCGCGGCAGCGGTGTCGGGATTGTCGTCGGGACAGGAATGAATACGGCTATGGGGAAAATTGCCGACATGCTTGAATCGGCAGGGACATTGTCAACCCCGCTGCAAAGAAGACTGGAGCAGCTCGGGAAGATTTTGATTGTTGTTGCATTGCTTCTGACCGTACTTGTCGTTGCTGTCGGTGTTATTCAGGGGCATGATCTGTACAGTATGTTTTTAGCAGGTGTCTCATTAGCGGTAGCAGCTATTCCGGAGGGACTGCCGGCGATTGTGACAGTGGCGCTTTCGCTTGGTGTACAGCGGATGATTAAACAAAAATCCATTGTTAGAAAGCTTCCTGCTGTTGAAACGCTTGGGTGTGCGTCTATCATTTGTTCAGATAAAACAGGGACAATGACCCAAAACAAAATGACGGTGACACATGTCTGGTCCGGAGGGAAAACATGGAGAGTGGCAGGGGCCGGCTATGAACCGAAAGGAAGCTTCACACTGAACGAAAAAGAGATCAGTGTCAATGAACATAAGCCGCTTCAGCAGATGCTTCTGTTCGGAGCGCTTTGTAACAACTCCAATATTGAGAAAAGAGACGGCGAATATGTGCTTGACGGAGATCCGACAGAGGGAGCGCTGCTCACCGCGGCAAGAAAAGGCGGTTTTTCAAAGGAGTTTGTTGAATCAAACTACCGGGTGATCGAAGAATTTCCGTTTGATTCTGCACGGAAAATGATGACTGTCATCGTAGAGGATCAAGACAGAAAGCGCTATATCATTACAAAAGGTGCACCGGATGTACTGATGCAGCGATCTTCCCGTATTTATTATGACGGCTCAGCGGCTCTTTTTTCAAATGAAAGAAAAGCAGAAACAGAGGCGGTATTAAGACATTTGGCATCACAGGCGCTCAGAACGATAGCGGTCGCCTACAGGCCGATAAAAGCAGGCGAAACACCGTCAATGGAGCAGGCGGAAAAAGATCTGACCATGCTTGGCCTTTCAGGTATCATTGATCCCCCGCGGCCGGAAGTCAGACAGGCGATAAAAGAATGCCGTGAAGCAGGAATTAAGACCGTTATGATAACAGGTGATCATGTAGAAACCGCTAAAGCGATAGCGAAAGACTTGCGCCTCCTTCCGAAAAGCGGCAAAATCATGGACGGCAAGATGCTGAATGAACTTTCTCAAGAAGAGCTTTCTCATGTGGTGGAGGATGTGTATGTATTTGCCCGCGTTTCCCCTGAACATAAACTAAAAATCGTAAAAGCCTATCAGGAGAACGGGCATATTGTGGCGATGACGGGAGACGGCGTCAATGATGCTCCTGCCATTAAACAAGCTGATATCGGCGTCTCTATGGGCATTACCGGGACAGATGTGGCCAAAGAAGCATCATCTCTTGTTCTCGTAGATGATAATTTTGCGACGATTAAATCAGCGATAAAAGAAGGCAGGAACATCTACGAAAATATCAGGAAGTTTATCAGATACCTGTTGGCGTCTAACGTCGGAGAAATCCTTGTCATGCTGTTTGCGATGCTGCTCGCCCTTCCTTTACCGCTCGTTCCGATTCAGATTTTGTGGGTCAACTTGGTGACGGACGGGTTGCCGGCAATGGCGCTCGGCATGGATCAGCCGGAAGGAGACGTCATGAAGCGCAAGCCCCGTCATCCGAAAGAAGGGGTATTTGCCCGCAAGCTAGGATGGAAGGTCGTTTCCAGAGGATTTTTAATCGGAGTTGCCACTATTTTAGCGTTTATCATTGTGTACCACCGCAATCCGGAAAACTTGGCTTATGCCCAGACGATCGCGTTTGCCACATTGGTGCTCGCTCAGCTTATTCACGTGTTTGACTGCCGCAGCGAAACTTCTGTTTTCTCTAGAAATCCGTTTCAAAACCTGTATTTAATCGGCGCGGTATTGTCATCTATTTTGCTGATGCTTGTAGTAATCTACTATCCGCCGCTTCAGCCGATTTTCCATACTGTAGCCATCACGCCGGGGGACTGGATGCTCGTCATCGGTATGTCCGCCATCCCTACTTTTTTGCTGGCGGGGTCACTTTTAACAAGAAAAAAATAAATTCATATGATATAATCTTAGGGGTAATAGCGTGTCTATTGCCCTTTTATTATGAGAACAGGGAAGAATTGGGTGTTTTAAAATGATACGAAGTATGACAGGCTTCGGCAGTGCAAGCAAAACACAAGACGATCTCTCTGTAAGCGTTGAACTTAAATCTGTGAACTACAGATTTAAAGAAGTGAACGCTCGTTTGCCAAGGCCTTTGCTATATTTTGAAGATAAGCTGAAACAGACCATTCTGCAGCATATTCAGCGCGGAAGAATTGAGCTTTTCGTATCCGTTGACAGCGATATGCTTGTTGAGAAAAGGCTTGAAATTGATTGGCCGCTGCTCGATGAGTTTGTCGCAGCCGCGAGAGATATGAAGAAGCGGTATCAATTGTCTGCAGAGCCCGATGTAATGGATTTCTTTAAGCTTGATCATGTCGTCCAGGTTCATGAAGAACAGACGCAAAATGACAAGCTGGAGGCGTTGATCATCGATGCTGCAGAAGAAGCGGTAAAAGGTCTCTGTGAAATGCGTGAAAAAGAGGGGCTGCTCTTAGCGAAAGACTGCCTGATGCATATTGATCAGCTTGAAGAGCTGGTGAGAGAAACTGAATTGCTGGCTGCAGATGTCGTATCTCGTTATCGGGAACGGCTGTACGCCAGAATCAAAGAATGGACTGAAGACGTATTAGACGAGAGCCGGCTTGTAACAGAATGCGCTATTTTTGCAGACCGCTCTGATATCACTGAAGAGATTACAAGGCTGAAGAGCCACTTCGCCCAGTTTCGTGATATATTAGCTAGTGGCGGAGCTGTCGGGCGCAAACTCGACTTTCTTGTTCAGGAGCTCAATCGGGAAGCAAATACGATCGGCTCAAAAGCAAATGATCATCAGATCACAAAGCTTGTCGTTGAAATGAAAAGTTCTATTGAAAAAATAAAAGAACAAGTGCAAAATATAGAATAGTGACTGTGCGTATTGTTTACAGACGGTCTTACTAGGCTAAACTAGAGACGTCTATCTTACAGGGGGAACGTAGAAGATGACGATTAAACTGATTAATATCGGATTTGGCAATATCATCTCCGCCAATCGGATGATTTCGATTGTCAGCCCGGAGTCTGCGCCAATCAAACGGATGATTCAGGATGCAAGAGACCGCGGAATGCTAATTGACGCTACATACGGACGAAGAACCCGTGCAGTTGTCGTCATGGATAGTGATCACATTATCTTATCTGCCGTCCAGCCTGAGACAGTTGCACACAGACTTTCTGTTAAAGAAGAAATTATGGATGAAGGGCAGGGGTAATTGCCGCATGAAAGAAAGAGGGTTATTAATCGTTCTCTCAGGTCCCTCAGGAGTTGGTAAAGGAACGGTTCGACAAGCGATCTTTTCGCAGGAAGACACAAAATTTGAATATTCGATTTCAGTAACCACAAGAAGTCCAAGAGAGGGCGAAGTGAACGGAGTCGATTATTTTTTCAAAACAAGAGACGAATTCGAACAAATGATTGCGGACAACAAGCTGCTTGAATGGGCAGAGTATGTCGGCAATTATTACGGCACGCCCGTCGATTATGTTGAACAGACGCTTCAAGATGGAAAAGACGTCTTTTTAGAAATTGAAGTTCAAGGGGCTCTTCAAGTGAGAAATGCTTTCCCGGAAGGCCTGTTTATTTTCCTTGCGCCTCCAAGCCTTTCTGAACTGAAAAACAGAATCGTGACACGAGGCACAGAAACAGACGCTCTGATTGAAAATCGAATGAAAGCCGCAAAAGCTGAGATCGAAATGATGGATGCTTATGACTATGTCGTTGAAAACGATAATGTCGAAACGGCTTGCGATAAAATCAAAGCAATCGTTCTTGCTGAACATTTGAAGCGTGAACGCGTTGCACCAAGATATAAGAAAATGCTGGAGGTTGAATAATCAATGTTAGATCCGTCAATTGATTCTTTAATGAATAAATTAGATTCAAAATATACGCTGGTGACTGTTTCTGCGAGACGCGCACGTGAAATGCAAATCAAAAAAGACCAAATGATTGAACATACGATTTCACACAAATATGTAGGCAAAGCTTTAGAAGAAATTGATGCAGGCCTGCTTTCGTTTGAAAAGGAAGACCGCGAATAGTAGCACAAGTAGCAACCTATATCATGTAGGTTGTTATTTTTTTCCGTGCGGTTTTGTAAAGTGCAGAGGGGGAGAATTCATTGCTAAACAATCGAAATGTGTTACTTTGCGTGAGCGGAGGCATCGCAGTTTATAAAGCCTGTGCGTTAACGAGCAAGCTGGTTCAGGCAGGAGCAAATGTCAAAGTGATTATGACTGAATCCGCTTGCCGATTCGTTTCACCGCTGACATTTCAGGCATTGAGCCGCCACGAAGTCTATACAGATACATTTAAAGAACAAAATCCAAGCGTTATTTCTCATATTGATGCCGCAGACTGGGCCGACTTGATTATCGTAGCGCCGGCTACGGCTAATGTGATTGGAAAACTGGCAAACGGCATCGCTGATGATATGCTGACGACAACATTGTTGGCAGCAACGGCTCCCGTTTGGATCGCGCCGGCAATGAACGTTCATATGTATGACCACCCGGCAGTCAAACGAAACATTTCTGTTCTTTATCAGGACGGTTATCGTTTTATTGAGCCAAGTGAGGGCTATTTAGCATGCGGTTACGTAGGAAAAGGCAGATTGGAAGAGCCGGAAAACATCGTAAAGCTGGCCGAAAAACATTTTGCTGAAGAAACATCCGCTCCTTTAGAAGGCAAGCATGTGGTCATTACAGCCGGCCCAACGCGGGAAGCGGTTGATCCTGTCCGGTTTTTTACCAATAAATCGACGGGCAAAATGGGCTACGCATTAGCGGAGGTTGCTGTTCAGCTCGGCGCACGGGTAACCTTAATTTCTGGGCCTGTTTCACTTGATCAGCCTAAAGGCCTTGCTGAGTTTATCCCTGTTCAATCGGCTGCGGATATGCGCGAAGCTGTGCTCTCTGTGTATGACGCAAGCGATATAGTCATTAAAACAGCTGCGGTAGCCGATTTTACGCCGAAAACAGTATTTGACCATAAAATGAAAAAACAAGACGGCGGCATGACCTTAGAACTGAAAAGAACAGTCGATATTTTGAAAGAATTGGGCGAGAAAAAGAAAGAGCAGATGTTGGTCGGATTTGCTGCTGAAACACAAGACATTGAACACTATGCACGTAAAAAGCTCGCCGCTAAAAACCTTGATTTGATTGTGGCAAATGATGTGAAGGCAAATGGGGCCGGTTTTGGTGCTGATACGAATATCGTGACAATCTTTTTCAAAGACGGGCATAAACGCGAACTTCCGATCATGTCTAAGCTCGATGTTTCTTTTGAAATCCTTCAGGAGATCGCAGCCCTCTCAAAACAAACCGGAGAGCGCTCATGAATTTTGCCGAAGTCATCGTTGATGTCAGCACCAAAAATATAGACAGGCCTTTTGATTATAAAATCCCAGACCATCTGAAGGGCATGATCAAAACGGGGATGCGGGTCATTGTTCCGTTTGGCCCCCGTAAGATTCAAGGGTTTGTGACAGCAGTCAAAGAAGCATCTGACCTATCGGGAAAATCTGTCAAGGAAGTAGAGGATTTATTAGATCTTACACCTGTTCTGACAGAGGAGCTTATGGATCTGTCATCATGGCTGTCAGACAAAACGCTGTCTTTTAAAATAACGGCGCTTCAAGCAATGCTGCCTGCCGCCTTAAAGGCGAAATATGAAAAAGAATTAAAAATTGCACACGGCGCCGATCTTCCGCCGCAAGTGGAACGGCTGTTTTCTGAAACAAAGACGCTGCTGTATTCAGATATACCCGATCATGATACGCTGAAACTGATTCAAAGGCATGTTCAAAAAGGGGCCATTGACGTGACGTATAAAGTCGCGCAAAAAACCAATAAAAAAATGGTCAGGCATATTCAGGCAAATGCGAGTAAAGAAGAGCTTGCTAAGCAGGCTGAGGGATTGTCCCGACAAGCAGCAAAACAGCAGGCGATTCTTCACTTTCTCATCTCTGAGCCGGAAGGTGTGAAAATTCCTGCGGCGGAATTGTGCAATAGAACGGACACGAGCTCTGCAACCATCAAAACCCTTATCCAAAAAGGGCTTTTGAAGGAAAGCTATGAAGAGGTTTACAGAGATCCCTATCAGGACAAAATGTTCAAAAAAACAGAGCCCCTGCCGCTGACAGACGAACAGAGGGCTGCCTTCGAGCCTATACGCGAGACATTGGACAGCGATGAGCATAAAGTGTTCCTCCTTCACGGCGTGACAGGAAGCGGAAAAACGGAAATTTATCTGCAATCAATTGAAAAAGTACTGGCGAAAGGAAAAGAAGCCATCGTCCTCGTACCGGAAATATCGCTGACGCCGCAAATGGTCAACCGCTTCAAGGGCCGCTTCGGCTCCCAGGTGGCAGTCATGCACAGCGGTTTATCCACAGGAGAAAAATATGACGAGTGGCGTAAAATCCACCGGAAGGAAGTACGGCTTGTCGTCGGTGCCAGGTCCGCGATTTTTGCTCCGTTTGAAAATCTCGGAATGATAATCATCGATGAAGAGCACGAGTCTTCCTATAAACAGGAAGAAATGCCGCGCTATCATGCGAAAGAGGTGGCAATCAAGCGGGCTGAGCATCACAGCTGCCCGGTTGTACTGGGGAGTGCTACGCCGACATTAGAGTCGTATGCAAGAGCGCAAAAGGGCGTATACGAGCTTCTTTCACTGAAGCACCGTGTTAACCATCGGGTGATGCCTGAGGTTTCGCTTGTCGATATGAGAGAGGAGCTTAGAAACGGCAATCGCTCGATGTTTTCAGTTGAATTGATGGAAAAGCTTGAAGAAACGATTGCCAAGGGTGAGCAGGCGGTGCTGTTTTTAAATAAGAGGGGCTATTCTTCCTTTGTGATGTGCAGGGATTGCGGCTATGTCCCGCAATGCCCGCACTGCGACATTTCCATGACGTATCATCGTTACGGCCAAAGGCTGAAATGCCATTATTGCGGACATGAAGAGCCTGTTCCGCACACTTGTCCTGAATGCGCAAGCGAGCATATCCGCTTTTTCGGAACGGGAACACAGCGAGTGGAGGAAGAGCTGACAAAAGTGCTGCCAAGTGCGAGAGTGATTCGGATGGATGTTGACACGACATCACGGAAAGGCGCCCATGAAAAATTACTGTCAGCTTTCGGAGAAGGAAAAGCGGATATTCTTCTCGGAACGCAAATGATCGCGAAAGGGCTTGATTTTCCGAATGTCACGCTTGTCGGAGTGTTAAGTGCTGATACAACACTTCATATTCCTGATTTCAGATCGGCTGAAAAAACATTTCAGCTGTTAACGCAAGTCAGCGGCCGGGCAGGCAGGCATGAAAAGCCCGGCCATGTCATCATTCAAACGTATACACCGTCTCATTACAGTATCCAGCTGACGAAAACACACGATTATGAAACGTTCTATCAGCATGAAATGGCGCACAGGAGAGAGCAATCCTATCCGCCATACTACTATTTGGCTCTTGTGACTGTTTCTCATGAGGAAGTGGCGAAAGCAGCGGTTACAGCTGAAAAGATTGCTCATTTTTTGAAAGCAAACTGCGGAACTGACACGAAAATTCTCGGACCAAGCGCGTCGCCGATAGCCAGGATCAAAGATAGATATCGCTATCAATGCGTGATAAAATACAAACAGGAAACCCAGTTATCCGCTTTATTGAAGAAGATACTGGAACATTATAAACGCGAAATTGAACAAAAACATGTAATGATTTCAATTGATATGAATCCTTATATGATGATGTAAGATCTCACGTCTTGGAGGGTAACAAATTGGCAGTAAAAAAGGTCGTCACACATCCTGCGGAGGTTTTGGAAACACCTGCGGAAACCGTGACTGTTTTTGATAAAAAGCTAAAAAAACTGCTTGATGATATGTACGACACCATGCTTGAAATGGATGGTGTCGGACTGGCAGCGCCGCAAATCGGCATTTTAAAAAGAGCGGCCGTTGTAGACATCGGGGATGACAGAGGGAGAATTGATCTCGTTAATCCTGAAATTTTAGAAAAAAGCGGCGAGCAAACCGGAATTGAAGGATGCTTGAGCTTTCCTGGCGTCTATGGTGATGTCACACGTGCCGATTATGTCAAAGTGCGTGCGTTTAACCGTCAGGGAAAACGGTTCATTCTGGAAGCGCGAGGCTTTTTAGCAAGAGCCGTGCAGCATGAAATGGACCACTTAGACGGTGTGCTGTTTACATCTAAAATAAGTAAATACTATACAGAAGATGAACTAGCGGATATGGAAGGATGATTTGATGACGAGAATCGTATTTATGGGAACGCCGGATTTTTCAGTTCCTGTTTTAAGAACCCTGATTGAGGACGGATATGAAGTAGTGGGGGTCGTCACACAGCCGGACCGTCCGAAGGGCAGAAAAAAAGTACTGACACCTCCTCCGGTCAAGGAAGAGGCATTGCGCCACGGCATCCCGGTTCTTCAGCCGGAAAAAGTTAGATTGACAGAAGAAATTGAGAAAGTGCTGGCATTAAAGCCTGACCTGATTGTAACGGCGGCATTCGGACAAATTTTGCCTAAAGAGCTTCTCGACAGTCCAAAATACGGCTGCATTAACGTTCACGCATCCCTTTTGCCGGAACTGCGCGGCGGTGCTCCGATCCATTATTCCATTCTGCAGGGAAAGAAGAAAACCGGGGTTACCATTATGTATATGGTAGAAAAATTGGATGCCGGAGACATGATCTCAAAAGTGGAAGTGGATATTGAAGAAACCGACAATGTCGGAACACTGCACGATAAATTAAGCGTTGCTGGCGCGAAGCTATTGTCTGAAACGGTTCCAAACGTCATTGCCGGCAGCATTTCACCTGAAAAGCAGGATGAAGAGAAAGCGACGTACGCGCCTAATATCAAAAGAGAGCAAGAGCTGCTCGACTGGTCCAGAACGGGCGAAGAGCTTTACAACCAGGTCCGCGGCTTAAATCCTTGGCCTGTTGCCTATACGACGCTTAATGGACAAAACTTGAAAGTGTGGGAATCGAAAAAAACACCCGCACCAACAACAGCTGAGCCAGGCACAGTCGTTGCGGTTGAAAAGGAAGGGATTATCGTTGCCACAGGTAACGAGACGGCCCTGTTATTAACCGAACTCCAGCCGGCAGGCAAAAAACGAATGAAAGGCGAAGACTTTGTGCGAGGCGCTCATGTTGAAGCCGGTGATGTGTTAGGAGTAAACAATGAAAAAAACTAGTGTTCGTGACATCGCCCTTGAGGCGCTGATCAAATTAGAACAAAACCAGGCATACAGCAACCTGCTGCTGAAATCGGTCATTAAATCAAATGAACTGAGTGATCAGGACAGAGGGCTTTTGACTGAACTTGTCTATGGTACATTACAAAATAAGATCGCGCTTGATTATATGCTTAAACCGTTTATCAATAAGCCTCAAAAGGTAAAGCCGTGGGTGATTCAGCTTCTTCGCCTATCCTTATATCAAATGGAGTATTTAGAGAAGATTCCAGACAGGGCAGCCATCCATGAAGCGGTTGAGATTGCTAAAATCCGCGGACACAAAGGCATTGCTTCATTTGTCAACGGCGTGCTCCGTTCTATTCAGCGCGAAGGTGTTCCATCCTTTGACGCGATCGAAGATCCTGTACGCCGGCTGGCGACAGAAACAAGCCATCCGGAATGGCTTGTGAAAGAGTGGGCGGATGCGTATGGATTTGAAGCTGCGGAAAAGATTTGCCGCATCCATCTCATTCCGCCGAAGCAGACGCTGCGTGTCAATCAAATGAAAGCAGACAGAGCTGAGCTGCTTGATCAAATGGCTGCTGAGGGAATCGAAGTTGAAAAAGGCGACCTCGCTGAAGATGCTGTGAAGCTCTTAAAGGGAACAATTGCCGGAACTCATTTCTTCCAAAACGGCGAAGTTTCCATCCAGGATGAGAGCTCCATGCTCGTCGCCCGCGCCCTTGATCCTAAGTCAGATGAAACAGTGCTTGACGCGTGTGCGGCGCCTGGCGGAAAGTCGGCTCATATCGCAGAATTAATGAAGAACAAGGGGAGCGTTACGTCGCTTGATCTTCACAAACATAAAGTGAAGCTGATCAAAGAAGCGGCAGACCGGCTTGGCCTGACAATCATTCATGCGGATACAATGGATGCTAGAAAAGCGGGGGAAACGTTTGAAAACGAACAGTTTGACCGAATATTGGTCGATGCCCCGTGCTCAGGTTTCGGTGTTATCAGAAGAAAGCCGGACATGAAATACACGAAAAAGCCTGACGACAGCGCCCGTCTAGCTGAAATCCAGCTGTCGATCTTGAGGGAAATCGCACCATTAGTAAAAAAAGGTGGCACTCTTGTCTACAGTACGTGTACAATGGACCGGACAGAAAATGATGAAGTAATACATGCGTTTATACAAGAACATCCTGATTTTGAACCCGATTTGTCTCTTGAAAAGCGGCTGCCTGAAAAGGTGAGACCCTTTGTTCGGGATGGAAGGCTTCAAATCCTTCCTCATTATTTCGGAACAGATGGTTTCTTTATTTGCAGCATGAGAAAGAAGGGATAAGCAATGGCAGAACTTAATAAAACAAAAGTAAGAAAAGAATTGCGGACAGAGCGTCCGTCTATTTATTCTTTTGAATTAGATGAAATTAAACAATGGCTGACAGACAACGGAGAGAAACCGTTCCGTGCGGCTCAGATCTTTGAATGGCTATATGAAAAACGCGTATCTTCTTTTGAAGAAATGACAAACCTCTCAAAGGATCTGCGTGAGAAATTAAACACTCACTTTGTGTTAACAACGCTGAAAACGGCTGTTAAACAAACCTCTCAAGACGGTACGATGAAGTTTTTGTTTGAGCTTCATGACGGTTATACCATCGAAACCGTTTTAATGAGACACGAGTATGGCAATTCTGTATGTGTAACGACACAAGTCGGCTGCCGTATTGGCTGCACATTTTGCGCGTCAACGCTTGGAGGCTTAAAACGAAACCTTGAAGCGGGAGAAATTGTCGCTCAAGTAGTCAAAGTGCAAAAAGCTCTTGATGAAACGGATGAACGCGTCAGCTCTGTCGTGATCATGGGAATCGGCGAACCTTTTGATAACTTTAACGAAATGCTCGCTTTCTTGAAAATCATTAACCATGACAAGGGCCTGAATATCGGTGCTCGCCATATTACGGTCTCTACGAGTGGAATCATCCCGAAAATTTACGAATTTGCTGATCAGCAAATGCAGATTAACTTTGCAATTTCTCTGCACGCGCCGAACACAGAAATCAGAAGCCGTTTGATGCCGATTAACAGAGCATATAAACTGCCTGATCTAATGGAAGCCGTTAAATATTATATTAATAAAACAGGACGCCGTATCAGCTTTGAATACGGGCTGTTCGGAGGCGTAAACGACCAGGTGGAACACGCCGAAGAGCTTGCCGACTTGCTGGAAGGAGTCAAATGCCACGTGAACTTGATTCCGGTAAACTACGTGCCTGAACGGGACTATGTGCGCACACCGCGTGATCAGATTTTTGCTTTTGAAAAAACGCTGAAATCCCGCGGAGTAAATGTCACAATCCGAAGAGAGCAAGGACATGACATTGACGCAGCCTGCGGTCAGCTTCGCGCGAAGGAGCGTCAAGACGAGACGAGGTGATGAGGGTTGTTAACAGCCTTAAAAACAGATACAGGAAAAATCCGCCAGCATAATGAAGATGATGCGGGGATATTCAAGGGGAAAGATGAATTTGTATTAGCGGTTGTCGCTGATGGCATGGGCGGCCATCTTGCTGGAGATGTTGCGAGCAAGATGGCTGTGAAAGCCATGGGGGAGAAATGGAATGAAGCAGAGACGATTCCAACTGCGCCCTCGGAATGTGAAAAATGGCTCATTGAACAGATTCTTTCGGTAAACAGCAAAATATACGATCACGCTCAAGCCCACGAAGAATGCCAAGGCATGGGTACGACGATTGTATGTGCGCTTTTTACGGGAAAAACGGTTTCTATTGCCCATATCGGAGACAGCAGATGCTATTTGCTTCAGGACGATGATTTCGTTCAAGTGACAGAAGACCATTCGCTTGTAAATGAACTGGTTCGCACTGGAGAGATTTCCAGAGAAGACGCTGAACATCATCCGCGAAAAAATGTGTTGACGAAGGCGCTTGGAACAGACCAGTCAGTCAGCATTGACACCCGTTCCTTTGATATAGAACCCGGAGACAAACTGCTTCTATGTTCTGACGGACTGACGAATAAAGTGGAAGGCACTGAGTTAAAAGACATCCTGCAAAGCGATTCAGCTCCTCAGGAAAAAGTAAACCTGCTTGTGGACAAAGCCAACCAGAATGGCGGGGAAGACAACATTACAGCAGTTTTGCTTGAGCTTGCTTTACATGTTGAAGAGGGTGAAGATCAGTGCTAATCGGCAAGCGGATCAGCGGGCGTTACCAAATTCTCCGCGTTATAGGCGGCGGGGGAATGGCCAACGTGTATTTAGCTGAGGATATCATTCTAGACCGTGAAGTCGCAATTAAAATCCTGCGGTTTGACTATGCAAATGACAATGAATTTATCAGACGTTTCCGCAGAGAAGCCCAATCCGCATCAAGCCTCGATCACCCGAATATTGTCAGCATTTACGATTTGGGCGAGGAAGATGATATTTATTATATTGTCATGGAATACGTTGAAGGCATGACGCTTAAAGAATACATAACAGCAAATGGGCCGCTTCACCCTAAAGAAGCGCTGAACATCATGGAGCAAATTGTCTCAGCCATCGCTCATGCCCATCAAAACCAGATTGTTCACAGAGACATCAAGCCGCATAACATTTTGATTGATCATATGGGAAATATCAAAGTAACGGATTTTGGAATTGCGACGGCACTAAGTTCGACCACAATCACCCATACCAATTCAGTTCTGGGCTCGGTCCATTACTTATCACCTGAACAGGCCCGGGGCGGCTTAGCCACAAAAAAATCGGATATTTATGCGCTTGGAATCGTTCTATTTGAGCTTTTAACCGGCCGTATTCCGTTTGATGGAGAGTCAGCAGTCAGCATCGCCTTGAAGCATCTTCAAGCGGAAACTCCTTCGACAAAAAGGTGGAATCCATCAGTCCCCCAAAGCGTTGAAAACATCATACTCAAGGCAACTGCCAAAGATCCTTTTCATCGCTATGAAACGGCTGAAGACATGGACGCAGACATAAAAACAGCTTTTGATGCCGACAGACTCAATGAAAAGAGATTTACGATTCAAGAAGATGAAGAAATGACAAAAGCGATACCTATCATTAAAGATGAAGAACTCGCTAAAGCTGCTGGCGAAAAAGAAGCTGAAGTGACAAACGCACAAGAAAACAAAACAAAGAAGAACGGCAAAAGAAAAAAGTGGCCGTGGGTTTTGCTCACGATATGCCTCGTTTTTATCACAGCTGGAATTCTTGCGGTCACTGTTTTTCCATCGCTTTTCATGCCTAAGGATGTCAAAATACCTGATGTCTCCGGAATGGAATACGAAAAAGCCGCAGGGCTCTTGGAAAAAGAAGGTTTACAGGTTGATTCCGAGGTGTTGGAAATCTCAGATGAAAAAATTGAAGAGGGCCTGATGGTAAAAACGGACCCTAAAGCGGATACCACAGTCAAAGAAGGCGCCACGGTCACCCTTTATAAGAGCACCGGAAAAGCAAAAACGGAGATCGGTGATGTGACAGGCCAAACGGTCGACCAGGCAAAAAAAGCGTTGAAGGACCAAGGGTTTAAACATGTAACGGTAAATGAAGTGAATGACGAGAAAAATGCGGGCACTGTCATTGACCAAAACCCTTCAGCAGGGACTGAGCTTGTCCCGAGTGAAGATCAAGTCAAACTTACAGTCAGTATCGGACCCGAAGACATTACGCTTAGAGACTTGAAAACCTACAGTAAAGAAGCAGCGTCTGGATATCTGGAAGACAACGGATTGAAGCTTGTAGAAAAAGAAGCATACTCAGATGATGTTCCAGAAGGACAGGTTGTCAAACAAAAACCAGCAGCAGGTACGGCAGTAAAGCCGGGAAACGAAGTTGAAGTGACATTCTCTCTCGGACCAGAGAAAAAACCTGCGAAAACAGTGAAAGAAAAGGTCAAGATCCCCTACGAACCAGAAAATGAAGGGGACGAGCTTCAAGTGCAAATCGCGGTTGACGATGCGGATCACAGCATCTCTGACACTTACGAAGAATTTAAGATAAAAGAGCCGACTGAACGAACGATCGAACTAAAGATTGAACCCGGCCAAAAAGGGTACTATCAAGTAATGGTAAACAATAAAGTTGTCAGCTACAAAACCATTGAGTATCCGAAAGATGAATAACAAGGAGGGAAAATATGCCTGAGGGCAAAATTATTAAGGCGCTAAGCGGCTTTTACTATGTACTGGATGAATCAGAGGATTCAGATAAAGTAATACAATGCAGAGGAAGAGGCATTTTCAGAAAAAACAAAATTACCCCTCTTGTCGGTGATTACGTTGTGTATCAAGCTGAAAATGACAAAGAAGGATATCTAATGGAAATTAAAGAAAGAACCAACGAGCTTATCAGGCCGCCAATTTGCAACGTTGATCAAGCGGTCCTGGTTTTCTCAGCGGTTCAGCCTTCTTTCAACACGGCATTGCTCGACCGCTTCCTGGTTCTCGTTGAGGCCAACGATATTCAGCCGATTATATGCATTACTAAAATGGATCTGATTGAAGATCAAGATACAGAAGAAACGATACAAGCCTATGCAGAAGACTATCGGAATATTGGTTATGACGTATACCTTACCTCCTCTAAGGACCAAGACAGTTTAGCGGACATCATCCCACATTTTCAGGATAAAACAACGGTATTTGCCGGTCAGTCCGGTGTTGGAAAATCCTCGCTTCTCAACGCGATCAGTCCGGAGCTCGGATTGAGAACAAACGAGATTTCCGAGCATTTGGGCCGCGGGAAACACACAACCCGCCACGTGGAGCTGATTCACACGTCCGGAGGCTTGGTTGCAGATACACCGGGATTCAGCTCGCTTGAATTTACAGACATTGAGGAAGAAGAGCTGGGCTATACCTTCCCTGATATCAGAGAAAAAAGCTCTTCATGCAAATTTAGAGGCTGTTTACATCTGAAAGAGCCGAAGTGTGCGGTGAAACAAGCTGTTGAAGACGGGGAATTAAAGCAGTATCGCTATGACCATTATGTTGAATTTATGACGGAGATAAAAGACAGAAAGCCGAGGTATTAGCATAATGATAAAGGTTGCACCATCTATTCTTTCCGCTGATTTTGCCGCTTTAGGCAATGAGATTAAAGATGTAGAAAAAGGCGGAGCCGATTGTATTCATATTGATGTTATGGACGGCCATTTTGTCCCGAATATCACAATCGGTCCGCTGATTGTAGAAGCAGTCCGGCCGGTAACGGATCTGCCGCTCGATGTCCATTTAATGATAGAAGAGCCGGATCGTTATATCCCGGCTTTTGCGAAAGCAGGCGCAGATATCCTGTCTGTGCATGCTGAGGCATGTCCGCACCTGCACCGTACCATCCAGCTCATTAAAGAGCAAGGAGTGAAGGCCGGAGTAGTTCTAAACCCGCATACCCCTGTACAAGTCATCGAGCATGTTTTCGACGATCTCGATCTTGTTCTTTTAATGACGGTGAACCCGGGCTTCGGCGGGCAGAAATTTATTCATTCAGTCCTTCCTAAAATAAAAGAGGTTAAGCGAATGGCGGATGAAAAAGGAAAAAAAGATCTGTTAATTGAAGTAGACGGCGGCGTCAACAAAGAAACCGCTCCGCTCGTCATTGAAGCGGGCGCAAATTTACTCGTTGCCGGTTCAGCTGTTTATGGCCA
Organism: Bacillus sp. FSL L8-0358; assembly: GCF_038593095.1. Lineage (NCBI taxonomy): Bacteria > Bacillati > Bacillota > Bacilli > Caryophanales > Bacillaceae > Bacillus > Bacillus sp. FSL L8-0358. The sequence goes on from NZ_CP151962.1 coordinate 1,645,698, forward strand.
GTCTGACCGCAAAAAAGCAATTTCTGAAATCAAAGGAAGTAAATAAGCAGCTTTAGAAAAGAGCTGGGCATACAATAGCCTAAGCTCTTTTTCCTGTATGCAGAGAAAGGAATCAGAGATGAAAAAAATTAATATCGTTGCGGGAGGCCCGAAAAATCTCATTCCCGATCTAACCGGCTATACGGATGAACACACGCTTTGGATCGGTGTTGACAAAGGCACCGTCACTCTCTTAGATGCCGGGATCATTCCTGTTGAAGCCTTCGGAGATTTTGACAGCATAACAGAGCAAGAACGCCGGCGAATAGAAAAAGCCGCTCCCGCCCTTCATGTGTATCAAGCAGAAAAAGATCAAACAGATTTAGACCTCGCCCTTGATTGGGCGCTGGAAAAGCAGCCGGATATTATTCAGATTTTCGGCATTACAGGCGGCAGAGCTGATCATTTTTTAGGAAACATTCAGCTTCTGTATAGAGGTGTAAAAACGAACATAAAAATTAGGCTGATAGACAAACAAAATCATATTCAAATGTTCCCTCCTGGTGAATATGATATTGAGAAGGATGAAAATAAGCGATATATCTCCTTCATACCGTTTTCCGAAGACATACATGAGCTGACCCTGACCGGTTTTAAATATCCTCTAAATAATTGTCATATTACGCTCGGTTCAACACTATGTATTAGTAACGAACTCATTCATTCACGAGGTACTTTTTCGTTTGCAAAAGGCATATTAATAATGATAAGAAGCACGGATTAAGCATGTGCTTTCATTCAATTGCTGAAAACAATGAACAAGGCGGTTACGGGACGTTATAGGAGGGGACAAAAAATGAAATTTTACACCATTAAATTGCCGAAGTTTTTAGGAGGAATTGTCCGGGCGATGCTGGGCTCATTTAGAAAAGATTAATGCCCAGGGGTTCAAAGCCCTCTTTCACCACATAAAAACGCCTGCCACATATCGGGGCAGGCGTTCATTTTGTTATACACGCTCAACTTTACCGGATTTCAAAGCTCGAGCAGATACATATACTTTTTTAGGTTTTCCGTTCACAAGGATACGAACCTTTTGAAGATTCGCGCCCCAAGTGCGCTTAGAAGCGTTCATTGCGTGAGAACGGTTATTCCCAGCTGTTGTTTTTTTACCTGTGATAACGCATTTACGTGCCATTTGTTTCCCTCCTCACTTGCACAAAACATCTACTTTTTAACATTCATATAATCTTAGATGCTTTCGATATGGATACTTTAAATAATTTACCACAGCTAAAAAACGTTTGCAACTATTGTTTCATCATCTTTCAAGAAAATTCACTTGACATCTTGCGGAAACAGCAGCGCTATAGTATATGTAGAGGTACGGCCAGCGATTATTGCCTGGTCTTTTCATAATGGAAACCATATAGTAGAATAGCTGTAACTCTATGCATTCGAAGGAGGAACTAGTGTGTCCATTGAATTAAGAACGAAGTACGGACAGATTGATATATCTAATGAAGTCATCGCGATGGTTGCAGGAGGCGCGGCGGTTGACTGTTACGGCATTGTCGGCATGGCCTCTAAAAACCAGATTAAAGACGGACTGACTGAAATCCTTCGGAAAGAGAATTTCAGCAGGGGTGTCCAAGTTCGCCAAGAAGGAGAACAGATACATATCGACATGTATATCATTGTCAGCTACGGCACGAAAATTTCTGAAGTGGCACATAATGTCCAAACAAAAGTAAAGTACACAGTAAATCAAACCATCGGACTGGCAGTGGATTCTGTCAATATTTATGTCCAAGGCGTACGAGTGACAAACCCGTAGTTAGGAGGAGTAGGATTGTCTATCAGAACATTAAACGGCAGAACCTTTGCCGAGATGATTCTTGCGGGAGCGCAGAATCTGTCTCAAAACGCCAGTGCAGTTGATGCACTGAACGTGTTTCCGGTGCCGGACGGTGATACGGGAACAAATATGAACCTGTCGATGACTTCCGGAGCAAGAGAAGTTGAACAAATGGATACGGATGATATCGGGAAGGTGGGCTCCGCGTTATCTAAAGGGCTGCTCATGGGAGCACGCGGAAATTCAGGAGTTATCCTATCCCAATTGTTCCGCGGATTTAGCAAAAGCATTGAAACGAAAAAAGAAATTAATGCACTTGAGTTTGCCGCTGCGCTGCAAGCAGGTGTAGACATGGCGTATAAAGCTGTCATGAAACCTGTAGAGGGCACCATTTTAACAGTTGCAAAAGACGCTGCAAAAAAAGCAATGATCTTAGCAGAAAAAGAAACCGATATCACTGCGCTGATGACTGCAGTGACAGAAGAAGCAGAGGCGTCTTTAAACCGCACCCCTGAATTGCTACCTGTCCTAAAGGAAGTAGGAGTTGTCGATAGCGGGGGCAAAGGCCTGCTCTGTGTGTATGAAGGTTTCCTTGCTTCATTAAAAGGTGAAACTGTACCTCAGAAAGCAGTTCTTCCGTCACTTGACGACATGGTCAGCGCAGAGCATCACAAGAGCGCGCAAAGCATGATGAATACCGAAGATATTGAATTTGGATTCTGTACCGAAGTGATGGTTAGGCTTGATCAGACAAAAAGAGAATTCGACGAAGGCACGTTCAGGCAAGACCTCAGCCAGTTCGGAGATTCTCTGCTTGTGATTGCGGATGAATCGCTGGCGAAGGTTCATATTCATGCTGAAGAGCCGGGAAACGTGTTAAACTACGCCCAGCATTACGGTGAATTGATCAAAATAAAAATAGAAAATATGAGAGAACAGCATACCTCTATCATCAGTCAAGAAAGCAAACCTGCAGACAACGAAACACCGCCGGCAAAACAGCCGTATGGCATTGTGACTGTGGCGATGGGAGAAGGAATTTCAGACCTGTTCAAAAGCATTGGCGCTTCTGTTGTGATCGAAGGCGGCCAGACCATGAACCCAAGCACTGAGGATATTGTTGATGCCGTGAAGTCTGTAAATGCAGATACGGTATTTATCCTGCCTAACAACTCCAACATTATCATGGCTGCTAACCAAGCGGCGAGTGTAGTGGATGAACAGGTTTTTGTCATTCCTGCTAAAACGGTTCCGCAAGGGATGTCAGCCCTGCTGGCTTTTAACCCGGATCAAGAAGCTGAAGCGAACGAGGCCAATATGCTAAGTGCCATTCAGCAAGTAAAAAGCGGACAGGTGACATTCTCAGTCAGAGATACTCATATTGACGGTAAAGATATTAAAAAAGGCGACTTTATGGGCATTCTGAATGGAACGATTATCGGCACTTCTGAAAATCAGCTGTCAGCCGCGAAAATGCTGCTGTCAGAAATGATCGGAGAAGATGATGAAATCGTGACCATTCTATATGGTGAGGATGCGTCTCAGGAAGAAGCTGAGCAGCTTGAAGCGTTTCTCAGTGAAAAGTACGAGGAGATTGAGGTTGAGATCCACAATGGGAAACAGCCTCTGTATTCGTATATAGTTTCTGCAGAATAGAAGGGCAATTTGCCCTTCTATTCTTATGTCTGCTTTTAAGTGCGGCAGCGCTGTAACGCGCCCGCTTGCCATTTTATATCTGATCAATTAGTCTAGAAGCAAAGCGCTAATAAGCTCTGGTTCATAAGGAGGAATAGCATGAAATACAGAAGCGTTTTTGATATTATCGGCCCGGTTATGATCGGTCCGTCCAGCTCTCATACAGCGGGAGCTGCTAGAATCGGGAGAGTGGCCAGAAGTTTATTTGGCAGAGAGCCTGAGCGCATCATTGTATCTTTTTACGGCTCGTTTGCGGAAACGTATAAGGGCCACGGCACAGATGTCGCGATTATCGGCGGATTGCTTGATTTTGATACATTCGATGAACGGATTAAAACCGCTATACAAATTGCAGAAGCTAAAGGAATTGATATAGAGTTTCGGGTAGAAGACGCAGTCCCGGTCCATCCGAACACAGCAAAAATCACCATTTCTGATGAAAAGGGTGAGCTGGAACTGACGGGTATTTCGATTGGCGGAGGAAAGATTGAAATCACAGAATTGAATGGTTTTGAGCTCCGGCTGTCAGGAAATCATCCGGCCATATTAGTTGTTCATAATGACAAATTTGGCACAATTGCCGGTGTTGCCAATGTTCTGGCGAAATTTTCAATCAACGTAGGACATATGGAAGTAGCCCGGAAAGATATCGGCCAGCTTGCGCTGATGACAATAGAGGTCGATCAAAATATTGACGACCATATTCTCGACGAGCTGTCGAAGCTGCCGAATATTATTCAAGTGACAAAGATTGCTGACTAGCGAAAGGGTCAGGAGGAGCCAGTTATGTTTCGTAATGTAAAAGAATTAATTGAGATTACTAAAGAAAAACAAATATTGATCTCTGATGTGATGATAGCTCAAGAGATGGAAGTAACAGAAAAAACAAAAGAGGACATTTTTCAGCAGATGGATCATAACCTGTCTGTTATGGAAGCGGCGGTTCAGAAAGGACTCGAGGGAGTTACGAGCCAAACGGGCTTAACAGGCGGAGATGCCGTTAAATTGCAGGCCTATATTCGATCTGGAAAAAGCCTGTCTGGCCCGCTGATTTTAGATGCTGTATCGAAAGCCGTTGCAACAAATGAAGTAAATGCAGCAATGGGAACCATCTGTGCGACACCGACTGCAGGTTCTGCCGGTGTGGTGCCCGGTACGTTATTTGCTGTAAAAGAAAAGCTGAATCCAACAAGAGAACAAATGATCCGCTTTTTGTTTACAGCCGGGGCTTTCGGATTTGTCGTGGCTAATAACGCAAGTATTTCCGGCGCCGCCGGAGGATGTCAGGCAGAGGTTGGATCAGCTTCAGGCATGGCGGCTGCGGCCATTGTTGAAATGGCAGGAGGAACACCCGAACAAAGCGCGGAGGCCATGGCCATTACATTAAAAAATATGCTAGGCCTCGTGTGCGACCCTGTTGCAGGGCTTGTTGAGGTGCCTTGCGTGAAACGGAATGCGATGGGCGCGTCAAATGCGATGATTGCCGCTGATATGGCATTGGCGGGCATTACAAGTCGTATTCCATGTGATGAGGTTATCGATGCCATGTATAAAATAGGCCAAACGATGCCAACTGCACTTAGAGAAACAGGCCAGGGCGGTTTAGCGGCAACACCGACAGGAAGAGAATTAGAGAAAAAAATTTTCGGAGGAGCGCTAGGTTCACGTGAAACAACATCAGCAAACTAGTATAGCTAACATTAAGGGTATTGGGCCGGAAACAGAAAAAACGTTACACGAACTCGGTATTTATGACATTTCTGATCTTCTGAATTATTTCCCTTATCGCTATGATGACTACGAGCTGAGGGATTTAGAAGAAGTAAAGCATGATGAAAGAGTCACAGTCGAAGGGAAGGTTCATTCAGAGCCTTCTCTTACCTATTACGGAAAAAAACGAAACAGGCTGACATTCAGGCTTCTGGTCGGCCACTATTTAATCACAGCCGTATGTTTTAACCGGCCTTATTTGAAGAAGCAGCTTTCGCTCGGCTCTGTGGTGACGGTTTCAGGTAAATGGGACAAGCACCGCCAAACCATCTCTGTTCAGGAGTTGAAAAACGGGCCGCATCAAGAAGACAAAAGCATTGAACCAGTGTATTCTGTGAAAGAAAATGTTACCGTCAAAATGATGAGGCGCTTTATTCAGCAGGCGCTGACTCAATATGCAGACTCACTTCCTGATCCTCTTCCGGAAAAGCTAAGAAAAAGCTATAAACTGCCTGACTATTATCAGGCGTTAAAAGCAATGCACCAGCCTGAAACAAGGGAAGCATTAAAGCTTGCCAGACGGCGGTTTGTTTATGAAGAATTTTTGTTGTTTCAGTTGAAAATGCAGGCGTTCCGAAAGGCGGAAAGAGAGCAGACACAAGGGATACGGCAGCGTTTTTCAAACGAAGAACTCATGAGATTTATCAAAAGCCTCCCGTTTCCCCTCACAAACGCCCAGTCACGCGTTCTTCGCGAAATAACAGCAGACATGTCTTCTCCATACAGAATGAACCGTCTTCTTCAAGGGGACGTTGGATCAGGAAAAACGGCAGTCGCCGCCATTGCACTGTATGCCGCGATCCTATCCGGATACCAAGGAGCGCTCATGGTGCCGACAGAAATTCTGGCCGAGCAGCATGCTGATTCGCTCGTTTCGCTATTTGAAAAATGGGACGTCAACGTTGCTCTTTTGACAAGCTCTGTTAAAGGGAAGCGGCGAAAAGAACTGCTTGAGCGTCTTGCGGCGGGTGAGATTGATATTCTTGTAGGAACTCACGCTTTAATCCAAGACGAGGTGGAGTTTAAGGCGCTGAGTCTCGTTATTACTGATGAACAGCACAGATTTGGAGTTGAGCAGCGCAAAAAGCTTCGGAACAAAGGGCAGGATCCCGATGTTCTCTTTATGACAGCCACTCCAATCCCAAGAACATTAGCGATCACAGTGTTCGGTGAAATGGATGTATCTGTCATTGATGAGATGCCGGCTGGACGAAAGCGAATTGAAACCTATTGGGTAAAACATGACATGCTGGATCGTATTTTGGCATTTGTCGAAAAAGAATTAAAGCAAGGCAGGCAGGCTTATATCATCTGTCCGCTGATTGAAGAATCAGACAAGCTTGATGTGCAAAACGCCATTGACGTGTACAATATGCTTTCTGATATTTTTCGGGGAAAATGGAATGTCGGCCTTATGCATGGGAAGCTACATTCCGATGAAAAAGACCAGGTCATGAGAGAATTCACCGCAAATCACTGTCAAATTCTCGTATCAACTACTGTTGTTGAGGTTGGCGTGAATGTTCCGAATGCAACGATTATGGTGATTTATGACGCCGACCGTTTCGGACTATCACAGCTTCACCAGCTGCGCGGCCGTGTTGGACGGGGTGAGCATCAATCTTTCTGTATTCTGATGGCTGATCCAAAATCAGAAACAGGGAAAGAACGGATGAGGATCATGTCGGAGACCAATGACGGTTTCGAGCTGTCTGAAAAGGATCTGGAACTGAGAGGTCCCGGTGATTTCTTCGGAAAAAAACAAAGCGGAATGCCGGAATTTAAAGTGGCGGACATGGTTCATGATTACAGAGCGCTTGAAACGGCAAGGCAGGATGCTGCGAATCTTGTGGCTTCTGACGCGTTCTGGAAGGAGCCGGAATACGCTGTGTTAAGAGATGAATTGCTGAAGAGCGGAGTAATGGACGGGGAAAAATTAAGCTGAGTATCAGAAGTTTTTGGTGTTCAGCCAGAAACAATCGTTGCATTCCAATCTATGAAATTATATACTACTATTAGTACCTAGTCTTAATTGTCCGGATGGTGTTTAGATATGAGAAGAAATAAGAGAGAACGCCAGGAATTACTTCAGCAGACGATTCAAGCAACCCCCTTTATTACAGATGAAGAATTAGCGGGTAAATTCGGGGTGAGCATCCAGACGATACGTTTGGACCGCTTAGAGCTTTCCATACCTGAACTGAGAGAAAGAATTAAGAACGTGGCAGAGAAAACACTTGAGGACGAAGTGAAGTCCCTGTCACTTGATGAAGTTATCGGAGAAATTATTGACCTTGAGCTGGATGATCAGGCGATATCCATTTTAGAAATAAAACAGGAGCACGTGTTCAGCCGGAATCAGATTGCGAGAGGACACCATTTATTTGCACAGGCGAATTCTTTGGCCGTTGCAGTCATTGATGACGAGCTGGCGCTGACTGCAAGTGCAGACATCCGCTTTACAAGACAGGTAAAGCAGGGAGAACGTGTCGTAGCAAAAGCGAAAGTGACGGCTGTCGAAAAAGAAAAAGGAAGAACGGTTGTCGAAGTGAACAGCTACGTTGGCGAAGAAATTGTTTTTTCTGGACGCTTTGACATGTATCGTTCAAAACATTCATAAAGGTGGAGCATGCATGAGAATAGCTGTAGATGCAATGGGAGGAGACCACGCTCCCAAAGCTGTTATTGACGGAGTTATAAAAGGTATAGAGGCATTTGATGATCTCCATATCACACTTGTCGGTGACAAAACAACGATAGAATCACATTTAACAACTACATCAGATCGCATCACGGTGCTGCACGCAGATGAAGTGATTGAGCCTACGGATGAACCGGTCCGTGCCGTGCGAAGAAAAAAGAACTCATCTATGGTTCTTATGGCGCAGGAGGTTGTGGAAAACAGAGCTGACGCCTGCATTTCAGCAGGAAATACCGGTGCATTAATGACAGCCGGTCTCTTTATTGTCGGAAGAATTAAAGGAATTGACCGTCCGGCGCTTGCCCCGACACTTCCGACTGTTTCGGGAGATGGATTTCTTCTCCTTGATGTCGGCGCCAATGTCGATGCCAAACCGGAGCACCTCGTTCAATATGCCATCATGGGTTCTGTTTATTCTCAGCAAGTGCGCGGTGTCACTTCACCGAGAGTCGGACTTTTAAATGTCGGAACAGAAGATAAAAAAGGAAACGAACTGACGAAGCAGACGTTTCAAATTTTAAAAGAAACAGCAAACATCAATTTTATTGGAAACGTGGAAGCGCGAGACCTTTTAGATGATGTGGCGGATGTTGTAGTAACAGACGGCTTTACCGGGAATGTTACACTCAAAACGCTGGAAGGCTCTGCGTTGTCTATTTTTAAAATGATGAGAGACGTAATGACGTCTACTTTGACATCAAAGCTTGCAGCAGCTGTGCTGAAGCCAAAATTGAAAGAAATGAAAATGAAAATGGAGTATTCGAATTATGGCGGAGCAAGTCTTTTTGGCTTAAAAGCCCCTGTGATCAAGGCGCACGGCTCTTCAGATTCAAATGCTGTATTCCATGCGATTCGGCAAGCAAGAGAGATGGTCAGCCAAAATGTGGCTGCGCTCATTCAGGAAGAAGTGAAAGAAGAAAAAACAGATGAGTAGTCTGGAGGTTTTTACATCATGAGTAAGATTGCATTTTTATTCCCGGGTCAGGGATCACAATTTATCGGCATGGGGAAAGAGCTTTATGAGCAGGTGCCTGCTGCAAAGCGTCTGTTTGATGAAGCCGATGAAACGTTGGAAACAAAACTCAGCTCGCTTATTTTTGAGGGTGCTGCTGAAGAATTAACACTTACATACAATGCGCAGCCTGCTTTGCTTACGACAAGCATCGCTGTTCTTGAGAAATTTAAAGAATCTGGCATTACACCTGATTTCACAGCAGGACACAGCCTTGGTGAATATTCTGCACTGGTTGCGGCTGGCGCTCTGTCTTTCAAAGATGCTGTTTATACCGTCAGAAAGCGCGGAGAGTTTATGAATGAAGCGGTGCCGGCTGGCGAAGGAGCAATGGCTGCGATTCTCGGCATGGATGCTGAAGCATTAAAGCAAGTAACCGATAAAGTCACAGAGGAAGGCAACCTTGTACAGCTTGCGAATCTCAACTGTCCTGGCCAAATCGTCATTTCCGGAACAGCTAAAGGGGTTGAGCTTGCATCTGAACTGGCAAAAGAGAACGGAGCAAAACGCGCAATTCCGCTTGAAGTAAGCGGTCCGTTCCATTCTGAACTGATGAAACCGGCTGCTGAAAAGCTGAAAGAGGTATTGGACGCCTGTGACATAAAAGACGCTGACGTTCCGGTCATCTCAAATGTTTCTGCTGACGTGATGACTGAAAAAGCAGATATCAAAGAAAAACTTATTGAGCAGCTTTATTCTCCGGTTCGTTTTGAGGAAAGCATTAACAAGCTGATCGCAGAGGGTGTTACGACTTTTATCGAAATCGGTCCCGGAAAAGTGCTTTCAGGCCTTGTGAAAAAAGTAAATAGACGGTTAAAAACAATTGCTGTATCAGATCCGGAAACGATCGAGCTGGCAATTCAAACGCTTAAGGAGGAGAATGATAATGCTTAATGATAAAACGGCTATTGTCACTGGCGCATCCCGCGGAATCGGCCGCTCAATCGCCCTTGATCTGGCAAAAAGCGGAGCAAATGTTGTCGTGAATTACTCCGGCAATGAAGCGAAAGCAAATGAAGTGGTAGATGAAATCAAATCTATGGGCAGAAACGCAATTGCTGTCAAAGCGGATGTATCAAATCCCGAAGATGTACAAAACATGATAAAAGAAACGCTATCAGTTTTTTCTACGATTGACATTCTGGTTAATAATGCCGGGATTACAAGAGACAATCTCATCATGAGAATGAAAGAAGACGAATGGGATGACGTTATTAACATTAACCTGAAGGGTGTTTTCAACTGCACAAAAGCTGTTACAAGACAAATGATGAAACAGCGTTCAGGCCGCATTATTAACGTATCGTCTATCGTCGGCGTCAGCGGAAACCCTGGACAAGCCAACTATGTGGCTGCAAAAGCCGGCGTCATCGGTTTAACCAAGTCTTCTGCTAAAGAGCTCGCCAGCCGAAATATTACGGTAAACGCAATAGCGCCAGGATTTATCTCAACTGATATGACAGATAAACTTGCAAAAGACGTTCAAGACGAAATGCTGAAACAAATTCCGCTCGCGCGCTTTGGTGATCCTAGCGATGTCAGCAGTGTTGTCACATTCCTAGCTTCAGAGGGAGCTCGTTATATGACAGGCCAAACGCTTCATATTGACGGCGGAATGGTGATGTAAGTTTTTTCTCGAAAATTTCATCATAGTTTCTCTAGTTTTTTAAAAACGAATCCACTATAATACTTGAGGGGAGGTGAATTGCTATGGCAGACACATTAGAGCGTGTAACGAAAATCATCGTAGATCGCCTTGGCGTTGATGAAGCAGACGTCAAACTTGAAGCTTCTTTCAAGGAAGACTTAGGTGCTGATTCCCTAGATGTAGTTGAGCTTGTTATGGAACTTGAAGACGAGTTTGATATGGAGATTTCTGACGAAGATGCTGAAAAGATTGCAACAGTCGGCGACGCTGTGAACTACATACAAAACCAGCAATAAGCTGATGCTAAAAGTCCCGCCGAAACGCGGGGCTTTAGCCCTTTATTCGTGCAGTTATTACAGCATGCCGCTTTTACGCGCGCTGTATCCGGTTTAGTCAGAGAAGCGCGGTGAACCTGATGTGCCTATGGAGGTTACTATGTCAAAACACTCACATTATAAAGATAAAAAAAGGTTCTATAAAAAAGTAGAACAATTTAAAGAGTTTCAAGAACGGATTTCGGTTCACTTTCAAAATGAAAAGCTTTTGTATCAAGCATTTACACATTCATCTTATGTGAATGAGCATCGGAAAAAGCCGTATGAAGATAATGAAAGGCTTGAATTTTTAGGTGACGCTGTTTTGGAACTGACGATCTCCAGATTCTTATTTGCCAAATACCCGGCTATGAGTGAAGGAGATTTGACGAAATTGAGAGCCGCAATTGTTTGCGAACCGTCTCTCGTTTCATTGGCTCACGAGCTGTCATTCGGCGATCTTGTCCTGTTGGGTAAAGGCGAGGAAATGACAGGCGGAAGAAAGCGTCCTGCTCTATTGGCGGATGTTTTTGAGGCATTTATCGGAGCCTTGTATCTTGACCAGGGATTAGAGCCGGTCGAAAGTTTCTTAAAAGTTTATGTGTTCCCTAAAATTAACGATGGTGCTTTTTCTCATGTGATGGATTTCAAAAGCCAGCTGCAGGAATACGTGCAGCGGGACGGCAAAGGCTCTCTGGAGTATAAAATCTCCAACGAAAAAGGACCTGCGCACAACCGTGAATTTGAAGCCATCGTATCTCTAAAAGGTGAACCACTCGGAGTCGGAAACGGCCGTTCAAAGAAAGAAGCCGAACAGCACGCTGCTCAGGAAGCTTTAGCTAAATTGCAAAAACACCATACGAAACAATAAAATCCCCCTTATGACTCAGGGGGATTTCAGTATGTATGCCGTCTTATTTCACCAATGTTTATGATAGAATTGAAATACTTATTACATAAGGAGGATCGCTATGTTCCTCAAACGTTTAGACGTTATAGGATTTAAATCATTTGCAGAACGGATTTCCGTAGACTTCGTTAAAGGCGTGACAGCGGTTGTCGGGCCGAACGGAAGCGGAAAAAGCAACATCACGGATGCCATTCGCTGGGTTCTCGGCGAACAATCGGCACGCTCTCTTCGCGGCGGAAAAATGGAGGACATTATTTTTGCCGGGAGTGATTCAAGAAAGCGATTAAATCTAGCTGAAGTTACGCTTACTCTTGATAATGATGATCATTTCTTGCCAATTGACTTCCACGAGGTGAGTGTCACAAGACGTGTGTACAGATCAGGTGAGAGTGAGTTTCTGATTAACAATCAGCCATGTCGGTTAAAAGATATTATTGATTTATTTATGGACTCTGGCCTTGGTAAAGAAGCATTTTCTATTATCAGCCAAGGGAAAGTGGAAGAGATCCTGAGCAGCAAAGCGGAGGATCGCCGCAGTATCTTTGAAGAAGCGGCCGGGGTGCTTAAATATAAAACGAGAAAGAAAAAAGCAGAAAATAAACTGTTTGAGACACAGGATAATCTAAATCGGGTAGAAGATATATTACATGAGCTTGAAGGACAGGTTGAACCTCTTAAAATTCAAGCTTCAATAGCGAAAGACTACCTTGAGAAAAAGAAAGAGCTGGAGCATGTTGAAATTGCGCTGACTGCCTATGATATCGAAGAGCTGCATGGTAAATGGTCGACTCTTAAAGAGAAAGTGCAGATGGCAAAAGAAGAAGAGCTTGCTGAATCGTCTGCTATTTCTGCGAAAGAAGCAAAGATTGAGGATACAAGGGACAAAATACAAGCGCTTGATGAGTCAGTAGATGAGCTCCAGCAAGTTTTACTGGTAACTAGTGAAGAGCTGGAAAAGCTTGAAGGCCGTAAAGAAGTCCTGAAAGAACGAAAGAAAAACGCTGTACAAAACCAAGAACAGCTTGAAGAAGCTATCGTTCAGTTCCAGCAAAAAGAAACGGCTCTGAAAGAAGAGCTATCGAAGCAGGAAGCTGTCTTCGAAACGCTTCAGGCTGAGGTGAAGCAGTTAAGGGCGCAAGTAAAAGAAAAACAGCAGGCTCTCAGTCTTCACAATGAAAATGTCGAAGAGAAAATCGAGCAGCTGAAAAGTGATTATTTTGAGCTGTTAAACAGCCAGGCTTCGATACGCAACGAACTCCAGCTTCTTGATGACCAGATGTCTCAATCCGCTGTCACATTGCAAAGACTTGCGGACAACAATGAAAAGCACCTGCAGGAACGGCGTGATATTTCTGCGCGTAAAGCCGCATGTGAAACGGAATTTGCTCGAATTGAGCAGGAGATTCACAGTCAAGTCGGTGCATATCGTGATATGCAGACAAAATATGAGCAGAAAAAGCGCCAATACGAAAAAAATGAATCCGCTCTGTATCAGGCATACCAATACGTTCAGCAAGCGAGATCAAAAAAGGACATGCTTGAGACGATGCAGGGAGATTTCTCCGGCTTTTATCAAGGTGTTAAAGAAGTGCTGAAAGCGAAAAAGCGCCTTGGTGGAATTCGCGGAGCGGTTCTTGAGCTGATTTCTACAGAACAGAAGTATGAAACGGCCATTGAAATAGCGCTCGGCGCTTCTGCTCAGCATGTCGTGACCGACGATGAACAATCTGCCCGAAAAGCGATTCAATATTTAAAGCAGAATTCCTTCGGCCGGGCGACGTTTCTGCCTCTTTCTGTTATTAGAGACCGCCAGCTTCAAAGCCGTGACGTGGAAACAGCCGCCCGGCATTCATCATTTCTCGGGGTTGCCAGTGAACTTGTCACATTTGATTCTGCGTATCGAAGCGTCATCCAGAATCTTCTTGGAACCGTTCTGATCACAGAGGACTTAAAGGGTGCAAACGAGCTTGCGAAGCTTCTCGGGCACCGGTACCGCATCGTAACCCTTGAGGGAGATGTTGTGAACCCCGGTGGTTCAATGACGGGCGGCGCGGTTAAAAAGAAAAATAACTCCCTCCTTGGAAGAAGCCGGGAGCTAGAAGATGTGACGAAACGGCTCGCTGAAATGGAAGAGAAAACAGCACTGCTTGAACAAGAGGTCAAAACCCTTAAGCAATCCATTCAGGATATGGAGAAAAAACTGGCTGACTTAAGAGAAACCGGGGAAGGCTTAAGGTTAAAGCAGCAGGATGTGAAAGGCCAGCTGTACGAACTTCAAGTTGCCGAGAAAAATATCAATACCCATTTAGAGCTCTATGACCAAGAAAAATCTGCTCTGTCAGAAAGCGATGAAGAGAAAAAAGCGCGCAAACGCAAGCTTGAAGAAGAGCTCTCTGCCGTTTCTGAAAAGATGAAACAGCTTGAAGAGGACATAGACAAACTGACAAAACAAAAACAAACGCAATCCTCAACGAAAGAGTCTCTCTCCAACGAGCTGACTGAGCTGAAGATCGCTGCGGCCAAAAAAGAGCAGGCATGCAAGGGGGAAGAGGACAACCTTGCCAGATTAAAGAAAGAGCTCACTGAAACAGAGATTGCGTTAAAAGAAGCAAAAGAAGACTTAAGCTTCTTAACGTCAGAGATGTCATCTAGCACCAGCGGCGAAGAAAAGCTGGAAGAAGCAGCAAAACATAAATTGAATGACAAAACGAAAACGATCGAACTGATTGCATTAAGGCGCGATCAGCGCATCAAGCTTCAGCATGGGCTTGATACGTATGAGCGTGAGCTGAAAGAAATGAAACGCCTGTATAAACAAAAAACAACGCTCTTAAAAGACGAAGAAGTCAAACTCGGACGGATGGAAGTCGAGCTTGATAATTTACTCCAATACTTACGGGAGGAATACAGCTTGTCCTTTGAGGGGGCAAAAGAGAAATATCAGCTTGAAACTGATCCAGAGGAAGCCAGAAAGCGCGTGAAGCTGATTAAACTCGCAATTGAAGAGCTGGGTACCGTGAACCTCGGAAGCATAGATGAGTTTGAGAGGGTCAACGAACGGTACAAGTTTCTGTCGGAACAAAAAGAAGATTTAACAGAAGCGAAAAATACCTTGTTCCAAGTGATTGAAGAAATGGATGAAGAAATGACGAAGCGCTTTAACGACACATTCGTCCAAATCCGCTCACACTTTGATCAAGTTTTCCGCTCCTTATTCGGCGGAGGGCGAGCTGAACTGAGGCTCACCGATCCTAACGATCTGCTTCATTCAGGAGTCGAGATTATCGCTCAGCCGCCGGGGAAAAAGCTGCAAAACTTAAACCTCCTGTCAGGCGGAGAGCGTGCGCTTACTGCTATAGCGCTCTTATTCTCAATCCTAAAGGTTCGTCCAGTGCCGTTTTGCGTCCTTGACGAAGTAGAGGCTGCGCTCGACGAAGCGAATGTGTTCCGGTTTGCGCAGTATTTAAAAAAATACAGCAGTGATACCCAGTTTATTGTGATTACCCACAGAAAAGGAACGATGGAGGAAGCGGATGTGCTTTATGGCGTAACCATGCAGGAATCCGGTGTTTCCAAGGTAATCTCCGTTAAGCTGGAAGAAACAAAAGAATTCGTTCAGTAACGAGGAAAGAGGTTAAAAGATGAGCTTTTTAAAAAAATTAAAAGAGAAAATCACAAAACAGACAGATTCCGTATCTGAAAAGTTTAAGGATGGCCTTGAAAAAACAAGAAACTCCTTTCAAAACAAAGTGAATGATCTTGTATCCCGTTACCGTAAAGTGGATGAGGATTTCTTTGAAGAGCTTGAAGAGGTTCTTATCAGCGCGGATGTCGGTTTTACAACCGTTATGGAATTAATAGATGAGCTGAAAAAAGAAGTCAAACGCAGAAATATTCAAGATCCAAAGGAAGTCCAGTCAGTGATTTCTGAGAAACTGGTCGAGATTTATAACAGCGGAGATGAGCAAATTTCAGAACTGAACATCCAAGATGGGCGTTTAAACGTAATCCTTCTGGTAGGTGTAAACGGCGTCGGGAAAACAACAACGATCGGAAAGCTTGCTCATAAAATGAAACAAGAAGGAAAATCTGTCGTACTTGCCGCCGGAGACACTTTTAGAGCGGGAGCCATTGAACAGCTGGAAGTATGGGGAGAGCGTACAGGAGTGCCTGTCATTAAGCAGACGGCAGGAAGCGATCCGGCGGCTGTCATCTACGATGCTGTTCATGCTGCGAAAGCAAGAAATGCCGATATATTAATTTGTGATACGGCAGGTCGTCTCCAAAACAAAGTAAATCTCATGAAAGAGCTTGAAAAAGTAAAACGTGTTATCGAAAGAGAAGTTCCTGAAGCTCCGCATGAGGTGCTGCTTGCCCTTGATGCCACGACCGGCCAAAATGCAATGGCTCAGGCAAAAGAGTTCTCTAAAGCAACAAATGTTACCGGCATTGCTTTAACGAAGCTTGACGGTACGGCAAAGGGCGGTATCGTCCTTGCGATTCGCAACGAGCTTCACATCCCGGTTAAACTAGTCGGTTTAGGAGAAAAAGTTGATGATCTTCAGGAATTTGATCCAGAATCCTATGTGTACGGACTCTTTTCAGATTTAGTGGAAAAAGCCGACGATTAAGAAAAAGGCCCCTACATCTTGGGGCCTTTTCTTTTTTATCTTCTTACTTGATAGGCGAAATGATAAAGGCTGTTATCAGTGGATACCAGTCTTGATTCACCTGAAAAAACTCTGAATGGGATGATGTCATAGTAATGAACAGAAACAGATGTGTAATACGTGTAATACCCAGCAGCTGGCCCCAAATACATTGGAACCTCAAATGTTCCGTTTGCATCAGTTGTTCCTGAAGCAGTTTGTGTTGTGTTTCCGACCTTCGTGTCCGCTTCAAATCTTACGGGCGCGTTTGGCACTGGCTGTCCGTTTTGGTCGAGTAATTTGCCGCTTACTGTAATATTGTACTTGACTCGCCAATATTGACCTTGTAATTGATTTTACCGTATACCCCTCCATCTGTGCTGATATTTGTGATTGAGGCCTTATAAGGTGCCTCAGCAGCGTCTGCTTGCTGTGCCGGGAAACCTATTGTAAACAGGGCTGCCAGACATAACATAAACAATAAACCGATTTTTTTCATGAAAATCCTCCTTAAAATAGGGTTCATATACAATATCAGAATAAATTGGATGATATTTAGCGTATTTTGGAAAAAGTTAATCGCCGCTTTGACAAGATAAAAACTTGACAGTGTCAATAAAACCGTGTAAACTAAGTTATCGTAAAGGGATTTGACTTAACAAAGGGGAGAGCTCAAATGTCACTCGAAAAGACAACGAGAATGAATTATCTGTTTGATTTTTATCAGTCGTTGTTGACGTCAAAACAGAAGAGCTATATGTCGCTTTATTATTTGGACGATTTCTCCCTAGGCGAAATAGCCGAAGAATATGAGGTTTCAAGACAAGCTGTTTATGATAACATCAAACGAACAGAAGCGATGCTTGAACAATATGAAGAAAAGCTGCTCCTTTTGAAAAAGTTTCAGGAGCGTAAAGAGATGTTTAATAAGCTGAAGGAGCTTGCTTCCGGTTCAAAAGAAGAGGAAGAAATTACAGCTCTGATTGAAGCGCTTGAGAAATTAGATTAGGAGGCGGCAAACTATGGCATTTGAAGGATTAGCCGACCGACTGCAGCAGACGATTTCTAAAATCCGCGGAAAAGGGAAAGTCAGCGAACAAGATGTAAAAGATATGATGCGTGAGGTTCGTCTTGCGCTGCTTGAGGCTGACGTTAACTTTAAAGTAGTCAAAGATTTTGTCAAAAAAGTAAGTGAACGCGCTGTAGGCCAAGACGTCATGAAAAGTCTGACGCCCGGCCAGCAGGTCATTAAAGTTGTTAAAGAGGAACTGACTGAGCTGATGGGCGGCGAAGAGAGCAAAATCGCCGTCGCAAAAAGGCCGCCGACTGTTATTATGATGGTCGGTCTCCAAGGTGCCGGTAAAACGACAACAAGCGGTAAGCTTGCGAATCTGCTGCGCAAAAAGCATAATCGCAAACCGATGCTGGTTGCTGCCGATATTTACCGCCCAGCCGCAATTAAGCAGCTGGAAACACTCGGCAAACAGCTTGATATGCCTGTTTTCTCTCTTGGCGATCAGGTCAGTCCTGTAGAAATAGCTAAACAGGCTATTGAGAAAGCCAAGGAAGAACATTATGACTATGTCATTTTGGATACGGCAGGCCGCTTGCATATCGACCATGAACTGATGGATGAACTGACCAACGTCAAAGAAATCGCGAATCCGGAAGAAATTTTCCTGGTTGTCGATTCAATGACCGGTCAGGACGCTGTGAATGTTGCCAAAAGCTTTAATGAACAGCTCGGTTTAACCGGTGTTGTGTTAACTAAGCTGGATGGAGACACACGCGGCGGGGCTGCGCTTTCTATTCGCGCTGTCACAAACACGCCAATTAAGTTCGCAGGTTTGGGCGAAAAGCTTGATGCGTTAGAGCCGTTCCATCCTGAACGCATGGCATCAAGGATTCTCGGCATGGGCGACGTGCTGACATTGATTGAAAAAGCACAGGCCAGCGTTGATGAAGACAAAGCCAAAGAGCTGGAACAAAAAATGAGAACGATGAGCTTCACATTGGACGATTTTCTGGAGCAGCTCGGGCAAGTCAGAAACATGGGGCCGCTTGATGAGCTTCTGCAAATGATGCCGGGTGCAGGTAAAATGAAAGGCCTGAAAAACATCCAAGTTGATGAAAAACAGCTGAATCATGTGGAAGCAATCATCAAATCAATGACTGTTCTTGAAAAAGAACAGCCGGATATTATCAATGCCAGCCGGCGGAAGCGGATTGCAAAAGGAAGCGGGACATCCGTACAGGAAGTCAACCGTCTGCTTAAGCAGTTTGATGAAATGAAAAAAATGATGAAGCAGATGACAAACATGTCAAAAGGCAAGAAAAAAGGGTTTAAGCTACCTTTTATGTAATCGGTTATACATGATAAAACCGTTGTTAAGAAAAAACACTTTACAAACACTTTTATCATTGTTAATATACTATCTTGTTGAAATATTTTCGGAGGTGCTAGTAAAATGGCAGTAAAAATTCGTTTAAAACGTATGGGAGCAAAAAAATCTCCTTTCTATCGTATTGTTGTAGCAGATTCTCGTTCACCACGTGACGGCCGTTTCATCGAAACAGTCGGAACTTACAACCCGGTTGCAAAACCAGCGGAAGTAAAAATTGACGAAGAGCTTGCTCTTAAATGGCTTCAAACTGGAGCGAAACCATCTGATACAGTTCGCAACTTGTTCTCTAGTCAAGGAATCATGGAAAAATTCCACAACGCTAAACAAGGCAAGTAATGACTGATCAACACTTGGAAGATTTGATTGTCCACATTGTGACGCCGCTTGTTGATCATCCAGATGACATTCGCGTCATAAGAGAAGAAACCGATCAAAAGATTGCGCTGCGCTTATCTGTCCATAAGTCAGATACCGGTAAAGTTATCGGAAAGCAAGGCCGGACTGCAAAAGCGATTCGAACAGCTGTATTTGCAGCTGGCGCACAGTCTTCTAAGAAAGTTCAATTTGAAATATTTGACTAAAAGGGAGAGGGCCGGCACCTCCCCTTTTTTTACACGCAAAAAAAGGGTAAACTGATAGAAGCTTAGGCAAACTAGAAAAGCCTGGGCGAGTAAAAGTTTTAAAAGCGGGGAGCTTGGTGCGATGCAAATTATTCACCGTGTAGCCGTTATGCAAGTCTTAACCGAGCGCAGTAAAGAAAAGCTTTTAGCTTCTTTTGCCGAGAAGAAACAAATGCTTGAACGAGAATGCAGCCAGCTCTATTTTCAGCTTAGAAAACATGAGAAAGAACAGCAAAACCCTGATATGATTGAACAATTTAAAAAGGCAATAGGAAAGCGAAAAGATGATATAAAAATCATTGATTTTCAAATTGCTCAAGTACATACATTGCCGCTTGGCAGTGAGTTGAAAGAAAAGGAAGTCGATGCGCTGCTGACGATTGAAGCCGGGGATGACTGGCATGAGAAAACAGCAGCGAACACCATCGTCATAAAAGACGGAAAAGTAATTGAAATTCGCCAGAGGTGATCATATGACAAAGCGATGGTTTAATGTAGGCAAAATCGTAAATACCCACGGAATCAAAGGCGAAGTGCGGGTGATTTCAAAAACAGATTTTGCCGAAGAACGATACAAGCCGGGAAACACGCTGTATTTGTTTATGGACGGCCGTAACGAACCAGTGGAGGTAACGGTAAACACACATAGACTGCATAAGCAATTTCATCTCCTGCAGTTTAAAGAAAGACAAAACCTAAATGAAGTAGAAGAGCTGAAAAACGCAATCATTAAAGTTCCTGAAGAAGAATTAGGAGAGCTGAATGAGGGTGAATTTTATTTCCACGAAATTATTGGGTGTGAAGTATTTACTGAAGAAGGCGAACTCATCGGAAAGGTCAAAGAAATTTTGACGCCTGGAGCCAATGATGTTTGGGTCATCGGAAGAAAAGGAAAAAAAGACGCACTCATTCCTTACATTGAATCAGTGGTCAAACATATCGATGTCAGGGAAAAGAAAATTGAGATTGAACTCATGGAAGGGTTAATAGACGAATGAAAATCGACTTTTTGACGCTGTTTCCCGAAATGTTTGAAGGCGTGCTCGGCTCATCAATTCTTCAAAAAGCCCAGGAAAAAGATGCGGTGCAGTTTCAAGTCGTAAATTTCCGAGAGTACTCTGATAACAAGCACAATACTGTTGATGATTATCCTTATGGCGGCGGGGCAGGCATGGTTCTCAAGCCTCAGCCTGTTTTTGACGCGGTCGAGGACCTGACATCAAAGGCAGCCGCTGCTCCGCGTATTATCCTCGTATGCCCGCAAGGTGAGCGCTTTACTCAAAAAAAAGCCGAACAATTAGCAAAGGAAGAACATTTGCTGTTCATTTGCGGCCACTATGAAGGCTATGATGAACGCATTCGCGAGCACTTGGTAACGGATGAAATATCAATTGGCGACTTTGTTCTGACGGGCGGTGAGCTCCCTGCAATGATGATCGCAGACAGTGTAGTCAGACTGCTTCCGGGTGTACTGGGTAAAGAGGCTTCCCATATTGAGGATTCCTTCAGCACCGGACTTTTAGAGCACCCGCATTATACAAGACCGGCAGATTACAAAGGTTTAAAAGTGCCTGAAACACTCTTGTCAGGAAACCATGCAAAAATTGAAGAATGGCGAAATAAAGAATCGATCAGAAGGACCTACCTAAGACGTCCGGATCTGTTGAAAGACTACCCGCTTACAGAGCAGCAAAGAAAGTGGATTTCTGAATGGGAAAAAGAATAGATTTTATTGCATAGGCTATGAAATTGTGATAAGATACTACTTGTGGCTTAAGCGGGCTTATCCGCTGCAAGCTTGAAAACGATGTTCCGCTGTGCCGGTTTTTGTGGCCAAGAGCATCTGTTGGAAGGAGTTGAAAACGATGCAAAAACTAATTGAAGATATCACAAAAGAACAGCTTCGTACTGATCTTCCTGCGTTCCGTCCTGGTGACACTTTACGTGTACACGTTAAAGTTGTTGAGGGTAACCGTGAGCGTATCCAGATCTTTGAAGGTGTTGTGATTAAGCGTCGTGGTGGTGGAATCAGCGAAACGTTCACAGTTCGTAAGATTTCTTACGGTGTTGGCGTTGAACGTACTTTCCCAGTACACACACCAAAAATCGCGAAAATCGAAGTTGTACGTTACGGTAAAGTACGCCGTGCTAAACTTTACTACCTGCGTGAACTTCGCGGAAAAGCGGCTCGTATTAAAGAGATCAGACGATAATGATAACGAACGAAAAGAGCTTGTTACCTGTAACAAGCTCTTTTTTTATACAGAATTTGAAAATGCCGGACAGGCATCGTAAAATACATAAAGGACAACAATGAATCATGCATACTGAAGATAAAGGCGGTGTTCGTGTCACATGACAATTCAATGGTTCCCGGGCCATATGGCAAAAGCAAGAAGGGAAGTAACCGAAAAATTAAAATTAATCGATATCGTATATGAATTGGTAGATGCCAGAATTCCAATGTCATCAAGAAACCCAATGATTGAAGATATTCTAAAAAACAAGCCGCGAATTATGCTGTTAAACAAGGCTGACAAAGCAGATGCGGCAGTTACACAGCAGTGGAAAGAGCACTTTGAGAAGCAGGGGATCCGCTCTCTGTCTATTAATTCTGTAAATGGACAAGGGTTAAATCAAATTGTGCCTGCATCAAAAGAGATCCTCCAAGAAAAATTTGACCGGATGCGTGCGAAAGGTGTGAAGCCGAGAGCGATTCGCGCTTTGATTATCGGCATTCCAAACGTCGGAAAATCAACGCTCATCAACCGGCTTGCAAAGAAAAACATAGCAAAAACGGGAGACAGACCTGGTATTACGACTTCTCAACAGTGGGTCAAAGTTGGGAAAGAATTAGAGCTATTAGATACACCGGGAATTTTGTGGCCTAAATTTGAGGATGAGCTTGTCGGTTTGAGACTGGCAGTCACCGGGGCTATTAAAGACTCGATTATCAATTTGCAGGACGTGGCCGTGTTTGGTCTTCGTTTTCTCGAAGAACATTACCCAGAACGGCTTAAAGAGCGTTATGGCCTTGAGGAGATCCCAGAGGACATTGCCGAGCTGTTTGATGCAATAGGTGAAAAGCGGGGCTGTCTCATGAGCGGTGGGCTCATTAACTACGATAAGACGACTGAAGTCATCATTCGCGATATTCGCACTGAAAAGTTCGGCAGGCTGTCATTTGAACAGCCGACGATGTAAAGGCGCGCAGAAATGCGGGTCTTTATTTTTTCTTGGCTGAACCGATACATACAGTAAGGGAGAAGAGAAAGTGAATACATTAACCGTAAAGGACATTAAAGACCGTTTGCAGGAAGTGAAGGATGCACAAGACCCATTTATTGCCCAATGCGAAAACGACCCGAGAAAAAGCGTTCAAACGCTTGTAGAGCAATGGCTTAAAAAGCAAGCGAAAGAAAAAGCGCTGAAAGAACAATGGGTGAATATGACTTCCTATGAAAGGCTGGCAAGAAACAAAGGATTTCGCTTGATTGCAGGTGTTGACGAGGTCGGCCGGGGGCCATTGGCAGGACCAGTTGTCGCCAGCGCAGTCATCCTTCCAGAGGAATGTGAAATACTTGGGCTGACAGACTCCAAAAAGCTTTCAGAGAAAAAACGCGAGGAATATTACGAGCTTATTATGAAGGAAGCACTGGCGGTCGGGATAGGAATTGTAGAAGCTACTGTGATTGATGAGATCAATATATATGAAGCTTCAAAAATGGCAATGGTGAAAGCGATACAGGATTTGTCGGATACACCTGATTATTTGCTTGTTGACGCAATGACACTTCCGCTCGACACGGCTCAGGCGTCAATTATAAAAGGAGATGCCAAAAGCGTGTCTATTGCGGCAGGTGCGTGTATCGCAAAAGTGACGAGGGACCGAATGATGAGCGCTTATGCCGAAACGTATCCCATGTACGGCTTTGAAAAAAATAAAGGCTATGGGACAAAAGAACATTTGGAAGCTCTTGCTGCATACGGCCCAACTGAATTGCACCGCAAAACTTTCGCTCCTGTTCAATCTTTCAGATAAATCACCATGGACAAGGAGGCACCTTTTTAAAATGAACATACGAAATGATGTGCAAAAGGCGCTGCAGCACCTTTTCGGGCGTACAGCCGTCCCGCAGGAAACATCAAAAGTAAACGAAGCGCTAAACGGGGAGAAGCGTCTCCTCTTAGGAAAAGTGCTTCGTTTACTAGGAGATCAGCATGCCCTGATCCAAGTCGGCAATCAAACTGTTCAGGGAAAACTTGAAACCCAGCTTCGTCCTCAGGCATACTATTGGTTTTCCTACGAAAAAAAAACGGCAGAACAAACAGGCCGTCTTCAGGTCGTTCAAAGCTTTGATCAAAATCCTAAAACCATTCAGGATGCAGCTGGCAAACTTTTAAATGCCATGTCAGTGAAGACGTCAAACGCAGCTCTCATGATGACAGGAGCGATGCTGAAAAGCAAAACACCCGTAACAGAAAATGATATCAAAACAGCTGTCCGCTGGATGGACACGCTGCCTTCGCAAGACACAAAAAAAGCAGTTGAAACGGTTCTCTTCGCTTTAAAGCGTGATCTTCCCATTCACTCCGAGATTTTGAATGGTGTTCATGCTGTGAAATCGCCTGTTCCGTTGCATCAACACGTATCCCAGCTGCTTCGGGCAATCGACCAAAACCCTCAGCAGAGCCAAATGATATCAAAGCTAAAGGAAGCAGTTACGGTGCTTTTAAATAGTGAAATCGATGTCCATGCAGAACGGCTGATTGATAAGCTTATTTCTTTAACCGACAATACGAAAGCACCTTCTCCGGCGAATACAGCTGGAAGCAGGGAGCTTAGCACACCAGCTGGCTCCCCCGGAAAAGCCAGCCTGCCGATTGCAAATCACACAGCAGAACAGAGAAGCATACAAGAAGAGCCTGTTAAAACAGCAGCAGACATTCCAATTAAAGAAGCCCGCCAGCTGCTGGTGAAGCTGACGGAATCTGCTGAAAAAAACAGTCTCCAAATTGTGAAAGAGGCAGCAAATTGGATTAAAGCGGCTGCTTCATCGGGTGATAGTAAGTCACTTGCAGCTTCAGCTGTTTTACAGGCGGCACAAGTCACAGACCAGGAAGCCGAAGTCTTTTTAAAGGCTGTTCAGCAGACAGCACCCCATTTGGCGGATAAGGCAGATGTTCTTTCTTTCTTATCCAAAGTGAAAACGGCAATCGGCGCAAGGGACGAGGTTGCGTTCATTAAAGCGTTTGAACAAGGAAGCGCAGTCACATCTGGCGAAATGCAATCCATCAAGCTGGCTCTTTCTGCTTTAAGAGCATCGCATGA
The DNA here is from genome assembly GCF_038593095.1 of Bacillus sp. FSL L8-0358. Taxonomy (NCBI): domain Bacteria; kingdom Bacillati; phylum Bacillota; class Bacilli; order Caryophanales; family Bacillaceae; genus Bacillus; species Bacillus sp. FSL L8-0358. The sequence goes on from NZ_CP151962.1 coordinate 1,670,591, forward strand.
GGTAGCCGAACCAGTCAAACAAGAAGCCGATCAGCTTTTTCATAAATTAAATGGCCAGCTTTTCATACAGCAGGACCATCCGTCATACAGCCAAATTGTAATGTCATTTCCGATGTTTTCGAAGTCAGGGGTTCAGGACATGACTGTTCTGTTTAAAGGAAAGAAGGAAGCAGATGGAAAGCTTGATCCTTCCCATTGCCGCCTTTTGTTTTTGCTGCAGCTTGATACACTAAAAGAAACCGTCGTTGATTGCTTGGTACAGCAAAAAGTCATGACGATTACAATAGAGACTGATTTCGAGCTGCAGGCTGCGATCGATCCGATGGTGCCCGCGCTTAAACAGGGGCTAAAGGAAATGGGGTACAGCCTTTCAGGGGTAAACGCTAAAAAAAGGGTTCACACCGAAGAAAAGGCTTCAATCGATCAATATATAACAAGTATCAGTGATCAGGAAGTGGATGTGAAAATATGAAAGAGCAGACACCGATCAGAAAAGCTGTTGCTCTCCATTATGACGAACAAAAAGACAAGGCGCCGAGAGTGATTGCCACAGGGAAGGGCCATGTAGCTGACAACATTATCAAAGAAGCGAAAAAAGTCGGGGTCCCGATTCAAGAAGATCGGACCCTTGTCGAATTAATGCGCCATTTGACGGTAGATGATCAAATTCCTGAAGCTCTTTATGAAACGGTAGCCGAGATTTTTTCATTCATTTACAAATTGGACGAAAGCGTAAAAAACAAAAAATAGCTAAAATATTCCCCACCCTCCTTTGAAATTTATGTTTTTAATAAAGTAAAAGTTTGAATGTTTAGAAGGATTAAAAGATTTTGCATCGAACTGTAGACAATTCTTCCAGTATTATTATAGAATGAAAGCGCAGTCTATTTTAGTTTTGTTACATAAGTTAGGAGGATGGGAAATGAATATCCATGAGTACCAGGGAAAAGAAGTCCTCAGAAAATATGGGGTATCTGTTCCTGAAGGTAAAGTGGCTTTTACAGCAGAAGAAGCAGTTGAGAGTGCAAAGAGCTTATCCAGCTCGGTTTATGTCGTAAAGGCTCAAATTCATGCTGGCGGTCGAGGCAAAGCTGGTGGGGTAAAAATAGCAAAATCATTAGATGAAGTAAAAGCGTATGCCGAAGAACTATTAGGGAAGACCCTAGTTACACATCAGACGGGTCCGGACGGACAAGTAATAAAACGCTTACTTATTGAAGAAGGCTGCGATATTAAAAAAGAATATTACGTGGGTCTTGTGCTTGACCGCGCCACTTCAAGAATCGTTTTGATGGCTTCTGAAGAAGGCGGAACGGAAATTGAAGAGGTTGCGGAGAAAACACCGGAAAAAATCAAAAAAGCTGTCATTGATCCGGCTGTTGGCCTTCAAGGCTATCAAGCCAGAGAAATTGCATTCGCTATTAATATTCCAAAAGAGCTCGTGGGAAAAGCTGCTAAATTTATGCTTGGACTATATAAAGCGTTTGTTGAGAAAGACTGCTCAATCGCCGAAATCAATCCGCTTGTTGTGACCGGCGACGGAAATGTGATGGCGCTTGATGCAAAATTGAATTTTGACAGCAATGCGTTGTACCGACAAAAGGACATTATGGAATACAGAGATTTGGATGAAGAAGATCCGAAAGAAATTGAAGCGTCCAAATATGATCTAAGCTACATTTCCCTTGATGGAAATATCGGCTGTATGGTAAACGGCGCGGGACTTGCAATGTCCACGATGGATATTATCAAGCATTATGGAGGAGAACCGGCCAACTTCCTTGATGTGGGCGGCGGTGCAACCGCGGAAAAAGTCACGGAAGCATTTAAAATCATTCTTTCTGATCAAAACGTTAAAGGGATTTTTGTCAACATTTTCGGCGGCATTATGAAATGTGATGTCATCGCAGAAGGGGTTGTTGAAGCGACTAGACAAGTTGGTTTGACATTGCCGCTTGTCGTCCGTCTTGAAGGCACAAACGTGGATCTAGGGAAGAAAATCCTTAGTGAATCAGGATTAAACATTACATCTGCGGAATCAATGGCTGACGGCGCGCAGAAAATCGTATCCTTAGTTTAAGAAAGAATGAAAGGCAGGGGACCAAATAATGAGTGTTTTCATTAATAAAGATACAAGAGTTATTGTGCAAGGGATTACAGGTTCTACCGCTTTATTTCATACGAAGCAGATGCTCGAATACGGCACAAATATCGTTGGCGGTGTAACACCTGGAAAAGGCGGAACAGAAGTGGAAGGTGTTCCTGTATTTAATACAGTGGCTGAATCAGTTCAAACGACCGGCGCTAACGCGTCTGTTATATATGTGCCCGCACCGTTTGCAGCTGATGCGATTATGGAAGCGGTAGATGCGGAGCTTGATCTCGTGATTTGTATCACAGAACATATCCCGGTTTTGGATATGGTGAAGGTCAAACGCTTCATGGAAGGCAAGAAAACGAGACTGATAGGGCCGAACTGTCCTGGTGTCATTACGCCTGAAGAATGTAAAATCGGCATTATGCCCGGATACATCCATAAAAAGGGTCATGTAGGCGTTGTATCACGTTCAGGAACATTAACATACGAAGCGGTGCACCAGCTCTCAGAAGCGGGTGTAGGGCAATCTACAGCTGTTGGAATCGGCGGCGACCCTGTAAATGGAACAAACTTTATTGACGTTTTAAAAGCGTTTAACGAAGATCCTGACACACACGCAGTCATCATGATTGGCGAAATCGGCGGTACTGCCGAAGAGGAAGCGGCAGAGTGGGTAAAAGCCAACATGACAAAACCGGTAGTCGGTTTTATCGGCGGTAAAACAGCACCTCCTGGGAAGCGCATGGGGCATGCAGGCGCCATTATTTCCGGTGGAAAAGGGACAGCTGATGAAAAAATCAAAACCCTTAATGCATGCGGAATCGAAGTTGCAGAGACACCTTCTGTCATGGGTGAAACCTTAATTAAGGTGCTGAAAGAGAAGAACTTGTTCGAAACTTGTAAAACGCATTAATAAAAAAGGGACAGCCGTCAAGGCTGTTCCTGCTTTTTCTAACAAAAGGAGGTCAATCTATTGGATCAGGCCGCTGCCTGCTTAACGATTTGCAGAATCAATCAATTATTATCCCCATCCCTTCTATTAAAATGGTGGAAAGCCGATCCGTCTATGTCGCTGACATCACCCGTGTTACAAACGGTTACTCGTGATCAAATAAAAGCAGCTGCATTAAAAAACGAAATAGAACAACTTTATCCAAAGCTCCAGCGTGTACTTACTGCTTATCGTGAGCAAGGCATTAACACCATCCCTATTTCTTCAAAGCAATATCCTTTCTGGCTTAAAAGCATTTATGATCCCCCCGCCGTACTGTTTGCAAAAGGTGATATGACTCTTCTTTCGAAAGGGAGAAAAATTGGAATTGTAGGGACAAGAAATCCAACAGCTTATGGGAAACAAGTTGTCAATCATCTTACAAAAGAGATCTGTCGTAAAGGTTGGGTGATTGTCAGCGGACTGGCGTCTGGGATAGACGGAATGTCCCATGCTGCAAGTATTAAGGCGAAGGGGCGGACAATTGGCGTCATTGCAGGCGGATTTCAACACATTTATCCCCGAGAAAACCTTCAGTTAGCAGATCACATGGCTAAACACCATATCCTGCTGTCAGAGCACCCACCTGAAACTAAACCCCAAAAATGGCATTTCCCTATGAGAAACCGTATTATCAGCGGAATAAGTGAAGGCGTTATTGTCGTTCAGGGCAAAGAAAAAAGCGGTTCGCTGATTACTGCCTATCAAGCATTGGAACAAGGGAGAGAGGTATTTGCCGTACCCGGTTCATTATTTGACCCTTACGCCGGAGGGCCTATAAAACTGATCCAGCAGGGGGCTAAAGCCATATGGTCAGCAGAGGATATTTTCGAGGAACTTCCTGAGAGAAACGTTCAATATACGGAACCCTTTTGAATTATCGTTTGACAAACGGTATTGTAATATTTAATAATAGTGAGGATTTAAAGTTGCATATTGTTTTCTATTTAATTAATGACGTTCATGATAAAGAATGAAATGTTGAAAGCCAAATAAAGACAGCTGCAAAAATAAAATTGAAATATCTTGAAAAGAGAGAGAACACCTCTTGAGGGGGATGAAAATGTCTGATTATCTAGTCATCGTGGAATCGCCCGCTAAGGCGAAAACGATTGAACGTTACTTAGGTAAAAAATATAAAGTAAAAGCATCAATGGGACATGTCCGGGATCTTCCAAAAAGTCAAATGGGAGTTGACATAGAACAGAATTTTGAACCGAAATATATTACCATTCGAGGTAAAGGCCCGGTATTAAAAGAGCTGAAAACGGCTGCGAAAAAAGCCAAAAAAGTGTATCTCGCAGCCGACCCCGACAGAGAAGGGGAAGCGATTGCATGGCATTTGGCACACAGTCTTGATTTAGATCTCAACTCAGACTGCCGTGTGGTGTTTAACGAAATTACAAAAGACGCTATTAAGGAATCGTTTAAGCATCCCCGCATGATCAATATGGATTTAGTGGATGCACAGCAAGCGAGACGTATTTTAGACAGACTTGTCGGATATAAAATCAGTCCAATCTTATGGAAAAAAGTCAAAAAAGGGCTTAGCGCAGGACGCGTGCAATCCGTTGCCCTCCGTTTGATTATTGACCGTGAAAAAGAGATTAACGACTTTAAGCCTGAGGAATATTGGACAATTGACGGTACGTTCTTAAAAGGTCAAGAAACCTTTGAAGCGAGCTTTTTCGGGAAAAACGGCAAAAAACTTCCTTTAAATAGTGAAGCCGATGTAAAAGAGATTCTTTCTCAGCTCAAAGGGAATCAATATACAGTTGAAAAAGTAACCAAAAAGGAACGCAAACGTAATCCTGCTTTGCCTTTTACCACTTCTACCCTGCAGCAGGAAGCGGCTCGCAAGCTCAATTTCAGAGCGAAGAAAACGATGATGATTGCACAGCAATTATATGAAGGAATTGATTTAGGAAGAGAAGGAACGGTTGGTCTGATCACGTATATGAGAACGGATTCAACCCGTATTTCAAATACGGCTGTTGATGAAGCAGCTGCATTTATTGATCAGACTTATGGAAAAGAGTTCCTAGGCGGAAAACGGAAGCCTGCGAAAAAGAATGAAAATGCCCAGGATGCCCACGAAGCAATTCGGCCGACATCAGTTCTTAGAAAACCAAGTGAATTAAAAGCAGTCCTCGGCAGAGACCAAATGAGACTGTATAAATTAATTTGGGAGCGTTTTGTTGCCAGCCAAATGGCACCGGCTGTTCTCGATACAATGAGTGTCGACCTGACAAACAACGGTTTGACATTTCGTGCAAATGGAAGTAAAGTCAAGTTTTCCGGGTTTATGAAGGTGTATGTTGAAGGAAAAGACGATCAAATGGAAGAAAAAGACCGGATGCTGCCTGACTTACAAGAAGGCGACACGGTATTATCAAAAGATATAGAACCTGAGCAGCATTTTACCCAGCCGCCTCCGCGATATACTGAGGCCCGGCTCGTTAAAACCCTTGAAGAACGCGGTATCGGCCGTCCATCCACATATGCTCCGACACTTGATACTATTCAGCGGCGCGGCTACGTGGCATTGGATAATAAACGTTTCGTTCCGACCGAATTAGGTCAGATCGTTCTTGACTTGATCATGGAGTTTTTCCCTGAGATCATTAACGTTGAGTTTACAGCTAAAATGGAGAGAGATCTTGATCATGTTGAAGAAGGAAATACCGAATGGGTCAAGATTATCGATAATTTCTACACCGATTTTGAAAAACGGGTCAAAAAAGCCGAATCGGAAATGAAGGAAGTTGAGATTGAACCAGAGTATGCTGGAGAGGATTGTGAATTGTGCAGTTCTCCAATGGTATATAAAATGGGACGGTACGGTAAATTCTTAGCTTGCTCCAACTTCCCTGACTGCCGGAACACAAAACCGATTGTGAAACAAATCGGTGTGAAGTGCCCGAGCTGCGGAGAAGGAAACATTGTTGAGCGAAAATCGAAAAAGAAACGGGTGTTTTACGGCTGTGACCGTTATCCGGACTGTGAATTCGTATCATGGGACAAACCAATTGAACGAAAATGCCCTAAATGCGGAAAAATGCTCGTCGAGAAAAAACTCAAAAAAGGCATACAAGTCCAATGCGTGGAATGCGATTATAAGGAAGAACCACAGAAGTAGCGGTGAGCAGGGTCTTGCTCACCTTCTTTGTGTGTTAAAAGAAGGCCTTGAATAATAAACTAGGAGATGTGAAAGATGAACCAACAAACAGTGAATGTAATCGGAGCCGGACTCGCAGGAAGTGAAGCGGCATGGCAGCTTGCCAAACGGGGGATTCAAGTCAAATTGTATGAAATGCGGCCAGTTAAACAAACGCCTGCGCACCATACAGATAAATTTGCAGAGCTTGTCTGCAGCAATTCTCTTCGCTCTAATACACTTGCTAACGCTGTCGGTGTATTAAAGGAGGAAATGCGTGCGCTTGATTCAGCCATTATCGCTGCGGCTGACGAATGTTCGGTGCCTGCCGGGGGCGCTCTTGCAGTAGACCGTCATGAATTTGCCGCAAGTGTGACAAATCGGGTGAAAAATCATCCAAACGTAACCGTTATTAATGAAGAAGTGACTGAAATTCCTGAAGGCCCTACTATCATCGCAACGGGTCCGTTAACATCTGAATCGCTGTCCGCCCAGCTGAAGGAGCTGACTGGAGAGGACTATTTATATTTTTATGACGCAGCGGCGCCAATTGTAGAAAAAGACAGCCTTGATATGGATAAAGTGTACCTGAAATCCCGTTATGATAAAGGTGAAGCAGCATATTTGAACTGCCCGATGACAGAAGAAGAGTTTGACCGTTTTCATGAAGCATTAACATCAGCAGAAACAGTGCCGTTAAAAGAATTTGAAAAAGAGATTTTCTTTGAAGGCTGCATGCCGATTGAAGTCATGGCAAAACGGGGTAAGAAAACAATGCTTTTCGGTCCGATGAAACCGGTTGGTCTAGAGCATCCTGTTACAGGAAAACGCCCTTATGCCGTCGTTCAGCTCAGACAGGATGATGCTGCGGGAACACTTTATAATATTGTAGGATTCCAGACTCATTTAAAATGGGGAGACCAAAAGGAAGTTCTCAAGTTGATTCCAGGACTTGAAAATGTAGAAATCGTCAGATATGGCGTGATGCACAGAAACACATTTATTAACTCTCCAAGCCTGTTAAAGCCGACTTATCAATTTAAAAACCGCAGTGACCTGTTCTTTGCAGGCCAAATGACGGGAGTAGAAGGATATGTGGAATCAGCTGCCTCAGGACTTGTAGCAGGCATTAATGCGGCGAAGCTTGTATTGGGAGAAGAGCTTGTTATTTTCCCTCAGGAAACAGCAATTGGCAGTATGGCACATTATATTACAACAACAAACCAGAAGAACTTCCAGCCGATGAATGCAAACTTTGGGCTTTTAAAAGAATTGCCAGTTAAAATTAAAAATAAAAAAGAACGAAATGAACAATACGCGAACCGTGCGATTGAAACAATTCAAACAATTTCGAAAACAATATAGGTATTGATTGCAACCTGAGCGCGATTTGTGATACCATTTAAAAGCCCTTCCTAGGGAGGTTTTAGGCATGGAGAATGTTAAGAATTTCGTAAAGTTATTCGTTGAATATTTACAAATTGAAAAAAATTATTCACAATATACTATTGTGAATTATGTGGATTCAATTGAAGAATTCGAGACTTTCCTGCGCGTTCAAGGTATAAATGGATTTGAAGAAGCTGCATATCAAGATACTAGGATTTTTTTGACAGAAGCCTATGAAAAAGGTTTATCGAGAAGAACAATAAGCAAAAAGATATCTGCATTAAGAAGCTTTTATAAGTTTCTGATGCGGGAAAAGCTTATTGAAGAAAATCCGTTTCAGCTTGTTCATCTGCCAAAACAGGAGAAACGGATACCGAAGTTTCTATATCAAAAAGAGCTTGAGGAGCTGTTTGAAGTTTCAGATATAAGCCAGCCGGCCGGAATGAGGGATCAAGCGCTGTTAGAGCTGCTCTATGCCACCGGAATGAGGGTCAGTGAATGCTGTTCCATAACTATTAACGACGTTGATTTATTTATGGACACTGTGCTTGTTCACGGTAAAGGCAAGAAGCAGCGCTATATCCCCTTTGGGTCTTATGCCCGCGAAGCGTTGAAGGTATACATGAATAGCGGAAGACAGTGCTTGCTGATGAAGGCAAAAGAACCTCATGATCTATTATTCGTAAATCAAAGAGGCGGACCGCTTACAGCCCGTGGCATCAGACATATTTTAAGCGGGCTTGTTCAAAAAGCGTCAAGCACTTTACATATCCATCCGCATATGCTTCGACATACGTTCGCCACGCATCTGTTAAATGAAGGAGCGGATTTGAGAAGCGTTCAAGAACTGCTCGGGCATTCCAATCTGTCTTCTACACAGATATACACGCATGTTTCGAAGGAAATGTTGAGAAACACATATATGTCTCACCATCCAAGAGCATTTAAGAAAAATTAAAGGAGGCCCTTTATGTCATCTTTTCATGCGACCACAATATTTGCCGTACAGCATAAAGGACGAAGCGCTATGTCCGGAGACGGCCAAGTAACATTTGGTCAGGCTGTTGTCATGAAACACACGGCACGGAAAGTGAGAAAACTGTTTAACGGCAAAGTTCTTGCTGGCTTTGCGGGATCTGTTGCAGACGCTTTCACTTTATTCGAAAAGTTTGAAGCTAAGCTTGAAGAATATAACGGCAACTTAAAACGTGCGGCTGTTGAGCTTGCGAAGGAATGGCGCAGCGATAAAGTGCTAAGAAAGCTCGAAGCCATGCTGATTGTTATGAATCAGGATACTTTGCTTCTCGTATCGGGAACAGGCGAGGTGATCGAACCAGATGACGGCATTCTCGCGATTGGATCAGGAGGCAATTACGCTTTGGCAGCGGGAAGAGCATTGAAAAAGCATGCCGGTGAAAGCATGTCCGCAAGTGAGATTGCCAGAGCCGCGTTAGAAACAGCAGGCGAAATTTGTGTTTACACGAACGATCAAATCATACTGGAAGAGCTTGAATAGAAAGGACTTGAGGCGCATGGAAAAAAAACCGTTAACTCCTAGACAGATTGTAGATCGGTTAGACCAATATATTGTCGGTCAGCAAAATGCGAAAAAAGCTGTCGCCGTGGCATTAAGAAACCGCTATAGAAGAAGTCTTCTGGATGAAAAGCTAAAGGACGAGGTCGTTCCGAAAAACATTTTAATGATGGGTCCTACCGGCGTCGGGAAAACTGAAATTGCCAGACGAATTGCCAAGCTTTCAGGTGCGCCATTTATCAAAATTGAAGCTACTAAATTTACCGAAGTCGGCTATGTAGGCAGAGATGTTGAATCAATGGTCAGAGATCTTGTGGAGACTTCTGTTCGGCTTATCAAAGAAGAGAAAATGAATGAAGTAAAGGAACAGGCAGAAGAAAATGCAAACAAACGCATTGTTCGTCTGTTAGTTCCTGGGAAGAAAAAACAATCTGGCGTTAAAAATCCGTTTGAAATGTTTTTTGGAGGCAGCCAGCCGAATGGTGAAGATGAGGCGGAGAGCCAGGAAGAAGCAAACATCGAAGAAAAAAGAAAACGAATGGCGCATCAGCTGGCTTTAGGAGAGCTCGAAGACTACTATGTAACAGTAGAAGTCGAAGAACAGCAGCCTTCTATGTTTGACATGCTGCAGGGCTCGGGTATGGAGCAGATGGGTATGAACATGCAGGATGCGCTGAGCGGATTAATGCCAAAGAAAAAGAAACGGCGCAAAATGACAGTCAGAGAAGCCAGAAAAGTCCTGACGAATGAAGAAGCAAGCAAACTCATCGATATGGATGAAGTCAGCCAGGAAGCTGTTCAGAGAGCAGAAGAGAGCGGGATTATCTTTATCGATGAGATTGATAAAATCGCAAAGAACGGCGGTGCATCTTCTTCTGCCGATGTTTCAAGAGAAGGCGTTCAGCGGGATATCCTGCCGATTGTTGAGGGCTCAACCGTTGTCACAAAATATGGTTCTGTAAAAACAGACCATGTATTATTTATTGCAGCAGGAGCGTTTCATATGGCCAAACCGTCTGATTTGATTCCTGAGCTGCAGGGGCGTTTCCCGATTCGTGTAGAACTGAACAAACTCACGGTAGACGACTTCGTGAGAATTTTGGTTGAGCCGGATAATGCGCTGCTGAAACAATATCAGGCATTATTGCAGACAGAAGGTATATCTCTTGAATTTTCTGACGAAGCTATTCATAAGATTGCTGAAGTTGCTTATCATGTGAACCAGGACACAGATAATATCGGTGCGAGACGCCTTCATACAATACTTGAACGCCTATTAGAAGATTTGTCGTTTGAAGCTCCAGATGTAACGATGGAGAAAATAACGATTACACCACAGTATGTCGAAGAAAAGCTCGGAACGATAGCCAAAAACAAAGATTTAAGTCAATTTATATTGTGAAAAATTTAATATGAGGAATGTTTAGGAGGATTATTTATCATGGCTTTATTACAAAAAACAAGAATTATTAACTCCATGCTGCAAGCTGCGGCAGGGAAACCGGTAAACTTCAAGGAAATGGCGGAGACGCTGCGGGATGTCATTGATTCCAATATTTTCGTTGTAAGCCGCAGAGGGAAACTCCTTGGGTATTCTATTAACCAGCAAATTGAAAATGATCGTATGAAAAAAATGCTTGAGGATCGTCAATTCCCTGAAGAATATACGAAAAATCTGTTTAATGTCCCTGAAACATCTTCTAACTTGGATATTAATAGTGAATATACTGCTTTTCCTGTTGAGAACAGAGACCTGTTCCAAGCTGGTTTAACAACAATTGTGCCGATCATCGGAGGCGGGGAAAGATTAGGAACACTTATTCTTTCACGTTTACAAGATCAATTCAATGACGATGACTTAATTCTAGCTGAATACGGCGCAACAGTTGTCGGAATGGAAATCCTAAGAGAAAAAGCAGAAGAAATTGAAGAGGAAGCAAGAAGCAAAGCTGTCGTACAAATGGCTATCAGCTCGCTTTCTTACAGTGAGCTTGAAGCAATTGAGCACATTTTTGAGGAACTTGACGGAAATGAAGGTCTTCTTGTTGCAAGTAAAATCGCTGACCGTGTCGGCATTACCCGTTCTGTTATTGTGAACGCACTCAGAAAGCTGGAGAGCGCCGGTGTTATCGAGTCTAGATCATTAGGAATGAAAGGTACTTATATCAAGGTGCTAAACAACAAATTCCTAATTGAATTAGAAAATCTAAAATCTCATTAATCACAAAAAGAACCCTTTTTGAGGGTTCTTTTTTTATTTCAAATAAAGGAAATCAATAAGCTTTATTTCCTGGGTTGAAAGTCTTTCTATGTAATAATTTTAATAAATTTTGCATTTTTCTTCAAAAAGTTTCAAAAATGCCGAAAAGAAAGGAGAAAAAACAGAAATTCTGCTATTTTCAGGCTTATATCAAGGCGAGAAATGTAGTTCTAACAATCTAGGACTTTATACCTAGTTACAAAATAGATAATTGTGAGGACATTTTTTTACACGAACTTCATAGACTTTATGCCTGTTATTTCTTACAATAAGCATATAGTTTTACAATTCTCGACAAGGATATTGAGGGTGAAAAAAACTGAAATGGAGGTAAGTGGATTTGAGCTTATTTTCTGGAACGATACAAAATCTTGAAAATGCCTTGAGCAGAGCGGATATTAAGCAAAAAGTCATAACTAATAATATCGCCAATATAGATACACCGAACTATAAGGCGAAAAAAGTCTCTTTCCAAAATTTATTAGATCAAGAATCCTCGCGTCTTGAAGCGATAAAAACAGACTATCGTCATGTTGATTTTTCTGATACTGATTCGAATTATTCAATTGTTGCGAGCGGAGATACATCGTATCAGCAAAACGGAAACAATGTTGATGTTGACAAAGAGATGACAGAATTGGCGCAAAATCAAATCAACTATCAAGCTTTGGTTGAAAGAATGAACGGTAAATTTAATTCGCTGAAGACCGTATTAACAGGAGGAAAATAATGACAGCTTTTCATAGCTTAAATGTTTCAGCATCGGCTTTAACAGCTCAGCGAGTCAGAATGGACGTTGTATCATCTAACTTAGCAAATATGGATACGACAAGAGCTAAGCAGGTGAATGGAGAGTGGGTGCCTTACAGAAGAAAAATGGTCTCCCTTCAGTCAAAAGGTGAATCGTTCTCTTCCATTCTCAATTCTCAAATGAGCGGAAGCGGGAATGCTGGAAACGGTGTGAAGGTTTCAAAAATTACAGAGGATGATTCGGATTTTAATCTTGTCTATGATCCGACAGACCCTGATGCAAACGCTGATGGATATGTACAAAAGCCTAATGTTGATCCATTAAAGGAAATGGTTGATCTTGTCAGCAGCACCAGATCATATGAGGCGAATGTCACGGCGATGAATGCCACAAAGGGAATGCTGATGAAGGCGTTAGAAATCGGAAAGTAGGTGAATGAATGTGATTAATGCAATTTCTCCTTTTCAGGTTCAAAATACTCAAAACACTCAAAATGCAACAAATCAAGTAAACAATAGCCAAAAAACAGATTCTTCAAATCAAACAAGCTTTTCGGAGCTTTTAAAAAACTCTATTAGTTCGTTAAATGAGTCCCAAGTAGCTTCTGACAACATGACTAATGCCTTGGCTGCAGGAAAAGATGTAAATCTTGATGAGGTCATGATCGCTGCTCAAAAAGCTAGCATCTCTCTAACTGCAGCAACAGAGTTCCGCAATAAAGCTGTGGAAGCTTATCAGGAGATTATGAGAATGCAAATGTAGGGGGTCTGACGATTTAGAGAAAGAGTGGAATGACCGGGGGTTAACATGAATCGTACTCTAATGCAAATGAAAAACAAAACGAGTGAGTTTTGGAAAAATAGATCTAAATTACAAAAGATTTTAATGGTTAGTGCTTTAGCGGCAATTATTATTATTGGAATTATTATTAGTGTTTTTGCTTCAAATTCTAAAATGGCGCCGCTGTACAAAGATTTGTCTGCCGAAGAAGCAGGACAAATCAAAGAAGAATTGGATGCAAAAAAAGTGCCAAACGAACTTTCGAATGGCGGTACAGTGATTAGTGTTCCGGAGGATCAGGTTGATTCTTTGAAAGTGCAGATGGCTGCAGAAGGACTTCCTAAAACGGGATCAATTGATTATTCATTTTTTGGACAGAATGCCGGCTTTGGTTTGACAGACAATGAGTTTGATATGGTGAAAGTAAAAGCTACACAGACAGAACTGTCAAACTTGATCAATGAAATGGACGGTATTAAAAGCTCAAAAGTAATGATTAATCTCCCGAAAGACGCGGTGTTTGTCGGTGAAGAGCAATCTGCAGCATCTGCATCAATCGTTTTGCAGATCCAACCGGGTTATACACTTGATCAAAGCCAGATCAACGGATTATATCATCTGGTATCTAAAAGCGTGCCGAACCTAAAAGAAGATAACATCGTCATCATGGATCAAAATTCTACATACTACGACAAATCAGACAGCGATGCAGGGTCCTACGCGGATAGTTATTCTTCTCAGCAAGGAATTAAGTCTCAAGTTGAAAAAGACATTCAAAAACATGTACAGTCACTTCTTGGTACGATGATGGGCCAAGATAAAGTCGTTGTCTCCGTTACAGCAGACATTGATTTCACAAAAGAAAATCGGACAGAAGACATTGTCGAACCTGTGGATAAAGAAAACATGGAAGGCATTGCAGTCAGCGCTGAAAAGGTATCTGAAACATATCAGGGCGACGGTGCAGCCAACGGCGGAACTGCCGGAACCGGTGAGGAAGATGTAACAAATTATAAGGCTGACGGTGAAAATACCGATAGCGGGAACTACGAAAAAAACAGCAACAAAATCAATTACGAGGTTAACCGAATTCATAAAGAAATCGCCGAAAGTCCTTATAAGGTCAGAGATTTAGGGATTCAAGTAATGGTAGAGCCGCCTGATGCCAAAAACACTGCGTCGCTATCAACTGAAAGACAGGATGATATACAAAAAATCCTTTCAACTGTAGTCAGAACATCTTTGGATAAAGATGAAACGCAAAACCAGAATTTATCTGATGCTGATATCAATAATAAGATTGTTGTCTCCGTTCAGCCATTCGACGGAAAAGTCAATTTGGATACAAATACGGAAAATTCCTCAGGTATCCCGCTGTGGGCATATATTGTAGGCGGTGTTTTAATCGCAGCGATCATTGTTCTGATCATTATGCTTATCAGAAAGAAACGGGCGCAAGAGGATGAATTTGAGGAATATGAGTATGAGGTTCCTCAAGAACCAATCAATTTGCCTGATATCAACGAAGAGGAAAATGAAACAGCGGAATCAGTCAGACGAAAACAGCTTGAAAAGATGGCGAAAGACAAGCCGGAAGATTTTGCAAAACTGCTGAGAAGCTGGCTGGCCGAGGATTAGGAGGAATTAGAAATGGCGAGACGTGATCAAGATAAGCTTACAGGAAAACAAAAAGCAGCCATTCTCATGATTTCCTTGGGGTTAGATGTGTCAGCTTCTGTCTATAAGCACTTAACCGATGAAGAAATTGAAAGGCTTACTCTGGAAATATCAGGTGTTCGAAGCGTCGATCATCAAAAAAAGGATGAAATCATAGAAGAATTTCATAATATAGCCATTGCGCAAGATTATATTTCTCAAGGCGGTTTAAGCTATGCAAGACAAGTTCTGGAAAAGGCGCTTGGAGAGGATAAGGCGGAGAACATTCTAAACAGGCTGACTTCTTCTTTGCAGGTTAAACCATTTGATTTTGCCAGAAAAGCGGAGCCTGAACAAATTTTGAATTTTATCCAGCAAGAGCATCCGCAGACGATGGCGTTAATCTTGTCTTATTTAGATCCTGTGCAGGCCGGGCAAATTTTATCCGAGCTGAATCCTGAAGTACAGGCTGAGGTTGCGAGAAGAATCGCGGTCATGGATAGAACGTCTCCAGAAATAATTAATGAGGTAGAACGGATTCTGGAACAAAAATTATCTTCTGCATTTACTCAGGATTATACACAAACAGGCGGAATTGAAGCTGTTGTGGAAGTGTTAAACGGGGTAGACAGAGGGACAGAGAAGACGATCTTGGATTCATTGGAAATTCAGGATCCCGATCTTGCTGAAGAGATTAAAAAGCGGATGTTTGTCTTCGAAGATATTGTCACACTTGATAACCGTGCCATTCAGAGAGTCATTCGCGATGTTGAGAACGACGATTTGCTCCTTTCATTAAAGGTTGCAAGCGAGGAAGTCAAAGAAATTGTATTCAACAATATGTCACAGCGTATGGTTGAAACCTTCAAAGAAGAAATGGAATTTATGGGCCCTGTACGCTTGAAAGATGTGGAAGAAGCTCAATCGAGAATTGTAAGCATCGTCAGAAAGCTTGAAGAAGCCGGTGAAATTGTGATAGCAAGAGGCGGAGGGGATGATATTATTGTCTAATATCATTAAACAAGAATCATCTATTTCTCCACAAAAGGAAAAAAGAAAACTTTCTATACAAGAGGTGCGTATTGATCATTCTCACCTTTTGCAGGCTGAAGAGAACCCGGAGGCGCTTATGGCTCGAGTGAAAGAGGAAGCTGACCGGATTTCTGAGCAGGCAAACAGTCATATAGAAAATATTCGCCGTCAAATTGAACAGGAGAAAAACGATTGGGCGGCTGAAAAACAGAAGCTTATTGAAGAAGCAAAAACCGAGGGCTTTGAACAAGGAGTAGCCTTGGGCAAAGCTGAGGCAATGAAACAGTATGCCGAACTGATCGGCCAAGCGAACAGTATAACTGAAATGTCCAGAAAAGCTGTTGAGGACAAGCTTGAAGACGCAAATGAAGAAATCGTTGAGCTTGCCGTTGCCCTAGCAAAAAAAGTTTGGCAGCAAAAGTCTGATGATAAAGAGGCTTTCCTCCTGCTTGTACAACAGGTTATAAACGAAGTGAAGGAATATGACGATATATCAATTTATGTTGATCCATATTACTATGAGACAATCTTTCAGCAAAAAGATGAAATTCAGCAGCTTCTTTATAAAGAATGCCGGCTTGGCATATATGCTGATGAAAAAGCTCAAAAAGGAACCTGTTATATTGAAACTCCTTTTGGCAGGGTAGATGCGAGTGTTGACACACAATTGATGCAATTGAAAGATAAACTTCTGACAGCGCTGGAAGCGGGTGCAGCTGAATGAAGACACAGAGTCTGATAGATTGTATAGAAATGACAGACTCGTATAAACGGTACGGAAAAGTCAAGCGGGTAATCGGCCTGATGATTGAATCAAAAGGACCTGCAAGCTCAATTGGCGACGTGTGCCTGATTTATGCAAAAGGACAATCTGGGAAAGTCATTAAAGCTGAGGTAGTCGGCTTCCAGGAAGAAAATATTTTGCTTATGCCTTATTTAGAGGCTGCGAGCATTGCACCTGGCAGCATTGTAGAAGCTACTGGGGAATCACTTCGAGTTAAAGTTGGAGCCGGACTGATCGGACAAGTCATCGATGCTTTTGGAGAACCGCTTGACGGAAAACTTCTGCCGAAAGGGCTTTCGCCTGTATCAACGGAGCAATCACCGCCCAACCCGATGAAACGGCCGCCTATCCGTGAAAAGATGGGTGTTGGAGTCAGATCAATTGACAGCTTGCTGACAGTCGGTAAAGGCCAGCGGATTGGAATTTTTGCAGGAAGCGGTGTCGGAAAAAGCACATTAATGGGGATGATCGCCAAGCAGACAGAGGCTGACTTAAACGTCATTGCACTTGTCGGAGAACGCGGACGAGAGGTTCGGGAGTTTATTGAAAAAGATCTGGGGAAAGAGGGGCTGAAACGATCGATTGTAGTCGTTGCCACCTCAGACCAGCCAGCATTAATGAGATTGAAAGCGGCATATACAGCGACTGCAATTGCCGAGTATTTCCGAGATAAAGGCCAAAATGTCATGTTTATGATGGATTCTGTTACAAGGGTGGCAATGGCGCAGCGAGAGATTGGACTGGCTGCAGGAGAGCCTCCTACGACAAAAGGTTATACACCTTCAGTGTTCGCTATTTTACCTCGTTTACTAGAACGAACAGGTGCAAACGAGCATGGAACCATTACGGCATTTTATACAGTGTTGGTAGACGGGGATGACATGAATGAGCCGATTGCCGATACTGTACGCGGAATTTTAGACGGACATATTGTGTTGGACAGGGCGCTTGCCAATAAAGGCCAGTTTCCTGCAGTTAACGTACTAAAAAGCATCAGCAGGGTGATGTCAAACATTTCAACAAAACAGCATCTGGATGCGGCAAATAAATTCCGTGAACTTTTATCAACATATCAAAATTCGGAAGATCTCATTAATATCGGAGCTTATAAAAGAGGATCCTCAAGAGAAATTGATGAAGCGATACAATTTTATCCGCAGCTTATTCAATTTTTAAAGCAGGGAACAGACGAACCGGCTTTATTGGAAGAAAGCATTGCTGCATTAACTAGTTTGACAGGAAATGAGGAATAAACGTGGCTTACCAATTTAGATTCCAAAAGCTGCTGGAACTAAAAGAAAATGAAAAAGACCAATCCTTATCCGAGTATCAGCAATCAGTTTCTGAATTTGAAAACGTTGCTGAAAAATTATATGAGAATATGAGCAAAAAAGAATTGCTAGAACAAAATAAGGAAAAGAAATTAAAAAGCGGCATGAGTGTACAAGAAATGAGGCACTACCAACAATTTGTCTCAAATCTTGATAATACGATCTATCACTATCAAAAGCTTGTCATTATGAAAAGAAATCAAATGAATCAAAAACAAGAAATTTTGACAGAGAAAAACATTGAAGTGAAAAAGTTTGAAAAAATGCGTGAAAAACAGTTTAAAATGTTTGCTCTTGAAGATAAAGCTGCAGAAATTAAAGAAATGGACGATATTTCGATTAAGCAGTTTATGATTCAAGGCCATTAGGAGCGAATGTAATGTCCGGCAAAAAGAAAGAATCAGGTAAGTTCCGTTCGGTTTTGCTTATCATTATCCTCCCGCTGATGTTTCTATTAATCGCAGGGGGGATTGTTCTTTGGGCTGCTGGTATCGATGTCTTAAAGCCGATACAGGATGCTGCGGCAAAAACGCCGGTTCTTAAAGAATTGGTCCCTGAAACCGAAAATAAAAAAGGCGCAGCATCAAGTAAGGATAGCAGTAATACGGCAGCTCTGGAAAAGACCATTAAGGATCAAAAAAGTGAAATCAGTATATTGAATAAAGATTTAGAAACAAGTAAATCAGAAATCGATAGGCTCAATCAAAAGATCCGTTCACTTGAAAAGACGGCTGAGGATCAAAAAAAGTCATCAGAAGATCATACTGAAGGATCAGCAGACTCGAAAGCTTCTTCAAAAAATGACAAAGTGATCAGTGTGTACAAAAGCATGGACAGCGGAAAGGCTGCTAAAATTATTGCCCAATTAAAGGAGCAAGAAGCACTGAAAATATTGAATGGCCTAAGCAAAAAGCAGCTTGCTGACATATTGGCGAAAATGACTCCTGAGCAAGCAGCAACCTATACAGAAAAAATTGCTGCCAGCCAAGAATAGGGGGAATGAAAGGTGAAGCTGCTTGAATTAGCCGGACCTTTGCTGCAAACCACAACGGGTTCTGCCGCTAAAAACATGAAAAGTAGCCAGGGAGTTTTTCAAAACTGGCTTATGTCTGAGGCTGGATTGAAGGAACTCTCAGAACAAGGAAAGGGAACTCCTAATTCCGAAGATCAGCTTTTAGCAGATGCGCTTAAAAAGATCGGTGAATGGCTAAATGCAAGTCCTGAAGACCAAGACAAACAAAATGCGGATCTTTTGCAAACATTAAGCAAACTGACAGAGAAGCAATTGGATGAGAATGCTCTGCAAATGTTGCAAAATCTTTTGCAAGCAGTTGAATCAAAAATGTCAGGCGGGACGGATCATTTGCTCACAGAAACGGAGAAAATCATTTCAGAAGCTAAAACGGCTCTGAGTGCCAATGATTCTGCTTCTGACATTAATGGAGCACTGAAGTCTGATACAGAGCAATCAAATCAGGAAAATGAAGTATCCGAGGCTGCTAAAGAGCTTATCTATATCCAGATGTTCATTAGCCAGCTCGTAGAAGGGAATAAGCTGACTGATCGCGGGAATGGCAATGAAGCTCATGCTATTTACCAAAATGGAGATCAATTCCTTTCTGCATTAGAAAAGAAGGGTGTATCTCAACAACTCATTCAGGATCTTAAACAGCAAATATTCACTAAAGCTGAGTCAAGTTCAAAACTTTACTCGATGACAGCGTCAGAGCTGAAAAGTTTTCAAAGCTTAATGGATCAAATGTCTATGCTTCCTCAAAAAGGGACCAAAGAATGGAGTTTAGCTGAAAGCCAGCTGAAAGCCTTCTTGTTATCGAAATCATCCGAATCATCACAAGACTTTGGGAAGCGTGTTCTCACACCGCTCTCGCAGAGTTCATCCAGCAAAAATGCATCGGATGTTTCTGGAAGTATTCAGCCTGTAGATAGTAAATCAGGACTCCAAATGCTGTTTTCGGGGTATCGGAGCATAGGAGGAGTTCAAACACTTGATCTGCAGCAGATGTCATCTGATATACCAAATGCCGAAACAAAAACGGTGGCTGATCAAGTGATTAATGCGTGGAAGCAGATGAAATATACGCCTTTCGGCAGATCGACGGGAAGTTTCACTATTCGGCTGAACCCTGAACATTTAGGATTTGTCACAATCAAGCTGACAAATGAAAATGGAATGTTTCAGAGTAAAATCATTGCATCTAGTCAATCAGCAAAAGAATTGCTTGAACAGCATCTTCCTCAGCTGAAGCAATCATTGCCGAATATGGCCGTCCAAATTGACCGTTTTACTCTTCCAGTCCAAAGCGGGGATCAGCCGGTATACGGCCAGCTTGCTGATGAACAGAAACAGCAGCAAGAGGGGCAGAGACAGCAAAGGCAGAAAAAGCAATCAAATGATTTTGGCGATCTGCTCGATGAAGTGTCGATGGTTGAAATGGAGGAAGAAGAATGACTTCTATAAGTTCAGAATATAAACTGCCTGAAAAAACGAATACTGTGTCGACGAACAACAGCAGCTTGGGGAAAGATGAGTTTTTAAAAATATTAATGACTCAAGTCCAAAACCAAGATCCGCTCAATCCGGTTGACGATAAAGAATTTATCAGCCAGATGGCAACTTTTTCAAGTTTGGAGCAAATGATGAATCTGAATACGACAATGACTCAATTTGTCGAAAAACAAGATCCGTTTACAACGTATGTTGATTGGATGGGAAAAGAAGTATCTTGGACTGATGGTAAAAGTGCAACAGATAAAACAGGCACAGTAAGCTCTGTTAAACATTTTAAAGGAAATTATTATCTCGTTCTTGATGATGGGACCGAGATCAGTCCTGCGAATGTCATGTCTGTGGGACAATCATCTAAATAAAAACATCTGGGGGAATATATTATGTTACGTTCACTTTATTCTGGAATCAGCGGTATGAAAAACTTTCAAACAAAGCTTGACGTAATCGGTAACAACATTGCCAACGTGAATACAGTAGGATTCAAAAAAAGCCGTGTGACCTTTAAAGATATGGTAAGCCAAACGATTGCCGGCGGTTCTGCGGCTGGTGCAACTATCGGCGGTACGAACTCTAAGCAGATCGGTTTAGGTTCATCTTCTGGCACAATTGATACAATTCATTCAACAAGCGCGACACAAAGCACAGGGCGAACACTTGATTTAGCGATTGACGGCGATGGTTACTTTAGAATTGATACAGGCGACGGAACAGCTTATACAAGAGCAGGAAACTTCTATTTAGATAATACCGGAACACTGGTTACCGGTGATGGCTATCATGTGTTAAATATGACTGGTGGAACAATTAAAATCCCTCTTGATGCACAAAGCTTCAGCATTGGTTCTGATGGAAAGGTCTCAATTGTTGATGCTGACGGGAAAACACAAGACGGGGGACAAATCGGGATTGTTACTTTTGCCAACAGTGACGGTTTGGATAAAATCGGAAGCAACTTATACCGTGAGTCTTTAAACTCTGGGACTGCCAGTGCAGCCAACCAGCCTGGTGATGGCGGTACAGGTTCCCTTAAATCAGGTTTTCTCGAAATGTCTAACGTTGATTTAACTGACGAATTTACTGAAATGATTGTTGCCCAGCGCGGATTCCAATCAAACTCGAAAATTATTACAACATCTGATGAAATCCTTCAAGAACTGGTTAACCTTAAACGTTAAGGAGGGAGGGGAGGCGAGTAATCGCTTCTCCGCTGTTTTATGATTAAAGTAACCCGTTTGAATGGGCAGCCCTTTACACTGAATGCGCTGTTTATTGAACAGATTGAATGCTTTCCGGATACTACAATCACTCTGTCAAATGGTAAGAAGTTTGTAGTAAAAGAAGATGAAGAAGCTGTTCTGGAAAAGATCGCATCTTTCTACCGAAAAATACAAATATTTGCAATGGATCAAGGAATAGAGGAACCGGAATGAAGAAAAAGTTAATGATCATCTTACTAATTATTCTTATCGTAATTGGTGCTCTCGGGGCGGCGGCTTATTTTGTTTTAGGCGGAAAGTCCGAAAAAAGTGAAGCGAAAAAAAGTATTGATGAAATCGTTGCGTCTTCTGTTGATGTAGAAGAGATCACAACAAATTTAAAGTCTGATAACATTATCCGTCTTGCTATTAAACTTGAAACTGATTCTGATAAATCAAAAGAAGAACTTGAGAAACGTGATTTCCAAGTGAAAGACGCTGTTATATCACTGCTGGCTGATACGAATGCTGATCAGATTGAGGGAGACAAGGGAAAAGAAACCTTTAAGAAGGAACTAAAAGATAAAATAAATAGCTACCTCCAAGAAGGAAAAGTAGAAAAAGTGTATATTACCTCCTTTAATCTGCAATAAAGCATAATTTGACAGAATACGGAGGTGAGGAAAATGTCAGGAGAAGTTCTCTCCCAAAATGAAATAGATGCACTGCTTTCTGCAATATCAACTGGTGAAATGGACGCTGAAGAGCTGAAAAAAGAAGAAAAAGAGAAGAAAGTCAAGGTTTATGATTTCAAACGTGCGCTGCGGTTTTCTAAGGATCAGATCCGCAGTTTAACGAGAATTCATGACAATTTTGCAAGACTTCTTACCACTCATTTTTCTGCTCAGCTCAGAACCTATATTCACATATCTGTCAGTTCTGTTGATCAGGTTCCGTATGAGGAATTTATCAGATCGATTCCAAACATGACGATTCTAAATCTATTTGATGTTCATCCGATGGAAGGCAGAATTATGATGGAGGTCAACCCCACGATAGCTTATACGATGATGGATCGAGTCATGGGCGGGATTGGAATCAGTCATAACAAGGTTGACAGTTTGACAGAAATTGAAACAAAAATCATTTCTAATTTATTTGAAAATGCACTGGGTAATTATAAAGAAGCTTGGCAGTCAATTGCTGATATTGAACCGGAAATGACTGAGTTTGAAGTGAATCCGCAATTTGTTCAGATGGTATCTCCTAATGAAACAGTCGTGGTGATCTCGCTCAATACTCAAATTGGTGAAATCAGCGGTGTCATTAATCTCTGTATCCCGCATATCGTACTCGAGCCGCTCATACCGAAGCTTTCAGTCCACTATTGGATGCAATCAGACCGAAATGAGCCAAAGCCTGAGGAAACAAAGTCGCTTGAAAAACGTATCATGACAGCACAAATACCTGTCGTGGCCGAGCTCGGCACATCTGAACTGACGATAGAAGAGTTTTTAAGTTTAGAAGTCGGAGACTGCATAACTTTGGACAAATCAGTCACGGATCCTCTTACTGTATTGGTCGGAGATAAGCCGAAATTTTTAGGACAAGCCGGCCGGGTGAATCGAAAACAGGCAGTGCAAATTTTAGATCACGACATAAGAGGTGAACAAGATGGAGAATAATAGATTATCTCAAGATGAGATTGACGCGCTTCTTAACGGTACTGGCAGCACGCTTGATGAGCCAGAGGTTCCGGAAGTAGATGACTTATCGGAAATGGAGCGTGATGCGATCGGTGAAATCGGTAATATTTCATTCGGCAGTTCTGCGACAGCACTGTCAACGCTTTTAAATCAAAAGGTCGATATTACGACTCCAAGCGTAACGGTCATTCCAAGAAGTAAAATCAGCGATGCGTTTCCTGAACCGTATGTAGCGATTGAAGTGAATTATACGGAGGGCTTCAGCGGAAGCAACCTGTTAGTCGTGGAACAAAGTGACGCGGCGATCATTGCTGACTTAATGATCGGGGGAGACGGAAAAGGTGCGGACCCTTCACTGGGTGAAATCCATCTAAGTGCGGTTCAAGAAGCAATGAACCAAATGATGGGATCGGCTGCCACATCAATGTCTACTGTATTCAGTAAAAAAATTGATATTTCACCTCCTCGGGTTGAATTGTTGGATGTTACTGAAGAAAAGGGTACAGACCGTATTCCTGATGATGAAATGCTGGTGAAAGTTTCTTTCAACTTAAAGGTGGGAGAATTAATAGACTCCAGCATTATGCAGCTTTACCCATTGACATTTGCGAAAGATTTAATTTCAAGCCTTATGAACTCAGAAAGTGCAGAGGAAGAAGAAACGGTGCAGCCTGAAGTTACATACGAACAGCCGAAAGAGCCTGTGACGCCAGAGCCGCGTATTGAACCGAAGCAACAGCAGCAGCCGCCAAAAAGGCAGGGAACAGCAAAAAAAGCAGCGCCAGTTCAGGTTTCACCGGTGGAATTTTCCGCGTTTGATCCAAACGAAGCTGTACAAGCCCCTATTCATAATCTGGATATGCTTTTGGATATCCCGCTTTCGATTACTGTTGAGCTTGGCAGAACGAAGAGAAGCGTAAAAGAGATTTTAGAGCTTTCTGCCGGAAGTATTATCGAGCTTGATAAATTAGCCGGTGAGCCTGTAGATATTTTAGTTAATCAGCGTATCGTTGCCAAAGGCGAGGTCGTTGTCATTGAAGAAAACTTCGGAGTAAGAGTCACTGACATTTTAAGCCAGGCAGAGCGCATTAATAATTTAAAATAACGAAACACAAGGAGAGAGATAGATTATGGCACATAGAATTTTAATTGTAGATGACGCAGCATTTATGCGAATGATGATTAAAGATATTTTAGTTAAAAATGGTTTTGAAGTTGTGGCGGAAGCTGAAAATGGAGCACAAGCGGTAGAGAAATATAAAGAGCATTCACCTGACCTTGTTACTATGGATATCACGATGCCAGAAATGGATGGTATTACAGCATTAAAAGAAATTAAACAAATTGATGCGCAGGCAAGAATCATCATGTGTTCTGCTATGGGACAGCAATCAATGGTTATTGATGCCATTCAGGCCGGCGCTAAGGATTTCATTGTGAAACCTTTCCAAGCTGACCGTGTGCTTGAAGCAATCAACAAAACATTAAGTTAAAGGGTGTACGACTGTTGAAAAAGAGTCAATATTTTATTGTTTTTATTTGTTTTTTCGTTTTATTCAGTGTACATCCGATTGCTGCTGCCGCGGCAGACTCTGATAATTCAACTGTAAACGAATGGTTTCAAAAGAAAGATGAAAAAACTGCAGATCAATCAGAGCAAAAGAAAGAAAAAACAACAAAAACTGCTGATGAGACGGAGGGAGCGGCTGCTCCTTCTGTCTCAGCTTTTGATTTTGTAAAGATGATTTTCGCTTTACTGTTTGTTATCGCGCTGATTTACGGGCTGGTTAAGCTCATGAACAAAAGAAATCGGCTCCTAAAGCCTTTTCAATATGTTGAAAATATTGGCGGCACATCGGTCGGCCAGAACAGATCCATACAATTGATCAAGGTCGGGAAAAGTGTGCTCGTCGTCGGTGTAGGAGAGACGATCCAGCTGCTGAAAGAAATTGAGGATGAAAAAGAGATTGAAGTCATTCTCAGTCAGCATGAAGAGGCAATGTCAAGCAAAATAGAGTGGCAAAAGTTTGTGAAGCCGCTTAAGAGTTCTGAACATCAGCCGCAGCAAAAACTGCCTTCATTTTCAAAAGCATTAAAAGAGCAACTTGAAGAGTTAAAACAAAACCGTTCTGAAGGAAAGAAGAAAGGCCCACGTCATCATGAATGAGTTTATAAATATTTTCAGTTCAAGCGATCCGGAAAACGTAAGTTCAACTGTTAAATTACTATTATTGTTAACTGTATTTTCAGTGGCGCCTGGAATATTGATTCTTATGACTTGTTTTACTCGCATCGTCATTGTTCTGTCATTTGTCAGAACTTCACTTGCGACGCAATCTATGCCCCCAAACCAGGTTCTTATCGGGCTTGCGCTGTTTTTAACATTTTTTATTATGGCTCCTACTTTTTCAGAAATTAATAAAGAAGCGCTGACCCCATTAATGGACAACAAAATCAGCTTGGATGAAGCGTATACGAAAGCTGAGGAACCGATTAAAGAATTTATGAGTAAACACACAAGGCAGAAGGATCTGGCGCTGTTTATGAATTACGCGAAAATGGATAAACCTGAATCATTAAAGGATATTCCGTTAACAACAATGGTTCCGGCTTTTGCCATATCGGAGCTTAAAACAGCATTTCAAATAGGTTTTATGATTTTTATCCCTTTTTTAATTATAGATATGGTAGTGGCGAGCGTCTTGATGTCAATGGGAATGATGATGCTGCCTCCAGTTATGATTTCTCTGCCCTTTAAAATATTACTTTTTGTTTTGGTAGACGGCTGGTATTTAATTGTGAAATCTTTGCTTCAGAGCTTTTAGGGTAGGTGCTAAACGTGAGTTCAGAATTTGTAATTTCTATGGCGGAAAAAGCCGTATACGTAACGCTGATGATCAGCGGGCCATTATTGGCTATTGCTTTACTGGTCGGTTTAATTGTCAGCATATTTCAGGCGACAACTCAAATCCAGGAACAGACTTTGGCGTTTATTCCGAAAATCGTGGCGGTTCTCCTGGCTCTCATTTTTTTTGGTCCGTGGATGCTGTCGACGATTCTTTCATTTACAACAGAGCTGTTTTCTAATTTAAATCGTTTTGCAGGGTAATGTAGAGATGAATTCAATTATTGACTTATTTCCTGCTTTTTTATTGGTTTTTATTAGAATCTCTGCTTTTTTTGTAACAATTCCGCTATTTGGACATCGAAATGTGCCAGCTGTTCATCGCATAGGATTTGCTTTTTTTCTTGCGGTCATTTGTTTCAGCACCATTGATAAACCGCCCTCTTTGGAGATAGATGAGCACTATATGCTCTTGGCGTTTAAAGAAGCTTTGGTCGGCCTATGTCTGGGTTTAATTGCTTATATGATGATTGCCGCAGTGCAGATTGCCGGCTCGTTTATTGATTTTCAAATGGGGTTTTCGATAGCAAACGTTATTGATCCGCAAACCGGTGCACAAAGTCCGTTGATTGGCCAGTTTATCTATACGATGGCACTTTTGTTTATGCTGAGTGTCAATGCCCACCATTTGCTGCTGGACGGTATTTACTACAGCTTTCAGTATATTTCAGTTGATCAGGCATTTCCGAATTTCGGCGATGAAAAGTTTGCCTATTTTATCGCGAAAAGCTTTAATGCAATGTTTATTATCGCTTTTCAAATGTCAGCGCCGGTTGTGGCCAGCTTGTTTCTAGTTGATTTAGCATTAGGTATCGTGGCTCGAACTGTTCCGCAGTTAAATGTATTTGTGGTCGGTCTGCCTTTAAAGATAGCTGTCAGTTTCATCATGCTCATTGTATGTATGTCCGTTATCTTCGTCGTTGTCCGGAATGTTTTCAGTTTAACGATTGAAACGATGCGGAATCTTTTAGCATTGGTCGGTGTTTCTTAATGAAACTTAGAGTTGACCTGCAGTTTTTTGCGGGAGAGAAGACAGAAAAAGCCACTCCGAAAAAACGGAAGGATACGCGAAAAAAAGGGCAAGTAGCCAAAAGCTCGGATGTCAATACCGCCATTTCTTTACTGGTAATATTCCTTTCGCTTATTGCAATTGGTCCGTATATGAGAGACAGGCTGCTGTCATTCATAGAAACATTTTATACCGAATCGCTCACAATGAAGCTCTCAGAATCAAATGTGCATACATTGTTTGTCAGCTTATTAAAGGATATGGGCATGATACTCGCACCGATCTTGCTTGTTGCTCTTGTTGCAGGAGTCGTAAGCAACTATATGCAGGTTGGGTTCTTATTTTCTGCTGAAGTGATACAGCCTAAGCTTGAAAAACTGGATCCGATCAAAGGCTTTAAACGAATATACAGTATGAGGGCGATTGTAGAGCTGATTAAATCAATTTTGAAAATCGTAGTCGTCGGTTTTGCGGCTTTTGCTGTGCTTTGGCTGCATTATGGAGAAATTCTCCGGCTTCCTCTCCTGACACCCGAAGAGGCACTTTCTTTCGTTTCAAAACTCACTTTGTGGATGGGACTAAGCGGTGCAGGTGCATTGTTGATTCTTGCTGGTCTCGACTATTTATATCAGAGATTTGACTATGAGAAAAATATCAAAATGTCAAAACAAGATATAAAAGATGAGTACAAAAAATCTGAAGGAGACCCGATTATCAAGTCTAAAATTAAACAAAGACAGCGGGAAATGGCGATGAGGCGGATGATGCAGGAAGTTCCAAAAGCAGATGTCATTATCACAAACCCGACTCACTATGCGATTGCTCTGAAATATGATGAAGAAAAAATGGACGCTCCTTATATTGTTGCAAAAGGCGTCGATCACCTTGCGTTAAAAATCAGGAAAATTGCTAAAGAGCATGATGTCATGATGGTAGAAAACAGACCGCTTGCCCGTGCGTTATATGATCAGGTAGAAATTGACCAGGCAGTGCCGGAAGAATTTTTTAAAGTTTTAGCAGAAATTCTGGCTTACGTATATAAAACAAAACAAAAAGTATATTGAATTTTTCGATTTAAAAGGAGAGAAAAAACAGCATGTCAACAAGAGATTTATCCGTTTTAATAAGTGTTGTCCTCATTGTGGCGATGCTGGTGATTCCATTTCCTCCATGGCTGTTAAGTATTTTGATCATTATTAATATTTCTCTTGCGTTGATCGTGCTTCTCACCACAATGAATATGCAGGAAGCGCTTCAGTTTTCGATTTTTCCGTCACTGTTGCTGCTTTTGACCCTATTTCGTTTGGGCTTGAACGTCTCAACTACCCGTTCAATTCTTTCACACGGTGAAGGAGGGAAAGTCGTCGAGACTTTCGGAAATTTCGTTGTCGGCGGAAATGTATTAGTTGGACTCGTTGTATTTATCATCCTTATTATTATTCAGTTTATCGTCATTACAAAAGGTGCTGAACGTGTTTCCGAGGTTGCAGCAAGGTTTACGCTGGACGCAATGCCAGGGAAGCAGATGAGTATTGATGCTGATTTAAACGCAGGGATGATTACCGAACAGGAAGCGAAGCATCGCCGCGAAAAAGTGGCAAGAGAAGCAGACTTTTATGGAGCAATGGACGGTGCCAGTAAATTTGTAAAAGGTGACGCCATTGCCGGAATCATCATTGTGATGATCAATATTATTTTCGGAATCGTGATCGGAATGCTTCAGCAGGGCATGTCCATTCAAGAAGCTGCTTCACACTTTACGATGCTGACTGTAGGGGATGGAATTGTTTCGCAAATCCCGGCACTGTTAATTTCTACGGCTACGGGTATTGTGGTCACAAGAGCTGCCTCTGAAGGAAACTTAGGGCATGACATTACAGGCCAGCTGTTTGCGTATCCAAAGCTTTTATACGTCGCAGCAGCTACGATCATGCTTTTAGGTATCTTCACTCCGATCGGCATCCTTCTGACGGGGCCGCTTGCGGGATTGCTTGCTTTTGGCGCATATACACTATCTAAATCAGGTAAGGAAAAAGAAGAAGTGGATGAGATTCTTGAGGAAGAGGCTGAGGTGGACGAGCTTAAAAGCCCTGAAAGTGTTGTTCAGCTTCTGCATATAGATCCGATAGAATTTGAGTTTGGATATGGCCTGATACCGCTTGCTGATGCCAATCAAGGCGGTGATTTATTAGACCGAATTGTTATGATACGCCGTCAGTTGGCTTTGGAACTCGGGCTTGTCATTCCTGTCGTGCGAATCAGAGATAATATAGCGTTGCAGCCTAATGAATACCGATTGAAAATTAAAGGAAACGAAGTAGCAAAAGGCGAGCTGTTGCTTGATCATTATTTAGCGATGTCGCCTACTCCTGAGGACGATCTCATTGAAGGGATTGAAACAGTGGAGCCTTCATTCGGACTGCCGGCTAAATGGATTAGCGAAGCGGTAAAGGATGAAGCCGACATGCTTGGTTATACAGTAGTTGATCCTGCATCAGTCGTTTCAACGCATATTACGGAGAAAATTAAGCAGCATGCCCACGAATTGATCGGAAGGCAGGAGACAAAACAGCTGATCGATCACTTGAAAGAATCGTATCCAGTCCTGGTTGAAGAGGTTACGCCGAATCCATTGTCTGTCGGTGATATTCAGAAAGTGCTTGCTAAGCTTTTAAAAGAGAAAGTTTCAATTCGAAACTTAGTAACGATTTTTGAAACACTTGCTGATTATGGGAAATTAACAACAGATTCTGATCTTTTGACAGAGTATACAAGACAAGCGCTTGCTAAACAAATTACAGCCCAGTTTGCCAAAGAAAATGAAGTGTTGAAGGTTGTTACTTGTTCGGGCCGTGTAGAAAAAGCAATAGCAGACGGTGTGCAGCAGACGGAACACGGGAACTATTTATCACTTGAACCAGATATTTCAGAAAGTATAGTGCGCTCTGTCGCTAAAGAAGCTGAACAGCTCTCATTACGTCAGGAAACCGCGATCCTTCTTTGCTCGCCGCCTGTCAGAATGTATGTGAAGCAGCTTCTGGAACGATACTTCCCTGATCTTCCGGTACTCTCTTATAACGAACTTGAGGCGAATGTTGAGGTACAAAGCATTGGAGTGGTGGATATTTAATGAAAATAAAAAAATTTACTGCTGCTTCAATGCAAGAAGCGGCACTTCTCATCAGAAAAGAGTTAGGTAATGAAGCGGTCATATTAAATTCAAAAAAAATTAAAAAGCGAAAATGGTTTGGCCTCGTCAACAAGCCTGCTGTTGAAGTAATCGCCGTATTGGATCAGGACTTTCTTGAGAAAAAAACGCCTCAGAAGGCAGCTGAACCGAAACAAACATTAAAAACTCCGGTCAGCAGTCCGAAAATAGAGGAGAGAACATATCCCCCTCAAATTCCGGCGCAACAGGAGCTAGGTGATTTTTCAGCATATCAATCTGTACTTCCTGAGCCGCTGCGAAAAGCAGAAAAGCTTTTGCAAGAAACAGGGATCAAAGAGTCTACGAAAACGAACACTCTGAAAAAATTGCTTCGCTTCTCTGTTGAAGCAGGCGGCTTGACTGAAGAAAATGTTGTCGGCAAACTTCAGGAAATACTATGCGATATGCTGCCCTCAGCAGACAAGTGGCAGGAGCCAATTCATTCAAAATATATCGTTCTCTTTGGTTCAACTGGGGCTGGTAAAACAACTACACTGGCTAAACTCGCAGCCATATCTATGCTTGAAAAACATAAAAAAATCGCTTTTATTACAACAGATACGTATCGTATTGCAGCTGTTGAACAGTTGAAAACATACGCTGAACTGCTGCAGGCTCCTCTGGAAGTTTGCTATACAAAAGAAGAATTTCAGCAGGCGAAGGAGTTATTTTCTGAGTATGATCATGTGTTTGTTGATACAGCCGGAAGAAACTTCAAGGACCCGCAATACATTGATGAACTGAAAGAAACGATTCCTTTTGAGAGCAGCATTCAGTCATTTCTTGTTTTATCCGCGACTGCAAAATATGAAGATATGAAGCATATTGTCAAACGGTTTTCATCCGTCCCTGTCAATCAGTATATTTTTACGAAAATAGATGAAACGACTTCCTTAGGTTCTGTATTTAATATACTGGCAGAATCAAAAATAGGTGTCGGGTTTATGACAAACGGACAGAATGTGCCTGAGGATATACAAACTGTATCTCCACTTGGTTTTGTGAGGATGCTGTGCAGATGAACAGATATGACCAAGCAGCAACTTTACGGGCGAAAATGGAAAAACGTGAGCGCGTTCTGCCAATGGTTTATTCACAAAAAGCGAAGACACTTGCTGTCATCAGCGGCAAGGGCGGTGTCGGAAAATCCAATATTACCTTAAATATGGCACTTGCGCTGCAGGATAAAGGTAAGAAGGTGCTGCTCATCGACCTTGATATCGGGATGGGGAACATTGATATATTAATAGGAAATTCATCGTCTGCCACGATAATTGATGTTTTAACCGATCGTAAGCCTTTGCTCCAGTCATTATCCATTGGCCCAAAGGGTTTGCGGTATATATCTGGGGGAACCGGTCTGGATGTGATGTTTCAGCTCGATCAGAGAAAATGGACGTTTTTTGCCAATGAACTTTCTCATGCATTAAGCCAGTTCGATTATGTGCTGTTTGATATGGGAGCGGGCTTATCAAAAGATCAACTGCCTTTTATTTTATCAGCAGAAGATATTTTGATTATAACAACTCCCGAGCCGACGGCCATTATGGACGCATACAGCGCTGTCAAGCACTTGGTTTTGACAGAAAATAAGCTTTCAATGAAGGTGGCTGTCAATCGGTGCCGTGACCAAAAGGAAGGGCTTGACGCTTTTGCCCGCCTCTCCCGTACAATTCATATGTTTTTGGATGTTCAGGTTCAGTTTGCCGGTTCCGTTTCTGACGATGTGATCGTGAGCAAAGCGGTTGTCGAACAGGTTCCTTTTTTCATAAAAAGCCCTCAGGCAAAAGCCAGCCGGTCAGTCCGTATTTTAGCGGACGCCTTGTTTGAAAGAGAAGAAACGAGACACAAAGAAGACAAACAGACATTTATTGAGAAATTATCTTCTTTTTTAATGAGGAGGGCTTAATTTGATTCGTGTGCTTGTAGTTGATGATTCAGCTTTTATGAGAAAAATGATAAGTGATTTTCTGACCGAGGAAAAGCAGATAGAAGTAATCGGAACTGCGAGAAACGGAGAAGAAGCGCTTAAGAAGATTGAATTATTAAAACCGGATGTTATTACTCTTGATGTTGAAATGCCGGTCATGAATGGGACAGATACGCTCCGCAAAATTATTGAGATTTATAACTTGCCGGTCATTATGGTGTCGAGCCAGACCGAGAAAGGTAAAGAATGCACAATTAATTGTTTGGAGATCGGTGCCTTTGACTTTATCACAAAGCCATCAGGCTCAATATCTCTGGATCTATACAAAATTAAAGAACAATTAGTTGAGCGTGTCGTCGCGGCAGGACTTTCCGGCAAGCGGAAACGTCCTGTTTCCCAGACAGTTCGGCCCGAACCTATTGTGCGTGCTGTCGTTAAGCCTGAATTAAGCATACCGAAACCTGGCACGGGCAGACAAATTGTGTGTATCGGCACATCAACAGGCGGTCCACGGGCGTTACAAAAGGTGATACCGAAGCTCCCTAAGGATTTGAACGCACCAGTGGTTGTCGTACAGCACATGCCTGAAGGGTTTACTGCTTCTTTGGCTGATCGGCTGAATCATTTATCTGACATTCAGGTAAAAGAAGCAAAAGATGGTGAAGCAGCTCTTAACGGCTGTGTTTACATAGCACCGGGCGGAAAAAACATATCCGTTATTAAAAACAGCGAAGGACTCCAGATTGTGCTTGATAACCATGACACACCAAGCCGTCATAAACCATCTGCTGATTATTTATTCCGTTCTGTCGGGAAACTGACAGATTATGAAAAAGTAGCGGTTATCATGACCGGAATGGGCAGTGACGGCACTGCTGGGCTAAAGGACATGCTAACAGCCGGCAATGTGAAAGCCATTGCGGAGTCTGAAGAATCTTGTGTCGTATACGGGATGCCAAAAGCTGCTGTTAAAGCGGGTCTCATTCATGAGATTAAACATGTGGAAGATATCGCAGCATCCATCACAAGCTGTGTGAAAAAAGAGAGGGTGTGATTCAAATGGATATGAATCAGTATTTAGATGTCTTTATTGATGAGAGTAAAGAACATTTACAAACATGTAATGAAAAGCTTCTCCTTTTAGAGAAAGACCCGACTGATCTTCAGCTCGTACATGATATATTCAGGGCTGCCCATACATTAAAAGGAATGAGCGCAACGATGGGCTACACGGATTTAGCACATCTAACCCATCTGCTTGAAAACGTGCTGGATGCAATCCGAAACGGAGACATGGCAGTCACCTCAGACTGGCTGGATATTTTGTTTGAAGCTCTGGATCACCTAGAAGCAATGGTTCAGTCTATTATTGATGGCGGGGATGGTAAAAGAGATATCTCAGAAGTGAGTGCCAAGCTTGATGTGAATGGTGCGCACGCTGAATCCGCCGCCTCCGCAGAACCTGCAGAAGCACAGAGTTCAGCATCTGATTGGGAATATGATGAATTTGAACGCACAGTTATACAAGAAGCGGAGGAGCAAGGCTTCAAACGATATGAAATCAAGATTTCTCTGAACGAAAACTGTATGTTAAAAGCAGTTCGTGTCTATATGGTGTTTGAAAAACTAAATGAAGTCGGAGAAGTAGCCAAAACAATTCCAAGTGCTGAAGTGCTTGAAACAGAAGATTTTGGAACTGATTTTCAAGTTTGTTTCTTAACACATCAATCAGCGGAAGACATTGAACAATTAATCAATGGCGTGTCGGAAATTGAGCATGTTGAAGTCATTCAAGGGGCTCCTTTAACATCAGCTGAAAAGCCTGAAGAATCTAAGCAAGAAGATTCACCAGCAGCAGCTGTACCTGCGAAGCAGGAGAAACAAAAACAGCCTGCTAAAAACGATGAACAGGCGAAGCATTCAGCCGGCGGATCTAAAACAATTCGTGTCAACATTGACAGGCTTGATTCTTTAATGAACTTATTTGAAGAGCTTGTCATTGACCGTGGGCGTCTCGAGCAGATTGCGAAAGAGCTTGAGCACAATGAACTGACTGAAACGGTTGAACGAATGACGAGAATTTCCGGAGATTTGCAATCGATTATTCTGAATATGAGGATGGTCCCGGTTGAAACTGTTTTTAACAGATTCCCGAGAATGATTCGCCAGCTTCAGAAAGAGCTGAATAAAAAAATTGAACTCTCGATCATCGGTGCGGAAACTGAACTGGATCGTACAGTAATTGATGAAATCGGAGATCCACTCGTTCACTTGATCAGAAACAGTATTGACCATGGTATCGAGGCGCCGGAAACACGTTTGCAAAAGGGAAAACCGGAATCAGGAAAAGTTGTGCTTAAAGCTTATCACAGCGGCAACCATGTCTTTATCGAAGTAGAGGATGACGGCGCAGGCCTTAATCGCAAAAAAATTCTGGAAAAAGCGCTTGAGCGCGGGGTCATAACGGAAAAAGAAGCTGAAACCTTAGAAGACAACCAAATTTACGAATTGATTTTTGCCCCGGGGTTCTCAACTGCTGACCAAATTTCTGATATTTCCGGCCGCGGTGTAGGACTTGACGTTGTAAAAAACAAACTGGAGTCTCTTGGCGGTTCAGTCAGTGTGAAATCAGCCGAGGGTCAAGGCTCTCTATTCAGCATCCAGCTGCCGCTTACCTTGTCTATTATTTCAGTTCTGCTGATTAAGTTGGAAGAAGAGACATTTGCCATTCCGATTTCTTCAATCATTGAGACAGCAGTTATTGACAGAAAAGACATTTTGCAAACGCATGACCGTGAAGTGATTGACTTTAGAGGGCATATTGTCCCTGTCGTTTATTTAAAAGAAGAGTTTAAAATAGAAGATACAAGAAAAGATGCGGAACAGCTCCATATCATTGTCGTGAAAAAAGGCGACAAACCTACTGCATTTGTGGTGGACTCCTTTATTGGCCAGCAGGAAGTTGTGCTGAAATCACTCGGAGATTATTTAACAAACGTCTTTGCAATTTCCGGAGCTACTATTTTAGGAGACGGAGAAGTAGCGCTCATTATTGATTGTAATGCACTGATTATTTAACCATTCGAGGAGGTGTCTCACATGACTGCAGAAATTAAAACAGGCGAAAAAATGATAGTCTTTATGGTAAATGGCAAAGAATATGCCATTTCCGTCACTCAGGTGAAATCAATTGAAAAATGGCAAAAGCCAACGAGGGTACCTGGCGTCGAACCATATATTTGCGGGGTAATCAATTTACGCGGGGTGGTGACTCCGGTTATTGATTTAAGAAAACGCCTGAATTTGCCAGAGTATGAAATTACCCATGAAACACGAATTATCATTATTGCTTATCGTGATATTGAAGTCGGCTGGATTGTGGATGAAGCGAATGATGTGATTACCGTACACGAAAGTGAAATAGAATCTGCTCCAGAAGGCGTTCAGAAAGATACGGATGTGTCGATCGAACAGATTGTGAAACAAGAGAACAGACTCTTAAATATTATTGATGCGAACGCGGTTTTGGATAAAGAATCATCTCAGTCCGCTGTGCCCGATCAAGCTTAATCTTAAAGGGGTTATGACATGAGTATTTTTAATGGAATCAAAGAAGAGCAGATGGACATTTTGCGGGAAGTCGGCAATATAGGCGCCGGCCACTCCGCCTCTGCAATGGCCCAGCTGTTAAATAGAAAGATAGATATGGAAGTCCCATTTGCAAAGCTGCTGTCTTTTGATGAGCTTGTTGATTTTTTCGGCGGCGCCGATGTCCCGGTTGCCAGCATCTTTTTAAGAATGGAAGGCGATTTAACGGGTTCAATGTTCTTTATAATGCCTTTTTTTCAGGCGGAGCAGTTTATCAGAGAGCTGATTGGAAACCCCGATTTTGACATAGAGGACTTAGGTGAAGACCACATGAGCTCATCCGCTTTGCATGAACTGGGCAATATTTTAGCGGGATCATATTTAACAGCTTTGGCGGATTTGACGAAACTCCAGCTCTATCCAAGTGTTCCTGAAGTCTCATTGGATATGTTCGGAGCTGTGATCAGCGAAGGGCTGATGGAGCTCAGTCAGGTTGGAGAACACGCCATTGTTGTCGACACGTCAATTTTTGACCAAAGCCATCAGCAGGAGCTGAAAGCGCATATGTTTATGCTGCCGGACTATGATTCATTTGAAAAGCTCTTTGTCGCCTTAGGTGCATCATTATGAGTACAACTGAGGCTGTTGTTATAAAGGTTGGGATTGCTGACGTGAAGATCGCCCGCTTCCCGGATACCATCCGGACCTCTGGTTTGGGCTCATGTGTGGGGCTGGTGCTTTATGATAAAGAAAAGCAAACGGCGGGTCTTGTTCATGTCATGCTTCCGGATTCGACGTTATCGAAAACTGCCGAGCTCAACCGGGCTAAGTACGCTGACACCGCCGTAAAGACCACGATTGATATGCTAATAGAAGCGGGATGCCGGAAATTTGCATTAAAAGCAAAGCTGGCCGGCGGATCAGAGATGTTTAAATTTAAATCGACAAATGATTTGATGAAGATCGGACCGAGAAATGTATTAGCGATAAAAGAACAGCTGTCTTTATTTAATATTCCTATTATTAGTGAAGATACGGGCGGCTCAAGCGGCCGGACGATAGAATTTGAACCGAAGTCCTGCATGCTGCATATTCGAACTGTTAAACAAGGTGAAAAAACGATTTAATTAAGGTATTAGGGGGATAACAATGCAATCCTTGAATTATGAAGATCAGGTGCTTTGGACGCGCTGGAAAGAGTGGAAAGATCCTAAAGCCGGTGACGACTTAATGCGCCGTTACATGCCGCTTGTCACATATCATGTAGGCAGAATTTCTGTCGGGCTGCCGAAATCAGTGCATAAAGACGATCTTATGAGCCTTGGTATGCTTGGTTTATATGATGCCCTTGAAAAATTTGACCCCAGCCGGGACTTAAAATTTGATACCTACGCCTCGTTTAGAATTCGCGGCGCAATCATAGACGGGCTTCGTAAAGAAGATTGGCTGCCCAGAACCTCACGCGAAAAAACAAAGAAGGTTGAAGCGGCAATTGAAAAGCTTGAACAGCGGTATCTTCGGAATGTATCGCCCGCGGAAATTGCAGAGGAACTCGGAATGACGGTACAGGATGTCGTGTCAACAATGAATGAAGGTTTTTTTGCAAATCTGCTGTCAATTGATGAAAAGCTCCATGATCAAGATGACGGGGAAAACATTCAAGTCATGATCAGAGATGACAAAAATGTTCCGCCTGAAGAAAAGATTATGAAGGATGAACTGATTGCACAGCTTGCGGAAAAAATTCACGAACTCTCTGAAAAAGAACAGCTGGTTGTCAGTTTGTTCTACAAAGAGGAGTTGACACTGACAGAAATCGGACAAGTATTAAATCTTTCTACGTCCCGCATATCTCAGATCCATTCAAAGGCATTATTTAAATTAAAGAATCTGCTGGAAAAAGTGATACAATAATGAATTTCATGGTTAGCGAGTGAAAAACATGTCAACACTATTATGGCTTTTAAGCTTTACGCTCCACGGCGTTCTTCTGTACGCTGTCATTATCCTGTATACGAGGCTCGCTGCAGTGAAAGAAACAGAAAAACAGCAAAAACAGATACTTGAAGAGACGGAAAACACCTTGGCGGCATTTCTGCTTGAATTAAAAGAAGAAAATGAGAAACTGATAGAAAATAAAGCTTCATCTGCAAGTCAATCAGATGAAGAATCCCAAAAGCCAGGCCTTCAGCCCTCTGAAACATATCAAGAGCGGGATCCAGTCCAAGAGGCAGAGAATCTACCTGAACATATTGAAGGTCTGATTACAGAGGTTGACCGTCGGGAAGAGATCGTAAACAGTGAGGTCCAATCATTTGAAGACCAGGTCATAGAATTATATGAACAGGGATATTCGGCAAGTCAAATTGCCCAGAAAATGAAGAGCGGAAAGACAGAAATCGAGCTATTTTTAAAATTTCGCTCCAAAGGTGTAAAGGATTCTTGATTGTCGGATAAAGCTGTGTTATATTATGTCTTGGTGTTAAATACACACGCTTAACGATTTATGCAGAGGGTGCTGCAGGCGGCAGTTCTGCACAAAAATGACCTAAGCGGAGGAAAAAAACCATTATATTAGGAGGAAATAACATGTCAGTCATTTCTATGAAGCAATTGCTTGAAGCTGGTGTTCACTTCGGTCACCAAACACGCCGTTGGAACCCAAAAATGAAGCGTTACATTTTCACGGAGCGTAACGGAATCTACATCATTGACCTTCAAAAAACAGTCAAAAAAGTAGAGGAAGCTTACAACTTCACTAAAAATCTTGCTGCTGAAGGCGGAAAAATCCTTTTCGTCGGAACAAAAAAACAAGCTCAAGATTCTGTTAAAGAAGAAGCTCAACGCTCTGGCATGTACTATGTCAACCAACGCTGGTTGGGCGGTACATTAACAAACTTTGAAACAATCCAAAAACGTATTAAACGTCTTAAAGACATTGAAAAAATGCAAGAAAACGGTACGTTTGATGTACTTCCTAAAAAAGAAGTCGTTCAATTGAAAAAAGAATTAGAGCGTCTTGAAAAATTCCTAGGCGGAATTAAAGATATGAAGGATCTTCCTGATGCATTATTCATCATCGATCCTCGCAAAGAGCGCATCGCTGTTGCGGAAGCTCGCAAATTAAACATCCCTATCATCGGTATCGTAGATACTAACTGTGATCCAGATGAAATCGATGTTGTTATCCCAGCGAACGATGACGCTATCCGCGCTGTTAAACTTCTAACTTCTAAAATGGCAGATGCAATCTTAGAAGCGAAGCAAGGCGAAGAAGAAGCGGAAGTTGCTGAAGAAACTGCACCAGAAACAGAAACAACAACTGCGTAACCTATTCAAAAGGTGATAAGAGGGACTGCCTTTTATCACCTTTTTTCAAGAAAAATGTGTAATATACATACTCTTGTTTAAACATATAAGGAGGAATACAAATGGCAATTACTGCACAGCAAGTAAAAGAACTGCGTGAAAAAACTGGCGCGGGCATGATGGATTGTAAAAAAGCGTTAACTGAAACTGACGGAGATATGGACAAAGCAATTGACCTTTTAAGAGAAAAAGGGATTGCAAAAGCAGCGAAAAAAGCTGACCGTATCGCAGCAGAAGGTTCTACTCTTATTAAAACTGACGGCAACAAAGGCGTTATCCTAGAAGTAAACTCTGAAACTGATTTCGTTGCGAAAAACGAAGGCTTCAAAGAGCTTCTTAACACTTTAGCTGACCACCTTCTTGCAAACACGCCAGCAGATGTTGAAGAAGCAATGGGTCAAAAAATGGAAAATGGCTCAACTGTTGAAGAGTACATCACAAGCGCAGTTGCTAAAATCGGTGAGAAAATCACTCTTCGCCGCTTTACAGTTCTTACAAAAGACGACAGCTCTGCATTCGGTGCGTACCTTCACATGGGCGGCCGCATCGGTGTATTAACTGTTCTCAACGGTACAAGTGATGAAGAAACTGCGAAAGATATCGCAATGCACGTTGCTGCAGTTAACCCTCGTTACATTTCTCGTGATCAAGTATCTGAAGAAGAAACAAATCATGAGCGTCAAATCTTAACTCAGCAAGCCCTCCAAGAAGGCAAACCTGAAAACATCGTAGCGAAAATGGTTGAAGGCCGTCTGAACAAATTCTTCGAAGAAATTTGTCTATTAGACCAAGCGTTCGTTAAAAACCCAGATGAAAAAGTGAAACAAGTTATTGCAGCGAAAAACGCTACTGTTCAAACTTTTGTCCGCTATGAAGTTGGAGAAGGCATCGAAAAACGTCAAGAAAACTTTGCTGAAGAAGTAATGAACCAAGTGAAAAAATAATGGTGAAAAGATTTCGCGGCTAAGTCGCGTCTTTTCAGGCAGTATAGGGGACACATTTTGTGTTCCCTATTTTTAAAACTATATTTACAAACCTTTTTTTCTCTTGCATAATAGAAAACGGCAATGTTTACACTTGGAGGTTATCATGGAAAAACCAAAATACAAACGTATCGTATTAAAGCTTAGCGGGGAAGCATTGGCAGGAGAACAGGGAAATGGAATTAACCCGACTGTCATTCAATCCATTGCAAAGCAAGTGAAGGAAATCGCTGAGCTTGAAGTCGAAGTGGCTGTTGTAGTAGGCGGCGGCAACTTATGGCGCGGAAAAACAGGAAGTGACCTGGGCATGGACCGCGCGACTGCTGACTATATGGGAATGCTGGCGACAGTAATGAATTCGCTTGCTCTTCAAGACAGCTTGGAAACACTCGGAATCCAGTCCAGAGTGCAAACATCCATTGAAATGAGACAAGTTGCTGAACCGTACATAAGAAGAAAAGCGATACGCCACTTAGAGAAAAAACGTGTCGTTATTTTCGCTGCGGGCACAGGAAACCCATATTTCTCAACTGATACGACAGCTGCACTGCGGGCTGCTGAAATTGAGGCAGACGTTATTTTAATGGCTAAAAATAACGTTGACGGTGTGTATAATGCTGATCCTAGAAAAGATGAATCAGCTGTTAAGTATGAATCACTTTCTTATCTTGACGTTCTTAAAGACGGCCTGGAAGTCATGGATTCAACAGCTTCCTCTTTATGCATGGACAATGACATTCCGCTTATCGTCTTTTCTATTATGGAAGAAGGAAATATCAAACGTGCCGTTATCGGTGAATCAATCGGAACGATCGTGAGGGGGAAATAACGTGTCAAAAGAAGTATTAACTCAAACAAAAGAAAAAATGGAAAAAGCAATTGCTGCTTATCAGCGCGAATTGGCTACTGTACGCGCAGGCCGTGCAAATCCATCATTATTAGATAAAGTAACGGTTGAATATTACGGAGCGCAGACACCTTTAAATCAGTTGTCTTCTATTAACGTGCCTGAAGCTCGTATGCTCGTTATTACGCCATACGACAAAACAGCAATCGGCGATATCGAAAAAGCGATTTTAAAAGCTGATTTAGGTCTTACACCAACAAGTGACGGCAATATGATTCGAATTGCAATTCCGGCACTAACAGAAGAGAGACGGAAAGAATTAGTGAAAGTTGTAAAAAAATATGCTGAAGAAGCAAAAGTAGCTGTTCGTAACGTTCGCCGTGATGCTAACGATGATCTCAAAAAACTTGAGAAAAACGGAGACATTACTGAGGATGAACTGCGTGCTTCCACTGAAGACGTTCAAAAACTGACAGATGAATATGTGTCAAAAATTGACAGTGTCACAAAAGACAAAGAAAAAGAAATCATGGAAGTTTAATGAAAAACTATGTACAATAGATAATAGTGAAAAGACCCTCTCATGTTTACAGGGGGTTTTTTTGTTAATACTGTTGATTACATTGATTATCAGCAGGGAATGTAACCTTTTTGGGTGACGGAGGAATCTCATGCTCAACATACTCAAAAATTGGAAGAATCAGCAAACTGCGGCTTCCAACTTAGAACGTTATACAAAAGAAGACATACTTAAGGGAGAAATTCCCGAACACATCGCCATTATCATGGATGGAAATGGCCGTTGGGCTAAAAAACGCTCTCTTCCCAGAATTGCAGGCCACCATGAAGGGAT
Source organism: Bacillus sp. FSL L8-0358 (assembly GCF_038593095.1). Lineage (NCBI taxonomy): Bacteria > Bacillati > Bacillota > Bacilli > Caryophanales > Bacillaceae > Bacillus > Bacillus sp. FSL L8-0358. Next base: position 1,712,478 of record NZ_CP151962.1, read on the forward strand.
GAAGGTGGTAAAAAGGACCACGAAGCTCGCAAACGAATTAGGTGTCAAAGTACTGACATTGTATGCATTTTCAACAGAAAACTGGAAAAGACCGAAAATGGAAGTCGATTTTTTAATGAAGCTTCCGGAAGAATTTTTGAATACGTATCTTCCAGAGCTTGTTGAGGAAAATGTACAGGTTCGGATCATTGGGGATGAAACGGCTTTGCCGGCGCACACATTACGTGCAATTGAAAAAGCTGTACAGGACACGGCGCAAAACGACGGAATGATCCTTAATTTTGCTCTTAACTATGGAGGCCGTACTGAAATTGTCAGTGCTGCAAAATCACTCGCGGAAAAAGTGAAGGAAGGCTCTTTGAATATTGAAGACATTGATGAATCGCTTTTTTCTACTTATTTGATGACTGAATCTTTGCAGGATCCTGAACTTTTAATTCGAACGAGCGGCGAGATAAGGCTGAGTAATTTTATGCTATGGCAGGTTGCCTACAGTGAATTTGTCTTTACTGACGTCTTGTGGCCTGACTTTAAAGAAGATCACTTCTTGCAGGCGTTAGGAGAGTATCAGCAGAGAGGCCGGAGGTTTGGCGGAATTTAGAGGATGGTGGACATGAAACAAAGAATTTTGACAGGTGTTCTGGCAGCAATTGTATTTTTATTTTTGGTTATTGTCGGGAAATTGCCGTTCACCATATTAATTTATGCTATGGGCAGTGTGGCGCTTTTTGAACTTTTACGGATGAAAAAGCTGAAGCTGGTTTCACTGCCGGGTTTGATCGGCCTTTTATTATTGTGGATGTTCTTATTGCCAAGCCAGTATTCGTTTTTTGAAGCGGACGGAATTTCCAAAATGGAAATCGCTTTATTTGCGGTACTGCTATTGCTGACTTACACAGTGTTGGTCAAGAACACCTTTACTTTTGATGAAGTCGGGTTTATTACGCTTGCAGCAATTTACATCGGAATGTGTTTTCATTATTTTATCGAAATCAGAAATCTTGACCAATACGGATTAACATACATTTTTTATGCGTGTGTTGTCATTTGGTCCACCGATTCCGGTGCCTATTTTGTCGGTAAATCGCTTGGGAAGCGGAAACTGTGGCCTGAAATCAGTCCGAATAAAACAGTCGAAGGGTTTGCAGGCGGAATTGTCATCGCACTTGTATTGGCGACGATTTTTCAGCTTGTTGCACAACTTCCGATCCCGTATATCTATCTGCTGTTGATCACGCTGTTTTTGTCTGTTTTTGGACAACTGGGAGATTTAGTGGAATCCGCGTTGAAAAGACATTACGATGTAAAGGATTCTGGGAATATTCTTCCCGGGCATGGCGGTATATTAGACCGTTTTGACAGTTTCTTGTTTGTCATGCCTTTCTTGTACTTTCTGCTTGCCCTTTTTTCATAAAAAAGTCTAATATGAATATGAGACTGATCACGCAGCAATAAGAATAGGAGTAGTGGCAACTTTGAAAAATATTTGTCTTTTAGGAGCAACAGGATCAATCGGCGAACAGACTCTTGATGTACTGCGTGCACATCAAGATCAATTTCAGCTGGTATCTATGTCGTTTGGCAGAAATATTGATAAGGCCGTTCCAATGATTGAGGTCTTTCAGCCGAAGTTTGTCTCTGTCGGTGATCTGGATACATATCATAAATTAAAACAAATGTCTTTTTCTTTTGAATGCCAAATTGGGCTGGGAGAAGAAGGACTGATAGAAGCAGCAGTGATGGAGGAGGTTGACATTGTTGTCAACGCTTTGCTTGGAAGCGTCGGTCTTATCCCGACGTTAAAGGCAATTGAACAGAAAAAAACAATTGCGCTTGCAAATAAGGAAACTCTTGTCACTGCAGGGCATATAGTAAAAGAACATGCTAAGAAATATGATGTTCCGCTGCTGCCTGTTGACAGTGAGCATTCAGCCATTTTTCAAGCTCTTCAAGGCGAACAGGCTAAAAACATTGAACGCCTCATCATTACGGCATCCGGCGGAAGTTTTCGGGACAAGACGCGGGAGGAGCTCGAATCAGTAACAGTTGAAGATGCATTAAAACATCCAAACTGGTCAATGGGTGCAAAAATTACAATTGATTCGGCTACAATGATGAATAAGGGATTAGAGGTGATCGAGGCACACTGGCTTTTCGATATACCTTATGAACAAATTGATGTGGTTTTACATAAGGAGAGCATCATCCATTCAATGGTTGAGTTCCATGATAAAAGTGTGATCGCACAGCTCGGAACTCCGGATATGAGAGTCCCCATTCAATATGCGCTCACTTATCCTGACCGATTGCCATTACCAGATGCGAAAAGGCTTGAATTATGGGAAATCGGCAGCCTTCATTTTGAGAAAGCTGATTTTGACAGGTTCCGATGCTTACAATTTGCTTTTGAATCAGGTAAAATAGGAGGAACAATGCCGACAGTGCTAAATGCGGCAAATGAAGTAGCTGTCGCTGCCTTTTTAGCTGGCAAGATACCGTTTTTGGCTATTGAAGACTGTATCGAAAAGGCACTAACCCGCCATCAATTACTGAAAAAACCGAGCCTGGCGGACATTCAAGAAGTGGACAAAGATACCCGGGGATACGTCAATTCAATACTCACATAAGGTGGTATGTTCGTGAATACAGTTATAGCGTTTATCATTATTTTCGGAACGCTCGTTTTCTTCCATGAACTGGGCCATTTATTGCTAGCCCAAAGAGCGGGAATTCTCTGCCGTGAATTTGCGATCGGCTTCGGTCCAAAGATTTTTTCTTTCAAAAAAAATGAAACAGTTTATACGATCAGGCTGCTTCCGGTCGGCGGATTTGTTCGTATGGCCGGCGAAGATCCGGAAATGATTGAGGTGAAACCCGGATACACGGTCGGGCTTCTGTTTAATAAAGAAGATCAAGTTGAGAAAGTCATCATCAATCAAAAGGAAAAATATCCGGATGCTTTAGTCATTGAAGTGGAAACAGCTGATCTAGAGCATGACATGAAGATCACCGGTTATGAACAGGGGAAAGAGGACGAACTTTCCAGCTTTACTGTCAGCGAAACATCCTTTTTTATTGTAGACGGAGAAGAAGTGCAGATTGCGCCGTATAATCGCCAATTTGGTTCCAAACCTGTGTGGCAGCGGATTAAAGCAATTGCTGCAGGGCCGATTATGAACTTTATTTTAGCTTACGTCATTTTAGTGATGCTTGGGCTGATTCAAGGCGTACCGTCAAATGAACCTATGCTCGGGCAGCTGACAGACAATGGACGGGCGGCTGAAGCAGGGCTAAAAGAAGGGGATTATATCCAAAGCATTAACGGAGAGAAAATGAGGTCTTGGACTGACATTGTCTCCGCTGTAAAAGAAAACCCGGAGAAAGAAATGGACGTTGCAGTAAAAAGAGATAACAAAACGCTTCATATTTCAGTGACTCCGGAAGCTGTTAAAGATGAGAACAAAAAAACAATCGGACGTTTCGGTTCCTATGCGCCGACTGAAAAAGGCGTACTCTCAGCGGTTGCTTACGGCGCGACATCAACAGTTGATGTCACCAAAGCGATTTTAACCAATCTGAGCAAATTAGTAACAGGCCAATTTAAACTCGATATGCTGTCAGGTCCTGTCGGCATATATGATATGACAGACCAAGTGGCGAAAACAGGGATCGTGAACTTATTTCAGTTTGCGGCGTTTTTAAGCATTAACCTTGGGATTGTCAACCTGCTTCCGATTCCGGCACTTGACGGAGGAAGACTGTTGTTTCTATTTATTGAAGCGATTCGGGGCAAACCGATTAACAGGGAAAAAGAAGCATTTGTTGTGTTTATCGGAGTAGCTTTTCTAATGCTTCTTATGCTGGTTGTCACATGGAACGATATCCAGCGGCTGTTTTTGTAAACGAAAAGTAAATCAATCAGAGGTGCGAAGAAATGAGACAAAGCTTGACGCTTATTCCTACGCTCCGTGAAGTTCCAGCTGATGCCGAAGCAAAAAGTCATCAGCTTCTTCTGAGAGCAGGATTTATCAGACAGAATACGAGCGGGGTATACAGCTATATGCCTCTTGCGTATAAGGTGATTCAAAACATTCAGCAGATTGTTCGAGAGGAAATGGAGAAAATTGATGCCGTAGAAATGCTTATGCCCGCATTGCAGCAGGCAGAGACATGGCAGGAATCAGGCAGATGGTATACGTATGGTCCCGAACTGATGAGACTAAAAGACCGTCATGGCCGTGAATTTGCTTTAGGGGCAACGCATGAAGAGGTTATCACTTCGCTTGTTCGCGATGAGGTTAAATCTTATAAGCGTCTCCCTCTGACTCTTTATCAAATTCAGTCTAAGTTCAGAGATGAAAAACGTCCTCGCTTCGGTTTGTTAAGAGGCCGCGAATTTATTATGAAGGATGCGTACTCTTTCCATGCATCTGCAGAGAGCCTGGATGAAACGTATCAAAAAATGTACGAGGCCTATTCTAATATTTTTGCCCGCTGCGGCATTAATGTAAGACCTGTTATCGCTGATTCAGGCGCAATGGGAGGAAAGGATACGCACGAATTTATGGCACTTTCTGCGATCGGAGAGGATACGATTGCGTATTCTGATGAATCACAGTACGCGGCTAATATCGAGATGGCTGAAGTTCTTCACCAGGAAGTTCCTTCAGATGAAGAGCCTAAAGCTCTAGAGAAGGTTCATACGCCTAACGTGAAAACAATCGAAGAACTGACTGCGTTCTTGCAGGTTTCGGCTGAAGCGTGCATTAAGTCAGTATTGTTTAAAGCTGATGACCGTTTTGTCTTAGTGCTTGTAAGAGGGGATCATGAAGTTAACGATATTAAAGTGAAAAACTTGCTTCATGCAGAAGTTGTAGAGCTTGCCACACATGAAGAGGTCATTCAGCAGCTCGGAACAGAGCCAGGCTTTGTAGGCCCTGTCGGTATTCATCAGGATGTGGAAGTATATGCCGATCAAGCTGTGAAAGCAATGGTTAATGCTGTTGCCGGGGCAAATGAAGGAGATCATCATTATAAAAATGTCAATGTGAACCGTGACGCGCAAATTAAAGAATTTGCTGATCTTCGTTTTATTAAAGAAGGTGATCCTTCACCAGACGGCAAGGGAACGATCCGTTTTGCGGAGGGAATCGAAGTCGGACAAGTCTTTAAGCTCGGAACACGCTATTCAGAAGCGATGAATGCGACATATTTAGATGAAAACGGACGCGCGCAGCCAATGCTGATGGGCTGTTACGGAATCGGTGTGTCAAGAACGCTTTCTGCTATTGCTGAACAGCATCACGACGAAAAAGGATTAATATGGCCAAAAAGCGTTGCGCCGTACGATCTTCATATTCTTGCATTGAACATGAAAAACGATGGGCAAAGAGAGCTTGCTGAAAAGCTGTATGCCGATTTAAAAGCGGAAGGCTATGAAGTGCTCTATGACGACCGTGCTGAGCGTGCCGGCGTAAAATTCGCTGATTCAGATCTAATCGGCCTTCCAATCCGCATCACTGTCGGAAAACGGGCTGACGAAGGAATTGTCGAAGTGAAAATTCGTCAAACAGGTGAGTCAACTGAGATTTCAGTAGACGAATTATCTGCGTTTATCAGCAAGCAGTAATCACCATAACGATTTATCAAAAAACATGTTAAAATAGAAATAATAGAAGGTACCTCATTGCCTGAGGTACCTTCACTTATGATGTTTTTAGGGAGGGATACTGTCTTAATGGAACAGTTATCAGTAAACAGAAGGCAGTTTCAAATTCTTCTGCAGCAGATTAATATGACAGATGATACCTTCATGACCTACTTTGAACATGGCGAGATTAAAAAGCTGACAATTCACAAAGTTTCTAAGTCTTGGCATTTTCATTTTCAATTTAAATCTTTGCTGCCTTTTCAAATATATGACACATTAACAACGAGGCTGACGCAATCGTTTGCCCACATAGCAAAAGTGACATCTTCAATTGAAGTTCAGGATGCCGAGGTCAGTGAAAGTATTGTTCAAGACTACTGGTCACGCTGCATTGAAGAACTGCAGGGCATTTCGCCGCCGATTATCAGTCTTTTAAACCAGCAAAAACCGAAGCTGAAGGGCAATAAACTGATTGTCAAAACCAAAACGGATACAGAAGCGGCTGCGCTAAAGAATAAATACAGTTCCATGATACAAGCAGGCTACCGTCAATTTGGCTTTCCGGATCTTCAGCTTGATGCTGAAATATTTGTATCCGAGCAGGAAGTTCAAAAGTTTCGGGAGCAAAAGCTTGCAGAAGACCAAGAGCGGGCTATGCAGGCCTTGATTGAAATGGAGAAGAAAGATAAAGAAAGTGATGAAGACCAAGCACCATCTGGTCCTCTTGTTATCGGTTATCAAATTAAAGATAACGAAGAAATCCGGACACTTGACAGCATCATGGACGAAGAACGAAGAATTACGGTCCAAGGTTATGTGTTTGATGTGGAGACGCGCGAGCTGAAGAGCGGGCGCACGCTGTGTATCTTCAAAATTACAGACTATACAAATAGTATTTTGATCAAAATGTTTGCACGTGAAAAAGAAGATGCGGCACTGATGAAGTCGCTGAAAAAAGGAATGTGGGTAAAAGCACGCGGAAGCATTCAAAATGATACATTTGTCAGAGACCTTGTCATGATCGCAAATGACGTAAACGAAATAAAAGCAAAAATCCGTGAAGATTCAGCACCTGAAGGAGAAAAAAGAGTGGAATTGCATCTTCATTCCCCAATGAGCCAAATGGATGCTGTTACGGGTATCGGAAAGCTTGTCGAACAGGCGAAAAAATGGGGACATGAGGCCATCGCTTTGACTGACCATGCTGTCGTTCAATCCTTCCCTGATGCGTATTCTGCGGCCAAAAAGCATGGAATTAAAATGATTTACGGGATGGAAGCGAATCTCGTGGATGATGGCGTGCCAATTGCTTATAATGCCGCACATCGTCTGCTCGAAGAAGAAACATATGTTGTTTTTGACGTTGAGACGACAGGATTGTCTGCTGTATACGATACCATTATTGAGCTGGCTGCAGTAAAAGTAAAAGGCGGAGAAATTATTGATAAATTTGAGGCGTTTGCGAACCCGCATCGTCCGCTTTCCGCCACAATCATAGAGCTGACAGGCATCACTGATGATATGCTACAAGACGCTCCGGATGTCGTAGATGTAATAAGAGATTTCAGAGAATGGATTGGCGATGATATCCTTGTCGCTCATAATGCAAGTTTTGATATGGGATTCTTAAATGTAGCCTATAAAAAGCTTCTTGAAGTCGATAAAGCTAAAAACCCAGTCATTGATACGCTTGAACTTGGACGTTTTCTCTATCCGGAATTTAAAAATCACCGGTTGAACACACTTTGTAAAAAGTTTGATATCGAACTCACACAGCATCACCGTGCGATCTATGATACTGAGGCAACCGCTTATTTGCTTCTGAAAATGCTGAAAGACGCAGCTGAAAAAGGAATTCAGTACCATGATGAGTTGAATGAAAATATGGGTCAGTCCAATGCTTATCAAAGATCAAGACCGTATCATGCAACATTACTTGCCGTGAACAGCACCGGACTTAAAAATTTATTTAAGCTTGTGTCACTTTCTCATATTCATTATTTTTACAGAGTGCCGCGTATTCCGAGATCTCAGCTTGAGAAATACAGGGAAGGGCTTCTGATCGGTTCTGCCTGTGACAGGGGAGAGGTTTTTGAGGGAATGATGCAAAAATCGCCTGAAGAGGTGGAAGATATCGCGTCATTCTATGATTACCTTGAGGTTCAGCCGCCTGAAGTGTATCGTCACTTGCTGGAGCTCGAACTGGTCCGTGATGAAAAAGCGCTGAAAGAAATTATTGCGAATATCACGAAGCTGGGGGAAAAGCTTAATAAACCGGTTGTTGCTACGGGAAATGTTCATTACTTGAATGATGAGGATAAAATCTACAGAAAGATTTTAATATCCTCACAAGGCGGGGCAAATCCGCTGAACAGGCATGAACTGCCGAAAGTGCATTTCAGAACGACAGACGAAATGCTTGAAGCTTTTTCTTTCTTAGGTGAAGAAAAAGCGAAGGAGATCGTAGTCACCAATACCCAAAAGGTTGCTTCTTTAGTTGATGACATCAAGCCGATTAAAGATGATTTATATACGCCGAAAATCGAAGGCGCCGATGAAGAGATCAGAGAAATGAGCTATCAGCGTGCAAGAAGCATTTACGGGGAAGAGTTGCCTGAAATTGTCGAAGCGCGGATTGAAAAAGAGTTAAAGAGTATTATTGGCCACGGATTTGCTGTTATTTACTTGATCTCTCACAAACTTGTAAAACGTTCACTAGATGACGGGTATCTCGTTGGTTCCCGTGGTTCCGTAGGATCTTCATTAGTTGCGACACTTACTGAGATTACTGAGGTAAACCCGCTGCCGCCGCACTATGTTTGTCCTGAGTGCCAGCATTCTGAGTTCTTTAATGACGGTTCTGTCGGTTCCGGTTTTGACCTGCCTGACAAGACATGCCCTCATTGCGGAACGCCTTTGAAAAAAGACGGCCATGATATTCCATTTGAAACGTTCTTAGGATTTAAAGGGGACAAAGTACCTGATATCGATTTGAACTTCTCAGGGGAATATCAGCCGCAAGCACACAATTACACAAAAGTATTGTTCGGAGAAGACAATGTATATCGTGCGGGAACAATAGGCACGGTGGCAGAAAAAACAGCCTACGGTTATGTAAAAGGCTATGCCGGAGACAACAATCTTCATATGCGCGGTGCCGAAATAGATCGGCTCGTGCAGGGATGCACGGGTGTAAAACGTACAACTGGACAGCACCCTGGCGGTATTATCGTAGTTCCGGATTATATGGATATTTATGATTTTTCACCGATCCAGTTCCCGGCAGATGCCACAGGTTCAGAGTGGAAAACGACTCATTTTGATTTCCACTCCATCCATGACAACCTGTTAAAACTTGATATTCTCGGACACGATGACCCGACTGTTATTCGGATGCTTCAAGACTTAAGTGGAATAGATCCGAAAACAATTCCGACGGATGATCCTGAAGTGATGAAGATCTTCCAGGGAACCGAATCACTCGGTGTGACTGAAGAACAGATTGGCTGTAAAACGGGCACTCTTGGAATTCCTGAATTCGGAACCCGATTTGTCCGGCAGATGCTTGAAGATACAAAGCCGACCACTTTTTCTGAGCTCGTTCAGATTTCAGGCTTGTCTCACGGAACTGATGTATGGCTTGGCAATGCACAGGAGCTCATCCACAATAATATTTGTGAGCTGAGTGAGGTTATCGGCTGCCGTGATGACATTATGGTTTATTTAATCTATCAAGGCCTTGAGCCGTCCCTTGCCTTTAAAATCATGGAATTCGTGCGTAAAGGAAAAGGATTAACGCCTGAATGGGAAGAAGAAATGAAAAATAACAATGTCCCAGACTGGTATATTGATTCTTGTAAAAAGATTAAATACATGTTCCCGAAAGCCCACGCCGCGGCATATGTCTTAATGGCAGTCCGCATTGCTTACTTTAAAGTGCATCATGCTCTTTTGTATTATGCGGCTTATTTTACCGTTCGTGCAGATGACTTTGATATTGATACAATGATCAAGGGCTCTACAGCAATCAGAGCGGTAATGGAGGATATAAACGCTAAAGGACTTGACGCTTCACCGAAGGAAAAGAACCTTCTGACTGTTTTAGAATTAGCGCTTGAGATGTGTGAGAGAGGCTATTCATTCCAAAAAGTCGATTTATATCGCTCCAGCGCCACAGAGTTTATTATTGACGGCAACAGTCTTATTCCGCCGTTTAACTCTATTCCAGGGTTAGGGACGAACGCTGCTTTGAACATTGTAAAAGCTCGTGAAGAAGGCGAATTCCTCTCAAAAGAAGATTTGCAAAAGAGAGGGAAAGTATCAAAAACGATTTTAGAGTACTTAGATCGCCATGGCTGTCTGGAGTCACTGCCTGATCAAAACCAATTGTCACTGTTCTAATATGGAAAGCAGAATTTCTCAGAAATTCTGCTTCTATGCATACATAAGCGCAAAAAGTGCCATCGTAATATTAGAGTTTCTGTCACTTGCTTAGGTATGAAGGTAAGCGTATATCCATTTGCAATAAAAATATGGTTATGGTATAGTTTTATTGGAAATGCTAACGATTACCGAGGCAAAGAGTGGGGAAACCCGCTCTTTTGTATTGAACAGGAGAATTTTGTCTCGACATGTTCATCGTTTACTTTTTAGCCCCTGCTCTTTTGAAGCAGGGTTTTTATGCAGAGTGACGAGACGAATATGAGATCGACAGCACAAGGAGGAAGAACATGAGCAAAAAAGTGACTGACACCGTTCAAGAAATGGCTCAGCCAATCGTAGACAGCCTTCAGCTGGAACTCGTTGACATTGAATTTGTCAAAGAGGGCCAAAGCTGGTTCCTTCGCGTGTTTATTGATTCCGATGACGGTGTGGATATTGAGGAATGTGCCAAAGTAAGCGAAGCTTTAAGCGAAAAGCTTGATGAGGCAGACCCAATCAGCCAAAATTACTTTCTTGAAGTCTCATCTCCAGGAGCTGAGCGTCCGCTAAAGAAAAAAGCCGATTTCGAAAAATCACTAGGAAAAAACGTATACATTAAGACGTATGAGCCTATTGACGGCGTAAAAGTGTTTGAAGGTGAACTGGCTGAATTTGATGGACAAACAGTGACAGTTGAGATCACGATCAAAACAAGAAAGAAACGGATCAATATTCCGTATGAAAAGATAGCTAATGCAAGATTAGCTGTTACATTCTAATGAATACAAATGTTTTAAGGGGGGAGACCGTTAAATGAGCAGTGAATTATTAGATGCTCTCACGATTCTTGAAAAAGAAAAAGGCATCAGTAAAGAAATTATCATCGAAGCAATCGAAGCTGCGTTAATTTCTGCTTATAAGCGGAATTTTAATCAAGCGCAAAATGTACGGGTGGATCTAAACCGTGAAACTGGCTCCATCCGTGTATTTGCAAGAAAAGATGTCGTTGACGAAGTATACGACCAGAGATTAGAGATCTCAATTGAAGAGGCACAGGGCATCCATCCGGAATATATGGTCGGCGATGTCGTCGAAATCGAAGTTACACCTAAGGATTTCGGGCGCATAGCTGCTCAAACAGCGAAGCAGGTCGTCACACAGCGTGTGCGCGAAGCTGAGCGCGGTGTGATTTATTCTGAATTCATCGACCGTGAAGAAGACATCATGACAGGGATCGTCCAGCGTCTGGACAATAAATTTATCTACGTGTCTTTAGGCAAAATAGAAGCCTTGCTGCCGGTTAATGAGCAAATGCCGAATGAAAGCTACAAGCCCCATGACCGCATTAAGGTATATATCACAAAAGTAGAAAAAACAACGAAGGGCCCGCAGATTTATGTGTCAAGAACACATCCAGGCCTGTTAAAGCGTTTGTTTGAAATTGAAGTGCCTGAAATTTATGATGGAACTGTCGAGCTAAAATCTGTTGCCAGAGAAGCCGGCGACCGTTCAAAAATTTCTGTTCGCACAGATGATCCTGACGTGGATCCTGTCGGTTCATGCGTAGGGCCTAAAGGCCAGCGTGTGCAAGCAATCGTCAATGAATTAAAAGGTGAAAAAATTGACATTGTCAACTGGTCCAGTGATCCTGTAGAATTTGTCGCGAATGCGCTCAGCCCTTCCAAAGTGCTTGATGTCATTGTTAATGAAGAAGAAAAAGCGACAACTGTTATTGTTCCTGATTACCAGCTGTCTCTGGCAATTGGCAAAAGAGGACAAAACGCACGCTTAGCTGCTAAACTGACAGGCTGGAAGATTGATATTAAGAGCGAAACGGACGCAAGAGAACTTGGAATCTATCCGAGAGAACTTGAAGAAGATGATGAGCCGCTCTTTACGGAGCCTGAAACTGCTGAATCGGATGAATAAGAGGTGACTTTAGGTGAATAAACACAAAAAGATCCCATTACGCAAATGTGTAGTGACTGGTGAAATGAAGCCTAAAAAGGAACTGATCCGAGTTGTACGGTCGAAAGAAGGCGAAATCTCAGTAGACCCGACCGGAAAAAAGAATGGGCGGGGTGCTTATTTAACGCTGGATAAAGAGTGCATCTTAGCAGCAAAAAAGAAAAACACTTTGCAAAATCAATTTCAATCACAAATCGATGACCAGATTTTCGATGAATTGCTGGAACTGGCGGAAAAGGTGAAAAAATAAAATGTCTGGAATGGAATGGTTTCCCTTGCTGGGTCTGGCCAATCGAGCTCGTAAGGTCGTGTCAGGCGAAGACTTGGTAATAAAAGAAATCAGGAATGCGCGTGCAAAGCTTGTCCTGCTTACAGAGGATGCATCATCTAACACAGCAAAAAAAGTAACTGACAAGTGCAATTATTATAAAGTCCCTTATAAAAAAGTCGAGAGTCGCGCGGTTCTTGGACGCTCTATCGGTAAAGAAGCCCGTGTCGTTGTCGCCGTCACTGACCAAGGTTTTGCGAATAAGCTGATCAGCTTGCTCGATTAATATTTTTGGGGGTGAACGAATGGCTAAAATGAGAGTATACGAATATGCAAAAGCGTTAAATGTTTCAAGTAAGGAAATTTTGACCGCACTGAAGAACATGGATTTAGAAGTGAATAATCACATGGCCATGCTTGAAGAAAAGGCCATTAAAAAGCTTGATGCCAAATATAAAAAAGGCGGCGCAGCTGCTAAATCTCAAAAGCCAGCAGAAACGAACAAAAACAAACAGCCACAAGGGGTTAATCAGCAATCAGCTGGAAATCAACCAAATAAAATTCGAGACGGAAAGAAGAATGACGTGCAGAATAATCAATTTAACAAAAACAAGAAGAATAACAACAACAAAAAAAATAAACGCAACAACAACAATAAAAACCAACATCAGCAAAAGCCTGTAAAGCCGAAAAAAGAGCTTCCTGAGAAAATTACATTCTCTGGCACTTTAACAGTTGGCGCACTTGCTGAAGAGCTTGGCAAAGAGCCTTCAGAAATCATTAAAAAGCTGATGCTTCTTGGCGTAATGGCAACCATTAACCAAGAGCTTGATAAAGACACAATCGAACTCATTGCATCAGAATATGGTGTTGAAACAGAAGAGGTCATTGTGCTTGAAGAAACAGAGCTGGAAAAATACGAAGAGCCTGATAATGAAGAGGATCTTGAAATTCGTCCTCCTGTCGTGACAATCATGGGTCACGTTGACCATGGGAAAACAACGCTTCTTGACAGCATCCGTAAAACAAAGGTTGTTGAAGGAGAAGCAGGCGGAATCACTCAGCATATCGGCGCTTATCAAATTGAAGAGAACGGCAAGAAAATCACGTTCTTGGATACACCGGGCCACGCCGCATTTACAACAATGCGTGCACGCGGTGCAGAAGTAACTGATATTACGATTCTTGTCGTAGCTGCCGATGACGGTGTCATGCCGCAAACAGTTGAAGCGATTAACCATGCAAAAGCAGCAGAGGTTCCAATCATCGTAGCTGTGAATAAAATAGATAAAGAATCCGCAAACCCTGACCGTGTGATGCAAGAACTGACGGAATACGGACTTGTCCCTGAAGCTTGGGGCGGAGAAACCATTTTTGTGCCGCTTTCTGCTTTAACTGGAAAAGGCATTGATGAGCTCGTTGAAATGATTTTGCTTGTCAGTGAGGTAGAGGAACTGAAAGCGAATCCGAACCGTCAGGCAAAAGGAACGGTTATTGAAGCTGAACTCGATAAAGGCAGAGGGTCAGTTGCGACGTTGCTCGTACAGACTGGAACACTGCATGTCGGTGATCCGATCGTAGTCGGCAACACATTTGGCCGTGTCCGTGCAATGGTCAACGACATTGGCCGCCGTGTGAAAACTGCCGGCCCGTCAACTCCGGTTGAAATTACCGGTTTGAATGATGTCCCTCAAGCGGGAGACCAATTCCTTGTCTTTAAGGATGAAAAAACAGCTCGTTCTGTCGGTGAAGCCCGTGCTTCGAAACAGCTTGAAGAGCAGCGCAGCGATAAAGCGAAGCTCAGTCTTGATGATTTATTCGAGCAAATTAAGCAAGGTGATGTAAAAGACATCAACCTCATCGTAAAAGCTGACGTTCAAGGATCTGCTGAAGCTTTAACGGCTGCGCTTCAAAAAATTGAAGTAGAAGGCGTTAAAGTGAAAATCATCCATACAGGCGTTGGTGCGATTACTGAATCTGACATTATCTTGGCATCTGCTTCCAATGCAATTGTTATTGGGTTTAATGTGAGACCGGACGGAAATGCTAAGAGTACGGCTGAAGCTGAAAATGTAGATATTCGACTTCACCGTATCATTTACAAAGTAATCGACGAGATTGAAGCTGCCATGAAAGGTATGCTTGATCCTGAATATGAAGAAAAAGTAATTGGTCAAGTAGAAGTACGCCAAACATTCAAAGTATCTAAAATCGGTACAATTGCCGGCGGATATGTTACTGAAGGAACCATTACGCGCGACAGCGGCCTCCGTTTAATTCGTGACGGCGTCGTCATCTTTGAAGGCGAAGTAGATGTTCTGAAACGCTTTAAAGACGATGTGAAAGAAGTTTCACAAGGCTATGAATGTGGTATTACAATTAAGAAATACAATGACATTCGTGAAGGTGACATCCTAGAAGCGTTTGTCATGCAAGAAATTGAAAGAACGTGATCGGATTTGCGGAGTGTGAATGCATCATTTATGATGCAGGATCGCTAAAAGAAAAGCGTGCCGTTCTGAAGCGGGTTTTAACCAGGGTTCAAAACAAGTTCAATGTTTCGATTTCGGAGATTGGCTATCAGGACACCTGGCAAAGAACCAGCTTCGGAATCGCCGCTGTTTCTTCCTCTCGCGTTCAAACAGAAAAAGAACTGCAGCGCGTCCTAGCGTTTATCGATTCTTTTCCTGAAATTGAACGGACGATCACTAGGACAGAGTGGTTTTAACTTAGAGGTGATTGAATTGAGTATGAGAGCAAACCGTGTCGGCGAGCAAATGAAAAAAGAACTCGGTGATATTATCAGCCGCAAGCTGAAAGACCCGAGAATTGGTTTTCTGACAGTAACGGATGTACGTGTATCAGGTGATTTGCAAATTGCAAAGGTGTATATCTCGGTTCTCGGTGACGAGAAAAAACGGGAAGAAGCGCTGAAAGGGCTGGCAAAAGCGAAAGGATTTATCCGATCCGAAATCGGCAGCCGCATCAGACTTCGAAAAACGCCTGAAATTGAATTTGAGTTCGATGAATCAATCGATTACGGAAATCGGATCGAAACACTGATTCACGAATTACATTCAGAGAAACCATCTGAATAAAAAATGAGAGGATAGGCGTATATCGTCTGTCCTCTTTCTTCGTTTAAAAGAAAAAAGCTCAAAAGAAGGAGTGAAAGGCAAATGGTTAACGGAGTTCTCCTTTTACATAAACCTGTTGGCATGACATCGCACGACTGTGTCATGAAGATCCGAAAGCTGTTAAAAACAAAAAAAGTAGGACATACAGGAACGCTCGATCCGGAAGTGTCAGGCGTGCTTCCGATTTGTGTAGGAAGAGCGACAAAAATAGTCGAATACTTAACAGAAAAATCTAAAACGTATGATGCAGAAATAACGCTTGGCTTTTCAACCACAACAGAGGATCAAACCGGAGAAACGGTGGAAACAAAGCCTGTCAATCACGACATTGATAAAGCGGATGTAGAAAAGGTTTTAAACAGTTTAAAGGGGAAACAAGAACAAATTCCGCCCATGTATTCCGCTGTAAAAGTAAACGGCAAAAAATTATACGAATACGCAAGAGCAGGGATTGAAGTAGAACGTCCGAAACGTATGATAACCATTGAAGACATTGCCCTGACGACAGAGATTAAACATCATGGAGAAACTGCAAGCTTCCGGTTTACAGTGACTTGCTCCAAAGGGACCTATGTAAGGACGCTGGCGGTCATGATCGGAGAAAAGCTCGGATATCCGGCTCATATGTCTCATTTAATCCGTACGGCATCCGGAGATTTTTCTCTCGACGAATGCTTTACTTTTGATGAGCTCGAAGCACAGGCCCAATCCGGAACCGTGGAAGAGCATACAGTTCCTATTGAACGTGCGCTCAATCATTTGCCGAAATGGATCATAAGTGATACATTAGCTAAGAAAGTAGAAAATGGGGCTTTGCTTGAGACGCCCGAGCAGTTTTCTGAATTGACAAGTGAAGACCGTATTGCCGTCTTTACTGAATCCGGAACCTGCTTGGCGATCTATTTCCCTCATCCTGCAAAAAAAGGGCTGCTAAAGCCGGCAAAAGTATTGATGCAAAAAAGCGAACAATAGAAAAAAGGTGACCGTTCTGTGAAGACGATACATATGACACATCCTCATCATTTAATAAAAGAGGAGCAGGCAAAATCAGTGATGGCGTTAGGTTATTTTGACGGCGTTCATCTCGGGCATCAAAAGGTAATCGGCACAGCGAAGCAAATAGCCGAAGAAAAAGGCCTGACATTAGCTGTGATGACCTTTCATCCCCATCCTTCTCACGTGTTGGGCAGAGATAAGGAACCAAAGGATCTGATTACACCTCTTGAAGACAAAATAAACCAAATTGAACAATTAGGCACAGAAGTTCTGTATGTCGTTAAATTTAATGAAGTGTTTGCTTCTCTTTCTCCTAAGCAGTTTATAGACCAGTATATTATCGGCCTTAATGTGCAGCATGCAGTGGCAGGCTTTGACTTTACGTACGGCAAATACGGCAAGGGAACAATGGAGACCATGCCGGATGATTTAGACGGAAAAGCTGGGTGCACAATGGTAGAAAAATTGACGGAGCAAGATAAAAAAATCAGTTCTTCGTATATCCGTACCGCGCTTCAAAACGGAGATGTTGAATTGGCGAATGTCTTGCTTGGACAGCCTTATTTTATTAAAGGAATTGTCATTCATGGTGATAAAAGAGGACGGACCATCGGGTTTCCGACAGCAAATGTCGGTTTAAATAACAGCTATATCGTTCCGCCCACAGGTGTATATGCCGTAAAAGCGGAAGTGAACGGCGAAGTTTACAATGGCGTTTGCAATATCGGCTATAAGCCGACGTTTTATGAAAAGCGCCCTGAGCAGCCTTCCATCGAGGTCAATCTGTTTGATTTCGATCAGGAGGTATATGGAGCCGCTATAAAAATCGAATGGTATAAACGGATTCGGAGCGAGCGGAAATTCAATGGCATCAAAGAATTAACTGAGCAAATTGAGAAAGATAAGCAGGAAGCCATCCGTTATTTCAGCAATTTGCGGAAATAACTTGCAACGCACACAAATTTTATTCTAAAATATTTGCATATAGGCGCGATTTTTAGTATGATAGTTTTCGTAGTCTTAAAACCATTGCTTGGCAATCCGAAGTCACCGACGGTTGCTAGGTAACTGGGGCTAAATATGATTTGGAGGTGAAACAGGATGGCAATTACTCAAGAGCGTAAAAACCAACTCATCAATGAGTTCAAAACACACGAATCTGATACTGGATCTCCAGAAGTTCAGATCGCTATCCTAACTGACTCAATTAACAACTTGAACGAGCATTTACGTACTCACAAGAAAGACCACCACTCACGTCGCGGTCTTCTTAAAATGGTAGGTAAGCGTCGTAATCTTCTTACGTATCTGCGTAATAAAGACGTAACTCGTTACCGTGAGTTAATTAACAAACTAGGCTTACGTCGATAATCGTAAAAAGCGGGAGGATTCCCGCTTTTTTATCGTATTAAAGCGAAATTTCTTATAACAAATCATTGAAATCCTTTTACATACTACTTTGACATTGATATGTTCAATTCATTTCGTTCATAATAGGAGTAATTGATTATTTCACACAACGAAGAGAGGAGTTCGTAATTGTATGGGACAAGAAAAACATGTCTTTACCATAGATTGGGCCGGAAGAACGCTAACTGTTGAAACCGGCCAGCTTGCCAAACAGGCAAATGGTGCTGTGATGATCCGCTACGGTGATACAGCAGTACTTAGTACAGCAACCGCTTCAAAAGAACCTAAACCGCTTGATTTCTTCCCTCTTACTGTAAACTATGAAGAAAGATTATATGCGGTAGGGAAAATTCCGGGCGGATTTATTAAAAGAGAAGGACGTCCAAGTGAAAAAGCGGTTCTTGCCAGCCGTTTAATTGATCGTCCGATCCGTCCTTTGTTTGCCGATGGATTCCGTAATGAAGTTCAAGTCATCAGCATTGTCATGAGTGTTGACCAAAACTGCTCTTCAGAAATGGCTGCCATGTTCGGTTCATCTCTTGCACTTTCTGTATCGGATATTCCGTTTGAAGGACCGATTGCAGGGGTTACTGTCGGACGCATTGATGATCAATTTATCATTAACCCGACAGTCGATCAGCTTGAAAAAAGCGACATCAATCTTGTCGTTGCCGGCACGAAAGATGCGATTAACATGGTAGAAGCGGGAGCGGACGAAGTTCCTGAGGAAATCATGCTTGAAGCCATTATGTTTGGCCATGAAGAGATTAAACGCCTGATTGCATTCCAAGAAGAAATTGTTGCAGCAGTCGGCAAAGAGAAATCTGAAATTAAGCTCTTTGAAATTGATGAAGAGCTTAATGAAAAAGTAAAAGCTTTGGCAGAAGAGGATCTGCTGAAAGCCATCCAAGTTCATGAAAAGCATGCCCGTGAAGATGCCATTAACGAAGTGAAGAACGCAGTTGTGGCAAAATTCGAGGATGAAGAACATGATGAAGACACAATCAAGCAAGTGAAGCAGATTTTATCCAAGCTGGTGAAAAATGAAGTTCGCCGCTTGATTACTGAAGAGAAAGTAAGACCGGACGGCCGCAGTGTCGATCAAATCCGCCCGCTCTCTTCAGAGGTTGGCCTCTTGCCAAGAACGCACGGTTCAGGCCTATTTACAAGGGGACAAACTCAGGCCCTCAGCGTATGTACGCTAGGTGCTCTGGGAGATGTGCAAATCCTTGACGGCTTAGGTGTCGAAGAGTCGAAACGTTTTATGCATCATTACAACTTCCCGCAATTCAGCGTTGGGGAAACAGGACCGATGCGAGGACCGGGACGTCGTGAAATCGGACACGGAGCACTGGGTGAGCGTGCGCTTGAGCCAGTTATTCCGTCTGAAAAAGACTTCCCTTATACTGTCCGTCTTGTTTCAGAAGTGCTTGAATCAAACGGTTCTACATCTCAAGCAAGCATTTGCGCAAGCACACTTGCAATGATGGATGCCGGTGTACCGATTAAAGCGCCAGTTGCTGGTATTGCGATGGGTCTTGTCAAATCAGGCGAACATTACACTGTCTTGACTGACATCCAAGGCATGGAAGACGCGCTCGGGGATATGGACTTTAAAGTAGCGGGAACTGAAAAAGGCGTAACGGCCCTGCAAATGGACATTAAAATTGAAGGCCTTTCCAGAGAGATTCTTGAAGAAGCGCTTCAGCAGGCGAAAAAGGGCAGAATGGAAATCCTCAACAGCATGCTTGCAACATTAAGCGAATCAAGAAAAGAGCTTTCTCGATATGCGCCTAAGATCTTAACAATGACCATTAATCCTGATAAAATCCGCGATGTCATCGGACCAAGCGGAAAACAAATCAATAAGATCATCGAAGAAACCGGTGTTAAAATTGATATTGAGCAGGACGGCACAATCTTTATTTCCTCTACAGATGAAAGCGGCAACCAAAAAGCGAAAAAAATCATCGAAGACCTTGTTAGAGAGGTTGAAGTCGGCCAACTTTACCTAGGTAAAGTGAAACGGATTGAAAAATTCGGGGCTTTCGTTGAAATTTTCAGCGGAAAAGACGGTTTGGTGCACATTTCAGAGCTTGCGCTTGAACGCGTAGGGAAAGTTGAAGATGTTGTAAAAATCGGAGACGAGATTCTTGTCAAAGTCACTGAAATTGATAAACAAGGACGAGTGAATTTATCCCGCAAAGCGGTGCTCCGTGAAGAGAAAGAAAAAGAAGAACAACAATCTTAAATGAAAACATAAAAGGAGCCTGGGAGACCCGGCTTCTTTATTTTGAAGCTTTTCAAAAGCAGGCGGGTTCTACCTTGTCCTTCTCCTTCATAATGTGAGGTGAGGGGGGGACAGAACATGTACAAAAAATTTGTACCGTTTGCCGTTTTTTTATTTCTTTTTTTTGTCTCATTTGAGATGATGGAAAATCCGCATGCACTTGATTATATAGGGGCAATGAAAAAAGATACGGTGACTGTCACGGCGTCAAAAGATCCGTTATATGAAGAATTGCTTCAAAAAGCGCCGGAGTATGAAGTTAAGCCCCAGAATGCAAGAATTGATAAAGTGTGGAAAAGCATTCCAGGCTATAATGGATTAAAGGTCAATATTGAACAATCATATAAAAAAATGAAACAGCATGGTGAGTTTCGGGAAAAAGATTTGGTGTACAGTCAAGTAAAACCAAGTGTTCATCTTGAGTCACTTCAGCCTGAGCCTATTTATAAAGGAAATCCTGACAAACCGATGGTGGCTTTTTTAATCAATGTGGCATGGGGAAATGAGTATTTGGAAAAAATGCTTCCTATTCTGCAAAAGCACCAGGTTAAAGCTACGTTCTTTTTAGAAGGCAATTGGGTGAGAAACAATGTACAGCTCGCTAAGAAGATTGCAAAAGACGGACATGAAATCGGAAATCATTCATACAATCATCCGGATATGAGCAAACTGACTACAGGAAGAATTTCCGAGCAGCTCGACAAGACTAATGAACAAATAGAACAAACGATCGGTGTTAAGCCAAAGTGGTTCGCTCCGCCGAGCGGAAGTTTCAGAAAAGCGGTTATCGACATTGCAGCTGAGAAACAGATGGGAACAGTCATGTGGACAGTTGATACAATCGATTGGCAAAAGCCGGCTCCGTCTGTACTTCAGACGAGAGTGTTAAGCAAGATACATAATGGTGCCATGATTTTAATGCATCCGACTGACCCTACGGCGGAAAGTCTTGAAGCGCTGATTACACAGATAAAAGACAAAGGATATGCGCTTGGAACAGTCACTGAACTAATGGATGAAACAAGACTATTGAAGTAACAGATGAAGGCAGCTTGTCTTTGAATAGGAGGAACAAATTTGATTAAACGATATACGTGTCAAAATGGTGTAAGAATTGTGCTGGAAAATAATCCGACAGTCCGTTCTGTTGCGATCGGCGTATGGATCGGCACAGGTTCGAGACATGAAACGCCGGAGATAAACGGAATTTCTCACTTTTTAGAGCACATGTTCTTTAAAGGGACGAGCACAAAATCTGCACGCGAGATAGCAGAATCTTTTGATCGTATTGGCGGACAGGTCAATGCGTTTACTTCAAAGGAATATACCTGCTACTATGCAAAGGTGCTTGACGAGCATGCGAATTACGCGCTGGACGTATTAGCAGATATGTTCTTTCATTCAACGTTTGATGAAAACGAGCTGAAAAAAGAGAAAAATGTAGTATATGAAGAAATTAAAATGTACGAAGATGCGCCGGACGACATTGTACATGATTTATTGAGCAAAGCCACTTACGGCAATCATTCTTTAGGCTACCCAATTCTAGGCACGGAAGAAACGCTTGCTTCCTTTAACGGTGACTCTCTCAGACAATACATGCATGATTATTATACGCCGGACCGAGTGGTGATTTCGGTAGCGGGCAATATATCTGACAGTTTTATCAAAGATGTAGAAAAATGGTTCGGGTCATACGAGGCGAAAGGCAAAGCGACAGGCCTTGAGAAGCCTGAGTTCCACACGGAAAAACTGACGAGAAAAAAAGAAACAGAGCAGGCTCATTTGTGCCTTGGATTTAAAGGCTTAGAGGTTGGCCATGAACGTATTTATGATTTAATCGTCCTCAACAATGTGCTCGGAGGCAGCATGAGCAGCCGGCTGTTCCAAGATGTGCGTGAAGATAAAGGACTTGCTTATTCTGTTTACAGCTATCACAGCTCATATGAGGACAGCGGAATGCTCACTATTTACGGCGGAACGGGTGCAAATCAGCTTCAGCAGCTGTCGGAAACAATTCAAGAAACCCTTGCCACATTAAAACGTGACGGCATTACCTCGAAAGAACTGGAAAACAGCAAAGAGCAAATGAAGGGAAGCTTAATGCTGAGCTTAGAAAGCACAAACAGCAAAATGAGCCGAAACGGAAAAAATGAACTGCTGCTCGGCAAACATAAAACATTAGATGAAATCATCAATGAATTAAACGCCGTGAACTTAGAGCGTGTTAACGGCCTTGCCAGACAATTGTTTACCGAAGACTATGCATTAGCACTTATCAGCCCTTCCGGCAATATGCCGTCTTAAAAAGGAAAGCCTGCCCCATAATGGAGCAGGCATTTTTTAATCCCTTTCATCATACATAGTACAAGGGGGTGACAGACATGCGGCTCAGTGAATTATCAGGAAAGGAAATTGTAGACATCAAAAGAGCTGAACGGCTCGGAGTGCTCGGCCAGACCGATTTGGAAATCAATGAACAGGATGGACAGATTACAGCACTCCTCATTCCCACAGTTAAGTGGTTTGGTTTGAGAAAGCAAGGTCATGACATTCGTGTCCCATGGCACCATATTCAAAAGATCGGTTCAGATATGATTATATTAGATGTACCTGAGGAAATGCCTCCTCGACAAGAGTAAATAGCCCAATTGACTGTGTAGCGGGCTCTAAAGAAAACATCTGAAACATCGGCTGCCTGAGCCGATGTTTTTTTATATGGAAAAAGCGCATCTTTTATATTCACCGGTATTTCCTTTTAATCATAAGATGAAGGGGAGCTTAACAACTAGAGATCCAGTATATACAAAGAAGGTGAACGTTTAGAATGTTAACCGGATTGAAAATTGCAGTTATCGGCGGTGACGCAAGACAGCTCGAAATTATAAGAAAGCTCACTGAACAGCAGGCTGACATCTATCTTGTCGGTTTTGACCAATTGGATCACGGTTTTACCGGGGCAGTAAAATGCAATATTGATGAAATTCCTTTTCAGCAAATAGACAGCATCATTCTTCCAGTATCCGCGACAACAGGAGAAGGTGTCGTATCGACTGTATTTTCGAATGAAGAAGTTGTGTTAAAACAGGACCATCTCGACAGAACGCCTGCACATTGTGTCATTTTCTCAGGAATTTCTAACGCCTATTTAGAAAACATTGCAGCTCAGGCAAAAAGAAAACTTGTTAAACTGTTTGAGCGGGATGACATTGCGATATACAACTCTATTCCGACAGTAGAAGGAACGATCATGCTGGCTATTCAGCACACGGATTATACGATACACGGATCACAGGTGGCCGTTCTCGGTCTGGGGCGCACCGGGATGACGATTGCCCGTACATTTGCCGCGCTCGGGGCGAATGTAAAAGTGGGGGCAAGAAGTTCAGCGCATCTGGCACGTATCACTGAAATGGGGCTCGTTCCTTTTCATACCGATGAGCTGAAAGAGCATGTAAAAGATATAGATATTTGCATTAATACCATACCGAGTATGATTTTAAATCAAACGGTACTTTCTAGCATGACACCAAAAACCTTAATATTGGATCTGGCCTCACGTCCCGGGGGAACGGATTTTAAATATGCCGAGAAACAAGGGATTAAAGCACTTCTTGCTCCCGGGCTTCCAGGGATTGTCGCTCCTAAAACAGCTGGGCAAATCCTTGCAAACGTCTTGAGCAAGCTTTTGGCTGAAATACAAGCTGAGGAGGGGAAATAAGGATGTCGTCATTAAAAGGAAAAAGAATCGGGTTTGGGCTGACCGGGTCACATTGCACATATGAAGCGGTTTTCCCGCAAATTGAGGCGTTGGTCAACGAAGGAGCTGAAGTCCGTCCGGTTGTCACATTTAATGTAAAATCCACAAATACCCGATTTGGAGAGGGAGCAGAATGGGTTAAAAAAATTGAAGACCTGACTGGATATGAGGCCATTGATTCGATTGTAAAGGCAGAACCTCTTGGGCCGAAGCTGCCCCTTGACTGCATGGTCATTGCGCCTTTAACAGGCAATTCAATGAGCAAGCTGGCAAATGCCATGACGGACAGCCCGGTGCTGATGGCGGCAAAAGCGACAATCCGAAACAATCGGCCTGTCGTTCTGGGTATCTCGACAAATGATGCTCTTGGTTTAAACGGAACAAATTTAATGAGGCTCATGTCAACAAAAAATATCTTTTTTATTCCATTCGGGCAAGATGATCCATTTAAAAAACCGAATTCAATGGTAGCCAAAATGGATCTGCTTCCGCAAACGATTGAAAAGGCACTCATGCACCAGCAGCTTCAGCCGATTCTAGTTGAGAATTATCAGGGAAATGACTAAATTTACAGAAAATCTTTCCCAAACTAAAAAATTCGGTCATCACCCGCATATTCTATGGTAAAATAAAACGTAAAATCATAGTCAAATCAATTCAATGAAGCTGATTGGCGGAAGGAGTTTTACAGATGGGAAGAGGTTTACACGTAGCTGTTGTCGGAGCGACAGGGGCTGTGGGACAACAAATGCTTAAAACACTTGAAGACAGAAACTTTGAAATGGACACACTTACATTGCTATCTTCAAAACGCTCTGCGGGGACAAAAGTCACGTTTAAAGGCCAAGAGCTGACTGTTCAGGAAGCTTCTCCTGAGAGCTTTGAAGGGGTAAATATTGCTTTGTTCAGCGCCGGCGGAAGCGTATCACAAGCATTGGCACCAGAAGCTGTAAAACGCGGCGCTATTGTTATAGATAATACGAGCGCGTTCCGCATGGATGAAAATACACCGCTTGTTGTGCCAGAAGTGAATGAGGCAGACTTGCATGAACACAACGGCATTATTGCCAATCCAAACTGCTCTACAATCCAAATGGTTGCGGCACTTGAACCGATCCGCAAAGCATATGGCTTAAACAAGGTCATCGTATCAACTTACCAGGCAGTATCAGGAGCGGGTAATGAAGCTGTAAAAGAGCTTTACAGCCAAACACAGGCGATTTTAAATAAAGAAGAAATAGAGCCTGAGATCATGCCGGTAAAAGGTGACAAAAAACACTATCAAATCGCCTTCAACGCGATTCCGCAAATCGATAAATTCCAAGATAACGGCTATACGTTTGAGGAAATGAAAATGATAAATGAAACGAAAAAAATCATGCACATGCCTGACCTTCAAGTAGCGGCTACATGTGTGAGACTGCCAATCCAAACTGGGCACTCAGAGTCCGTCTACATCGAAATAGACCGTGATGACGCTACAGTTGAAGATATTAAAAATCTATTGAAAGAAGCTCCGGGCGTGACACTTCAGGATGATCCAAGCCAACAGCTTTATCCGATGCCTGCTGATGCTGTCGGCAAAAACGATGTGTTTGTAGGCCGCATCCGCAAAGACTTGGACAGAGCAAACGGTTTTCATTTATGGGTTGTTTCTGATAACCTATTAAAAGGCGCGGCATGGAACTCTGTTCAAATTGCAGAAAGCCTGAAAAAA
Source organism: Bacillus sp. FSL L8-0358 (assembly GCF_038593095.1). NCBI lineage: Bacteria > Bacillati > Bacillota > Bacilli > Caryophanales > Bacillaceae > Bacillus > Bacillus sp. FSL L8-0358. Next base: position 1,738,096 of record NZ_CP151962.1, read on the forward strand.
CTAAACCTCGTATAAAAGAGAGAATTTTCTAAAGACGAATAGAAGAGAGTAAGGCGCTATCAGCCTGCTCTCTTCTGTTACGTCCGAATAATTTGGAGTGAAAACAGTGAAGATAATTGTTCAAAAGTTCGGCGGAACATCAGTAAAAGATGATAAAGGCCGCAAACTGGCTTTAGGGCATATTAAAGAAGCAATCAGTGAAGGATATAAGGTTGTCGTTGTCGTTTCAGCGATGGGCCGAAAAGGAGACCCGTATGCAACAGATTCTTTGCTCGGGCTGCTTTACGGCGATCAGTCAGCGATTTCTCCTAGGGAACAGGATTTGCTTTTATCTTGCGGAGAGACTATTTCCTCTGTCGTCTTTACAAGCATGTTGCTTGATAACGGTGTGAAAGCAGCTGCGCTGACAGGGGCTCAGGCTGGCTTTTTAACGAATGATCAGCATACCAATGCGAAAATCATTGAAATGAAACCGGAGCGTTTATTCAGTGTGCTCGCCAATCATGATGCGGTAGTCGTCGCAGGCTTCCAGGGCGCAACTGAAAAGGGTGATACAACTACAATCGGCAGAGGGGGCAGCGATACGTCTGCAGCCGCACTCGGAGCAGCTGTTGATGCGGAATACATCGATATTTTCACCGATGTAGAAGGTGTGATGACTGCTGACCCAAGAGTGGTGGAAAATGCAAAACCGCTTCCTGTTGTGACGTATACGGAAATCTGCAACCTGGCGTATCAGGGGGCCAAGGTCATTCATCCGCGTGCGGTGGAAATCGCAATGCAGGCCAAGGTTCCGATCCGCGTCCGTTCGACTTATTCGAATGATAAAGGTACATTGGTGACATCACATCACTCTTCCAAGGTCGGCAGTGATGTTTTTGAAAGGCTGATTACGGGAATCGCACATGTCAAAGATGTCACGCAGTTCAAAGTGCCTGCGAAAATCGGCCAGTATAATGTTCAGACTGAAGTGTTCAAGGCTATGGCAAACGCTGGAATCAGTGTCGATTTCTTTAACATTACACCTAGTGAAATCGTCTATACGGTAGCCGGAAATAAAACAGAAACAGCTCAGCGTATTTTAATGGATATGGGCTATGATCCAATGGTGACGAGAAACTGCGCGAAGGTATCGGCGGTCGGCGCGGGCATTATGGGTGTTCCCGGTGTTACGTCCAAAATTGTATCGGCTCTTTCAGAAAAAGAAATTCCGATCCTTCAGTCGGCTGACAGCCATACGACGATATGGGTGCTCGTCCATGAAACGGATATGGTTCCTGCTGTAAACGCTTTGCATGAAGTGTTTGAACTTTCGAAGTAAATGTGATTGAATCATGATGAGGTGAATAAAATGAATTTCGGAAATGTGTCTACAGCGATGATTACACCCTTTGACAATAAAGGGAACGTAGACTTTCAAAAACTGTCTACACTGATTGATTACTTGTTGAAAAACGGAACGGATTCTTTAGTAGTAGCGGGAACAACTGGAGAATCTCCGACCCTTTCAACTGAAGAAAAAATTGCGCTTTTTGAATATACGGTAAAAGAAGTAAACGGACGGGTGCCCGTTATCGCTGGTACTGGAAGCAACAACACGAAAGATTCCATTAAGCTGACAAAAAAAGCTGAGGAAGCGGGCGTGGACGCTGTTATGCTTGTTACCCCGTATTACAATAAACCTTCTCAAGAAGGAATGTACCAGCATTTTAAAGCAATTGCGGCAGAGACATCTCTTCCGGTTATGCTCTATAATGTTCCTGGCCGTACGGTTGCTTCTCTTGCTCCTGAAACGACGATCCGTTTGGCGGCGGACATTCCGAATGTGGTTGCGATTAAAGAAGCGAGCGGAGACCTAGAAGCGATTACAAAAATTATTGCTGAAACACCGGAAGACTTCTATGTCTATTCAGGGGATGATGCTCTGACGCTTCCTATTCTTTCAGTTGGAGGAAGAGGAGTTGTATCAGTGGCAAGCCATATTGCAGGCTCTGATATGCAGCAAATGATTAAAAATTATACGAATGGGCAAACAGCTAATGCGGCACTGATCCATCAGAAACTGCTGCCGATTATGAAGGAACTGTTTAAAGCGCCTAATCCTGCTCCAGTCAAAACAGCGCTTCAGCTGAGAGGTCTTGATGTCGGTTCTGTGCGTCTGCCTCTAGTCCCGTTAACTGAGGATGAACGTCTGAGCTTAAGCAGCACGATCAGCGAACTGTAAGAAAATTTCATACAGTGAAACAAACGCGGTCATTCTCACATTCAGCTGAGTTTGACCGTTTCTTTTACATATTGGTTTTCCCTAAACCTTCTGCTTTATCTTGTTTTCTAAATTTACTTTCAGTTATAATAGGAACAAGTGATGATGGACGGGTATGAGACTAGGAGGATATAGATTTTGAAAAAGAAAAATACAGAAAACGTTAGAATTATCGCCCTTGGCGGTGTCGGAGAGATTGGGAAGAACCTTTATGTCATTGAAATTGACTCAGACATATTTGTCGTTGATGCCGGCCTTATGCATCCAGAAAACGAAATGCTCGGTATTGATGTAGTGATTCCTGACATATCATATTTGATTGAACGGGCTGACCGCGTCAAGGCAATCTTTTTAACGCACGGGCACGATGAAAATATCGGCGGCGTTTTTTACTTATTAAACAAGCTGTCCGTTCCAGTGTACGGAACAAAACTGACGCTTGCACTGTTAAGAGAGAAATTAAAACAATACGGACATAACCGAAAAACTGATTTAAGAGAAATTCACTCAAAATCTGTCATTACATTTGAATCAACAAAAGTATCGTTCTTTAGAACGATTCACAGCATTCCTGATTCTGTAGGTGTGAGCTTTAAAACATCACTTGGATCTATTGTATGCACGGGAGACTTCAAATTTGACCAAACACCTGCACTTAATCAGACGTGCGACATTGGCGAGATCGCCAAGATTGGCAATAGCGGCGTGCTCGCTCTGCTTTCTGACAGTGCAAATGCGGAACGGCCGGGTTACACCCCTTCGGAAGCGGCAGTCAGCGGAGAAATTTCGGATGCGCTGTATAATTCACAGAACCGGGTGATTATTGCTGTTTTCGCATCCAATATTAACCGGATTCAGCAAGTCATTCATGCAGCGGCTCAAAATGGCAGAAAGATTGCCGTAGCCGGAAAAAATCTTCAATCTGTCCTGCAGCTGGCGAGAAAGTTAGGATACATTGAAGCAGATGATGAATTGTTTATTTCTGTACAGGATGTCAAAAAATATCCGAAGCGCGAAGTGGCCATTATTACAGCCGGAAGCCAAGGTGAACCATTAGCTGCTTTGACAAGAATGGCAAACAAAGCTCACAAACAGCTGAACATTGAAGAAGGGGATACGGTGGTCATTGCGTCAACTCCGATTCCCGGGCAGGAACTCATTTACTCTAAAACAGTAGATCTTCTTGCGAGAGCCGGTGCACAAGTCATCTTTGCCCAAAAGCGTGTTCATGTATCAGGACACGGCTCACAAGAAGAGTTAAAGCTGATGATCAACCTGCTTAAACCAAAATATTTGATTCCTGTAAACGGCGAATACAGAATGCAAAAAGCTCATTCAAAAATCGCTGAAGAAACCGGCATGAAGCGCAGTGACATCTTCTTAATTGAAAAAGGAGACGTCGTTGAATTCCGCGGCCAAAACGTAAAAATTGGGGATAAAGTTCCTTACGGCAATATTTTAATTGATGGTTTAGGTGTCGGTGATATCGGCAATATCGTATTGAGAGACCGCCGCTTGCTTTCACAGGACGGAATTTTAATCGTTGTCATTACACTTGATAAACAAAAGAAACATCTTGTATCAGGACCAGAAATTATCACTCGCGGCTTTGTTTATGTAAGAGAGTCTGAAGGTCTTATCGTACAGGCTACTGAGCTTGTCCGGTCCATCGTGACAGAAGCGACTGAAACATCAAATGTCGAATGGTCAACGCTGAAGCAGGCAATGCGGGATGCTTTGAACCAATTCCTTTATGAAAAAACGAAACGTAAACCGATGATCATCCCAATTATTATGGAAGTATAATGACTGACTAAAGACCGGAGCTGCTCCGGTCTTTATTTTTTGTCCTTCAAGCCGGGATTGAATGAAGTATCTTTGTTCATAATACAAAGAGAAACTCGGAAAGGATGAAAGCGAGATGGATCATCGTATGGAAAACACAGAAGAAGAGCGTCCTGAAAAAAATGATGCGAAGGACAGCATTATGAATAAAATACAGCAGCTTGGTGAAACGACGCTTCCGCAGCTGCCCCAAGATACAAATATTCATTGTCTGACCATTATCGGACAAATTGAAGGCCATGTTCAGCTTCCTCCGCAAAACAAAACAACAAAATATGAACATGTCATCCCGCAGATTGTGGCAATTGAACAAAATCCCAAAATTGAAGGCTTGCTGATCATATTAAATACTGTCGGAGGAGATGTTGAAGCTGGTCTTGCCATAGCGGAAATGCTTGCATCTTTATCGAAACCGACCGTTTCTATCGTGCTTGGCGGGGGGCATTCCATCGGCGTTCCGATTGCTGTATCCTGTGATTACAGCTATATCGCCGAAACAGCAACGATGACGATTCATCCAGTTAGGCTCACCGGGCTGGTCATCGGGGTGCCGCAAACGTTTGAATACCTGGATAAGATGCAAGAAAGAGTTGTTAAATTTGTGACAAGCCATTCCAATATAACCGAAGAGAAGTTTAAAGAGCTAATGTTTTCAAAAGGAAACTTAACACGCGATATCGGAACAAATGTAGTCGGTAAGGATGCAGTTAAATATGGATTGATCGATCACGCAGGCGGTGTCGGACAGGCAATCAATAAACTGAATGAGCTCATCGATGAAGCAAGGAAAGAAGAAGGACGGATGATTCAATGATTCTTTATACCGTGATGCCGCAGGAAATTGTGTTTGCAGAACAGAACCAAGAGAAAAGCGCACATGAGCAAATTGAATATAAAGGTGTACCGCTTCTAGTCGAAATGAAAGGGAATGAAGCGGAAGTCATTCAAATCATGAGCACCAATCCAATGCATTTTCTGCATCCGGACATTTCACCGGGACAAAAGCTGAAATTAAACGTATAAGAATCCAACCCTTTTTTAAGGGCAAAATATGCTATAATAGGGGAATCCTACAGAAAAAACGCAGCCTGTAAACGGCTGCTTTCTTCATTATGTATGAACTTACATTTTTTAACGCAGTAAGGTGATGAGTGTGGCAAAGAAAAAACGAAAATCAAGAAAAAAACAGGCGAAACAGCTCAATATAAAATTCGAGCTCAACGGATTGCTGTGTATAGCCATTTCAATTATCGCAATCTTGCAGCTGGGGGTAGTCGGGCAAACGTTTATCTATTTGTTCCGCTTTTTTGCTGGAGAGTGGTTTATTTTATGCTTGTTAGGTTTATTGGTGTTAGGAGTCTCACTGTTTTGGAAGAAAAAAACCCCAAGCCTTTTAACGAGACGAAAGGCCGGGTTGTACTGTATCATCGCAAGCATATTGCTGCTTTCTCACGTGCAGCTATTTAAAAATTTGACGCACAAAGGGTCTATTGAGTCTGCAAGCGTGGTGCGCAATACGTGGGAATTGTTTTTAATGGACATGAATGGCAGCTCTGCTTCACCTGATTTAGGCGGAGGGATGATCGGTGCGCTGCTGTTTGCGGCTTCACACTTTTTGTTTGCGTCGACTGGTTCTCAGATCATGGCGATTGTCATGATTTTGATCGGAATGATTTTAGTAACAGGACGCTCGCTGCAAGAAACGCTGAAAAAGTGGATGAGCCCGATTGGACGTTTTATAAAAGAACAATGGTTAGCATTTATTGATGATATGAAATCCTTCAAATCAAATATGCAGTCATCGAAAAAAACGAAAGCGCCGAGCAAAAAACAAAAACCGGCCCGCAAAAAACAGCAAATGGAACCGGAGCCTCCTGATGAAGAGGGGGATTATGAAACAGTATCGTCTCTTATTCATTCAGAGCCGATTATCTCAAGCTTTTCTGATCGTAATGAAGAGGATGAGTCTCCAGTTATAGAAAAGCGCCCCGAACCTGTGTCGAAGCCGCTTCAGGACATCCAACCGGAGACAGGTGATCAGGAAACTGTTTCTGCTCCTCCTATGACCTTTACAGAGCTCGAAAATAAGGATTACGAGATGCCGTCACTGGATTTGCTGGCAGATCCGAAGCATACCGGCCAGCAGGCTGATAAAAAGAATATTTATGAAAATGCCAGAAAGCTTGAACGCACATTCCAAAGCTTTGGCGTAAAGGCGAAAGTCACACAGGTTCATCTCGGACCGGCCGTAACAAAATATGAAGTATATCCTGATGTCGGAGTGAAGGTTAGCAAAATTGTCAATTTAAGCGATGATTTAGCGCTTGCGCTTGCTGCGAAGGATATCAGGATCGAAGCGCCTATACCAGGCAAATCAGCAATCGGAATTGAAGTTCCAAACGCAGAAGTGGCAATGGTTTCGCTGAAGGAAGTGCTGGAGTCTAAATTGAATGACAGACCGGATGCGAAGCTGTTAATTGGACTCGGCCGCAATATTTCAGGTGAAGCTGTATTGGCTGAGTTAAACAAGATGCCCCACCTTTTGGTCGCAGGCGCAACCGGTAGCGGGAAAAGTGTCTGTGTCAACGGCATTATTACAAGTATTTTAATGCGCGCGAAACCGCATGAAGTGAAAATGATGATGATCGATCCTAAAATGGTAGAGCTAAATGTCTACAACGGGATTCCGCATTTGCTTGCTCCGGTTGTAACCGATCCGAAAAAAGCGTCGCAGGCTTTGAAAAAGGTTGTCAATGAAATGGAGCGACGGTACGAATTATTTTCTCATACGGGTACACGAAATATTGAAGGATACAATGATTATATAAAACGCGCCAACAATGAAGAAGGAGCGAAACAGCCAGAGCTGCCCTATATTGTTGTCATTGTGGACGAGCTTGCCGATCTCATGATGGTCGCTTCATCTGATGTGGAAGATTCGATTACGAGATTGTCCCAAATGGCGCGGGCTGCTGGCATCCATCTTATTATTGCGACACAGCGGCCATCGGTGGATGTTATCACAGGGGTGATCAAAGCGAACATTCCGTCACGAATCGCGTTCAGCGTATCTTCACAGACGGATTCAAGGACCATTCTTGACATGGGTGGCGCTGAGAAGCTTCTTGGCCGCGGCGATATGCTGTTTTTACCTGTAGGGGCTAATAAACCTGTCCGTGTGCAGGGAGCATTTTTGTCAGATGACGAAGTGGAGAAGGTCGTCGACCATGTGATTACGCAGCAGAAAGCGCAATATCAAGAAGAAATGATTCCTGAGGAGACAACGGAAACTCATTCCGAGGTTACTGATGAACTTTATGATGAAGCTGTTGAATTAATCGTCGGCATGCAGACGGCATCTGTTTCAATGCTGCAAAGAAGATTCAGAATCGGCTATACGAGAGCGGCGCGCCTGATTGACGCAATGGAAGAACGCGGTGTTGTCGGACCGTATGAAGGCAGCAAACCTAGGGAAGTATTATTATCAAAAGAGAAATATGATGAGCTCTCTTCTTAATGAAGGGAGTTCCGCTTTCTATAGTTGGCAATAATAACATTATGTAAACTGATCACCTTTCTATTTATTTTTTCGACAAAACATGATATAGTTGTCCCAATTGTTCAATAATTTTTATCGAAAGTGGTTTACGGAGGGGAAACATGTCTACAAAAGCTGATAATCGGCACTTGTATTTGAAAGTAATTGAACGAATTAAAGAGGATATAAAAAATGGGATCTACACTGAGAAGGAAAAGCTGCCTTCTGAATTTGAGCTTTCCAAAAAGCTTGGTGTCAGCAGAGCGACGCTAAGAGAAGCCTTGCGGATACTGGAAGAAGAGCATGTGATTATCAGAAGGCATGGTGTAGGCACTTTTGTCCATTCTAAGCCGTTATTTCTTTCGGGCATTGAACAGCTGAACAGTGTAACCAAGATGATAGAACAGGCGAATATGACCCCTGGCACGATTTTTCTATCATCACAAGTGCTTATGCCGTCTGAAGATGATACAAAGAGATTTCATTTGGCAGAAGGGCAAGAACTTTTTTACCTTGAACGAGTCAGGACAGCTGACGGACAGCCGATTGTGTATTGTATAGACAAAATTCCGATGAATATTTTGCCGAATTCTTTTTCTCATCAGCAAGAATCTATGTTTGACCTGCTTGAGAAAAATTCAGGCTCCGTAATCAGCTATGCAGTAACTGATATAGAACCGATCGGCTATCACGATACCATTTCTCCAGTACTTGAATGCGATCCGGAAACAGCTCTTTTGCTGTTAAAACAAACCCATTACGATCAGCACGATAAACCGGTGCTTTATTCTTTAAATTATTTTAGAGCGGATAAATTCAGATTTCATGTTTTGCGTAAACGATTCTAAAAACGGACGCCTGTATGTGTCTGTTTTTTTATTTGCACTGATTCATGTTTCTTTGTACATACTTTCATTCCGGTTAACGCAATATATAAGGGATGACAAGAAAGTGAATGGGTGAAAATGTTGAGAGAGAAAAATGGAATGAAAAATATTATTGCATTGTCTTCCGTCCCGCTTGTGATGACACTCGGGAACTCCATGCTGATTCCTGTTCTTCCGATGATGGAGAAAAAGTTGTCGGTGACTTCATTTCAAGTATCTTTAATCATTACTGTATATTCAGTAGTAGCAATTATTTGCATTCCGATTGCCGGATATTTGTCGGATCGTTTCGGAAGAAAAAAAATATTGCTTCCATGCCTCCTCATTGCAGGATTGGGGGGAGCGGTAGCTGCTTTTGCCTCGACCTATATGAAAAATCCTTATGCTATGATCTTGGCGGGGCGGGTTCTTCAAGGCATCGGTTCTGCAGGTGCAGCTCCTATCGTTATGCCGTTTATCGGCGATTTGTTTCAAGGAGACGATGAAAAGGTCAGCGCCGGCCTTGGCGATATTGAAACCGCTAACACGTCAGGGAAGGTACTGAGTCCCATACTTGGAGCCTTACTGGCTTCTTGGTATTGGTTTGTACCGTTTTGGTTTATTCCGTTTTTCTGTTTGATCAGCTTTTTACTCGTATTGTTTTTGGTGGCTAAGCCTGAAGAAGATGAAGATGCGCCTGCTGTTTCTGAGTTTATTAAGAGTGTGAAGAAAATCTTTAAACAGGATGGTCGCTGGCTTTATACGGTCTTCATTATCGGGTGTGTCATTATGTTTTTGTTATTTGGCGTATTATTTTATTTATCAGATACGCTGGAGAACAAGTATGCCATTGACGGAGTAGCTAAAGGCGGATTACTGGCAATCCCACTTTTGTTTTTGTCAACCAGTTCTTTTATAGCTGGCAAAAAGATCGGTAAAGATAAAGGCCGGATGAAATTTTGCGTTGTTACAGGGATGATTCTGTTAACCCTTTCGTTTATTGCCTTGTGGTGGAACCACAGTTTTTATTTTTTATTTGTCTTTTTAAGCTTTGGCGGGATTGGGATTGGAATGGCTCTTCCTGCTTTAGATGCATTGATAACCGAAGGGATTGAAAGTGAACAATGCGGAACCATTTCCTCCTTCTACAATAGCATGCGCTTTATAGGAGTAGCTCTCGGTCCACCTGTTTTTGCTGCATTAATGTCTAATGCAAACTGGATTATTTTCATACTCTCGGCGTTTTGCAGCATCGTTTCTTTATTTTTAGTGCTCTTTACTGTAGATGCTAAAAAAAGTGAAGAAGAAGAAAAAAACTTAGGGACGGTCTAGCCAGCCGTCTTTTTTTGCGCTTCCTTGCAGTACCTATACAGCATGCGGAGGTTATTGTTTCCTTATAAATCCTACAGTTGCTATAATTACATGAAAGAGTGTTTCTGCGGATGCTGAAAATTGGTCATAATACATACTAATTAAGAAATGAACGAAGGAGGTTCCATATGTCATATGTTAATGAACTCAAATCAAAGCACGGCGGTTTAACCGCACACATTGTAGAAACAGAAAAATTCAAAACCGTCTCGCTTATTTTTAAGATGCTTGCGCCGCTGACAAAGGATCAAGTCACCAAAAGAGCGCTGCTCCCGCATGTGCTTCTTCGCGGAACGAAAAGCCATCCGAAAACCGCAGAATTGCGTTCATACTTGGATGAGCTGTACGGCACGTCAGTATCGGCTGACCTTACGAAAAAAGGAGAGCGGCACGTCATTACGTTCAGGCTTGAAATCCCGAATGAAAAATATTTAAAAGACCAAACGCCGCTACTTGAGAAAGGGCTCCAGCTTCTCGCAGAAATCGTCTTTTCACCTGCTTTGGAGGGAGACGCTTTTCAGTCACAATATGTGGCTCAAGAAAAACGGACGCTTAAGCAAAGAATCCAAGCCGTCTATGATGATAAAATGCGCTATTCGAATTTAAGGCTGATACAGGAAATGTGCAAAAATGAGCCTTACGCGCTTCATGTCAATGGTGAAATCGACGATGTCGATGACATTACGGCAGAGCAATTATACGAAACATACCAAAGCGCTATCCAAAAAGACCAGCTTGATCTATATGTTGTTGGTGATGTGGACAGTAACCAGGTACATTCGGCAATTGATAAGTATTTCAAAACAGAAGAGCGCACTCTTGGCACGATTGAAAACAATCACGCTGATGAAAAAGTGCAGCCAAAAGAAGTAATTGATGAAGAGGATGTTAAGCAAGGAAAGCTGAATATCGGCTACCGCACCAGCATCACTTATACAGATCAGGATTATCCTGCTTTACAAGTGTTTAACGGATTGTTCGGCGGATTCTCTCATTCTAAACTTTTCATTAATGTTCGGGAAAAAGCCAGTCTTGCTTACTACGCGGCTTCGCGTATAGAAAGTTTTAAAGGCTTGTTAATGGTGATGTCAGGCATTGAAGTGAAAAATTTTGAACAGGCTGTTTCGATTATTGCTGAGCAATTCCAAGCAATGAAAAACGGCGATTTCAGTGAGCAGGATATAGCACAGACAAAGGCCGTCATTCGAAATCAAGTGCTGGAAACGATTGATACAGCATACGGTTTATCTGAATTTTTATATCAGCAGGCCGCTGCTCAAGTCGAGATTCCTATCGAAGACTTTCTTGCCAATATTGAGAATGTCACAAAAGAGGATATCATTAAAGCCGGCGAAAAGATTCAGCTTGATACGACTTATTTCTTAAAAGGGACGGAGGGTGCATCTTGATCAAACCAATCGAATATGAACAGCTTCAGGAGACGCTGTATCATGAAAAAATGTCCAACGGCCTTGATGTTTACGTTTTGCCAAAAAAAGGCTTTAACAAGACATATGCGGTCTTTACAACAAAGTACGGCTCGATAGATAACCGGTTTGTCCCTTTAGGTAAAAACGAGATGGTTCACGTGCCGGACGGGATTGCTCACTTTCTTGAGCACAAGCTGTTTGAGAAAGCGGACGGAGACGTTTTTCAAGATTTCAGCAAACAGGGGGCTTCTGCCAATGCGTTTACGTCATTTACAAGAACAGCTTACCTTTTCTCAAGCACATCAAATGTTGAACGCAATTTAGAGACGCTTATCGATTTCGTACAGGACCCATATTTTACTGAAAAAACGGTTGAAAAGGAAAAAGGGATTATTGGGCAGGAGATTAATATGTACGACGATAACCCTGATTGGAGGCTTTACTTCGGGGTCATTGAAAACATGTACAAAGAGCATCCTGTCAGAATTGACATAGCGGGAACAGTGGAAAGCATTTCACATATTACAAAAGACCTTCTTTATGAATGCTATGAAACGTTTTATCACCCGAGTAACATGCTCCTTTTCATTGTCGGACCTGTAGATCCTGAAGCGATTATTTCTCAGGTAAGAGAAAACCAGGGGAAAAAGCCGTATACTGATCAGCCGGAGATCAAACGGGAAGAAGTGAAAGAGCAAGAAGCGGTTTTCAGAAAAGAAAAAGAGATCAAAATGAACGTGCAGGGACCGAAATGCCTTGTCGGGCTGAAATCCAAAAAGCCGTTTAAATTAGGCAAAGAGCTCTTAAAGCATGAACTTTCAATGAACTTATTGCTTGAAGCGCTTTTCGGCAAAAGCTCTGCCCAGTATGAATCACTTTATGAAAAAGGATATATTGACGAAACGTTCAGCTTTGATTTTACTGCTGAATATGGGTTTGGTTTTGCGGCGATCGGCGGAGATACGCCTGAGCCGGATCAATTGGCTGAAGACATTTCAAGCATGCTTTTGCGCGCCGGTGAACTGATTACTGCTGAAAAGATTGAACTTGCCAGAAAGAAAAAGATCGGTACATTCTTAAAAGCGCTGAATTCCCCTGAATACATCGCCAATCAATTTACCCGTTATGCGTTCTTGGATATGAGCCTGTTTGACGTTGTAACGGTACTCGAGCAGATTACCCTCGAGGATGTCCAGAACGTAATACAAGAGGAAATCGCTGCAGACAGACTGACTGTCTGCAAGGTTGTTCCTAAATCATAAACAAAACATCCCTCCAGTGTGAGGGGTGTTTTTCTGCGGAAAGAAGGAAAGAGGATGAACAAAACAGCACTAATCACCGGAGCGAGCGGCGGCATTGGCAAAAGCATCAGCGAAACCCTTGCTGCTAAGGGATACAATCTGTTGCTGCATTACAATACAAATCAATACGCGGCAGCGGAGCTTGCTGAAAAACTAAGTCAGATGTTTGGCGTAAATGCGGAGATATTACAAGCTGATCTGTCCGCGCAAGATGGAGCAGATAAGCTGACAAGTTCAATTGTTCAGCCGATTGATGCGATTGTTTTAAACAGCGGACGAAGCCATTTTGGGCTGATTACGGATGTAGATAACGCAACGGTCCAGGAAATGGTTCAGCTTCATGTAGCGAGTCCGTATATGCTGACGAGAAACCTTCTGCCAGGCATGATTCGGAATAAATCGGGAGCGATTGTGGCTGTCAGCTCGATTTGGGGAGAGACTGGGGCATCCTGTGAAGTGCTGTACAGCATGGCAAAAGGAGCTCAGCATTCGTTTGTAAAAGGATTGGCTAAGGAGCTGGCGCCAAGCGGAATCAGGGTAAACGCCGTAGCGCCGGGCGCAGTTGATACAAATATGATGAATCAATTTACCCCGGCTGAAAAAGAAGAGATCGCTGATGAGATTCCGATCGGCCGGCTGGCCCGGCCGCAAGAAATTGCGGATGCAACAGCTTTTCTCCTGTCTGAAAAAGCGTCATATATCACCGGCCAAATTCTGTCGGTGAATGGCGGCTGGCACTGCTGATCCGAAAATATTCGGTGTATAGTTTCTTTTGCGAAGGATACAATAATCTTGTAACTTCACATGAAATGGAGGAAACAAGCATGTCAGTATTAGAAAACTGGGATAGCTGGAAAAACTTCCTTGGCGACCGTCTGAACTATGCGCAAGATAAAGGTATGAGCCAGGATACGATTACAGATCTTGCGACAGAAATCGGCAGCTACTTGGCTAATGAAGTGGAATCTAAGAACGAGCAGGAAAAAGTGCTGGCAGATCTTTGGAGTGTAGCATCAAAAGATGAACAGCACGCCATTGCCAATATGATGGTTAAGCTTGTTGAAAATAACAGCACTCACTAGGAAGAGAGGGGATTTTTCCTCTCTTTTTTATGTTTTCCTCATCACAGCAACATTCTTCTTTCTAATTAGAGAAAAATGCTTTATGATAAAGGAAGGTAAAATTTTGCCACAATGAAGGGGGTATATCATTTGGCAAAGCTCGAATGGTATTTTGAATATGAAATTCAAGTGAACCGCCCCGGACTGCTCGGGGATATTTCATCTCTTCTTGGGATGCTTTCTATCAACATCGTAACGATAAACGGCGTCGATCTTTCCAGAAGGGGAATGCTCCTCAGGTGCCGCCATATAGATCAAATTAAACGATTAGAATCAATCTTAAAAACGATGGAAACAATTAAAGTAACGAAGCTTAGAGAACCGAGGCTTCGCGACCGTCTTGCCGTACGCCACGGCCGTTATATTCAACGGGATGCCGATGACAAGAAAACGTTCCGCTTTGAACGGGACGAGCTTGGCTTATTAGTCGATTTTATGGCCGAATTGTTCAAAAAAGAAGGCCATAAATTAATCGGAATCAGAGGTATGCCGCGTGTCGGGAAAACGGAATCGATTGTAGCCTCTAGTGTGTGTGCAAGCAAAAGGTGGCTGTTTGTGTCATCAACCTTGCTGAAGCAGACGATAAGAAGCCAGCTGATTGCCGATGAATACAGCACTGAAAATGTTTTTATCGTTGACGGAATTGTGTCAACACGAAGAGGATCGGAACGCCATCTCCAGCTGGTCCGAGAAATCATGCGGCTTCCGGCAACAAAAGTGGTGGAGCATCCGGACATATTCGTTCAAAATACAGAGTATACACTAGATGACTTTGATTATATTATTGAACTGAGAAATGACCCTGATGAGGTTATTACATATGAACATGCCGAGGAACCCCAAATGTTTGATCAATCCGGGTTTTCAAGCTTTGATTTTTAAAATTGGAAGGTGTTTGTTGTGACTGAACTAGGAATCCGGCTCAAAGAAGCCAGAGAGGAAAAAGCAATGTCATTGGATGATCTCCAAGCGGCAACAAAGATTCAAAAAAGGTATTTAACCGCCTTGGAGGAAGGGAACTATGACATTATTCCGGGGAAGTTTTATGTTCGGGCATTCATCAAGCAATATGCAGAAGCCGTTGGGCTTGATGCGGATCAGCTGTTTGAGGAGCATAAAAAAGATATCCCTAATACGTATCATGACGATGTGTCTGAAAAGATCTCCGGCATGAATCTTCAAAAGGAAATGCCAAAGCCAGCATCTAAGGCGCTGGAGCTGCTGCCAACGATACTTGTTATTCTCGGCGTGATTGTCGTGATTGCCATTGTGTACGCGATCATTCAATTTGCCAATCACAAAAACAGTGATGATCATAATGCGGCATCAGAAAAAGCAATTACGCAAAGTGAGAGCAAGTACGAAATCCCTAAAGATTCAACGCTGAAAGAGAATCAAAATAACAGCTCTGAAAAAGAGACAGACACTAAAAAAGAAACGAAAGAAAACGAAGATAAGAAAAAAGAAAATGACAGTGAGAAGCTGGAGATTAAAGCTGCTGGCACTGAAGGATCGTTAACGACTTATGAAGTGTCCGGCGCTGATAAAATCGAGCTGGAACTGAAGGCATCAGACAGCTCCTGGATTCGAGTGCGTGATGAAAACAGCAGCTCTTTAAAAGAAGGAACGCTGAAAAAAGACGAAACCTATAAAAAAGACATAACTGATCAGAAACAAGTTGATATCCGCACCGGATATGCACCTAATCTGAAAATAAAAATCAACGGTAAGGTTCTTTCATATGAACTTGATCCGAAAAAAGTGATGGCACAAACCATAAAGATTGTAAATAAAAAGGAAGAAAAGTCATCTTAAATTATCAGATGACTTTTCTTCACGTCCGAGTATGAAATTGGAGGGGCTTTATGTTTAACTTACCAAATAAAATCACACTAGCTAGAATCGCATTAATCCCAATCTTCATGATTATCATGCTGGCGCCGTTTGACTGGGGCAGGCTCGAAGTTGGAGACGAATCAATCCCGGTCGCACATTTGGCGGGGGCTATTCTATTTATTATTGCATCTACAACAGACTGGGTGGACGGGTATTATGCCCGAAAACTGAATCTCGTAACAAACTTCGGGAAATTTCTTGATCCGCTTGCGGACAAACTGCTCGTATCCGCAGCGTTAATTATCCTTGTTCAATTTGATCTCGCTCCAGCTTGGATGGTCATTCTGATTATCAGCAGGGAGTTTGCCGTGACAGGTTTAAGGCTTGTCTTAGCCGGAACAGGAGAAGTCGTAGCTGCTAACATGCTTGGTAAAATCAAAACCTGGGCACAGATTATTGCGGTATCCGCATTGCTTCTTCATAATCTTCCATTTGAACTTGTGTCATTCCCGTTTGCTGACTTGGCGCTGTGGGTAGCCGTCTTCTTTACTGTCGTCTCAGGCTGGGAATACTTCTCTAAAAACTGGGAAGCGTTAAAAACATCTAACTAAGAAAGAAGGACTTCGTCATGGAATTTCCAAAAAAAGCAGAAATAATTGCAGTCGGTTCAGAGCTGCTGCTTGGCCAAATCGCCAATACAAATGCTCAATTTATCAGCAAACAGCTCGCTGAAATCGGGGTCAACGTATTTTATCATACAGCGGTCGGAGATAACCCGGAGCGGCTGAAGCAGGTCATCCGCATTGCTGAAGAACGCTCTGACTTCATTATTTTTTCAGGAGGTCTTGGACCCACAAAAGATGATCTGACGAAAGAAACGATTGCAAATACGCTGGGACGTCCGCTTGTGTTAAATGATGAGGCATTCCAATCCATTGAGGACTATTTCAAACGAACAAAACGCACGATGTCACCTAATAACCGAAAACAGGCGCTTGTGATCGAAGGCTCTGACGTGCTGGCGAATCACTTTGGAATGGCCCCGGGAATGCTCACAGAGCATGAATCGCGCTATTATATGCTTCTTCCTGGACCGCCGAGCGAATTGCGTCCAATGTTTGAAAACGAGGCAAAACCTCTTCTGCTGAAAAAGATGGGTTCAAATGAAAAAATTGTGTCAACCGTTCTTCGCTTTTTCGGTATCGGTGAATCTCAGCTTGAAGCCGATTTGGAAGATATTATTGATGCGCAAACCAATCCGACAATTGCGCCTTTGGCGGCTGATGGAGAGGTGACGCTGCGTTTGACAGCCAAACACGCCGATGAAAAGGAAACAGAGCGTCTGTTAAAAGAAACAGAGGCCGTTATCTTAGAGCGTGTCGGTGAATTTTTCTATGGTTACGATGATACTTCTCTTGTAAAAGAGCTATCTATAGCGTGTAAGGAAAAAGGCATTACAATTTCTGCGGCAGAAAGCTTTACCGGAGGGCTGTTTTCTGAATGGCTGACGGATCATAGCGGTGCCTCAAAATTATTTGCCGGGGGCGTTGTTTGCTATACAAACGACGTGAAGCAGAATGTGCTTGGTGTCAAGAAGGAAACATTAGATCGTTTTGGGGCGGTCAGCAAGGAGTGCGCATCCGAACTGGCTAAGGGTGTTCAAAAACTCACTGGCAGCGATATCGGCATTAGCTTTACTGGTGTAGCAGGACCTGATGCTCAAGAAGGGCATGAGCCTGGGCATGTGTTTATCGGCATTTCCGCAAATGGTAAAGAAGAGGTTCACGAGTTTCACTTTGCGGGCTCCAGAACGGGGATCAGAAAACGCGGCGCTAAATACGGCTGCCATTTAATCTTAAAGCTTTTAGAGCAAAAATAATATTTTCAGCACATTATCCTCCTAAGAAAACATGATTTCTCTGATACATTATGATATTTTGATAGGAATCACGCCAAGAAAAAATCCGAATATGCGTTCGCTTTTTTCTTGGCAAATCCCTTCAAACAGGGTATAGTATATGTAGTGGTAACATAAAGGAGGAAAAAATAGAATGAGTGATCGTCAGGCAGCCTTAGATATGGCTCTTAAACAAATAGAAAAACAGTTCGGCAAAGGTTCCATTATGAAACTGGGAGAAAAGACAGATACAAGAATTTCTACTGTCCCAAGCGGCTCCCTCGCTCTCGATACAGCACTGGGAATTGGCGGATATCCTCGCGGACGGATTATTGAAGTATACGGTCCTGAAAGCTCAGGTAAAACAACTGTGGCGCTTCATGCGATTGCTGAAGTTCAGCAGCAGGGCGGACAAGCCGCGTTTATCGATGCGGAGCATGCGTTAGATCCGGTATACGCGCAAAAGCTCGGTGTTAACATTGAAGAGCTTTTACTGTCTCAGCCTGACACAGGCGAGCAGGCGCTTGAAATTGCGGAAGCATTGGTTCGAAGCGGGGCAGTTGACATTGTCGTTGTCGACTCTGTAGCCGCTCTCGTTCCGAAAGCGGAAATTGAAGGCGACATGGGAGATTCTCATGTCGGTTTACAAGCACGCTTAATGTCTCAAGCGCTTCGTAAGCTTTCAGGGGCCATTAACAAATCGAAGACAATCGCGATTTTCATTAACCAAATTCGTGAAAAAGTCGGTGTTATGTTCGGGAATCCGGAAACAACTCCTGGCGGCCGTGCGTTGAAATTCTACTCTTCCGTGCGTCTTGAAGTGCGCCGTGCTGAACAGCTGAAACAAGGCAACGACGTAATGGGGAACAAAACGAAAATCAAAGTCGTGAAAAACAAGGTGGCTCCGCCGTTCCGTACAGCCGAGGTTGACATTATGTACGGAGAAGGCATTTCAAAAGAAGGCGAAATCATTGACCTAGGAACTGAACTTGATATCGTGCAAAAAAGCGGTTCATGGTACTCTTATGAAGAAGAGCGTCTTGGCCAAGGCCGTGAAAATGCAAAACAATTCCTGAAAGAAAATAAAGATATCATGCTGATGATCCAGGAGCAAATTCGCGAACATTACGGCTTGGATAATAACGGAGTAGTGCAGCAGCAAGCTGAAGAGACACAAGAAGAACTCGAATTTGAAGAATAAAAATAAAATAAGTTTCAAATGATACAAAAGGCTGAGTGAAAAACTCAGCTTTTTTGTATTTTGCAAAAAAATGATAAAAATATTGCTTTTTTTGACAACTTTTTTAGGGCTTTATTCGTCTAACAAAACGTGTGCAAAATGGAATTTATTTTGGGAGGAAAAAATGAATGACAAGCCCAACCCGCAGAAGAACTGCGAAACGCAGACGGAGAAAACTAAATAAAAGAGGAAAACTGTTGCTTGGTCTTTTAGCAGTGATGGTTTGCATTACGATTTGGAATGCTATTCATCGAAATAGTGAAGAAAACGAGCCATCTCAAGAAATTGCAGCGGTTTCAAATACCGATCAGAAAAAAGAGATCAAAAAGAAAACTGCCAAAAAATCAGAGGAACAAATCAAAACAGTGGATCGAAATCAAAAAATCAGCAATTATTTAGAAGAGATCGGTTTCAGCGGAACAGCCATGATTGTCAGAAATGGAGAAATCGTAACAAATAAAGGTTTTGGCTATGCTGACCGTAAACACTACATTCAAAATAATCCATTGACATCTTTTTATGTCGGTTCATCACAAAAAGCGCTGATTGCAACTGCTATTTTGCAGCTTGAGGAAAAGGGGAAACTTCAGACAAGTGATCCGGTAAGTACGTATTTACCTCATTTTCCCAACGGACAAACGATTACTTTGAAGAATCTGCTTACACATACATCGGGGATAAACGGACATATTGAAGGAAACGGCGCCATTACTCCGGACGATTTAATAAAAGACATAGAACTGCAGGGAATCAAACGTCAGCCGGGCGTATGGGACTACAAGGATTCCAACTATTCTGTTCTTGCTTATATTATTGCTGAAGTAAGCGGTGAGCCCTATGAACAGTACATAAAGAATCATATTTTTAAACCTGCGGGAATGACGCATGCAGGCTTTTACAAAACATATAAAAAAGAACCTTATCCTGCCGTCGGGTATAAGATGGAGGGCAGCAAAACAGTTACACCGTATATACCTGATCTATCCCAGCTGTATGGAGCGGGGGATATTTATATGAGCGCTATAGATATGTACAAATTTGACCAAGCGCTGATAGACGGAAAACTGTATTCGCAAAAAAGCTATGAAAAGATGTTTACGCCAGGGAGCAGCTCCACATACGGCATGGGATTTTATGTTGCTCCCGGCAGCTATTCAAACCATGGTGTTATGCCGGGCTTCAATATCTTGAACAGCTTTAGCAAATCTGGGCAAACCATTGTTATTTTGTTCTCAAACATTCAAAATAATGCTAAATTGGGCCAAGTGAACAATAAAATATACCAGCTTCTAAATCAAGAATGATTGGCGATCTTCTTTTGGATGAATTGCATTCGGCACGTGAAAAGAAGACTGGCCTGCAAACGTTAAGATGGCAAGCTTGACAAGTATTTCCGACACATTTACAATGAAGTTGTAACATTTGTTTTTTTAACATGATTGTTAAACCATTTAAACTTGACAAGGGCGATGAACACACTCATTCCCTGTGAAGGTTCTGTATGTTGAGAAAACTAGACAATGTACATGCCGACACTTTTTAAGCAACAACCAAGTTCATAGCAAGAGGAGGTGAAAGTATGACCCCAATTATGATGGTTCTCATCTCCATTTTGCTGATTCTACTCGGTTTAGTTGTTGGCTACTTTGTTCGTAAAACCATTGCCGAAGCGAAAATTGCGGGCGCACGCGGTGCAGCCGAGCAAATTCTTGAAGATGCGAAGCGTGATGCTGAAGCACTGAAAAAAGAAGCTCTGCTTGAAGCAAAGGATGAAATCCACAAACTTCGAATAGATGCTGAACAGGAAGTTCGTGAAAGACGAAATGAGCTTCAAAAACAAGAAAACCGTTTACTCCAAAAGGAGGAAAACCTTGATCGCAAACATGAGGGAATTGATAAACGGGAAGCGATGTTGGAGAAGAAAGATCATTCTCTGAATGAACGACAACAACATATTGAAGAGATGGAAAGCAAAGTGGATGAGATGATTCGTATGCAGCAGTCTGAGTTGGAACGAATTTCGAGTCTGACTCGTGATGAAGCGAAACAAATCATTCTTGAGCGGGTTGAAAACGAGCTTTCACATGACATCGCCATCATGACAAAAGAAACTGAAAACCGTGCGAAAGAAGAGGCGGATAAGAAAGCGAAAAACATTCTTTCACTCGCCTTACAGCGCTGCGCAGCGGACCACGTTGCCGAAACAACGGTATCAGTTGTCAATCTTCCAAATGATGAGATGAAAGGACGTATCATCGGACGGGAAGGGCGTAACATTCGTACGCTTGAAACGCTGACAGGAATTGACCTGATTATTGATGATACGCCTGAAGCTGTCATTCTTTCCGGATTTGATCCGATCAGACGTGAGACAGCCAGAATTGCTCTTGATAAACTCGTTCAGGATGGCCGTATTCATCCGGCACGGATTGAAGAAATGGTTGAAAAATCTCGCCGCGAGGTCGATGACTATATTCGTGAGATGGGTGAGCAAACGACATTTGAGGTTGGTGTTCACGGCCTCCACCCAGATCTCATCAAGATCCTCGGCCGCTTAAAGTTCCGTACAAGCTACGGTCAAAATGTGCTTAAGCATTCCATGGAAGTCGCATTCTTGGCCGGTCTAATGGCATCGGAGCTTGGTGAAGACGCAAAGCTTGCTAAACGTGCGGGTCTTCTTCACGACATCGGGAAAGCAATTGACCATGAAGTAGAAGGAAGCCACGTTGAAATCGGGGTAGAGCTTGCGACCAAATATAAAGAGCACCCAGTCGTGATTAACAGTATTGCATCACACCACGGGGATGAGGAGCCGACTTCCATTATCGCTGTGCTGGTAGCTGCAGCAGATGCGCTTTCCGCTGCAAGACCTGGCGCAAGAAGTGAGACGCTCGAGAATTATATTCGAAGACTTGAAAAACTCGAAGAAATTTCTGAGTCCTACGAAGGTGTTGAAAAATCATTTGCCATTCAGGCTGGACGCGAAGTGCGTATTATGGTGAAGCCGGATTCAATTAATGATCTTGAGGCTCATCGACTGGCGCGAGATATCCGCAAGCGAATTGAGGACGAGCTCGATTATCCAGGTCATATTAAGGTGACAGTAATCAGAGAGACTCGAGCTGTAGAGTATGCAAAATAAAGTGATGCGCTAAGCATCACTTTATTTTTTTGACGGCAAGGAATTTTCAAGAAGAAAGGATTTACAAAATGAGAATTTTATTTATCGGAGATGTTGTCGGTTCACCGGGCCGTGACATGGTCAAAGAATATGTACCAAAGCTAAAAACAAAATATAAGCCTCACTTTACCATTATTAATGGTGAAAACGCCGCACATGGAAAAGGCCTGACGGAAAAAATTTATCACAGCTTAATCCAGTCCGGCGCAGATGCAATCACAATGGGGAACCACACATGGGACAAAAAAGAAATATTTGATTTTATAGATGACGTTCCGAACTTGGTTCGCCCGGCAAACTTTCCTGAAGGAACACCGGGGAAAGGGATCACATATGTGAAAGCAAACGGCAAAGAACTAGCAGTCATTAATTTGCAGGGACGTACGTTTTTGCCGCCGCTTGATGACCCGTTTTTAAAAGCGGATGAATTGATCGCAGAGGCTGCGAAAAGAACACCGTACATTTTTATCGACTTTCATGCCGAAGCGACAAGTGAAAAGCTCGCACTTGGCTGGTACACGGATGGGAGGGCGTCGGCTGTAGTAGGAACTCATACACACGTGCAAACAGCGGATAACCGCATTTTGCCGAAGGGAACGGCATATATTACTGATGTGGGAATGACTGGCCCGTATGACGGTATACTGGGGATGGACAGAGAGACGATTATTAAGCGATTCAAAACGAACCTTCCAGTCCGGTTTACTGTCGCTGAAGGAAAAACAACGCTCAGCGGAGTTGTGATTGACATTGACGATCAAACGAAAAAAGCCGTGAAAATTGAGCGTATTTTAATCAACGATGATCACATGTTCTTTGAATAGTTGAACATATGGTTATTTTATAAAAATATTAAAAAGAAAAGCAGGAATATAGCAACTCCTTAGTGAATATAGTAAAAATGGAAGGTAGCCCGCTATTTTTGAAAAGCATTGTGGGGATGGCTTTTTGGATAGCAACATCTAATAATGATTGTTCTAATGAACACTCACTTATCCATTGTAAAACTAAGGGGGAGCAGAAATGGAAATCTTAAAAGTTTCAGCAAAATCGAGTCCAAATTCAGTGGCAGGTGCGCTTGCAGGCGTGTTGAGAGAGCGAGGAGCCGCCGAGATTCAAGCGATCGGAGCGGGTGCATTAAACCAGGCTGTAAAAGCTGTGGCGATTGCCAGGGGATTTGTGGCGCCAAGCGGCGTTGATTTGATTTGTATTCCGGCTTTTACAGATATTCAAATCGATGGGGAAGAAAGAACAGCGATTAAATTAATCGTGGAGCCTCGCTAAAAACAAATAAAGCATTCTCAACCTGTTTGCGTAATGCAAACAGGTTGTTTTTCATTTATTGTGATATTTTCTCCCGATAGTATTTTTAGCACATAAATGAGCGAATATACAAAATCAGAAATGAGATAAAACGTTTCAAAAAAAAATTCCGCCCTTTTTTCAAGACAGATACTTTTGTCCTTCTGGAAAAGACAGTACTGTTTACGCTTATTCTATATCATGGTACAATCCGAATATAACAAGAATTTTTCAAGGAGGATTGTACATGCAGAGTGGAAAGATGAAAGCTCTAATGAAAAAGGACGGGGCGTTCGGTGCTGTGCTGACTGAAGTTCCCATTCCTGAGATTGATAAACATGAAGTCCTCATAAAAGTGAAAGCCGCTTCCATATGCGGCACGGATGTCCACATTTATAATTGGGATCAATGGGCACGTCAGAGAATTAAAACACCCTATGTTTTCGGCCATGAGTTCAGCGGCATCGTAGAGGGTGTGGGAGAGAATGTCAGCAGTGTAAAAGTGGGAGAGTATGTGTCTGCGGAAACACACATTGTCTGTGGTGAATGTGTCCCTTGCGTAACAGGAAAATCTCATGTGTGTACCAATACTGCTATAATCGGAGTGGACACGGCAGGCTGTTTTGCGGAGTATGTAAAAGTTCCAGCTGATAACATTTGGAGAAATCCCGCTGATATGGACCCGTCGATTGCTTCCATTCAAGAGCCTTTAGGAAATGCAGTTCATACCGTACTCGAGAGCCAGCCTGCAGGAGGAACGACTGCAGTCATTGGATGCGGACCGATTGGTCTTATGGCTGTTGCGGTTGCAAAAGCAGCAGGAGCTTCTCAGGTGATAGCGATTGATAAGAATGAATACAGGCTGAGGCTTGCAAAACAAATGGGAGCGACTTGTACTGTTTCTATTGAAAAAGAAGACCCGCTCAAAATTGTAAGCGCTTTAACAGGTGGGGAAGGAGCAGATCTTGTTTGTGAGATGTCGGGTCATCCCTCAGCGATTGCCCAAGGTCTTGCGATGGCTGCGAATGGCGGAAGATTTCATATTCTCAGCTTGCCGGAACATCCGGTGACAATTGATTTGACGAATAAAGTGGTATTTAAAGGGCTTACCATCCAAGGAATAACAGGAAGAAAAATGTTTTCAACATGGCGCCAGGTGTCTCAGTTGATCAGTTCAAACGTGATCGATCTTGCACCTGTTATTACCCATCAGTTTCCGTTAGAGGAGTTTGAAAAAGGTTTCGAACTGATGAGAAGCGGCCAGTGCGGAAAAGTAATTTTAATTCCATAAAGGGGGATAAACATGACGAAGGAATTTGAGTTTTTAAAAGCAGAGCTTGATAGAATGAAAGAAAACCATACTTGGCAAGACATAAAACAGCTTGAATCTATGCAGGGCCCATCTGTCACAGTGAATCACCAAAAAGTCATTCAGCTATCTTCTAATAATTACCTCGGTTTCACTTCACATCCTAGACTCATCAACGCCGCACAGGAGGCCGTTCAGCAGTATGGAGCCGGCACCGGATCAGTGAGAACGATTGCCGGTACATTTACAATACATCAAGAGCTTGAGAAAAAGCTGGCAGCCTTTAAAAAAACGGAGGCGGCACTTGTATTCCAATCAGGCTTCACAACAAACCAAGGCGTACTTTCAAGTATTCTTTCAAAAGAGGATATTGTCATCTCAGATGAATTGAACCATGCTTCTATTATTGACGGAATTCGACTGACAAAGGCGGATAAAAAGGTGTATCAGCACGTCAATATGAGTGATTTAGAGCGGGTGCTGAGAAAGTCAATGAATTATAGGATGCGTCTGATTGTGACAGACGGCGTATTTTCCATGGATGGCAACATAGCCCCTCTGCCTGATATTGTAGAGCTCGCTGAGAAATATGACGCATTTGTGATGGTGGATGACGCCCATGCATCCGGAGTACTTGGCGAAAACGGCAGGGGAACGGTGAATCACTTCGGTCTTGACGGCAGAGTTCATATTCAGGTCGGAACATTAAGCAAGGCAATCGGAGTGCTCGGCGGCTACGCTGCAGGTTCAAAGGTGCTGATCGATTATTTACGGCATAAAGGCCGTCCATTTTTATTCAGCACATCTCATCCGCCGGCTGTCACTGCAGCTTGTATGGAAGCGATTGATGTCTTGCTTGAAGAGCCGGAGCATATGGAGCGCTTGTGGGAGAATACTGCCTATTTTAAAGCAATGCTTGTGAAAATGGGTTTGACTCTCACAGAGAGTCAAACGCCGATTCTTCCTATTTTAATAGGTGATGAAGGTGTGGCAAAGCAATTTTCAGATCAGCTCCTTTCTCACGGTGTTTTTGCCCAAAGTATCGTTTTCCCGACTGTAGCAAAGGGAAAAGCCAGAATTCGCACGATTATAACAGCAGAGCACACCAAAGATGAACTGGATCAGGCGCTTGATGTCATCGAAAAGACGGCAAAGGAGCTCCAGCTATTGTAACAAGAGGAAGAGTTTACTCTTCCTCTTTTGATTCCTTATTGATTATTATTCTCAATGAGTGTACAATGATAGGTTGCCGGTTGTGCAGAGCTTCAATAACCTTTATACTGAAGGGTGGAAGTTTGGTTTGAAAGGAGAAAATATGACATGAATGAAAAACAAAAATTAGAGAGCGGACAAGTTAATCCATCGGACAAAAAATCCGAGAAGGATTACAGCAAGTACTTTGAAGCTGTTTACATTCCGCCTTCTTTAAAAGACGCGAAAAAACGAGGCAAGGAAGCCGTTACTTATCATAATGACTTTAAAATTTCTGAACAATTTAAAGGATTGGGAGACGGAAGAAAGTTCTATATCCGTACGTACGGCTGCCAAATGAATGAACACGATACAGAGGTTATGGCAGGGATCTTTATGGCGCTCGGTTACGAAGCGACAAACTCTGTTGACGACGCCAATGTCATTTTGTTAAATACATGTGCAATCCGTGAAAATGCTGAAAACAAGGTGTTTGGTGAGCTCGGGCACTTAAAAGCACTGAAAAAAAACAATCCCGATCTGATTTTAGGCGTGTGCGGCTGTATGTCCCAAGAGGAATCAGTCGTGAACCGTATTTTGAAAAAACATCCGTTTGTCGATATGATTTTCGGAACGCATAACATTCATCGCCTGCCGGAGCTTTTGTCAGAAGCATACCTTTCAAAAGAAATGGTTGTAGAAGTTTGGTCTAAGGAAGGGGACGTTATTGAAAACCTTCCGAAAGTCCGAAATGGAAAAATTAAGGGCTGGGTCAATATCATGTACGGCTGTGACAAATTCTGTACGTATTGCATTGTGCCTTACACACGCGGAAAAGAAAGAAGCCGCCGCCCTGAGGATATCATTCAGGAAGTGAGAAGGCTCGCAAGTGAAGGCTATAAGGAAATTACACTGTTAGGCCAAAACGTAAACGCGTATGGAAAAGACTTTGAAGATATGACGTACGGACTTGGTGATTTGATGGATGAACTGAGAAAAATCGATATCCCGAGAATCCGTTTTACAACGAGTCATCCGCGCGACTTTGACGACCGCCTCATTGAAGTGCTGGCAAAAGGCGGAAATCTGCTTGATCATATTCATCTTCCGGTTCAATCAGGAAGCTCAGAAGTTCTGAAGTTGATGGCCCGCAAATATGACAGAGAGCGTTACATGGAGCTGGTGCGAAAAATTAAGGCAGCGATGCCAAACGCTTCTTTGACGACGGACATTATTGTCGGATTTCCGAACGAAACGGACGAGCAGTTTGAAGAAACGCTTTCTCTATATCGTGAGGTGGAGTTTGACAGCGCTTATACGTTCATTTACTCTCCGCGTGAGGGCACTCCGGCTGCTAAGATGAAAGATAATGTACCGATGCGTGTGAAAAAAGAACGCCTGCAGCGTCTGAACGCACTGGTGAATGAAATTTCTGCTAAAAAAATGAAGGAATACGAAGGCAAGGTTGTCGAAGTATTAGTTGAAGGTGAAAGCAAAAATAACCCTGATATTCTTGCCGGCTATACTGAAAAAAGCAAGCTTGTCAATTTTAAAGGGCCGAAGGAAGCCATCGGCAAAATCGTCCGCGTGAAAATCCAGCAAGCGAAAACATGGTCGCTTGACGGAGAAATGGTAGGAGAAGCAATCGAGGTGAAATAAGATGACGCTCTACTCAAAAAAAGACATTGTGCAGCAGGCACGAAACCTTGCAAAAATGATTTCTGAAACAGAAGAGGTTGATTTTTTCAAACGGGCTGAAGCGCAAATCAATGAGAATGACAAAGTGTCCACAATCGTTAATCAGATTAAAGCCCTGCAAAAGCAGGCTGTCAATCTGAAGCATTATGAAAAGCATGAAGCGCTCAAACAAGTAGAAGCAAAAATTGACGCGCTGCAAGAAGAGCTTGAAGAGATTCCTGTTATCCAGGAATTCAGAGACTCGCAGATGGAAGTAAATGACCTACTGCAGCTCGTTGCACACACCATTTCCAACCAAGTCACAAATGAAATCATCACATCAACCGGAGGCGACCTGCTGAAAGGGGAAACCGGTTCAAAGGTGAAGCATTCAAATAACAGCTGTTCTCTCTAAACACGGTGCCTTTACAGGCCCGTGTTTTTTTATCATTTGTGCGGTTATAAATGAACTAAATAATCTATGTACCAAATGTTCAATTGGTTTTTCTGTGCGCAGCCGCGTGTAAACTTTATCGCACTTATAAGTAAAGTTTCTAGGCACACCTGCATACAATGGAACAGAAACTTTGTATTTTTATATTTTATTTATAAAAATGCACACTAGACAAATGCCCAGCATAAGATAACACGAAGAAGAACAAGGAGGCATGCCGGAATGTCTGAATACAGGGAAATTATTACGAAGGCAGTAGTAGCGAAAGGCCGAAAATTCACCCAATGCACCAACACCATCTCGCCTGAGAAAAAACCGAGCAGCATTTTGGGTGGTTGGATTATTAACCACAAGTATGACGCTGAAAAAATTGGAAAAACGGTAGAAATTGAAGGGTATTATGATATAAACGTATGGTACTCTTACGCGGACAACACAAAGACAGAGGTTGTCACAGAACGGGTAAAATACGTAGATGTCATTAAACTCAGATACAGAGACAATAATTACTTAGATGATGAGCATGAAGTAATTGCCAAAGTGCTTCAGCAGCCAAACTGCCTTGAAGTGACCATTTCGCCGAATGGAAATAAAATCGTTGTGCAGGCAGAAAGAGAATTTTTGGCGGAAGTGGTAGGGGAAACAAAGGTAGTTGTTGAGGTCAATCCTGACTGGGAAGAGGACGACGAGGAAGATTGGGAAGATGAGCTTGATGAAGAGCTTGAAGACATCAACCCGGAGTTTTTAGTGGGAGATCCTGAAGAATAAAAAAGGGACTAGGGGAGACAGTACCCCCAAGTCTCTTTTTTATATTGATATATCATTCTTTTATCACTTTTTGTTTATGTTATAATGAAGGTTGGAAAATAGAAACGTTGATACATAGTGAGGGATTAAACAATGGCCGGTTATACGCCTATGATACAGCAATATTTAAAAATAAAGGCAGAGCACCAGGATGCCTTTTTATTTTTTCGCCTGGGTGATTTTTATGAAATGTTTTTTGAGGACGCCAAAAAAGCGTCACAAGAGCTGGAAATTACGTTAACGAGCAGAGATGGCGGTGCGGCTGAAAAAATACCGATGTGCGGTGTGCCGTATCATTCTGCTTCCGCGTATATCGAACAGCTTATTAAAAAAGGGTACAAAGTGGCAATCTGTGAACAAACGGAAGATCCGAAAGCCGCAAAGGGCGTTGTGAAAAGAGAAGTGGTTCAGCTGATTACGCCTGGAACTGTTATGGACGGCAAAGGCATCCATGAATCGGAAAATAACTTTATCGCATCTGTTTCAGCTTGCTCGAACGGATACGGACTTGCGCTGTCTGATTTAACAACGGGAGAAAATTTGGCTGTTCTGATTGAACGGCTTGAAGACGTCATATCAGAAATTTATTCAGTCGGCGCACGGGAAATCGTGGTTTCAGGAAGCTTGGATGCCGATACAGTGGCACAGCTGAGAGAGCGGTGCGGTGCAACGATTTCAATTGAAGACGGAGAAACAGACGAACACGTAACGATCATTGAGCACTTAAATAATGAAGATATAACAAAAACATTTATGCGCTTATATACGTATTTGAAAAGAACCCAAAAGCGCAGCCTTGATCATCTTCAGCCCGTGCAGGTGTATGAGCTTGAGGAAGCGATGAAAATTGACTTATACTCAAAGCGTAATCTGGAGCTGACCGAAACGATCCGTTCAAAAAATAAAAAAGGCTCCCTTTTGTGGCTGCTGGATGAAACAAAAACGGCAATGGGAGGCCGGCTGCTTAAACAGTGGATTGACCGGCCGCTTATCAGAGTCAATCAAATCGAAGAGCGCCAAGAAATGGTGGAAACATTGATGTCCCATTTCTTTGAACGGGAAGATCTGCGTGAACGTTTAAAAGAAGTATATGACTTAGAACGCCTTGCCGGCCGCGTTGCATTCGGAAATGTCAATGCCCGGGATTTGATTCAGCTGAAGGAATCGTTAAAGCAAGTTCCTGGCATCAAACAGCTGGTTGCTTCACTGGCTCATGACAAGGCCAAAGAACGTGCAGAGCGCATTGACCCTTGCGGGGACGTACTTGAACTGCTGGAAGAAGCGCTGTACGAAAACCCTCCTTTATCGGTAAAAGAAGGGAACCTGATTAAAGATGGTTATAATCAAAAGCTTGATGAATATCGTGATGCAAGCAGAAACGGAAAAGACTGGATTGCCCGCCTGGAACAGCAGGAGCGGGAATACACAGGCATTCGTTCTTTAAAGGTCGGCTTTAATAAAGTTTTCGGTTATTACATTGAAGTGACAAAAGCAAATTTGCACTTGCTTGAGGAAGGGCGTTATGAGCGGAAGCAGACGTTAACCAATGCAGAGCGCTACATTACACCTGAATTAAAAGAAAAAGAAGCGCTCATTTTAGAGGCGGAAAATAACATCTGTGAGCTGGAGTACGAGCTGTTTACCGAGCTGCGCGAGAAAGTGAAGCAGTATATTCCGCGGCTTCAGCAGCTTGCAAAACAGATGAGCGAGCTGGACGCACTGCAATGCTTTGCGACAATCAGTGAAAATCGTCACTACACGAAACCGGAGTTCTCTAAAGATGAAGTCGAAGTGATTGAAGGCAGACACCCGGTTGTTGAAAAAGTCATGGACAGCCAGGAATATGTCCCGAACAACTGTATGATGGGCGATAACAGACAAATGCTTCTCATTACAGGTCCAAACATGTCAGGGAAAAGCACGTATATGAGACAAATCGCGCTCATTTCCATTATGGCGCAAATCGGCTGCTTTGTACCCGCGAAAAAAGCGGTGCTTCCGATTTTTGATCAAATTTTTACACGAATCGGCGCTGCAGATGATTTGATTTCCGGACAAAGTACATTTATGGTAGAAATGCTTGAAGCGAAAAATGCGATTGTCAACGCGACGAAAAACAGCCTCATTCTGTTTGATGAAATCGGGCGGGGAACGTCCACTTATGACGGCATGGCGCTGGCACAGGCGATTATTGAATATGTTCACGATCATATCGGCGCCAAGACGCTGTTCAGCACACACTATCACGAGCTGACCGTTCTTGAGGACAAGCTGCCCCAGCTGAAAAACGTTCATGTTCGCGCTGAAGAATATAACGGAACGGTTGTCTTTCTTCATCAAATTAAAGAAGGTGCCGCTGATAAAAGCTATGGTATCCATGTAGCTCAGCTTGCCGAACTGCCGGGAGATCTGATTGCACGCGCTCAAGATATTTTAAAAGAGCTTGAGCATTCAGGAAACAAACCGGAAGTGCCGATGCAGAAGCCTCAGGTGAAAGAAGAGCCGGCACAGCTGTCCTTTTTTGACGAAGCGGAAAAGCCGGCTGAAACACCAAAGCTTTCAAAAAAAGAAAAGCAAGTGATCGATGCTTTCAAATCACTTAATATACTGGATATGACACCGCTTGAAGCGATGAATGAAATGTACAAGCTGCAAAAGAAATTACATTAAAACGGGGTGATGAATGTGGCAAAAGTCATCCAGCTGTCAGATGAGCTTTCAAATAAAATAGCGGCGGGCGAGGTTGTGGAACGGCCCGCCTCAGTCGTCAAAGAATTGGTGGAAAATGCGATCGACGCTGACAGCACAGTCATTGAAATCGATATTGAGGAAGCAGGACTTGCATCCATTCGGGTTTTGGATAACGGCGAAGGAATGGAGAATGAAGATTGCAAGCGTGCTTTCCGCCGCCACGCAACGAGTAAAATAAAAGATGAAAATGATTTATTCAGGGTGAGAACGCTCGGTTTCAGGGGAGAAGCCCTGCCGAGTATCGCGTCAGTCTCTCATCTGGAGATTACAACAAGCACTGGTGAAGGAGCTGGGACGAAGCTCGTCCTCCAAGGAGGAAACATCATTTCCGAATCGCGTTCCTCAAGCAGGAAGGGAACTGAAATTGTCGTTTCCAACCTGTTTTTTAACACACCGGCCCGTTTGAAATATATGAAAACCGTTCATACAGAGCTTGGAAACATTACAGATGTGGTGAACCGTATTGCTCTGGCGCATCCAGAGGTATCGATCCGCCTGCGCCATCATGGGAAAAACCTGCTTCAAACGAACGGAAACGGAGATGTGCGCCATGTACTGGCAGCGATTTACGGCACGGCTGTCGCCAAAAAAATGCTCCCGCTGCATGTGAGCTCCTTGGATTTTGAAGTAAAGGGATATATCGCCCTCCCAGAGATTACACGGGCGTCGAGAAACTATATGTCGTCTGTGGTCAATGGCCGTTACATTAAAAATTTCCCGCTCGTCAAAGCGGTTCATGAAGGCTATCATACGCTTCTGCCGATCGGACGCCATCCGATTACTTTTATAGAAATTACGATGGACCCGATTTTAGTCGATGTCAACGTGCATCCATCGAAGCTTGAGGTCCGGCTCAGCAAGGAAACAGAGCTTCATGACTTAATACGTGACGGAATTAAAGATGTGTTTAAACAGCAGCAGCTGATTCCGAGTGCCCAGCTCCCGAAAAAATCGGCACCTGTAATCAAAAATGAGCAGCAGTTCATAACCTTTGATGAAAAGCCTGCGGAAAAAAAAGTTCCGGAAAAATCGACTGCGTCATCTTATTCACCAATGAAGCTCAGTTCAGTCGTAAAAGAGCCGCTTGATGCGGAGGAAGAATTGCCTCCTCTCCAATTTGATGCTCCTCCTATCGTTGATCAGGAACAAACCCTTGAGGTGTCCGATGTTTCAGCAGAAGAGCCTGAAACATTTGAGCAGGAATGCCATGAGGAACAGCAGCAGCCAGCGTCTGAGCGGGTTCCGATTATGTACCCGATCGGCCAGATGCACGGGACTTATATATTGGCACAAAACGAAAACGGCCTGTATATTATCGACCAGCACGCCGCCCAAGAACGTATTAAATATGAGTACTTCCGTGAAAAGGTGGGGGAGGTTGAGCCTGAGGTGCAGGATATGATTGTACCGCTGACGTTCCACTACTCCACAAATGAGGCTTTGATTATTGAACAGCACAAACAAGAGCTCGAAAGCGTGGGTGTCTTTTTAGAGTCATTCGGCTCTAACAGTTACATCGTCCGCTGCCACCCGGCCTGGTTTCCAAAGGGAGAAGAAGCAGAGCTCATAGAAGAAATCATTCAGCAGGTGCTCGACTCCAAAAATATAGATATTAAAAAACTCCGCGAGGAAGCGGCGATTATGATGAGCTGCAAAGGCTCCATCAAAGCAAATCGCCACCTCAGAAACGACGAAATCAAAGCGCTTCTGGACGACCTCCGAAGCACATCAGACCCATTTACATGCCCGCACGGCCGCCCGATCATCATACACCATTCCACTTATGAGATGGAAAAGATGTTCAAACGCGTGATGTAGCGGGGGTGGTAAGCATTGATCCATTCTCTGAATGGATCAATGCTTTTTTTGTACTCCTTCGAGTGTCAGATTATAAGAAACGGTTGTAAACGTGTGAGCAGTGTTAACGCATTATACTTCATGGTTCCTCCGTATAACAAAATTTCCATTTACAGTCAATTGGGATTAATGTATATTTTGAGTGAGGAGGTGGAAACATATGGCATGTGGTCCGAAGATCATTATCTTTTTGGATGAACTTGATGATCCGAATGTAAGAATCATTTTAGAATGCAGAATTTAAATTACAACATTGTGTTTTGCTCCCTGTTCGTGTGAACAGGGAGTTTTTTTCGTTTATATAACTGGTGATGTCCAAATATAAGGTGTTATGAATTCTCCATATCTGCCATCGGCATTTTAAGCTGCTTCTCCATTAGGCTGGTCATCAAAAGCAAGTTCAGTGAAAGCCATCACTGCTGATATCACAACAAGCAAGATATCTGGAATATAAATAGACTGCATAAAGTAATCTGCAAAACAGATCGTTATAAGATTGCTGATAAAATACAGTATAAAAGCAAAAAGTGCAGTCTTTTTCAATGAAAGTGATTTTGCCAAAATGATAGAGATAATCTTTGTGAGTGGGTCTATAATTAAACCTGCAGCAAAGCAGGCTAAAATAAATAAAGCTAATGTTTGATTGGAAGCGTATGTGATGCCCAGTATAGAGAATAAGCCTTTCATTCCGAAGAAAAAGCCGCCGAAAATGACTGCAAGCGCAATGGCCGCGATAAAAGTGATAGATACAATTCCGATTAATTTTGATCTCAGGTTAAAATCTTTAGAGTGCTCGTTCTGTTCTTTTTGGTTCAAGTATGACACTCCCTTCACCTGCTTACTCATACAAACAGTTACCCTTGAATCAG
Organism: Bacillus sp. FSL L8-0358; assembly: GCF_038593095.1. Taxonomy (NCBI): domain Bacteria; kingdom Bacillati; phylum Bacillota; class Bacilli; order Caryophanales; family Bacillaceae; genus Bacillus; species Bacillus sp. FSL L8-0358. Next base: position 1,772,202 of record NZ_CP151962.1, read on the forward strand.
CCCAAAATATCTATAAGTCTGTTTTCTAACGAAAATAGTATAGCATATTTTAACAAAACCAAAAAAGGCTCCTTCCACTGGGGAAGGGCCTTTTTCATCATGTTAACTCCTGAGATTCGCCGAAGCTTTCTCTTTTTTTGGCCAAATAAAATAGCTGGCAGTAATGAGAAAGTCAATGCCTATAATGACAGTCCACAGTTTAAGAATGCCGCTCAATGCCTCGGTTCGGGCAGAGTCATTGATAAAATAGATCATCCCTACCAATAGTCCCGCACCAATTAAGTAGGCCAGCACATGTCTTATCCAGCCTTTCGCACCGTGCTTGGCATGATCCATTCCAAAACGTTTCAGCGGTTTTTCGCCTTTTTTTGTCACATAATATTGAAATTTTTCATCTGCCCATTGAATCATTTGTTTTCCATAAGCGATCGATATACCGATGTAAACAGCTGCAATCCCATGGGCTGCGGTCGCTGAGGCTCCGCGGTAAAGGTCCACACCAGTTGCCGCTAACAAGATCAAATCGATAACTGGAGTTAAGGCAAGGAATAGAAGTCCTAATGTATGTCGTTTGAATACGTAACGTACAGCAAGCCCCAAAACAATGACAACCCAAAACGCAATTTCACAGAAAACAATCATCCATGCGATACCGTTCAATCCATTCCCCTCTTTTCAATACAGTTGTATTATTTAAATAATATGTTACCATCTTTGTTTTTGTAACACAACTGTATTATAAAAATTGCCCTCTCATTTTTTTCTTGTTACAATAAAGCTATGCCAAAACAAATTGACCATGAGAAAAGAAGAAAACAAATTGCAGAAGCAACGTGGCGCGTCATTTTAGAACGAGGAATGGAGGGAGCATCAGCCAGAAACATTGCAAAGGAAGCAGGATTGTCATTAGGTGCGCTGCGCCATTATTTCTCTACACAGGATGAATTGCTTGCTTTTGCAATGAAACTTGTCCAAGAAAAGGTGACGGACCGAATTAAGGACATTGCAGTGAGGGATTTGCTCCCTAAGGAAAAAGTGTTGCAAATTTTGCTTGAAATGGTCCCAACGAATGAAGAAACGATTAGAGAGATGGAGGTTTGGTTTGCTTTTACTGCTTACGCCAGACATAAAAAGGATATGTTTGATGCGAATCATGACGGGATTTTCAGCGGCATGCGGAATCTGATCGCCTATTTAGATGAATCCGATTTACTGAAGCAGAATGCTGATAAAGACATTGAAGCTGAGAGACTTTACGCGCTTGTTGACGGCTTGGCTTTACATGCCATGCTTGACCCTGTGCGAGTGAATAAAGACCGAATTAAGCGGGTCATTATGCAGCATGTAGAGTCAATTTGCGTGGAAGATACACGTGAGACACAAAAACGACATCCTTAAGGCACTAGTGCGAAAAGCGATTCTTGTTGGGCATGCGTCCAAAAGAGTCGCTTTTTTATATTCAAAGAACAAGGATCTCTGAAAAAAATGGAAAACAATCATGCTGTTTGGTAAAGTGGAATGAAAGACGGACTGAGGGATGAACACTGGTCCATCGTTTAAGAACTTTACATGATAGGGATGGTATAAATGAATCTTACTTACAAGGTGCATCCAATTAAAACAAGGTATCAGGGCTGGACGAATTATTGCTATATCATTGAAGATATTGTAAGCAGATCTGCAATTGTTGTTGATCCCTCATGGGAATTGAGTAAGATAACCACTACACTTTCTGAACTCGAAGCGGAATTAAAGGCAGTCGCATTGACACACTCTCATTATGATCATGTAAATCTGGTAGACCCGCTGACGAAGATGTTTAACGCTCAAGTTTATATGTCGAAAAAAGAAATTGATTATTATCAATTCCGATGCAGAAATTTAATTAGCCTAGATGATCATCAGACGATCAGCATAGGAAACACAAGAGCACAATGCCTTCTCACACCGGGGCATACAGCCGGCGGAATGTGTTATTTGTTTTCTGAGAGTATTTTTACCGGAGATACGGTGTTTACAGAAGGATGCGGCATATGTGAGGATGATGGCAGCTCTGCGGAAGAGATGTTTGATAGCATTCAAAGAATAAAGTCGGAGGTTTCACCCCATGTACGGGTGTATCCTGGTCACTCATTTGGCAAATCGCCCGGCCATTCGATAAAGGATCTTTATCAGCATAATATTTACTTTCAAATTGATAAGAAAGAATATTTTGTGAAATTTCGCACTCGTAAAAACCAAAAAGGTATTTTTGATTTTAAATAATCCTTCTGAATCTATTATCCTATTTTTCTTCGAATATCTAAATGATTTTTATTTTCGAAAATGATTACATAGAAGGTGTTATTTATTTTGAAAACTCATTTGAAAGAAAATGAAGCGCATTATCATGATATGGCGCCCTATACGTAATCCGGGTCTTTTTTCTTATGTTCTGTTATATCTCCTGATCCTTTATTCCTCAATGGAAAAAAGCAGAAAAACAATCGAGCAAACTGTAGGAAAAATTAACTTGACGGATAATATTTACAGAGGTTACCATCAACATGAACATGCTACTATTTATCCGGTCATCACTATTATTAAATCATACAGAAGTGAAACACATCTACTAATCGGAAGGGTGGCTTTGAGAGAATGATCACATATGTTTTTCCAGGTCAGGGTTCACAAAAACAGGGAATGGGCAGCGGCCTATTCGATGAATTTAAAGAACTGACGGATCAGGCAGATGAGATCTTAGGATATTCAATCAAACGTCTTTGCCTAGAAAATCCTTATTCCAATTTAAACAAAACGCAATTTACTCAGCCGGCGTTATACGTGGTAAACGCACTAAGCTATCTGAAAAAAATCAAGGATGAAGGAGTTAAACCTGACTTTGTCGCCGGGCACAGCTTGGGTGAATACAATGCATTATTTGCAGCTGAAGCCTTTGATTTTGAGACAGGTTTACAGCTTGTCAGAAAAAGAGGCGAACTGATGAGTCTGATAAGCAACGGCGGTATGGCAGCTGTTATGGGACTAAATGAAGAGCAGGTTGCAAAGGCTCTGAAAGAATATCATTTACATGATGTTGATATCGCTAATGTGAATGCCCCATATCAAATTGTAATTTCAGGAAAAAAAGATGAGATTGAAAAAGCCGCATCTCTTTTTGAAGCGATGACTGAAGTTACAATGGTACTCCCCTTAAACGTAAGCGGCGCGTTTCATTCCAGATACATGAATAAGGCAAAAGAAGAATTTGAGGAGTTCCTTCATGCCTTTTATTTTTCGCCTCCGTCTATCCCGGTTATTTCTAATGTGTATGCCAAACCGTATACATACGAATTCATGAAACAGACGCTGGCTGATCAAATTAATCATTCAGTGAAATGGACTGACAGCATAAGATACTTAATGAAAAAAGGCCATATGGAGTTTGAGGAGGTAGGGCCTGGAAATGTTTTAACTGGGTTAATTCATCGCATAAAGAAAGATGCGGAAGCAATGCCACGCTAAAGCATTTGCTCCTATGGCCATGTATCTCATCAATCAGGTCTAAACACAGATTTCCTTTCATTTAAGGTATAAAGTTTTAAAGATTCAATCGTTCGATTGACACTGTTTCTAATTGAATAACTTTATATACTGTTACATAAAGAGGCTGATAAATTAAGTTAGACATTTGAACTATGTCAGCCGGTCTGTCAAACCATCGCTCCCACATCTAGATGGTCCATTTTTTAACCGCACCCACCAATCATAGAGTCGATGTTCTTTGCTGATCCTGTTATCATGTTACATCAATTTTGAGATATCAACATACATCTACGATCACGTCATAAATGAACCGCATCCAGAGCACCAATAGCAATCCTTCCAAGTTGAATCTCCTTTACTTTTTTCATATAAGACTTTTCCATTTATTAATTTCATTTCAATCGCTGCTATGTGCCTTTACAACATACATGGAAATGAGAAATCCAATAGCCGTTATAAATATAAAAAAAGAAGGTTATACACATGAATGAACCGCTTGTTTTTATGTTTTCCGGGCAAGGTTCCCAATACTATCACATGGGGAAAGAACTATTTAAGGAAAATACCGTGTTTCGCCAATCAATGCATGAAATGGATGCCATTGCAGCACGGCGAATCGGCACATCCATTGTTGAAGAAATCTACCATCCAGGTAAACGTGTGTCAGATCCGTTTGACAGTATTCTTTTTTCCCACCCCGCCATTTTTATGATTGAGTATTCCTTATATAAGGTTTTGGAAGACAGGGGAATTTATCCTGATTACGTATTGGGATCAAGTCTGGGAGAATTCGCAGCAGCGGCAGTTTCTGGTGTGTCAGACGCAGAGGATATACTGGATTGCATACTTGAACAGGCTATTATCATCCAGAATTCCTGCGATAAAGGAAAAATGCTGGCCATTCTGGACAAACCGCAATTGCTGAATGATCATCCGCAACTGTTTGGAAATAGTGAACTCATTTCTATCAATTATGATTCGCACTTCGTCATTTCTGGTGAAGAAGATCATATAAGGAAGATTATGGAGGATTTAAAGGAGAAGCAGATTCTTTGCCAGCTGCTTCCTGTGTCCTATGCCTTTCATTCTTCGCTTATTGATCCGGCAGAGAGTGCCTATGCAGAATTTTTAAGATCAAAATCTTTTAAAAAACCGTCAATACCGATTGTATCGAGCTTAACGGGAAGCTGCCTTCACGTAATGGACGAGAATTTCTTTTGGAATGCGGTCAGAAAGCCAATGATGTTTCGTGAAGCGATTCGATATTTGGAAAGCCAGCATACATGCAAGTTTATCGATTTAGGGCCATCCGGCACCTTAGCTGCTTTTGTGAAACAGCTGATTCCGGGTGATTCAGCTGACCGTTGCTGCTCAATCATAACACCATTTCATCAGGAGCTGAAAAATCTGAATACGGTTGAGTATTTCCGTACACCAGAAAGGAAGTTTACAAGATGATTACATATGTCTTTCCAGGGCAAGGCTCCCAGCAAAAGGGGATGGGACAAGGCCTATTTGAACAATATCAGCATTTGACTGATCAAGCAGATCAAATATTGGGCTATTCAATAGAGAAGCTATGTACTGAAAAATCCTATTTGGATGTAAATCATACTGAATACACGCAGCCGGCTTTGTACGTTGTTAATGCACTCAGTTACTTGAAGAGAGTGGAGGAGACCGGCAGAAAACCTGATTTTGCGGCAGGACATAGCTTAGGAGAATACAATGCGCTGATGGCAGCCGGTGCATTTGATTTTGAAACCGGATTAAGGCTCGTCAAAAAAAGAGGAGAATTGATGGGACGAATTACAGGGGGCGGAATGGCTGCTGTGATCGGCCTGAGTAAGGAACAAGTTACAGCCGTTTTAGAAGAGCACTGTCTTCATGACATTGATGTGGCAAATGAAAATACGCCCCGGCAAATTGTGATTTCTGGCCCGAAAAAAGAGATTGAAAAAGCTCGGGCTATTTTTGAAAACACTAAGGATGTAATGCTGTTTCATCCATTAAATGTGAGCGGAGCTTTTCATTCCAGATATATGAATGAAGCCAAACAGGTATTTAAGCAATATATTGACTCATTCCAGTTTGCACCTTTGGCGATCCCGGTTATCTCCAATGTCTACGCAGAGCCATACCATCAAGACAGATTAAAAGATACATTATCTGAACAAATGGACAACACAGTGAAATGGACGGACAGCATTCGTTTCCTGATGGGAAGAGGAGAAATGGAGTTTGAAGAGATTGGGCCTGGAGCTGTTTTAACCGGTCTCATTCATCGGATTAAAAATGAAGCTGAACCATTGACATATATACCGAAAAAGAACCCCGCGATCAGTGCGCATCTAAAGGAGCAACGCAATGTTCAAGCTGGGATTACGGCAGAATCTTTAGGAAGTGCTGAATTTAAACAAGATTATCATCTTACATATGCTTATCTTGCAGGCGGAATGTACCGCGGCATTGCTTCGGAAGAAATGGTAGTAAAGCTGTCAAGAGCGGGAATGATGGGGTTCTTTGGCACAGGAGGTCTGAGCCTGAAAGAGGTTGAAGATGCGATCCATGCTATACAAGGTGAATTAGGGAAAGGACAAGCCTACGGCATCAATCTGGTCCACAATATGAAACATACTGAATCAGAAGAAAAAATGATCGATCTTTTATTGAGGAATCAAGTGAGCATTGTGGAAGCTTCAGCATTTTTAAGTGTCACTCCCGCATTAGTAAGGTACCGCGCAAAAGGAGTGAAACGAAATCAAAATGGTGACGTTATATGCTCAAATCGTCTCATAGCAAAAATATCACGGCCGGAAGTTGCAGAATCATTTCTGAGTCCTGCGCCTGAGAATATGCTGCAAAAGCTTTTAGGAGAAAATAAAATCACTATGAACGAAGCTGAGTTGTTGCGGTGCATTCCGATGGCCGACGATATTTGTGTAGAAGCTGATTCAGGCGGTCATACAGATGGCGGTGTAGCATACAGCCTGATGCCGGCGATGACATCTTTAAGAGATGAAATGATGAAAAAATATCAATACCGGAAAAAAATAAGAGTTGGTGCAGCTGGAGGAATTGGAACACCTGAGGCAGCGATGGCGGCTTTTATGCTAGGAGCTGATTTTATTCTAACAGGCTCAATCAATCAATGTACGGTTGAGGCGGCAACAAGTGATAAAGTAAAGGATTTGCTTCAGCAGATGAATGTACAAGATACAGCCTATGCGCCTGCAGGTGATATGTTTGAATCGGGCAGTAAAGTGCAGGTGCTAAAGAAAGGCGTGTTCTTTCCCGCACGGGCAAACAAGTTATATGAACTGTATCAGCGGTATGGGTCTATACGTGAGCTGGATGCAAAGATGCTGGCCCAGCTTGAGGAGAAATACTTTAAACGCAGTATAGAAGACATATATAAAGATATTGCATTGCATTATCCCGCTGCAGACATTGAGAAGGCTGAACAAAATCCGAAGCATAAAATGGCTTTGATTTTTCGATGGTATTTCAGATACAGCTCAAAATTGGCAATCAGCGGAAGCGAACATTCGAAGGTCGATTATCAAATTCACTGCGGTCCCGCGCTGGGAGCCTTTAATCAATGGGTCAAAGGATCGCAATTAGAAAATTGGCGAAACCGCCATGTGGATGAAATCGGGAAAAAATTAATGACAGAAACGGCAGTATTGCTTCATGAACGGATGCAATCGATGTATCAGCCGTCGCATGAAACAGACAACATAAAAATAAAAGTTTGAATATTATGAAAATATACCTATAAAAATCATTAAAATAATCCCTTGAAGGAGAGAGCGCATTATGGATAAGCAGAGAATCTTTGAAGTACTAATCACCAATATTTGCGAGGTGCTTCCTGAATTAGACGGACACAGATTTGAGCCTGAAGATCAGTTAGTTGAGTTAGGAGCTGACTCTGTAGACAGAGCTGAAATTATCACGATGGTGCTAGAGGATTTATCGTTAAAAATCCCTCGCATTGAGCTATCCGGGGTGAAAAACATCGGTGAATTAGCTGAGGTGCTTTATGACAAAGTGCAATCTGCCTGAGGTGGTGGTGACCGGTGTAGGCGTCACGGCCTCTATCGGTCAAGGGAAAGAGGACTTTGCTTCCTCGCTCTTGTCCGGCAGACATGCCTTTGATGTCATGAAGCGTTCAGGCAGACAAAAAGACAGCCGGTTTATCGGAGCCGAAATTGCGTCATTGTCTTATCCTGACCGACTCTCTAAAAAAATGTTGCGAAAAGCATCATTTTCCAGCCGCGCTGCATTGGTAACTCTCACAGAGGCTTGGGAGGAGGCTGAATTGGACGATTCAGATTCCTCACGTATCGGACTGGTTGTTGGCGGGTCAAATTTTCAGCAGAGAGAAAACTTTGAAGTTTATGAAAGGTATCAAGACCGCTCCGGTTTTATTTCTCCGGCGTATGGCCTGTCTTTCATGGACAGCGATCTTTGCGGGATATGTACAGATCAGTTTGGCATCACGGGATTAGCATATACGGTGGGAGGAGCCTCGGCCAGCGGCCAGTTAGCAGTCATTCATGCAATTCAGCAAGTCCTGTCAGGCGAAGTTGATACTTGCATAGCACTTGGTGCTTTAATGGATCTTTCTTATATGGAATGCGAGGCGCTAAGGGCTTTAGGCGCTATGGGGACGGACAAATATGCTGATGAACCTGAAAAAGCGTGCCGTCCCTTCGATCAAAACAGAGACGGGTTTATCTATGGAGAATCGTGCGGTGCATTGGTAATAGAACGAAAGGAGACGGCTTTACGAAGAGGTCTCAAACCTTATGCAGCATTGTCTGGCTGGTCAATCAAACTGGACGGAAACCGGAATCCTGATCCTTCATTAGAAGGAGAGATTCATGTCATCCAGAAGGCACTGGAGCGTGCCAGGCTTTTACCAGAAGATATTGATTATATTAACCCTCATGGAACAGGCTCTTTTATTGGAGATGAAATAGAATTAAAGGCGCTCCGTGCATGCCGGCTTTCCCATGCTTATATCAATGCAACAAAATCGATAACCGGACACGGGCTTAGTGCGGCGGGCATCGTAGAGATTATTTCTGTTTTGCTGCAAATGAAAAAATCTGCCCTGCATCCGAGCCGGAATTTGGATCATCCAATCGATGATTCTTTTCATTGGGTAAATGAGAAATCGATTTCATACCGCATCAAAAATGCGCTGAGCTTAAGCATGGGGTTTGGCGGAATGAACACCGCGGTTTGTATACAAAACATTGAGAAATGTGGAGGCGAATCATAAATGGTTTCAGCCGGAATAGAAGCGATGAATGTCTTTGGCGGAACGGCATACCTTGATGTCATGGAGCTGGCCAAATACAGACACTTGGATACTGCGAGATTTGAAAACTTATTAATGAAAGAAAAAGCGGTAGCACTGCCTTATGAAGATCCCGTGACCTTCGGAGTCAATGCAGCTAAGCCGATTATTGATGCTTTATCTGAAGCAGAGAAGGACCGGATTGAATTGCTGATCACTTGCTCTGAATCCGGGATCGACTTTGGGAAATCGTTAAGTACATATATCCATGAATATTTAGGTCTCAACCGCAACTGCCGTTTGTTTGAGGTTAAACAGGCGTGTTATTCAGGGACAGCGGGATTTCAGATGGCGGTGAATTTTATATTATCCCAGACCTCTCCGGGTGCCAAAGCACTGGTTATCGCCAGTGATATTTCACGTTTTTTAATCGCTGAGGGCGGAGACGCTTTAAGCGAAGATTGGTCTTATGCGGAACCGAGCGCCGGAGCGGGAGCGGTGGCCGTTTTAGTTGGCGAAAATCCCGAGGTGTTTCAAATAGATCCCGGAGCAAATGGTTATTACGGCTATGAAGTGATGGACACGTGCCGCCCCATTCCCGACAGTGAAGCGGGAGATTCTGATCTGTCTTTAATGTCATATTTGGATTGCTGCGAACAGACTTTTCTGGAATATCAAAAGCGTGTACCGGGTGCCAATTATCAGGACACGTTTCAATATCTTGCTTATCATACGCCCTTTGGCGGGATGGTGAAAGGTGCGCACCGGACAATGATGCGTAAGGTGGCGAAGGTGAAAACATCTGGGATTGAGCCGGATTTTTTAACTCGTGTAAAACCAGGTTTAAACTACTGTCAACGGGTTGGAAATATTATGGGGGCAGCCTTGTTTCTGGCATTGGCCAGCACGATAGACCAAGGGAGATTTGATACGCCTAAACGAATTGGCTGTTTTTCCTACGGATCCGGCTGCTGTTCTGAATTTTACAGCGGAATTACAACTCCGCAAGGCCAGGAGCGTCAGCGAACATTTGGTATTGAGAAGCATTTGGACCGCCGCTATCAGCTCTCCATGGAAGAGTATGAGCTGCTGTTTAAGGGGAGCGGGATGGTGCGGTTTGGGACGCGCAATGTAAAGCTGGACTTTGAGATGATACCGGGCATCATGCAGTCCACTCAAGAGAAACCGCGCTTGTTTTTAGAAGAAATTTCTGAGTTTCATCGGAAGTACAGGTGGATCTCGTGACCTATCAAACGATAAAGGTCCGCTTTCAAGCGTCGGTTTGCTATATTACCTTTCACCGTCCTGAAGCGAATAATACGATTAATGACACGCTGATAGAAGAATGCTTGCAAGTGTTAAACCAATGTGAAACATCAACGGTGACGGTTGTCGTTTTAGAGGGGCTTCCCGAGGTGTTTTGTTTCGGAGCTGATTTTCAAGAAATCTATCAGGAAATGAAAAGGGGCAGAAAACAGGCAAGCTCCCAAGAGCTTCTCTATGATTTGTGGCTGAAATTGCAGACCGGTCCTTACGTCACGATATCTCATGTCAGGGGAAAAGTGAATGCAGGCGGTCTTGGATTCGTATCTGCCACAGATATTGCCATTGCTGATCAGACGGCGTCATTCAGTCTCTCTGAGCTGCTATTCGGCCTGTACCCTGCTTGTGTTTTACCGTTTCTGATCCGCCGTATCGGCTGGCAGAAAGCGCATTATATGACGCTTATGACAAAGCCGATTTCCGTTCAGGAAGCCAGTGAATGGGGGTTAATAGATGCTTTTGATGCTGAAAGTGACGTGCTGCTGAGAAAGCATTTATTGCGTTTGCGGAGGCTGAATAAAAAAGGAATCGCACATTATAAACAGTTTATGAGCTCACTTGATCATCAAGTCAGTCGTGCGAAAGCCACCGCTTTAACTGCAAATCAAAACATGTTTTCTGATCCTCAAAACCAAATGGGAATCATCAGGTATGTTGAAACAGGGCAATTCCCATGGGAGGATCAGTAACCGTTTAAAAATGACAATCAGAACCGTTAGGAGGACATCATGACGCATTCTGTTGTAGAGCTTATCGAAATTGAATCCGCCATTATTCAGGTAAAGATGCAAGATCGCACTCATAAAAACGCGTTTTCACAAGAACTTACAGACGGTTTAATTCAAGCGTTTGAATACATACGGCAGAACCCCAAATACAAAGCGGTTATTTTGACAGGATATGATAATTATTTTGCTTCAGGAGGAACGCAAGAAGGACTGCTTCGAATTCAGCAGGGATTGACCAAGTTCACTGATGACAATCTTTATTCTCTGGCGCTGGATTGTGAGATTCCAGTTATTGCGGCAATGCAGGGCCATGGAATTGGAGGCGGCTTTGTCATGGGGCTCTTTGCTGACATAGTCATTCTGAGCAGAGAAAGCGTGTATACGGCTAATTTTATGAAATACGGATTTACGCCTGGAATGGGCGCTACCTTTATCGTTCCTAAAAAACTGGGTTTCAGCCTGTCCCAGGAAATATTATTGAATGCGGGCAGCTACCGCGGAGCTGATCTTGAAAAAAGAGGGGTTCCTTTTAAGGTGCTGCCCCGTGCAGAAGTGTTAGATTATGCAGTGGAGCTGGCGCAAGAACTGGCGGAAAAGCCGAGAAACTCACTGGTCACACTGAAAGATCATTTGGTTGCCCCGCTTCGCGATCAGCTGCCGCGCGTCATTGAACAGGAATTGATGATGCATGAGAAAACATTTCATCATGAAGAAGTCAAAAGTAGAATCAAAGGTTTATATGGTAATTAACTGAAAATATATATAAATTTTGCAGGTGAAATGGAGGCAGCGTGATGAGAAATAATGATAATATCCGCATATTAGCTAATCCTTCTGTCAGTCATGGGGAGCCTTTACATATATCTGAAAAGCAGCCGGCAACAATACCTGAAGTTTTATACAGAACGGCGGCGGAGCTTGGGGATACAAAGGGAATCATTTATTTGCAGCCGGATGGGACTGAAGTTTACCAATCATACAGACGATTATGGGATGATGGACTGCGCATTGCGAAGGGGCTTCGCCAATCAGGCCTGAAAGCAAAACAAAACGTGATTTTGCAGCTTGGTGACAATTCACAGCTTCTCCCTGCGTTCTGGGGGTGTGTGTTAACAGGGATTGTTCCGGCTCCATTAGCCGTTCCGCCAACGTATGCTGAATCGAGCAGCGGCACCCAAAAGCTGAAAGACGCATGGACGCTTCTTGACAAGCCAGCGGTGATTACGGACCGGGGGATGCACCAGGAAATGCTCGATTGGGCAAAAGAACAAGGGCTTGAAGGGTTCAGGGCAATTGCTGTAGAGGATCTGCTCAGCGCTGAAGCGGACACAGATTGGCATCAATCCAGTCCCGAAGACTTAGCGCTTTTATTGCTGACTTCAGGCAGTACGGGAACGCCCAAAGCAGTTATGCTTAATCATCGTAACATTATGAGCATGGTGAAAGGGATTATTCAAATGCAAGGCTTCACCAGAGAGGATATTACGTTTAACTGGATGCCGTTTGACCATGTCGGAGGGATCGGAATGCTGCATTTGCGGGATGTTTATCTTGGCTGTCAGGAAATTAACGTCTCAAGCGAAACAATCTTAATGGAGCCGTTGAAATGGCTGGATTGGATTGATCATTACCGAGCTTCTGTTACGTGGGCGCCGAATTTTGCGTTTGGTCTGGTCACTGATTTTGCAGAAGAAATAAAAGATAGGAAATGGGATCTGTCTTCAATGCGATACATGCTCAATGGCGGTGAAGCAATGGTAGCCAAGGTAGGGCGCAGAATACTTGAGCTTTTAGAACCACATGGACTGCCTGCTGACGCCATCCGACCTGCATGGGGAATGTCCGAAACTTCATCGGGCGTTATTTTTTCTCATGAATTTACCCGGGCTGGAACAAGTGATGATGATCATTTTGTTGAAATAGGCTCTCCAATCCCCGGCTTCTCTATGAGAATTGTGAATGACCATAATGAATTGGTTGAAGAGGGCGAGATCGGCCGTTTTCAAGTCTCGGGTCTTTCTGTTACTAGCGGTTATTACCAGCGGCCTGATTTGAATGAGAGTGTGTTTACAGAAGACGGCTGGTTTGAAACCGGGGATCTTGGCTTTTTGCGAAACGGGCGCTTAACCATAACAGGCCGTACGAAAGATGCAATTATCATTAACGGCATTAATTATTACAGTCATGCAATTGAGTCTGCAGTTGAAGAATTATCTGAAATTGAAACTTCTTATACTGCTGCCTGCGCTGTCCGTCTGGGCCAGAATTCAACAGATCAGCTGGCTATCTTCTTTGTTACTTCTGCAAAATTAAATGATGAGCAGATGTCTCAGCTTCTTAGAAACATACAATCCCATGTCTCACAGGTGATCGGAGTCACCCCGGAATATTTGCTGCCTGTACAAAAAGAAGAGATTCCAAAAACGGCTATCGGAAAGATCCAGCGCACCCAGCTAAAAACTTCATTTGAAAATGGAGAGTTCGACCACTTGCTACATAAACCCAATCGGATGAACGATGCGGTCCAGGATGAGGATATACAGCAAGCAGACCAGGTGAAAAGAGTAAGGGAAGAAATACAGAAGCATCTGCTCACCTGTTTGACTGAGGAGCTGCACGTTTCCCGCGATTGGGTGGAGCCAAATGCAAATATCCAAAGTCTTGGTGTGAATTCTATCAAGATGATGAAGCTCATTCGATCGATCGAGAAAAACTACCATATCAAACTAACAGCCAGAGAGATACATCAATATCCTACAATTGAATGCTTAGCCAGCTATCTATCAGAACATGAAGACCTCAGCAGCTCGTCTGCTGACAAAAAGGGCACGGACACATATAAAACCGGACCGGAAAGGAGTCAGGCAACTTTTCAGCCTCTTTCTGAGGTTCAAAAAGGATTATGGACATTGCAAAAAATGTCACCTGAAAAAAGTGCATATCACGTACCTCTCTGTTTTAAATTTTCTTCAGGGCTCCACCTTGAAACATTACAGCAGGCTTTCGGCCTTGTATTGAATCAGCACCCAATCTTAAAGCACGTCATCCAAGAGAAAGACGGAGTGCCATTTCTTAAAAATGAGTCAGCGCTTTCAATTGAAATCAAGACAGAAAACATCTCAAGTATGAAAGAGTCTGATATTCCTGCTTTTCTTAGAAAGAAAGTAAAGGAACCGTATGTAAAGGAAAACAGCCCGTTAGTGCGTGTCATGAGCTTTTCCAGATCTGAACAAGAGCATTTTTTATTAGTTGTCATTCACCATTTGATTTTTGACGGAGTTTCGTCTGTCACATTTATACGCAGTCTGTTTGATACCTATCAGCTTCTTTTAAAAGGACAGCAGCCGGAAATAGCTGTTTCTCCTGCCATTTATCATGATTTTGCGGGATGGGAGAAAAACATGCTTGCGGGTAAAGATGGCATGAAGCATCGCACATATTGGCAGAAACAGCTATCGGGAACTTTGCCGAATCTTCAGCTGCCTAAGGTCAGCGCAAGTTCAGTCGATTCTGAGTTTAGAGAGGATACATACACCAGGCGGCTGTCCAGCGGCTTCATGAATCAGGTCAGAACGTTTGCGAAAGAGCATTCTGTAAATGTCACGACGGTATTCTTAAGCTGCTATATGATGCTGCTTGGCCGTTACACCGGCCAAAAGGAACAGATCGTCGGCATGCCGGCCATGGTGAGGCCGGAAGAAAGATTTGATGATGCCATTGGACATTTTCTCAATATGCTCCCGATTCGGAGTGAGCTGAACCCGGCAGACACTTTTTCTAGCTTTATTTCAAAATTGCAATTAACGATATTGGATGGGCTTGATCATGCAGCATATCCTTTTCCAAAAATGGTGAGGGATCTGAATATTCCTCGCAGTCAAGCAGGTTCACCGGTATTTCAAACCGCTTTTTTCTATCAGAATTTTCTTCAATCCGGAAGCTATCAAAGCTTGCTGAACCGCTATGCTGACTTCTTTTCTGTCGATTTCGTTGAGTGTATTCACCAAGAGGGCGAATACGAATTAGTATTTGAACTGTGGGAAACAGAAGAAAAAATGGAGCTGAACATCAAGTACAATACTGGGCTGTTTGATGCGGCTTCTATATCCGCCATGTTCGACCATTTTGTTTATGTAACAGAGCAGGCGATGTTGAATCCTTCTCAGCCTTTAAAAGAGTATTCTTTATTACCTGAGGCAGAGAAGCAGATGATTCTCAAAACATGGAACGCCACAGGAAAAACGTATCCATATATAACTTTTCATGAGTTGTTTGAGCAGCAGGCGAAAAAGACGCCTGATAGAGCGGCTGTCAGCTATGAAGGTCAAACATTGACGTATCGGGAGCTGGATGAAAAAAGCACACAACTGGCCATTTATTTGCAGGCGCATGGAGTGGGTCCTGACCGTCTGGCGGGGATCTATGTGGATCGATCGCTGGACATGCTAGTGGGTTTATTAGCGATCCTCAAGGCTGGGGGAGCGTATGTGCCGCTAGACCCGTCCTATCCGGCTGAACGATTGGAATACATGCTTGAGGACAGTGAAGTTTTCATTACACTGACGACATCGGAATTAGTAAATACGTTGAGTTGGAACGGTGTCACAACAGCTCTTTTAGATCAAGATTGGGATGATATTGCTCAAACAGCCTCTGATCGAAAAGTGCTTACACGCACTGTCACGCCGGAAAACTTGGCGTATGTCATTTATACATCCGGCAGCACAGGAAAGCCAAAAGGTGTCATGATACCGCATAAAGCTTTGACAAACTTTCTCGTTTCGATGGGGGAAACACCAGGTCTTACGGCAGAGGATAAAATGCTTGCTGTCACAACCTACTGTTTTGATATCGCAGCTCTGGAATTATTTTTGCCTTTAATAAAGGGCGCACACTGCTATATTTGTCAAACGGAGCATACAAAAGACGTTGAAAAACTGAAACGGGACATCCGCACGATCAAACCGACAGTGATGCAGGCAACCCCTGCTACGTGGAAGATGCTCTTTTATTCAGGCTGGGAAAATGAAGAGAGCGTGAAAATTTTATGCGGAGGCGAAGCATTGCCTGAGACATTAAAACAATATTTTCTGCATACGGGCAGCGAAGCCTGGAATATGTTCGGGCCAACCGAAACAACTATCTGGTCAGCGGTTCAGCGCATTAACGATGAATGCTCTCATGCCACGATAGGAAGGCCAATCGCCAATACACAAATCTATATTACGGATTCTCAGCTCGCGCCAGTGCCGGCAGGTGTCCCGGGTGAGCTGTGCATTGCAGGAGACGGTGTGGCGAAGGGCTACTACAAAAAGGAAGAATTAACGGATTCGAGATTCATTGACAACCCTTTTGAGCCTGGGTCTAAGCTTTATAGAACGGGAGACATGGCCCGCTGGCTTCCGGGAGGGCGAATTGAATATATAGGCCGCATCGATAATCAAGTAAAAATCCGCGGATTCCGTATTGAACTTGGTGATATTGAAAGCAGGCTTAGTGAGCATCCCGGCATTCTGGAATGCGTTGTGGTCGCAGATATGGATAACCTAGCTGCCTATTATACAGCTAAACATGCAAATGCTTCTCTCACAGCGAGAGAGCTGCGTCATTTTGTGAAAAATACTTTGCCTGCCTATATGGTGCCTTCTTATTTTATTCAGCTTGATCATATGCCGTTAACTCCGAACGGAAAGATAGATAGAAACAGCCTTAAGAATATCAATTTATCAGGGGAGCAGCTAAAGCAAAGGCAGACCTCTCCTAAGAACATTCAGGATACTGTTTTTACCATTTGGCAGGAAGTGCTGAAAACGAGTGACATTGAATGGGATGACGGATTTTTCGATGTGGGCGGGGATTCGCTTCTCGCGGTCACTGTGGCTGATCGCATCAAACATGAACTATCCTGTGAGTTTTCCGTCACAGACCTGTTTGAGTATTCAACGATTAAAAATATCAGCCAGTACATCACTGAACAGCGAATGGGCGATGCAAGTGACCATGTGCCGACAGAACCGCCAGCTCATATAGAAGATCAGTCTACCGAGATGAGTGATCTCCCAGACTATTATGACGATAGTGTGGCGATTATTGGCATATCGTGTGAATTTCCAGGGGCAAAAAATCATGATGAATTTTGGGAGAACCTCAGAGACGGCAAGGAAAGCATTGCGTTTTTCAATAAAGAAGAGCTTCAGCGCTTTGGCATTTCAAAGGAGATAGCGGAGAATGCCAACTATGTCCCGGCTAAAGCTTCAATTGAGGGGAAAGACAGATTTGATCCAAGCTTCTTTCAAATCTCTCCTAAAGACGCTGAATTTATGGACCCTCAGCTTCGGATGCTGCTGACTCATTCATGGAAAGCAATAGAAGATGCCGGTTATGCTGCGAGACAGATTCCGCAAACCAGTGTTTTTATGTCGGCAAGCAATAATTCTTATCGCGCGCTGCTGCCGTCAGATACAACAGAGAGCCTAGAGACGCCGGACGGTTATGTTTCGTGGGTGCTTGCACAGAGCGGGACGATTCCGACAATGATTTCTCATAAGCTCGGGCTGAGAGGGCCAAGCTATTTCGTCCATGCCAACTGCTCATCATCTCTGATTGGATTGCATTCTGCCTATAAGAGCCTGCTGTCGGGTGAATCTGATTATGCTTTAGTTGGCGGTGCAACGCTGCATACCGAGTCAAATATCGGATATGTGCATCAGCCGGGGCTGAACTTTTCGAGTGATGGACATATTAAAGCTTTTGACGCTTCAGCTGACGGAATGATAGGCGGTGAGGGCGTTGCTGTTGTATTGCTGAAAAAAGCAGCTGATGCAGTAAAGGACGGGGATCATATCTATGCCTTGCTGAGAGGCATTGGTGTAAATAACGACGGCGCTGACAAAGTCGGCTTTTATGCTCCAAGCGTTAAAGGCCAGGCTGACGTGGTCCAACAGGTCATGAATCAAACGAAGATACAGCCTGAATCCATCTGCTATGTAGAAGCACACGGAACCGGAACGAAGCTGGGGGACCCGATCGAGCTGGCGGCTTTAACAAACGTTTACAGGCAATATACAAATAAAACGCAATTTTGCGGCATTGGGTCGGTGAAAACCAATATCGGACATTTAGATACAGCCGCCGGTCTTGCGGGCTGCATTAAGGTCGTGATGAGTCTTTATCATCAAGAGCTTGCACCGAGTATCAATTATAAGGAGCCGAATCCAAATACAGACTTAGCCAGCTCTCCTTTTTACGTCGTCGATCAAAAGAAAACGTTAAGCCGTGAGATCAAAACGCACAGGGCTGCACTTAGCTCGTTCGGGCTTGGCGGGACAAATACCCATGCCATTTTTGAACAATTCAAAAGGGATTCAGATAAGGGAAAGATAGACGGAACCTGCATCGTCCCAATCTCGGCGAAAAATAAAGAGAGGCTGCAAGAGTATGCAGAAGACATTCTGGCCTATTTAGAAAGAAGAGGGCTTGAGAACAGCCAGCTGCCTGATTTTGCGTATACCCTTCAGGTGGGGCGCGAAGCGATGGAGCATCGCGTTGTCTTTATTGCCGATCATGTAAATGAGTTAAAACAGAGGCTCACAGATTTTATCAATGGAAATACAGCGATTGAAGGCTGTTTTCAAGGAAGTAAGCACAATGCCAGAGAGGTTTCATGGCTGACGGAGGATGAGGACAGCGCTGAACTCATACGTAAGTGGATGGCCAAAGGAAAAGTAAACAAGCTTGCAGAAATGTGGAGCAAGGGAGCGCATATAGATTGGATGCAGCTTTACAAGGGTGAGCGCCCAAACAGAATGAGTCTGCCGACTTATCCATTTGCAAAGGAACGATACTGGCCGTCGCAGGATGACCGCAAACCGGTGGCGCAGATATCCGGAAATCAGACAGGGATCGGCTCTATTCATCCATTGCTTCATCAGAATACATCTGATTTTTCTGAACAGAAATTCAGTTCGGTTTTCACTGGTGACGAATTTTTCCTGAGAGACCATGTGGTAAGAGGAAAGCCTGTGCTTCCTGGTGTTGCGTACCTTGAAATGGCGTACGCGGCTATAAACCAGGCGGCAGGAAGTGAAATTGGCCAAGATGTCAGAATCAGATTGAATCATACAGTCTGGGTTCAGCCTGTTGTGGTTGACAGACATTCAGCTCAAGTGGATATCAGTCTCTTTCCTGAAGAAGATGGAAAAATCACCTTTGACATTTACAGTACACAGGAAGACGGGGACGACCCTGTTATTCATAGTCAAGGCAGTGCGGAGATGGCATCTGCCGCCGAAACGCCAGTCGCAGATCTCACTGAAATGTCACGCCGCTGCGGCAAAGGAAAGATGTCGCCTGATCAATTTTACGAAGAAGGCAGAAGCAGAGGAATGTTCCATGGTCCGGCCTTTCAAGGAATTAAGAATGTGAATATAGGAAACAGAGAGGTTTTGGCGCAGCTGCAACTTCCAGAAATCGTTTCTGGAACGAATGAACAGTTTGTGCTGCACCCAAGTATCATGGACTCCGCCTTGCAGACAGCAACAATATGCATCATGCAGGAATTGACGGATCAAAAGCTGATTTTGCCATTTGCGCTTGAGGAGCTTGAAGTGATCAAAGGGTGTTCTTCTTCTATGTGGGCTTATGCTCGCTTAAGTGACAGCGATCACTCCGGAGGGGTTGTTCAGAAAGCGGATATTGATGTCATTGACGAGAGTGGAAGCGTATGTGTCAGGATCAAAGGATTCTCAACGAGAGTATTAGAAGGGGAGGTTCATACTTCAAAGCCTTCATCACGGCACGAACGCTTAATGCTTGAACCGGTGTGGGAAAAACAGAATGAAGAACGAGAGGACGAAGATTCTTCGTACACGGAGCATATCATTGTTCTCTTCGAAACTGAACGAAGTGTTACAGACAGCATTGCCTCCCACATGAAAGATGCCCGTGTGATTACTCTGAACGAAGCTGTAGGACATATTGCTGAACGTTATCAATGTTACACGCAGAACATTTTTGAACTCCTGCAAAGCAAGGTCCGTGAGCTTTCTGCAGGCCGTATCATCATTCAAGCGATTGTTCCGCTGGAAAAAGAGAAGCAATTGTTTGTCGGCGTTTCCGGTCTGCTTAAAACAGCAGAAATAGAGTTCAGCAAACTGACTGCTCAGGTCATTGAAATTGAAAAACCTGAAGAGATGATAGACCTTCACCTCAAGCTGAAAGACGACAGCCGGAGACCATTTGACAAACAGATTCGATATGAGGCTGGACACCGTTTTGTGAAAGGCTGGAGGGAAATGGTGCTTCCTTCAGCTGATACGCTTCACATGCCGTGGAGAGACGAGGGTGTTTATCTAATCACAGGCGGAGCAGGAAGCTTAGGCCTTCTGTTTGCAAAGGAAATTGCCAATCGAACTGGCCGGTCTACTATTGTGCTGACGGGACGATCTGTTTTAAGTGAGGATAAGGAAAACGAGCTGGAGGCTCTTCGAAGCATCGGAGCGGAGGTTGTCTATCGAGAGGCTGATGTAAGTGATCAGCATGCGGTTCGTCATCTTTTTGAGGAAATCAAAGAAAGATATGGCACTCTCAATGGAATTATTCACGGTGCAGGCAGCATTAAAGATCACTTCATCATTCATAAAACGAATGAAGAGTTTCAAGAAGTGTTGCAGCCAAAAGTGAGCGGGTTGTTACATGTAGACGAATGCAGCAAGGATTTCCCATTGGACTTTTTCATTTTCTTCTCATCTGTTTCGGGATGTTTAGGAAACGCTGGACAAGCCGATTATGCGGCAGCCAATTCGTTTATGGATGCATTTGCTGAATACCGCCGTTCTCTTGCGGCATCAAAAAAGAGATTCGGCTCCACCATTTCCTTCAATTGGCCGTTATGGGAAGAAGGCGGTATGCAAGTCGGCGCTGAAGATGAAAAGAGAATGCTGAAAACGACGGGAATGGTCCCGATGCCGACAGATAGTGGCTTGAAAGCATTTTATCAAGGGATAGCATCTGATAAGCCGCAAGTTTTTGTGATGGAAGGACAGCTTCAGAAAATGAAACAAAAACTGCTTTCCGCAGGATCGAAAGCCAAGCGGAACGATCAGAGAAAGGCGGATCAGGATCAAGGACAAACTAGAAAATTGGAAGCAGCCTTAATCCAAATGGTTGGCGCAATTTTGAAAGTAAACACTGACGATATCGATGTCAACACAGAGCTGAGTGAGTACGGATTCGACTCAGTTACATTCACTGTCTTTACAAACAAGATCAACGAAGAATTTCAGTTGGAGCTAACGCCGACCATTTTCTTTGAATATGGCAGCGTCCAAAGCCTAGCTGAATATGTAGTTGCTGCGTATCAGGGCGAATGGAATCAAGATGCTACTGCTAAAGGCATAGATGAAAGAACAAACTTAGTGCACAGTTTAAGCAGCCTGGAGGCATCATTAAGCAACATGGTCAGTGCAATTTTAAAAGTAAATAGTGAAGATATTGATGTCAATACAGAGCTGAGTGAATACGGATTTGATTCCGTTACATTTACGGTCTTTACAAACAAGATCAACGAAGAATTTCAGTTGGAGCTAACGCCGACCATTTTCTTTGAATATGGAAGCATCCAAAGCCTGGCTGAATATTTGACCGCTGAACATGAGGACACCCTGGTTCAGGAGCGTGAAAAACCAGAGCGGCAGGAAGAGTTACAGACAATATCCCATGAAGCGCCGAAAATCACATCACGTAGAAAGCGCCGCTTTACTCAGCCTGTTATTGCAAAAGCAGAAAGAAACAAAAAGCAGGCTGACGATTTTGAGCCGGTTGCAATTGTCGGCATCAGCGGCCGATTCCCTGGCGCAATGGATATAGACGAATTTTGGAAAAACCTAGAAGAAGGAAAAGACAGCATCACAGAAGTTCCAAAAGATCGATGGGATTGGCGGGAGCATTATGGAAACCCAGACACTGACGTCAATAAAACCGACATCAAATGGGGCGGGTTTATTGATGGTGTCGCAGAGTTTGATCCGTTGTTTTTTGGTATTTCGCCGCGAGAAGCTGATTATGTAGACCCTCAGCAGCGCTTGTTAATGACATACGTGTGGAAGGCACTGGAAGATGCGGGTTGCTCGCCGCAACGCCTTTCGGGTACAGGGACCGGTATATTTATCGGTACGGGAAACACCGGTTATAAAGATCTATTCCATAGAGCGAATCTTCCAATTGAAGGCCATGCTGCTACAGGTCATATGATTCCTTCGGTAGGCCCGAATAGAATGAGTTATTTTTTAAATATTCATGGTCCGAGCGAACCAGTAGAGACGGCTTGTTCCAGTTCTCTTGTAGCCATTCACCGTGCTGTGACTGCGATGCAAAACGGTGATTGTGAGATGGCGATCGCTGGAGGCGTGAATACGATCTTAACCGAGGAGGCGCATATTAGCTACAGCAAGGCTGGTATGCTCAGCAAAGACGGCAGGTGTAAAACCTTCTCCGCCGATGCGAATGGCTATGTCAGAGGCGAAGGGGTCGGAATGGTCATGTTGAAAAAGCTGGAAGATGCCGAGCGTGACGGAAATCATATTTACGGCGTTATTCGGGGGACAGCGGAAAATCACGGCGGAAGAGCCAATACCCTGACATCGCCTAATCCGAAAGCACAAGCTGATTTGTTGGTGCGTGCATATCGCCAAGCAGGCATAGATCCAAGCACTGTCACATATATCGAAGCACATGGAACAGGGACGGAATTGGGCGATCCGATTGAAATAAATGGGCTGAAAGCCGCGTTTAAGGAACTATCCAATATAAGAGGCGAGAGCCAGCCGGATGTTCCGGATCACCGTTGCGGCATCGGCTCAGTTAAAAGCAATATCGGTCATTTAGAGCTAGCAGCAGGTATTTCCGGTTTGATCAAAGTGCTTTTGCAAATGAAGCATAAAACATTAGTGAAAAGCCTGCATTGCGAGACGCTTAATCCTTATCTTCAGCTGACTGACAGTCCGTTTTACATCGTTCAGGAAAAACAGGAATGGAAGTCTGTCACAGATCGTGACGGAAACGAGCTTCCGCGCCGTGCCGGAATCAGTTCGTTTGGAATTGGCGGAGTAAACGCGCATATTGTGGTTGAAGAATATATGCCAAAAGCCAATTCAGAACACACGGCTACAGAACAGCCAAACGTGATTGTGCTGTCGGCTAAAAATAAAAGCAGGCTGATAGATCGTGCTTCGCAATTGCTTGAGGCGATTCGCAATAAAAAATATACAGATCAGGAGTTGCACCGCATCGCTTACACCCTGCAGGTCGGGCGCGAAGAAATGGATGAGCGTCTGGCGTGTGTTGCGGGGACGATGCAGGAACTTGAAGAGAAACTGCAGGCGTTTGTTGACGGTAAGGAAGAAACAGACGAATTTTTCCGGGGACAGTCTCATCGAAATAAAGAGACCCAGACTATTTTTACAGCAGATGAAGATATGGCGTTGGCACTTGATGCTTGGATCAGAAAAAGAAAATACGCCAAACTTGCTGATTTATGGGTCAAAGGGGTCTCAATCCAGTGGAACACATTATACGGAGAGACCAAACCGCGCCTGATCAGCCTCCCTTCATATCCGTTTGCGAAGGATCACTATTGGGTGCCGGCAAAGGAACATTCAGAAAGAGACAAAAAAGAACTGGTTAATGCGATTGAAGATCGCGCCGCATGCTTTTTGACGAAACAATGGAGTTTGAGTCCAATTGGCTCAGCAGTGCCGGGGACAAGAACTGTTGCCATCCTGAGCAATCAAGAGACAGCAGATTTAGCAGCAGAAGTGTCTTCGTATTTTCCGAATCATCTCTTATTAGATGTGAGCCGGATAGAAAATGATCAGTCAGACATTGATTGGAAAGAGTTTGACGGCCTAGTGGATGTCATCGGATGCGGTAAGGATGATGAGGGCCGGCTGGATTGGATTGAATGGGTGCAAAGACTGGTTGAATTCGGGCATAAAGAGGGGCTCAGGCTGCTTTGTGTGACGAAGGGGCTCGAATCGTTTCAAAACACATCTGTCCGGATGGCTGGCGCCTCACGGGCTGGGTTGTATCGAATGCTCCAATGCGAGTACAGCCATCTTATATCAAGGCATATGGATGCTGAAGAAGTTACTGATCATCGCCGTCTCGCGAAGTTGATCGCTGATGAGTTTTATTCCGATTCTCATGATGCCGAGGTTTGCTACAGAGATGGTTTACGGTATCAAGCTTTTCTAAAAGCTCATCCGGAAACAGGTAAGGCCACGGAACAGAGCGCGGTCTTCCCGAATGATCATGTACTTCTCATTACAGGCGGCACACGCGGCATCGGACTATTATGCGCCCGTCATTTTGCAGATTGCTATGGAGTGAAAAATATGGTGCTGACCGGACGAGAACAGCTTCCTCCGCGAGAGGAGTGGGCTCGTTTTGACACCTCGAACACATCAGTTGCCCAGAAAATCCAGGCAGTGCGGGAGCTGGAAGCGAAGGGTGTACAGGTGGAGATGCTGTCGCTGACGTTATCTGATGATGCTCAGGTTGAGCAAACGCTGCAACATATCAAGCGAACATTAGGACCGATTGGCGGTGTCATTCATTGTGCAGGTCTGACGGATATGGATACGCTGGCATTTATCCGAAAAACTTCAGATGATATCCAGCGGGTGATGGAACCTAAGGTGTCAGGTCTTACAACGTTATATCGCCATGTGTGTAACGAGCCTTTACAGTTTTTTGTCTTATTTTCTTCTGTTTCAGCCATTATTCCGGAGCTTTCGGCGGGACAAGCTGACTATGCGATGGCCAATAGCTATATGGATTATTTTGCAGAAGCACATCAGAAACATGCGCCGATCATCAGTGTTCAGTGGCCGAACTGGAAAGAAACCGGTATGGGTGAAGTGACAAACCAAGCGTATCGGGAAAGCGGCTTGTTGAGCATTACGAATTCAGAAGGCTTACGTTTTCTAGATCAAATTGTATCGAAAATGTTTGGACCGGTTGTTCTCCCTGCAATGGCGAATCAAACAAACTGGGAGCCGGAACTGCTGATGAAGAGGAGGAAACCGCGTGAGGGCGGTTTGCAGGAAGCTGCTTTACAGAGCCCGCCAGCCAGAGACATTGAAGAGGCCGATGAAGTTTCCAAATGTGATGGATTATTATCTGAAACACAGTCCTGGCTTGTTGATCTGTTTACCGAAGAGCTGAGAATAGATCGTGAAGACTTCGAGATTGACGGGGTGTTTCAGGATTATGGCGTGGATTCGATCATTTTGGCACAGGTGCTCCAGCGTATAAACCGCAAATTAGAGGCAGCGCTCGATCCATCGATTCTATATGAATACCCGACAATTCAAAGGTTCGCAGATTGGCTGATCGGTTCTTATTCCGAAAGGCTGTCCGCTTTATTCGGAGGCAGGATATCGGATGCATCAGCACCTTTGGAGAACAAAATAGAGGCGGAGGCATCTGTTCCTGCGAAGGATCGAGCTCTTACACCTCAGATTCAGGCGCCAGCGATTTTGTCACCGGACTCTCATGCAGAAGGTATTGCCGTTGTCGGACTCTCTTGCCGATTCCCTGGGGCAGAGACATTGGAGTCATATTGGTTGTTACTATCCGAGGGGCGTTCGTCAATCGGCCCGATTCCGGCAGAGCGTTGGGGCTGTAAGACGCCATATTATGCCGGCGTGATTGATGGCGTCAGCTATTTTGATCCTGATTTCTTTTTGCTTCACGAAGAAGACGTAAGGGCGATGGATCCGCAAGCACTGCTCGTATTGGAAGAGTGTCTGAAACTCTTGTATCACGCCGGTTATACGCCTGAGGAAATAAAGGGCAAGTCTGTCGGTGTTTATATTGGAGGCAGAAGCCAGCACAAACCTGATGAAGAGAGCCTTGATCATGCCAAGAATCCGATCGTGACAGTCGGCCAAAATTATTTAGCGGCTAATCTTTCACAATTTTTTGATGTCCGCGGCCCGAGTGTTGTAGTTGACACTGCATGCTCGTCAGCTTTGGTCGGCATGAATATGGCCATTCAGGCGCTGCGTGGCGGAGATATTCAATCCGCCATAGTCGGCGGTGTCAGCTTGCTGAGCTCAGATGCCTCTCACAGGCTGTTTGACCGGCGCGGCATTTTAAGCAAGCATTCATCCTTCCATGTGTTTGATGAGCGTGCTGACGGAGTTGTGTTAGGTGAAGGCGTCGGAATGGTCATGCTAAAAACCGTAAAACAGGCACTGGAAGACGGAGATACCATATATGCTGTCGTGAAAGCGGCCTCGGTCAATAACGACGGAAGAACGGCGGGGCCTGCAACACCTAATCTTGAGGCGCAAAAGGAAGTCATGAAAGATGCGCTTTTCAAAAGCGGAAAAAAACCAGAGGACATCAGCTACCTTGAGGCAAACGGGTCAGGTTCAATCGTAACCGATCTCCTTGAGCTAAAAGCGATCCAATCAGTGTACCGTTCTGGGCACTCATCGCCTCTTTCTCTTGGCTCAATCAAGCCGAACATCGGGCATCCGCTATGTGCTGAAGGGATCGCCAGCTTCATTAAGGTTGTGCTGATGCTGAAAGAGCGCCGCTTTGTCCCATTTTTATCAGGTGAAAAAGAGATGGCGCATTTCAATCAACAGAAAGCGAACATCACGTTCAGCCGAGCCCTGGAAAAATGGACAGATTCGCAGCCTACTGCGGCTATTAACTGCTTTGCCGATGGGGGGACGAATGCCCATGTCATCGTAGAGGCGTGGGAAAAAGATGAAAAACACGCCATCAAGCGCAGTCCAATATCGCCTCCTCAATTAAAGAAACGAACGCTTTTGCCAGGCGAGCCAAAGCTGGAAGCGGAGACTTCAAAAATGACTGCGGCAAACATATGGGATACTTATGAGGTGGAGGTCTAACGTGAAAAAGATAACGAAACAACTCACATTATCGTTAAAAAATCCGTTTATTTATCACCATGTGGTTTACGGACAAAATGTCCTGCCGGGATTGGCTTATATCGATATAATCTACCAGATATTCAGAGAACACGGTTTCTCCTGCTCAGAGCTTCAGCTGCGGAATTTATCCATCTATCAGCCATTGACGGCGGAACAGGATGCAGTAATTGTTTTGAATATCCAATGCGCGGAGAAAAAAGAAGGACAGTGGCAAATCACAGCCAAGGGAATTGAAAAACGTGATGGGAAAGAAGCTTCAGAAGAAAAGCTCTATATGAAGGCTGACATGCACGCAGACTCCCCAGCCATATTTGAAGAAACACTGGATCTCAGTCAAATCAAAGCATCTGCACAGAACGTTGTTCAGCTTGATGATGTATATGAACAATGCAGACGTCAGGAATTGGTGCACAGCGAATATATGAAAGCAAGTGGCTGCATCTATGAAGAGGAAGACGGCGTCCTTCTTGAGCTTTCTCTCGGTTCGGAAGCCATGCTTCACGCAGAAGGCTTTATGTTTCACCCGACTCTCATAGACGGGAGCGGGGTGGGTGCCAATCATTTGCTCACATCTTTGCTTAAAGGAGAACAGAGGCTGTATTTGCCTCTGTTCTATGAATCCTTTTCCGCTTCTGCACTTTTGCAGTCGGATTGCATGACGAGAATTAAGCGCTCCTCCGTCCGGCGGGAAAAAGAGCTGATTTATGTAACACTTGAATTTTTTAATGCGTTGGGAGAAAAAGTGGCTGAGTTGAAAAACTTTACAAGCAAATTGGTGCGAGAAGCGGAGCTGATTAGCGGAAAACATCAAGATGCACAGGAGACACAGATGACAAGAGCGGACACTGCTGAGCGTGAGAAACCTGCTGACATGGTATCTTCTCCCGTTAATTCCTACAGCGGGGCTGAACAGTTCGTAAGCCAATTAATCGCAGAGAAAATCAATAAGCCGGTAGAACAAGTTGAAAAACAGGTCGGTTATTACCAAATGGGACTGAATTCATCGGGCTTGCTTGAGGTGGTAGAAACGATCAGTGATAAGATCGGTGAGAGCCTTTCGCCGACTCTTCTGTTTGAGCATACCGCCATAGCGGAGCTGTCAGCGTTTCTTGCCGAGGAATATGCTGAGCATTTTAGTGCCGCTGGTTCCCTTGGCCTTGGCCAGAATGAAAGAGAACGCGTTTCCGACACAATAAACGATCGTAAGACTGTTGAAGCTTCTCATGCTGTACCTATTGAGGCAGCAGGCGACATTGCGATTATCGGCTTGGCGGGCAGGTATCCGAAGGCAGCCAATATTCATGAATTTTGGAACAATCTGAAAGAGGGGAAGGACTGCGTTAGCGAGATTCCTGAGTCGCGCTGGGATTGGCAGCGACTTGAAGGAATCACATCTCCTTCGGGTAAGGACATTTCCAAATGGGGAGGATTTATTGATGATCCCGACTGCTTCGATCCCCAATTTTTCAGAATCACGCCAAGAGAAGCGGAGACAATGGACCCACAAGAGCGGCTGTTTTTAGAAACATGCTGGGAAACGATTGAGGATGCGGGCTATACGCCAAAGACGTTGGCCAAGCCTAAAGGACGAAATAAAAGGCAGCATGTAGGAGTTTTTGCCGGCGTCATGCACAAGGATTATACATTAGTCGGAGCTGAAGAAGCATCAGCAGAAAATGTGTTTCCTCTCTCGCTTAACTATGCGCAAATCGCCAACCGTGTTTCTTACTTTTGTAATTTCCATGGTCCGAGTATGGCTGTCGATACGGTATGTTCATCCTCTTTGACCGCAGTGCACTTGGCGTTGGAAAGCATACGTCACGGTGAGTGCGATGTTGCGTTAGCAGGCGGCGTGAACCTGTCTTTGCACCCGAATAAATATATGACATACGGGGTCTGGGATATGTTTTCCACTGACGGACACTGCCGTACGTTTGGAAAGGATGGAGACGGTTATGTGCCTGCCGAGGGTATAGGCGCGGTTTTATTAAAGCCTTTGCGCCAGGCAGAGGAAGACGGAGATCGCATTTATGCAGTTATTAAAGGAAGTGCTGTGAATCATGTGGGCACTGTAAGCGGCATTTCAGTGCCGAGCCCTGTTTCTCAAGCTGATCTGATTGAGACATGCTTGGAGAAAACGGGAATCGACCCGCGAACGATCAGTTATGTGGAAGCCCATGGAACCGGCACGTCCTTAGGAGATCCGATCGAAATACAGGGATTAGTGAAAGCGTTCCGCCAATATACGCAGGATCGGCAGTTCTGTTCAATCGGTTCTGTAAAGTCGAACATTGGGCACGCCGAATCCGCCGCGGGGATCAGCGGTTTAAGCAAGGTTGCCCTTCAGCTTCACCATCAAAAACTTGTGCCTTCTTTGCATTCGGAAGAACTGAATCCGTACGTTGATTTTGAAAAGTCTCCATTTTATGTACAGCATGAAACAGAAACGTGGAAGCAGCCTGTTATCAAGGAGAATGGGGAAGAGGTCCCTTATCCGCGGCGGGCGGGTATCAGTTCCTTCGGAGCAACTGGTTCAAACGCACATATTATCCTTGAGGAATATATTCCTCAAGCAGCGGAGCAGGACGTTTCTTTGTCCTCAGATTCTGACATATCCGCAGTTATTCCGCTTTCTGCCCGTAATCAAGAACGTCTCCGTGTATATGCAAAACGTCTCTTGGATTTTCTTCATAATGGGATTCAGATTAGAGATTTGGCGTATACATTGCAGGTAGGCCGTGAACCGATGGAAGAACGGGTTTCTTTCTTAGCATACGGAATTCAAGAATTGAGTGACCAATTGAAGGCTTTTATAGAAGGACGAAAAGCCATTCAGCATTGCTGGAAGGGCCGCGTGTCAAGAGGAAGCGAACCATCGCGTCCCGCCGAATCGGTACATAAATTGCTGGAGCAAAGAAAACTCGATCAAATTGCGGAGCAGTGGGCGAACGGATCTGGTGTTGACTGGAAGCTGCTTTACGAGGGAAACAAACCAAAGCGGATCAGCCTGCCGACTTACCCATTTGAGAGGGTGCGTTATTGGGTGCCGAAAGCGGAGAAAAAGACTGATCGTTCAAAACAGGAGCGGCACATCCTGCATCCTCTTCTGCATCAAAATGTGTCCGACATATCAGGTGTCCGCTTCCGTTCAGTGTTTACAGGACGTGAATTTTTCTTGAAGGATCATGTCATAAAGGGCGAACACGTTTTACCTGGCGCAGCTTTATTGGAGATGGTTCGGGCAGCTGTGGAAAGGGCAGCTGCGGATCAGTTCCCGACAGGATTCCGACTCCGGAATATCGTCTGGGTCCGGCCGTTCGCCGTCACGGAACAGCAGAAAGATATAGATGTACGTCTATATCCTGAGGAGAATGGTGAGATTACATTTGAAATCTGCCGGGACCCTGAAAGCGCAGAGGAGTCGCCGATTATATATGGGCAAGGGAGTGCAGTGCTTTGTGAGGCTGGTGAAAATCCTGTTATCAACATTGAAGAACTGAAGGCAAGCTATAATGGCCGGACGCTGTCACCTTTTGATTGCTACGAGGCTTATACAGAAATGGGTATTCATTATGGTGACAGCCACAGAGCGATCGACAGCCTATATGCCGGCGAAAACGGAGTTCTAGTGAAATTGACGATGCCTCCTGTAATCTCTGATACAGAAGACCATTATATTCTGCATCCGAGCATGATAGATTCGGCATTTCAGGCATCTATCGGTTTGAGGCTGGGAGGAGCTACGAGTTTAGAAGACAGAAAGGCAATGCTGCCTTTTGCCATACAGGATGTCCAAATCTTCAAAGGCTGCGAGGCATCTATGTGGGCGCGGATCACATATAGCGAGGGCAGTACAGCTGGGGATCGTATGCAGAAGCTTGATATCGATTTATGCAATGAAGAGGGGCAGGTTTGCGTGCGATTGACGGGCTATTCTGCAAGAGTGTTAGAAACAGATCAAGAAGATCCTTCTGAAGCGACTGACACGCTATTGTTCGAACATATTTGGGAAGAACGTGCTGCAGAGAGGCAAGAGCTCATAGAGTACGACACGCATAAAGTCGTTGTCTGTGATGTTGGAGAACAAATGGAAAGACTCCAAAATCATCTTGACTGTACAGTTCTGCAGCATGATACAGAGACAATTGATGAACGGTTTGAAGGTTATGCCATACAGTTATTTGAAGAAATCAAACAGCTAATGTACTCAAAAACAGGGGGACATACATTCATTCAAGTGGCGGTGCCTGCGTTGGACGAGCCTCAGCTATTAAGCGGCTTAACTGGATTGCTCAAAACGGCTCAACTGGAAAATCCAAAACTGACAGGACAGTTGATCGAAATAGAAACCGGGATGTCAGCTGGTGACCTATTCGAAATATTGGAGGAAAACAGACGCTATCCGCGTGACACGCATATCCGCCACTGGCAAGGGAAGCGATTTGTAAGCAAGTGGAAAGAAGTGTCTGGTGAGCACCTAAGTGCTGACATGCCATGGAAGGATAAAGGCGTGTATCTGATCACAGGCGGTGCAGGCGGTCTTGGATTCATCTTTGCAACTGAAATTGCAAACCAAACGAATGACGCGGTTGTGATCCTGACAGGACGCTCTCCGCTTGATGAAAGGAAGAAGAAGAAGCTTCAAGCCTTACAGAAACTTGGCATCCAAGCGATTTACAGACAAGCTGATCTGGCTGACAAACAAACGGTTGATGCCTTATTAAAAGAAACCCAAAACGTTTACGGAGACTTAGATGGCATCATTCACAGCGCCGGTTTAATAAAAGATAATTTCATTATGAAGAAAAACAAAGAAGAGGTTCAAACCGTTCTTGCTCCAAAGGTAGCAGGACTGATTCACCTTGACGAAGCAACGAAAGATATTCCGCTCGATTTCTTTATCCTTTTTTCCTCAGGTGCCGGAGCAGTAGGAAGCGCGGGACAGGCTGATTACGCAATGGCCAATGCATTTATGAATGCATTCAGCGAATATCGAAATGGCCAAGCAGAGCTGCACAAGCGTTACGGAAAAACTCTTTCAGTGTGCTGGCCGCTGTGGAAAGACGGGGGCATGCAAATTGATGCGGAAACTGCAAGGATGCTGAAAAGAGAAACAGGCATGGTGGCCATGGAAACAGATCGTGGGATTCAGGCGCTATATCATGGCTGGACGTCAGGAAAGCCGCAAGTGTTAGTTGCTTCCGGTGTTACTGATCGGATTCGTGCATTTTTACATGAAACGGGACATGGCAAAGGCCAATCTCACAATATCAAAAAAAGCAGTCTCAATCAGGAGGCAGAAAAAGCAGACATGATCGGGGAAATTGATGAAGAGATACTAAGAGAAAAAGCGGAGAACTATTTTAAACAGGTGCTTTCTTCGGTGATTAAGCTGCCAGCCGGCCAGATTGATGCTGAAGCTCCTCTCGAGGATTACGGGATCGATTCTATCATGATCATGCATGTAACGGGTCAATTAGAAAAAGTATTCGGTTCTTTGTCCAAGACGTTGTTCTTTGAATATCAGGATATTCGCTCATTAACACGGTATTTTATTGATTCCCGCAGAGAAAAACTGCTGGACATCTTGGGAATTGAAACAGGTAAACCTTCTGTTGAAAGAAAATCAGAACCTGAAAAACAAGAAATCCCAGTTACCCCAAGAAAGTCTGGATTTCTTCCTTTGCAAGATAAAGAGCAGAAGCAGTTAAGAGAGAAGGAAACGGAAGAAATCGCGATCATCGGTATCTCAGGTCGCTATCCGCAGGCAGACAACATTGATGAATTGTGGGAAAACCTGAGAGACGGTCGAGACTGTATTACGGAAATTCCTGAAGCCCGCTGGGATCATAGTCTCTATTATGACGAAGATAAAGACAAGCCTGGAAAAACCTACAGCAAGTGGGGAGGCTTCTTGAAGGATGTAGACAAGTTTGACCCGCAGTTTTTCCATATATCGCCGCGTGAGGCAAAATTAATGGACCCGCAAGAGCGTTTATTTTTGCAGTGCGTGTATGAAACGATGGAAGACGCAGGCTATACAAGAGAGCACCTCGGCCGTAAGCGTGATGCTGAGCTTGGCGGAAGCGTCGGTGTTTACGTCGGTGTCATGTACGAAGAATATCAGCTGTACGGGGCACAAGAGCAGGTGCGGGGAAGGTCTCTGGCTTTAACGGGAAATCCATCATCCATCGCGAACCGGGTATCTTATTATTTTGATTTTCACGGACCGAGTATTGCATTAGACACCATGTGTTCTTCTTCTTTAACGGCTATCCACTTGGCCTGCCAAAGCCTGCAGCGCGGAGAGTGTGAGGCGGCATTCGCGGGCGGCGTGAATGTGTCAATCCATCCAAATAAATATTTGATGCTCGGGCAGAACAAATTTATGTCCAGCAAAGGCCGGTGTGAAAGCTTCGGACAGGGCGGAGACGGCTATGTGCCGGGGGAAGGCGTTGGAGCAGTGCTTCTGAAGCCATTGTCTAAAGCAGTTGAAGATGGTGATCACATTTATGGAATCATTAAAGGGACAGCCATCAACCACGGGGGAAAAACAAACGGGTACTCAGTTCCCAATCCGAATGCCCAAGCAGATGTCATCAAAAAGGCGTTTGTGGAAGCGAAGGTTGATCCGCGGACAGTCAGTTACATCGAAGCCCACGGCACGGGAACCTCTCTCGGTGATCCTATTGAAATCACAGGGCTGTCCAAAGTGTTTACGCAAGAAACCGATGACAAACAATTTTGTGCAATAGGGTCAGCCAAATCAAATATCGGGCACTGTGAGAGTGCGGCAGGTATCGCAGGAGTAACGAAGGTATTGCTCCAAATGAAATACAGGCAGCTTGCGCCTTCCCTGCATTCAAACGTGCTGAACCCGAATATTGATTTCCTTAACTCGCCGTTTAAAGTACAGCAAGAGCTAGAAGAGTGGAAGAGGCCGATCATCAGTGTCAATGGCAAAGACATCGAATTACCGAGAATCGCAGGAGTCTCTTCATTTGGTGCCGGGGGTGTGAACGCCCATATTTTAATAGAAGAGTATGCTCCGGAACCTGTGGAGGAACGTTTACCAGGGAGGAAACAGCCGGCTGTCATTGTGCTCTCAGCAAAAAATGAGGAAAGACTTCAGAAACGCGCGGAGCGATTGCTGCATGCCATTCGTGAACAAACATATGTTGAAGCAGATTTACACCGAATTGCCTATACGCTTCAAGTCGGACGGGAAGCGATGAACGAACGGCTGGCGTTCGTTGCGGAATCGATGCGGGAGCTTGAAGAAAAGCTGAATGAATGTATCTCTGGAACAGAAAATCGTGAATATGTCTATCGCGGACAAGTAAAGCGCAACAAGGAAGCCATTGCTGCTTTTGCTGCTGATGAGGATATGTCAAAAACAATTGAGGCATGGCTGCAAAAAGGAAAATATGCGAAGGTTTTAGACCTGTGGGTAAGAGGTTTGCGAATCGACTGGAGCACGCTATATCAGGATCAAAAACCGCGGCGCATCAGTTTACCTGCCTATCCTTTCGCAAGAGATCGCTATTGGATAGACGTACATGCAAAGGCTGAGGAAAAAAGAACGGAGGAGCCATTCGCTCCAGTACAGCCCGTCATTCCAAAGCCGTCTGTAGCCAGAGAAGCCAGCGGCAAGCCTGCCAATATTACGTTACAGCCTTTAATGACCAATCAGGATCGTTTGGAGCGGACAGCACCTCTGGTTCCATCAGATACAGAAACAGAGACGATCACGGCGGAAGCCTTGTGCGATGAACTGACAGCGGGCTTAGCGGAAGTGCTGTACATGGACCAAAACGAGATTGATCCAGACGAAGCATTCATAGATATCGGTATGGACTCGATTACCGGGCTCGAATGGATAAAAGCAATAAATAAACAGTATGGCACATCACTAAATGTCACAAAGGTATATGATTATCCGACAACACGTGATTTCGCTGTTTACTTAGCACATGAGTTAAGCACACAAGCTGGGGAGAAAAAACAAACGGAGACGTACACGCCGATAAGACAAAGAACAGCGGTACCTGCTGCTAAACCGGCTAATATATCTCTGCAGCCGTTAGAACATCATCAGCCAGTGCAAGAGGAGGCTGAAGAAACGATTCAATATGCAGCGGCAGAAATATCTGCATCAAGACAATATACTGTAGCAATTGAAACGCTGCATGAAAAATTGAGGGAAAGCATAGCAGACGTGTTATACATGGAGCCATACGAGGTGGATATTGACGAAGCGTTCATAGATATCGGAATGGACTCGATTACCGGACTCGAATGGATAAAAGCGGTGAACAAGCAATACGGAACGTCTTTTACGGTAACCAGAGTATATGATTATCCAACGATACGTGATTTTGCCGAAATGCTAAAGTCCGAGCTTGGAACTCATCATGATAGAAAGATAGAGCATACTGACTCTTTCGAAGCAGCCCAGCAAAAGCCAGCAGAGCGACCGCTACAGTCTGTTCAACATCCTATAAAGAAAGAACATGAGAAGGAACAAGTCTCTGTTCGTCAAGACCGCCCGGAGGATGCGATAGCGATTGTCGGGATGTCGGGAAGATACTCGGGCGCTCGTAATGTAAGAGAGTACTGGGATAACCTGGTTCATGGGAGAAATGCCATTCGGGACATTCCAACATCACGGTGGGATGTAGACAAATACTATGATCCTGTCCTCAACAAAAAAGGGAAAGTCTACTGCAAATCAATGGGGATGCTTGATGATATTGAACATTTTGATCCGTTGTTTTTTAATATTCCGCCGTCAGAAGCTGAACTGATGGACCCGCAGCATCGAATCTTTTTGCAGGAAGGCTATAAAGCCTTTGAGGACGCTGGGTACAACGCTCGAACTTTAAATGAGAAAAAATGCGGTGTATATCTCGGCATTATGAGCAGTGAATACGGGGTCATGCTGAATCGGCAGGCAAGAGCAAATGCCACGGGGAACAGCTTTGCGATCGCTGCGGCGCGTATTCCGTATTTTCTTAATTTAAAAGGGCCTGCGATTCCTATTGACACCGCTTGTTCATCTTCATTGGTCGGCACACATTTAGCGCGGCAGGCACTTATAAACAAAGAAATTGATATGGCGCTGGTCGGCGGGGTCAGCTTATACCTGACGCCGGAATCTTACATGAGTATGTGTGAGGCCGGCATGCTTTCACCTGATGGACAATGTAAAGCATTTGACAATAGCGCGAATGGTTTTGTGCCCGGCGAGGGTGCGGGTGCGCTGGTTCTAAAAAGGCTGAAAGATGCAGAAGCGGACCGTGACCATATTTATGGCATTATCATTGGCTCGGGTATTAATCAGGACGGGAAAACAAACGGAATCACGGCACCGAGTGCGAAAAGCCAAATGGATCTGGAAAGAGACATATATGAAACATACGGCATACATCCTGAGAGTATCAGTTATGTCGAGATGCACGGCACAGGAACAAAACAAGGCGATCCAATTGAATTAGAAGCTCTGTCCACCGTATTTCAAGAAAAAACAGACAAAAAGCAGTTTTGCGCAATCGGTTCCGTCAAAAGCAATATTGGCCATACATCCGCGGCGGCAGGAGTAGCCGGGGTTCAAAAAGTGTTATTGTGCATGAATCATAAAACACTTGTGCCGACATTGAACTTCACGACACCGAATGAGCATTTTGAATTTGAGCATTCTCCTTTATACGTAAATACGGAGCTTAAGCCTTGGGAAACGGCTGATGGAA
This sequence comes from Bacillus sp. FSL L8-0358, assembly GCF_038593095.1. Lineage (NCBI taxonomy): Bacteria > Bacillati > Bacillota > Bacilli > Caryophanales > Bacillaceae > Bacillus > Bacillus sp. FSL L8-0358. The sequence goes on from NZ_CP151962.1 coordinate 1,808,806, forward strand.
AACCGCGGAGAGCATGTGTGAGCTCCTTCGGATATAGCGGAACGAATGCTCATATTGTGATAGAGGAATATCAGCCTGACAAGAGGAACGATCCATTAACAAAGCATCACCGCTCAGCATTATTTGTACTTTCAGCGAAAAAAGAGAAGCAATTGAAGGCCTATGCGGAAGCAATGAAAGATTTCGTAACTTCCAATGAATATATCGATCTGGAGGATATGGCATACACACTTCAGACGGGCCGGGAAGCAATGGATTATCGCATGGCGTTTTTGGCGGATTCGAGAGAAATGCTGATCAAAACTTTAGATGATTATTTGGCTGAAATGCCGAACAGCAGCATATTTGCTGCTCACGTGAAAACGAAAAAGAGCGAAATCAAGCTGTTTGAAACGGATCAAGATGCCAAAGCGTTGCTGCAAACATGGATAGAGAAAAAAAGGCTGGAGAAAGTAGCGGAACTATGGGTGAAAGGGCTGCAGATAGATTGGAACAAGCTTTATCGGGAATACACGCCTCGTCGAATCAGCCTGCCTGCTTATCCGTTCGCGGAAGAGTATTACTGGCTGCCAACTCAAGAAGGTGAACCCAAAACCATTGCTACAGCTCTGCCTCATTCCGAACTGATGCCAAAGCGCTGCTTTCTGCGTAAACAGTGGCAGCCTTGTCCGATTGAACCGGCAGAAATGACGAATCAAACCGTCGCCATTTTGGCAAATAAGGAGACAATGGCATTAGCGGAAGAGCTTTCAACGTATTTCTCGACATACCGTATATTTGACAGTCAAGAGCTGGATCGGGTATCTGCTGCTGACTATGAACACGTTGCTGGAGTAATCGATCTGATCGGGTGCGGAACGAGCCATGAGCATTCTATGGGCTGGATAAACTGGCTCCAAAAGCTGATCGAGCAAGGACGTACAAGCAAGCATCATTTGACGATCTTGGGTGTAACAAAGGGGCTGGAGGCCTACGCAAATGAGGGTGTTCTTTTGTCTGGTGCTTCACGGGCCGGTTTATACCGCATGCTTCAAAGTGAGTACAGCCATCTTACTTCAAGACATGCAGATATGGAGTTCGAAGCCTCTTTTGAGGAGCTGGCCAGACTGATTGCAGTTGAATATTATGCCAAGAGCACAGAATCAGAAGTCTGTTATCGAAACGGACAGCGATATCGCGCATATTTGGCAGAGCAGCCAGCAGAAGCCGCTCTTAGTCATAAGCAAGTATCGTTTTCAACAGACAAAGTCCTGCTTATTACAGGCGGGACAAGAGGTCTCGGCTTGCTGTGTGCGCGGCATTTTGTGAAAACATACGGCGTTAAGCGGCTGGTCCTTATCGGCCGTGAAGAGCTTCCGTCGCGTGACCAGTGGAATTTGGTAAAAATCGCCTCGCTTGCCGAGAAAATAAAAGCCGTTCAAGAGCTAGAAGACATGGGTGCGCAAGTTCAGGTGCTGTCTCTGGATCTCACAGACAGGGTTGCTGTCGAACAGAGCCTGAAGACAATACACGAAACAATGGGGGCGATTGGCGGAGTCATCCATTGTGCCGGGCTGGTGAACAAACAAAACCCGGCTTTTATCAGAAAATCACTAGAAGAGATCGGACAGGTGCTTGAACCGAAAGTCGAAGGTCTGCAAACGTTGTTTGACCTGCTTCAGGATGAACCATTGGCGTTTTTCACCTTGTTTTCATCAGTATCAGCGGCCATCCCTGCACTAGCAGCAGGACAAGCTGATTACGCGATGGCAAATGCTTTTATGGATTATTTTGCGGAGGCTCATCAAGATAAATGTCCCATTGTAAGCATTCAGTGGCCTAACTGGAAGGAGACCGGTTTAGGCGAGGTTCGAAGCAAAGCTTTAGAACAAACTGGATTGATCAGTTTGACAAACGACGAGGGATTACAGCTGCTTGACCAGATTCTATCAGACAGACAGTATGCTGTCGTGCTGCCGGCAGTACCAGATACAAACGTTTGGAAGCCGGATAAGCTAATGCAGTCGTCACTGCCTGTCGAAGCTCTCTCGCATCCTGAGACGAAAGAGAAAACCGGCACTCGCAACCTGTTCCCTGAAACAGTCGACTGGCTGGTAACTCTTTTTTCAGATGAACTGAAAATAGCTGCAAAAGACTTTGAAACGGATGAACCTTTCCAAGAATACGGAATCGACTCGATTATATTGGCCCAGCTGGTACAGCAGATGAACCAACAATTAAATGGAGATATTGATCCGTCAATTTTGTTTGAATACCCGACAATAGAATCCTTTGCACACTGGCTCATTTCGAAATATGACATATCAGCTGTTTTACAGCCATCTGTTCCTGAGAAACAGACACCTCTCAAGCCGCAATCAGCAATGAAACAGAAGCCGGTGCCAGAACAGCGGCCGCAACAGATAAGCCATGAAAAACCGGCACTTCTTGCTGAGGACATCGCTATCATCGGTCTTAGTTGCAGGTTCCCAGGAGCGGAAACCCTAGAGGAATACTGGGAACTAATACGTGATGGACGGTCTGCGATTGCGCCTGTTCCGCCTGAACGATTCGGGAACTCCAGCTCAAATTACGCGGGCCTCATTGATGAAATGAACCGGTTTGATCATGATTTCTTCATGATGTCCGAAAACGATGTCAGAGCGATGGACCCTCAAGCTTTGGCTGTATTAGAGGAAAGCTTGAAGCTGTGGTATCACGCCGGTTATACAGAGAAAGAAGTGAAAGGCATGAGGGCTGGCGTTTATATAGGTGGCCGCAGCCAGCACAAGCCTGATCCGGCCAGTCTTTCAAAAGCAAGAAATCCGATAGTCGCTGGCGGACAAAACTATTTAGCAGCTAACGTCTCACAATTTTTTGACTTGAAGGGACCGAGTATTGTCCTCGATACCGCTTGTTCTTCTGCGCTGGTGGGGCTGAATATGGCCATTCAGGCTCTGCGAAGCGGAGATATTGAGGCAGCGGTTGTAGGCGGCGTCAGTTTGCTTGATGCTGATGCGCATCGAATGTTTCATGAGCGCGGACTTTTATGTGACAAACCTTCATTCCATATTTTTGATAAGCGGGCAGACGGTGTCATTTTAGGAGAAGGCGTGGGCATGGTTCTCGTCAAAACCGTCAGCCAAGCGCTTGAAGACGGAGATTCCATATATGCAGTCATTAAAGCTGCTGCGATTAATAATGATGGAAGAACGGCTGGCCCATCATCTCCGAATCTCGAGGCACAAAAGGACGTCATGCTGTCAGCGCTTGAAAAAAGCGGCAAAAAGACTGAAGAGATCAGCTATCTCGAAGCAAACGGCTCGGGATCGGCAGTAACAGATTTACTTGAATTAAAGGCAATCCAGTCCATTTACCGTTCTGAATCAAAGGCTCCGTTAGGGCTGGGATCGGTGAAACCTAACATCGGCCATCCATTATGTGCAGAGGGGATTGCGAGCCTGATTAAAGTAGCTCTAATGCTGAAGCATAGACAATTGGTTCCGTTCCTGTCAGGTAATGAAAATATGCCGTATTTTGATATAGAAAAAACAGATTTGTATTTCAGCAGATCGCAAGCCGAGTGGAAGGAGACAACGCCGGCTGCGGCAATTAATTGTTTTGCAGATGGCGGAACGAACGCCCATCTCATTATAGAAGCCTGGAATGAATCGGTTGCTCGTCCAATTAGAAGAAAACCTCTGCCTTTGCCGGAATTAAATAGGCAACCCGTTTTAATCAAACCATCAGCTCAAAACGTGCAGGAAAAAGTGCATTCAGACTCAGGGGCTTCTAAAGATATGTTTTGGAAAACTTTCAAATAAGAGAGGAGTGGGAAAATGATAACTGAACAACTGCACATTTCATTAAATAATCCAATCATGTCCAACCACAAGGTATATGGACAAGCGTTATTACCCGGCCTTGCTTATATAGATTTAATCTACCAAGTATTCCAGGAACATGGTTATGCATACCAAGAGCTTGAATTAAAAAACCTGACCATTTTTTACCCTTTGATCGCAGATGAGTCATATGACATTGCCCTGACCATTCACGTGTCTGAAAGAAAGGAAGGGACATGGTCCATCATCATCGACGGACAAAAACAGCATGGAGAATCACTATCTGACAAGAGACAATATGTGACTGCTGACATGCATCGTAAAGAGCAAACTTCTTTTGCCGAATCAATAGACCCTAATCAGTGGAAAAAAACAGCTGATAGGATTCTGAATTTAGATGAAATCTATGAACAATGCCGCTCTCAAGAGTTAGTGCATACCGGCATGATGAAGGCGGAAGGACAGATTTATGAAACCAAAGAGGGTGCTTTAATTGATTTAGCAGTTGGACAGGACGCCCTGCGCCATTCTGAAGCTTTTCTGTTTCATCCGACGCTTATTGACGGCAGCGGCATAGGGTCAAGCTGCCTGCTCTCAGATCAAACGATGTATCTGCCATTGTGTTATGAATCGTTTTCTGCTTCAGAACGATTGCAAAAAGGATGTACAGCACGGATCCTCTCCTCATCTGTGCGCCAAAAGAAAGAACTCACTTATATGACGATTGAATATTTTAATTCAGCAGGACAAAAAGTGGCCGAGCTGAAACAATTTGCAGGCAAGTCTGTACGGAATGGGTCAGCCTTTCATTCCGCAAAAGAAATTCAAGAAGAAAGAGCTGCTGTCTCTCAGAACATCAGTCGGGACTATCCCGCATTTGAAATGTATTTGCGTCAGTTGCTTGCTAAGCAGCTTGAAAGGCCGGCAGAACAAATGGATATCCACGCTGGGTACTATGAGCTAGGCTTGGATTCTCCGTCATTGCTTACCGTGGTTCAGGAAATTGGAGATAAGGTTGGAGCGGATCTTGCTCCGACACTGCTGTTTGAATTTACAACAATTGCAGAACTAGCTGCTCATCTTGCTGATCACTATTCAATTGGAGAGGTGGACGATGCTGTCCGCCAATCTCCTTCACCAATTGATGGTGTTACCTCTTCACCAGAGATCGGGGAGGACATAGCCATTATAGGAATGGCAGGCCGTTATCCTAAGGCAAAAAACATACAGGAATTCTGGGAAAATCTTAAGGCAGGTACCGACTGCATCACGGAGATCCCAAACTCACGCTGGGAATGGAAAGAAAACAATGGACTGGATTCACCTTCGGGCAAGCCATTGTCAAAATGGGGCGGGTTTATCGAGGATGCTGATTGTTTTGATCCTCAATTTTTCAGAATCTCTCCGCGTGAAGCGGAAATGATGGACCCTCAGGAACGGTTATTTTTAGAGACGTGCTGGGAAGCTATTGAAGATGCGGGTTATACACCAGAGACAATTGCTGCACCGCAGGGAGAAAATAAAAGACAGCATGTCGGTGTGTTTGCCGGCGTTATGCATAAGGACTATTCCCTTATAGGAGCTGAAGCTCTATCAGAACACAATCCATTTCCTTTATCGCTGAATTATGCGCAAATCGCCAACAGGGTCTCTTACTATTGTAATTTCCACGGCCCAAGCATGGCGGTGGACACGGTCTGCTCTTCCTCATTAACTGCGGTTCATCTGGCAATAGAGAGCATCCGGAATGGAGAATGCGAGGCCGCGCTTGCCGGAGGCGTCAATTTGTCACTGCATCCGGCTAAATATATCAGCTATGGCAGTGTAGGGATGCACTCAAGTGACGGCTATTGCCATACTTTCGGTAAAGGCGGGGATGGCTACGTATCTGGAGAAGGTGTCGGCACAGTATTGCTAAAACCGATGCGAAAAGCTGAACAGGACGGTGACCGAATCTATGCTGTCATCAAAGGCAGTGCGATAAATCATGTAGGGAAAGTAAGCGGAATTACAGTACCGAGCCCGGTTGCTCAAGCTGATGTTATCGAAGCGTGTCTAGAAAAAACAGGAATTGATCCGCGCACCATCAGCTATGTTGAAGCCCATGGCACTGGCACCTCATTGGGAGATCCGATTGAAATACAGGGGTTAGTAAAAGCTTTCAGCCGCAATACGCAGGACAAGCAATTCTGTTCAATCGGTTCTGTTAAATCGAATATTGGCCATGCTGAAGCTGCAGCCGGCATTAGCGGCTTAACGAAGACTGTCCTGCAGCTGCATCATAAAACCTTGGTGCCGTCATTACATTCAGAAGAGCTGAATCCTTATTTGAAGCTTGATCAAACCCCATTTTTTGTCCAGCATGAAACAAAGGAATGGGAGCTGCCATCTTTTACAGAAAACGGGGTGGACGTCACATATCCCCGCCGCGCCGGTTTAAGTTCGTTTGGCGCTTCAGGATCAAATGCGCATCTTATTTTGGAAGAATATATTCCGGCAGAGAGCCATTCAGAGACGATTTTAACGAAAAATGAAGAAATAGTGATACCTTTGTCTGCGAGAAACAAAGATCGTCTGCAGGCTTACGCTCTTAAACTTCTTGATTTTCTTAGCGAGGACGTCAATCTTTTAGCGTTAGCTTATACCATGCAGGCAGGACGGGTTGAAATGGAGGAGCGTGCGGCCTTCATCGTAAAAGACATAAAAGATTTAACGTCTAAACTTCGGGCGTTTGCCAATGGCGAAGAAGAGATCGAGGGCTGCTGGACGGGACAAGCCAAGGAGAATCAGGAGGCGGCTGGGCCAACTTCGGTAAATGCGCTGAATAACAATTTGATAAGAGACAGTGAAATGATGGAAATGGCGAAAGCATGGGTTCAAGGAAAGCGGGTCACCTGGGACGGCCTATACGGCGATCGCAAGCCGCTTAAAATCAGTGTTCCGACCTATCCGTTTGCAAGGGAGCGCTACTGGATCCCGGTTCCTGAAATGAAAACCAGCACTGTGAATCATATCTTACATCCGCTGGTGCACCGCAATACATCAGACTTTACTGAGCAGCGCTTTAGCTCTGTATTTACAGGCACGGAATTTTTCCTTTCTGATCATGTTGTACAGGGACAGAAGATTTTGCCGGGCGTTGCCTATTTAGAAATGGCAAGAGAAGCAGCGGAAAAAGCTGCAGGCGATCTGGACGGCGAACAAAGAGTGGTGTCGCTTAAAGACATTGTGTGGGTGCGTCCTATCACGATAGAAAGTGAACCAAAAGAAATACATATTGGCCTTTTTCCTGAGGATAACGGGGACATTTCCTTTGACATTTATAGCAGCTCTGAACATAAAGAAGAAGCCCTGATGATACACTGCCAAGGTCGCGCTGTCATTTCAGATGAAACGGACACTTCCATTTTAAACCTTTCATCAATACAGACAGAATGCAGTTTGGACACAGTGACGTCAGAACAATGCTATGCAGCGTTTCGAAAGATTGGGCTTGACTATGGAGAGGGCTATCAAGGGATTGAAAAAGTCTATGTCGGCAAAGATCAATTGCTTGCAAAAATCTCGTTACCCGCTTTTCTAAAAAACGACAGGCAGCATTTTGCGCTCCACCCGAGTTTGATGGATTCCGCGTTCCATGCCACAGTCGGTTTTATCGTTAGCTCAGTCAATGCCGCTGGACAAGCTCAGACGCTGTCTCTTCCATTTGCGTTGCAGGAGGTTGATATTTTCAGCCCATGTCCAGAGAAGATATGGTCTTATATTCGATACAGTTCAGACAGTAAAGCGGAGGACAAAGTCAGAAAGTATGATATTGATTTATGTGATGAGAACGGACACGTTTGTGTGCGAATGAAGGGTGCCTCGATGCGGGCACTTGATGGAGAGCAGCATTCAATGCCGCAACTTTTAACTGATTCTCAGATGACCGGGCATACGATGATGATCCCTGTCTGGGAACCAGTCTCTTCAGATACGAAGGATAATGCTTCGTTTGCTGGTACACGAGTTGTTTTATGCGGTGCTGCTGAAGCTGATCGCGCATTAATAAAGCATCATTATCCGCAAGTTTCCTTTATCGATATCCGGCCTGCAGATGACATTGAGGGAATAGCGGACAAACTGCAAGCGTACGGAAGCATTGACCATGTATTGTGGATTGCCCCGTCACACCGGGGAAGTATAGGTAGTGATGGACAAGGAGAAGCTGTTCTTCACCTATTTAAGCTTGTGAAAGCATGCCTGCAATTAGGCTATGGCGAGAAACAACTTGAATGGTCTCTTGTGACCGTCCAAGCGCAGCCGGTTATGCAACATGAGGCAGTACAACCCGCCCATGCAAGCATTCATGGGCTTGCCGGCACAATGGCAAAGGAATATCCACACTGGAAAATCCGTCTTCTCGATCTTGAAAAAGGCTGTACATGGCCGGTAAATCACATGTTTGCGCTCCCAGCTGACCGCCTTGGCCATGCTTGGGCCTATCGTAATCAGCAATGGCATCAGCAGCAATTGATCCCATATCGGCACTCACTGTCAGGCGACACGCTATATCGGAAAGGCGGAGTCTATGTGGTCATCGGAGGAGCCGGGTATATCGGAGAGGCATGGAGTGAGTACATGATCCGCCGCTACCAGGCGCAAATCGTTTGGATTGGGCGAAGTCAACTTAATGCTGCCATCCAGTCAAAAATAGACCGACTTTCGGCGCTTGGCCCTGAGCCTTTCTACATTGCAGCCGATGCAGCCGATAAGCATTCATTGCAGCAGGCTTATGATCAAGTGAAAAAACGCCATCCTCATATTCACGGGATTGTTCACTCTGCGATGGTTTTATTTGAGCAAAGCCTGGAAAAAATGAAGCCGGAAGAATTCACCGCTGGACTGGCGGCGAAGATCGATGTCAGTATTCGGATGGCCCAAGTGTTCCGCCAGGAGAATGTAGATTTTGTTTTATTCTTCTCTTCGCTTGTAGCCCATATCAAAAATGTGAAGCAAAGCCATTATGCCTCTGGCTGTACATTTGCAGATGCTTTTGCTCACCAGCTTTCTCAGAGCTGGGCATGCCCTGTAAAAGTCATGAACTGGGGATATTGGGGGAATAGTGAAGCGGCTGAGGATGAACATTATGTACAGCTCATGAATCAAATCGGCTTAGGTTTAATTGAGCCTGCGGAGGCTATGAAGGCGCTGGAAGCCCTGCTTTCTGGGCCAGTCAGCCAAACAGCTTTCATTCATACGACAAAGCCTGTAGCAGTCGAAGGCGTGAATCAGAATGAATTCATCACTCTTTATCCAGAGCAACCTTCAGCAGATGCAGAGAGCCTGATGGAGCGTCTGCCGACTACGGGACGATTTCAAAGAGTGACACATGAAGAGCTTGATGATCTTCTTTACAGGCTGTTGTTAGGACAGCTGCAAACGGCCGGGCTGTTTGATGGTTATACATTATCGGTTGAACGTCTTCAACAATATAAGACTCGTGAATTTTATGGAAAATGGATTCGGCAAAGCAGCGAATTTCTCTTGCAGCATGGCTATATTAAGAAAGTTGGAGATTCATTGGTGAGGAAGGACCAAGCAGAGGATATCGAGCTGCTTTGGCAAGAATGGAATGCGAAAAAAGAAAAGTGGCTTAAAGACAGCGAGACAAAGGCGATGGTTGTCTTAGCAGAGGCCATGCTGAAAGCATTACCGGATATTTTGACAGGGAAAGTCCCTGCAACAGATATCATGTTCCCGCATTCCTCGATGGAACTGGTGGAAGGCATTTATAAGCATAACCAAGTGGCAGACTATTTTAATAAAGTGCTTGCCGATACATTATTAGCTTATCTGGATGAACGTCTGAAGCACGACCCTGAGGCATCGATTCGCATTATGGAAATAGGCGCAGGCACAGGCGGCACGAGTGCCGGAATCTTTGAAAAACTGAAACCATATCAAAAGCACATCAATGAATATTGCTATACAGATCTGTCTAAAGCATTTTTGCTGCATGCAGAAAAGGAATATGGGGCGGAAAATCCGTACCTGACATATCAGCTTTTTGATGTGGAAAAACCGATTGACCAGCAGGAATTTGAAGCGGGAGGCTATGATGTCGTCATTGCCGCTAATGTCCTTCACGCAACAAAAAATATCCGTCAAACACTGCGGCATACAAAAGCAGTAATGAAAAACAACGGAATGCTGCTGCTGAATGAAATGGCGGGAAACAGCCTGTTCCCTCACATCACCTTTGGTCTTTTGGAAGGCTGGTGGCTGTATGAAGATCCTGCAGTGCGGATTCCCGGCTGTCCAGGCTTACATCCTGACAGCTGGAAAGCGGCACTTGAAAGCGAAGGCTTTGAATCTGTCTTTTTCCCGGCCGAGGCGGCACATGATCTGAGTCACCAAATCGTCGCAGCCTCAAGCAACGGGCTGGTTCGACGTATGATGAAAAATGTGATCTTGCCGGAGAAGGTTGTTTCACAAGCGTCTAATCAGGAGCCAGCCTACATTCATACCATAGATTCAGAGGAAGCTGGACAATCAAAACATGCTCTCCTAAGAGAAAAAAGCACAGAATATATGAAAAAACTAATCGGGGAAACGTTGAAAATTCCTGCAGGAAAGATTGAGTCATCTGAACCGCTTGAGAAGTACGGTATTGATTCTATCGTTGTTGTCCAGCTGACGAATACATTGCGTAAAGAATTTGACCATGTAAGCAGCACTTTATTTTTCGAGTACCAGACCATTGACGCATTAGTGGAGCATTTCATCAAAACAAAAACAGAAGCGCTGATGAAATTAACAGGTCTTGACCGTCAAGTTCAACAACAGACACCGGCCGAAAGCAGAACCCAATCTTCACAGAAACCTGATCAGGCCGCTAAAAGAACACGGCGCTATCGCAAGCTTGGCTTCAGCGGGGAGAAAGAAACACCGACAAACACTCTTGCAAGCCGTGACGTTGCCATTATCGGCATTTCTGGACGCTATCCTCAGGCGGAAACAGCAGAAGACTTTTGGAACAACCTAAAAGAAGGAAGAAATTGTATTGAGGAAATTCCGAAAGATCGCTGGGATTGGAAAGCTTATTACGATAAAGAAAAAGGAAAAGAAGGATCAATTTATACGAAATGGGGCGGATTTATCAAGGATATGGACAAGTTTGACCCATTATTCTTTCAGATTTCTCCCCTTGAGGCAGAAAGAATGGACCCTCAGGAGCGATTATTTCTGCAAACCGCTTATGCAAGTATTGAAGACGCGGGATACACGCCTGACTCGCTCTGTTCAAGCAGAAAAATCGGCGTCTTTGCCGGAGTCATGAACAAAAATTATCCGACCGGCTACGGCTATTGGTCTATCGCCAACAGAATATCCTATTTACTGAATTTCCAAGGCCCGAGTCTTGCAGTCGATACAGCCTGCTCATCCTCCCTGACAGCGATTCATTTAGCGCTGGAAAGCATCTATAGCGGATCGAGTGATTGTGCCATTGCCGGCGGTGTCAATTTAGTTGTCGACCCGGTTCACTATCAGAATTTATCTGTCATGAATATGCTCTCTGCTAGTGATACATGTAAATCATTCGGCGATGATGCAGATGGATTTGTCGACGGTGAAGGCGTAGGCGCCATTGTGTTAAAGCCGCTGCAGCAAGCAATAGCGGACGGTGACCATATTTACGGTGTGATAAAGGCAAGTGCCATTAATAGCGGAGGAAAAACAAATGGATACACGGTTCCAAATCCTCATGCGCAGGCACAGGTAATTAAAGAAGCAATGGAGCGCGCCGACATTCCTGCCCGAACCATCAGTTATTTAGAGGCGCATGGAACAGGCACTGCATTAGGAGATCCGATTGAGATAGCGGGGTTAACAAAAGCATTTGAGAAAGATACGCAGGAGAAACAGTTTTGTGCGATCGGCTCCAGCAAATCAAATATCGGTCATTGTGAAAGTGCAGCCGGAATTGCAGGGCTGACAAAAATACTTTTTCAGTTTAAATATGGCCAAATTGCACCATCATTGCATGCTCAGCGGTTGAATCCGAACATCGAGTTCAGCCATACGCCATTTGTCGTTCAGCAGCAACTTGGTGAATGGAAACGCCCGGTGATTGGCGGGCAAGAGGTGCCTAGGCGCGCTGGCTTGAGCAGTTTTGGCGCCGGAGGGTCCAATACCCATATCATCCTGGAAGAATATATTCCAAGAACGGGGACGCAAACGCCGAAAGACCATCCTCCAGCGCTGATTGTGCTGTCGGCCAAAAACATGGAACGCTTGCAAGAAAAAGCGAAACAGCTGCTTACAGCCATCAAACAAAAAAGGTACCGCGAAACAGACCTGATCAGGATTGCCTATACCTTGCAAACAGGCCGTGAAGCAATGGAGGAACGGCTGGCCTTTATAGCGGAATCACTAGAGGATCTTGAGAGAAAGCTGAACGATTTTATCGAAAACAAAGCAGACAGCCTGTATCTGGATCGCATCGATGATAACAAAAAAGCGTTAGCAGTCTTATCAGCGGATGAGGATACGGAAAAAATCATAGAAGCATGGATGAGCAAAGGGAAATACACGAAACTGCTGGATCTTTGGGTGAAAGGCTTGTCTTTCGACTGGGGCATGCTGTACGGCACCCAAACGCCTGTCCGGATCAGTCTTCCGGCATATCCATTTGCAAAAGAACGTTACTGGGCACCAGGCGCGGCAAAGGCTCCGGCGTCTATAGAACAGGATCATGATCAGCAAACAGAAGAACCTTTCAAGGTTATGACTTTTCAAGAAGTGTGGAAAGAAGAGCCGGCGACTCTCACATCGAAACGTATCAAAACGCTCATCTGTTTTCTGACTGAAAGAGAAAAGCAAAACGCATTTGCTTCAGCCTTGAAAAACGTTGATCAAGACACCAAGGTCATTTTTATATCACAGGGCGAAGTGTACAGCAAACAGTCTGAATATAGCTACCAGATTGTGCGGCAAGAACCCGTTACTTTTGAAAAGGCCTTCCAGAGCATTAAAGAAGAACTTGGAGAGCCAGATGCAATCCTCTATATGTGGCCTATGGAAGACAAGCGCTGTATAAAGGACCATTCCTGTATTGTTTACCTATTACAAGGTATGTCCGCAGCAAAGTTTCATCCTTCACGGCTGCTGCTGGCAGGATGTTTTGAAGACGGTCTTGACCGAAGCTATCTGGAATCATGGATTGGCTTCGAACGTTCACTCGGGCTTGTCCTCCCGCACACAAAAGTGACTGGAATCTTTCAGCCGGCGGAACAAAGATCGATGGATGATTGGACACGTAAAATATGGGCAGAATTACAGGCTTCAGCTGAACAAACGGTTTTGTATCAGAATCTGAAACGATATGTAAATCACATTGAACAGACAACGATACAGCCGGACGACAGCAAATTGAAGTCTGGCGGTACTTACCTGATTACAGGCGGTGTAGGAGGGCTTGGTTATTTATTTGCCAAGCATTTGGCCAAAAACTATGCCGCAAACTTGATTTTGACAGGGCGGTCGCCTTTTAATGATGAGAAGCAAAAGCAAATAAAAGAATTAAAGGATCTAGGCGGCGAAGCGATGTATGCAGAAGCAGATGTGTCTGATCCTATCGCAATGGGAGACTGCGTAAAAAGAGGGAAAGACCGATTCGGTGCCATCAACGGTGTCATTCATGCAGCCGGAATTGAAAGCGACTCTGCTATTTTTGACAAAAAGATCGAAAGCTTCCAGCGCATCATTGAACCGAAAATCAACGGTACGATAGCGCTTGATGAATGGCTTAAAAATGAAGTCCTTGATTTTATGTGTTATTTTTCTTCTTCTTCTGCAGTTTTGGGGGATTTTGGATGTTGTGATTATGCGATTGGCAACAGGTTTCAGATGGCTTACGCACAATACAGAAATGAGCTGCATAACGGTAAAACGTTTGTCATCAACTGGCCTGTATGGAAGGATGGCGGAATGAAGATCGGTGATGAGGAAACAACGGATATGTACCTAAAATCAAGCGGCCAACGCTTCCTAGAAGCCGAGGAAGGCATCCGTATGTTTGAGCACATCCTAGCTCAGCAGGATGCTCAGCATCTCGTCATAGCCGGTCAGCCCAGCCGTGTCAGCCGATTTTTAGGAATGGCTGAACCAGCTATTCCAGAACCGGCCACTCAAGCCCCTCTAGCACAAGAAAACAAGGATGAGGTAAAAACGTTAAGCGTTGAAAAGCGTTTAGAACACGACTTGAAAGAGCATATTCACACATTGCTTAAGATTTCAAAGGACAAGCTGAATTTGAACAAAAATTGGGCCGACTTCGGATTTGATTCAATCTACTTGGCTAAATTCTCGAATGTGTTATCAAAGCATTTCAACATTGAAGTGACACCGGCTTTATTTTTCGGCTATTCGACTTTACAAGAATTGATCGGCTTTTTCTTAACCGATCATAAAGAGCTGATTGAAGCATTTTACCGGGATGATGCATCAGAGGCGCAAAAGCCCCCTGAAGCTCCAGAACCGGAAACCAGTAAACAAAGCATTCGGCAGGTTCACGATGAGCCTATTGCCATTATCGGCATGAGCGGCAGGTTCCCTCAAGCTGATTCGGTCCATGAGCTGTGGGATAATCTGAAAAACGGTAAATCGTGTATCTCTGACATTCCGGGCGAACGCCGGGACTGGGGGAGAGCTAACAGAGATCCAGAAAAAGCAGTGCCAAGGTGGGGTGCATTTTTGAATGACATAGACCGGTTTGATCCGCTGTTTTTTCAAATATCGCCTAAAGAAGCCGAAAGCATGGATCCGCGCCAGCGCATTTTTCTAGAGGAAGCATGGCACACGTTTGAAGACGCCGGCTATATGGGAGATCGGATAAAAGGAAAATCCTGCGGTGTTTATGTAGGTGTGGAAGAAGGGGAATATGCGCACCTAACCGGAAATTCGGATTACATTAACGGAACACAAAACGCCACATTGTCTGCGAGAATCGCATACGCATTGGATTTAAAAGGGCCTAATATGGCTTTGACAGCAGCATGTTCATCTGGACTGGTGGCGATTCACCAGGCATGTTCAGCTCTGCGTCAGGGGGATTGTGAAATGGCTTTAGCCGGCGGCGTCAGCTTGAATATTTCTCACATGTCTTTTGAGGCGCTGACAAGGGCCGAAATGCTGTCTCCGAACGGACAATGCAAAGTGTTTGACCAAGATGCCAATGGCCTTGTGCCAGGTGAAGCGGTGGCTGCTGTTCTCTTGAAACCATTATCAAAGGCAATTGAAGATAAAGATCATATTTATGGCTGCATCAAGGCCAGCGGCGTGAATTACGATGGCAAAACCAACGGCATTACTGCGCCAAATCCTTTTAGCCAGGCAGAATTGATCGAAAACATTTATGAAAAAAATGAAATCAATCCGCTCGATATTCAATATGTGATGGCGCACAGTACCGGCTCGAATCTTGGTGATCCGCTTGAGGTCCAGGCCTTAACGAGCGTGTTCAGCAAATATACGAAGCAGAAGCAATTCTGTATGATCAGCTCAATTAAACCTTTAATCGGACACACATTTGCAGCGTCAGGAACTGTTGCTTTAATCAGTATGCTGATGGCTATGAAAAACCAGATCATTCCGGCCACTCATCACTGTGAATCGGAAAACCCGTATATTCCGTTTAAAGAAAGCCCATTTGTGCTTTGCAAAGAAAACCGTTCGTGGATCAGGAAAAATCAGAAGCCGAGGATGGGAACGATCAGCACGACTGGAATCAGCGGCACCAATGCACATGCAGTCATTGAAGAATACATTCCGGAAGATCAGCCGCCCACACAGCGGCATCAAGGATCACCGCAGGTCATCGTGCTTTCAGCCCAAAATGACGATCGGCTTCAGGATGCTGCCTGCCGCATGATTGCGTATCTGGAGCAGAATCATAACCTTTCTTTACCTGATGTGGCATATACGCTTCAGGTTGGAAGAAAAGCCATGGAAGCAAGGCTCGCGATCGTTGCAAACAATCAGGAGCAATTGGTGCGAAAATTGAAGGAATATGTGGAAGCAATGAAGAATGGTGGGATATCGGGCCAACAGAGATCCCTTTATACAGGATATACAGAAGGGATATTAGAAGAACAAGATACAGCAGCTCTGCAAGCTCTCGCAAAAGAAAGAAATTTGGAAAACATCGCGGAATGCTGGGTGAAAGGATATCAGATTCCTTGGGAACTCCTTCATGATGGCGATCACGTTCGGATGGTTTCTTTACCTGGTTATCCATTTGCAAGGGAGCGGTATTGGGTTTCGTCAGGCACTCAGCAATCAGAGGCCGTTAAACAGCATTCACAAGATATGAAAACAGAGATTGACGAGCCGAATGGCAAAACCCATATTCAAAAGATCATTGTTCAATTTTTAGCACGAGAATTGGGCATATCTGAGGATCGAATCAATTTCAAAAGAAACTTTTTGGATTATGGGATGGATTCAATTCTTGGCCGAAAATTGATGCGGCATATCGAAAAAACCACGCAGCTGAAGATGGCCGGCCGGGAAATCCTTGAATGTCAGACAGTCCAAGCTCTATCTGACCATTTGGCCTTAAAAGCGGAAAAACAAAATCATAGCGCAGCAGCACATCAAATAAAGGGCACGTATACAGACGAGCAAATCATCGGATTGATGCAAGAGGTGGCGCTAGGGAAATTGGATTTTAAGAGTGTGCAAAACATCATAGAAGGGAGTAAATCGTATGAATCATAAAGAAATTCTCGATGCCTTCAGATCAGGAGAATTAACCATTTCTGAGGTGGAAGAACATCTTACAGGCATGAAGCGGCAGTTGAAAAGCCCGCTTTCAGAAGGGCAAAAAGGGCTGTGGATGCTTCAAAAAATGTCTCCTGGGATGAGTGCATATAACATTCCTTTATGCTTTCGCTTCAGCAAACCAATACATGCAGAGACGTTCAAGAAAGCCCTTCTGTTTGTACAGAGACAATATCCGGTCTTAGCCAGTGTGATTCAAGAAGAGAATGGCATTCCATTTCAATCGGTTCAGTTATCAAAGGATCTTTATTTTGTGGAAGAGGATATATCAGCAATGAAATCAGCAGATATTTTGCCTTTTCTAAAAGAAAAAGCAAAAGAACCTTTCCAGTTGGAAGCTGGTCTGTTATGGCGCACACATCTTTTTCAACGGTTAGAAGAAGAATGCATTGTTCTTATAACAATTCACCATATCATATTTGATGGTGTGTCGATGCTGACATTGATATCGGCGCTATTCGAAGCGTATCAACAATTGCTGAATGGGATTGAGCCCTTGCAGCAGCCATTAACAGCTGATTATTACGATTTTGTCGATTGGGAAAAACGGATGCTGACTGGCAGAGAAGGGGAAGAGCATCTCGCTTACTGGAAAGAACAGTTGTCTGGGAGTCTGCCAGTTCTTGATTTGCCTGCTGACCGTCCGCGGTCTTCAGCACGAAAATTCAAGGGGCAAGCTTATAAAAGCTTGCTCCCCCATCACCTGAGAAATCAAATTAAATCGTTTGCCCGCACCAATCATGTGAATGAATCGGTTGTGTTTCTCTCCATTTACAAAGTACTGCTGCACCATTATACAAAACAAAAGGATATCATTGTCGGCGTTCCGACAATGGGTCGGCAAGAAGACAGATTTGAAACCCTAATCGGTTATTTTATCAATATGATGGCTGTTCGGAGCAAGAATATCGGAGCTCAGCCATTAACAGCATTTATTCGGGAGCTGCAGCTGACAATGGCTGACGGTCTGGATCATGCGGCGTTTCCGTTCCCTGCATTGGTAAGAGAGCTGAATGTAGACCGCTCGGCCACGGATTCTCCGGTTTTTCAAACAGCCTTTCTGTACCAAAACTTTTTTCAGGCAACAGGCTTGCAAAAAGTGCTCGAACCGTATCAAACGCTTGGCATCGAATATATTGAAGACATTCGGCAAGAGGGTGAATTTGAGCTGGCACTCGAAATATATGAGCAACAAAATGAAACAGTGCTTCATCTTCTGTACAACCCTGATTTGTATGAACTGTCCTCCATTGAAAGCATGATGGAGAACTATATGAAGCTCGCGCAGCACATGATGGAGGACCCGTCTTTGCCGCTTGAAGCTTACTCTTTGCAATTAAATCAAGAACAAACTAGTTTGCTGGAACAATGGAATGCGACAGGGACAAACATCGCAAATGACAAGTGTATACATGAGGTGTTTGAGGAAAAAGCGAAACAAACCCCCAATGCGGTTGCTGTGATGTTTGAAGACAGATCACTTACATATAAAGAAGTAGATGAAAAAAGCACATCTGTGGCAGTCTACCTTCAACATCAGGGTGTTGGACCTGAACAGCCCGTTGGCATTTGTGCAGAGCGTTCGTTTGATATGATCATCGGAATTTTAGGAATACTGAAAGCTGGCGGAGCGTATATGCCGTTAGATCCAAGTTTTCCGCAAGAACGATTAGAGTACATGCTCAAAGACAGTCAGGCATCCATTGTCCTCACCCAACCTAACGTTCATGAGAGGATCAGCGGATTAACTGGCAGCCATGTAAAAGCGATCAATATCGAGTTAGCTTGCCGAAACGGTTATACAGACCAGCAAAGCAGCGGTTTAAAGCGGGAAGTAAAACCGGAACACCTCGCTTATATTATTTATACATCGGGAAGCACCGGAGAGCCTAAAGGGGTTATGGTAGAGCATCGGAGCATTATGAATACCCTGAATTTTCTTGAATCTCACTATCCTGTAACGGCTGAGGATGCATATTTATTGAAGACGAACTATGTGTTTGATGTATCGATCTCAGAATTATTCGGATGGTTTATTGGAGACGGCCGTCTAGTGATTCTTCCGCCTAATGGGGAGAAATCACCGCAGCTTTGCATGGATTATATTGAAACATATAAAGTGACTCACATTAATTTTGTGCCGGCCATGCTGCATGTTTTTTTAGAAATGGCGAAAGACAACAAGCGATTCACAGAGGACGGACCGCTGAAGTATATGATGGTTGCAGGTGAAGCCTTCCCTAAAGAATTAGTGAAAAAGGCGGTATCACTCTTTACAAACTGCCGTGTTGAAAATATATACGGACCGACGGAAGCCTCCATTTACGCTGCGTATTTCGGATGCGGAAAAGGAGATATCGCAAGTCACCATACACCGATTGGAAAGCCTGTCTCCAACACGAAAATTTATATTGTGGACCAGCATTTGAAGCCTGTCCCGATCGGAAAGCCTGGTGAGCTTTGCATCGCTGGAGCCGGTTTGGCAAGAGGCTACTTTAAAAAGCCGGAGCTTACGGCTGAAAAATTTATTGATAATCCCTTTGAACCAGGGACGAAGCTATATAAATCGGGTGATTCAGCAAGGTGGCTTCCTGACGGCAACATAGAATACTTGGGACGGATTGACAGCCAAGTCAAAATACGCGGTTTTCGCGTCGAGCTGGGCGCAATAGAAACAAAGCTGAGTGAATTTCCGGGCATTTTAGATCAGGCGGTAGTGGTGAAGCAGCTGGAGGGCCATCAACAGCTCGCTGCTTATTATACAGAGGAAAGCGGACATGCCTCTGCCAATCCAAAAGATTTGCGCCATCATCTAAAATCGAGTCTGCCGGAATATATGATACCTTCACACTTTATCCGCTTAGATGAGCTTCCATTATCGCCCAGCGGAAAAGTGAACCGTAGAGAATTAGAAAAACGTGAGATCGTGTTCAACAGAAGGAAACCAAATCACTTGCAATTAACGGAAATAGAGGATCAGGTGCTGCGCATTTGGGAGGAAACGCTCAAGGTCAGCGGATTTGGGCCGGAAGACGGATTTTTCGATGCGGGCGGCGATTCGCTTCTGGCTGTAGCTGTGGCTGAACGAATCAAAAAAGAATTCGATTGTGAGTTTCATGTTACTGAGCTGTTTGAGTATTCCACGATCCGTGCAATCAGTGAATACATTTTGGAGATGAAAAACTCAGATCTAGCCGGGACACAAAATGAAGATCATCAGGATGTCAAAAAAGATAGAAAACACCTAGAACAGACGATTCCTCCTTATTTTGACGACAGTGTTGCGATTGTGGGGATATCTTGCCAGTTCCCGGGTGCGAAAAATCATCATGACTTCTGGAACCACATCAAAGAAGGGAAAGAAAGCATACGATTCTTTTCTGAAGAAGAGCTTCGCGCAAATGGAGTTCCCGAAGAATTGATACAGCATCCTGACTATGTGCCGGTGCAATCTGTGATCGAAGGGAAAGACTTATTCGATCCCGGTTTCTTTCAAATCTCGCCAAAAGATGCTGAGTATATGGACCCTCAGCTCCGCCTCTTATTGCTGCACTCGTGGAAAGCGATTGAAGATGCAGGATATGTAGCTAAGGAGATTCCGGCAACAAGTGTATATATGTCTGCAAGCAGCAATTCATATAGAACGTTATTGCCGAAGGAGACAACAGAAGGACATGAATCACCGGATGGCTATGTCTCATGGGTTTTAGCCCAAAGCGGAACCATTCCCACAATGATCTCACATAAGCTCGGATTAAAAGGGCCAAGCTATTTTGTTCATTCTAACTGTTCTTCATCACTAGTCGGTTTATATCAAGCATACAAAAGCCTGACATCGGGCGAATCACAATATGCGCTTGTCGGAGGCGCAACATTGCACGCACAATCAGCGATCGGCTACGTGCACCAAAACGGGTTGAATTTTTCAAGCGACGGGCATGTAAAGGCGTTCGATGCTTCGGCGGACGGAATGGCCGGAGGTGAAGGCGTAGCAGTCATCCTGCTGAAAAAAGCTGTGGATGCCGTAAAAGACGGAGACCATATTTATGCCATTATGCGCGGAATAGGCATCAATAATGATGGGGCAGAGAAGGCAGGCTTCTATGCGCCTAGTGTAAAAGGCCAAACAGAAGTGATACAGCATGTATTGGATACAACCAAGATCCATCCTGAAACGGTCAGTTATATTGAAGCACACGGTACGGGAACAAAATTAGGCGATCCTATTGAGATGTCTGCGCTAAATAAAGTGTACAAGCAATACACCGACAAAACACAATTTTGCGGAATTGGTTCAGTGAAAACGAATATCGGCCATTTGGATACAGCTGCGGGGTTAGCCGGATGCATTAAAGTTGCGATGAGTTTATACCATAATGAACTTGCACCGACCATCAATTGTACGGAGCCGAATCCGGATATAAAGTTTGAAAGCTCTCCTTTTTATGTTGTCCGTGAACGAAAATCGTTAGAGAAACACGCAGGTGTCCATCGGGCGGCTCTGAGCTCATTCGGCCTTGGCGGAACTAACGCCCATGCAATATTTGAGCAATATGAAAACATTTCTGATGCAGGTACCGAAAACGAAGGCAATCAGCCTTACATCATTCCTATATCAGCTAAAAATAGTGAACGGCTCCAAGTATACGCGAAGGAAATGCTGTCCTATATCAGTCAAGACGAGCAAAGGCATTTCTCTTTAAGAGATATTGCATATACCTTCCAAGTTGGCCGTGAAGCAATGGATAACAGGATCGTTTTTATAGTGAACGATCTGGAAGAATGGAAACATCAGCTGGAAGCTTTTGTGACTGGAAAGCCGCTCACAGAAGGCTGTATTCAAGGAGAAAAAACGAGAATGACATCCGCTGAACAGCTGCTTGGAAATGCTGAAGCAGATGATATGGCTTCATCGCGGATATCAAAAGAAGAATTGAGAAAGCTTGCCGAGATGTGGGCAAATGGCTTTCACGTTGAATGGCGCAGGCTCTATCCAAATACAAAGCCACGCCGCATCAGCTTGCCGACATACCCTTTTGCCGAAGAACGATACTGGCCTGAAAGCAGCACCGGCGCTATCACAACAATTGAACCATCTCGTTTGCATCCTTTGGTGCACCGTAATACATCGGTTCTGTCAGAGCAGCGTTTCAGCTCCATTTTCACAGGACAAGAGTATTTTATTGCCGAGCATATCATTAAAGGCATGGCGATTTTGCCGGCGGCGGTCACGCTTGAAATGGCAAGAGCCGCTATAGAACAAGGAATTGGCGGATTGGAAGATCATGAAACTGGAATCAGGCTGAAAAATGTCGTGTGGGTTCGCCCGGTTGTAGCAGGAAGTGAGCCGGTTCAGGTAAATATCGGACTTTACGATGAAGATGGCGGACACATTGCTTATCGGATGTATGGTGATCCGGAATCCGCTGATGCAGAACCAGTTGTATATAACCAAGGTAAAGCGGAATTGATTCAGTTAAAGCAAGAAAAAGCACTGGATCTTTCTAAGATCAAGAAACAATGTGATCAAAGCAAAATGGATGCTGCCTCGTTTTATGAAGGGATGATCGGCGCCGATTACGGTCCAGGTTACAAGAGTGTAGAGGCCGTATATAAAGGCGACGGCCAGCTGCTTGCAAAATTATCACTGCCGGAATCTGTTGCACATACGTTGGGCGATTATGTTCTTCATCCAAGTGTAATGGACGGGGCGTTACAGGCGGCTGAATATTTGCAAAATGTCGTCAGAGCGGAACTTTCAGACACTGAAGACTTTAAGGCAGCACTGCCATTTGCCCTGGAGGAACTTGAGGTCTTTGGTCAGTGCGTTTCTGACATGTGGGTTTATGTTCAATTCAACTCGAAAAACAAACCAGGAGATTTGATACAGAAAGTCGATATTCACCTATGTGATGAGCATGGCATGATCTGCGTGCGGCTGAAAGGATTTTCGACGAGAGTGATGGAGGCAGATATACAAACCGAACCATCAAAAATCAACGCTGAAACTTTATTGCTTCAGCCCGTTTGGCAAGAACAAAAGGCTGCTGACAGCTTAGCTGCAAAAAAATATGCAGAGCATCTCGTATTCCTATGTGAATATGGTCATGAGACGAGAAAACAAATTGAAGCAGCTATCGAGGATGTCCATGTATACAGCCTGGAAGCAAGGCCTTCTTCAGTAGATGGGCGTTTCCATTCTTATACAGAACAAGTGTTTAAAAAGGTACAAGAGATCCTTCGCACGAAACCGATAGGCGACATTCTCATTCAGATCGTAACCTCTGCAGAGGGAGAACAGCAATTGTTTTCAGGGTTGACAGGCCTGCTGAAAACAGCTTGTCAGGAAAATGCCAAACTAACCGGCCAAATGATTGAAGTCAGCAGTGAAGAAAGTGGAGAAAGCATCGCTGGCAAACTGTTAGAAAATCAAATGAGCAGCGATTCATATGTCAAATATCAAAACGGGACACGGTATATTGCTGATTGGCGTGAAATCAAACAGGCAAAAGGAGACGCCAGCAAACCGTGGAAAGACAATGGCGTTTATCTCATTACAGGAGGTGCCGGCGGACTAGGTCATATTTTTGCAAAGGAAATTGCGGAACAAACGAAAAATGCGACAGTCATTCTGGCGGGCCGCTCACCTCTTAGCGAAAGCAAAAGCACAAAGCTGAAAGAGCTTCATAGCAAGGGGGCTGACATCACCTACCGGCAAACAGATGTTACCAATAAAATTGAAGTCTATCAGCTCATTGACGACATTCAAAAAAGATATGGCCGTCTGAACGGTATTCTTCATAGTGCCGGAATCATCAAGGACAGCTACATGGTTAATAAACAGGCAAAAGATCTGCACGATGTACTGGCGCCTAAAGTAAAAGGGCTTGTTTATCTAGACGAAGCGAGTAAGGATTTGCCTTTAGACTTCTTTATTCTCTTTTCATCTCTTTCAGGAAGTTTAGGGAGCATTGGTCAGTCTGACTATGCGGCAGCCAATGTATTTATGGATATGTATGCAGGCTATCGAAATAGGCTTGCCGACCTCAGCCAGCGGCATGGGAAGACGCTTTCTGTAAACTGGCCTTTATGGAGAGATGGAGGCATGCAGGTCGATCAAGAAACTGAGAAAAGGTTTGTGCAACTGGCCGGTATTGTTCCTATGAGGGCGGAAAAAGGAATTCAGGCATTATATCAAGTACTTCATTCAGAGGCAAACCAAGTAATGGTGATCGAAGGCGATGTGCAGAAAATAAAACAAAACATGCTGGCCAAAAACGCCTCAGCACCTATGGAAAAGAAGGAAGCAGAACACATGACTGAACAAATAAATAGCATTGATACAGACAGTTTGCTGGATAAAGTAAAGGCGATGTTAAAGCGAGAGATCGCCAAGCTGTTAAAGGTCAAGCTTGAAACGATTGATGATCATGCCGAGATGACGGTGTATGGTTTTGATTCTATCTCCATGACTGAATTCACCAACCATATCAATCGCGCCTATCAGTTAGAGCTGACGCCAACCGTATTTTTTGACCACCCGACGATTCATGCGTTTGGCAAGCATTTGTCAGAAGAATATCAATCGGTATTTGCGAAGACATTTGCTGTGCGCGCTGTATCGGCTCAGATTCAGCCTGCTGCGAAACAGGAACAAGCCGTGCGTGCCAAAGCTAAAAGACGCAGAAAGCAGCAAGTCATGCTGCCAAACGCCATACAGAGTGATGCTGGGCCTGAGCCAATTGCCATTGTGGGCATAAGCGGGATTTTCCCTATGGCGAAAGACGTTGAGGCGTACTGGAACATCTTAAAAGAGGGCAAAGACTGCATGATGGAAATCCCGAAAGATCGCTGGGATTGGCGTGAATATGAAGGTGATCCGGCGAAGGAAGTCAATAAAACGAACGTGAAATGGGGCGGTTTTATTGACGGTATTGCAGATTTTGATCCATTATTCTTTGGCATTTCCCCGCGTGAAGCTGAACAAATGGAACCTCAGCAGCGCTTACTGCTGACTTACGCCTGGAAAGCGATCGAAGATGCAGGATATTCGGCGAAAAGGTTGTCAGGCACAAAGACCGGTGTCTTCATCGGAACGGGAAATACAGGATACAGCTCTCTTCTATCTAAAGCGAACTCGGCAATAGAAGGATCAGCGGCAGCCAATACGAGCCCATCGGTCGGTCCGAACCGGGTCAGTTATTTCCTTAATCTGCACGGGCCGAGCGAACCGATTGATACAGCGTGCTCAAGTTCACTAGTGGCGATCCACCATGCCATCTCTTCAATTGAGGAAGGCACTTGTGACATGGCATTAGCCGGCGGTGTAAATACGATTATCCTTCCTGAGGTGTATATCAGCTTTGATAAGGCGGGAGCACTGAGCAAAGAAGGAAAATGCAAGACATTTTCAAATCAAGCCGATGGTTTTGCACATGGGGAAGGTGCCGGCATACTGTTCCTGAAAAAATTAAAAGCGGCTGAAGAAGCGGGAGACCATATTTACGGAGTCATAAAAGGCAGTGCAATCAATCACGGCGGCCGTGCAGCCTCTTTAACGACTCCCAATCCGAAGGCGCAGGCAGATGTTATTCAGTCGGCATATCAAAAAGCGGGAATCGATCCGAAAACCGTGACCTACATTGAAGCCCACGGAACCGGGACGGAGCTTGGAGACCCGGTTGAAATTAACGGTTTGAAATCAGCTTTTAAAGCATTGGGTGTAAATGAAGGAGACACATCAGCCAATCCTTACTGCGGATTAGGGTCTGTAAAGACAAACATCGGCCACTTATCGCTGGCAGCCGGTGCAGCAGGAGTTATTAAAATATTATTGCAGCTTAAGCATAAAACCTTAGTGAAAAGTCTGCATTGCGAAAACGTGAATCCATACATTCAACTGAAAAACAGTCCGTTCTATATCGTACGGGAAACGGAAGAATGGAAAGCGCTGAAAAATGAACGGGGAGAAGAGCTTCCTCGCCGGGCAGGTGTCAGTTCATTTGGAATCGGCGGGGTAAACGCCCACGTGATTATCGAGGAATATATTCCGGAAGCATCCGATGAGAATATACCATCCATCACGCCGGAACATCCGGGTATCTTCGTTCTATCGGCTAAAAATGAAGCGCGGCTAAAAGAACATGCACAGCAGCTGGCAGATGCGCTTGATAAGCAAACATATAGTGACGTAAATCTCGCCCGAATCGCTTATACACTGCAAGCCGGACGGGATGCGATGGAAGAACGTCTCGGGATTATTTCCGGTTCCATTGAGGATGTACAGCAAAAGTTAAAAGACTTTGCAGCAGGCAAAAGCGGTGTGGAGGATGTATTTAAAGGCAGGATTGATAAAGGCACACTCCAAATGCTGACAGAGGACGAAGAGATTCAAGAAGCCGTCGAGAAATGGATGGAACGGAGAAAGTATGCAAAATTGCTTGAATTATGGGTAAAGGGGCTTGATGTAGACTGGACGAAATTGTATGGCGAGAATCTGCCAAAGCGCATCAGCTTGCCGACGTATCCTTTCGCAAAAGACCGTTATTGGATCTCTGATCATATTGAAAAAAGCGGCAGTATTGATGCAAATCAAGCAGCCTCCCGCCTTGGCGGAAACGTGCTGCATCCATTAATGCATCAAAACACATCGAATCTCTCGGAACAAAGGTTTAGCTCTATTTATACGGGAGAAGAGTTTTTCCTTGCTGATCATGTTGTGAAAGGCCAACGGATTTTGCCTGGGGTGGCTCATCTTGAATTGGCGCGGGTAGCTGTTGAGCAGGCCGCAGAGGTGCAAGGTGTACCGTGCACCATAAAGCTAAAGAATGCAGTTTGGGTGCGGCCTATTGTTGTAGAGGATCAGCCGCAGCAAGTACACATTAGGCTTTTACCGGGAGAAAATGGTGAGATCTCTTATGAAATCTATGGTCATTCAGACGTTACTAGCGAACAGTCAATTGTCTACAGTCAAGGCAGCGCGGTATTGAATCCTGCTGAAAATCTGCCGACGGTTGATTTGCAATCTCTGCGGGAGCAGTGTCAGGAAAGTCATTTCAGCGTAAACGAAGTATACGACACCTATCGAATGATTGGATTTGAATATGGTCCTGCTTATCGCGGAGTGAAAAAAATCTATACAGCTGAACAATTTGTTTTGGCAAAATTGTCATTGCATCCGTCAGCTGCAGATACGCTCAGCCAATACAAAATGCACCCTGGGCTGATGGATTCTGCTTTGCAGGCGTCAAGCATTTTGACAGGCGCCGGGGATAACCAGCTGACACTGCCTTTTGCTATCCAGGAGCTTGAAATCTTCGGAGCATGCTCGTCAGAAATGTGGGTATACGCAAGATACAGCCAAGGCAGCAAGGCAACTGATAAGGTGCAAAAACGCGATATTGATATTTTAGATGAGAGCGGCAACGTTTTCGTACGGATGAAAGGATTATCTTTCAGAGCAGCGGAAGGCGGCTCTGGATCGGCGGAATCTGATCAAACGCTGGCAACCCTGATGTTTGAAGAAAAATGGGTGCCTAAGGATTTTAAAATAGAAAGTCCTGAGCCTCATTACGAACGACACATTGTCATGCTTTGCGACATGAATGACCTCTCAAAAGATCGCATTGAATCAAGAATGACAGGAGCGGAATGCATCGTTTTGGAGTCATTCCGCGAAGGACTTGCAGAGAGGTTCCAAGATTATGCCGAACAAGCGCTTGAGACGGTCCAGGGTCTTCTCAAAAGCAGACCTCAGGGCAATGTTCTGATCCAGCTGCTTACCTCTTCACAAAGAAAGCAGTACTCATTCTCAGGGATATCGGCGCTCCTTAAAACCGCCGGCCTGGAGAATAAAAAACTAATCGGCCAGACGATTGAAATCGATTCACATGAAAATATTGAAAGTGTAATAGAAAAACTGAAAGAGAATAAAAGGCACACAGAAGATCAGCACATCAAATATGAAAAAGGCAAACGGTACATCAATGATCTGGATGAAATGCAAATAGATGATCGGGAAATAAGCCTGCCGTGGAGAGATAAAGGCGTATACCTCATCACGGGCGGCGCGGGAGGACTTGGGTTTATTTTTGCAAAAGAGATTGCTCGTCAATCTGAACAGCCTGTTCTCATTCTGACAGGCAGATCTGAGTTGAATGCGGAGCAGCAGGCGGAGCTTAACGAGCTTCAGCAATTAGGGGCTCGCGCAGAATACAGGCAGGTAGACGTAACACAAACGGAAGCAGCCTTAGAGCTTATCACAAGCATTACGTCTGATTACGGAGACTTGAATGGCGTCATTCACAGCGCAGGGCTGATTAAAGATAACTATCTTATGAGCAAAACCAATCAAGAGCTGACACAAGTTTTAGCTCCTAAGGTGAAAGGGCTTGTGAATGTGGATGAGGCAACCGAGCATCTTGCGTTAGATTTCTTTATCCTCTTTTCTTCAATATCAAGTGTTGCCGGCAGCGCGGGACAGGCGGATTACGCAATGGCTAACGCATTTATGGACAGGTATGCTGCTTATCGAAATGCGCTTGTAACCGCTATGTACAGGCACGGGCAAACGTTGTCGATCAATTGGCCGCTCTGGAAAGAAGGCGGCATGCGCGCGAATAAAGAAATTGAAAACATGACGTTGAAAAACACAGGTGTGACTTCAATGCGGACCGAGACCGGCATTCAAGCGCTGTATAAAGGTTTGGCATTTGGCAAAGACCAAGTCATCGTCATGGAAGGAATCAAAGACATGATGAGGGAAAAGCTGACTCAAAAGACGTCTTCTGATGATGTACCAATGAAAACAGTACAAGTACCGGTGACATCTGAAGCGAGAATGGATCAAGGGAATATGTTTGACCACATTCAAGAAGTTTTAAAGCAAACAATCTCTCAATTGCTCAAAATCAAACCTGAAGAGATTGACCCGGACATGGAGTTTAATCAATATGGATTTGATTCGATTACGTTAACTGAATTCGCAAATACACTGAATGAGAAGTACAAGCTGGATCTTACGCCTACGATCTTCTTTGAGCACGCAACTGTTTATGCATTTGCAGGGTATCTGTCAGAAGAATATCCAAATGCTTTTACAGCTCAAACGCCTGCCAAAGCTGGGGTGCTGATGCAGCCTGTCGAACAGAATATAAAAAATATGACGTTTTCGACTGAAAACCGCTTTGTAAAACCTTCGGTAACACCAATGCAAAAGGAAGCTGATCACAAGCCTGAGCCTATTGCGATTGTGGGGATGAGCGGCGTTTTCCCAAAGGCAAAAGACGTTGAGGAATATTGGAAGAACCTGTCATCGGGCACAGATTGTATTACAGAGGTTCCAAAAGACCGCTGGGATTGGCAGGAGTATTACGGAGACCCTTTGAAAGAAGCGAATAAAACAAACGTCAAATGGGGCGGTTTTATTGATGAAGTAGCTGACTTTGATCCATTGTTCTTCGGCATATCTCCGCTGGAGGCTGAGCAGATGGAGCCTCAGCAGCGCCTGTTAATGACCTATGCGTGGAAGGCGGTAGAAGAAGCGGGACACTCAGCGAGAAGCCTGGCAGGAACCAAAACGGGCATCTTCATCGGGACAGGAAACACAGGGTACAGTTCACTTCTGTCAAATGTAGACATCGAAGGCTCAGCGGCTGCGAATATGAGTCCTTCTGCAGGACCGAATAGAGTCAGTTATTTCCTGAACATTCATGGGCCGAGTGAACCGATCGACACTGCGTGCTCAAGCTCTTTGGTCGCCATTCATCATGCGGTTTGCGCCATTGAAAATGGAAACTGTGAAATGGCGATTGCGGGAGGGGTCAACACGGTCGTAACTCCGCAAGGCCATATCGCCTATGATAAGGCCGGGGCGCTGAGCAAAGAAGGAAGATGCAAAACATTTTCTGACAAAGCCGATGGATTCGCAGTCAGTGAAGGTGCCGGCATTCTCTTTCTGAAAAAGCTGACAGCGGCTGAACGAGACGGTGATCATATTTACGGTGTCATTAAAGGAAGTGCGGTAAACCACGGTGGCCGCGCAAATTCTCTAACGACTCCTAATCCGAAAGCTCAGGCGGATGTCGTAAAAACAGCATATGAAAAAGCGGGAATTGATCCAAGAACCGTAACTTATATTGAAGCGCATGGGACTGGAACCGAGCTGGGCGATCCAGTAGAAATCAACGGCTTAAAAGCGGCATTTAAAGAGCTGTATGAAAAAACGGGGGACCCGGCTGTTCATGGCAGCCATTGCGGACTTGGATCAGCGAAAACAAACATCGGTCACTTATCGCTGGCGGCCGGTGTGGCGGGTGTCATTAAAGTGTTATTGCAGCTCAAGCATAAAACGCTTGTCAAAAGTCTGTACAGTGAAACTGTTAATCCATATATCAGACTGGATGACAGCCCGTTTTATATTGTGCAGGAATCGAGAGAGTGGCAGGCGCTTCGGGATGAAGCCGGCCGAGAGCTGCCGCGCCGCGCAGGCATCAGTTCGTTCGGGATAGGCGGCGTCAATGCCCACGTGGTCATTGAGGAATATATTCCGAAAGAAACAACCCATCCTGCAACAGCACCAGCTGTGACAGCGCAGCACCCGGGCATCTTTATTTTGTCGGCAAAGGATGAAGATCGTCTGAAAGACCAAGCCCGGCAATTAGCAGACTTTATCAGCAAGCGATCTATCACTGCTTGTGACCTCACTGATATTGCTTATACACTCCAAGAGGGGCGTGATGCAATGGAGGAGAGATTAGGGATCATCGCTGTCTCGACTGGGGACTTGCTGGAAAAACTGAACCTCTTTATAGAAGGGGGCACCAATGCGAAGTACATGTACAGAGGCAGAGCAGAAAAAGGTATCGCACAAACATTGAGATCAGATGACGAAGTACAGAAAACGCTCAACAATAGCTGGGAGCCTCACATATATGAAAGACTGCTTGATTTATGGGTAAAAGGCATGGAGATAGGCTGGAGTAAACTGTATGACGGCAAACAGCCGAAACGCATCAGCCTCCCTACCTATCCATTTGCGAAAGAACGCTACTGGATAACGGATACGAAAGAGGAGGCAGCCGCCCATCAAACAGCTTTAAAAACAGTCGAATCAGCAGCTTTGCATCCATTGATACATGTCAACACATCTGATTTGTCAGAGCAGCGTTTCAGCTCGGCCTTTACAGGTGCTGAGTTCTTTTTCGCCGATCATAAGGTGAAGGGGAAACCGGTTATGCCGGGCGTGGCATATCTTGAGATGGTTCATGCTGCCGTTACAAGAGCAGTGAGAAGAACCGAAGATCAACAATCTGTTATTCACATCAAAAATGTTGTGTGGGTGCAGCCGATTGTGGCGGACGGCCAGCCTGTGCAAGTGGATATCAGTCTAAATCCCCAGCAGGACGGCGAGATTGCTTTTAACGTCTATACAGAGGCTGCACACAATGATCGAAAGATACATTGTCAAGGCAGTGCTTCAATCCGCGGGGCAGGAGACATTCCAGTCCAGGATATCAGCGCGCTTCAAGACCAATGCAGTTTAAGCACACTCTCACACGACCAGTGTTATGAATTGTTTAAGGCGATCGGCATTGACTACGGACCTGGTTTTCAAGGGATAGATCGGCTTTACATCGGCCGCAATCAAGCCTTGGCAGAGCTTTCTCTGCCTGCTGGTGTAACTCAGACACTGAATGAATTCGTTCTTCATCCAAGTATGGCCGATTCTGCTTTACAAGCGTCGATCGGGCTAAAGCTGAATTCCGGTGACGAGCAGCTTTCTCTGCCTTTTGCGCTGCAAGAGCTAGAAATATTCAGCCCGTGTACAAATAAAATGTGGGTGTCTGTGACATCTCGTCCTAATGAGGACAAAATACAGAGACTGGATATTGATTTGTGTGATGAACAAGGCCGAGTGTGTGTAAGAATCAAGGGGATTACCTCAAGGCTGCTGGAAGAAGGCATACAACCGCCAGACGGGCCGACATCACTAGGAAACTCCAAAGCAACTCTTAACGGACCGCTTCTTATGGCGCCTATATGGGATCGAGTGCAGCTGAAGAAGAGGATCATTTCGCCTGCTGATGAGCGTGTTGTCATCCTCGGAGGGGATGACAACAGCAGAAAAGCTGTTCAAAGGGAGTTCCCGTTTGCCAAGGAGCTGTACATTGAGCCGAACGCATCAATTCATAGAATTGCAGGCCAGCTTGAAGCACTCGGATCGTTTGACCACATCGTGTGGATGTCTCCTTCTCGTGTGACAGAGTGCGAAGTCGGCGATGAAATGATTGAAGCCCAAGATCAAGGCGTCATTCAAATGTATAGGCTCATTAAGGCAATGCTTTCTTTAGGCTATGGACAGAAGGAGATAAGCTGGACGGTCGTGACAGTGAACACACAATATGTTGATCAGCATGATATTGTCGACCCGGTCGATGCCGGGGTGCACGGCCTGATCGGTTCAATGTCAAAAGAATATCCAAATTGGCAGACAAAGCTGATCGATGTTAAAAAATACGAAGACCTGCCGTTATCTCAACTCCTTTTCTTGCCTGCCGATCAAGAAGGGAATACGTGGGCCTATCGAAACAAGATTTGGCATAAGCTTCGTCTAATTCCAGTACACAACAATCAACCGGTGCACACGAAGTATAAGCACGGAGGTGTTTATGTTGTCATAGGCGGAGCTGGCGGTATTGGTGAGGCGTGGAGTGAATATATGATCAGAACATATCAGGCGCAGATCGTTTGGATTGGCAGAAGGAAAAAGGATGCAGCCATTCAAAGCAAGCTGGACAGACTTGCACGTCTAGGGCCAGCCCCGTATTACATTCAAGCTGATGCGGCTAACCGAGAGGAATTAGAACGAGCGTATGAAACAATGAAACAAACGCATCGAGAAATCAACGGCATCATCCATTCTGCGATTGTCTTACAAGACCGAAGCCTGATGAATATGAGTGAGGAATGTTTCAGAAACGTTCTTGCTGCAAAGGTTGATGTAAGCGTGCGAATGGCCCAAGTTTTCCGGCATGAACCACTGGATTTTGTTTTGTTTTTCTCTTCCGTACAATCGTTTGCAAGAGCTTCCGGACAAAGCAATTACGCTGCGGGCTGCAGTTTTAAGGATGCTTTTGCACAGCGGCTGTCTCACGTATGGCCTTGTACAGTGGCCGTGATGAATTGGAGTTATTGGGGAAGCATTGGTGTTGTTTCATCACCGGATTACCAGAAGAGAATGGCTCAGGCAGGCATAGGCTCAATTGAAGCCCCTGAAGCAATGGAAGCTTTGGAATTGCTGCTCGGGGGACCGCTGAAGCAGCTAGTAATGATGAAAATGGCAAACGAAACGAATGATGAAGCGGAACAGACAGAAGAAACGATTGAAGTGTACCCGGAAACTCACGGCTCCGCCATTCAAAAGCTGCGAAGCTATCACCCGGGTGACAGCACAAAGATTCAACAACTGTTATAGGAGGGGAAGCGCCAATGCTGAACACAGAAGACATTCTCTGTAAAATGCTTTTCGCACAATTACAGTCCATAGGGTTTTTCACAGAAAGTAAATCCCAGCCGGTATTGGAGAATTTCTATGGCAGATGGTTTGAAGAAAGCCAATCGATTTTAGAACGGCATCAATTTCTCAAGCTAACGGAGAACGGATATGTTCCAACACGCTCAATAGGCACCATGAGCGAGCTGTGGAAAGAATGGAATGAACAAAAATCTGACCTGCTTCAAGATCATAATATGAAAGCCATGGTGACATTGGTGGAGACAGCACTTAAAGCCTTGCCGGAGATTCTGACCGGCAAGGCGTCAGCCACCGATATCCTGTTTCCGAATTCATCTATGGATTTAGTAGAAGGGATCTATAAAAACAATCAAGTCGCAGACTATTTTAATGATGTTCTTGCAGATACGTTAACAGCCTATCTGCAAGAACGTCTGAAGCAAGAGCCTGAGGCGAAGATTCGAATATTAGAAATCGGAGCCGGGACCGGTGGGACAAGCGCGGCTGTTTTTCAAAAATTGAAAGCATGGCAGACACATATAAAAGAATATTGTTATACAGATCTGTCTAAAGCTTTTTTAATGCATGCAGAAAATAAGTATGGTCCTGACAATCCATATTTGACATATAAACGATTTAATGTCGAGGAGCCGGCGTCTGAACAGCATATTGATGCGGGAGGCTACGACGCGGTCATCGCGGCAAATGTGCTTCATGCCACAAAAAATATCCGGCAGACATTGCGAAATGCAAAAGCAGTTTTGAAAAAAAACGGGCTGCTCCTTTTAAATGAAATAAGTGATCATAATATATATTCGCATTTGACGTTCGGCCTTTTAGAGGGCTGGTGGCTGTATGAGGATCCTGATCTCCGCATACCGGGCTGTCCGGGCCTGTATCCGGATACTTGGAAAACGGTGCTTGAGAGTGAAGGATTTCGCTATGTTTCCTTTATGGCTGAACAATCGCATCAGCTCGGCCAGCAGATCATTGCCGCTGAAAGTAACGGAGTCGTCCGTCAAAAGAAGAGAACGGAGGCAGAAGAAGATCCAAGCCATATACAAATGAATGCTGAAATCGATCATTCACAGGGAAGCGATTCTCTCATCGAACAAACGGCACAATTTGTGAAGCATACGCTGGCAAAATCAATCAAACTATCACCAGAACGTATTCACGAAGATACGACATTTGAGAAGTATGGAATTGATTCGATTTTGCAGGTGAATTTCATTCGTGAATTAGAAAAAGTGACGGGAGAGCTTCCAAAAACCATTTTATTTGAACATAACAACACAAAAGAACTCGTCGAATATTTAGTAAAGGGGCATGAAAATAAGCTCCGGACAGCATTGTTAAAGGAAAAAACGAAGCCTGCAAAAAATGAAGCTCCACTTCAAACAGAGCGTACAGATCCTAATAAGCCATTTACTTTTCATACACGCCGCTTTGTTACAGAGCAGGAAGTCACGGAAACTCAGCTAGCAAATACCGAACCACCAAAAAAAGAAAAGACAAGTAATTTGCAAGGAATACATTTTAATGATTCTAGTACAGAAGATATCGCAATAATCGGGGTAAGCGGGCGCTATCCGATGTCTAACAGTTTAGAAGAGCTTTGGGGGCATTTAATCGCCGGAGACAATTGTATTACAGAGGCACCGGAATCCAGATGGCGCACATCTTTATTGAAAACATTATCAAAAGATGCAAAAAAGCCGGCAAATAAGAAACGCTATGGCGGATTTTTACAAGATATAGAGGCATTTGACCATCAGCTTTTTGAGGTGGAGCAAAACCGGGTGATGGAAATGACACCTGAACTCCGTTTATGTTTAGAAACCGTCTGGGAAACGTTTGAGGACGGCGGCTATACGCGAACCCGGCTGGATAAATTGCGGGATGATGACGGAGTAGGTGTTTTTATAGGGAATATGTATAACCAGTATTTTTGGAATATCCCATCTTTAGAGCAGGCAGTCCTCAGCTCAAATGGGGGAGACTGGCACATTGCAAATCGCGTTTCCCACTTTTTTAACCTGACCGGACCGAGTATCGCTGTCAGCTCAGCATGCTCTAGTTCATTAAACGCCATACATCTTGCGTGTGAAAGCCTGAAATTGAAAAACTGCTCAATGGCGATTGCTGGAGGCGTCAATTTAACACTCGATCTCTCTAAATATGATTCTTTGGAGCGTGCCAATCTGCTGGGAAGCGGCAATCAAAGCAAAAGTTTTGGCACAGGAAACGGGCTTATTCCCGGGGAAGGCGTCGGAGCTGTCCTGTTAAAACCGCTTTCGAAGGCGATGGAAGATCAGGATCATATTTACGCTGTGATCAAAAGCAGTTTTGCCAACCATAGCGGCGGAAGACAGATGTATACAGCTCCGGACCCGAAGCAGCAAGCAAAGTTAATTGTCAAGTCGATTCAGCAGTCGGGCATTGATCCAGAGACTATCGGCTATATTGAATCGGCGGCAAATGGTTCGGCGCTGGGCGATCCTATTGAAGTAATTGCCTTAACAAACGCGTTTCAACAATATACAAACAAGAAACAGTTTTGTGCAATAGGCTCTGTCAAATCCAATCTGGGGCATTTAGAGGCGGCTTCCGGTATTTCTCAGCTGACAAAAGTGCTGCTGCAGATGAAGAAAGGGACGCTGGTGCCGACAATTAACGCGCTGCCTGTCAATCCAAATATTAAGCTGGAGCACACGGCTTTCTATCTTCAGGAACAAACAAAGCCATGGCATCGCTTGAATGATCCTGAAACTGGAAAACAATTGCCTCGCAGAAGCATGATCAATTCCTTCGGAGCGGGGGGAGCCTATGCCAATCTTATTATAGAAGAATATATGGAGACGGCCCCTGAGAAAGAACATATCGCTCTCCGCCAGCAGGAATTCACTGCCGTTTTTTCAGCCAAAACAAAATGGAGCCTGCTTAGCTATCTAGAAAATATGCAATTGTTTTTAGAGAAGGAAGCTTCTCTGGATATTGAACCCGTTGTACAGGCTTTACACAGGAGAAACCATAATTTAGAGCATAGGGCTGCATTTACAGTGACATCGACTCAAGAGCTGATCGAAAAACTAAAGGTGTTCCGAACATCAAGAGAAAGCTCACTCCAGCAAGGCATCTATACATCATTCGATTTACAGCCATGTGCGGAATCAGCATCTAGGGATAGAGAAATAAACGCAGCAGAGCAATGGGCACAAGGGGCATCGATTGCTTTTAAAGAAGCTGATATAGGGAACCGAACAGGCTGGGTTCATCTGCCTCACTATGCATTTGACCATAATACACCATTTCATTTCGATGTATCGTCTATCAATGAGAAATCGTCAGATGTTGAAGACAATATCAATCAGCCGGTCATTCAAGATCAATTCACTTATGATGAGCCTTACGTTCAAGGACACGTCTTCAACAATGAACGGGTGCTTGTCGGTGCCACATATGGCAGTCTGGCCATTGAAGCATTTTTTAACCTGTTCCCTGAGGAAAACAGCGGCCGTATCAGCAAATTAAGTTATACCAGTCCAATTGTCATCAAACAAGGCGAGACCATTGAACTTCAGGCAAAGCCGCTGCAAAAAGATCAAGTCATAGAACTGCAAATCATGTATCGCGAGCCGTCCTCTGGTTTGTGGAAGCCTGCCGCAATCGGACAATGCAGAATCGGTTCTTTTGAGCCCAAAAAAGTCAATATCGAGAACGTTAAGCATTCATTAACTAAGCTTCATCACATCGATCAGATGTATAAAACCGGAAACGGTCCTGAATGGGGAGAGTTATTTAAGACAATTACTCATCTCTACAGAGATCACAAGTCTATACTGGCAAAAATTCGCCTGCCCCAAAGCGGGCTGGCAAACGGGCACCATTACACTGTAAGCCCATTGATGACAAACAGCGCGTACTTGGCTACCCTCAGTTTCTTAGAGCAGTTTGACATGACAGGCGGCTTCCTGCCGTTTGGAATCAATGATATCCAGTTTACAAAGCAAACGATAAAAGGGGATTGCTGGCTTTTGATTACATTGGTTAAGAATACAGGTGACATGCTGCTGTTTGATGTAGATGTGATCAATGAGTCGTCAGAAACAGTGCTGCACTACTCGGGCTACTCGCTTAAACAGCTTCGTATTTCGAATCAAAGAGGAAATCAAAATAAGGCCATCAAAGCCAGCAATCTGAAAGATCGTATCAGAAGCTATGTAACAGATAAACTGGCAGTATACATGGCCGATCCGTCAAAATTGTCAATTGCAAAAGCGCATATCATGGATTTTGGAATTGATTCTTCTCAATTGGTTGCACTGACAAGGGAGATGGAAGCAGAGACAAAGATCGAATTAAATCCGACTCTGTTTTTTGAATATCCGACTATTCAAGAGTTAATCGACTTTTTTGCGGACAAACATGAAGCATCTTTTGCTCAGCTGTTTGGTGAAGCTCATCAGCAGGAAGAACGCCCAGCTCAAATCGAAAACCAAATGAAACAGATTCCGGCATACGAGACGAACACGGATAAAACAATCGAACACGCGGCAGACGGCATAGCCATTATCGGCATGTCGGGACAGTTTCCGAAAGCAAACAGCGTAACGGAATTTTGGGATAACCTTATCCAAGGAAAGAACTGTGTCTCTGAAGTGCCGAAAGAACGCTGGGACTGGCGCAAATATGCCGCAGCCGATAAGGAAGGGCAATCAAGCCTTCAATGGGGCGGTTTTATAGAAGGAATAGGTGAGTTTGATCCCCTGTTTTTTGGCATATCGCCTAAAGAAGCGGCGAATATGGACCCACAGGAGTTTCTGCTCTTGATACATGCATGGAAGGCGATGGAAGATGCAGGCTTAACAGGGCAGGTTGTATCCAGCCGCCCGACAGGAGTATTTGTCGCAGCCGGCAATACGGATACAGCTGTGGTTCCTTCCCTAATTCCAAACCGTATATCCTATGCACTTGATGTAAAAGGGCCAAGTGAATATTATGAAGCTGCCTGTTCCTCAGCTCTAGTGGCTTTGCACAGAGCTATACAATCCATTCGAAACGGCGAATGTGAGCAAGCCATTGTCGGGGCTGTGAATTTGCTGCTTTCACCAAAAGGCTTTATTGGCTTTGACTCAATGGGCTATTTGAGTGAGAAAGGACAGGCCAAATCCTTTCAATCAGATGCAAATGGCTTTGTCAGAAGTGAAGGAGCAGGAGTTCTCATCATTAAACCATTGCAAAAAGCCATTGAAGATTCTGATCATATTTATTCGGTTATTAAAGGTTCAGGTGTATCGCATGGCGGCAGGGGAATGTCACTTCACGCGCCAAATCCGGCCGGCATGAAGGATGCAATGCTGAAGGCTTATCAAGGAGCGCAGATTGATCCCAAAACGGTGACCTATATAGAAGCGCATGGGATCGCCTCTCCATTGGCAGACGCGATAGAAATAGAGGCGTTAAAGTCAGGCTGCAGTCAGCTCGAATGGGAACTTCCACAGGAAGTACGGGAGGAAGCGCCATGTTATATCAGCAGCTTAAAGCCGAGCATCGGACACGGTGAACTCGTCTCAGGCATGGCTGCTCTTATGAAGGTCAGCATGGCGATGAAGCATCAAACAATACCAGGCATATCCGGATTTTCGTCTTTGAATGACCAGGTGTCATTAAAGGGCACCCGTTTCCGAGTGACTGCCGAGAATCAGCAATGGAGGGATTTAAGTGACGATGCGGGCAAAAAAATTCCGCGCAGAGCGAGTATCAACAGCTATAGCTTTGGAGGCGTAAATGCGCACGTCATTTTAGAAGAATATATTCCTTTACCAAAACCACCGGTTAGTATGAGTGAGAATGGTGCCCACATTGTAGTTCTTTCTGCAAAGAATCAAGACAGGCTAAAAGCAATTGTTCAACAGCAGCTTGACTATGTGAATAAACAACAAGAACTGTCATTACAAGATTATGCTTATACACTCCAAACCGGCCGAGAGGAAATGGAAGACCGCCTGGCGCTCGTCGTCCGCAGTAAAGAAGAACTGGTAATCGGCTTGCAAGCCTGCTTAGCAGAAAAAGGCGATAAGCCGAAGAGTTCTGTACCTGTCTTTAGCGGAAATGCAGAAAATGGCTCGTCAGATCTCGAAGCCTTGCTGGATGGTCCATTAAGAGAAATGGTGATCGAGACTTTGTTGTCTGAAAACAACCTTGAAAAGATCGCGTTTTGCTGGACAAAAGGGGTGCAAATCCCGTGGGAGAAGCTTTATCAAGGAAAAGGTGCCCGCAGAATACCGTTGCCAACCTATCCATTTGAAAAGAGAAGCTGCTGGAACGGTTTTCAAGCAGTAGAGAATACGCCTTCTGTTTCACAGGATGAGCGTATCAACAACAGCAGCGATCATCACATATTAGCAAATGTACTAGGGATGGCTCCGGATGAACTGCAGCCTCATAAGCCATTGCAGCAGTATGGATTTGATTCAATTTCTTGCATACAGTTATTACAGCAATTGCAATCAAAGGTGGACCCTCTCATTGCCTTGACGGAGCTTCAAGCATGCCATACTGTTCAGGACATGATGGACTTGATCGCAAAGAAACAGGAGGATACATCCTTACAAAATGATCAAGCTCGCACGTTTCCGGAATTGATACCGTTAAATGACGGCAAGCGGGGGCGCCCTGTCTTTTGGTTCCATGGCGGAGTAGGAGGAGTTGAAATCTATCAGCAATTTGCACAAAAGAGCCAGCGCCCTTTTTACGGCATTCAAGCCAGAGGATTCATGACTGATTCTGCTCCTTTGCACGGAATTGAACAAATGGCTTCCTATTATATAGAGATCATTCGATCCATACAGCCTGAAGGTCCTTATGATGTAGGCGGATATTCCTTAGGCGGGATGATTGCATATGAAGTCACTCGAAAGCTGCAAAGCCAAGGCCTTGCTGTCAAAAGCATGGTGATGATTGACTCCCCATATCGTTCTGAGACAAAAGAGAATGAGGCATCTATGAAAACGTCAATGCTGCAAACAATTAATACGATGCTGGCATCGATTGCGAAATGGGAAAAGCTTACGGATGTTCTCATCAGCCGTGAAGAGGTGGACATAAGCTTAGAGGATGAAGAATTCCTGTCTGAGTTGATTGACTTGGCAAAAGAACGAGGGCTAAACAAACCAGATAAGCAAATACGTGCGCAGGCTCAGCAAATGATGAAAACACAGCGCGCCTATGATTTGGAGTCGTACACTGTTAAGCCTCTCCCTGATCCTGAGACGGTAAAATGTTATTATTTCCGCAACAAAAGCAGGTCTTTCTTTGGTGATTTAGACACTTATTTCACTTTATCAAATGAAAAAGAACCGTTTGATCAAGCTGCCTATTGGGAGGAATGGGAGCGGCAAATTCCCCATTTCCACCTGGTGGATGTCGATTCAAGCAACCACTTCATGATATTAACCGAACCGAAAGCGTCAACAGCCATGTTAGAATTTTGCGAAAAGCTCTATTCAAACAGGGGAGTAGTGAATGCGAATTTCCTTAAGGCTTTCCGGAAGAAGCATGAAGCGAGGGAAGAAAAAGAAACAGATGAATTGGTGAAGCGCTGAGAAAACACAAACGCCCCCTCTTTTAAAAGGGGGCGTTTTGAATGTTATTTTGAAAGTGAAACAGGGAGACTTTCTAATCCTCTTAAAAAGACATTTTTTCTCCATTGAATGTCATTAGGTGCAACCGCAAGTTCAATATCAGGAAATCTCTTCAGAAGTGCATTAAATGCAATGTGGCCTTCCAGCCTGGCAAGAGGCGCTCCTAAGCAGAAATGAATGCCAAAACCGAAAGAAATATGTCTGTTAGGCGACCGATTTATATTTAATATTTCGGGGTTCTCGAAAAAATTCGGGTCGCGATTGGCAGATCCGATCCCTATAAAAATCATGTCTCCTCTTTTGATCGAATGCCCCTTATATGTAAAGTCTTCGATGGCCCACCGATTTGCCATCATAACGACAGGTGAGGTGTATCGCAGCAATTCTTCAACCGCTGTAGCGATCATTTCAGGATGCTGCTTGAGCTTCTCACATTCCTTCTTGTGCTGCAGCAATGCGAGTGTGCCTGAGCCGAGTAAGTTAACAGTTGTCTCAAGGCCGGCTACAACGAGCAAGAACAGCATCGAATAAAGCTCTTTTTCGCTTAGCTTGCTGCCGTTTTCCTCAGCATGCACAAGTTTGCTGATTAAATCGTCTTTTGGCTTTATTCTTCTGTCATGGATCAGCTTGGCGATATAATCTTTAAATTCACGAAGGGCCTGATTTGTCAGCTCTCTATTACCTTCAGAGGTATCAACCATCGAATTGGTCCAGATTTGAAACTGTGACCGATCTTCTTTTGGGATTCCCATCAATTCAGATATAACAATAAAAGGCAAAGGGGAAGCGAAGGATTTCATAATATCCGCTTTATTTTCTTTTTCCATTTCATCTAAAAGCTGTTCAGCAATTTGTTCAATGCTGCCGCGCAGATTTTCAATGGTTCGGGGAGTAAATGCTTGATGAACAAGTGATCTCAGGCGGGTATGGTCAGGTGTGTCTTTTGCCAGCATATGATCGGATACAAAATCGATATCTTCACTAACGTTGAGCATTTTGATTTGTTCTTGGTCCATCACATTTTTTACGTCTCTTGTAATTCGATTGTCTTTTAAAAAGGCCATACAATCATCGTATCGGGTAATTAACCAGGCCGGATATGTGGCTCCGAACCGTTTTAATTCAAATCGGTGAATGGGCTCTTCCTCTCTAAATCGTCCTAAAACTGAAAAAGGATTGTGATGAAACTCTTTACCATGCGGATGAAACATCAATTTTTCCATTTGCATTCTCCTCGCCTAATAGGGTAAATAGATGGATCAAATTGCTGAACTAGTTTACAAAAAACAGAATGATTTGAAATATAATCCTGTCTCTAAAACTAT
Source organism: Bacillus sp. FSL L8-0358 (assembly GCF_038593095.1). Taxonomy (NCBI): domain Bacteria; kingdom Bacillati; phylum Bacillota; class Bacilli; order Caryophanales; family Bacillaceae; genus Bacillus; species Bacillus sp. FSL L8-0358. The sequence continues at coordinate 1,850,939 of NZ_CP151962.1, forward strand.
ATATCTATTTTAGGCGTCATTCAATAGGGTGAAGAACGAAAAAAGTGAAAAAACGGCTCGATATAAAGCAGCGCCTTTGAACGAAAGCTCAAAGGCGCTACGCTGTATTATTTTGATGAAAGTGATTGTCAGCTGTGCTGGATATCAATTGTATATACTGCACGATCTGTTATGACCTTCAATCCTTCGTTTTCTTGGTGAATATGTATTTCACCTAATAAAGGAATCTCATAGGCATTTTGCGGAAGCGGTACGTTTCCGTCCTCAGTGAATGTTGTTCCTTCGCCTTCTAAAACAAGCTCTTCTTTCGCAACATAATCATCAGGATGATTCGTACTGCGTATAGCCACTTTTTGAAGGTGGAGAACAATCTGATCCAAGTCTGATATCTCTTCATCATGGGTCAATTCACCTTTTCTAATATCAAGCGTCTGGCCGACTTTTGATTCCAGCCATTGAGAAAGCTGTGTATTCGTGTGTGCCATCAATATTCCTCCTTTTGATCTACACGATACTATTCCCAATTGCTGCATCTTTTACACGGAAAAGAGCCGCCTCACTCTTTATGTATGAAACAATTCGCTGTTGAGAGCCTTGATATAGCGTACGGCAGAACGCTGGACCGCTTCGCCGGCATTTTCTTTGACAACTTTAGAAAAAGCATTGTAAAGCCGGTTGAATTGAAGCGGTTTTACTTTGGCTGCTATTTCTTCAACTTTGGAGGCGGGAAGGGGAATGAGGTTTGGGTAGCTGTACATAAAGCTGACCCAGTTTCGGTCCGCCGCAACCGTAATTATATCTCCGGTCAATAGACAGCCTTTCCCTTCATTGCCCTTGCTCCAATGCAGAACAGCACCGCCTTTAAAATGTCCGCCCAGTCGGTAAAGGTCCAGTCCCGGCTTCATATTGAGCGTTTCCCCTGACCAGAAGTGAATGTGATTGCTTGGCCTTGTCACCCATTCTTTATCATCCTCGTGGATATAGATCGGGGCCTGAAATGCTTCAGCCCACTCAACCTGAGTAGAGTAATAATGCGGATGAGACAAGGCGATGGCTTGAATACCGCCTAATTCGTTGATTTGGTCAATTGTCTTTTGGTCAAGATATGTCATACAATCCCACAGCACATTGAAGCCCTTATGCTGGATAAGATGGGCTGTTTGTCCGATCGCAAACTCTGGTTCAGTTTTGATGCTGTAAAGATGCTCTTCTTCCTTTTTAAGGATGTTTTGAAGGTTTCCTTTCTCAAGCATGTCTTCAAGGGTTGTCCAACTTTGTCCATCGGGATGAATATACTGTCTTTCATCCTCGCAAATCAGACACGAGTTGGGCGGATCTACAGTCTGTGCATGTTGCACACCGCATGTATTGCAGATATAATATGGCACTTTCTTCACTTCCTTCATCTATTTTCCATTATTTTACCTTATTATTATGAATATTCAAATGAAAAAACCGGCAGTTCTGCTGAGAGAGAATTGCCGGCTTTTTGGTGCTTTTTATTGGCCGGGAACGGAATTTTCTGCGTTGACAGCGCCCGCTCCGTAGATATTCGGATCTTCATCTTTCCATTTGTCCGTGCCGTTTTTCAAAAGCTCTTTTACTTCATCAGGGGTAAGATCCGGGTTTTGCTGAAGAATTAAAGCTGCGATTCCTGCGCAAATTGGTGTTGCCATCGAGGTTCCTGACATTGTAAAGTACTGAGACCCTACACGGCTTGACTTTTGGAGCTTATCAATATAAGAATTCGGAGAGCGAAGGGAAATAATATTAACACCCGGCGCTAAAATATCGGGCTTTTCTTTCCCGTATACTGTCGGGCCGCGGCTTGAGAAGGAAGCGACAGTATCATCATCGCTGCTTGCAGTATTGTTATCGTCAAGCGCACCTACTGTAATCACCTTTTCGCTCACGCCCGGGCTTGCAATGGTCTGCGAATCAGGGCCTGAGTTTCCGGCAGCGACACAGACGACAATCCCTGCGTTCCACGCTTCTTCAACCGCTCTGACTAACGGATCTTCCTGTTCATGATCATATCTAAGGGCATCGCCCCCAAGCGACATACTAATAATATCAATCGGTTCATCGGGGTTGTCCTCATTGTATTGAATACACCACTCAACACCCTCTATAATATCTGCTAACGTTCCTGAACCCTGCTTGTTTAATACCTTTACACCGATGAGATTGGCTTCCGGTGCAGGTCCGCGGTATTGACCGGAAGAGGATGCACCGCTGCTTGCGACATCACCTGCACAGTGTGTGCCATGACCATTATCATCGTACGGCTCTGTTTTTTGATTGACCATGTCCGCGAATCCGATAATTCTGCCTTCTAGATCAGGATGCGGGTAGATTCCTGTATCGACAACAGCGACAGTAACACCTTTTCCTGTCAGGGTTTGCCCGTTTCTGACGACTTCCTTCGCATGGCTTGCTTCGGTTGCCGTGTCTAAAAGCGCTTTGACTTCGCGGTTTAAATACACTTTACGGATATTGCTGCATTCAGAGAGAAGGGAATGTAATGCTGAAGGAGTAACCTCCGCGCTGCAGCAGTTGATTTTGTTGAAGCGGCTTTTTAGCTTGCTGCGTTTTTCTTTTTGCAGCACCTCTCCAGCCATTTGAAAGCCGGTCTCGTGACAGCCTTCCTCAAATTCGATAATGACTGACATTTTTTTTCTGTTTTGCAATTTGGTTTCGAAAAATTTATGCAAGAAGCAAGGAGTCCATTTGAAGGGCTTGTAAAGCTGCAATACGGTTTCCCGTAACGGCCAATCTAGCTTGTGAGCATTTGCTCTCACCATTTGTACCATAGAGTACCCAAACATGTATTTTCCTCCTATTATAAGGTTCTCTGTATACTCTATGAACAGATGATAGGTTTTGTAAGTTTGTTTGTCCTCTGTAAGAGACAGACAAGAGTTTGTTTTTCTGAATCTTTCGCATTAGATACGATAGATTCAGAAGTTGAGGAAATCATTGGGGATTGATAAGGAACGTTTGTTCGTATTATAATGTGATCATATCAAACTGGGAAAGGGAGAGCGACCGTATGAATTTCTACTTGCACCGATCATTGGAAAGCCAAATGCCAATCAGCATTATATATGAAGAAAGACGGAACGATTAGTAAAAGAACGATTATTGTAAGACAGAAAAGCAAAACGAAAATCAAAGCATTTTGTTTTTCGAAACAACAGATCAGAACATTTTTATTGGACTCTATCCTCTCCTGTGACTTTGTGAGAACAAATAAGCAAAATCTCTATTCTGCAGGCCGGTAACAGCTGTCCGTCTCAGCAATCGGGCAGCCTGTTACTAAAACCCTCCTTAAACCTATATACATTTATTTGCCAAGTGAGGTTGTTCCTACCTTTTTTGTCTTTCCTCTCAACCTTTTTTCACTCTTATTTGAAATGAACCGCTAATAACCGTGACAATCAATTGATTTTTTGAAACCGGGAACTTTTTCACTGATGATATTGTGTATACAATGGTAAGATAAAACCTATTGGCTAAACCTCATATAATGAACCGCGCCATTCTTATGAAAGGAGTTAAACATGAGAAGATTTTTACTAAATGTCATATTAGTCTTAGCCATTGTCTTGTTCTTGAGATATGTTCATTACTCATTGGAACCTGAACCATCAAATCAGCCAGATACATATTCAAATTTTAGCAGCTTGGCAGAGAATGAGAGCCCAGCCGATTACGATATTTCATATAATGAGAAAAAAGGAAGCAAAGTCTTAATTATGTCTCCGCATGGCGGAAGAATTGAAGGCGGAGTAAGTGAGCTTGTGCGTTATTTCAATAATGAATACTCTACATACCTGTTTGAAGGGTTGAAGTCCCACGATAACCAAACGCTGCACATTACAAGCACCAATTTTGATGAGCCATTGGCAAAAAAGAAAATCAAGGAGCATCAATATGTGGTGGCTTTTCACGGATATAAAGGGGAGAACAAGAATACCCTTGTAGGGGGAACAGACCGAAAGCGGGCGAAAATGATTGTGAGAGCCCTTGAGCGGAGAGGGTTTTCCGCTGAGTTAGCGTCGTCTAAAAGCGGTCTTGCTGGATTGAATGCCGAAAACATTAATAACCAAGGGGAAACGGGGCTAAGTATCCAGCTGGAAATCAGCCGTGAGCAGAGAGAAGCATTTTTTGATGATTTTTATTATAAAAATAGAAAATACACAAAGAATAGTGAATTTTATGCTTATGTCAGTGCGATCAAAGGTGTCCTGGAAAAAGAGTATTCGTAACAAGCAGATCAGCAGACAAAATAAGAGAAAATCAGTAGACTGAAATAGGATAAAAAAGGAGGCAAAACAATGGCAGATCATCATTTTTATTTAAAAGCGAATTGGCCGGGTAACCGCAATGATGTCGGTACGATTGAAAGCGGAAACCTGATCACATCGATTTCCATTCCTAAAGAAATGGATGGCCCGGGAGAAGGGACCAACCCAGATGAAATGCTTCTCGGGGCGGCAGCGACCTGTTACATTATTACACTTGCGGCGATGATGGAGAGAAGCGGGCTGAAAAAAGAAGACTTACAGATGGAGTCAGAAGGCATTGTCGACGTCACAAAAGGAGTCTTTACATACAAAAAGATCATTCACCGTCCCTCTGTCGTGCTTAAACATGATGCTTCACAAGATGACGTCGCATTGGCTCACAAGCTTTGTAAAAAAGCGGAGGCGTCATGCATGATTTCGCGTGCAATTCAAGGAAATGTCGAGCTGCAGCTTGAAGCCTCTGTGAAACTGGGTGGAGAATAAAGAAAACAGACGGTCACTCACAGACCGTCTGTTTTTTATCTTCAGCGTGGGCTTTCGATTGATTTAGCACGACCACGCCTGCAATGACAAGCGTGAGACCGAATACACCTTTTAAACTGATGGTTTCGCCAAAAAGCAAAAACCCGACAATTGCTGTAAGCGCGGTACCAACGCCCGACCATGTTGCATACGCGCTTGATAAGTCAATTGTTTTTAAAGAAAAGCTTAGAAACGTAAAAGCAGAAAGAAATCCGACTATGACTCCGGCAATGGGCCAGGCTTGTGTAAATCCTTCTGAAAGCTTCAGCATCGTGCTCCCAAACACTTCAGATACAATGGCGAGAGCCAAATAAAGCAATCCTCTCATCTTCATCACTCCTTTACTGCCAATTAAGTAACACGACCCCTGATAGTAATAAAAGAATCCCGATAAGCCCTTTGGCATTCAGATCTTCCTTGAACCATTTTACTCCGATCACTGTCGTCAGCACCGTGCCCGCCCCGCTCCAAGTCGCATAGGAGAGGCTCAGGGGAATATGGTTTAAAGTCAGGGACAGCATATAAAAGGCGAGGGAATAGCCAATAACGACCAAAGCACTTGGCTTCCACTTTTTGAAGCCATCAGATACTTTCAGCATGGCTGCTCCTATCGATTCCGAACATATGGCAATCGTGAGGAATATATATCCTATCAACATCATGAATTCTCCTCACTATATTTTTAGATTAGAAAAAAACTTCAGCTAGAAAAATATTAGTGTATGCCTATGTATGAGTCAAGAGATTCATTTTCACACACTTAAAAAGACCCCTTTTTAAGGGGTCTTTTGCGTTTAATAATAATAAGGGAACGGGGCATACGGATAATAGGGGTATCCGCCATACAAATAGGGATTAAATAAAGCGCTTCCTATAAGCCCGCCTGCAAGGCCGCCGATAAACGGTCCTCCAAAAAATCCGAATGGCCGGCCAAAACCAAATCCATAACCAAATCCGGGTCTTCCAAACCCGTAACCGAACCCGAACGGTCTTCCAAACCCAAATGGTCTCCCGAATCCGAACGGTCTTCCAAATATTCTTGTATCTTCAGGGCTGAAATTTTCTAACTCGTTCATGTTTTCTTTCCTCCTGTAATAAAGTGTAGATGATGCAGTGTATTCAGCCTGCCCGGATTTGATTGGGCGAATCGAGGAAAAGGAGGATGTGAACACATTGGGCCTGTATCAGTCTGACTGGTCAAAAGCACCGCCCCACGCACATGCTTATCATGTCAAAACAACGAGAGAACAGGGCCATTATCATCTCATTGAAGGGTTTACTCAGCCGGCAAACGGATCAAATACCGATCAGCATACACATTACTATACAGGGATCACTTCATTTGAAAACGGCCATTTTCATCGGTATTACGGAATCTCAGGGCCGGCGATTCCCTTAGCAGATGGCACACATTATCATGAAATCGAAGAAACGACGTATCTGGCCTATAACGAGCCGATTGAGATCCAGTACGGAGGGGTTGTGTACGATCCAGGAGATGACAGAAGAAAAACGCATCGTCATACCCTGAAAGGAAAGACAAGGGAAATTGTCGGCAATGAGCCGCTCGGCTGGTAGAAGGATGTTTACCGATGCAAAAAAAGGGCAAAATGGATAGGTGGTTGTCCATGTTGAATGCTATAATGGGGGGAGATTTATAAAAGAGAGTGATACATATTGAATAATACGAAGCAACCCGTTGTCATTTTAGTCGGACCGACGGCAGTGGGGAAAACCAATTTAAGTATTCAGCTAGCCAAATCCTTAAACGCGGAAATTATCAGCGGAGATTCAATGCAGATTTATAAAGGGATGGATATTGGAACAGCTAAAATTACCGAACAGGAGATGGAGGGAGTGCCCCACCATCTGATTGACATTTTAGATCCCCAAGACTCTTTCTCTACTGCCGATTATCAAAGCTTAGTAAGAAATAAAATCAGCGAGATTGCAAATAGAGGAAAGCTTCCGATGATTGTCGGCGGTACAGGGCTTTATATACAATCTGTGCTTTACGATTATACATTTACGGAAGAGGCAAATGATCCCGTGTTTCGAGAGAGCATGCAAATGGCTGCTGAGCGGGAAGGCGCTGACTTTCTTCATGCCAAACTTGCTGCAGCAGATCCCGAGGCAGCAGCTGCGATTCATCCGAATAATACAAGAAGAGTCATTCGCGCACTGGAAATTTTACATACGTCCGGAAAAACGATGTCCCAGCATTTGAAGGAACAAAAACGAGAACTTCTGTACAATGCGATGTTAATCGGCCTGACAATGGATAGAGACACACTTTACGAAAGAATTAATCAGCGGGTCGATATGATGATGGAGTCAGGTCTTCTTCCGGAAGTGAAGCGCTTATACGACAAGAACGTGAGAGACTGTCAATCAATACAGGCGATAGGCTATAAAGAGCTGTATGCATATTTTGACGGTTTTGTGACACTTTCCGATGCTGTCGAACAGCTAAAGCAGAACTCGAGGCGGTATGCGAAACGCCAGCTGACGTGGTTTCGCAACAAAATGCAGGTCACATGGTTCGATATGACACCGCCTGTTGATATGGAGCTGAAAAAAAAGGAAATTTTCACACATATAGCAGGAAAACTCGAACTTTAATCGAAACTGTATGATATAGAGAATCAAGGAGGACGAAACATGAAACCGATTAATATTCAGGATCAGTTTTTGAATCAAATCCGGAAAGAAAATACGTATGTCACTGTTTTTTTGCTGAACGGCTTTCAGTTGCGGGGCCAGGTGAAAGGCTTTGATAACTTTACCGTATTGTTGGAATCGGAAGGTAAGCAGCAGCTTATATATAAACATGCGATCTCAACGTTTGCGCCGCAAAAAAACGTCCAGCTTGAACTCGAATAGATCAAAAAATGCCATGTCAAGACATGAAGAAAGGCTGCCGGGGTTCCCGGCGGCCATTTTTAACATGAATCCACTTTTGCTCCAAGCTTTGTGTAAGCTGACCATGCTAAGGCACGGTCTTTTTTTATGAGAACAACATACGGAAGTGAAAATGGTATATTATGTATAAAATGAATTTGGGAGTGATCGACCTTGTTTGAAAGTGAAGCAGAACTGAGACGAATCAGGATTGCACTTGTATGGATAGCTGTTTTTTTACTGTTCGGGGCGTGCGGGAATCAAGATACCATTATTGAAACAGACAGCGGCAATTCAGACTATGAAACGCCTCAGCCCACCTCGTTTCCGCTTGAACATAACCATTTTGGCGTTATGGAGGACGGCTATATCAAAATTTATGAGTATAATGAGTCCCGCAATGAGGTAAAGCTGAAGAAAGAATACGCGGATGATGAACTTGAATAAAATTCACAAGCATTCGAATTTACAAAGCGGATGCCAGCCGCTAAACTAAATACAGACACAGATCAAACAGAGGGTGAAAACATGAAGCATAAAGTGATCGTGAATCATTGGGAAGAAATTTGCGAAGATGATTCTTGCTATGAATACGGAACAAGTATCATTGTGAACGGAAAAGAATTAATCAGAGAAGCGTCAATTATCACTGCTTTGAAGGCGGTTTTAGAAGAGATCGGCGCGGATGTTGAAATAGAAGAAACAGTAGAGAGCGAAAAATGCTGTGATAGCTTAAGAAAAAAAAATCTAGACTACTAAGCAGTTTTTTTTCATGTTATGATATACATCGGCTAAAAAACGACACCCCGAGTAGGACGAGAGATGATTCTCGTTCTGCTCTCTTTTTTGGGCCCTAATGAGTCTGCCCATTTGCCTGATTTGATCAAAATATGAATTTTTCATAAAAACGAATCTATATATTGTGTTTTTGCTAGAGGGTAGTATACTATATATAGTGTTAGTGATGAGAGATTCATATTTTTTGATAGGTCGTGATAAAACGTGGTACAAATCATATTTGATTCGAAAACAGGGAATGTTCAGCGGTTTGTGAATAAAACAGGCTTTCAGCAGATACGCAAGGTGGACGAAATGGACCACGTGGACACTCCGTTTGTTTTGGTCACCTACACGACAAACTTCGGTCAGGTACCGGCATCAACACAATCATTTCTCGAAAAATACGCCCATCTCTTATTAGGAGTCGCTGCGAGCGGCAACAAAGTATGGGGCGATAACTTTGCAAAAAGCGCCGATACCATTTCAAGACAATATCAGGTGCCGATCTTGCACAAATTTGAACTCAGCGGCACATCTAAAGACGTTGAATTGTTTACTCAGGAGGTAGAAAGAGTTGTCACAAAATCAAGTGCCAAAATGGATCCAGTTAAATAACGAAATCATGATCCAAAAAGATGGAAAATTCCAGTTTGATAAGGATAAAGAGGCTGTACATAGCTATTTTGTAGACTATATCAATCAAAACACAGTGTACTTTCACGATTTAAAAGAGAAGCTGGATTATTTGATTGAAAACCAATACTACGAAGAGGAGTTCTTAAGCCTTTATTCTTTTGAAGACATTAAAGAAGTGTTTAAGACAGCTTACGCAAAGAAGTTTCGTTTTCCTTCCTTCATGAGTGCGTTTAAATTTTATAATGACTATGCTTTGAAAACGAATGACAAGAAAAGAATCCTCGAGCGTTATGAGGACCGGATCTCAATTGTTGCGCTGTTCTTCGCAAACGGCGACACTGAGAAAGCAAAGGAATATGTGCACCTGATGATCAATCAGGAATATCAGCCGAGCACACCGACATTTTTGAATGCCGGCAGAAAACGCCGCGGTGAACTTGTGAGCTGCTTCTTGCTGGAAGTTAATGATTCTTTAAATGACATTTCAAGAGCGATCGATATCTCCATGCAGCTTTCTAAACTGGGCGGAGGGGTTTCTCTTAACCTGTCCAAGCTTCGCGCGAAAGGTGAAGCCATTAAAGATGTTGAGAATGCGACAAAAGGCGTTGTAGGCGTCATGAAGCTTCTTGATAACGCGTTCCGTTATGCTGACCAAATGGGACAAAGACAAGGGTCCGGCGCGGCGTATTTAAACATTTTCCACCGCGATATCAATGATTTTCTTGATACGAAAAAGATTTCTGCGGATGAAGATGTGCGTGTCAAAACGCTTTCGATCGGTGTTGTCATTCCGGATAAGTTCGTTGAGCTTGCACGCGAGGACAAAGCGGCTTATGTATTCTACCCGCACACGATTTATAAAGAGTACGGCCAGCACATGGATGAGATGGACATGAACGAAATGTACGACAAGTTTGTCGACAACCCTCGGGTGAAAAAGGAAAAAATCAACCCGCGGAAACTGCTTGAAAAATTGGCGATGCTTCGTTCTGAATCAGGCTATCCATACATCATGTTCCAAGATAACGTGAATAAAGTGCATGCGAATAACCATATTTCGAAGGTCAAATTTTCTAACCTTTGCTCTGAAGTGCTGCAGGCATCTCAAGTTTCTTCATACACAGACTATGATGAAGAAGATGAAATCGGTCTGGATATTTCCTGCAACCTGGGCTCGCTTAACATTCTCAATGTCATGGAGCATAAATCAATCGAAAAGACAGTCAAGCTTGCGACAGACTCTTTAACACACGTGTCTGAAACAACTGACATCCGTAATGCGCCTGCTGTAAGACGGGCAAACAAAGCGATGAAATCAATCGGCCTCGGTGCTATGAACCTTCACGGCTACCTTGCGCAAAACGGCATTGCGTATGAAAGTCCGGAAGCGCGTGACTTTGCAAACACGTTCTTTATGATGGTGAACTTCTACTCCATCCAGCGTTCTGCGGAAATCGCAAAAGAGAAGGGCGAAACGTTTGATCAATATGAAGGCTCAACCTATGCGACAGGTGAATACTTTGACAAATACGTTTCTACTGATTTCTCACCGAAATATGAAAAAATCGCTAATCTGTTTGAAGGTATGCATATCCCGACGACAGAGGACTGGAAAAAGCTAAAAGCATTTGTGGCTGAACACGGTATGTATCACAGCTACAGATTATGCATTGCGCCAACAGGCTCTATCTCATACGTCCAATCAAGTACGGCGTCTGTTATGCCGATTATGGAACGCATTGAAGAACGAACATACGGCAACTCAAAAACGTACTACCCAATGCCTGGGCTTGCATCTAATAACTGGTTCTTCTATAAAGAAGCCTACGATATGGACATGTTCAAGGTTGTGGATATGATCGCCACTATCCAGCAGCACATTGATCAGGGAATCAGCTTTACATTGTTCTTAAAAGACACAATGACGACCCGTGATTTAAACCGAATCGATCTGTATGCACATCATAGAGGAATTAAAACCATTTACTATGCAAGAACGAAAGATACTGGGCAAGACAGCTGCCTTTCTTGTGTTGTTTGATTAAAGGAGAGTTTATAGTGACAAAAATTTATGACGCAGCAAACTGGTCAAAGCATGAAGACGATTTTACCCAAATGTTCTATAACCAAAACGTGAAACAGTTCTGGCTTCCGGAAGAGATTGCTTTAAACGGCGATCTCCTCACATGGAAGTACCTCGGAAAAAATGAGCAGGACACTTATATGAAGGTACTGGCCGGACTTACGCTTCTTGATACAGAGCAGGGGAATACGGGGATGCCGATCGTGGCTGAACACGTAGATGGCCACCAGCGGAAAGCGGTGCTGAACTTTATGGCAATGATGGAGAACGCTGTCCATGCGAAGTCGTACTCTAATATTTTCATGACCCTTGCACCGACTGAAACGATCAATGAAGTATTTGAATGGGTTAAACAAAATAAATATTTGCAGAAAAAAGCGCAAATGATTGTCGGGCTTTACAAAGCCATTCAAAAAGATGATGAAATTTCACTGTTCAAAGCGATGGTTGCTTCCGTCTATCTGGAAAGCTTCCTTTTCTACAGCGGTTTCTATTATCCGTTATATTTCTACGGACAAGGAAAACTGATGCAAAGCGGTGAGATCATTAACCTGATCCTTCGTGACGAAGCGATTCACGGCGTGTATGTCGGTCTCCTTGCTCAGGAAATTTATAATAAACAGACAGAAGAGAAAAAAGCAGAGCTTCGTGAATTTGCGATCGACCTCCTGAATCAGTTATATGAAAATGAGCTTGAGTATACAGAGGACTTGTACGATCAAGTCGGTCTCTCACATGATGTAAAGAAATTCATCCGCTATAATGCGAATAAAGCGCTGATGAACCTTGGATTTGATCCATACTTCGAAGAGGAAGACATTAATCCGATCGTTTTAAACGGATTAAACACAAAAACAAAATCGCATGACTTCTTCTCTATGAAGGGGAATGGTTATAAAAAAGCGACAGTTGAGCCGCTCAAAGATGATGACTTTTATTTTGAAGATGAAAAAGAGCAGATATAATATCTGCTCTTTTCGGCTTGAAGGTTCAAATGAGGAGGACGCAGTACCCATGGGAAAAATGGACGAAATGATTTTAGTTGCCCCGCGCGATGATGTGTTTAAGAAAGAAAGCTTAACCTTCCAGGGCGTGTACAGTGAAGATAGCAGAGTAGCCGAAATCATGGCTCAGATTGAAGCAGCCTATCGTGAAATGAGAAGAGGGGACGCAGAAGAAGATCCGCGTTTCAAGCAGCCGATACCTTATGTCGTCATTAAGCGTGAAGATGAAGTTTTTCTTTACGAGCGGCTGGCTGGCGGCGGTGAATCACGACTGCACAACAAGCTTTCTCTCGGCTTTGGCGGTCATATGAACGCCATCGAAGGGGCAGCTTCATTTGCTGAAGTCTTAAAGCTGAACACAGACCGTGAGCTTGAGGAAGAACTGCAAATAAATGAAGAAGATAAACAGGCGATTGTCACACTGGGATTGATCAATGATGATGAAAACAGTGTTGGCAAAGTGCATATCGGTATTCTTTCTGCGCTTCAATTAAAGCCTGGCGCACAAGTGGAAGTGAAGGAGAAAGAACAAATTGCGGGTAAATGGATGAAAGTTTCTGAATTAAAACAGGATGACATCTACAACCGTCTGGAAACATGGTCACAGTTTGTTGTTGATATTCTTGAATAAAAAAACCCGGTTTCTCGCGATGAGGAGCCGGGTTTTTTTATGAGACGCTCGTCCCCGTCTCGGCTATGATTCTAGGATCACAATAGCGTCAAAGCCGGCATTTTTCGCTCTGGCAGCGAGGGTGTCTGCATTGTCTTTGGATGAAAATGCGCCAATCTGCACTTTGTATAATCCGTCCTTTAAAAGGACAATCGAGTCAAAACCTTTGGCTTCGGCTTTACTTGCGAGCGAGTCGGCATTCGTTTTGACTTTAAATGCGCCGATTTGAACCTTATATAACCCTGAGCTGGACGTTTTTTTTAGGTTGAAGGCTTGCTCCAGCCCGTTTGCATGTCCTCTCGCTAAGCTTTGAATAAAACTGCTCGTTTTCAGCTTATTTGAATCGGCAACGGTATCAATGAAACCGTTCTCGGTCAAGAGGGCAGGCATTGCCGACTCCCTTAGGACGTGGAAGTTCGCTGTTTTTTTGCCGCGATCGGCAAAGTCGACAGCTTGTATCACTTCAGAGTGAATTGTCGATTGATAAGTCGTCGTCGGGGCTCCTACACCTGGATAAATATAGCTTTCAAAACCTGTGCCTCCCCCGGAATTAACGTGAATGGACAAAAAGAAATCTGCTCCCCAGTTATTTGCGGCATTTGTCCTGTCGTTTAAGCTGACATATTGGTCGCTTGTCCGGCTCAGCAGCAAAGAAATGCCTTCATATTCATTAGTTAATATCGTACGTAAGGCTAAAGCGATTTGCAGGGTTAACGTTTTTTCCTGAAGGCCATTACCTGTTGCGCCTGGATCAGACCCGCCATGGCCAGGATCAATAAAAATTTTAACCATTTTTCATCACCTCATTACAGGATATGAAAAAACACGGCTTCTGCTTGTACGATTATCATTCAACTGAAATATGAGGAAATAACCCTTTCACATCCGGAAATTATTTCTCGGGAAAGCGCACAATTCAACATGAAGCGACAACAGATACGGTCCGACATGAAATCTGTGCATGCGCCATATGTTTGTATGTACTATGGGTTCGGTTAACCTGCACTGATTCCTGCTGGTTCATATTAAATCAAGCATTTGAAACGTAAATTGATGAGAAAAGCTCCTTTCATTAAAGACACCACTTTATAAATCGAAAAAAAGAAAAACATTTCAGGTATCTTAGGGCGGGTAATACGCTTTGTACAAAAAACAGCCCGTTGCATGAAAAAAGGATTGGCGAATGGAGAAAATAATGAGAAAGAAGCTCACTATAATACTCTGACAAAATGATTAAAAACAAAATCTCATGGTTTGTCCACCCCATGTCCGTGAATACAATAAGAAATAAAGTATTTCTCGGGAAAGCGCAGGATTCCTTATTGTTCCCGAAAAAAGCAATTGTTTCGACACATGATAGGCGTTTGTCACAATCGGCATCCGCTTGAATATCATATAGAGAGAACAGAGAGGTGAAGATGTTGGAGCGCGCTGTGACTTATAAAAACAACGGACAGATCAACATTATTCTGAACGGGCAAAAGCAGGTGCTGACGAATGCTGAGGCAGAGGCGGAATATCAGGCTGCATTGCAAAAAAACGAAGCAAAGCACGGCATTTTGAAGGAAATCGAAAAAGAGATGAGCGCATTAGTTGGGATGGAGGAAATGAAACGCAACATCAAGGAAATATACGCCTGGATTTTTGTGAACCAAAAACGCGCGGAGCAAGGCTTGAAGGTTGGAAAGCAAGCGCTGCACATGATGTTTAAAGGAAATCCGGGAACGGGAAAAACGACGGTTGCACGGCTCATCGGCAAGCTGTTCTTTGAAATGAATGTCCTGTCAAAAGGCCACTTAATAGAAGCGGAGCGGGCTGACCTGGTCGGGGAGTATATCGGACACACCGCCCAAAAGACGAGAGATTTAATCAAAAAGTCATTAGGTGGCATTTTGTTTATAGACGAAGCCTACTCGCTGGCAAGAGGCGGCGAAAAGGACTTTGGGAAAGAAGCGATCGACACACTTGTAAAGCATATGGAAGACAAACAGCATGAGTTTATTTTGATACTCGCCGGATATTCACGGGAAATGGATCATTTTCTCTCGTTAAATCCCGGACTCCAATCAAGATTTCCCATCTCCATTGATTTTCCGGATTATTCTGTGACCCAGCTCATGGAGATTGCGAAACGAATGATCGATGAAAGGGAATACCAGCTCAGTCAAGAAGCTGAATGGAAATTGAAAGATTACTTAATGACAGTGAAAAGCACGACAAGTCCCATTAAATTCAGCAATGGACGTTTTGTCAGAAATGTGATCGAAAAATCGATCAGAGCACAAGCCATGAGGCTTTTAATGGGAGACCAATACTTAAAAAGCGACTTGATGACCATCAAAAGCCAAGATCTTTCCATTAAAGAAGAAGCATCTGGATCTGCATAGACCTCTCAGTTTTTGAGAGGTCTGTTTTTTGCTCGTATTTCCGCTTTTCAAAGCAATCGATTTGTGGTATACACATGCAGGGTTTGGTATGATAATACTACTGCCCAATATGCAAAAGAAAGGAACATCCATTTGAACGAACAAGAAACGATTCAGGAGAAAGCCATTTTAGTCGGATGTCAGCTGCCGCATATCACGGATGAGCATTTTGAAAATTCTATGGAAGAGCTAGCATCTCTGACGAAAACAGCAGACGGAAAAGTACTGACCAGCGTCACACAAAAACGGAACAGGGCTGACGCCGCTACATATATAGGAAAAGGGAAGGTAGAAGAGCTGAAGGCACTGGTGGAAGAGCTTGAAGCTGATCTCCTCATCTTTAATGATGAACTGTCGCCAAGTCAGCTGAAGTCATTGGCAACAGCAATTGAAGTGAAGATGATTGACCGCACGCAATTGATATTAGATATTTTTGCAAAGCGGGCGAGAACGAGAGAAGGCAAACTTCAAATTGAGCTGGCTCAGCTGCAATATGCACTGCCGCGTCTGACGGGACAAGGGATCAATCTCTCCCGGCAAGGCGGAGGAATTGGGGCAAGAGGTCCCGGGGAAACGAAACTGGAAACCGACCGCCGCCATATCAGAAATCGCATTCATGAAATCAACACACAGCTTTCCACTGTCATTCGCCATAGAAGCCGATACCGTGAAAGAAGAAAGAAAAACGGTGTGCTTCAAATTGCGCTTGTCGGCTATACAAACGCAGGGAAATCAACATGGTTCAACCGCCTGACGAGTGCTGACAGCTATGAAGAAGACCTCCTGTTTGCCACGCTCGACCCGATGACCAGAAAAATGGTCCTGCCAAGCGGCTACAGTGTTCTTCTTTCAGATACAGTAGGATTTATTCAGGATCTTCCGACGACATTGATTGCTGCATTCCGCTCAACGCTTGAGGAAGTAAAAGAAGCGGATTTGATCCTGCATTTAATTGATTCTTCAAATGAGGATTATGTGGGACATGAAAAAACAGTGCTTGGGCTTCTTGAGGAGCTTGAAGCAGATGATATCCCGATGCTGACGGCTTACAATAAACGTGATCAAAAACTGCCTGATTTTATACCGTCCGCCGGAAGGGATCACATTATGGTCAGTGCGAAATTTGAGGACGACGCTGCAGCCTTTAAAGAAGCGATTCAGCGCTATTTGCGCCAAGAACTGTTAACGTCTTTTGAAGCACATGTGCCGGCAAGTGAAGGGAAGCTCCTTTCCAGAATCAAATCGGAAACGATGGTAGACCGCTTCTATTTTAATGAAGAAAATGAACAGTATGACATATCCGGCTATGTCCATGAAGAGCAAAGTATCATCGGTGAATTAAAGAAGTATATGTAGGAAGGAAATATAAAGACATGTTTGACACATTAACACACGGAGAATTATTGAAGAAAACGGCAATGGAAGTGGAAGCGGACATTGCAGGCATTCATAAACAAATAGAAGAAATCAGCGAGCGAAATGAGTGGAGAGTGCTTCAAAGCTATAGAAAACACAAAGTAAGCGACACTCATTTCACGCCGTCTACTGGATATGGCTATGATGATATCGGAAGAGACACGCTTGAAAGCATATATGCGGATGTGTTTGGCGGAGAAGCGGGGCTTGTAAGGCCGCAAATCATTTCAGGCACACATGCCATTTCGATTGCTTTGTTCGGTGTCCTCAGACCGGGGGACGAGCTCCTTTATATCACGGGCAAGCCGTATGATACGCTAGAGGAAATTGTGGGCGTCAGGGGTGGAGAAAACGCTGGATCGTTAAAGGATTTTCAAATCGGCTATAATGCGGTTGATCTGACGAAAGACGGAAAGATAGACTATGATGCAGTCGCCGATGCGATCAATCCGAAGACCAAAGTAATCGGCATTCAGCGCTCAAAAGGATATGCGAATCGCCCTTCTTTCTTAATTAGTGAAATAAAAGAAATGATCCGTTTTGTAAAAGAAATCAATGAAAACCTGATCGTCTTTGTGGACAACTGTTACGGAGAATTTGTGGAAGAGCTTGAGCCTTGCCATGTCGGAGCCGATCTGATGGCGGGTTCTCTCATTAAAAATCCGGGCGGCGGCCTTGCGAAAACAGGCGGCTACCTCGTCGGAAAAGCGAAATGGATTGAAGCTTGCTCATACCGTATGACGTCACCTGGCATCGGCAGAGAAGCAGGGGCATCTCTTTACTCGCTTCAAGAAATGTACCAAGGCTTCTTTTTGGCGCCTCACGTTGTGTCTCAAAGCTTAAAGGGAGCGGTATTTACAGCGAGATTCCTTGAAAAACTCGGCTTCACTTCAAACCCGAAATGGGATGCGAAAAGAACGGATTTAATACAATCCGTTGAGTTTTCAGACAGAGAAAAGATGATTGCTTTTTGCCAGGCTATTCAATATGCATCGCCAATCAATGCTCATGTGACGCCTTATCCAGCCTACATGCCAGGATACGAGGATGATGTCATTATGGCAGCAGGCACGTTTATTCAAGGAGCAAGCATCGAATTATCAGCTGATGGCCCTATCCGCCCGCCGTATGTAGCGTATGTTCAGGGAGGATTAACCTATTCGCATGTGAAGAATGCCATATGCAGTGCAGTGGATTCATTGATGGAAAAGCAATTAATTTAAATTTTTTAAAAATTTCTCTGTATTTGATGTTAAGAATCCTTACATCGTATTGACACAAAATATAACATCACCTATAATGAAACTAAGTTAAGAAAAGGAGGAAATTGAGATGAGTGATAATATTCGCCGCTCAATGCCTTTATTTCCAATAGGAATTGTCATGCAGTTAACTGAGTTATCAGCAAGACAAATTCGATATTATGAGGAAAATGGACTGATATTTCCAGCCAGAAGTGAAGGGAATAGACGATTATTTTCATTTCATGATGTAGATAAACTGTTAGAAATCAAGCACCTGATAGAACAAGGTGTAAACATGGCAGGAATTAAACAGATTCTGGCGAAAGCCGAAGCCGAGCCAGAACAAAAACAAAGCGAGAAGACGAAAAAACCAATGAAACATGATCTGTCCGATGACGAACTGAGACAGCTCCTGAAAAACGAGCTCATGCAAGCCGGCCGTTTTCAAAGAGGGAATACATTCCGTCAAGGCGACATGTCCCGCTTCTTTCATTAATCCGTTAGCAACTGTTTTGCTATATACATTTACCTTTTAAGAGGAGGAATTTTACCAAATGGCAAAGTACACTAGAGAAGATATCGAAAAATTAGTAAAAGAAGAAAACGTGAAGTATATCCGTCTTCAATTTACTGACATTCTTGGAACAATCAAGAATGTTGAGATTCCTGTAAGCCAGCTTGGAAAAGCGCTTGATAATAAAGTCATGTTTGACGGTTCTTCTATTGAGGGATTCGTTCGTATTGAAGAGTCAGACATGTACCTGTATCCAGATCTAAATACATTTGTTATCTTCCCATGGACAGCTGAAAAAGGTAAAGTAGCACGTTTCATCTGTGATATTTACAATCCGGATGGCACACCTTTTGAAGGTGACCCGCGAAACAACTTAAAACGGATTCTGAAAGAAATGGAAGACCTCGGATTCAGTGATTTTAACCTTGGACCTGAGCCAGAATTCTTCTTATTCAAATTGGACGAAAAAGGCGAGCCAACGCTTGAACTAAACGACAAAGGCGGATATTTCGACTTAGCTCCAACGGATTTAGGAGAAAACTGCCGCCGCGATATCGTACTTGAGCTTGAAGAGATGGGCTTTGAAATCGAAGCGTCTCACCACGAAGTAGCACCTGGTCAGCACGAAATCGACTTTAAATATGCTGGAGCAGTCCGCTCTTGTGATGACATCCAAACATTTAAACTAGTTGTCAAAACAATTGCCCGCAAACACGGCCTGCATGCGACATTTATGCCAAAACCATTGTTCGGTGTGAACGGTTCAGGTATGCACTGCAATCTATCACTCTTCAAAAATGGTGTTAACGCATTCTTTGACGAAAACGCAGACCTTCAGTTAAGTGAAACAGCGAAACACTTTATTGCAGGTATCGTGAAGCACGCAACAAGCTTTACAGCAGTAACAAACCCGACAGTAAACTCTTACAAACGTCTTGTTCCTGGCTATGAAGCACCTTGTTATGTAGCATGGAGCGCGCAAAACAGAAGCCCGCTTATCCGTATCCCGGCTTCTCGCGGCATCAGCACACGTGTTGAAGTACGCAGCGTAGACCCAGCTGCAAACCCATACCTTGCACTTAGCGTATTGCTTGCTGCAGGATTAGACGGAATCAAAAACAAACTGGAAGCGCCGGCTCCAATCGACCGCAACATCTATGTGATGAGCAAAGAAGAGCGCATGGAAAACGGAATCGTTGACCTTCCAGCAACACTTGCGGAAGCGCTAGAAGAATTCAAATCAAACGAAGTCATGGTCAAAGCGCTGGGCGAGCACCTATTCGAACACTTCATCGAAGCAAAAGAAATCGAATGGGATATGTTCCGCACACAAGTTCATCCTTGGGAGCGCGAACAGTATATGTCTCAGTATTAATCTCTCAATCCCTTGGCACTAGTGGTGTCAGGGGATTTTTTGATTGGTTAACAATTTTGATAACTTAATATAAATCATAGAGCGCCCACAAAACACCCACAAAAAAACAATAAAAAATTACTCCATAATTGTGGAGATATAATCTTCGTACTTATTCATTGAATCCCTATCAATCTTTTTGCTGATATGTGAGTAAATATCTGACGTAACTTGAATACTTTTATGACCCAGCAGTTCTTCTACATATTTCATTGAAGCACCTGACTCAAGGAGCAAAACAGCATGTGTGTCAACGAAGGGCATGAATCTAGACCAGCTTTATCTAGTATTCGTACAAAAGCATTATAGATCTCTAGAATCGTGAGAAGTACGGCAGCTTGCTAAAAGCGCATCGTCCACATTTAAAAAACGCTAAACAGCAAATAGGTTTTTATCTCCGTGAGGGTAACAGCAAATGGGCAGGAAAGGCGAAAAAATGCACAGCGTTTGAACGACATATGACGGATTACATGCTATTCGTGTTTATCAATAAGGCTGCATGGAAGACGATGCCGGAGGAACAGCGCGCAGCCCTGGTAGATCATGAGCTTTGCCATTTTACTCGAGAAGAATGGGAAGAGCCAGACCCGAAAGACCAAAGTAAATGGGTGACTGTATACGGCGCTGCCACTGATCCAGACAGCTGGGGAATTCGCGAACATGACGTTGAGGAGTTTTCGGAAATCATTGAGCGTCACGGTCTTTGGGAAAAAGGGATTGAATCATTTGCTGCTGCCGTACGGGAGGCTGACTATCAAATGAATATTGATGATGTAAGCAGAGAGCAGCGGTTTCAGAGGGTGAAATGAAAAAAAAGTAAGGAGGTCATTTCTTCCTTACTTTACTGGTGGTAAAAATTTAGTTATATGTTCAATGAATTGAGCTGCGGAATTTCCAACGCCTAATAGTTGAGATAATTCACTAATAAATTTAAAGAAACCTTTAACTTCAGGAGAGTTTGATTCAGGTATGAAAGAATCCGCATTTAAGCATACTGATCCAATTGTTTGTTCAAGGATATCTTCAATACCTTTTGGTCCGGTAATTGCATATTGTGTTAAAGCTTCTCTAATTAAATTTAATTTGTTTATTGCAATAAGTTTGATCTTATCAGGGAGAGTAGAAATACTAAAACTATGCGTTAACTCTTCAATTTCTGAAATGAGGGAATTGATTTCTTCAGAGTCAAGTTCATTTGCCGAAAACTCATTAAGTAGAGATAGAGTTTTACCAATATAATAGAATGCTGTAAGCGTCTCGGCTTTTATATATTTATAAAACTCGCTCATTGTTCCATCTTTTAAATTAACATGATAAACCCCTAATTCAATTTGGTTTAAAAATTCCATATTTTTTTCATCGTTCAAACTTGGATGAGATTCAATAATTGATCTGATTGTTCTCAACGATTCAAAAAGTAATGAAAGTGAAGATAATAATGAAGATGTATCATTTTCATCTACTTCAAATACATTTGCCCAAGTTTCTTTGTAAGAGGCTAAAGAGGAACCACCAGCTTCTTTATATGCTTGTTCAACCAGATTGTGCACACGCAAAATAACATTATCAGTATTCATTTTCAAATCCTCCTTTAATAACCATATTTTATAATACAGAAATTTAACGAGTTGGGGAAGAGTGTTGTGCAGAAAATGATGGATTCAGAAAGAAACTTATGGAAGATAAAACTTAAAAAAACGATGGAACAGAACTAATATGGAGGTAATCATGATATATCTAATTATAGGAATCGTCATTCTTATTGCTCCATTCATCTGGATGGAGATTGCAGAAAGCCGAATACAAAAATGGGAACAAGAAAAATAGAGGAAAGGAGGACGGGTGTGACAGAACAACTTTCATTCCTTCATCCTGTGGATTTGAAGGCAGTCCGTAAAATCGTGATCAAAGAACTCAAAGATTATCGTGCTTTGAAAGTACAGCTTGAGAATAAAAAGGAATCGGTTGACGCTGGCATCAGCCCGTTTCCTTCTATCAGAGATTCTTTCATATTAAATGAATTGAAGGTCAAACAGATGGAAAGGGCGTTAGAAAACAGCCTGGACGATGAAGAACGGATGATCATTGAGAAAAAATACTTAACAGCCAGCCAAATAAAAGACATTCATATCTATATGGAACTCGGCATGAAGAAGGACACCTATTATGAAATAAAACAGCGTGCCATTTTACGTATTACCACAGCACTCGGAATTATCTGAGTGCTTTTTTTATCGACAAATTCCCGATAAAACAGGGGACATTTTAGGGGACAAAAAGGGGGACTATTTATGTTTGAAATCCCGATAAACTTAACCTATCAACGAAATACGATAAATAAAACTTATCGAAATACACGGGAGATGCGTCTTTCCCTTATCAAGACCGAATTCGGATACGGAACAAAGGTGTTGAGGAATGGAGCCAAAACGAGAGGAACATTCTGAGCCTGGATAGCAGCTAGTCTGAGGCGTCCGTATCGGGAGAATAGTATTATCGTGTTTCATTGTGCGATCTTGCTATACTTGGCTTCCTCTCGGAGTATTGTGAGATGCAAATAATAGTTATAGAAAATTGCATATTTTTTGAAAAAAGAGTATTATTTCTCTAGGAGCATAAACCTTTAGTCTTGGAAACCAATAAAAGAAAGTAGGATATTAAAACATGTTTGTTGGGATTAAGAAGAATAAAGATAATGAAAGAACAATTAAATTTTCTAGAGAATCTTGTTATTGAAAAGAAACCAGAAAGAATTATTTTATTTAGTACAAAGTCGGAAAGTTCTTCTAGGTTAATGGAAGATTTTCTAACGGCGCTAAACGCTAATAAACTTAAAACTAAAATTATTAAGTTCGAAGATATAATTAATGATTCATACTATTACATAGACACTCAGAAACATGATTTGGTTGCAATAGACGGCTTCTTAAACAAAATTGATTTAACAGCAGATCAGGAAAAGGCTCTTGACTTGTTTCTCGCCACACATGAAGGGGAACGAATATTTTTTAATTGTCCATTAACACCTAAAGAAATTTTTTCTTTAAAGGGACAGTTAATAAGCGAATCGAGCTTTTCGAGAACTATTTTCGGTAGCCGTCAATTATTTTTAAATGAAATTGATAGAGAAGAATTTCTTAAGATGCTATATCATTTTAGAGAAATAAGTCCAGATTATCGAATTAAACAATCAATAGATTTCTTAGAGAATAAAATAACACCTTACCAAGAATTAGAATTTATATCGAAAGAAAAAATACAGGAGTTATTATCACAGGGCAATGACAGCTATAATACATGTCTAATCCTAACAAAAGAACCACAATTAAAATTGATTCCTTTTGAAAACCTTAAGCAATTTGATATAGCTGTTAGGTTGGAGTCATTTGCAGCTGGTAATGGTTATGTTGGGAAAAAACCTTCAAATGCTAGTGTTAATGAGTATTTTAGAACACTTTTAGAAGGCTATTATACTTTTCTTAAAACAGGTAAAGAACAGTACTTAGATTATTTAGTGTATAGTTCTTTTACAGACTTAGATCTTATTTTAGAAATAAAGAAAGAAATGAAGAAAATTAATTCATAATTAAAAGAAGCACCTATTATTTATGGGTGCTTTTTTATATTCTCTGTAAACTGCTTCCGGTAAATCTCAGGATAGACTATTGGCGGTTAACTGCTTGAGTGCGGTGGCAGTTTAGAAAGAATAAATATGTGACTTAAAGAAAATCGTTCGACAAATTCTGCAAAAAGTTCCTTTGTCACTCTCCTTAGCCGATAATTTTGGTGGGAGGTGATTCGATGATGCTGTTTATGAGAAAACATGCTTATCCACTAACAGTTATTGCTTTAATTTTATGCATAGTGGCGTCATTGATTATTTTTAATACAAGATTAGCACCATTCTCTAACATTCTTTCAGCAATGATTGGAGCATTGCTTGGTAGTATGGGTCCGTATTTTATCGGGCTGCAAAATCAAAAGAATGAATACAAAGGTGCAAAAAGAAGGATTTCTAGATTATTGAAATATACGCATGATGTTTTTAGTAAGGAGAATTTAGAAGAATATTCAAGGTCATCAATAGAATATGTTGCCTTTGGCAAAATAATTTACGATGACCAGTGGACAAGCTATCTGTCTTTTCTAGATAAAGTTGATTTATCACATAATGAAATTCAATTAATTGTAATATGGTTTGATCGTATCTATATATTGGAGAAGAAAAATGAAATAAGTGATGTGATTTATTATAAGGTTTTAGAAGACTTGCACGAAATCTGCGATGATATAGACGCAATAATTAAAAAATTGAACAGCCATATTGAAAGTAGCACTTCGTAACTCGAGGTGCTTTTTTATATTCTCTGTAAACTGTTTCTGGTAAATCGTTCGACAAATTTTGCAAAATGTTTTGTTATTCTTTAATTTCATAGATAATAAGAAAAGATGTTTTTGTGGAACGAAAGGAGATAGTACGTTGTTAGTATCTTTTCTAGATGGAATAAAAAACTTTGGCTTGGTTATACTCTCACTTTGTACGGTGTTATATGCAAGAAAAACGTATCTTGCTACTAATACACCCAGAATTATAGTGAAAAGCACAAAATATTCTTCAACAAGAGATAAAGGGGATTCCTTAGTTTTTCACATTAAGAATTTTGGAAAAGGTATAGCTGTAAAAACTTATCTGATTCTAGAATATAAGGATGGTTCTGAAGTAACTAATTATTTATCGAAACCTGAAGTAACAATTGAAACTGATGAAGAAAGAGAAATTCGATTTAATTTTACTGAAGGTGGAATTTTAGACTTTAAGAACTTAACAGGATTTATTTTCTCACAGGATTTTTCTGGTGGATTTTATTATGTTAAATTGGATTTAAGCCAAAGTTTTAGTAATCAACATCTTAAAGAATTCGATAAATCTGTGCGTCCTATAAATCGTTTTGCTAATCCCTTGAAATTTAGAAAAATGAAAACTTCAATGAAACGTGCAATAGAACAAAGAAATACCTATGTAGATGTGGTGGAAAGAGCACAAGAGAAATTACATTCAGCTGTAAATGATGAACAATTCTTAAAACAATTAGAACAGTTCGAAAAGGATAGCAAAACTATTTAAATAGTTAGTAGTTAAAAGCACCTACAGGTGCTTTTTTATATTGTAAGAAGGTTTATTTGCCTTAAGACACGTGTCAAATTATTGTGACACAAATATTTTGCACTTAAGCAAATAAATGAATATAAAACCATTCAAAGAGCTCAACTCTTTGTTAAAATAAAGGATGAATTTTCATGCCTCCAAGGTCATTAAGAATATGCGCCGCCCCTGGGTGCCCTAGCCTCACCCGTAGCCGATACTGTGACGCACACAAGACACAGCAACAAGAAGAAACCAAACATTACAACAAACATTCAAGAAACAAAACAATAACAAGTTTTTATAAATCAACAGATTGGAAACGAACAAGACAACTTGCTTTGATACGAGACAATTATCTCTGTCAGCATTGTTTGAAAGATCATTGCTTCACACCGGCTGACATGGTGCATCATATTGTGGAAGTAAAAGAAGATTGGGCGAAAAGATTAGACTTGGACAACCTTGTAAGCCTGTGTAATGCCTGTCACAACAAGGTTCATGGCGGTAAGGGCAAGTGACCCTCCCCCCTATCCAAATCTCTGGAAAGGCAACGTTTAGAGAACGGCGCCCCCTCTTCTGCAAACAAACACCGCTTTTCAAAGTTCCGGAAAAACAAAATACCCTCCCGGCGAAATTGCCGAGAGGGCTTGGTACGACTGGTTTTGTTGTTAATTCCATCGTATCACGATTGGTGAAAAAAACAAGCAAAAAATGCGATTTTTTTGATGTGAAATGAGGTGAGAACATGCCGAGGCCTGCAAAATCCGCGACGCTTCAATTGATACAGGGCAACCCAAATAAAAAGAATACGGAAGAGCTGGCCGCCCGGGCTGAGCACGAGAAGAAAATGAAAATGCGATCCGATAATATAAAACCGCCAACGTGGTTGGATAAGGTCGGGAAAAAAGAATTCAAACGGGTTGCTGCTCTATTAACAGAAGTTGAAATCATCACGGAAGCGGACATCAGCATGTTGGCTGCCTATTGTAATGCCTATTCGCAGTATGTATCAATTTCTAAAATTATTGAAGAAGACGGGATCATGGTCCATACGGAAGGAAAAGACGAAGACGGCAGCCCAATAAAGCTTGTTGGTGAAGAGCATCCTTTATTAAAGCGACAAAAGAATTATTTTGATCAAATGAAATCAGCAGCGAATGACTTTGGCCTTACACCGTCTGCTCGGGCAAAAATTGCTATCACTCGTACCCAGGAGGAGTGGGAAAAGACGGCTGCCGAAAAGGAGTTTAAAAACATATGAAGACAATCAAACAGTTTCTCATTGATTACTCGCGCGATGTGATATCGGGTGAGATTGTGGCGTGTGAAAAACACATTTGGGCCTGCGAGCGTTTTTTAAATGATGTGAGTCGGGAAGGCACAAGGGAGTTTCCTTATGTGTTTGATGATGAAAAAGCCCGCCGGTTCCTATACTGGATGGCTCAGTTTAAACATACGAAAGGGCCTTTGCTGGGAGCTCAAAGGGGATGACGTAAGGCAGATTCAAAAAGCGCTGGCTGCGCTTTATTTCTACCTGGATAAAAGGGGCGAAGAATAACGGTATTGATGGCGTGTATGTCCCGAAAACAGCAAATGCAGTCAAACGTTTCCAGCCAGTAAACAGTCTGACTGCTGACGGCATTTATGGTCCGAAAACGAAAGCAAAACTTGAAGCACTACTAAAATAATATAATAATCCTCCCTTGCTAATTGTGACATTACGTATCAAAAATAGCCCTTTAGTAGCTGACTTTTTTTGTTACAATGATGGAAATAGTAAGGGGGGATAATATGGCTTTACTTCGCTTTATAAGTTTGTACGGAATAGCCATCATTATATTGGCGGTCATAGCAAATTTTGCTCCATTTTTGGCGATGCCGTTATACTATATTGCCGTAGCTGCATTAGTCTTTCTGATTGTTTATCTGATATATCATTATACCCGAAAAAACAGTGGGAGGAAAAAGTAAAATTGTAAAGAAATGTATATAAGAGGGCGAGGTGACTGATAAATAGGAGGAGATTATCGTGAAAAAGATATTGCTTTTTTGCCTGACTTTCTCTTTGGTATTTAGTATCTTCGGTGAAGCAGCGAGCGCAGCACCTAAACAAAAGTCACAGCAAGATATTACTGACATTAGAAATTACGTTGAAAAAACAGTTCCTTTGTTGAAGTCTAGCCTAGAAAATCTACCCAAAAACTCTTCTTTGGAAAAAATCGAAAAAGTAATTACGAATCACTACAAAAACAATCCAGCACCTAAAGCATTTAGCAATCCAGACATATCGCTTTATGATGTTTTCCCAGAAATGAAATCAGAACTAGAAAAATTCAACGGTAAAGCTTTCAATATGAACAGCTTTATGGCTGAACAAGAAAAAAGCAAATCCTATGGGGATGTGCTTACTTTTGAAACACAAAACAGTACGGTTAAGGTTTATCTAGGTGATCTGGGGGATATCCAGATACTTGAGCAAAAAACTTTAACTGACTCTCCAGACTCTGATGCAAGCGTCCAAGGCACTACAAAAACAGAAAGGACCACTGGTATTGCTTATGGACTTGGTGGACCGAAGCTCTTCACACTTTGGGCCGAAGGAAGATTTAAATATGACGGCAAAAAAGTTTGGGCTACTTATAAAGATGGCGACTATCAGCGCCACCCGATGGGGACAGCTTTGGCAATCTCTCCTAGGGTATTAGGACAAGACCGGGACGCCAGCCATGGAGGATATGCCTATAGAGAGGTTTATTCACGTATATATGTTGAATCCATTGTAGGTTTTAAATGGGCCGGCATCGTTTTAAACTCAGCTCTTGTTGAGGCGTTTATAGGGTCTACTGCAAAAGGAAGTGTTTACGGAGGCGTTAAGAAAGTGTAAAGGTAATAACCTCGCCCGAAAAGCCCGTCTCATAAGGCGGGCTTTAAATAATCCATAATTTCTTTTCTTTATCCCAAGAAAGAGCACCTTTACGAATTAAGCTTTTTGTTGTCTCACTTATTTCCTGTTCACTTTTCCCGGTCTTTCTTTTTAATTCTGGCAAAGTCGGGTTCTTTCCATATAAACGCATGTTAACGATATGATCCGATATAACTTACGTTCAAAATCATTCATGTTACAAGCCTACTTAATAATTTTTCTCATTAATTTGTTAGTGGCTTTACCAGCAGCACGGCGAGCAATTCTTTTCCCGAGCGTTCCTTTTATTACGGCTTGTACATTACCCAAGATGCGTGCTAAAGTATATAAAAATCCGCGGCTTTGTAAAGACTCAAAATGGTTACTCCCTTATCAAGTTCATACATTAATTATAACAGAAGAGAAAAGCCCATATTGCCAACGGTTTGCCCACACTTTTTTATAAACCATTGCAAACCAGTTCAAATAGACATATAATGATGCCTTGCAAAAAGCCTGACGTAACAGGATTTAGTTATAAATGGGTTGTATTCTAAATCCTAGAGGAACAATTGATCTGATGGTCACTAAAGTTAAGATATATTCTAAGTTTATGACCAAAATCAAGACCAAAATTTGACCGAAAAATATAACTAATCATACATACTGTATTACAATTTTATACGAATGAACTTACTGAAACGCGTGATAAATAAGGGTTTTCATTGTTATACATTATGTATATTATCTAAAGAATCATGTTCCGCACGCAAGTACATCCTTTAGAACGCGAACAGTATATGTCTCAGTATTAATCTTTCAATCCCTTGGCACTATTGGTGTCAAGGGATTTTTTATGTTAATAGGTAATAAATTATGGAGCGGCACTGCTAAAAAGCAGGGTCACTTTTATCTATGTCACTAATAAGTCTATGTACTAAATTTTCAATTAGAAAAATAATTCTATACTTAAGGAAAGCAATACGCATAAATAATTCGACAAATTCTGTGATGATTTCATTGTTCAATACTTCTACCAGCAATAATAAGATGAGTGAAGCAGATGTTTATCATTGACATCATAACCTAATAAATCCATAATTGCGTTGAAATCTAAATCAATTTTCAAAAAGGAGATTTCTATGAAAAAATTGACTATCTTCTCCGGGGGATTAGGAGCGGTTTTTTCTGTACTGGCTCAACTATTTGCGGTTTTGGATGACTCTTACACTTTGGGGAATTTATGGTTTTTAGGTGCTTTGGCGGGAATTATAACCATGCTTGCTTCAATCCAGACAAATAATAAACCAATCTTCAGCATTTTATTAATTTCTAGTTCAGTAATAGGTCTACTTGGAACTGGTCTTGTATACATCATACCAACACTGTTCAATATAATACTAATTTATAAATTTTCAAAAGTAAGCCAATGGTAAAAAAGGTTCTTTTTTTATTTAGCATCCCTTTGACAAGGTCGGTAATGAATCGCAGAATGTTGCAACTGGTCCACACAGCTGGGACTTCCGTGGGCATGATTATCGAACGCCATGTTTCTAGGATACCGGAATTGAAACATTTGCTGAGGCATTCCGTGAAGCTGATCACTAAATGACCATTTTCATAGAGGCACGTCTAAAGAAGCTATCATAGGAGGACAACACTGTGTGGAAAGCTTTAAGTCAATTACTCAAGAAACAGAAAAATCAAAGCCCAAGCGATGAAGATTATATACAGATTCCAGAAAAGGATTTTAATCTAGAATTAAAACAAATGATATTTGAGTTGGAGAGCCAGGGGGAAGTAGTATCGAAAAAGCTGCAGAATAAGTATATAGATGTTTTTGAAGCACAGGGTAAACCAAACCTTAGCATCAAAATTTGTAGAGACATAGATGGAGATGTGCTAAATGATTTTACAGCTGAGAGATGTTTTGAAAAAGAATACCGTTCACAAATAGCAATTAATTACTATCAACCTGCAATAGTCTGTGATGAAGAATTAGACTGTTTGACAATGGATTTGTGGTATTACTACGGTGGATATAAAGGGACGGGTTATGGAACATTATTCGATTTAAATAATAATGACTTAGAAAAAGAAATTGAAGAGACGCTAATATTTTTGCTCAATGACAAACAATTCGAGAAATAAAAAAGAAGGCCGCAAAGAGCTTTCAATCAACTGATGAAGCTAAGAAAAGCGTTTAAGAATTAGCTGACTTGGGTGACAGCGAGTTTTCCGGGAAGGGTGCAGACAACATTAAAGCATTTTATCATGATCATGCCGGCATTACAGATCAATGTATCGATCGGATTGACATGGAAATTGCTTTCTTAAGCATCATTTCTGCAAAACTTGTAGATGAAAAGATGTAAGATACTTACATAGAAGAGTCATTTTTAAAACATGAGCTGGCTAACGATTACACAAAAAAATCAAAATTCATATGTCTGAACAAAAGAAAACGATGAAAGAGTTGAATAAATATCTTAAGAAGATAAAAAAGTGAATTGGTCAAAGGAATTGAAATATTTAAAAGGGCTATTGGGCTCCAAAACGCTTGCAAAAGATTTAAAAATCCAAATGAATGTTTAAGTATTTGTTTTCAGGTTTAGTGATAACTATGTCTATACTTAAAATTATATCCATTTGATAATCCAGAGAGAAAACCTTAATGTCCCGTTTAATAGGGGAAAGAACTATGATATCTCCTAGTCACCAATATATAAGAAATGGGACAAGCAAAGATTTGTTAGGCGCAACTTTAATTAAATAAATAAAATAGCAATCTTGTGATAATAGTAGCTAAGCTGTTGGTACCCTTGCCAGCAGCTTTTATAAAACGTTTTTTTGACTTTGAGTTGCTCTTTCTTAGTCTGATAAAACTTCTTCATTAGCGTCCGCTTCTCAATCTAGGATATGTGAAATCCTCAATCGCATTGCAAATTCCCGAAAAGCTTTTTCTGTCTTTAAATCAAGTCCAAACTTCATTCTCTCGGCCGTCTAAGAAGCTAATTTACTGCTTCTTCTTTTCAGGTTCCATGTACCGGTCTTTACAGTGTCTGGGAGAAAAAGTGATTTGGGGCATTCATCTTTTTTTATTTCAGCTAGCGAAGTGAAAGACCGATGGCATTTTTCCTGCATATAATAGCTGGAACTATTCAAAAAGGCAGGGAATGAAGTTGAGTGAATGATGTGATTGTAAATGGAGGTTTTGAAACAGGCAATCTGACGGGCTGGGCTTCTGCAAATACGTCCGTTATTAATACTTTTGCCCATTCTGGAAGATATTCCGCACAGTTTTTCAGTAACCAGCCGTATGCTTTTTTAGGGCAGATCGTGCCTGTCGTTTCTGGACAATCTCTGATATTCATCGTTTCGCTTGGGAGAATTGGAAACAATTCAAGTCCCAAAGTAACTATACAAATTTTATTTGTTAACAGTGAAGGCGAAGAGATTGAAGGCGGACAGGAAATTATCATTGCTTCCGGAAATTTGCCAAATGTCTCATTTAATACATGGAATGAAATATATAGAACAATTGAAACCCCCGCTGAAGCAGTAAACGCAGTAGTGGTAATAAGTAAAACTACTTTTGGGTCTGTTCTAATTGATGGTGTTTCTTTAATAGAGTCTGCTGGGGGAATTGGACCGACTGGACCAACAGGTGCAACGGGATCAACCGGAGTAACAGGACCAACAGGAGAAACTGGACCAACAGGAGAAACTGGAGCAACTGGAGCAACAGGTGCGACCGGAGTAACAGGAGAAACCGGAGCAACTGGAGCAACTGGAGCAACAGGTGCGACCGGAGTAACAGGAGAAACCGGAGCAACTGGAGCAACAGGTGCGACCGGAGTAACAGGAGAAACCGGAGCAACAGGAGCAACTGGAGCCACCGGAGTAACGGGAGTAACCGGTCCAACAGGACCAACAGGATTGACAGGAGCAACAGGTCCAACGGGAGCAACTGGTGCAACAGGAGAAACTGGCGCAACAGGTCCAACGGGAGACACAGGAGCGACTGGACCAACGGGAGCGACAGGATCCACTGGTGTAACTGGTCCAACAGGATTGACTGGAGCAACAGGACCAACAGGAGAAACCGGAGCAACAGGAGCCACGGGAGCGACTGGACCAACGGGAGTGCCTGGACCAACCGGAGCAACAGGACCAACAGGAGAAACCGGAGCAACTGGAGAAACCGGAGAAACCGGAGCAACAGGACCAACAGGAGAAACCGGAGCAACAGGTCCAACGGGAGTAACCGGATCAACCGGAGCAACTGGAGCAACAGGTGCGACCGGAGTAACAGGAGAAACCGGAGCAACAGGAGCAACTGGAGCAACAGGTGCGACCGGAGTAACAGGAGAAACCGGAGCAACTGGAGCAACTGGAGCAACAGGTGCGACCGGAGTAACAGGAGAAACCGGAGCAACTGGAGCAACAGGTGCGACCGGAGTAACAGGAGAAACCGGAGCAACAGGAGCAACTGGAGCCACCGGAGTAACGGGAGTAACCGGTCCAACAGGACCAACAGGATTGACAGGAGCAACAGGTCCAACGGGAGCAACTGGTGCAACAGGAGAAACTGGCGCAACAGGTCCAACGGGAGACACAGGAGCGACTGGACCAACGGGAGCGACAGGATCCACTGGTGTAACTGGTCCAACAGGATTGACTGGAGCAACAGGACCAACAGGAGAAACCGGAGCAACAGGAGCCACGGGAGCGACTGGACCAACGGGAGTGCCTGGACCAACCGGAGCAACAGGACCAACAGGAGAAACCGGAGCAACTGGAGAAACCGGAGAAACCGGAGCAACAGGACCAACAGGAGAAACCGGAGCAACAGGTCCAACGGGAGTAACCGGATCAACCGGAGCAACTGGAGCAACAGGTGCGACCGGAGTAACAGGAGAAACCGGAGCAACAGGAGCAACTGGAGCAACAGGTGCGACCGGAGTAACAGGAGAAACCGGAGCAACTGGAGCAACTGGAGCAACAGGTGCGACCGGAGTAACAGGAGAAACCGGAGCAACTGGAGCAACAGGTGCGACCGGAGTAACAGGAGAAACCGGAGCAACAGGAGCAACTGGAGCCACCGGAGTAACGGGAGTAACCGGTCCAACAGGACCAACAGGATTGACAGGAGCAACAGGTCCAACGGGAGCAACTGGTGCAACAGGAGAAACTGGCGCAACAGGTCCAACGGGAGACACAGGAGCGACTGGACCAACGGGAGCGACAGGATCCACTGGTGTAACTGGTCCAACAGGATTGACTGGAGCAACAGGACCAACAGGAGAAACCGGAGCAACAGGAGCCACGGGAGCGACTGGACCAACGGGAGTGCCTGGACCAACCGGAGCAACAGGACCAACAGGAGAAACCGGAGCAACAGGTCCAACGGGAGTAACGGGAGTAACCGGTCCAACAGGATCCACCGGAGTAACAGGAGCGACTGGAGTAACAGGAGCAACTGGACCAACGGGAGTAACAGGAGAAACCGGAGCCACCGGACCAACAGGTGCAACAGGATCCACTGGTGTAACTGGTCCAACAGGACCAACAGGAGAAACCGGAGCAACTGGAGAAACCGGAGAAACCGGAGCAACAGGACCAACAGGAGAAACCGGAGCAACAGGTCCAACGGGAGTAACCGGATCAACCGGAGCAACTGGAGCAACAGGTGCGACCGGAGTAACAGGAGAAACCGGAGAAACAGGAGCAACAGGAGCCACCGGAGTAACGGGAGTAACCGGTGCGACTGGAGTAACCGGTCCAACAGGACCAACAGGATTGACAGGAGCAACAGGTCCAACGGGAGCAACTGGTGCAACAGGAGAAACTGGCGCAACAGGTCCAACGGGAGACACAGGAGCGACTGGACCAACGGGAGCGACAGGATCCACTGGTGTAACTGGTCCAACAGGATTGACTGGAGCAACAGGACCAACAGGAGAAACCGGAGCAACAGGAGCCACCGGAGCAACGGGAGTAACCGGTGCGACTGGAGTAACCGGCCCAACAGGGGTAACAGGTGCCACTGGTGCAACCGGGTTAACAGGAGCAACAGGCCCGACAGGATCAACAGGAGTAACCGGAGCAACAGGAGCAACAGGAGCCACCGGAGTAACGGGAGTAACCGGTGCGACTGGAGTAACCGGTCCAACAGGACCAACAGGATTGACAGGAGCAACAGGTCCAACGGGAGCAACTGGTGCAACAGGAGAAACTGGCGCAACAGGTCCAACGGGAGACACAGGAGCGACTGGACCAACGGGAGCG
This sequence comes from Bacillus sp. FSL L8-0358, assembly GCF_038593095.1. NCBI lineage: Bacteria > Bacillati > Bacillota > Bacilli > Caryophanales > Bacillaceae > Bacillus > Bacillus sp. FSL L8-0358. Next base: position 1,885,198 of record NZ_CP151962.1, read on the forward strand.
ACAGGATCCACTGGTGTAACTGGTCCAACAGGATTGACTGGAGCAACAGGACCAACAGGAGAAACCGGATCAACAGGAGCCACCGGAGCAACGGGAGAAACCGGTGCGACTGGAGTAACCGGCCCAACAGGGGTAACAGGTGCCACTGGTGCAACCGGGTTAACAGGAGCAACAGGCCCGACAGGATCAACAGGAGTAACCGGAGTAACCGGATCAACCGGATCAACCGGATCAACCGGATCAACCGGAGCAACAGGTGCAACAGGAGCAACAGGAGCCACGGGAGTAACCGGATCAACGGGAGTAACTGGAGCGACAGGAGCCACCGGTGCAACAGGATCCACTGGTGTAACTGGTCCAACAGGACCAACAGGATTGACTGGAGCAACAGGACCAACAGGTCCAACGGGAGTAACGGGAGTAACCGGTCCAACAGGAGCCACCGGAGAAACCGGAGCGACTGGAGTAACAGGATCAACCGGATCAACAGGAGCCACGGGAGCAACAGGAGCAACGGGAGTAACAGGAGCCACGGGAGTAACCGGATCAACGGGAGTAACAGGATCAACAGGCCCAACGGGAGAAACAGGTGCAACTGGAGCGACAGGAGCAACAGGATCAACAGGAGTAACAGGAGCCACGGGAGCGACTGGACCAACGGGAGTGCCTGGATCAACAGGTGCAACTGGAGCGACAGGAGCAACAGGATTGACTGGAGCAACAGGACCAACAGGAGAAACTGGAGCAACGGGAGCAACAGGAGTGACTGGCGCAACAGGAGTAACCGGAGCTACTGGAGCAACAGGATCAACTGGAGCAACCGGAGCCACCGGACCAACAGGTGCAACAGGATCCACTGGTGTAACTGGTCCAACAGGACCAACAGGATTGACTGGAGCAACAGGACCAACAGGAGAAACAGGTCCAACGGGAGTAACCGGTCCAACAGGAGCCACCGGAGAAACCGGAGAAACCGGAGCGACTGGAGTAACAGGATCAACCGGATCAACAGGAGCCACGGGAGCAACAGGAGCAACGGGAGTAACAGGAGCCACGGGAGTAACCGGATCAACGGGAGTAACAGGATCAACAGGCCCAACGGGAGAAACAGGTGCAACTGGAGCGACAGGAGCAACAGGAGAAACCGGATCAACGGGAGTAACGGGAGCGACCGGAGCAACAGGAGAAACCGGAGCGACAGGAGCGACCGGAGTAACAGGATCAACAGGAGTAACAGGAGCCACGGGAGCAACTGGACCAACCGGAGCAACAGGACCAACAGGTGCAACAGGACCAACAGGATCAACAGGAGTAACAGGAGCCACGGGAGTAACCGGATCAACGGGAGTAACTGGAGCAACAGGTGCGACCGGAGTAACAGGAGAAACCGGAGCAACTGGATCCACCGGAGCAACAGGAGCGACTGGAGCAACAGGACCAACAGGAGAAACCGGAGCAACAGGAGAAACCGGAGCAACAGGAGCCACCGGAGCAACGGGAGTAACCGGTGCGACTGGAGTAACCGGCCCAACAGGGGTAACAGGTGCCACTGGTGCAACCGGGTTAACAGGAGCAACAGGCCCGACAGGATCAACAGGAGTAACCGGAGTAACCGGATCAACCGGAGCAACCGGAGTAACCGGTCCAACAGGATCAACAGGAGTAACAGGAGCCACGGGAGTAACCGGATCAACGGGAGTAACTGGAGCGACAGGAGCAACAGGAGAAACCGGAGCGACCGGAGTAACAGGATCAACAGGATCAACAGGAGTAACAGGAGCCACGGGAGCGACTGGACCAACGGGAGTGCCTGGACCAACCGGAGCAACAGGTCCAACGGGAGTAACGGGAGTAACCGGTCCAACAGGATCCACCGGAGTAACAGGAGCGACTGGAGTAACAGGAGCAACTGGACCAACGGGAGTAACAGGAGAAACCGGAGCCACCGGACCAACAGGTGCAACAGGATCCACTGGTGTAACTGGTCCAACAGGACCAACAGGAGAAACCGGAGCAACTGGAGAAACCGGAGAAACCGGAGCAACAGGACCAACAGGAGAAACCGGAGCAACAGGTCCAACGGGAGTAACCGGATCAACCGGAGCAACTGGAGCAACAGGTGCGACCGGAGTAACAGGAGAAACCGGAGTAACGGGAGTAACCGGTGCGACTGGAGTAACCGGTCCAACAGGACCAACAGGATTGACAGGAGCAACAGGTCCAACGGGAGCAACTGGTGCAACAGGAGAAACTGGCGCAACAGGTCCAACGGGAGACACAGGAGCGACTGGACCAACGGGAGCGACAGGATCCACTGGTGTAACTGGTCCAACAGGATTGACTGGAGCAACAGGACCAACAGGAGAAACCGGAGCAACAGGAGCCACGGGAGCGACTGGACCAACGGGAGTGCCTGGACCAACCGGAGCAACAGGACCAACAGGAGAAACCGGAGCAACTGGAGAAACCGGAGAAACCGGAGCAACAGGACCAACAGGAGAAACCGGAGCAACAGGTCCAACGGGAGTAACCGGATCAACCGGAGCAACTGGAGCAACAGGTGCGACCGGAGTAACAGGAGAAACCGGAGTAACGGGAGTAACCGGTGCGACTGGAGTAACCGGTCCAACAGGACCAACAGGATTGACAGGAGCAACAGGTCCAACGGGAGCAACTGGTGCAACAGGAGAAACTGGCGCAACAGGTCCAACGGGAGACACAGGAGCGACTGGACCAACGGGAGCGACAGGATCCACTGGTGTAACTGGTCCAACAGGACCAACAGGATTGACTGGAGCAACCGGAGCCACCGGACCAACAGGTGCAACAGGATCCACTGGTGTAACTGGTCCAACAGGACCAACAGGATTGACTGGAGCAACAGGACCAACAGGAGAAACAGGTCCAACGGGAGTAACCGGTCCAACAGGAGCCACCGGAGAAACCGGAGAAACCGGAGCGACTGGAGTAACAGGATCAACCGGATCAACAGGAGCCACGGGAGCAACAGGAGCAACGGGAGCAACAGGAGCAACGGGAGTAACAGGAGCCACGGGAGTAACCGGATCAACGGGAGTAACAGGATCAACAGGCCCAACGGGAGAAACAGGTGCAACTGGAGCGACAGGAGCAACAGGAGAAACCGGATCAACGGGAGTAACGGGAGCGACCGGAGCAACAGGAGAAACCGGAGCGACAGGAGCGACCGGAGTAACAGGATCAACAGGAGTAACAGGAGCCACGGGAGCAACTGGACCAACCGGAGCAACAGGACCAACAGGTGCAACAGGACCAACAGGATCAACAGGAGTAACAGGAGCCACGGGAGTAACCGGATCAACGGGAGTAACTGGAGCAACAGGTGCGACCGGAGTAACAGGAGAAACCGGAGCAACTGGAGCCACCGGAGTAACGGGAGTAACCGGTGCGACTGGAGTAACCGGTCCAACAGGACCAACAGGATTGACAGGAGCAACAGGTCCAACGGGAGCAACTGGTGCAACAGGAGAAACTGGCGCAACAGGTCCAACGGGAGACACAGGAGCGACTGGACCAACGGGAGACACAGGAGCGACTGGACCAACGGGAGACACAGGAGCGACTGGACCAACGGGAGCGACAGGATCCACTGGTGTAACTGGTCCAACAGGATTGACTGGAGCAACAGGACCAACAGGAGAAACCGGATCAACAGGAGCCACCGGAGCAACGGGAGAAACCGGTGCGACTGGAGTAACCGGCCCAACAGGGGTAACAGGTGCCACTGGTGCAACCGGGTTAACAGGAGCAACAGGCCCGACAGGATCAACCGGAGTAACCGGAGTAACCGGATCAACCGGATCAACCGGAGTAACCGGTCCAACAGGATCAACAGGAGTAACAGGAGCCACGGGAGTAACCGGATCAACGGGAGTAACTGGAGCAACAGGTGCGACCGGAGTAACAGGAGAAACCGGAGCAACAGGAGCAACAGGAGCCACCGGAGTAACGGGAGTAACCGGTGCGACTGGAGTAACCGGTCCAACAGGACCAACAGGATTGACAGGAGCAACAGGTCCAACGGGAGCAACTGGTGCAACAGGAGAAACTGGCGCAACAGGTCCAACGGGAGACACAGGAGCGACTGGACCAACGGGAGCGACAGGATCCACTGGTGTAACTGGTCCAACAGGATTGACTGGAGCAACAGGACCAACAGGAGTAACCGGTCCAACAGGAGCCACCGGAGAAACCGGAGAAACCGGAGCGACTGGAGTAACAGGATCAACCGGATCAACAGGAGCCACGGGAGCAACAGGAGCAACGGGAGTAACGGGAGCGACCGGAGCAACAGGAGAAACCGGAGCGACAGGAGCGACCGGAGTAACAGGATCAACAGGAGTAACAGGAGCCACGGGAGCGACTGGACCAACGGGAGTGCCTGGATCAACAGGAGCAACAGGACCAACAGGAGCAACAGGACCAACAGGATCAACAGGAGTAACAGGAGCCACGGGAGTAACCGGATCAACGGGAGTAACTGGAGCAACAGGTGCGACCGGAGTAACAGGAGAAACCGGAGCAACTGGAGCAACTGGAGCCACCGGAGTAACGGGAGTAACCGGTGCGACTGGAGTAACCGGTCCAACAGGACCAACAGGATTGACAGGAGCAACAGGTCCAACGGGAGCAACTGGTGCAACAGGAGAAACTGGCGCAACAGGTCCAACGGGAGACACAGGAGCGACTGGACCAACGGGAGCGACAGGATCCACTGGTGTAACTGGTCCAACAGGATTGACTGGAGCAACAGGACCAACAGGAGAAACCGGATCAACAGGAGCCACCGGAGCAACGGGAGTAACCGGTGCGACTGGAGTAACCGGCCCAACAGGGGTAACAGGTGCCACTGGTGCAACCGGGTTAACAGGAGCAACAGGCCCAACAGGAGAAACCGGAGCAACAGGAGCCACGGGAGCGACTGGACCAACGGGAGTGCCTGGACCAACCGGAGTAACCGGATCAACCGGAGCAACTGGAGCAACAGGTGCGACCGGAGTAACCGGAGCAACTGGACCAACCGGAGCAACAGGAGCAACGGGATCAACAGGTCCAACCTCACAAGTTTTCTTTGACCAAACGGCAACACAGCTGCAATTATATCCTCCATTGAATTCAGAAGTAACAATACTCACATTTACAGTTCCTATAACAAGTGGTCAAAGAGTAAAGATTGACTTATCAGCAGATGTTATTGCGAACACCACAGCGAATTATACGATTAGTGGTTCTACCAGACTAAGGAGAAATGGAACATTGCTAACAGAAGTTCCTTTCTTTAGATCGGGAACAGGCGCAGGGGCACAAAGCTTTGTAATTTCCACGACTTACGTTGATACTGCAACTAGTACGGGTAACAACGCATATACTGTTAGTGTCATTATTACAGCACAGTCAAATGTAACAACAGTTTACGCAGATACTCGGGCAGCAAATGGTGTGAGGTATGTATAAACACAAAACGCATAAGGACTTAGGTCCTTATGCGTTTTCTAACTGTTAGGATAAATATTCATCAATAAACCTTCCAAGATAATAAGAATACTTGTCAGAATCAAACTCATTGCCGCATGCATGTAAGACCCAAGGCTCTTTCTGATGAGGGATGCCCACTATATATCCTTTTTTTCTGAACTCAAAACATTGAGAAGTATCATATAAATGCCATCCGTCAAAAATATCTTTTCGCCATGGAACATCGTACTGAGTCGCAAGTAATAAACCGTCTAATGCTTGAACTGCTTTCACAGTTTCATCAATTTCATCAAACAATAAATAGTTGTACGTGCTGCGGTATTCAATGACTTTTCCGGCTTTTTTAGAAGCCTCCCACCAAATCCCGCTTTGCGGCACTTCTTCACCTCCTATGACGCCTATCATGCCAAGCTGATCATTGTGCTGAAAGACATGGAGAATATCATAAATAAAGGAACGATTGATGATAAATGTGTCCTGATGTAAATACACTTTATATTTTGAGTCAGAGTCCTCCATTGCCGCCTGGTAGCCGGACGCCATACTGTCTGCGTCTCGGATATTGATTAATTTTACCTTCATATGCGGCGGTACAGAAAGAGACTGAATATGTCTTAGACAGAGATCATAAAGGGTATCGTCATTCACACATGTAATGAAGCTAATTGAATTTGCGTTTGTATGCTGATTCATCTTTTCTCTGCCTTTATGACATATTGATAGGCTCTGGCCTCCTCCTCAAGATCTGCATGGTGAATTCCCATGCATGATCTGACATAAGCAAGTTTGCTGATCATTTTTTCATAATAATGAGTCGTAAAAACAATAGGCTCGATTTGGCTGATCTTGTAGCCTGTTTCATGAAACATCTTTTTCATTTCCTCCAAGGTGAAAAAACGGAAGTGTGTTTTATCGAGCAGCCCTGCCTGTATATACGTCCATTTGCCGGACAGCAGACTTTCGAAAATCGAGATATGTCCGATATTCGGGATGCTTGCCAAGATACTCCCTGTTTCTTTTACGTAAGGCTTGATGTTACCTAAAACTGCCCACGGGTCTATTAAGTGCTCCAGAACATCACCGAAGATAATGTGATCAAATGTGTTTTTTTGAAAAGGCAGCTTCAGTGTTTCAATGTCTCCCGTTATTACTTCGTCAATATAATGTGTTGCTTTATCGGCAGCTGGTGGATAAGACTCGATCCCGTAATAGGAGCAATTCGTTTTTTCCTTCACAGCTGCGCCAAACAAGCCTTCAGCACATCCGACTTCAAGAATGGTTTTCGCATGCGGTTCTATCAGATCAAATAGCTGCCAGTTGATGCCTTTGTAATACTCTTTATCTTTTAGCTGATACTCTTTCATAGACTCAGCTAGTGACCTTTTATTGCTTTCCATGCTGTTCACCTCCGGAGCTAGCTTGCTGGTGAAGGATATCTTCAAAATATTTTTTGTTAGCTAGCATTCTTGAATCATGGGGACGGTATTGTAATGCCGATTCATTATGCTGATAGGCAAGCTGATGCTGGCCGAGTTTATCGTAGCAGACGGCTAATTGCAGGTGGGGAAGCCAGGTCGCGCAGGCGCGGTTTTGAAAAGCCAGGTTCTCTGCTCCTTTGTTTTCTATTGCTTTTTCATACCAATAGACCGCACTCTGAAAATCGTTTTTTTCTAAAAAAGAGTATCCCAGCCTGCAGCAGGTTTCTGCTCTAGGCGGTCCATAGACGAGCGTGTGGAGCACCCAGCTTAATTCTTTTTCCTTCAGCCCCAGTGAATGGTAGCAGTCTGCTAATTTATTGCACGCTCTGATATTATCCTCGACCCATCCCTGCTTCGTTTGTAAAAAACGTAAATAGTACTCAATCGCTTGCTCCATTTTTCCGTGATCACACAACTCGTTCGCATAGTAAAATAAATCTCTTGGAGAAAAATCCTTTCCTGACGAGGCCATTTTTTCATAAATTCGGAGGTTGCGATCTGCGTCATGACTAAGTGGCAGGTGAGAAACCGCTGCATCACTGTGGTGAAGTTTCCCATATACTTCTAGGTATTCATGAACCGCGCCGATCCATTTAAAGCTCTTTTCTCGTTTTACGAGCCGGTATCTCCTTAAGCTGGATGTGACGTTATTTTCTTCATCAAAAGCCAAATGGTATTTCATTGAGACCGCGTCTATATCCGGATCAAGCGTTCTTTTTATATCCAATAACAGCTCTTGATCTTTCTTGGTAAACACGTCGTCGGCGTCAAGCCATAAGATATATTCGGATGTCGCCTGCTGAAACGAAAAATTTCGGGCTGCCGCAAAATCGTCAATCCATTTAAAATCAAAGATTCGGTCTGTATAGCGAGCAGCAATGTCTTTCGTCTTGTCAACTGACCCGGTATCCACAATGTTGATCTCATCAGCTATCTCCTGCACAGAATCTAAGCATCGGCCAATAACAGCCTCTTCATTTTTTACAATCATGCATAAACTGATTGAAATCACATCGCCACCTCCGTTTTATTCTGTTTTTTCTTTATGGCATGGACAAACATGTAATCAATATGGGCATGTTTTGACAAGTGATCCAAAGACAAACCAAATTGCCCGGCAAGGAATTGAAGTTCTTGTAAAAAGAGCTGTATGTTTGATTCAGTATCGGAGGAATGGGAGGTGATGGATTTTATGTCATAAAGATATTCAGGAAATAGGGTATTTACGTTGCGAGGTGTGATGAAATGTGTGTACGTCGATGCACCACATAATAAAGAGAAAAATGTATCTGCATAGGCAGTATTTGGTATGCTGCAAATCAGCGAGCCAGAAGGCTTTAGATAAACGGCAAGAGTCTCAATTGTATGTCTGGGATTTTTTGAGCAGTTTAAAAGGTCACCGATCAAAATGACATCGAAAAAGGACTCAGGGTAAGGGAGGTCGCATGTTTCCACATCTGCCGAAATGACTTGTTCGTAATAGGGGCTTGCAATGGTCTGTAATAACTCATCCTTTTCAATCCCATACAATAAACAGGATTGCCGGTTCAAAAGCTCTGTCCCCGCAGCTCCCGTGCCGCAACCGATATGTAAGATAGAGTCGGCTTCCGCTGGCACAAGTGCTGTCAGCTGGGGCTGGGAGTCAAAGAATGTTGTTACATCCACCTTCCATTTATCGATGAAGCGTTGCCGGTTTTCTTCATATAATTGACTGATGCTTAAATCTGGATTGCCTGTAAACGTGGCATGACCGTGATGGTGGACAAACGAATCAAGAGCGATTTTTAGCTGATACCCCGCTTGCAGTACGCGAAGGCTTAAATCATCATCCTCAAATGAACCGCCTACAAAACGTTCATCAAAACCGCCGACTTGATCCAACACCTTCTTTTTGACAAGCAGGCAAAATCCGACCAGTCTCAATACAGCTTTTGACCTGCCTCGCTGCTGCAAACAGTAAAGACGAGAAAAATCTTCAATTTCTTCAACGTTTGTGTAGTTAACGGGAACTTGCTGCGGACCGCTGACATAATTGCTTACAGGCCCGACCATGCCGATTTTATCATCCTGATAAAGCAGCTTGATCATTGGTTCCAGCCATTGATTTGTTACAACAGTATCATTGTTTAAAAAAAGAATATTGTCTCCTGAGGCAACTTCAAGGCCCTGATTACAGGCTTTTGCGAAGCCTTCGTTCGTTTTATTAAAAATCGCCTTAATTGAAGTTATCTGTTTGAGGTAGTCACGTGTACCGTCATGAGAGCCGTTATCTATAACAATTACTTCTATACATTCATTATTCGTATGCTTCCATATGCTCTCCAAGCATTGTTTTGTTAAAGCTAATTGATTATAAGTCAGAACAATAATACTCGTTTTCACCATAACCTCCGCCCTTCGCCATATCATTCGGATACTATATGTATATCGTAATGTTCAGACGGAATGATTCTTTCCTGTAAAAAGGAGAATGCTGCTTAAACGTAAAAATGTGAATGGTTTTTTAAAGAAAAAGTCGATGAATTTGTTTTATATTTAGTTTTCCCTTAATTCTGTATTTAGGGATCAACAAGGTTGGGGAATTCAGGGAAATAGGGATGATAAGTTGCCTTAACCAGTTTGTATGAAAGTCATATTTAATTCTTTCTGTATTAAATGGTGAATTAGGAGTTATATATTTAAAGGAGAATACCGATGAGGGCATTATTTTATTTAATACGTTTATAGCAGGGGAGAAGGACGGAATATCGGTCAGATAGAAATTTTTATATAGGTTTCGTGACTTTAACTAACAATCATTATATTGTTCTTCGGCAAAGGGAACTTAAATCAAACTTTCAAAGTGGAGGTAGAACCAAAGGGGTCAATTATGATTTATCGAATTTTTTTGTAACTGAAACTAGTTGAGTACTACTTTAGAAAGAATCATCGTGTACATATAAACAATGAGACAACAAGGCAATGTTTAGTTTATTCAAAATAAGTCTTAATAATTTAATGAAATGGACATCAATGATGTTTCCAGAACATTTAACGTAGTTTAAATAAGATTTGATTGACGTATCAGAAATTGAAAAACCGTCCTTAGGTGAGCAACATATTGAAGAGATGGATCTTCTAGTCTATGAGGCACTTGAATTTAACAAAGAATTGCTATCGAGACTATTTGAGATGCGTCGTAAATCCACAAATAAAATCTGTTTTTGAGAAATGTTTAATTCTTAAAATGGTTAATCAATTTAAGTGCTTCATTTAAGTCTCTTATAAGCCGGTAAAGCTTACTGGAGGACACAAATCATAAAAATCCCCCCTCAATGAGGGGGAATAATACATATTTAAGAAGTGTGACCTCTACTTGCAACTTCAAATGAGCCTTTCTCAATAAAATACCCAATACTGGCAGTATGTCCTCTGCGTGCTTCTTGGACATCTTTTTGAGTGTTAGTTAAATAAATACTTACAAATCCAATTAAAACAATGGCTAAAATAAAGAAAGATGCATGCTTAAGTTTCATAAAGACAATCCCCTCTCTGAATTTGTTTACGGGCATAAAGCACTTTCTCATAATAAGTAACAGCCACTTTATGGTCTTCTTTTTCATTGTAATACTTCGCTGCATCTGATGCTAAATCCTCCATGTCTGAAAGCATTGATTTTACTTCTAAATAATTTAAAATCGAATTTAATTTTTCTTTGTCGTTATCTACATATAAGGCCTGAATGAATTCAAACATTTTTGCTATAATCTCATCATTTAAATTTTTGGACAAAGACAGACCGTGTGCACACCAAGAAATTCCCTCGGAGTGGTTTTTCATTTTAAATGTGGTTTTTGTCAACATAAGTAAGATGTCTAATAAACGATTTGAGTGCTCATATCCCTTATCCTGGTATACTCTAATGCCCTCCTTAAAGTACTCAGATGCCTTTTCATAAGCTTCCTCAGCAAATGAACATAAACCAAGATTGTACAGAGATGATCCGATTAATCGTGACATATTGATTTCTCTAGATTTGTCTAGGGCATCTTTAAAATGAGGGATCGCTTTTTCAGGGAAGTCCATATCCAAATAGTTCAGACCGATGACAAATGAGCATTGAATAACTCTTACAGTGTAGTTTTCATGTGCTTTATAACTATCGATTGCTTGAACAATGTGATGCATCGACATATGTGTTTGCTTCATATGATAATAAATTTCTGCAATTTTGTAGTGGAATTCTGCTCGTTCAATTTCATCTGCAACAAGTGATAATTTTCTCTCGGCTTGCTTATAGAAGCTTATGGCATTAAGATATTCGTATTGTTCAAATTCATACATTCCCCGGAAAAAATTAAAATAATATTCAAGAATCCCTTTCAAATCAGTTTGGTTACTTTCGATCTTTTCTAATAAGTCTGAAATTTTAGGACGTTCCTCGTTCATTGTTTTGGGTTCAAGGTAATCCAACATCAATTGATGGCGAAAACACATGAGAGAATAGTACAGCAATAAATCTTGATCTTCCTTCATATGCCTTATTTCTTCCTCGACGTCAGCTTTCAATATTTCTGAATCTGGGACACTAAACAATCTTATATATTTATACCACTCATTTATTTTTACTCCGACTTTAGAAGAAGAGATCATTTGCTCCAACACAAGCCCTCCTATATTAAATATGTAATATTTTATCATATTTAAATGAATAAGGAAGATTAATGTTATCTTAAAAAACAAAAAAGCCTCCTGTTAAATTAAGATTGAGAATCATATTCCATTGCTTGTTCACAGTCAGAAATCCTTGAGTTGTTCTAGCAAGAGGCAATATTGTTGAATAAGGATAGTTTTAAAGAGGTTATTGTTGTCTTCCTATTGAAATAAAGATTAAGTATATTAGAGGGGAGTTACTTTAATGCATATCACAACAAAAAGGTTATCGATACGTGAATTTGAATTCAAAGATTGGCAAGCTGTATATGAGTATACATCTGATAGTAATGTAATGAAGTATATACCTGAAGGGGTTTTTACTGAAGAAGATGCAAAGGCATTTGTAAATAAAAACAAAGGTGATAACGCTGAAAAATTTCCTGTCATACTAATAGATGAAGACTTTCTTATAGGCCATATTGTTTTTTATAAGTATTTTGGTGAACATACATATGAAATTGGGTGGGTGTTTAATCCCAATTATCAAAATAAAGGGTATGCTTCTGAGGCAGCCCAAGCTATCTTGGAATATGGATTTAAAGAAATGAACTTACATAGGATTATAGCTACGTGTCAACCTGAGAATATTCCTTCATACCGAGTTATGGAGAAGATCGGAATGAGAAGAGAAGGATTTTTTAAAAAATGTATTCCGAAAGGCAATGAATGGTGGGATGAATATTATTACGCTATTTTAGAGGAAGAGTGGAATTGTAAGAGGGGTAATGCAGGAATTTGAAACCATAACAGCTATAGAACGTATAGTGATAGCAGGGCTTATAGTGCTTAATATGAATGATGTGAGAGGGGTATCCAAATGCAAATTCATCTCACCAAAAGCGGAAAACAAGACAATCATCATAAATGGTTAGGGACTGTCTTGCTCAGTTGGGGAACATTCGTATTTGCTTTGTTTTTTGCTACTTTAGTCGGTTCAATAGCTAGCCAAGCAGGAGCTTCCAAGCTTTTGAAGCAAGGCATCCAAGCAGGTTTAGTCACATTAATAACTGTCCCGTTGCTCTACATTCTTCTTAAACAGATGTCTAGTAGACCCTTTTATTCTATAGGACTGTCTGGGTGGCGGCAAGCCATTCCGAAAGCCATAATAGGAGCAATATATGTGATTGTATTATCCGGGTCTGGTTTCGCTATCGCCCATTTATTAGGCTGGATCAAAGTTACGCAATTCCACTTCTCTGTCCATTTAGTGACAGCATTGCTCTTAAATATGATTATCGCTTTCTTTTATGAAGCTTTTCCAGAGGAATTAACTTTTCGCGGGACGGTGTACTATGCTCTAAATAAGCGTTGGAACTGTTTTATGGCCTTACTCCTACAACCAATCCTGTTTGTGCTTGCACCAATAATTGTAAGTGTTTTGCAATATATAGCTGGAATTGAATCACCTGCTATCACATTAGATTACATCGTTTTATTGTTGACTTTTGGATGCATCCTTCAACTCCTGCGTATTGTAACAGGAAGCTTATGGACGTCTATCGCTTTTCATCTGGCCTTTCTCGAAAATTCTCGGTTCTTCGTCCTGCAGGGGAAGGAGCGCTTTATTACCTATGAAGAAATTGTTCCGGGAACAGGTGCGCTGTTTGTGATCTTTTTTATGTTGCTTACTGTCGGTACTCTACTATTAATACCTGTTGCAATAACTCGCCGAAATACTATTCCATGGCGGAAGAATGAAAAATGCGACCAAGATGTTTAATTTCTAAGTAGAACAGTAGTTTTAAAGTGATTTTAAGGAGGATCTAGACAATGTTGAAGAAGCATTCATGATGAAAGATTAGTAGATTTTGATTCTCAAGGTGGAAACCTTATTAGTGTTTATTTAGTTACTCACTTTGAGTTATCTGATCAATCGTATTCTTTTGGGTATGAAGCATAACTGTTCGTATGCAATGGATATTCTCTAAGCGTTAAAGAGGATTTTGATTTCGATTTCCCATTTAATATACTTGCAATAAAAAGCTACGTACAAGAATTAATAAAAATGTTAGGGATTGATATAACTCTGCCTGAAATGAAAGAAAGAGATTTTGACAAACTTTCTCAAGACTAAATAAAACTACAATTTTAAGGAGAACGGAGACTTGCTTTCAATATGAATATTAGAAAAGCTGCAGCTATTTTTTCAATCACGATTCCAATTATCTCAGCTATCTTAATTATTAATTTTTTTACGGGAGTTATGTCAATTCCGTGGCAAGGAATGCCGGTGTTTTTTCCATTATTACTTTCTCCTATAGGAATCATTTTAGCGTTCGTTTCAATAAAGACAAATAAACGGTGTGCTGTATATGGGATTGTCTTAAATGCAATTATGTTTCCATTTCCTTTTTTCTGGTTTATAGGAGGGACTTTGTTATTTGGAGTTTAAAATTTAAAGAATAGCGGAGGTACCATTTTGTGGTTATATAAACCGTTAGGCAGTTACGCTTATACATTGGTATTTTCAAGCTTATCATATGGTCTAATCTTTGGCTTGTATATGTTTGTTTATTCAGGTTTTATGGCGATCGCATTAATCACAATAGGAATCATAGCATTCTACTCATTTATCACTTACTTATTATTTGCTATTCCTTTGCAAAAATTACTAAGAAGAAGGCCCAGAAAATTCAGTTTGATCAATTTGTTAATTTATGCTGCAGTAGCCTTTTTAGCTGTGTTTTTTTTTCTGGTTTGTTGATTATCCGTCAAATGCTCTTACCGTATTCAGAAGCTTTGGGTATTATATTATGAGCATTATTGCTGCGTTAATTTATTGGTTCTGGGACTCAATATTTCTGCGAATTTAAATTTGATTTAAATAATGTGTTTACACCGTTCACAATAAGTAAAGGCTGCTGAAACAAACAGAGTAAATATTCAGATTGTTTAATTAATCCGAGAACATAAGAAGTGTTATTTTTAATTGGGGGAATTGACTTGAATATTGTAATGTTATAGTTATTTTTGGCGGCCTCTATGCAGGTTACAAAAGGAATAGGAAGAACTTTTAAAAATGATGAAAAGTTAAATACATAAATTTCTTTGTATATGACTGTTTGATACCAAAAGCAAAAAGAGCATTAAACTAAATGCTCTTTTTCATTCCACAACATCGGCATTCACGCATCAAAAGGAGGGGAATACCATGAAAAAATTAGTTTTATTATCCAGCTTTTTCGGAATTGTGATATCAATTATTGGACAATTATTTGGAGTCCTAACAGATTTCTTGATTTCAGGTATTGCACGGCTTATAGGGGTTTTAGCCGGTATCCTAGTATTACTTAACCTGAAGTCAAGAAACACAGAAATGCAGGCATTTATAGTGAGTTTAAGTACTGCTCTGGGAATAATGGGTGCAGGAATTTTATATTTTCCAGCAGCGATTGTCAATGTCTTAATTGGGTTTAAGCTAAACAAAAAGTTAAAAGAAGAAAACACTAAGGAGCAGATCTGAATAGACTGCTTTTGGTTGGAGAACTTGGGGAATGAAGTATACTATGAATTTAAAATTCTATACACTTATTACAACAAATGGAACCGATTTTTTTAGTAATACAAAAGGCTTTTTAGATGAAAGAATTCTTTTAAAGTGGAGATTGTAAAAATGATCTTCAGGGTTTTTAGAGTTTTGCTTACCTGTTTAAACTTTCTGAAAAAGATGTTGAAAAAGTTGAAAGGATTTTATAATATTAAATCAAGTTAGTTTGTTCGATCAACAAACTAATAAGATGAACTTTCATTGTCCACAAGATAAGGTCTTACTGAATATGGATGGAAGGGGGATAAGAGGATCGATTTAATGGAGCTAAACAATATAAGAAACGAAAGAATGAGGCTTTTATCCTTTTCCAGATATATAAGGTATGACGAAAAAAGATGAATTTTCTGCTTGCTGATCACCATATTTTTTTTGCACTGTTTTGAAAGCGCTTTTATAAACGTTTACTGACCGTACATTCGAGAAATTGTTATACCGTTTCACACTGTTCCATATTAAAGGATCGAAAAGGGGAGAAATCATGCTCAGTGAAAATGTAAAGAAGATTAGCATGGTTGAAAAAGTTGGATATGCGTCTGGAGATTTTGCTTGTAATTTAATTTATGCAACAGTGTCTACGTATCTTTTGTTCTTCTATACAGATGTATTTGGTTTATCGGCAGCAGCAGCCGGTACTATGTTTTTAGTGGTTAGAATAATCGACGCTCTCGCTGATCCTTTTATCGGAACAATAGTTGACAGAACGAACAGCAGATTTGGACGCTTTAGACCGTATCTTTTATTCGGAGCTTTTCCATTTGTCATACTGGCAATACTCTGTTTTACAACACCAGACTTTTCGGATATGGGGAAATTAATATATGCCTATATAACCTATGTTGGCTTGTCGCTTACATACACAACGATAAACGTTCCATATGGCGCGTTAACTTCTGCAATGACTAGAAATAATCAAGAAGTTGTTAGTATAACTTCTGTTCGCATGTTATTTGCGAATCTTGGGGGACTTGTCGTTGCATTTTTTGTTCCCTTACTGGCTGCTTATTTAAGCGATACTTCCGGCAACGAGTCTCTTGGCTGGCAATTAACCATGGGTATTTTGGGAATGATAGGCGGGTGCCTTTTAATCTTTTGTTTTAAAAGCACAAATGAGCGGGTCACTCTTCAAAAATCCGAAGAAAAAATTAAATTTACGGATATATTTGAGCAGTTTCGTGTTAATCGTCCACTTGTTGTATTAAGTATTTTCTTTATTATTATTTTTGGAGTGAATTCCATCAGTAATTCGGTTGGCATTTATTACGTAACGTATAACTTAGAAAGAGAGGATTTGGTGAAGTGGTACGGTTTGATAGGAAGTTTGCCCGCTTTGGTCATTTTACCGTTTATTCCAAGGCTTCATCAATTTTTGGGGAAAAAGAAATTACTAAACTATGCATTATTACTGAATATTATCGGCCTCTTAGCTTTACTGTTTGTTCCGCCAAGTAATGTTTACCTCATACTTGGCTGTCGATTAATCGCTGCTGCTGGAAGTCTCACTGCCGGGGGATATATGTGGGCGCTTATTCCTGAAACAATAGAATATGGAGAGTACAGGACTGGGAAAAGAATGGGTGGGCTCATTTACGCTATAATCGGATTTTTCTTTAAGTTTGGTATGGCCTTAGGAGGAGTTGTTCCGGGTCTGGTTCTTGATAAGTTTGGATATGTGGCAAATCAGGCACAAACCCCAGCGGCATTAACAGGGATTTTAATTACAACAACCATTATACCCGTGTTCTTGCTGGTTCTAGCTTTAATTGATATTAATTTCTATAACTTAGATGAGAAAAAATATAAAAACATGATTCGAGAATTAGAGAATAGAGACAAAGTTTATTTGGATCATATTGATGATTTCAAGGCTTAAAAAAGAAAATAAACTGAGGAGGAATTCCATATGAAAATTATCAATCCCGTACTTAAAGGATTCAATCCCGATCCAAGTATTTGTAGGGCAGGAGAGGATTATTATATCGCGGTATCTACATTTGAGTGGTTCCCGGGAGTCCAGATACACCACTCAAAAGATTTAGTAAATTGGCACTTAGTTGCACATCCATTACAGAGAGTTTCACAATTAGACATGAAAGGAAATCCAAATTCAGGTGGGGTTTGGGCACCATGTTTAAGCTATAGTGATGGGAAGTTTTGGCTGATCTATACGGATGTTAAGGTAGTCGATGGCGCATGGAAAGATTGTCACAATTATTTAGTTACTTGTGAAACGATTAATGGTGATTGGAGTGAGCCGATTACATTAAATAGCTCGGGGTTTGATGCTTCTTTGTTCCATGATACGGATGGAAAAAAGTATTTATTAAATATGTTATGGGATCACCGTATTGATCGGCACTCATTTGGAGGAATTGTTATACAGGAATATTCTGATAAAGAGCAAAAATTAATCGGTAAACCAAAAGTTATATTTGAAGGAACTGATAGAAAACTGACAGAAGCTCCGCACCTTTATCATATCGGGAACTATTATTATTTATTAACTGCAGAAGGAGGAACACGGTACGAACATGCTGCTACAATTGCCCGTTCTGCAAATATTGAGGGGCCATATGAAGTTCATCCCGATAATCCAATCTTAACGTCATGGCATGACCCAGGAAATCCATTGCAAAAATGTGGTCATGCATCCATTGTTCAAACACATACAGATGAGTGGTATTTAGCTCATTTAACGGGACGTCCTATTCATCCTGACGATGATTCAATTTTTCAGCAGAGAGGATACTGTCCTTTGGGCAGAGAAACAGCTATTCAAAAACTTTACTGGAAAGATGAATGGCCCTATGTAGTAGGTGGAAAAGAAGGAAGCTTGGAGGTAGATGCACCTTCTATACCCGAAACAATATTTGAAGCAACGTACCCGGAAGTTGATGAATTTGAGGATTTAACATTAAATATAAATTTTCAAACTTTAAGGATTCCATTCACGAATGAATTAGGTTCATTGACTCAAGCGCCAAATCATTTACGATTATTTGGTCATGAATCATTGACCTCGACATTTACTCAGGCATTTGTAGCCAGACGCTGGCAAAGTCTCCATTTTGAAGCCGAAACTGCTGTTGAGTTTTATCCGGAAAATTTTCAACAAGCCGCTGGATTGGTGAATTACTACAATACAGAGAACTGGACGGCTCTTCAAGTCACGCATGATGAAGAACTTGGCCGCATTCTTGAATTAACAATATGTGACAACTTTTCTTTTTCACAGCCATTAAATAATAAAATTGTTATTCCTCGTGAAGTAAAGTATGTATATTTAAAAGTAAATATTGAAAAGGACAAATATTATTATTTCTATTCTTTTAACAAAGAAGATTGGCACAAAATTGACATTGCACTGGAATCGAAAAAATTATCAGATGATTACATCCGTGGGGGAGGATTCTTCACAGGGGCCTTTGTAGGGATGCAATGCCAAGATACCAGTGGTAATCATATTCCGGCCGACTTTAGATATTTTCGTTATAAAGAAAAATAATTTGAACATGAAAAAGGAGATTTCTATTTTAGAACTCCTTTTTCATATGAGAAGGTGCCTATATCAATATTGCTTCAGAAATACTCCTAGAATAAAAAAGCTCATCTTTAAAGATGAGCTGTACATTCCATTAAAATTACATTGTAACCATGTCCAGAAAATGATCAATCACAATGGAGGACATTCCTAATGCCGGTGCATTCTGTCCTAAGGAAGATGGCAATAATTCATAGCTATTGCCTAATTGGGAATAAACCCTTGACGATACTTCACTTCTCATTGAATTTAAAACCATAGGATGCGATTCAATTATGCTATTTCTTAAAATTACGGCTTGTGGGTTGAAAGTATTTAGAATATTGGTAAGGCCTATTCCTAAATAGAATCCAAAATTTTGTAATGCATTTAAGGTTCCGATATCATTCAGATGGGCGAGGTTTATGATATCTTGATAGGACAGTTTTTTCTCTTTGGTCTGAAGAGATTTTAATAAAGCCTTCTCTGAAGCATACAATTCCCAGCATCCTCGGTTTCCGCAACTGCATTTAGGACCATTAAAGTCTATTGTCATATGTCCCATTTCTCCAGAGAAGCCGCTTACTCCTCTATATAAATGATTGTTGATAATAACACCGATCCCTATCCCTGTGCTGATACTTACGTAAATAATGTTATCGTGATTTTTTGCAGCTCCAAATACTTTCTCTCCATATGCGCCAGCATTTGCCTCATTTTCAATAAAAACAGGCACATTGTACTTCTCTTGTATCGAAGATTTTAAGTCAATATCTCTCCAATTGGAGTTCGGAGTGAAAACAATTTTTTGATCTTTATCAATGAGTCCAGGCACGCAAATACCTATACCAATAAGCCCGTACGGAGATTGGGGCATATGCGTAATAAAGTGATGAATCATATCAATCAAAATGTCTTTCGTTATTTCTGGAGAATTGGATTCCAAATGACGGTATTGATCAAGAACGATCGTTCCTTCAAGGTCTGTTAAAATGCCATTGATATAATCCACACCAACATCTATTCCTACGGAGTATCCTGCCTTTTTATTAAAAACAAGCATGACAGGTCTTCTTCCGCCACTTGATTGTCCTTGACCTATTTCAAATACCAGATTTTCTTTCATTAACGTGTTTACCTGTGATGAAACAGTTGATTTATTTAATCCAGTCATTTCAGATAATTTTGCTCTTGAAATAGGTGAATTTTTAAGGATTTCTTTTAATAATAACTTTTGATTTACTTTTTTGACAAAGGTTTGATCAGCGATATCCACTTCATCCACTCCATTTGTTTAATCTTTAAATTAAGTATGAACATAGTACATAGCGAATCTTCCCTTTATTATATCTAATGTGTTCATAAAAAACTAAAAAAATATTGAAAATACTGATGAGGTTATATAAGATGAAAATAAGTTAGTTTGTTTAAACAACAAACTAATAGGTAACTTACAAGATGAAATAAAATGCATTTGTATTTGAATGATCATGTTTTGAATTTATTTTTAAGGGGGAAATTACATGGCTCAATCTCATTCCAGTTCAATCAACTATTTTGGAAGCGCAAACAAAGTGGTTTACGAAGGGAAAGATTCGACTAATCCTTTAGCATTTAAATATTATAATCCTCAAGAAGTAATCGGCGGAAAAACGATGAAAGAACATTTGCGATTTTCTATTGCCTATTGGCATACATTTACCGCTGATGGAACAGACGTTTTTGGAGCAGCTACGATGCAAAGACCATGGGATCACTATAAAGGTATGGATCTAGCGAAGGTGAGAGTAGAAGCAGCATTTGAGATGTTTGAAAAACTAGATGCACCATTTTTTGCTTTTCATGACCGGGATATTGCACCAGAAGGAAGTACGCTAAAAGAGACTAACCAAAATTTAGATATGATCGTGGGCATGATTAAAGATTACATGAGAAATAGCAACGTTAAGCTATTATGGAATACTGCAAACATGTTTACGAATCCCCGTTTCGTCCATGGTGCCGCGACTTCTTGCAATGCAGATGTGTTTGCGTATGCTGCAGCACAAGTGAAAAAAGGGTTAGAAACAGCAAAAGAGCTTGGCGCTGAGAACTATGTATTTTGGGGCGGCCGTGAAGGATATGAAACATTGTTAAATACCGATTTAAAATTTGAGCTTGATAATTTGGCTAGATTTATGCATATGGCAGTGGATTATGCGAAGGAAATCGGGTACACAGGGCAGTTTTTGATTGAGCCAAAACCAAAAGAGCCGACCACCCATCAATACGATACAGATGCAGCAACAACCATTGCCTTTTTGAAGCAATATGGCTTAGACAATCATTTTAAATTAAATCTTGAAGCCAATCATGCCACATTAGCTGGGCATACATTCGAACATGAATTGCGCATGGCAAGAGTACATGGTCTGCTTGGCTCTGTTGACGCAAACCAGGGTCATCCTCTTTTAGGCTGGGACACGGATGAATTTCCGACGGATTTATATTCTACGACATTAGCAATGTACGAAATCCTGCAAAATGGCGGCCTAGGAAGCGGCGGATTAAACTTTGACGCGAAGGTCAGAAGATCTTCTTTTGAGCCTGATGATCTAATATATGCCCATATTGCAGGGATGGATGCATTTGCAAGAGGATTGAAAGTTGCCCACAAATTAATCGAAGATCGTGTGTTTGAAGATGTGATTCAACATCGTTACCGCAGCTTTACTGAAGGGATTGGTCTTGAAATTATAGAAGGAAGAGCTAATTTCCACACACTTGAGCAATATGCGCTAAATCATAAATCAATTAAAAACGAATCTGGAAGACAGGAGCAATTAAAAGCGATATTGAACCAATTCATTTTAGAAGTATAACAGGATAAGCTCCAGATCCTGCTATCAATACCAAGTCACTGAATTACCCGTCATGATTCCTTTCCTATTGCTTGTTGTTATGACGGGTAACTTCTATAATTAGGATTTATTTAGAGTGAATGGTTTTTTAAAAGGGCAAGGAGTGAAAAAATGAAGTATGTCATTGGAATAGATCTTGGAACGAGTGCTGTTAAAACCATTTTAGTTAATCAAAACGGCAAGGTTTGTGCAGAAACGTCCAAAAGGTACCCGCTCATCCAAGAGAAGGCGGGATATAGTGAGCAAAATCCTGAGGACTGGGTGCAGCAAACAATTGAAGCATTGGCTGAATTGGTTTCTATATCCAATGTTCAAGCCAAGGATATTGACGGGATAAGCTATTCGGGACAAATGCATGGATTAGTACTGCTTGACCAAGATCGTCAGGTGTTACGTAATGCAATTCTTTGGAATGATACCAGAACAACGCCTCAATGTATAAGGATGACCGAGAAATTTGGCGATCATCTTCTTGACATCACAAAAAACCGTGTTTTAGAAGGGTTTACATTACCTAAAATGTTATGGGTAAAGGAACATGAACCTGAACTTTTTAAAAAAACTGCTGTTTTTTTGCTTCCGAAAGACTACGTGCGATTCCGTATGACCGGTGCCATTCACACCGAATACTCCGATGCAGCAGGAACTTTACTTTTACATATTACTCGCAAGGAGTGGAGCAATGATATTTGCAATCAAATTGGTATTTCTGCAGATATTTGTCCTCCGCTTGTTGAATCTCATGATTGTGTAGGGTCGCTGCTTCCGCACGTTGCCGCCAAGACCGGGCTATTAGAAAAAACAAAAGTGTACGCTGGGGGAGCAGATAATGCTTGCGGCGCTATTGGAGCAGGTATCCTTTCTTCCGGAAAAACATTATGCAGTATTGGGACGTCAGGGGTCATCCTTTCCTACGAAGAAGAAAAAGAAAGAGACTTTAAAGGCAAAGTCCACTTTTTTAATCATGGAAAAAAGGATTCTTTTTATAAGATGGGCGTCACGCTCGCTGCAGGATACAGCTTGGACTGGTTTAAAAGAACGTTTGCACCAAACGAATCGTTTGAGCAATTATTGCAGGGGGTGGAAGCTATTCCGATAGGAGCTAATGGACTGCTATACACTCCTTATTTGGTTGGTGAAAGAACGCCGCATGCTGATTCTTCTATTCGGGGAAGCTTGATCGGAATGGATGGAGCCCACAATAGAAAGCACTTTTTGAGGGCAATAATGGAAGGTATCACATTCTCTTTACATGAATCAATTGAGCTATTCCGCGAAGCGGGAAAATCAGTTCATACTGTTGTTTCTATTGGTGGGGGAGCTAAAAATGATACGTGGCTGCAAATGCAAGCTGATATTTTCAATACGAGGGTAATTAAGTTAGAAAATGAACAAGGGCCAGCTATGGGGGCTGCAATGCTGGCTGCCTTTGGAAGCGGATGGTTTGAATCCCTTGAAGAATGTGCAGAGCAGTTCATTCGTGAGGCTGCTGCATTTTATCCAAAGGCGCAAAATGTTCAAAAATATAAAACACTATTTGATTTGTATAAGAACATTTACACTCACACAAAGGATCTCAATACAGCTTTGAAGAGCTTTCGAAAAAACTAATGATGTTATTGTCTGGAGATCAACCGAAGAACAATTAATGATCAATCATCATTAAAGGCCTTTGATGACATGGCTGCCTTCTTTTGAAAAGATGGTGAGAATAAGGTATCGCAACCTTTAAACAGTATTGGAGTGTCCAGCAGACAAAACGAACGAGCGGAACCGTATTTTGTCAGCGAACACTTCAAGAAGTGGGAAAGCTTAGGAATGCCAATGGGTAAGATGTATGAAACCGCGCTAACGACGGTAGAGGGATCTCTTGATTTATGATGAAATAGGAAGGATGTTTACAACCCCCTCACATTGACGTGAAGGGGTGTTTTTTATTGTTACTATACAGCGGAAATTTTACAGGCATATTTGCATGATTTTAGCTTGATAAGCAGAATGGAAACTAGACACGCCATCATCTCTTTCTCATTCTTTGGAAACTGCATTCTGCTAGGTTTGCTGCTTTTTTTAACAGACAGTGTTTTTCTATTTCACACAGCCATTAAATCTTCTGTTCGTCACATAACCACTCTTACTCCAAATTGACAGTTTTTCTGATTTTGCTTCTTGCTCATCTAGTCTGAATTGGTCTATGTATTTTGTGTTAGGCTCATATACATATGCTACTCTGGCCAATCCCTCTTTCAATAATGTCTCTTGAACAGATTTGCCGTCAACATAAACGAATGCTAACAGTCTTCCATACTTATCTCTGCGATCGCCTTTATCAAATTCCAGCTGTAGCTTACCGCTGTTGACCAATTCTTTATTTCGTTTCGACGCATCCTCACCGTATGGCTGAACACAAGAATTCGGTTTCTTCGTCTCAGGTGTATCAACGAGCAAGTAGCGAACTGTGTCTTTCTTTCCGTTGTAAATAACCTTAATCGTATCTCCATCTATTGCTCTATCTAATGTAACATTGACCAATTTCTTCTGCTTTTTTGAATGAGGCGTGCCGGCCTTTTGTTCTGTCTGATTATATTCATTAGATTGAGTATCTTGAGAGACTTGCTCCGTCCCATTAGAATCTGAATGGTTTTTGACTGCGTGATTTGATCCGCAAGCTGTCAAAGTAATACTTAAAACGATTGCGATCATACTGATCAAAATCTTCTTCATATTGATTCCCTCTTTATCATTTTCTCTTTTCGCGATTAAACATCATCATTATAACGATAGTGGACATTTTTTGTGAATGGGAAACTTCAAGGGAACTTATAACACTCAAATTGCCAATAGTTAACATCCTAATAAGATGATCAAAACATAACCATCACATAGCGGAAATAAATAATTCTGAAAATAATATTGATTGAAAATGCTTTTGGAATTATGATAATATGAGAAATGACAATAATGTGACAAAAATATTACTACAACATAACAACTAATAGCTTAGGTTTATTCTACTGTCTAAAAATGTAAACGGTTACAAATCCAGAGGCGAAAATCTAAGATAGAGATGACTTTAGTTTTGACTCAATATCCACACTGAAAGAGCTTATTAAGTATTCTTAATAAAGGCAGGGGAAATGGATATGAATGAACATCGAAATCGAAGGTTGAAATTAATAATGATTTCAGCAACTTTTGGAGGGCTTCTCTTTGGATATGACACCGGAGTTATAAATGGAGCTTTACCTTTTATGGCAAGGCCAGATCAGCTTGATTTAACACCGGTTACAGAAGGGCTTGTTACGAGTATTCTTTTATTAGGTGCCGCATTTGGAGCGTTGTTATGCGGAAGATTGGCTGATCGATATGGCCGACGTAAAATGATCCTTAATCTTTCCTTTTTATTTTTCCTGGCATCACTGGGAACAGCGTTAGCACCTAGTGTTTTCATCATGGCGGCCTTTCGTTTTTTACTGGGGCTGGCTGTTGGAGGAGCCTCGGCGATGGTGCCGGCCTTTTTAGCAGAAATGGCACCGCATGAAAAGAGAGGGCGTATGGTAACCCAAAATGAACTAATGATTGTTGGCGGGCAATTTTTAGCATATGTTTTTAATGCGATCCTCGGTGTAACAATGGCAAATACGGGACATGTTTGGAGATACATGCTAGTCATTTGTGCTGTTCCGGCTATCATGTTATTTGCCAGTATGCTTAAGGTCCCAGAAAGCCCCCGATGGCTAATCTCCAAAGGCAAAAAAAGTGAGGCGCTGCGTGTTCTTAAACAAATTCGAGAAGATAAACGTGCAGAAGCTGAATGTAGAGAAATTCAAGAAGCGGTAGAAAAAGATACAACACTAGAAAAGGCATCACTCAAGGACTTTTCTACACCATGGCTGCGCCGTCTTTTATGGATTGGAATCGGTGTTGCCATCGTGAATCAAATTACAGGTGTGAACTCGATTATGTATTATGGCACACAAATCCTTAAAGAATCTGGTTTTGGTACAAAAGCGGCTTTAATCGCTAATATTGGAAATGGGCTGATATCAGTTATTGCAGTTATATTTGGGATTTGGCTGGTCGGAAAAGTGAGACGGCGTCCAATATTATTGATTGGTTTGGCGGGGACGACTACAGCGCTCCTATTGATTGCGATTTTCTCAATTGTGCTTGATAGATCTATGGCACTTCCTTATGTAGTGCTTTCTTTGACCGTTTTATTTCTTGCCTTTATGCAAGGGTGTGTAGGACCTGTGACTTGGCTTGTCATAGCGGAAATATTCCCTCAAAGGTTAAGAGGACTTGGTTCTGGGATAAGTGTTTTTTTCCTTTGGATATTAAACTTTGTGATCGGTTTTGCTTTCCCGATCTTGCTTAGCTCTGTAGGTTTGTCTTTTACATTCTTTATATTTGTGGCTTTAGGTGTATTGGCAATCGGTTTTGTATACAAATTCATGCCGGAAACAAAAGGGCGTACACTTGAAGAATTAGAAGAGCATTTTCGTTCTCGACACGATCTTAATACTCCTGAACAATCAGTTATTGAGGTATAAATATGTTGAAAATCTCTCTTCTTATAGGAGGGATTTTTTTAGTTTCAGAAAAAACAAAATCCCTCAGGTAGAGGGATCTTGATTCAGCATTTTAAGATGTTCTACACGTATAATATTGGAGTTGATACTTTAAAAATCTCGCCATCTCTTATATAAAAACGAGGGATGCGGCGGCTTAATGTAGACACGACTTCATAGTTAATCGTATTGAGCATTTCAGCCACTTCATCAACGGAAATCTCGGCTCCTTTTTGCTTACCGTAAATCACGACTTCTTCTCCTTGTTTACCTTCACCGTTTTCTCCTAAACTGACCATGATCATATCCATTGTTACTCTTCCCGCCACTGGCACTCGTTTTCCGCGATGAAGAACAAACCCGCGATTGGAAAGGGCACGAGAATAGCCGTCAGCATAGCCAATCGGGAGTGTAGCAATGACTTCATTAGGTTCTGCGACGTATGTAGCACCATAGCTAACGGTTCGGGGTTCTGTCCGCATGGTTTTCACATAAGCGATGCGTGCCTTTAAACTTAACGCAGGTTCAAGCTTAACGAGATTTAGTTGTTTAATATAGGCTGAAGGATATAAACCATATAAGCCGATACCTAAACGGATCATATCAGCGCTAAATTCCGGAAATGCGATAGCTGCAGCCGTGTTGCACATATGCACGGTGGGCAGCTCAATCCCCCGTTTTTTTAAAAAGCTGAGAAAACTGATGAATTTTTCGTGCTGCAGCTTTGTGAGTGTTGTGTCCGGTTCATCAGCTGTCGAAAAATGTGTGAAAATCCCTGTCCATCTGAGGAATTTACTTGCCTTTAAGGCTTTCACTACTTCTAAAAGTTCTTCCTTTGTGCGTACACCTAATCGTCCCATGCCGGTATCCACGTTAATATGAATGGCCAGCCGGTTAGCACTCGCTTCTTTTTCCAATATCTTGTTTGCTTCTTTCATCCAATCAACCTGAAATGCTGATAATGTTATATTCCAAGCTGCTGACTTCTTTACACAACTAAGGGATGTAAAACCAAGCACAAGGATAGGTGCTGTAATCCCAGCTTTTCGTAAAACGATTCCTTCTTCCACACTGGCAACAGCGAGCTCACTCGCCCCGTGTTCCAGTGCATGGCGTGCCACTTCTATAGACCCGTGACCATAACCGTTCGCTTTTACGACAGCCATTATTTTGCTCTTATGTGGAATATGACGGCGGATCGCTCGCAAATTCTTTTTAACGGCATCAAGATTGACTTCGATCCAAACTTCTCGGCAAAGCTTTATCATCAACGCTTCCTTCCTTCTTATGGATTATAAATACCACCTATTGCCGCAAGAGCAAATGTTAATTGTTGGATGATTCGATCTTATTTTATTCAACTTTATTTGAATTCATTCAACAGCAAATCCATGTGATACGAGAAGGTGCTTATCAATGTTCGAATAGCAAGTACGGGATACATGAGGCTTGTAAGTGGGGTGTTAATGGGTACGGCGACCGAGGATTACAAAAATGATTATTTGTTTTAGGACATTTTTTTCTAAGGGTAGATGATAACGAGAAATCTAATCAGGAAAAACTTATCGTTCATCAATACAAAGGATACAGGTTAGAATCTGTTGTTTGATGTTTGCAGTATAAAGCACAGAAAAAAGCAAGGAAGTAACAACAATCTTCCTTGCTCCATTGGATTCCTATTAGAGAGCACGTACTTTTGCAAAAGCTTTTATCTTAGCTCCATCATCATTTTGACAGCGAATATAATATGTTCCGGTTTTATAGTGTGATACGTCAAGAGTTAGAGTTACACTTTTGCCAGGTTTAACTGTATAGCCGGAAGCGATTGTTCCACCACCTGGTTTTACAATTTTGAATTCAAATGGATTGCTTCCTGTATTCTCAACAAAAACTCTGATTTCGCCATCTTCACTTCCATAATAATCAAAATAAAATTTTCCGTCACCTCTAAACGTTTCTTCCTCTTCTAGTATAATATCGGATTGTGCTTTTGCAAACGCAGAGACTTTTTTAGGTGTGTGGTCAATTGATGCAGCTGAAGCATAAGTAGAGCTTAATCCTGTAATTGAACTAACTAAAATCGTACCTACCACAATTTTCTTAAACACTTTTCTTCATCTCCTATATAAGAAATAAATTACAAAATTATACATTCGATAAAGAGTTGGAAAGACCTTTGGGAAATCCTATAATTCACAAGAAATACAAAAAGTGTATGTTGATTTCTCGTGAATATTTATGACGGAGTAAACATGTCATAACATGAGGATGATTAAAGCGTAATCAAGTACGGTCTACAGAGATGAGACAAGCAGGACACTTCATATGAAGGCACTGGCTGGGCTAACTTTTCTCGACAAAGACAAGAGAACAAGAGGGCGTCTTTTGTTATGAACATTGAATGAGAAGGGCTGAGGAAATTCTGTAAAAGATAATCGGTTGAAAAGGCAGTCGATTCCTTGTTCCATAAACCTAACGTCAGAGTATATAATTAAACTCGTATTCACAAAAATCGTTTAGAAAATCGTTTAAAGTAAGGGGTATACATGAACAGGGGAGTTAGTTTTCAAATACCGAATGAATATGGAAATTTTCTATGGAGAATACTGCAGCCGGTAGAAATAGCTAATTATAGGTGGCAAACGAGTGGGGAATCTTATTTTGTTGTAGAAGGAGAACTCGTTGATGAGGAGCTTTTTCATGACTACACAGTTGTTGAAGGGGCAGTTTTTGAGCAACAATTAAAACTGAATCAGTACTATACCATTTTCGTTGAACTGAAAGCATTTCCATATGGAAAAATGGTTAATCAAGTCAATACATATGAAGAGTTTGCTGACAGTGATTGCGAACTTGTCCTTTTGATAGCAGATAATAGCTACGTTTCGATTTACTGTAAAAACAAAAAATTCATTGAAAAACTTTACTTCAATGCTTTACAGAATGATTTTGAAGACGTTCAATTTATAACTGATGAAAATGACACAAGAACAAGCCTTACTGTATGATAGTCAATAAAAATTAAAGGAGCTAGTACATGACAATGCAAATTAAAATCAAGTATCTAGATGAAACACAAACAAGAATCAGCAAAATTGAGCAGGGAGACTGGATTGATCTTCGGGCAGCTGAAGATGTAACAATCAAAAAAGATGAATTTAAGCTTGTCCCATTAGGTGTTGCAATGGAGCTGCCTGAAGGTTACGAAGCACATGTCGTCCCTCGTTCAAGTACATATAAGAACTTTGGCGTTATTCAAACAAATTCAATGGGTGTTATCGATGAGTCATATAAGGGTGACAACGATTTCTGGTTCTTTCCTGCTTATGCATTGCGTGATACTGAAATTAAGAAGGGTGATCGTATTTGTCAGTTTAGAATCATGAAGAAAATGCCGGCGGTTGAATTGGTTGAAGTCGAGCATTTGGGAAACGAAGATAGAGGAGGACTTGGTTCAACAGGTACTAAGTAAACAAAATAAATCCTTGGCTGTCTTCATGCTGTGTGATTGATTAATGGAGGTTTCAGCCAAGGTACATATAAATATTATGTATAAAATGAATATTTTAATACGAAGCATTTAATTAAAAACAAATTTTAAAAAGGGAAGTTTTGAAAAAGTGAAATAGTAATAACTAAAGTCGATAAAGAACCTAAAGATGTCAAAGAAACAATTTTTCTGGTGTTTTGCTTTTTTGAAGGTTTACTTAGCTCGTGGATAACTGCCCCCCATAAAAGCATGGATGCTAAAATTATAATACTTATATACATATAGATGCTCCTTTTATTATATTTACAGTTTTTACATTTTTATCGATTTTACCACATTTAGGATTGAGATGTCGATGAAACAAGCATCTCTATAAAGAAATACTTTTATCTAAATTTTTATAAGTAGGGGAAGGCAACTAAAAACTAGTAATGTCACTAATAATAAGCCAAGTTAAATGACGTGTGTTCATTAATAATTGAATTTACAGCAGCCATGAGCACAAAAAAATCTGAGTATCGTCGATAAATATCATAAAAAAGCCCCCGGTATGTCGCCGGGGAATAAATAGACGTTTAAGAGATTTAGTGATGTTTTTTATATGATTCGACAAAATCATAATAATGATCATCGTCATCATGATACTTTTTTTCGTAATGATAATCGTGATCATCGTAATATTTTTTATCATGGTCATAATACTTTTTGTCGTAATCATAATGTTTTTTATCATGGTCATAATACTTTTTGTCGTAATCATAATGTTTTTTATCATGGTCATAATACTTTTTGTCGTAATCATAATGTTTTTTATCATGGTCATAATACTTTTTGTCGTAATCATAATGTTTTTTATCATGGTCATAATACTTTTTGTCGTAATCATAATGTTTTTTATCATGATCATAATACTTTTTGTCGCAATCATAATGCTTCTTATCATTGTCGTAATACTTTTTGTAATATGTTTTTTTCCAAGTGTAATACTCTTCTTTATATTTTTTATAATAACCCAATTAAATTCCTCCTTTATTTTATTCGAATTTAATTTATGAAGTTTAAATGATATGGTATGGTCAAATGAAATAAGAATAGTAAAAAGAGGCTGTTTAAAACACTTTCTGAAAAACAAAACGGATAGCTGTTTATGAAAATAAGAGCGAGAGAGAGCACTCAATCACTGTAAAATAATAGTAAAGTGTATAGAGAAGATTAATATACGTAAAAAGGGACTTTCTCATTGAAGAATATTTGAACGTTATGGTTAAGATTCAAGAGATCTATGATGTGATTTTTAACACTGCTTTCGGAAGGATTTAAAGTTAGACATCAAAAACAAGCAGCAAAACCGGTTAGAAACAGATCATATAAGGAATGAACCGCTGCCAAATATCATAAAAAAGTTGTTAATGATCAAATGAATGAAATTAGAGAGAATTTATTTTAAAGAAAGCCCAATTGCACATGGACAACTGACAATTGATATTGAGGTAAAATACAATGCATTAAATCAGAAAAAGCTATTGGAGGATTTAATGTGTTTAGACAATTTCCAATTTGGTATACACAAACACCTAACTATTTAAATTTTTATGTGCCGCAATATCAAACCATTTCTTATAATCCTCAACAATGTTATCAACGGTGTATGTACCAAACTGGCGGTAACTATGAGCTATGTGACAGACTATGTTATGGGGAAATACAGGTGTAAAAGAGGGGGGATTAACTCCTCTTTAAACACACAGTGAGTGGAATAAGATCCTCACTTTATCTGCGAGTGCTTAGTATTTGCGATAATATTGCATTCGTAATAAATTATGCTTAGCAACTGAAAATGAAAGAAGGATATGAATAGTTATGACGCAATTCGATAAACAATACAATTCAATTATAAAGGATATTATCAATAATGGAATCTCAGACGAAGAGTTTGATGTGAGAACCAAGTGGGACTCAGATGGAACACCGGCACATACTCTAAGTGTAATCAGTAAGCAAATGAGATTCGACAACTCAGAGGTTCCGATTTTAACGACAAAAAAGGTTGCCTGGAAAACAGCCATTAAAGAGTTGCTCTGGATTTGGCAGCTGAAATCTAATGATGTTAATGATTTAAACAAGATGGGCGTACATATTTGGGATCAGTGGAAACAAGAAGACGGCACCATCGGACATGCATATGGATTTCAGCTGGGGAAGAAAAACAGAAGTCTAAATGGAGAAAAAGTGGATCAGGTTGATTATCTTCTTCATCAATTGAAGAACAACCCGTCTTCACGCAGACACATTACAATGCTGTGGAATCCTGATGATTTAGACGCAATGGCCTTAACGCCATGTGTATACGAAACTCAATGGTATGTTAAGCAAGGTAAGCTCCACCTTGAGGTAAGAGCACGGAGCAATGACATGGCGTTGGGGAATCCATTCAATGTATTCCAGTACAATGTGTTGCAGCGCATGATTGCTCAAGTGACTGGTTATGAGCTTGGTGATTATATCTTTAACATTGGGGATTGCCATGTGTATACACGTCATATAGACAATTTGAAAATTCAAATGGAAAGAGAACAGTTTGAAGCACCTGAACTATGGATCAATCCTGAAGTCAAAGATTTTTATGACTTTACCATTGATGATTTCAAGTTAATCAACTATAAACATGGGGACAAGCTTTTATTTGAGGTAGCGGTTTAATGCTGCCTTTTTATTGTGCAGTGAATTAATGGTAGGGGCGGAAGGGGATAATATGTTATTTTTCAGAATATAAGCTGGCATTAGGCTAAATATGAAGAAATTTCTTCTTCATATTTCTATAAACAAATAGTAAACAAAATTGGAGCCCAACGCGAAACAAAAGGATTGTTAGAAGCGTTGGGTTCTCTTAGTACAAGTGAACAACGGATGCGTGGTCTGAAAAATTAAACGAACGATATGAAAAGGCCATTGGTTTTATAAGGTGTTAATTCCTCCTATTAATATCATAAGGCTCAAGAAAATTGTAATGAAAAGAAAAGCCCATACTATAGCTGTAAAAGGATTGTTGAGCCCCATCCTTTCCTTCCAATTTATATTAGTGGATCGATTGGTTTTGTATTTTGCTAACTGGATACATAAGATCACATTAAAAAAAACTGAAATAACAAGAGCTATAACTAAATAAAGGTTCATTTTCATCAACCTTTCTAGATTATTTTTAAAACACTTGAATAGCTTAATTGTAAACCTAATATTAACATATACATATTTCACCTTAAAAGACCAACATCGTGCAATGAATTCAATTACTTTGTGCAGTTCTAGGTTATTTGTTTTTGTTATGAAACTTTTTGGTCCCTGACTAAAATTCAACTTAAAAATGAAAAGATTGAAATTATCCATAACTATAATTAAAGGAAAAGTTTCATATTTTTTAGCACGGGATTGTGTTTCTGCGATGGATTGCCTTAAGATTTGCCAGGGATGAACAAGCACTATGTTAAATAATACTATACCAATGAATTTCTATTAAAAAATTCATAATATTTTAAAATAACCATTTAAATATATTTCTAGAAATTGTATACTTATATGGTACTAAATGAATACATAGAAAGGACTGTTGTCGATGAAAAAAGTTTTTTGTAAGTTAGCCATTAGTTCTATAGCTCTATTTACCCTGTCTCTTCCTAATGGCAATGTATTAGCTGCTGAAAAAGGGGAAGAAAAACCTGTCTCAATTAAAGGCGTTGAGTCACAAGTGCATACTGTATTTGCAAACGAGACAACTGGAGTAACAAGCAACTTAGGAGGAGGGGAGTTTACTGCGCAATTTGTGAATGATTTTCGTAATGTTAAGATGAATGTAAAAACATATAAAAGCTGGTCTAGCTTTAAAAGAGTTTCTGATAATATAGCAACGGGGAGTAAAGGTGGATCTATTACTGCAAACAAAACAGTTACTTTTACAACAACTGTCAGCGGATCTATAAGTGGTTTAGGAATATCGACTGCAGGCTCTGTAGCAAGCTCTAAAGGATACACTCTAAATGTTGGAGCGAATAAAAGAGTCTATATGGCATATAGAGTTAGGTATAATGTAGAAGAAGGATACAACTGTCGTAAGGATATAGTTACTGGTAAATGTGTATCAAAGAAAAAATATGTAGTTAAAAAACCTATGTATGGAGAATATGCACTGAAAAACTATTAATTTTATATAAAAAAGATTAGCTATAAAAGCTAATCTTTTTTATTAAGAAGAAAATATCCTAATTTTGAAACTAGATACAAAGTGAAAGCAATCATTAATGTTCTCGATATAACAATACCATGAATAGCCAAATCATATCCAGCAGGTATCAAAGCTTTTGTATTAAACATAAAATACATTGATACCAGAAGAGCAATAATAACTAAAATAATTCCAAAAAGACCTATTTTTCCGTATTTCATACAAATTCCACCCTATATTAAAATATGATAAATAACCAAAGGAGCTGAAGATTTCGATAATTCACTTTACAATCATCAAGCAATGACCAACATCGAACCTCTGTTAGTGTAATTGTCAACCTAAGCTTCAAGGTAGTTATTTTTGTAATTAAAAAAATAATTGAAAGCCCCATAAATAAGGGGCTTTTAATTTATGTAGTTCTATAGTAATTGAATTAATCATACCAAAGTTATTTCAAAATTTCAACTTTTGCTTATGATTAATTTTATCATCGAAACAAAAATGTCTTAATTCTAACGCTGTTTAAATAAAGTTACACATAAAAAGGGAAGTACTACTGTTCGTAAATCTATATAGGGAGTGGATTCCGACACGGTTTTTTATGGGGATGGAAAATTGATTATAAAACCGCCAGACAATGCTGGCGGCTTTTTGCTGCTTCGTTTATTTATTAACAGAGATCGTAACGTTATTTCCTGCAACTGAAACCTTTGCGAAATCCTGTGTATCTACCACAGGAGTGACGGCTTTATTGTCGATTGTGATGTTGTTAAAAGATGTCGAAAAGGTTGCTTTGATCGCATCACGCTGGCTTTCATACGAAACAGCCGCGGTAGCAAGGGTTTTCCATTTTGAAATCGTGCCGATGTTGGTTCCTTGAATTTCTGTGATAATCCGTCCGGTATAGCCGTCATTGTTCGTTCCCCAAAGGGTCATGCGCGTATTGCCGCTTAAATTTTTATAGATTGTCATTTGGACTGTGCTTCCAGGGCGGAAGCCTTTATTGTATGTGAATTTGTCTTTTCCTTCGATGTACGTTTCTTCATTTTTGGACCCAACCTTCATGAGGGGCTTCCAGACGTTGTATTGTTTGCTGTACTGAAGCCCGATATCGGCTTCAGTTCCGCTTGATGCCCTAAAGCCTGAATAAATATAGGTAGTAGAGACCGAGTCGTTATTTTTGACAGTTTCAGGAAGCGTGATTTTAGCTGTAAAAACGGCGCCCGTACTGTTCAGGTAGGCACGGCCGCCGATTCCGTTAGGCAGCTGGGATGCTGCTTTTGCGACTTGAGCGTCTGCCGCTGGTAAGCCTGGTATACCTGATGAAAGGGTTCCGAAAAGAACTGCTGTTCCTACTGCACCTGCAATCAATACTTTTTTCATCAAAATTCCCCCTTTTGATAGTGGTTTCGCCATTTATTATACCTTATTTTGGAACTGGATTGATGTATATAAATCGACAAAATATTTCATTTTGAGTGAAGTAAGGGACGAACCGCTTCGCCAATCTTAAAGCTATATACCTTTATTAGAGGAAAGAACGAGATCACAATCGTTTTAACCGATTTGAAATTTTC
Source organism: Bacillus sp. FSL L8-0358 (assembly GCF_038593095.1). Classification (NCBI taxonomy): domain Bacteria; kingdom Bacillati; phylum Bacillota; class Bacilli; order Caryophanales; family Bacillaceae; genus Bacillus; species Bacillus sp. FSL L8-0358. The sequence continues at coordinate 1,920,709 of NZ_CP151962.1, forward strand.
CTCAAAATAAAAGTACAAATGCTTAAAGAAACGATCATTAAAAGAATGCCCGCTATCGTTTCCCAGCCTGTAAAAAAGAGGTGACGTTTCATCAATGTCTGTCCTTGTAAAATGACAAAAGCACAGATTCCGACTAAGAAAAGAAAACAAATACTTAGGATTGCTAACGCTTTACGTGAGTATGTTTTCATTTCATCTTTAAAATACAGCAATACGAAAACAAAGCAGATAACATTGGCTATTGTTCTTATCACCTCAAAGCTTTTCATGACAACTGATATAAATAGACAAAGTAAAATGAGATAAAATACGATGTTTCTATACAAAAAACCTCTCCTTTTATGTATGATCCTCAAAGAGTTTATAAAAGTTTCTTTGTAACTGCAATAAACTGAATGCGCTCACTTACGAACTAACTAAACTATGTACTAAATATTCATTATTCTTTTTTAGATTCAGTCACCAAGGTTTTCATAGAAAGGGAAGCTTCAGAAATATACATATAGTGCACAAACAAAAAAAGACCCGGCAATAGCCGGGGGAAAGTAAAAACGAGGAGATGTTAATCGTTTAGTAGTGTTTTTTATGCTTTTTATACTCTACAACATAATCATAGTCTTTTTTATCGTGATCATAATATTTTTTATCATAGTCATCATATTTTTTGTCGTAATCACAGTCATAATATTTTTTATCATGGTGGTCATAGTATTTTTTATCATATTCGTAATACTTCTTATAATACGTTTTTTTGACCGTATAATACTCTTCTTTGTATTTTTTGTAATAACCCATATATACTCCTCCTTTATTTTTACTACGCTTTATTATACGGCGAGTAGATTTTGCGGCTTGGACAGTTAAAATCATAGAAGGAAAAAAGGGCTGTCCAAATGATAAAAAAAAGACAGATGACACAAAAACAAATCAAAATAAAGAGCCGATTTTTCATCGGCCCAAACGATTTATCCTACATTTGTTTGTCTTCTTTGTTTTCTGAGTCATTTTTTCTGATATCCTGAGTCAGTCCGCTTGTTGCTTGTTTAAATTCTGATAAGGCTTTTCCTGCTGCACGGCCAAGCGCCGGCAGTTTATCAGGCCCAAATACTAAAAAACCCACAAACAAAATAACGAGTATTTTTGTGAAGCTTAATTCCATATCCTTTTCCCCCTGATTGAAGTACAACCTTTTAAACAAATTATAAGAGATAGCAGTACAAATGGGAATGCATTTATTTTGAACATTTTAAAACCAGCACAAAGGCAGATTCATAAAACGGCTGCTGCTGAATATAATGTCCAATGCCACCTGCCTAAGAAGCAGGGAGGCAGGCTGGATCAATTATGTAGCTCTGCCGGAAATGATACAAACGTATCTGCGGCTATCATTGAAATAGAGGAGTGGTGTAGCTATGAGATTCACTAAGGTAGTTGGATTTTTGTCTGTTTTAGGGTTTGCTGCGGTTTTTCCATTAACGGCACAAGCAGAAAAAGCCGGAACTGCGGGGGCTGGAGAGTGGGATAAGTTGGGGACTTACACATATACTTACCCAAGTCCGACGGTATACTCAACCGGAGGAGATTTTAGAGTGTGCCTTTCAGGAAGCACTCCTTTTTCTGTCTCACTGCACTTATATGAGGATGATCCCGGTGACAATCCTGATGATTATGTAGGGGCAAACTATTTTTCACCCGGAGAATGCCACACATTTGACAGTATTGGAAAATTTGTAGATGGGAGCAATAACAAGGCCGAGTTCTTTGTTACCGATTACTCTGGTAAATCTAAAACTGTTACGTTTTATGATTGATGGACTCAAATTGTGAAGTATAACCCTTGGAAAAAAACAAAAAAGAGAGATACCTCTCTTTTTTATTCTTCGACAGCCTTACGAAGCCGTTCATTTACAATGCCAGTCCAGCCGCCATCCATCTTGCCGCGAACGACGGAGCTTTTCTCGTTTGCTTTGCCGATCACTTCAATCGGCTCTTTCCAGCCGCTGTGAATAAGGGTAAACCCTGTCTTTTCCCCCAAGTCTTCTAATTGAAAGGTAACGACCCATCCTTCTGTATCCCATTCAAAAGAAAGTTCAGTTGGAGCTTGAACAGCCAAAACTTTACAAGGGGACGGCCCAAACGGTGATTGTAAGTGAAATTCTTGTCCTTCTTTGAGCTGAAAGTCATTGGGCATAAACCACTTGGCAATGCCTTCTGAAGTAGAGACTGTCTCCCAGACTTTCTGAATGGGAGCCTCCAGGGTAATGCTTTTTGTAATATCCGGTAATGCATTTTCGTTGTTTTGAGCCATTGCTTTTACCTCTTGACATATGATGTTTTTTTCAATTCAATCATATAATAACTAATAAGATCATGTCCACAGCGTGCATTATTTATGCTAGAGCTGCTGTTGAACAGCGTGTCAGTCGCCAGTCTGATCTGTGAATGGGAGAATTCTGCATGCGCGAGAAAGAGAGAGATGTGTATGTTGTCATTTCTTTCATGCTTGTTTGCTCAGCCGCAACTGTTATGTTTGAACTGGAATTCCTGCTCAGCCAATTTATTTTGCGATTTTTGTTTTAATAGTAAATGAGCCATTTTCTAAAACAGGAGGTTTTTTATGCTTGGAAAAATCAAAGCAGCCATTGATAACAGTCCAGGGAAGCCGGCCAGAATTATAGTTAGTGAAAAAGCGTTTCAGCAATTAGAGGAAGAAATGCGCTTTGTTTACGTTTCCAAACCGAAAACGATAATGGGGATTCCTGTGGAAGTTTCAGATCAGGAAGAAAGCTTCAAGCTGGAATTTTAGTTTATCCCAGACTGCTAAAAGGCTCATTTTGTGTTAATTATGCAAAATGGTCAGGTTGATTTCTTTAAAAGCATGATGAAATGTTCATCATGCTTTTTTTATTGAGAAAAAAGACGAACATAAAAAATAGGTATACGGGAAAAATAATCCTATTAGAGAGAGGGGAACTGACAGATGGATAACATGATATCAACACTTACTGACTGGAATGTGTGGTTTCAAGCGTTAGTTGTATTTCTCGTTCCATATGTAATCTATAAAGTGTTTACTTGGATTCATGTATAAGAAGGTGCAATGATGAGGTGGCGGAGCAATCAGTACAAAACACAGAAGCAGCATAAATCAGATTATTCAACAGCTGAAAAGCAGGATCAGGATGTGTTAACTGGTAACATCGGATACGATTTAGAACATGTAAAAAGAAAAATAGGACATAACGGGGACGTTCACTTCCGTGAGCTTGAAATCACTCATTTACATGTGAAAGCGGCATTGATCTTTGTTGAAGGACTGTCTGATCAGGATTTGATTAATAAAGGACTATCAGTGTTAGCCATGAATCAACCTAATCAGGTAAGCGATGAAATTTCTCAATCCGGCAAAGGTATTTTAACTTCGAAACAGATAAAAAATCAAATCGTATCAATCGGTGATGTCATAGAATCAGAGAAAATCAGTGATATCGTGTTGAATGTTTTCATGGGTTCGACAGCGCTTCTCATCGATGGAATACCGCAGGCCTTTCTTCTGGGAACTGTAAAAAAACAAAATCGAAGTATCGAGGAGCCGCTTTCAGAAGCGCTTGTCAGAGGGCCGCGCACAGGCTTTACAGAAGAGTTGAGTACGAATACAGCTCTTTTGAGACAGCAAGGAAAAAATGATCAATTAACATTGCAGAGATTTGAAGTAGGAACACGATTAAAAAAGGATTTAATCATCGCTTATATGAATGACATTGCAGATCCAAAAGTAGTCGAGGAAGTAAGAAAAAGAGTGAGAGGGATTGAGATCGATCATTTGCCGGAGTCAGGCTACGTTGAACAGTTAATTGAGGATAATTACTTGAGCCCGTTCCCGCAAGTACAGAGTACAGAACGTCCTGATCGCGTCATAAGCGGACTAATGGAAGGAAGAGTAGCCATTCTGCTTGACGGCACTCCGTTTGCTTTGATTGTTCCAGTCACTTTCAGCATGATGCTTCAATCGCCTGAAGATTATTATGAACGGTGGTTCCCGAGCTCGCTCATCAGATTGCTGAGGTTCATAGCAGCAATGATAACGTTATTCGCACCCGCTTTATATATATCATTTATTTCTTTTCATCCGGGGTTAATTCCGACCAAGCTGGCGATTTCAATTTCCGGGACGCGCCAAGGTGTTCCGTTCCCATCCCTCATTGAAGCCTTATTTATGGAAGTCGCGATCGAAATTTTAAGAGAAGCGGGGCTTCGTCTGCCAAAACCAATTGGACCCGCAATTGGCATAGTTGGCGGATTAATCATCGGGGAAGCAGCTGTGCAGGCGGGGATTGTCAGTCCAATCATGGTCATTGTTGTTGCGCTCACAGCAATTTCTTCATTTGCCATCCCGCATTATAGCACAGGTATAGCACTTCGGATGCTTCGGTTTGGCGCGATGTTTTGTGCGGCGGTGTTTGGATTGTTTGGAGTCATTATGTATTATCTGCTGCTAAGCAGCCATGTCGTAAAGCTAAAGAGCTTTGGTGTGCCATACGCAAGTCCGGCAGTGCCCTATCACTTAAAAGATTGGAAAGACTTTGTTATCAGAATGCCTCTTTTAGTCATGAAGCGCCGGCCTAAAATGATGAATACAGATAATACAAAACGGGTGAAGTGATGAACTCGACAGGATGGTGATAAAGTCTCATGTTCAGCCCAACCAGTAAAATCACAACCGCTCAGGCAACGATTATCATCATTAATTATATGCTTGCTGCCGGAGTTCTTACGCTCCCTCGGACAGTAACAGAACAAACACAATCTCCTGATGGATGGATTTCAGTTTTATTAGGCGGGGTCCTAGCGGTAATAGCCGGGATGATTATCGTTAAATTAAGCCAGCAGTATCCTAAGGAGACCTTTTATGAATACTCCCGACATATTGTAGGAAAATGGCTCGGGCATCTGATCAGTATTGTTTTTATTACTTATTTTCTGGCACTCGGTGCGTTTGAAGTCAGAGTCATGTCCGAAATCGTGGATTTTTTTCTCCTCGAAGGGACACCGTCTTGGGCCATCATTATGACAGTTCTTTGGATTGGGCTTTATTCAATTACACAAGGCCTAGATCCGATTGCACGGCTTTTTGAAATGATTTTTCCGATTACGGTCATCATCTTTTTAACGATAGCCCTCATGAGTTTAGGCATATTTGAGATCAACAATTTGCGCCCTGTATTAGGTGATGGAATCATGCCGGTTCTTAGAGGTGTAAAGACAACGAACCTTTCATTTACATGTTCAGAAATTATGCTCATTTTAGTAGCATTTATGAAAAAGCCGAAAAATGCGGTGAAAGCGGTTGTGATCGGGACAGGCGTTGTGACCAGTTTTTATATGATTACGCTAATTATGGTCATCGGTGCACTATCAGTTGAGGGAGTTGTGACGAGAACATGGCCGGGGCTTGACCTGATGAGAAGTTTTGAAATACCTGGTTTAATATTTGAACGGTTTGAATCATTCCTGCTTGTGATTTGGATTATGCAGCTTTTTGCTACGTTTATTATCACTTTTTATGCAGCTTCCCTGGGAGTCTCACAAGTTTTTAAAAAGAAACCCCTTTCATGTATGTTTGGGCTGCTTCCTGTTATTTATATCCTCTCTTGCATGCCGAAAAATGAAAATGACGTCTTTATATTGGGCGATACGGTCAGTCATATCGCTTTGTATATATTTGGCGCTTTGCCGATTTTGCTGTTAGTCATTTCGAAATGGAGGAAAAGAGGTGAAAAGTAAACTAAAACGTCAATTGCCTGCTATGGTCATGGTATGTCTGCTGATGATTTGCGTAACAGGATGCTGGAGCAGCCGGGAAATAGAAGATCTGGGTCTCACATTCGCTATCGCAATTGATAAAGGAAAAGAAACGAACACTGAAAAAGAGTTAAAAGAAGAGGGCGGGAGCTATCCGAAAAAAGACAACATTACGCTGACCTATCAATTTGTTAATGAAAAAGCGGCAGGCGCGGGCACTGGCGGGGGAGGCGGTAGCGGACAAGGAGCGCAAAAAGCGTATATTAATATAAGTGAAACAGGGGATTCATTACAGCAGATCGGAAGTGAGGTTGCATTAAGACGGGACCGAGAAGTGTTTAGCCCGCATTTAAAAGTTGTTGTCATGAGTGAAGATGTGCTGCACACATTTCCTATCGACGAAATGCTGGATCAATTTTTTCGTGATAATGAAATCAGGCTGAGCTGTCTTGTTTTATCTGCTAAAGGGGAAGCAAGAGAAGCTCTCCAGCTGAAAGAGAACGGAGAAATTCCGGCATTTCGGCTGATTGGACTAGGTGAAAATGAACATAAGGTTTCCAGAATTCTTCCCCCTGTGACACTCGCGAAACTAATTGGAAAACTGCATTCTGGCAGCAGTTTTTTACTGCAAAATGTGGTCGCGGCGAATGGAGCGATCAAGTATTCCGGAGCAGCTGTAATCAACGGAAAGTCGAAAAAAATGATCGGCACCTTAAATGAATATGAAATTGAGGGGATTACATGGATTAGAGGGGGAGGAAAAGGCGGAGTTGTCAAAAGTCATGATAAAAAGAGCCAACAGACGTTAGCGTACGATATCAATAAAATCAAAAGCAAAATTCATCCAGTCGTAAAAGGGACGGATATTTCATTCCATGTCGATATTGAATCAGAAGGCGATTTGGTTGAAAACTGGAACACAAAAGAGGCATTGGACACCCAGTTTATAGATCGTCTCGAAACGACTATTGAAAACGAGGTAAAGAAAATAGTTGGTCATGTATTAAAAAAAATTCAGCATGATTATAAAGCAGATGTTGCGGGTTTTGATGAATCTTTAAGACTTACATATCCTCACTTATGGAAAAGGGTAAAAAATAACTGGGATGACACCTTCAGTAAAGCCGACATCACATACAGTGTGAACGTCACAATTACTCATTACGGCACGGTTAAAACTCAGTAATGAATCCCAAGGAAGAGAAGGAAACCTCTCTTCTCTTTTTTATGCATTTTTTAGGATAAAGATACTTTTTTTGGAGAGATATACACTTTTCAAATCGACCAATATGCTAATATAGGAATTGCTTGAAATAGAAGGGAGGAGGGGCTGTGAGGCAGAATCCGATTTATGTAGAAATCGAAATGAAATCTGATCTGGATACACTCTGGGAATATACACAAAACCCATCACTGCATAAGGAATGGGATCTCCGGTTTTCAAATATCACGTATTTGAATAGACAGCCATGCGAAAAACAGAAGTTTCTTTACGAAACAAGGGTAGGCTTTGGATTAAAGGTGTCAGGTACTGGAGAAACCGTCGGTGTTTTCAACAAATGTTCATCTGAAAGGTCTTCTTCACTGGCTTTTGGCTCTGATCATCCATTATCTCTGATTCGGCATGGAAGCGGCTACTGGAAGTATATACAGAGAGAAAATGGGAAAATGACGTTTTTAACACAGTACCAATACAAAACAGCCTACGGACTGCCGGGAAGATGGATCGATCGTTTATTATTTCGACCGCTGCTTGGCTGGGCGACTGCCTGGAGCTTTGATGCATTAAGGCTTTGGGTTGAGCAACATAAACATCCGAAGCGCTTCATTCGATCCGCTATCATCTATGTGTTCATGTGTCTGTTTTTCAGCCTGTTTTGGTTCTATCAAGGCTTTGCAGGTGTTGAAACAAGCATATTGGCAGGAACAGCGGAGATAGGCTTAGCTATTTTGTGGCTAATTCCTTTAAAAAGAAAATGGATCATTCATGGTGTCCAGACTTGTATTTTTGCTGGGTTCGCTTGTCTAGGTTCCGAGATATTCATATGGGTTCTGTTGAGTGTGTTTTCTGCGGCAAGCGGCGCTCTTAGCCTGCAGCTTCCCAGTGCCAGGCGCACAAAACGAAAGAGAAAGAAGTGACATTGTGAGTTCGATTTATGAAAAATCAACTATTAACTATCATTTGCTGCATCCCAAGCTGCAGAAACGGTACCAATTAGATGGGTCTCATACATTCAGCGGGACGGGAACGATGTCAGAAATAAGCGGAGGCTCTTTTCTGGTTAGAATGCTGTTAAAGCTTGGTGTTTTTTTCAGATGCTTCTTTTCAGAAAGAGGCAAAGACATCCCATTTACAATACAAAATAGAACTTGTCTTTTGAAATCGCAACATACAGGGATAGAATGGTATCGTACATTTTTCTTTAAAGGCAAAAAACGTTTCTTTGACGCGATAATGATATATGACGAGAAAGAAAATAGAATACTTGATTTCTTCGGCAAACCTCATCTGCTGCTGTCTGTTTTGACGTTCGAGGCATCTCATGACGGCTCTCTTACGATCACATCGGGAAAGCAATGGCTATTGATATGCGGAAAAAGTATCCCGCTGCCGAAATGGCTGACAGGTACATCCGTAGTTTGCGAAACGTTTGATGAAAGAAAGAATTGTTTCACCATTGAAGTGCATGTGCAAAATACAATTCTGGGCACTCTTTTCTTTTATAAAGGAACGTTTCAAGAGGAAGAGAGAGAATCATGAAACGAAATGGCATAGTCAGTGCGCTTTGTTTTATTGGATTTCTTGCAGCGGAAGCACCGGATATTTCAGTGGCAGAGGCACTCGTTTTGTTATCCATTCTATTTTTCGTGCCGGGAATTTTTCCTTTTGTTTTTCGTCAATCTCCGGTTCGTGCTGCTCAGTTTATGGAATATGGGCTAATCCAGTGCTATCCTGTAGCCGCATTCTTTGCGGTGCTGGCTCTAGTGACGGAGGTTGGGGGTTTCGCGCTAATCTGGTGGACGTACACAATTTTTATTGCATTGTATGCGATCCTCCGCCTTTGGGAAACAAAGATACATAGAATCGAAGAGACATCAGTTTTGTTCGGTCTTATTTATTTGGCGGGAGGAGGATTTTGGTTTTTTGCTTATGCTGCCCATTTGCAGATCATGCAATTTGGCCCTCTCATCATTTTGCTGACTGCTGTCCACTTTCACTATTCTGCTTTTCTGATCCCGATCTTCAATGGTTTACTCGGCAGAACCATTAGAAAGCATCGGATGTTGTACAGTTGGATAACATGGGTGATTTTGCTTTCGCCCCTTCTTATCGCGCTGGGCATCACATATTCAAAAACACTTGATGTCATTGCGGTTAGCATTTATATGGCGGCGATTTATCTTCATGCATTTTTGGTGTTCACGGCAGCTTTTCGCACCAAGACGGGGACATTTCTTATTCGGCTTTCTTCCGCTGTTTTAATGATAACGATTGCTTTCTCGATGATTTATTCATTTGGTGTATTTCGGCAAGAAGTTACATTGACCATCAATCAGATGATTTGGATTCACGGTTTTGTCAACGCGTTTGGTGTTATATTGCCCGCTCTTATAGGGTGGAGAATAGAGGATCCGAAGCCTTTTGATGCAGACCGTGTAAAGACATTCAGCCGTATCTACGGAAAAAGAAAGATTGGAGAAGAATTTTTAGCTAATATTCAAGCTGAAAATAACGCTCGGTACAGCGGACTTGTGGATGATATGGGCAGCCTGCGTTCAAAAGATTTTTCACCTGAAAAACTGTCGCCGCTCATTCTTTCGTTTTATGAACAAACCATCGAATACAATATTAAAGCAAAAGTAACATGGAGCACGTGGTTTCGGCCGCTTGCAATTATTTACGAATGGTTCAGCAGAAGAATCGGCCAAATACATCTTTCGACGAACCCTGACTGGTATAGGATGTACAGCAAGATAAAAGGTGTTCATTCGAAAAAAGACGGAAGGGAAAGAGTTCGTGCCTGGATTAGAACAAATGAAAAAAACGAAACCATTTTTACCGCTCTTTATTCAGTGTATCGCTCAAATGGAGAGGGGTATATGAATATTTCTTTACCGCTTCCATTCAGCAGCATGACAGGTATTTTAAAACCATATCATCATCAGGAGAAGCTGGTTTTAACAAGCAGGCGGAGAAAAAGCAGAGCGGGGGATGAGGGGATTTATCTGCAAACAAGAGCGGGAACTTGTCCGCTTCCTTTATCTGAAACCTTTCTGATAGAAGCTGCACATGACAACAAATTAACCGCTGTTCATCATATGTGGCTGTTCGGAATAAAATTTCTAACTGTTCATTACAGCATTACACATATTAACCAGCCTATTGAAAGAACCTAATACAAAGAAGAAGCTTCGTCTGCCAGTTGTAATAGATGAACTGTTTTAAAATTCTGCGCCGCATCAAGACAGGAAAGGAAGGGTTTATGGTGTTTTATATCAGTTTATTTCTGATTCTTTGGCTGGCTGCTGGGTTTGCAGTGGGAATGAAACAAGTGTATGTCGATCAGCTGTTTGATAAAACTGTGATCGAAAGGCTGGAAAAAGAAGCGAATGATCATGGACACGCTGACCGGATGATCAAACAGCGCGTCCTTTATATTGCAGCAGTGACATTAAGCGGGTTTATTTCTGTTTATTATGAAATGAAAACAATCCCGCAAAGGCGAAACATAAGAAAAATTGAAAAAAACATCATGAAATTAAATCAAGCAAAAAAACGAAAAATGAAGAGAAAATAAAAAATGCGCAGGCCAAAGGGCAGGTGCATTTTTGTTTTGTATGGAAATGGGGGAGGTGGTGCCAGCTTACTTTTCATAAATTCAAAAATGAGAAGAACAGCGCCCGGGCTAATGGTATATAATATTGTGAATTTAACAAAAATTTAACAAGGAGGACGAGAGAATTCGTGCTAAAGCCTCAAAGAGACCTACATCCTGTTGATTTGGACTTAGAGGCGGAGTAGATGAAACCGGCCAAAGTATCCCTGCTCCGCCGTTTGCTCCATACCTTGAAGCATGTTGATTGTAACATAGCCAAACGTTTTCCATCAACTATTAAAATTGTAAAATTATTGTTAATTTTTATGGTATTTACTCCGATTTCTTCAATTTATGCTGAAGATGTATATCAGAATTTTGAGGAATTAAAAAACAATGAAGATCCTTCTGATTACGACGTTGTTACGAAAGAAACCGGAAGCCCTGTTCTTGTTTTAGCTATTCACGGAGGAGGTATTGAAGGCGGGACAAGTGAAGTAGCGAGAGAGCTCAGCAAAGAGTACTCGATGTATTTATTTGAAGGCTTAAAATCGGCAGGAAACTCAGTCCTGCACATTACGAGTACACACTTTGATGAACCTCGGGCCCTTAAAATGACGGGAAACCATGAATATGTCATTTCATTACACGGGTACGCAGAAGAAGATCAGCAGATCGAAGTCGGCGGTACAGATCGCGTAAGAGCGGCAGATTTAGTTGAGAAATTGCAGCATGCCGGTTTTCCTGCTGTATTGCTCAATACGGACCATCCGCATGCGGGCGTTAGTCCGAATAACATTGCAAATAAATCAAAAACAGGTTTAAGTATCCAGATAGAAATGAGCACTGGCTTTCGAAAGTCTTTGTTCGGCATCTTTTCTTTAAAAAGCAGAGCTGTTACTCAAAATGAGAGGTTTTATGAGTTTACAGAAGTGATGTTCCGTTTTCTCAAAAATAGCTACTGAAAAATAGGAGGCGATAAGACAGCCTCCTATTCCTTATGTTTCTCATTCGTTTCGGGAAACAACTCGTCTGCGGCTTCCGTTTGATACTGCAACGTGTTATCTCTCGCTGACAGTTCATTTCGGAAATTTTCATCAAGCACATTTTTCAGTAAATACCGATGAAAAAAGTATTCAAAAACAGTAAGACAGGCAGCGGAAAGGAGAGCCGCTCCAAATGGTGAGAAATCGTTTCTTGTTTGGGTTAAAACAAATACCCAAAGAATAACGAATGAAAGGCCAAAGTCAGCCAATGAAGCTGTAATATTGTTTGTTCTGGGTAAGACGAGCATGTCACCAGAAAGATAAGAAACAAAACCTAAGAAAAGTGCAATAAACATCACACTTAAAAAGGATGCGTGATAGACTCTGTCCAAAATCACATATAAAAGGGCGAGAGTGAAAGCAATCTTTGAAGCAAGCGCAATGATATGTTTCATTTGACCACCTAAATTGTTATTTTTTGAAGAAAATTCTTGGGCGTAAACAAGTGATAAATAATGCAATTCAAAACCATTCATAATGTCATGTTACTATTTTAAACAGTCCGTTTTTGTTTACACTGGTATTTTTTTCAGCTGTATGAAACTTTCTTATGAAAAAGTCGTATATGTGGATGATCAGCTTTCAAGGGGGGAATGATTTGTGGAGATAAAAGGAATCAATCACTTGCTATTTTCAGTTTCGCATTTGGATACATCGATTGATTTTTATCAAAAAGTGTTTGGTGCAAAGCTATTGGTAAAGGGAAGAACAACTGCATATTTTGATATGAACGGCATCTGGCTAGCTCTTAATGAAGAACCAGACATCCCGAGAAATGACATTAAGCTTTCTTATACCCATATTGCTTTTACAATTGAAGATCATGAATTTGAGGAGGTGTCAGCTAAATTAAAAAGACAACATGTCAATATTCTGCCTGGCAGAGAACGAGATGAACGCGATCGAAAATCAATTTATTTTACCGACCCTGACGGCCACAAATTTGAATTTCATACCGGAACCCTTCAAGACAGGCTTCGATATTACAAACAAGAAAAAACGCATATGCACTTTTATGATGAAACGGCCTTTTGATATCACAACCATATTTCATATAAGGTTAAATTTAAAGAAGGGTGTTGGTGGAGACTTTATGTTTGGGGAAGGTTTCTACCCGATTTGTTCAACGATGCCATATATTTTGAACTGCACAAGTGATTGGGTGAAGGCGAAATTGAAATACATATTACATTTTATATGAAGAAAGCGAGCTGTTTTAACAGAAACATGAACTAATTAAACTGTGCACTAAATTTTCAGTATATTTCAATTGCCTCGCCCCTTAATAAATATGAAACCGCATCCTTCCACGACCTAAAAAATGAAACGTTTTTAAGAAGATAGCGTCTAATATTCTAAACGTTCATATTTTGATAAAAGTTTCCTGAAGGAAAGAAAATTTCTTGACTTCAACAATCTTTTGGTGGATAATTATGGTGTAAACATGATGTTCTTTTTCCTCCTATTCAGGCTCGCACCCAAAAGTCAGGGCGAGCCTGCTTTTTTTGAACAACAAACCCCCTCTCCGTAAAGGAAGAGGGGGTTATTTCATGCATCTGATAGATCAATAGATTAATGGACGGTTCTGAACACGCCAATCACTTTCCCTAGAATGCTGACATTCTGCAAAATGATAGGTTCCATCGTTGGGTTCTCAGGCTGCAAGCGAATGTGGGTATCCTCTTTATAGAATCGTTTTACAGTTGCTTCATCATCTTCTGTCATCGCAACTACAATTTCCCCATTGTTCGCTGTGTTTTGCTGTTTAACGATGACATAGTCCTTATCGAGAATACCGGCATCTATCATACTGTCTCCCATAATCTCCAGCATAAATACATGCTCGTCTGGAGGAACCATGCGGTCAGGGAGCGGAAAATATTCTTCAATATTTTCTACTGCTGTAATAGGAGATCCCGCCGTGACTTTCCCGATGACCGGTACATTAACGACCTGGCTTTGCGGAATGTCTACTTCTTCATCAAGAATTTCTATTGCTCTTGGTTTTGTCGGATCCCGTCTGATCAGTCCTTTTGTTTCCAAGCGGGCCAAATGGCCGTGGACAGTAGAGCTGGACGCAAGCCCGACAGCCTCTCCGATCTCTCTAACGGAAGGCGGATATCCTTTTGATTTAACCTCTGCTTTAATAAAACGGAGGATATCAAGTTGCCTTTTTGATAGCTTCGTCATTTTTCGCACCTCAAAACGTCGATTTTAAGAAGATTATAGCATGATTTTCCTTACAGTACAAACATAGGTTCGAAAAAACAATTGACAGAAACGTTTGTTCGTATATACTGAAATTATAAAAATGCGAACAAACATTCCTGTTGGAGGTTATGATCATGAGTAAAGAATCTATTATTTTTGTCGGTCTGTTCACAGTGATTTTGAGCGCGGTTATCCTTATGCTGTCATATACAAGCAGCGGCCAGGAGCTTAATCAGTATGTTAAAATAGAAGTCCAGCAAGGCGACACACTTTGGTCAATTGCTGATCAGGTAGCAGATACAAAAAAGATAAACAAAAATGATTTTATTGAATGGGTAGCTGATAAAAATCAACTACAGACATCTGATATCCAGCCGGGTGATGAGTTAGTGATCCCATTGAAAAAGAAGCATCAGGATGCATATGAATTGGCAACTGTAAGATAGAGAGGAAAGAGAGATAAAATGAAAGCACTCATTTATGCCCGTGTAAGCACAAATAAAGAACAGCAGGAAACGTCATTAAAGCGGCAGGAAGAGGAGCTTACGGCCATTGCAGCGGAGAACGGCATGGAAGTGGTCAAAGTGATTTCAGAAAAAGCCAGCGGATATGAAATGGATCGGGATGGTGTGTTTGAGCTGCTTGATGAGATTAAGAACGCTGGAATTGATGTCATTTTGGTTCAAGACGAGACAAGGCTCGGGCGGGGAAACGCAAAAATCGCACTGCTTCATTGTATTTACAGAGAAGGTGTGAAAGTCTATACAACGGCTCACAGAGGTGAACTGGAGTTATCGGAGGCTGACTCAATGGTCTTGGAAATCGTCAGCATTGTGGAAGAGTATCAGCGAAAGATTCACAACATGAAAATCAGACGGGGAATGAAGCGTGCAGTAAAAAACGGTTTTAAACCGCAAAAAAACTTAAAAAACCAACATGAGAACAGTGGAAAAGAAAAAATAGAGGTGCCAATCTCTGAGATCGTCCGCCTAAGAGCGAATAAACTGACGTTTGCTGAAATCGCGGCTACCCTAAGAGGGTTTGGCTATGATGTCTCTAAAGCAACCGTTCACCGGCGTTTTCAGGAATACATAGAGAATGAAGAGACAGCAGAGTGAATCAGTTGTAAAACTTTTTTTGATCTAGTACTATATAGACAAAATGCAATAAAGGAGTTTAACATGATTTCAAACGCGAAAATTGCCAGAATTAATGAGCTTGCTGCCAAAGCTAAAGCTGGCGTTATTACAGAAGAAGAAAAAGCCGAACAGCAAAAGCTCCGTCAAGAGTACTTGAAAGGTTTTCGTTCTTCTATGAAGAACACGTTAAAAAGTGTGAAAATCATTGACCCAGAAGGCAATGATGTAACACCGGAAAAGCTAAAAAGAGAACAAAGAAATAACAAACTTCACTAATATAAGAGGGATACGGCAATATCGTATTCCTCTTTTGCATATACTATAATCAAAACTCTTATGTGACAAAATTCAACAAGTTTCTCTCAAATTTAAGCTGAAACAGTTGAGAAAAAGTCGTCAGACATTTATGATGTAAGGGTACAACACATAAGGAAGGGGATTTTTATGGATACAATTGAAAAGAAATCAGTTGCTACCATTCGCACACTGTCAATAGACGCTATTGAAAAAGCAAATTCTGGACATCCAGGGATGCCGATGGGAGCCGCTCCAATGGCATACACGCTGTGGACAAAATTTATGAACGTAAGTCCGGCAAACCCTGGCTGGTTTAACCGTGACCGTTTTGTTTTATCTGCTGGACACGGGTCAGCACTATTATACAGCATGCTTCATTTAAGCGGGTTTGATCTTAGTATTGAAGATCTTAAGGGATTCCGCCAGTGGGGCAGCAAAACACCTGGACACCCGGAATTCGGACATACTGCCGGTGTTGATGCTACAACAGGTCCGCTTGGCCAAGGAATTGCCATGGCAGTCGGTATGGCAATCGCTGAACGCCATTTAGCGGAAACATACAACCGCGATTCATTTAACGTAGTCGATCATTATACATACAGTATTTGCGGTGATGGTGATTTAATGGAAGGTATTTCTTCTGAAGCCGCTTCACTCGCAGGCCATCTTCAGCTTGGCCGTCTGATCGTACTATACGATTCTAATGACATCTCTCTTGATGGAGACCTCGACCGTTCATTCTCTGAAAACGTGAAACAGCGTTTTGAAGCAATGAATTGGGAAGTTCTTTATGTTGAGGATGGAAACAATATTGAAGAATTAACAGCGGCTATCGAAAAAGCACGCCAAAATGAAAAGAAACCTACATTAATTGAAGTGAAAACGACAATCGGATTCGGTTCACCTAACCGTGCCGGTACATCCGGTGTTCACGGTGCGCCGCTTGGTAAAGAGGAAAGCAAATTAACAAAAGAAGCTTATGCGTGGACATATGAAGAAGACTTCTACGTTCCGTCAGAAGTTTATGAGCATTTCGCTGCAGCTGTTAAAGAATCAGGTGAGAAAAAAGAACAAGAATGGAATGCTCAATTCGCTAAATATAAAGAAGTTTATCCTGAACTTGCTGAACAGCTTGAACTGGCAATCAAAGGAGAGCTTCCGAAGGACTGGGATCAAGAGGTTCCTGTGTATGAAAAAGGAAGTAGCCTGGCATCCCGTGCATCTTCCGGTGAAGTTCTCAACGGACTTGCGAAAAAAATTCCTTTCTTTGTCGGAGGTTCTGCTGACCTAGCGGGATCGAACAAAACGACTATTAAAAATGCCGGTGATTTTACAGCGGTTGATTACTCAGGCAAAAACTTCTGGTTTGGTGTACGTGAATTTGCGATGGGTGCAGCCTTAAACGGTATGGCGCTTCATGGCGGTCTTCGTGTATTCGGCGGAACTTTCTTTGTCTTCTCTGATTACCTGCGTCCTGCGATTCGCCTTGCAGCGTTAATGGGCCTTCCTGTGACATATGTCTTCACACATGACAGTATTGCGGTAGGTGAAGACGGTCCGACGCACGAGCCTGTTGAACAGCTTGCTTCACTCCGTGCAATGCCTAACCTTTCTTTGATCCGTCCAGCAGACGGCAATGAGACAGCAGCAGCATGGAAGCTTGCAGTGCAAAGCACTGACCACCCAACAGCGCTAGTGCTTACACGTCAAAACCTTCCTACCATCGATCAAACAGCTGAAGAAGCATTGGCAGGAGTAGAAAAAGGTGCATATGTCGTTTCTAAATCTAAAAACGAAACACCTGACGCTCTTCTCATCGCCTCCGGATCAGAGGTAGGTCTTGCAATTGAAGCGCAGGCTGAATTGGCAAAAGAAAATATCGATGTTTCTGTTGTCAGCATGCCTTCAATGGACCGTTTTGAGAAACAATCTGATGAATACAAAAACGAAGTCCTTCCTGCAGATGTAAAAAAACGTCTTGCAATTGAAATGGGCTCATCATTTGGATGGGGCAAATACACAGGGCTTGAAGGTGACGTTCTCGGCATAGACCGATTCGGTGCATCTGCTCCAGGTGAAACCATCATTAACGAATACGGCTTCTCAGTTCCAAACGTAGTGAATCGAGTTAAGGCATTAATCAATAAGTAAGCTTTTGAAAGAGGATGAGTCAAATCATCCTCTTTTTCTTGTTTATCCGACAAAAATAGTATTGGCTGTTTAACAGTAATAGACAATTCTTTCTTTTCTTCTTTTGTATAATAGAGAGCAAATGAAATGCTGCTGGAAAAGGGGATGAAAAGATGGAACGTCACTACTATACGTACCTGATCAAAGAGGAATTTGCCAATCACTATTTCGGCCGGGAATCGGTTATGTTTGAGCTGTTTCAAGACTATCATTGGACAAGCCTTGAAAAGCAGCAGTATGAAATGACAGAGAAACAGATTCAATATATTACACAACCAATCCCGATTTTACATATGCATCAGCGGTTAAAAATGAATTTAAACAAGACGGATTACAGGCAGCTGGATTATATTTATAGAATAGCTTTGCCGAAAGCAAAAGGCCACGCGACGTTTATGATGAAAGAGCACATGATAGAAATTGTAGCTTCGGGAGATTACGAGGCAGAAACGATATTCTTTGAAGTGTTAAGAAAAGTAAGCCCTTGCTTTTTAGCAATGGATTTCAATTCGAAGCGTTACGGATGGCTAAATCCGGTGAAAGAAAGAAATTTTGTCTAAAACCGAAGAAAAAGAGATGTAAATGTTGTATAATAGCTTTTGGTTTAGTACACTTTAAACTAGACAACATGAAGGAGGAAATAAAATGACTTTATGGGTTGGCATCCTAGTGGGCGTTGTTGCATTGCTCATAGGTGTTGCACTCGGGTTTTTTATTGCTCGTAAATATATGATGAGCTACCTGAAAAAGAATCCGCCTATTAATGAACAAATGTTACGCATGATGATGATGCAAATGGGAATGAAACCTTCTCAAAAGAAAATCAATCAAATGATGAAAGCCATGAATAATCAAACGAAATAATACGTAAAGATTATGATATAGAGAAACATGGTTATAAAATAAAAAACCCTTATACGGGTTTTTTATTTTGCAATCATTCATCACCCGCTACTGCTCGAAGGCGCTGCTTTTGATATTGTATGAGAAGATGGTCAAGCTCCTGACTGAGCTCTATCGTAATATGAGATGTCATTCCGTTCGCCATGACAATTTGCAGCAGCTCTGCTCTTTTTTTTTCAATTTCTTTTAATAGATGCTCTCTAATCACAGGGATGTATCCTTTCATACATTAGATCTTCAAAGTGAATGTTTATATTATATCCATATTTATACTAATTTTCAAATGAGAAGGAGTATAATGTCTCAATGTCAAATTAAATTATATAAGTTTTTTCTGAAAATAGAAATCCTTCAAGTGAAAGTGTTAAAAAAATGAAATGATTTTGTCATAACTTGAAGGAATGTCAAATCATGAAGGGATGATGACATGGGAGACGTGAATTATTTTTTGACATTCGGAGCGGGGTTTTTATCCTTTATTTCGCCTTGCTGCCTGCCGCTTTACCCAGCTTTTTTGTCATATATTACAGGGGTCAGCATGGACGATGTAAAAACAGAAAAGCTGCTGCTGCAGAAAAGAAGCCTGTTTCATACTTTGTGTTTTTTGCTTGGCTTTTCAGTCATTTTTATTGCTTTAGGCTATGGAACATCTTTTATTGGCAGCCTGTTTAGGGATTATCACGATGCGATTCGGCAAATTGGCGCGTTGCTTATTATTTTGTTCGGTTTCATTACACTAGGTGTGTTCCGGCCTGAGGCTATGATGAAAGAACGGAGAATCCATTTTAAGCATAAACCAAGCGGGTTTTTAGGGTCGGTCTTAATCGGAATGGCATTTGCAGCTGGATGGACACCATGTACCGGTCCGATATTAGGTGCTGTTATCACACTTGCAGGCACCAATCCGGGCTCAGCGGTGCCATACATGATGTTATATGTACTCGGTTTTGCGGTACCGTTTCTTTTATTGTCTTTTTTTATCACAAAGCTGAAGTGGATAAGGAAGAACCAGCTTTTCATTATGAAAGCTGGCGGCGTTTTGATGATTGTGATTGGTGTGCTGTTATTCTTTAATTGGATGAGCCTGATCATTATTTTGCTGTCAGATCTTTTTGGAGGCTTTACTGGTTTTTGACGGTAAATTACTTTCGTACTACTACTAATCCTTTTGTTTTTGGTACAATAAGACTATTATCTGTGGAAATCGATTGTTGGAGGGGAATATGACAAGAGTTTTAGTTGTAGACGACGCCAAGTTCATGAGAGTAAAAATCAGAGAGATCTTGGAAGAGGCAAATTACATAATCGCAGGCGAAGCGGCGGACGGTGAACAAGCAGCGGACCTGTATAAAAAACTGCGCCCGGACCTTGTAACAATGGATATTACAATGCCGGTGAAAAACGGCATTAAAGCGCTTCGTGATATCTTAACCTTTGATCCTAAAGCGAAGGTCATCATGTGCACTGCCATGCGCCAGCAAAGAATTGTAACGGAAGCAATTGAGCTGGGGGCAAAGGATTTTATTGTTAAGCCGTTTGAGGAAACAAAAGTGCTGGAAGCTGTAAGCCGCGTTATGGGACATTAAAGTCATTTCTTTTCAAAATGGTTTTTTTTATTGTTTTGGAGTATAGTATATAGTATCAACACTCCGAGAAACAAAGGAATGATAAGTATGATGATTATAGTTTCATCGATTATTGCTGTGTTAATGGCTGTAGCTGTGATGGTGGTCAGAATAAAGTCCTCTGACAAGCCCGTTTCACCAAAAAAAATCATTCTTCCGCCGATTTTTATGAGTACGGGAGCGTTAATGTTTTTATTTCCGGTATTTTGGGTAACTGGTGCAGAGTTTTTGGAAGCATTCACTTTAGGTGTGATTTTCTCTATTTTTCTAATCAAAACTTCTAAGTTCGAAATTAAAAATAATGAAATTTACATGAAACGCTCTAAAGCATTTGTTTTTATATTAGTCGGTCTTTTGGTGATCAGAATCGTGATGAAATCGATCTTGAGCACATCAATTGATTATGGTGCACTGAGCGGAATGTTTTGGATTCTGGCTTTCGGTATGATTGTGCCTTGGAGAATCGCCATGTATTTATCATATCGAAAACTTCATAACGAGCTGCAGTCAGCTAATATTCAAATGAATTAAAAAACCTTTCCTCTTGTCAGGAAAGGTTTTTTATTTGAGAAGGGTCTGATAAGGTTCCAAATCGATTTTTTTGTCCCGCAGATGCCTTTTTAAGAAGGTATGGTCTCTTTTAGGAGTTGCGAGAATATAGCCTTTGATCATAAGTTGCTGATCAATCTTTGCTACCTTTTCTTTTAATGCAAGCTCACCGATTTTGCCTGCGATTTTGGCTTTTGCTGCATCTCTGAACAGTTCTGGCACCGGCGCAGTCAATTCATCTAGAAACTGTTTGTTTTCATCGTTCCATAAATGTCTGCTGTTTTCAATATAGTAATCCTGCCAATCAAGCTCTGATCTGCCGTCCTCTTTTGGTAAACGTTTTAAAAACTTTCGAAACATGAAAAAACCGCCGATTGATAATAAGACTACCATCATGATCACCCAAAACAGAATAAACAACAAAAACCATCCTTCCAGCATCAATCATTCCCCCTTATTCTAACCATATTGTATACGAAGAGAGATTAGAAGAACACAGTAAAAAAAGAATAGAAAAAAGTGATAGACGTCTAGTCAAAAGAGATAGTAGATCATATTCTATTGTATAGTGAATCTGCTATTTGGCCATGGGAGAGTCACTAGAGGGTATTTGACGATAAATGGACGGAAAAAAAGTCACTTTCATAATAGGGGATGAAAGTGACTTTTTATGTTTAGCTGAGAGGAAATTGAAGAGAAAAAGAAGAGCCATCTTCTGTTTCTTTATTGACGGCGACTGTGAGTATTTGATTTTCGCATTCGGCTTGAATGGTTTTGTCATTAAAATAAAAAGGAAGCATCATTTGTTTTTCAAAAGTCTGTCCTGACGATTTGACAGTTAAGATGAACTCGCATCCAGAAAGGGTAACTGTTACTTGTGTAGGCTGTAAAAAAGTCAGATCCGCTTCTATAATATACTGCTGACTTGTTTCATATAAATCAATAGGCAATGTTTCGTCGTACCAGGCGAAGGGGTCTTCAAAAAATTGCCGAAGCCATTCATCCATACTATCGAAATCATTCGCATCGTTGCGTTTTGAATGGTTCATGGAAGCATTCCTCCACATATCAACCTTGCTTAACATCATATGCGGTGGATTATAAATGGGTGAACGCATAAAAAAACAGACACTAAGGTCTGCTTTTCTTACATATCATGGCTTGAGTTGTGCTTTTGTCTTGTATGGTTTCGGTTCTTTACTTTTTTGCTTCCGCTTAGAGGCTCGGGTTGTCCGGGATTGTGTCCTTTAGGGGCGTTTTTATGCATATCTTTACTTGTATTCTTATTGGTCATAAATTGAGAACCTCCTTAAAAGAGTTCGGTGTTATTGATTGGTTTTTCTTTTTTTGTTATTTTGGCGTTCTGCTTCAGTCAGTACAAGCTGGTCGTTTTCAATATAGCCGGCGCCTTTGCCTTGGCTTTTTGCGTCATTCATTCCGTTAATGACGTGATTCGCTTTTCTTTTGACCATCATTATCACCTCAATCATAATATGGCTCCTTTTACTGTGTTATATGAGAGAGCGTAAACAGTAAAAATTACCGGTACATTTTTCTCATAAGTCGAACTTATTGTATTTAATAAAAACATTGATATTTACTTATGTATGATTTTGTTTTAATATGAAATTGTGAGAAAATTGTGATGGAATGTAATGTTCATCTGAGAATGATCTGATCTGAAGGGGGATTTTGGAGAATGGCAAACGAGCAAAAAACTGCAGCAAAAGACGTTTTCCAAGCGAGAAAAACGTTTACTACAAATGGGAAAACATATCATTACTACTCTTTAAAAGCGTTAGAAGATTCAGGTATAGGAAAGGTTTCGAAGCTTCCTTATTCCATCAAAGTTCTTTTAGAATCAGTATTGCGTCAAGTTGACGGCTTCGTTATCAAAAAAGAACACGTGGAAAATTTGGCAAAATGGGGAACTGCCGAATTAAAGGATATCGACGTTCCGTTCAAACCGTCTCGTGTTATTTTACAAGACTTCACAGGGGTTCCGGCAGTAGTAGATCTGGCTTCACTGCGTAAAGCAATGGCAGCTGTCGGCGGAGATCCTGATAAAATCAACCCTGAAATTCCTGTTGATCTCGTTATCGACCACTCTGTACAGGTAGATAAAGCGGGTACAGAAGATGCATTAGCAGTAAATATGGACTTGGAATTCGAAAGAAATGCAGAGCGCTACAAATTTTTAAGCTGGGCAAAGAAAGCGTTTAACAATTATCAGGCAGTGCCGCCTGCAACAGGTATTGTGCACCAGGTCAACCTTGAGTTCTTGGCAAGTGTTGTCCATGCCATTGAAGAAGACGGCGAGCTTGTAACGTATCCTGATACGCTTGTCGGAACAGACTCACACACAACAATGATTAACGGTATCGGTGTTCTCGGCTGGGGTGTCGGTGGAATTGAAGCTGAAGCAGGAATGCTTGGACAGCCTTCTTACTTCCCAGTTCCAGAGGTAATCGGCGCGAAACTTGTCGGCAAGCTTCCAAACGGAACAACAGCTACTGACTTGGCGTTAAAAGTAACACAAGTGCTGCGCGAAAAAGGCGTTGTCGGTAAATTTGTTGAATTCTTCGGGCCAGGAGTTGCTGAACTGCCGCTCGCAGACCGCGCAACAATTGCGAACATGGCTCCGGAATATGGTGCTACATGCGGATTCTTCCCAGTAGATGAAGAAGCGCTCAACTACATGCGCCTGACAGGCCGTGATCCTGAACATATTGATGTTGTCGAAGCGTACTGCAGAAGCAATGGCTTGTTCTACACTCCTGATGCGGAAGACCCTCAATTTACTGATGTGGTTGAAATTGATCTGTCTCAAATTGAAGCGAACTTATCAGGTCCAAAGCGTCCACAGGATTTAATTCCGCTTTCTGCTATGCAGGAAACGTTTAAAAAGCACTTAGTCAGCCCTGCGGGTAACCAAGGGTTCGGTTTAAACGCTGAGGAAGAAAATAAAGAAATTAAGTTTAAACTCCTTAACGGCGAAGAAACAGTTATGAAAACGGGTGCGATTGCCATTGCTGCTATTACAAGCTGTACGAATACATCTAACCCATATGTTCTGATCGGCGCCGGACTAGTAGCGAAAAAAGCGGTTGAGTTAGGGCTTAAGGTGCCTAATTACGTGAAAACGTCACTTGCACCGGGTTCTAAAGTCGTTACAGGATATCTTGTGAATTCAGGCCTTCTTCCATACATGAAAGAGCTTGGCTTTAACCTCGTTGGGTACGGCTGTACAACATGTATCGGGAACTCAGGTCCGCTTTCACCGGAAATCGAAGAAGCGGTTGCGAAAAATGATCTTCTGATTACGTCTGTCCTTTCCGGAAACCGTAACTTTGAAGGACGTATTCACCCGCTTGTTAAAGGCAACTATCTTGCTTCACCACCGCTTGTTGTGGCATATGCGCTGGCTGGAACGGTAAACATTAACTTGAAAACCGATCCAATCGGTGTGGGTAAAGATGGTCAAAACGTATACTTTAACGATATTTGGCCGTCAACAGACGAAATCAATTCACTTGTTAAGCAAACTGTTACGCCTGAGCTCTTCCGTAAAGAGTATGAAACGGTATTTGATGACAACGAGCGCTGGAACGAGATTGAAACAACAGATGAAGCGTTATATAAATGGGATAATGAGTCAACTTACATCCAAAACCCGCCATTCTTTGAAGAGATGTCTGTTGAACCAGGCAAGGTTGAACCATTAAAAGGTTTGCGTGTTGTCGGTAAATTCGGCGATTCAGTCACAACTGACCATATTTCTCCTGCGGGGGCAATCGGAAAAGATACGCCTGCCGGAAAGTACTTGCAAGAAAAAGGTGTTTCTCCTCGTGACTTTAACTCCTACGGTTCCCGCCGCGGAAACCATGAAGTCATGATGAGAGGAACATTTGCAAACATTCGCATCAAAAACCAAATTGCACCGGGTACAGAGGGCGGATTTACGACGTACTGGCCGACTGGTGAAGTAACATCCATCTATGATGCGTGCATGAAATACAAAGAAGATAAAACTGGTCTTGTCGTATTAGCAGGAAAAGACTATGGTATGGGATCTTCACGTGACTGGGCTGCAAAAGGAACAAACCTTCTCGGCATCAGAACGGTCATTGCAGAGAGCTTTGAAAGAATTCACAGAAGCAACCTTGTATTCATGGGTGTGCTGCCGCTTCAGTTTAAACAAGGTGAAAATGCGGATACACTCGGCTTAACGGGTAAAGAAGTCATCGAGGTAGATGTTGATGAAACAGTTCGTCCTCGTGACCTTGTGACGGTAAGAGCAATCAATGAAGACGGCAATGTAACAACTTTTGAAGCAGTCGTCCGCTTTGATAGTGAAGTTGAAATTGATTACTACCGCCATGGCGGCATCCTTCAAATGGTGCTTCGTGAAAAAATGAAGCAGTCCTGATGAATCAATAGGAAGAGAAGGCATTTCGCTTTCTCTTCTTTTTATGACACAATGTGCTGCGGAGGTGGCATATGCTGAAAAAATGGCTCGCAGGGATTCTGCTTATCATGCTTGCCGGTTATACGGGATGGAATTTATATCAAACATACAGCAAAAAAGAAGTCGGAATTCAAGAGGGGAAACAAGCACCTGATTTTTCTTTGAAAACGCTGTCAGGAGAGAAAAGCTCTTTACAGGATGCAAAAGGCAAAAAAGTGCTGCTCAATTTTTGGGCAACTTGGTGTAAGCCGTGCCGTCAGGAAATGCCGGCGATGGAAAAGCTGCAAAAAGAGTACGCCGACAAACTTGCGGTTGTTGCGGTAAATTTCACTTCAGCTGAGAAAAGTGAGAAACAGGTCCGAGCGTTTGCTGATACGTATGATTTAACATTCCCCATTCTGATTGATAAAAAAGGGATCAATGCTGACTATAACGTGATGTCATATCCAACGACATATATCTTAGATGAAAAAGGTGTTATCCAAGACATACACGTTGGCACCATGACAAAAAAAGAAATGGAACGAAAACTGGATCTTGATTAGATTCAGTTTTTTTTATGCTCAGATATGCTTACAAGTTTTCAGAATTGGAAAAAATAAAAGAATATGCGGAGGTGAGAAGCGTGAAGAAGATGAGAAAACGTTCTTTTCATGAGCTCGTCATGGAAAACAAAAAAGAGCTGATGACCAATACAGAGTATTTAAATCAGCTTGAGGAAAAGCTTGAACAGCGATTTAAGCAAAAATAACCTTTAATTTGTATTCATGTTTACCCCTCCTTTTGAGAAACCTATCTGTTGAGGAGGGATAAACATGGGAAACAACAAGAAAAACGGTCAGCCTCAATATGCTCCAAGCCACTTGGGTACAAAGCCTGTAAAATATAAAGCCAATAAAGGGGAAAAAATGCATGATACTTCAGGTCAGCGGCCGATCATCATGCAGACAAAAGGCGAGTAGCGAAAAATCGAGTTTATTTCTAGGAGGTACATCCGAATGACAAAGAACCAAAATCAATATCAGCAGCCTAATCCTGATGATCGTTCTGACAATGTGGAAAAATTGCAGGATATGGTTCAAAATACAATTGAAAATATAGAAGAAGCAGAAGCATCAATGGAGTTTGCTTCAGGAGAAGATAAACAGCGTATCAAAGAAAAAAATACAAGGCGCGAACAGAGCATTGAAGCGTTTCGTAATGAAATACAGGACGAATCTGCAGCGAGACAAAACGGATACCGTTCTTAAAAAACCAGGGAAACCTGGTTTTTTTCTTTCTGATTTGATTATGGTAAAATGGGGCTAAATTGACGTTAAGGGAGCAGAGTAATCTTGCATGTATCAAAAAAAGAAATAGAAGTGCGTTATGCAGAAACAGATCAAATGGGAATTGTCTATCACGCAAATTATCTTGTGTGGATGGAGGTCGGCAGAACGGCCTTGATTAAGGACTTAGGCTTTTTATATAGTGATATGGAAAAAAGAGGCGTTCTGTCCCCAGTCGTTGATATCAACATTTCCTATAAAAAGCCGCTTCATTACGGAGAAACCGCGGTTGTACATACATGGATAGAGGAATATAACGGCTTTAAAACCGTCTATGGTTATCACATTTATAATCCGGCCGGTGAGCTTTCCATCAAAGCCACCTCATCTCATATTTGTGTGGATAAAGAAAGCTTTAAGCCAATTCAATTCCGCAAAGCTTTTCCTGATTGGCACACAGCATATGAAAAGGCCAAAAAATAGGGAAGTGAACGGGATATGGCGTTTGGTGTGAAACGGGAGGAACTTAACCGGTGGAAACAAGCAGTGAAAAGAGGAGAAATCGCATTTTTAACACATTACTGGCTGGATGACCGATTTCCAGAAGCAAGGACTGTGACAAAAGCCGGCTGTGCAGACATTGATAAGCTGGTTCAGTGGGGAGCGGCGTACGGGTTAAAAAAAGAATGGCTCCATAAGAAAAGTGAATTTCCTCACTTTGATCTATTGGGTGAGACCCAAAAATATATTTTGGAACAAGAAAACCTAACCGATCATCTTATACGATTTCATTTGTAAAAAAGAACGCACATGATGTGCGTTCTTTTTTATTGGTATTCAAAAACCGGTTCATTAGCGTCTTTTGAATAGCTGACGAGAAGGTCGTGGTTATCAAAGTACCATAAATCACTTTCTTCAATAAAGAAGGTAATGCCGTCAGCTTCTGCAGTAACTCCAGCCTCTTGTGGGGCATCTTTCGCTACACCGAGAGAAAAACCCTTTTGAACGTTGCTGCAGCCTCCATAGCGGACGAAAAAGCGAACCTGGTCTCCGCTTTCCAAATCGAGTTCTTCTTTATACCAGTTCAATGCGTCTTCGTTAATTGTCATATTCATAACAGAACACCCCTTTGTTCTTCATTTGAATTTTCTCTATTATAAACGTATTAGGCTATTCTGTGTCAAAAGAGAAGTTTTTTAAGCTTATAGCCATTTTACTTTAGGTTCTGTTTTATTGATAATTCGTTTAATGTTCGCCCGGTGTCTGTATATCACAAAAATAGTCAGCAGGGTAACGACAATCAATAAATACGTATCATGGACAAAGAAACTATATATAACAGTATAGATCCCTGTTAACATCGATGAGAGAGAAACAAATTTAGTCAAGTATAAAAAGATGAAGAATACCGCAACCATCGTGATAAATAACAGGGGTGCGTAAAATAGCAAAACGCCTCCTGATGTCGCCACGGCTTTACCGCCTTTAAATTTGGCGAAGATGGGAAACACGTGGCCTAAAACCGCAAAGACTCCTGCAAGAAGCGGGTGAATATCAACATGCATGAGAAAAGGCAATGCAGTTGCCAGTGTCCCTTTCAAAATATCTCCGGCTATGACGACCGAACCAGCTTTTACACCCAATGTACGGAATGCATTGGTAGCGCCTAAGTTGCCGCTTCCGTGCTCCCGAATATCAATTCCCTTGGCAAGCTTGCCCACAATTAAGCCAGATGGAATGCTGCCTATCAAGTAGGCCAAAATAATCAATAAAGCAATTAACATCTACATTTCTCCTTTTTCAAATTCCCTTCTTTTTATTTTAACATGAGATGTCATGATCTGATGATAAGTTTTTTTGTAAAGTTTGCTTACAAATCCAATCAAACATGCATCATATTTTGATTTCTCCTGTTTTGATCGTGTAAAATAAGTGGAAAAGGAGTGACACACGATGCAAAACCCTTCTAAAGCGGAAATTAAAGAGATTCTTCAAAGAAGCAAACGTATAGCGGTAGTAGGGCTTTCAGACCGTCCGGATAGAACGTCACATATGGTTTCAAAAGCGATGCAGGACGCGGGTTATGAAATTATCCCTGTGAACCCGACAATTGATGAGGCGCTAGGTGTCAAAGCCGTTTCATCTTTAAAAGAGATTGACGGTCCGATTGACATCGTAAATGTATTCCGGCGCTCAGAACAGCTTCCTGGAGTGGCGGAAGAGTTTTTAGAGACAGGTGCGCCAGTCTTTTGGGCACAGCAAGGGCTAGTTAATGAGGAAGCATACCAGATGCTAAAAGAAAAAGGCAGAACGGTTATCATGGATCTGTGCATAAAAGTGGCACACGCTGTAACAAAATAGGTGCAGAACTGCAAAAATCCTTGTAAATTCAAGGATTTTTGCTTTTTAATTTTAAGATATTGTTTGCGTATTACGGTGAAACAGATACAATAAAGCTTGAACAGCTTTTTTTGAATACCTTGTCCAGCTGGGTTTCGGCCGTTCGATTTGCGAAGGTCTGCTGCTTTATATATAATAAACAAACATACGTTCTCATGGTGTGAAAACAGCACTAGCCGATGTTTTGAGAAGAACTGATTCGTTAGCTCTATGTTGCGATTGCAAACATATTGGTTATAATGAGGAGTCCAAGGCAGTACTGGCTCGAGGCGAGGTTTATAAAAAATATCTTATATACAAATGATGTGTAACACTGAAAAAGAGAAAGACAATGTTAGTTTTTGAAAGGGGTTTGTACGTTTGGCTAGAAAACAGCAATTTGATTACAACGAAGATGCCATACAGGTGCTCGAAGGCCTTGAGGCTGTCAGGAAAAGGCCGGGTATGTATATTGGCTCTACTGACGCGCGGGGTTTGCACCACTTGGTTTATGAAATTGTAGATAACTCTGTCGACGAGGTGCTTGCCGGCCATGGAGATCACATAATCGTCAAAATACATAAAGACAATAGTATTTCTGTACAGGATAGAGGTCGCGGCATGCCGACCGGAATGCATAAGCTCGGCAAACCAACCCCTGAAGTGATTTTAACGGTGCTTCATGCCGGAGGAAAATTCGGCCAAGGCGGCTATAAGACAAGCGGCGGGCTCCACGGAGTTGGTGCATCAGTCGTGAATGCTTTATCTGAATGGCTGACGGTTACCATTGAGCGGGACGGTTTTGTCTATCAGCAGCGATTTGAAAATGGAGGAAAACCGGTTACATCTCTCGAAAAGATCGGCAAAACAAAAAAGACGGGAACTCTTACACACTTTAAGCCAGATCCAACGATGTTCAGCACAACCACTTATAATTTTGAAACGCTCTCTGAGCGCTTAAGAGAGTCTGCGTTTTTGTTAAAAGGACTGAAAATTGAGCTGATTGATGAACGCAATGACCAGCATGAGGTCTTTTATTATGAAAACGGTATAGAAGCGTTTGTTGCTTACTTAAATGAAGAAAAAGACGTCTTGTCTGAAGTGGTCTCGTTTGAGGGTGAGCATCATTCTATAGAAGTGGACTTTGCGTTCCAGTTTAACGATGGTTATTCTGAAAATATTTTGTCGTTTGTCAACAATGTCAGAACAAAAGACGGCGGGACGCATGAGTCAGGTGCAAAAACTGCGATGACGCGTGCTTTTAATGAATATGCGCGAAAAGTGGCTTTGCTGAAAGAAAAGGATAAGAACCTTGAAGGCACCGATATAAGGGAAGGGCTTTCAGCCATTATTTCTGTCCGCATTCCTGAGGAGCTTCTTCAATTTGAGGGACAAACAAAAGGAAAGCTCGGTACCAGTGAAGCAAGATCAGCGGTTGATGCGATTGTTTCAGAGCAGCTTGCTTACTTTTTAGAGGAAAATCGGGACACCGCAACGCTTCTTGTCAAAAAAGCAATCAAGGCGAGCCAGGCGCGCGAAGCGGCACGCAAAGCCCGTGAAGAAGCAAGAAGCGGCAAAAAACGAAAAAAATCAGAAGCGACTTTAAGCGGAAAGCTGACGCCTGCGGGTTCAAGAAACCCGGCAAAAAATGAATTGTATCTCGTTGAGGGAGATTCAGCAGGCGGGTCAGCCAAGCAGGGAAGAGACCGCAGATTCCAAGCGGTTCTGCCTTTACGCGGTAAAGTCATTAATACAGAAAAAGCTAAGCTTGCTGATATCTTTAAAAATGAAGAGATCAATACGATCATTCATGCGATCGGCGGGGGAGTCGGAGCAGATTTCTCAATCGATGACATCAACTACGACAAAATCATCATTATGACCGATGCCGATACTGACGGCGCCCATATTCAAGTGCTGCTTCTTACCTTTTTCTATCGCTATATGAAACCGCTCATTGAGCATGGCAAGGTGTTCATTGCATTGCCACCTTTATATAAGGTCAGTAAAGGAAGCGGGAAGAAGGAAATCATTGAATATGCATGGTCTGATGAAGAGATGGGTGATGTCCTGAAAAAAGTCGGCAAAGGCTATACCATTCAACGATATAAGGGTCTTGGAGAGATGAACGCAGACCAGCTGTGGGAAACGACGATGAATCCGGAGTCCCGCACACTTGTTAGGGTCAAAATTGACGATGCGGCACGTGTAGAGAGACGTGTGACGACGTTAATGGGAGACAAAGTAGAGCCGCGCAGAAAGTGGATTGAGAAAAACGTCGCTTTCGGCTTAGATGAAGAAAGCAATATTTTAGAAAATGAAAACTTATCGGTCGCTGAGGAGGTTTAATGATTGTCACAGCCAGAATTATTTCATGATTTACCATTAGAAGAGGTGATCGGCGACCGTTTTGGACGCTACAGTAAATATATTATTCAAGACAGGGCGCTGCCCGATGCGAGAGACGGATTAAAGCCGGTACAGCGCAGAATTCTGTATGCGATGCATACAGATGGAAACACGTTTGATAAAAACTTCAGAAAAGCGGCCAAAACGGTCGGTAACGTCATCGGTAACTATCATCCGCACGGTGACAGCTCGGTTTATGAAGCAATGGTGCGGATGAGCCAGGATTGGAAAGTTCGTAATGTGTTAATCGAAATGCATGGAAACAATGGAAGTATCGACGGAGATCCCCCGGCAGCCATGCGTTATACAGAGGCACGATTATCTCCGATTGCATCTGAGCTTCTTCGGGATATTGACAAAAACACGGTTGAATTTGTGCCGAACTTTGATGACACAAGCAAGGAGCCTGTCGTACTCCCGGCGATGTTTCCTAACCTATTGGTCAACGGATCTACCGGGATTTCAGCAGGATACGCGACCGACATTCCCCCTCATCATCTGGGAGAAGTCATTGATGCTGTCATTAAGCGTATTCAAATGCCATCTTGCTCTGTTGATGAACTCATGGAAGTCATTAAAGGGCCTGATTTTCCGACAGGCGGTATTATTCAGGGCGTTGACGGGATAAGAAAAGCTTACGAAACCGGAAAAGGAAAAATCATTATCCGTGGAAAGGCTGAAATTGAAACAATTAGAGGCGGACGAGAACAAATTGTCATTACTGAAATTCCATTTGAAGTAAATAAAGCAAACCTTGTAAAAAAAATGGACGAGTTCCGTATTGATAAAAAGGTTGAAGGCATCTCAGAGGTTCGTGATGAAACGGATCGAACAGGGCTGAGAGTGGTCATTGAACTGAAAAAAGAAGCTGATGCCAAAGGCATTTTGAATTTCTTATACAAAAACACTGATTTGCAGATCACATATAACTTCAATATGGTGGCTATCCATAACCGCCGTCCGATGCTGATGAGCCTGCCGTCTATTTTGGATGCATATATCGGACACCAAAAGGAAGTTGTCACAAACCGGTCCGTTTACGAGCTTCAAAAAGCAAAAGACAGACATCATATCGTAGAAGGGCTCATGAAAGCTTTGTCTATTTTGGATGAAGTGATTGCAACAATCCGTTCTTCTAGCGATAAACGTGACGCTAAAAACAATTTGATCGCCAAATATGAATTTACAGAGCCTCAGGCTGAAGCCATCGTGTCATTGCAGCTATATCGTTTAACCAATACAGATATCACAGCGCTTAAGGAAGAGGCAGAAGAGCTCGGTAAAAAAATTGAAGAGCTCGAATCTATTCTGAGCAATGATAAAAAACTGCTAAAAGTGATTACAAACAGCTTAAAAGCACTGAAAAAGAAATATGCAGATACAAGACGCTCCGTGATTGAAGAAAAAATTGAAGAAATTAAAATCAATCTCGAAGTCATGGTTGCATCTGAGGATGTATATGTAACCGTTACGAAGGATGGTTACCTAAAACGGACGAGCCAGCGCTCATTTGCCGCTTCCAACGGTCAGGACTTCGGAATGAAAGATACGGACAGGATGCTGCATCAGTTTGAAATGAATACGACGGACGTGCTGCTGCTCTTTACGAACAAAGGAAGCTACATCTATTGTCCTGTTCACCAGCTGCCTGATATCAGATGGAAGGACATGGGTCAGCATTTTTCAAATCTGATCACTATTGACCGTGATGAAACGATTGTAAAGGCCATACCGATAAAAGAATTTGATCCGTCGGCATATCTTCTATTCTTTACGAAAAACGGCATGGTGAAAAAGACAGAGCTCACCCATTATAAAGCACAGCGTTATTCTAAGGCGCTTGTAGCCTTAAATCTGAAGGGTGAAGATGAACTGATTGATGTACATGTAACAAATGGGGAAAGCCAGATCTTTATCGCCACTCACTTAGGGTACGGCCTATGGTTTGGAGAAGACGAAGTGAATGTAGTTGGCGCGCGTGCGGCAGGTGTCAAAGGGATTAACTTAAAAGAGGATGACTTTGTTGTCTCCGGTGAGATTCTTCAGCAATCTGATTCAATTGTCTTGTTCACACAGCGGGGAGCGGTAAAACGCATGAGTCTTTCTGAGTTCGAGAAGACATCCCGCGCAAAACGCGGTGTCGTAATGCTAAGGGAACTGAAAAAGAATCCTCACCGAGTTGTAGCACTATTCGCTTGCGGTCTTGAACAGCGGCTAATGGCAGAAACAGAAAAAGGCGACAGAAGAGAACTGCAGGCAAAAGAGTTGCGGACAAACGACAGATACAGCAATGGCTCTTTCTTTTTTGATGAAGAGGAATCAGGTAAGGTTACAGCTGTTTGGCGCCTTCATACAGAACAATAATAAAAAACCCGCTCATACTATATGAGCGGGTTTCGTTTGTTTTTTATCAGCTTTCATGGTTGGTGAATAGATCTGTTACAGCATGAATGACTTCAATCCCCTGCCATACAAATA
Source organism: Bacillus sp. FSL L8-0358 (assembly GCF_038593095.1). Lineage (NCBI taxonomy): Bacteria > Bacillati > Bacillota > Bacilli > Caryophanales > Bacillaceae > Bacillus > Bacillus sp. FSL L8-0358. Next base: position 1,954,290 of record NZ_CP151962.1, read on the forward strand.
AATTCAGCGCTGTGAAAGAAAATAAGCCTAAAATCACCATTCTTAAGATAAACAACATGTTAAACAGCCTCCTCATATTTTCGTTACATAATCGGGTGATGTTGAACATGAAGTTTGCCGAAATAAGACGATTGATAAAATTTGGCCAGTATAAAGCTTTTTTTCCGCTGACGTCTGCGGGAGTATCCCGTACTTTTGCTTTCAGCGGTCAGCAGCAGAACAGCCATTGCCCATAAAGCGGTCAGCGTAAATGCCCCTGTGATGGATTTCTTCTCATCATCAGCATTTTGGCCGGCTTTCATTTCATGCATTTCCTGCTGGTCGGCTACGGCTTTATAATGATGGCCGATATCAAAGGCGTGGGGAATTGAGAACAAATGAAAACTGGCAATCGCCAAGAATAAGATGGATGCTTTCAATATCGTTACTTTTTTCAAATGATCTCCCCCTCCTTTAATATTACTGAATATTTTTATAATAATACCCCAATCCATCCTAAAAGTAAACCTGATTTATTAAATTTAAAAATAAATTTAACCTTGTTAAGTATATATCTTTTTGCTTATTTTTGAAAGAGAAAACTTCTTTTATTAGCGTATGTATACCCGGTTTATGGTGTGAATAAAAACATATTTTAAATGATATGTTTGTTGTTTAGGGTTTATTACTTTATTTATGTGCTAAATCAAAGAGAAAGGCAAGAGAATGGGAAGAAATGATTACATTGTTAATAGGGTACTCTTTTTTAAAAGCCAGCTTGCAAGGAATGTTTTTATTCGTAGGAAAATAATAGAGAAGGGGTCGACAGAGTAACATCTGGCTATGACAATATTCTTCTCGAAAAAACTTCCTAATTCGTCATATTGTGATATAATAAAACTCGTTATGTTAAAAAATCTAACATCAAAATCGAATTCGTGTTGAATTGATGAAAACGGGAGGTAAATATGGAGTCTTTTTTCAATAGTTTAATTAATATTCCAAGTGATTTCATCTGGAATTACCTATTTTATATTTTAATAGGGCTTGGATTATTTTTTACCATACGTTTTGGTTTTATCCAATTCCGTTATTTTATTGAAATGTTCAGAATAGTAGGGGAGAAGCCGGAAGGAAATAAAGGTGTTTCATCTATGCAGGCATTCTTTATTTCGGCCGCATCCCGAGTCGGCACAGGGAATTTGACTGGTGTAGCCTTAGCAATTGCGACAGGCGGACCAGGCGCTGTATTTTGGATGTGGGTAGTGGCTGCAGTAGGCATGGCTTCAAGCTTTGTCGAAAGTACATTAGCGCAGCTTTATAAGGTAAGAGACGGGGAGGATTTCCGCGGAGGGCCGGCCTACTATATTCAAAAGGGTCTTGGTGCCAGATGGCTTGGTATCGTTTTTGCAATCTTAATTACCGTCTCATTCGGCTTGATTTTTAACGCTGTTCAAACAAATACAATTGCTGGAGCATTGGATGGCGCATTCCATGTGAATAAAATAGTTGTAGCCATAGTTCTGGCGGTTTTAACTGCGTTTATCATTTTCGGCGGTTTAAAACGTGTTGTCGCTGTTTCACAGCTAATTGTGCCGGTTATGGCAGGCATTTATATCCTTATCGCTTTATTTGTTGTCATCACGAATATTACAGCTTTCCCTGGCGTTATCGCTACAATTGTTAAAAATGCTTTAGGTTTTGAACAAGTCGTCGGCGGCGGAATAGGCGGCATCATCGTTATCGGTGCGCAGCGCGGGCTTTTTTCAAACGAAGCAGGAATGGGGAGCGCACCAAACGCGGCTGCGACGGCTCATGTATCCCATCCGGCAAAGCAAGGCTTTATTCAAACATTAGGTGTATTTTTCGATACATTTATCATATGTACGTCCACAGCATTTATTATTTTGCTGTACAGTGTAACTCCAAAAGGCGACGGCATCCAAGTAACACAGGCTGCTCTTAACCATCACATTGGAGGCTGGGCGCCGACTTTCATCGCAGTCGCAATGTTCTTGTTTGCATTCAGTTCAGTTGTCGGCAACTATTATTATGGCGAGACAAACATTGAATTTATTAAAACAAGCAAAACATGGCTGAACATTTACCGTATCGCTGTAATTGCTATGGTTGTGTATGGATCTTTATCAGGCTTCCAAATCGTTTGGGATATGGCGGACCTCTTTATGGGTATCATGGCGCTGATCAACTTAATTGTGATTACGCTGCTGTCAAACGTTGCTTACAAAGTGTATAAAGATTACGCGAAACAGCGTAAGCAAGGACTTGATCCTGTGTTTAAAGCGAAAAACATCCCAGGGCTGAAAAACGCTGAAACATGGGAAGATGAGAAACAAGAAGCATAATATAAATATAAAACAAAGCTGCATTCAATAGTTGAATGCAGCTTTTTCATTATTGGAAATAAATTTAATTTTTCGACTCGAATGAAAAATGACGTGTAAAGTCCCTATTCAGTCCAGTTTTCTTTGTTCTATATGTGTCATGTGTGTCTTATTCAATGGAAATAGAGCAAATTGACAGGCTTTTAAACCTCCCAAAAACAAGAAATTAGGTTGATAGACAATCATGAGAAAGATTTTTACAATGAGTTCGTGCTCATAAGAAGTGAAGAGCCAAAATGATGCGAAGGAGGAAAAGATCAGATATGAAACGGTCAATCTCTATTTTTATTACGTGTTTATTGATTACGTTATTGACAATGGGCGGCATGATGGCTTCGCCGGCATCAGCAGCAGGGACAAAAACGCCAGTAGCCAAGAATGGCCAGCTTAGCATAAAAGGTACACAGCTCGTTAACCGAGACGGTAAAGCGGTACAGCTGAAGGGGATCAGTTCACACGGATTGCAATGGTATGGAGAATATGTCAATAAAGACAGCTTAAAATGGCTGAGGGACGATTGGGGTATCACCGTTTTCCGTGCAGCGATGTATACGGCAGATGGCGGTTATATTGACAACCCGTCCGTGAAAAATAAAGTAAAAGAAGCGGTTGAAGCGGCAAAAGAGCTTGGGATATACGTCATCATTGACTGGCATATTTTAAATGACGGTAATCCAAACCAAAATAAAGAGAAGGCAAAAGAATTCTTCAAGGAAATGTCAAGTCTTTACGGAAACACGCCAAACGTCATTTATGAAATTGCAAACGAACCAAACGGTGATGTGAACTGGAAGCGTGATATTAAACCGTATGCGGAAGAAGTGATTTCCGTTATCCGCAAAAATGATCCAGACAACATCATCATTGTCGGAACCGGTACATGGAGCCAGGATGTGAATGATGCTGCCGATGACCAGCTAAAAGATGCAAACGTTATGTACGCACTTCATTTTTATGCCGGCACACATGGCCAATTTTTACGGGATAAAGCAAACTATGCACTCAGCAAAGGAGCACCTATTTTTGTGACAGAATGGGGAACAAGCGACGCGTCTGGAAATGGCGGTGTATTCCTTGATCAATCGAGGGAATGGCTGAAATATCTCGACAGCAAGACCATCAGCTGGGTGAACTGGAATCTTTCTGATAAGCAGGAATCATCCTCAGCTTTAAAGCCGGGGGCATCTAAAACAGGCGGCTGGCGGTTGTCAGATTTATCTGCTTCAGGAACATTCGTTAGAGAAAACATTCTCGGCACCAAAGATTCTACGAGGGACATTCCTGAAACGCCAGCAAAAGATAAACCCACACAGGAAAACGGTATTTCTGTACAATACAGAGCAGGGGATGGGAGTATGAACAGCAACCAAATCCGTCCGCAGCTTCAAATAAAAAATAACGGTAATACCACGGTTGATTTAAAAGATGTCACTGCCCGTTACTGGTATAAAGCGAAAAACAAAGGCCAAAACGTTGACTGTGACTACGCGCAGATTGGATGCGGCAATGTGACATACAAGTTTGTGACGTTGCATAGACCAAAGCAAGGTGCAGATACCTATCTGGAACTTGGATTTAAAAACGGAACGTTGGCACCGGGAGCAAGCACAGGGAATATTCAGCTTCGTCTTCACAATGATGACTGGAGCAATTATGCACAAAGCGGCGATTATTCCTTTTTCAAATCAAATACGTTTAAAACAACGAAAAAAATCACATTATATGATCAAGGAAAACTGATTTGGGGAACAGAACCAAATTAGTTAAGCTTTTTTTGGCGGACATCAGTAACGATGTCCGTTTTTATCATCTAATAGGAGGTTTGCGTTGTGGATGAAATACTGAAACAGTATATGGTGCTGTACAAAAAAATGAGTAATATGATAAATGGTCCGGACTATCCAGGTAAGGAAAAAGACATCCAGCATCAAAAAGATCAGATCGAAGTTTACGAAAAACAGCTGCAGCAAGGATTTTCTACAGATTATGACTATGATGTGTTTGCTGACTCGGTTATCAAATGCGCATATGGCGATATGACGCTGGAAGATTTAGAAGCCGTTTATTATGGATTGACAACACCATTTTTTTGATTTGTCATTCAGCAGTAAAAATTTCAAAATTTCAATTTCTGTCTCACTAACTTAAGTATACTTTTATATTGAGACAGAAATTTATTTATTTCATTTACTTCCTAGAATATATATTATGTAAACTAAAAAGCGGATTCTTTTGATAGTTATTAACTCTTGGCCTTCCACCTATTCTTCCTCTAGCTCTAGCTGATTTAAGCCCAGACAATGTTCGTTCACGAATGGCCCGTTCAAACTCGGCAGAACCGATAACATACCAAACATTGCTTTACCAGCTGCCGTACTTGTATCTAAAATATCTTGTATACTAATAAATTCGCCACAAATAGACAAGAGCTTGTATCACTTAGATACAAGCTCTTTTTGTACTAAAGCCCTCCTTAATTGAATTAACCGCGTGTTCTTATGTGACGTTGGATTCAACGGCTAACTCTTTGATATGCGTTTATCACAGCCTCTCGGTTATGTCACTTGTTGCTGGTCTTCTTGATCAAGTCCACGCCATCGTATGCAAGACTTTCCACACTTGCAGCCTTCTGCAGTAAGTAATGATCAAAAAAGCTTTTCGTATAGTCTGTAACAAGATTTCGCATTTCCATAGCATCACGTTCGCCTCTGAGTTCCTCCTTAACATTGGTAAACACGATGTCACAGTAATCTAAATGCGCAGCACGATCAACAGAGAAATAATAGGTTTCCATGCTATTGTTAGCGCCAATTATCGCATTCATATTATAGTTAGGTTCACAAAACAGTAGCAAGAAGGGTTTCTTAAGGTTGCTGGCGAGAAGACCGAACGCACCGCTATCCAAGCCAATCCCGCAGGCGAACCGTTCGTCGTCCCGGCAAACTATCGCCGTCGTAGGCCCTCCATAAGAATGTCCGACTATGCCCATGCCGATGTCAAGCAACAATCTGCCCTTAAAGATGGAATTCAGCTCTCCAGAGTCCAGTTTGTAAAGATAATCGGCTACATACCTTACATCTTCTGCCTGTAATTCGCTATACTCTGTTAACTTGGCAAGTATCGGCAGTGTAAGCACGTTTTGACACATCTCAATGGCCGTTTCATCATCAGGACGCAGCTCCATCCTACCAGCCAACTCCACCATCTCCGGATCTTCAGAAAACGCCATAATGGCATCCGAAAAATCCTTTGATACATTAAACAGGCGCCCATCTTTACGCTTATACATCGTGCTATTCTGATGGCCGATGCTTACCACTACATATCCCATGCTTGCCAAGTCTGTACAGATCACAGTACCCCATTCTGGAGAACCTCCTCCGCCGCAAACATAGAATAATACCGGATAGCGCTTTTCCTTCCCGGAGAGAGCAAGGTCGTCGTAACACTGGGTCTTGATATCGATAGAGTAAGCATCCTTCAACGCTGTGAGAAGCGGCTGCTCATTCAACATCTCGTAGACTTCAGGAAACATGTACGTTGATATAGTCTTACCTTCGCTACTGTCGGACGGATAGTACACAAACGCCGTCAGTTCTCTTTTTGAGTGATCTGATGCCGTATACTCAAAGTCCATCTGGGTTCGACCGACAGTATAGCAGCCAATTGGTTCTGGAAATGCGTCATAAGTTTTCATTTTCTTGTTCCCCCTTAATTAATAAAAGTGGCGAATGTGAAGTATATACATTGCGCTATGAGCGCTAAAAATTTCAAAAAATTTATAATCTTCAAGCAGAAAATGACGAAAAAAAGCGATTTTCTGATCGGAAAATCGCTTTTTTCAGACTTCGACTTTTTTATTTCCGTGCAGGTTTATTTGATGCACCCTTGGCGGTTATGACTACGGCGTTTAGATCCGTATCCGCTCCAATGCGGTACCGCTTGCCTTGGTGTCCTTAACGATTTACAACAAATGTTGTCACGCTTTGAGCTGGAAGATGGGCCCAAAAATGATTTCCCGATACAGTGAGATTCGTTCCAGGTTGTAGATTGCTGCTGCTGCTCGTGATCCATCTAGATACGTTTGAAGCAGATCCATTCTGCAAAACAAAGTTTTGGTTGACTCCTGTGTTGCTTTTATTGATGGCAACAATAACGACCTTGTTGTCACCTTTATAGGCTGACACGTAAACGTTCGCATTAGGGTTTTTCGTTGCATCAATCCTTACATAGCCGGGACGCACAAACTTTGAGAAATGAGCCATATTGTAGCCGCGTTTGCTGATCGTACCATCTTCTTTCATAGGTCCATATGATCTTCGGATGTACCACCATACATAAGCTTGAAAGTCCCCCTCTACCATCGCATTGTGAATATGTTGTGAAACATCCAATGCCTCGGGCCATCGATCCGCCGAGTTGTTATCACTGTTCGGATAGTATACTTCCGTCATCCAAAGATCCTTCCCCGCTCCTTTTTGTTTGAAAAGAGGATAAGGGAATTGGCTGACCTGAGTGCCGTACAGGTGGGTTCCGAGAATATCCATATTGGCAAGAGCCTGCGGATCGTTCAAAATCGGGTCCGACAAGTTCTTCAAGTATTGAAATGACTCAGGCGCAATGACGCGGGCATTGATCGAGCCGGCGTTTTCTCTCATAAAGCGAAGTATTTCTTGCGGCGTCCACCACGTCCACTCGTGAGCGTAATCAGGCTCGTTTTGTACCGAAATCGCGTAAAGATTCACACCATTATTCTTCATGAAGGTAACAAAATCGTTAAGATGCTGTGCGTATGCTGCGTACTTGTTGTATTTCAGCCGTTTAGCCGATGTGTCACCATTACGATTAAAGGTCTCAACCATATCACTTGGAGGATTCCAAGGAGAAGCAAAAACGATTGCTCCATGTTTGACCGCACTCTTTGCAGTCTCCACCTCTTTATACCAATTATTTCGATTTTCATCTACATGAATTCTTAAGATTGAAAATCCTAACTGGTTCTGTCCATTGCCAAAAGCAGTTTCTCTTTGAGCTGCTGTAAGATCCCCAGCCCAAGCCGGATGATTCATCCCTCCAAAACCGCGAATCACTTGTTTCTCTGCAGATACATTAACTGTTACATCACTTGCTGCCAAAACTTCAGTAGCGCCTGGCCCTAACATGACTGACAGCATAGTGAAACATACTAATAGTACACAAATTGTTTTTTTTATGCGTGGAATCATTTATTTCTCTCCTTCGTCATGTGTCTTTTACGGTATTAAAAAATCTGCATGGCATATCCATAATGGCGGGCTGTTCCGGACTTCACCCGCCTCGTTTTTAAGCGGTCCCATTACGAGTACTATCTTTGCGTAAACTGCCAGTAATCAAAATTAAACAAGTTTCCTGTACCTGTTCCGGTAAATACAAAGAATACTTTGTGCACGCCGGTTGCCCCGCTTATCGCAGTTTCTATTTCTCTCCACGTTTGCGCTCCACCTGTGGAAGGTACATTTAGGGTTCCTACAAGTTGACCGTCTGCACTGTCGAGGCGCACTTCTATTTTCCCGCCTATAGTGGATGCTACATTTGCTTTAAACGTTCTGGCGCCGCCCGCCCCGAAGTCTGCATTTCCTACAGCAATCCAGTCTCCATTTTGAATGCTTGTTACATGCTGATTATTTACTGGCCCGCCGGGTGCTGTCGATTTCTCTGTCAAAATGCGTCCATTCCAGGCAAACGTTTCAGCTTCTACCCGGTTATAAGGATTCAAATTGGAAAGCTGTGTTACACCTGCATAATTTGCTGCTACCTCTTGGATGGATCCATCTGGGTTATGCACCAGCTTATTAATATGGGGAGAACGGTATCCTTTGCCGGCCCCGAACAGAGCGGAACTGACAGTTTGCGCATGGTACACCACATACCACTCGTTTTTAAAATTGAAAACAGCATGATGGTTGTTTCCGCCGCCTCCGAAAAATGCACCCGGATTTTTCAGGAAATGCCCTCTATATGTAAAGGGACCCATGGGATTTGAACTGGTCATGTAGCCGATCTCACCCGGGGGTTTATCGGCCGGGTGCATGCCGCCGAAATTGAAGCAATAGGAGTAATAATATGTTCCGTTATACTTGTGCAATCCCGAATCTTCAAACATGAAAGGCGCATCAATTGTAGATGCACTTCCCTCAACACTCGTCATATCAGGCCCTAATTTTATGACCCTTGCCGTTTTAGGATTGGCCCATTGTGCCTGCGTTGGATTTGAACCGCCAGGAACGCCTCCCCCGGCATACAGGTAACCGGTGCCGTCATCATCTACAAATACTGCCGGATCAAAAAGCCATACAACACCAGACATTCCTGGCGTACTTGGCGTTACGAGCGGTTTTCCGATTGGGTCGGTCCATGGACCAATCGGGCTGTCTGCGGTGAGAACCCCGATACCTCCGCCGCTGTTTGCGAAATAAAGGAAGAATTTATCCTTGCCATTAATTTTTTTAACTGCGATTGACGGTGCCCATGACGCACCTGCCCATTTTGCAATTCCACGGCCTCCATTAGCTCCATTGGCACCTGCTACCGGAATGGCTCCGTGGTCTGTCCAGTTCACCATATCCGCTGAAGATATGACGAATACTCTATTCAAATTGGCAAATGAATTATCTTTAATTGTTCCGTTGCTATTATATTCATAGTCATCACTTGACATATAGATGTAGACTCTTCCGTTATAGGTCAGCGCAACCGGATCCGCTCCCAAATGATGGTCGATAAGCGGGTTTGAATTCCCTATATGTTTTGCAATTGTAGTACCTGTGGCAGCATACGCAGAATTCCCAGATAAGCAGCTCAATAATAAAACTAGAATCCATAAACATACGCTACACTTTTTCCTCATCACTTCACATCCTCCTTTTTCCTTAAAATGGGGGATTTTCTTTTGGAATTTGATGACAACAGGTCATGAAGATCGCACGCATAAGGTAGCCGGAAGCTGTTTAGCAATGTTCCCAGTTCTTGTTCTGAAAGCTCATCTTCATGTGTCTCCATTCTTCGAGGAGATCGCACCACTCCTTCAAAATTGTTCGAAAAAATTTCCCCATTCCTAGTGACCATTGTCCAGAAAATAAAAAGACAGGATTGTTCATGGCCTCCCACTAATCACATTGAACGGAGATTACATCATTATCCAAGATATCCCTTTATCTAACATCCTACATCATTAAAAAAATTGTGTATAGAAACTTTTGGAGGAGTTAGTTTTTCGATTCTACAAAGGAACTGGATACATTTATTCATTGATAAGATGGGGCTAACACTCCGTTTATATTTGTATGTTTTCAGACACAAAAAAACAGCCGTTCAATGCGGCTGTTTTTTTTCAAGACTATAAGAACTATTGAGCGGTATACCCGCTTTTTCATGTTTTGTTCATATTTTATTAAATGTTTATTCAACACTGTCCGCTATAGTAATCCATATCAACAAATATGACTGCCACTCGCATCTTTTATGAAGGGAGGTTCGTTACGCTGAAAGAAAAAATAAAGACATTAGGCCGTTTTTGCACCGTAGGCGTCGGCAATACGCTGATAGATTTTGGTGTCTTCTTTCTTCTTACCGCTTGTCATGTCTCTTATCTGCCGGCGCAGATCTGCTCCTATACTGCAGGTATCGTCAACAGCTATGTGTGGAACCGGAATTGGACGTTTTGTGTGAAACGTAAGGCTGACGGGAAAGAGATCGTGCGTTTTCTCATGATTAATATTGCCGCGTCGGGGATCACCTTTTTGCTGCTTTATTTGTTTCAAAATTGCGGCTGCTCGCTTTTGGTGAGTAAGCTCGCCGCCACTATCGGCGGAATGATGATGAATTTTATCGGAAACCGAATCTGGGTATTTGGAGATTCACTGAAAAACATACAGGATCAGGAGTGAGGATGAATGAGAAAAAAAGTGAGAAAAGCGGTTATTCCCGCAGCGGGTTTAGGAACGAGATTTCTGCCGGCGACAAAGGCGCAGCCTAAAGAAATGCTCCCAATCGTCGACAAACCAGCAATCCAATATATTGTAGAAGAGGCCGCAGAGTCAGGAATTGAAGATATACTGATTATTACAGGGAGAAACAAACGCTCGATTGAAGATCATTTTGATCGGTCGGCCGAATTGGAATTCAATCTCCGGGAAAAAGGCAAGACGGAGACACTTAAGGAAATGCAGCAGATTGCCGATTTGGCCAACATTCATTACATCCGCCAGAAAGAACCGCTCGGATTAGGCCATGCGGTGCTGTGTGCGGAGCATTTTATCGGAGATGAGCCTTTTGCTGTTCTCTTAGGTGATGATATTATGGTGTCTGAAACACCGGCTCTTCGGCAATTAATGGATGTATATGACGTTTATGGCACAGAGGTTGTCGGTGTACAGTCAGTTCTCCCTGAGGATGTCAGCAAATATGGTATTATAAATACATCAGGGTCTCAAGGGCATGTATATGAAGTGAACGATTTAGTGGAAAAGCCTTCTCCTGAAGAAGCACCTTCGGAAATCGCAGTAATGGGACGTTATGTGCTGAATTCTTCGATCTTCTCCGTTTTGAAGACAATTGGCAGAGGCGCGGGCAACGAAATTCAGCTGACAGATGCGCTTCGTGAGGTTTGCCGTAAGGAGCCGATCCATGCCCGGCTGCTGGAAGGAAATCGATATGACATTGGCGATAAGCTAGGCTGTTTTAAAGCGAGCACCGAAATCGGCTTAATGCGTCCCGAAATGAGATCTCAGCTTTTGGCCTATTTAGAAGATGTGATCAAACAGGAAACGAAAGAAATGCTGCGGTAAAAAAATTGTAACCATCTTGCTCGTCAATCAGTCATATAATAGTGAAAAAGATTAGGACAGGTTGTGAAGAATGTGGGCAGTTTGATAAGCGAAATTTTAACATGGCTGACGAACATGGGATATGCGGGTATTGCGATTGGGTTAATGATTGAAATCATTCCGAGTGAGATTGTATTAGCTTATGGCGGCTATATGGTATCGGAGGGCACGATTGGATTTATTGGCGCAATTATTGCGGGTGTTATCGGGGGCACCATTGCCCAGATCTTTATTTACTGGATCGGCCGCTATGGCGGCAGGCCATTTCTGGACAAATACGGGAAGTATTTATTGATTAAAAAGCATCATATCGACATGTCGGAAAACTGGTTTCAGAAATACGGCGCCGGAGTTGTCTTCTCGGCTCGTTTTATACCGGTTGTCAGACATGCCATATCCATTCCGGCAGGTATTGCCAGAATGCCTTTTCTCAAATTTGTGGTACTGACTGTGCTTGCTATCATTCCATGGTCTATTCTGTTTGTTTATTTAGGCATACAGCTAGGAAGCCAGTGGGATGATGTTGAGAATATAGCGGGCACTTATACAACACCGATTATGATATTGGCTGTTGTCGTGATAGCCCTTTATTTTGTGATTAAGAAACGTACAGCCATATTTAAACGATAGCTAGCGGATATGCATAGGGTGACTGACGCTCCCCTATGCATATTTTTTTACTTGCGATGTTGATTTGCCAGCTTCAGATTCTCCGCTAAAAATGCGACAAACACTTCATCCCGCACGAGCGATGCGGCATAATTTCTCTTAATAAACCATTCTGCCTCTTCAAACGCTGCGAATGTTTCGTCTTGGGTTTCTCCGTTAATTTGAATATTCCATTCGTTGTCTAAAGGGAAAAGAAAAAATCTCATTTGTGCGCGATTTTCATATAATGATCCATTCGCAGATCCCTTTAGATTATAGATGTTACGGAAGGCATCCGGCCGTACAGGATCAATGCGGAAAGCTTCAGCTACAAACAACTCGTATACTTCATCGGTTATTGAACAGCCGGACGCTTTTGCATGCCCTCCTCCGCCATATCGGCCGGCGATTTCTGACACATCGATGTAATCATGAATGGTGCGGAGACTGACTCGTTTTGACCCCATGCTCAAAATCGCAATGTAATCGAGGTGCGGGTTATCTTTCCCTAGCCTGTTCCCCAGCTCTGAATGGTACGATTCAGCGTGAACGATGCCTACACAGTGTTCGTGAACAAAGGTTTGTACCATTTCCCTTTTCTTTCTGCGAAGGTAGCGCTCGATTTTTTCGTCTTCTAAATCAAGCAGTTTTTCTTCAAAATCATCGAAGAAAAATTCGTCATGCGTGGAAAGGCGCTGGATCATTTTTGCTTCAAATTCATCGATTGACAGCAAAAAGAAAAGATCATTAAGCCGCTTCGCCTGTTTTTGATCGTACCGCTCCCACTCCCATGTATCGTATTGGCGGACGAGCTCTGTGAATTGATCTAAGGCATTTGTCGGTTTCATGAAGCCATTTTCAACGAGATAGCCATATAACAGCGATGTCGCGGATGTGAGCCTTCCATCATCGTATTCCACCTGGACAAATCCCCATTCATGCTCATTCAAATGAAGGGCTGTTTTATGATGGTCTATGAGCTTCACTTTGCCCCCTGTATGAACGTACTCATTCAATCTCTCTTCGTTTTCTTCATTGACGGCGAGATCGGTGATGAATAACGTGTCCTGTCTGTTGCTCTCCTTCGCTTTTTCTAAAAAGTACTGCACCTGTGCGTTTAAGCCGTTGACAGAGTTATACCGGACCTCTACGTCTTTTCCGAATGCCAATTTTGCTACGATTCCGCACCCTACTCCGTCCAAGTCGTTATGTGAATATAAATGATACATAATGTAGGCCCCTTTTTATGATAAACTGACAATTGCCGCTAGAGGTGCGGCAGCCTTTATTTACTATTCTAAAAAACCAAGCGTTTTATGCAAAGGTAATTAGTTGACATAATGTTGTTATTGTAAATATATAAAGGAGCGCTATTTTTGCGCTCCTAAGTTCTTGCTTTTACACCGGATAAACCGGATGTTTTCGATTGGTAAATGTCATTTCTTTTGTCATGTATGCCTTGAGCCGTTTGGCCAGCTCATCACGCAGCGAATTGGCTGGGATAACAGCATCAATGATCATTTCTGAAGCCAGACGGTAGATATTGATGTCCTCTTTGTATTCCTCCCGTTTGCTGCTGATAAATGCGGCTCTCTCTTCTTCTGGCAGCTCGGCGATTTTTTTAGCGTAGACAGCGTTTACAGCTGCCTCAGGGCCCATGACGGCGATTTGGGCGGTTGGGAGCGCTAGACAGCAATCCGGTTCAAATGCCGGCCCTGCCATTGCATACAACCCCGCCCCGTAAGCTTTTCGGACAATGACAGAGAGTTTTGGAACAGTTGCCTCCGACATCGCAGAAATCATTTTCGCTCCGTGTCTGATAATCCCAGCCTGTTCTACTTTTGTGCCAATCATAAAACCGGGGATATCGGCTAAGAACAGCAATGGGATATGAAAAGCGTCACATAAGGTAATAAACTTAGCCGCTTTGTCTGCTGAATCGTGGAATAAGACGCCTCCTTTTACCTTCGGCTGGTTTGCAACAATGCCGACAGGCTGTCCGTGGATTCGTGCGAGGCCCGTCAATAATTCCGGTGCAAATAAGGCTTTAATCTCAAAAAATGAGTCTTCATCTATGACCCGCTCAATCAGCTCATGCATATCAAAAGGTGCGTTTTGATTTTGCGGAATGACGTCGGCAAGCGGAGTGTCGAAGTGTTTTGGCGGGCGTTTCTCATGAATGGGCGCTTTTTCTTGAAAATTTGCCGGAAAGTAAGACAAATAAGCCCGCGCCAGCTGTATGGCTTCTTCTTCAGTTTCTGCAAGAATATCTCCGCAGCCGGAGATTGAGCAATGCATACGGGCGCCACCCATTTCTTCGAGAGACACTTTTTCGCCAATGACCATTTCCGCCATCCTTGGCGAGCCTAAATACATGGAGGCGTTACCGTCTACCATAACGACGATATCACAGAAGGCCGGAATATAAGCGCCACCTGCTGCAGATGGTCCGAAAAGCAGACAGATTTGCGGAATGCGTCCTGATAATTTGACTTGATTGTAAAAAATTCTTCCTGCACCGCGTCTCCCTGGAAAGACATTGATTTGGTCGGTAATTCGGGCGCCTGCCGAATCGACTAAATAAATGAGCGGACAGTTTAATTTTTCGGCGGTTTCTTGAATTCTGATGATTTTTTCAACTGTTTTTGCTCCCCATGACCCCGCTTTCACTGTTGAATCATTCGCCATGACGCAAACGGTTTGGCCGCCGATTTTGCCGATAGCGGTTACAACTCCATCAGCGGGAAGCCCGTCTGACATACATTCCGCAAAAAAAGCGTCTTCTAGCTCAATGTCATCGTCAAAGAGAAGGGAAAGCCGCTCTCTGACAAAGAGCTTGCCTTTTTCCCGATTGCTTTGATGATACTTTTCCGCTCCGCCTTTTCGAATCCGTTCAGCCCGTTCTGTTCGTTCCTTTTCATAATCCATGAGCATTGCCTCCCTTTTATATTCCCTTGTATACGGCCCGTCTTTTTTCTTGAAAGGCCTGAAGCCCTTCTCTCCTGTCTTTTGTCGGGATGGTTTGTTCATACGCTTTGTGTTCAATCGCAAGGCCTGTAGCGAGATCTGTCTCCAATCCTTTATTGATTGCAAATTTAGCCTGACGGACAGCGACCGGCCCGTTGGCAGAAATGGCTGCGGCCAGTTCCTCTGCTTTTGGCATAAGGTCACAAGGAGCCGTGACATGCTCTACAAGGCCGATTTCTTTTGCTTCGTGTGCGGTCACGCGTCTGCCTGTATAAATTAATTCTTTTGCTTTTCCTCTGCCAATCAGCCGGGGCAGCCTTTGGGTCCCTCCAGCGCCAGGGATAATAGCTAACCCTGTTTCCGGAAGTCCCAGCACAGCTGATTCAGCTGCGATTCGAAGGTCGCATGCCAATGCCAATTCTAGTCCGCCGCCTAATGCGCTTCCATTTATCGCAGCTATGACCGGCTGCGGCAAGGCATCAAGTAAAGCCGCCGTTCTCTGAATGAGAGATACACTTTCCAGAACCTGATCTTCTTTCAGTTTTATCCGTTCCTTCAGGTCTGCCCCTGCACAAAACGCTTTTTCACCGGTGCCTGTGAGGATGACGCAGCGGATGTTTGAGTTGAATTCAATTTCCTGGATAATCATTTGCAGGTTTCTAAGCATTTCCGCTGAAAGAGCATTTGCTGCCTGAGGCCTGTTTAAGGTGATCAACGCAATATGTTCATTTTTAACAGTAAAAAGAATAGAGTCTCCCATTGTATGCGTCCTCCCTTTTATCAAGATGATTTAAACACCTGTAAATTTCTGCTCGGCAGCGGTTTGCCCATTTTTTCTTCAATCCATTTGGCCGCAGATAGCAGTTTTTCGAGCTTTACATTTGTTTTGATATCCATCTGTTCAAGCATGTACACGATATCCTCAGTTGCGGCGTTTCCTGATGAACCTGGCGCATATGGGCATCCCCCAAGCCCGCCTGCCGAGCCGTCGAACACCGTGATGCCCATTTGGAGTGCTGTGACCATGTTGGCCAGAGCTGTTCCTCTCGTATCATGAAAATGCAGGGCAATTTGATTAGCCGGGAATCGTGCCAAAAGAGCTTCAAGTACAGTTTCCACTTGGGCGGGATTAGCCGCTCCAATCGTATCTCCAAGCGACAGTTCAGAAATTCCAAATTCAAATAGAGCTTCTGAAAGGCGAATGACTTGTTCAATGGGGACATCTTTTTCGTACGGACAGCCGAAAACAGTCGAGAGGTAGGCTCTTGTTGTGAGGTTTGCTTTTTGTGCGTCGTTGTTTACCTGTTTGAGTATATGAAGGGATTCAGAAGTGGATTTATTGATGTTTTTTCTGTTGTGCGTCTCGCTGGCGGACATAAAAACGCAAGCCTCGTTAATGCCTCCTTCAAGCGCATTCTCCAGTCCTCTTTGATTCGGGACAAGTGCCGCGTACGTTACCCCTTTTTCACGGTTGATGCCTTTTGCTACGTCGATAGCATCTCGAAGCGCCGGAATCCATTTCGGGTGAACGAAGGATGTGATTTCAATATACGACAGCCCTGTCCGGGAAAGCTGGTTGATCCAGGTTATTTTATCCTCTGTTGCGATCCATACGGGCTCGTTTTGTAAGCCGTCACGCGGGCCGACTTCTTTGATTGTCACTTTTTTAGGATATGACATGGTCTTCCTCCAAATTATTGAGTGGAATCGCTCAGTTCGAGCAGTACGTCTCCTTCATTTACAAAGTCGCCTTCATTTTTTTTGACTTCTTTTACGATTCCGCTTCTATCTGCAACGATCGGGATTTCCATTTTCATCGATTCCAAAATGGCTACCTCCTGGCCCTTTTCGATTTGGTCGCCGGCTTTGACGTGGACTTTCCACAGGTTTCCTGCCATTTGTATGCTAACCGTCATGACAACTGCCTCCTTTATAGGTGTTGTTTCAAAAAGTCAGTCGTGACATCCCCTTCTTTAAATGCCTTTGTTGCCGCAGCCTGTATGAGAAGCGGAAGATTTGTTTTGATTCCCTCTACACGATAGTCGCGAAGCGCTGTCTCTAGTTTTTCAATTGCTTCTGTTCTGGTTTGGCCTTTGACAATCATCTTAGCGATCATCGGGTCATAAAAAGGGGTAACGGTGCTGTCTTTTGCTACCGCACATTCGTGTCTGACTCCTTTTTGGTCAGGAAGTGAAAACGCAGTGATCGTACCTGGTGACGGAAAGAAGGTCTTGGGATCTTCCGCGTATATTCGAACCTCTATCGCATGCCCGTTCCGTTGGATGTCTTTTTGGGAGAATGTGAGTGTATGGCCCGCAGCAATCCGCAGCTGCTGCTCCACTAAGTCCAGGCCTGTTATTTCTTCAGTCACGGGGTGTTCAACTTGCAGTCTCGTATTCATTTCGAGGAAATAAAAATTTTGCTTCTGGTCAACTATAAATTCGATGGTGCCTGCGTTCGTATAGCCGATTGCCTTCGCTGCTTTTACCGCTGTTTGCCCGATCTTCATTCTTAGTTCATCGTCTACAAATGGAGACGGTGCTTCTTCAATGACTTTTTGGTGGCGCCTCTGAACAGAGCAATCACGTTCAAACAGATGTACTGTATGGCCGTGTTGATCGGCCAAAAGCTGAACCTCGATGTGACGCGCATGTTCAATAACTTTTTCTATATACATCGACCCGTCACCGAAAAAATCTGCTGCGCGCTTTTTGTTTCCCTCGTACGCTTTTTTTAATGCTTCTTCATTTTCAACACGCTGCATTCCGATGCCGCCTCCGCCCGCTGAAGCTTTCAGCATGACAGGATAGCCGATTTGACTTGCGGTGCGGCAGGCTGCCTCTATATCTCCGAGGGATTCAGAAACGCCCGGCACCACAGGGACACCTGCAGCCTCCATTGCTTTTCGCGCTTCAATTTTGCTGCCCATCTTTGCGATGATATCAGGGGAAGGTCCGATAAACACGATGTTTTCTTGCTTGCAGCGTTCAGCGAATCGGCTGTTTTCTGATAACAATCCATATCCAGGGTGGATCGCGTCGGCATTTGCTTTTTTCGCCGTGTTTATGATTCTCTCTATATTTAAATAACTTTCACTGACTCTCGATTCCCCGATCAAATAAGCCTCTGTAGCGGCTTTTGTATGGGGCGCGTCCTTGTCTGCTTCTGAATAAACCGCGACCGTTTTAATGCCGAGACGGCTGCATGTTCGGATAATTCTCATTGCAATTTCTCCGCGGTTGGCGATCAGTACTTTTGTAAACATGATTTCACCTCATTGACTTGATGATAGGTTGAACATTTCAATCGTTTTTTCTCGCAGTTTATATTTTTGAATTTTGCCTGAGGCCGTCATCGGATAGTCATCCGTAAAAATAACATAACGCGGAATTTTGTGGCGGGCGATTTTCCCTTTGCAATAGGCTTTAAGCTCATCAGGTGAAACGCTTTTACCGTCTTTCAGTTTAATCCAGGCTGCAGCTTCCTCCCCGAATTTGGCGTCAGGCACACCAACGACCTGTACATCTAAAACAGCGGGATGCCGGTATAAAAATTCTTCAATTTCCCGCGGATAAATGTTCTCGCCGCCTCTGATGAGCATATCTTTTAATCTTCCAGTGATGCGGCAGTACCCGTCTTCATCCATGACAGCAAGATCTCCGGTAAACAGCCATCCGTCATGATTGATTGCTTTTCTGGTCGCTTCTTTGTCTTTATAATAGCCTTTCATGACGTGATAGCCGCGGGTGCACAGTTCTCCCTGCGCGCCTCTTTGAACTTCTTGACATGTCCCGGGTTCTACAATTTTCACTTCAGTATGTGGCAGGGCGCGGCCGGTTGTTTCGACTCTTCTTATGAAGGAATCATTTGCTCTCGTTTGTGTAATGACTGGCGAGGCTTCGGTTTGTCCATAGGCGATCGTAATGTCTTTCATGCCCACCCTTTCAATCACAGCTTTCATCACTTCACTTGGACAAGGAGAGCCGGCCATGATTCCTGTTCGGAGCGTCGATAGATCATATGCATCAAAATCCGGATGATGCAGCTCGGCGATAAACATGGTAGGCACACCATGGAGGGCTGTGCATTTCTCTTTTTCTACCGTTTTAAGGACGGTAACAGGATCAAATTCTTGCACGGGTATCATGGCTGCCCCGACGGATACACATGCCAAAACCCCAAGCACGCATCCAAAGCAGTGAAAAAACGGAACCGGGATGCACATGCGGTCTTGAGAAGTTAAAACCATACATTCAGCGATATTGGCAGCGTTATTGATGACATTAAAATGGGTCAGCATCACGCCTTTTGGAAACCCTGTCGTTCCTGATGTGTATTGCATATTAATCACATCGTCTTTATCCAGGCTGTTCATTCTCTCTTCAAGCTCAGCATCTGTCACTGTTTTCGCCAATATCTCTGTATCGTCCCAATGATACATGCCAGGCAACCGTTTATTGCCAATATAGATCAGCGTTTTTAAAAAGGGATAGCGTTCTGATTTCAGTTGGCCAGGCTTTGCTTCTTGCAGTTCTGGAATTAAACTGCTCACGATGTCTGGATAAGAAGTGCCCCTGTATGAATCCATGATAATAAGCGCGGAGGCATCCGATTGCTTTAACAAGTAGTCCAGCTCGTGTGCTTGATAATTGGTATTGACGGTCACGAGCACGGCTCCGATCTTCGCAGTTGCGAACTGGACGGCAAGCCATTCAGGGATATTAGAAGCCCATATGGCGACGTGGTCTCCTTTTCCAATCCCCATTCGCATGAGCCCTTTAGCGGTTTGACGGCACAGACTGTCAAATTCGGCGTACGTATAGCGGATATTTCGGTCTGGATACACAACAGCGTCTCGATCGGGATACGTATCAGCTGTTTGTTCCAGCAGCCTGCCGATTGTGGAATGGATGAGTTCAGCCATTCATTGCTCCTCCTTTCTTAATGATCGGAAAGCGTTTACATTTTTTATTTTAAAAGCTGTCTGGCGATCACGAGACGCTGAATTTCAGATGTGCCTTCACCGATTTCCATTAATTTTGCGTCCCGCAGCATCCGTTCCACTCCATACTCTTTCATATAACCTGAACCTCCATGGATTTGAATGGCTTGATTGCAAGCTCTTGTCGCCATTTCAGATGCGAATAGCTTGGCGTACGCCGCTTCTTTGGTGAACGGGCGGTTATGGTCTTTCAGCCAGGCGGCTTTTAACACCATTTGCCGTGCCAGATCAATTTCCATCGCCATGTCAGCAAGCTTAAATTGAATCGCTTGAAAGGAAGAAATCGGCTGTCCAAACTGCTTTCGTTCTTTCGCATATGCCAATGATGCGTCAAGGGCCGCTTGGGCAATGCCGACTGCAAGAGCAGCGATGGAGATTCGCCCTCCGTCCAGCGTATATAGAAACTGTTTAAACCCTTTTGTTGGATCGCCAAGTAAGTTGGCCGCAGGCACTCTTACATCCTCAAGCAAAATTTCCGCTGTATTCGAACCGCGGACGCCCATTTTATCGTACGGGCTCGTAATCGTAAGTCCTGGTGTGTCAGTTGGCACGATTAATGCGGAGATGATGTTTTTTCCGTCTTTGTTTTTGCCTGTTACGGCGGTTACAATAACTGTGCGTGCGTAGCTTGCATTAGTGATCCAGCACTTTTCGCCGTTGATTACATACTCGTCACCATTTGAAATCGCTTTTGTTTGAGTGCCTCCTGCATCTGAGCCGGCATTTGGTTCCGTCAGGCCGAATGAACCGAGTGCTGTGCCTGAAGCCAGCGGCGTCAAATGCATCCGTTTTTGTTCTTCTGTTCCGAAGTAGTAAAGAGGGCTTGCGCCTAGCGAGACCGCTGCAGCATAGCTTAATCCAGTACTGCCGCAGGCTTTGCCGACTTCTTCAACCGCTAAGGCGTATGAAATCGTATCACCGCCAGATCCGCCGTATTCTTCTGGAAATGGAATACCCATCAGACCGAGTTCACCCATTTTTTTAAATGTTTGGATCGGGAACTCGCCTGTTTGATCTACATGTTCAGCGTGAGGAGCAATTTCTTTTTTCGCAAAATCTTTTACCATTTCACGCACCATTTGTTGTTCTTTTGTCAGCTCAAAATTCACATCGTTTCCTCCTTCACATCTTTGTAACATCCTATTAGGCGAGTTCTATAATCATTCCCTGACAAGAAAAGTCTGAAAATTAAAACTGAATCCGTAGGCGCATACCATCCATATCGCAAACGCAATAACTTGGCCCTTTGATAAAGCCGGGAGGATGAGGGGATGATTCCAAAGGGAAATCGTATCCATCAATAAACCGACCGCTGATCCCCATATACCTAGCATGATCACCGCGAACTGTGATTGATCGAGTTTTTGATAGAGAAAGAACACAAGGCATAAAACAAGAGCGGTGCCCGCTCCCAAGAGAAGAAAGTTCGGCAAAAAGGCTTCTTCAGCCGGATCAGTCAACACAGCATCTCCGAACAGCCCAAAAAATAATGTGGCAACTAACCAGACTAGAAATGAAAACGTAAGGACAAGTCTTAATTGAGTAAACATGTTCGATCTCCTTTCGTGTTACATCATGTTTTCAGTCAGCTTCACCAGCAACCATTCAAGCTCCTGATAAACATCTTCCGTTGAAAAATCATCAGAGACGAGAGACTGGATGGCAAGCCCGTCAATTAAAGCATTTAGCATGATCCCCCATGTTGTTAAGGAAATACCGCCAATTGGAGATGTTGCCCCACAATTGAGTGAGTTCTTCTGTCAGATATTGATTTTCGGATTGTAACAGATGACTTAGCTGCTCTTTGATCCGTTCATTTTGAAATCCTGTAACGGTCAGCTTCTAAATTAGTTAGTTCAATAATTAACTCTTGCAATTACAATAATATGGAATGGTCAAGAATGCCGTAGATTCCTAAATCGACAACGCCTTTGCCAGACCAATATTGCCCGATGGCGCCAATCATTTTATGTACTATCTTTATGTTATGTTTTGGGATGATCCCGCAGTAATCGAATACTTTGCGATTATCATATATCGAAAACACGTCCTGTACGTGTTTCTCTTCGATTTTATTTAGTACTAGTTTCTCAGATTCCAATAATGGAAAATGTCCAAACACCGCCTCCATATTCATGTGAATCTCACCTTTGTTTTTTTAAAAATTCAGCGGTTCACCATCGTTTCCTGTCTCCAAAATCTCTTTTAAAAAAAGACGACTTAGAAAGCCGTCCTTCTCATTTCTTATTTTGTTGTTCGTTTGGAAGCCTTGCTTTCGTTATGAAGCCGGTCTGCTGAAGTGACATAATACGTATATTTCTTGTTAGGATCTGCCGTGTTATCTAAGAAGGTTTGCTGCTCATGTGTTTTTCTTTGTGTTGCCAGCAATGTTTTCTGCTTTTTCCCTTCGGCTCTGTATATCGCATAATAGGCTGTTTCTTTCGTTTTTTGATTTGATGGGTGATCTTTAATCTGCAGAAGATTGCCGTTTTTGTCTTCGGTGACTTTCGTAAGCTTCGGTTTTTTTGGGGCGGTATTGTCAAGCCAAGGCATTTGCGGAACCAGTGCCGGCTTGCTGTAAAGATCGGCGATAAGCCTGTCTTTGATGCCAAGCGGATTTTTGTTGAGGTCCTTGAGGCTGAAATGCATGCTTCCTTTCACCAGTTCAAGCTGGCGGTTCAAAGTGATTTGCCGCACATATTCCTCAGGGTCGGACCAAGGCGGATCAAAATTGTTATTGATTTTATATGCTGCCTGGCCAATATATAAGTGAACAGGTCTATTTTTGACTTCATTGCTCCACCAATCAGCCAGCACGTCGTAAGCCGCTGCGTTAAAGCCGATACTCCAATAAATTTGCGGAGCAATATAATCGATGTCGCCTTCTTGGATCCAATGTCTTGTGTCTGCATATAGATCGTCATAATTTCTGACGCCTGCTTTTGTATTCGATCCGGTCGGGTCATCTGCGGCGTTTCTCCATACTCCAAAGGGACTGATGCCGAATTTGACATACGGTTTTGCAGCTTTAATTGTTTGGTTGATTTGTTTGACAAGCTGGTTCACATTGTCCCGCCGCCAGTCATCGATATTAGAAAAAGCGTCTTTTCCGTATTGTTCATACTGTGCTTGATCAGGAAATTCCTGTCCTGCTATTTTATAAGGGTAAAAATAATCATCCATATGAACAGCATCGATATCATAATGTTTTACGACTTCTTCAATGCCTTTGACGATAAAATCTCTCGCTTCTGGAATGCCTGGATGATAATACAGCTGGTTTCCGTAGGCGGCAACCCAATCTGGATGTTTTCTTGCCGGGTGACTCTCAGACAATTTATTAAGATCTGTATGATTCATTGTAATACGGTAAGGGTTAAACCACGCGTGAAATTCCAAATTTCGTTTATGGGTTTCTTCAATCATAAATGCAAGAGGATCATAGCCCGGGTCTTTCCCTTGGACACCGGTTAAGTATTCCGACCAAGGCCCGTAAGCTGACGGATAAAAGGCATCAGCCGTCGGTTTAATCTGAACGATAACGGCATTCATTCCCATTATTTGCACATCGTCCAGCAGTTTGCTATACTCCTGTTTTTGCTCTTTCACAGATAACCCTTTTTTGGACGGCCAATCAATATTTAATACGGAAGCAATCCATACGGCTCTCAGCTCCCTGTCAGACTGCGCATTGGCCATAAACGGAACGGAAATGACAAACGTTCCGATGATCAAGCTGACAAGGAAACGGACAATCGACTTTTGGCAAACCTTCATTCTGTTTCTTCTCCCCCATTACATCACTTTCACTATTCGCTATTACGGTATTCCCGGGCTATAAAAGGGTGATTAACAGAATGTCTATCTCACTAAATAAACGAAAAAAGTCCTAAAGCATGTTGTGAACCGCTTTTAGGACTTTTTATCATTAATCATGGTTTGCAGACTTTTTAACACGTCAATAAGTTTTACGCCGACACCGACAGCCGTTTCAAGGATCGCTTGTGCTCCGGCAATAGCTAAAATAAAGATCAGCGGTATTGCAATACGAGGCAAAAAAAGATAGCCAAGTCCGATCAAGATGGCACACCAAACACCGGCACACCAGTAGCAATTGAGCATGTATCCAAAGTTAGAAGCCGGCACGCTTTTTTCATCTACATGCCCGTTTTGATCAACAATCCTTTTCTTTTTCATAAAAGGTTTTCGGATAAATTCTGTGATTTTGTCGAATACAATCAAATGTGTCAGCCTGTAACTGGCTAGAATCAGCATGATAAACGTAAGAAAAGATAGATGATCCATGACAAGCCTCCAAGAAAAAGGATGATGTTATCATTCCCTAGTGTCATCGATCCATTCTTTGATACAAAAAGAAGCGGACAGAGAATGCCTCTGTCCGCGAATCTGTTCTATTGTTTGTGCGGGATTGCTTTATTTGAAGTGATCTTTTCTAAAATGTCAAGGATGATGTCAGCATTCTTTTCAGCATATGTTCCTTCCAGCATGTCTTTATGAGCGCCAAAACCCGTGTACTCGCTGTAGTTTCCACAGGCGCCTTCCCATTTCGTTAAGCCTGTATTCTCGCTGGTTTCGATTTGAATTCCAGCTTCGATGAAATGAATGCTTGCTTTGATGTGCCCTTCATTCAGCAATTGTGCCCAATATTCTTGATAGTTTCTTTTTTTCTTCATCACCTTTTCTCTGACTGCTTCAGGCAGATATGCTGCAGATTCGTCATTCCCGGTATCAATAGGCAAAGGCTGTTCTTTTAGATAAGCGTCCACAATAATGAAGTCGCTGACTTCCAATCCTTTGCGCTCCATAGCCTGTGCCACTTCAAAAGCCAGGTTTCCGCCTGCAGAGTAGCCTAATAAAACGTATGGGCCCTCAGGCTGTATGTCCGTCATGCAATTAACATATTGTTCAATGCGGGTGTCTTGTTCAATAAAGTGAAACCCGTATACGGCTGCCTTCTCATTCAGCAATAAAGCAAGGTCTTTAAAATAAATGCCAAATCCTGATATCGGCGGGAAGCAGAAAAGATTTTGCGCGCCGTGCTGGTTCAGTTTGATCACATGCTGTTCATCTGCCACTGTCAGCTGTTTAGAATAAAGTTTTTCGGCAAGCTGAGCGATTGTCGGATGTTCGAACAAGAAATCAATCGGTATGTCAATGTTCTGCTGATGTTTTAGTGTATGTATGACTTGCAGTGCTTTTAGTGAATGTCCGCCAATAGCAAAGAAGTCATCATCAATACTGATTGTGTTAACACCGAGGACTTGCTTCCAAATGTTCGCCAATTCTTCTTCAACCAAGTTTCTTGGCAATATGATGTTCTGTCGTTTGGCAGGCTTATTTTCTGGAATAGGCAGCGCGCTGCGGTCTATTTTTCCGTTTCCGGTAAGCGGCATCCGCTCCACACGCACCCAGTGCTGCGGGATCATATAGTCTGGAAGCACACGCGCCAAATCGGCGCGAAAATCCGTATCTGTTTTTTTGTGATCACCGACGTAATGAGTGTACAGCTGCGCCTCTCCATCTTTTTCTCTCAATGTCACTGCTGCTTCCTGCACGCCTTCCATTTCTAACAGGCGCGCTTCTATTTCGGCAGGCTCAATTCGTTTTCCGCGGATTTTCATTTGCCTGTCAATTCTGCTGATGTATTCTAAGTTTCCATCAGGCAGCCAGCGCGCCAAATCACCGGTACGGTATATTCTTTCTCCAGACAAGAAAGGATGAGGAGAAAAAACAGCATTTGTCAGGTCATCTCTGTTCAAATAGCCTTTAGCGACCCCATCACCGCCAACACAAAGCTCGCCGGGAACGCCTATTGGCAAAAGACGTCCTTTTGTATCTAAGATGTAAGCGGTGCTATTGCTGATTGGTTTTCCAATCGGAATCGGCCCCGCATAGTCTCTCTTCATTTCAAAAAAGGTTGAAAAAGTCGTGTTTTCCGTAGGCCCGTAAATATTATGAAGCGCGAGATCTGGACAGGCGTGTCTGACGGCATTCATCAGGGCAGGAGAGAGTGCTTCTCCTCCGACATATAACGTATGGAGTCCGCGAAACATGTCAGCTCGTACCTGTGCCAGCTGATTAAAAAGAGCTGTAGTTAAAAATAGCACTGTGATGTCATTTTCAAGCAAATACGCTCCAAACCGATCAGGTGTCAGCATTGTCGATTTATCAATGATATGAAGGCTTGCGCCATTTAAAAGTGACCCGAACATTTCAAAGGTGACGGCGTCAAAGCTGATAGATCCAGTAAGAATAAACCGGTCATCACCGGACGCAGACGTGTAATTGCTGTTTCTGACAAGGGACACGACATTGCGATTCGTGATCATGACCCCTTTCGGCCGGCCTGTTGATCCTGAGGTATACATGATGTATGCAAGATCGTCCGGGCTGGAGGTGATATTGATTGGGATATCGTTCTCTTCTGTCAATGCCTGCGCATCTGAAATGATACATGTCCCTGAGAACACAGCATTTTGCTCCAGCCCCTTTTGAACAATCAACATTTTTGCTTGCGTTTCCTCAAGCATAAAGCTGACTCGTTCAGGAGGAAGCTCCGCATCAAGCGGGAGGTATGCTCCCCCTGCTTTTAAAACGGCAAGCACACTGATCATGAATTCGGGAGAATGTGCAGCCAATATTCCGGCTGTCTCGTTTTGCCGAAATCCCTTTTGAATTAACTCTCTGGCGAGCGAATTAGAGCGTTTATCAAGCTCTTTATACGAAATAGACATATTGCCATACACAAGTGCGGTATGGTCTGGCGTCTTTTCTGCTTGTTCGCGAAATAAATCGATAATTGTATGATTCTTTGGATACTCCGTTTTTGTATTGTTGAACTGTGTGACAATCTGCTCTTTTTCTGTTGCATCAAGAAAAGAAAAATCAGCAATTGGCATATGAGGGTGCTGTGCCGCTGTGCTAAGCGCTTGCGTAAATTGCCTCTTCATACAGCTGATCCAGGCAGCATCGTAAACGAACGCATTATAGCTGAACTTGACGACAAGCTCTTCGCCGGGAGCAACGATAAGATTAAAGTTATATCCTGATTGCTCGGATACTTGAACTTGATCGATTTGCAGCGGTGAATCGGTTTGATCAGCGGAATCGGCGATTTTCTGCTGTAACGGATAGTTTTCAAAGACGATAATGTGATCAATCAGTTCCTGTTTTAATGCGGTGTTTGCCTGAATATCAAATAAAGGCTGGCAGGTAAACGGCTCAGCTTCCAGCATTTCTTTCTGGCATCGTATGAGCAGTTCTTGAAACGTTTCGTCTTGATGTGTTTTAATTCGAATCGGTATGGTATTGATAAACAACCCTATCATTTGCTCCACGCCCGGGATTTCTGACGGTCTTCCTGATACAACTGCGCCAAACACAACGTCGTCTGTGCGGTTATATTGCTGCAGCATCACACCCCAGACCGTTTGAATTAGGGTAGCGAGCGTGACGCCATGTTGTTTGGCAGTCTCTTTCAGCTTGTCTGTCAGTGGTTTATTTAATGAAAATATCAAATCTTCACGGTGATAACCTTCTTTTGTTTCTTTATCAGACACCCGAGGCAGAGGTGATGGGGTGCTGTAGTTTTTTAAATAGGTATCCCAGTAGGCCGCTGCTTTTTCTTTGTCTCGGTTTGTCAGCCAGGAAATATAGGTGCTGTACGGACGGACAGGGTCTAATGAAAGCGGTTTTCCTGCATGAATCGATTGATAAATTTGCATAAATTCCTGCATAACAATACCTAGGCACCATCCGTCCATTAAAATATGATGGTGACTCCAGATACAGACATGTTCATCTTTAGCTGTTTTGAATAGAGAAATCCGCATCAGCATGTCTTTTTGCAGATCAAAGCCTTTTTGCTTGTCCTTCTCTTTAAAGCGTTCAATATACTCATTCTGGTCGTTTGTTGGCAGATGAGAAATGTCTTCGCTGTACAAATGGAATTCACGTTCTGTCATCACGACTTGCCGAGGTCCCGACAAATGCGGGACGTGCGGCAAAAACACGGTTCTGAAAATATCATGGCGGTCGATAATGGCTTGAATGCTGCGCTGGAACCAGTCATAGCTGAGGATTCCTTTAATGGTGAAGAGCGACTGCTCAACATACGCCCCCTCCTCTTTACGGAGGAAGGAATGAAACAGCATCCCCTCCTGCATGTGACTCAGAGGATAAATGTTCTTGATTTTTTTAATGTTATCCATAGTGTCTGCACCTTTCTTCACGGATTCATTAGTGAAAACTGAGCATATCAGCGATCTCTTGCAGCGCGTCCTCGGTCAGTTCTTGATCATCATAATCGCTGATCGTCTTTTCTGTTTCGCTTTTGTTCTGGCAGTGTTCGATCAGCTGTAATAAAAATTGACGGCATGTTTCGCTAAGCTGTTCGATGGTTTTGCGCTGAAAGCGGGCATTGTCATAAGTCATATTGACAGTCAATTTTCCTTCTGCAGCGATTGCGCTGATATCCAGCGACTGTTCACGGTTCCATGTTGTGCTGATATCACCTCCGGAACCCAGCGGAGAGAATGAGAAGGCGTCCTCCTCAGGTACTTCAGCTGTGCGGCCGCTTTCAAATTGACCAAGATAATTGAAGCTGATTTCTGGTGCCCCTATGAAATCGATGTCTTTTTTGCCAGGCGGAGTCAAATATTTAATGACACCGTAGCCGAATCCTTTGTCAGGTACACGTCTCAGTGTATCTTTTGTTGTTTTTAGCACATGAACCATGTATTCTTCCGAGTCTGGCAAGTCTGCGTTCAGTTTAATCAATAACGGATAAATGGCGGTAAACCATCCAACCGTCCGGCTCACATCTATTCCTTCTAATACATCCTCTCGCCCGTGGCCCTCTAATGATAGTTTGAAGGCGGATTGATTGGTCCAATGGCGCAGCGCAAGAATGACAGAAGCGAGCAGCATGTCCTGCGTATCAGTGTTATATGCGCTGTTGGCGTCTTTTAAGAGTGCTGCTGTCTCTATATCGTTTAAGGTAAACGAAATTGTGGACCGTTGTCCCTCGTGTGCTCTAGTTCCATCGATTTGATCAAAAGGCAATGCCTCTGTTTGATACTCTTCGGCTTCGCGCCAATACTTGAGCTGCTTCATTAGCTGCTGGCTTTCAGCGTAGTCAGAGAGCTTTTTCGCGTACGCTTTAAACGAGCTTGTTTTAGGCGGCAGTTTGATATCCTCCCCGCCAGCAGCTTGGCGATACCCTAAAGCCAAATCTTCAAGCAGAACCCGCCATGAGATGCCGTCAACGACGAGGTGATGAGCAGATAAAAATAAGAAATCACCGTCAATTGTGTGGAAAAGACCGGCTTGCAGCAGCGGACCATTCTTCAAATCCATTTTCTGCTGAATATCAAGTACATGGCGTTTGATAATAGGCTCATACGCTCTATTTCCATCAGTGCCGTCCGGAGCTGATAAATCAATCATCTGAAGGCCGTACAACGCGTCGTCCGAATGACTGAGCGGCCGATTATATTGATCCCACTTTCCTTGTTCATTCTGTGTAAACACCATTCGCAGCGCATCATGATGACACGTTATTGCTTTTAACGTTTTTCGCAGTGCGTCTTCTTGTACAGAGGTGCTTCGATGCAGCATTACGGACTGATTAAAATGGTGTTTTTCTTTTATATCTTGAGAAAGAAACCATTTTTGAACAGGCGACCATTGTACGTCTCCCTCAACCGCAGCTTGGCTGGAACTTGTATCTGAATCACGGATATAAGCTGCCAATTCTTGAATGGTCGGATGGCTAAACAAATCTTTCACTGCCATTTGCTTGCCTATCCGGTGAAGCCGCGCAGATACCTGTAACGCTTTGATCGAATCTCCGCCAAGTTCAAAGAACGAATCAGCTGTTCCGATCTTTTCTGCCCCCAGTACTTCTTTCCATATATCTGCCAGTATTTGTTCCATTTTGCTGGCTGGCGGGAGGAATGGACGTTCACCTTCGTGGTTGTATACAGGTTTTGGAAGTGCTCCGCGATCCAGCTTGCCATTTGGTGACAATGGAAGTGAGTCCAGTTTTTCAATAAACGCAGGGTGCATAAACACCGGCAGCTTGTTTTGTAATTCTGAGCGTACAGCACTTGTGCTCAACTCTGGTTTTGTCACCACATAAGCACTTAATTCGGTTTGTCCTGACGCTGTTACATGAGCAACTACTGCGGCGTCTTTTACACCATTTATACACCGGATGACCGATTCAATTTCTTTCGTTTCTACACGGTATCCTCTGATTTTGACTTGATCATCGATTCTTCCGAGATATTCGAGTGTTCCGTCGGCCATCCATCTGGCGGCGTCTCCTGTTCGGTACATTCGTGTTTCGGGTTTAAATGGATTCTGCGTGAATGCTCTCTCTGTCAGTTCTGGAAGATTGACGTACCCTCTTGCAAGCCCTGTTCCTGCTATACAAAGCTCTCCCGCAACACCGATTGGCTGAAGCTGATGATTGCTATTTAAAATCAGCACTTGAGTCCCGTCAATCGGCTGGCCGATGCTTACGTATGCCTGCTTTTCCATATGTCTCATGACGGTAGTCGCCACGCTGTTTTCTGTCGGTCCATATTCGTTGGCGAGTTCGGTATGCGGACATATAGCTAAGCTGCGGTCGATCAATTCGCGGTCAGCCGCTTCTCCCGCCAGTGTGACGACTCTAAGTGTCTTTACATCTTCCGGCTGCACTACGTCCAAAAGCGCTCGATATAAAACAGGCACAATAATCATATGTGTAATCCGTTGACGAGACAGCTGAGCCTTAATGGCCAGAATATCCTTCGCTTCCTCTTCATGAAGCAAAACAGCTTTTGCACCTGACAAAAGCGGTGTAAACATACTAGTTAAAAAGCCGTCAAATGAGAAAGAAAAGAGCTGCAGGATGGTATCTGTCTCGTTGAATGCATAAGCGTTTTGCCGCCACTGAAGAGTGTTGGCAATACCTTTATGCTCGACCATTACCCCTTTTGGACGGCCCGTCGTTCCAGAGGTATAAATGATATAAGCCAAATGATGGGCAGACGACATTTGCGGCAGCGGCGATTTGTCGTCTGCCTCTACGCTTTCTATCGTCAAGATCTCTCCTTCAAAGTCAGCAAGTACTCCCCGATCCGCTTCATTTATTGTCATCAGCAGTTTCGTTCCGCTGTCGCTGAGGATATAGCGTTTCCGTTCTGTCGGGTATTCAGGATCAATGGGAACGTAACAGCCTCCGGCTTTCCACACACCAAGTATGGATGCTATCATACTGAACGAACGATGCATCATGATGCCTACTGGTGTGTCCGGCTTAACACCCCGGCTGCGCAATGCACGTGCGATTCCATTGGACCACTCGTCCAACTCTTGATACGTCAGTGTTTTGTCTCCGCTGACAAGTGCAGAAGCTTTTGGTGTTCGTGCGGCTTGCTGCTCAAACAATTGACTGATTGTTTGAACTCCGTATTGATTCGCTTGCCCGGTGTTAAACTCATTAAGCAGCTGGTGCCGCTCTTCTTGGGTCAGGATGTCGATATGGTTGAGTGTCACCTCCGGGTTTTTACCGATGATGCTAAGTACATTTGTTAAATGCGATGCCCAGCGTTCAATGGTGGTTTTCTCGAACAATGCGGTTGAATATTCAAAAAGGAAATGAATGTTTCCGTCGCCCTCAGATGCCTGTAGTGTCAAATCGAATTTAGAAACGAGATGAGAAACTTGTGCCGGCTTCATTTGCAAATCATGAAGATGCAATGGCTCGTAATCATTATTTTGAACAACTAACATCGCATCAAACACTGGGTTCCGGCTCATATCCCGTGTCAATTCAAGCTTATCGACAAGCTCTTCGAACGGGTAATCCTGATGCTCAAAGGCTTTCAATGCTGTCTCACGCACTTCCTGCAAATACTGTACGAATGGCTTCCCGCCCTCCGGGCGCGTTCGAAGCCCCAGCGTGTTCACAAACATGCCGAGTATCGGCTCAAGATCCTTGTGCGGCCGGCCGGCAATTGGCGAGCCAACGATGATATCTTCCTGTCCGCTTAAGCGTGACAAGAACGCGGTGTAAGCCGCAAGGAGCACCATGTACAGTGTGCTTCCGTTTTCTCGTGCCAGCTTGTGAAGGCCTGATGCAACCTCTTGATCCAGCGTAAATGAGACCTTGTCACCCGCGAAGCTTCGCACCGGCGGGCGGGCATGATCAGCCGGAAGATCCAGCACAGGCAGCTCGCCCTCGAGCTGCTTCAGCCAGTACGCCTCTTGCGTTTTGTACGCGTCTCCTGTTTTGAATCCTTCTTGCCATACGGCATAATCTTTATATTGAATGCGCAGTGCCGGAAGCTTCCGATTATTGTACAGCTCGCCGAATTCCCGAATCAGAATGTTGACGGAAACACCGTCTGAAATGATGTGATGCATATCAACCAGCAACAGGTGCCGCTCATCTGATACCTTTACGATTTGGGCACGGAACAGCGGCGCTTGACTGAGATCAAACGGTTTGATAAATGCGGCTGCGGCCTCCTCTTCGGTTCGTGCGCCGAGAACTGTAGTCTGTAACGTAAACGGCACCTCGTCATGGATGCGCTGCACCGGATCGCCTCCTGCGTCCTGTTCGAAGGAGGTCCGAAGCGACTCGTGGCGCTTGATCAGCTCTTTGAAAGCTCTGTCCATCCTTTCAGGATCCAGCTTCCCTTCGAGCTCTAATACAGCCGGCATATTGTAGCCTGTCCCACCGTCCTCCAGCTGCTGAAGGACATAAATCCGCTTTTGGGCAGAGGAAACCGGATAGGTTTCCTGCTTTTCAGCAGGCTTAATCGCTTCATATGGACTGTCCGTTCCTTCACGGATAACGGTAGCCAGTCCTTCTACTGTCGGATGGGTAAACACATCTTTTAGCGGCACCTGTACATCGAATTCTTTGGCGATCCGTGAGACAAGCGCCGTTGCTTTTAAAGAATGTCCCCCGCGGTCAAAAAAGTTGTCGTGAATCCCGACAGGGCCATTTTTCAGCACGTCCTCCCATAGCTGAGAAAGCTTCATCTCAGTCACGTTTCTCGGCGCCGTGTAGGTCTCCGCATCTGCCGCTCCGTCAGGAGCTGGCAGGGCGTTTCGGTCGAGCTTTCCGCTTGGTGTAACCGGCCACTGTTCCATTTCTATCATATAGGCTGGGACCATGTAGCCCGGCAACAGTCTCTCAAGCTGCGCTCGGACTTCGTTTCTTCCGAGCCCTTCTACATAAGCGCATAATTCCGGCTCCCCGCTGTCTGTCCGTACGGTAACGGCCGCCTCTCTTACACCTTCTATACTTCTTAGTGCCGCTTCAATTTCTCCCGGCTCAATCCGGTAGCCGCGGATTTTCACCTGATCATCCGTGCGGCCGAGGAATTCAACATTCCCGTCAGGGAGCCAGCGCGCCACGTCTCCTGTTTTGTACATGCGTTCCCCCGGATAAAACGGGTCTTCAAGAAAACGCTCCTCCGTTAATGCCGGCCGATTCAAATAACCTCTGGCAACACCCGCTCCGGCAATGTACAGTTCGCCGATACATCCAGCAGGCAGCATCTGCTGATTCTGATTCAGGATATATAATCTGACATGATGAACAGGTTTTCCAATTGGAATCCGTTCAAGTTTTTCATGCGGCGGACAATCAAAGAATGCAACTTCAACGGTTGCTTCCGTTGGCCCATAGGAATTGGTTATTGAAACATTTGGAAGCAACTCGTAAAATCGGGAGACAAGATGGGTCCCCAGCTGTTCTCCCCCAGAAAACACTCGCTTGAGTCTGTTTGTCTTAATCGGTACAGAGCGATATTTTATATGTTCTAAAAATGCATGGAGCATTGAAGGCACAAAATGCATAGCTGTGATCTTTTGTTCTTCTATGGCCTTCACGATCACTTCAGGTTCTTTTTCGCCTCCCTGAGGAAGCAGATAAACAGAAGCTCCGGCATAAGGCCACCAAAACAGCTCCCATATTGAAGCATCGAATGAATAGGATGTTTTGTGCATAATCATATCTGAATGCTTTAGCTGATAGCGGGACTGTAGGGAATTCAAAAAATTCACCGCTGATCGATGTTCAATTTCAACACCCTTAGGCATCCCGGTAGAGCCGGATGTATAGATGACATAGGCTAAAGATTGCGGAAGAACGTTCACATTCGGATTGGACAAACGATGTGCCAGTCCGCTATTTGTCTGATTGAGATAGACAATCTCTCCTGTAAATGCCGGAATATGAAGGCTGGCAGACTGAAGGAGGAGAATGTTTGTACCGCTGTCCTCCAGCAGAAAGCTGATTCGTTCTTCCGGATAATCCGGGTCGATGGGCAGATAAGCGCCGCCAGCTTTAAGAATGCCATAAATGCCAAGCAGCATTTCAGGTGAACGCTTTCCTATAATGGCAACAGTCGTTTCGGGTTTTACCCCCCGTCCAATTAGCTCCCAGGAGATACGGTTAGCCTGTTCGTTCAATTCTTTATAGGTCATCACTCCATCTTCGAAAATAACGGCCGCCTGATCAGGCGTTTTTGCTGCCTGCTGTTCGAGTGCATAGTGGAGAGTTTGATTCATTGAATAGCCCGTCTCCTCAAACGGATGGCATGATTCAATGAAATCTCTCTCTTCTTCTTTTGTTAAGATTGGAATATCATCCAATTCTGTTTCAGGGCTGGCAGCTGTATGTTCCACAAGCGTGGTGAAAAGGCTGGCCCACCTTTGGATGGTTTCTTTCTGAAACAAAGCTGTACTGTATTCAAACTGACAGAAAAGCTCGGAATCATGCTCTGTAACGTATAGGGAAATATCAAATTTTGATATTGGGTGCTCAAAGTCGTTCCACTGAAGCTGTACATCATTCATTTTTAGCTTTTGCTGTTCCATATTCTGAAGGACTAGCGTTGTGTCAAACAAAGGATTCCGGCTCATTTCCCGCTGCACACCGAGTTTGTCCACAAGCTCTTCAAACGGGTAATCCTGATGCTCATACGCTTCGAGTGCCGTCTGTCTGACTTCTTTCAGAAATTCCTCAAATGTCTTATTACCCGCCGGGCGTGTGCGGAGAGCCAATGTATTGACGAACATCCCAAGAACAGCTTCAAGGTCGGCATGGGGCCGTCCGGCGATAGGTGAACCAATCACGATATCATCTTGACCGCTTAACCGAGACAAAAAGGCTGAATACAAAGCGAGAAGCGTCATATAAAGCGTGCTTCTGTTTTTATGGGCGAGCCGCTTTATGCGGGCCGTGATCTCTTTGTCCAATTGAAAGGTTACTTTTCCGCCTATGAATTGCCGTTCTGCCGGACGTCGTTTATCTGTTGGAAGCTCTAGTATAGGAAGGTCCCCGCTAAACTGCTGCTGCCAGTAAGTCTCCTGCTTTTGGTACGAGTCTCCCTTTTTAAATTTCTGCTGCCATACGGCGTAATCTTTATATTGGATCCGCAATGGCTTAAGCTGCCGGTTTGCATAAAGATCGGTAAATTCTCGGATTAGGAGCTGAACGGATACGCCATCTGAAATGATATGGTGCATATCCACCAGCAATACATGCTTCTCGTTTGACACTTCTATAAGGCCTGCTCTAAATAATGGCGCCTGGCTAAGATCAAAGGGACGGACAAATCCCTCGATAGTGGTCTCTTTACTTAACGTAAACGGCACTTCGGTGTGGATACGCTGAACCGGCTCGTCATCAGCTCCGGATACAAAGGAAGTTCGAAGCGGCTCATGCCGATTGATCAGTTCTTTACATACAGCAGACAGTTTGGCGACATCCAGTGCACCTTCCAGTTCTAAGACCGCAGGCATGTTATAGGCGACACCCTCATCAAGCTGTTGAAGCACATAGATTCGTTTTTGGGCCGAAGATACAGGATATGTATCCCTTTTTTCTGCTGGTTCAATTGCTGCATACGGATTTTGTTCTGCCTCTCGAATGATTGAAGCTAATCCTTCAACAGTCGGATGGGCAAAGATGTCCTTAAGCGAAACTTGCACATGGAATTCCTTTGCGATCCGTGACATAAGCACTGTTGCTTTTAACGAGTGGCCGCCATTGTCAAAAAAGTTGTCTTGGATGCCTATATGTCCATTCTTTAGCACATCTTCAAATAGTTGCGAAAGCTTTGCCTCTAACAGATTTCGAGGGGCAGTATATGGGTTTCCGCTGATTGAAGCATCTGGCCCCGGAAGTGCTGCGCGATCTACTTTTCCGTTTGGGGTAAGAGGTATGCTGTCAACCCATATCCATTTCGCCGGAATCATGTATTCTGGGAGCTCACTAGCCATATAACTGCGTAAATCTATTGCATTCAGCTTTTGTACACTGCAATAGTAAGCGCATAATTCATGTTCACCGTTTTGATCTTGCCAGATGAGAATGGCAGCCTCACTAATGTCCGGATGATTCATTAACGTGACTTCGATTTCTTGCGGCTCGATTCGATAACCTCTGATTTTCACTTGATTGTCTGCCCGTCCGATATATTCGATGTTGCCGTCTTCAAGCCGTTTGGCCAAATCACCTGTACGGTACATGATCACACCAGGCCTGAATGGGTCGGATGAAAATTTGTCGCTTGTCAGTTTATCGTGATTGACATATCCTCTGGCAACACTTGCGCCGGAAATATAGAGTTCGCCTGGTACGCCGCATGGCTGAAGCTGTTTTTGATGATTCAAAATATATAGATCAGTACAGCCTATCGGTTTACCGATTGGCGGAAGCTCAGGAATAGGGTCTCCAGGATGAATGGTATACGTAGATACCACATGAGTTTCTGAAGGTCCGTAATGATTGTGCAGGTGTATGCCGCGTTCACGCAATACATCTTGGAAAAGGTCTGAAATCATTAATTGTTCCCCGGCTGCGATCAGGTGTTTGACGCCATCAGGAAACGAGTTCGCTAGTTCACGCTCGCTGAAAATCATTTTGATAAAAGCAGTTGGGAGAAACACAATATTCGTCTGATGCTTGTTTATAAATGCAAACAGCTGAGGCACATCTCTTTTTATGGCTTCTGGCACGATGTGGAGTGTGCCGCCTTTCAGAAGCGCAGAAAATATTTCTTGATAGCAGACGTCAAAGGCAGGTGTCGCAAATTGCAGAACATCTGCTTCAAAGTCAATTCCAGAGTGAGTATATTCGAACTTCAGCAAGTTAGCCATGTTTCGATGCTCAAATTGAACACCCTTTGGTTTACCTGTTGTGCCTGATGTATAAATCATATACAGCAGATCGTCAGCATTGTTGACTGACTTTATGTTACTACCGTCTACTTTGCTTTCGATATCTTCTGGATGAGTGATAATGTAATTGTCTTCTAACGATGAGGAAAGATGCGCTTGTGAAACAACATGCGAACAGCCGCAATCATGCAGAATATAACGGATTCTGTCAGCCGGGTAATGCGGATCAACCGGAACAATGGCGCCGCCTGCCTTTAAGATTCCAAGAACGCCGGTGATAAACGCCGCAGAGCGATCCATCATAATCGCAACGGGTTCCTGTCTCACAACGCCTTTCATTCGTAAATGCCGTGCCAATCTGTTAGCCGATTTATTCAGTTCTTTGTATGTTAACGAGCAGAATTGATCCTTTACAGCATGAGCATCTGGTGTCTTTTCCACCTGTTTTTCAAACATGGCATGGATGGTTTCGTAAACTGGTGTTCGATCTGTGATTTCTCCAATCAGCTGCCGCTTTTCAGTATCTGTCGTGATATCGATTTCTTCAGGTGGAAGATTCGGATTATTTAAGATTTGTGATACAGCATTCAGAAGATGCTCTTTGACAGAAAGCACAAAAGACCGATCGTGCTGCTCCGCATCATAGTTCATTTTGATATGAATTTCTTCCCCTGGCGCCACCATAAGATAAAAGCTGTAGTTGGTTTCATCTGCGACAGTGAAATTATGAATCTGAAAAAGATCAGAAGCATGTTCCTGTTTGTTCAGCATTTGAATCTCTTGCTGCACCGGATAGTTTTCAAATACGAGAATATGATCAATCAGCCCTTGCTTAACAGCTGAGCGGGATTGAATCTCATATAAAGGGTGGTAGCTGTACGCTTCAGCAGCAAGACGGTCTTTTTGCATATCTTTTAGAAGTTGAAGAAATGGCGTTTTTGCTCCCTGCACCCGAACCGGCATCGTATTAATGAAAAGACCTACCATATGTTCAATGCCTTCGATTTCCGCAGGCCTTCCTGAAATGACAGAACCGAATACGGCGTCATCGTTATTATTATATTTTTGTAGCAGAATGCCCCAAATGGTATGAAAAATCGTACTGAGTGTCACTTCTTCTCTTGCAGCAAGCTCTGAAAGTCTGCTGCTTTCTTCCTTAGAGAATGAAAATGTAACGTGTTCCTGCCTGCTTTTTCCCTTTGTTTTTTTCTGCTTCGGGAGCACGGTTTGCTGTTCGTGGCCGGAAAGATAATGCTCCCAATAAGAAACCGCCTGCTCTTTGTCTTGCTCCATCAGCCATTTGATATACTTTCCGTATGGCTGGACCGGCTCCAATGTTATTGGGGATGCATTTACATAAGATGCGTAAATATGCAGAAACTCCTTTAGCACAATGCTGAGGCACCAACCGTCCATCATGATATGATGAAAGGTCCAAATGCAAGAGTACTGGCTCTCTCCTGTTTGAATCAGAGCGATGCGCATGAGCACATCCTTTTGCAAATGAAACCCCCGGTCCCGGTCCTTTTCTTTCCATTGCTCGATAAACTGTGATTGCTCCGCCTCGTTTAAATGAGTAATGTCTTCTTCCAGTACGATGACATTTCGTTCTCTCAGAACAACCTGCTGGGGGGAGGAAACATTTTGGCTGATAAAAATCGTTCTGAAAATATCATGTCTTTCTACAAGAGCGTTGATGCTGTTTTGAAAAAACTGCGGGTTGACTTTCCCTTCTATTGTAAAAGAAGCTTGCTCAACATACGCCTGTGAATCTTTTTGCAGGAGGGAATGGAAAAGCATCCCTTCCTGCATGTAAGACAGCGGATAAATATCCTGAATTGAATTCGCTTTTGTCATGTTCATGTCTCCCTGTCACGATTTTCTACAATTCTTCCACCAAGCTGGATATGCTGTCCAGATCCTCTGCCGTTAATGATTGACTGCTGAAATCGCTCAGTGTCTTTTCAGCTTTCTGTTGACCGGCGCAGTGTTTCATAATGTCCAGCAAAAAGTGTTCAATCCTGTTAATAAGCTGCTCCATTGTGTTTCTATGAAAGCGGGCTGGCGGATAACTAAGATTGAAATGGAGCTTTTTGTCTGCTGCCATTGCGCTCATCTCGATGATTTGCTCACGCTTCCATGTATGAGTGATATCCTTTCCGCTCCCAAGGCTTGATGGGCGGAAGGTGTCCTGTCTTTCGATGTCGTTGAACTGGCCCAAATAGTTAAAGCTGATTTCAGGTGTTTTTGAAAACGTAATGCTTTTATTTTCAGGGTGTGTAAGGTATTTCAGCATACCGTAACCTACCCCTTTGTTTGGTATCCGGCCCAGTGTATCTTTAACGGTTTTTACTGAGGTTCCGAGCTCATCCCTATGATGTTCAAAGCTTATGAGGGCCGGGTACATGGATGTAAACCAGCCGACCGTCCTGCTGATATCTATCTCTGGCAGAATGTGTTCTCTCCCGTGTCCTTCCATAGCGATACGGAGCTTGCTTCCTCCTGTCCATTCACAAATCGCCAAGGATGCTGCGGTTAACAGAATATCTTGTGTATCTGTGCCATAGGCGTGATTGACGTTTTGCAGCAAGACGGCGGTGTCTGCTTCAGTCAGTGAAAAGCTTAATGAGTCCCTTTTGCTGAAGTCGATGTTCACATGATGCGGTATTTCATAGGGCAGTTCTGCGGCTTGCTGTTCTTCTACACTTCGCCAATACGCCTCTTCTCGAATCAGCTTACTGCTTTGGGCATATTCCTGTATGCGTCTTGCGTATTCCTGGTAGGAATCCGTTTTAGGCGGAAGCTGGATCGTCTGGCCTGCAGCAGCTTGTTGATATCCGGCTGACAAATCCTCCAGCAAAATCCGCCATGAGACACCATCAACGACAAGGTGATGGATCGCAAGGAACAAGTAATCTCCGGTCAGTGTTTTAAACAAAGCGGCGTGCAACAATGGTCCTTCCTGCAAATTGATGCTTTGCTGAAGATCTGCAACTTCTTGTTTGATTTGCGTCTCCCAGCCGCTTTCTGACTGTGAAAGATCAGAGGTTCTTAAGCTGTATAGCTGTGACTCATGAATGCCTTGGTTGATTTGAATCCATCGCCTGTCATCGTTGCGATAAACCATCCGAAGCGCATCATGATGCTCCGCCAGTTTTTTCAAGGCTGGTCTAAGGGCGTTTTCAGACAAACGTCCAGAATGGAATAGCATGACAGACTGATTGAAATGGTGTCTTTCTTCAATATCTTGTGAAAAAAACCATTGCTGAACAGGCGTCCAAGGAACGTCTCCCTGAACGGGTCCTTGCTCTATGATTCTCTCTGACTTACGGATAAATGGTGATAAGTCCTTTATCTTTGGATGACGGAATAAATCACTTACCTGCAAGCTTAGCCCATAGCGCCCAAGGCGTGCAGAAACTTGAAGCGCTTTGATTGAATCTCCGCCCAATTCAAAAAATGAATCCTCTATTCCGATCCTCTGGATGCCGAGAACCTCCTGCCAGATCAACACAAGTTGGTCTTCAAGGTCATTTCGAGGTGGAGCGTACGTTTGTTTAGATGTGAAATTTGGTTCAGGAAGTTGTTTTCGGTTCAATTTGCCGTTTGATGTGAGCGGAAGAGTCTCCATTTCAATAATGTACGCCGGGATCATATAGTTTGGCAGCGAACGCGCGAGAAGTGAACGCACTTGTTCAGCATTCGTGCCTGCTTTTACGCTGATATAGCCAAACAGCTCTTTGCTCCCGGTCTGGGCTGTACGTGCTAACACTGCGGCTTCTTTGACCCCGTCTATTTGACGAAGTGCTGATTCGATTTCACCCAGCTCCACCCGATAGCCTCTGACTTTTACTTGATCATCAATACGGCCAATGTATTCAATTGTGCCATCAGGAAGCCAGCGCGCCAGATCACCTGTGCGATACAGTCGATCGCCAGGTGCAAATGGATGTGGGACAAATTTCTCTTTCGTTAAATCAGGACGGCCCAAATATCCTCTGGCGACGCCATCTCCGCCGACACAAAGTTCACCGACAGCTCCGACCGGCTGCAGCACTCCCCATTGATTTAAGATATAAGCGGTGGAATTACCAACCGGCCGCCCGATCGGAATGGAAAGTTCATATGTTTTTTGAATGTGAAGGCATGTCGAAAAAGTTGTATTTTCGGTAGGGCCATATCCATTCCATATAGATACTTCAGGGCAGACATTTCTGATTCGATTGACGTGGCTCGGCGACAAAGCTTCTCCGCCTATAATCAAATGTTTCAGCTGTGAAAATGTTTGTTCATTTTGCTCTGTCAAATGATTGAATAGAGAAGATGTCAGCCAAATCGTTGTGATTCCTTGATGTTCTATGTACCTCTTAAGCTGATGGGAATCGAGAAATGTTTGTTGATCGGACAGATGCAAAGCGGCACCATTTAGCAGCGGTCCGAAAATTTCAAATGACCCAACGTCGAAACCGATTGATGATGTCATCAGAAGGCGGTCTTCAGGTGTAAATGTAATATAATTGCTGTTTTTAACAAGACGAATTACACTTCGCTGCTCAATCATGACGCCCTTTGGTTTACCGGTTGATCCAGAGGTATAAATGATATATGCAAGTGAATGTGACCCTGCTGAAGAATCAACGTTCTTCGTTTCTCCTTGCTTTTGAATATCTTCGATTATGATTTGTTCACATTCAATGTCTAATAGTTGTTTTTCTGTTTTTTCAGATTGAAGGAGTAATGCCGCCCCGCTGTCTGACAGCATATAAGCTATTCGTTCAACAGGCAGATCAGAAGCAATAGGCAGATAGGCTCCCCCGGCTTTCAGAATGCCCAGCATTCCTGCAATGAGTTCTGGTGTTCTGCCTGTCAACAAGGCTACAACACTATCAGGCCCTACGCCCTTAATCTGTAGAACTGAGGCAATTTGATTTGCCCAGCTGTTCAGGTCCTCGTAAGTGAATACTTGGGTGTCGCTGACAATAGCTACAGCATTAGGTGTTTGTTCAGCCTGCATTTCAAAGAGTCTGCTGATGGTTTCATTTCTTGGATAATCTATTTTTGTACGATTGAGCTCGTGGATAAGGTAATGGGTCTCATCCTCATTCAGGATATTTATTGTTCCGAGAGCGGCTTTGTTGTCTTTGATGATGGAGAGTAACATATTGATGAAGTATTGAAGCCACTTTTCTATCGTTTTTTTCTTATATAAGTCAGTACTAAACTCCATTTGGAACGTCAGCAAACCGCGGGGCTGTTCCTGGGCATATAGGGTTAAATCAAATTTGGACGTTTGATGCCCATTGTTTGCTGCAGGTTTGAGACAAAGTTCATCCAGCTCCAACGATTCCTGATCCATGTTTTGAAGAACAAACATTACGTCAAACAGCGGATTCCGGCTCATATCCCGTGTCAATTCAAGCTTATCGACAAGTTCTTCGAACGGGTAATCCTGGTGCTCAAAGGCTTCCAATGCTGTCTCACGCACTTCCTGCAAATACTGTACAAACGGCTTCCCGCCCTCCGGGCGCGTCCGAAGCCCTAGCGTGTTCACAAACATGCCGAGTATCGGCTCAAGATCCTTGTGCGGCCGGCCGGCAATTGGCGAGCCAACGATGATATCTTCCTGTCCGCTTAAGCGTGACAAGAACGCGGTGTAAGCCGCAAGGAGCACCATGTACAGTGTGCTTCCGTTTTCTCGTGCCAGCTTGTGAAGGCCTGATGCAACCTCTTGATCCAGCGTAAATGAGACCTTGTCACCCGCGAAGCTTCGCACCGGCGGGCGGGCATGATCAGCCGGAAGATCCAGCACAGGCAGCTCGCCCTCGAGCTGCTTCAGCCAGTACGCCTCTTGCGTTTTGTACGCGTCTCCTGTTTTGAATCCTTCTTGCCATACGGCATAATCTTTATATTGAATGCGCAGCGCCGGAAGCTTCCGATTATTGTACAGCTCGCCGAATTCCCGAATCAGAATGTTGACGGAAACACCGTCTGAAATGATGTGATGCATATCAACCAGCAACAGGTGCCGCTCATCTGATACCTTTACGATTTGGGCACGGAACAGCGGCGCTTGACTGAGATCAAACGGTTTGATAAATGCGGCTGCGGCCTCCTCTTCGGTTCGTGCGCCGAGAACTGTAGTCTGTAACGTAAACGGCACCTCGTCATGGATGCGCTGCACCGGATCGCCTCCTGCGTCCTGTTCGAAGGCGGTTCGAAGCGACTCGTGGCGCTTGATCAGCTCTTTGAAAGCTCTGTCCATCCTTTCAGGGTTGAGCTTCCCTTCGAGCTCTAACACAGCCGGCATATTGTAGCCTGTCCCTCCGTCCTCCAGCTGCTGAAGGACATAAATCCGCTTTTGGGCAGAGGAAACCGGATAGGTTTCCTGTTTTTCAGCGGGCTTAATCGCTTCATATGGACTGTCCGTTCCTTCACGGATAACGGTAGCCAGTCCTTCTACTGTCGGATGGGCAAACACATCTTTTAGCGGCACCTGTACATCGAATTCTTTGGCGATCCGTGAGACAAGCGCC
The DNA here is from genome assembly GCF_038593095.1 of Bacillus sp. FSL L8-0358. Taxonomy (NCBI): domain Bacteria; kingdom Bacillati; phylum Bacillota; class Bacilli; order Caryophanales; family Bacillaceae; genus Bacillus; species Bacillus sp. FSL L8-0358. The sequence goes on from NZ_CP151962.1 coordinate 1,997,902, forward strand.
GTTGCTTTTAAGGAATGTCCCCCGCGGTCAAAAAAGTTGTCGTGAATCCCGACAGGGCCATTTTTCAGCACGTCCTCCCACAGCTGAGAAAGCTTCATCTCAGTCACGTTTCTCGGCGCCGTGTAGGTCTCCGCATCTGCCGCTCCGTCAGGAGCTGGCAGGGCGTTTCGGTCGAGCTTTCCGCTTGGTGTAACCGGCCACTGTTCCATTTCTATCATATAGGCTGGGACCATGTAGCCCGGCAACAGTCTTTCAAGCTGTGCCCGCACTTCGTTTCTTTCGAGCCCTTCTACATAAGCGCATAATTCCGGCTCGCCGCTGTCTGTCCGTACGGTAACGGCCGCCTCTCTTACACCTTCTATGCTTCTTAATGCCGCTTCAATTTCTCCCGGCTCAATCCGGTAGCCGCGGATTTTCACCTGATCATCCGTGCGCCCGAGGAATTCAATATTCCCGTCAGGGAGCCAGCGCGCCACATCCCCGGTTTTGTACATGCGTTCCCCCGGGTAAAACGGGTCTTCAAGAAAACGCTCCTCCGTTAATGCCGGCCGATTCAAATAACCTCTGGCAACACCCGCTCCGGCAATGTACATTTCGCCGGCGACATCAGAAGGCTGTACGGCTAAATGCGGATCTAAAACATACAAACGCGCACCGGGTACGGGCTTCCCAATCGGAATCCGCAAACGATCTCTGTCCTGTTCTGGATCCAATACGTAAAATGCCGCGTCTACCGTTGCTTCTGTCGGCCCGTAACCATGGATTAATGATACCTGCGGCAATACAGAAGCAAAACGGGCTGCCGTACGCGGCGCAAGCGGTTCACCTCCGGCGAATACACGTTTCAGGCTTGTGCTGTCACGCAGCCTTTCGATTTCCGCTTGATCCAGAAAGCTGTTCAGCATAGCCGGAATAAAATGAACCGTTGTAATACGTTCCTGATGAGTGGCTTTTACGATCAATGCGGGGTCTTTTTCCCAGCCAGGTGGAAGCAGATACGCCGAAGCGCCGGAAAGTGTCCACCAAAACAGCTGCCACACAGACGCATCAAAGGAAAAAGAGGTTTTCACCATGACAATGTCATCTTCCGAAAGCGGAAACTGGTGCTGCATGCCGGTCAGAAAGGAAACAGCCTGGCGGTGCTCAACGGCCACTCCTTTCGGCTGCCCGGTAGAGCCTGATGTATAGATGACATAGGCGAGAGATCCGTCGCTAACAGAAGCAGACACATGACGTTTTACTTCTTCACGATTAAGAGATGTCATGTCCACTTCAAGCGTCTCTCCAGAAAAGTTCGGTGCGGAGCATCCCGGCTGCGTCAGCAAGAGTGATGCCCCGCTGTCTTTCAGCATGTAGCTCAGCCGCTCCTTTGGATACGCAGGATCAAGCGGCAAATAGGCCCCTCCTGCCTTCAAGACAGCAAGGACAGCGATCAGCATGTCAGGTGAGCGTTCAGACAGGATCCCGACGATACTTTCGTTTGTGACGCCGCGTGCTGTAAGGTGCGCAGCCAGCCGGCTGGCGTACATGTCAAGCTCAGCGTATGTCAGCGAACCGCCGGAAAAGCGGATAGCCGGCCGCTCCGGTGTGACTGCCGCCTGTCGTTCAAACAGCCCATGCAAGGTTGGGGCTTCAGGTGAAACAGATACTGTCCTGTTATTTTGAGAAACGATTTTCCGTGTTTTGTCCTCATCTAGCAATGTCATCTTTGACACAGGAAGAGATGGATCAGAGATGACGTCAGAGATCATGTGCTGTAAATAATCTTTTATTTCAGACATCATATTTGGTTGATAAGCGCCTGTATGAAAATGAATCCGAACGTACAAAGTACGCCCTGGGATCACTTTGACACTGCATCTATAATTAGTTACCTCTTCCATCTCAAAATCTTTCACGGAGAAATCAAATGATCCAGCTTGATTCAGCTCTTCAATCTCTTGTTGAGTAGGTGTATTTTCAAATACGATAATATGATCGATCAGCTCTTGTTTAAGAGCGCTCTGCGCCTGAATATCATATAAGGGAAAGTAACTATAAGCTTCTGCCTCAGTCATGTCTTTTTGCATTCTGCTGACTAGGTCAGAAAAAGACAGAAAATCACTTTGGACTCGAATAGGAATGGTATTGATAAAAAGTCCGACCATATTTTCCACATCTTTTAGCTCAGAAGGTCTGCCTGATATAACTGATCCGAATACAGCATCGTCGCGGCGATTGAACTTTTGGAGCATGATTCCCCATAAAGCTTGGAAAACAGTGTTAAGTGTCGCACCACATGCTGCAGCGATTTTCTGTAATTCGGAGGTTTCTTTTTCAGGAATGGTAAATGTGATCTGCTGTAATGTCCCGTCCGACATTTGATCTGTTCTTTTTGGCAGAGGCGAAGCTTTTTCGAAATGCTGAAGCCTTTTTTTCCAATACTCAGCTGCTTCTTCACGCTCTTGCTGCATCAGCCATTTAATATACGTCCCGTACGGCTGTACAGGAGGCAAATCAGGAAACTGCCCTTTTCCAAGCGCTTGATAAATATGGAGAAAGTCTTTAATGACGATGCCTAAACACCAGCCATCCATTAAAATATGATGGTGGCTCCAGATACAGACATAATGATCAGGCGCCCATTTTAAAATAGATATTCTCATCAGTACATCCGTTTGGAGATCGAAGCCCCTGGATTTATCCTGCTCTTTGAATGCCTCGGTACAATGTTCTTTATCCCTTTCATTGAGATGGGAAATATCTTCAACATGAACAGGGCAATGACGTTGCTTGAGCACGACTTGACGAGGTTTGGCTACATTTTTATAGATGAATGCTGTTCGAAAGATATCGTACCTGTCAAAAACAGCATCCATGCTTTTCTGGAAACGCTCCAAGTCAAGCTGTCCATTGATCGTAAAAGAAGCCTGTTCAAAATAAGCTCTCGACTGTTCATCATACAATGAGTGAAAAAGCATCCCTTCCTGCATAAATGACAAAGGGTATATATCCTGTATTTCAGGTTGCTGCGGCATCAGTGAATCTCCTCTCCCTATAGTTTGTTGACGGCTCCCATAATCTCACTCAATTCATCAAGCGTTAAGTCTTCATCAGTGAAATCAGATGCGCTCCACTCTCGGTTTTCTTTGCCGGTACAATGGTCAATGATGTTTTCCAGAGTCTGTTTAAAATGCCTGGCAAATGTTTGAATGGTTTCTTCCTCAAATTGATGCCTGTTATAGATGATGTGCATGTTCAGGCACCCAGAAGAAACGGCGCCGCTGATATCCAGTGCATAAGGACGCTCCCAGTTCGGGCTGATCTCATTTCCTGGCTTGATGTCAGACACCTCAAAGCCATTTGATTGAATATCCTGATCAAACTGGCCTAAATAATTAAAGCTGATTTCTGGGCTGTTTTTCTCAGAGCCCCATCTTTTGCTGATATATTTCAGCACGCCGTAGCCCGCGCCTTTATGCGGTATACGGTGCAGCATATCTTTTGTCTGTTTAATAAGGTGGCCCAGCCGCTCTTCTTTGTCCTTATGATCGGAATCTCTCATATCAAGCCACACAGGATAAATGGAGGTGAACCAGCCAACAGTTCTGCTAATATCGATGTCCTCAAAATATGATTCCCTTCCATGGCCCTCCATGCTGATTTTAAATTGGTTATTTCCCGTCCATTTCTGCAAAGCAAGACCTAAAGCTGTCAGAAGGATATCATTCATCTCCGTGCTGTAAGCTTTATGTGCAGCCGTTAATAGTAATTCTGTGTGATGGCGAGATAGCTCAAAATCAATCACTTCTGTATCTTTGAATGTGTTAGATGCAGCGTCATTATCTTTTGGAATAGGCTGGATGTGACGGTTCTCGCACTCATCCCAGTACGCTGCTTCGCGTTGCACCTGGCGGCTTTTAGAGTAGTCAGCTATTCTTTGTGAATACGTTAAATATGAATCTGTTTTTTGCGGCATTTTAATAGATTCTCCTGAGACTGCCTGTTTGTAAGCACCTGAAAAATCCTCGAACAAAATTCGCCAGGAAACCGCATCAACAACTAAGTGATGAATCGTCAGAAATAAATGGTCACCATTCTCGGTTCTAAACAATCCAGCGTGAAGCAAGGGGCCGGTTTCCAAACGAATATGTTCTTGCATCCGGCTGGCTGCTTCCTCAATCGTGTACCGTGCTTCTGTTAGGCTATCCTTTACATCAAACAGTTCAAGTGCATATAGCTCCTCATCTGAAAGATCTATCCCTCTGTTTATCTGCACCTGCCTGCCATCTTCATGCCGGCATACGATTCTCAGTGCATCATGATGAGTCACAAGGCTTTTTAGTACTTTTCTAAGCGCAGCCTCATCAAATCGTTCAGCCCGGTAGATCATAACGGACTGGTTAAAATGATGGCTTTCCAGAGATTGCGAGAAAAACCACTGCTGGATAGGTGTCCAAGTAATCTCGCCTTCGACCGGGCCTTGGTCAATGGCGCGTACGTCTTTTCGAACCCGGGCGGACAGTTCACCAAGAGTCTGATATTCAAACATCTCACGTACTGTCGTTGCAAATCCGCGCTGCTTCAGTCTGGCACAAACCTGCAGCGCTTTAATAGAGTCTCCGCCAAGCTCAAAGAAATTGGCGCCTACACCCAACTCATCCACATTAAGAAGCTCCTCCCAAATTTCAGCCATCACCGTTTCAATCTCATTTCTAGGACTGATATCATCAGCTGTATAAGCGCGTTTTTCAGGTTCTGGCAGGGCTTTCTGATCGAGCTTTCCATTAACAGTCACCGGGATGCTGTCAATTTGTATCATACGGGCAGGCAGCATAAAGTCAGGCAAGGCGTTTTTTAGGTAAGCCCGGATGTCTGATATATTCGCAGTCTGTTGATCTCTTATCACCATATAAGCATATATAGCTGTTTGCCCTTGCTCGTCTGCTCTGGTAATGACAGCCGCCTCTTTAATCATTGGATACTGAAGAAGTGCCGCTTGGATTTCGCCTAACTCAATTCGGTGCCCTCTGACTTTCACCTGCTCATCAATGCGGCCTAAGTATTCCAGCTCGCCATTTGACAGGCGCTTAGCAAGATCTCCTGTTCGGTATAATATGTCTCCCGGAAGATAAGGATTGGATACAAAACGGTCAGCGGTCAGCTCATCTCTGTTGAGATATCCCCGTGCCACACCTTCGCCGCCTATATACAGCTCCCCTGGAACTCCGGTCGGCTGCAGGTTCATATGGGCATCCATCACATGAGCCTGCAGAGTAGAAAGAGGCCGGCCGATATTGCTTTTATTTTTTGCAATGTCGGCAGCGGACAATTTTTTGAATGTTACATGGACCGTTGTTTCTGTAATACCGTACATATTAATCAAATCAGTATGAGGATATTTTTCATTCCAGCTTTGAAGCAATCCGGGCTGTAAGGCTTCGCCGCCAAAAATCACGTAGCGGATGTTTAAATGATCTGTATGATTTTGGTCTTCAAGCATCAAGCCGTAAAAAGCAGTCGGGGTCTGATTGAGTACAGTGACGCGCTCTTTTTTTAACAATAAACGGAATGCATGGGGGTCACGGGCTGTTTCTTTAGAGACCACGATTAATGTACCTCCGTTCAATAGTGCACCGAACATCTCCCATACAGAGAAATCAAAGCAATAAGAATGAAATAACGTCCAGACGTCTTCATGGTTAAATTCAAAAGGCAGGTTTTGATGTTTTAAAAGACTGATCACATTGCGGTGCTCGACAATGACGCCCTTTGGCTGGCCAGTCGTTCCAGATGTGTATATCACGTATGCGGGCTGATCCGTTACTATTTCTTGAATGTTTACATTAGCCGGAATTGAGTCGTTTTCACATTCATCGATATACAAAATATGTCCGGTGTAGTCTGCAGGTTTGTTTTGACCGCGCTCTGTCAGCAGCCGTTTTGCTCCGCTGTCATTGAGCATAAAGCTAATACGCTCCTGAGGATATTCAGGATCAATCGGCAAATAGGCCCCTCCAGCTTTTAAAATCGATAAAATGCCAATGATCATATCAGGTGACCGATCGAGCATCAGACCGACGATATCCCCAGTGCTGACTCCTTGTTTGATCAGCATAGCAGCTGCCCGCTCGGCTTTTTCATTCAGGTCTCGATACGTAAGCTGAGAATGGCCGCACACCACTGCGATATGCTCCGGATGCTGAGCGGCTTGCTTTTCAAATAAGCTTACTATGTTTTCATTTCTGGGATAAGCTGCATACTGCCCCATTTTTTCAAGGAGCAACCTACGCTCTGCAGCAGGAAGCAATTGCATGTCCGAAATTCTCATCTCGGTATCCGCCGTTACCTCTTTGACCAATTCAATAAAACAGGATGCCCACCGCGTAATGGTTTCTTCTTCAAAAAGAGCAGTGCTGTATTCAAAACGGCAGCGTATTCCACTCGGATGCTCCTCAGCGTGTAACGTTAAATCGAATTTAGAAATATCATGTTTAAGAGTGACAGACGAAATCGACAGACCAGGCACTTCGAACCGGAAATCTTCACTGCTTTGAAGCACAAGCATCGCATCGAACAGCGGGTTGCGATTTACCTCTCGATTTGTATCGAGCTTATCTGCCAGCTCCTCAAAAGGATAATCCTGATGCTCGTAAGCGGTCAGAGCCAGGTGGCGAATGTCCTGCAAATAGGAGCTGAACGTTTTGTGGCCCTCGGGCTTGCTGCGCATCGCCAATGTATTGACGAACATCCCGATGACGCGCTCCAGATCAGCGTGCGGTCTTCCGGCAGCAGGCGAACCGACAACAATATCCTCTTGCCCGCTTAGCTTAGATAACAAAATAGAATAGACAGCCAGAAGAATCATATACAATGTTGTTCCCGTTTCAGCCATTAAACGGTGCAGCTCATCAGCCATGTCTTTATCAATGCTGACTTCAATTGTTCCACCGCTGAAATCAGGGAGACGCGGCCTTGTTTTATCAAGCGGTAATTCTAGTGTAGGAAGACTCCCGCCAAGCTGACCGAGCCAGTAGGCCTCCTGTTTTTTGTATAGCTCTTTCGGGTACTTCTCTTGCTGCCAAACAGCAAAATCCTTATAATGCAGGTTTAAAGCTGGCAGCTCCTTTCCGCAATATAAGTCAGTAAATTCTTGGACAAGAGTGCTCATCGAGACACCGTCGGCAATAATATGGTGCATATCGAGCAGCAAAAAGCCGCGGTGATTGCCCATTGTAATGACACATGCTCTAAAAAGCGGACCGGATGATAGATCAAACGGTTTGATAAAGGTCTCGATTGCAGACTCAAGCATTTGTTCTGATTCCATTTCAAGCTCTTTTAGATCAAAAGCTATCTCTGGATAAATGATCTGCACAGGCTCGTCTCTGTCAAGCGCAAAAACAGTCCGTAATGCTTCATGCCGATTCACAAGTTCTGTGAGAACGCTTCTCAACCGCTGGCGATTCAGATTTCCGCGTAATTCAAGTACAGCTGGCATGTTGTAGCCTGTGCTGTCATCTGCCAGCTGATGAAGAGCATATAATCGTTTTTGCGAGAAAGACAGCGGATAGACATCTCTTTGATCCGCAGGTTCAATCTGTGTAAAAGCGTGTTCTTTTAAGCTCATCAATTTGCTCGCCATGCTTTCAACCGTCGGATATGAAAACACCTCACTGAGCGGCAGCTCGACATTAAGCTTTTTATGTATTCTTGATACCAGTGCGGCCGCTTTTAAGGACTGTCCGCCTAACTGAAAGAAATCATCACGAATGCCGATGTGCTGTTTATTCAGCACATCTTCCCAAATATGTGCGAGATCAGCTTCGATTAAGGTTCGGGGCGCCATATATGTGACACTCGTATTGTTTTCTGGTTCAGGAAGCGCAAACCTGTCAAGCTTGCCGCTGGATGTTAATGGCATCCGGCTGATGTTGATAATACTTGCTGGGATCATATAGGACGGCAATGTCCCGGCAAGATGCTGATACAAATCTGGGAGGCTGTTTCCCTTTTCTGGAACGATATAAGCAACAAGCTCCTTTTCCTCAGCAGAAACATCACGGGCCAGTACCGCGGCTTCCTTTACCCCCGGTGCTTGTCGAAGAACTGTTTCAATCTCTCTCAGTTCAATACGGTAACCCCTAATTTTTACTTGATCATCAAAACGTCCAATATATTCAATCGTTCCATCAGGCAAAAAGCGGCCTGTATCACCTGTTCGGTATAAACGCTCCCCTTCAAGGAATGGATGATCAGAGAATGCTTTCTGTGTCAGCTCTGGCTGTTTGTAGTATCCTCTCGCAAGACCCGCGCCGGAAATACACAGTTCACCCGCCGCGCCGATCGGCTGCATTTGATTTCCGTGCAAAACAAATACTTTTGTGTTTCTGATCGGGTGTCCAATCGTGATCCTCTCTTTTTCATTCAGATGCCGCAATATTGTTGTTGCCACACTGTTTTCTGTGGGCCCGTATTCATTTGCCAGTTCTGCAGAAGGACAAATCATTTGACTCAACTCAAGCAGGTCAGGCGTGACCGCTTCACCCGCAAATGTCACAATACGAAGACTTTTTGCATCGTCAGCAGTCATCACTTCCAATAACACCCGGTACAAGGAAGGAACAATGATCATGTGGCTGACCTTATAACGAGCTATTTTTCGCTTAAGGGCCAGCACATCCTTCGCTTCGTCATCTGTTGTCAGCAGTACGCACGCACCAGATAAAAGCGGGGTAAATAAGCTCGTTACACAACCGTCAAACACGTACGAAAACAAATGGAGGGATATATCCTGTTCGGTCATGCCATACTCTTCTCGTCTCCATTGCAATGTATTTGCAATACCGTGATGATCAACTAAAACCCCTTTAGGGCGCCCCGTCGTTCCCGACGTATAGATCAAGTAGGCTAGGTCACCTGGCGGCATATTTGGAGCTTCTGTTTGGTAACTTTCTGTATGTTCTATCGTTATCGTATTTCCTTCATAGGACGGAGGGATCAAGGAAATAAGGTCTTCTTCTATCAGCAATTGAGCCGCTTGACTATCCTTCAGCAGGAAAGAAAGACGTTCTGCTGGAAAATGTGGATCAAGCGGCATATAAGCGCCGCCTGCTTTCCAAATCCCAAGCAGAGCTGCAGGCATTTCCATTGACCGGCCCATCATCACAGCCACGATATCTCCATATCCAACGCCTTTTTCTATCAGGGCGTGCGCAATCTGATTGGCTCTTACATATAATTGGCGATAGGTCCAGCATTCGTCTCCCATTTTCAATGCAGCAGCTTCAGGTGTTTTGTGAGCTTGTTCCTCGAACAATTGGGGTATCGTTTTGTTCACATAAGGACGCTCAGTTTCGTTAAACAATTGGATAATCTGTTGCTCCTCCGGCGGCACGATATTGATGTCACTGACGGCAACATCAGGATTTGTCAAAATGCAATCTAGTGCTTGCTTTAGATGCCCCTGAATCCTCAGCATCTCCTCCCGCTCGTAAACGTCTGCGTTGTAGCTGAATTTGATATAAAATGATTCTCCCGGAACGATAACGATATTAAAGTCGTAATTGGTTTGTTCCGACATTGAAATGTCACTCAGCTTCAGAGCGCCTTCGTCATTTTCACTCTCCACGCTTAATGCCTGATGAAGCTGTACAGGGTAATTTTCAAAAACAAAAATATGATCGATCAACCCTTGCTTCAATGGACTATGGTTTTGAATCTCATAAAGCGGATAATACCCATGCTGTTCAGATGATAAAATATCCTCCTGCACGGCTTTGACCAGCGAAGAAAACGTTATGCCTTCCGCAGATCGGATTCGCACTGGAACAGTATTGATAAACAAGCCGACCATTGATTCAATCCCGTCAATCGCTGACGGGCGTCCCGAAATGACGGAGCCAAAAACGGCATCATCTGCAGCATTATATCGATGGAGCAGCACGCCCCAAATACTCATAAACAGCGTGTTTAATGTCACTCCCCAGTTTTGGGCAGCCTCTGTCAGTTTCTCAACCATATCCGGCGCTAATGAAAAGCTGACCTGGTCGGCTTTATAATCCCCGTCTGCCATGCGGCGCTTTATCCGGGGAATAGAAGCAGTATTGCCGTACTCCTTCAAATATTCGCTCCAGTAGGCAGCAGTCTCTTCTTGATCTTGTTCTCCGAGCCATTCAATATAACGGCTGTACGGCACCGTGCTGCCAAGCTGTACAGGTGAGTTATTTTTGAGCGAATCATACATGCTGAAAAACTCTTTAAGAATAATGCCGAGACACCAGCCATCCATGATGATATGGTGATGTGTCCAGACACATGTATATTGGCTGTCTCCTCTATCAAAAAGAGCAAGACGCATTAAAGGATCTTTTTGCAAATCAAATCCTTTTTCCCGATCCTTAGTCATAAAAGCATCAATCAGCGTCTGCTGTTCTTGATCAGCCTTGCGAGAAATATCTTCTCTATATACTGTCAATTCCCGGTTTGATAAGACTACCTGCTGCGGACCTGTAAGATCTGGTACTTCTTTAATGAAAATCGTTCTGAAAATATCATATCTAGAAACAAGAAGGTTTAAGCTCTTTTGAAACGAGTCGACGCATAGATTCCCTGTGATCGTAAACGAGGTCTGTTCGATATATGCTTTCGAGCTGAAATCCATTAGTGAATGAAACAGCATTCCTTCCTGCATGTGCGATAACGGATAAATATCTTGAATTTGTGCCGATTGTGCCATCAATTCCACACACCTTTTCAAAAGTTAAAGATCTTTCACGAGATCTTCGATGCTAGATAATGCAGACAACGTTAATTCCTTATTGCTGAAATCGCTCAGTGTTTTTTCGCGTGCTTTTTTCTGCGAACAATGCTCAATCGTCTCGATAAGATGCCTGTGAAAACGATCCATAAAGCACTCAATTGAGTGTTTGCTGAACACTTGGGTGTATACCGCTTTTACTTGAAGCCGTCCGTCCGTAATGAGAGCATTGATGTCCAGCTCATACTCTCGTTCTCTCTCACCCGCTATTTCGTAACGGGGCTTGTAATATGATAATTGAAACGTTTCAGCTTCCTTCTCTTTGCTAAATTGACCGAGATAATTAAAGCTGACCTCAGGCTCTTTATGCCGCAGTTCTCCTATGTGTGTTAACAATCCGTATCCAGTTCCTTTATTCGGTACTCTTCTCAGCATATCTTTTGTCGTCTTAATTCGGTATGCGAGCTGATCCTCGAAAGGCTCGGGAATACCCATGTCTAGCAGAATAGGATAAATGGAAGTAAACCATCCAACTGTCCTTGAAATATCAATGTTTGGCACATGCCCTTCTCTACCGTGTCCCTCAGTGCTGATCACGATTTGGTCATGCCCAGCCCATTCAGAAAGCGCCATTCCTAAAGCCGTAAGCAAAAGTTCGTTGGCATCAGTGCCATAGGCTTGCTGGGTTTCAAACAGCAATTTTTCAGTCCAGTCCCCAGATAGTACAAACGCTGCTGCGTCGCTGTTCATTTGGAGTCTGTCCGGCACATTTTCTATGTCCTTAGGAAGAAAAGCAGTGTGAGCGTCTAAAATCGTTTGCCAATACGTTTTCTCTGAAAGCAATTGCTTACTTTCAGCTATTTGGGTAAGACCATTGGCGTAGGCCAAATAAGAATCCGTTTTTGGCGGTAATTGGATTTCTTGCTTTTCTAAAGCCTGCTGATATGCTGCAGCTAAATCCTCAAGCAGAATTCTCCAAGAAACGCCATCTATCACAAGATGATGAAGTGCAATCAGCAAATGATCCCCTTCTGCCGTTTTAAACAAACCTGCTTGCAGCAAAGGCCCTTTTTCTACATTCATTTTGCTTTGAATGACGGTTTCCTCAGCGGCAAGTTTTTCATCAAGGTGAGCCCCTTCTAGCGATGCTTTTATCCAATCTGAAATATAAAGGCCAAACAGTTCATGATCCTTGTGATTGATTCCGCGATTAAACTGAATGACATGGCCGTTTTGGTCACGTTGGAAAATCATGCGAATGGCATCATGATGCTCGGTTATTTTACGCAGCGCTAGATGAAGCGCGTTAGCATTGAATCCTTTTTCACTGAAAAGCATGACGGACTGGTTGTAATGATAGTGAAAAGCATGTACCTGTCCGAAAAATCTTCGCTGAATCGGGGTGAGTTCAGCTTCACCTTCCACAGGTCCCTGGTCCGCTTGAGATGCCAATGGTGTGATATGTCCGCATAGTTCCTGAATCGTTGAATAACGGAATAAGTCGCGTATTGTCATGCTCCAGCCTTCAGCTGCCAGACGTGCTGCCACTTGTAATGCTTTAATTGAGTCTCCGCCAAGCTCAAAAAAGGAATCGTGAATGCCGACTCGTGACATGCTCAGTACATCTTCCCATATATACGCCATCGTTTTTTGTATGTCGTTAACTGGTGCGGTATATGGACGCGATAACACATTATTTGGAGCCGGCAAGGCATTTCTGTCCAGCTTTCCGTTTAGGGTCAGCGGCATGTTTTCTAAAGGAATCAGATGTGCAGGAATCATATACGCTGGCAGCTCCTTTGTTAAAGCAGCACGGAGAGCATTCGTATTGACGTCTGAAGGCACAATATATGCTGCCAAACCAGCCTGTCCATTTTTATCATGCTGAACGGCAACAGCAGCTTCTCTGACAAGCCCCGTTTGAAGCAGAACACTTTCAATTTCTTCTGTTTCAATTCTGTATCCATTTATCTTTACTTGATAATCCATTCGGCCAAGAAGCCGGATCGTTCCGTTTGGAAGCCAGCATGCTCGATCACCGGTTCTGTACAGCCTTTCTCCAGAGACAAATGGATTTTCTGTAAATTTCATTTGCGTTAAGTCAGGTTTATGATGATAGCCTTTCGCAACACCTGCCCCGCCGATGCACAGCTCGCCGGCAACACCGATCGGCTGAATTTGATCAGTCTGGCTGAGTACGTACATGTGTACATTCGGCAGCGGGCTGCCGATTGGTACGTTATCTCCCGTACACTCTCCACCCATACTGGTTTCATAAAAGCTCGAATCAATGGTTGCCTCTGTGACACCATAGCTATTAATAATGCGCATGCTTTGGCCAAAGCGATCTGTCAATGTTTTGAAATCTTGAGCTTTCACCATGTCGGAACCAAGAATCAGTATGTCTAAGTCAGGAAGCTTGAACTGGTTACGGTATACATACTCCATCACCGGGATAATGAGAGCTGGTGTCGACTCCATCACCGTGATTCTCTGAGAGTTCATGATTTTATATATTTCAGCAGGTTCCAGCCGTGTTTCATCTGGGCAAACGATTAGAGTCCCGCCGTTGGACAATGTTCTCGCCAAATCTCCTGAGAAGACATCGAATGAAAAGCTCGCGATTTGAAGCAGTCTGACAGGCTTCCGATCCAGCTCATATATTTGACGCCAAGCAAGAGCAGCATGAGTAAAGTTCCGATAGGTGACAATGACGCCTTTAGGCGCACCCGTCGTTCCTGACGTATAAATGATATATACCGGCTCTTCAGGAGCAGGAGATAAGTTAAGGTTGCAGCTATTTTCTTCATAAGAGCTTTCATCGTCAAGGCAGATGGGAGACATCTCAGATTCAGGCAAGTTTGAAATCAAATGCTTCAACTCCTGCTGTAAAAGAAGAATATCTGCCCCGCTATCACGAAGAATGTATTCAATACGAGCTTTTGGATAATGTGAATCGATCGGGATATACACTCCGCCAGCTTTCATCACTGCCAGCACTCCAACAATTGCATCGATGGACCGCTTGGCTAAAACAGCCACAGTTGGCTTCGGTCCTTTTCTGTTTTGCAATGTTCGTGCCAGACGATTGGCTCTTTCATTTAGAAGTCGATAGCTAATCTCTGTTTCGTTATCAATAACAGCTATATGTTCTGGAATTTCTTCAGCTTTCGCTTCAAATATGCGATGAAAAGGAACATCTTTTTGAGCAAATTCAACTTGAGTTTTGTTAAATTCAAAGACTATTTTTTGTTTTTCTTTATCACTAAGTATGTTTATTTGTGCAAGGCTTGTTTCAGGGGTTGAAAGTGCCGCATGCAGAAATTCGATAAAATGATCAGCCCAGCGTTCAATTGTAGCTTTCAGGAATACTTCTGTACTAAATTCCATTTCGCAGCAAATAGATCCACTTATTTCCGTAGCTATTAATGTGATATCAAATAAAGAAATGTGATGTGCGAAATTGGCAGGCCTGACTTTTATTTCTCTCAGATCTATGTCCTGTTTTTCTACATTTTGAAGGATAAACATCGCATCAAACACTGGGTTCCGGCTCATATCTCGTGTCAATTCAAGCTTATCGACAAGTTCTTCGAACGGGTAATCCTGATGCTCAAAGGCTTCCAATGCTGTCTCACGTACTTCCTGCAAATACTGTACAAACAGCTTCCCGCCCTCCGGGCGCGTCCGAAGCGCCAGCGTGTTCACAAACATGCCGAGTATCGGCTCAAGATCCTTGTGCGGACGGCCGGCGATTGGCGAGCCGACGATGATATCTTCCTGTCCGCTTAAGCGTGACAAGAACGCGGTGTACGCCGCAAGGAGCACCATGTACAGTGTGCTTCCGTTTTCTCGTGCCAGCTTGTGAAGGCCTGATGCAACCTCTTGATCCAGCGTAAATGAGACCTTGTCACCCGCGAAGCTTCGCACCGGCGGGCGGGCATGATCAGCGGGAAGATCCAGCACAGGCAGCTCGCCCTCGAGCTGCTTCAGCCAGTACGCCTCCTGCGTTTTGTACGCGTCTCCTGTTTTGAATCCTTCTTGCCATGCGGCATAATCTTTATATTGAATACGCAGCGCCGGAAGATTCCGGTTGTTGTACAGCTCGCCGAATTCCCGAATCAGAATGTTGACGGAAACACCGTCTGAAATGATGTGATGCATATCAACCAGTAACAGGTGCCGCTCATCTGATACCTTTACGATTTGGGCACGGAACAGCGGCGCTTGGCTGAGATCAAACGGTTTGATAAATGCGGCTGCGGCCTCCTCTTCGGTTCGTGCGCCGAGAACTGTAGTCTGTAACGTAAACGGCACCTCGTCATGGATGCGCTGCACCGGATCGCCTCCTGCGTCCTGTTCGAAGGCGGTCCGAAGCGACTCGTGGCGCTTGATCAGCTCTTTGAAAGCTCTGTCCATCCTTTCAGGGTTGAGCTTCCCTTCGAGCTCTAACACAGCCGGCATATTGTAGCCTGTCCCTCCGTCCTCCAGCTGCTGAAGGACATAAATCCGCTTTTGGGCAGAGGAAACCGGATAGGTTTCCTGTTTTTCAGCGGGCTTAATCGCTTCATATGGACTGTCCGTTCCTTCACGGATAACGGTAGCCAGTCCTTCTACTGTCGGATGGGCAAACACATCTTTTAGCGGCAACTGTACATCGAATTCTTTGGCGATCCGTGAGACAAGCGCCGTTGCTTTTAAGGAATGTCCCCCGCGGTCAAAAAAGTTGTCGTGAATCCCGACAGGGCCATTTTTCAGCACATCCTCCCACAGCTGAGAAAGCTTCATCTCAGTCACGTTTCTCGGCGCCGTGTAGGTCTCCGCATCTGCCGCTCCGCCAGGAGCTGGCAGGGCGTTTCGGTCAAGCTTTCCGCTTGGTGTAACCGGCCACTGTTCCATCTCTATCATATAGGCTGGGACCATGTAGCCCGGCAACAGTCTCTCAAGCTGCGCACGGACTTCGTTTCTTCCGAGCCCTTCTATATAAGCGCATAATTCCGGCTCGCCGCTGTCTGTCCGTACGGTAACGGCTGCCTCCCTTACGCCTTCTATGCTTCTTAGTGCCGCTTCAATTTCTCCGGGCTCAATCCGGTAGCCGCGGATTTTCACCTGATCATCCGTGCGCCCGAGGAATTCAACATTCCCATCAGGGAGCCAGCGCGCCACGTCTCCTGTTTTGTACATGCGTTCCCCCGGGTAAAACGGGTCTTCTAGAAAACGCTCCTCCGTTAATGCCGGCCGATTCAAATAACCTCTGGCAACACCCGCTCCAGCAATATACAGTTCGCCGGCGACACCAGAAGGCTGTACGGCTAAATGCGGATCTAAAACATACAAACGCGCACCAGGTACGGGCTTCCCAATCGGAATCCGCAAACGATCCCTGTCCCGTTCTGGATCCAATACGTAAAATGCCGCGTCTACCGTTGCTTCTGTCGGTCCGTAACCATGGATTAATGATACCTGCGGCAATACAGAAGCAAAACGGGCTGCCGTACGCGGCGCAAGCGGTTCACCTCCGGCGAATACACGCTTTAGGTTTGTCCCGTCACCGAGCGCTAACATTTCCGCTTGATCGAGAAAGCTGTTCAGCATAGCCGGAATAAAATGAGCCGTTGTCACTTTTTCCTGATGAATGGCTTGTATGATCAATGCGGGGTCTTTTTCCCAGCCGGGCGGAAGCAGATACGCCGAAGCACCGGAAAGAGCCCACCAAAACAGCTGCCACACAGACGCATCAAAGGAAAAAGAGGTTTTCACCATGACAATGTCATCTTCCGAAAGCGGAAATTGGTGCTGCATGCCGGTCAGAAAGGAAACAGCCTGGCGGTGCTCAACGGCCACTCCTTTCGGCTGCCCGGTAGAGCCCGATGTATAGATGACATAGGCGAGAGATCCGTCGCTAACAGAAGCAGACACATGACGTTTTACTTCTTCACGATCAAGAGATGTCATGTCAACTTCAAGCGTCTCTCCAGAAAAGCTCGGTGCGGAGCATCCCGGCTGCGTCAGCAAGAGCGATGCCCCGCTGTCTTTCAGCATGTAGCTCAGCCGCTCCTTTGGATACGCAGGATCAAGCGGCAAATACGCCCCTCCGGCCTTCAAGACAGCAAGGACAGCGATCAGCATGTCAGGTGAGCGTTCAGACAGGACACCGACGATACTTTCGTTTGTGACGCCGCGTGCCGCAAGGTGCGCAGCCAGCCGGCTGGCGTACATGTCAAGCTCAGCGTATGTCAGCGAACCGCCTGAAAAGCGAATGGCCAGCCGCTCCGGTGTGAAAGCTGCCTGTCGCTCAAACAGCCCATGCAGGGTGAAAGCTTTAGGCGAAACAACTTCCGTCTTGTTAAACTCACACAACAATTTTTGCTTTTCTCTTGTATTCGTCATATCTAATTCTCTTATAAAGCTGTGCGGATGTTGAAGGGCGTTTTCCAGTATGGTAAGCAGATGAGATTGTATTCGTTTAATATCCTCAAGAGAAAACAAGGTATTTTGATAGTCGAAATTTAATTGAATGGTTCCATTGTCTATCCGTTCTTGTATTTGAACTGAAAGCTCGTTCGCGGTGTATCCGCTGAAATAAAGCGCTGTTTCATAGTCAAAATCATCTGCATTATGCCACTGAAGTGGCTGATACTGCATAGATATACCGATAAGGTTGTGTAAATCCTTCTGTTCATTTCTTAATTCATTTACAAGCAAATTATAAGGAAACCGTTGATGACGCATAACGGAAAGCTGTTCCCTGCCTATTGTGCGGGCAAAGGAAAGAAAATCTGTGTCAGGATCAACCGTTATTCTGATTGGAAGAGAACTAACAAACATGCCGAGCATTTCTTTTTCAGCCTTTGACCCTCTGTTGCCATAGTAGGTGCCAATGGCAAGATCTTTTTTAGAAGTGATTCGGCTGATGCATATGTAAAATGAAGCCATAAATAAGGAAATGATATTGATCTTGTGTTCTTCGCAGAAAATTCGAATCGTTTGCTCTAGATCAGGTGAAAGAATGATGGTGTCTCTGGATGCAGATGTGCTCTGTTTTTGTAAGGACGTTTGGTCGGCTAACGAGTGGTATTCCAACGGGTGCTCAAAGGTTTGCGTCCAAAATAAACGGTCCTTTGCAAACCGCGGAGATTGTAGATATTGACTCTCTTTTTCGATGTAGCTCAAGTAAGAAGGTTCCGGCTGATCAGGTAAAGGATCTTTCTTTTTCATTTTTTGATAAAGATCTATAATTTGATTTCCCATCACGTTTAAAGAGATTCCATCCATTATGATATGATGGAATTTCGCAAATAGCCAAACTTCATGAGAGTCAATTCTAAGGAGGTAAAATTGATAAAGAGGCGAGTTGAACAGTTTAAATGGAATGCTCGCTTGATCCTGAATCCATTGCTCTATTTCTATCATTTCAACATTTGAAAAATCAATTATTCTAAGTGGATAATATTTATATTCAGTAAGGTGCAATCGCGGCTCAAGCTCTTCTCCTTCTAACAGCTGAAATCTAATGGCGTCGTTGCGGGAGATGGAATGATTCAGCGCTCCCTCCAGAGTATCAAGCTCAATATTGCCTTTGAATTTCACACAGGCTGTGAGATTGCAAATGCTGGTATTTGGCTCCAGCAGTTCGGTAAACCACACTCTCCTTTGGGCATGGGTTAAAGAATAAGTATGTTCGCTCAACGGATTCCCTCCAGTTCTCATAATAAGAGGATAAGAAAAAGTAGAAAAAAGCAGAAAAATGACAATAAAAGAAATTATATGACTATATAATCCATATATGCACTATATTAACGGATATTTTTTAAAGTACAATAAAAAACATTAAATTTTTATAACATTTTTTTGAATATAGTATTATTTCTTTATTTTTCGTTTCTTTTTTTATCAAATTTCCGGATATAAAGTGATAAAAGTATTGTTTTGCATAAGGTCTTATACACTACTTTTTAATCGAACTAATTTGCTTTTGTGCATCATTCTTCTAATTGTTGGAAGGTTCGACAAAGCGTTATTACAGACATAAAAAAACCTGTTTTCTCTTGGAAAACAGGTCTGCCGCTATTATTGATTTGCCAAAATGACAGCGATTTGATCCTCAATATCTTTTCCATCCTCTTCATCAATCAATCCATTTAGAAGAATAGAGAAAACAAGTTTTTTTCCGCTCTTTGTTTCCGCGTACCCAGATAGAGAGCTTACCGTACTGAGCGATCCGGTTTTTGCTCTTACTTTTCCTTGTGCAGGAGTGTCTTTCATGCGGTTTCTCAGCGTTCCGCCCACCATTCTGTCAGGATTGCCCGCAACAGGTAAAGAATTTAGATAAGCCGAGAACCAACTCTGATCCTGAATGTCATATAACAGCTGTGAAAGTTGATCTGAGGATACAGCATCAATATGTGAGATTCCTGATCCGTCCCTTAAGACGAGTGATTTAGAATCAACACCAAATTCCGGAAGCGTACTGTTTAACACTTCGAGTCCCTTTTCCCAGCTCCCTTCTCCTTTTTTCACTTTCCCCATCTCTTTTACGAGCACTTCGGCATGTCCGTTATTACTTAATTTCATGAACGGCACAAAAAGTTTCGATAAAGGCATTGAGCGATGAGAGAGCAGCACATCTGAAGAACTAGGTCCTTCACCCGTCTTGATGTCCCCTTTCACAGTAATTCCTTGTTTTTTTAGTGACTGCTTAAATAAATCTAAGGCATATCCGGCAGGCTCCCAGACAGAAATCCACTCCTTTGTCTTGTTTGCGTCAACCGGTACGCTCCCTTCAATTGTAATCGTGTTTGTTCCATGCTCTCTTTCGATTGTGAGGTCTTTCTCTGAACCGGCAGCAGTCGTTTTAGCATCGTTCTTTATCGTTATATAATCGGTTTTCGGAGAGACAGACACGGCAGGCTTTTCCCCTTCTTTTTGATTTGGGGTGACCTCAACAATCACAGTGCCTGCATCATAGTCTTCGTTTGGAGACGCTGTTAGAGCGGAGATTGGCGCGCCATAATATGTGTATTCATCGCTCCAAGGCATATCAGGTGATAATCGCATGTCATCATACCACGTATCATCACCGATCAGATTGCCTTTAATTACTTTTACGCCGGAATGTTTCAATTTCTCAGCCATTTTGTCAAAATCAGATGGTAAAAGTGTCGGATCACCTTTCCCTTTCAAATAAAGGTTACCATTCAGCTTTTTCCCTTTCAGTGTGCCATCCGTCCGGACCTCGGTTGTAAAAGAATAGTTCTCGCCAAGGACAGAAAGTGCCGCGGCCGCTGTCAAGAGCTTTAGAGAAGAGGCAGGTCTCATTCGGGTGTCTCCTGAATGTTCATATAGAACAGCACCTGTTTCCGCAGAGCGAACGGTGATGCCGGCCATTGCGCCTTCGAGGGCAGGATGATCAGCTAAAATCTTATCGATCTGCTCGGAAAGTGCATCTTGTTTTTCAGCGGCAAGCGCATCCTGATGCATATAAGGCACCGAAGCAACGACGAAAAGCAGTAAAACAGCAACATAAAGCTTTATGCTTTTTTTCATTAATTTCCCCGCCTCTCTGCGCTTCATCATTGGCTATTGATGATTCAGTTCAATGGTGATACTGCTTTTAGCTGTCGTTTCTTCTCCCGGCTCCAGCACTTGTAAACCAGTGAGTGACGAAGGTAAATCAAGATTCACTGCGTTTGTCACCCATGTGTAAGGTTCAGGGCATAAATACCCTTGTTTTCCGTCCGCATTGTATACAACCCAATGTTTAAACTGTTCATCTGCCTTATAAATAATGCTGATATGTGCATGCTGATGATAAATGACTGCCTGGTTTTCTCCGCCCCTCTTCTGATAAGAAGATAAAAAGACATCATCCAGCTGCTTGTGGCGCAAATCCATTCCTTCATGCAAAGCTTCTTTATTCGGTACATCCATCAGTTTCCCGGTCGGCAGCAGGCGTTCATCCAACTCCCATTGCTGATCTGCTGTCAGGGAGAATAACGAGCTTTCTGCCGGAAACACAAATGTAGTATGATAACCAATTCCCCAAGGAAACGCTTCCTTTCCTTTGTTCATGACCGTCGCATGTTTAAACAGAGTATTCCCTTTTACCGTGTATGTCATCCGAACGACGGCATGGTGAGGAAATTGCTTATACACATGGGGGAGCTCAGAAAGATCAATTTCTGTTTCAACAATCACTTCTTCATCAGTTTTCTTCGCGGTCACTACGTTCCACTTTTCATGGTAAAGAAACCCATGAAGATGGTTGTGTTTATCCTTCTCGTTGATATCAAAATGATACGTTCTGCCCCGGAAACTGAATGTACCGTCACTTATGCGGTTAGGCGGGAACAGGATTGGAATGCCATACAATGTTGGTGTGTCGTGAAAACTTTCTGCTGTTTCCGGTTCACGCAAAAGCTGGACTTTTGTTGTTTTGTCCACGAGAGAAATGACGTTGCTCCCCCACTCAGGGACAACAATCATTTCTAGATGTTCGTTGCCCGCTTTGATGGCCGGCGTTCCCAAATACGTGATTTTCTCAATAAAGTTTGCCATGTTTACTCAACCTCTCCTTGATTCATTGCTAGTATAAGAATTCAATGTACTGTACCATATTTCCTCCATTTTATATTTTCCCCTATCAAATAAAAAAACACCGTTCAAACTTATGAACGGTGTGATTCGGAGACTATTGGATGAGACGTGTGATTTGTTTCTTTTTCCAGACGAATTGATAATACCCATAAATCAACAGCAAGCTGACGGCAAACGCAGCTGGATAACCAACCCAGACGCCGAGTATTTCAAGCTTTGTATAGTGAGAAAGGACGAAAGCGACAGGCACCTCTACTCCCCAGATTGCAAAAATACTGATGACGGTCGGCCATAAAACCGTTCCGCTTGCCCGCATCGTTGCAGAAATAATTTGGGCATTTCCAAACAGCAAATAGCTCCACAATGTAATCATCAAAAGACGGTGCGCAATGTAAAGCGTCTCTTGCTCGGTTAAAAATAACGATAAAATCTGATGTGAAAAAACATAGATCAGAATAATCAGTACGCCGCCAATGATATAATTCAGCCAAATCCCCACGCGAATGACCTGCTTTAAGCGGTCAAACTCGTTTGCCCCGATCGATTGCGCAGCGAAAATAGAAACCGCAATACCAAGGCTAACGGCCGGCATCTGTACATAGCTGGCCACCTGGTTGACCACTCCGTATGCAGCTGTTGCATTAGAGCCGTAATGATTGACGAATGAAATAACCGCTATCTCTGATAATGAGACAAGAATCATATTGATGCTTGCTGGGACCCCAAGACGCAGCAGGAGAACCAGCAGTTCCTTATCCATTTTCAAATAACGACGCACTGTTTTATCAAATTGCAGCGGGTGTTTTCGTTTTCGTAAATACACCATTAACACGAGAAAAGTCGCAATCGTGGAAATGACAGTTGCATATGCCGAGCCGTATATGCCCAGTTTCGGAAAACCAAACATGCCAAGGATTAAAACAGGCAAAAGCGCGATGTTGATGACCGTGCTCACAATCAGCGTATAAAACGGTGTCTTGGAATCTCCTGTTCCGCGCAAAAAGGTAGTATATGCAAAATATAAAAACATAAACGGCATAGCATAAAATAAAATACGTGCATAGTTAGCGCTGACATGAATGACATTTTCAGGTGTTCCCATTAAACGAAGGATATCCAGGGTGAAAATACTGCCGATAACGGCTAACACAACGCCTAATAAAAATGTAAACGTGAGCGTCGTCCCGACAACAGCCTTTAGCCGTTCCTCATTTTTCGCTCCGTAAGCTTGTCCGATCAGAATCGAACTTCCTGAACCGATCCCAATCGTAAATGAGATTAAAAGAAAAAATAACGGGAAAAAGGATGATACAGCTGCCACTGCATCAACACCAAGCCATCTGCCTACAGCCATCATCCCGACTAGCTGACCGACTGATTGCAGCACATTGCTCAGCAGAAGCGGCACCAAAAAGAGTGACATCGACCGCCAAACTGATGGTTTGCTTTTCTTTTGAGTTACAAGAGGTTCTTGTGATGTTTCCATATTAAAGGACTCCTTTATTTGAAATCGTTTTTAAACATGCCCTCATTTTTTGACAAAAACAGGATATGTAACATGTTATTATTCATCATTGCACATATGAAACCCTTCCCGATTCTTCTAATTTTACACATCTTTTTAGCTTATGAAGAATAAACTAGCAAGTAATGGCGTATTTTTTGTGAGTAAAAGAATAAAAAATAATTTATGCAAAAGTATTGTAATCTACCCGTAATCATTGTAACATTTGTAATATAAGAGAAAGAGATTTTGAAGGAGAGAGCGATAATGAAAAAATGTCTTCTATTTCTAACAACCATTGCACTTATTCTGTCATTAAGCACAAATGCATTTGCGAAAAATACATCAGGCGATTTATCACAAAAACAAGCATTACAGTTGGCATTATCCGCTAGAGAACATTTTTGGAACACCATGAGCGGCCACAATCCGAAGGTGAAAAAAGCAGTTTGCCCATCAGGCACATTCGAGTATCAAAATCTTCAATATGTATACATGTGCAGTGATCTAGGCACTAAAGCAAAAGCGGTGAATTACTTAACTCCTATTTTTACAAAAACAGCAATCGAAAAAGGCTTTAAAGATTATCATTTCACTGTTTCAAAAGGAAAACTTGCTGTTCCAATCGGTGACGGAGACAATCTTTTGAATTGGAAAAAATCAACTGCTAAACTGGTCTCTAAAAAAGGCGGCACAATCACATACGAATTTACCGTCCCTACTTTAGACGGATCCCCTTCTGCAAAACGGAAAGTGACATTCGTGAAAGAAAATAAAAAATGGAAAGTCAATCAATTTGACGCAGTTATATAAGAAAAACGCCCGGTATAAGCGGGCGTTTTTATTTGGTTTGCATAAAGAAAGACAACAGGCAAAAAGTGCCTGTTGTCTTTTGAATATAACGCTCTAGGAGAGATTCGAACTCCCGACCTGCAGTTTAGGAAACTGCTGCACTATCCGCTGTGCTACTAGAGCTTTTGGTATTTATATAGTAGCTCTGATGATCAATATTTTCAAGCGATTTGTATTAAAGCCCTCCAAAAACCTTATATGCGGCTCTTGTCGTATCTTCATCAATACCGATATACCGCATTGTAATTGATGGTGATGAATGATTCAGTATTCTCTGCAGCTCGGCGATGTCTTTCGTTCGCTGATAAAAATGATAGCCAAACGTTTTCCGGAGTGTATGCGTCCCTATCTCCTCAAGTCCGCACGCCGCAGCAGCCTCTCTTAAAATTCTGTAGGCCTGAATGCGGGAAATCGGCTTCCTGGTCCGCACTGATTTAAAAAGATATTCGTTTTCCTTCATGTCTTTCGTATACTCGTATATTTCCTGTTTCAGCGATTCTAAAATAAGAATCTTTCTTTTCTTTTTCGTTTTGCTTTCAGTCGCCCATAAATGATCTTTATTTTGAACGTCCTTCACTTGCAGCGGCAGAATATCAGAAATGCGGAGCGCGCTGTTGATGCCGAAAATAAACAGAAAATAATCCCGCTTATTTTTGTTAAGCAAATACTGTTTGACTTCTTGGATTTTCTCTAGACTGCGAATCGGCTGTACAATATGCATCAAAAAACTCCTTAAAAACCGTTATGTAACGTTTTGAGGTCTATGTTACTATTATAGCTGAAAAACGTTGAATGTCAAAGTGCGGCGGCGTTTATGTAACATAATATACATAGTGTTACATAAGCTTTTAAAAAAGCTTCTTAAAACCTTCACCCTATAAAATAAGCTTTAAAGCCTCTTATAAAGCTTTTAACCTCTTGGATACTTATCCCCCTACTAATCATCAAAAATCCTCTTAAAACGAAATCTGACGCTCCCAATTTTCTGGAGCTTCCACAAAAAAACATACAAAAAAAGACACAATTTCAAATTGTGTCCTAATCCTCATCCTTTACATCAATATCTTCCGGGATTGGTTCATTTAATATTTCCTGCACCAGTGCTTTGTAATTCTCCAGCTGTTCGAGATGCGTGTTGAACTGCTCCTTATAAATCAAAAATTGCTCCCCGTCATGAACGGCTCTGATTTTCCCTTCGAGCACCAAGCTTTTAATATAATCCTCTGAAAGATTTGTATATTCTGCTGTTTCTTCAATCGTTAAATACATATAGCAGTCCCTTCTTAATCCGTATGCTGATTCTAATATAGCACATGGCTCATATCAATATAATCAATTTTGCACAGAAAAACGGCTTTATGTACTATATAATATACCATTTGTCACTTGTGAAAACGCTGTAATTTTTTTACGCTAAGATTGTAACAATACAGCTTCATATAGGAGGGAGAACATGAAAAGAACGTGGAACGTCTGTTTAACAGCTCTGCTTAGTGTTCTGTTAGTCGCTGGAAGTGTCCCTTTTCACGCGGAAGCTAAAAAACCGCCCAAAAGCTACGATGAGTACAAACAAGTAGATGTTGGAAAAGACGGCATGGTTGCGACCGCACATCCTCTTGCTTCTGAAATCGGTGCTGATGTGCTGAAAAAAGGAGGAAATGCTATTGACGCAGCGGTTGCCATTCAATTTGCACTCAATGTAACAGAGCCGATGATGTCAGGCATTGGCGGCGGCGGTTTTATGATGGTGTATGACGGAAAAACGAAGGATACAACGATAATCGACAGCCGTGAGCGTGCTCCAGCAGGCGCAACCCCTGACATGTTTTTGGATGAAAACGGCAAAGCAATTCCCTTCTCTGAACGTGTGACAAAAGGTACTGCCGTTGGTGTTCCAGGCACGCTGAAAGGGTTGGAAGAAGCCTTGGATAAATGGGGAACCCGTTCAATGAAGCAATTAATTACCCCTTCTATTAAACTCGCTGACAAAGGCTTTCCGATTGATTCAGTGTTGGCAGATGCCATTTCTGATTATCAGGAAAAACTTTCACGGACTGCCGCAAAAGATGTATTTTTGCCAAATGGCGAACCGCTTAAAGAAGGAGATACCCTTATTCAAAAGGATTTGGCTAAAACATTTAAGCTTATTCGCTCCAAAGGCACTGACGCTTTTTATAAAGGAAAATTCGCCAAGGCGCTTTCTGACACTGTCCAGGATTTCGGCGGATCAATGACAGAAAAAGATTTAGAAAATTACGACATTACAATTGATGAACCGATTTGGGGAGACTATCAAGGCTATCAAATTGCTACTACTCCTCCTCCAAGCTCCGGCGGTATTTTCTTATTGCAAATGCTGAAAATCCTTGATGATTTTAACCTTTCACAATACGATGTCCGCTCATGGGAAAAATATCAGCTGCTTGCTGAAACGATGCATTTGTCATATGCCGACCGTGCGTCTTACGCAGGTGATCCCGAATTTGTAAATGTTCCTCTCAAAGGCCTGCTTCACCCCGATTATATTAAAGAACGCCAGCAATTAATCAACCTAGATCAAGTGAATAAAAAACCGAAAGCCGGTGACCCTTGGAAATACCAAGAAGGATCAGCAAACTATAAACAAGTTGAACAGCCGAAAGACAAAGTAGAAGGCCAAACAACCCACTTTACAGTTGCTGACCGTTGGGGAAATGTTGTTTCCTATACAACAACAATCGAACAGCTGTTCGGAACGGGTATTATGGTCCCTGATTACGGAGTCATCCTAAACAATGAATTAACGGATTTTGATGCGATACCAGGCGGAGCTAACGAAGTACAGCCAAACAAACGGCCTTTAAGCAGCATGACCCCGACGATTTTATTTAAGGATGACAAGCCTGTCCTCACTGTTGGATCTCCTGGCGGGGCCACGATTATTTCATCCGTTTTGCAAACCATTCTCTACCACATTGAATATGGTATGGAATTAAAAGCAGCTGTTGAAGAGCCGAGAATTTACACAAACAGCATGAGCTCTTACCGTTACGAGGACGGAGTTCCTAAAGATGTCCTCAGCAAGCTAAACGGCATGGGCCACAAATTCGGCACAAGTCCGGTGGAAATCGGAAACGTACAAAGCATATCGATCGACCATGAAAACGGCACCTTTAAAGGCGTAGCTGATTCAAGCAGAAACGGAGCGGCGATCGGCATTAATTTAAAACGCAAATAAAAAGAAAAAACTGTACTCGCTTCAAATGAGTACAGTTTTTTATGCAGATCTTTAATAACAACGGGCATTGCTGATGCTCTGTATCCCTGATTGCAATCCAAAATGACAGAATGATGACTGCTTCTTTGACAAACGTCTTTATTCTGCTAATGCCCGTCTATCTTCATCTTTTCATTTCGTTTATCTCATCAAGAAATGTCTGAAACGCACTCGTAATAAAAAAGTCTTTCCTGTATATAAAGACGATCTCTAAGTCTTGATATGCTGGTGGCAGTTGATGAATCCACACATTTGTACGATGCTCGGAGCAGTCAACAGCGGACTTTGGGAGCAGCGCCGTACCCATCCCGGCGGAAACACCTTTTATAATTGCCTCCAATGTGCCAAACTCTATGATTTTTTGATTGTGTATGCCTGCTTCCTCTAGTAATCTTTTGACCCTGTCACGATGAGAACAGCCAGCCCCAAAAAGGAGCATCGGCTGCTGAAGCATGTCTTCTGCCGTCCCTTCTCGTGATGAAATCAAAACTAATTCATCATGGGAAACATGGAGTTGTCTAACTGCAGCGTGTTCAACCGGCCCATATACAAAAGCGCCATCAACTTTATGATCAAGAACCTGTTGAATCAAATGATGCGTATCAGCTGTGTTCACTGATAAATCCACTTCAGGAAAACGCCTGAGGAAGGATGCTGCATGCTCAGGCAGATGCGTTACCGCCGTCGTTTCCAGTGATCCGATCCGCAAAGGCCCTTTTGGTTGCCTGCTCATTCGGGTCGATTTTTCAGCTTTGTCTAACAGCGATAATACTTGATCTGCATATTGTAAAAGATTTTCTCCTGCAGCAGTCAGCTTCATCCCCCGATTCGTTCGATGAAAAAGCCTGATATTCAAATCTTCCTCAAGCTTATGCACTCTGGCTGTCACATTCGACTGAACATAATTCAGCATTTGGGCTGCTTTCGTTATGCTTCCTTCGCGGGCAACAGCCTGAAAAATCTTTAAATCTCCGCTTTCCACGCGCTCTCACCTGCTTGCTATGATGAAAAGTGATATTAGCTATCATATTTGTTCATTTTACTCGAAGAAAACCGCTATGTAAAATATGTAAAGATATGAAAATACAATTCAATGAGGAGGCAGACAGCATGAAAGCTGTAATTCACAACGGAAAAGCCGGTCTTCTGGGGTTATCAGTTCAGGACGTTCCATCAACAAAGCCTGGATACGGAGAGGTAAAGGTTAGATTAAAATCTGCGGGTCTGAATCATCGTGACTTGTTTCTTATGAAAAACAAATCTGAACAAGATCCTCACGTGATCCTCGGTTCTGACGGCGCGGGTATCATTGAAGAGATTGGTGAAGGCGTGAAAAATGCTACTGTTCAGACAGAAGTAGTCATTTTCCCGACATTGAACTGGGATTTGACAGAGAATGTTCCACCTGTACCTGAGATTCTGGGAGGTCCTTCAGACGGAACACTTGCTGAATATGTGATCATTCCTTCACAAAATGCAATCAAAAAACCTGCTTATTTATCTTGGGAAGAAGCGGGCGTTTTACCTTTATCCGCTTTAACTGCATATCGGGCCTTGTTTACAAAGGGGCAATTAAAAAAAGGCGAGCAACTATTGATACCCGGCATCGGAAGCGGGGTTGCAACCTACGCTTTATTGATGGCTAAAGCGATTGGGGCAACAGTAAGCGTGACCTCCCGCAGTGAGGAGAAAAGAAAAAGGGCGCTGCAATTAGGTGCTGATTACGCATTTGACAGCTACAGCAATTGGGATGAGCAGTTGCAGGGAAAAAAGATAGATGTTGTTCTTGACAGCATAGGACCGCCCTCTTTTCGGAATACTTCCGCCATGTAAAATCAAATGGCCGCATTGTCAGCTTTGGGGCAAGCTCAGGGGATAATCTCAGTTTTCCGGTGCGTTCTCTATTCTTTCCTCAGGTCAATGTTTTGGGAACCTCGATGGGAAGCGGTGAGGAATTTCAAGCTATGCTCGCTTTCATTGACAAACATAAGCTTCGGCCTGTAATTGACCGGATATATCCTTTAGAAAAAGCATGTGAAGCATATAAAAGAATGCAGGAAGGCAGACAGTTTGGAAACATCGGGATCGTAATGGAATAAAAAAAGAAACCGGCCTGGCAGCCAGACCGGTTTCTCTTATATGATAATCCCCTTTATTTACGGAAGAACTGAACTCCCCATCAAATATCGATCCACTTCACGCGCCACTTCACGGCCTTCATTAATCGCCCATACGATTAAGCTTTGGCCTCTTCTTGCATCCCCTGCGGCGAATACACCATCGATATTTGTTTGATAATCCCCATATGCTGCACTGATTTTGTTATTTACTGAATCAACACCGAACTGTTTCAACAGCGGCTGTTCTGTGCCTTCAAAGCCGATAGCGATAAAGACAAGCTGAGCAGGCCATACTTTTTCCGTTCCAGGCAGCTCGCGGAACTCGTATTTTCCATGCTCATTTTTCACTTTTTCCATTTGGATGGTATGAAGTTCTTTCAGCTTTCCGTTTTTATCCGCGACCATTTTTGTCGTTTGAATGGAGTATTCTCTCGGATCTCTTCCGAATTTTGCTTCTGCTTCCTCGTATGCATATTCAAGCGTAAAGACGTGTGGCTGTTCAGGCCACATATTGTCATTCGCGCGGGCTGGCGGAAGTTTCGGGTGTTTGCCGAATTGGTGCACGCTTTTGGCTTTTTGACGCAGAGCAGTAGCCACACAGTCAGCTCCTGTATCTCCGCCTCCGATTACGATGACATCCTTCCCTTTGGCATCAATGAATTGCTTGTCTTTAAAATTAGAATCTAAATAGCTTTTTGTTGCAAGTGTCAGGTAGTCCATCGCGTAATGGACTCCTTTTGAGTCGCGGCCTTCAATTAAGAGGTCCCGCTGTTTTTGAGCGCCTGTGCATAGGATCACAGCATCAAATTGCTCCTTTAGCTCATCAGCTGTAATGTCAACACCGATTTCTGTGTTCGTGACAAAATCAATTCCTTCTTGCGTCAGCAATTTAATTCGGCGTTCTACAATGCCCTTTTCAAGCTTCATGTTTGGAATGCCGTATGTTAAAAGACCGCCCGCTCTGTCTGAGCGCTCAAAAACAGTGACAGAATGCCCTGCTTGATTTAGCTGGTCAGCACTCGCCAGTCCGGCTGGGCCCGACCCGACGATAGCCACTTTTTTGCCTGTTCGTTTTTTTGGAATTCTAGGTTGAATCCAGCCGTTCTCAAATCCTTTATCGATAATGGTCCGCTCGATGTTTTTAATTGATACGGCCGGGTCTGAAATCGCTAAAGTGCATGATCCTTCACAAGGAGCGGGGCATACCCGCCCTGTGAATTCAGGAAAGTTGTTTGTTTTCAACAGACGTTCCAATGCTTCCTTCCATCTGCCCCGGTAGACAAGATCATTCCATTCAGGAATTAAGTTGTAAATCGGACAGCCGGATGTAAATCCGTTAATGTCAGCACCGATCTGGCAAAACGGTGTACCGCAATCCATGCACCGCGCCCCTTGCCGTTTCGATGCTTCTTCTGAAAAAGGAGCAGAATATTCTTTCCAATCCTTTAAGCGAGTGAGAGGGTCCCGCTCCGCAGGTTTTTCTCGTTTGATCTCCATAAATCCAGTTGGTTTCCCCATGTTCCTCTCCCCTTCCTTACTGTACTACCGCTTGTTTTTGTCCCGATGCTGCTGTATTCTGCTTTGGCTTCGTATTGGCCTCAAAAGCGAACATGATGGCTTCTTCATCTGATAAACCTGCAGCTTTTTGCTCTTGGATGCTTGCGAGCATTTGTTTATAGTTTTTCGGAATGACTTTGACGAATTTTTTCACACTGTCTTCCCATTGATCAAGCAGATCTTCTGCTTTTTGGCTGTTTGTATACGCAGTATGTCTTTCAAGCATTGCTTTGATTTGCTGGATTTCTTTCTCATCCTCTAATGATTCAAATAAAATCATCTCAAGGTTGCATTTGCGTTTAAACGCTTTGACATCTTCGGCCAGTACATAAGCGATTCCGCCGGACATACCTGCCGCAAAGTTTTTGCCTACATCACCGAGAACGACAACGCTGCCGCCAGTCATGTATTCACAGCCGTGGTCGCCAATACCTTCTACAACTACGTTCACACCGCTGTTTCGAACGGCAAAGCGTTCACCAGCACGTCCGTTAATATATGCTTCTCCGCTTGTCGCACCGTAAAAAGCCACGTTGCCGATAATGACATTGTCATCCGAAGCAGAGTTGAATCCTTCTGGTGACTTGACGATGATTTTTCCGCCAGAAAGCCCTTTTCCGACGTAATCATTTGAGTCTCCGTCCAAATAAAGCGTCATCCCTTTAGGAACGAAAGCTCCAAAGCTTTGGCCGGCTGATCCGGTAAAGTGCAGCTTGATTGTATCTTCAGGAAGCCCTTCTTCTCCGTAGTACTTTGAGATTTCACTGCCGGTTATCGTTCCGGCTACACGGTTTGTATTGTTGATTTCGATAGAAACTTCCGCTTCTTTTCCAGACTCGATGGCTTCTTGTACGGCCGGGAGAATCGCTGTAATATCAAGTGATTGATCAATTTTATGATTTTGCGGCGATTGGAACGTCCGTACACCTTCAGGCTGATAAAGAAGGGTAGACAAATCAAGCTGGCTTGCTTTCCAATGTCCCTTTGCCCGTTCACTTACATGAAGTGCGTCCGTGCGGCCGATCATTTCATCAAATGTCTTGAATCCTAACGCAGCCATGTACTCACGAACTTCTTCAGCAATGAACATCATATAATTCACAATATGATCAGGATCACCCATGAATTTTTTGCGAAGCTCTGGATTTTGTGTCGCTACTCCGACAGGGCATGTATCCAAATGGCAGGCACGCATCATGACACAGCCGAGTACAACTAACGGAGCCGTTGCGAAACCAAATTCTTCGGCGCCGAGCAAGGCAGCCATCACAACGTCGCGGCCCGTCATGAGCTTTCCGTCTGTTTCTAATACAACACGGTCACGAAGTCCGTTCAGCATTAGTGTTTGATGTGCTTCTGCAAGGCCAAGCTCCCACGGAAGCCCTGTATGTTTAATACTGGTTTTCGGAGAAGCGCCTGTACCTCCGTCATAGCCGCTGATCACAATGACATCTGCAGTCGCTTTGGCAACACCTGCAGCGATTGTTCCTACACCTGCTTTTGACACCAGCTTTACGCTGATTCTTGCGCCACGGTTGGCATTTTTCAAATCGTGGATCAGCTGGGCTAAATCCTCAATCGAATAAATATCGTGATGCGGAGGCGGCGAGATTAATCCGACTCCTGGCGTTGACCCGCGGACATCGGCAACCCATGGATATACCTTGTTGCCAGGAAGCTGCCCGCCTTCACCCGGCTTAGCACCTTGAGCCATTTTAATCTGCAGCTCGTCAGCATTGACGAGGTAATGGCTTTTGACACCAAACCGTCCGGATGCAATTTGTTTGATCGCACTTCTTCTATCATCGCCGTTCTCATCTGGAACAAAGCGTTTGGGATCTTCTCCGCCTTCACCGCTGTTGCTTTTTCCTCCAAGACGGTTCATTGCGATTGCTAAAGCTTCGTGCGCTTCCTTACTCAAGGACCCGAATGACATCGCACCCGTTTTAAAACGTTTGACAATCGATTCAGCGGATTCAACCTCCTCCAACTTCAAAGGCTTGCGGTTTCCGTCAAATGCGAACAAGTTCCGCAAAAATCCGATGCGTTCTTCATCAGCCGCTTTTGTATACTGTTTAAACAGATTGTAATCATTTCTGCGGCACGCCCATTGCAAAGTATGAATCGTTTTCGGATTAAACGCATGATGCTCTCCGCCATTTCTCCATTGGAAGTCACTTCCCGGTTCAAGCGTTTTGCTGTAATCATCCTGATACGCTTCCCGGTGGCGGCGCTGTGCCTCTTCTGCAATTGTTTGTAAATCGATGCCGCCTAGCTGTGATGCAGTACCTGTGAAATAGCGGTCGATCACATCGCGGCTGATTCCTACAGCCTCAAAGATTTGGGCGCCTCTGTAGCTTTGCACAGTTGAAATTCCCATCTTGGACATCACTTTTACGACGCCCTCAGTAATGCTTTTTCCATATTTGCTAACCGCTTCTTCATAGCTGATATCCAAACGGCCTTCATCAATTTCCTGCTTGTAGGTCGCATAAGCGAGATAAGGGTTAATCGCATCTGCGCCATAACCGATTAACGCTGCAAAGTGATGCACTTCACGTGCTTCTCCCGATTCCACAATAATGCTGACCTTCGTACGCAGCCCTTTGCGGATTAAGTGCTGGTGCAGCGCGCTTACTGCCAGAAGCGGCGGAATTGGTGTCAGTCGTTCATTCATCTTTTTGTCTGATAAAATTAACAAACTTACGCCTTGGCTGATGGCTTTCTCTGCCTGTGTGAACATGTCCTTTAATCCGCGTTCAAGATCCTCTGAAAACAGCACATCAATTTTTTGGCTTTTTAAATCAGGATGAACAATCGTTTTCAATGCGTAAAACTGTTCATTGGATAAAACAGGTGTATACAGTTTAATCCGGCGAACATTTCGTTCACTTGGATGAAGAAGATCGCCTTCCGCACCGAGCCAAGTCATTGTTGAAGTGACAAGCTGCTCACGAATCGCGTCGATTGGCGGGTTTGTTACTTGTGCAAACAGCTGTTTAAAGTAGTTAAACAGTGATTGCGCTCGGTCAGAAAGTACAGCAAGCGGCGCGTCATTCCCCATTGAACCAAGGGGATCTTTGCCTTCTTTAATAACAGGAATTAGATATTTTTGGATATCCTCATATGTGTATCCGAATGCCTTCTGGCGAGTAAGAAGATCACTAAATTGTTCTTCCTCTCTTGACTCCGGATCAGGATTTACTTGTACAAGCTCTTCTTCAAGCCATTTTTGGTACGGATACTCAGTTGCAATTTGTGTTTTGACTTCTTCATCGGAGATAATACGGCCTTCTTCCAGGTCGATTAAAAGCATTTTCCCAGGCTCAAGGCGGTTTTTATATAAAACGTTCTCCTGTTCAACTTCAATAACGCCTACTTCAGATGAGAAAATAATATAATCATCTTTTGTGACATAATAACGGGCCGGACGGAGACCATTCCGGTCAAGGATCGCCCCGATTTGTTTACCGTCAGTAAATGAAATAGCTGTCGGTCCGTCCCAAGGCTCCATCAGGGAGCTATGGTACTCGTAGAACGCCCTTTTTTCCTTGGACATATGCGTATTTTCCGTCCAAGGCTCTGGAATGAGCATCATTGCCGTATGTGCCGGTTTGCGTCCAGCCATCACAAAAAACTCAAATGCGTTATCCAAAATGGAAGAGTCACTGCCATCAGCATTGAGAATCGGCAAAATCTTGTTTAAGTCCTCACCGAAGCTTTCAGAAACAAATTGCTGCTCACGTGCTCTCATCCAGTTGATATTTCCGCGAAGGGTGTTAATTTCACCATTGTGAACCAAATAGCGGTTAGGATGCGCTCTTTCCCATGTAGGGAATGTGTTGGTACTGAAGCGTGAATGAACGAGCGCAAAAGCAGAAACGAATGCTTCGTCTTGCAGATCAGAATAAAATGCATCAACCTGTTCAGGTGTTAAAAGGCCTTTGTAAACAATGGTCTGGCTTGAAAGACTGGCAAAATAAAAATCAAGACCTTCCGTTACTCCCCAATTTTCAGCCTGTTTACGAATGACATACAATTTTCGTTCAAAAGATAAATTGTCCTTTAGATCAGAACTTGCGCCGATAAATACCTGGCGGACAAACGGACAGCTTTTTTGCGCCACTGTTCCGATTTTTCCGACATTTACAGGTACAGTTCTCCATCCAAGAACGACTTGGCCTTCTTGTTCAATCAGTGCATTGATTTGCTTTTCAATTTTTTTTCTTTCATCTTCTTTCTGTGAGAAAAAGACCATTCCTACCCCGTAACGTTCTTTTTCTGGCAGATTGATGTCTTTGCACTCTTTTCTAAAGAAAGCATCAGGGATTTGAACCAGTAAGCCGGCTCCGTCTCCTGTATCCGGATCACTGCCTTGCCCTCCTCTATGGTCTAGCTGGCAAAGCATCTTAAGTCCTTGTTTGACAATGTCGTGAGTCTGCTTGCCCTTTAAGTGTGCATATAGGCCGATTCCGCATGCATCATGTTCAAATTCAGGACGGTAGAGACCTTGAGCTTTTGGCATTTGATTGTACGTCATAATTCCTCTCCCCCGATCAATTTCCGATAATACCGGTCATAAAATCTAACAACTCTATAATCATTGTAGGTTTTCAAAACGATATAAACAATATATAATTTAGATCAAAAGAATCTCAAAATGAGATAGATGGATGTGAGACAAACATGGAGCTGCGCCAACTGCGTTATTTTATGGAGGTGGCTGAAAGAGAACACGTTTCAGAAGCCGCTGATCATTTGCATGTGGCCCAATCAGCAATCAGCAGACAAATTGCCAATCTTGAAGAAGAATTAAATGTGACCTTATTTGAGCGTGAAGGGAGAAATATCAAACTCACGCCAATCGGAAAAGAATTTTTGATTCATGTAAAAACGGCGATGAAAGCCATTGATTATGCGAAAGAACAAATTGATGAGTATCTTGACCCGCATCGCGGAACGGTAAAGATCGGCTTTCCTACAAGCCTCGCCAGCCAGCTTTTGCCGACTGTCATTTCAGCGTTTAAAGAAGAATATCCGCACGTCGAATTTTTGTTGCGCCAAGGCTCCTATAAGTTTCTGATTGAAGCTGTCAGAAACCGCGATATTGATCTGGCCTTATTAGGGCCGGTGCCGACGAATTTCTCTGACATAACGGGAAAAATATTATTTACTGAAAAAATTTACGCGCTTGTTCCATTAAATCATCCGCTTGCTAAACAAAAAACGGTTCATTTAATCGATTTGCGCAACGACCAATTTGTATTGTTCCCTGAAGGATTTGTACTTAGAGAGATGGCAATTGATACTTGCAAACAAGCAGGCTTTGCTCCTCTCGTTTCCACGGAGGGTGAGGATTTGGATGCTATCAAAGGGTTAGTGTCCGCAGGAATGGGCGTTACCCTTCTGCCTGAAAGTACTTTTGCTGAAACAACACCTCGTTTTACTGTGAAAATTCCAATTGAGTTCCCTCAGGTAAAACGGACTGTTGGAATCATTAAACCGAAAAATAGAGAGCTTGCGCCTTCTGCGAATGATTTTTATGAGTTTGTCATTCAATTTTTCTCTAAGCTGGAGCAGTATCAATAAAAAAATGAACCCGAGCTTCTATATAGAAGCTTCGGGTTTTTTTCTGCAAATTAATTTACAGGTAAAGAAAAATCCACATGGCAAACAAATGCTTCTTGATCAATTAGAGCTCTGTTTGTCAGTTCCTTCTTCTTTTCCGGTTCTTGAAGCTGTACAGAAGAGTAATTGACGATTCCAAGGCCGATTTCCGTCCCTTTTGAATCCATCAGCCGAACAACTGAACCGCTTTTGAATTTCCCTTTAATCTTCTGTACACCGTCCAGGTATAAACTCGATTGGCCGTTTGTTATTTTTCGTGAACAATCATCTGATAAAAACATTTCACCTTCCGGACCGGAATTAAAAGCGATCCATTTCTCCTTTTGATTCAACGGAAGCGTTCCTTCTGCTTCAAAATAGGTGCCTTCCGCCTGTTCATGAACGGCGTGGTATAAAATATCGCCAGCATCTGCCTGACCTAGGAAACCTTTAATGCCAGACGCCATTACGATTTTAAACGCATCAAGCTTAGAGCGCATGCCGCCGGTGCCAACGATGCTTCCAGTGTCACCTGCGCATGCTTCGATGTCAGGTGTTATTTCACTCACCCGCTGTATCCTTTTCGCTTCTGGATTTGTGCGCGGATTGCCATCATATAATCCGTCGATATCTGATAAAATCACAAGCATATCTGCATCAATCAATCCTGCGACTTTTGCAGCGAGTGTATCATTGTCGCCAAACTTGAGCCGATTGACGGTAACTGTGTCATTTTCGTTTATGATCGGGATGATGCCGCGCTCGAGCAGTACATTCATTGTATTCCTGACATTGTTATATCGATATTCATCAGAAAAATCGCTTCTTGTAATTAAAATTTGGGATGCGACATAGCCGTGTGCCAAAAACAGCTTTGAATAAGCCTCCATCAGCAATCCCTGGCCGACTGAAGCTGATGCTTGTTTTTCTGGAAGCTTCTCGGGCCTTTGGATAAATCCGAGCTTCCGATATCCCGCCGCCACTGCGCCTGAGGAAACCAAAATCACTTCATAACCGGCGTCTTTGAGTTTGACGACCTGGTCGACCAACGCTTCTAATTTTCGAATGCTGATTTCTCCATGGAGGCTTGTTAATGAACTGCTTCCAATCTTCACAACGACTCTTTTCATGCTTGTATCAGGCGTCACTTTATCACTCCTGATAGCGGCGCTGCAGTTTTTTCGATATCTTCGCTGATTTCCTTTGAACGCTTAGCCGCATGCTTTATTGCTTGAGAAATCGCTTCTCCGCCGCCGCTCTTTTTCAAGGCTTGCAGCCCCGCTGCTGTCGTTCCGTTCGTTGACGTGATATTATCTCTTAAGATCTCAGGATGTTCTCCTGTTTCCATGAGCATTTTTGCGGCACCTAAAAGTGTCTGTGCGCCGATGCTTCGAGATAACTGTTTATCGAGGCCCGCTTCCTCGCCTGTCTTTTCAATGAATTCCATTAAATAATAAAAATACGCGGGGCCGCTGCCTGCAATTCCGGTAAATATATCCATTTGATTTTCTTGGATTGTATAGACTTCGCCCATGCATCCGAGCAATGCTTCGGCCAGCTTCTTCAGGTCTTCCGACACATATTTGCCAAGGGCAAGAGCTGTTGCAGAAGCGCCAATCATACTGGAAGTGTTGGGCATCACTCTGACAACCGGCTGTTCATTAAGCAATGATTGTTCAATAAAAGAGGTGGTTATGCCGGCAAGGACCGACAATATTAATTGATGGGGTTGAATACGTGATTTTAGTGATGACAGAGCGTTTTCGGCGTCTTTTGGCTTCATTGCCAAAATGAGCACATCCATGTCTTCAATACATAGTTGGTTCGGCAAGGCGCCTTTGATTCCATATTGAAGTTCAAGTTCAGTTAATCGCTCTGTATTGCTGCGGTTTGTAACGCAGATGTTTTGTTTCGGGATTTTGTTGGCACGAACGATACCTGATATCATTCCTTCCGCCATAGATCCTGCTCCTATAAAGGCTACTTTCTTTTGATCAAAGATCGGTAACATCTCCTTTGTTCGCTTTTTTGTTCGCATTTTCACACGTTTAAAATGTTACCACGTGAGGAAATGATGTCAAGTTTGAAGGCCATTATTGATTTGTATTGTTTCTTTTCGACAAATATGTATAATGAAAAGCAGAAAACACCCGGTTCACACTGCTGCGCCGGGTGTTTGTTTCTATTAAAAATTATCTGAGAGAGCTTTTTCAATCAGTTTTTTACAGCGATCCAGCTCTACCTTCAGCTGTTTTTTATATAGCTTGGCAGCTTCGTAATCTTTAAATTGATAGAGGACGACTTCCTGGAGCTTAGCCCCTTCTTTTTTTACTTTAATTTGTTTTAGTATCCCGTCATCAAGAAGCTCATGCAAAGACCGGTATACTTCTGTATGATTTGGTTTAAAACCAATCTCTTTAAATTCAGACCGAAGTACTTCAAGCAGCTTTAACCCATAGAGTCTCTCTTGCTCTGTCATCGTTATCATATAAAGCTTCAAAAATGCGCGCTGTTTCACTAAAAAGCCTGTTGAACTCCTTTTTTCTTCTTTCATCATATGCACTCCTTCTTCTGTCACTGACAACACTATGTACTAAATATTCAATTTTCTTTTAATGTTTTCCTTCTTTATATTAAAGACTGATAGTCCAATCATTCTATGTTTACTGATTATAGGTGTAGCGGAAAAAATAAATTCCAACTGAACATTTGGTACATAGTTTTCTTAGTTCTATTATAGCCTGCATTCACTGCTATCTTCAATTTAAACGATTGTCAGGTTTACATATCGCATTTTACCGGTACGGATTTCATTCAACTAAAAAAACCTGTCGAAAGACAGGTTTTCATTTTTAAGGATTTGTTGACCATAATCCCGCTGTTTTGATGAAAATACGAGGATCTAATTTCAATTGTGCCACCATGTACTCAGCAAGATCCTCAGGCTGCATCACTTTTTCAGGATTACCGTCTGTTAAGTTCAATTCGATAGACATATCACTAGCAACAGTGCTCGGCGTTAACGCGCTAACTCTGATATTATGTTTTCTCACTTCTTGCATAAGAGACTCTGTTAACCCGAGAACGGCAAATTTAGAAGCGCTGTAAGCACTTGTTACAGCAGCTCCTCTTTGACCCGCTGTAGACGAAATATTAATGATGTCTCCGGCTTTGCGTTCGATCATTTCCGGAAGCACCGCGCGAGTCACATGGTACACACCCATTAGGTTGACTTGAATAATATCTTCCCACTCATCGGCTGACAGATCTAAGAAACCGCCAAATTTGCTGATGCCGGCATTATTAATGAGAATATCGATATCACCAAGCTGTTCCTTCACTTGAGCTACAGCTTGGTTAACCTGATCGGCATCTTTTACATCTGCAGCAGCAAATGCAGCTTTTACACCAAGCGCTTTAACTTCTTCAGCCACTTTTTCTACATTAGCGGAAGTCCGGCCAATTAACCCGATATTCACGCCTTCTTTGGCAAGCGCCAAAGCAGTAGCGCGGCCAATTCCTCTGCCTCCGCCTGTGATTAGTGCAGTTTTATGTTGTAAATTTTGCAATTGAAGCACCCTTTCTTTGTTTACATATGTACGATATCACATTATAAGTACAATACATCCAATACGCAAATCAAACGAACTGTGTAAATATCATTTCTTCTGATTAAAAAAACGGATACAGGGTAATGACATAAGAAAAGGAGTGAACATATGATTATAGTTTATATCAGTCTTGCAGTATTAGCAGTTTCTATTATCTTCTTAGGAGTTACCGTGATTCAAAACAAGAAAAAAATGGACCCTGCACTAAAGGAGCTTTCCTCTGTTACGCAGGCTATGCAAAAACAAATCGAAGGATTAAAAACAGAAACAGAGCTGCTGACGCAAAAACAAAAGAAGATGCAGCAGGATGTCCAAATGAAAAAATCCGCGTTTCAGCAGACCGCAGCTGAAGTAAAAGAAGTTCCTAAAGCTGTTAAAGAGGTGTGGCAGGCTGGCCATTTAAATAGCAGGTCATGATGAATGATATCCCGTTGTTTCGATCAGAATGGACAATGGGATATCATTTTTTGAGGAGGCTTTCGCATGATTGTAAACCACAGTTGCTTAAAGGAGTTCGCAGAAAAACTACATTCTCTTCCCTCTTCACTTACAAAGTCGGATTTACTTATTTCTCCATTCCATCTCCATCAAGAAAATGAACTTGACATCTACTATTCACCTCATAATGAATATATCAATCGGACTGCTACGATTGTGATTGCCGGGATCACGCCGGGTTTTTCCCAGATGAAAACAGCGTACGAAACAGCAGTCGAAAGTCTGCGGCAAGGCCGCACTCTTGAGCAAATGGCGGTAGATACAAAAATAGCAGCGGGTTTCTCCGGGTCGATGAGACATAACCTTATCACCATGCTGGATTTATGCGGGCTGCCGCAAGCTTTTGGCATTCAAAGCGCCGCAAAGCTTTTTGGAGAATTACGACATATGCTCCATACAACTTCCGTTATTAAATATCCTGTCTTTATCCAGCAAAAAAACTATACCGGATACAAACCGGCTATCACTCATTCTCCTATTCTAAGCACTTATGCTTTTGGGCACTTCCCTGCGGAGCTTAACCATGTGACGGGACCAGCTCTTCTCATTCCGTTAGGAAAAGCGGCCGAAACAGTGTGTGAAACATTGATCAGACAGCACAGCCTCCAGAATTTGATTTGCCTTAACGGCTTTCCCCATCCATCAGGCGCGAACGTCCATCGTTTGAAACAATTCAGCAAAAACAAAGAGCAACTAGAAACACAAATTCGTTCCTTTGCTGCATTGGTTGATTTCGCTATAGAAAAGAGGAAATAAAAGGGATATGATAAACAAAAACACAAACGTGGGGAGTGGTTGAATGTTTCCTATATTAGAAACGGATCGGCTTATACTTAGGCAAATCACAGATCAGGACGCGGAAGCCATTTTTGCTTGTTTCTCAAACGATGAGGTGACACGCTATTATGGGCTTGAAAACATGGAATCTATAGAACAGGCTATTTCAATGATTCAAACGTTTGCGGCCCTCTATCAAGAAAAACGCGGTATACGGTGGGGAATTGAAAGACGGGACACTAAAGAACTGATCGGAACAATTGGCTTTCACGCTCTGGCCCAAAAGCATAGGCGCGCGGAAATCGGTTATGAAATCATCCCCGAGCATTGGCGAAACGGATTTGCATCAGAAGTCATTTCAAAGGTCGTATCTTACGGATTTTCTGCCCTTGGACTGACGCGTATTGGCGCAGTTGTATTTACCGCTAATGAAGCATCAAATCGTCTGCTTCTAAAAATGGGTTTTCAAAAAGAAGGCGTTTTAAGACAGTACATGTATCAAAATGGGACTCCATATGATACAAATGTGTACTCTATTGTGAAACCAAGAGAATGACGGCATTCTCTTGGTCTGTGCGCACATCCCTTTTCCTTTGAAAAGATAAAAAACGCCCTCAAACAGGGCGCTTTCTACTTAAGATGCATATTGAGGAGATGTTTCCTCCTTAACTGCTTTTTCCTCAGGTATATGAATACATTTTGTCAAGACCGCACTTGCAAGGTAAAGGGCCGCAAAGATCCAGACCACGCCTTGCGCGCCGACGAGACCGATGAACAGCCAAGCGAGTGCGGGGCCGACAAACGCTGATAAACCTGCAGCCAAATTCAATACAGACATGGCTGCCCCTTTATCTTTTCCTGCCACCGTCGGCACAATTGCACCAATAGGCACATAGCCTGCCAGCAAACCGCCCCAAATAAAGCCGATTACGCTGACAACCGCTAAGCTTCCGCCGGAGAAAACAGGTGCGTAGTATAATAAGAGGGTGAAAATGCCGCAGCCGACTCCGCCGAACCAAATAACAGTATTTTTCCAGCCGAATTTATCGCCGACAATACCAAAGATAAGGTTAAACACAATGTTCCCCAGGAAAATCGTTCCCCAAATTTGCAGCCACACATTGGTTGAAATTCCATGCTGGGCCATGTGCATCGGCAAAAAGACTGGAAAACCGTATGTACCAATGCTGTTGATGATTCTGATGATTCCGCCTGTAAGCACGCGCGGATTTGTAAATAGAATCGTAACCCCTTTTAAAAGCTCCTCGGCTGTTTCTGATCTTTTTCTTTTCTTCTTTTCAAAACGGTCTTTATTGATAAACAATGCAAAAAATGCACCGAGACATACCCAGAAAATAGAGCTCCAAAGCGTATTCAAATAACCGAACGCTTTGATCGCGTAGCTTGAGTACCAAGCGCCGAACACAAACATGCCGAG
The DNA here is from genome assembly GCF_038593095.1 of Bacillus sp. FSL L8-0358. NCBI lineage: Bacteria > Bacillati > Bacillota > Bacilli > Caryophanales > Bacillaceae > Bacillus > Bacillus sp. FSL L8-0358. The sequence continues at coordinate 2,040,456 of NZ_CP151962.1, forward strand.
GCAATATGCAATCCAAAACCAGCCGACAGCAGTGCTCAGTTTGCTTTGCGGTGTTCTGTAAATGACCCATGTCAAGAAAGAATAAGCAAAAAGCGGGTAACCTAACCCTTTTACGAAGTAAGTCACATACATCACTGGCAGGTTCAGCTGTTCAAATCCAAATACGATAAAAGCAGCTGTACCGATCACATAAAACAACAGCCCCATAAACATCGTTCGTTTTGCGCCAAATGCTTCGAGACATACACCCGAAAACCAGGAAGCTATGGCAAGCGCAATTCCATATATACTAAAAATGGAAGCGGACTGCTGAATGGTGAGCCCGTTTTCGATCAAAAAAGGACTGAGCCAGCCTTGTTCAAGGCCATCTCCCATCATAAACAAAACAACCCCTAAAAATCCCCAGGCAAGCCGCTTCGGTATTCCTATTTTATCCAACATATCTGTCTCCTCCTTAGATGCTCATATCAATCAATTACCGTATTACCTTATTAAAGTTGAAAATTAAATGATTCCTCAAAACAGCAGAAATGCCGCCTTAAATTAATACTTTGCTTTCTGAACCTGAAAAAAAGCGCTGTGTTCGCTTCCATTTCTCATATAAAGCCAATTCTGTCTGACAGTCCTTCGGTTCGATCACCCGGACATTTGCTGACATCTCCTCCGTTAATTGAAAGGTTTCATTGCAAATGACTGCAGCTCCAACAACAGATGCCTGATGATATCCCTCTTGGACATAGACCTTTTTTTGAAGAAGGTCCGCGATATATTGAGTGAGCGCTTTGCTTTGGAATCCCCCTCCGCACACCCAAACATAGTCACGTTCAAACGGAGTAACCTCTGTTAAAATGTCAAAGTTCCATTTGATTGAAAATGCGATCTCTTCTAGCGCTGCACGTACAAAATGTGCCCTCTTTAAATGTGCTGACAGCGGGGCATCAAAAAGAAAAGCGCCTCTCGTTAACGCATTCTTTTCAGCCGATAAATAAGAGCCGAGAACCGCTACACATGCATGGTCTTCTTTTGCAAGTGCAGAAATCTCCTCCTCCATTACTTCGTACGTTTCATTCGGATAAAAAATCTGTTTTAATTTTTGATAATTCAAGCCGGTAATTCCCGGATTCGTTTCCACAAGCCAATGCCCTTGATCTGTGTGACAGTTCAGCCAGGTTTTATGTTTTGTGTCGCTATGATTCGCAGTAATTTTGGTTATTGGCGTTGTTGTCCCTGATACAATGACAATGTCCTCAAGTCCAGCTCCGGTGCTTTTGACAGCCAGCTGTGTATCCCCGCCCCCTGCTATAACCTTAGCATTTATTGAAAGGCCTAATTCGGATGCATATTCATTTGCTATCGTTCCAATTGCTGTCCCCGCTCTAACAAGAGGCGGAAGGATAGATGGAGAAAAGCCAAATATATCGCACATCTCTTCTGACCAAGTGTTTTGCTTCACATCAAACAACAGGGTTTCTGTTGCCTGTGATGGTTCATATGTTAATATTCCGCTCAGTTGGTACGTCACCCAATCACTGATGCTTGTAAAGCTTGCAGTCTTTTCCCATAAAGAGGGCTGGCGCTGTTTTAATCCATAAAGCTTGAGCGCAGAAAAAAGTGCGGTTGGCAGGCGGCCTGTGCGGCTGTATATCTCTTCCCGATCGGGAATGCTCGCCTCCCACTCTCGACCGCGATTATCGATGTTCGGCAACCCGAGAAAAGGATTGCCGTTTTGATCGATCAGAACAATTCCCTGTCTTTGGCTCGTCGATGTCAAACCAATGATGTCAATATCATGCGAACGGGATAGCGCACGTTTTGCCAAATTCATCACCTGCTTCCACAGCACCTGAGGAGAAAAATAACGGCTGTCCGGGTAAAGCGTCTCTGTGGAATACACAATGTCCTCCCGTTCAACTGTTAGAACACTGCCAGTTACACTCACGACCGCTACCCTCGCATTGCCTGTGCCAATATCAAAAACGAGATAGCCTTTTTGTTTTTTCATTCTCTTAGCCTCCTTTCTTATCCCCCTGTTTTCAGTTCGTCCTTGTTATACACTGTCGGAATATTAAGAGTTTTCTCACCCTTCCACTTTTTGAGGGCTTTATTCAGTATCGTCACGTGATGATCCTCCACTTCAAATGTTGCTCCAGCGAGATGCGGTGTTGCCAGAACATTAGGCAATGAAATCAATTCATAATCTGATTCCTCTGGAGGTTCATGATAAAAAACGTCTAATATCGCACCTCTGATTTTATGTTCTTTTAATACAGATAAAAGATCTTCACGGTTTACAACAACTGCTCTTGAAGTATTGACGAAAATCGCACTCTGTTTCATCAGATCAAAATACTTCCGATCAATAAGTCCAAGTGTTTCCTCAGTACGAGGCAGATGGACAGAAACGATATCACTGTCTGAATACACCGTTTTAAGAGATACTTTTTCATACAGCGGATGATCGTCTTGAATGTATGGATCGTAATACTTTATTTTACAGTCAAACGCAGTCAGCAGTTTTGCAATCCTTTGACCAACCGCCCCGAACCCAATCATGCCAACCGTTTTTCCTGATAATTCATTTCCTTTAAATTTGACATAAGCCTGTAGGTAATCACTGTCCCACTTTCCATCCTTCAGCCATTGATTCGAGACGCTGGTATGGCGGAGAAAGGTAATCACATTTCCAATAAACATTTCAGCAACGGCTTGTGCATTCCGCCCTGGTGTATAAAAAACAGGTATGCCTCTTTTTGAGGCAGCTGCCACATCCACATTGGAGGGCATTCCCCTGCAAACACCGACAAATGAAAGTTCGGGAACAGAAGCAAATACGCTGTCTGTTACCTGATCAAGCTCAGTAATCAAGCCTGTCGCATTTGTTGCTTTTAGCAGCTGAATGAGTTCATCTTCCCGATATGCCCGGCCTTGTTCCTTCCAAGATTGATAAGCAACTGAGCCAAACAAGTTTTCTAGCTCTTTTCGTCCTTCTTCGTTGTACGGTGCTGTAACCAAAACCGTCATGGTGCAAAACATCCTTTTCATCGTATTTTTCATAAAAAAATCTCTTTCCGAAGATGGAAAGAGATTCATATATAGGCGCGCTCTGTTACAGGCAGACGCCGGTATAAACCTTGCTTTCCTATCTTTCAAGCTGTCGCTTGCTGGAATTGGCACAATAATGTTGCCGAGGTTTCATAGGGCCAGTCCCTCCACCTCTCTGGATAGAAAATGTTGAGTATGTAATTTTCAGAATAAAGAATACGTTTATCATAAAGAAGTCTCATATTGATGTCAATCTCTTTTTTTCAGAATTGACGTTATCATCGGAAATGTTATAATTCTTACAAAATATCTAACTAGAGAGAGGAACTGGGCCATGAAATCTTTTGCCACACAACAAAACGGCATTTTCAAATCCGTTTGCTCGCTGGACTGCCCGGATCAGTGCGGATTGTTAATACATAAAAAAGACGGGAAAATCGTAAAAGTGCAAGGAGACCCTGATCATCCTGTCACAGCTGGAAACATATGCAACAAAGTCCGGAATATGACGGAGCGCATCTATGATGAAAAGCGGCTGACTACACCGCTCAAACGAACAGGTGCGAAAGGCCAAGCGATATTTGAACCGATTTCCTGGGAAGAGGCAATCGATACGATCACCTCCCGCTGGAAACAGCTGATTGATGAAGAGGGAGCTGAAAGCATACTTCCTTACAGCTTTTACGGAAACATGGGGAAATTGACAGCTGAAGGAATGGACCGCCGCTTTTTTTACCGCATGGGGTCAAGCCAGCTTGAACGGACGATTTGCAGCAAAGCGGGATCTGAAGGCTATAAATATACAATGGGCATAAGCGCGGGAATCGATCCTGAGGAAACTATTCATACAAAACTATTTATTTTTTGGGGAATCAATGCGGTCAGCACAAACATGCACCAAATTACGATCGCCCAAAAAGCGCGAAAACAAGGTGCCAAAATTGTCGTGATCGATGTGCATAAAAATCAAACAGGACGTCTCGCAGATTGGTTTATTCCAATAAAGCCGGGAACAGACAGTGCACTTGCTCTTGGCATCATGCACATTTTATTTAAAGAAAACCTTCATGATGAAGCATTTCTTTCCGAGTACACGGTTGGCTATGAAGAGCTCCGTGAACACGTGAAACAATATGATCCTGAAAAGGTATCGACGATCACCGGTGTCAGTACCGAAGATATTTACCGACTGGCAAAAATGTACGGGGAAACCTCCCCTTCTTTTATCAGAATCGGAAACGGACCCCAGCATCACGATAACGGCGGGATGATTGTAAGGACGATTGCCTGTCTTCCGGCGATCACCGGCCAATGGCTGCACACAGGGGGCGGCGCAATTAAGCATAACAGCGGAATTTTAGAATATAACACAAATGCCTTGCAGCGGCCCGACTTATTGCAAGGGCGCACACCGAGGTCGTTTAATATGAATCAGCTTGGCAAGGTGCTTTTGGAAACAGACCCGCCGATTCGCTCTCTTTTTATTTACGGAACAAACCCGGCCGTCGTTGCGCCGGAAGCAAACAAGGTCAGACAGGGCTTGCTGCGGGAAGACTTGTTTACTGTGGTTCATGATTTGTTTTTAACGGAAACGGCTGCATATGCGGACATTGTACTGCCTGCAACATCCGCTTTTGAAAATACTGATTTTTACACCTCCTACTGGCACCATTACATTCAGCTTCAGCAGCCGGTGATCAAGAGATATGGGGAAAGCAAGTCTAACACTGAGGTGTTCCGATTACTGGCTGAAGCCATGGGATTCACAGACCAGGAGCTTAAAGATTCAGATGAAGAATTAATCCGCCAGGCGCTTGACCATCCAGATAATCCGCATTTGGCAGAGATTGATTACGATGCACTTGCTAAGCATTCATTTATGAAAGCGAAACGCGAAAAGCCACTGTTTCCGGGCGAACTTCCAACGCCAAGCGGAAAAATAGAATTATATTCAGAAAAAATGAAACAAGACGGCTTCCCGGCTTTACCGACATATACACCTCTTGTAACCGATAATGAACATCCGTTTATGTATGTTCCGGGGCCAAACCATAATTTCTTAAACTCAACATTTTCCAATAATGAAAAACACATCAAACTTGAAAAGACGCCAAAGCTCTTTATCAACACAAAAGATGCTGAAGAACACGGAATCGTTGATGGGGCACCTGTACGAATTTGGAACAGCCGGGGAGAATGCCAGCTGACCGCTGCAGTTGGAGAACAAGTACTGCCAGGTGTCGTTGTCAGCCAAGGATTATGGGCGGATGAACAAGGAAAAAAACAGCTTGTAAACGCGCTAACCCCAGACCGATTGTCCGATATGGGCGGCGGCGCCACCTTTTTTTCAGGCCGTGTACAGATTGAAAAGGTTTGAAAAATAATGAAACCCGGAGTATGCCAAGCCCGTATAACATAACATCGACATAATGGAGGCATACACATGGACGTTTTTTTAGGAATTGGTATTGCTTTGGCTGGATATTTTATCGGTGAAGGCTTAAAGCAGATGAACCATACAAAAGGTAGTGAACAAAATGATATCTTGCTTATAAAAGAACGGGATATTTACTTTTACATCGAACTTTTTTTAGGAATAACAACGTCTGAAGCAAAACAGTTAGCTGGAGACATGGCAGACCTGCCTTACATCGAAATAAACGGAAAAAAATATGTACAGAAACATATGTTAAAAGATTGGACATTCACATTAGTTGAAAAACATCAGGGTGAATAAAACAAATCTGAGGAGAGCGAGATTCATTGTCACGCTCTCCTCTGTTTAGCTGTATGGATTGACCGCCACCAAAACTTTGTTCTATAAGCGCTGATAAAACGATAAACCACCATCTATGTTCTTTCCTCAAACGGCTCGAGATGCCCGTTCCACAACAATAGTTTTTATATTCCGATGATGTGATGATCTTGATGAACGTATGTATCGTAAAACACTTAGAAAACCTATTCGGTTCGAATGTGTGCTCTCATTATGTCCCCATACTGCGCCTTTATCCGCGGAGGATTTTTTTAAAAAAATATGAAACCTAAAGCTTTTAGATTCACGCAGCAATGTTAGTGCAATACCCTGAATTTTTATTGAACCTCCATATTTCTCCGATTGGTAAAATTCAGCCTATATACCGGAAGCTGTACGTTTATAAAGGATCAGAGAATCCCATAACCAGTAAATCACTGCAGCCGCAATACTTAACATATAATAAAAGTACGATTGCAATGTCCATGCTATTGATGCAGGTTCATTGATAACAAAAAACAGGAAAGCTGCGATAAAAGAAACCACACTGTAAATCAATAGGTACATGACATTGAATGTTCTCGCTTTTTTCTGCAACTTCATTTGAAGCGGAACAGCAAAAAGGCCATACACCACAAAACCGTATAACAAAGCAATTGCTGCCGTAAACAATGCAATTATCATATCGCCATACATAACGAAAGAATAAAACCCTAAAAACAAACCAAATGTAAGGCTGGATAGCCCTAATGTCATTAAATAATATGATGCGCTTTTTTTCATTTTCCCCCCCCTTGTTTGATTTATTCACAGTGCTGTTAGTATAAATTCACAACCTTTGTATTTCTTTTATCGAGATGTCTTCCCCAACAATGCGATGATAAAAAGTTTCAAAAATACGACTTTTTATTAAATAATACGACTGGCATGAAAATGCCTCTCCTGATTGGCCAAAGCGCGAATGAAAAAAGTGCATGAATACCTGATCAACAGACAAAATAAGAAGAGTTGATATTCAACACTTTTCGTAAAGGAGTGAAACCAATGAGTAAAAAGGGAATTCAAAATTCAAGTATTGAACAAATGAGAAATGACCATGAGACTGAAACCGCTTTTAAAGCAGATAATCCTAAAAAACATGGTTCTGAGCCTAAAAGAACGAAATAAGTTCTTACCCGCACTAAAATATCAATAATCTGGAGGAAGAAAAGTGACTCAAAAAAATGGAGCCGACAGACCTGATGATTATAAAAGATTTTCTTCATTAGACAAGGAATATGATTTTCAGCAATCTATAAGCAGCAATACTGAGACAGAAAGTGTAAACACTGAAACACAAACTCATAACAAAGAAAACAAAAATGACACAACAGATGTTGCCGGGAAATACTTTGAGCCCTCAGATTATAAAGGAAGCACGCAATTAGAAAAAGGATTGGCTGAAACTCATGAACAGGTCAGCGATGACTATTTTGAAGGGACGATCGATCAAAATTTGGACTAGCCATACAAACGGAGCTAACTTAAAAGGTCAGTTAGCTCTGTTTGTAGAAACACCACAGTAAAAGTAGCAAACCCCCACCGAATAAGATGGGGGTTGCACGTAAGTAGCCTGTTTAATATTTAAAACGATTAATGACGGTTTGAAGTTCTTCTGCCAACTGAGATAGAGATTCTGCGGCATAGGAGATTTCCCCCATTGAATGAAGCTGTTCCTGTGATGAATTTGCAACCGCTTCTGTATTTGCAGACGTTTCTTTTGTTCCAACGGCCAATGTATGAACTGTGTGCTGAATCACTTCAACGCCTGATGTAAGCTGTTGAGTTGCCGCTGCGACTTCTTGTATTTGAGAAGTGACCTGTTCCACAAGGTTCAGTATTTCATTGAAATTTCCTGTTGCCTCTTGAGAAAGAACAATGCCTGAGCTCACATTTTCTTGAACAACCTTAATATTGTTTACCGTTTCTATCGATTCATTTTGGATGGTCGCTACCACCGATTGGATGTGGTTTGCAGATTTATTTGTTTCATCCGCCAACTTCCGAACTTCTTCTGCCACCACAGCAAATCCTTTTCCTTGCTCTCCGGCTCTGGCCGCCTCGATCGCTGCATTTAGTGCCAACAAATTTGTCTGCTCTGAAATCGTCGTGATAAGCGAAGAGATATCGCTGATTTCTGCTGTGCTCGCTACCAATGTTTGCAATCCATTGCCGGCTGAATCTACAGACTTATCAATGAATTTCATCTGATCTAACATCTTGTTGACGGACTTAGAGCCTATTTCAGCCTTGTCTCTCATCGAAGAAGAAAGATCCGCTATGTTCCCTGTATTTGAAGCGACTGATGATATACTGTCTAATAATTCAGTAATGGATTCCGCACTCTTTTCTGTCATTGAGCTTTGCTTCACATTGCTTTCGGCAGCCATCTGCATGGCTCTTGAAATATGTTCAGATGTTGATTTCGATTCTTCTGCGCTTGCCGATAATTCTTCGGAGGAAGCGGCAACTTGTTCAGATGAGCTGCTGATCTGCTTCACAATTTGAGTTAATGAATGAGTAAAAGAATTAAACGATTGGGCAAGCTGGCCAAATTCATCTTTATTTTTCACAATGACTTTTTTGGTTAAATCAGCGTCGCCGTGTGCAATTTCCTCCAGCTGCTTATTTATACTTCTTAGGGGCACCATTATGGACTTTAACAGCATTATGCTTAAAACAACGCCTAATATAACTGATATCCCGGTGACAATGATGATGAGCCATTGACTCATTTTCCCATTGCCTCGTATTTCATCTTTTAGATCCTCCACCTCTTGATCCAGGCGATCAGACAGCTTATTGACAGCCGGGTCTACGCCTTCTTTTCTTAGTGTTCTTTCTTCTCCAAAATGGATGGTTTCTGCTTTTTTCGGATTTGAAGAGTAGGCTGTTACTACTTGCTGATTCAAAGCTCTATACTGAGTAAAACTTGTCTTAATGTCTTCGATATTTGATTGATATCTCTCTTCATCAATCAAGTCATTAACCCGGTCAAGACTCTTTAAGACATCGTCTGCTTTTTCCTTCATACCCTCGTCGTATTTTTTGTCTCCGGTAATCAAGAAGCCTCTTTCATCATTTGATAACCCGGTCAATTCATATTGGATGTGTTTTATCTCTTTTTGGAATTCCATTTTGTCTTTAAGTTCTTCATTCTTTTTCACAGTAGAAGAAATCATAAATACTGAGGAGCCTCCAATTCCAATAATTGAAACAACTAATATTGATATAATCCCCAGCAATTTTGTTTTCACTTTCATGTGTCGTTTTCCCTTTCCGCACAATGTAATGGCTGAAATAAAATATGTTCAAGCGCGTTTGAATCCAATTCGCTTACGCTCATGTCCATAATATCGACACGTGTTATCAAGTTTTATAGTGCTATTTTCATATGAATAAGCAAATTCTTTACGGCTCTGAATCTTCAGAAAGGCTTCAAGAAAAATTGGCTGTTTTTTGTCGTATAAGTCACTCTTCTCATTTTCTATTAGGCATACAAAAAAGGCTTTTCCCACCTCAAATTGGCTGAACCGGCTGTTTTCTCGAAAATATAATACAATACGCAGCATAATATGAAGGAGCGAACTTTAATGGGGATCATCAATGGTAAAGAATTCATTGACCGATTGAATAAACTAGAAAACGAAATATGGTATGATGGCGAAAAAATAAAGGGTAACATTTCTGAGCATCCTGCATTTAAAGGAATAATCAAAACAAAAAGCTCACTTTATGAATTGCAAACAAAGGATGAGTTAATACATGAAATGACTTATTGCCTTCCTGGAGATGATGATCGAATCGGCATTTCCTATCTCCAGCCTAAAACCAAAAATGATTTAAAAAAAAGAAGGAACATGATTGAACATTGGGCTAGACATACTCACGGAATGATGGGGAGAAGTCCGGATTACATGAATACGGTTATGATGAGCTTTGCTTCGTCAGCGGAGCTTCTCAAAGATAAAGAGAATTGCTTTCCTGAACATATACTAGATATGTATGAACAAGCTGCTAAGCATGACCTTTCCTTTACCCATACATTCATTACTCCGCAAGTGAACCGGTCACAGTCCTATTTTGGGCTAAGTGAAAAACCGATATCTGCTAAAGTCATTGATAGAACCGAAAAAGGTTTAATGATTCATGGCGCACGACTGCTTGCAACACAAGGCGGGCTGACCGATGAAATCTTGGTTTTTTCAGCGCCTAAATTTTTCTTTGAAACAGATGAAGCTTATGCTTTTTCAATCCCTTCTAATACAAAAGGCGTAAAATTCATCACAAGAGAATCATTTGTATTAAGCGACTCTTCCTTTAATCATCCTTTAAGCTCAAGGTATGAAGAAATGGATTCAATTGTGGTTTTTGATCATGTGTTAGTGCCGTGGAATCGTGTGTTTTTTTACGATAATGTGGAAGCAGCTAAAGATTTTATGACAAAAAGCTCTTTTCATGCCTTTACCTTTCACCAGGTTGTCATTAGGCAAATGATAAAAATTGAATTTCTATTAGGTGTTGCACAGCTTCTTGTCGACACCATTAATGTTTCCGAATATCAGCACATCCAAGAAAAGCTCTCAGAAATCATTGTGGGATTGGAAACAATCAAAGCGCTCATTGACAAATCGGAAAATGATGCTCAGTTAGATGAATTCGGCTATATGCGCCCCTGTTTAATTCCTCTTCAAGTCATCAGTACGATCATTCCTAAGCTATATCCTCGATTTACTGAAATCATACAATTAATTGGAGCTAGCGGAATGGTGACACTGCCTACCGAAAATGCATTTGACTCAGAGATACGGGAAGATCTTGACCAATATCTTCAAGCAACCAATACAAATGCTGAAGAACGTGTGAAAATTTTCCGTTTGGCATGGGATTTAACAATGAGTTCATTCGGAACTAGACAAACTCACTACGAAAGATATTTTTTCGGAGATCCTATTCGGATTTCAAACAGGCTGTATACCAGTTATCCAAAGCAGGAGCAGTTGAACATGATTAAAACATTTTTACATGCAGATACAGAACAATGAAAAAACAGCGGGAAAAGATCCGCTGTTTCGTATTTTTTATTCAGGAAACTGAACATGGCCCGGTACTGTATAGGCTTTGGACGTTCCGCTTTCAGGCAGCTTTGGAATGGTGTCTTTCACAACTTTTCCGCGGATGTCAGTCATTTTGACTTTGAGAGAGCCTGTCCCTAAATTTGTACTCACAAAATGGTTATAGTCCATTTTCTCCATGTTGATCCACTTACCATCCTTTTCATATTCCATTTTCATCACAGGATACTTGTGATTTCTGACTTGGATTGCTGCCCACCACCTGCTGCTGCCTTCTTTGATCCGGTACGTGAAATTGCCGGTGATTGGGGCTTTGACAACACGCCATTTAATATTGATTTTTCCGTCTTTCATATTGCCGATTTTACGGAAGGCATTAGGTGACAGATCAAGAGCTCCCCGAGCGCCTTCGGGATAAAGATCAGTAACATATACGGTTGTTTTCCCTTTTGGCCCTTCAACTTCCAAATAAGAGCCGGCAAGTGCCGCTTTTACTCCACCGTAATTGAGATCCGCCGGATTTATTGCAGTAATCTCCATATCGGAAGGAATGGGATCCAGCAGGAAAGCTCCTCCTGAATAACCTGACCCTGTATACGTTGCATAACCTTCATGCAGGTCGTCATATGCTGCCGAAGCTTGCGGGGAAAAACAGAAGATCGTCAACAAAACCATACCAACAAATGCACTCATGATCTTTTTCATATTGGTCCTCCTCAAACCAGACTTCAAATGAGAATCATTATCATTATAAGACTCAATCCATCTGGTTTGAAAGAGGAAATAGATTCATAGATGATTTTAAGGCAAATTCACTATCATTCATATATCAAATGTAGCGTACTTATGAAAAAGGCAATACAAATGAACGAATGTGCACTTCAGCCGAATGTCTTATTTTTCCCTCTCAAAATTCGCATAACAATAACGAAATGAGACAGGCTGTTGGCCTGATAACAGCTATACAGGATAAGCTATTTTTCCCCGCTCAGTTTCCACTTAGCTGTCATCATAATGCCAAATATCAGCACAATCGGAACCCAAATAATGAAGTGATAAAAATCAGGCTCAGCCAGAGCAACAATAATAGCCCCCACACAATATAAAATAATAGCCAGTGCTCTTAACACAGTATCTCTTAAGAAAGTCTTCTTCTGCTTCTTAAAAAACAAACGGCCGGATATATCCTCTAAAAGAGAAGCCAAAGTGCCGGTCAACACAGTTGAAGAAATACCTGCGATCCCCAGTTTTTTTGCTGCTGTAGTTTGAATCCCCATAGAAATGCTCATGAGTATAATTAGAATGTGCACAGGAACAAATGCCCGGTAAAAGGAAAGACAAGCAAAGACAAACAAAATGAATGCTTCAAGTGCGAGGGCTTTTGTCACAGCAGAAGGCCAAAGGGTATTTTCCGCCTTCCCTACCATCAATGTGGCAATGATCACGCCGCATATAAATCCGATTAGCGCAGTCAAGGAATTAAAAACAGTGACCTGAATGGATTTGCCGATAGCTAACCCCAATAATACAATGTTTCCAGTCATATTAGCTGTGAACACATGTCCCAGGCTTAAATACCCGATTACATCCACGATTCCAGCTGTTAAACATAAAAGTGATAGCAAGGTGTTTCGATAAGCTGCTGCAGTCAACGGTGTATCAATCCTTTCTTTTATTTTAATTGTTAGTATGTCTTTTGGCGCAATCTGTATTTTTTAAGTAACCCAACATTAATTAGGAAGATAGAACCTATCATTCCTTTCCATTAACTGTAATAATAATCCCCGCAAGGAAATTATTAAAATTGAAAGGAAGCATATTATGATGAAACGACTTTGTTTATGGTTCACCGTCTTTAGTTTGTTTTTGGTTCTCTTGCCTGGAAAAGCATTAGGTGCAGTCGATTTTCCGAATACCTCAACAAATGGCCTTTTAGGTTTTGCCGGAAATGCCAAAAATGAAAAAGGCATTTCTAAAACGGGCACAACGGGTGGAAAAAACGGGCAGATTGTTTACATTCAAAGCGTAAATGATTTAAAAACCCATCTAGGAGGATCCACTCCGAAAATTTTAGTGCTTCAAAATGATCTTTCCGCATCTGCGAAAACAACAGTTACCATTGGCTCAAATAAAACACTCGTGGGCTCTTACGCGAAAAAAACGCTGAAAAATATTTATTTAACAACTTCATCAGCTTCTGGAAATGTCATTTTTCAAAATTTAACGTTTGAACACAGTCCGCAAATTAACGGAAATAATGATATCCAGCTTTATTTAGATTCCGGTATGAACTATTGGATTGATCACGTCACATTCTCAGGACATAGCTATAGTGCAAGCGGAAGTGATTTGGACAAACTCCTGTATATCGGAAAATCTGCAGATTATATCACGATCAGCAACTCAAAATTTGCGAATCATAAATACGGTTTGATTTTAGGATACCCGGATGATTCTCAGCATCAATATGACGGCTACCCTCACATGACAATCGCCAATAATTATTTTGAGAACTTGTATGTTAGAGGCCCAGGTCTGATGAGATACGGTTACTTTCATGTTAAAAACAATTACAGCAACAATTTTAACCAGGCGATTACAATTGCTACAAAAGCAAAAATATATTCCGAATATAATTACTTTGGGAAAGGCAGTGAAAAAGGCGGCATCCTTGACGACAAGGGCACTGGTTATTTCAAAGACATAGGCAGCTATCCATCACTCAACAAGCAAACCTCTCCGCTGACTTCTTGGAATCCCGGGTCAAACTATAGCTATCGTGTCCAATCGCCGGAATATACAAAGGAATTTGTCACGAAATATGCCGGATCACAAAGTACAACTCTGGTATTTGGCTACTGATATAAAAGAGGCCCTGCGTTAAAAACGCTGTGCCTCTTTTTATACTTATAGGCTATTTTTAAGCGATCCTTGTAACTCCATCAAGATCCAACATCGGTCCAACCAAAAAGCATATGTTTTTTTCCACAATAACTTCTTAAATGGCTTTCTTATTATACCAGTTTATCGCAAGTAAAAAGAAATCATTGTTCTGAACCTGTATTAAATGAACTTTCGTCCCACACACTATTCAAAAACCCCTAAAAAGGATGATGGATATGTGCGGCAGGTTTACTTTGTTCTCTGCATTTGATGATATTATTGACCAGTTTGACATCGATCAATTTTTTCCTAAAGATGAATACCAGCCAAGCTATAATGCCGCACCATCACAAAACATCCTTGCGATCATCAATGATGGATCAAATAATCGCTTAGGCAAGCTTAGATGGGGACTTATTCCACCTTGGGCAAAAGATGAAAAGATCGGTTATAAAATGATCAATGCTCGAGCCGAAACAATTACCGAGAAACCTGCCTTTCGAAGACCGCTTGTCAGCAAACGCTGCATCATACCAGCAGACAGTTTTTATGAATGGAAACGGCTTGATTCCAAAACCAAAATCCCAATGCGGATCAAATTGAAATCATCTGCTCTTTTTGCGTTTGCTGGCTTATATGAAAAGTGGAGCACACATCAAGGAGATCCTCTTTATACCTGCACCATCATAACAACTGAGCCTAATGAGTTCATGAAAGATATACACGACCGAATGCCGGTTATATTGGCCCATGATCATGAAAAGGAGTGGCTTAACCCCAAAAATACAAACCCTGATTATCTGCAAAGTTTGCTGCTGCCTTATGATGCTGATGACATGGAAGCATACCAGGTTTCATCATTAGTAAATTCACCTAAAAATAATTCAGCTGAGCTTCTTGATGCAGAAAATCATATGTAGTGATTGAAATTCTCTAGCAAGAACTTGTCAACTAGCTTTGTTCCTTAGGTGCCAATCCTTCTAGTAATTATGAATATTTAGTACATAGATCAATTAGTTATTTTTAGTATCAGTTTGAAATAATTTTATTATGTAAACTTAAATAAGCAATGTTATCCCTTTCATATAAAATAGTTTACATTTTTATAAAATCGCTTTACTTTTCTATTTTGTCAGCAAAAAAACTGAACCACATTAAACTTATGAAACCTGCCGCACCTGTGATTGCAAATATGATTTAAGCCCATAGAGGTAAATCCATACACTTTCCCTCCTAAGAATTAAATGAAATTTCTTTCATCTTACATGAAGGTCTTCTTTCTTTTGTTTATCCAGTGTAATACTTAATAATATGTTGATGAATGCAGCTGGAAAATATATCAATCCCACTCCCAGAATGCCTAGTATCGTACTTAAACTTACTATGTAATTCTTTGTCATCGTTTGACTGTCAATCAATATTAGAAGTGAAATCAATCCAGCTAAAACACCTATAAACCAAGCATCGCCAACAGAATAAGAATCATCCAGCATCCCTAACCATCGCCCTAATATAGAGCTCCCAATAGCAGTCAAACTGGATAAAAATATGAGTGCTTTCAATCTTGTCCTCCTTTAAAGCCAATCAAACTGGTAGAAATCGGCCATTGAATTTCCATTAGCGGGTGGTTATCATTTCCACATTAACATTTTAAAGCTCATTACAATACGATTCAAGCAGAAAAACCCTACATAACGTATATATAGGGATTTGATAAAATACAGGCCAAAATTCAGCTCTATTTACTTTAAAAAGATATGAAGGGCAGCTGTGTGATCTGTTACGTCTTTACGTACCGGGATATTTCACAACAGGCACTTTCTTCTTACGCAGAGAATCAAGCATGACTGATCCAGCATTCAAGTTGCTTTGCACTAATTCTTTAGGCGTCAATGCCATCCACTGATTGAGTGACACATCTGCATAGCGGTTACTTTTGAACATTTCTAAAAACCATAATGTTTCTGTACCAGTATTTTGTATATAGTGGCCGGCATTAGAAGGCACGTATCCAACGTCGCCTGCTCTATAATCAAATGTGCGGGCAGTCCCATTTCCGATAAATACCGTCATTCGTCCCTGTCCTGTTAGATAATATTGCCACTCATCGCTATTGGGATGCCAATGAAGCTCTCTCATCGCGCCAGGCTCAATCTGAACAAGTGCAGCGGCTATCGTTTTTGAAATTGGGAAGTTAGAAGAATCCACAATTCGTACACTCCCCCCTGGCATTTGAATTGGGGGTTGATTTAACAACTCGTGTTTAAAGGTCATGGGGACTTTTCCATATGGTGACTGAATGTCTTCACTGGCGACTGATCCCGGCACATTCCCTTGGTAGATATAGACTTGCTCAGACGGAAGAGAGTTGAAAGCATTCACTGGGACACCAAAATTTGCAGACAGAACGTCTTTTGGTGTGTGTGCAAGCCAATCTGAAATGGTTAACGTTGAAAACTCAGAAAAGTTTCCATCATCGAATACGAGCAGAAACTCGCAGTGTTCCAATCCCTGTATGGAATGCGGAATTCCTGCTGGGAAGTACCAAAGGTCGCCGGGACCAACATCAGCAATGAAATTTCGTCCGTCTTGGTCAACAGCGGTGATACGTGCCCGTCCCAAAAGCATATAAGCCCACTCCGCTTGCTTATGCCAATGAAGCTCGCGGACGCCTCCCGCAGTTAAGCTCATGTTTACACCTGCAATCGCAGTCGAAATCGGAAGCTGTCTTACGGTGATTTCTCTTGACCAGCCGCCATGATCTAATTTCATAGGAGCGTCTGAGAATGAAAATCTCAAGTTAGGAATCATACCCTCATCTGTAACAGGCGGAACAAGTATATTCGGATTTTGAATATCCCGCATTATATTTCGCGGGCCTGCATCAATAGCTCCAGCTCCATCACTTCGAATAGGCTGCGGCACGTTTCTGTCTTCATGGTTGATTGGTTGTTGTTCCAACAGCATGCACCTCGTTTTAAAAATGAACATGATTTTATTTCAGCCTATGCAGAATCTTAGATTGCTGTGCCTAGGAATCCGCAAATAAAAAAGTGACCACCAATGTGATCACAAATACAGCGAATAAGCTATTTTTTATACCATGGCTTCTTATGTAATTTGATTTCTTCTGTCTGTTTTTTCTGGCCTGTCTTCCACTCCACTTTCACTAATACATCATGTCCTATCACTTCATCTTCAGGCATATAATCAAAGGTGGCGATATGGTCCTCCATGCATCCCCCACCCGGCATTTCATCACCTGTGTACTCTGATAAGTCGTACTCATCTACATTATCATCTTGATACTTTTCGCCATCTACATACAGAGTAATTCTTTCAACAACAGTCCTCTTTTCTTCCTTCTTACTCCCCTGCCAATACAGATTTAGAAAATAATTAGGTCCAATTGAAGTTTTGTCTGATTTTTCAAGGTTAGACATCCACAGTCCGCTTTTCCCGCTGCCCTCATATTTCACTTTGTTTCCTGACACCATTACAAATAATGTGATGATGCAGATGATCAAGAATCCAGCAATGATCAATAGCCATTTCTTAATGTTGTTCTTTTTTCTCATGTTTTTCCCCACTTTCCTAACTCTTTAGTAGGAAAATATGATCAAAATGTTACCGAAAAGAAAATAAAAAAGGGCTAATGATCTAACAGATGGCTGTCTAAACTTTTGACTTAAATTAAAGTGCTCTCTAAAGACAAGATTAAAACGTATAACAGCTCTTAAATGCATTTTTTGTTTCATTGAGTCAAGAACCTTAAAATGGCTTTTTATTATTAAAAATCAAGCTAGTGTATTAAGTAACTTTTCAAATTTATTTATACTCATGATCTCGTGAGTCACAAATCTCCCATCAAAAAAAACGCTAAAAGTTGTCCAAATAGCTGGTGACTTTTGTACCTCTTCTTTCGATGATAACTGAATTGACTGAAATTGAACTCTGAAAATTTCGAAATTAGAGTTTTTTAATAATGAACGGGCTGCACTTGTTTAGGTGTTACTGTCATTATCAGTAAAATGTTAAGTTGAAATGCGCAGTCAGTCACAAAGTCTCTATTCGTATTCAATAAAGACTTTGTGATCATCGACAAACATTTCACTCCCATCGGATAATGTATCCAAAAGGCCTCCTCTGGTTCTTCTCTATAGTCATAAATCACAGTCACTTTGACATTTGACTCAGCTATGATTGGTTTTCCAACAATTATTTTCGTTTTTTCCTCAGGCAAAGTAAGAGATCGAATCATCAAAGCCATTCCATCTTTACTGTCTAATAACCGCCATCTTCAGTGAATTTAAAGGTCTGTTTTAAATTGCGACCTTCTTGCCCCTTCTGTGTCCAAATTATAACAACCTCTAATTCAGAGGCCTTATCTGCCAGCATAAAATGATTGAACTTCAGCGGTGAGCCATCATTTAAACTTTCAGCTAACATTTTAGAATCTTCTTTTGGTTTGTCACAATTTTCATCGAGGCATCCAAAAAGTGAAAATCTTGTGATTGAATCAGGATCATTTCTATACAATTGCACATCCACTGTAGCTGCATTTTCCCCTATATTTTTGACTTCCAAGGAATATACTTGATATTCTCCTTTTTGAGGTCTCGCAAATTCCTTTACATTTTTTGCTTCACTTACTTTTACTGACCACTGGTCTGTTTTTTGTGTAATAGGCAACACCGTAAAAGTCAGAGCATGCGCTTTTGATTGGCAAAACGAAAATCCAACTGCTGTAAAAACAATTACAGAAAATAATACCCTTTTCACTTCATTTATCCCTCCTTCCTTTTCGCTGGCCGCTCCTTAAAGAATTGATTTTGAGCAATCTACAAGCTCTCTTAACCAAAACCTTACCTAAGGTTTTGTCTTTACTGCTCAGCATTTATTTCTTTCGGTATCCGAGATGGAGCTTTGGGGATTTTTCTCAATTTGCTGTTAATCACATCAGAAGAGTATAGTGTAATAATCATCCTTCCCCCATACCTTTTTGCCCGAATTAAGATTGGTTGGTTATATTGGTTTTGGAAGCGAAAGTCAGGGCCTCCCCAGCTTACCGTCGCATCCCGTCCGGGCGGTACATATGGTACACTTCTAGTATGAGAATAGCGCTGAACGATCTGCAGTCCTGCACGATCGACTGCATTAAATAGAGTTGAGGACACCTGACAAATTCCTCCTCCTACACCTTCAGACAACTCCCCTTTTACAATAATGGGTGCACTTTTATATCCTTTGTTCCGAGTTCTCATTCCCACAACTTGGTTAAACGAAAACGTCTCATTAGGGAAAACAACGTGATTGTCGATTGCTTTTGCAGAAAGAGAAATATTGTGTGAACGGCTTTTATTGCTTGAGTTAAAATACGTCACGTACTGACCAAGCTGCTGCGTACTGATGTGAGCTAGCAGCTCGCTGTCAACTTTCGGATAAATGTTCATTTCCGGCACTTCTATCTTGGAGGGACCTTGGCCATAAAAATACGCATAAAACTTTTCCATAAACGCCTGTTGATACAGTTTGTAGCCAACCCTGCCCGGGACGATGCTTCCATGATCGTTAAGGACAGCATTTATCGGCTCCCGGTACACTTTCTGATTAAGCTGTTTGATGAATTTACTGTATTTTTCATAGTCAACCATTGGAGTGCCGGGAAGAGGCATTGTAAATTCTTCACGGTTAACAGTGGCAATCGTCCGTCCTTGCTGTGTGACCGTTAAACTGTCCTGCGGCTCACTCGGCTGAGCCAATAAAAAAAGACCAGTGATCAAAATTTGTATCATAAGTCGGTTTACCTCCCGATTTTAGTATGAACAGCCGCTTATCCTTTGATGTATTTCTTCCCATCGTTTGTTTGAATCTTTACATATTGATAAAAGCCTTCATAAAAGAGCTATAGCTTAATGTTCACACCGATCCCTGAGCTCACTGAGGCACACGGTTCATTCAGTCGGCAAAGTTTAAAATAGTTGAGCATCTCCCAGTGATGAGGGATGCTTTTTTGTCTTGTCAAAAATGAAAGGGGTCCCCTATAACAACAACAAATCAACCCATTTCAATATTTTTTTATTGAGAAACGATAAATTTTTTGTTACATTCAATTAGACAACAAATAAATGAGGTGCTTGTTATGAATCGAATGTCGACAATTTTTTTAAAGATAGCTTTGGTTCTTATTGGAATTCCAATTCTTGCTTTATGCATTTTTTTAGTGCCTAAGATGGCCAACTATTCAGCAGAATTATTTCCAAATATCGCTTATATAAAATATCTCGTTTTCATCTATTTGTATGTAACGGCGATACCTTTTTACTTTGCTCTTTATCAAGCGTTCAAACTTTTAAGCTATATTGACAAAAACAAAGCTTTCTCGGGTTTGTCTGTAAGAGCTTTGAAGAATATAAAATACTGCGCAGTCACTATCAGTATCTTTTACGCAGCAGGCATGCCTGTCTTTTATCTGATGGCCGAGATAGACGACGCCCCCGGTATCATTGTGATCGGATTGGTTATTATTTTTGCTTCAATGGTGATTGCGGTCTTTGCTGCTGTTCTTCAAAAACTGTTAAAAGAAGCGATAGATATAAAATCAGAAAATGACTTAACGGTCTGAGGTGATGACATGGCGATTATTATCAACATTGATGTGATGCTTGCTAAGAGGAAAATGAGCGTAACAGAGCTTTCAGAGAGAGTTGGCATCACCATGGCTAATCTTTCGATATTGAAAAACGGAAAAGCAAAGGCTATTCGATTATCAACTTTAGAAGCGATTTGCAAGGCTTTAGAATGTCAGCCCGGGGATATATTGGAATACCGAAGTGATGAAGACACACAGGATTCGTAAAAAAATATGTAGGATCAACATTAAAATAAAGTGATTGGCGGTGAGCTTATGGACATAAACTTATATCCATCTAGCTGCTATACTAAGCGTCCCTTTCATACACGAAGAACACAACTATGGAGGAGGCATACATCATGAGAGCCATAAAACAATTCGTTCATTTTGGCTGGGAACAAGCCCTTTCATGTTTGTTTCCTGCCGTTATTTTTGCCTCTTTGGCTATTACGCAAATCATCCCACTGCCCTTCTTGCCGCGGTATGACTGGCTGCTCATTATCTGCGTTCTCATGCAATTGTGGATGGTGCGTTCCGGTCTTGAAACACGGGATGAATTAAAAGTGATCACATTATTCCACCTTATTGGGCTTGCTCTGGAACTTTTTAAAGTCCATATGGGCTCCTGGTCTTATCCAGAAGAAGGATACTCCAAAATATTTGGAGTACCTTTGTATAGCGGCTTTATGTACGCAAGTGTAGCCAGTTATTTGTGCCAGGCATGGAGAAGGCTTAAGGTTGAACTGATTAAGTGGCCGCCTTTTTTTGCAGTTGTTCCGCTTGCCGCAGCGATTTATTTGAATTTTTTCACCCACCATTTTTCTATAGACATTCGATGGTGGTTATCTGGGCTTGTCATCATTGTCTTTTGGCAAACATGGGTTACATACGAGGTGAATGGAGCTCGTTACCGTATGCCGCTCGCACTTTCTTTTGTACTTATCGGATTTTTTATATGGATAGCGGAAAATATCGCTACGTTTTTTGGAGCTTGGAAATATCCAAACCAAATCGATACATGGAGTCTCGTACACCTTGGAAAGGTAAGTTCATGGCTCTTGCTAGTGATTGTTAGCTTTCTTATAGTAGCATCATTAAAACAAGTTAAGGAGCAGAGTCCCACAAAGGCTGAGATGGGTGAATCTTTTTCTTAGCGTACAAGGTCCCAAATAGAGTGAAAAGCAACGTTCAAATGGTTGCTTTTTTCTTTTATGTAACTCTGCCGGTGAGTATTCATCTTCTTCAAATTTCATCGCAACACGATAACTGATTCAGATTACAACTGCTTTCAACACTTTGACAAACTCATGCGCCGCCGGCGTTATCTCTTCAAATGAATGTGCGATGACGCCAATATCGCGTGTGACTCTAGGAAAGATGTCCTTTTTAATCAATTGATGCGGGACGGATGAAAGTGTAAAGTTTGAAATGATGCCGATACCCAAGTTATTTTTGACCATATTAATCAAGGTTTCGGCATTTTGCACAGTTAAGTTTTCCTTTAATTCGATGTTGTATTGCGAAAATGCGTTTGACATCGCGATTTCATGACCGCCTTTACAAAAAATGAGGTCATCTTGATATGTTTCAAGGTCGACATGCTTTTCAAGTTTTAATTCGTCACGCTGCGGCGGGATGACGGCCACCATATAGTCGTTACACAATAGCTGATTTTCAAACGGTTCAAATGGAGATGCTGCGATCCCGATATCAACCGTCCGATCTTCAACCCATCCTTTTATTTGGTCAGAGGTTCCTTCGATCAATTCTATGCGGATCAGCGGGTAGTTTGATCTGAATGCCGCAATCGCCTGTGGCATGATATTTGTTGAAACTGCAGGAAATGAACCAATTTTCACCTTCCCGTTTAACAGCTTGTTTTCCCGGTTGGCTACTTGATATATTTTGCTTTCAATTCCCTTCATTTGCCTCGCCAGCAGCAATATTTCTTTTCCGATGTCAGTCAGCATTAAACCATGATGTTTATCCCTGATCAATAATTTGAGCTGCAGTGAGTTCTCCAGGTTTTTTATCGCTTTGCTTACCGCCGGCTGAGAGATGAACAATTCTTTTGCCGCTTCTGTAATATTTAATTTCTCCCCGACTTTTACAAATATGTGAAGATGGTTCATGTTCATAACCATTTGGTTATACCCCCAATAATAAAAATGTATTTCAGTTATACATAAATGTAACATATGATAGAAACCAGCACGATATTTAAACAAGAAAGGCGGCTTCATTATGGTAAAAGTTATGCTGGGAATCATATCTGTCACACTTATTTGGGGTTATACTTGGGTTGCGATGAAAGTAGGAATTCATGACATCCCCCCGCTTTTATTTTCGGGTTTGCGCCTGTTCATCGGAGCAGTTCCTTTATTTCTCATTCTCTTCATCCAAAGAAAAAAGCTTTCAATTAAAAAAGAACATCTCAAAAGCTATATCATCATGAGCCTGTTGATGGGGCTGGGCTACATGGGGATCTTGACGTATGGAATGCAGTTTGTCGATTCAGGGAAAACCTCTGTTTTGGTATATACAATGCCTATATTTGTTACGGTGATCAGCCATTTTACATTAAACGAGAAAATGAATGTGTATAAAACGATGGGACTGGTCTGCGGCCTCTTCGGACTGTTATTTATATTTGGAAAGGAAATGCTCAATATCGATCAAGGCGCTTTATTGGGGGAGCTGTGCGTCCTTGCGGCAGCGCTTAGCTGGGGAATCGCGAATGTGTTCAGCAAGCTACAATTCAAGCATATCGATATTATTCACATGAATGCCTGGCACCTTATGATGGGAGCCGTCATGTTATTGGTGTTTTCCTTTATATTTGAGCCGGTCCCTTCAGCCGAGTGGACATATCAAGCGGTGTGGTCATTGCTGTTTAATGGCTTGCTTTCCACCGGCTTTACCTTTGTCGTATGGTTTTGGGTGCTCAATCAAATCGAAGCGTCAAAAGCATCCATGGCATTAATGTTTGTTCCCGTATTAGCCCTATTCTTTGGATGGCTGCAATTGCACGAACAGATCACCATCAACATTATCCTCGGCGCACTGCTGATATGCTGCGGGATTTTTATGAATACATTTACATTTTCACGACAGAAAGTGTGAATGATATACATTTCCCCTGTCATTTGGGCTTCATGTGACAGGAGACGACTATTATGAGAAAGTCTTCTAGAATCCTGACGACAGCCTATTAAACAATGAAAAAAGCTAGTGTCTGCATGTGAGACATTAGCTTGGCTGGCGTTTAGGCCGGTGAGAATCTAGATTCTTTTTTATTACCATTCTGGCTGATCAAACTGAAAACCGTATAGACCTTTTACTTTAACATCTCCGCAATCTGGATCTTTTGTCAAAATCAAATAATGAGTCTTATAAGGCATCGTCTCAACTCGATCAGTTGCACTCAAATCAAAATGATCCCCTGAGAAGTTTTTTTCACTAACGGTTATTTCATATCCTGACAAAGTCATTCGCATGATTCTTGTGTTAATTGTACATCCTTCAGTATCGAAAATGGTGAATCTGTACCCAAAGTGAGATGTCCAATGGTTTGAATTTAGGTCATCAGACTTCATAAACCATTTTTCATTTTCTGTCATTGTAAAACTCACTTTCTCCTCATCTTTCACGATAACAGCCGAAGCTTCCCCTACATGGATAGTGAAAGCCAAAAGAAATGTAAAAGCTAACATCAACATCTTTTTCAAAAGAGTTCCTCCCGATATCTTTTACTTCAATATATTGGAAGGGTCTGGTCTGATCAAGACAGTCTTCTCCAAATGAATCTTTAGCACCATGAAATGAGCCATAAAGAGAACATTTTTCATCCGAATCTATTTCCTTTTTAAGAGCCAGTGAAGCTTTTATATTAATTTGATATATCATCAAAAGTCTATACGCCCTGTGGGTCGTAACAGCCCTTGTTCTCCCAACTTATTAAAAATATAAGATAAATTGATTCTATGTTTACTAGCGCAAAGGGGTTTGTTACACTAACTGTCATGGGAAACATTTCATTGGAAATATCTCAATTTCATTCCTGCGATGTGAATTAGAAGGTAATACAAAATCATTTGAATGAGGAGGCCTGATGAAGTTGAAAAATAAAGCGTCAATAAAATTCGGAATATGTGTTGGGCTTTTATGTTTAAGCATTACTGGTTTCACACCTTTTTTCAACTCAACACATGCCGAAGCAAAATCCATAGAAGACACAAACATGGCAAGCTGTATAACGAATAAAAAATTTGTTCAACTTGAGAAAAAATTTGATGCCAGGCTTGGTGTTTATGCAATTGATACAGGTTCAAACAAGACAATCGCCTATCGGCCGAATGAACGATTTGCTTACGCATCAACCTATAAAGTTCTAGCCGCAGCTGCTGTCCTGAAGAAAAACTCAATTGAAAAACTTAATGAAGTCATCCACTACAGCAAGGACGATCTTGTTACATATTCTCCAATCACAGAGAAACACCTAGATACAGGCATGAGCCTAAAAGAAATCTCGGAAGCGGCTATCCGTTACAGCGATAATACCGCTGGGAACATCTTGTTGCAACAGCTTGGCGGCCCTAAAGGTTTTGAAAAGTCACTGAAACAGATTGGGGATCATGTAACGAAAGCTAAACGATTTGAGACGGATCTAAACTCTGCGATTCCTGGTGATATTCGTGACACAAGCACCGCAAAAGCACTGGCAACCGATCTTAAAGCTTTCACTTTAGATAACACTCTCACGACTGACAAACGCACGATCTTAACCGATTGGATGCGAGGCAATGCTACTGGTGACGAACTGATTCGGGCAGGCGCTCCAATAGGATGGGAAGTCGGCGATAAATCCGGAGCCGGAAGTTACGGGACACGAAACGACATTGCTATCGTTTGGCCGCCTAACAGAGCTCCTATTGTTTTGGCAATTCTGTCAAACCGCTTTACGAAAAATGCTAATTATGATAATGCTCTTATCGCTGAGGCTGCAAAAGTCGTCCTTAACGATCTCAAATAAAAAATTTGAAGCACAATATTGCGAATTCCTTTATCCTTTTGCCATAAAGGAAAAAAGACATTACTTTTGTAAACCTCGCCGTTCATTTTTAATGAACGGTTTTTTCATATTCTCACTAATACCTCTCTTTCTTTAAGTATCTTAAAACACAATCGTTAACATGAATGGCAAGTTTTCATTTATGAAACCAAGTAAAGTTTGAAACAGACCATCAGAGGTTATCTATACGAGAATTCAATTATTTTTTTTGTAATAATTTATATTGTTGTATCGTTGCACTTGGTGGATTTGACTCTTTTCGTGTATGGAATCACACTTTTATTTTTTCACCTCTTTTGAGATCTTCAGTGTTATCAATCTCACTTAATCCTACAATTATTATGTTATTTTTAAACTTGTTCATAAGTTGTCCTTCAGAAAGATTGTAATCTTCTTTTACTGGAGCTTTTGTATCGGTAATGAGAATTGCCCTTTCATTGTCTTTAAGCACGACATAGCCTACTAGGCTCTGCATCTTTGTTTCTTCTCCGTGTTGTTCATTTTTATTGCAGCCTGCAAGGAAAATAATGAGTATAATGAGCACTATCAAGCTTACTCCGATTTTCGGCATCTTTCTCCCTCCTCTTTAAACTCTTTTTGATCTTTAAAATAAACAACAGGATATCACCCAACCCATCTACTTCTTTTTGCAATTCATAACAGCATACTCCATTCTCCAATTCCTCAACCTTCTTCTTATTCTTTCTCAAATATTTGCATGTGGTAGCCCTCGATATTATCCCCTTACTCATTTTTGCGCTTTCAAATATATTATTGAAGGCCGCTTCTTTCTGGATTCCAGCATAAATATACTTATCCTTACTGTCGTTTACTATTGCAACTTCCATTAAAATCAAAATTTTCACATTTTATGATCCATTATTCACTTCCAAAACAACTTCCAACCGCTACATAATATATGTATTAATTGTAAAGGGAGTTGGTATAATTGAACATGAGGAAAATCTTATTGAGTTCTGCTTTATCCTTTGGCATGCTCATATCCGCGGTTCCCGCATTGGCTGCTGGCACTTCGTCTGAGGTTGCAGTAAAAAGTGATGAGTATGATTATGACACTATATACCGCATTAGTCCTCTGCCAATGGACTTCCAGCCAACAATAGAATACAACGGTTATACTTATACGCTTACACGTCATTATTTTGATTACTCAATCGGGTTTTACACGGCTATTTATACAAAAGTTGTTTAAATTTATAAAGGAGCTTTTTAGCTCCTTTTTCTCTTGTTTTAAACAAGGTATTTCTTTCTATGTGGTCCCCTATCAAATACAATATCAATATTCTCCAGTTCTCTTTGACACGAACAAAATCTAAAGTTTGGTTTTAAATGCTAGTAATAAAAAATTCACTTTAAAGAAGCGCCGCCCGCAAAATGCGGCTTTTGCACACTACTCCAATTTTATATAGAAAAGCCAGACCTCCTCCAAGAGGTTCCAGCTTTTCTTAATATGCTATCGATCTTCGTTAGTTCAACGGGAACTTAATCATTCGGTACAAATGCAGCCTCCCAGCTTCTAGTTAGGGCTGATGGCGGAATATCTGATGGCTCTCTACACACATCAGACATTATAAGACTTCAATGTAGCCTTCTGTACCATGAACGCGAATTCGTTGCCCATCTTTTATCAGCTTGGCAGCATTTTCAACGCCAACAACTGCAGGTAAGCCATATTCACGGGCTATAACAGCTCCATGTGTCATCAGTCCCCCAACTTCGGTGACTAGGCCTTTTATGGATACAAACAATGGTGTCCAGCTTGGATCAGTAAAGGAGGTAACTAATATATCTCCATCTTCTAAATCAGCATCTTCCATGTTTAAAATGACACGCGCTCGCCCCTCTATAACTCCGGAGGAAACAGGTAGACCTACAATCGCTCCGGCTGGGAGATTTTCTCGTTTATACTCACCTGTAACGATTTCACCATCAGACGTGATAACACGTGGTGGAGATAGTTTTTCATATAATGTGTACTCGTCTTTTCGTGTGCTGATGATTTGATAATCCAGTTTATGTGTGCGTACGACTTCGTGAAGTTCTTCAAAAGTGAGATAGTATATATCTTCTTTTTCTTGAATAACACCCGCTTCTACGAGTCGTTCGGCTTCTTTCAGTAAAGCCTGCTTATAAACGAAGTATCGATTAACCATGCCGTATTTTGGATATTCCCTAAACCCGCTGAAATTCCGGATGATATCTATCATTCGTTTTGTTTCTCTGGCTTTTTGTTCACCATCCGGTAATTGCTTCAATCGATCTAATAACTCTTGTTCTTTCTTCAAAGCTTCCTGTCGCCCTTGCTCAAATTTCCGATGGCTGGCATTAGGCCCACTGTTATTGATATTATTAAGAATCATTGGGATAAGTGTAGTTGGTTTTTCGCTCCATCGAGTTCTTGTAATATCAATTTCTCCGGTACATCGCATTCCGTATTTGCTGAGATAATCATAGATCGCGTCTCGGGTTTTGCTTCCGCCATCAAATTTAGCCAGTTCATCCAAAAAGTTATCATCTTTTACATGTTGTAAGTAATCAATTACCTCTGGATAAGGACGAATCACATCTGCGACGTCTAATAGCGCAAGACCCATTTCTGAAGTAATATTATGAGGTACAGATTGAGAAAGCGTATCTGCTGCGTTTTTTTCACCTAACCACTCGTTCATTTTTTCGTTAATCCATAATGAAGCATTCATAGCAGTTCGAATCACAACAGAACTTTCTGGGTTAAATAAAATCTTCTTTAATTCCTGGATATCTTCCAGAATAAAACGAAATAAATCTGATCCTGATTTCATTTGGATGTTTTGTTTTAACTCTTCTATCGATGTTTGACTGCTCTTTATCAAATCTGACACGATTGTCGGATCGTTTTCAACTTGAGCCGGCATATCTGCATTGCCTTTGCTTGGATTTGGTGCTGTTTTATCATTTGGTATCGACTTTATGAAATCTCGTCGCTTTATTATGGTCATAAGTGCGTCTTTTAAGAGCTGATCGTGCTGCCCCATGCCTTTTAAGAAAACTTCTCTGCTGTCAGGGGATGCCAGATGATGTGTGACATCAACAAATAACCTTCCACCGGCTTTACGCATGGGTGCAGCAGTCGTCAACAGAAAAAAAGACAATCCCAGTGGTTTTATGGGATCCGTCATCATTTGTTGATGACCAACAGAAATATAGACGTGATTTTCTTGGTCACTCGCTTCAGGGATGGGGAATAAAGTTGTGATTGGACGACTCTGTACAATATAAAAAGTATCGCGGGCCAAACACCATTCGATATCTTGCGGCTGGCCGAAATGAGCTTCGATCTGTCTTCCAATGCGTGCCAGCTGTAAAATTTGTTCATCAGTCAGTGTTTGAGCCTTTTGCTGATCAGAATCGATCTGCTGTGTTTCTGTTCCGCCTTCTTTTCGTCCGTAGATAGCCAATTTTTTAGTTGCTATTCTCTTATCGATGATTTGCCCATCCTGTACTTTATAACAATCGGCAGATACCAAGCCAGAAACCAGTGCTTCACCAAGTCCAAAACCGGCATCGATGGATAACACCTTTCGGTTGGAGGTAATCGGATCAGCGGTAAATAAAATTCCCGAAGCCTGAGGGAAAACCATCCTTTGAACGATAACGGATAAATAGACTTGGCTGTGGCCAAATCCATTTTGCAGACGGTAAATAACCGCGCGATCCGTAAATAGGGACGCCCAGCATTTACTGATATGCTGCAAGATTGCATCGACGCCGATAATATTTAAATAGGTGTCTTGTTGACCGGCAAAAGAAGCATGTGGTAAATCTTCAGCAGTCGCACTAGAACGCACGGCATAGGCATGTTCCTCGCCAAACTGGGAGAGATAGTGAGCAACTGCTTTCACAACATCGGAAGGAATGTCTACTTCCATAATGATTTGCCGAATCTTCCTGCTGATGTTACCAATTTGATCTCGGTCCTCAACTTTTAGCATGGTCAATTGATCCAACAACACTTGTAACGTTTCGTTTTGTTCGATGGCTTTTTGATATCCTACTGTTGTGACACAAAATCCTTCTGGTACTTGTATACCTTGAATTTTTGATAATTCCCCTAAATGTAACCCTTTTCCTCCAACGAGCGAAAGCTGTGTTTTTTCAATTTCATGTAAACCGAGAACCAAAGAACTCATTCTACATCTCCCCTTCAAAAAAAATATTGACAAGAGCTTCCCAGCAGGATATAATAAAATTATAAGATGGATATCTATAACTTTTTAACTAGAAAGCGCACGTAGTGTGATTATATCACCGTGTCTGTTTTTGTGCAATATAAAAAGAACCTGGGCAATTTCACCAGGTTCTTTTCTTAATTTCCGTAACTAGTCACATTAAAAAACTTGGTTCGAGCTGATTCAATCCTCTAAGGAAATCCTAAAGTTGGGTTCTTTTTGAACTTACTTGCTTTGTTCGTAGAGTCCCCATTCATAAATTGGACTTTTTGTTCTTAACAGTCCCACCTTTAACTAGTATAAAGTTATGAGGATCTGGTTAACTACCAGATATTTTTATTTTGAATATGGCTTATGTTTGATAAAGAAGGGTTATGTAAAGGTATCTGTTGTGAGCAAGCGCTGACTACAAAAAATTGATAGCATTCTCATTTAAATACCGTTCTATTAACCTATAGGGAAAGTTATAAAACCAGATGGAGAATACCCTACCTCCAGCAATTCCAAGGCCGTTCACCTATTAGAAAACAACCTTTAACCATTACTAACGATTTTAATAATCATTGATTATAAAACTTCTCAAGGAACGATCAGCAGCCCGTTAGCTACCCCTGATTAATGATGATCTGTTACCACACTGTTACGTTAGAACTTCCACTACTTTGATATCCTTCTGTCGCCATGACTTGGTAAGCCCAATTACTGCCCAGATTCATTCCATGGCTCTTCCATGCGTTAACATGATTGCTGAAAGTGATTGTAGCGTTGCTTCCGGTTGGTCTCTTCGTTTGGCGAACACTCCAGTACTGCGTAAAAGTAGTGCGATCGCCATCAATGGAAGGTGCGTTATAACGTGTAGTTGTATATATGTCATATGTACCCCCATCACTTTTTACAGTACCTTTATACGTTCCAGTAGGTCTATAAGTACCCCATGAATCCACTACATAATATTCTATGAGCGGTGATCTCGTCCAACCATATAAAGTTAAATATCCATTTCCATTCGGTGCCCAAACTCCGGCATTATAGTTTATCGTCCTAAATGGCGAACCTGTAGTCCAACCTTTACCAACAACGAAATTTCCGGTATTAGACCAATTAACACTGTAATTCCCGCCAGACCCATTGACAGCGTTTACTATACCGCCCCCATCAGTCCAATTTTGCCAGTAGTCTGTGCTAGCTGCAGAGGCGGTTGCCGAAAACAAGCTAATACTCATTAAAGCTGCCGATAATCCAACTAAGATATTCTTTTTAAACTTAAACATATGTTACCTCCTATAATATTTTTTTCCGACTTTGAGGTAGCACTCGTATACATTTAAAACATTTTTAATTACTAACGCCAAAGCTTTTGATCGTCCCCTTCAGTATAATACCACGAATTCATGAGCAAATATTAAAAGTATTTGTAATTTAATTACAAATACCTAGAAACACATTATAAGTGGTCTTCTTCCACCATATCCTGATCCTTTTTTCGCAGGATCACAATTCTTGTTTCTAAATCTGATGGAGCAATATCTGTAATCAATTACCATTCGGTCCATTTCGTACAAAGGAGATATGCATTAGAGATTGTGAAATCATTGTAGCTGACCCAGGTGGTGCTCTTGACTTTGAAGCTGTAATGCAACGTTTCATGTCCAAAAAATCAGTCCATAAGGTAGTTTACTGTGTCTTTGATGTAATTTGATGGGCATTCCAATCGCTAATAAGCCCCTCAGTGAACGCAAAAACATGCTTTTAGATCTCAACCTTGACCATAATAATGTATTTGTTATTGAAGGCCTGCAAGGAAACGAATTAGCTTACTTTAATCTGGCCAAAGAAAAGAAATCAGCTTATGATATTACAGTGGACAATGGTTTTTTGTGAACTGTAAATGGCACTCTTGACCTTCAGGCATCTCAAAAAGTCTCGAGCCTGTTTTTGATTCCAAAATCTTTTTTAAATGCAGGAGACGCAGCTAACACTACACTTCCCTGTCTCTCCGTATTTTCTCCAACAGCAAGATACTATGTTAAAGGAATAAGCCCCATTGCAACAGCCGATACAGAAGCATAAAACACAAAGTATATTCTTAAGTGGAAATTGTGAGTAATCAATCATTGTATGTAACTCCTATGATGTTATTCATGTTGATATATACTGTGTTGTTATGTTGATCTTTAACGTGAAGCTTGTGTTGTTCAAAATTAATGTAATGAACTCTACCGGCGGCATTTTCAAACAAATCCATAGTTTAAAAGTTTGAATTTCAAAAAAATTCAAGTGCTTCAGAAACGAAAACGCCCATCTCTTCAATTTGTTGATCATCTCAATTTTTGATCCATCAATCAAATCTTGTTTAAGCTGTATTAAATGTTCTGGAGCATCATTGATATCCATTGATTGTTCCTCGATCCCTAAACATATTGACTCACTCCTTTATTGATCTAATACTAATAGAACGATCGTTCCCGTTTTAACGCAAATCAGAACAAAGGTTCGATGTATGTTAGATATAAAATATAAAGGTCAATAATGATATACGTAGTATTAATAAAGGAGAGATTCTTATCGACAAGGGAGAGTGAGATGGTGAATGAAGAAGAGGTTAATTGGATTTTTGATTTTAGTTCCTGTTTTGATTATATCGGGTATTACTTTAATCGAATCAAACAAAAAAGCACCTGAAGAAGTTTTAGAAAGTGCTTGGGATGAATTTGGTTTATTTAGTTTTCAAATTGGAATAACAGATCCGGCAATTACAATTGGCATGGATCAAACCAAAAGTGAAGCAAAGCTCCGTGAATATTTAGAACATAATCTGTCAAGAGAAGCAAAGGAAAAATATAAGATCTATATATTTAAAGATGATATTGAAAAGTTGAACAAAGAACATCGAGAGTATCTGAAAGCAAATAACTCTAATAAATAAAATGCCCAGCACTTTTACTAAGCTGGGCTCTATTTCAAATTCAAATTGAATTTTTGTAAGCATTAACTGCTTCGTTTCGCAACAGCATATTATCTTTGTTAACCATGCCTAAGTTGTAAGCTTTTTTGATAATATCTAATACCTGAGAATCTAACGCCGAAAGATTACCGGCTGGATTAAATCTTGATTTCCAATAATCTAAAGAATTATTTAGGTCAAGTGAGCTTTTTTTGTTCTCGGGTTTAACTACTTCATTTTTCTCAAGTTTTTCACAGAATTCACTAAAACCAATGGATTTACTGGGAGCTGAGTTATTTCCCCCGTATCCTTCTGTAGCCAAGCTGCAAAATGCTAAGAATTTCGGATCATAAATAAGATCACTTGAGTTTACATTTACCATCGATAAGCACGATCCTTTCAGAGCTTTTTATAATTGTAGCACCTTTTCCATTTTTACACATGTTAAATATCGACAATCATTCAAATGATTTAATAAGGCTCTGATAAATTTTAATGTTGATAATTACGCAAAAATAAAAGGAAACCATAGTAAATAGGGTTTCCTTCAATCTTGTTTATGTAACGCGCCCAATTCTGGAACAGTTAACTGTCTTATATAAGACGGCTCTCTAAAGATTCGATTGCCAGCTTTAGTGCAGTTAAGCGACGCTCATTTAATGTTTTTTGAGAACTGCCTTCTTTTGCTTTTGCTATTTGTTTTTCAATAGATGGAATGATATCTTGTAGAACTTCTTTATGAGTCAATATGATTTCTTGCTCATAGCAAAAATCTTCACCATTCCAAGTACCTTTTAGGCTTTCTAAACCAATTTTTACAGCGTTCAGTCTCTTTTTGACAAGAGATGTGTTTGAACCTTTTTCTGTCGTGCTTTTATGAGCATTTGAAAGTTTACTAAAAGTTGATTCCAAGGATTTAATGGACAAATCTTGAATTTCTTGGCTAACAATCTTCATATACAATCCTCACTTTTCATTTTGAAAACAACAAATCAACACTTTTTAACAATCCTACTCAATAGCTGAATTAGGACTACGCCTTGAATTTTGCGAGTCGCAAACTACCATATGTGTCTGTCATTTCAAATGTAAATGATGTTAATAGAAATTCTATTAAATGCTGTTGTCAATATATTGTTTGAATTTATAACGTCAAGGGAATTTAGTATAGTATTTCCTGTACATTAAGTTTGCTCACTCAAGGGAGTCTTGCTCATCCCCTATGAAAGAGGGTGAGGCTATGTCAACATCCAGGCAATAATGCTAATGCTTGTATTCGGGTCATTTATAATTGCCCTGTTGACATATATAAATAAAAAATAGACCTCCCTTGAGCCTAAGAACCTGAAGGGATAGGTCTACCAAGAAATCACATCGAGCAAGCCCTTTACTGGGTAGCTTTTGTACAGAGACGGGGTGTTGATAGCACCCTAGTCTTTTTATTTTATGTATTTTTTATACCTTAAAAAGCATAATCCTCATCCTAATTATAACCATATAGAAATGTTATTTGAATACAATTGCTTTATGGATAAAACCATTATTTTATTTGGATTGAGGATGTGCAACTCAAGTGTATCTATTGAGCAATTGCAATATTTTTACTTAATCGTCCCAGTCTTCCTCCTCTTCCCAATCATCTCTCGCTTCCTGAATCTTATTATAAAAAAATTCAATAAAGCTTTCTGCAACAGTATCTTGATAACCAATTACCCTATCCCATTCAACTACTGGGCATTCTCCGTCTTTCATTTTATTCGTATCTAGGCAGTAAGCAAAGTAATCAACATCTTCAATAACCACAAGTCCATCAGTAAGGCCATAGTGTTCTTTATATTCATTAGTTCTATTTACAACTGATGCATGATCAAAGTTGTAGCCTAAAACTAAAACACCGAATAAACCACCAGCACCGTATTTTTCTAAAAACCATTTATAACTGTTGGGGAGATCGCATTGGAGGTTTTCTTCAATGCGACCAATGTTTTCATGACTTGCGCCTTCTGTAAATATAGCATTTTGTTTATTTTCATTAATAAAGTTCTCAACCTTCGAATAAATCATATAGACACCTCAATTCTCATTTTCAAATTGTTTCGCTCTCCACTTCCAATATCTCTTTCTAAAGCTCTCGTATTGTGCTTTTAAAACCTTATCATTTCTAAAACTTTCACCATCAGACTTAAGCTGATGAATGATATCACTATATTTTGTATGTAAGCTGTTCGGGATTTCAAGCATTGGGCCAGGTTCTTCTTGAATCAAGTGATGTAAATTAATCTGTGTACCGTCTTTTGCATAAGGGGCATTCCCGTTTTTCATAAGCTGAAGATTTGTAACACCGAATTCTGTTTTTTGATTAATATCAATATCTTTCATAGTATACACTCTACGGCTTACATCTTTAACTTTCCCCTTCGCCTTTACCTTCCCCTCTATTTCATATGCTTCATACTTTTCTTTATTTAGCCAAGGGGGGCTTATCTTTTGGCCAGTAAACGGTTTTCTTGTTCCATCCGGTATTTTCTTCGTATTAGTCAAAAGTTCATTCTTAAGGCTTTGGCTATCAACCACATTGTATGGCACATTATCGGCTAGAGCAAAGTCGTACTTAGGATTATAAGGCAGCAAATCTGGAATTTTGACGTCCTTAATTTTCTTTCCTGCCTGACTTGCTTTGTTTATTACTTTGCCCGCTGCATCTGCCTTGTTAATGGCTCCTGCACCTTTTGTTCCAAAAACAGCTACAGCCACTGAACCAACAGCGTAGGTTACCCACCTTGATCTAGAATAGGCATCCCCATTCACCATATCTTTTTGATATGACTCTTCTATTGCTGCTGAAATAGCGTCATAGGTTTTCACTGGATGAATAACTGCATTCCCCAGTGCTGAGAGTGTTTCTCCCGGATCGGTGATGAAATCCCATATGCCAGTTACAGTGTCTTTTCCTACATCATATAAGCCTACTCCTACACCTTTTACGATATCCCAGGTGATTTCTCCTGCTCCTTCTAGCTGCTTCGCTTGTTCAATTTGCACTGCAAGTTGCACTTGAGCTGGCTCCAGATTCTCGTACCCTACTTTTTTAGCAATCTCTAAATATTCATCAGGGTCAGATACACCATCATTAAGTTTTTTCTTTAATTCTTTAATTTCACGTTCTTTAGCTTCTTCTTGCTTCACACTTAAGTAAGCTTCAGAATGTTTCTCAATATCGCCTTTTTTCTTATGTATGTCACTTTCTCTATACGCTTTGGCGTTATAGTGAATCGGAGTGGCGTTTTTTCCTTTGCCTGTTGATTCCTGCAGCTTTTTAAAATCTTGCTGAATGAATTGTTCGTTAGGCTCTGTTTCAGCATATTCTGTTTTCAAATTCTCATCAAGCTTGTTTAGCTTATCAATTGTTTTTTCACGTTTGTCATCTGCAGAAGAAAGTTTGTCTTTGAAGTATTCTGTTGAGAATATTTCAAGGGGAAGAATATCATTGATGTCGTTTAAGATGTCTTTCATCGCTTTCTTTTGTTCAGACATAATGGATTTTGATTTTGTATAAGCATTCGCCAGCTCATGTTCTAGGAAGGATTCTTCGATGTAAGCATCAGACATCTTCGCATCTTCAAGTTTTGCAGAAATGCTGCTTAAGAAAGCAATTTTCATGTCAATTAAATCAATCCATTGGTCTGTTACGCCGACATGATCATGATAAAACGCTTTAATGTTGTCAGCACCCTTGCCTGAAAACTCACTGTCATCTAGGTTAGCTACGTTTTGAAAAGCTTTTCTTAGCTTCACCATTTGCGACCTTAGTTCCTTATACTCTTTGGTTCTTTTATCGGTCTCAGAGAGTAATGAATCAGCCTCAAATACCTTCATATTATTCTCCTTCCTAGACTACTCTATGTAAATTTCACCACAGTAATCTATTTGAATAACAGAAAAAGACAGCCAAAATGACTGTCTTATACATCACACTATCTTGTTCTATAATAATTTTCTGCGGTATAGTAGCGCCAATCCCAAAAAGGTTCCCCATTGGCCAATATATACCGGTCTAAAAATATTTCAAAGTTTAAATTTAATGGATTATATTCTAAACCACTTTCAAATATATAGAGATAGTTGGGATCACCTTGGTTCACTTTATCTTTATCGATCATTAAATGGCATTCTTCCAATAAGTAGCCAATTGGAATACCATTGATATCTTCAAACAAATCCTCATATTTTAACTCCTCTTCAATCTCTTCAAGGCTAAATAGCTGAAGTCCTCCACCTATATTCTCCCCATCAGAAAGAATCTCAAAAATTTTCGCACCGTTATGCAGTGTCATGAACTTCTGATAATCCTCTGGAAGGGTAATCTGATGTTTAGCTTCAAAACTTTGAATGTCGTTAAGGGTTGCTTTGTCCTGTGAAAATGTAACAAGGAACTCCATGATATCCCCTTCAGAACAAAACAATTGAATGGCTCCTTTTTCATCTAAAAGACTTTTCAAGCCATTTACCGTCTTATGAACAAAGTTAGTCACATACATCACCCCTTTATTTCCTTTTAACAATAACCTTTCAAATTCCAAAAGATGTGAACAGATCGTGATAGGTGCTCTTTTCAGTGAATATAATGCAATAAATTCTAAAAAGAGGTGCCTCCAAAAAGTGAATTCTCTAATGAATGATGACATGGTAAAGATCATTAGAAATGGCCTTAGCGCATCGCAGCATCCAAAGCACATTCTTATTATAGGAGCTGGATTGTCCGGGCTTGTATCAGCATCTTTGCTGAAAAATGCCGGTCACAGAGTAACGATTCTCGAAGCGAGCGGCAGAGCGGGCGGCCGTGTCTGCACTTTAAGATCTCCCTTTAGTGATGATTTGTATTTCAACGCTGGCCCGATGCGCATACCGAATAACCATTCGTTAACCTTAGAATATATAAAAAAATTCAAATTGCCAACAAATGTATTTCTCAACAGAACCCCTATGGACATCATTTATGCAAATGGAATCAAAACACGTCTCCAAGTTTTTGAACGAGCTCCTGGAATATTGAGATATCCAGTTGCACCAAATGAACAAGGGAAAACGTCTGAAGAGCTGATGCTTTCTTTACTGCAGCCTATTCTAAATTTTATCAATCAAAATCCAGCGAGAAATTGGCGGATCGTCGAAGAACAATACAAAAATCATTCGTTAAGCTCTTTTTTAAACACGTATTTTTCATATGGCGCGATCGATATGATTGGTGTACTTTTGGATATGGAAGCGTATATGGGGATGTCCCTTGTTGAAGTATTGCGGGAATCTATCTTTTTTTCATCGCCCGCTCACTTCTATGAGATAACTGGCGGCATGGATCTGCTGCCTCACGCGTTTCTTCCTCAATTAAAAACAAACATTCTATACCATCAAAAAATGATGAAAATGTCTCAGGGGGAAAATAGTGTTACGATCCATTGTCAGCATCAACAAACGGCAGAATTCACATCATTCACAGCTGATCTCACTATTGTAACCATTCCTTTTTCAACATTGCGATTTGTAAAAATCGAACCATACCATTCATTCTCGTACTATAAACGAAGGGCAATCCGTGAGCTAAACTATATCAGTGCAACAAAAATCGGCATAGAGTTTAAAAGCCGATTTTGGGAAAAAGCCAGGCAGCGCGGCGGCAAATCTATTACTGATCTACCGATTCGTTTTTCGTATTATCCAAGCAGAAATATTGGAGCAAATGGACATGCCGTCATTCTGGCCAGTTATACTTGGGCTGATGAGGCACTGATATGGGACAGTCTTTCAGAAGGAGAGCGAATCCAGTATACTTTACTGAATTTATCTGAAATCTATGGTGATATTGTGTGGTCTGAATTTGTGTCTGGCACTTCTTTTAGCTGGAGCCAGTACCCGTATTCTGCGGGAGGTTTTACAGCTTTCGAACCAGGACAAGAATTAGAGCTGTATCCCTATATTCCTGTCCCTGAGGGCAGAGTTCATTTCGCCGGAGAACACGCCTCACTCACTCATGCGTGGATGCAAGGCGCGATTGAATCTGGAATACGTGTTGCTTATGAGGTCAATCGCTTACCTTAGATCATGCTCACCTTCTGTACTAAAAGATTATTACATTTCATATAATAAGATCTTGATTAGACGGACAAATTCAATCACAAAAACAAAGTAATCCTTGCAATCCTTCGCCCTCCATGCTATATTCATATAGCGATGAGCTGAATTGTGTAAGCCGATGTACATGCCTTTACGGCACACACGAATGTGGCGTGTGGTGCATCGCCTCAATACGCAAAAGACGTTTGCCTTAGGCAAACGTCTTTTTTTGCGTTATCCGATTTTTGTGCCGTTTGGGACAGGCTGATCCGGCTGCAAAAGGACGACGTCGCCCTGGCCGGGTATACCGCCGAGGACCAAGACTTCCGATTTAAATCCGGCGATCCGGCGGGGCGGAAAGTTCACGACTGCTATGACTTGCTTGTTGATGAGATCTTCTGGCTTGTAATGCTTCGTGATTTGTGCGCTCGATTGTTTTATGCCGATTTCAGTCCCAAAATCTATCACAA
The DNA here is from genome assembly GCF_038593095.1 of Bacillus sp. FSL L8-0358. NCBI lineage: Bacteria > Bacillati > Bacillota > Bacilli > Caryophanales > Bacillaceae > Bacillus > Bacillus sp. FSL L8-0358. Next base: position 2,079,709 of record NZ_CP151962.1, read on the forward strand.
GCTTGATTGCCGGTACTCTTGCTTCAGGAAATTCTTCAGCTTTTACAATTGTTCCCGTTCTGATATCTAATTTCTCAAAGTCTTCAATAACTGCCATATCAATAACTCCTTTTTCTCCTATTGTAAAGGAGATATTCAAGATTCGTTTAACCAAAGAGCCATCATTTTTTATCTGAATATAAGGTGTTTCGATACAGGCGAGGCGGCATTCCTGTGCTTTTCGTGAACCATCTTGTAAAAGAAGAAAGGTTTTGAAAGCCCAGCGCCTCGCTCACGACGGTAAGGGTTTCATTTCTCTCCATCAGCATTCGTTTTGCTTCCTCAAGGCGAAGGTCAGCAATATAGTTCTGCGGGGACTTCCCTGTCTGTTTTTTAAACCAGCTTGAATAGTAAGCTGGGTGATAATGCTCGATTTCTGCCAGCTTCTTAATCGTCAGCCGCTCAAATAAATGGCTGTGAATGTATGCAATTGAGGCATAGCTATGGGATTGAAGCTTTTCTTTTATGTATTGTACTAGCATATGAAGCGAGTTGGCTGTTCCGGCCTTTGCTTCCTCTGTCAGCAAGTACCTGATCGAAGACCAGAAAGGATCGAGTGCAGCTTCAATTCCCGATCCTGCACGATACTCATCAATTTTCATTGCATGAAGCGGAACATCCAGTACAAGACATTCATTTCTTCCGATAGAACGGAAGCGATGCTCACACTGCGGCGGAATATATATAAAATGGTCCGGATTTAATTTCACCTGGCGCCCCTCAGTCTCAAGATCTATACTCCCTTCAAGCGGAAAAAGAAATTGGCTGTACGCGTGCTTATGTGAATGATAAAGGCGTGTGTATGTCCGTTTTTCGCAAATCATCTCTTGAAGCGAATCCATCAGCAACCCCCTTCCTTTGGTCAGCTTTTAATCCGGTAATGGTGTTCCGATATAGGCGAAAATCCGATTTTTTCATATAAAGAAACTGCCGCCAGATTGTCTTTCATCACTTGTAAAAACATGCGTTCCGCTCCGTTGTTTTTTGCCCATTCAGTCAACACCCTGATCACTTGGGTTCCTGCCCCTTTTCCTCTGTGCTCCTCAGCTGCAACGATATTACTAAGTCCGCCATAACCATCAATGACAGAAACCGTGCCAAGCGCTGTCAGGCTTTCTTTGTCATACATCTTGAAAAAAGTTTTACACGGCGGCATGCGTTCGAAAATGTGTTTGTAACCTTTGTGACGCTCGGGTGAAAACCCTTCTAATTGAATAAATTCATCTATCCAAACAGATGATGGCTCTTGTTCCCACTTGTATGTAAATCGGCTGTTGTCATTTGTTCGGCTCATAATTGACCGGCACAACGCTGTCATCTGGAAGCACTCGTCTACCTTTTCATAACGGCTGTCTGCCAAAGCGTCATCAAGCCCTTTCGGTGATGCGTTGCTAATATGAAAACAAACAGGTAAGCCTAAACTTTGATAAAAAAGTTCGGCCTCTAGCTGAAAATTCCCTTCAGGCATATCCGCAGACGTCCATACGCTATTTGCCCTTTTGGTTACGCCAAAATTCGCTCTGAGAAGCCATTGCCCTATGCTTTTTTGAAAATAAGCCGGCCATGAAGCTGCCGCTAATCGTTCAATCTTGTGAATGTCATCCATTGCATAATGCCTCTCCCCTATGTATACTCCCTTGATATTATACAATATTCAGAAATATAAGACATCCATTTATTTGTTTACATAATATTTTTATTGTTTATTAATAATCCTGACAAAAATGTCCGAATTGAAAATGACAGGCTTTCTAAAATGCCCTCCTCACGTTCAAATGCTTCTTTTGCGATTAAAGCAGTAAAGCCATGCAGCAGGCTTCTGAGCCCCCTTGTCGCATGAATGGCAGTCTTTTCACTTGCATAGCCGTTTTCAATGAGCAGCTTCGTCACAAGACAGACAATTTGGTCAGAGACGATTTCCATCCGTTTGTCCTGAACCTTAAGCAGAGCCGCTTCATAATATCCGGGATTTTCAATTGCAAAATCAACATATGCATGTGCTAAAGAAAGCATCGCGGAATCTCCCTTTCGTTCGGTTACGGAGTCCGCCATTTGATCAAAAAGCTTTGTCAGTCCTCTAACAGCAAGTTCTGCTCTGATCGCTTGCAGCCCGTTGATATGGTTATACAATGACGGGGGGCGCACATTCATTTTTTTAGAAAGTGCCGCAAGTGAGACACCATTTACCCCTTCCTGATCGGCAATCTCCGCTGCAGCGTCTACAATCATTTTTTGGGTCAAACCTATTCTCGGTGACATGCTCATCATCCTTTCTTTGCTTTTTGGATCGCCTGTCTCATCCGCTCTGAAGGTGATCGCAGGAATTTTCCATGTCCGACAGCGAGACAGGAAGGCGCCTTATCTGCGAGCAATTGTGCACTTTTGATGGCCTCCTCCTTATTCCATGTGGCGAAAGCGGGAAAAGGAAACGTCCATTTTATCTGGCCTGATACAGCGATTCCTCCGTGCAACTGAAACGCATCTCCTGCTATTAAAGTGCCGTTTCTTGTATCAAGAAATGACATGCTGCCCGGTGTATGGCCCGGTGTTGGAATGGCAAGCAGGGAACCAATTGTTTCACCGCCCGTCAGCAGTTGGTGAGGCTTTGTTTGTATGTGTTTCGGAATACCTCCTTTTATAGGCGTCTGCGGCTCATCTTGCCGCAAGGATGTGTCACCTTGGAGCAAGAATGAATCCCGTTCCGAGATCATGACCTTTGCATGCGGAAATGTTTGTGCCAATGTATCCAGTGATCCGACATGGTCCCCATGTGCATGAGTCAGTAAAATATGCCGAAGCGGTTTTCCAAGCTGATTCACAGCTTGAATAATCCCTTTATAGCTGCCTGGCAGTGCGGCATCAATAAGGGTGACTTCGTTTTCTTCCTCTACTAAATAGCAATTAACCGGAAACAATGCTGGAAAAAAAGTCAGCTGCCAAACCGTTTGGTACTGAGTCATTCTCAATTTTTTATTCCTCCTAACAAAAACTAATGGCGTTAGTTTTATTATTAACTAACACCATTAGTTTTTCAAGAGTTTATTATTTTTTTATCGCTACATAAATGTTAACTTGTGCTCGCTGTGGCACTGCGGCACTTTGATCATACATCTCAAAGTCACCTGTAAACGTGCGCAGATGCCGCTTATCCCAAGTCCAAATTTCCTTCCACGTTTCAAGCACAATCTCTTCAATAGGGCCGATTCTGGAAGTGAAAACGGCGTAAGCGGAAGCCGGCAAATCAATGTTTTCATATGGTCCCGGAAGAATGTCGTCGTATTCCTGAAACGTTCCGACTGAAAACGTATAAAACCCATTCGTCTCTTGTTCATAATTCGAATATAAGGCAATAATGCTCTTGTCTTTTTCAGCCTGTGATAAAAGAGCGCTCATATCCTGCTTCCAGAATTGATCCCACAGTGCCGGAATCCTCCTTTCTTCCGTCATTTCCAGTGCGTTGCTTGTCCGTTGTGACAGTCCGGCAAATCGTTTCCGGTCTAAGTGTGTTATATGTGAAAAGCCCATACGATCTCCTCCTTTTTTTAAGATTATAGACAAAGAAACCTGACAGCAGTGTGTCAGGTTTCATATATTCTTTGCATGTGATGAATGGTTTCTTTTACTTTATCCCGTATATGAAGAGGCTGCAGAACCTCAATATCCTTTCCGAACTGGAGCAAAAAACCGATCAGCCATTGATCTTCTGGAAGTGAAATCACCGCCTGGCAGGTTTTATCTTCCTCACAACAGTGAAGGACATCATATCCGAACCATTCACCTATGCGCTGACGTGCTGCCGGCTGAACAAGAATAACCAATTCAGTTAAACGGTCCTTTTGGTACCAACTCTTATCCCATGGCAAAGTGTCCAGCTGAATGTCTTTTCTGATAAAGGTCTGATGTAAGATGGCCAGATCTTTCATCCGGTTTAGTTTAAAAAAACGAAAATCATTTCTCACCAAGCAATAAGCGTATAAATACCAGTGCCCCGCCTTGCAAACCAATGTATAAGGTTCAGTTTCACGAAGAAGAGTTTCCCCGCTTGCGCTTGTATATGTAAAAGATATCGTTGACAACCGATCGATGGCGGCGCTGATTTTCTCACGAAGCGTCTTTTGATCCTCGGTATGGCCCCATGCCGTCATGTCAATAAACCATTTTTCTGTTTGGTGCTTAAATGCTTGAGCAGATTGCTCAGGTATAAGGTGTTTGATTTTTTGATAGGCTGTGCTGTGAGAAACGGGTTCATACATAGATGAAACGCTCTGCAAAGCGGAAGCAATTGCAAACAATTCCTCCTCCTTCAGCCACTCTCTTTCAAGCCGGTACGTTTCCATGATGCCAATTCCGCCCCCGGAACCCTGTGAGGTCACAATCGGAATACCAGCCCTATTGATCGTCTCAATATCACGGTAAATTGTTCTGACAGATACTTCAAACAGCTCAGCAAGCTCTGCAGCCTGCACTTGTTTTTTGCTGATCAATAACACAACCATCGCTAACAAACGTTCCAGTTTCATTCTGCGCACCTTTTCTTCTTGTATTTTCCAACAAAACAATCATAACATTTTGATAAAGCTTGGGCATATCTATTATGCGGCGGAATACACCTTGCATATGCTATGAAAACAGGGGTTTCCCCTTCTTTTTTGTGTTCAGTATTTATTTCAGCTACTATTTCCAACCGGATAAGCATACACTTCTCAACGGAGGGGATTTCACATCATGCATCTTACACTTCAGAGCGTTTATCCTGCCATGATCATCATCTTTTTTCTGTATAAAAAAATTAAAAGGTCCATCGGATACCAGCCGCTGAAGCCCTGCTGGCTGTTCACCCGTATCATTCTTTTCTCGCTGTTTGCTTTTGGACTTTCAATCTTCAGCGCCATTCACCCTTTTTTATATGGATATCTCATTTTGGGCATTCTTGGCGGATGGCTCCTTGTCTTTTTCGCTAAGAAAAACATCTCTTTTGAAAAACGCAGAGGAAAGATCTATTTTCGGACTCATATTTGGGTAGAAATGATTCTCTTAACCTTATTCCTGTCAAGATTTCTATATCGAGTGACAGAGCTTTATCTTACCTCACCTGATCTAAACAGCCTTGGATCTTACAGTCAGTCAATCGGAACGGACCCTCTGACAATAGGCGTCTTTTTTCTGATAGCCGTTTATTATATCGGTTTTTCTTCTTTTGTCATCAAGCTCAGCAGAAACGAACTCGAACAGCACGGACACAATAAAGAAAAAGACATCCTTGCCCGCTAGCAGCGAGTTAAGCAAGGATGTCTTTTTCAATCATGCTGTGTATGATGGATCATTTGCTGAAGAACATCTAAAACATGTTCATCCTCCGGAGAGTAATAAATCGATGTTCCTTCTCTGCGCGATTTGACAAGCCGGAGATTTTTTAAAAATCTAAGTTGGTGGGACACGGTGGATTGCAGTAAATTCAGCTTTTCTGCAATTCCGTTTACTGCATGCTCACCCTGGGACAATAAATGGAGAATTCTGATTCGGGTAGGATCAGAAAGCGCTTTGAATGTTTGCGCGACTAGAAACAGCGTCTCCTCGTCAAGATCAGCAGCCGATTGTTCCGTTTCTCTAAATTCAGTCATATGTATCACCTTTCTTTATTCATAGTTTTATCTTATAACAAATGCGCTTGAGTGCAAAACAGCCTGCTTGTGTTCCATTTCAATCTCATAGTTTAAATTTATGTTTCAAATCAGGTTTTTACTTGGTCTGATTTGTCGTTCTATGTCATAATAAAAAGGTCATACTGCTCCAAACATTGAGGGTGAAACACAGTGAAGAAAAAGAGAAAAGGCTGTTTCGCTGCTGCGGGTTTTATGATGATTTTTGTCTTTGTCATCGCCTCTTTTTTATTGGTCCTGCTTTTTTTCAACCGGGATTTAATCAAAAAACTTCCGATCGATACGAAAACGATTGTTTTGGAACGTTTAACCGATTACAAACCCTTGGTGGAAGAAGAGCTTGAAAGCCAAGGACTCTCTAATTATACATCACTCATATTAGGCATGATGTATCAGGAGTCAAAAGGAAAAGGCAATGATCCCATGCAGTCCTCTGAATCTCTGGGGTTAAAACGCAATGAGATAACAGACCCTCAACTCAGTGTTAAACAAGGCATCAAGCAATTTACCCTCATGTACAAGACCGGTAAGGAAAAAGGCGTGGATTTGGATACCATTATTCAAAGCTACAACATGGGGGCAGGTTACATTGATTTTGTAGCTGAACATGGAGGAACGCATACTGAGGAATTGGCAAAACAATACTCCGAGCAGCAAGTCAAAAAAAATCCTGATCTGTATACTTGCGGGGGAAATGCGAAAAATTTCCGCTATCCGTATTGCTACGGTGATTATACGTATGCAGAAAAAGTAAAAGAAAAAACAAAAACTGTTGAAGAATCTTTGCAGGTTGCAACACTTGAAACCATGGAATCCAAGGCTCATGAATAAGAGTCTATCAATTTACTGACAAAAGCCCAAAAATGAATTTGGGCTTTTGTCATGTTTACATGTAAAAAAAGCCATACTGAGTATGGCTTTTAATAATACGGTGAAATCATCAAATATACAATAACGCCTGTAAGGCTTACATACAGCCATAGAGGCATTGTCCATCTCGCAATTTTTTTGTGGCGCTCTACCTGCATGCTGAAGCCTCTGATCAGCGTAAACAGCGCAAGCGGCACAATAATTGCAGAAAGGCAGATATGTGTAATTAAAATAAAGAAATAAATCGGGCGCATAATACCTTCTCCGCCATAGAGCGTGTTTTCCGCAATCGAGTGGTACGTCACATAGCAAATCAAAAATAGTAATGTTGTTGTGAATGCGGCCAAAATAAAGCGTTTGTGAGCTTTGATATTTTTCTGTTTAATCATAATCAGCGCGGCCAATAAGAAGATAAACGTAAAGCTGTTGAATATCGCATTCAGCATTGGCAAAATGTGAATATTCGCATGGCTGAACTGATCTAATTTAGGCATAAAAAACAGCACTGCGATTAAACCGTTAATCAGAACTGTCAGCGTAAGGACAATCCCCGTGTAATTTTTCGGTTTATTTTCTGTTTGGTTCATTTGGTGACCTCTCCTAATTTGTACTGGCTATCCAAATCGTATGCAAATTCAAAGAAGATGTCAACGGTTTCGATTGCTTCGTCAGAAATTAGACACACTTCAAAGGCCGGAGGCTATTAGCCCCGGCCTGTTAGGTTTACGCCTCTTTTATCAAATGTTCAATGACCTTATGTTCATTTTCATTCAGCAGGTTCTTTTGAATTTTCGAATGAATGGGTTTATTCATATGCTGATCCAAGATATCGGCCGTTTCTTTATCCCCGGCAATAACCATTCGTTCCCATCTTTTCGCGGCAGCTTTTTGATCAAGGCTGGCAGCCAGCCGCTTATACAGTCTCGATTGGTTCTCTGTTACATGTTCCCTCATCCGGTTCTCTTCAAATGGTGGCGCTTTGTCTACAGCGGAATGGCTATTCTTCCAAGACTCATTGATCATATCATACTCATAACGCTCCACCGCCTCAATTTTTCCTAAAACAGTTTCAATAATTTTCACTTCATGCTGCTGAGTTAAAATAAACGCCGTACTTGGGTATGCCTGGCGCAAACCCTTCAGCTGATCCAGGACAGCTGTTTCTTCCCAGTAAAATCTTGTATCTACAGGGACTTGAAGCTTAATAGGTTCCCATATGCCGCTGTCGGAAACAAAAAACACGAGACTGCGGGGCATGTCTTTTCCCATTGCATTCAAGTATTGATTCATTTTAGCCCTGATTCCATCCAGACACTTTTCCTCCTCTGGATCACTAGCTGCCAAATACTCTTTTAATCGGCTGAATCCTGACTTTAGGGCAATCTTCCATTCTCCCCCCTGCTGCTCTGGATCTCTCATGTCTGTATTGATATACAGAGAGAGAATTTTATCCGGCGGTTCCAATTGGACATACTGTAATTTGTTAATCAATGAATCAATCGCCATTCCGATTCCTCCTTTTTCACAGGTTAGTTTTCTTTTTCCTCTCTTAAAAACGATCAAACCTGACTTTCCGCTAATTTCTAGTAATAATGGAATTGTTGTTTACAATACGCCTCTCTTCTAATACAATTGGTAACTGTGTTTCTAAGCTGATTTTTGAAAGGAGTTTGATCTTGTTTACTATTAAAGAAAAAAATCGTCAAGAGCTTGAGGAAGAACTAAATGATTTAGAATTTCAAATTTATCGCATGCAGGAGAATATGAAGGATTTATCTAAAGATGCCAAAGTGCTTGGTATTGATCAATCGAAACATGATGAGTGGATGATTGTTTCCTCGATTGATGATGGCCAAACATGCAAAATTATGCTAACTGATTGTAAAACGGCTTACCGAGGAAAAGGCTGTTTTTCACTTGTAGCGTCTTACAAGGACGATGCCATTCATATAGGGGATATAACAGGCCCTCCGAATCACGGGTTTGGCTCCATTTGCATGAAATATTTAAAAGATATTGCAAGAGACCACAATATACCGAAAGTCACCGGAGACATCGCCAAACGGGATTGGAATCATGTAGACCGGCTGATTCACTTTTATGAAAAACATCAATTCAAAGTATGTATCGATCATGATACCCAATCCGGCAGCATTAAGTGGGTTGATTTGTAAAAAAGTCTGGAAGAAAGAGCCCAGATATGCTGTAATGGTATAAAACCATTGATGGAGGGTTTTATGTACGCCTCAAAACTGAAAAAGGGAGACGAAATCCGGATCGTGTCTCCCGCGACCAGCATGTCTATATTATCAAATGAAGCAAAAATCCAAGCAAAAACGGCGTTAGAACGCTTAGGTTATCGGGTAACCATCGCTGAACACGCAAATGAATGTAACGAATTTGATTCATCCTCTATCGAGTCAAGAGTCCATGATCTGCACGATGCCTTTTTTGATCCAGGCGTCAAAGCGATTTTAACGACACTCGGAGGGTTTAATTCAAATCAGCTGCTGCGTTATCTTGATTACGAGAAAATCAAACGGCATCCAAAAATTCTGTGCGGCTATTCCGATATAACCGCTCTTTGCAACGCAATTTATCGAAAAACGGGTCTTGTTACGTATTCAGGCCCCTTCTTTTCAACATTTGCAATGAAAAAAGGACTCGATTATACAGAGGAGTATTTTCTTTCTTGCTGCGCTTCAGACGATCCGTTTGAAATTCACCCCTCAAGTGAGTGGAGCGATGATCGCTGGTTTTTGGATCAAGAAAACAGGCGTTTTTATCCTAATAACGGCCCTGTTGTAATCCAAGAAGGTTATGCGGAAGGCACTTTAATTGGCGGAAACTTATGCACGCTTAATTTGCTGCAGGGAACGGAGTATTTTCCTGAAACAGAACATACTATTTTATTGATTGAAGATGATTATATGTCAGACATCCATATGTTTGACCGCGATCTGCAATCACTCATCCACCTCCCCGCTTTTTCACATGTAAAGGCGATTTTGATCGGCAGATTTCAGAATGCATCAAACGTATCAATGGATCTTGTAAAAGCCATGATCGAAACAAAAAAAGAATTATCCGGCATCCCGATCATCGCAAATATAAATGCCGGACATACCTCGCCAATTGCCACGTTCCCTATAGGAGGAACATGCAGGATTGAAGCTATTTCGGGCACATCACGAATATGGATTGATAAACATTAATCAGCTTGTAAATTTTTTTACAAGCTTTTTTAGCGCAATCGGTTATGCACGCCGCACGAGACATGACAAATGTCATATAGGAGGCATGATGTGTGCTACTACAAAAGACTTCTCTCATTAGCGTATACTGAACCGAGACACACAATGAGAGGATACTTACTATGACTGAACAAACCATTGCACATAAACAAAAACAGCTGACAAAGCAAGTCGCTGCATTTGCTCAGCCTGAAACAAAAAACAGCCTGATTCAGCTTTTAAACACGTTTATCCCATTCTTCGGCCTATGGTTTCTTGCTTATCTCAGCCTCGATGTCTCCTATCTTCTTACGTTAGCATTAACGGTGATTGCCGCAGGTTTTCTGACAAGAATTTTTATCATCTTCCATGACTGCTGCCATCAATCTTTTTTCAAACAAAAACGCTATAACCATATTCTCGGTTTTCTGACAGGTGTCCTGACTTTATTCCCGTATCTTCAATGGCAGCACAGCCATTCGATTCATCATGCGACTAGCAGCAATCTGGATAAACGCGGAACAGGAGACATCTGGATGTTAACAGTAAACGAATATAAAGCTGCATCCAGACGAACAAAGCTTGCATACAGAATTTATAGAAACCCGTTTATCATGTTTATTCTCGGACCGATTTATGTTTTTCTGATCACGAACCGTTTTAACAAAAAAGGCGCAAGACGCAAGGAACGTGTAAACACATACCTTACGAATCTGGCAATTGTCGCGTTGGCTGCCGCTTGCTGTCTGATCTTTGGCTGGCAATCGTTTTTACTGGTGCAAGGCCCGATATTTCTGATTTCAGGTTCAATCGGTGTTTGGCTGTTTTATGTGCAGCATACCTTTGAAGATTCTTATTTTGAAGCGGATGAAAACTGGAGCTACGTTCAGGCTGCTGTTGAAGGCAGTTCATTTTATAAACTCCCGAAACTGCTTCAATGGCTAACAGGCAATATTGGTTACCACCACGTTCATCATTTGAGTCCAAAGGTGCCTAACTATAAGCTTGAAGTTGCTCATGAACATCACGAACCTTTAAAAAACGTACCGACAATCACCTTAAAAACAAGCCTGCAATCACTCGCGTTCCGTCTTTGGGATGAAGATAACAAACAGTTTGTGTCATTTCGGGCTATAAAACATATACCTGTAAGCCTTCCGCCTGATTCACCAGAAAAACAGAAGCTGCGGAAGAACGCCTGATGTTAAAGGAGGTCTTCTAATATACTAGAAGGCTTCCTTTTTATTGTTGGAGGGTGCATTCTGGCTTTCACAATGATAAAGTTACAAGTAAGATGAAAAGCTGAAAATGAGGTAAGATCATGATTAAAAATCATTTTACATTTCAAAAACTAAACGGGATTACGCCCTATATATGGACGATATTTTTCATCCTCCCCTTCTACTTTATATGGAAATCATCATCTACATTTGTTATTATTGTCGGCATCATTTTGACGCTTTTATTTTTTTCGGTATATCGATTTGCTTTTGTCTCAAAAGGCTGGACCATTTATTTGTGGGGATTTTTATTAATTGGCATTTCAACCGCCTCCATTACCCTGTTCAGTTATATTTATTTTGCTTTTTTTATCGCGTATTTTATTGGAAACATTAAGGAACGCGTCCCTTTTCATATTTTATATTATGTCCATTTAATAAGCGCAGCCGTCGCAGCCAATTTCAGTCTCGTATTAAAAAAGGAATTCTTTCTGACACAAATTCCTTTTGTCGTCATTACCCTCATCAGCGCAATTTTATTGCCCTTTAGTATAAGAAGCCGCAAGGAGCGCGAACGGCTTGAAGAAAAGCTCGAGGATGCAAATGAACGGATTGCAGAACTAGTAAAATTAGAAGAACGTCAGCGAATTGCCCGCGATCTCCATGACACGCTTGGGCAAAAGCTTTCTCTTATCGGGTTAAAAAGCGACTTAGCAAGAAAATTGATATACAAAGATCCCGAACAAGCAGCTCGTGAACTGAAAAGTGTTCAGCAAACAGCGCGAACTTCTTTAAATGAAGTAAGAAAAATCGTTTCCTCTATGAAGGGCATCCGGCTCAAGGATGAATTGATCAACATCAAACAAATTCTCGAAGCAGCTGACATTATGTTTATCTATGAAGAAGAGAAATGGCCCGAAAATATCTCATTGCTGAATGAAAACATTTTGAGCATGTGCTTAAAGGAAGCTGTCACAAATGTCGTCAAACACAGCCAGGCTAAAACTTGCCGAGTTGACATTCAGCAGCTCTGGAAGGAAGTTGTGATAACAGTGTCTGACGATGGAACATTCAAAGGAGGAGAAAATTCCTTTTCAAAAGGACATGGCTTACTCGGGATGAGAGAACGGCTTGAGTTTGCAAACGGAAGCCTTCACATCGATGCCGAAAACGGAACCAAGCTTACCATGGCAATTCCTAATAATTCAAAATAAACATAAAGGATGGCTTATATGATTAGTATATTTATTGCAGAAGATCAGCAAATGCTGCTGGGCGCTTTAGGATCACTTCTAAATCTCGAAGACGATATGGAAGTCGTAGGCAAAGGTACAACCGGCCAAGATGCTGTTGATTTTGTCAAAAAACGCCAGCCTGATGTATGTATTATGGACATTGAAATGCCCGGAAAAACAGGGCTTGAAGCTGCTGAGGAGCTAAAAGATACAGGCTGCAAAATTATCATCTTAACCACCTTCGCCAGACCCGGTTACTTTCAGAGAGCTATTAAAGCTGGCGTTAAAGGCTATTTGTTAAAAGACAGTCCGAGTGAAGAGCTGGCCAACGCCATCCGTAGCGTCATGAACGGAAAACGCATCTATGCACCTGAGCTGATGGAGGACTTATACAGCGAAGCTAACCCTCTTACAGATAGAGAAAAAGAAGTGCTTGAACTTGTGGCTGACGGTAAAAACACAAAAGAAATCGCTCAGGAACTCAGCATCAAAAGCGGGACGGTGCGGAATTATATCTCAATGATTCTAGAAAAGCTTGAAGTGAAAAATCGAATTGAAGCCATTACCCGGTCAAAGGAAAAAGGCTGGTTTAAATAAAAAAGGATCTTGGCATCTGCCAGGATCCTTTTTTTAACCTGAAATTCCCGTTTGAGAACCTCGCCGCAACCAGAAGAATTAAACTGATCCATATCCTCGCTCCTATGCCCGCTGAACGATTGCTTGGTTAACAGCCCAATAAAAGACTGGATTGAATGATATCCCTGTTAAAATGGTCGGCCATTGCACATCAGCAGAATTTCAGATATTGATTGTATTGTATTTTCAGCATGACAAAGTTGTGCCACTTCGCTCCCGAAGCTGCCATGCCCTACTGCAAGAGCCTAATAACACAATTAAAAACCGTCTGAAATCAATCCGAATCCGTCAATGGCATCTGCTACATCCAACTGCTTATTATCTGCCAAAAAAGATACAACACCAGCTCGTTTCGCTGATCAAAGATAGTAACAACCAGCTATAAATGTCATGATGCCGAATGTCTCTGTAATACGGAATCAATCTTTTAACCCGAGAGCCCCTGAATCGCACATAAAGAGAAAAACGGGACCACTTTCTTTTATCAGCATATGATATAAACAGCTCTAAGCAGAACAAAAAAAGACACAAGCCAAAAGCTCATGTCTTTTTATCACAATCTATATTATTAGTTTAAGACTTTAACTCTTACAGTTTTGACGCCCCAATTAGAAGCATCACTTTTACTTGGTACAAATACGTCGATTTTATTTCCTTTAATAGCGCCGCCAGTGTCTGCTGCTGTTGCTTCCCCGTAGCCTTCAACATAGACTTTAGAACCTAGCGGAATTACATTAGGATCAACCGCAATAACTTTCGCGTTCGGGTTCTTATTTAAGTCAATGCCTGTAGCTGTAACGCCGGAAATGCCGCCGTCGTTAGCAGTGTAAGCAGTAGCAGTAACTGTTAGTTCTTTTGAAGCTTCTTGATTATTTGTATTTGATTGAACAGCCTTCTCCTCTGTGTTAACAGAAGTTTCTGCCTCAGCCTTTGTTTCTTGTTTAGGTTGCTGTTGTACAGCTTCTTGTTTAGGTTGCTCTTTTTGCACAGCCTCTTGTTTTGGCGCAGCTTGAGGTGCGTTTGTTTGCGCATTCTCAGTAGCTGTGTTTGCTGCTGTTGCCTGACCTTTTACTGAAAGAGTTGATCCAGCATAGATCATGTCAGAGCTTAAGTTATTCCAAACTTTCAGGTTGTTGACTGTCGTGCCGAATTTTTGAGCAATCTTAGAAAGCGTATCTCCCGCTTTAATTGTATATTGCCCAGTCGTGGTTGTTTCTTCTGAAGAAATGGTCAGTTTTTCTCCTGCAATGATTTTATCAGAAGTTAACTTGTTCCATTCTTTTAAGTCCTTTAGGTTCACTCCATTTTTCTGAGAGATTCCCCAGAGCGTATCACCCTTTTGCACCGTAATTTCTTTTGCAGAAGCGTGAGCTCCGAATGCAGTTGTTGAAAGTGCAGCAACTGCCACAAAGGACATAATCGTCTTCTTCATAAGTAAATCCTCCCTTGTTAGCTTTTTATTGGCGGCTAACAGGTGATATCGTAACACACGTAAATGTCAAATCAATAACAAAAAGATATGATTTAGATTACAGTTCCTTTACATGAAGGATTTCTCTCTGATGGAAAGACTTGCTGAACCCTTGATATAATAGGCTTCGCAGGTCTTTTTATTTTGAGGCAAAACAGAGAAAATAAAATGTGTTTTTTATAGAAAAAAAGATTGTTTTTCTGTTTTTTTAGTCTGTCATCCTTGCATAAGCTTGTATTTCTTGTAAAAAAAGCCGGCCGTATTTTGCTCTTTTTTGTTCTCCGACTCCTTTTATAGACAAAAGTTCATCATCATTTACGGGCTGTTTTCCTGACATTTCTTTTAACGTTTGGTCAGAGAAAACAACAAATGGCGGAACACCCTGCTCAGCCGCAATTTCTTTCCGAACCATGCGCAATCGTTCAAATAGCTCGTCATTTTCAGTAATCGCTGCCGCTTTTAACGCTTCTTTTCTCGCTACTGATAATTCTCCTTTCAGCACATTCCTTCCTTTACTGCTGACAAAAAGAGTCGGAAATGTTCCGTCTGACATCCTGATGAAGTCGTCAGAAATAAGAAATTCGATAAAATCACTGATTTCGCCAACGGATTGGTGTTTTAATATCCCGTATGTTGAAAGGTCGGAAAAGCCGTTTTCAAGAACTTTTTTATTTTTGGAGCCGGCAAGCACCTGGGCAACCATCGTCTTGCCAAACCGTTCTTTCATGCGAATGATACAAGATAAGACCATTTGCGCCTCCCGCGTCACGTCATGGGCCGCTCTTGTATCGGTACAGTTTCCGCACTGTCCGCACGCATCAGGCTCCTTTTCTCCGAAATACATAAGGATAAAACGCTGCAGACAATCTTCCGTATGACAGTAGTCGACCATTTGTCTCAGCTTTTTTAAATCCTGCTTTTGTTTCTCTTCATGTTCTGATTGCTCAATTAAGAAGCGCTGCACCATAATATCCTGCGGTGAAAACAGGAGAACACATTCACTGGCAAGACCGTCCCGTCCAGCTCGTCCTGCCTCTTGATAATAGCTTTCCATATCTTTCGGAATTTGTGCATGCAGAACAAATCTAATATTTGATTTATCAATACCCATTCCAAAAGCAGAGGTTGCCACCATCACTTGAAGCTCATCATTAAGAAACCTTTCCTGCTGCTCTTTTCTCTCATCATCAGCCAAACCTCCATGATACCGGCCTGCCCTGACCTGATTTCGTTTCAATCTCTCATATATCCGATCAGCTTCTTTTCTGGTCGCTGTATAGACAATTCCTGCTTCATGCCTGTTGTTTTGCACATATTCGTCTATAAACCGATCTTTATTTTCTCCTTTTACTACTTTAAAGGTTAAATTCTCTCGGGAAAATCCGGTATATACCGTGTTCTCTTTTTGAATATGCAGCTGTTTGCAAATATCATCATGAACCTCGGGTGTGGCTGTTGCTGTTAACGCCATGATGACAGGCTTGTCGTGTAATTCACGGAACAAGATTTCAATATTCCTGTAGCTTGGCCTGAAATCATGGCCCCATTGAGAAATACAGTGCGCCTCGTCTATTGCGACCAAAGGAACATCTATGCCCTGCAAAATCCGGATAAACTCTGTGGACGTTAGTCGCTCTGGTGTAATGTAAAAAAGCTTATAAGCCCCTTCTTTGAGTCCGTTCAGCCTCTCATATATTTTCTGATTGGATTGTGTGCTGTTAATGTAGGCGGCGTTAATCCCCGCTTCTTCTAACGCATCAACTTGATCCTTCATCAAGGAAATCAACGGTGATATGACGATCGTCGTCCCTTCAAACATTAATGCCGGAATTTGATAGCAAATCGATTTGCCGCCTCCCGTCGGCATAATGCAGGCCGTATTTTGCCTCGCTTCCGTCACCAAGCAGATCGCTTCATCTTGGCCGCTCCGAAACTTCTCATAACCAAAATAATGAGCCAGAAGGGATTGGGCTCTATGTAACATAACGTGTAAACCTCGCTTTTCCTTGAATTTCTCCCATCATATCATAAAAAAGCGGCCTTCATTTCCTTTCACACAAAAATGGAATATTCACTATACCAAACCTTTTTAGATAAAATAAAAAGCCATTTCCGAAAAGGAAATGGCTTTCGCTACGTCTTGCCGTATGCAAGTAAGAAAGTTTTAAACCACCACTCCTCAAAGTGGGTGTTTGCAGAAACGTTCCTGTCGTCCTCTGCAATGGAGGCATGACATTCCGGCTTCAATATAAAACTCCCTATTACAGCTTAAAGGTTAAAACTTAATTAACAATACGCACAAAGTAGCTTCTTTAATATAGTACACCATCAGGCGCTTTTAATCAAGAGGCCAAAACAATTGTTTAGAAAAACTTTTTCCAGTGAATAAAACTGTTTTTTCTCCAAAATACGTGACAATTCGACAAACAAAAAATATATTACAATAAAAAAAACAGTCTTTTTCGCTAAAAGCGAATGATTATTTTCTTCTATATTAATGTGTATATACAAAAAGACTCCTATTTGTAACGATAGGAGTCTTGGCTTTATTAGAATTTTGCAGCAAGATCTTTTGCTTCTTGTAAACCTTTTTCAACGATTTCTTGCGCTTGATCAGGTGCTGCGTTATGTCCTTCGATGACAACTGTGTGCAAGTCTTGAACACCCCAGAAACCAAGAACTGTTTTCATGAAGTTTAATGACATTTCAAGTGCAGCCATTGGTCCTTCTGAGTAGACACCGCCGCGAGCGTTAAGAAGCGCAACTTTTTTGCCGCCCATTAAACCGACTGGTCCTTCTTGTGTGTATTTGAATGTAACGCCTGCGCGAGACAGATAATCAACATAAGTATGAAGCACTGCTGGCACTGTGAAGTTCCAAAGCGGGAATGCGAAAACAACTTTGTCAGCTTTTACAAACTGGTTCAGATATTTGTCAGCAATTGCTGCTTGTTTTTTCTCATCTTCTGTCATTTCCATTCCTTGACCTGCTTTAAATGTTCCGTTAATCATATCTCTTCCAAGGTAAGGAAGGTTTTCTTTATGAAGATCTAATTCAACCACTTCATCATTAGGGTTGTTTTCTTTATAAGCAGCTAAGAAAGCTTCGTAAAGTTTAGTTGAAACGCCTTCTTCAGCTGTACGGTCGCTTGATTTTACAAATAAAACTGTAGACATTTGTATTCCTCCCGGTAAACTTTTTATATTTACTTACAAATAGTATGTTACTTTCTTTTTTACGCAAAGTCAATCACTTTATTTTGAATATGAGATTTTTTTTCAAAAAAAAGCAAGTACATCTAATATCGGTGTACTTGCTTGCCATTTTTACTTCGAATCTTGTTCACGATCCAATATTTCATACGTCTGCGAGCTTTTTTGATCAATTGTTTCTTTGTTGGATAAGTCTTTTACTTGTTCATGAAACTCTCTTTCATAAGAAGGAGCATCTGTCTCCAGATCATCCTCCACATCAGCTTGGGCCTCAACTGTCATTCTTGCATAAGGAACAGCTTCAAGTCTTTCGTAAGGAATCTCTTGGCCGGTTTTTTCACACACGCCGTAAGTTCCGTCTTTCATCTTTTGTAATGCACGGTTGACCTCCTCTAACAGCTCCCGGTCAATCTCTCTCACTGTTTGGTCTGTCATCCGGTCTGTGACGAGCGTCCCGTGGTCTGCCATATGGTTGTCAACCCCGTTGGAAAGCTCCCCCACTTCTTCCGTCATTGATTCTGTTTCCTTTTTCTCGCCAGACAATTCTTTTTGCATATCGAGCAATTTATGATAGAGATGCTGTGTTTGTTCTTTTGTCAGTGCCATGTATATCCTCTCCTTTCTATCCTGTTTCCCGTTTTGCCTTCTGTCAAACATGGGAACATCGATGGAAAGATGAGCTACTGCCTTTTTGAACGGATCGTGACCGCTGGCGTCGATGGTGCTTCGGGTTTTCGTTGGCACTTTTTGTTCTTCTCTTCTGGCGGTATATAATAGGTTGCGCCTATATTTAATCTGCCGCTCAGTTCATCAATGGTCAGCTCGCCGAATTCAAGATGATAGTCAATTTTTTCGACATTCAGCGTTTCAATATGTATATAGGTTTCTTCAGACTCCTGTTTGCTGCTTTGTTTTTGTTTCTCAATCACTGAGAGTCTTTCTTCACATTCACGCAGTTTGTCAAGTTCTGGTTTCAAGCAATGCCTGATCAGCGACCGGAACATTTTTTTCATGACATCACGACCCTTTGCATACTCCTCTTTCGTCTACATATATAATGAGGTATATCCCATAGAAAGGAGAGGTTTTCATGCTTCCGACTAACATCAATATTTCTCATCTCAAGACTAACTCGATAGGCACCGGCTCATCCCTTACCTTTGGTTCTGCGGAGTTAAGGAACAGGCGCTCTGCTATCAAAAGAAATAACGGTTTTGGGGAACAAAATGCAGATGTTATTGTTATGGTCATTCCGATTGAATCAATTGATGACCGTGATGGGGCAGATGCACTCAGTATGAAAATCAATCATCAATAACAATGGTTTTCGCTTGACCTTCGTCTTTTTGAATAGTGATGTATAGGATTCCGTCTTTAAAAATGGCATTCATCTTTCCATGAAGATGATCGGAAAGCGGAATTTTCTTTTCAAAACTTCCGTATTTCCCTTCTTTTTGGCGAAAGTCCTGTTCATTAAAATAGGAAAAGCGCTGCCCCTTCACCACTAAATAATCTCCGTACGATAATATGTGAACGTCTTGTTTACGGTAGCCTGGAAGATAAATTAAAAACTGCACTTCCGCAACGGTATCTACAATATCCATGCTCGGAAATGAAGCATCTCCTTTCCCTCGCTGATCTTGCTGCGCAAACGGAAACGGAGATTGGCCATTTGTCATAAAAGGGGTTTTTTGGTCTTCATCAAATACCTGTTTCCAAAAGTCACCGCCGTACATCTGCTGTGCGAATTCCATCCACTGCTTCATCTTTTCGAAATCCATTTGAAGCCCCCTGTCTTAACATACTTTATAACCGCCAGCATACAACTATAGAAAGGAGGTTTGCCTGTGGTTCAACCAACTCCGTATATCAATATTAATATTTTCATGCTGAAAATTAATTCCTTTGAAAATGCTTCAGCGGTTAACGTAGGACAAAATTTATTGGCAGAATGGCAAAATTCTGATAAAAAAAATCAAGGCTACGGACAGAATTTTGGAGATGCGAGCGGATTTATGGGCACGAGAAGCCATGTGGATGACAGAGACCAAATTGATTCTCCGGCCTCTTTTGAAAGTGAAGCGGTTAACTCCTCAATCAAAAGGAAGTGATGAGATGTTCTTTTCTCCCTCCGTCGTGAATGTCGGCGGATTTAAAATCAATACGATGGACCGTGGTTCCTCTTTAACACTCGGTCCGTATCAGCAGGTCGATTACTTTTTATCAGCTAAAATAAATCAAGGGTTTGGAGAAGAAAATGGCGACTTTACTCCTCTTGTCGTACCGATTTCAAATGTATTAGATGCAGATCTCGTTGATTCGAACTCAGCGAAAAACAGTGTGGTGTAATAAGAACAGGGCGCACATGCCCTGTTCTTGTTTTTATATATAAAAAAAAGCCTAACCATTTTTTGAACGGCTGGCTCATCAAATATTCAGCTGCACAAATGCTTTGTCAGCACCGCCTGAACCTCGCTTAAATCGGTGTCTTTCGCAAATTCTAATTCGAACGTTTTGCTTCTTGTCATCAATAAAAGCCCAGTGTCCGGATCAAACATTCCCGCTTCTTGGATGGCAAAGCTTTCAATTGTTTTATATGGAAGAAATACACGAACCTTCTTTTTAGAAAACATTTTATTGTCAAAGAAAATGATCCGCTTATTTGTAAAGCAAATTTGGTCCACTCGGAGCTTATAAATCGATTCTATTCTTTCCCCTTCAACGAGCAAAGCCTCAAGCTTCTTTGCGTCCGTTGATCTGCTAACAGAAAAAATACCCAATGAAGAACCCCTCTTTCTGCATTTATCTATTTGTTTTATCATTCACTACATAAAAATAAGTCCTTTATCCCTATATAAGAATACGACATAGAAGACATTTAAACCATTACGAACAGATTACATTTTTCAAATTTTTGATTTGTTTTTTGGCTTTTAAGCTGTTGTCATCAAGTAATACGCACATATAGAGAAAAAAGTTTCAATATTCAGCAATGTTTTTATAAAAAAGTGGTTTTTAATGATTTTTTTAATTTTGTTTTATATTTCCTGTTTTAACCACAAAAAAACCGCAGCTGAGCTGCGGTTTTATGTATCGACTGTTTTTAACAAAATCTGTCTGATGCTTCAAGGAAGCATTACATCTCTTCGAAGTATTCTTTATAATAGCCGCCGACTTTATTCGTATTGTCGACCACAAAGAGAAACTCCTCTGTTTCATTTTTTACTTCATATTCTTTTCCCGGCGTTAAAACGCGGTTTACGATATATTTTTTTGCGTTTGTCTGCACACACTTTACTTTTTTAATTGTTTCTTTTTCAAGCCAATTTTTATGAATCATGATGAAATCTCCTTTTCTTATCTATAAGCTTATTGTAGCTTTTTTCTTTTGTAAATTGCAATATCGGTTATTCATTGATTTTGCCTTGATTTCTATTATAGAATGTTTGTATACGCTTACGTTTGAAGCAACTATCACAGCTTATTTCTGCTATTCAATCCAGGAATCAATGTGCTATCACCAAGAATCTCAGAACAGACCATAAAAAATGACTGGAGGTTTGTTACGGATGAGTTCTTTAACGATGCAAGTGACGAAAAGGCTGGAGACATTTTTACAGGGAACAAAGAAGCTTTATATTGACGGAAAGTTTGTTCCGAGTGCCTCAGGGGCAACCTTTGACACTCCAAACCCGGCGACCGGCGAAACCTTGATGACGCTGTATGAAGCCCAGGCTGCGGATGTGGACAAAGCGGTTAAAGCTGCCCGGAAAGCCTTTGACCAAGGTGAATGGAGAACAATGTCTCCAGCTTCAAGAAGCAGACTGATGTATAAGCTGGCAGACTTAATGGAAGAGCATAAAACTGAGCTTGCTCAGCTTGAAACACTTGATAATGGGAAACCCATCAATGAAACGACTAATGGAGATATTCCGCTGGCTATTGAGCATATGCGCTATTACGCCGGCTGGTGTACAAAAATAACAGGACAGACGATTCCGGTTTCCGGCGCTTATTTTAATTATACGCGTCATGAGCCTGTCGGTGTCGTCGGCCAGATCATTCCATGGAATTTCCCGCTCCTGATGGCGATGTGGAAAATGGGCGCGGCACTTGCAACAGGCTGTACAATCGTCCTCAAACCGGCTGAACAAACACCGCTTTCAGCTCTTTATTTGGCAGAATTAATTGACCAAGCCGGTTTCCCTGCCGGTGTAATCAACATCATCCCAGGATTCGGTGAAGATGCGGGAGAAGCGCTGACGAACCACGAAGCGGTTGATAAAATTGCCTTTACCGGTTCCACTGAAATCGGAAAGAAAATCATGTCCACCGCAGCGAAAAGCATTAAGCGTGTTACATTGGAGCTGGGCGGAAAATCGCCTAATATTCTTCTGCCGGATGCGAATTTGAAAAAAGCCATCCCGGGCGCTTTAAACGGTGTGATGTTTAACCAGGGCCAAGTCTGCTGTGCGGGCTCACGTGTCTTCATTCATAAAGACCAATATGATGAAGTTGTTGATGAAATGGCATCCTATGCTGAGTCACTCCGCCAAGGAGCGGGACTTCATAAAGATACTCAAATCGGGCCTCTCGTAAGCAAGGAACAGCATGAGCGCGTTCTTTCCTATATTCAAAAAGGAAAAGATGAAGGAGCAAAAGCAGTGACCGGCGGAAGCTGTCCTTTTGAAGCAGGATATTTTGTCGCACCGACTGTGTTTGCGAATGTTGAAGACGAAATGACCATCGCAAAAGAAGAAATTTTCGGACCCGTGCTGACTGCAATTCCGTACGAAACAGTCGATGAAGTTATTGAACGGGCAAACCATTCAGAATATGGGCTTGCAGCCGGACTATGGACAGAGAACGTCAAGCAGGCACACTATATCGCGGACCGACTTCAAGCCGGAACCGTTTGGGTGAACTGCTATAATGTGTTTGACGCGGCGTCTCCATTTGGCGGTTATAAACAGTCAGGACTCGGACGAGAAATGGGATCATATGCCTTGGATAATTACACAGAAGTCAAAAGTGTATGGATAAACCTTGAAGACTAACATGTATGTTTAAAAAACTGCTGCCTGCCAGCAGTTTTTTTCTTTCTGTAATGGCAGTAAAAGACGCTGAATATATATGCTTCTGAAGGAGTTGAGCGTGATGGGCACACTTCAGGAGAAAGTGAGGCGTTTTCAAAAGAAAACCATTACGGAGTTAAGAGACAGGCAGAATACTGATGGTTCATGGACATTTTGCTTTGAAGGACCAATCATGACAAATTCCTTTTTTATTTTGCTCCTTACCTCACTAGATGAAGGCGAAAATGAAAAAGAACTGATATCATCCCTTGCAGCCGGCATTCATGCAAAACAGCAGCCAGACGGCACATTTATCAACTATCCCGATGAAACGCGCGGAAATCTAACGGCTACCGTCCAAGGATATGTCGGGATGCTGGCTTCAGGATGTTTTCACAGATCTGAGCCGCACATGAAGAAAGCTGAACAATTTATCATCTCACATGGCGGTTTGAGACATGTTCATTTTATGACAAAATGGATGCTTGCCGCGAACGGGCTTTATCCTTGGCCTGCTTTGTATTTACCATTATCACTCATGGCGCTCCCCCCAACATTGCCGATTCATTTCTATCAGTTCAGCTCATATGCCCGTATTCATTTTGCTCCTATGGCTGTAACACTCAATCAGCGATTTGTCCTTATTAACCGCAATATTTCATCTCTTCACCATCTCGATCCGCACATGACAAAAAATCCTTTCACTTGGCTTCGGTCTGATGCTTTCGAAGAAAGAGATCTCACGTCTATTTTGTCACATTGGAAACGCGTTTTTCATGCACCATTTGCTTTTCAGCAGCTGGGCCTACAGACAGCTAAAACGTATATGCTGGACCGGATTGAAAAAGATGGAACATTATACAGCTATGCGAGCGCAACCATATATATGGTTTACAGCCTTCTGTCACTTGGTGTGTCACGCTATTCTCCTGTTATCAGGAGGGCGATTACCGGCATTAAATCACTGGTGACTAAATGCAACGGGATTCCTTATCTGGAAAACTCTACTTCAACTGTTTGGGATACAGCTCTAATCAGCTATGCCCTTCAAAAAAATGGTGTGACCGAAAAGGATGGCTCTGTTACAAAAGCAGCCGACTTTTTGCTAGAACGCCAGCATACCAAAACAGCAGATTGGTCTGTCAAAAATCCAAATTCAGTTCCTGGCGGCTGGGGGTTTTCAAACATTAATACAAATAACCCTGACTGTGACGACACTGCAGCCGTTTTAAAGGCGATTCCCCGCAATCATTCTCCTGCAGCATGGGAGCGAGGGGTATCTTGGCTTTTATCGATGCAAAACAATGACGGCGGATTTTCTGCTTTCGAAAAAAACGTGAACCATCCACTGATCCGCCTTCTGCCGCTTGAATCCGCCGAGGACGCTGCAGTTGACCCTTCAACCGCCGACCTCACCGGACGTGTACTGCACTTTTTAGGCGAGAAAGTTGGCTTCACAGAAAAACATCAACATATTCAACGCGCAGTGAAGTGGCTTTTCGAACATCAGGAACAAAATGGGTCTTGGTACGGCAGATGGGGTGTTTGCTACATTTACGGCACTTGGGCTGCTCTTACTGGTATGCATGCATGCGGGGTTGACCGAAAGCATCCCGGTATACAAAAGGCTCTGCGTTGGCTCAAATCTATACAAAATGATGACGGAAGCTGGGGAGAATCCTGCAAAAGCGCCGAAATCAAAACATATGTACCGCTTCATAGAGGAACCATTGTACAAACGGCCTGGGCTTTAGACGCTTTGCTCACATATGAAAATTCCGAACACCCGTCAGTTGTGAAAGGCATGCAATACCTTACCGACAGCAGTTCGCATAGCTCCGATAGCCTCGCGTATCCAGCAGGGATCGGATTGCCGAAGCAATTTTATATTCGCTATCACAGTTATCCATATGTATTTTCTTTGCTGGCTGTCGGAAAGTATTTAGATTCTATTGAAAAGGAGACAGCAAATGAAACGTGAATCTTATCAAACGGAGATGTTCAATTGGTGTGAAGCCCTGAAAGATCAGATTCAAAAGCGAGGACAGCTTGACCAGTTTGAAGATCAAATCGACAAGATGATTGAGGCTCTGGAAGATGACCAAACAACAGAAGAAGATTGGTATAAACAGGCCGCTGCCCTTTATCGGGATATTACAGAATCAGATGATACAAGTGAAAGACGCGCTTATGTTCCTATAGGGAAACACGTGCTGCCAAAACTTCCTTACAAATACTCCGCCTTAGAACCTTATATTTCACGCGATATTATGGTCCTTCATCATACAAAACATCATCAAAGCTATGTCGATGGCCTGAACAAAGCAGAATCAGAGCTTAAAAAAGCGAGAGCAACAAAGAATTATGACTTAATCACTCATTGGGAAAGAGAGCTTGCGTTCCATGGAGCAGGCCATTATTTGCATAGTATTTTTTGGTTTTCTATGCATCCAAACGGAAAACGGCGTCCTACAGGGGCATTGTTCCAAATGATAGACCTTTCATTTGGAAGCTATTCCGCTTTTAAAGAACATTTTACCCAAGCCGCTAAAAAAGTGGAAGGCGTCGGCTGGGCCATTCTGGTCTGGGCACCTCGATCAGGACGGCTGGAGATTTTAACGGCAGAAAAACACCAGCTCTTCAGCCAATGGGATGTAATCCCCCTTTTACCGCTTGACGTATGGGAGCATGCCTACTATTTGCAATACAAAAATGACCGGGCCAGCTATGTCGATCACTGGTGGAATGTCGTGGATTGGCGCGAGGCAGAAAAACGTTTTGAGCAGGCAAAAGAAGTCGTTTGGAAGCTCTATTAAAAAAAGCCCCCTTTCCCCGGGGGCTTCGTGTTTTAAAAAATCCCTACCACATGCAAAAACACGATGATGATGGCAACAGGAGATAGATATCGAATGAGCAGCAGCCAAACCGCAAACCACTTTCGTTTGAGATTGGAACCGCTTTTCAGCTCGTCAAACAAATCCTGTTTCGGTATTTTTAGCGGAACAAAAATCGAAATCAGTAACGCACCTAACGGCATTAAAATATTGCTCACAAGATAGTCAGCCGCATCAAAAATAGACAGATGAAATATAGAGACGTCACTTAAGACACCGTATGATAATGCAGACGGCACACCGACAATAAAAATAGCAATTCCGCCTAACCAAGCGAATCGTTTTCTCTTATTGACATCGCCTTTCGACAGTACTGCGACCAAAATTTCCAGCATTGAAAAAGCAGATGTCAATGCAGCAAATAAAAATAGAAGTAAAAATGCTAATAAAAAGATAATTCCGAACGGCATTTGATTAAACACAGTCGGCAGCACGTTAAATAACAGAACCGGGCCTTGGTCTGGTTTGAGGCCGAATGAAAAGACAGCTGGAAAAATCGCAATTCCGGCCATTACAGCAACAAGCATGTTCATAACAGTTACAGATACAGCGGACTGTACCAGATTTTCCTGTTTCTCTAAATAAGCGCTATACGTTACCATGACAGATACACCGACACTTAATAAGAAAAAGGATTGTCCCATTGCATATAAAATGGTATTGGCATCAATTGCAGTTAAATCAGGCATCAGGAAAAATTTGATTCCTTCCATCGCGCCATCAAGTGTAACCGAACGCACCATTAAAATGATGAATAATAGAAAAAGCGCCGGCATTAATACTTGGCTTGCTTTTTCAATTCCGCTGCTTACCCCTTTTGCAACAACTAAAATTGTTACCACCATAAAGAGCAGCTGGCCTCCTACAGCCAAATAAGGATTTGAAATGGTACTTGCAAATATCGTATCAAAACCAGATGTTTGCGATAAACCGCCAGTGAAGCCTTTTATAATATAAATTAAAATCCATCCGCCGACGACACTGTAGAAAGATAGAAGAATAAAGCACGTCACCATGCCTAAATAACCGATCCAATGCCACTTCGTTCCTGGAGCAAGTGTTTTATAGGACTGAACGGCATCTTTCTGTGTTCTTCTGCCTATGATGAATTCACCTAACAATAAAGGCAGTCCGATTAAAACCGTAAATAAAATAAAAATAAGTAAAAATGCGCCTCCTCCGCTGGTTCCGGCAACATATGGGAATTTCCATATCGCACCAAGCCCGATAGCTGATCCTGCCGCGGCTAAAATAAAGCCGAGCTTCGAAGACCATTGATTTGCTTCCTTCACCGTATCACTCCTATTTGATCTAACCATTATAAAGGTTCATTGTAAGAATATCTTCCTATATAGTCAAGAACATTTTGATTAGTTTACATCATATATCTATAGACATCTGCCAAAAACTAATATTGAATTATTCAGAAAATTATTTATAATAAGAGAATGTTATGAAATTTGTAAGAATTTCTGCTGAAGTTCTTGATAAGTGTGTTAGGAGTGTTTTTATGGACATCATTAGAAAAATAAGTCATTTTGCAGGACAAACCTTTGGCATATGGGTCATTGTTTTTGCAGTGCTGGGATTTTCTTTCCCATCTTTATTTACGTGGATCAGTTCTTATATTACGATTTTTCTCGGCATTATCATGTTTGGGATGGGCCTTACACTGCAAGCCGATGATTTCAAAGAGCTAGTCAGAAAGCCTTGGCAGTTATTATTGGAGTAATAGCTCAGTATACGATCATGCCGCTCGTTGCTTTCGGCCTCGCATTTGGGCTTCATCTTCCAGCTGAAATCGCAGTTGGTGTTATTCTTGTCGGCTGCTGTCCCGGGGGAACTGCATCTAATGTTATGACATTCTTAGCAAAAGGAAATACTGCCCTTTCTGTTGCGGTTACGACAATTTCTACCTTATTGGCACCTGTTGTAACACCGTTGTTGATTATGCTGTTTGCCAAAGAATGGCTTCCTGTCTCACCGGGGTCTTTGTTTATCTCAATCTTACAGGCGGTTTTATTTCCGATCATTGCAGGTTTGATTGTCAAAATGTTTTTCAGAAAACAAGTGGCAAAAGCCGTACATGCCCTTCCGCTTGTTTCTGTCATTGGCATCGTTGCGATTGTCTCAGCTGTCGTCAGCGGCAATCAGGAAAATCTGCTTCAATCGGGGTTGCTCATTTTTTCAGTTGTTATCCTGCATAACGGTATCGGTTATTTACTTGGGTTTCTTTGTGCAAAGCTTTTAAAAATGGATTACCCGTCTCAAAAAGCGATTGCAATCGAAGTCGGCATGCAAAACTCCGGGCTTGGGGCTGCACTTGCCACGGCTCATTTCTCACCGCTATCTGCCGTACCAAGCGCAATATTCAGTGTGTGGCATAACCTTTCAGGTTCTATGCTTGCAACATATTGGTCAAAAAAAGTGAAAAAGAAACAAGCTGGATCCAAAAGCAGCAATCTATCACTTTAAATATGCATCAAAAAAGGTACATCACTTTATCGTGATGTACCCTTTTTTATTATCCTTCTAATAAAAGCTGTTCAGGATCTTCCAGTAAATTTTTGATTGTCACGAGGAAACCAACCGCTTCTTTACCGTCTACAATTCGGTGATCATAAGATAAAGCGATATACATCATCGGACGGTTTTCGAAACGCTCTTCATCAATGGCTACAGGGCGCAGCTGAATCTTATGCATGCCCAGTATACCGACTTGCGGGCTGTTTAAAATTGGAGTTGACATCAATGAACCGAAAGTCCCTCCGTTTGTAATCGTGAAGGAGCCTCCCTGAAGCTCGCTAAGGGTTAATTTATTGTTTCTTGCTTTTTTCGCAAGCTCGCCGATCTCTTTTTCGATTCCTGCAAATGTCAGGCGATCCGCATCCCGCACAACCGGAACGACAAGACCTTCATCAGCAGCAACAGCGATTCCGATATCGTAGAATTTTTTAACGATCAACTCATCGCCTTGAATTTCTGCATTCAACAGCGGATATTTTTTCAATGCAGCCACGACCGCTTTCGTGAAGAAAGACATAAAGCCGAGCTTCACTTCATTTTGCTCAAAGAATTGATCTTTGCGGCGTTTTCTGAGATTCATGACAGCCGTCATGTCCACTTCATTAAATGTGGTCAGCATCGCTGATGTTTGCTGTACCTCTACAAGGCGTTTTGCAATCGTTTGTCTGCGGCGTGACATTTTTTGCACTTCAACAGGTTTGTCAAAGCTTTGCTGTGCTTTTTGAGCCTGAGGCTGCTGCTTTTGCTGAGGAGCCGGTTTTGATGCCGGTTTTTCGTACGCTTCGACATCCTGCTTGCGCACTCTTCCAAGCGGATCTCCAGTTGGAACTTGAGACAGGTCAATTCCTTTTTCTCTCGCCAGCTTACGGGCCGACGGAGAAGCAATCGTTCTTGATTTTGCTTCAGATTGTGCTTCCTCGCTCACCTCTTGTGCAGCTGGTTCAGGTTTCTCTTCTTTTATGCTTTCCTTGCTTTCTGCTTTCTCTGTAGGAGCAGGGGCAGAACTTTCACCCGCGCCTTCTGAAATCGTACCGATAATTTCTCCGACCTGGACGGTATCACCCGAATCTTTCAATACCTCTTGAAGTACACCCGATTCTTCTGCTGTCAATTCAACATTCACTTTATCCGTTTCTAGTTCAAGCAGATATTCACCCTGTTCTACATAGTCACCAGGCTGCTTTAACCATTGGGCTATTGTTCCTTCTGAGATTGATTCTGCTAATTCAGGTACCTTAATTTCCGCCATTTTTTCATTTCCCCCTTAGTTTTTGCGAGTCAAGCTATCAGATACAATACGTTCCTGTTCTTTTTTATGAACTGTCGGATCTCCCTCTGCAGGGCTGGATCGTCTTCTTCGTCCAATATATTGAACGCTTACTCCCTCTGGTGCAATCTCTGTCAAATACGGGCTGATATAACCCCAAGCCCCCATGTTCTGCGGCTCTTCCTGCACCCAAACGATTTCTTTCAGGTTCGGAAGTTTTGCAAATAACTCTTTGACTCCTTTTGCCGGGAATGGATACAGCTGTTCAATTCTCGCAATGTGAAGCCACTCTTTACCGTCTTCTAACTTATTAAAATGATCACTGATGTCTATAGACACTTTACCGCTGGATAATACAAGTCTGGTTACTTTTTCATAGTCATGAGAAAGTCCCGACTGTTCATAAACAGGCTGGAAGCGGCTTTCGCTGAGCTCCTGCACTTCCGACACCGTATTTGGGTTGCGAAGAAGGCTCTTCGGCGTCATAATGACGAGCGGTCTGATTTCTTCACGAAGCAGCATTTTAGCCTGTCTTCTTAAAATATGGAAATACTGTGCCGCGCTTGTCAGGTTGGCAACCGTCCAGTTGTTTTCCGCTGCAAGCTGCAAGAATCGCTCGATTCTTCCGCTTGAGTGCTCAGGCCCCTGTCCCTCGTAACCGTGCGGAAGCAGCATGACTAATCCAGATTTTTGGCCCCATTTCGCGCGTCCGGCAGAAATAAATTGGTCAAAATACACTTGAGCAGCGTTGGCAAAATCTCCGTACTGTGCTTCCCACAAAACAAGCGTTTCCGGTGAATGCACGTTATAGCCGTATTCAAAACCGAGAACCGATCCTTCAGACAGCGGGCTGTTATGAACAGCAAATGATGTGCTGCAGTCAGATAAGTGATGAAGCGGCACAAATTCTTTGCCCGTCTCACTGTCATGAAGCACAAGGTTTCTTTGGGCGAACGTTCCGCGCTCGGAATCCTGTCCTGTTAAACGAATCGGTGTTCCGTCTTTCAAAATTGAAGCAAACGCGAGTGATTCTGCCAAAGACCATTCCACTTTTCTATCATCATCGAACGCCTTGGCGCGTCTTTCTAAAATGCGCTTTAGCTTGCCGAAAACATTAAATGACTTCGGCCAGTTGATCAATTCGCCATTCAGCTTGCGGAGCACATCAAAATCAATCGAAGTGTCCACATCTGGGAAACCGTTTGATACAGGCTCTGGAAGTTCAATTTCACAGGCAGTGTGTTCCTTTTTAGACGGAACTTTCTGATATGCATCCTCAATGCGCTTCGTTACCGATTTTTCGATGTTTTGAACAACTTCCTCGGTAAGCACGCCTTCTTTTACCAGCTTTTCAGCGAAAATTTGTTTGACGGTCGGATGCTTTCTGACAGCATCATACAGCATTGGCTGAGTGGTTGACGGTTCATCCATTTCGTTGTGTCCATAGCGTCTGTACCCGATCAAATCAATCAGAAAATCTTTGTTGAATGTTTTTCGGTATTCGACCGCAAACTTAACAGCTGAAAGACAAGCTTCAGGATCGTCCGCATTCACGTGAACAATCGGAATTTCATAACCCTTGGCCAGGTCACTGGCATATTTTGTCGATCTGGATTCAGCGCTTTCTGTTGTGAATCCGATCATGTTATTGGCGATAATATGAATCGCACCGCCTACTTGATACCCTTTTAAAGAGCTTAAATTCAATGTTTCAGCTACAATTCCTTCCCCAGGGAATGCAGCGTCTCCATGGATTAAAATGGCCAGCGATTTTGTTTCATCTTGGACCGGGTATCCGCTTTGTGTTCGCGTTTCCTGTGCCGCTCTTGTGCTGCCTTCAACAATCGGATTGATAAATTCCAAGTGGCTCGGGTTGTTCGCTAACGTAATGCGCGCTGATTTTGTTTCAGCGTCTTGAAGCTCCCGATTCGCCCCCAAATGGTATTTGACATCCCCTGTCCATCCGTAGCTGATTCCAATTGATCCCTCAGACGGAACAAGATCTTTATTCGGCGCATGCTGGAATTCAGAGAAGATGATTTCATACGGTTTGCCGAGCACATGTGCCAAGACATTCAGGCGTCCCCTGTGCGCCATCCCGATGTTGACACTTGTCGTGCCTGATTTGACAGATTGTGCAATAATGTCATCAAGAACTGGAACAAGAGCGTCCAGACCCTCAATGGAAAAGCGCTTCTGCCCGACGAATGTGCGGTGTAAAAACTGCTCAAAGCCCTCTACTTCAGTCAGTCTTTCCAGCACAGCTGACAGCTTTTCAGCTGAGTTCTTCTGGAACAGCTCGCCAGATTCAATCTTTCTTGTCAGCCACTCGCGCTCTTTGAAGTCATGCACATGGTCAAATTCAAAAGAGATGGTTCTTTTATACGTATTTCGTAAATACTGAATGGCTTCTAAACCGTTCGTAATGTTTTTAGGAGCGTCTTTGCAGATGACTGACGCAGGTATTGCTTTTATTTCCTCTTCTGTTAGCCCGTAATCGGATAATGGAAAAAGTTCGCTCTTTTTCTCATCCTTTCTGAGCGGATTGACGGAAGCGTTCAAATGGCCATAGGTTCGGATATCTTCTGCAAGTCTGACTGCGGATGCGATCTTTTGAATCAGATCGGCTGTAACACGTCCCTTTTCTTTTGTTCCCGAGGCCTCTTTTATATCGCTTGGCGGAGCACCGAGCTCGTCGAACATTTCCTTCAAATCCGGGTCAATGCTGTTCGGATCCTGGGTATACTGATCGTAAAGCTCCAGCGCATAGCCGAGGTTCGGACCGTAAAAATCTTCCCAATTCATTCGTTGTTTCATACTATTTTGAAACATTTGAATATTACCCCCAACTTAAATAATCAAGTGATTGATTCACTATCTTGAAATAACTTTCGAACGCTGTGTCCAAAATTATGTAATAAAAACGCTTCCAACGATATTTTACCACTGTTTGCAATTTGATTCTACCTTGATTGTTCACAAAATAGTAAAAAACCTTTATAAAAAACAAAAAATTTAATCATTCGAAAAAACAAACGCCAAAAAGCATAGGATTAAGGGCTATCCTATGCTTTTATGAAGCAGTTTTTTCAGCAGCGGATACAAAACATCCGGTAGCTGATCAACATCCGGGACAAATATACTGAATTTTCCGTACATATCCTGGATCGTCTTCATTTGCGATTCTTCTATTTCTGAGTTGGAGAGAAAAACATTTATCACTTCTATTCCTCTTTTTCGGGCTTCGATAACCGCCTCACTTGTATCGACGATCCCATTTTGTTCGTAGCCAAATGCGGCCGGCTCTCCATCTGAGAAAACAATTAAAAACTTTTGCGCCTCGCTGCGATGCAGCATTTTTTTCGTCATCTGCCTAATTGCGTACCCGTCACGGTTATCTTCTTCTGGCTCAAGCTGCATAATGGCCGGTCCAGACTCTTGTCTTAATGATGATTGGAAGGGAATAACCGTATTGAAATAGTTTGGCTGGCTTGTTTCGGTTGCATCATTTGTGTCCTCCCAGAAACCGACAATCTGATGCGGAACCGCTACCGATTTCAACGCTTCGTGAAACAGCACGATCCCTCGTTTTGTTTCGTCCATTTTGTCGAACATGCTGGCTGAACAATCGACCAGCAATGTAAAAACTGCGTCGATTTCTGAAGAGGGTTCTTGCTTTTTGTAGAACAGGCGCGGATTTCGCTCAGTGAAGTAACGAAGAAGCTTATTATTCAGTCTCCCGGCATGAAGATCTGTTCTCGGCAATGTTTTTTTATGCTCCAGCGTTTTTTGAATCATTTGTTTCAAACGCTTTTGATACGATTCAATCGTTTTTGCCTGCTGGCTATAAGAAAGCTCTTCTTCACTGGTTGCCGGCTGCGGTTCTTTATAAATTGGAAATGCATATTTATTTTCTTTGCCGTCAGCCATACCCGCTCCGTTCGGCTGGTCTTTTTGGGACTCCAGCGCTTCCAGCTTGGAATAGTCTTTCCGTTTCGTTTGTCTGGCTGATCCTTGAACAGAGCCAAGGGCCTGATCTCCATCGTCACCTTCCCTTGAAGCATCTTTTCCTAAATCTGATTTTGCGCCGTGTTCAATATCAAATTGAAGGAAGCTTTTAGACGGTGCTTCTGTTTCCCGGTGCCATGTCGGCATTTCTTCTTCATGGATATCCTCATCACCGTCTGATTGTTTTGGAAGCGTGATGTCATCACTCAGCTTCGGCGCTTTTTTCTCTTCTTCAAATAACGGCTGTTCTGCAGCTTTTGCGTAGTCAAGCTCAGGCAAAAAGAAGTAGGTGTTCAACATGTCTTTATCGAGCACCTCTTCAAGCCCATCCATGAGGTCCTCAACAATTTTCAGAACCTGCCGTGTCGAATCTGCTTCATACACACGCAAGAGCTGCTGCTCAATAAACGGGCGCATCAGATCGATATCTTCACGCATGGACGGAAGGGTCTCAAGCGGCGATTCCGCTGTGAGCTTGACATAGATCGCGCAAAAGAGCGCATCGGTAAAAATGCTTCGTTCCAAATTTAAGGTCAGCTGAGTTGAGAAATGTTTTCTGTACATGTCTTTTCGCTTCGCAAATACTTGTTTCGTACCCGGGCGCTCACGTTTGATGCATTCTTCGATTCTAATGTCTTCAAGCAGCATAAAGAGCTGCTTGGCAAAACTTTTAAACGTAAGATGGCGATGGATATCATTCAAAAAGTTCGAATACTCATGCAGCGAGCTATATCTTGTTCCGACTGAACGCAGGTAGACGTCGCTTTTCAGACCCGCTTCCATGTCCTCAGCTGCCCTGTCTTTCCAAAAGTGGCTCATATAGATTTTCTTTTCAAATGGATTGTAATAGGACTGAACGCCATACTCCACTTCTACCGCTTCACTCTTGGTGAGTGTTTTGGCCAAATCAGTCAGCATCATAAATAAAAATGAATCAATCGTGCTGTCGTTAAATTTGATAAATTTCATCGCAGCCCCCTCATTCAAACAGAGTTTCTGCAATATTTCGGACGGCCGCTTTTTCCCGATCATCATCAAGCTTTTCTACAATTCCCCGCTCAATGGCACGACGCGGCGGAATATAAGCAGCTAAATCACATGTATCGATTAAAGCTCTGATGGATGCCGCTTCTTCAGACACCTGTCCGTTATTGGTCTGAACGATCAAGTCAGAGGAAAGCGTGATAAATCTGTCAATCAATTTCTCGTCTTTCAAGGCTGACTGAGACATGAGCACTTGTTTCAGCAGCTCGCCTTTAATATAAGGCACATCAATGATGACAAAACGGTTTTTCAACGCTTCATTCAGAGGAACAGTTCCGACATAGCCTTCATTGATGGCTGCAATGACTCCGAAACCGCTTTTAGCCCGTATGACCTCGCCTGTAAACGGATTTGTCATCATTTTTCTGTAATCTAATACACCGTTTAAAATAGGCAGTGTTTCCGGCTTCGCCATATTGATTTCATCTATATAAAGAAAATGGCCTTCCTTCATTGCCTTTGTAACAGGTCCTGAAACAAACTCGATTGTCGCCTGGCCAGATTGATTTTCAATCGTTTTATAACCGACCAATGCCTCAGCGTCCAAGTCGACTGAACAGTTGACGCTGTGCATCGGTTTATGAAAATAGCTGGACAATGTTTCTGCCAGCTTTGTTTTTCCTGAACCTGTAGGCCCTTTCAGCAGGACATTTTTCCCCATGGCTAATGCAATAATGGCGTCAAATAAAATGGCTTCATCCTCCGCCTCATAGCCTGATGTTCCTATAAGCGATTGAAACTCTGGGGAAATAGGCTGCTCTTTATATGATAAAAGCTTTTGTTGTATATCTTCCGGCAATGTTAAGTGCTGTAGTTGAGTTGTCATAGACAGATTCCCTTTCCTATTCATATTCCATTAACGAGTATACTAAAAAAGCCCCTGTATGCTCAATACAAAAGGGCTTGGATGATATTACTGCTTCTCGTTATTTCCCAAAAGGGCTCCGCAGACAATACGCGCACCGGAATTGCCGCTTGGGTTTGTCAGATAATCGTCGGCTTGTTCATGAATAATAAATGCACTTCCGTCCTCATCGAGAATATTTAGTTTACTTCCTTTTTTCAGTGAAGTGTCAGGCGCATTCATAATGACATCTACCTTTCCATCAGCACCGACTTCAAGGTTCGGCAGATCTCCGGCATGATGCCCCATCGGATTGTTGAAGCCGTGTTCTTTGTTCAGTGGATTAAAGGGACCGCCCGCTGATTCAAAATCCGGCCTGACACAAGAACCTTTCTCATAAATATGAAAACCGAGAGAAGCACCTGGACGAAGGCTGTTTGCGGAAATATGAATATCGAGGCCTTCATCATCTGATTCTTTGATCTCTATAAAACCGACTGCTTTCCCTTCACGATTGACCAGTTGGACATGATGACCAAACGCTGACGTTTCAACCACTTTTTTTTCCGGCACCCGGTTAGGAGGGTCTGGAGGTTTTTTTTGTCCGCATCCGGCAACTCCCAGTGCCGTCAGCATCATCAACAGCAAGAGACGGTACATACTGTCTCCCCCTTGTTTTTTCTAACAGTGTGGTCAATCATTGTCTGGTATAAACAAAAAAGCCTATAAAAGGCTTTTTGTCATACTCATTTTTAAAAATAACTTCTTGCGCCCAAGTACCGCTGTTTCCAATACGAATTGCTGAGATTGGAAATGTCGACGCCCGATGAGCTTGCATGAATAAAATCACCGCCGCCTAGATAAATCCCCATGTGAGACGGGCCGGATTTATATGTGGTAAAGAAGACAAAGTCTCCTACTGACGGCTGGCTGACTTTCTGCATGACATTCCAATATCCTGCCGTACTCAATCTTGATATAGATGATACATTATTAATGAGGTAATAAATGAAGCCGCTGCAATCAAAACCGGCAGGCGTGTTTCCGCCCCATCGGTAAGGCACTCCGACATATTTTTTCGCTTCCGTTATCATTCTGTCAATCTTCGAACCTATTTGAATGTTTGACCCTGAGTTATCTTTTGGCTTTGTTGGCTTTGTCGGATTTGAAGGATTAGATTTTGATGCTCCCGAAATAGTCAGAACCTGCCCGATTTGCAGCACATCCGATGATAAATTGTTTTTATCACGGATGCTTTGGACAGTGACTCCGAGCCGATTTGCAATTTTCCACAGCGAATCGCCTGCTTTTACCTTGTACGTCGTTGTTTTTGAGGGATTGGAGTTTGACGGCTTTTTGGAACCGCTGTTTCCGTTCTTAGGTGAACTGCTTCCTTTTATTTTGAGCACTTGTTTAGGATAAAGTGTATCTGATGTTAAGCCATTTAAGGTTTTTAATTCAGCTACAGTCATATTTAAGCTGTTTGCGATTTTCCACAGTGAGTCACCAAGCTTAACCGTATATGTACTTTTTGAAGAACCTGAAGAATTGGAACCGCTGTTTTTCTTTGATCCATTTGATCCGCTTGAACTGCTTGTCCCTTTGATCTTAAGCTTTTGCCCCGGACGAATCAGGTCACTGCTCAGGCTGTTTAAGCTTTTAAGCTCAGAAACACTCATTTTATGATTTTTAGCAATCATCCATAGGGAATCACCATATGCAACTGTGTATGTTGATGTTTTGCTTGAGTTAGATGGGGATGTCGTGCTTTTTTTGCTGCTTTCAGGAACCTTAAGGCTTTGTCCGACATAAAGCACTGTTGATTTCAATTTGTTTTCGGATTTCAGAGCTGATATTGTCGTATCATACTGGCGGGAAAGTTTCCAAAGAGAGTCACCGCTTTTTACTTTTATCGTTTTTGCTTCCGCGGGTGCTGCGGCCATCGACGACCCAACAACTGCAGAAACAGCCAAGCCGGCTACAATCTTCTTTTTCATTCATTCAACCTCCTAAACTGTTTTTTTTGCAAAAACAGCTAGTATTTTGTTTCCAAAAATGGCACACAACTGTTTTATCGTCAATTTTTCAGCAAGTTAAACCCTTTTCAGACATTTGGCAGCATTTTCAGCATCATTCGACCTTTAAACCTTCAAATAAACATCTAACATTTTACATAAGCACGATATGTTTTTCGAAAGTCTAAGGAACTATTTAAGCGAGGGTAAAAATGATGGTTTTCTATTGATGAACGAAGCAGTTTCTCCTCCTTTCTTGTCTATTTTTCTAATCAATTCTCTATCGGCGTGTCAAATCCCTTCCTCTGCATTCTTATGAAATGGCAAAAAGCCTGCTCTTTCGATAAGAACAGGCTTTTACACTATGCATTTGCTGATTGAGTTTTTTGTTTTACAGCTTCAAGAATGCTATCGGCCGCTTTTTTAGAGCCGCCTGCCGCTTTCAGTGATTGTCCAATTTCTTTTGCCTTTTCAGCATACGAACGATTATTCATTACTTCTTGTATCGTCTCTTTCAGAAGGCTTTCAGATAATTCTTCTTTTTTTAACACTTTTCCTGCACCGACTTTTTCCACCTGATCTGCGACAACAAATTGGTCGCCTCCCATCGGAATGACAACGAGCGGGGTTTCAAAATACAAACCTTCACTTGTACTGTTCATTCCGCCGTGGGTCACAAATAAGCTGGCTCTTTTCAATATCTCAAGCTGAGGGACATACGGGCGTACAATGAAATTCTCCGGAATGTCGTTTAACTCACTTGTTTTAATATGCTTGCCGATGGAGAGCACAACTTTACCGTCAAAGTCCTTACACACTTCAAGGCATTGATTAAAAAACTGCTTTTGATTATTAAAAATGGTTCCCATTGAAATAAACAGCACGTTTTCATTGTCAATCTGATCAAATGGGAAATCATTGTTTCCGGCTCTTTCTGTAATGGAAGGACCGACAAATACATATCGCTCGCCAAATTGCTCAGCCAGTGGCTGAAATCCCCTTGATGTAAAGACGATTGTCAAGTCACCATCAGCTAAAAAAACATCAAATGGCTTCTTGATCTCTGCTTGAAAATCAGCATTTAACGTTTCTGCAAGCTGCTGGTATGATTCATAATGAGGCGAATCTTCAAGTGATCCTTTCATGTACGCTCCCATCATTTTCTTCGCAAATTCCTCATTCATCGCAAAGGTTGTACACAATGAAAATCTTGGCAGCTTCAGCATGTTGGCAATGACTTTACCCGCGAGAAGATGGTGATCATATATGACGTAATCATACGATTCATGTTTGACTTCCTCATAAATATGAGTCGCGATATCCTTACAGGCTTTCAAAAAAGCGCAGAGCATTTCTGTGAAATCTCTTTCTTCATCGCCGGTTGCGTTTTTCCCGAAGTAATCTCCCCTGAAATCATGATACTCACGAAACTCTATATCAAGGGCAGTGATTTTTTCTTTATATTCCTTCACTGCGTAGTACGTAATGTTTTCTCCCCGGGATTTCAGCTCCTTCATCACACCGATAGAGGGATTAATATGCCCTTCACCGGGGAAACCGATCATTAATACATTAGCCATGCGGCAGCCACCCTTCCTTTGAAAATTTATGTAATATTCTATACGGTACTATAAATACATAAACAGGTAAAGTATTTCACTTAATTAATATTCATCACACATAACTTTTCTACCAGTTTATATTTCCTGTCTTCAAGACAAAAAGCATTCAGCTTGAAGCGAATGCTTTAATAAAGATACGAATTCAGTCATTTTGTCTCATGATAGGATTCTTAATCAGGCCCTTTTTATTATTTTTACGTTCTTGGTGAAATTAACGGATATAATACACCGTCTTTGGCAAACGACATCTTCCCTGTTTCCTCTGAAACCACGAGCACCAGTGCATCCGTATATCCCGACATACCAAGGGCCGCCCGGTGCCGGGTTCCCAGATGGATATCCACTTCCTTCGTCGTCAAAGGGAGCACATTGGCTGCTGAAACGAGTTTGTTTTCCCTCACTAACAAAGCGCCGTCATGAAGAGGGTTTCCGGGAAAAAAGATGCTTTCAATTAATGAAGAGCTGATCTCGGCGTGTAGGGAGGTGCCTTTTTGAATAAAATGTTCAACCGGGTCTGCTCTTTCAATCACAATTAAAGCTCCATGCTTATGTTCCGATAAGGCTTTAATCGCCTTGGCCAGCTCAATAAATGCCGGCGTAAATTCCTCAATGTATGATTGCAAATAAAAGGAGGATGCAATCCCCTGCATGTCCTGAAAAACGTGCCCCAAATCATCTAATTCACAAAGAAGGCACTGGTCTTTTTCGTGAAGCGTTTTCAAGATTAGAGATGCATCACCTAATATTTGCTCTAAGTACACCTGTATTTTCCCCTTGAACGCATTTTCTGATATCTGCTCATAGCGCATAGCCTTCATCTCCTGTTCAAATTTCCAACTTTTCACGAATGCTTATCTTATTGATGCACATTCTATTGGTAAAGGAGGGATGTAAAGAATGGAAATCGAAAGAATCATTCAGTATATTTGCACCTTTTTAGGCGTGATTTCGCTTTCTTTTATTTATGCCCAAATGTTTAGAAAAACGAAACCGACAAAAAAAGAATAGGCCCGGCGTTCATTGCTTTTTATACATAAAATGTTATAATTTCTCTCGTTATGAAAAAGAAACGGAGATCAATGTATGAAAGAAACTCAAAACGCCCGGGAAAAAATCAAACAGCTCTTGCACATTTTAATACCGATATTCATTACCCAAGCGGGGCTTTCTCTAATGACTTTTCTAGATACGGTGATGTCAGGGAAAGTCAGCCCCGCTGATTTAGCGGGTGTCGCGATTGGCTCAAGCCTTTGGACCCCTGTTTACACAGGACTGGCAGGTATATTAATGGCGGTCACCCCGATTGTCGCTCAGTTATTAGGCGCCGAGAAAAAACAGAAGATCCCCTTTACTGTTTTACAGGCTGTATACGTGGCCGCGCTACTTAGCATCGCCGTTTTAGTGATTGGATATGCTGCAGTTGACCTTATTCTTGGCCGATTGAACCTTGATATTCACGTGCATCAGATTGCTAAACACTTTTTAGGCTTTTTATCACTGGGAATTTTCCCTTTATTTGTTTACACCGTGTTGAGATCATTCATCGACTCATTAGGAAAAACGAAAGTCACCATGATGATTACACTCAGTTCTCTTCCGATCAATTTTGTATTGAATTATGTATTTATCTTCGGGAAGTTCGGAATGCCGGCACTTGGGGGTGTCGGCGCGGGGCTGGCATCCGCGTTAACTTATTGGTGTATCTGCATCATCAGTTTTTTCATTATTCATAAAAACGCACCGTTTTCTGAATACGGGATTTTCCTTACCATGTATAAGTTCTCTTGGAAAGCATGCAAAAATTTGCTCAAAATCGGGCTGCCTATTGGGTTCGCCGTGTTTTTTGAAACGAGCATTTTCGCAGCTGTCACGCTTCTCATGAGCCATTTTCATACAGTGACCATCGCGTCCCACCAGGCAGCCATGAATTTTGCGTCTCTTTTATATATGCTGCCGCTCAGCGTATCCATGGCTTTAACAATTGTTGTCGGGTTTGAAGCTGGTGCAGCCCGTTTTAAGGATGCACGCTCATATAGCTTAATCGGCATCATGATGGCGATCGGCTTTTCTTTGTTCACTGCCGCCTGTATCCTTTTATTCAGAGAGCAAATTGCGGGCATGTACACCTCTGACCCCGATGTGCTCCGGCTGACACAGCACTTTTTAATTTATGCGCTATTTTTTCAGCTTTCCGATGCTGTTGCCGCACCGATCCAGGGAGCACTCAGAGGGTACAAAGATGTGAACTATACGCTTGCGGCCGCTTTTGTCTCTTACTGGGTCATTGGCCTTCCGGTCGGTTATATGGTCGGTACGTTTACAAGCCTCGGTGCATTCGGCTATTGGATTGGATTAATAGCGGGACTCGCCGCCGGAGCAGTTGGGCTGTTTTTCAGGCTGGCAAAACTGCAAAAACGTTATTCGCAAAAACAACACATTTAAAAGAGGTGATCAATCATGGCAAAAAACAAAAAATTATTCGAGTATCTTTCCCAGCATGCGGAAACCATCAGTTCAACATGGTATGAAACAATCGAGGAGACTGATCCCAATTCCATTTATGCCTCAACAGACCCTGTTGTCATTCACAATTTAAAGAGCCAGAATCTTGCCTTTAACTATAAAATAAACCGTATTTTTATAGATGATGAGGACGTATACTTGCCTATACTGAAAGAATGGGCCTTTGAAGTCACACAGGATCAAGAGCATTTAAAAACTCCTATCCACTATATTATTCGGGAGTTTGTCAGAGTGAGAGATTTATATGTTTCCTGTGAAAGAATTTGTCCATCTCAATCAGGATACTGTGAAAAGCGAAGAAGCCGAAGACCTGTATCACGCCCTTATAAAAGCGTTTGATCTTGTGATTCATATTTTTATAGAAGAAATGTACAAAAACACAAGCCTTCAGCTTCAGGCCCAAAAAGATATGATTACTGAATTGAGCGCTCCGGTCATCGTGCTGTTTCACAGCGTCGGACTGCTGCCTTTAATCGGAGATATTGATACAGTCCGCGCCAAGCTGATTATGGAAAACACACTGCATCAATGTGCGAAAAAAAAGGTGACACAACTGTATATTGATTTGTCAGGAGTAGCTGTGATTGATACGATGGTTGCCCATCAGCTGTTCAGTCTGATTGAGGCGCTTCGTTTAATCGGTGTTTCTTCAACTTTGTCTGGAATCCGTCCGGAAATCGCGCAAACAGCGGTTCAGCTAGGTTTGTCTTTCGAAGGTATTTCCTTGAGATCCACTCTCGCTTCAGCAATTGCATCGGACTTAAAATTAAAAAAGGTATAAGGCTTAAGGCCTTACACCTTTTTGATTAATCATTCCATTGATACGTCCAATATATTTCTTCTTCAAACCATGTTGCCATAACAGGTTCATTATTTTTCAATTTCTCTTCAAGCTCTCTGAGCATGCCTTCTGTTTGTGTGCGGTGAGCTCTTAACGCATTCATTTTAATATCAGCTACTTCTTTGATATCAAGTACGACATCAGCTTCGCCGAGAACCTCTTCTCTGTTGCGGGTAATGGCCATGCAGATTGTACGCGGACGGTCTTCTTTCTTTTTGCGATATAATGCACGGATAACCGCTTCCCCGCATGCATCATGGTCAGGGTGCACACCGTGTCCGGGATAAAATGTGACAATTAAACTTGGTTTTACATCATCTATGATCTCTTCCATGATATCAGCTAAATACTCATCGTCTTCAAATTCGAGCGTTTTGTCACGGAGTCCAAGCATACGAAGGTCATTGATATCCATTTCTTTGCAAGCGTTGATGAGCTCTTGTTTTCTTAGCAGCGGCAACGTTTCACGATTCGCGAAAAATGGATCGC
Source organism: Bacillus sp. FSL L8-0358 (assembly GCF_038593095.1). Taxonomy (NCBI): domain Bacteria; kingdom Bacillati; phylum Bacillota; class Bacilli; order Caryophanales; family Bacillaceae; genus Bacillus; species Bacillus sp. FSL L8-0358. The sequence continues at coordinate 2,122,433 of NZ_CP151962.1, forward strand.
CCATATTTCTGCCCATTTCACCTAAAGTGGCGCAGGCATACGTAACGGGAATGTCTTTTTTTCTGTTTAAGGCAATTAGACCTGCCACTCCATATGATTCATCATCAGGGTGAGGCAGGATTACTAGTACATGTTCTTTCATTATTATTCACCCTTTTCTTTAAACTGTGAACGGTTTTTCGCTGATTTGCAGAGAAATAGCCAGTTTACCGCCCGGCAGATGTCCCGCCATTAATAAACGGTTTTCTTCATCTACCGTGTATTCAGTCAAGCCTTCAGCATAAATCCAGCCTTCTTCTGTTTTCAAGCCAACGCGGTAAGGCCCGTTACCTTTGATTTTTGCCTGATGATAAGTGACTTTTGCATTGCGGATATACGCAACAACTGTCATGTTCTTTTCATTTAAATGCGCTGAATAAGAACCTGTGGTGGTTTCTAAATGGATATATACAGGGCGGTCCGCATATCGTTCTAAAGATGCTTGCACATCTTCTTTTATGATCGCTTTCATGATTGCTCCCCTCTTTCTTCTTTTAAATACTCTGCACGTTCTGTATGTAATTTGACCAGCTGATATTTCACAGCCGGTTCGAGCTGTGAATTCACAATGCGCTGAATCGCGGCAAAATATTTTTCCAGCATCGGTTTTCGGAGTCTTGGATGTGTTCGTCTATCCAAGAGCTCAAGATCAATCGCCTCTGCTACCGCTTCTGCGTCATCATGTGCGAGAGATCGGTTATTCCAAAGTGAAGCATAGGCTTTCACTATCTCTTTATCATTGTCCATCGTCTTGCTCCTTTATGTCTTACATACATGAAATGATTATACATAATATATGCATCAGCTGAAAAGCCAAAGGCCTCAATGGCTTTTTGACGCCCGTTTCCACTTCACTTGTGAAAACGTAAACAAGAGCAGCGCAGCCCATATACAGCTGAATGTAAAAGCCTTCGAGCTTGAAAATGGCTCATGGTAAACAAACAGCCCGATCAGCAGGGTAATGGTCGGCGCAATATATTGTAAGATACCGACTTGATACAGCGGCAGCCGTTTCGCTCCTTCCGCAAACAATAAGAGCGGCAAAGCCGTAAACACACCGGCCAAAAAGAGAAGCAGCCACGTCCCTCCGCTTTCTGCACCCGCTGGCTGAACATGTCCGCTGAACAGCAAATACCCCAATGCAATGGGCATAATCATGAATGTTTCCAGCGTTAAGCCGATGGCGCTCGGCATGCTTGTTCTTTTTTTGCTTAACCCGTATAGCCCAAAACTGAATGCCAGCAGAAGCGCAACATAAGGAATGGAGCCGTATTGGAACGCCGAGATGATGACACCGGCTGCCGCAATCGAAACGGCCACTAATTGCAGGCGATTCAGTTTTTCCTTTAAAAATAAAATCCCAAGGAGCACTGATACAAGCGGATTAATGTAATAGCCAAGACTAGCCTCAAGCAAAAAGCCATGGTTGACAGCCCATATGTATACAAACCAGTTGATCGAAATCAGGATAGAGGCAAGAAATAAAGAGAGGATCCCTCCGTTCTTTTTCAGAGAGCGCAGCTCCTGCCATCCTATTTTCCATTGCCGCAAGAAAAAAAGTACGATACACATAAAAACAAAAGACCATATAATACGATGAGCCAAAATATCAAGAGCCGGCAGCTGTTCGAGAAGCTTCCAATAGAGCGGAAACAGGCCCCACATGATAAAGGAAACGGCTGTGTAAATAACGCCTTTTTTTGTTTCTGAATATTGCATTTATATCCCTGCCTTTCTTTAGAGCATCTTATATTATATCACGTGAAAGATCTGGCGGGCATATACTATTTTGTCCGTGAAGAAAGGATGTGAAGACAATGTTTGAGTGGAACAAGTACTTTCCTTTCCACAATCAATTTTCTAAAGAAGCATTAAAAAAAGCTGATCCGAAAGAAGTTGAAACGTATGTCAATCGTGTGATGGAAAGTGTGTTCGGCAGTGATTATGCGGCTCAATTTCCTTTCCGCGATCCTCTCCCTCAAAAAGAACAGCCCGCCAAACCTGATGCAAAACCTGATGTCAAACCTGATATAGATATATTCGAAACAGCAGAACATGTGTTTGTAAAGGTGCCAATCAGCGAAGAATGGCTGGAACAAGTGAGAATCAAACACACATCTCACGAATTATGGTTGGAAAACTTCCCAAGAGCAGATCATCCGAAAAAAGTAAACCTTCCTTGTTTAGTCAAACGCAAAGGAACAAAAGCCGTCTATAAGGATGGCCTTCTGGAAGTCATGTTTCAAAAGCAGCAAGACTACAATATGTCCGAGGTAGAAATCATCCGATAAAAAACGGCCTGCAATCGATGCAGGCCGTTTTTATTAATAGAAGCCGGGATATCCCCCGTATGGCACGCCGGCACCAAAACCGTACGGTCCGCCTCCGTATCCGAAAGGGCCAGGAGGATAGGCATAGGGACGAGAATAGTTAAACAGCGCACTCCCGAGAAAACCGCCTAATAAACCGCCGACTAGAGGAGCGCCAAACAAAAAAGGACTACGCGCCGGATATCCGGCTGGACCTGGGATTCCGCGATAATACGAATGATGAGGGTACATGATTTTTTCCTCCTTTATGTCTGCCTATACGTAAAGTATTCAGCAAGGAAGAAAAACGATTGGGCTACGGACTGTCTATGATTGTTACGTCACAAGCCCTGCCAATAACACACAGCCGAGCCCTGTAACCGAAAGAACTGTTGTAAGCAGCGTCCAGGTTTGAAATGTTTCTTTCATGCTCAAGCCGAAAAATTCCTTTACCATCCAAAATCCTGCATCATTTACATGACACGCAATGACACTGCCGGCTCCTGTTGCAAGCACCATTAACGCGGGGTTTACACTGCCAGCCTCCATAAGCGGAGCTGCCATTCCCGCTGTGGTAAGTGCAGCCACGGTAGCAGAGCCTAGACACAGACGCAGAACCGCGGCGATGGTCCATGCAACGAATAGCGGCGACATGTTTGTTTGACGGAAAAAATCAGCGACATAATCGCCGACCCCGCCGTCAATCAGCACCTGTTTAAACGCTCCTCCCCCTCCTATGATGAGCAGCATCATCGCAATTTTCGAAATTGATTCTGAAATAGATCTGCTAATTTCCTGCATAGATATTTTACGGGCATATCCCATCGTATAGAGTGCAAGCAACAGCGAAATGAGCATTGCCGTTCCCGGAGTGCCGATAAATTCTATAATGTCTTTTCCTTTTGAATGTTCACTCAATAATAAAGAAAAAACTGTTGCCATTGCCATAAAGATAACCGGGAATAAAGACGTGACAGCACTGATCGCAAAGCCCGGTGTTTCATCCAGCTGAAATTCTTTCCTCGGTCCTAACCCCGATAAGTTTCCATGCTTTTGATACGCACCAGGAAACCGTTTCATCGCAAATTTATTAAATAAAGGCCCGGCAATCACAGTTGTCGGAACAGCGATGATGATTCCAAAAAGCAGCACCTGGCCAATATGGGCACCGTATGCAACTGAGATAGCAGTTGGAGCAGGATGCGGGGGCAAAAATCCGTGAGTAACATTTAAGGCGGCGGCCATCGGGATTCCCAGATACAGAAAAGGCATTTTTAATTCTTTAGCAATCGCGTAAACAATCGGTATCAACAGAACAAGACCCACTTCAAAAAACAGCGCAATACCGATGATAAAAGAGGCAACCACAACCGCCGCCTGTATTCGTTCCTTCCCGAATTTGTCAATCAGCGTAATGGCAATCCGGTAGCCGCCCCCAGCATCTGAGACAAGCCTCCCGAGCATCGCGCCAAGTCCAAACACTAAAGCTAAATGCCCCAGCTGCCCGCCAATTCCAGTCTCAATTGAAAGAACAATTTTATTGATATCCATTCCAAGTCCGATGGCTACTAAAAATGAAACGACAATCAGTGAGACAAAGGTATTTAATTTTACTTTAATAATGAGAAATAACAGAATCAGCACTCCGACAGCTACAATTAAAATCGGCATGGTACCCCTCCAAAAGTGTTTTATATGATTCTCGCGACAATGTTTTGGCGCTTTTCATGCCTAGATGAACAGAAAACGCTTTCATTAATAACTAAAAACGTCTTGGTTATATGATTGTTATCTTTTGATCAACTAATATGTTCATACTAATCTCCTAATCAATGACTGTCAATCGTTTTTATGAGCTTGTCTCGATTATCTACCGCCTAACCCAATGATGTATTAGTTATATGTTGATTAACTTTTGGTTATATGTTATGTTTTTTAAGGTTGACTGCCAATCATTATATTTATCCATTGTCAGGAAGCAAATGAGACAATATGAGAACAGACGGATAACAACTTCACAAGAGGAGGAGTACACATGCCATTATTGCGTTTTGATGTAATTGAGGGCCGTGATGAAAAATCGCTGCAATTGTTATTAGATACTGCTCACCAAGCGATGGTTGAAGCGTTTGGTGTTCCGGAAAGAGACCGTTATCAAATTGTCCATCAGCATCCCGCAAACGAGCTTATAATCCAAGATACGGGATTAGGGTTTCAGAGAACCAAGGACCTGGTCATCATTAGCATGACAAGCAAAGCAAGAACCGAAAGCCAAAAGGAAAAATTGTATGCTCTGCTTGCTGAAAGGCTAGAAGAAAAATGCGGAATTTCCCCTGAAGACCTCATGGTATCTATTACTGAGAATGGTGACGCAGACTGGAGTTTCGGTCTCGGTGAGGCGCAATTTTTGAATGGAAAACTATAAGATTTCGTCTCCCCATAAAAAAGAAGAGAGAGCTCCAAAGAAGCTCTCTCTTCTTTTCATAAATGCGGAAGTCATCAGTATAGAAGCATCCAGCAATACGAAAAACCTGGATCTCCTTTTAGATCCGGTTTAAATGCCAATTGGAAGATGAATGGGTTTTGGCGTAAAATAAGATTTTCATAACAAGATAAATCATTATCCTCATTTACAACAGGCTGGATGCTATAACTTATTGATCATTTCCTATTTTATATATCCCCTTCATATGCACATGACACTTTTGCCAATCCGGAAATGTCAGTCTGTCAAATATAAAAAGTCATGTAAACGGGTGTGAACCGTACTTACATGACTCACCATGGAAACAAGAGCGCTTTTTCAGACGCCGCTTTCCTTATTTCTCTTCTTCACACACTGTGTCACCAGGCTCGCAAAATTGATCGGCCCATGCCTGCATCTCTTGAAATACAGCTTGAAGCGCTGTTCCTTTTTCAGTTAGCGTGTAGATGACTTTGACCGGCGTTTCAGGGAGAACCTGCCGTTCGACAATCTCGTTTTGTTCAAGCTCCTTCAAGCGCTCTGCCAACATTTTTTGGCTGATCATCGGTATTGTTTCCGTTATCTCTTTAAACCGTTTCGGCCCATCCATTAGCACATGGATGATCAGACCGTTCCATCGTTTTCCCAGCAATGAAAATGCGGATTCCATTTTAGGGCACATCGTATTTCCCACAAGTCTTCATCCCTTCATCTATTGATTGACATGTATTCAATGATCCATTACAATAATCTTTCAAGTTACATTTAGTAAGCTTCTAACTTTTCTATTATCATACCACGTTTATCCGAAGGAGGAAACACTATGACGAATACTCTGGATGTTTTAAAAGCACGTGCATCTGTAAAGGAATATGATACAAAGGCCCCGATCTCTAAGGAGGAGCTGACTGAGCTATTAGACCTTGCCGCTAAAGCGCCTTCCGCTTGGAACCTTCAGCATTGGCATTTTACAGTATTCCACAGCGATGAATCAAAGGCGGAGCTTCTTCCTGTAGCGTATAATCAAAAACAAATCGTTGAGTCTTCTGCTGTTGTTGCCATTTTAGGCGATTTAAAGGCAAATGAAAACGGTGAAGAAGTTTATGCTGAATTAGCAAGCCAAGGCTATATTACGGATGAAATCAAACAAACATTGCTCGGCCAAATCAACGGTGCTTACCAAAGCGAGCAATTCGCACGTGATTCCGCTTTCTTAAATGCTTCTTTAGCTGCTATGCAGCTTATGATTGCCGCAAAAGCAAAAGGTTATGACACTTGCGCAATCGGCGGATTTAACAAAGAGCAGTTCCAAAAGCAATTTGATATCAGTGAGCGCTATGTTCCGGTTATGCTAATTTCAATCGGCAAAGCAGTGAAGCCTGCGCATCAAAGCAACCGTCTGCCGCTTTCAAAAGTATCAACTTGGCTGTAAGGATATGAAAAACCTTAGTCCGAAATCCGGACTAAGGTTTTTTTTATACAATCGCCTCTTTGTACCATTCACGAGCCTGTTCAGCTTCATGCTGAGTCAGCTGATGGCCCCCGTCCTGCCAGAAAACGGAGGCTAATGCCCCGCTGTCACGTAAATAGCGGTAAAGCTCTTCTGATTCTTCCTTCGTGCAAAGAGGATCGTATTTCCCGGCACCGATAAAAACAGGGAGCCCCGCCATATCAGGCAGCTCGATACCCCGAATCGGAACCATTGGATGATGCAGAATAGCCCCTTTTAACACATCTTTATAATGAAAAAGCAGGCTTGCCGCAATGTTTGCGCCGTTTGAATAACCGACTGCAATCACTCGGTCGCGATTAAACTGATGCGTTTCTGCAGCCTCGTCGATAAAATCTTTCAATTCTCTTGTCCGCACCACAAGATCCTTTTCATCAAAAACTCCTTCACTCAGACGTTTGAAAAATCGCGGCATTCCATTTTCAAGCACCGATCCTCTGACACCAAGCAAATGAGCATCAGGGTCTATAACCCGTCCCAATGAAAGCAGATCGTGTTCATTACCGCCCGTGCCATGCAACAGCAAAAGTACGTTGTCAGATGTTCCTTTTTCATAAATATGCTTCATTATAAATTCCCCCTTTTAAAGTTCAGGTAAAATGTCTGTAATTTGTTGTCTATGTTTCTCCAGCCATTCAGGCAGTTTTAAGGAAGTCCCTAGCTCAGCAAACGTTTCATCTGTCATAAAGCCCGGTTCATCTGTGGCAATTTCAAATAAGATACCGCCTTTCTCCCTGAAATAAACTGATGTAAAGTATACCCTGTCGAGAATTTCTGACGAAGGAAGATGGTTTTCAGCAATAATCGGCAGCCATTTCGCCTGTTCCTTTTTCTTTGTCCGAAACGCTACATGGTGTACCGTACCATATCCTCCGACTCCTCTTTTTTCAGGGTGTAAATGGACATCAATGACACCGCCGACGGCCGCTGAGATTGCCAGTCTGACAATCTGGTCTTCTTCGGCCACTTTGGTATATCCAAAGCTTTCCGTTAACAATTGTATGGTCGCCTGCGGGTCGTAGGAATATAGCAGCACACCTTTCATTCCCGTAATTGCTTCATTTGTTGTGATCCCGTCAGGCGTCCACTCGCTTTTGCCGCTTTTCGCATCCTCCATGATCGCCAGCGGAAGGTCTTCTGTATCATCAAAAATAAGACCTTTTTCACCAAACAACGTTTTTTCCTCTAGGCTCAGCCCGCTTTTCTCAAGACGCTCCTTCCAAAAAGACAGGGAGCCTGAGGGAACTGAAAAGTACACCCGGCCCGCTTGGCCTTTTCCTACCGTTCCCTGTCCGCTTCCTTGGAACGGAAAAAAGGTCATTATTGTACCGGGATCTCCGTTTTGATTCCCAAAGTAAAAATGATACGTTCCGGGATCATCAAAGTTTACTGTTTTTTTAACAAGCCTGAGTCCAAGCGCTTCTGTATAAAATCGCAAGTTTTCTTGCGGATCTCTGGCGAATGCTGTGACATGGTGCAATCCTTCTGTTTTCATTTTCTCACTCCTATTTATCTCGATTTCAAGATATTTATTATTTTAAACCTTTATTCAAAAGGATGCAAACCATGTGTTTTGATTAAATAATTGAAAAAATCATTTTTTTCTAATAATTATCTTGTGATCTTTTCTTACAACTGCTATTATAGTGAGCATTATCATGTTTCAGGAGGAAAGTAAATGGTTAAAAAAGCACTTATTGTTATTCTCATTCTTTTGCCATTCGTTCAGCTTGCGCTTTTGCCGCTTGTGAATCGAATAGAACCGATTATATTCGGCCTGCCGTTTTTCCACTTTTGGCTGCTGTTGTGGATTATTATTACGCCGTTATGCTCATTTGGCATTTATCAGATGCAAAAAAAAGATGGAGGACTTGAATAATGCAAGGGAATCTGACCGCACTTCTCATTACTGCTATTATTGTTTTAACCGTTGTCTGTATCGGCTTTCTCGCCGGAAGAGACAAATCCTCGCGCACTTCTGTGGAAGAATGGTCTGTCGGCGGCAGACGCTTCGGCGGTCTTCTCGTCTGGTTTTTAGTAGGCGCTGACCTTTATACGGCCTATACTTTCTTAGGGTTGACCAGTACTGCTTTTACAGGCGGAAGTGTTGCATTTTTCGCCATTCCTTATTCTGTGTTGGCCTACTTTATCGCCTACTTCTTCTTGCCAAAACTTTGGAAGGTTGCGAAAATTCATAAATTAACAACACTCGCGGATTATGCCCGGGAACGTTTTAACAGTAAGCTTTTGGCAAGCCTCGTTGCCATCGTCGGGGTACTCATGCTTATTCCGTACATATGCCTTCAGCTGAGCGGCATTCAAGACACGCTTCAGGTTGCCGGCACCGGATATATTAATGTAAAATTCGTTGTGATCATTTCATTTATTCTTGTTGCTCTTTACACATTCTTCAGCGGGATTAAAGGGCCTACATATACAGCCATCATTAAGGACATTTTAGTATGGGTCATTATGCTGTTTATGGTGGTGTCCCTCCCTCTCATTCATTTTAACGGCTGGACACCGATGATTGACACGTTAGTGAAGGAAGCGCCTCAAATGCTGACGATACCGGCAGAAGGGCCAAAAGGCATTCCTTGGTTTATCACAGCATCTATTGTTTCCGCTCTGGCACTATTTATGTGGGCACATGCCGCTACAGGTGTTTTCACGGCGAAAAGCGCTGATGCAGTAAGAAAAAACAGCATGTTTTTGCCGCTTTATAATATCGTGTTAATTTTGGTTATTTTTCTTGGCTTTATCGCCTTTCTTGTCCTGCCGGAAGATACAAATCCAAGGCTGGCGCTGCTGCATTTGATTCAAACATCTTACGGCGGCGTGGCACAAGGTTTTGCATATGCCACTATCGCTCTTGCTTCATTAATACCTTGTTCCATTATGGCAATCGGCGCATCGAATTTATTCGCCAACAACCTATACCGGGATTTGATTCATCCGAATGTGTCGCAAAGCAAGCTGACCCTCGTCACACGTTCAATGGTCTTTGTTGTCATCGGTCTTGCGCTGCTGTTTGGAATGCTGTTCCCGACTGCCTTAGTGACACTCCAGCTATTAGGTGTATCCGGTATGGTGCAAATCTTCCCGGCGATCGCTGTCAGCCTGTTCTGGAAAAACCAAACGAAAGAAGCGACAGTTATCGGATTATTAGTCGGCCTAGCGGTTACGTTTATTGTGTATACCACTCAATCCGCACATGGCATTTATGAAGGATTCTGGGGATTGGCCGCCAACATGATCGCTGTGGTGATCCTGAATCCGCTGTTCGTTAAAAACGCGGGATCCAATCCTGTCATTGAAGGTTTATTTGGCAAAAAACAAGACGCTAATCCAAATCAAAAGGGTGCATAAAAAAACCATACGCGGCAGCCGCGTATGGTTTTTTTACATTTCTTTTTTCAGTGTTTCAATTGCCTTTTCCATTTGCGTATCATTATCAGACAGCTTCTTTTGAAGTTCTATCATTAATTTCGTTGTTGTATCGCCAGTCAGTATGCCTGTTTCTTTCAGCTTCTCTTTTTTCTGGAACTGTTTGACGACAGATACAAAGTCCTGGTCATACGTACTGTTAATCTTTACCTTGTAACCAAGTGCTTTGAGCATTTTCTGAGCCACTTTGACGTTTGTGCCTGTATCACCTGATTTGTACGTTTTATCTGCGTCCAAATACGGCAGCTTCGCGTAATCAGGCAGCTCTGCTTTCACTTGAGGCTTGATGCCTTTTTTGTGAATCCATTCGCCGTCAGCAGTCAGCCATTTGGCAACTGTCAGTTTGACGGTAGAGCCATCATCATATTCTTTTGCCGTTTGTACTGTACCTTTGCCGAATGTCGTCTCGCCGATTAACGGTACGTTTGACGATTCATGAAGGGCAGCGGCCATAATTTCGGCTGCGCTTGCTGTACCGTCATTTACTAAAACGACGGTCGGCTTGGTCACTTTCCGTTCTTTTTCGGCCTTCATGACTTCTTTTGAACCGTTTTTGTATTCAACCTGCATGATGTTTTTCCCTTTATCAATGAACAGGTTGCTCATCGTAATCGCCTGTTCCATTAAGCCGCCCGGGTTGCCTCTCAAGTCTAAAATATAGCCTTTGGCGCCTTTTTTCTCTAAACTGTCAATCGCATCTGTCAGCTCTTTAGCTGTTGTTTCAGAGAAAGAAGTGATTTGAATTTCTCCGATGTTGTTGTCTTTCATCTCTGAATAGACAGTCTCTACAGGAATGGTATCGCGCTTAATGGAAAGATCGATATTCCCCACTCCCGCTCTGTTCAGTTCAAGCTTCACCTTTGTGCCCTTTTTGCCTCGGATTAAAGCGACGGCTTCATTTACATTCATGCCTTTTACGCTTTTTCCATTCACCTTAATGATTTGGTCCCTCGGTTTGATACCGGCTTTTTCAGCAGGTGAACCTTTAATTGGGGATACAATAAGGATTTCTCCGTCTTTCTCCTCTACTTGGGCTCCGATTCCTTCAAAAGATGCTGAAATCGTCTCGTCGAATGATTTCGCTTGCTCTTGATCCATATATGTAGAATACGGATCATCCAGTGATTGAATCATTCCTTTAATTGCTCCGTCTACTAATTTGTCATCATCTGTTTTTTGGTAATAATCACTTTTGATTTGCTCATACGCTTTATTTAATTTGTCGAACTTGCTGTCTCCTGTGCTTGCTGATTTTTGGCCCAGGATACTGGAATTGCCCGTAATAAATAAAGTAAGCGCCGAAGCGACAACTGCAGTGATCAGCACAATAAAAAACAGTTTTAATTGCCGTTTCAATTAAACACCACCTTTTTCTTCTTACATTATTATCATGGACGAATTCTTATTCGTCAACTCGGAGCAGAAATGAAAGAGAAACGCCCTTCTTTTGCTTTTCATAAACCTATGTCTTTATACGACATATGATAAGGAAAAAGGAGGATTCGATATTGAGCCGATATTTAGAAATGCTGTCCTTATTCGGTGTCGCAGGGGCGCACCCAGGCGGGCTGGCTTTTTCAAAAGCGGTCTTGCAAAAGGCTGCGCCCTCCCCGGATCAGCCGATTCTTGATGCCGGATGCGGAACAGGGCAAACGGCGGCTTATTTAGGACATTTGCTGTATCCTGTAACAGTCGTTGATAAAGATCCTATTATGCTTGAGAAAGCGAAAAAAAGATTTGCGAATGAAGGGCTTGCCATCCCTGCATATCAGGCGGAGCTGGAACATCTCCCGTTTTCTTCTGAGTCCTTTTCCTGCGTCCTGTCAGAATCGGTCCTCAGTTTTTCACGACTGACATCCTCTCTTCAAGAAATTTCAAGAGTTTTAAAACCCGTCGGGATGCTGATTGGTATCGAAGCTGCTTTAAAAAAACCGATGCCCCCTGCAGAAAAGAAGCAAATGATGGATTTTTACGGATTTACTTGCTTACATGAAGAAAGCGAATGGCATAAACTCCTAAGATCCTATGGCTTTCAAAAAACAGAAGCGATGACACTTCTTCCGGAAGACATGGAATTTGAACCAACCACAGAAATGGATTTATCGCAAACGATTGATCCCATCTATTACGATACGCTTCAAACACATTATCAGCTCATGCAGTTATATAGTGAGTACATGGGTCATTGTATTTTTATCGCGTACAAGTAAAACGGCGTATCGCCCCCTGTTTTCGTCCAACCTTTTTTTCCTATCTATCATATGCTGATAGAAAGTCAGGATAGGAGGGGAACAATATTGGAGAGATATTATCATCTTTGCAAAAACCATCAAGGTAAAGTCGTCAGAATTACAGAGAGAGGCGGGAGAGTTCACGTCGGCAGAATTACCCGTGTAACAAGAGACAGAGTTTTTATAGCTCCGACCGGCGGAGGGCCAAGAGGTTTCGGTTACGGATATTGGGGCGGTTATTGGGGATACGGAGCAGCTTACGGTATTTCCCTCGGTTTAATTACAGGGGTCGCTCTTGCTGGTTTATTCTTCTGGTAAGCATAGAACAAATGCTAGATTCACCAGACACAATAAAGCCCGCTTATCTAGTATAAGCGGGCTTTTCATTTTAAATTTTCTTCACTTTTTCAAAGTACTCTTCAAGCGTTAAATCATTATCTTGGATGACCTTTGCGGCTTTTTTGCCTACATAGCGCAGATGCCATGGCTCATATTCATATTTCGTGATATCTTCTTTATTTTTCGGATAGCGAATGATAAAGCCATATTTATAAGCATTGTCCTGCACCCATTTCCCGTCTGCCGTGCTTCCGAACGCTTCATTTAGCTCAAAGCCATTGCTCCGGCTCGAAATGTCCATCGCAAGGCCTGTTTGATGCTCGCTTTCACCCGGGTAAGCGACCGCTTCCTTTGCCTTCTTTTCCCCTTTTAGGCTTACTTCATTGTCAAAAATGACTTTCTGTCTGTCATACGAACGGTACCCTGAGACAGCTGCCAGTTCATAGCCTTCCTTTTTGGCAGCATCGAACATTGTTTTTAATGCGTCGGCCGCTTCTTTTCTGATGTAACGTTTTTGAATCTTTTCTTCAAAAGAAAACTCTACATCAGGTATGACAAGATCGCTAGGTTCATAGTTTCCGGGCAGTGCATATTGTTTATTGACAAGCGCGAGTACATTTTCTGGATTTTGAATGGTTTCCAGACCATCGACTTTTTTAATATCATTGAAATACTGGCTTTCCAATGAAAACTCACTGTTTTGAGTGTTTGATTTTTTGCTGTCAGCTGTTTTTTGTTCTGTTTGCTTTGTTTCTGCTGTGGTTTTCGTATCCTTTTGAGCATCTCCGTTCGACATGCTGCAGCCGGCTCCGACTATTGCCGTTACACTCAGAGCGGCAGCCAGTGAGAACCATTTACCGGACTTTTTCATATTACATTACCTTCCTTTTATCAATCGTTTCCGCATTCATAAAGAAGAGGCTGCCGGCACCCAGCACGCCTCTTGATATATTTTATTGTGATACGGAATGTAAAGCCACTTCTATCATATCATGAAATGTCGTTTGACGCTCTTCCGCTGTCGTTTCTTCTCCTGTTAATACGTGATCACTCACGGTGAGAATTGACAGGGCTTTTCTTCCGTGCTTCGCTGCTAATGTATACAATGCAGTTGTTTCCATTTCAACGCCAAGCACACCGTATTTTGCAAGTTTTTCAATTTGCGAATCGTCGTTGTAGAACTGGTCAGCTGTAAATACGCTTCCTACAGTCACCGGCACACCTTTATCTTTTGAGGCATCATAGGCATTTTTTAAAAGCTCGAAATCTGCGCAAGGCGCAAAATCAATGCTTCCAAAAGCGACTCTGTTCATTTGTGAATCAGTTGAAGAGGTCATCGCCAAAATGACGTCTCGCACTTTGACATCTTTACGAATAGCGCCGCAAGAACCGACTCTTATTAGATTTTGCACATCGTAGCTTTGAATTAATTCATTCACATAAATTGAAATAGACGGAACGCCCATTCCCGTGCCTTGTACTGAGATTTTTTTACCTTTATATGTACCCGTAAATCCATACATGCCTCTGACTTCATTGTAGCATTCTACATTTTCAAGATACGTTTCTGCAATAAATTTTGCTCTGAGAGGATCTCCCGGCAAAAGCACTGTATCCGCAATTTGTCCTTTTTCAGCACCTATATGTACACTCATCTCATATCCTCCTGTAAATCTAAATTATCATCCAGCCCGTCCATTTTACAACGAATGTCATGATGAAACAAACTTCAGCATTGATTATAAAGGAATATGTCGAAAAAAGAAATGTTCGAGGATCTGTTAGGCACTTCCTCAGAAAAACGGATAATCGGGGTGTTAATTTGAAAACCTAACCGCAGGAAGGAGGGGTGGGACATGGGTAAAAAACATCGCAACCGGATCACCGGCCAAAAAAAGAACAATCATATACCTGAAAAAGATATCATTGCAGCTGAAGAAGCACACGGGAAAGAATATTCTGCTGCCAAACGCAAGCCTTAAAACTGCAGAAAACTGCGGGTTTCCGCAGTTTTCTTTTCATTATGTCGTTTGTACAATCAGACGATTGATTTTCCTCCAGCCGGCGGGAAGCAGTTGATAATATGTTTTCCCTTTTCTGCCTTCATCAATCAAGATCACGTCCCCTGTGGCCATGAATCTTGCATCATAATCACTCGGAACAGTGTCGAATACATTAAACAAAGAGAATGCTCTTTTCAGCACGTCTTGATGATCGCTCCCGTTCAGTTCAGTTCGATAGACGGCTCTGTAGCCCTTTTTTTCGCCAAACCGGGGTGTCTGAAATATTGTCACGTCATAGGAACAAGACTTCTTTTTAAACACGGATAACATCATCAAGATCCCCTCCCTTTTATTTCTTTAACATATTGGCGTTTTTGCTGTGTTTTCCTCTCTCTATTTTTGTCGAAACCGCTTAATCTTTTCGTCAAAACCTTTTACTAGGAAAAACAGAAGCAAGCCGAGGCTAAAGCCTCCTAACACATCTGTCACAAAATGAACCCCCAGATACACTCTGCTTATGCCGACTAAAACAGTAATTACACCGGCTATGATATATACCATTTTTTTATGCTTGGACAAAAACGGGAGATGTTTCACTAAAAAGTAAGCAATAACAGGATAGACACAAGCAGCATTCATGGAATGGCCGCTCGGAAAACTGAAGGATGATTCATGAACCAGCGGTGCAAAATCAGGCCTCACTCTTTCGATCCATTCTTTTAAGACTTTGTTTAACAGCCGATCTGTGCCGAATACTAAGAGCATCAACAGGCCGTCCCATGTTTTTCTGTAGAAAAACAGGCCTGCTCCAATGATGACAATTAGAGGGAGCAGAAAAGAAGAAGCACCAAGATGCGTGATCCCCGTCATGACTTCATTAAGCCATGGCTGACGGATCAAAACAGCTGCCCTGCTTATTGCTTCATCTGCAGATTGAACAGCATTTGTATGAATGGCCGCAGCTAGAATGAGAAAGAAAAGAAACAAACTAACGGGCTTGTACAATTTTAACCACCTCAATTTTTTCAAAAGTCATAGAACATGAATAATAAAACCGGAGCTGACCGCTCCGGTTTTAAGCCTCACTCATCTTCATCCAGCTCTTCATCTATCATACATTTTTCTATCAAATAATCAAAGGTAATATCAGCGATTTCAAACAGCTCATCCTCACTCGGTATGTAGCCCCGTCTTGCAAGCTCTCTGTAAAAAAATTCAGCGATTTCTTCCGTATCAATCACAAGATCTATTTCTTTCATCTCCGTACCGCCTCCTTTTTTATGTTTTATGAAAAAACAGGCTGAATTATACCCGGTGTTCTAAACAATTCTTTCAGTCATATATTGAATAAAAAACGAGCCATGGGAGGCTGACGCTATGATTGCTAAAATGATGGAAGCACTGGACGGAGAAAGATTTGATATCATAATGGAAAAAACGCTCAAAGGAATGACGCGTGTGATGATTTGGGGCTGTCTGCCATATTTTTTATATGTCTTGATCCGTATGTTCACAAACTAACTGAAATGCTCTTTTAAACTTTCCAAAACAAACATCATCATGTCTTTATATTCTTCATCATGAAACATTTCGTACAGAATTTTGTAGTCATTATAAATATCCAGAAGCTCATCAACAATTGACACAGCAAGGATGTGAAGGGTATCTTGATCTTCATCATCGCCTTCAAACTGAAGAAGAGCAGACGATGCGATATCTTCGCCGATCTCATGGCCAGTTTCTCCTACATAATGGACAAACAACAGCTGATGCACAAACTGGTCCATTTCATATTTTCTAAGCACCAGCGTGAGATCCTCTTCCTCCGTTTCAAGCCACTCTCCATCCTTTAAACGGGTCAGCTCATAAATGATATCTTCCCAGCCATCTTCTAAATATCTCCAAATTTCTGTTCTATGGCCGATAATGCGAAAGAGTTCTTTTCCATAATCTTTTACATAAACAACGTCCCCAATAAGGAATTCATACTCAATATCAAGCTTCTCCATGTCGACAATGACACCCTCATAATCTTTATAAAGCTGAATGGATGATTCAAAGTATAAAACTTCGTTATGATTGACTTCATAAAGATAGTGTTTATCAATTTGGTGTACTTTTGTGATGGTGCCGACTGTTCCATACATAATGACGACTACGATATCCCCTACTTGGAATTTCGGTTTATTTTGCTTCATGGTGTCTCCCCCTCGCCGCAACATTTCTCATACGCTATCGTATGCCGGGTGAAGCCAATTCGCATGGGCATGAAAACCAAAGGAAATATCCAATTATGGTATGGGTATGGACATAAAAAAATCCGCAGTGATCTGCGGATGAAACAGCTATTATCTGCCGTGCACTTCAGACTCGTATTGATCCCAAGCTTCATCAAACGTCGCCATCGTGTGAAGGTAATCAGCATTCAGCTCCAAATATGAACTGATTTCATGATAATCGGTTGATGTTTTTGGAAAGCTGTGATCCTCATACGCCTGATTGGCAAATTCACTGATGCTGTCCTTCGGCTTAGGGTGTCTGTATTTCAATAAATAGTGATAAAAGGATTTCATGGGTTTCCCCTCCTGGTGTCTGTCTTTTGTTGTTCTATTATACAGTTCAAGTGTAAAATTACAACAAAAGAATACTGAAACATGACTCAGGAGAAGTCAAAATAGTTGCGTTTCAAAATTCTTTCTGTCTCCATGAGCTGCTGATATGTCAGGCTTTCAGGCAGTTTTTTTGTTTGAATTAAAAGCAGCTGATCCTCAATCTCCTTAACCATGTTTTCCTCTTGATAAGTCATACCGCAGGAAGAACATACCATGGCAGGGGTGTCTGTCAGTTCAATAGCCCTCGTTCCATCAGGGAGCTCCCAGTACACCGTGTTCCTGCCGGGCACCGCTTCAAGCTCGCCGCACCATTCGCATGTTTTCATGAAGAATCCCCTCCGCATTCAGTCTCTTTCTGTTTTTTCTGCTGCGCCAAAAATTTCTTTTCTTTAAGCTGATCTCTTTTCTCACGCCGATCTTTTAATGTTTCATGCTCCGGATTTGCGATGTATGCCTCTCTCCTTTTGATTCTGTCTACATTTTCAGGTGTAAACGAAACTTCTTTGTCAGCAAAAATGGCACTCAGCCCGATCGGCTCCTTTTTGTCAGCGGTTTCAGGGAAAACAGACTCAAAATAGGCGTCTGCCTGATTGGGGATATAATTCTCTGGTTCCGGATATGACGTAATCACACCTTCAAAATTTCTTAAGATCACTTTGTCAGGACTTTGTGACAGTACATAGTTTGGCTGCAGGGCGATTTTACCGCCGCCGCCTGGTGCGTCAACGACAAAGGTAGGAACCGCATAGCCTGAGGTATGACCTCTCAGCCCTTCAATGATCTCCAAACCTTTGGAAACAGGAGCTCTGAAATGCCCGATTCCCTCTGACAGATCACATTGGTAAATATAATAAGGACGGACTCTGATTTTTACCAAGTCATGCATGAGCTTTTTCATAATTGGAACCGAATCATTAATACCTGCTAATACGACAGCCTGATTTCCGACCGGCACTCCCGCGTTCACCAGCTTTTCACATGCCTCAACGGATTCTTCTGTCATTTCGATGCTTGTGTTAAAATGGGTATTCAGCCAGACCGGGTGATATTTTTTCAATATCTCGCACAGATGATCGGTAATGCGCTGCGGAAAGACAACGGGCGCTCTTGTTCCGATTCTGATGACTTCCAGATGCGGAATGCTGCGCAGCTCTTTTAAAATATATTCTAAAATTTGGTCGTTGATGAGCAGCCCATCACCGCCTGAAATTAAACAATCGCGGATTTCGGGTGTTTCCCGGATATAAGCAATTGCAGCATCAAGCTGTTTTTTTGGGACGCCCATTCCGATTTGTCCGGAAAAGCGCCTTCTTGTGCAGTAGCGGCAGTACATGGAACATTGATTCGTGACAAGAAACAGCACACGGTCGGGATAGCGGTGTGTCAGACCGGGTACCGGTGAATCTTCATCCTCATGAAGCGGGTCTTCCAGATCGTATTTTGTTTTGTGCATTTCTTCTGAAAGCGGCACAGACTGCATGCGTACCGGGCATCTCGGATTGTCGGGGTCCATTAAAGAAGCATAGTAAGGTGTAATATTTAAGGGGATCGTTTTGGTAGAAATTCTGACGCCTTCCTCTTCATCCTCGGTCAGATTGATGACTTTCTTTAAATCATCTAACGTTCTTACAGTGTGTGTCAGCTGCCAAAGCCAATCGTTCCATTTCTCTTCCGGAACGTCCTTCCATAACTCGATCTCCTTCCAATGCCGTTTCGGTTTATACCATTTGTTTTTCAAACGAACTCCTCCTCGCGCATATTTTGACTTACAGTTGCTTGCACCAAATATTCATGTTTTCAAGGCCTTCGGCTATAAAGCAATTATTGATCAGCCTTCCGCCATACTGATAACCTGAATGGTACAACACAGCATTCATCCCAAAAGACGAAGCACGGGCGAGAGAAAATACATGAAAGATATCCTTTCCAGCCATTTCTTTTTCTAACGCCTCGATTAAAAAGCTTGTTAACGAATGGCCGCGATATTCCGGCAGCACAGCGCAATCGGTTATTTCTGCATGCCCAAGCTCTGGATTGATTTCTGCGCTTGCTGCGCTGATCAGGCGGCCATGATCAAGCATAATATAATACACCGTATTTGCATTCATCGTCTTTTCAATATAAGCGGGGTCAAATACCGGGGTTGGGTACGTGCGGAATACTTTTTTATACAGCATCGATAGCTGGTACATGTCGTTTGTTTCTGCTTTTCTCATCGTAAAAACGGGTGTACTGTCGTTGCGAAGACGGGGCGCTGTGCGATATATGGCTTCGATGATCTCCTGTTCCTTTGTATAAGAATCTGTTTGTCTCCGGCTTTCTGAAAGGTAACGTACCATGACACAAGCCGAATAGCCGAGATAATAGCCCTTTAGATACCCCTCCGGCGCAAATAATTGTTTGGCAAGGATTGGCTCATCATGCTGCTTCGCATAGACAATGATTTTTTCTGCATTCTCTTCTTTTGCCGCTGCCACGATATCCGGCAGGGCCTTCTCAATGGCTCCGTCATAACGGACCACTCTGATTCGTTTATTAAAGCCGTCATGGTCCAAAACTGCTGTGACACCGCTACTCTTTATTGACTTGAGCATCCGCATCCTCCCCATCTGTATGAAGCCCGCACCAATCCATGACAAAAAGTGCAATAATTTTAGCAGATTCTATCATGGCTTCAACCTCAATGTATTCATTGGCCTGATGAGCCGTTTTTGTTTCCCCCGGCCCGAAAACGATTACTGGTGTATCTCCTGCATGGTACAAAAGCCCTCCATCCGTTCCCCACGGGGAAGCCTCAATAATCGGCTCTGTCTGTTTCATTTTTTGATAGGCTGATTGCAGCACAGAAATTAAAGGGTGATCATCAGGTAAATCATTCGGCAGCCATTGAGCGCCAAACCATTCGACTTGTACGGGATGGCGTTTAAACCATTCGTCATAGTATTCTAAATCCTTCAGCCAGTTTTCCAATTCAAGTTTTACAGCTTCTGGTTTCTCATGGGGAGCAATTCCGCATCTCCCTTCTATGACGACACGGTCTGCAACTGAAGATGGCCAGGCACCGCCTGAGATGGTGCCGATATTCACCGGTACCGGTATTGGGATATTGTCATACAGCGGATCTGAAATTCTCGCATTGCGGACTTTCTCCAGCTCTTGTATCGCTGTGATAACGTGCATGCTTTTTTCAATCGCGCTTACCCCTTCATAGCGTGTGCCCCCATGTGCGGATAATCCCTTCACAGTGATCCGAAACCACATCGAACCCTGCTGCTTAATAAATAGTTTCATATTCGTCGGTTCAGGAATCAGTGCCCCGTCAGCACGATAGCCTCTCATGATGGCGGACAGTGTACCGGCGCCGCCGCACTCTTCATCTACAACACTCTGAAACAATACATCTCCCTTCAGTTTGACATCGCAGGCGTGCAGGGCTTCTAAAGCAAAAAGAAGGGCTGTATTGCCTCCCTTCATATCCGTTGAGCCGCGGCCGTATATTTTACCGTTTTCTTCGACAGCTTGATACGGTTCATACTTCCAATCCTTTACGCTTCCTTCAGGCACAACATCGATATGGCCGTTCAAAATCAGGGACCTGCCTCCGCCGGCTCCCGTTTTTTTAGCCACGATATTCGGGCTCTCATGAAAATCGGATCGGTTAGATTTAAAGTAGGGATGCTGTTTTAATTGCTTTATGCTTGGCTCCCATACATCAATGTCCATATGAAATTGCCGCAGCTTTTCAAGCACAACAGCTTGGGCGTTAAACTCTGACCCCAATGTGCTTTTTTCTCCAATCAGCCTTTTGAGAAGACGTATGGCTTTGGCCGAATGCTGATCAAGCCACCCGATTACTTTTCTTTCAATGTCTTGCATCCTCATTCCCCCTCTTAAGAAAAAGGCATATCTATTTTGATTTCAGCTTCTGTCAGCCTCGTCACCTCATCGATTGTCGAGCCATTCATCAGCTCTTTTAAAATGAAGTGATGGCTATCGACCTCAAGAACCGCTTTTTCGGTAATAATCAAATCTACACAGCCTGCAGCAGTTAATGGCAGCGTGCATCTTTCTGTTAATTTAGGTCTTCCCTTTTGATCTGTATGACTCATGACAACAACCACTTTTTTCGCTTTTTGGGCAAGCTCCATCGCCCCGCCCATACCAGGCACCTTTTTTCCCGGAACAAGCCAATTTGCCAAATCTCCTGATTGGCTCACCTGCAGGGCTCCTAAAATCGTAATGTCAATTTTGCCTTTTCTGATCATCGCAAAAGACATGGTTGTATCAAAATAAGAAGCCCCTTTTACAGCGCGGACAGGATAGCCCGCGGCGTTGCATAAATGCGCATCCTCTTCTCCCTTTTCAGGACTTTCTCCAATGCCAAGGACACCGTTTTCCGCTTGAAACATGACCTGCATGTCAGGCGGCAAAAAGTTCGGTACCAAGGATGGGATACCGATACCGAGATTCACAATCATGCCCTGCTTAATTTCAGTAGCAGCCCGTTTTGCAATCTGTTCTCTTTCTGCTACTCCCAAGCCCATTTCCACTTCACTCCCTCGCTTCGTACAACTCCCTCAACAAAAACCCCCGGTGTGACAATCATTTCTTCAGAAATCTCACCTATCGGAACGATACGCTCAGCTTCGGCAAAGGTTCTCCTGGCGGCCATTGCCATAAGCGGATTCATATTGCGCGCGGTTTTGTCATACGTTAGATTGCCGAATTCATCTGCAATGTAAGCATTGATAAAAGCAAAATCAGCCGTCAGCGCCTCTTCAATCAAGTATCGTTTTCCCGCCACTGTTACGATGTCCTTTTTTTCGCAAACCATTGGATTATCAATGCCCACATCGGTTAAAATACCGCCAAGTCCCGCTCCGCCAGCGCGAATCCGTTCCGCAAGCGTTCCCTGAGGTGAAAATTGAACCTCTAACGTCCCCTCTGTCATCTGTTTTCCGGCTACAGGATTGGAACCGATATGCGAGGCGATCAGGGTTTTGACCCGTTGATTAACAATAAGCGGGCCGATCCCTATATCCGGGAAACCGGCGTCATTGCAAATCACAGTTAAATCCGTTACACCGCTGTCCAATATCGCTTCAATCAATGAAGGAGGCGACCCGACTCCCCCAAAACCGCCAAACATCAGAACCGATCCATCCCGAACATCTGCAATTGCTGTGTCAATGCTGATTGCTTTTTGAAATGGCGCCATTTAATGTCAATCCCTTTTTAAGTTTTTTTCGACCGCTGCAACTGTTTCTGAAAAAATAGAGATAAGCTCTTCCATTTCACCGTCTGAAATGGTAAAAGGAGGAGCAATAATGACAGCATCTCCTTCTCCACTGTCTATTCCAGCTTTGGAAGGATAAACAATCAGCCCGCGTTTTTTCGCCTCGCTGACAATAAGCTGGGTTACCGCCTGCTCTGGCGGGAAGACTTTCTTCGTTTTTTGGTCTGCTACAAATTCAACGCCTAATAGCAGTCCTTTTCCGCGCACATCACCTATAATGCCGCTTTGAGATGCCGCCTCATCAAGCTTTTTCTTCAGCACAGCGCCCTTTTTTTCTGATTGTTTGATCAAGCCGTGCTTTAACACATATCGCAAAACTTCAAGAGCAGCTTTGGCTGAATAGGGGTGTGCACTATATGTGTGACCGCTCATAATCACACCTGACCCTTTTTTTATCGTTTCAATAATAGAATCAGATACGACGGCAGCGGCAATAGGCGCATACCCGGCACCGAGTCCCTTCCCCAGTACAGCAATATCAGGTACGGTGTCCCAATGCTCTGTCGCGAGCATCCTTCCTGTTCTCCCAAGCCCCGTCATCACTTCATCTGCAATAAAAAGCACATCGTGTGTGCGGCATACCTCACTTAATCTCTCATAATATCCCGGGGGCGGAGTAATCGCTGCTCCTGCAGCACCAATAATAGGCTCAGCCACAAAGCCGGCGATGAATTGGCTTCCGATTCTTTTGATCATAGTGTCCAGTTCATCAGTTGCAGTCTGAACAAAGTCTTCTTCTGTCTCGTGATTCAGCCGATAAATATGTGGAACTGAGATAGCTGGATACCGCTCAATGAGATGGGTGAACCGGTATCTCCTTTCATAAAAACCAGACAATGAAAGCGCTCCCAAAGTTATTCCGTGGTAACTGCTCCATCGAGACAAAAAGATGGATTTTTGTGTTTGCTTTTTTTCCTGCCAATACTGAATGGCGATTTTCATAGCTGTTTCTATCGCTTCTGATCCGCTGTTAACAAAAAAAGACCAATTCACATCTCCGGGCAGCTCCTGTGCCAAGAGCGCGGCTAATTGCTCGGCGGGCTCACTCGTAAACTGTGAGCGGTAAGCAAAAGACACCTGATCAAGCTGTTCTTTCAGCTTCTCAGTCACATCACGAACTCCGTGGCCGATATTACATGTCACCGCACCTGACGAGCCGTCGAGATATTTTTTTCCGGTCTGATCATAAACATATGAACCCTTCGCATAACTGACAACCGGATAGGCCGAGCTAAGCTCTGGCTTAATCAAATAACTGCTCATGCTCCCACCTCAAAACCCCTTTTACCATATTGTATGAGTGTCCAAATGGCGGCATGACGTTCCCCGCAAAAACTTTTTCACATAAAAAGAGCCTTCCTAATAGGGAAGGCTCTTTTGGAATTTCAGCATCTAGCAAATAAAAGCGGCTCCAACAATAATTAATAAAATGAACAAGACAACAATTAACACAAATGTATTTGTCCCGCAGCCAAATCCGTAACCGTACCCAGAGTATCCATACATGCTGTTTTCATCCTTTCTTATCACGATATACGGCATTTTATGCGGGCCAAGTCCCAAATGGTTTGTGCAAACGCCTATTTCATGTAAGGAAATAATGAAATACAGTATGTACCCGCTCATATTTTTTAAACGTCAGCTTTTCGTAAAACTGAGTTGCACCGTCAGTGCTTGCAGCCACTAAGTAGGCTGCTTCCATTCCTAGTGATTTGGCAATGGACAGCATTTCTTTCACTAAGATACTGCCGTAGCCCTTCCTTTGAAACTGATCTAAAATTGCCACTTCTTCGATTTTAGCCGTTTTCTCTTGATGATCGATAAACAGCTCGCCGCACCCAATGGGAACTTTCTGTGCCTGGTCGCTGTAACAAACAACAAGAATGATTATACCTGCTTCATAGAAAGGATATTTTCTTTTTAATTTTTGTTCAGCGATTGCTTCTCCAATATAAATGGAATCGTAAATTTTCATAATAGAAGATCCGTCGAAAAGACTTTTTGCCGTCCCCCATGCGGTTAAAGGATGTCCCATCTGCCCCTTCCAGTCACTAAGCTTCATGTCATATAGTAGCTCATCCTCGACGACAAAACCGCTTTTTACAAGCGACTGCTTCAAACCGAGCGGAAAAACATGCTGCGGCGACGCTTTTAAATGGAGATAATTCGCATCAAGCAGCTTTGGTACAGAGGGTAAAAAGTTAAGTAACCGCTCCAATGGAAACGTATCATGGAGCTGAACAAAGTTATGAGAAAAAATTTGCGGAAGCTGAGGATCTCTGTATACGCTGTAATGATCAAACGATGCCGATTCAGACGTTAACAATATATATTGATGTTCCGTTTTTGAATAATGTCCTGTCATGAACGTCTCCTTTTTATGACCTATACCTTTACTCTGTTGCAATATTCAATTTCTTTATAATCTCATCGTACACCGGATAAAACGGCTTTCCAATTGGAAATTGCTGAATATTTCGGAAAGAAGCGGAGATTGGCTTCTGATGTAAAAAAAACTTCCTTGCTACTTGTTCACTAATCGGGTGAAAGACGCCGTTTAGAAACAAAAACGGCTCGCGTTCGATGAAAAACAGACGTCGGCCAGGCGGATTTTTGATCAATTCAGATCGTTTCCACGTAATCGGCGGCCCTTCCGGAAGCGTCTCCATCTCTTCTTTTCCAATTGTCACTATGTCTTTTCTTTGAAATTGATAAAATTGAAACGCATACTGGTCCACAATTCGCCTTTTTTTTCCGGCTTCGATATAAAATATTGCAGGATGGTCAGCTTCCTTTACTAATATATAATTCGGAATGTTTAAAATTTTTCCAGTCCTATATTGGAATAAATATGGGTCTGGAACAGCGACAGTCCGATTTAGATACAAAAAACCCCACTTTTCTCCAACAGGATGCCTTACACCCTGATCAAAAAAACACACATTTTGATCTGAACCTTTTACAAAAGAGCCGTCAATCAAATCGGCGGGCAGAAACCGATATGCATTTTGAAATGAATCGGGGGTTTTATAGGTTGTGTCTAATACTTCATTTATCGGCAGAAATGGGGTAAAGTTGTTGAGTCTCGCCCAAAAAATTGCGTCGCCATGATTCCAATGCTTCATATCATCATCCCAATATCCTCCAAATTTATGGTGGATGAGATTAAGTAACGAACGGCGATGCATAACTGAGCAGTGATCAACTTGAAAAGCGGCCTGATCAAGCACTGCATTGGCATTTCTGTAGAAATGTGAGATTTCCTCTCCCCTTTCGTTTACATGTACAACTTTTTGTTTTGAATAGACCGCCTGCGCTTCAGGCTTATGTGAAAACTCTTGCACCATACGGCTCAGCCGCTCAGGATGATAAACAGTGTCGTCAGTAAGATAGGAAATGTAATCGCCGTCTGCAAATGGGAGCGCACTGTTAATTAATGTGGCATAACGAGCTGTTTTTAATCGATCTGCAGAATGCACGAAACTGTTATGATATTGAATGCGCCGGTCATGGAGATACTTGTGAATCACCGCAGTTGTTTCTGCATTCGAATGATCATCCATGATAAAAAGCTCCCAAAGATCATGCGT
This sequence comes from Bacillus sp. FSL L8-0358, assembly GCF_038593095.1. Taxonomy (NCBI): domain Bacteria; kingdom Bacillati; phylum Bacillota; class Bacilli; order Caryophanales; family Bacillaceae; genus Bacillus; species Bacillus sp. FSL L8-0358. The sequence continues at coordinate 2,148,273 of NZ_CP151962.1, forward strand.
TTGCTGTATCACGCTTTCGATCGCTTTTTGCAAATAATCGGGTTTGTTGTAACTTGTTAAAATAATAGACACTTTCTCTCCCATCTATACCGCCTCCCGCCGTCAAACATAAAAACGGCTCCGCAGCAAGCAGAGCCTCTGTCATCTTTTAAAAAGCACCCCAGCTTACAACACTTGAGAGTGAAACATGAGATCTCGTGTTATTTAACGGGTTTTGGAAAATAACCAAATCAGTCAGAACTTCTTTTACGATGACATTTTGAAGTGTATCTCCGTTAATCAAATTGACTTTTGAAACCGGTACGCCCAGCTCTTTTGCAAAAACAAGCTGGCGTCTGAGGTCAGATGGATTTCCTTCAGAAGACGATTGACGTATCAGCAGAATCAGCAAAAGCAAAATAAAATGCAGTTCATCTTGGTTTTCTTCTCGATCCACTTGTTTCTCTAAATCCAAATCATCCCTCTCCCTTATCCTTATCTCTGTTTCACAATATGTGCGACTTCGATTTATGGTATAGGCTATGTCCACTCCATTAAAAAATCAGCATTTTCCTTAAATAGATGAAAAATAGATCAGGTACGGCGTTCGACTCATACCAAATAACAGCCGGAAGAATATGATTAACGTGAGTTCACTATCGAATAGGAGGTGTGTGTAATGAGCTCTGAAAATGCACAGTTAAAAAAGGATTTAATTAAAGCCGTTTTAAGCCCTTTATTTCCAACTGCAACAGAAGGAGGAGAAAACATGGATAGTAATCTTAAAGACTTGCTTGAAGCTGCCATCGATCAAAGAGTAGATGAAAGTGAGACGGTTACGGCAGAATCTCTTTTAGACCCTTCCCTTCCGGCAAGATGGATTTTTGCCAGAGTTACGCCAGGCACGACAATCAGCATTGTAACCGATTCGGGAGACATGATCGGGCCGGTTGTCTTCGTTGCTTTCGATCAGGTTCACGGGATCGTATTTGTAACACAGGAAAGCTCCGTCACTCCAGCAGGCCAAGCTACAACATTAATTGATGTAGACAAAGTAGAAAGCGTTACGTTCTTTTCATAACATCCGATGAAAGTGTTGTATATCCAGTCGGGATACGGAGGAATATATTGTTATTTTGATCGCTGGGCTGAAGAATGTTTTCGGAACACTCATACAGAGTATATGTCTGCAGATACACTTGAAGCAGAATCTTTGGTGAAGATCGAAACGTTTCAGCCGGACTTCGCACTCTTGATGGTTGGAGACCGCGTTCCTCACGACTGGCTGACCTGGTTAAAGGGTAAGGGTATCCCCGTATATGTTTGGCTGACCGAAGACCCATTTTATATGGATATCAGCCTACAGGTAATCAAGCTCGCTGACGCCATATTAACGATTGAACAAAATGCCGTTCTCTATTATCAAGAGCTCGGCTACCAGCACGTCTATTATGTTCCGATACCAGTTAATCATCGGCTGTTTAAAAAAATGGGCACCGAACAATCCTATCATTCAAATCTGTTAATCATCGGCTACCCTTACCCTAATCGGGTTCAGCTTATGAAAGAAGCGGTCCATCTGCCATTCACGGTTCGGGTAATCGGCAAGGAATGGAGAAAATATCTGCCTAAAAAAGTGCTCAAACAGCCGCATATTGATGTCGTCAGCGCATGGGTTCCACCCGAACAGGCCGTTCATTATTATAATGGGGCAGACATCGTAATTAATGCGCATCGTCCCTATCATTTTGCTTTCAACCAAAATACTATGCGCATCAAAAATGCCTGTTTTAATAACCGAACGTTTGATATTGCTGCATGCGAAGCATTTCAATTAACAGATTTACCCGCGGCGTATCCTTTTTCATCCTTTATTTCTTATCACGGCATGAACGACTTTAAGGAAAAAGCCGCTTTCTATATCAACCATCCTGAAGAACGGCAAAAAGCTGCAGCAGCCAATTATAAAGAAACCGTACCCGCATTTACGTTTGATGAGCTTCCTGCAAAACTAAAAGCAATTCATCTGGCACTTTCTTGAAAAATCGTTCATTGCGATGAACGATTTTTTTATTCATAGAAAAAAGCAGCTGCACAAGCTGCTTTCTTTTCTAGCCGTCAGAACGGTCTTTCAGCTTCCTCGGGTTTACCTGTTTATGAAGATCAGGTTTTCCGCCGAGATGCTGTGCAATCTGTTCCCACGACACAATTTTGAAATTTTGATTGACGGCTTGTCCGTTATCGATATTTTCGCCATCCTGCGCCACAAAAATCCCGTACGGATATTTTGGGCCAAGTCCGAAACCGAGAACATCAATACCATCCGTGTCACTAGTACCGTCTATCTTCTCGCCATCTGTAATCTCAAAGTTGGCTACATAGCGATTTTTCCCCTGCCGTTCATACATTGCATAGCTGTTATTTCCTTGACTTGAAGCCATGAGATATCCTTTGCCATTTGGTGCATAATAGACTGTCAGTCCTTCAATATCAGCTGTCAAATGATCTCCTGTCGCACGGTCAACAACCTGCCCCTTTGACCCTCCGCCGGGCTCAGCGTTAAATTTCCAGATGGCCTCATCTTCCTCTGCTATGTATAGGTTCCCATACTCATCATCCGCAACAAGGCCTTCGGTCTGAGAATTCAACTTAAATTCACGCACCTTTTTCCCTGTTACATAACCCTTTCCACCATCAACAATTTCATACTGCTCAAATTCCCCTTGTTTGCCTGTCACTAATGCGTAAAATGCTCCTGTTTTCTGGCTGTGATACAGGCCGAATCCATAAACCTCAGAAATATTGGTGGAAATAGGATGTTTTGGATCTGTAATGCTTTTCAATTTTCCTTTATCCCCGTCTATTGCATATACTTCAATTGTGTTTTTTCCTTCGGACCGGTTGGATGCGGCAGCAATATCAATTTTTTCGCCGTTCAATGGAAAATCATAGCGCAGATCGACATTATTGAGCTTGCCAAACTCATAAGAATGAAGCTGTTTTCCGTCTAAATCATACACGACGAGCCCTGACTTCTTATTTGTCGTAATCAACTTGCTTTTTTCCGGGTGTTTTTCATGAACCCAAATGGCCGGGTCATCTGCTGCGTCATCGCCAGATGCGACCGGATCTGTCTCCGTGTGTGCAGTCACTTTGAAATAATGTTCCTCATTCACATAATGAGCCGACACCGAGGTTGCTGTCAGGCTAAGCAATAAACCCGCGGCAGTGCTTAGCAGCATTGTTTTTGAAACCTTCATTTGGTACCCTCCTCTTTTATCACCATCACTACTATTGTAAAATATATACAGGTGGTTACCGTGAGGAAAATGAACCTTTTTTTATAGGGTTTCTGACTCAAACAACTTTTCCCCAAAGTGGTACGTGAGATGGACTTTGTCAGGTTTGCTTTTGCGGAGCGAAATAAAAATATGTTGAATATTTAGTACATTGTTTATTTAGTTTTGTTGTTCCCTAGTTACGTCCGTTTTTCCATTTTCTATTAAAAAAGAACACTTTGTGACATGATCATTCCCCTAAATTTTGTTTTATTGGTTGCTTTCATTAATTCGATTACAAAGTTGAACATATGATGCATGGTAGAGAAACGAGAGTTGGAGGATAAGCCATGCCTAAACAGCAAACAGCAGAACTAAAACCATTTTTCCATAACAAAACAGTTTTAGTCACTGGCGGAACGGGTTCAATCGGGAGTCAAATTGTCAAACGCCTTTTGCTGCTTACACCTAAACAGGTGATTGTATTCAGCAAAGACGACAGTAAACAGTATGTCATGAGCCAAAAGTATGCGGAGGATAAGCGGCTATTATTTGTACTCGGAGATGTACGCGATCACAGAAGGGTGAATCAGGTGATGAAAGGCGTCGATATCGTCTTTCACGCGGCTGCGCTGAAACAGGTTCCGACATGTGAGGACCATCCATTTGAAGCGATCCAGACCAATCTCATCGGCGGACAAAATGTGGTGGAAGCTGCCCTTTCACACCGAGTGCAGCATGTCATTAATATCAGTACAGATAAAGCTGTATCTCCTGTGAACACAATGGGTGCCACCAAGCTGTTATCTGAAAAGCTGTTTCATCAAGCAAACCGCCACGTCCAAAACAAAGGAACCTTGTTTTGTTCGGTCCGCTTTGGAAATGTTCTCGGTTCCAGAGGTTCGGTCATCCCCATATTATTTGAACAGATGATGGAGGGTGAACCTCTGACCATCACAGACAAAAACATGACCAGATTTTTCATGTCAATAGACGATGCAGCTACATTGACATTGCAATCGGCTGCTATTACAAAAGGCGGAGAAACTTTTATTTTCAAAATGGAATCACTGAAACTTGAAGAACTGATTCATGGGTTTGAAGAATATGCATCGCAGCACGGGCTCCCGCGGCCGGCTGCAGTAGAAGTGGGCAAGCGTCCAGGTGAAAAGCTTCACGAAGAATTAACATCTCCACATGAAATTGAATCACTGTATGAATGGGGCAACCTTTATGCGATCCTTCCAGAGCCGGAAAAACATCCTGACTTTCGCAAAGTCAATCTGCCTGGGTATCAATCAGATCAAGCCCCGCTCATTACGAAAGAAAGAATTGCTCAGATTATTGAAGAATTGCATCAAGAGAAAAAGGCATAAAAACAAGCCTGTCTATCCATTAGGCAGGCCTGTTTTTAACACTTTATTTATTAAAGAGATGCAGATAGCTTTCGTATCCTTCTTCTTTTAGCTTATGCTTCGGAACAAACCGCAGCGCTGCTGAATTTATGCAGTAACGAAGTCCGTTTGGCCCCGGTCCGTCATTAAATACGTGGCCAAGATGAGAATCAGCAGTTCGGCTTCTTACTTCTGTGCGAATCATGCCGTGGCTCGTGTCCAGTTTTTCTTCCACTTCTTCTTCTTCAATCGGCTTTGTAAAGCTTGGCCAGCCGCAGTGGGAATCAAATTTATCTTTGGATGTAAACAATGGCTTGCCTGACACAATGTCTACATACAACCCTTCTTCCTTATGATCCCAATATTCATTTTGAAACGGCGGCTCCGTGCCGTTATTTTGCGTTACTTCATATTGCATACGATTTAATGATTTTATTTTTTCTTCTTTATTGTACGCCATTTATTTAGCCCCCCAATGCTCGCTGATAAATCCCGCTCGTCCGGAACCTGTCCGGTAGCGCTGATAATGTGCTGGATTCTTTTTATAAAAATGCTGATGGTAGCCTTCCGCTTCATAGAAAGGTTCAGCTTTTAAAATGTCCGTTACAATCGGATCTTTAAAGATGCCGCTTTCCGCCAGACGTTGCTTGGAAGCTTCCGCAAGCTCCTTTTGTTTATCATTATGATAAAAAATGGCTGCGCGATAGGAGCTGCCGCGATCAGCAAACTGCCCCCCGGCATCTGTCGGATCGATTTGCTGCCAAAATAATTCAAGCAGTTTTTCATAAGGGAATACATCAGGATTAAACGTGATTTGAACGGCTTCACGATGTCCCGTCGTTTCACTGCACACCTCTTCATACGTAGGGTTTTCAGTATGGCCGCCTGTATACCCGGACACCACTTTTTCAATTCCCGGCTGTTCGTCAAAAGGTTTAACCATACACCAAAAACAGCCTCCTGCAAATGTGGCGATTTCTTTTTTTTCAGACATACTGGTGCCTCCTTTGTTAATACGTGGTATTATTATATTATAGCATGTAAAAATAGAATGAAAATGATTCTGCTTTTCAATAAAATCTATAGGTTTTAAGCAATATGCTTATGTAATGGAGGTTCACAAATTTGAAAGTAAGAACACAGATGATGTACGATATGGAAACTTTACTCCGTAAAGTCTTTAAACAAATACGCAATGAAATCAATGAAATTTTAGATAAAGAGCTGTCGCGGAATGAATTCACCATTCTTCGGATCCTCAGTGAACAAGGGCCTAAAAAAGTCACTGAATTTGCGCCTATTTTAGAGGTATCGGCAAGCCACATTACGGCTGTGACCGATGCGCTGGTAGAAAAGGAATGGATTACGAGAATCAGATCGAAGGAAGACAGACGCATCATCCGCATTCATATCACTGAAGCGGGCGAAAAAGTCCTTCAGCACTTTAACGAGAAAAAAACGGAATATTTCTTTAAACGCTTTGACTGCTACACTGATGCTGAACTTGCCACGTTAATCGAGCTCTTCAGCAAACTTGATAAAAAACGGTAAAAAAAAGCACATACCGATATATAGGTATGTGCTTTTCGCAGTGCTTCACTTATTTTTCAGTAAACAGCTTCATTGCTTTCCAGCGGCCATATTTATAATACAAAAATGCCGCGCAGCTGCTAAATAAAAAACTCATTCCGATTCCAAGCCCGATTCCTTTTTGTCCAAGCCAAGCTGAAAATAGAGCTGTGAAAGGATATCTCAACACCCAAAACGAGATCAAATTTAATACCAGAACCTGCAGCATCGCTCCCGCTGCCCTGACGATTCCGTTCAGCACAAAATTAATCCCAATAAAAGGGTAGAAAAATGCGATCCACTTCAAATATTGTTCACCAAATACGACCGCATCAGGCTCACTGATAAATAACCTAATGAGATATTTACCAAATACCCAAATCATAACCGCAATCACCAGCATGCAGGAAATAACAGCCATCACACCCAGCCTTGCAATTGTTCCCACTCTTTTTTCGTTTCCGATTCCAATATTTTGCCCTGCCATACTGTTGACGGCCGTACCGGCAGCCATTGCTGGAAGCGTGATGATGCTATCAAGCCGCTGCACCGCGCCAAAGCCTGATACCACGTGATCCCCGTATGAGTTGACAACACTCATAATCGCCATCATACCGCCTGTAATCACCATCATCTGCAGACCTGCCGGAATCCCGAGTTTCAAAATCAGCGCGGACTCTTCCCACTTGGGCATTCTCGGAATCGAGAATGGCACAAGCTTGTGTTTGATGACATAAAACAACCCATACAGAAACGCAATGCCCTGTGACAAAATCGTTGAATAAGCTGCTCCCGCTATTCCCATGCGGAACACAGAAATAAAGAGCGGCGCAAGCACTGTATTCAGTACAACAGCAAACGCAATAAACCGGAGAGGTGTCTTGCTGTCGCCCAGCGCACGAAGCACAGTACTGATAAAGTTATAACCAAACAAAAATAAAATGCCGATAAATTGAATCTGTAAATACGCCTCAGCAAGCGGTATCATTGACTCCGGCGTTTTTAGAAGACGCAGCAAAAGCTCTGAGAGAAAAAAACCGGCCGCGCCGAATCCAATGCTTAGGCCTGTTAATAAAACAACAAAAGCGTTAATATACGACGCCATTCCTTTTACATCATCTTTTCCTTTTTGCTGAGATAAAATTGTTAACGTCGCATTGTTAAGGCCCAAAATAAAAGACAGCACGGTCAAAACAATCGTGCTTGATACCGCGGCTGCCCCAAGGGCCTTTGCCCCCAGTAAATTGCCAATCCACAAGCTGTCTATAAATTGAAAGGAAACCTGCAATGCGTTTCCGAGCATAATAGGCATTGAAAACAGTACAAGCTGTTTCAGCACGTTCCCCTGTGTAAAATCGTATGCTTTCATCTTTTCTCCTTGTGTTCTCAAATTTTCTTCGGACCGCACGAAAAAAGAGACGTTGTTTCATGTCTCTTTTTTCATGACTTATCGGTTTTTTTTCGGTCTCGCATACCGAATGTAAACACCATCACACTTAGGAACAAGGCACAATAGGAAACATTCAAATACATTTGATCCATGTCTTCAGCGGCCAGATGATGATAAGCAAGCCAGCCGAAGTACAGGGAAAATGTAAAGGATAATAAACTGAAATACTGGTAAATCCGTTTCATTTTCAGTCACCTCTATTGTTTAGGATGGTAATAGGAAAACTCAATTTCATCTTTTTCTAAATTTATCTTATCCGCTTTGACATACATTCCATTCGTTAAAGGCATTTCTGACAAACGCACTTCAATGCTTTTATCTCCGGGGTGAACATGGACAAATGACGGCAATTCATAAAAGCTGTCCATATAATTTAACACAAAGCTAATTGGTATACTCAATTTCCCTAACGAAAATTTCGTGACATTCAGCTCTACATCACCGTTTTTTTTCACGGTCGGCTCAAAAGCGATAAACGCATCAATAGACGTGGAAAATGCCTTGATTTTCCCTGCGACATGAACATCATCATCAATCTCTACTTTATAATCAAGCTTGTTTGATGCTTTGTCGTTTAAATATGAGTTAACAAACGCAGCTAATGATTCTTTTGTGCTGGTCACTTGAAATCCATACTCGCTCTCAGATGAATCCTTCACCTGAGCCTGTTCCCCCGGGAGCAAAACAAGTGCCACAAACCCGGCGGCGAGGATAAAATTGATTGCAAGCAATATAAAAAACAGTCGCTTCCACTTATTCATGCTGTCACCCTACTCTTTCGGTAATCCTTCTTTTTTAATGGCTTGATAGACGCGCTTTGCGATAAGAGAATAACCCGTACCATTAGGATGAAAATCATCTTCCTCAGAAATTCGGCTGCTGTCACTTTTTTGATTGAACAAATCTTCGATATGAATGATTTTTGCATGTTTATCTTTTTTCAGCTCTTTTTCAGCAATATGGTTCCAATCCGTGACGACACCATTTATTTCATTTAGTTCTGATAATGTAAACGTAAACGGATTGTACATGCTGACATAAATCAGCTCAGCGTGATCATTCAGCTCGCGAATTTCAGAAATGATTTTTTCAAAGCGCTTTTCGTACGGTTTTTCCGCTTCCTGAAACGGTTCAACGGTTAATTGCAGAAAGTTTTGGCGAAGGATTTTCATCAAATCATTACCGCCAATTGTAAAAAAGACATAATCTGCGTCCTTTATGCCTTTTTGAACCTTTTTATCTTTTAGTTTTTCTAATAAATCATCCGAACGGTTCCCTTTTACAGCATAATTTTTCACGTCGACCGTTTTGACTTGTTTATCTGACCGGATAGAATCCGCCACCTTGCCGACATATCCCTTTTCGTCGGGATCTCCGACTCCTTCTGTCAGCGAATCTCCGACAGCCGCTATGACAATGTGTTCTTTTGTTTTCGTTTCATGGGCTTTTTGTTTTCCCTCAGATGATGTACGTATGCTCGTACACGCAGTAAGAAGCAAAATCAAACTGGCCATGATTGAAAAAATGCGCAGCTTCAATCTTGTTGCTCCTTCCCATTCTACTAGTGGAAAGTGTATCATGTTTTAGAAGATTTGCAAATGCCTAGTCTTCTAGCTTACTTGAGTGTACTGGCTGACTTCACATCGGAAATGATATCATCGTACGGTGTATTCTCTACTCCATTGTAATCTTTCAGCACCTTACCGTCCGGACCTACCAAATAAAAAGAAGATTGATGAATCACTTGGTCCTCTCCCTCCGGCTTCTTTACGATCGCTTTAAAGCTCTTAAGTGCAAACTCCTCAATCTCACTCTGGCTGTATCCCGTGAGAAAATCCCAGTTATCAAAAGATAATGGATAATTTGCAGCAAATTTCTTCAGCTGTTTCGGCTTATCGTTTTCTGGGTCAACACTAAATGATATGATGCGGACATCTATATTTTCGGCTTTCAGTTTTTTTTGCAGATCAGTCATATGAGCGGTCATTGGCGGACATATAGTTTCACAATTGGTAAAAATAAAATCCGCCAGCCATACTTCTCCTTTTAAACTCTCTAAAGAAACGTTCTTGCCGTCTTGGTTTTGAAATGTAAAAGGCTCCACCTGGTAATTAAGCGGATTTTTAATCTGCTGTCCTCCGCATGCACACAAAAACAGAAAAATCAGCCCAGCCGTTAACCCCTTGATAACCTTCATGACATCCATCCTTTCCAGCCAGCATAAAAACGCTTTCTAAAACCGACCTTACTGTCCCATGTTTGTATTCGATACTGAGCAAAAAAAATCCTGCATGCCTCCCCATTAACGATTACAAAGGAGGGCATGCAGGTAAAAAACGGCATGTTACGCGTTGTGCTTTAACACCTCTTGATGAAATACAGCCTTATAATCTGCCCACTTCATCCGGCGCTTCATATAATGTCGGAAAGAATACACTTTTGCCCTGCTGTTTGATGAAAACACTTCTTTTAAGTAGAATTGCAAATGGTGATGTAACATAAAGAAATAGTGCTCATCTTCCTTTAATACAGGTATTTCTGTCACTTTCACCTGAATCCCGTCACCGCGTTTGAACTCTAGGCTTTTGAGTAACAAGCTATCAATCCTCTTTTTTGTTTTTCTTCTATTATATATGATGCCAGCCGGTCTGTCTGTCATTTTGCGCGGTTGTGTAAAAAATTAGATCAGCAAATGGAACAAGTCCTCATCCTTGTTCACCTCTACATAATGAAACGGTTTTTTGTTCATCCGTTCAATCAGCGGCCCATAGTCGGCTTTGTTCTGCAGCTCAATGCCGACAAGAGCAGGTCCGTTGCTTTTATTATTTTTCTTCGTATATTCAAACCTTGTAATGTCATCATTCGGCCCGAGGACTTCGTCAAGAAATTCGCGGAGCGCCCCCGCTCTTTGCGGAAAGTTGACGATAAAATAATGCTGAAGACCTTCAAAAATCAAGGAACGCTCCTTCATTTCCTGCATTCTTCCGATATCGTTATTGCCCCCGCTTACCACACACACCACATTTTTTCCTTTAATTTCATTCTTGTACAAATCAAGCGCTGCGACAGAAAGAGCTCCAGCCGGTTCAGCAACAATCGCACATTCGTTATATAATTCAAGAATGGATGTACATACTTTTCCTTCAGGCACAAGGAGAATGTCATCAACGACAGATTCCAGCGTCCGGAAGGTTTCCTCGCCAATTTTTTTAACAGCCGCCCCATCTACAAACTTATCAATTTTATCAAGTGTGACGACATGCCCAGCTTTATTTGATTCAAAATAGGATGCCGCTCCCACCGGCTCAACAGCAATTATCTTTGTATCAGGAGACACGTTTTTCAAATATGTACCTACCCCAGAGAGAAGGCCGCCGCCTCCGACACTTGCAAAAAGAAAATGCGGTTCTGTATCAATGTCGTTTAAAATCTCGACCGCGAGCGTTCCCTGTCCGGCCATCACATCCGGATCATCGAACGGATGGATAAACGTCCGAGATTCCGCCTCACAGCATTCAACAGCGCTTTTATACGCATCGTCAAACGTATCGCCTGTCAAAATAATATCAATAAATCCTTTTCCGAATAGTTCAACTTGAGATACTTTTTGTCTCGGTGTAGTAGACGGCATAAAAATTTTCCCGTGAATGCCAAGATGTTTACACGAAAATGCCACACCTTGAGCGTGGTTTCCGGCACTTGCACACACAACCCCGTTCTCTGTCTGCTCGCTGGAAAGCTGTTTCATTTTATGATAAGCCCCTCTGAGCTTAAAAGATCTGACAACTTGCAAGTCTTCACGTTTTAAATAAATATTGCATTCATATCTCTCAGAAAGTCTGTCATTCCTCTGCAAAGGTGTGTGAATGACAACGTCCTTTACGTTTTGGTGAGCCTTCAAAATGTCTTTCACTTGGATGAGAGAGTTTTCTTTAAGCAACGGTTTCATGTACAGATTCCTTTCTTGTTTTAAATCCCTATTTAATATGCCATTATAACACGAATATTCAAAAAATAAGACAATTATTTTTATTTAATAATTAAAAAAATACAGACTATGCCCACCACATCTTGTGGTAACTTCTGTTCAACCATTATCCTGCAGAGCCAAGAAAAAAGATGATCGTAAAATAAAGGGTGTTTTCAACCAAAAGGCATGATATAATGAAACCAATTAGAACCAAAAGGAGCCAATTGATGAATAGTGCACCAAAACTCAATACATTTCAACATCTAATCGGAGAACATCAAACTTTCCTGGAAGCGAAGCGAATCGCCAAGCAGTTCTCGTTATCAGAGCTTCCTGTCTTAATAACAGGAAAAATCGGAACAGGCAAAAATCACTTCGCACATGCCATACACTTGGAATCTTCGAGAAGCAATGAACCGTTTATAATCGTCAATTGCAGCACCCATTCGGAAGAAACCCTTATTCATGAGCTTTTTGGCCCTAACAGAAACACAGGTGTTTTTCAAAAAGCGGTACGAGGAACCCTTTTTCTTGATGATATATGGTGCATGCCTGCTTCTGTACAAGCTCAGCTGTTAAAAGCGCTTGATTCAGACACGGAGAAACCGCGAATGATCTGTGCTTCTGCAGACCGATCCGTGGAACATACCTTCAGGCAAGACTTATTCTACAGACTGAACATTTTAACGCTCACACTGCCCGAATTATCGGAACGAAAAAGCGATATTCCGCTTTTGACACAGCATTTTCTCTCAAATTCCGATCAGCAAATGTTAATCGATCCCTCCGTTTTTCAGGTGCTTGAGAAGCATACATTTGAAGGCAATGTCAGGGAATTAAAAAACGCTGCAGATTATATGGCGGCAGTATCAAGCGGAGGAACGATTCAGCCATATGACCTGCCGCCATATATTAGAGGCGCGATAGACGGAAAAACGTCGAAGAAAAAAGCGAAGCTGCTGACTTTAATGGAAAAAGCTGAGTTTTTATTTATTTTGGAAACAATAAAAGTATTGAACGAAAAAGGAGAACCTGCCAGCAGACGGATCATTTCTGAACACAGCAAAAATACCCAAACCTCGTTAACTCCTCAGCAGGTCAGAAGCCGTCTCGACTATTTGGAGAAAAAAGATTATGTCACCAAAAGCCGCGGACGCGCAGGCACAAAAATTACCTTTGAGGGCTTGAGCTTTATAGAGACGTTAAAAAATCAAATGATCTAGCGATCGAAAGGAGAATGTACTTGTTTACAATCAAAGAAGAGATCGCCAATGCGATTACACACGGCATCGGTGTCCTCTTATCCATCCCAGCATTAGTGTTTCTAATCATATTTGCGGCTAATTACGGGTCTGCATGGGACATTGTCAGCTTTACAATATTCGGTGTCTCTATGCTGCTGTTATATTTGAGCTCCACCCTGCTTCACAGCATCACACATAAAAAAACGAAGGACATTTTGGAGATTATTGATCATAGCGCGATTTACGTACTCATCGCCGGAACCTACACGCCTTTTTTGCTTGGGCCGCTGAAAGGCACACTCGGCTATACCCTGTTGGTTATCGTATGGTCACTTGCCCTAGGCGGAATCGTTTTTAAAATTTTCTTCGTGAAACGGTTTATCCTATTGTCAACCTTCGTGTATTTAGTCATGGGGTGGCTGATGATTATTGCAGTTAAACCTTTATATGCTTCACTGAGCGGAGCAGGATTCAGCCTCCTTTTTCTCGGCGGCATTTTATACTCTGTCGGAACCATCTTTTACATTTGGAAAAAGATCCCCTTCCATCATGCCATTTGGCACAGCTTTGTATTGGGCGGAAGCGCTGCTATGTTTTTCTGCGTGCTCTTCTATTGTGTAAAGGTGCCGTTCCTTTCGTAACAGTAACAGAAAAGCGCAGTCTTCACGACTGCGCTTTTTTTATGCACGTAATTGTTTTTCATTGGCAGGTATATAAGCTTTTGAAAAGGACAATTCAATGTCTGCCGGTTTTAAGCGTTTAAAAAACGAGCCCTTTTGCATGTTATCTGTTCCTTTCGTTTCCACCATCACCAACGGAAGATGATAGCGGGCCGCAAGCTCTACAGGATCAATAGAACCATCTAGTGAAAGAATCAGGCTTTGTCCCTTTTCCAGCTGTTTTTTCACATCTTCATATACCTTTTCTGAATCACCGTCTGAAATCACATCCATCCGATCCAGCCATTGCCCGATAAAAGGCAAGCGGAACACTTTTGGGTTGGCGATAAAGCCGGCCGGTTCCTCAATATATCCAGCAATTAAGGCCAGTTCAGCCAAACGCAAACGGGGATGCACATACAAAACAGGACCGTGTGGTATTGGCTCTGGCTGATGGATCGTCACAACTGAACCGGAGATGCCGATACAGCCTTCCAAAAACGCCTTTGGCTGTTCGTACACAAGAGTCATCTGTTTTTTGTATGACAGACGGGGATCGAGCATTGTTTGATTAAATAATTGTTTCATATTTTTTAACAGCATATACACAATATAAACCACTAGAAGGCTGTAGCGAACCAATTAAAATCCTCCCGCTTTAGAAGAATTCTTTTTTTCATACATTAGAAATTCGTAATCATACGGGTTTTTTTCGTCTTTGATCCCCTGCTCAGAAGAAACCAGCTTCCAATTGGATTCATCAAATTCAGGGAAGTGACGGTCACCCTCAAACTCGTGATGAATTTTCGTCATATACAGTCTGTCCGCATAAGGGAACAGGTCCGTATAGAGCTGAGCTCCTCCGATCACAAAGCATTCTTCAGGGCCTGAACAAATGTCCAGTACATCCTTTAATGAACTGACAACCGTGCATCCCGGAAATTCTGAAGCCGGCGCTGAGGTAACGACAATATTTTTCCGATTTGGAAGCGGACGTCCGATCGATTCAAATGTTTTCCGGCCCATAATGATTGAATGGCCCGATGTTACTTTCTTAAAGTATGCAAGATCATTGGGCAAATGCCACGGCAAATCATTGTCTTTGCCGATAAGCCTGTTGGCATCCATCGCAAAAATGAATGAAATCATACGCTGACCGCCCCTTTTATATGAGGATGCGGATCATAATCCTTGATGATAAAGTCCTCAAATGCAAAGTTAAAAATAGAATCAACCTTTCTGGCGAAACGAAGCTTCGGAAGCGGTCTAACATCTCTTTCCAGCTGCAAATTGACTTGTTCAATATGATTTTGATAGATATGAACATCACCAAATGTATGGATGAACTCGCCCGGTTCAAGCCCAGTCACATGAGCAATCATCTTGGTTAGCAGGGCATAAGATGCAATATTAAACGGCACACCTAAGAAAACATCGGCAGAGCGCTGATAAAGCTGACAGGACAGCTTGCCGTCAGACACATAGAATTGGAACAGGCAATGGCACGGCGGCAACGCCATTTTATCAATTTCACCAACATTCCAGGCGCTGACGATTAAGCGTCTGGAGTTCGGATTTGTCTTAATATCTTCAATAAGACGGGAAATTTGATCAATGGTTTCTCCATCAGCTCCCCGCCAAGAACGCCATTGGGAGCCATATACAGGTCCAAGTTCACCGTTTTCATCAGCCCACTCATTCCAGATCCGCACTCCGTTTTCCTGCAGATAGCGTACATTCGTATCTCCTTTTAAGAACCACAGCAGTTCATGCGCAATTGATTTAAAGTGGAGTTTTTTAGTGGTGAGCATCGGAAAGCCTTCCCATAAATTATATCTCATTTGATATCCGAAAGTGCTGATTGTTCCGGTCCCTGTCCGGTCTCCCTTTTTCTCACCATGCTCTAAAACATGTCTGCATAAATCCTTATACTGTTTCATTTTTTTCATCCTTTAAAAGTAGTCTTCTAGTAGTGTAACACAATAAAAAATCATTTCTGAACCCAGAAATGATTTTTTTATAGTCAGCTGACGACAGGCTTTTCATCCTGTTCTTTTTCTTCATCTTGCAGATCCTGATGCGTATGTGCAATTCTGCTCGCCGCTGCTGCAGCAAGAGCTGCCACAATATCATCCAAAAAGGTATGAATACCGTCTGGACTTTCATCAAGTTCCTTAATAATTCCAATCTTCTCTTTATCCAAATAACCGAAATTGGTCAAACCGATCGACCCGTACACATTAACGATTGAAAGCGGGATAATTTCATCTATGCCGTAAAGCGGTTCATCCGTTTCAACAAGGTGCTGCAGGGGCTCGGGGAGAAGCTTCTGTTCTGCAAGCTGATCGAGTGCAAGGCCTGTCAAAACAGCATGAATAATTTCACGTTTGTTCAGGACTTTTTCTACATTCTCCATGCAAACACTGAGCGGCAGATTTGGATTGTATTTTTCCTGAAGTTTTTGAACAATCCGCGCAATATCTTCTATCATAACGCCCCGTTTGTTCAGCATATCCTTTGTTATATCGACCATTTCATTCATTGTGTACTTTTTCATGTCTAATGGCATCTCCTTTAGGCACTCATCCAGTTGGGAGGCGTGTTGCGGTCCCAGTAAATGCTCCCAAGCTCATGATGTGATTGAAATCCATCTTCTGCTGTATGATAATGAAAATTAAACCAGTAGCCGTCATGAGGCGGGTGGTCTCTTCGCACATGGAATCTGAGAAGATCTTCTCCAGTTGTCCGATTGTAAACGTTGAAAATTTTTTCCGTTTTGCCCGCTGAAGGCATGCTTGAGATCACAACATCTTGGTACGCCTCATCATCTTGCAATGTCGCTAAATAATCACTAATCACATTTTCGATTTTTGGCAGGATCTCTTTCCGATAGTCATCCTCAATGACCGGAGCGATTCTGCTGCCGAATTTTAAAAAGGACTGATCCTCAGCGCTGTCAAGGAGCTGTTCCTTGTACGATTGAAAAAGCAGTTCAGGATCTCGCCTGTCATCCGACTCATCATCGTACAGGTCATGCTCATCATAAAAAGCGGTGTAATCATTCTGCTCAAGACTGCTCGGCTGTCCGGAAGGCTTGTCCGCCATAAGGGCAGCCGGAGGAGATACGAGCCCGAACGTTACAATGGTAAATAAAACCACAAGGGTCTTTCTCATCCACAATTTCATGACTGCTTATTCCTCTCTATTTTATTGTCATGTTTCTCTTATTTTAGCACATCCAAAACATGCAAGTCATGTACTATATGAAACTGAAATGCAAATTAGGAGATTCGTTGCTATGCACTTTGTGTAAAAACGCTTACAATATTCCATGAAAGGAGGCTTTCCGCATGATTGACGCTCTGTTTGCCACAGTTTCACTCTTAACATTGTTATACTTTGTCGTCATGGAGGTCACCGATTAACAGAAAGCCCGTGATATGAATCACGGGCTTGTTTGAATGACGCCATAATGGAACAGTGCTGTCTTTCTTTTCATGACGTTAAAACCAAACTGTTCAAACCGCGGGCTTTTCCAGTGGTCTTTTAGCACAACGCTTTTTCTGGCGACTCGTACCGCTTCATTGATACATCCTTCGTGCAAAACGGAACCCTCTGCCAAATCACGTAAAGGCGCGATGCCGTCAGAGGTCTCTACAGGTTCATGAAACATTGGATCGAAATAAACCACATCAACAGAGTTGTCAGGAAGCTGCTTGATGTATTCTAAGCAATCACCATTCTTCACCTGGATTCTTCTCATCGCAGCTTGAAGCTCTTCTATACCCGTTTCCCATGAATGCAGCCCCATCCTCACTAAAACAGACACAAGATGGTTTTTTTCAATCCCAACAACAGAACCCGTTTCGCCTACCGCCATACTTGCGATAATGGCATCTGACCCCAGCCCGAGTGTGCAATCTAAAAACGTATCTCCTTCAGATAAGCCGGCAGCCCGAAGCATAGGCTCTTGCTCGCCCCGTAAAAAGCGTTTGGCTCTGAACATCGCTGTATTCGGATGAAAAAAGAATTTGGCACCTTGTTTCGTATACAGCTCAAACCGCTCTTTGCCGACCACAAGCAAATCACGTTCAGCTGACTTCAGCAGGTGTTCAACCGTTTGTTTATTCCGGCCGCAGTATGGCATATTTAGCTCTTTAGAAAGCTGCTTTGCGGTTTTTATGGTGTGTTCAGACGGTCTATAGCTTGTTGTTATCATCTTCTGTACTCCCAAAAAGAAAATGCCCGGAAAACGGGCATTTAGCAGTGCGCATCGAAGGCAGCAGTCAGGTTTTTCATAATTTCTTCCATATCGTGTCCTTCAATTTCATGACGCGGAATAAAATGTACGACTTCTTTGCCTTTCAAAAGAGCCATTGATGGTGAAGAAGGCTCCTGGCCAGTAAAATACTCACGCATTTTCGCAGTAGCTTCTTTATCTTGGCCCGCAAAAACAGTCACCGTATTGTCAGGTGTTTTGTCATTCTGGAGGACTGCCTGCGTAGCCGCAGGACGCGCAAGGCCTGCCGCGCAGCCGCATACAGAGTTAACGACTACAAGAGTTGTGCCCTCTGCCTTTTCCATAAAGTTTTCTACTTCTTCCGCTGTTGTTAACTCTTCAAAACCTGCTCCAGTCAGCTCGCGGCGCATCGGTACGACAAGCTGGCGCATGTATTCTTCATAAGCCATTGACATAAAAAAAGCCCCCTCTAGTATCCTTCATCTGAAGTAAAGGATACTATAGAGAGGGCCGGATTTCAAATGTTCACGCCTTAAAATAAAAGAAAGTGTCCCCAGCTATCTAGATTTTCATAATACCGCCGGTGTTGGCACTTGTCACAAGTTTAGAATAACGTGCCAGGTAGCCGGTTTTCACTTTCGGTTCAAAACCTTTCCAGTTCGCTCTTCGTTTTTCCCACTCTTCTTCTGGCACTTGTACATCCAAGATACGTTTTTCAATATCAACGATAATATGGTCTCCGTTTTCCACAAAGGCAAGCGGCCCGCCCTCAGCTGCCTCAGGTGATACGTGGCCGATTGAGAGGCCACGGGAGGCTCCGGAAAAACGTCCATCCGTAATCAATGCCACTTTTGGTCCGAGTCCCATTCCAACGATTTGGGATGTTGGCGCCAGCATTTCCGGCATGCCAGGTCCGCCTTTTGGCCCTTCGTATCTGATGATGACAACGTCGCCTTCTTTTACTTTTCGGTTGATAATGCCGTCAAGCGCCTCGTCCTGAGAATCGAATACGACAGCCGGCCCTTCGTGTCTTGTAATCCCATTCTGTACGCCGCCTGTTTTAATGATAGCGCCGTCCGGAGCTAGATTACCGAATAAAACAGCAAGGCCACCCTTTTCAGTGAATGGTTGATCCAGCGGATGAATGACGTCATAATCCTTTACTTCATGTCCGGCAATGGTTTCTCCAAGAGTTTTCCCTGTAACAGTCAGCGCATCTAAATGAAGCGCTCCTTCTTTCTTGGAAAGCTCATTCAGAGCCGCTGACACGCCGCCCGCTTCATGAAGATCTTCAATAAACACATCCGATGCAGGCGCCAGCTTGGCCAAGTGCGGCACGCGCTCAGCGACTTCGTTAATGCGTTCTAAAGAGTATTCAACGCCGGCTTCGTTTGCAAGGGCAAGCGTATGAAGAACGGTATTTGTAGAACCTCCGAGCGCCATATCGAGTGCAAACGCGTTATCAATCGCTTTTACTGTAACGATATCACGCGGTTTAATATCTTTGCGAATCGTTTCCATTAATTGCGCAGCCGATTTTCTCACAAACTCTTTGCGTTCCGGAGATGTCGCCAGAATGGTTCCATTACCCGGCAAGGCAAGACCAAGTGCTTCTGACAGACAGTTCATTGAGTTCGCCGTAAACATGCCTGAGCAAGACCCGCACGTTGGGCATCCGAACTGCTCTAGTTCTTGAAGCTCGTTTTCGTTGATTTTCCCTGCTTGGTAGGCGCCTACCCCTTCGAATACTGAGGAAAGGGAGATTTTTCGCCCGTCACTTGTTCTTCCTGCCGCCATCGGTCCGCCGCTGACAAAAATCGTCGGAATGTTGATGCGCATTGCCGCCATAAGCATTCCCGGTGTGATTTTGTCGCAGTTCGGAATACAGACCATTCCGTCAAACCAGTGTGCGGATACAACCGTTTCCACAGAGTCTGCGATAATTTCACGGCTTGGCAGCGAATATCTCATACCGATATGCCCCATTGCGATGCCATCATCTACCCCAATGGTATTAAATTCAAACGGCACGCCCCCTGCTTCTCTGATTGCTTCTTTTACGATTTTCCCAAACTCCTGCAAGTGAACATGACCGGGAACGATATCAATGTATGAATTACACACCGCAATAAACGGCTTGCCGAAATCCTCTTCTTTTACCCCTGCTGCACGAAGCAAACTGCGGTGCGGAGCTCTATCGATTCCTTGTGTGATCATATTACTGCGTAATTCTGCCATGGTGATCCTCCTAAATTCTTTCAATTGTTTGATTGGATTTTATTTTGACAATTTTCAGTTTATTTATGGGCTGTTTTTGCAAATAAGATAAATACAGGCCGCCCTCACCTTGTTTTGTTCTTTCATGTTTTTATATTTATATAGCTTTCTTTCGATTTGAACCCTCCAACTATTAATATTGTTACTTACTATAAATAGTTTTCGGATATTTTTCAACAATATTCGAAATAATTTTTATAAAAAGTGAATTCACATAAAAAAGGTGCATGATCTGCACCTTTTTTATCTTTATTCGCCTTTTTTTCTGCTTTCCGTCATTTGTTTCCAAACAGAACCTTTTGCTTCTTCTCCATGCTCAATACGTTCAAGCGCCATTTTGACTTGAAGGCTGACCTCAAATTCGGGGTCATCTTCGGCAGCGCGCAAAGCTTCAATTGCACTTTCATCGCCGACTTCGTACAGGAACATGGCCGCACGCCAGCGAACAAGCTTGCTGGAGTCGCTTAACGACTTGATCATAGCAGGAATGGCTTGAGGATCGCCGATATCAGACAGGCAGTCTCCGGCCGTTCTTCTGACTGATACAGCTTTGTCCTCAAGTGCTTTATACAATAGAGGAAGAACATCAGGTGTTTCAATCATTCCTAAGTACACAACTGCCTGTCTTCTGATGGACACCTTTGGATCATCCAATGCCTTCTGTAAAACCGGGATATCCTCTTCTTTCGGATCCATCTGTTCCAAGTGTGCATAACGCTTTTTCCAGTCCTCATCATCCAGCATGTCAAGCGTTACTTTATACGCTTTGCGCTGTACAGCTTGTTTTGCTTCGCCCTTTCCTTGAGCGGCTGCTTCAGTCAGTCGTTTCAGCCGTTCATCACTGTATGCCGCCTGAAGCTCTTCTGTCACGTCATGGCCGATTTCATCAAAGTCACCGAATCTGACACCTTGTTCTTTCCAAGCCCGCTCAAACACAACATTGGAAGCTTCAGATCTAAGTTTTAAGATCGCCTGCTGAAAGCGTTCAGGTAAGCCGAAGCGTTCTTCCCGCTCTCCATCGGTTAATTTAACTTGCATAGGAATGCCGCTGAACATCTGCACAAAAACTTTTACCTCTCCAAAAGATTCTTGATCAGAACGATTTTCTTCTGCGCTTTCAGCACTTTCCATCCCAAATGCAGTGCGGACTTGCGGTAAAATGTCTTTCCAGTCGTATCTTGCATTCCGTTCAACAGCAAGAAAATCTGCGACGTGATATACCCCTTTAACTCCATCTATTTTAAGGATTTCCGCTATAACAGGCGGTGCGCCTTCTGCTTGCTCAGGTTTATAGTTATTGCTTTTACCCGCCGGAAGCTCTTCCGTTAAGATGACTTTCATTGTATTCGGGCTTGGTGTAGGTTCAATTGATTTTATCTTCATGATCGTCCTCCTATAGCATATCTGTGACTTATTCTATCATAGTCGCTCCAAGCCTTCTATTACGACGTTTTGGCATCAATCCCGGGTATTTCTTTTTCTAATTGGCGGACAAACTGAAGCATAAAATTGTGTCTTTCTTCTGCCAGTTCCCGTGCAGTGTCTGTATTCATCATATCTTTCAGCCGCAGCAGCTTATGAAAAAAATGAGCGTAGGCGCTTCGATCATCTCCATAAAGGCCATGCCCGTTTGCGCCCGCAAACATGAAAGCTCTCGCAATGCCGACAGCACCAATCGCATCAAGTCTGTCAGCATCCTGTACGGCTTTTCCCTCAATTGAGAGCGGCTCGTTCGCCAGCTTTTCCCTGTCTCGAAAGGACATCCTTGTTATAATATGAATCACTCTGTCTGCATTCTCTTTTCCTACTCCGAAAAAAACGAGCTGATCATATACTTCGCTCACAGAAAGCCTGACCGTGTCAGGCAGCTTCACATCAATTAAATCATGAACCAAAGCCGCCGTTTCAACAATGAACAAATCCGCTTTTTCCTTTTCTCCAATATACGCTGCAAGATCTGCTACTCTTGATACATGATGCCAGTCATGTCCAGAGCTTTCCTTAGTCAGGATAGATTGAACCCATGCCCTGATTTGCTCTTCCTGCTTCAATTCCTTCATAAAAGCACCCTCTTTTTATTGCTCTAATAGCTTCACGATATCGTCTTCCAGCTCTTTCGGATTTGTATTTGGTGAATAACGGCCAACGATTTCTCCATTTCTATCCACTATAAATTTCGTGAAATTCCACTTGATCGCCTTAGTTCCCAGCATCCCTTTCGCATGTTCTGTCAAATACACAAACAGCGGGTGGGCGTTTTTCCCGTTTACATCCACTTTTGAAAACATAGGAAATGTAACACCGTAATTTGTTTCACAAAATTCCTGTATGTCAGCCTCTTCACCAGGCTCTTGGTTCATGAATTGATTGCAGGGGAACCCTAAGATCTCCAGCCCCTCCTGCTGATATGTATCATATAATTCCTGCAGCTGCTTCAATTGGGGAGTAAAACCGCACTTACTTGCTGTATTCACGATCATCAGTACCTTTCCCGCGAAAGGCTGAAGTGTCATGTCTTTCCCTGTGATTGTACGTACCTTCATATGATAAATAGACATGTAAGTCCCTCCTATTCCCTGGTGCTGATTATTTTACCTTTTTTAAATCGCAATTCAAAATGTAAACATCAATTAAGAACTCATAAGAAACTTAACGATATGAGCGTCCGTTCATTATCAATTCATATGGCTCATTTTTTATCTTATCATTCTATAAAACATTACAATTCCCTCTGACATCTTTGAAAATCATTTTACTGTGAAACCAAAAGGCATGTCAGTGCGTTTTATTTAAAGAGTTTTCTGTTGTTTCCCCCTCAACACGTATAGATAGATTGAAAATTGGCGTGAAAATTCCTATAATGAAGAAAATTAAACGGGGAAATAATGGAGGTGGCACGTTGCCTATTAATATACCTACACACCTGCCGGCAAAACAGGTGCTTGAAAGTGAACATATATTTGTAATGGATGAAAGCAGAGCATTTCATCAGGATATCCGGCCGCAAAAAATTATTATATTAAATTTGATGCCGAAAAAAATCCAAACAGAGACTCAGCTTCTCAGATTGCTTGGAAATTCGCCTTTACAGGTTCATTTCACATTTTTAATCCCAAGCACACACACGCCGAAAAATACTGCGAGAGAACACCTTGACGAATTTTACACGACTTTTTCCAATATCCGTCACAAGAGGTTTGACGGCATGATTATCACCGGTGCGCCGATCGAGCATTTGGCGTTTGAAGAGGTTTCATATTGGGAAGAGCTCAAGGAAATTATGGAGTGGAGCAAAACAAATGTCACTTCAACCTTGCATATTTGCTGGGGTGCTCAAGCAGGTTTGTATTACCATTACGGTGTGGAAAAAATTCAAATGCCGAAAAAAATCTTCGGTGTGTTCGAACATACCGTTCTTTCAAAACACGAAAGATTGGTAAGAGGTTTTGACGAGCTATACTACGTGCCGCATTCCCGGCATACAGATATAAATATGGAACAGCTTCAAGCAGTGCCCGAGTTAAACATTCTTACCGCATCAAAGGAAGCCGGGGTTTGCTTAGTTGTGTCTAAAGACGAAAAACAAGTCTTTTTGACAGGGCACCCTGAATATGATACAAATACGCTCCTTCAAGAGTATGAAAGAGATTTGGAACGAAACCTTTCTACTGTCGAGGCACCTAAACATTATTTTGCAAAAGGCAGCAACGAGCCAGTGAATCGCTGGAAAGCGCATGCCACATTATTGTTTATGAATTGGCTGAATTATTACGTTTACCAAGAAACTCCTTATGAATGGGACTAATTTTTCTTTTTTAGTGATACGCTGAGCAAAAAATATGATAAAATACATCTGATTCAGTCTGCGTATAACAAAAATTTAAAATACTGGAATCCAAATCATTTAAAATTAGCTTAACTTTTTCACTGCATTAATAATTCGATTATGTATTTGTGTTATGTTTATGTATAGACAATAACTCCTTACGATGCATGAAGCTTGCTTGTTGTTGATTACATTGAGGTGAATTTACTTGAATACCAATAAAAGAGTATTAATTTTGACTGCAAATTACGGAAATGGACATGTGCAGGTAGCCAAAACACTTTATGAACAATGTGTACGGCTCGGCTTTCAGCATGTAACAGTTTCTAATTTGTACCAAGAGTCAAATCCGATTGTTTCAGAGGTAACTCAATACCTTTATTTAAAAAGCTTCTCAATCGGGAAACAGTTTTATCGTTTGTTTTATTACGGAGTTGACAAAATCTATAATAAACGCAAATTCAATATTTACTTTAAAATGGGTAATAAAAGATTGGGCGAACTTGTCGATGAACATCAGCCCGATATTATTATTAATACATTTCCGATGATCGTCGTGCCTGAATACAGACGCCGAACCGGAAGAGTCATTCCTACCTTCAACGTTATGACTGATTTTTGTCTTCATAAAATTTGGGTTCACGAAAACGTGGATAAATATTATGTGGCGACAGATTACGTGAAGGAAAAACTGCTGGAGATCGGCACTCATCCAAGCAACGTAAAAATCACAGGAATTCCAATCAGGCCGCAATTTGAAGAATCCATGCCGGTTGGCCCGATATATAAAAAGTACAATCTTTCACCAAACAAAAAAGTGCTTCTGATCATGGCAGGTGCTCACGGTGTATTAAAGAACGTAAAAGAGCTGTGCGAAAACCTTGTCAAAGATGACCAAGTGCAAGTGGTTGTCGTGTGCGGGAAAAATACGGCTTTAAAAGAATCTTTGAGTGCGCTTGAGGCGGAAAATGGTGACAAATTAAAAGTTCTGGGCTATGTGGAGCGCATTGATGAGCTATTCCGGATCACAGATTGCATGATTACCAAGCCTGGCGGCATTACTTTGACAGAAGCCACAGCCATCGGTGTGCCTGTCATTCTGTACAAACCCGTGCCTGGCCAGGAAAAAGAAAATGCAAACTTCTTTGAAGACCGCGGAGCTGCCATCGTCGTGAACCGCCATGAAGAGATTCTCGAGTCAGTCACTTCCCTTCTTGCAGATGAAGATACCTTGCATCGCATGAAGAAAAACATTAAGGACCTTCATTTAGCAAACTCCTCTGAAGTGATTTTAGAGGATATCCTGAAGGAATCAGAAATGATGACTGCCAAACAAAAAGCCAAAGCACTATCTTAATGGCGTACTAGAGAGCATACGAAAATCGTGTGCTCTTTTTATTTATATTCAGCCATTAATAAAAGCGGTTACATTTTTTTATGAAACTTGCCCTTCTTTTGAAAAATAAGCCGTTTCACAACTTGACGGGTGCTCCCAGATGGTGTATAGTTGAACCATCATTTAACAATGAATCAACGTTAAATGGTGACAAAATTTTTTTTAGCACACGGGTGCTACAGTACTAGGAGGAATTAAGCAATATGCAAAACGGTAAAGTAAAATGGTTCAACAACGAAAAAGGATTCGGCTTCATTGAAGTTGAAGGCGGAGACGATGTATTTGTTCACTTCACAGCTATCGAAGGAGATGGATACAAATCATTAGAAGAAGGACAAGAAGTTTCTTTTGAAATTGTCGAAGGTAATCGTGGACCTCAAGCTTCTAATGTTGTAAAACTCTAAACTCAATACATGATGATGAGATGACAAATAGAGGAGAGGCATTCGCCTCTCCTATTTGATTTTCATCTGGATTTCAATCGCCAAAATGTTTTGTTTGCACCTCTGTTCAATCTCTTCAACATACTTTTCCATTGACGGTTTTCCTTTTTTCGCGATATCCGCCAGTTCTTCTAAATCACTGTATATTTCTATAAATGTTTTGTGAAGGATCAACTTCAAGTCTTTATCATCCATAGCTGCGTACCCCTTCTCTATCAAGATACCTCAAATAGTAAAACAGTCCTATTTATTCTGGTTCAATAGTTATATCGGCTTATTTTTATTTTCTTTTCTATTTTGGTACATAAATTTCAAAAAAACTCTGCAAAATAATGGCGGAGGTGTTTTTGGTGACTTCAGAATTTCATAATGAGGATCAGACTGGCTTTACGGATAAGCGGCAGCTGGAACTAGCGGTGGAAACAGCGCAGAAAACAACAGGAGCTGCGACGAGAGGCCAAAGCAAAACATTAGTCGACTCTGCATACCAAGTCATTGAGGATGCTAGAGAACTGTCACAATCTGAAGAGCTGGCAGCTCTCGATGATCCTGAATTTGTAAAGCAGCAACAGCAGCTGCTAGATGACAGCGAGCATCAGCTCGATGAATTCAAAGAATAAAAACCGCAGCTTCTGCGGTTTTTATTTTTAGTGATTGGTTAAGACATCTCCGTATTGTTTCAGCTTTTCACCAACCGTACATTTATTGATACAAAATGAATGCGCATAAGTTTTGCCAAATTCTTTGCGAAACTGCTTCTTAATAAAACAGTCCTTGCAATATTCATCGTGCAGTTCTGTCAGTTCTTTAAAGATCATTTTCTTATTCAATTTCGTCATCTCCGTTACGGTCTAATTTCGTGTGGCTTTCTACGAATTGATGGGATAGAATTTTTTTAGCGAGGCCGTCAGCTTCCTGATTGTCTTTTCGTTGTATCGTTTCGTAGGTTGGAGTAAGCTTCAGCGATTCAAGGAGTGCTTCTATTTTGTCGAGCCATTCATTATGAGATGGATCATAACAAGGCCAGCTGCCGTCAAGCTGATTCAGCACAACAAGCGAGTCCCCTTTGATTGTAATTGAATTTCTGCTTGCCCCAAGCTCTCTTACTTCTCTTATTGCTTCATAAAGCGCTGCGTATTCAGCTTCATTATTGGTTTTCAGCCGGAAGCTTTTATTTTTTCTCAAGCGATGCCGGGTTCCTCCCAATGAATAATAGATGACGATCCCGAGACCGGCCAATTCGCTCTCCTTATCGAAACTGCCGTCAAAATAAACAGTAATGTCATCAGGCTCTTGAGCAAGCTCCTCTGTCAGCTTTTCCAATTCCTTCAGCGTCCAGCTGCCGCCTTTCTCGTCTTCGAACTCTAGCTCCTTCATGTATGGAAAACGGCCAAGTTCTCTGGCGAGCATACGTGCCTGCTGTGCTGTCAGCCAGTCTTCGCTAAAAAATGAGACGGATCCCGTTCCTTTTGCTTCTATTTTCAAATGCGGTCTGAGCTTCATTACAATCACCTTACCATTCATTAGTTGCCGGGCTTATGCTATAATCAAACCAATCTTACCCCGGAAAGGAAGCTTTTTCATCTTGTTTAATAATTCGTTTTGGATCTTTTTTGCGATCATTCATTTTATCATTGTTCTTTTATTTTATAAAGGATTTGGCAAAATGGGACTGTTTGTTTGGATCGGTTTTGCGACAGTCTGCGCCAACCTCCAAGTCGTCAAAACAGTCGAACTGTTTGGCTTAACAGCGACACTCGGGAATGTGATGTATGGCACAATCTTTTTTGCGACAGATGTGCTGAATGAAAAATACGGACCAGCTGAAGCCAGAAAAGCGGTATGGCTCGGATTCTCAACGCTCCTGACGCTGACATTTGTCATGCAGGGCGTGCTGCTTTTCGAACCGGCTTCCAGCGACATATCACAACCAGCGCTGGAAACGATCTTCGGATTCCTTCCGCGAGTTGCGTTAGGAAGTCTGCTTGCCTTTATCTTCAGCCAAACGCTGGATGTTTATGTATATTCGGCAATTAGAAGGATATTTCCTTCTGATCGGCTTTTATGGCTCAGAAACGGCGGCAGTACAGCAGTCAGCCAGCTGTTTGATACATTCATATTCACTGCAGTCGCCTTTCTCGGCATTTATCCGGCAGGCGTGTGGCTTCATATTTTTATTTCTACATATTTGATTAAGTTTGCGGTATCTTTGATTTCATTGCCTTATGCATATGCAGCCAAAAAAATGATACCTAAAGATGAAAGGAGTTCATAATGCCTACAGAAATATACATAGACGGAGCAAGCGCTGGTAATCCCGGGCCTTCCGGTATTGGCATTTTTATCAAACATGAGGGAATAGCAGAATCCTTCTCTATTCCAATCGGAGTGCATACAAATCAGGAAGCGGAATTTCTTGCATTAATTGAAGGGATGAAGCTATGTGCAACGCGCGGGTATCAATCGGTTTCCTTTCGAACCGATTCAGATATTGTGGAACGCGCCACTGAGCTTGAAATGGTTAAAAATAAAACGTTTCAACCGTTCGTAGAAGAAATTATCCGATTAAAAGCGGCATTTCCTCTTTTTTTCATCAAATGGATACCGGGCAAGCAAAACCAAAAAGCCGATCTTCTGGCAAAAGAAGCGATTCGGCTGAATGAAAAGAATTAAATCTTGATCATTGGTTCATCCTAATGGCGAGGTGAACTAACATGAAAAAGAAAGATAAAGGCCGGCTGACCGGCGGTGTTACTCCGCAAGGCGACCTGGAAGGCAATACACATAATGACCCTAAAACAGAGCTTGAGGAAAGAGCAAAAAAAAGCAATACAAAACGCTAGAGAAGATCTAAACGATCTCTCTAGCGTTCAGCTTTTCAAGCATACGCTCAATTCCTTTGATTTGGTGGCGGCGAAGCATGTCAGCCGCCTGCTCCATTTGCAAATTAAATAAAGCGTCTTTCAGTGTGCAGGCCAGCGGCACTGAGCAATGAATTTCCGCAAGCTTCCTCGACATCTCCAAATCGCTTAAACCTTGCTGAATTTTTCCCTGCTGTCCTTTTGGAAGAAGAGCAAGATTTTCCAATAAACGGTCAATCGTTTCGTATTCACGAATCAGTTTGTAGGCTGTTTTTTCTCCAATCCCTTTGACTCCGGGATAGTTATCACTGGAATCTCCCATAAGCGCTTTAATATCAATCAAAGCCTTCGGCATTACGCCTGTTTCTTCATAAAAAATCTCTTTTGTATAGACTTTATAATTTCCGATTCCTTTTTGAAGCAAAGCAACGCTTACTTTATCCGTTAACAGCTGAAGTAAATCTCTGTCCCCTGTTACGACCGTAATGTCCGCTTCATTCGCAAATAAATCGGCAAGAGTACCGATACAGTCATCCGCTTCATAGCCGGCAAAGCCAATATTCATGATTCCAAGCTCTGCGGCTGCTTCCTTTGCCAAATCAAACTGCGGAATCAGCTCCACAGGCGGCGCGCTGCGGTTGGCCTTATAATCTTGGAACAAGTCATTTCGGTACGTTTTGCTCCCCATGTCCCAGCAGCAGACGACGTGTGTCGGCTGGAATGTTTCCACAGCTGTAATCAAATGCTTTAAAAAGCCGTTGACGCCGTTCGTCGGCACCCCGCTGTCATTTATCATAAAGTTGCGATGTACGGCCGTGGCAAAAAAGGCCCGGAATAAAAGAGCCATGCCGTCAACCAGCAATAGTTTATTATTATTCATCAAATAACTCCCTTTTCTTTCATTCCTTCTATTTTATCATAAAGCAGCCCAAAAATAAAAAACAGTATCTCTTTAATGAGAGATACTGTTTGGATATTTATCAATCGTTGTGTCTTTTGTTGCTGGCGATCAGTTTTTCAGCTTCGCGTCCTGCGTAAGAGTCAAAATGGGTTTGAAATCCGTTTTTCTTTTTGGCATTGTTATTCGCCTGTGCATTTCTGTTTCCGAGCTTTGTTCTGCCCAACATGAATCCCCCCTTACGTCGGATGCATATAGTATATGCTTCCGGCAGGAGGTTCACTCGCGACAGGATCATCCAGCTTACATGCGGCTTACGTATTCTCTGACCATTTCTTTTGATACAAGCCGTCTTGCCGGGACGATGCCTTTTTTAGCGAGCTGATTCATTTGCTCGGTAATTTCATTAATTGCATCTGTAGTATAAGGCTCATCGTTTTTGCATTTAGCAACAGCTTCTTCAATCGCCAATTCACGCAAATTTTCAAGACGCATAAATGCTTTGATATGCTCGTGCTGTTTTGATGAATGTGCTGAAATTGCTTTATGTACCTCTGACATTAATCGTTCATCTCGCTTTTTTCTATTTAGTCTATCATGACTTGAAATACAAGCCAACTGAATTTTACATTTTTATTGTATTGTCTGAATTTTTCCAGGAGATGCACGCCTGGTACGCCATTTCAATCTCTTTCGCATGTTCCCCTTCCGCATATCCTCTTAAATATGTCTCTTTTTGATCCGTTATTTGCGCGATTGCTTTTTCACCCATATCTTCCTGTAAGCGTCTGAGGTGAGCAGTGTAATGAGAGATCAGGCTTTCTTCTTCATTTTTTATCCATGCCTCTGTGATTTTCGTAAGTTTCATCCGTACAGCTTCGATAAAGGCCGATTTTCCTTTCTGCTCAAAAAACTGCTTCGGTGATTTGACCTCTTTTAGTTCCTGCTCAAAAGCACGTTCTTCTATTTCTGGTTCAACTTCCTTCAACTGTATGCCGTTCGAATGCTGATCACCCGCATAAACGGAAAAATAACCGTCCTCGTTTAATGTTTTTTGAAATTGATCCAGCCATTCTTCATTGATATGCCTTTCGATGAAACCGCTCATGCGAACATCAAGCGTTTTGATTTCCTGAATATATTCAAATTGATATTCATGTAAGGCTGTTGTCATCGCCTTACTGACGTTCTTTTTCCAATCCCCGTTTTGCAGCCCGGGATGAAATGCCGATTTTAATAAATCATTTGCAAAATATGATAATCGCTGTGTAATGTGATATAGCTGCTCTCTTGTATCTTTTTTTACTTTTTCAATGATGGTTTCTGAGTTCCGCCGTTTCTCGATATCGGCCGCTGTCCGCTCAAATGACAGCATAAGGCGCTGTTTCTGCGCTTCCTTCTCTTCTCGGGACTGATGCTGGGATTGGTGAAGCTGAAAAACAGTTTCGCATAGTTTGTCTGCCTCCGAACTGAGCTGCGCTGCTGACGCTTTTTTTACATCCACTTCGATAAACCGGTCTAAGTGTTTTCTTACTTTCGAGAACTTATTGTAAAATGACTCCGGTTTTCCCATCAGTTCCTCCTTACTTGATACGGTAAAGAGCTGCGGCTCATAAACCCCTTCTTTTACAAGCTCTGCGCTGACATAATCGGTCACTGTTTCGAGCTCTGTTTTATCTTTTGCAAGGTCTGAAGCATTAATAATAAAAAACATTTTGTCCATGCTAAGCGATTCTTTCACAAGTCCAAGCTTTCGCAAAAATGAACGGTCTCCTTTTGAAAAAGAGTGCTGATAGTAAGTCATATAAAAAAATGCATCAGCATCTTTGATATATTGGAATGCCAGTTCTGTATGCCGTTTATTCATGCTGCTCGCGCCGGGTGTATCAACGATCGTAATCCCTTTTTCAGTAAGCGGACATTTATAGTAGACCGTTACCTCTTTCACAGCACAGGCCGTTGTTTCCTCTGCTACATACGGCTTTAATTCAGAGAGCGGAATCGTTAATTTCTTCTGTTCCTGTATATACTGCTGATACTTCTCGTATGCAAGCAGAAAATTGCTGATCAATTTCACGTGTTCTTCCTGCAGCCTGTTTTTTTTGACTGCCTTTTCCCACTTCTCTGTGAAGGAACGGCCTGCCGGTTCCTTCGGTATTCCGGTGAGCTGTAAAATTTCAGCCGTTATGTCATCCTCTGTCTTAAACACTACATCCGCTGTTTTGTTTAAATTTCCATTAATTGGCTTTGTGATCTTGTTAATTGTCGCTGTGGTTGGAGTTGGTGAGGATGGCAGCACTCTTTCGCCGACAAGCGCATTGGCAAATGATGATTTCCCCGAGCTGAAGCCTCCAAAAAGAGCGAGTGTAAATTTCCGTTCCTCAAGCCTTTTCACCCTTTCACGAAACGCTGAAGTTTGCTTTAACAACATGCTGCATTCGCCTAAAAGGTCAGACAAAGTGTAAAAGCGTTTGATTTGGTCTTGAAGCGGCATTTCTTGTTCCATTTTGATTTCTGATTTCGGCATCGGCTGCGCCGTCAGCTGGCTTCGGCCTTGTTTCTGCTCTGGAGCCGCCACTCTTGTTTTCTTCGATTTAAACCATTCTGTGTCTATATGCATTGGGCATGCGGACTCTTCTTCCCAAATGGCCCAAAGGCGATCGGTTTTCTCTCGGGCATGATTCTCTAAACGAGCTTGTTCTTGAAGAAAGGCAAGTTTTTCTGATTCTTGGACGAGCCGGTCGTTAATCGTTTGCATGTCTTTGGAAACACGCTCTTTCACCATAGCGGAGAGCACCTTTATGATGTCTGCGGCTTCTCTTTTCGCCTCTTTCCGGATGAGCTCTGCCAAGTCTTTTGTATATTGCAATACATATTCAGAAGAAAAGGCTGCACCATGCTTGACCGCGCGTTCAATGATGCTTATATCAAGCGGTGTGCGATAGGCCTGAATCAGCTTTTCACTTTCAGCGGTATAGACATCAAATGCCTTGGCGAGTTTATGAAGCGTGTCTATTATATGCCAATCCGCTTCGGCCTCTGTTCGTTTTGCCACATCAGAGAAAAAAGCATTCCGCCTTTTATCTCTTTCCTGTGCAGTTTTCGCTTTAGAAAAGAAAAAGCCGGTTTTAAAGGAAGGCTCTTGTGATTCTAAAAATGCAGCCGCCAATTCACGCATTTCAAAAGGCGTCAGGTTGGCGTTTTTTAAAATACGATTGATTTCTTCCTGCATCCTCTTCTCTGCCTCAGTCGTTTGTTTTTCGGCCTCATCCAATTGATCACGCAGCGATTGGACCAGTCCAGTTTGGATATTAAGCTGTTCAGCGAAACTCGGAGCGCCTGTTTCGTCTTTCTTCAGCATTTCCGTATGTTCCTTTAGCAGATTACGGACTTTTTGTTCGGTTAAAGCCTGCATATTGCTTTTTGATTGCTGTTCTATTCTTCTTAACTCTTCTCTCAGGGCCCCCATCTGATTGAACGGGTGGTCCGGTTCTGTTACTGACGTAAAATAGAGCGCTTCCTTTGAAATCCCTTCATTGCAAAGCATCTCCTCTACCTGCGCTTTATAGTCTCCAAATTTCGTCTCCGTCTCATCATGGCGGTCAATTTGATTGACGATAAAATACACATTCGGAATGCTTTCTTTTATTGATCTGAGAAACTTTACATTTTCCTCAGAGTGCACGTGATTATAGTGAACGACGTAAAACAGCGCATCCGCTTGGTGAAGAATAGAAGCAGCCGATAGAAAATGCGCATCATCTGTTGAATCTATCCCTGGAGTATCAATATACGCAACCCCGGAATCGATCTCAGTATATCTGTCAAAAATTTCGACGCTTTCAATCTGTTCCCCGTCTTTACAATATTGCTGCACCTTGTCTTTCTGGTAAGCCCCTTCCAGCTCAGCACACGCTCCGTCTGTTGTATGAAGCCGAACTCGCTTTTCCCCGTTTCTGATCACAACAAGGTTAGCGCTTGTCGGAATCGGGCTTGTCGGCAAAATATTCTCCATTAACAGGCAGTTCAGCAGTGACGATTTCCCCGCTGAATAATGCCCGGTAAACGCGATATAAACCTCTTCATCAGCCGCTTTTTTCATGACCGCAGCCAGTTTAGCAGCCCTTTGTTCATCTTGATTCTCAATAAATTGCTTATAAAGTTCCCCAGTTTTATGCAAAAGCTCTTTTCTGTTTTGATCTGTCATAAGTCTGAACCCCTTTGTGCCGTTTCAATTGTGAACCTTTTTCGAAAGATCTGAATTCATTCCCTTTTCATTTTACACAAGAATAAACCAAATTTCTTTAGGAGAATAGAAAAAAGCCGCCATTACGGCAGCTTCTATAAAAGAAAATCTGCAACTTTTACAAGTTCCAGATTCATCAAACAGATTTATTAGAGATTCCTTTTAATACAAAACCAATTAATACACTATATGTACAAACCGCTCCAAGCAAAAACAGCATTGTCATTTGCTTCACCATCCTGATTGAGAATCTTTTTCAAATCCATTTTAACATGGTTGAGAATGATTTTCAATCGCTATTTTACGCTGTATTCCTGTAATGCTTTGTCTTCTGCGCGAATTCTGACGCTTAACAACACGGCATTGAAAATGGAAAACAGACACATGGTGACGTATGCTTGATAAAGCAGCGGAATCAGCAAAATTTCGAGTATAACAACGGCATAGTTTGGATGTTTCATCCATTTATATGGACCTTTTTTTACAAGCTCTACACCTGGAACAACAAGGATTTTCGTATTCCAATATGCCCCTAAGGAACAAAGCGCCCAATACCGTACGATCTGTACGCTTAAAATCACTGCAGCGATACCGAGCCACCAGCTGGACGGCTGTTTATTCATCAGCAGCACTTCGGCAATTAAGGAAAGGAAAAAAAGGATATGCATCGTAATGATATACGGATAGTGGCTCTCGCCAAATTCAATTGCTCCTTGCTTCTTTACCTTTTGTTCGTTTTGCCTGGCCACTGCCATTTCTGCTGCTCTTTGAACAATGAGAATGGCGATCAACAACCAAAACATGAGTCAGGCCCCCTTTTCCCAGCTGAATAATAGCAACTCTGATGAGAAACCCGGCCCTAATGCGCCAATCATTCCTCGTTCAGCTTCCTTTTTATGTCCGTTCTGCAGATGGTCTTTTATCACATACAAGATTGTGGCTGAAGACATATTTCCGTGCTTTTGCAAAATGGTTTGCGCAGATGAAAGCTTTTCTGACGACAGCCCGAGACTTTTGATGTATGCATCGATCACTTTTTTTCCGCCTGGATGAGCCAAAAAAACACTGATATCATGGAATGACAGCTTATGTTTGTCCAAAAAAATCTGTACATTTGTTTTGAGCCATTTTTCCACCAAGGTCGGAATGTCTCGTGAGAAAATGACTTTGAATCCTTGATCGGTAAAGTCCCAGCCCATGACATCTTCTGATTGTTTCATCAAAACAGATTGGGCGTCCATTATCTTCGGCGCAAGCTTCAGCTTTGACATCCTGCGGTCCGCCTTCTCTCCGCATAATAAAGCTGCGGCAATGCCGTCACCAAAAAGCGAGGTGCCGATCAGATTGCTTTTTGTTTTATCTTCCGGCTGGAATGTCAGGCTGCACAGCTCGGCAGCAATGACAAGCACAAAAGCCTCAGGATACGCTTTGCAATATTCGGCTGCACGCGCAAGTCCGCTGGCTCCTCCTGCACAGCCAAGCCCCCAAATCGGAATCCGCTTCGTATATGGAGAAAACGGAAGTTCATTCATAAGCCGCGCCTCGATACTCGGTGTGGAAAGACCTGTACTGGAGACGAAAAAAACAGCTTCCACTTTCTCATAAGGAATGGCTTCTTGAAAAAATTCCGGATGAGAAAGGCACTCACGAACAGCCTCTCTGCTATGTTTAAGTGTTTCTTCTATGTATATTTGATTTTTTTCTTCAAAGCTGTGCCCCTCTTTATACCATTCAATCGGCTTAACAAACTGTCTCGAATGGATTTGCCCGTTTTTGAAGGAGGATAACAGCCGGTCAATATCCTTAAAAGAATGCTGAAACATATAGCGGGCGAACTCGGCCGCTTTCTCTTGGTTTACATTATACGCAGGAAGACTTGTTCCAATGGATAAAATAAACGCCATGCGATCACCTCTTTGCATACATTGTGCCGCAACAATCTTTTTTATATGCAAAAAACTCCGCCGCGGCGGAGTTAGACTGCTGTTTTTTGTTCAGCGAGGTCAGCTTCTTGTTCTGTTTTTTTGGCTTTAGAAAAAACGTTATATACAATATTTAAGACGACTGCAGTAAAGCTGCCCGCCACAATGCCATTCGTTGTAAGCAGCGTTAAGGCACTCGGAAGCTGTTTGAAAATATCCGGCACAACGGTCACACCGAGCCCCAATCCCACTGAGCAGGCAACAATCAGCAGATTTTCCTGTTTCGCAAAATCAATGCGGCTGAGCATTTTAATTCCGTAAGCGATCACCATTCCAAACATCGCCACCATTGCACCGCCCAAAACAGCGGATGGAATAATGGTCGTGAAAGCAGCGATTTTTGGAAACAGCCCAAATGCCATTAGGATCACACCTGTGACCACAATGACGGCATTTTTTTTGATCCCTGTGAGCTGAACAAGCCCGACATTTTGAGAGAATGCCGTGTAAGGAAAAGCGTTAAAAATACCTCCCAGAAGCACAGCCAGTCCTTCAGCTCGATAGCCTTTAGACAAATCTTTCTCTGTCAAACGGCGGTTTGTCAGGTCACCTAAAGCAAAGTAAACACCAGTTGACTCCACAAGGCTGACAATTGCAACGATGGACATCGTAATGATAGGCGCTGCATGAAAAGACGGCGCGCCGAAGTAAAATGGCTGAATCATTTGAACAACTGCCGCGTCCGAAACATTATCAAATTGAACTTTCCCCATGAAATAAGCGATGAAGGTGCCAATCAAAATACCGATCAAAATCGAGACGGACTTGATAAAGCCTTTTGTAAAACGGTACAGAAGCACAATGATACTCAACACGGTAAAAGCAAGAACAAGGTTGGAGAGATCTCCGAAATCTGCACTTCCTTCTCCGCCGGCCATGTTATTCATGGCAACCGGCATCAGTGTAATACCGATAATCGTAACAACAGAGCCTGTCACGACCGGCGGAAAAAACGATACGAGCTTTCCAAAGAAAAATGAAATAAGAATGACAAGAATGCCTGAAGCGATAATGCTGCCGTAAACTGTTGAAACCCCATATTCAGATCCAATCGCAATCATTGGCGATACAGCTGTAAAGGTACATCCAAGCACTACCGGAAGCCCGATCCCAAAAAATCGGTTGCTCCACACTTGCAGAAGTGTAGCCACACCGCACATAAAAATATCAATTGATACTAAGTAAGTCAGCTGCTCGACGGTCAGTCCCATTGCTTTTCCGACAATCAGAGGAACGACAATGGCGCCGGCATACATGGCGAGAACATGCTGAATCCCTAAAGACAGCGTTTTGCCGAATCCATTTCTCATGAATGAACCTCCTGTACGAAGGACACTTTTCCTTCTTCTAAAGACTGAATTCTTGCCAAAGATTCCACTCGGTAGCCCAGTTTTACAAGTTCTTCTCTTCCCGGCTGAAATGACTTTTCAATAACAATGCCAATTCCCGCGATAGAAGCTCCCGCTTGCTTCACAATCGACACAAGCCCGTGCGCTGCCTGTCCATTTGCCAAAAAATCATCGATAATCAGCACATGATCCTGTTCCGACAGGTGGGTCCCAGACACTGCGATTTGGCTTTCTGTTTGCTTCGTAAAGGAATAAACAGACGCTGTCAGCAAGTTGTCGGTGAGTGTTAACGATTTATGCTTTCTCGCGAAGACAACTGGCACACCCAGCTTCAAGCCCGTCATTACAGCGGGGGCGATACCTGATGATTCGATTGTCACAATTTTGGTAATACCGTCTTTTGCAAACCTGGACGCAAATTCGTCACCAACTCTCTGCATAAGCAGCGGATCAATTTGGTGATTCAAAAAAGAATCCACTTTCAATACCTGATCAGATAATACGACGCCTTCTTCCTCTATTTTCCGTTTCAGTGCTTCCATCCTGTCTTACCTCCGTTATGAGAATAAAAAAAGCATTGCCCGCTCAAATAAAGAGCAAGCAATGCTGATATTACAAAAAACCGTACACGTGCGGTTCCATTGCTCACCCATAGTCGGACATTTACGGTGCCCGGTAGAAACTTGCGTGCCATATCCACGCGATTATATGAGTGTTCCTATTATATTGTAATAAATTATATCAAGATTCTAATCTCTTGCATAGGCTGAAAATAAAAATTCCCGAACTTTATTTTTGTTTTTTTAGATATCATTCGTATTTCAAGGGTATACGATATAAAAGAGCCTGACGACCGCGCCGCCAGGCTTTTGATTATGACAGATAGAGATTTGAATATTTGTTTGATAAATAATCAATTAAATAGCGAACATTCAGCTCTTCTCCTGTTGCATCTTTAATAATGTCTAACGGCTTTTTCCGTTTTCCGTGAATGTGCACCTTTTCCGTCAGCCATTGCTTTATCGGATGGAACTCTCCTCTTTCCAAGAGAGCGTCAAATTCAGGGAGATCCTCAAGCATTTTTTGTTTCAGCTGAGCCGCATACATGTAGCCGAGCGCATAGGATGGGAAGTAGCCGAAATCTCCCCCTGCCCAATGGACGTCCTGTAAAATCCCCTCTGCGTCGGTCTGCGGTGTAATCCCTAAATAATCTTGGTATTTTTGATTCCAAAGCGACGGCAGATCTTCCACAGACACTTCATTGCTGAAAATCGCTTTTTCAATTTCATAACGGATGATGATATGAAGAGGATACGTCAATTCATCCGCTTCAACCCTGATAAATGAAGGTTTTGATTCATTGATTGCCCGGACAAAATCATCCAGGGAGATGTCCTTGAACTGTTCAGGTGATGCTTCTTGAATCTTCTGATAGTACGGTGTCCAAAAATGCTTGTTGCGGCCGATAAAATTCTCGTAAAATAATGATTGCGATTCATGGATTCCCATTGATGCGCCGTCTGACAAATTCGTGCCACTGAGTGCTTCATCAATATTTTGCTCGTATATCGCGTGCCCGCACTCATGAATGGTGCCAAAGATCGCCGTCCGGAAATCTTTTTCATCATATCTCGTCGTGACCCGAACGTCTCCTCGGTTCAGCGTAGTTGCAAACGGATGAACGGTTTCATCAAGTCTTCCGCCATCAAAATCGTAGCCAAGCTCCTGTAAAAAATACAGACTGAGCTCTTTTTGCTTTTCTTTCGGGAACGCTTTTGTAATAAAGCTTGTATCTGGTTTATTTCCGGAAGCTGTCACCTGTTTAACAAGAGGGATAATCGCTTCCTTCAGCTCAGTAAACAGCTGATCAAGCACCTTTACCGTGACGCCGGGCTCAAACAAATCAAGC
Organism: Bacillus sp. FSL L8-0358; assembly: GCF_038593095.1. Lineage (NCBI taxonomy): Bacteria > Bacillati > Bacillota > Bacilli > Caryophanales > Bacillaceae > Bacillus > Bacillus sp. FSL L8-0358. The sequence continues at coordinate 2,187,243 of NZ_CP151962.1, forward strand.
AATGCATCATAAGGATGCTCTTGATATCCCCAATACGTAATAAAACGTTTATTGAATTCAATCAGCTGTTCTAAATAAGGAGAAAACAAGCTGAAATCAGATTTTCCTTTCGCTTCCTCCCACGCTGTTTCTGCCTTTGAACACAGAATCACGTATTCTTTGTATTCAGCCTCAGGGATTTTCTTATTCTCTTCATACTCTTTTTTCGCCAGTTCCACTGCTTTTTTCGTATCTTCCGACAAGTCATCAAATCGTTCATACAGGACATCGATAAGCTCCTTCATTCGATCTGATGTTTGGATATTGAATATATCTGTTGAAAGCTGGCCGATACTTTCGGCACGATCCTCTGAGCCGTTTTTCGGCGCGCCTGTTCTGGAGTCCCAGTGCATTAACGCAACTGCTTCGCTGTAATGTGAGATTCTTTTTAAAAGATCAAAAAATTCTTTTTCATATGTATGTATCTCCATATCCATTCCCTCCCTATTCTAGCCGTTCCATTACAGGCTAATGGAAGGGGGTATGAAAGTCAAATTGTTTGTATAAAAGGCTGCCGGTATGTTTGGCGGCAGCCTTTTTATTCAGTTGATCGTCATTTGATTTTTTGACGGAGGTGTTCTCCGCTTTTTCTTCTTGATTTTTTTATCTACCCACACTGTTGCCAGCGGGGTTAAGAGCGAGGTGACAATAACACTTGTCGCGATGATTGCAGTTGCCGATTCAGCAACTGGCGCAAATAATGCATTCGCTTCAGCTAATGCGTATGGCACAGCTACAGCCGCCCCCGCCGTAGAAGAAGCGGCCACTCCCGCGACACCATCTCCCCGCGCAATAAAACGATCAAGCAAAAACAAAGAACTGCCCGATAAAATGACGACAGAAACTCCGATAAAAATGCCGAGCAGCCCTGATTGGATCAGCATTCCAAAATTCAAGGTATTGCCGAGCGAAAAGGCGAAAAATGGAATGATCGCCGGCACAACCTTGCTGAATAAGTCTCTGAGATCGTGATCCAGATTTCCAAGTATACATCCAAGTAAAAACGGGATGACTGTCGCTGCCAGCGTTTCCCATGGGAATGCGGCAAGTCCCGTCACACCAAACGTCACCATGGTCATAAAAGGACCAGATTCTGTACTGATAAAGGCGAAAGCGCCCGCATCCTCTTTTCTTCCCATGTGATTCATGAGCGCCAAATACAGTCCGCCGTTCGTTTCATTCATTACCGCGACAATTGCTAAAACAGAAAGGCCTGCAAAAAAGCCGGATTGTATGCCTTCGTCAGGTATAAATTGCGCTGCGATCACGCCGAGCAGCGCCGCAAATCCGACCTTTCCCAATAATAACGTGATTCCTTTTCTTGCGATATAGCCTGAAGAACGAAAATCAATCGTTGCTCCTACGCAAAAGATAAAAACACCCAGTATCGGCAGCGTTCCGGTAATCAAAGCACCCGTAAACCCTCCAAAGAACTCCGCTGTTCCAGGGGCAAACGTGTTGAGCGCCGCTCCAAGAAATAGCGGAATAATCATCATTCCGCCAGGTACCCGTTCAATTGTCGCCTTGATTTTCATATTGTGGATTCTCCCATCCTCCGGTTATGAAAAAACAATTCCACTTACACTTGGAAAACAGCCTGCAAATCCTCTTTTGAACAGCTGCCCAGCTGGCTGCCGACTCCGACGGCGCCAGCTCCGGCTCTAAGCCAATCCGGCACTTCAGACGGATGTATCCCGCCTGTCGGAATAAAGGTCACCTGCGGGAAAGGACCCGCTAAATTTTTCATGAACGGGATGCCAAACACACCGCTTGGGAACAGCTTTAATGTCGTAAAACCGAATGTCAGCGCTTCCATAATTTCGCTCGGAGTCAAGACGCCGGGGATATAATGTGTCTTTACAAAAGATAGATGTTCAGCAAGATCAGCTGAAAAACCCGGACTGACAATAAACTGCGCGCCAGCCTCAGCAGCTTCCCCAGCTTGCTGCGCGGTGATGACCGTGCCCGCGCCAATTAAAATATCTTCCCTATTACGGAAGGATTCGATGATATCTGATGCCCCGGGGGTCGTATACGTCACTTCAACTGCACGAATCCCTTTATCTAATAAACTCTCAATCTGCTGACAGGCCTCCTGCTTATCCTTTGAACGAATGACTGCAATCAGCTTTGCTTCTTTCAGACGGTTTTCAACGACTTTGGACTCCATATTAATAATCCCCTTTCTTTTGGTGAACCGTTCTTTGAGCAGATAAAAAAGAAGCTAATTTCTCCCTGGTCGGCAAACCGTCCATATCCCCCGGTGCTTGCACTTGTAAAGCTCCAATCGCATTTCCCCTTTTCACCGCATCCTTGTACGACAAACCGTCTAGGATACCGCTGATTACACCGACTGCAAATCCGTCTCCGGCGCCGACCGTATCAACCACCCGGTCGACCCGGCAGCCTTCTAGAAATCCTTCACTTGTCCCCGTTTTAAAGTAAGCGCCTTCTTTTCCGAGTTTAATAGCAACAAAGCTGGCACCTTTTTTCAAATAATAGTCGGCAATGCCTTCAGGTGTTTTTTCTCCGGTCAATAGCTCTCCCTCTGCGATACCCGGGAAAAACCAGTCTGCAAGCCCAGCCAGATCATTAATTGTGTGTACCATTGTTGCTTGATCAGGCCAAAGCGAAGGTCTTACATTAGGGTCAAATGAAATGGTCTTCCCTGCGTTTCTCATGTCGTTCATGACATGATACGTGAAGTCTTTCATCTCGGCTGACAAGGCAGGCGGAATACCTGTCACATGCAAATGGCCTGCGCATTGAAAATAATCTCTCGGATATTCAGCTGAAGTTAATGTGCTTGCAGCTGAGTTTTTCCTATAGTAGGTAACTTGCGGGTCGCCTTCTTTCACTTTTGACTTCAGCAGCAGCCCGGTGGGATTTTCGTCCTGCGAGCGGATCACGCGGGACACATCCACTCCCTCTTTTTTAAGTTCCTGTACAATAAACGTTCCGAGCTGATCATTACCGACCTTGCTCATCCATCCCATTCGGAATCCGAGTCTAGCAAGGCCGCAGGCGACATTGCTTTCTGCTCCGGCAAGCCCTTTAGAAAAAGTGGATACTTCATGAAGGCCTCCATACTCATTTGCGTAAAACATGGCCATTGATTCCCCGAATGTCACCGCATCAAGCTTCATCTCTTCCCAACCTCCTCTTAGTTGAGGGCACCTAGGATTAAAGTGACTTTCTCATGATGACTTTTGCCTCTAATTCAATGGTTTGAGGCGCTCCTTTGTCACCTTCAATCCTTTTTAATACACGTTCCATCGCCGTCCTGCCCATATCATGTGACGGCTGGGCGATCGTTGTAATGCCTGGACCGATCAGTTTGTACCACTCCGTATCATCGAATCCTGCAATCCCTATATCTTGAGGGATGCGCAGGCCAAGCTCTTCCATACAGCTGATGATTTTCAGCATAATCAAGCCATTCAAAGCCAGAATCGCTTTTTTTTGCTCCGGCATTTCCTTGTGAAAAGAACGAAGCGCCGCCTTAAGCTGCTCCTTGTCCTTTACGTCAATTTCATGCAATCTAACAAGCCCGTTCACATTTTGAACCAAAGCCATTTCCTGATACACAGCTGCTCTTTCTGCACGAGGGCTGATAGAGGAAATCGGTTCGGTAAACAGCGCGACATCAGTATACCCTTTGCTGTACACCTTCTGAAGAATCTCTTTTGTGATCCATCTGTTGTCAGTCGTTACGGTATCCAGTTTCAGATCCGGCAGTTTCCGGTCAATTAAGATTGTTGGAATTTGCTGTTCAGCAAAAGCGCGGAGTACATCCTTGTTTTCCCCTGTTGCGTTTAAAATCAAGCCCTCAACCGAATGGGCTTCTAGCTTTAAGAGCATTTCCCGCTCTTTTTCAGGACTGTTATCTGTATTGCACACCATAATGCTGTATCCATATTGATCACAAACCTCTTCGACTCCCCTGAAAGCAGCGACTGAAAAAGGATTTGTAATGTCAGCCACAACAAATCCGATTAACTTGCTTTTTTTTATTTTCAAACCTTGTGCCATTTTACTCGGCCGATAATTCAATTCTGCGATTGCCTTTTTAATGTTTTTCACTTTTTCAGGAGAAATCGCGTCAATTTTTCCGTTAATATAGCGGGAAACTGTCGATTTCGAAACTCCTGCACATTCAGCTACATCTTTGATGGTTGTATGGCCTGTTGTTTTCTTTTTCATTCAAGTGCTCCTGTATCTCTTATATTTGAAACCGATTTCAAAACCGTTACAACAAAAGGATACCATAATTTTAGAATTTGGAAAGAGTTTTTTTAATAATGTGTCAATTCATTATTTTTCCGTTGACTCTTTTCACTATTTATCCTAAAATTTTCTTTGAAACCGTTACCAAAATATTTTCATTCAAGTGATGCTGAAATCCTAACCAAGGGGGAAATATAATGGAAAATCGTTATTCTGTACATCCTGAACAAGTAAAACGCTTTACAACAGAGGAGCTTCGCAGTCATTTCTTAATGGATCCTTTATTTACAGAAAACAAACTTACGATGTATTACTCACATGAAGACCGGGTTGTCATCGGCGGAGCGGCTCCAGGGCAAAGTGAACTGAAGCTTGATGCAGGTGATTTTCTAAAAACAGACTTCTTTTTGGAACGGCGTGAAATCGGGATTATTAATGTCGGCGAGCCTGGTGCCGTTAGAGTCGGCGATGATGAATATGTGCTTCAAACAAAGGATTTTCTCTATATCGGAATGGGTAATCAGGATGTATCATTTTCAAGCCTGAACGGTGAAAAAGCGAAGTTTTACTTCGTCTCCGCTTGCGCCCACAAAAGCTATCCGACACAAAAAGCCGCCCTAGCTGAACTGACGCCGGACCGCCTTGGTGATGATGCAGCGTCTAATGTCAGAAGTCTGTACAAAGTCATTCATCAGGATGGCATTAAAAGCTGTCAGCTGATGATGGGAATAACGATGTTAGATCAAAACAACAACTGGAATACCATGCCAGCACACGTTCATGACCGTCGGATGGAGGCTTATCTTTATCTGGATCTTGAAAAGGACTCAAAGGTATTTCATTTCATGGGCCAGCCGGACGAAACACGCCATCTTGTTGTTGGAAATGAGCAGGCTGTCCTTTCTCCCGCTTGGTCTATTCATTCTGGCGCAGGAACATCAAACTATAGCTTTGTGTGGGCGATGGCTGGAGAAAATTACACATTTACGGACATGGATCTCATTCCGATGGATGGGCTGAAATAAGATGGGTTATCTACATGACGCCTTTTCATTAGAAGGAAAAACAGCGCTGGTGACAGGCCCAGGAACAGGGATCGGTCAAGGAATTGCCAAAGCCCTAGCCGGAGCTGGCGCTGATATTATCGGCACATCACATAAAAGCAGCCTGTCTGAAACACAGCAGCTTGTGGAACAGGAAGGCCGGACATTTACATCTTTTACATTGGACATGAGCAAGCCGGAAGCGATAAAGGATTCTGCAGCTGAGCTGTTTGAAAACAGGCAGATCGACATCCTTGTCAATAATGCCGGCATTATTCATCGGGAAAAAGCGGAAGATTTTTCAGAAGAGAACTGGCAGCACGTACTGAATGTCAATCTAAACAGCTTGTTTATTCTGACACAGCTTGCTGGCAGGCACATGCTGAAAAGAGGTCATGGAAAGATTATTAATATTGCCTCTCTCCTGTCTTTTCAAGGCGGGATCCTCGTTCCGGCTTACACCGCGAGCAAACATGCTGTTGCCGGTTTGACAAAATCATTTGCAAATGAGTGGGCAGCGTCTGGTATTCAGGTCAACGCAATCGCCCCAGGCTATATTTCTACTGCGAATACAAAGCCTATTCGGGATGATGAAAAGCGAAATGAGGACATTTTAAAGAGAATTCCTGCCGGTCGCTGGGGCCAAGCGGATGATATCGGGGGGACTGCAGTCTTTTTGGCATCACGTGCTTCAGATTATGTAAATGGACATATTTTAGCAGTTGATGGCGGCTGGCTATCCCGCTGACAAATAAAAAAAGCTGACGAACGATCGTCAGCTTTTTTCCATTACATCATGTGCGGTTCAACAGGCAAGACCTTTTTGACCTCATCAATGATGCGTTCATTTTCTCCGCCAGCGTAAATGTGAATCGAGCCGCTGTCTTGATTCGAGCGAATCAGGCGCCCGATGCCCTGCCGTACACGTAACAACATATATGGCAGATCAACTTCTTCGAACGGATCTTTTTTCGCTCCGTTGCGCTTCGCTGTAAATACAGGATCGTGTGGCGGGAACGGCAATGACCAAATGGTAACATTCTTCAATGCGTCACCGGGAATGTCGAGTCCTTCCCATAAGTGAACTGAACAAAGTACTGTTTCCTCTTCCTCTTGGAATTTCTCTACTAAGCTGCTGATTTCCTCATCACCTTCGAAGAAAATTGGATACGGCAGCTCCCATGCCGCCGACAGCTCTTTAAACTCGTTTAATTCTTCAAAAGAAGGGAAAAGCACCAGCGTTCTTCCTTTGTAACGTTTGATTGTTTCAATCGTTTCAGCCGTTTTTTGTTCAGCGGCCATATCTGTTTTTGCGTATAGATTAATACTCATTTGCTCGTCATAATCATAAGGGGAATCAACAGTTAATGACAAATAATCATGAATCCCAAGACTGTCGGCAATATAATCAAACGAACCGCCTTCTGACAGCGTAGCAGAAGAAAAGATATAAGGAATTTTCTTAGAAAACACTTTTTCGCCAAGTACTTCTGCTACCGTTCTCGGCATCACGACAAAGGTCGATTCTGCTTCCTTTTTCTCCAGCCAGCTGATTGCATCCTTTTGATATAGAGATAATGAATACGCCATTTGTTCAACATATTCTTCCACTACTGACAGCTCGTATTGATCAATCGTATACATTTCAGACTCAAATACAAGTGCCTCACCGATTTTATCAAGTAAACGGCAAAGCTCGTCCGCCGCCTTTTTGACACGCTGGTCATTTTTTATTTCTAAACGGTGTGAACCGGCTACTTCCTTTGATTCTTCAGAAAGAACATAGAAAAATTCGTCGTTTGCAAGAAGCGCATCTTCAATCAATTCTGCAAACTCTTCTCTGATGTCATTTTGCAGTAAACGTTCTAAAAACAATTCAAGAGTAGACTGCTTCACTCTATAGGTTAGCGCTTTTTGCGCAGCAAACTCTAACAAGTGCCCCTCATCAAATACAACTGCACTATGATCAGGCAAGAGCGGCAGCTGGCCCTCTCGTTTGCGTGATTCTTCCGTCCACACATGCTCCATATAAAAATCATGGGAACAAATGATTAAGTCTGTTGACTTGCGGTAGTAATCTCTGGAAAGTGTCAGACCGCATCTGTGTCTCATATCACAAGTCAGACAGTCCTGAAACGAGTCGTAGCTTACGTCAGACCACTCTTCATTCGATAGATTTGCGTACTGCTTACGGTCGCCATACGGATAAAAGCGCTGCATCGCCTGTGACTCGTGGACAAATGACGGTAACGACTCATAAAGATCCAGCCATTTATCATCATCAGAACGCTGCATTGTTTTTTCAAGCTTCTTCAAGCATAAATATTGCTCATGTGATTTTGACAGCCTTGTATCAATTTTCAGATCAAGATGCTCAGCCAGCTTAGAGATATCGCCCTCTTTTTTCACCAGCTGTTCAATTAATGTTTCATCTGCACAAGCGATGATGGCGGGTTTGCCGACATACCTTGCATAGCTGATTGCAAAAAGAAGATAAACCAGCGTTTTCCCCGTTCCCACTCCAGCTTCGGCGAACATGACTTTTTTCTCTTTAAACGCCCGCTCCAGCTGAAAAGCCATAAATACTTGCTCGTCCCGAAGATCAAACCCTTTTTCGGGAAGGATATCGTAAAACACGTCACCAATCCAATTGTTCAATTCTTCATAAAAATTCTTTGTTTTCGTTAAAGAAAAAGGCAAACGTGATGTTGTCACCTAGTTCCAACCCCCAACTATTCGACATTCAGACCACCAATAATATCATTTTCCGCTGATGAATACAATAAAAAAACTTGGCAATGCCAAGTTTTTTGCAGTTTACTTACGATTGATCACATGCGACGATAAAAAAGGATGGTCTGTTGAATAAATATGTTCTACCGCTTTTTCTAAATCAGTTTGCGCATGCGAAATCACAGACGGAGACGAATCAGTCCCGAGCTCCTTCAGCTCGTTTGCTGTTGCGTCAAGCGCCCTTTGAATAAGATTAAAATGTTCGCTGTTCAGCATGAGATCACCTCTGATGGAAATAATCATCATTGTATGCGAACTTTTCATTTTATATACATGCTTTACCGCATGTTATCACCGAAACATGCACAAACTACACTTGATATTCCGTCTCCGGATTATCCGTCTTATCAACAATATTCTATCAGGGAGTGATGTTGACATGAGTTATAGAAACCGATTAGATCAGCATTCTGAACTGTTTCATCACAATTGGACGCGGCCTAAACGTTCTAAGTCTCAAGTAAACGGTCACACTGAAATGTCCCAAACCAACATTATATTGAGAAGCAACGCGAAAGCTCACCGTTGGTAACGATAGAATAGGGCTGAAAGATGAAAGAAGACGCATGCAGAGCGTCTTCTTTTTATGCGTTTTCTGTTTTCTTGCGCTGCGGTCTTACTTTTGACCAATATTGATAATAATCCGTTTTAATAAACCCGTTAAAGAGTTTTCGTTTCTTCGTTGCTTTTCTGCCATATGCTTCCTCAAAGTTTTCATTTGATGTCAGCATATACACAGACCAAGTATCAAGCGGCTCGAACGCCTTCCCCATTTCTTTGTACATCTGCTCAACAGCTTTTTTCTCGCCGAGACGCTCTCCATATGGCGGGTTGCCGACAATTACGCCAAATTCCAGATTTGTGGTAAAGTCTTTGACCTGCATCTGCTTGAACTGGATTAAATCTCCCAGTCCTGCTTCCTCTGCATTTTCTTTTGCGATTTCAACCATGCGGTGGTCTATGTCGCTTGCGAAAATTGTAAGCGGCTGGTCATAATTTGCCTTTTCTTCGACTTCAAGCCGCGCTTTGTTCCACAGATCTTTACCGATCCATTCCCAATCCTCTGATACAAAATCGCGATTGAATCCCGGGGCGATGTTTTGGCCGATTAGCGCCGCTTCTATCGCGATTGTTCCGGAGCCGCAGAAAGGATCAACAAACGGGCGGTCCGGCGTCCAATTGGTTAATTGCACCAAAGCGGCAGCAAGTGTTTCTTTAATCGGCGCACCGCCCTGATCGACACGGTATCCTCGTTTGTGAAGGCCTGTCCCTGATGAGTCCAGTGTAATCAGAGCCTGATCTTTCAATAAAGAAATTTCGACTTTATACTCGGCACCTGTTTCTTCAATCCAATCATTGGCTTTGCCGGACTGCAGCTTGAGCTTTTCGACAATTGCTTTTTTGACGATCCGCTGACAGTCGGGAACGCTTGCAAGTGTTGATTTTACCGATTTTCCGATGACAGGGAATTTCCCGTTTTCAGGTATAAATGAGCGCCAGTTAATCGCTTTCGTTTTTTCAAACAGTTCATCAAATGTTTTCGCTTTAAAAGAAGCAACCTGAACCTTTATGCGGTCGGCTGTTCTAAGCCAAAGGTTCGCACGGCAGATGGCAAGTGCATCACCTTCAAAAATAACTTTCCCGTTATCAACCTTGCATTCGTATCCTAAATCTCGTACTTCCTTTGCGACAACAGCTTCAATGCCCATTGGCGCCGTTGCAATTAGTGTATACTTCTTCATCGTATCACCCTGTCTTTTAAAACTTTTCTCTTTTCAAGATAAAAGCTCTCCTTATACGGGAGAGCTTGTTTTCATCATTTTAAATGTAAGTGGTCTAACGTTCTGTAAGCCATGTTTTGTTCCGTCGTACTGCAAACGGCTCATCACCTCGTACTCAGGCGGCAATCATCTATCTACAGAAAGCATTCTGTCCTTCTCTCCGTTGAATTCCGTTAAGAAGGTTCCCCTACCAAAATTTGGGTTTCTCGCTCGAGGGGTTTACCGCGTTCCACTCTCACCATTTCTAGTGAGACTTCGTCACTGTGGCACTTTCAAGGATACTCAGCCATATCCGAAGACGTAGGCTTTTTTCCTGCCGTCAGCCTCTAAAGACTGCCCTAGCTTATGACTTCGCTAGGCACGAACACTACGGGCATCTCAGCACCGTGCGAGCATGGACTTTCCTCTACAGATTCAAGATCTGCAGCGATTACCCGAACGTTAAGAACATGAATTATTATATAACAACTGATTACAATTTACAAGCGCCATTTTTTTCAAGCGTGATCAATCATAAAGCTTGCTGCCAAAAACGTGTTTTTCTAAGTTAGACAGCCGTTTTAAAATATCAAAGTTTGTTGTGTTAGATTGCACAGGCTGTTTTTTGCTGGCTTCTTCAAGCTGTTTTTTCAGCTGCAGATTTTCCTGCTGCAGTTCTTCAATTTCTTGATGGAAGGTTTCATAATCCTTAATAATCATATCTAAAAATTTGTCAACGTCTTCTTGCTTGTAGCCTCTAACGCCTGTTTTAAATTCTTTTTCCAAAATTTCTTTCGCAGAAAGCTTTACTTTATCAGCAAGCATCTTTTTCACCTCGTATCGTGAATCATCACATATATTTTTTCAGAAATCTGTACGGTTGTCAAATTTCTCTTATTGCTATGAGTAGCTGTCTTCCTCTACTGTCACTCTCAAGTCATCCATTGTAATAAAGTAGATGGGATAGCCATCCTGTTCGTGTCTTTTTTCCGCTGTCCCAAGCATATACTTAGGGGAGCCTTCCTTTTCCGGGTCATATAAAAGCAGAAGCCCGTCGGACTTATCAATGAAGAACTGATTTTTTTGTTTGAATTGAAGCGGGCTTTCATAAGGACGGTGAGTCAGGCTTGCTTCATAGTCTGCCTGAGCCAGAACTGCTTCATACTGTTCCTTATTCGGTTCTTTCCAGTTCTTTTCCTGCTCGTAAAATGGTGTGATGACAGCTACCTTTAAGTCAGGGTATTCTTCCTGCAAATCATATGCAGCTTCTGCCGCCCACAGCTCCGCTCCAAGCTGGCCCGAAATTAAAATCCATTCTAATCCTTCATCCAAAAAAGCAATCAGCCGGTTCTTAATGGCTTTTTTTATGTAATACAGCGCCTTGTCATCCTGCTTAAATATCCCGAGTTCAAACGATTTATAGCCCGTTATTGCCAATACTTTCATCATTTCACCTGCTTTAAAAAATGGGGCTCCCGTGGGCCCCATTTGTTGTGCTGCATTGTTTACACCATCAAGCTGCACGTTTTCCATACTAGTAGTCGCAGCAAGGTTTTCCTGCTTGAAAATGCTGATGCGTAGCCGGGTCAACATTTGAGAAAGTGTGTGGAAAGTAGTGAACGTGCTGAAAATGCTGGTGGTTTACGTTTGTTGTATGCTGTGGGTGAATGTGCGGCACGATAGTCTTCGAAAACGTATGGTGTTCACAGCAATGAGTAGGATGGACAATTGGCGCCATCATATGCGGTCTGCAGTGATGCATGATAAAATCCCCTTTCCATAAACTTTATTACAATACTAAGCTATGAAAAATAAGGGGTACATGTTCTGATGCAAAGACCTATTTTAAAAGTGTGCAATTAAGCTGTCTTTAAAGTTTGAAAACACAAAAGCAATCAAAAATACCACAACAAAGAACAAGTAAAAAACACCCTTATACATACCAACTCTCCCTTTAAAAATAACTAACGTCATTTTACAGGATTCGCCGCTATTCTACAACAAAATCAATGTGAATTCAGCAAAAAAAATTCATGGCGAAACAAGTCGTCTTTTGCGCTTTCCCGGGGAATATTTAAGAGGAATATTTCCTCTTCAGCCGGGCAATTCTCACATGCAGTTTTTCAGTTTCTTTCTCTGATAAGCATGCCGCATCGCTAAGCAATTGCTCTGCTATTTGCAATGCTTTTCCGAATTCTTTTTTCTTATGCTCAAAATATTTCGCGAGTTCTATTACAGCAGCGTATCTGCACTTCTGGTTTTGCGAGCGGGACAGCTTTTCCCAAAGCGGCACTGCTTCTTCCAAGCGGTTTTGTTTTTTGTACAGGAGCGATAAATCCAGCCGTGCACTGTCCTGGTCCTCAAACGATTTGTCTATAAGCCTTTCCAACTGCTTGATCGCTTGGTCCGTTTCTTTATGAGCCATAAACCATTTCGCCATAGCATAGGCTTCACTGTGTTCTTTTGGCGCATGTGATTCTGAAAGGATTTTTTTAGACATATGGATGTACAATGAAATGAGTGATAACACATCCATTTCATTATGATGCAGGACACCTTTTAAAAGATCCGGCTCTTGTGCCTTGATAAAATGAAAGTAAAGCATTGGCGCCAAGTAGCCCGGTGTGTCTTCTAGTCTGCGGATGCCGAGCTCCTCTTTTTCAACCGTGCCAAGAGATACGCGGTCCATTTTGTGTTTCCACAGGCGTCTAGCTCCATGCAAAAGATCAAAGTGGCCAAACTCCGGAAGCTTCGGAAGTCTGTCACGGATCAAGGTGTGCCTTGTTTTCACCTGCGGCCAATCAAAGGCTTTGCCGTTGTAGGTCACAAGTGATGTAATGTCAACCTCGCTTAAAAAGCTTTGGTACAAGGCGACTTCGTTCCCCGGTTTGGGCAAAAGATGCTGTTTGACTGTCACTCGGTCTTCATATACTCTCGCATGCCCAAGCAAAAAAATGGTATTCCCAGCTCCACCCCCAAGACCGGTTGTTTCTGTATCAAAGAAAAAGAGGTTGTTTTTGTTATACCCTTTTGCTGACAACGTATGCGACAGACCGCTTTGATTCCACAGTGTGATCACTTCCTCAAGCTCAGAAAAGCTGTATAACCCATGGCGGTGAGAAAGCGGATATTCCACTTCTCTGATAAGGCAGTATTCATCTTCGAAGATGAAAGGCTTCATGCCAAAAGCCTCCCACTCTTCTAAAAACGGGATGTCATCAAAGTGGTTTTCTTGTTTGCCTGCTTCTATTTTTTGTTCTCCTTCATCGAGCACCATGTGCTTTTTCATCCGCTGGAGTTTCCCTTTTAATGACATATCCGGCCCCCCTCCTTACGACATTTGATCCAACAGCTGCAAAATTCTTTCCTTTGCTTTTATCCCTTCTATTTCCGTACCTATACAAGACGGACAGCCGTCATGACAAGGACAATGTGTAATCAGTTGTTTCGCAGCTTCATTAATGTCTGAAAAACGTTTAAAGACTTCCTCCGCCAAACCGATACCGCCCGGATAATGATCATATAAAAATATGGTTGGCAATCCGGTATGGGCTGCTTTGATTTGAGAAACAACATGAACATCATTTCGATCACACATGATATACACAGGGACAATATGCTGCAGCACATTCGAGATGCCAAGAAGCAGCTGTTCCAGTGTCTTTTCCCCGATGTCTTCATCCGCTGTTTTGATTTCGAGCCAAGCTGCACTTGTATGCAGTTCTTCTTCCGGCAAATGAATAGGTCCAGACCCAATATTTTCAAAAGTGGTCATTTTTATTTTTTTAAAAATGGTCGGCAGGGCATTGACAGTGACGTCTCCGTAGTGCAATGACGTACGGCTTTTTTCTTTCGTTTTATCGATTTCTAATACCTTCAGCTGAACTGCCAGGTTTGCATCCGTATAATATTCGACATCGACTTTTCTGACATACGCCTTTTTATGGTCCCAATCGAGCTTCTCAACTTGATACTGAACGCCTTCATGCAAATAAATTGCTTCATCATGTAAAAGCGTCATCGCACTAAAACGGTCCATTTCACCGATAATCCTTACATTTGCAATATCCGACTGATCAACTATAACGACATTTTCCTGGGAGGCGGAACGCAAACTGATGTTTGAAGCAGGGAACGACTCACTTGCCCAATGGTACCGTTCGCCGTTGCGGTGAAGAACAGCCTCTTCCTCAAGATACTCAAGAATATCACTGACTTCTATGGGTCCAAATTCTTCATCAGCTCTAAAAGGAAGCTCATAAGCCGCACACTTTAAGTGGTCTACTAAAATAATCAAATTCTCCGGATTGATTCTTGCAGATTCCGGCGAACGATTAAAGAAATATTCAGGATGCCGCACAATATATTGGTCAATCGGTGTTGAATTGGCTACCATGATAATCAAAGATTCACCGTGTCTTCTGCCGGCTCGTCCCGCCTGCTGCCAAGCACTTGCAACACTTCCGGGATACCCCGTCATTACACACACTTGCAGCTGGCCGATATCAACACCAAGCTCTAAGGCATTCGTACTTACCACTCCTAAAATGTCGCCTTCTCTCAGGCCTTTTTCGATTTCTCTTCGCTCTTTCGGAAGATAGCCTCCCCGATAGCCTCTGATTGATTTTGTTCCAATCTCTTTTTTCACAAGCTCCTGAATATGGCTTAAAATAATTTCCACCCGAACTCTGCTTCTGGCAAAAACAATGGTCTGCACTTTGTTTTTAAGGAACTCTTTCGCCAGTTCATTCACTTCTGCGGTTGCGCTCCTTCTAATATTCAGCGGTTTGTTCACAATTGGCGGATTGTAAAACACAAAATGCTTGCGTCCGCTCGGTGCGCCGTTGTCATCAACCAGCCGCATCGGTTTGCCTGTCAGCTGCTCTCCCAATTCCTTTGGGTTGGCAATTGTTGCGGAAGTACAAATAAAAACCGGATCACTTCCATAAAACCGGCAGATCCGCTTTAGCCGCCGGATCACATTTGCTACATGGCTGCCGAACACACCTCGATACGTATGAAGCTCATCGATGACGATATACTTAAGGTTTTCAAACAAACTGACCCATTTCGTATGATGCGGTAGAATGGCAGAATGCAGCATATCGGGGTTTGTAATGACAATATGACCTGCTTTTCTCACCTTTTGTCTGATTGCCGGAGACGTATCCCCGTCATATGTAAAGCTTTTAATATCAATGCCCATTTCATCAATAATTTCATTTAACTCGCTCTTTTGGTCTTGTGCCAGCGCTTTAGTCGGAAATAAATATAACGCCCGGTTTGTTTCATCTTGGGCGATGGACTGCAGGACTGGGAGGTTGTAGCATAACGTTTTTCCTGATGCTGTTGGCGTTACGGTAACGATGCTCTCTCCTTTTTGCACATATTGAAAAGCGGAATATTGGTGAGTATATAGTTCATCAATGCCCCTTTTCGAAAGGGCCGCTTTGATTCTCTCGTCTATACTTTCGGGCATAGGCCTTGTTTTTGCTTCCCGAGGCTCAATTTCATGCCAATTCACAACGTTTTCATTTCCTTTTAAATCAGAAATGAGTTCAGTCAGTGATTTCTTTTTCATTCTTTACACCTCTTTGTCAAGTACAGTTTACCGAATATTTGTTTGCATGGCTAGGTGCAAATTTTATACAGTTGAATAAAAAAAGCAAGGCATACGCCCTGCTTATTTCGCTTTTATTGTAAGGAGCTTTGATTCGCCTTTACGAGCAGCCTTTTCGCCTGCCGGTACAATTGATCCTACAGCCTCACCATTCATTATAACGATTGGGATGACTGTGCTGCTCGCTTTTTCTTTTATTAATTCCAAATCACATGTAATCAGCGGGTCACCGACCTTCACTTTATCCCCTTCTTTAATGTGGGCAGTAAATCCTTCTCCGTTCATATTGACTGTCTCCAGCCCGACATGAATTAACAGCTCAATTCCCGAGCGAGTCCGAATGCCAACGGCGTGTTTGGTGTGGAAAATCTGAATGACTTCACCTTCAGCGGGAGAAACGATTTCACCGCTAGAAGGTTCTACCGCTATTCCTTCTCCCATCATTTTCTGTGAAAAAACAGGGTCCGGCACATCTGACAGGTCCATTACTGTACCGTCTGCCGGAGAATAAATAACCTCTTCTGTCACCTTTTCCTGAGTTTTGCCCATTCCGAATAATTTTTTCAGCAATGTATTTTCTCCCTTCTCATTCACTTCAACCGTTATCCCTTCATTCACCACTATTTAACCACACTTTCAATTTTGCTTCAATTTATAACAACATCTGGCATAGACGCATAATCTGGTTAAAAAAGGCGGTGGCGAAATTGGAATTCTATGATGACAAAAAGAACGAACTGCAAAAGAAAGAAGAAATCATAACGGAGGCAATCGACACTCTTTTTCAATCCTCAGCGTTCGGCAACCTTATAAACGGATTTCAGAACCTGATCAACTCGAGTTTAAAGGATGTGCAGACGACCATACATGTCAGAGAAAAAGATACTGGGCTGTATATCGATATTACCATACCGGCGACGTTTCGAGATGGCGAGATCGTCGTTGATGTTAAATCGAGGTATCTCCATGTAACACTCCAAGAAAAACAGAAACACCAAAATGAGGCTACCTTTACAAGCATGACAAGAACAGTTCAGCTGCCTTATGAAGTTCGCCAAGAAGATATGGAAACGTCTTGGAACGAGCAGACAATGACACTTTTCTTTCCAAAAAATAAGCATGAATGAACGATTCATTCATGCTTCTATCATTTAAAAAAGCTGGTAAATCCCTTTATTAAAGATCCGACCTGATTCATTGCACTCATTACTTGACCTGTCGTATCCATCATTTTATTAAAATCAAATTGCCCATTGGCTTTTTTGAACTGCGACATAATGCTTTGAAATTGCGAAGGCTGCTGTTGATTAGGCCTTGGGATAGGATAAGGGTTAGAAAATACAGGCGGCTGCATAGGCATAGGCTGGATCGGAGCATAGGGCTGATAATAATCCTGCTGTCCATAATGCTGCTGAGGCAGTTGTTGCTCTAAATAACCGGGTGCAGCCTGCTGATAATATCCTTGCATTTGCTGAGGATAATAATAGCCCATTTGCCCAGGATAGCTTCGAGAGCTCCTGTTCATTGCGATTCCCCCCTAAACACAACATATTTCTCTTCTATATATGTATGAATGACTTCTATTGTTTGTGTCACAAGTGATGATTAGCATTTGTCAAATTGTGTCGAAAGTTTAAATTTTTTAAAAACAGAAAAAAGTCGAATCATTATGGTACCATATTTTCAATACAGATGAGAGGGGATGCACCATAATGAACGTATCATACTTAAGCAAACGTTTTGCAGAAATGAAGAAATATGAAACAGACTGTATGAATAAACTGATGGACTTTGCCAAGTTCCTCTATATTCAAGGACATCTCAGCATAACTGAGTTTCGTAACAGTATGAAGGTTCTCGAAGCAAATGGAGCAGAAAGCCCGGCATATGAGATGAATTAACGTCCGGCCCCCTATAAAAACGAAAAGAAGACAGCCTTTTACCGGCTGTCTTCTCTTGCAATTTCATCCTTTACTGCGTGCAATGTATAAAGGACTGACTCAGTGATGTCCTTGAATCGTTTTTTATGAATATGATGAACATATGATTGAAGGACCAATTCCAGGAAATTATCTTTTACGGTCTCAATTTGCTCTTTATGCACATATTTTGGCCGGCGGACTTTTATCAATTCAAGAGCACCCTCTGCCCAGCGGGCCGCCAGTTCATCATTCTCTTCAACTGCAGGCTTTATCGTCTCAAAAAAATCATAAGAATGATTACTGTTTTTTCCTTCCTGATACCGATCAGCGCCTTTTTCAGCAACTTCAATCATTTGCTCGGTCATTTCCAGCAATGTTTGTGATAGCAATACCTTTCACCTCAATGCCTATCGTACCAAATTTCACTCACAAATTCAGCCGATGCGGTATACCTTCTCAAACGCATACCTGTGTTCAGGCGATTGATACAGCTCATTTATACAAATATGAAGATCTATGATTTCTTCTTCAAGCATACTTAGGCGATCGTTTTCCGTTTCCTGCATCTCAGCCTCTAATGCATTTACAGAATGATTCAGGCTTTGCTCAGCTCGCGTTAATTCATCTTCTATATCAGAAAGCATACGGAGAATATCTGTCTTGCATACATAACCGGACATTCGTGTACCTCCCTTTCCTTGTCTCTCCCGGTTAACATTCTTTGCTCTCAAGGCTCTTTCCTTCCTCATGACAAAACTAGAAGCAAATCGCCAAACAAACAGGTATTCCACGAAAAGCTGAAGTTTTCGACAAAAACACCCGCAAAAATTGTATGATCCTCCTCCTTAATGCAAACGATACTTGTGAGGAGGTGCCGTATGAAAACAAGACCGAAAAAAGCCGGCCAGCAAAAAAAGACTGAATCAAAGGCAATCGATTCTTTAGATAAAAAATTAGGCGGCCCGAACCGCCCTTCTACGTAAGAAGCAAGGAATTTCCTTGCTTCTTTATTTTTTCAGCCACTGCTCCACCGCGAAAAGCGCATGAAGCTGGCGCTTTTTATGTAAATACCAGTCTGTCAATTCAATCTGCTTCGGCAATTCCTCGCGCCTAAAGAACGTTTTCTTTATCTTTCCATGAAACCAATCTGTTTTCGTTCCGTCTAATGAGTGGATTAACTCAGGGTAGCATGTCCTTAGCATAGGAGATGTTCTTTTTGTAATCCCGATCATCTTTTCCATATCAAAACGTGAACCTGAGTGCGGCACTGTGTGCAAAAAGTGATAAAAAGAGGAGAACAATTCTGGCTTGAACAGCAATTGAGACAGCTGCTTTCCCAGCCTTATCCTTTCCTCCGCCTTTGAAAAGCGTTTCACTGAAATGCCGTAAAGAAACCCATTTGAGGAAGGAAAAATAACGGTGTTAAAATGAAACCAGTCACTTAAATAAAAAGGAATCGTGTCAAAAACATTCTTTTTAAACGAAGGATTTTGTATAATAGGTGTTTGGATAGTGTTTTGTTCATTTATAATGAGGGCATACATTAGCCGCTCCGTATTTCGCTCATGCCAAAAACGGGTCCATTCTTCCGACATAAATTGTGAGACGCCAAACACATGCAGAAGATGAAACAGCGGTTTCCCGACTCTTTTTGACCAGTGGTATAAAAGAAGCTGCGGATAGGCATCCGAAAAAATAAGCCAGTTCGCTCTTTCATAGGCTAAAAAGAACCATTCTTGCTGTCTCTCACGGAGTCCAAGCTGAAACAGACTGCCTTTTAAGTCAGTCATTGACCAGCCGGCATTACGAGAAACGAAAGAAGCCAAAAGCGACCATTTGATTTCCGGATGACGGTCGTAAAATGCTTTATAAGCATTTGTTCTTGAAATGTTATCCGCGTTTTTTATTTTTGTCTGCCGCTCAATCCGGCTCAGAAGCTTTCTGATGGTCTGTTGTTCTTGCACGTTCATTCACTTCCGTCATGATTAGTTTAATAAGGAGGATGAGAAAGTGATTCGGTATCCTAACGGAAAAACATTTCAGCCGAAACATTCGGTTTCATCCCAAAACAGTCAGAAAAGGGCCCCGTCTTACAGTAATCGCGGAATGACCCTCGAAGATGACTTAAACGAAACGAATAAGTATTATCTGACAAACCAAATTGCCGTTATACACAAAAAGCCGACACCTGTTCAAATTGTAAATGTCCATTATCCAAAAAGAAGTGCCGCAGTGATTAAAGAAGCTTACTTTAAACAATCATCGACAACAGACTACAATGGGATTTACAAAGGGCGGTATATTGATTTTGAGGCGAAAGAAACGAAAAACAAGACCTCTTTCCCCCTGCAGAATTTTCATGACCATCAAATCGAGCATATGAAGCAGGTAAAGGCTCAAGACGGTATTTGTTTTGTTATTATATCCGCTTTCGACCAGGTTTATTTTTTGGAAGCCGATAAGCTGTTTTATTTCTGGGACAGAAAAGAAAAAAACGGCAGAAAATCAATTCGAAAAGATGAGTTGGAAGAAACAGCTTATCCGATTTCTCTTGGATACGCACCCAGAATTGATTATATTAGTATTATTGAACAGCTTTATTTTTCGCCATCATCTGGTGCGAAAGGTTGATTAACGAAAGGTTGAGATGTTATGTCAGATCAATTTAACAGCCGTGAAGCTCGACGAAAAGCGAACAGCAAGTCGAGTCCTTCACCGAAAAAAGGCAAGAAACGAAAAAAGGGCGGATTGTTTAAAAAGACCCTTTTCACTTTACTCATTCTGTTTGTTTTAGGCGTAGTCGGCGGTGCTGTTACATTTGCCGTCATGGTTTCTGATGCGCCGTCCCTTGATGAAAGCAAATTGAAGACGCCTTATTCATCAACGATTTATGATAAAAATGGAAAAGAGATCGCCGAAGTCGGCGCCGAAAAACGTACCTACGTCTCGATAGATGAAATTCCCGATGTTGTAAAAGAAGCCTTTATCGCGACAGAAGACGCTCGTTTTTATGAGCACCACGGGATTGACCCTGTCCGTATCGGCGGTGCTTTAGTTGCCAACTTTAAAGACGGCTTCGGGGCTGAAGGCGGAAGTACGATCACCCAGCAGGTCGTCAAAAACTCCCTTCTTTCACATCAGAAGACGTTGAAACGGAAGGTGCAGGAAGTATGGCTTTCGATTCAGCTGGAGCGCAATTACTCTAAAGATGAAATTTTAGAAATGTATTTAAACCGGATTTATTTTTCTCCTAGAGCATACGGTATCGGAAAAGCGGCGGAAGAATTTTTCGGCGTTACAGATTTAAGCAAATTGACTGTCGAACAGGCTGCGACGCTTGCAGGAATGCCGCAAAGCCCGACAGCGTACAATCCCGTTAAAAACCCGGATAAAGCGGAAAAACGACGGAACATCGTACTCAGTCTGATGAAAAAACAAGGATTTATTTCTGATTCTCAATATAACAAAGCGAAAAAAGTGGCAGTGAAAGACGAAGGCGTCGTGTCACAGAAGGAATATGAAAAAGCAAGTACAAACAAATACAGCGCATTTGTTGAAGAGGTTATGAAGGAAATTGATGAAAAATCTGATGTCGATCCATCTGCTGACGGATTAAAGATCTATACGACATTAGATACAAAAGCACAAGATAAACTAGATGAATTAATGGACGGAGACACCGTCGGATTTACTGAAGGCATGCAGGGCGGCGTTACCCTTCTCGATACGAAAACCGGAGAAGTGCGGGCGATTGGCTCCGGAAGAGATTCTACGGTTGGTGGCTATAATTACGCGACCCAAGCCCAGCGACAGCCTGGGTCTACCATTAAACCTATTCTCGACTACGGTCCAGTGATTGAAAATAAAAAATGGTCAACTTACGAGCAAATTGATGACTCAGCTTACACGTATTCAGATGGAACACCTATTCGAGACTTTGACCGTTCCTATAAAGGGGTCATGTCTATGCGTGAAGCCCTCGCCCAATCACGTAACATTCCGGCTCTAAAAGCATTCCAAGCAGTCGGAAAAGATGCAGCAGTTGATTTTGCTAATGGACTGGGGCTCGGATTAAATAAAGAAAAAGTGTATGAATCATATTCTATCGGAGGATTCGGAGAAGGTAATCCCGGTGTCTCTACTCTAACTATGGCTGGAGCATACAGTGCATTCGGAAATAACGGAACATATAACGAACCGCATTTTGTAAAGTCTATTGAATTTAACGATGGCACAAAGCTTGATTTAACACCAAAATCAAAGTCAGCAATGAGCGATTATACTGCGTTTATGATTACAGATATGCTGAAAACAGCTGTTAAAACAGGTACTGGACAGCTTGCACAAGTTCCGGGAGTGGAAGTTGCAGGTAAAACAGGTACAACAAACTTTGATGAAGCGGATATGCAAAAATACAATATCGCACAAGGCGGGGTACCAGATTCTTGGTTTGTAGGATATACACCTCAATATACCGCTGCTGTTTGGACAGGTGTAGATTCTCAAAATAAGATAGGAAAAAAATCTTTAAATAAAACAGAGCAACAGATTGCAAAGCGCATCTTCGCCCAGCTCATCGCCGATGTCGATGACGGAAGTGGATCATTTGAGAAACCTGACAGCGTAGTGGAAGCCTCTGTAGAAAAAGGCTCAAATCCTGCAAAACTGGCAGGGCCAAATACGCCAAGCGATAAGAAGCTCACAGAGTACTTTGTTAAAGGCACAGCTCCTTCTACTGTTTCTAAAACATATGAGAAAGAAGAAAAAGAGGAAACAGCTAAATTGTCTGGTTTAAACGTGAAATACGATAAAGACAATCAATCTTTAACGTTAAGCTGGAATTATGACGGAGATGCGACCTTTGCTGTAAAGCAATCTGTTGACGGCGGCAGCTACTCGGAAATTCAAAACAGCTCTGCAAAAGAGGCAGTCATTTCGGGTGTGCAGCCAGGATCTGTATACAAATTCGAAGTAACAGCCGTCAGTGATGATGGCAAAAGTACAGCTTCCACATCCTATGAGGTGCCAAAAGCTGAAGACGATGAAGATAAAAAAGACCAGCAACAAACGGATGATGAAAAACAAGATGATGAGAAGACTCAGGATGATACACAAACTGATGATTCTCAAAAAGATGACGGTCAGACGGATCAAGATCAGACAGATGATTCAACAAACGATCAAGATAAAAAACAAGACAATACGAACACCAATCCGTCCGACAACAATAACCAAGACCAATCAAACAATAGTAATAACAATAACAGTAATAACAGCAACAATCAGGATACGTCGGATGGTGATTCGAACTCAGATACAAATGACTCAACAGGTACTGACACGAATAAAAATAAAACAGACACATCTAATAAAACACAAACAAACTCATCATCAATTGAAAAAACAAATTAACCAAAAAAGCCGTCACCTTTGGGGTGATGGCTTTTTTGGTACACAATAAAAAACCTCCCGTTTTAACAGGAGGTTTTATCGATTCATCGCATGATACTTATAAAAATGCTTTTTCATTTCGGTAATCAGCTCATCAAGCTGAATAAAGCAATGGTATTGGGTCGGCTTAAGAAGAATAAATTCCACTCGTTCAGCCCAATTAATCGGCTTTGCGGGATATGATTTCTCCCTCAGTTCTTGCCAATCGAGCGATTGCACCGGCTCACCTGCTGTCCAATGTAACGAAGCCAGCAAACACACAATGCCCTTTAACATTTCGTTTTGGTCACATCTCGATTTTCGTGTTTGAAAGACTGGGAGAAGTGATGCTTTGATGTCATCCCACACTTCAAATAAAAGCGGAACGTATTTCCCGCTGTCCTCCCATGGCAAATCGCCTTGTAATTCCGTGCAGAAATCAAAATACACGGGATTGGTCTGCAAGGTTTTCTTCATATCCGAGGAACTCTTCTGGCCAAGACTGCGCAAGTATTGCTCATAGGAAGCCAACACTTCTTTTGCTTGCGTCATCGTTTCACCAGTCCTTTTTTATCCCTCTTCTGCCCTTCTCTGCACAAAGAAAGCAGCGGGCACTCCGCACAGCGCGGAGATTGGGCTTTACAGTGATATCTGCCGAAGAAAATAAGCCGGTGATGCGTAACGGACCAGTCTTCTTTGGGAACCTTGCGCATCAGCGTCTTTTCAACTTCCAGCACCGAGTCCTTCCACCGGCAAATGCCCAATCGTTTGGTGACTCTCTCCACATGGGTATCTACGGCAATGGCCGGCACGCCAAACGCAACGGATACCACTACGTTTGCGGTCTTTCTCCCGACCCCTGGCAGTTTGACAAGCTCATCGCGGTCTCTCGGTACTTCTCCGCCGTAATCTTCAATAATCATTTTACTCAGCTTTTGAATATTTTTCGCTTTATTACGATATAAACCGATTGATTTAATATCCTGCTGAAGCTCTTCCAGCGGAACAGCCAAATAGTCTTCCGGCCGTTTGTATTTTTGGAATAATGTTTTGGTCACTCTGTTTACAAGTGCATCTGTACATTGCGCAGATAAAGCAACAGCCACCACTAATTCAAAAGGATTGGAATGAACCAGTTCACACTCCGCATGAGGAAACATGTCACCTATCTTGTCTAAACAGAATTCAATTTGTTTTAGATTTAACACGATTGTCACCTTTTCACTTTATTGTTCAAGCCAATTGTAAAAAGGAACCTGCCTTTTATACTCTTTTTGCGGTTCATTCTGCTTTGCTTGTACACGCCGGAATTTTTGGCTGTGTATTTTTGCCTGCTCCACAGTTTTAAGCCCGTTTTTCTTCCATTCAAACAAAATGCGGTCAATGTAGCGGAAACTGAGTTTTCCTGATAGTACAGCCTCTTTTAACGCGTGTTTGATCAGTTGTGCATCATGCTGATCTTGGTCCTGCCAGATCGCCAGCGTTTCACACTCCAAAGGCGATAACGGCCTTGCGAACTCTTCCTCAAAAATGGTATAAAGGCTTTTTTGTTCCCCTTCTGCTTTTCTTTCCTGTGTTTGATTCTGTGCAAGCTGAATATACTCGTACAGCTTCCCCCATAAAGGCTGAAGAGAATATTTCTCAAATTTGATGCCGTTTTGATCCTCGCATTCTTCAATAAACAGAAAGCCTTTTTGAATAAACATCCGCAATCTGTTTGTGCATTCTTCAACAGAAATTGACATACCTTCCTGCAGTTGATTCGGTGTAGGAAAATATGATCCTTTTTCTAAATGCATTTTAATTTTTAACAGCAGAATAAGTTCTGTTTCATTAAGCCCAAGCTGTTTATAATGCGTGAGCAGAAGATTGGGAATGGTTGATGTTCCCTGCTCCTGCATATCAATAAATTGCTGTTTTTTCATCGTCACACCTCTTACTGTAAAGGATTGTATTGCCCCTTTACTGTAAAAAGTCTCCCTTACAGGAGACTCTTTTTTGTTTCATTTGAATGTATTACGGATACAGACGGTTTAACAGTCTTGGGAACGGAATCGTTTCACGAACGTGAGGTGCTCCGCTGATCCAAGCTACTGTCCGCTCTAATCCAAGGCCGAAGCCGGAATGAGGAACTGATCCATATTTTCTAAGTTCAGCATACCATTTATATGCGTCAGAATCCAGTCCATGTTCTTTAAGACGCGATTCCAAAAGTTCCATATCGTGAATCCGTTCAGACCCGCCGATGATTTCTCCATAGCCTTCCGGCGCAATCAAGTCAGCGCAAAGCACAACGTCCTCACGGTCAGAAGCCGGCTGCATATAGAACGGTTTTAAGGACGTCGGATAGCGAGTGATGAATACCGGTTTGTCATAGTGTTCAGCAATCGCTGTTTCATGAGGCGCTCCGAAATCATCTCCCCACTCGATATCGTCAAAGCCTTTTTCTTTCAGAAATTCAATCGCTTCATCATACGTGATTCTTGGGAACGGGGCTTTGATTTGCTCAAGTTTTGACGTGTCTCTTCCCAATGTGTTTAATTCAATTTTACAATTTTTAAGAACTGATTGCACGATGAAAGAAACGTAATTTTCCTGTACTTGAAGGTTTTCTTCAAATTCTACAAACGCCATTTCAGGTTCGATCATCCAGAATTCGATTAAGTGACGCTTTGTTTTAGACTTTTCCGCTCTGAATGTCGGTCCGAAAGAGAATACTTTTCCTAAAGCCATTGCCGCAGCTTCCATGTAGAGCTGGCCGCTTTGAGACAGATATGCATCTTCATCAAAGTACTTTGTCGCAAAGAGTTCTGTTGTTCCTTCAGGTGCGCTTCCAGTCAGAATCGGCGGATCCACTTTTACGAAGCCTTCGTTATTAAAGAATTCGTAAGTCGCGCGAATGATTTCATTACGGATTTTCATGATCGCATGCTGGCGCTTTGAACGCAGCCATAAATGTCTGTGATCCATCAAAAATTCCGTTCCGTGTTCTTTTGGTGTAATTGGATAATCGGTCGCTTCGTGAATGACTTCAATATCTGTCACAGCAAGTTCATATCCAAGCGGAGAACGCTCGTCCTCTTTGACAATCCCTTTTATATAGAGCGACGTTTCCTGCGTCACTGATTTAGCTGTTTGGAAAATGCTTTCTTCCACTTCCGCTTTTACTACGACACCCTGAATAAAACCGGTACCGTCCCGAAGCTGTAAAAACGCAATTTTCCCGCTTGAACGCTTATTAGCGACCCAAGCTCCGATCGTTACTTCCTCACCTACGTGCTTGTACACTTGGTTGATTGTTGTTTTCAACATATTTCCCTCCAAAACAAGAAAGACATTCGGAAGCTCAATGCCCCGCGAACTCTTTTATCATCACTTTATTATACCCGCTCTTAACTAACCGGGTCAATGCAGATAAAAAGCGGCTTTTCTGTCAGCCGCTTTTTGATCTGTTAGCTATGTTTTTCTACAAAACGCTTGATTCTTTCAATGGCTTTTTCAAGAAGATCTAACGATGTTGCATAAGAAAGACGGACATTTTCAGGAGAGCCAAATCCGGATCCTGGAACAATCGCAACTTTTTCCTCCTCGAGAAGCGCTTTAACAAATTCATCTACATCTTTGAAACCGCAAGATTGAGCTGCCTCTTTTGCATTCGGGAACAAGTAAAAAGCACCTTCCGGCTTCACACAGCTGAACCCTGGGATTTCTATGAGCTTTGCATAGATCGTATTTAATCTATGTTCAAATGCTTCTCTCATTTCTTCCAATGGCTCAGAAGGCCCGTTATAAGCCGCAATCGCTCCGTATTGTGCGATTGATGTCGGGTTTGACGTGCTGTGGCTTGCAAGGTTCGTCATCGCTTTAATAATGTCTTCAGAGCCTGCCGCATAACCGATTCTCCAGCCTGTCATGCTGTGGGACTTCGATACGCCGTTTATAATGACCGTTTGTTCTTTCAGTCTGTCTGACAGCTGTGCAATGGAAACATGTTTCTTTCCGCCGTATGTAAGTTTTTCATAAATTTCATCTGACACAATCAAGATATCATGTTCAAGGCACACTTCACCGAGTGCAGATAGTTCTTCTTTCGTATACATGACACCAGTCGGGTTGCTTGGAGAGTTAATAACGATTGCTTTTGTTTTTTCCGTAATTGCATTTTTCAGCTGCTCAGGCGAAATTTTGAAGTGATTTTCCTCAAGCCCTTCTACATAAACAGGCTTTCCGCCAGCGAGTTTCACCTGCTCCGGGTAGCTTACCCAGTAAGGCGTTGGAATAATAACTTCATCTTCTTCATCCAAAATCACTTGGAAAAGGGTATACAGAGCATGTTTGGCACCAGTGCAGACAATAATTTGAGACGGTTTGTATTCAATATTCTGGTCGCGTTTAAATTTCTCTGCAATGCTGTTTTTCAGTTCAGCCAAACCACCGGAAGGCGTGTATTTCGTATGGCCCTCGTTCATCGAACGCACAGCGGCATCAATAATATGCTGCGGTGTATTGAAGTCAGGTTCGCCTGCTCCTAAGCCGATGACATCATGGCCTGCGGCTTTCAGTTCTTTCGCTTTCGCTGTGATTGCCAGTGTGGTTGATGGTGTTAATGCGGATACTCTTTTTGCCAGTTTCAACTTGAACTCCCCCTAATTCGTCTTAAGGCGTGATATTTTTGAGAATCTTTCCAGTTGTAAAGTCCACATAACTTAAACTGTATTGCCCTTCTTTGTCTAAGTACGTCACTTCCCAAAGCAGGACGTTTCCTTCTCTTGCCAGATGAACCTCTTTTTGCTTTGAAACCAGCCCTTCATCCTTTATGATTTTCGCCGCTTTGTCTTCAGAGATTCCCTCTTTCGCTTCTTTTGAGAGAATTTTTGCTTTTTTATCAGCAGGAACCCAGACATATATTGCAGTGCCTTTTTTATCCGTTCCCTTTACAACATAATATTTTTCTTTTCCGACAAATGTTTCGACTTGATCAACATTGGCGAGATCGGTTTCTTTTTTAGCTTCAGCAGCTGCTGCTTCATGCCCCTCTTCCTTTTGTGCCATGGCTGATTTATAAATGCTTGCCGAGACAAGAAGTACTGCTAAAAAAATAATACCAAAAATGACGGTAAATATTAATGCTTTTTTTCTCATCTTCTCACCTACGTACGATAAATGGTAAAAACGGCTTGGTTTTTGTTTTCTTCATCCAGCGCAAGGCCGAACATCAGATTGTCTCTTTTCAGTGTACGATTCAATGTGTCCACAATTTTATACAGATCATCAGAATGCTCTACATTAATTGTTGAAAGAATTTCGATTTTACTTTCCATTTTTTCATCCTCCAGTTTGAACAAATATTGTTAGTCATACTCCATTTCAGGACACGCCATACTAGTATCACAGAGCGGGAAATCCGCTTTTAAATAAAACACCATCCTACTCCCACACCGCAAAAGCCGCTTTAAGCGGCTTTTATTCTTTTTCCCCTGCAACATAAGCTTCAAGCTCGCTGTCAGTCATTTCGGATACTGAGGTTGTCGGCAAGGCATCAAGAAACAGCCGGCCGTAACCAGCGGTTTTAATCCGTCTGTCCAATATCATAATCGTTCCTTTGTCTCCCGCAGAACGCAGCAAGCGTCCGATTCCTTGCCTGAAGGTCAGCACAGCTTCCGGTAATGACACTGTTTGAAACGGATTCTTTCCTTTTTTGCGGGCAAGCTCACATTTTGCAGCATGAAGCGGGTGATCAGGGGACCGGAATGGGAGCCTCACGATCATTACTGTTGTCAGCTCATCACCAGGGAAATCAACGCCTTCCCAAAAATGATTTGTTCCGAGCAGGATCGCCTGATTGGATGTTTTAAAAGTCTTCATCAGTTTGCCGGGACTTCCGCCTGTAATCCCTTGTGCCAAGAGCTGAATGCCGGAAGCACTCATGTTATGCTTAAGCTCCTGGTGAACCTTTTTCAGCATATCATGGGATGTAAACAGCACAAGGATTTTAGGCTGTTTTTCCTTTGCCATCAGTTCGATATAACGGGCTGTATCCTGTATAAATTCAGGTTGCCCTGTATCCTGAATTGATTTCATTTCCTTTGGAATCATCACCTGCATACGCTCATCATAAGAAAAGGGTGACTCAATTCTCATTGTCCGCGGGAAAAAGTCACTCAGTCCCAGTCGTTCAATCATAAATTGAAAAGAACCTTCGACTGTAAGGGTTGCAGATGTCAGCACCACACTATTTTTGCGCGCGAAAAACTGATCAGCCAGAAGTTCACCAGGTTCAAGAGGCTGTGCGTAAATGGCCACTGCATTTTTCGCACCCTTTGCATCTATTTCAATCCAAACCGCTTCATCGTCATCAGACCCAAAGAAGAGCTTCTGCAACGTCTGACAGTAATGCTGCAAGCCTTTCATGCTTCTTTGGTATTCATCGGCTAAAAAGACGGTTTTGCTCTTCATACCCTTCAAATGTTTTTCCATCAGGGATGACTGCGCCTCAAAAAGCTGCTGCAAATGTGTCAGCATGGAACAAAGCCTCTCCGCACCATCCGTTAAGATCGACCAGCTTTTATCCTGGCTTTCTTTGTTCACCTTAAACACTAGACGGTTCAAGTCTTCTTTAGGTTTTCTTCGTTTGACAAAAGAATGTACAGAGCTGAAGAAAGCATCACTTTCTGCTTGAACGTGCTGAAGCCACTCTTCCAATTCGAAAAATGAATCAACCGGCAGGCTGTTTCGCTGGAATAGCTGTCTCATCTTTTTTAGAAGTCCCTGCTCCTTCAGAGTGCCGATTCTGCTCAATTTCGTATGCAATTCTATGTACGTGGCTCTTTTCCCTAAATGTTCGCTTGCCGCACGTTCAAAATGGTGTGCTTCATCAATAATAAATGTGCCGCTTTCGGGAAGCCTTTTTTTCTGACTGCCTTCATCGGTCAGCAAAAGGGAGTGATTAGTGATCACCAAATCGGAGCGCATAGCAATCTGTTTGGCCCGCTCGTAAAAACCGATCACATGCTCACTGCGACTTCTTTTATAGGAGTCATCGTCATAAGCCAATCTGTCCCACAGCAATTTTCCGCCTGAAGGCAAATTCAGTTCCGCTACATCTCCTGTATCTGTCTCTGTCAGCCAAACGAGAAGCTGTGCCTTCGTCAGTACGGCATCATAATTATCATCTTCTTCATGAAGCACCTGCTCAAATTTATACAGGCATAAATAATGCGATTGCCCTTTTAAAATCGCCGCTGTTACCGGAAATGGAAACAGATCTTGGACAATCGGCAAATCCTTTGTGAGAATCTGCTGCTGTAAAAGCGTCGAATACGTGCTGATTATGACCGGCTTTTTTGATTTCTTGGCAAAAAGCGCAGCCGGAATAAGATAACCAATCGTTTTTCCGATGCCCGGAGGAGCTTCAATCAGCGCATGCTCACGATTGGCAAACGCATCAGCCACCTCTCTCATCATCATCATTTGGCCGTCTCTTTTTTCATACCCAGGCATTAACTCTGACAGCGCTTTTTCATTTCCCGCTTCCCAGCTTTCGATCTCAAATGAGAAGTTCTCGTCCTCATTTATACGAACATCGATAGCTTCAGGTTCTCTGACAGAAAACGAAGAAAAGCGCGTATAGCCCGGTATCTCGGTATGTCTGTTTTCATTAATGAACATATCCAACAAATGCGTCAGATCACTGATGAAATGCTGCGAAAGCCTTCTTAACTGCTTTAATGTCGGATAAGGAAGCTGCCGCAGCTTTTCAAGGATTTCCAAAAAAATAAGCCCTGTCACTTCAGCATCGCTGTCAGCCCGGTGCGGCTGATCATGCCGCAGCTGAAGCTCCTCGCTTAATTCCGTCAGCTTATACCCTTCAAATCCCGGAAAAACAATGCGTGAGAGCTCGACAGTATCAAGCACTTCACAATCTGGGAGCTGAAAGCCCGCCTTATGTAGCTCATACTTGACAAATCCAAGGTCAAAATGGATATTGTGGGCGACAAAATAAGCGCCGTCAAGCAATTGGAATACTTCTTCAGCAACTGCTTCAAATGGCTGTTCATTCTCTACCATTTGATTAGAGATTCCAGTAAGCTGCTCAATAAAAACAGGGATTGATTTATTTGGATTAATGTATTTTGAAAACCGCTCAGTAATTTGTCCATTTTCGATTACAACCGCTGCGATTTGTATGATTTTATCGCCTTTCTTCGGCGAATTCCCTGTTGTCTCTACATCTATAACAACGAACCGTTGCTTATTCATTAAAATGGACACCTCAATTCTTGCATACGACAAAAGTGTAACACGTTTTGTACGGAAATGGAGCGGCAAAACCGTTTTACTCTCAAAATCTTAAAAGAAAACCCCCGATAAAGGGGGCTTTTCTTCTACAAAATTGTACGGGCTGGTTCGTTCCCCAGCATTTGTTCAATTTTGTTTTGATCATTCAGAACAGCCACTTTCGGCTCGTGGCTTGCCGCTTCTTGATCAGACATCATTTTGTAGGAAATAATAATGACCTTATCTCCTTCCTGCACAAGGCGTGCGGCTGCACCGTTTAAGCATATGACGCCGCTTCCCCGTTTACCAGGAATAATATACGTTTCAAGACGTGCTCCATTATTATTATTCACAATTTGTACTTTTTCATTAGGAAGCATTCCCACAGCATCAATGAGATCTTCATCAATTGTAATGCTTCCCACATAGTTTAGGTTTGCTTCCGTAACAGTTGCCCTGTGAAGTTTGCCGCTCATCATTGTTCGATACATATTATATTCTCTCCATTTCTCGAATATCAATAATGATATTATCTATTAAACGCGCTTTTGAAAAAGCAACTGCAACAGCGAGAATCATCTTTCCAGCAATTTCATTCACAGGCTCGAGTTCCGGATAGGAATAAAGCTCTACATAGTCTATGGTTCCGCTTGTCGTTTCAATGATTTCTTTTGCAGCTTGTATCACCGCTTCAGGATCTCTTTCACCGGCTTGGATAAGTTCTGCACTTGTTTGAAGGGCCCGATACAGCTTAGGCGCTTCTTTTCTTTCCTCAGCAGTTAAGTATACATTGCGAGAGCTTTTGGCTAAGCCGTCTTCCTCTCTGACCGTATCAACAGCAACCAATTCAATATCCATGAAAAAGTCGTTGATTAAGCCATCAACAACAGCTACCTGCTGCGCATCCTTTAAACCGAAATAGGCACGAGTCGGCTTGACTAGATTGAAGAGCTTCGTCAGTACGATCGCGACCCCGTCAAAATGTCCTTCTCTTGAGCGCCCGCATAACACGTCTGTGCGTCTTTCTACATGAATCGTGACATTCTTTTCACCGGGATACATATCATGAGCATCTGGCGTAAAAAGAATATCGACTCCGGCGTTTTCTGCAAGAGCTGCATCCCGCTCAATATCGCGCGGATATGCTTCAAAATCTTCATTAGGGCCGAATTGTGCAGGATTCACAAAAATACTCATAATAACGGCGTCGTTTTCTTGTCTTGCTTTGTCTGCTAAGGTTAAATGCCCCTCATGCAGAAACCCCATCGTCGGAACAAATCCGATTGACTTGCCCTCTGAATGGTATTGTTTTATGGCTTCTTTCAGCTGTGAAATATCAGTAATCTGTCTCATCTTATTTTCCCCCGTACAAGCCGTCAAGCACTGTCTGGTTCATTTGAAAGGAATGCTTTTGTTCAGGGAAAGCACGATGTCTTACATCCTGAACATATCCGCTGATTGCTGTTTCGATGGTTTCATCAATGCGCGTATATTGCTTTACAAATTTAGGTGTTCTCTCAACACCGTGGCCAATAATATCATGATAAACGAGAACTTGTCCGTCTGCTTTCACACCAGCCCCGATTCCAATGACCGGTATGCTTAGCGTCTCGGCAATTTTGGCTGTGAGTTCTGCCGGCACACATTCCAGCACAAGCATCATAGCTCCTGCTTCTTCGCATTTTATACTGTCTTCTATTAATTTTTTGGCGCTTTGTTCGTCTTTGCCCTGTACTTTATAGCCGCCCAGTACGCCGACTGACTGCGGTGTCAAACCTAAGTGACTGACTACTGGAATGCCTCCAAGCGTCAATGCGCGAATGGATTCAAACACGCCTTCTCCGCCCTCAAGCTTCAGTGCGTCAGCTCCGCTTTCCTGAACGATAGCCGCTGCATTTTTCAGCGTTTCTTCCTTGGACAGGTGATAAGACATAAACGGCATATCTGTCACAATAAAGGTATTCGGCGCACCCCTTTTAACGGCTTTTGTATGATGGATCATGTCCGCAACTGTCACACCGACAGTTGAATCAAGGCCGAGGACGACCATTCCAAGTGAATCACCGACTAAAATCATGTCAACTCCCGCTTGTTCAGCAAGTTTAGCTGCCGGATAATCATAAGCGGTCAGCATGACAATCGGTTCTTCAGACTCCTTCATTTTTAGAAAATCCAGTTTTGTTTTCATGTTTTCTCCTCCTCATGTTTAGAGGAGATGATCTGCCGTTTTCTTCTGCAAGCCAAAAAACCTTCCGTTACAACGAGAAGGATTCTTCACTTTCTAAAGTTCGGCGAGTTTCATCCCTCTGTCCCAGTCCTTTTTTGGATCAAGGCAGACTGCTGCAATGTCTATCTATTTTAATAATAGGTGCAGTTCGCAGGCGATACTGCCCAATGGAAGTATACCAAAATCAACGGGCTTGTACCAACACATTAGCCCAATTCGATATCGGCAGAATAGATTTTTTTAATGCCTTCGTTCGTTTCTAAAAGCAGAACGCCTTCATCATTTATACCTAACGCCTTACCGTAAAAGGTTCCGTTTAACGTTCTGGCTCTCATATTAGTGCCAATACCGAGCGCATAGCTTTCCCATAAAAGCTTAATCGGCGTAAATCCGTGCGTCATATAATCCCGGTACCGTTTCTCAAAGCATAGTAAAATATGCTGGATGACGCCGGCCCGATCAATTTTTTCCCCAGCAGCTTGGCTGAGGCTTGTCGCGATGTCCTTCAATTCATCTGGAAAATCATTAGGCTGCTGGTTAACGTTAATGCCGATCCCAATGATCACTGAACGTACGCGGTCTTCTTCAGCCTGCATTTCCGTTAGGATGCCAACTGTTTTTTTTCCGTTAATCAAAATATCATTTGGCCATTTAATATCCGTTTGGATGCCTGCTGCCTCTTCTATTCCCTGCACAACAGCTACTGCAGCAAGCAGAGTCAGCTGCGGTGTTTTTTGGAGCGGAATGTCAGGCCGCAAAATCAGGCTCATCCAAACGCCGTTTCCTTCTTGAGAATGCCATACCCTAGACATTCGGCCCCTTCCGGCTGTTTGTTTGTCAGCCACCACGAGGGTGCCTTCCGGTGCGTTATTATTCGCGAGCTCATGAGCCGTTTTTTGCGTGCTTGAAAGAACGTCATGATAAATAAGATGCTGGCCCATCACTTCCGTTTTTAATCCAAAACGAATTTCGCTTTCACTGAGTTTTCCGGGCTTTTTGATGAGCCGATATCCTTTTCTTCTAACGGCTTCTACTTCATAACCCTCTTTCCGAAGCTCTTCAATATGCTTCCACACAGCAGTTCTTGAACAGCCGAGAGCATCACTGATTTTTTGGCCGGAAATAAATTCATTGCCGGCCTGAGAAAATAATTCAATAAGGTCTTTTCTTAATGTTGACCGCATGTCTTCAGCCACTCCTCTATGTGTTTCTTTTGATTGGAGAGCTTCCCTGTCACAACAGCCTGCTCGATCCGCTGTAATTCTTCCGACACCCATTTTCCGGCCGGCCGGTTTCGAAGCACAAGCAAGTCCTTACCCGTGATATCAAGATCCTTAAGGCTTTTGATCGGCAGGTTTTGATAAGCGTACTGAATGTCCTTCAGTTTCTTTTCATCCAGTTTTTCGTTTTGCCGAAGCTGCGATATTTTGGCCGCTGAGAGCAGTGCTTTTTCCCCAGCTCTGTACATTGTCATTGCGTCAAGGCTCTGGCCAAACGTATCGGCAATGTGAATGGCTTCCTTGATCACTTTTCCCGGGAGCTTCCAGGCTTTCAGGAAAAGGGGCGCGTCTTTCAAAACTATGCCAAGGTTAATTAAAAGAGCAGCCCAAAGCTCCTCACGGGATGTTAAAGAGAAGAATGGAAACTCACTCGTTGAAATCAGGTTTTCTCGTTTATGATAAAAACCAGGAAGCTCTTCATACAATCTCGTTTGAATGAGTGTTTGAAGCGCCTGGCGAGAAGCTCTTCCCTGCAGCAATTTCTCGAACTCTATCGTTTTTCGTTCGACTGAAACATGGGAGAGGAGTGATTTTTCTTTCGCAATGGCTTCTTCTGTTTCCGGTGAAAGCGTAAAGCCAAGCTGGCTCATAAAGCGTACGGCTCTCAGCATACGAAGCGCATCCTCTTGAAATCTATCCTCAGGCTTTCCAACGGTTCGAATCACTTTCTGATCAATATCTTTCTTGCCGCCAAAATAATCAAGCACCTTCCCGTCCGCTGTCATGGCCATCGCATTGATCGTTAAATCTCTGCGTTTTAGATCCTCTTCTAATGATGAGATAAATTGCACTTCTGACGGTCTTCTGAAATCAACATAATCAGATTCAGTCCGGAATGTCGTGACTTCATAGGTTTCATCCTCCCAGAGCACAATAATGGTCCCGTGCTCTTTGCCTACATCAACAGTCCGCTGAAACAGCCGTTCTACTTGATCAGGTGCCGCATCTGTCGCGATATCGACATCTCCGATCGTTCGTTTCATATAGCTGTCACGAACTGCGCCCCCGACAAAATAAGCCTGATGGCCCGCTTCGATTAAGATGCGGAGCACGGGAAGTGCTTTGATAAAAACTTTTTCCATGTGATCACTCCGGTTCTGCTAAATCGGCATAAATCTGTTCATACTGGCTGACAATTTTTTGGGAAGAAAATTCATTTTCAAGCATCTCTATTGCCGCCTTTGTAAAACGATTGCTTAGCTGTTCATCTTCTAAAATGCTCATCGCGCGGGCTGTTGCGTCCGCAACATCACCGACATCCACCAAAAATCCGCTCACATTGTTTTTAATAACCTCAGGGATACCGCCAATATTTGTTCCGATACAAGGCACTCCGCAAGCCATCGCTTCAAGCAGGACAAGGCCAAAGCTTTCTTTTTCAGATAGCAGCAGCTTCAAATCGCTAATAGAATAAAGCTCTTCAACACGGTCTTGATTTCCAAGCATTAAGACTTGGTCTTCCAAGCCATATTTTCTGATAAGCTCGCAGGCTGTCGATTTCTCCGGACCGTCTCCGACTAAAAGCAGCTTCGCTTTCGTTTTGCCAGCGATATTGCGGAACACACGGATGACATCCTGCACGCGTTTAACCTTTCTGAAGTTGGACACATGGATGACGACTTTTTCATCTGGTAAAATTCCATGTTTCTCTTTAATCGCCGCTGTGTTTTTCTTCAGATACACGCGCTCGTCTATAAAGTTATAAATCGTTTCAATTTTTTTCTCCGGTTTAATTAAATCGTACGTTTCAGCCGCAAGCGCTGAGGAGACGGCAGTCACCCTGTCTGATGACTCAATAGCAAAACGGATCAGATCTTTTAGAGACGGATCATAACCTAACACTGTGATATCCGTGCCATGCAAAGTTGTAACAATGCCGATATTGCGTTTCAGCATTTGTTTTGCAAGATAGGCGCAAACGGCATGCGGGAGAGCATAGTGAGCATGGATAATGTCTAAATTCTCCCGTTCCGCCACCTCTGCGATTTTGCTTGCCAATGTCAAATCATACGGAGGATACTTAAAAACAGCATATTGATTAACCTCAACTTCATGAAAATGAATATTGGGATGATATGTATTCAGTCTAAACGGAATGCTTGATGTGATGAAATGGATTTCATGTCCCTTTTCAGCAAGCTGCTTCCCCAGTTCTGTCGCAATGATACCTGAGCCTCCAACGCTCGGATAGCATGTGATTCCTATTTTTAGTTTTCTCATTGTTCGCCCCCAAGCACATCATGATCAAGCATCAGCATCCGTTTGGAAAAGAATCCTTCGGCATACTCCACGCCCGCTTCTTTACCGTAAAGCTTTTCTCTCGCTTCAACGATCTCAATATACCCATTCGTCAGAGGAGTAGAAACGGAATCCTTTGACGGGATAAACTGGCTTTTGTAGGCGTTGAGGCTTTGTTTCTTTGCCTCTATTGTATCCGAGATATCAATGACAAAATCCGGCTGATGAAAACCATTTATCATATAATAGTAAACCTTGCTGACTTTATGCGCCGGAAGGCTTTTTTCGTCTTTATATTTATGGATTCCGGCGGAAAAGATCGCTTCTTCCACCAGTGCAGCCGCATTGCCGTGATCCGGATGGCGATCCTTTTTATACGGCATAAAAACCGCTTTTGGGCGGCAGGTTCTGATGACAGTGACAATCGACCGAATTGCCTGATCACTCATTATTAGGCCGCGGTCTGGAAGCGTTAGCTGAATTCTTTTATCTGCGCCTAATATGCGGGCTGCTTCAGCTGCTTCTTCTTTACGCAAACTGACCGTACCGTTAGAAGAGAGTTCCGCTTCTGTCAAATCGCATATCATTACTTTTTTTTCCTGTTTGACAAACCTCGCTATTGTGCCGCCCATTCCGATCTCGACATCATCACTGTGGGCGCCAAAAGCAAGAACGTCAGCATTATACATTCGGCTCTTCTCCCCGAAGAAGGTCACGGAATTCGAAAACACCTTCATCAAGTGTACGGACGAGAATTTCCGCAGTACCCATATTTGTGGCGAGCGGAATGGAATATACATCACATAACCGGATTAATGCCGAGACATCCGGTTCATGCGGCTGCGCGGTCAGCGGGTCGCGCAAAAAAATGACAAGATCGAGTGCATTGGCAGCGATCAGTGCTCCGATTTGCTGGTCTCCCCCTAAAGGGCCGGATTGAAAACGTTCAATTTGAAGACCTGTCGCCTCTTGAATTTTCAACCCTGTGGTTCCGGTTGCGTATAGATCATGATTCTTTAAAATATCCCGATAGGCAGTCGTAAATTGAACCATATCCTGTTTTTTCTTGTCATGCGCGATCAAAGCAATTTTCATTGTTTATCCCCCCGTCTAATCAATGATATTTTCTAAACCGTACACAAGCTGATCAATCTTCATGACTTGTTCGACTGACAGTTTAACGCCTGACATGAAAGAAGCACGGTTATAAGAATCATGGCGTATCTGGAGCGTTTGGCCATCCATGCCGAACATGACCTCCTGATGCGCGATCAGTCCCGGAAGACGGACGCTGTGCAAGCGAATGCCGTTTTGCTCCGCTCCTCTTGCTCCTGGGAGAATTTCTTTTTCATCCGGATGTCCTTGCTGCTTTTCTTTACGGACTTCTGAAATCATTTCCGCTGTTTTAAGCGCAGTTCCGCTTGGTGCGTCAAGCTTCTGGTCATGATGAAGCTCAATAATCTCAACATCCTCAAAATAGTTGGCCGCCATTTTTGAAAATTTCATCATTAGTATCGCACCGAGCGCAAAATTTGGCGCGATGATGGCTCCGATCCCTTTTTCTTCTGTTAAAGACGTGAGCTCTTTTAAATCAGCTTCTGAGAAGCCGGTTGTTCCGACAACTGGACGGACTCCGTGCTCTAATGCAATTTTTGTATGTACTTTTCCGATTTCGGGCGTTGTTAAATCAATCAAGACATCCGGTTGTGTTTCTGTAAAGCAGGTATGGATATCTGTATAAATGAAAGCATCTGACTCAACAGGCATCACATCAGATAATTTTTGCTGATCGTATGTATGGTCTATGGCCCCGACAAGGTCAAAATGAGGTGTTCGTTCTGCCAATTTAACAGCTTCCTGCCCCATTCTTCCACGCGGTCCCGCAATGACTACTTTAATTGTTTCGTTTGACATCTCGATCTCCTCTACTTTCCTTCTTCTTTTCTGGTCCAGCGATCTTTATCTCTTGTATTAAATTTATGCATGACTCTGTCGTGGGCTTCCTCTAAAGAGATATCAAGAGAGTTGGCTAAACAAACCAATACAAATAGCACATCGCCCATTTCCTCTTCCATGCTTTTATCATCTTCAGTCGCTTTTTTTGGTTTTTCTCCATAACGGTGATTCACTTCTCTGGCAAGCTCGCCCAGTTCTTCAGTCAGCCTCGCCATCATGGCCAGCGGGCTAAAATATCCTTCTTTAAATTGGCCGATGTAACGGTCTACTTCAGCCTGTATGTCTTTCATTGTTTTATCACTCACTGAACGAAACCTCCTATCATCCTCTTACATGTTAGCTAATTCAGATACGTTTGACAAATGTTTAAGCACGTTTGCTGTTTTCTTTTTCATCCACTATAATATAAACGCTATCTAATGGAAGGAAAAGGGGTTTTGTGTGATGCTTGGAGAAATTAGATTAAAAAACATATTTTTTATTTTAATCGGAGCGGCAATTTTTTCATTTGGCTTGGTTCATTTCAATATGCAGAACAATCTGGCTGAGGGCGGTTTTACAGGTATTACACTTTTGCTTTATGCCCTTTTCCACATCAGCCCCTCTATCTCGAACCTGGTGTTGAACATTCCGATTTTTTTTATTGGCTGGCGTTTGCTCGGCAGGACAATGTTTGTTTATACCCTTGTCGGCACTGTAGCCTTGTCTTTGTTCCTCAGCATCTTTCAGCGATATGAAATCCATATGCCCCTTCAGCACGACTTAGCGCTCGCCGCTTTGTTTGCCGGCGTATTCATCGGAGCCGGACTAGGTATTATTTTTAAGTTCGGCGGTACGACAGGCGGTGTTGATATCATCGCACGTTTAGTGAATAAGTATTTTGGGATCCCGATGGGCAGAACGATGTTTGCTTTCGATGCCTGCGTCATCATTTTGTCTTTGCTTACTTATCTCTCCTATAAAGAAGCGATGTATACGCTGGTAGCTGTATTTGTAGCGGCAAGATTAATCGATTTTATTCAGGAAGGCGGATACGCTGCTAAAGGCGCTACGATCATCTCTTCGAAAAACGACCAGATTCAGAAAAAGATTCTTGAAGAAATGGAACGGGGCGTCACCATTTTGAAAGGACAAGGTTCCTACACAAAAGAGGATATAGATGTACTTTATTGTGTGGTGCCGAAAAACGAATTGGTGATGCTGAAAAGCGTGATTAACTCCATTGATCCCCATGCCTTTGTAGCGGTAAGCGATGTTCACGATGTGCTCGGAGAAGGATTTACGCTTGATGAAAATAAAAATCCGCTTCCGCGCTGACATGTAATAGAAAAAAGGCGGCTGACCGCCGCCCCTCATCCTTATTTAGGGTAGTCCCTTTTTTTCAGCTTGTTTTTTTCCGCCTTGTACTTTCTGTAACCGACATAGGTGAGAGCAGTAATGATGATACTGCCGGTTGTAATGATCACCCAGAGTAAAGACGGATCGGCATCATCCTCCTCCACCCTGTCAAACACATTTTTCAGGTCATGCTGAAGAAGGGAAAGCCGTTCAAGCTTCGTGCTCTCTGTCATTTGCTGAAATTCCTCTTGCTCAATAACATCTATATGTTTTCCGACTGTTTCAAGCTGATCCTCTGATACATCGATTGTAAGACTGGGGTAAATCAAGTCATATAAACTGATAAATTCATTCCATTTTTCATGAAAGCTTGTGCTTCCATTCTTTTGGACATCTCGCTTCAGTTCAGTAAAAGCTTCCATAATCGGTTTTTCCAGTGAGCCCCAAAGCGGGTCAGACCGATTGTCAACCGCATCCATCAGCATTCTGAACTGCGCGGCTGCTCTGAGTTTTTGTGTGTCTGATGTATCAGCTTGCTTTAAACTCCGAACCATATCATTATAGCCCAATGTGATTTGACGGATTTGGGCTCCCGTTAGCATGGGGTCTTGCTGTTTTTTCTCAGCGGATTTTAATGTTTTTTCAAAATACTCCAAGACTTGTAGCGCCTCTTCATATTTCGCCTGTCGGGTCATTTGAAAGACTGTATCGGATAAATCATTCAATTCCTCGAGGCTTCCCCGCTCTGCAGCCTTGGCATTTCCATTATAAAAAATAAGTGCAATCAACAAACAGATCGTCAGCTTTCGTTTCATGCAGGTCCCTCCCACTCTCTCTCCTTACAGAATATGAAGAAAGGGACAAGGATAGACCAACATTGTCTTTACATCAGCTCAAGCTTCGTTTGCTTTTTCGAGACCACAAGAAAGTAAGCGAGCGCGATTGAAAAGATGCTTAGCCAAAATGTTCCGTATCCTATTTCAGTCATATAATCAGAAAGCATAGAATACCGCGGCATCATATTAAACAAGTAGTCAATGACATCGTTATGCAGTGTCCAAACTGCAGCAATTGCAAGATGCCAAAATGAAAAACGAAAATACGGACTGTATAATACGCCTTGAACTGCCATTGCAAAATGCGAAGCAATTAGCATGTAGCCCTCCCATGGCAAGTCAC
The DNA here is from genome assembly GCF_038593095.1 of Bacillus sp. FSL L8-0358. Classification (NCBI taxonomy): domain Bacteria; kingdom Bacillati; phylum Bacillota; class Bacilli; order Caryophanales; family Bacillaceae; genus Bacillus; species Bacillus sp. FSL L8-0358. The sequence goes on from NZ_CP151962.1 coordinate 2,228,572, forward strand.
CAGTTACTGCAAGCACAAGAAAATTCATAGCTACCGCCCATAGGCCATACTTTACGAGGGTAACTAGCGCAAGCGCCTCAAAGAGCGGAGCATTCCGTTTCATGAGAAAGGCAAGCAGCACAAACAGAAAGAAAAACGTTGCTGTCGGACTGTCCGGAACAAAAATCAGGAAACGGGCCGGTGTCTCCAGAAGCTGCGGCAAGTACCAATAGTAGCCGTAAACCGTTCCCAGAAAATTAATGGCTAAGACAAGAATAAGCATCGGCCGCTGCCCTAATACATATTGAAACCATTTCACATCGAATCAACTCTCAGTCTGTAAAAATAATATGTCCATATAAAAAAGCTGACGCCGGGTCAGCTTTTGATAATAAAAGTATATCCTTCCATTTGACAATTCACAATACGTTATTTTGCGGTTGTTTCAGAAATAAATTTTGCAAGTTCTTCGAGCTGCTTATCATTTCCTTTGAACACACCCGCCGGCATTTTGCCTTTCCCTTCTACAGCGATTTTTTTGATTTCTTCCGGTTTCAGCCCGCTGTCAACCAATGAAGGCCCAGCCGCTCCTCCCTGAAGGTTATCCCCATGGCAAGAAATACAGCCCTGTTCCTTAAAGACCTTATATCCTTCTGCATTGGTGTCAATGTCGGCTTCTTTTGTGATTTTCCCCTGTTCTTCTGCCTTGGCCCAGTCATGAGTAGCAACTGACTGCCACGTCAAAAATACAGCAGCGGAAATGGCCAGAAGCATCATACCGACAGCGATCGGACGCTTCCACGGCCTTCTTTCTGTCCCTCTGTCTAGGAATGGAGCCAAAAGCAGGGCCCCAAAAGCGAGACCTGGCATAATCATGGCGCCGACCACTGTAAAGCTTCCGGCGGCGTATTCATACTTCAACAGCTGGTATAAGAAAAGAAAATACCAATCCGGCAGCGGAATATAACCAGTATCAGTCGGGTCCGCCATTCGCTCCAAAGGCGGCTGATGCACAATCGTCAAAACGAGAAAACCGATGAGAAAGACAGCTCCAACCATCCATTCCTTTAACAAGAAATTTGGCCAGAAAGCCTCTGTTTTACCGGGATACTCCGAATAATCCTTCGGTATATTCGGCTTTTTTTCAGCCGGTATCCTTGAGTCGCCTACAAATTTCATCCCTTTGCCCCGGTGCATGTCATCCCCTCCCTTTTATTCGCAGATCAAGAGTTTAAAGCGGTCCTGAAATCCCCTGCTTCCGGATCATAATAAAATGTGCAGCCATCAGCCCGAACAATGCGGCAGGAAGAAAAAATACATGGATCGCAAAAAACCTAGTCAGCGTTTGGGCGCCTACAATATCCGGATGCCCTGCAAGGAGCGTTTTAACTTGCGTTCCGATCAAAGGCGTGGCTTCGGCGATCTGCAGCCCGACTTTTGTTGCAAACAGAGCCTTCATATCCCAAGGAAGCAAGTAGCCTGTAAAGCCAAGACCGAGCATAACAAAAAAGATCAGCACACCGACAATCCAGTTCAGCTCGCGCGGTTTTTTATACGCGCCTTGGAAAAAGACCCTCAGCGTATGTAAAAACATCATCACAATGACCAGGCTCGCACCCCAGTGGTGCATCCCCCTGACAATCTGGCCGAATGCCACTTCATTTTGCAAATAATATACCGATTCCCAGGCATTTTTGATATCAGGCACATAATACATCGTTAAAAACATTCCAGATAATACTTGGATAACGGTTACAAAAAACGTCAGTCCCCCAAAGCAATACACAAACGCAGAGAAATGATGGGCGGGATTCACATGTTCCGGTACTTCGTGATCGGCAATATCCCTCCACATCGGTGTAATATCAAGCCGCTCGTCTACCCAGTCATAGATTTTGTTCAGCATGTCACCCTTCCCCCTTAGGCTTTGCTTTTCCAAGATACAGGAAGCCGTCTTTTACTTCTTGCTCATAATGATCAAGAGGCGCAAGCGGCGGCGTGCCAGGGACATTGGTGCCGTCCTTTTCATAGAGTCCGTAATGGCATGGACAAAAGAATTTATTCGGGTTTTTAGGATCACTATTCCAGTTCACCGTACACCCTAAATGTTTACAAATTGGCGAAAGTGCTACAATTTCATCCCCGTTTTTGAAGACCCAGGCTGATCTTGACTCTTCTGACTCATACCAGGCATCGACTTGATTAATTTTAAAATCAAAGCGCTGCGGCTCTTTTGTCAACTCATCAACGCTGACAACCTGAACCATATCCTGCTTCCCCGTCGATTTTAATACCGGGTCGAGTGCGAAGCGAACCATAGGCATGAGCATACTAGCCGCCATAAAACCTCCTACGCCTGTGAGCGTGTAATTCAAAAATTGACGTCTGGATATATCATGTTTTCCGCCCATCTCTTCTCCCCCCTCTAGGTCACCCCTGCAAACTGACTAAAATAGAAAATATTGCAATAACTCTAGACACCCTCATAATATATGAATCTCTCAGCAAGGTCAATATAGCCAAAATATTGTTTATAAGGAAATGTAAGTGTTTTTATGGAGTGCTCCATAACTGTAACAAAACGTTCAAAATTTCAGCAGTGCGTTCATCTAATATTTTTCTTTTTAAAGAGTCATTTAAATGCTCTAATGGAACAGACGGTGTAACAATCATTTTGCCTAACGCATCCTCAGCTCTCCAACTTTCGTCAGATGTGAGCAGGACAACATGCGGAAATTCCGTTATCAGCTCTTCCCGCAAATCCTTAAGCCCTTGAACGGTTATTTCATTTCTATCAACATATGTATAAGGAGGAAGTAAATATACCCGTCCCTTTAACTGCCTTTCAAGTTCTTCTGAGAGAAGCTGCGTAAACTCGCCTTTCTCCGCCGCCATTTTAAAATGGTTATTAACCCTTATGCTAATTAATGGAATGACAGCGGTATCAATGTAATCCTTAGCTTGTAAATAGTCCTTGGCATCAGTGATTCTCCACCTCATCGTTCTCCCCCTTTACGGCAACAAGCCTTGCAATTCACTGCAAGGCTGGTCATATTATGTGAGCTGATTTAATTGGCGCGATAATTGTTCAAATGCCTCTTTATCATGACGATCTAACGCGTCGTCAATGTCTTTTAATAATTTTTCTCTTTGGAATGTGGAAATAGCGTGCTCTAAAATCTGTTCCGCCAATCCCTGATCTTTTTTATTCTCAAAAAGGTTTTTCGGAATATGCGGGTTGGACTCCAGCACCGCCGCATATTCAGGTGAGCTGTAAGCCGAACGGAAATTAAGCTGGATAAACAAATCCTGCTGTTTATTTAATCTAATATCATGAAAAGATTTTTCCGCGTCGGTAGTCATGACATTCTCTTTATAGAACCGGAACGGAACTTCTTCAACACAATGTGTTGACATTATAATGCCTCTCGGGCAAAATTCAGCCTGCTCCACAAAATGAACCTTCTCCATGAGAGAATCATGGCTCATTAAGTAGTTCAAGATCCAAACGCACTCTCGGCGCTTTAACTGATAATGGTTTAAAAACCAACGGATAAAATCTTTTTTCTCATTGACAGAAACAGGGGTCTGCATGTAATTCCCTCCTCTATCGTTCGTATAATCTATATACTTATATGTTCCACATGAATGGTTAATATTCCTGCTTATCTAGAAAATTCATCCTCGATTCGCAAAATCGTTTCTTCCAGCTCTTCATTGGCTCCGTCCATTTCAAGAACCTTTTTCAAAAGCGGCAGCGCTTCTTTTTGAAGGCCTTCTTCTAATAGGAAGCTTGCGTATTCATATAAGAAATCTCTATCCTCCCGGTAATGAAGATAGGCAGCCTCAAAGGATTGTTTTGCTTCCTCGTATTGCTCTAATTCAGTATATGCGCTTGCAAGATACCAATTGTATTTCGGATCTTCTTCACCGTAGCTTCGAACCTCTTGAATAAGATCAATGATCTGATCATAATCCTCTTCTTTGTGATACACGGCAAGAAGTGTATGAAGCGCCTCGACAAAGCCCGGATCAAGCGCAAGCGCCTCCTGAAGCAGCTTTTTCCCCTCTTCTGACTTCCCGATTTTTAAGGCCATTTTGGCGGCATAAAGGAAAAGTTCTTTGTTATATTCATCATATCTGATCCCCTCTTTTGCCGTTTTTAATGCCTCTTCATACATTCCTTCAGCTTCATAGCTTTTCGAGAGCGGCATATAAAGTGAAGTATAAGATGGATCAAGCTCCTTTAAATCAGACAGCTGCTTAATAGCTGTTTTCACAAGCCCCGCCTGTAAGGCTGTAAAACCATAGCCGAAAATCGTATTAGGATCAGGATTCTCATCGACAGCTTTCTCGTAACATGGAATGGCATCCTCAAATTCACCTGAGGCGCTTAACGATTCTGCCAGTCTTTGATGGACATTAACGCCTCCGATCTCACTCTGCTCCTCAGCCGTTGTTTTAAAATATTGAACCGCTTTTGCATAGGCTCCCTGTGTAAAGTAAAGTTCTCCCAGTGCAAAATCAATAACCGGTTCATTGTCCAGAATGGACTTTGCCTGTAAAAGCTTTTGTTCACTGACTTCGAATAACCCCTGCATCTGATAAAGATCCGCCATAAGCAGCAAACTTTCCGGATATGATGGATCTGTTTCCGGAATAGTCTCCAGCACAGCGAGGGCTTTTTCTTCTTCGTCAATATCTATTAAAAGTTCAGCGTAGAAATTCGTCAGTTCTGTTTCATTTGGATATAAATCATGTAGATCACTAATCAGTGAAATTGCTTTTTCTACATCGCCCCACTCGTAATAAAGCTGGGCTGCAATGGCTTTATCTTCATCATGCAGCTGTTTTTCAGCCTTCGAGAGCGTGTTGAGGCCTTTTTCTGTTTCACCTGCTTCAACTAATTTTATGGCTTCTTGAATCAATGTATTCAAATCGGACCGGTCCTTTCTTTTCCTATACAACATCAACCATACAAAAAAGCTTTATTTGTTCGGGTTAATCTTATCATAATTCAGACGAATGCCCCCGGCAAATAAGATGCTTCTGTACGGAAGGGAATTATTGAGTCTTATTAGTTTACCAAAAGATCTTGAGATAGAAAATGAAAAAAGGAAGATCGCCCTCTGTACAGTAAAGCAGCTCTTTGACCTGCCGGCTTGTAAGTAAAGCACATCCCCCCTTTTCGTTTTTCTATCCCCTCTATAAGACAAGCTATGTTTTTTCGCCTCGAATTATGATCTGCATAAAAAATCCTGAAGTAAAACTTCAGGATTTTTTCGAAAGCTTATTTAAATGCTCGAAGAAGGTTGGATAAGAAACGTGAATGGCATCCGTATGCTCGATTTCAATCGGCTCCTCCGTTATACAAGCAGCAATACCAAGCATCATTCCGATTCGATGATCTCCGTGGCTGGACACTGCAGCGCCGCCTTTCAACGTTTGTTTGCCATAAACCTTCATTCCATCTGCTGTCGGATCAATTTCAGCACCCAGCTTGCGAATCTCAGAAACAACAGTATCAATACGGTTTGTTTCTTTCACTTTTAGCTCTGCCGCGTCCTTGATAACGGTGGTTCCTTCCGCCTGAGTCGCAAGAAGCGCGATGATAGGGATCTCATCAATTAAACGCGGAATGATATCTCCTCCGATTTCAACTGCTTTTAGAGATGATGTTTCTATAATCAAATCTCCATAAGGCTCTGCACCGCTATCAGCAGATGGTTTGATTTCAAGTTTTGCCCCCATGTTTTGAAGGACGTCAATAATACCTGTCCGAGTCGGATTTAAACCTACGTTTTTCAATACAATTCTGCTGTTTGGAACCATCGCGCCAGCAGCAAGAAAAAATGCGGCTGAAGAAATGTCTCCAGGAACAAAAATATCTGCAGCTGTCAGTTTCTGGCCACCAGCAATGGAAACACTCGTTTGATCTTCAGAAAGCTTAACGCCAAAAGCAGAAAGCATCCGCTCAGTGTGGTCCCGAGATTTATGGGGCTCTGTGACAGTTGTTGTGCCCTCAGCCTGTAATCCGGCCAGCAAAACAGCAGATTTAATTTGCGCGCTTGCAACAGGTGATACATAATCAATTCCTTTTAATGAGGCGCCGCTCACTGACAGCGGTGTAAACTCTCCACCGGCTCTGCCGTCGATTTTAGCCCCCATTTTTTTCAAAGGCTCAGTCACACGCTTCATTGGGCGCTTCGCAATGCTCTCATCTCCGGTTACCGCGCTGTAAAAAGGACGGCCCGCCAATATTCCGAGCATCAGGCGAATCGTTGTACCTGAATTTCCGACATCTAAAAGGCTTTCTGGCTCTTTCAGGGCATCGATTCCTTTTCCGTAAATCACGACATCGCTGCCGCTTTGCTCAATGTGAACACCCATTTTTCTAAAGCAATCAATCGTGCTCAGACAATCTGCTCCCGGCAGAAAGTTTTTAACTGTTGTTGTGCCTGCCGCTAGCGCGCCAAACATAACAGAGCGGTGAGAAATGGATTTATCACCGGGAATATGTATTTCTCCATGTAAGGCCTGCACCTTTTCTCGTTTCATTTTTTCCACCTCAATCAGCATAAAAAGTTTCATATTCCGCCCGGGCTTCAATGCATTGTTCTGCCCTTTTGCGGTCGTCATCAGACTGAAAACTGATCCTTAAAATCCCGTTAATATCTTCTCGTGTTTCGATAATGCGGATATTCGTGATACTGATGCGCTCCGCAGCTAAGATCGCTGTTATCTCGGATATTACACCCGGATGATCGGGTACATCCACGTATAAATCATAAAATGCAGGTATCGCTCCCTTCTGCCGAAGCGGCAGCCCGTCGCGATAATCCTTGGCGGTTTTAAAATAACGAAATAGATTTTCCGCATCTTCTTGTTCTACATATGTACGGATCTTGTCAATTTCACGAATCCACTCATCAAAACGGTCTAAGATTTTATCTTTATTATGTAATAAAATATCCCGCCACATTGCCGGGCTGCTTGATGCAATCCTTGTAATATCTCTGAACCCGCCGGCAGCAAAACGCTTAACAAGCGGATACAGGTTTTCCGAGTGATGGGTTTGGTGAACAAGACTAGCTGCTACAATATGCGGAAAATGACTGATTACACTTGTAACGCCATCATGCTCCTCTGGCGACATTTCCACAAAATGGGCATTCGTCCCCTTCAGCAGGTTTTTTAACTGTTCCACAGCTTGTTTGTCCGTTTTCTGGCCTGGGGTTAAAATATAAAATGCATTTTCAAACAGGAACTCCTTCGCAGCGGCCACTCCTGATTTATGTGAACCCGCCATCGGATGTCCTCCGACAAATTGATAGCGGCTAGGCAGCACTTGATCAGCGTAATCAACCACTTTTTGCTTTGTGCTTCCTACATCCGTAATCAAAAGCTCATGTTCAATTCCTGAATGAGCCAGCTCTTCAAGCATAACCAGTGTTTGTTCGACAGGTGTCGCAATGATTACTGTAGCTGCCTCTTTCGCACCGCTAATAAACGAATCAGCACGATCGTCTATCACACCTAATTTTAATGCCGCTACCGCCTGTTCATCAGAGATGTCGATTCCGATAATCCGTTTGCCGGGATGATTTTTTTTGATGGCTAGGGCAATCGAACCGCCTATCAATCCGAGACCGGCGAGCAATATTGTATCTTTCATTTGATTCATACGTCATCACCTGGTTTATAGACTAAAGAGGTGATATTTGATCACCTCTTATAAAATTTCAGCTAAAATGGCAAGTATTTCTTCATTTTGCTCTTTTGTTCCGATCGTAATCCGGAGTGATGTCGGGAAACCTAATGCATTTCCTGACCGGACGATATAGCCTTTTTCCAGCAGAGCCTGAAACAGTTCATCAGCAGGACGTTTAAAGTCAATTAACACAAAATTTGTCTGTGAAGGGTAGCACTTTAAACCATGAGTTTTCGCAAAATCATAATACTGCTGAAGGCCTGCATTATTTTGCTCGACACAGGAAGCAATAAACGCTTGATCATCAAGTGCGGCAATCGCCGCAGCCTGGCCCAGACGGCTCGTATTAAACGGCTCTCTCGCCGGCTCAATCTGGCGAATCAGGTTCTCGTCAGCAATTCCGTATCCGACTCTGAGCGCTGCCAGACCGTATGCCTTTGAAAATGTGCGCAAAATCATCAAATTGGAATACTTGCTTAAGAGCGGCACGGTTTCTGGGTAATCCTCTGCTGTTACATATTCATAATATGCTTCGTCAAGAACAACAAGGACACGTGAAGGAACGCGCTCCAGAAATGCGAGTAATTCTCCTTCAGATGTATAAGTGCCAGTCGGATTATTCGGGCTGCATATCCAAACGACTTGTGTCTGTTCGTCGATGGCTTCTAACATGGCGTCTAAATCATGTGAGGCGTCGGGACGAAGTGCAATTTCACGTACTTCAGCACCTTCAATAACCGCATTATGTTTATATTGCGGAAAAGTCGGGGCAGCAGTGATCGTATTGGTTTTATTGTTTAGAAATGCCCGGCAGATGATCTGAATGATTTCATCAGAACCGTTGCCGAAAATAAGTGATGTTTCGCTGACATTGAGGTGCTTACTGAGCCTTGTCCGCAAAGCGGCGCTATACCCGTCCGGGTAAAGGGCTAGCTGTTGAATCTCATGATGAAGCGCCTCTTTTGCAGCCTCTGAACAGCCGTAAGGATTCTCGTTTGAAGCAAGCTTCACAACTTTATCCAAGCCATATTCTGAGTTCACTGCTTCAATCGGCTTTCCAGGCTGATAAGGCTTCAGCTGTTTTAAATGTTCTTTGATACGCAAATCAGTCACCTCATTTTAAACTGTACAAGCCGCCAAACGCCATTGCGTAATCCTCAAACTCCTGCAGCGCCTGATTTCTCGTTTCAGCGCTGATGAGCCGGTCCTTTAATTCTTCTATTTTTCTGACGAGCGCACTTCCCACTACGACACCGTCACTAATTTCATTCATCTTTATGACCTGTTCACGGTTTGATATACCGAACCCTACAGCAACCGGAACAGTGCTGAGATTCTTCACTGTCCGAATGAACGGGTACACGGATGAATTGAACTCATTGCGGACACCGGTCACACCCAGAGAAGATACACAGTAGACGAAGCCCTCGGCTTGTTCAATAATGGTTTTCAAACGGCTTTCGCTTGTCGGCGCAACCAAAGAAATATACGTCACCTCATGGCTTTTACATTCCTCTTGAAGGCTGGCGCTTTCTTCTAGTGGCAGATCCGGAACAAGCAGACCGTCAATATGATTTTCCCGCAGTAAAGCGAAAAAGTATTCTTTGTTCAATTGTAACACAGGATTATAATACGTAAAGAGGATAATCGGAATATTCACTCCGTTTTTTTTCATTTCTCCGCCTAATTCGATAGCCTTTACGATATTCATTCCTTGATCAAGTGCCCGCTTTGAAGCCCGCTGGATCACCGGACCGTCTGCAAGCGGGTCAGAGTATGCAACACCAAGCTCCAATGCAGTGGCGCCTGCTTTTTGGAGTGACTTCGCCAGTTCAATCGAAACCTCAGGAACTGGATCGCCCGCCGTAATAAACGGGATAAACAATTTTTCTGATGGTTGAAGATCCAATTTAAACATGGGCTTTCACCTCTTCTTCCAATACCTTCATTAATGTGTTGACATCCTTGTCTCCCCGTCCTGATAAACAGACGAGAATGAGTTGACCGCGATCCATTCCTTTGGCGAGTTTGAATGCTTTCGCTAACGCATGGGCAGATTCGATTGCCGGCAAAATCCCCTCTTTTTCTGACAAAAGCTTTAATGCATCCACCGCTTCTTCATCAGTGATACTGTCATAAGTGACACGGCCGCTCTTATGCAAGTATGCGTGCTCCGGACCGATTCCAGGATAGTCGAGACCGGCTGAAATAGAGTAGGGCTCAATAATTTGCCCGAACTCATCCTGAATGAGATAAGTCAATGAACCGTGAATAACCCCTACGGTTCCTTTCGAAATAGTGGCGGCATGAAGAGGCGTATCAATTCCTTTTCCTGCTGCTTCAGCGCCGATCAGTTCAACATCTTCATTTAAAAATGCCTGAAACATACCCATCGCATTGCTTCCTCCGCCTACACATGCCACTACTTTATCAGGCAGAGTGCCTTCAATACGTTTCAACTGATCCTTCGCTTCCTCTCCGATCATTTTTTGAAATTCACGGACCACTTGCGGATAAGGATGCGGGCCGACAACTGATCCAATCATATAAAAGTGATCCTCACAATGCTGAACCCAATACCGGATCGCCTCATTTGTGGCATCCTTCAATGTTCCGTTTCCGCTTGTTACAGGCACTACCTCCGCTCCAAGAAGCTTCATGCGGAAAACGTTCAGAGACTGGCGGGCAACATCCTCTTCACCCATAAACACAGTACAGGAAAAGCCGAATTTGGCTGCAACTGTTGCAGCGGCAACGCCATGCTGGCCGGCACCGGTTTCAGCAATGATTTTCGTTTTGCCCATTTTTTTAGCAAGCAGCGCTTGACCTAGCGCATTATTGATTTTATGAGAACCTGTATGGTTTAAATCTTCTCGTTTCAAATAGATTTTCGCGCCGCCTAAGTATTCAGTGACTCGATCAGCGTATGTTAATGCAGTCGGCCGTCCGGAATAGTCCTTTAACAGCTTATAATACTCTTCACGAAAAGCGGGATCATCCTTGATTTGTTTAAATGCTGTTTCTATTTCATCTAACGGCTGCATGAGTGTTTCCGGAACAAACTTTCCGCCAAAATCACCGTATCTGCCTATTTCATTCGGATATGGATACATATCGGTTCATCCTTTCTTCTAAAAGCCTCATCAGATTCTGATCTTTTTGTCCGTTTTTTTCAATTCCGCTGGCAAGGTCAATTCCTTCTGGCTGCCATTTCAATAGGCCTGTGATGCTATCCGGATTCACGCCGCCAGCGATAAAGCAGCGTTTACCAATAGCCGCCTGCTGATATTCCGGCACACATTCCCAAGAAAATGCAACACCAGTTCCGCCTCTAGACCCTTTTACAGATGAATCAATCACAAAGCCGTCAACATTATCTTTAAAGCGGGCTATTTCTTGAGTTGTGTTATCCTGATGGTGAAGCGCCTTCCATATTTCACAGCCTGTCAGCTTGCGAAGCGCATCAGCATCCGCCGGTTTTTCATCACCGTGAAGCTGAATGACGTCGAGCTTCAAGCTCTTGGCAATACGTGACATCGTCTCTATTGATTCATTAACAAAAACACCTGCAACCTGTTTTTCGACACGAACTTGGTTCAGCCATTTTTTCACATCTTGCGGAGATACTTTTCGTTTGCTTTCAGCAAAAATAAAGCCTAGGTAATCAGCCTGTGATTCCGCCGCAAGCTGCAAATCCTTTAGTGACCGAATACCGCAATATTTTAATGCCGGTTTCTTCACAACCTCACTCCCCAAACAAAGCATGGATTGCTTTACGCTGAGAAGTTTGTCTCATCAATGATTCACCGATAAGTACAGCTCTTGCCCCATGTTCATTGACAAATGTTAAATGTTCTAAAGAACCGATTCCGCTTTCGCTGACAAGCAAGGATTCTTTCGGAACGAGAGATGCGATTTGTTCTGTCTGCTTTACAGATGTTTCAAACGTTTTTAGGTTTCTATTATTTACGCCGAGAATGTCGGGTGTGAACACTTTCAATATTTGTTCTAGCGTTGATGCATTATGAACCTCCACTAACACGTCCATCCCCTTTTCACCTGCTTCAAGATATAATTCATGAAGGTGTAAGGGATCAAGCACCTCGCCGATTAACAATATGGCATCCGCTCCGACTCTTCTTGATTCCTCTACTTGAAGAGAATCAATAATAAAATCTTTTCTAAGTACAGGGATCGAAACAGCACGCTTTACGTCTGATAAATAGCTGTTTTCCCCTTGAAAAAACGGGGTGTCTGTTAAAACAGAAATCGCATCTGCCTTCGCATCCTCATAGTCTTTTGCAATCTGCACAGGCACAAAATCCTCTTTAATAAGCCCCTTTGACGGCGATGCTTTCTTCACTTCGGCAATCAACCCGATAAACCGATTCGGGCTTGCCAGCGCCTCCTTAAATGAACGTTTCTCGAAAGGCTGCTCTACCGGCAGAACCAGTGTTTTCACTTCTTCTTTCTTTTGTTTGATGATTTTTTCAAGCATAGATCTCTTCCTCTTTCTGCTTTAGTCGTTCAAGCTGCGCGGCAGCGCCTCCGCTTGTAATCGTCTCTAACGCCAGCTCCGTTCCTTCCTTCAGTGAGGCGGTAATTCCCGCCGTGTAAATCGCAGCACCCGCATTAAAGGCCGTAATAGATAAAGCGGAACTGCTGCTTTTATTTTCAAAAATATTCTGAATGAGATAGGCGCTCTCTTTCGGTGACTGCACCTGTAAATCTTCAAGTCTGCCATTTGTGAAACCGAAATCTTCGGGTGAAACGGTATATTCCCGGCGCTCTCCGTCCTTTAATTCAATCACGTCGGTCGGTGCTGTAATTGAAAGCTCATCTAAACCGTCACGGCTTGATACAAACATGACGTGCTTCGGCTGAAACGTCTCCAGTGCGCTTGCCATCAGTCCAGCTTTTTCAACAGAATAGACCCCAATCACCTGACGCTTCGCCTGTAAAGGATTGCTGAGCGGTCCAAGCAGATTAAATACCGTTCTGAAACCTAGCTCTTTTCTAGTACCTGCTACATGTTTCATAGACGAATAGTAAAGCGGCGCAAAAAGAAATCCCATATTGTTTGTTTCAATGCTGCTTTTGACCTTTTCGGGAGTGGTTTGAATAGAAACCTCTAGCTCCTCTAAAACATCAGCGCTTCCGCTTTTAGAAGAGACAGAGCGATTGCCATGCTTAGCGATTTTCGCGCCAGCTGCCGAGGCAACAATTGCCGAGGCCGTTGAGATATTAAAAGTGGAAATACCGTCTCCCCCTGTTCCGCATGTATCAACAATATCAGGAAGTCCATCGACTGTAAGAGCGTGTGCCCGCATTGCCTTCACAAAACCTGTAAGCTCTTCTGGCGTCTCTCCCCGATGAGCAAGAATAGACAATATACCACCCATTTCAGAAGGAGTCATTTCCGCTGCCATCATCATATTCATCAGCGTTTCAGCCTCACCGGCAGTAAGGGTTTTTCCGTCAACGCACAATTGTAGAAATCTGTTCATCAGCTTTATCCTCCTTGCTATGAAACATGTCTTCTGCAATATGAATCGTTTTCAGCAGCGCACCGGCTTTATTACAGCTTTCTTCGTATTCGGCTTCCGGAACAGAATCAGCAACAATGCCAGCACCTGCCTGTATCGATGCAACACCGTTCTTTACACTCATCGTGCGAATCGTTATACAAGAGTCGATATTCCCGTCAAACCCAATGTAGGCAATACACCCTCCATATGTCTCTCTCGGTGTTGGCTCGAGCTCTTGCAAAAGCTGCATGGCACGGATTTTGGGTGCGCCTGTTAAGGTCCCCGCCGGGAAAGCAGAAATCAGTGCATCGACAGGATGAACCCCTTTTTTCAATCGGCCTGTAACCACCGAGATAATGTGCATGACATGTGAAAAGGAAACAATTTTTGTGAACTCCGGCACAGAAACAGAACCATACTCTGCTACTCTGCCGATATCGTTTCGGGCAAGATCAACGAGCATGTAATGCTCCGCTTTTTCTTTTTCATCCTTCATGAGCTCAACCTTCAGTCTCTCATCTTCAGCTTTGTCTGCACCGCGTTTTCTCGTACCGGCAATCGGGTGGATTTCTAAGTGCCCGTCTTGAACGTGTATTAACCGTTCCGGAGAGCTGCCGACTATTTCTCTGTCTTGCAGTTTCATATAATACATATACGGAGAAGGATTGATGATCCTAAGCACTCGGTATAACTCAAAAGCATCTGCTTTTATCGGAACCTCAAATTTTTGTGACAAAACGCCCTGAAAGATATCGCCTGCTTTTATATAGCTTTTGATTTTTTCTACATCAGCCATAAAAGCCGATTTTTCATAATTAGAAGATACCGTCTCAAAGCTGGGCGTCTTGTATGAATCAGCAGAGAGAAACAGCTCTTTTATGTTTTTTTGGTCCATCATTTTTTCAATGAGATTTTGAAGCTCTAGATGATTTTGATGGAAAACATCCATTTTTTCGTTTTCTGTTTCCTCTCCAGTGAGCCTTGCATATTGGATAAAGTGGACGTTTTTGGTTTCATGATCATACGCAATTAATGTCCGGCAAACAAACAGCATACACTTTTCCATGTCTGTTTCTTTTGTATGCGAAGGAACAGAAGGCTCAATCAGCGGGATCATATCATAGCTTAAGTACCCGACAGCTCCGCCGACAAAAGGAATGCCAAGCTGAGGTGTTTTGATTTTGTATGTGGTATTCATCCAGTTCAGCACTTCTTTTAGTTCATTTCCTGTGTAAAGAGATTTGCTGTCCTGATCAGCGGCCGAAAAACGGCCCTGCTCTTCTTTAATTGTGAGAAATGGATGCAGGCCGATAAACGAATATCTGGACCAAGTGGATGTATCGTCCTTGCTTTCAAGAAGATACGTAATCTCCCTGTCAAGCTTCTCTATCATTTGAATGGGTGTCAGTGTATCGACTGTGAAGGTCTCCACAATCGGTATCGTGTGGTGGGACAAGCTGTCCTCTAAAAATGCGGAAATGTTTGATTGGAAATTCATTGCTCTCACTCCTTATGGCAAGGAGAATGAGAAGATGGCATGAGAGGATAAAATACTATATAACAAATAAACCCAAAAGAAAGACTTCTTTTGGGTAGAATAAACATACATGTCTCAGCTCAACTAAACTCATTCTCTGCTACCCTATTCTCTAACTCAACTCATTCTAATCGCTTTATACACACTCTTGTGTATTTCTAAGCTATTCTTATCGTATTACAATTCAGTATTTTTTGTCAATGATAAATCGGGCCTCAATACGACGGCTTTTTCTAAATATACATGTCTGATCTGATCCTGAGGGACATCTGTCTGGACCGTCATCATGACTCTTATGCACTTTTTCAGACCGCCTGTTACGTCCATTTCCTGCATACATGTTACCGGTACATACTGCCATCCTGAAAGCTCGCGAACAGCTTTTGCCGGGAAAACAGCGTGCAAGTCAGGTGTAGCCGAAAGAAGCATTTGAACAACATCTTCCGGTTTTGTATGATTTTCTTCTATGATTTTCTCTAACAGCTGTTTTGTTTTTTGTAAAATTTCTTCTTCAGTATCCCGTTCAACTGTAGTTGCTCCGCGAATTCCGCGAATCATCATGATGTCTCCTCCAATCGCCATTTGTTCAGCCAGCACTCAAGTTCATTTCTGGAAAAGGTATGATCAGCAACTTTCCCTAATTCGTTGAGCACAATAAACTGAATCTTCCCGCCACGGGTTTTCTTATCATTCATCATACGGTCCAAGAGAACCGAAGTTTCCGTCTCTTTTCTGATTTGACTTGGATAACCCAGGCTTTTTAGCCAGCTGACCAAACGTTTTCTGTCCATTTCACAGCCTACAGTCTTTTCGCTTATATATAAAGCAAACTGCATTCCGAGGGCTACGGCATCACCGTGAGTGATCTGCCCGTATCCATATTCCGCCTCAACGGCATGACCGAGCGTATGCCCGAAGTTTAAGTAAGCTCTTATCCCCTCTTCTTTTTCATCCTGCTGAACGACAGACGCTTTAATTGAAATGCCTTTAAAAATCATGTCTTTCAGCTGATCATTGGTGATATCACGCAGTGAGTGGATATTCAGCAGCTCCTCCAGAAACGCTCTGTCATAGATAAAAGCGTGTTTGATCACTTCTGCCATTCCGGACCGAAGCTCTTTTTCAGGCAGAGAACGCAGGAAATCTGTATCATAGAGCACGGCTTTCGGCTGATAAAACGCACCGATTAGATTTTTTCCAAGCGGATGGTTCACGGCTACTTTTCCTCCGACTGCGCTGTCATGCGCCAAGAGCGTCGTAGGCATTTGAATGAAATCAATGCCCCGCATAAAAGTGGCAGCCACAAAACCGGCAAGATCCCCTACAACACCGCCACCGAATGCGATGATGCATGAGGAGCGATCCATATGAAATCGAATCGCTTCACTCTGCAGCTTCGTGTACATATCCATTGATTTCGCCTGCTCTCCGCTCGGCACCGTCACTTTTTTCACAGGCCATTTTTCTTCGAGCAGGTGAAGCATTTCATCACCGTACAGGCGATCCACTTCTTCATCGGTAACAAGCATAATGCGTGTTAATGGCCTGTCTAGCGAGGTTAATAGTTCGCAAGCCTTTTTTCTGATACCTTGTCCGATAAAAACAGGATATGACGAGGAAGCAGTTTGAACATGCAGTGTCTTCATTAAAATTCCCTCGACAGTTTTCTCATATTCTCCACATTTTCTTTAATGCGGTCAATTTGATCTAATCCGAATTGTTCAACGACTGCGTTCGCAATTTCCCAAGCGACAGCCGCTTCAGCGACTACACTTGCCGCAGGAACAGCACAGCTGTCTGAACGTTCAATGCTGGCGGAAAACGGTTCTTTCGTTTCAATATCGACACTTTTCAGCGGTTTATACAAAGTCGGAATCGGCTTCATGACTCCGCGGACAACGATTGGCATCCCTGTCGTCATGCCGCCTTCCAGTCCGCCAAGTCTGTTAGTAGCACGGGTGTATCCTTTTTCCTCGTCCCAAATGATCTCGTCATGGACTTCGCTTCCATTTCGCCCTGCCGCCTCAAATCCGATGCCGAATTCCACACCTTTAAATGCGTTAATTGACAGAACAGCGGCAGCAAGCTTGCTATCCAGCTTGCGGTCATAATGGACATAGCTGCCCACGCCTACCGGCATTCCCTCGACAATGACTTCTACTATTCCGCCGATGGAATCTCCGTTTGCCTTTGCTTCATCAATGGCAGCCATCATTTTTTTGCCTGCCTCTTCATCGTAGCATCTGACAGGAGACTCTTCCGTTACGCGCTGCAGGTCTTCAATTGACGTATATTCTGTTTTTTCAGCTTTAACAGCGCCAATTTGCAACACGTGGCCTGCCACCTTAATGCCAAGCTCAGAAAGAATCTTTTTAGCTACAGCCCCTGCCGCCACTCTGACAGTTGTTTCCCTTGCTGAAGAACGCTCAAGCACATTTCTCATATCACGATGATTATATTTAATTGCACCGTTTAAGTCAGCGTGCCCGGGTCTCGGTCTGGAAATCTGGCGCTTCATTTCCTTTTCTTCATCTTCTGTAATCGGAGCGGCGCCCATGATTTTTGTCCAATGCTTCCAATCGTTATTTTCAACTACGAGAGCAATTGGTGAACCGAGTGTACGTGCATGGCGCACCCCGCTCATAATTTTGGCCTGGTCTTTTTCGATCTGCATGCGGCGGCCGCGGCCGTGTCCTTTTTGGCGTCTGGCAAGCTCAAAATTGATATCTTCCTCCGTTATGTAAAGCCCGGCAGGTACACCCTCAATAATGGTTGTCAGTTGGGGGCCGTGTGATTCTCCGGCTGTTAAATATCTCATGACTTCTTCTCCCTTCATCGCATTAACGCTTTTAAGTAAGACTACTATAACATATTTTTCAGCAAAAAGTCAGTCTATCTTTTTTGATAAAAGAATGTATCGGCTGGGACTAGGCCAAATTTCTCGGGGTTGAAGATTTGCTCGGTGCTGCCGACAAAAAGAACTCCATTCTTCTTCAAGCTATGTGCCATTTTTAAATACAGCTCTTCCTTCGCGCTTTCTGTAAAATAAATAAATACATTGCGGCACACGATTAAATTAAAGTCTTGTTCATAACGATCCGCCAGCAAATTGTGCTTTTTGAATGTAATATTCTTTTTGATTTCCGGTTTCACTTCATAACTTCTATTTGCGTTTTGCGTAAAATAACGATCTTTCACAGAGAGCGGCACTTCCTGTAAAGACCGCTCCTGATAAACGCCTTTTTTCGCTTTTTCCAATGCTTTTTCATCAATATCCGTCGCCAAAATCTGATAGCCCGGAAGACCTTTTTGCTGGTCCAAAAGCATGGCAAGCGTGTATGGCTCCTCCCCCGTTGAGCAGGCGGCACTCCAAATCTTTAAAGGCCTAGAGGTTTTGATTAACGGCAGAATTGCAGTCTCAAGAACTTCCCATCTTTTATAATTACGATAAAATTCTGAAACATTGATCGTCATTCTGTCCAACGTTTCATTTAAGAGAGCTTGATCCTTTTCCAATGCCGCCGCAAAGTCCTTAAAGCTTTGGAACCCCTTTTTCTCATAAAGTGACGTTAGCCTTCTCTTCATTTGTGCTTCTTTATATAGTGTTAAATCGACTCCGGTTAATTGTTTCCATTTCGTTGTAAATACGCTGTATGTATCCATCTCTACTCTCCCAGTCTCGCTGTCTTTTTGTCCTAGTATAGCTTGTTTTATCAGGAAATTGTATTGTTTCAATAAAAAAATCAGCTTTTCAGCTGATTTTAGATCGTTGGGAAAGGCAGAGGTCTGATGCACACTGCCATTCAACCCTTTATTCACTTTAATGTAAACCTTTACAAAACAGATCAAAAACCGGCGGCATTATATGATGCCGGCTCTGTTACTTATTTTCACAATGATTAATAGATCCAGCCTGCCATAAGCTGCTGATATGATACTAATTCTTCATTCTTAAAGAAAATGTTAATCTCGCGTTCTGCACTTTCGAGAGAATCAGAGCCGTGGATGATGTTTTTTCCGACAAACATGCCATAATCCCCACGAATCGTACCAGGTAAAGCTTCTTTAGGGTTTGTTTTCCCGATCAGCTGTCTCGTCACTTCAATGACATTTTCGCCTTCCCACACCATTGCGAATACAGGTCCTGAAGTAATAAACTCAACGAGCTCTCCGAAGAAAGGCTTTCCTTGATGTTCGGCGTAGTGTTTCTCAGCCATTTGTTCAGTCACTCTCATTAACTTGGCGCCAGCTAATTGTAAGCCCTTACGTTCGAATCTAGATAAAATGTCCCCAATGAGCTGACGTTGGACACCGTCTGGTTTCACCATGATAAAAGTCTTTTCCATCATATTCTCCACCCCATCATTATGTATGTATAGGCTTTCACACTGCACACCGAAATCGTAACATCTTTCTGATAATTAATCAATCCGGGGCGGAGAAATTTCTTAATATCTACAAAAATTAAAATTTTCTTTTACCGATATATTTTGCGATGGCTGCAAGAGACGAGCGTGCGCGCCCTCGAGGAAGCGTGTTTAATTTCTGAAAAGCTTTCTCCAGATACATTTCGCTTACTGCCATAGATGCTTCAATTGCATCTGTTTTTTTGATTTCTTCAATGATTGGTTCAAGCTGTTCCTGCGTTGTCTCACTGTTAATCAATTTAAGCTGGTTTTTTAATGCAGGTTTTTTCAGGGCATACAGCACTGGCAATGTGACGTTTCCTTGAAGCAAATCTCCTCCAACGGGTTTACCCAGCTCTTCTTCAGTTGAAGTAAAATCAAGAATATCATCAATAATCTGATAAGACATGCCGACGTAATACCCAAACCAGTACAATGCCTTATGAATCTTCTCATCAGCTCCAGACGCAATGGCACCAAGCTGGCAGCTGACCGCGATCAAGAGAGCCGTTTTTCTTTTGATACGCCGGAGATACGTTCTGAGATTTTGTTCCATGTTGTATTTGTCTTTGATCTGCTCAATTTCCCCTAGACAAACTTCAACGATCGTCTGTGACAAAATCCTATGGGCTTTCGGTTCGTTAATTCTCGTCATCATTTCAAGAGATCCCGCAAGCATATAATCGCCTGTGTACATCGCAATACGATTGTCCCACTTTGCTTTGATTGTCGGTTTTCCTCGGCGAAGCTCCGCATCATCAATGACATCATCATGAACCAAAGATGCCATGTGAATCATTTCCAGAGTGACGGCGACATATTTAATCTTATTAATATCGTAATCGCCAAACATGCCGGAAAGCAGTACGAAAACAGGCCGAATACGTTTCCCTCCGGCCTGCAGCAAGTGAAGACCTGCCTCGCTTAAAAGCGGGTAATCGGAACGTACGGTTTGTTCAAGTTCTCTCTCGATTACATCAATATCGTCATTTAAAAAAGAGTAGGCCATTTTAAATTTCATATCATTCACCCAAACATCTGTGTTTTCATTTCCATCCGATATGCGTGGCAGCGACTCCGCCAGTAAACGAATGATATTTAACATTTTTCAGGCCCGCCTCTTCAAACAGGCCTGCCAGTTCCTTCATTCCAGGGAAGTCTCTGGCTGATTCTTGAAGCCAAGAATATTCTTTATAGCTCTTCGCAAACAGTTTCCCGAAAAACGGCATAATGTACTTAAAGTACATAAAGTAAGCCTGTCTGAATCCGAACATTTCCGGCTGGGACGTTTCCAGACATACCACCTGCCCGCCCGGCTTCACTACACGTCTCATCTCTTTCAGTACAGTCAAGTAATCAGGGACATTGCGGAGTCCGAAGCCAATGGTGACATAATCAAATGTATCATCATCAAAAGGAAGCTCCATCGCATTTCCGTGCAGCAGTTCAATTTGGCTGAATCCGCCGTCTTTTACTTTCTGCTCGCCGACACTCAGCATATTTTCACTGAAATCCAAGCCCTTGATCTCGCCGCTTTTGCCGGCCGCTTTTGCAAGAGCGATCGTCCAGTCAGCCGTTCCGCAGCAGACATCAAGTGCTTTTGCGCCTTCTTTTACATTCATGATGCGCATCGTTTTGTCGCGCCATTTTTTATGCTGCTGAAAACTGATGACAGAGTTCATTTGGTCATAGTTTTTATATATTTTTTCAAATACTCCGTGTACGCGCTGTTCTTTTGAGTCCTGCATAATGGTTTACCCTTCTTCCACTTTCTGATGATAGGTTTGATCTTGGCTGATTGTCTTCAGACGGTTTATTAAAATGTTCTGAATAGGTGAATTTAGAGGCAGAAGTGACTCAATGCTGTTTTTCGCTTTTTTAAAACAATCTTCTAATATCTCTTCTTTTGTTTTTCCCAGCTGTATAAAACTGCCGATCACATCCAGAAATGCATCATTTCCGTTCATAAGCCGCTTAAATACAAAAAAATCACTCGACAGCTTTTTCCAGCGCGGGAGGTTGAAGTGTTCCGCCACACGATGGAATAAAGCTGATTCAACGATGCCGACACTTTCGAAAAAATCGTTTTCGTCCTTGAAAGAACGGTCATATAGACGAATTTTATGTTCGTTGATTTCTTTAATGGCTGTAGCAAGCGTCCGAATCATGTAGATATCCTTCATTTCAGATAGTAAAGAGTAGTACAGCCCGCTGAAATAATCGCCCGCGAGAACAGTCAATTGGCGGTTTTTGTTTTCGTCTCGTTTTATGACTCTAGCTGTCGTCACTTCATCATGGGTATCAAGGGCGCTTTGTACAAGCATCGCTGTTACAATATAATTTTCTCTGTCGTTGTTTTTTATGGCAGCTTCTTCAAATAAAGCATGAAAAAGAAGAAGCTTATCCTCATCAATTTTCGGCGCAGAAATATGCTTCGCTAAATAAGGATGAGACAGCTTTTGTTTTAATTTCGTGTTCAGATTGGCTAAAGTTCCGTAGATGTCTTGCAAAAATATCACCCTTGTCCCCAAATTCACATTTATTTCTTAATCTATGTATGAGTTTTATCTTTTCATTCGCTTACGCAGGTATCATTATAGCATAAAAAAAAGAAATTGGCTGTATCCTCCCGCTGTTTGCGAGCATTTGCTTTTAACAGCGGGGACAGCCAGCTTATTTTTTTTCGCTTTTCATTTCTCCGTACGCGGTTTGAATCAGTGCCTCTCCTCTGACTTTAATGGCAGAAGTATGCTCTGTAAACTGAGCGATGATCACTTCTCCCTTGTCGAGTTTTTCGGAATGGTGAAACTTTGTGTCTGTTCCTCTTGTCAGGCCTATCACATTCACTCCGTCCTCAACGGCTTTAATGACGACAAAATCACTTGAATGCTTTTGGTTCATTTATAGCACCCTCTATCTTTATTAGTCCTGGCGTTTAATATGTTCCAATACTTCTGCACGGGCAGCGGCATCATCTTTAAAAACGCCTCTGACTGCTGAAGTCACAGTTTTCGCACCCGGTTTTCTTACACCGCGCATCGTCATGCACATGTGTTCCGCTTCAACCACTACCATTACGCCATGCGGATCAAGCGTTTCTACGATGCTTTCTGCAATTGTAGAAGTGATGCGTTCCTGAAGCTGCGGGCGCTTTGCAACGGCTTCAACGGCACGTGCCAGTTTGCTGAGTCCTGTGACCTTTCCGCCTCGCGGGATATATGCAACATGTGCTTTTCCATAAAAGGGAACAAGGTGATGCTCACACATAGAATGAAACGCGATATCTTTTACAAGAACAAGCTCCTCATGGTTTTCACCGAAGATAGTCTGGAAATGTTCTTTTGGATCTTCATTCAAGCCGGAGAATACTTCGGCATACATCTTTGCGACTCTTTTCGGAGTATCAAGAAGCCCTTCTCTATTCGGGTCTTCTCCGATCGCTTCTAAAATTTGACGAACAGCTTGTTCGATTTGCTCTTTATTAACTTCTTTCATGTTCTATGTCCTCCACCAATGAATACATTTAATTTCGATTCTAGCACATATGCCCCGCTAAAAGCAAAGTGAATGCCCTGTCAGGAAGCCCATGCTCTTGAAATATGAAAAGCCCCTTAGAAAGGGGCTTTTCTGTGAAGAAATAAAGTGTATGTAAGCTAGATGCATACACGATCTATATTCACAATTATTTTCCGGCAACTGCGTCTTTAAGCGCTTTACCTGGTTTGAAAGCAGGTACTTTGCTTGCTGGAATTTCGATTTCTTCACCTGTTTGAGGGTTGCGTCCTTTACGTGCAGAACGTTCACGCACCTCGAAGTTACCAAAACCGATCAGTTGGATTTTATCACCGTTTTTAAGTGCATCTAAGATCGTATCAAAAACAGAGTCAACTGCTTTTGTAGCGTCTTTTTTAGACAATTCGCTTGCTTCTGCAACCGCATTGATAAGTTCTGTTTTGTTCATGCCTTTCACCTCCTCCCAAAAGGATACATTCAGTTCGTTTATTATCATTTCTTCACAGTTCAGTCTGATTCTAAACCTGTCTCAGAAAAAAATGAGAGCAAGTAAGAGAAAGACAATTAAACGGCTTTTTAAGAAAAACTGCACTCTGAGGAATGTTTGTCCAACAAAGTGAAGAATTTCTGTATGTAGAGTAACACATATAAAAAGCCATATCAAGCATTTTAAAGCGTCAATCCCTTGCTCGTCAAGGATTTAAGGTGATTTACCGAACAAATATTCCTTTTTTTCCTTTTTTCATCCTATTCCTTGATCCTTTTCCATTATTAAGAGCAAAGAAAAAAGACCTCCTATTCTATAAAGAGGTCTACCGGTATTACAGGATGATGGCGATTAAGCCGCCAGAGCCTTCGTTTATGATTCTTTCTAATGTTTCTTTTAATTTATACCGTGCGTTTTCAGGCATTAATGACAGCTTTGCCTGAATCCCTTCTCTCACAATTGAGCTCAACGACCTTCCGAAAATATCGGAATTCCAGATGGAGAGCGGATCATCCTCAAAGTCCTGCATTAAATAGCGTACAAGCTCTTCACTTTGTTTTTCCGTTCCGATAATCGGGGCGAATTCGCTTTCGACATCGACTTTGATCATATGGATCGACGGAGCGACAGCTTTCAGCCTTACACCGAATCGCGAGCCCTGCCTTATAATTTCCGGCTCATCGAGACTCATATCGGCTAAAGCAGGAGCTGCAATGCCGTATCCCGTCTGTTTGACCATTTTTAAGGCATCAGACACTTGATCATATTCTGTTTTCGCATGGGCAAAGTCTTGCATGAGCTCAAGCAGATGGTCTCTTCCTCTGATTTCGACGCCCACAACTTCTTTTAGGATTTGATCATATAGATGATCCGGCGCGTACAAATCAATTTCTGCCACCCCTTGGCCCAGCTCAATTCCGGCTAATCCGGCACTTTCAATGAATTCAAACTCGCTGAATTGGCCGACAACCCTGTCTACGTCCCGGAGCCGTTTAATATCCTTAACCGTTTCCTTCACGGACTCCTGATAGCTTTCACGCAGCCAATGGTTTTCTTTCAGCACCATTACCCAGCTTGGGAGATTGACATTCACTTCAAGCACCGGAAACTCGTAGAGGGCCTCTCTGAGCACATTCAGCACATCTGATTCCCGCATGCTCTCTACACTCATTGCCAATACCGGGATATCATATTTTTCGCTTAAATCCTGGCGCATGGCTTCCGTTTCCGGGTGATACGGCCTGACTGAGTTGATGACCATAATAAAAGGTTTGCCAACCTCTTTCAGCTCTTCAATGACTCTTTCTTCAGCCTCTATATAGTCACTTCTGGCGATATCTCCAATGGTGCCGTCTGTCGTAATGACAACTCCGATGGTCGAGTGTTCTTGAATGACTTTTCGAGTGCCGATTTCAGCAGCCTCATGAAATGGGATCGGTTCTTCGTACCAAGGCGTATTGATCATCCGCGGCCCGTTTTCATCTTCATATCCTTTAGCGCCGGGCACTGTGTAACCTACACAATCTACTAATCTTATATTCACATCGAGTCCGTCTGACACATGAACAGACATCGCCTGATTCGGAACAAATTTAGGCTCTGTAGTCATAATGGTTTTGCCGGCTGCGCTCTGCGGCAGTTCATCCTGCGCTCGGGCCCGGTCTGCTTCGTTACTGATATTCGGGAGCACCACAAGCTCCATAAATTTTTTAATGAACGTGGATTTTCCTGTACGGACAGCACCTACGACTCCTAAGTATATATCGCCTCCTGTTCGTTCAGCGATATCCTTGAAAATATCGACCTTTTCCAAGTGATCCCCTCCCGGACTTCCTATCCTTTTCAATTTTATTAAGCTCTTTCAATCAAACACAGGACACTATATGTGTATGACGTTGTCCTATTTGAATATGACATCTTTAGAAAATTTCTCATCCTCAATCTATTAATATAAAAAAACCTTTCTCCCTATTTGTATGCAAGGGAGAAAGGTTCATTCCTTTTTCATATCATTTTCTAAAAAAACAGGTTCCTGTTTGTCATTTACCGTATATGTTACAGAAAACGCGGGGACAAAGGGGGTTTCCTGCCAAATCAT
This sequence comes from Bacillus sp. FSL L8-0358, assembly GCF_038593095.1. Lineage (NCBI taxonomy): Bacteria > Bacillati > Bacillota > Bacilli > Caryophanales > Bacillaceae > Bacillus > Bacillus sp. FSL L8-0358. The sequence goes on from NZ_CP151962.1 coordinate 2,253,831, forward strand.
ATCCTGGATTTCAGTCCCGGGTTTAAACGTTTTCTTGCTTTTTTTGAGGCAAGAAGCCAGCTCAGTCCGGTAATCGGCATATATTTCTCCGTCTCCGTCAATCATAAGCGGCAAGGAATTCCCTGAGATTGGGCTTGTCACTGTAAGAGAGCTTCCATCCCCAAGCTTCTTCTCATCGAGTGTAAATAAATCATGAGATAGCACATCCTTGTAAGGCGGATATTGATGCTCCTGACGATACATTTGGATGCGCAATTTCACATCGCGAATTTTTTCTGCCATCTTTAAATCAATTAATTTAACAGTCGGATCGTTCTCTACGTCAACAAGCACGTATTGATAGTCTCCCCCGCTTTCAAATGCCGTACTTGGAGGTTCAGCTATGTATCTTGGCGCTAACCGGTTAAAGTCTATCGGATATTTTTGATATAGCGGTGTCGACATATCTTTGGTTTGAATGGGAAGCAGCCCTCCATTTGCCTTTTGAAATTCATCAACAGCAGATTGAACCTGCTTTAGCTGGTCTTGATAAGGAATGGCATGCACACTGCTTTTCCGTTCATTTGGATATAAACATCCGGATAAAAACACGACTGCCGCAAAAATGATTGCGCACTTCAGTTTACCCATACAGCACTTCCTTTTACAGCTTTATTCATTGACAGGGCCGCTAAAAACCACGACAAACACAATAATTCCAGATATGAGCATACACATGTATGCGAATGATGAAATCGCAATCTTCAAAAAACGGTTTTGGCACTTAAAGCGGCTTAAATAGATGGAAGCTACAGCCAGAAACATCAGACCCATGGACCCTAGAGCAAACCACATTTTCATCAATGCCAGATTCAATGACGTGCGCCTCCCCGATATGTATGATGTAAGCGTTATATTATATTTTAATATACAGCGCCGGAAAAGATCAACCAGATTTTCCATCCTTTGATAGAACAAAAAAAACTGAAGCAAAGAGGGGGACCTTCGCTTCAGTCAAATTGACTATATTCACCTGCACGTTTAAGAAACACTCTCTTGGACTTCGATGCTATAGTATGCGACATGGCATACAGATGCATCCTCTATTGCCTAAATCGGCAAAATGTTTCAGGAGATCCCAAGACATTGGGTGTTCTTCTGTTTTTCGGGCTTTCGTTCAATTAAGATATGCGTTTCACCATACGATTGACACTTTTACTTCACTTGATTTTCAAACGTATTTACCAAATCCTCCATCTCGTGGGTTTTCCCTCTCGCCATTAAAGATTCAACAGCGGTTTCCACTTTTTGTCCGTTGAATAGGACCTGATGGAGAGCTTCTGTAATCGGCATTTTAACATCATATTTCTTCGAAAGCTGGTAAGCCGCTTTCGTCGTGCGGACGCCTTCAACTACCATTCCCATCTCTTCAAGAACATCTTCAAGCTTGTACCCTTTTCCGAGCAAATTGCCCGCACGCCAGTTTCTGGAATGAACACTTGTGCACGTCACAATCAGATCGCCTACTCCTGTCAATCCAGAGAACGTCAAGGGATTTCCGCCCATTTTCGTTCCGAGTCTCGCGATTTCGGCAAGTCCGCGTGTAATCAAAGCAGCTTTGGCATTGTCGCCGTACCCTAAACCATCTGTAATTCCTGCAGCAAGGGCAATAATATTCTTTAAAGCCCCTCCGATTTCAACTCCGATAATGTCAGGATTTGTGTACACCCGAAAATTGTGATTAATAAATAGATCCTGCACCTCTTCTGCTGCCCTCATGCTCTTTGAAGATGCAGTAACAGTTGTGGGGTGCCGCAGCCCTACTTCTTCCGCATGACTCGGACCGGAAAGGACAACGATATCTTTTCTGACATCACTCGGGAGCTCAATTTCCATAATTTCAGAAATGCGCAGAAGTGAATCCGGCTCGATACCCTTGCTGACATGAACAAAGACTGTTTTTTTCGTTATAAAAGGGACAGCCTGTCTCAGCACTTCCCGAATTGCTTTTGTTGGAACAGCAACGATAATGAAATCCGCGTCTGAAACAGCTGTCTTCATATCCGTTGTTGCCTCAATAGATTCTGGAAGCTTGACGTTCGGCAAATAATCTTTATTTTCATGCTGATCATTGATTTGATGGATCAGATCTGCACGGTGCCCCCACATGGTTACATCGTGATGATTATCAGCTAACACTAAAGCCAGTGCTGTTCCCCAGCTCCCTGCTCCGAGCATTGTGACTTTTTTCATATTTGCTTCACACCTTTTTATTTTCTAGCTCTTGCAAATATTTTGATTGGTGTCCCCTCAAAACCGAACGCGTCTCTGATTCGGTTTTCTAAAAACCGTTCGTATGAAAAATGCATCAATTCCGGATCGTTTACAAACACAACGAAGCTTGGCGGCTTTACCGACACTTGAGTCGCATAGTAAATCTTCAAACGAGAACCGTTATGAGTCGGTGTCGGATTCATTGCCACAGCGTCCATGATGACATCATTTAAGACGTTTGTTTGAACTCGAAGTGAATGATTTTCACTTGCTTTGATAATCGCAGGCATCAGCGTATGGATCCGTTTTTTCGTTAAGGCAGACATAAATAGGATTGGCGCATAATCCAGAAATTGAAAATGATCGCGAATATTTTCTTCAAATTCTTTCATCGTGCTCTCATCTTTGTCAACAGCATCCCATTTGTTTACGACGATGACGACGGCCTTGCCCGCTTCGTGTGCATAACCGGCGATACGCTTGTCCTGTTCAATAATGCCTTCTTCGCCATCCAGCACAACCGCCACGACTTCTGAGCGGTCAATCGCTTTCAGCGCCCGCAGTACACTATACTTCTCAGTCGTTTCATAGACTTTCCCTTTTTTTCGCATACCTGCAGTATCGACAATGACAAACTCCTGCTGGTTGTAAGTAAATGACGTATCAACAGCATCTCTTGTCGTTCCAGCCACGTTGCTGACAATAACGCGTTCTTCGCCGAGCATTGCGTTCACAAGTGAAGACTTTCCGACATTCGGACGTCCGATCAGACAGAATTGAACAACTTCCTCATTGTATTTCGTTTCTGGAATGTTTTTAAAATGCTCTGCAACGGCATCCAGTAAATCACCCAGTCCGAGTCCGTGTGTTCCCGAAATTGGATACGGCTCGCCAAAGCCTAGCGAATAAAAATCATACATATTCGCTCTCATTTCTGTGTTATCCAGTTTATTAACCGCTAAAACAACAGGCTTTTTTGTGCGGTATAAAATTTTCGCCACTTCTTCATCAGCAGCTGTCACGCCTTCACGGCCGTTCACCATAAAAATAATCACGTCCGCTTCATCCATGGCGATTTCAGCCTGCTGGCGAATCTGCGCTAAGAACGGCTCATCACCGATATCAATACCGCCCGTATCAATCAAATTAAAATCATAATTCAGCCATTCAGCCGAGCTGTATATCCGATCCCTTGTCACGCCAGGGGTATCTTCTACTATTGAAATTCTTTCTCCCGCAATCCGGTTAAAGATTGTGGATTTTCCTACATTTGGTCTCCCGACAATGGCTACGACAGGTTTACCCATAGTACCCTTCCTTTCAATCCAGCCGCTTTCATTTTTACATAAATTTTCAACCGGTTATTAAAATCATTTCATTCACTTTTATGAAAAGAAACCCTTCAGAGGAAGGGCTTAACTCATTTATTATATCAGTTTTTACTGGGATCACAACTATTCTTAAAAATGTTTCACGATCAAATACACGTCATCTCCGATTCTGTGAGCTATTCCATCAAGGATCGCCTCAAGATTTTTAGCGAAAAGCTCCATCTCCTTTTGGTCATTGCAAAAAAAGACAGGTGCTCCCCCTGCAACCCGGTTTCGATTTGTCGTGATTACAGACAAAATCACTTTCGTAAGAGATTCACTCATCCTATCACCTTATCCTGATTTTTGATAAATTCAGTCGGCATTCTAATCGCATTTTCCAGGGTTGGAACATTGCTAATAATTTGAACAGCCGTTTCGGGATGGTGAATTTGCGGGAGAACAAATACTGCCACTCTTCCATCATTTAAATCCCGTTTTGCAATTGGTGTCAAAGATGGCTCTCCTGAATCCCGATAAACCCCGAGCACATTGGAAACATCAAATAAAATGGCCTGACGCTGCCCTAAATTTGCTATCGTCGCTGCTGAATTAAAGTTTTTTGGCGTTAAAATAAAGCCCATGCCATGCTTTAAAATCAGTTCCTGTTTCTCTGGAAGCCCGATATTCATCATATAAATATTATCAACAAACAGTCCCGGACCGTCAAAGCGCGGCTTTATGTACTCGATGTCTACAATATCCTTCAACACACTGCCCGACATAAATTTCATGGCCAGTAAAAAACAAACGACAGCCGCTATGACAGCAGCCCAGATGGATAAAAACACATACGCAGAGGTTGTCAAAAGCGCTGTAAAGATCACAATATAATTTCTGCTTTCAAACGCAATGGCAATCCCCTCAATATATGTGCTTCCTCTTGAGACAAGCTCATACGAATCCATTTGCGTCAATGTGTTCCGCTCCATGTTTCGGACATCTCTAAATTGCGTCGCTGCCAATGTTAAAAATGTGATGGCCGTAAATTCCTCCTGCAAAAGCGCCGGCATAATAATTGCACCTAAACCAGCCGCTATCAACCCCAGTGCGATGTGAATCACTTTCCCATGAACATAGGTCGGATACTGGCGGTAATCCGTTTTCAGCATATAAAGCCTTGTCGCAATTCCGGCAATGACCCCAGCAATAATCGGATAGATGTAATCACTCATGACATTTTGGTAGCTCCTTTGTTTGATCTTTTGCTTTTCTGACCAATCTGGCTTGCGAGGTGTTCGTATTTAGATATGCCAAACAGCAATATCATCCCCGCAGAACACGCATTCAGCCATTGAAAGCCGCCGACAGCCATAGCCCCGGCCAACTTCTGGATCACAAATGAATACACCAGTTCGCCTTGGCACATCCCTAGGACAAATAAGACAAGCTGCTTCTCAAAATTCCTTTCAACAGAAGCTGTTAAAAGCACTATTAATATAACAGCAGCCCACTCAGGTTTTATGATGAACCAAACAGGGTCATATAATGCAAAAAGATAAACAAACGCATACGCGGCAACAAGCGTCAGATAGACCATGATGTAACGAAAACGATACATTCCCAAATACGCGGCATAGACACATCCGCAAACGAAAAACATCATATATGCAGCATTCAGGGAAAAATATAAAACGATGTCATGTATGCTTAGAATAATATTAGTTAAAATAAAGACAGAGACGGCAATTCGTCTTTTCGTCTTTTCAAAAATAAATGTTGTCAAAACCCAAAGAAACCACATTGACCAATAGTAATAAAATTGTTCCATTTTACTTCCTCCATATTCCCAGTATGGAGTTCAAGCGCATTTTTTAAACAATCGATCTCACATTAAGGAGTATGATCATGGGAAAAGACAGGCAAGAGAAAAAACTCAAAGCTTCAGGCAGAGTCGAATCAGACCGCGACCAGTCCATTCACTATGACGGAGCGACAAGCCTTGAACAAAACGGAAGATTCAAAAAGCGAAAATCATAATACAAAAAGCCCAAACCACATATGGTTTTGGGCTTTTATCATTTATCGCACACTATAGCTTGATGTATTGACCCCTCTCTCTGTGAGCCAATGATGGGTTTCACCTTTGATCACAAGGGGCGCCTTTTGTAAATCGGCAATCGTTCTGGCACCCAGCACGGTCATAATCATCTTTAATTCCTCAAGGATCAGCTGAATCTCCTCAAGCAGTCCTTCCTCACCGCTGTCAGTCAGCGCTTTTAAAAAATGCCCTGCCATTCCGGTGCAAGAGGCCCCAAGCGCAATTGCCTTTGCCACGTCAAGTGCATCTTGCAGACCGCCAGAGGCGATCATGGTGCTTGCAGGAAACTCAGAGCGGATTTCCGCCAAACTTGCAGCTGTCGAAATGCCCCACGAGTTAAAAAAGGAGATTTGCCGCTGTCTTCGGAGATTTTCGATTTTCGAGAAATTTGTTCCCCCGTAACCGCCAATGTCAACAGCTGCAGCACCAGCTTCATACAGCTTTCCTGCTGATTCTTTGCTCATACCGAATCCGACTTCTTTCACAATGACTGGTACACTGACCCGGCTGCAAATTTGTTCAATACGTTCCAGTGCGCCGCTAAAGCTTCTGTCTCCTTCAGGCATCACAATTTCCTGAATCACATTGAGGTGGATCTGCAGTGCGTTTGCTCCAATCATCTCAACGGCTTCCTTTGCCTGAGCAGCCGTTGCCTCGCTTCCCAGGTTGGCAAAAATCAGCCCGTTTGGGTTTTCCTTTCGAACAATTTCATAGGAAAGACGCTCTGATGGATCTTTTAATGCTGACATTTGCGATCCCACAGCAAGGGGAATTCCAGCCTGAGAAGCCGCTCGCGCAAGCGATTTATTAATCTCATATGTAAGTTTTCCGCCGCCGCCAGTCATTGCATTGATAAAAATCGGCGAACTGCTTGAAAGTTCGCCGATTTTTGTGGAAATATCTACTTGTTCTAATGCAAGATCGGGCAGACTGACGTGAACAAACGTAATATCATCAAGACCTGTTTCCCGCTTCTGGCCGGTGGACAAGGCATGATTGATGTGTTGTCTTTTTCGTTCTGCTCGAGTCACGTTTATCACCAATTATTTTAGTTTATTCAGCTTATCTCCGATCAGATCTCCAAGCTGGAAGCCAGTGCTTGTTTCTTCCTTCGCTTGATATTGACGGTAATCTTCCTGATCAGCTTTAGGCGTTTCTTCAAGTTCACGCATGCTTAATGAAATGCGCTCCTCATTTTCATTCACATCAAGAACCTTCACTTTTACAGTCTGTCCTTCTTCAAGGACTTCATGCGGCGTGCCGATGTGTTTATTGGAAATTTGAGAAATATGAACGAGACCTTCAACACCTGGAAGGATTTCAACAAAGGCACCGAAGCTTACAAGACGCTGTACAGTTCCTTCAAGCACATCGCCAGGCTTCACTTTTTCGCCGATTTGGCTCCAAGGTCCAGGCAGTGTATCTTTGATTGATAAAGAAATACGTTCATTGTCACGGTCAACCGATAACACTTTCACTTTTACTTCTTGTCCCTCTTCAACAACGTCAGACGGCTTCTCTACATGAGAGTGGGAAAGCTGTGAAATGTGTACAAGTCCGTCGATGCCGCCGATATCAACAAACGCGCCAAAGTCAGTCAGGCGCTGTACTTTGCCATCAAGTACACTTCCAACTTCAAGAGACTGAAGAAATTCTTGTTTTTTATTCGCTTGTTCACTTTCAACAACAGCACGGTGTGAAAGGATCACGCGGTTTTTATCACGGTCAAGCTCTACAACGAGCAGTGACAGTGTTTTTCCTTTATAGTCAGTGAAGTCTTCAACGAAATGTGCTTCAACAAGCGATGCCGGAATAAAACCGCGAACGCCGATATCAACGACAAGGCCGCCTTTCACGACATCTTTCACTTCAGCTTCAAACACTTCTTTTGTTTCAAATTTTTTCTCAAGGTCTTCCCAAGCGCGGTCTGCATCAACAGCACGTTTAGATAAAATCAAAGCATCGTCTTCCACTTTTGTTACTTTCAGGTCAAGCTCGTCGTCTACTTTAACAACATCCGATGCTTTCTCTACATGAAGACTTGATAATTCACTGATTGGAATAATACCGGATTGTTTGACATTGATAATTTCTACATCTACATGTTTGTCTTCTACCTTTGTCACAATCCCTTTAACTACATCTCCAACCTCTGGCACTTGAACATCAATTTGATTCATTTCCTCTGTCATTTGAATAACCTCCTTGGTCCAAACCTACACAGCTTAATTAAAACGGTTTGAAAGCTGAACATATAACATGCCCGCTTTTAGCCGAATATGTATTAAAGAATCATCCAAAAAAGTTTTTTGAATGATCAATAAAAAGTTTTATTAGTATTAACTTCTAATAAAAGGACAGGTTTGTCAAGCAATAACATTCTATCTTCGTTGAAAAATTCAAAAAAAGTGGCATTTGACATCCTCAGCGGGACTTTTGCTCCACAGCCTCGAGGATTTTATCAGCTACCTCTTGAATGGAAAGCGATGTCGTGTCGATTTCAAGAGCATCTTCTGCTTTACGCAGCGGAGATACTTCACGCTCTGAATCAAGCTTGTCTCTTCTTGCAATTTCCTCAATTAATGTTTCGTAGTTGACATCAAAGCCTTTTTTCACATTTTCTTCATAACGGCGTTTCGCTCTCTCTTCAACAGATGCCAAAAGAAAGATCTTTACTTCTGCATTTGGCAGCACATGCGTCCCGATGTCACGACCATCCATGACGACGCCGCCTTTTTCCCCAAGCTGCTGCTGGCGTTTCACCATTTCTTCTCTGACACTTCTATGCTTGGCCGCAATTGAAACTTGGTTGCTGACTTCATCTGTTCTGATCGCCTCAGTTACATCGGTGCCGTTTACAAGCACTTTTTGTCCATCTTTTGTTGTAATCAGCTCAATGTCTGTCCGCTTTAGCAGCTCAGCCAGTTTTTCTTCATTTGTAAGCTCAACGTTTTCCTGTAAAGCCGCGTACGTTATCGCCCGATACATTGCTCCTGTATCAATATATATGTACGATTTTTTCTCAGCCACAATTTTGGCAACGGTGCTTTTCCCCGCAGCTGCCGGGCCGTCAATTGCAATCGATAATTTCTTTTCCATAATTCCTCTCCTTGCTCTTTTCTCCTCTATGGATTGTATCACGAACTTTATGAAAAAGGGTGAAAAATTGATGAATAATTAATGTTTGAAGGTTTCAATCCTATTGTTTTCCTCCATTTTATCCACCCCTTCATATTGAATCACTTTTGATACGTATGGTTCAATATGCTGATAGTGAAAGAGAAATTGGACACCAAGTAAAATGATGGCCTGAATGAACAATAATTTGATCAGCAGCCGTTCAAATGTTTTCATTGGAGCACCTCCATTACAAATAGTATGGAAGTGTTTGCCGATGTTTATTCCATTCGGGCCTTTCTTCTCTTATTTAACTGGCGCCGGATGCAGTATTGAAGCAAAGCCTGCTGGTCACCTGCTGCAATTTCTGAATACTCTAAAGTCATTTTGCGTTTTCCTGACTTGGGGTCATCAAAGATTCGTCTGACAACTGCTTCTGTTTCTATTTGACGTGTGTGCTCCTCTTCAGGAAGACGGATGATCAGGCGCAATGATTCCCCCGATTGAAAAGAAAGGCCATGAGCTAAAACCACGGCGATGCCGCCTGCACTGATGTTATAGGATAGTGTGCGGAACTCTTCTTCATTTCCCGGCTGAATTTGCACATCTAATACCGCATCAGTTCTTACATATTGGCGGCGCTGGATTCTTTTCATTTTTTCACGGGGAGGCACTTCAAGACAGATCATTTGAAGTTTGTCCTTCACTTTACCTTTTATACGGCTTGTAAAGCGATAAGGAACTTCGTCTTTTCCCACAAACTCTACCGTTACTTCCATATCGTTATGTAAAATCACAGTTCGCCCTGTAACTACATCAACAGGATACGCGATCAAAAGTTCATTGTTTTCGATGCTGACCGCCTTGCTTTTTGCCTTTTTCAATTCATTTTCTTCTATATATTCTAAAAGTACATTTTCTCCAATCTCTATCATTGACTTCACTCTTTCGCATTCAATATACTCACGTTTTTATTAAAGCACGTAATGAAAAAAAGGAAAAGACATTTAGTCCTTTCCTCCTGTTTTTTTATAGGTCTTTATATATAGGTTCTGCATTTTTTAGTTTTTCAACCTTTTCTTCCGATCCGTCTTTGGCATTGATATACATTCTGAATGTGTCATTTTCAATTGTTCCAAGCATTTCGTAGCATAACACTTCTTGACCTAGTTCATTTGTAATCAAAGCGAGCCTTGTTTCTCTCACTTGTACATTTTTATTTAATTTAGACTTTGCCTCTGCTTCAGTAATTGCAGGCTTAGGTATGGTTCTTTTTCTGTGAGATGTGAGGAAGTCTCTTGCTGAAAAGCCGACAACCTCACCGTCATCCAAGGCCACTTTTATACGAATTGCCTCCGGGTACATCCGGACTTTATTTTCAACAGGAACATATGAAAATACACCGATTTTATCATATTGGGCGCTTTCATCAATTTCCAAATCATCTGTTTCAAATCCGTTTTTCTTCAAAAATGCAAGCGCTCGGTTCGATCCGTCATTTAAACTGATTTTCTGATCTTTCACTTCTCTGTTTTGGATCAAATATACCGGATGCCCGCCCTTCTTCGTAATATCCATATAAATCACTGCTTTATGGTCTGGATCTTTCATGCTGATGCTATATACATCGCGATTTGTTTTTTTTCCGCTCTTTACCACTTTAATTGAATAATTGTCATCTGGGGCAAAGCGCTCAGCAATTTGTTTTGCTTCCTGTTCGGAAATTTGTTTTCCCTTCAGATGGCTGAAGCCTTTCTCTTCTTTTTTCGTGCTGGTGAAACTCGGGCCAAGATCAGTGCCAGTGGAGAATGCACCAACATTTTTTTCGACTGTTTTAAAGCTGTTGATAATCGTATTATCACTTTGTTTTTCGTCAGAAGCCAGGGCCATTTCTACGTCCATCCAACGAAGGTTTTTGCTCATGACAAGGTGCTGAACATGACGCAATTCATTTTGTATATCTTCGGACTGCTGATATAGCTTATTTAGTGATGTATACTCGTTTTTATCAAGCGGCTTTTGGTCCAAATCTCTGACTGACGTTTTATAGCTGAAATCGCCGATCTTTGATAATAGCTCTTCAGTTTTATTAAACGGCATTAATGTAAGCGGCAGCTGACTGACGCTGTTATGAGCTTCTGATGTAATCCTCCACACATCGATCAATGCAGGCGACAGTGATTTTTGGCTGTTCATGGCAAGTGTTGTTCCGATTTTATCATGAAGCTGATCCACCTGATAGGTAAGCTCATGAAACGCCCGCTGATAGTTATTTTCAGCATGAAGAAGAACTGCGTCTTTTTCCTGGTGTTCTTTGTATCCCCAGTAGCCTGTACCGACTATTGCAATACCAAGCACGGCGATTAAAATTCCTCTGATCATTTATCACACCTCTTTTTATGCTTTCTCATATCTGCTACTCACAGAAAATGTGTTTACCGATTCTTTTAATCTGCGGACGCCCCCAAATCCACGGACTTGTAGCCGTATCCGGATTAAAGTAGTAAAGTGCTTCCTCTGATGGGTCCCAGCCATTGATGGCATCCAGCACTGCTTCTCGTGCCGTTTCATTCGGCTGCATGTAAATTTGTCCGTCGGCTACTGCTGTGAAGGCAAGCGGCTCAAAAATAACCCCCGCTACTGAATTTGGAAATAACGGGCTGTTCAAACGGTTTAAAATGACTGCTGCAATAGCAACCTGCCCCTCGTACGGCTCGCCCCGGGCTTCGCCATAAACCGCTTGAGCAAGCAGCCTGATATCGTTGTTGGAAAATCCACCAGGCATGTTCGCTGCTACCGCATCCTGTTTTCTTGCTTTTGCTGGTGTATTGTTTTGCTGTTTATTCGCATTCGCTTTAGGCTGCTGCGTTGTTTTTTCAGCAGGCTGTTTCTGCCGTGCTTCTGCTTGTTGTCTTGCCTTTTGTGTTGCTGCTTTTGACGGTTTCGTCTGATACTTCAGCGGAATTTTTCCGTAATGCGTGAATGTATTCCCTTTATTGAGCTGTTCCATGACATATTCACGATAGTATTTTGATTTACATATTAAGGTTTGCTTTGTTTTAGCTCCTACAAGGCCGTCAACCTCTTTTAACCCGAATTGATCCTGAAAATTTCGAACTGCCCAGTACGTCCCCCATCCATAAACCCCGTCAATTTTTCCGTTATAATATCCGTTGTATTGAAGACGCGCCTGAAGTTCGACCACATCATCCCCTGTTGCCCCTCTTTGAATGACCTGATTCGAAAAGGCAGAGATCGTTTCAGTATTAATAAACGTCGTTATTGTAAAGGAAAAAAGGATGATACATGCCATAATCGATCCTTTGGACTTCATCTTTTCAAGCCTCCTACTGCAAATTTTTAAGTGTAATCGTATTTTCTGTAACGAGGTTATTTTTATACACTCTTTCCTTGTTATCCCTCAGAACATAAAAACTGCACACAAAAAAGCCGCACGGTTGCTGTGCGGCTTCTATACTTGCATCATATTAACGGAACGGGCTTTTTTCGCTTTACGCAAACCAAACCACCATAAAAATACCATAAATGGAAGCATATAATAAATCCAATTGCTAAGCGCTGTTAGGATAAAATCATATGATCCATGCAAAAGGGATGGGACAACTAAAGAAAGAGTAAGCCACTTTACACGCGCCTTATCAGCGGAAAAACGGGCTTTTCCAAGGTAAAATCCCATTATAACGCCAATCAAGGCATGGCATGAAACAGGCAGCAGCGCCCTGACAAACGCATGCTCCACGCCGTGGCCAATTAAGTAAAGAATATTTTCGAGGGTTGCAAAACCGAGTGATACACTTGTACCGTACACAATCCCGTCATAATGCTCATCAAAGTGGGCGTGCGGGTAAACACTGATCATCAGTATAAACCATTTTAATGATTCCTCCAAAAACCCCGAAGATAAAAAAGAAACGAAAAAACTTCCGCCTCCTACATTCTCTTTTTCAAGTACATACTGGATAAACATTATGGGAAATACAAGAACAACCCCGAGAAAAAACGACCGAAGCACCATATGTACAGGTTCATTATCATACTGATCTTTTAAATAAAAATAACTTAATAACGCGATGCCGGGGGCAATTCCTGCAGAGATGATTGCAAACATCAGGCAACCTCTTTCCTTTATATTCCTACGTCTATCCTACCATGTTGTTTAAAATTTTACATCTGTCTGCACTTAAAAAAACAAAAAGAGCATACGAATGCATCATATGCTCCTTATCTTTAATGGTTTTCTCTTTTGGCGATTTCCGCTGCGATATGCCCCCCGTGAAACCTGCCGTTTTCAATAAATATTTCATTGGCATTATTTCCCGCAGCAATAACCCCGGCAATAAAGACACCTTCAACGTTCGTTTCCATCGTTTCTTCGTTGAAAAATGGACGCCCTGTTTCTTTATCAATTTCAACACCAATTTTTTCAAGAAATTGATGATCGGGATGATAGCCTGTCATGGCAAATACAAAATCATTTTTAATGGTAATGAGTTCTTTCTCTCCGGAGCGAAACACAACTTCATCCTCGGTGATTTTTTCGACACAAGCGCCAAATTCCATACGGATTGTACCGTTTCTGACGAGGGCTTCAAATTCCGGCAGAATCCACGGCTTAATGCTTGGAGAATACTCATTGCCCCTATATAAAACTGTCACACGCGCCCCAGATTTCACGAGTTCAAGGGCGGCGTCCACGCTTGAATTTTTCCCGCCGATGACAACAACATCTTTATCAAAATACGGGTGGCCTTCTTTAAAATAATGAAATACTTTCGGCAAATTCTCACCGGGTACATTCATATAGTTTGGATGATCATAATAGCCTGTAGCGATGATACAATATGGCGTCTTGTAGGTCTCTTTTGACGTCTCAATAACGAATGTATCATTTTCCGTTTTCGTCACTTTATGCACCATTTCAAATGCGTTAACACGTATGTTTTTCCGTTTGACGACTTCCCGGTAATACGATAAAGCCTGAATTCTGACAGGCTTCCTGTTTTCCGTAATAAATGCCACATCTCCGATTTCGAGCTTTTCACTTGAGCTGAAAAAGGTTTGATGCGTCGGATAATTGTAAATACTGTTAACGACATTGCCTTTTTCGATGACGAGGGCATCAATGCCAATTTGTTTTAGGTGAATGGCAGCAGATAGTCCGCAAGGCCCTCCGCCTATAATAATTGCTTTTTCTTGAATCATTTCTGTCAACTCCTGCGATTGGCATTTCACTTCATATTTTCTATTTCCGAATAAAAAAATCTCCTATTTTATCATAGGAGATTTTTTATTTTTATGCAAATCATCAACTTATATCCAGCCTCTAAAACGCGAAGCTTCAGCCATTTTGCGAACGCCGACCATATATGCAGCGAGCCTCATGTCAATTCTTCGGTTGTTAGCCATTTCATAAATATTGTTAAATGATTTGACCATCATTTTTTCTAATTTTTCTTCTACCTCTTCTTCACTCCAGTAGAAGCCTTGGTTATTCTGAACCCATTCAAAATAAGAAACTGTTACGCCACCGGCACTTGCCAGCACGTCTGGTACAAGCAGAATGTCCCGGTCTGAAAGAATTTTTGTTCCTTCAAGCGTTGTTGGTCCGTTCGCTGCTTCAACGACAATCTTAGCCCGGATATTATGGGCATTTTCTTCTGTAATTTGATTTTCAATCGCAGCAGGAACGAGAATATCACAATCCAGCTCCAGCAGCTCTTGGTTGGTAATGGTATCGTTGAAAAGCTTTGTTACGGTACCGAAGCTGTCGCGTCGGTCGAGTAAATAATCGATATCAAGGCCTTCCGGATCATAAAGTCCGCCATACGCATCTGAGATGCCGACAACTTTTGCCCCCGCATCATGCATAAATTTTGCCAAATAGCTTCCCGCGTTTCCGAAGCCTTGGACAACGACACGCGCACCTTTAATATCGATGCCTCTCTTCTTAGCCGCTTCTTTAATACAGATGGTAACACCTTTTGCTGTCGCAGATTCTCTCCCGTGAGATCCGCCAAGCACAAGCGGTTTGCCTGTAATAAATCCAGGCGAATTAAATTCATCAATTCTTGAATACTCATCCATCATCCAAGCCATGATTTGTGAGTTTGTAAATACATCCGGTGCCGGCACGTCTTTTGTCGGGCCGACAATTTGGCTGATCGCTCTGACATACCCTCTGCTCAGACGCTCCAGCTCTCTAAACGACATATCCCTTGGATCACAAACAATTCCGCCTTTACCACCGCCATATGGAAGATCAATTATGCCGCATTTTAAACTCATCCAAATTGAAAGCGCCTTCACCTCTTTTTCTGTTACGTTCGGGTGAAAACGTATCCCGCCTTTCGTTGGACCGACAGAGTCATTGTGCTGCGCACGATATCCTGTGAAAATCTTTACTGAACCGTCGTCCATACGAACAGGTATTTTTACCGTTAATAATCTCATCGGCTCTTTTAACAATTCGTATACCTCTTCGGGATATCCCAATTTTTCCAGAGCCTTATGTATTACGGTTTGGGTTGATTTTAATACATCAAGTTTGTCCTCTTCTGTATGACCGGTGTTTCGATCGGCTGCCATTTGAGTTAACCTCCTAGAATCTTCTGTTTCTCACATGCTCCCTTTCAGAGAATAGTATACACCTTCATATGATCTGTGCATAGAATAAACGTTATGTTTTTCCATGTTTTTTAACGAAAAAAAACTGCTGAAATCAGCAGTTTTCCGTTGCATTCTTATGAAAAATGAGTTTGTATCGTCTCTACGGCATTACCGTCCATAATGAGCTTACCATACTCTTGCAGGCGATAAATCGTTAAAGTTGTTGGATTGCCGTATTCGGCCAGAACCGCCACAACCCCTTCAGCCGTATGTGACCCTAGATCTTCAAGGCTTAAAAAGTACTGCCCGTCATAGTGGTAGACAGTTCCCCCTGTGATACCGATTCGCTGTAAGCTTTCTGAAAGCTGAATGATATCTTCAAAGGAATGGAATTGATATATGATGTCCGCGCTTTCATCAAGCTTGACTTGCATTTCGATGTAATCATCATCATACTCATCGTCTTCTGAATCGGCGTCTTGGTTCTTTGTTACAATCACGACCATCCCTTGTGCTTGGAGAGAATACACTTCCACTGCAATCGGTCCATTCGCTTCAAAGCCGAGCTCTGTATTTGCTTCATTCATCATATCTTTAAATAACTGGTGGACTTTAAATGAGTCCTTCCAGAGGTCTTCTTTTGTCAATCCCCGGTCTGTCAAATCATCGAGGGTTAAAAAGATTTTGATCTTATTATAATTCAGACGCTCAAGCCGCATAACGTTCCCTCCTGCCTCTACTTGCACACAAATCATATAACACATTATATGAGATGATGAGTCATAGGTTCTTAATTGTTATCAGTTTACACTGAGTTCACTAGTAAGACAAGCACAATGCAGTTTTTATTGCCATATGGATTTTTGCTTTTTAGAAGTTATTCTGGCCCGCAAAGAGTCACAATGTGTGTTTCAGGCTCAGCACCTAAACGAAGAGGCACTTTTGTCGTGCCGTAGCCGTTGCTGATCAGATATGCCGCGTTTTTAACAATACCTGTTTTCCCCAGTTCATAAGGGCCAAATTTTCCAAACCTGATCTGGCCTCCATGGGTATGTCCGCTGAATATCACATCAATACCGTCATCTTCATTGATTTGTTCATGAATCTCCGGATTATGGCAAACCAGAATATTCAGCTGGTTTTCATCAAGTTCTTTGATGGCTTCCTCATAATGATCCATCTCCATCCTGATATCATCCACCCCTGCAATCGCAATCGTATGTCCATTGTATGAAAACGGGACTGACTCATTTCTCAGAGTGATGACGCCGTGCGCTTTAAATATGGAATACAGCTTATGCTGCCTGACTTCATAATCATTATTCCCCCACACAAACACGATAGGGACCCCGAAATGTACGAGCCTTTTGATGTTTTCCTCGATTCTCGCACTGGGCACCCCGCCCTCAGCTAAATCACCGCCGATTATAACCAAGTGGGGGGCATGGCTTCGCGCTTTTTCTAAAAGGTCTTGATCGATGAGACGTTTGTGAATGTCTGAAATAAAAAAGATTGTCAGAGGCGGCTTGCCCTTCATCTTTGATAAAGGAAACGTATGTGTCTTCAAATGATTGCCTTTTGCTGTTGCATACATTTTTGCCGTCATTGCCGCTGCCGCAACAGTTAGAACACCGGCAATTTTCACTGATAGCTTCATAAAAACTCTCCATTCTTTTTAGAACTTATCAATAAGACGGACAATAAAAAAAAGACGTTTCTATCGTTTGAGAAAACGCCCCATTTTATTTACTTTCAAAATATAGATTAATGTCATATTTGTGCTTCATCATGTGAAAAACAGACTCTCTCGCCTTCCATTTATCAGGCTGCGGCCAGAGATCAGTGCTTTTCTGAATAATTTCACATCTCAGTTTATGGAAATCAGTCTCGGATTTTTCTTCCTTTTTCTTGAAATAATATGAAGTGCAGTAGGCAAAAGCGGTTGCCAGCATCCAAAATAAATAAAAGGTATGGCTAAGTATTTCTTGAAGTATAAGCTGAGGCTCCGGGCTTTTGATCATGATCATAACACATAATAAGCCTAGGCAGATAAGTGAAGCCCATCGCCATCTGCGGCATTGCGCTGCATAATTTTCGAATTTTTGTTTTCGTTTTACCAGCGCTTGGAGCATCTGTTTGGTCGGCGCGTCTGTAAACTGATCCAGCTGATTCCATAAGGATTCCATACGCTTCACACCTTGTCCATTTTCATTGCTACAATATATGAACGTAAAATAAAAATAATACCCTATTCATCCATTAAGGGGATGTCCAAAACTTGTCCGGTGTAAACATCATTTCCATTCAGATGATTATACGCTCGAATTTTTTCTTCTCCTGTCCGGCTTTTATAATACTTCATGGAAATGCGGTATAGCGTTTCTTTCTTTTGGACGGTGTGCTTGACAACGCGATTCGGCACATTTTGAACTGGCTCAGCCGGCTGCTGTTGCTGTTCTTGCTGTTGTATTGTTGATTGGGAAGAGGAAGCAGCCGCGGCGGTTGCTTCCTCCTTATTTGCCGAGTCTTTTTCCGCTACAGCAGTCTGTTTCTTATCAGCAGCTGTTTTTGCCGGCTCTTTTGGCTTGGAATCTTCTGGCTCTTTTTTTGACTCCTTCTGCAGTGCGGTTTCTTTAGTGTCTGCGGTATCGTTTTTATCCTCTGATTTCGGGACAACCTCATATTTGCTTTGGCTGCTGTCAATAAAAACATCTTCATAATCGTCATGATTATCCGGGTGGCTCTTTAGATAAAATAAGGTGACTAAAACGATAACCGGCACAAATACAAATATTACTGCGAGTACTGTGAATAATGGCGTTTTTGTTTTGCCTTGCTTTTTTTTCTGTTCTCTTTGATTTTTTACAGATTGTCTTGTCGGAAGGCTTTCTCCATCATCGACATAATCGTCCGCCAATGCGGCGTTTTGATCTTCATAAAGATTCTGGGCCTTTCTTCTCTCTACTCTCGACATGTTCGTCATGTTTATCCCTCCTCACATGTTCAAAACGAATCTGACAGGCAAACACGGCATCAATGATAAAATGCGCCGTCATCGGAACAAATAAATTGCCGGTCCATTCATACATCAGACCGAGCAAAAAGCTGATTGCTGCCACCATAATAAATAACAGCCATTTTGACAAATACCGAAAGTGCAGAGCGGCAAAGATAAGGCTGGCCGCCCATAAACCGATATGAGTCTGCAGCACTCCTCTGAATAACATTTCTTCCGCGAAAGCAATCAGAAGCGTTAAAAATATAATATGAGGGATTGACCTCTTACTGAATATTTTTTTATTGATTCCGCCGTCATCATATAAATGAGACGGCAACCATTTCATTACTGCCATATCGGCTAAAATAACAATAACAGCTATAGAAACACCATACCAGATGATTCGCATATCGCGAATGTCCCAGAGCTTTAATACGTCCCGTACATCCTCAAAAAAGAACAGTCCTGCTGCAGCAGCGGCAAAGATGATGAGTAGCTGCGTCAAATATAACTGCTTCAGCATATCACGGTCAGACATATGCTGAATATAATCTTTTTGCTGTTTCAGTTCAGCTCACCTACAGTCTGCAAGCTGAATATCCGGTGCAATTCCGAACTCCAGCTGTCTAATGGCGCCATTTTACTCCGTTCCCCTTTTTGTTCATACAAGGATAAATCAAAACCGCAATGTGAACAGCACGAGAGGTTTCCGTCATCAGGCTCGTATGATTCATCAAAGTAGGTTAACAGTGCCTGCCTTAAACAGCCGTCACGCTGAAGTAAAAATGATACACGGTGCATTTTTTCCAGCTTCAGCTCCATGCGATATGAAATTTCTTTCTTCATCAATTCAACTGATGTTTTTCCCTGCATAAAGAGATGAATCATCATACGGGCCTGTGTCTCTCCGACGCCATACTGAAGTAATACGTCACGAAGCCTTCTCTCATCCCGCTCCTCCGTCTTCTCTAGCACACGGATCACGTCGGCGATTTCTTCAGCTGTGACACTCTCCATCTGGATAATCTGTTCCTGCAATTCAAAATCCCCTGGCGCCCGTAGCAAAATGCTGACACTAGGCTTTCCATCGCGGCCCGCTCTGCCGATTTCCTGCATAAAAGCTTCTGCCGTCTGCGGGAGGTGAAAATGAATCACATATCTGATATCGGGTTTATCGACACCCATTCCAAACGCATTCGTACAACATATCACATCAAGCTGGTTATGAATAAACTGCTGCTGAATTAAAATCCTGTCCCCTGACTCCAAACCGCCATGGTAAAAGTCGGCTCTGCTGCTCGTTTTGCTTTTAATTTCACCCGCTAATTCCTCAGCCCATTTCCGTGTCGGACAATAAACAATTCCCGGACCTTGCAGGTTTTCAACCAGCTGAATGACCCTATCTATTTTTTCGGCAGTATCCGCCGCATTTTCAACCCTCAGTGCGATGTTTGGGCGGTTGACTGAGTTGAGATGGCGTACAGCATGCTGCAGCTCCAGCAGGTTCATGACATCTTGCAGCGTTTCCTTTGTAGCCGTGGCGGTCAATGCCAGAACGGGCGGGTGTCCAAGTTTTTTTCTCAGCTGTCCGAGCTTTGAATAATCAGGCCTGAAGTCGTGTCCCCATTCAGAAATACAATGCGCTTCGTCAATAACAAATAGGCTGATCGGGACGCTTTTCAATTTTTCCAATACATATGGAGACTGTAAAGCTTCAGGAGACAAGTACAAAAATTTATATCGATGAATATGTTCTAAAACAAATTGTCTTTCCTGCCTGTTTAGCATGCTGTTCAAAGCTGCAGCACGCTTTTCCCCCCGGGCTTTCAGCTGCTGCACCTGATCCTCCATTAAAGAAAGCAGCGGAGAAACGATTAATACCATGCCGTCAAGCATATAACCAGGCAGCTGGTAGCAAAGCGATTTCCCTCCCCCAGTCGGGAGCATTGCAATGGTATCCTTCCCGCTGAGTATGCTTTCAATAATGTCCTGCTGCCCTTTTTTAAAGGAAGTAAAACCAAAAAACTGATATAACGTTTGCTGTAATTTAGTCATATTGCTGCACCTGCTTTGTCAATGCCAGTCTGATTTGAAAGTAGCTGAACCGCTGTTCCAGCCCGTCGCGAATTTGTTTGATTTTATTCGTCCGCATCCGTTTGGCAAACTCTGCGATTCGGAGCTGGTCTTCTGCTGATACATAATCATTAATCATAAACGTAGGCTCATGGAGAGAAATCTCGACAATGTGGTCTTCAATCGTCGCTGTTTTCAGCTTTCTGATTTCAGCAATTCGCTGTATCGGAAACCCTTGTTTGACCATCTGCCATGTTTTCCTCGTCGACTCTGTCAGGGCATTATCTAAATGCACATCAGAAAGGAGATCCTTTAACAAAGCATCTTCACACTCCGGAAGAGAATGAATAAAATAATGTACCGAAGCCCAAAACATGATATAGACATACCATTCATCTTCTTTCAGCGTATCAGCAAGCTGCCTGCTCGTATAACCGATCCGATGGTGCGAGGTTAAGGAGTAGACAAAAATTTGAGCTGCTTTGTTTTCAATCTTTTTTAAATGCGCCTCAAGCATGGCAAAAAGGCTTTTTGCCATCTCTATATGATCCGTATGCCGGGACAGGTATTTCTTTACCCAGTGAAGTGTCTTATGATCCTTAGTGACAGGGATATACTGCCTGCTCCCTTGCTGTTTATGGGATAGGACCTGCACAAGCAGCGAAAGCCTTTTCCAAAGCACACCGGCAGCCTGCTGATAATGAGCGCCGTGACAATGAACGGGCCAAGGCCGCTCGCTAAGGGCATGCCTTAAAACTGCTGCGCCGCTGGCTGTCACTTTGTATGTATCAGTTTCAGACATTGGCGAGAGATATGAATGCTTTTCAAGCTTGTCAAGCGACTCAGAAACATCGCTTCTCGAACATTGCGCCGCCATTCCAAAGTATTTTGCAGTCTGAAATAAGCCGGCATCTTGAATGGTTTGTGACGATCTCTTGCCTTTGAATAGGTGAAAAACAGCGCTTCCCGACCGTTCCCCGTTTATTTTGCAAAGGCAATCGAGAACCATAATATCGAAGTAATTTAATGACAACCTATCCACCTACATTCTTCCTTACAAAAATCGTTGATTTGCTCTTTTTATTTTAACAGATTTCAAACAGAAATCGACGTTTAAAGTCATCATTAAGGGGGATGTTATGTAGATAACCCCTTATGTGATAAGCATTCTCAATCATTTTTCTGTTGAAATGTGGCAGCAACATCATTACAATAAGTAAGAGGAATAGGTGTTAAATTGATTAAATATAAAGATTGATCCATTTGTTCCACCAAGAACAATCTGGGAGGTTTTATTCATGGCAAAGTACACAATCGTAGACAAAGATACATGTATTGCATGCGGCGCTTGCGGAGCTGCTGCACCAGACATTTACGATTACGATGATGAAGGCATCGCGTTCGTAACGCTTGATGAAAACAAAGGTGTTGTCGAAGTTCCTGAGGTACTGGAAGAAGATATGATTGACGCATTTGAAGGATGCCCTACTGATTCCATCAAAGTGGCGGATGAGCCATTTGAAGGCGACCCGCTTAAATTTGAATAGAAGTAACTAAAAAAAGCTCCCGAACGGGAGCTTTTTTATTTAATGGATATGTGCACTTCGCTGCTGCTCAATCCATGGCTTAAGCTTGATAAAAATTAGTGAGAATACAACCGTAATTACAATACCTTTTATCATGTTAAACGGCAGGATACCTGCGACGACTGCTGTTTTTAGCGCGCTGTCGGATAATGCCGGTGAATGTAAAAACCACGTGTATGCCGGAAGTATCAGAACATAATTTAAAATACTCATTAAAATGGTCATCGCTGCAGTTCCCAAAAGCAGGCTAACAGCCAAGCCCTTTGCTGAGTTGAGTTTTTTAAATAAGAAAGCAGTCGGCAATATAAAGAGTGTTCCTGCAATAAAATTCGCAACTTGCCCTACAGGAACTCCGGCCATGCTTCCCTGAATGATATACTGAAGAACATTTTTTATCGCTTCTACGGCAATACCCGCCAAAGGTCCGTAAATCAGAATGGCAATAATAGCGGGAACGTCGCTAAAATCGATTTTCAAATAATCCGGAAGACCCGGAAACGGGAAATTTAACAGCATCAAAACAAATGCAATGCTGCTCAGCATGCTGACCACAACTAATTTTTTTACTTTCACTTCATTCTCTCCTTTTCGATCACATCTTACTCGAAAACGGAAAGGTTCTTTTCCAGCCAATAAAAAAACCGCTTCATATATAAAAGCGGGGTTTCGAAAATTAGGCTAGGCAAAGAAACGTTTGAAAAATTCAATTTCAAAACGCTTATGAACCTCCATCTTCTCCCATCCAGACTGTACTGTCGGCTCCGGAATCTCACCGAATCCTGCTGTAAAGACAGCTCGCGGGCTTAGAGCCATTGGCTCATCACCGCCGGTAGGGAATTTCACCCTGCCCCGAAGATTGATCATATGAAATTTAATTACATTATAAACGATAACTGGTTGGCTGTATAGAGAATTGCTTCAAATTATATATATTACCTGCAAGCTGTCAGATCATTGATTTATTAGGCTTTACTTTTATCCTTTACTGCGTCAATACACGTTGACACTCTTTTGAGAATATGTTAAATTATCAGATATTTAGTTTGTCAATTTAGGAGGAAATCTAACGATGTTTCGAGTATTGGTCTCAGACAAAATGAGCAACGACGGTTTACAGCCACTTATTGAATCAGACTTTATTGAAATCGTTCAAAAAAACGTAGCAGATGCAGAAGATGAATTACATACTTTTGATGCTCTTTTGGTGCGAAGTGCGACAAAAGTAACAGAAGACCTTTTCAACAAAATGACTTCTTTAAAAATTGTAGGAAGGGCCGGTGTCGGTGTCGATAATATCGATATTGATGAGGCTACGAAACACGGGGTAATCGTGATCAATGCTCCGAACGGCAACACCATTTCGACAGCTGAGCATACATTTGCAATGATCTCTTCTTTAATGAGACACATTCCGCAGGCTAATATCTCAGTGAAATCCAGAGAGTGGAACCGCACAGCTTACGTCGGTTCAGAGCTTTATGGAAAAACGCTTGGTATTGTAGGATTAGGCCGAATCGGAAGTGAAATTGCACAGCGTGCGAGAGCATTCGGTATGACTGTGCACGTTTTTGATCCGTTCTTAACGGAAGAAAGAGCGAAAAAAATCGGCGTAAACAGCCGTACATTTGAAGAAGTGCTTGAAAGTGCGGATATCATTACCGTTCACACGCCTTTAACAAAAGAAACAAAAGGCTTATTGAATAAAGAAACGATTGCAAAAACGAAAAAAGGCGTTCGCTTAATTAACTGTGCGCGAGGCGGAATTATCGATGAAGCAGCACTTCTCGAAGCTTTGGAAAACGGGCATGTTGCGGGAGCAGCGCTTGACGTTTTCGAAGTTGAACCGCCAGTTGACAACAAACTTGTTGATCACCCATTAGTCATTGCCACTCCTCACTTGGGAGCATCAACGAAAGAAGCACAGCTCAATGTCGCCGCCCAAGTGTCAGAAGAAGTTCTGCAGTTCGCAAAAGGCCTGCCTGTCATGTCAGCTATCAACCTGCCTGCCATGACAAAAGATGAATTTGCTAAAATTAAGCCTTACCATCAAATTGCAGGAAAAATTGGCAGCCTTGTATCACAGTGCATGAAAGAACCAGTACAGGATGTTGCCATTCAATATGAAGGCACAATTGCTAAACTTGAAACATCGTTCATTACAAAAGCCCTTCTGTCAGGCTTTTTAAAACCGCGCGTTGACTCTACTGTTAACGAGGTCAATGCCGGGGGTGTCGCAAAAGAACGCGGCATCAGCTTCAGTGAAAAAATTTCCTCTTCTGAATCTGGATACGATAACTGCATCAGCGTAAAAGTGACAGGAGACCGCAGCACCTTTACTGTAACGGCTACGTATATTCCTCATTTCGGAGAACGAATTGTCGAGATCAATGGATTTAATATTGATTTTTATCCGACAGGTCACTTGGTGTATATCCAGCATCAAGATACAACAGGTGTCATCGGCCGAGTAGGACGTATTCTCGGAGATAATGATATTAACATTGCAACCATGCAGGTTGGCCGTAAGGAAAAAGGCGGAGAAGCCATCATGATGCTTTCCTTTGACAGACATCTGGAAGATAAAATTGTGAAAGAACTAACAAATGTCCCTGATATTGTGTCTGTGAAGCTCATTGATCTGCCATAATCAAAAAAACTCAAGCTATATAGCTTGAGTTTTTTTATTGTTCTATCCCCGTGTGTTTTTATGCAAAATATCTAAGACACTCCTTAGCTCAGAAACAGGTATTTGACCTGGTGCGGACGCCTCTTCTCCAGCTCCAAAAGTACAAGCCGATCCAAAAACCTCACCGCTCAGCCTGCTGATGAGCCCTGTTGCAGCCATTGACATTGTAATAATGGGGCGGTCTGCATATTTTGTTTTCATTGTATACGTCGCATCAAGCAGTGTTAGGAGATCTCCAGTATCATTCGGCATGACAGCCATTTTTGGAATATGCGCGCCTAAGTCCTGCATTTTTCGAAGTCTGGAAAGTATCTCATCTTTTACAGGCGTTTTTTCAAAGTCGTGATTTGACATCACCACATAGACGTTGTTTTCTTCCGCCATCGATACTAACGCTTTTACATTTGCATCACCTGAAAATAATTCGATGTCTATCAGATCGATGTCTTTTGTTTGGATTGCCGATTCCAGCAAAGCAAGATAGGAGCTTTCGTCCATCTCCATGCTCCCGCCCTCTTTGTGGGTTCTGAATGTAAATAGAAATAGCTTGTCTTCTAAAGAATTACGAAGCTTAGAAATGAGCTTTGTGACCGCTTCTCTGTCATTCGCTTTTTCAAATACGTCGACTCTCCATTCAACAATGTCCGGATTCAGTAATTTTACTGCCTCTGCTTCATTCAGAATTTGTTTTTCCGTCTTTCCCATCAGCGGAACGATGATTTTCGGCATTCCTTCCCCGATGGAAACTCCTTTAATTGTTAACACGTTCACTCATCTCAAATCCTTTCAATCGTTACCTTGTTTTATTATACACGTACAACTTTTTTTTGAAAATTTCTATTATATGAATAGCAACTAAAAAAGAGCCTCAAAGGGCTCATTTTAGTTTAAGAAAATCGGATTTGGAGCAGCCGGTACCGGAATTGCATCTGATACGTCATATTTGCCGATTTTTTTCGTTCTGGTTTCCGTAAAGGTCACTTCTGTGAAGCCAAACTCTTTTGCGGTTAAAAGTAGTCCCTCAATCATTAAAATACCGGCAATAGAATCATCAACTTCTGAGTCCTTTGAAAAGCGGATATATAAGTGTTTCTGTTTCTTCGTTACAGATTGGACAGCACCCGCTTGAATAAGAGGTGTCGTATCTTCTTGGCTGCTCGATTCCATTTCCTTAATCGCTTCTTTTACTGTATCAAAAGAATTATTTGACGGAACGAGAAAGTCTTGTCCTTGTTTATTTTGGTACAAGTAGTAGGATCGTTTTGACTGTTTGGGAATCGAAATTTCCGTAAAAGTGCCATATGAGCCAATCCGAACCCCAGTCTCATTTTGATCCGATAAAAATTTGACTTTTTCATAAGGACTCCATTTTAAGGATTCTTTAAGCAATTTTTTTAACAGTGTATCATCTTTTACAGAAAATGCCGTAGCTGGCTGATGGACTCGTATACTTAATTCCTTCTGCTTTGGTTTTTCTTTTATTTCTACTTCATCTATGAAGGATGGAATTGTAATGGCATGATCCAAGATATCCAATTCACCACTTACAGTCAGCATGTCCTGGATCGTTTGGTATGCATTTGTTTTTTGAATGCTGACGGGTATGATTGCGGATGTATCGGCATCAGCAACTGCTACAGTGATGTAATTGTCTTGTTCCTTTTCAGGTACAACAAACGATGTATGATCCAGGGATGATGCAGCTTTTGGGCTGTCTTCTGTCTCAGTTTTTGTTACTGCGTTCTCTTGGGACGCTTCTTTTTGTTGAGGCTGTGCCTGATCAAAGAAATGAGGAGAAATAATGAAGGCGATATAAACCGCAATTGCAGCGGCACACGCGGGGCCAATCCACCTGACAGCGGGCTTATTTTTACGCTTTGCCATCGTCAGCCGCTTGTAAATATCCTGAGGCGAACGATGGTCTTTAACTGCCGGAAGTTGACTTAACAACTCCTTTATCTGTTCTTCGTTCCATTCTGACTTCATCATCCATTAGCTCCTCCCTCAAAAGCTCCATATGTTTCCGAAGTACTTTGAGCCCTCTGTGTTGAGTCGTTTTTACTTTGCTTTCCGAGAAGCGCAGAGCCTTGGCTGTTTCCTGTATTGAATATCCCTGAATAAACCGCAAGATAATCACAGCTCTTTGATCGATTGTACATTGATCAAGCGCAGCATAAATTTCCCGGACATTTTCATGTTGAACCGCAAGTTCGTCCGGTAGCAATTGCTGATCCCTGACATCCTGTGTATCCCAGTCAAATGTACCGAGTATACGCTGTCTGATTGTTTGCTGTTTACGGAACCAGTCTATCGCAACATGGCGTGCGATAGACAAAAGCCATGTTTTTTCACTGCTTCTTCCTTCAAACGTATGATAAGAATTTAATACCCGGATATAAACCTCTTGAAGAAGGTCTTCTGTCTGGTTTTTATCCTTTACCATATAAAATAAAAATTGGTACAAATCTTGATGATATGTATCATATAATAATTGAAAGGTTTCTTCCATTTGAAACCCCTCCGTTCACTTTTTTGTCGTATGAATAGCTTGAAAAGTTACATTACAACTATATTACGAGTAACTGGAATTTGGAAGGGAATTTATATTAACATATCCTTAAATTTTATTAATGTTGGCTATTAAAAAAACACCCGCTCAGTCAGCGGGTGTTTCTTATGGAACAAGATTCTTCGGCAAATTCAGACTCGATTTTACCGTTTTGTCGGAATATAAAAAGTAAATGTTGTTCCTTTATCTATTCGGCTGTGCACAGTAATTGATCCGTTGTGGGCTTCCACGATATTTTTAACGATAGCCAGCCCTAACCCGGTTCCTGCTCTGCCCCTTGTCCGCGCTTTATCTGCCTTATAAAACCGCTCAAAGATAAATGGCAGATCTTCTTCCGGTATGCCGGACCCGGAGTCTTTGATATCAATTTTCAATCCATCCTTCACAGAATGGACTGAAATGGAGACACTGCCACCGGATGAAGTATGCCGCAACGCGTTATCGATCAAATTGGTAAATACCTGCTCCATCTTGTCTTCATCAAACATAAATTCCTCTTCTGTGAGAGAAATGTCATGATGTAAAGCTATATTTTTTTCTTTCGCAACACCGGAAAACTTCCGAATGATCTTTTCTAAAAACTCATTCACATTGATTTTTTCATAATGTAAGCCTGTATGGCCTGATTCCATTCGGGCTAAATCAAGCAAATCATTAACTAAACGGCCCATTCGGAGCGATTCGTCATAAATGATTTGGGCAATTTCTTTCCGGTCTTCTTCAGAGCTTGCAATGTCATCGACAATTGCTTCACTGTATCCCTGAAGCATGGAGATCGGTGTTCTCAGCTCATGACTGACATTTGCGATAAAGTCCTCCCGCAGCTTATCAAGGCGGCGTTCTTCTGTCATGTCACGCAGTACGGCAACCGCTCCTCTGACGTGCGATTCCGCATAAAGCGGCGACATCAAAAGCACCCATGATCTGCCTTGAAGCGTCATCTCAATCATTTGTTCTTTTTCAGTGCTGACAGCGTTTTGAAACAGCTCTTTTGCTTCAGGCGGAAGGTTGTCGCCTTCTTTGATATTCATGTTCTGTTCATAATACCAAGCCTGAAGAAAACGTTCAGCCGGCGGGTTGGTCACAAGAATCGTACCGTCAATATTAATGGTAATAACCCCGTCAGCCATACTGCTCAAAATGTTAGAAAGCTGCTCTTTTTCTTGATTAAGCGCATTGATATGAAAGTTAAGCTGCCGGCCCATTTGATTAAAAGCGGTCGCCAGTTCACCGATTTCATCCTGAGTTAAAATCGGGATTTTTGTATCGAACTTGCCCTTCGCCAAATCCTGCGCGCCTTCTCTCATTTTTCGGAGAGGGTACGTGACCCTGCTTGATAAAAAGAATGCGAAAAATGTGGTCAGCACAATCGCAATTCCAGCGGCAAGAAAAATATAGCGGGTCGTATGTTTTGTTGTATCTTTAACGGCAAGCAAAGACTGGGATAAAAAGACCATGCCTTTCTTTCCGTCTTTTTCATACGGGACACCTACAATCAGGCGTTCATTATCCGTGTCTGTATCGCTCAGTCCCGTCCGTTTGCTTACTTTTTTATGGTCTTTGAGAGCTTTATTTAAGTCTTTGTCATGCTGTATTTGCTCAACCGTAATAGACGACAGGCGATTTTTATCATTCGGAGAATACCAGTGGTTCTTCTCATCCTGGATGATGGCAATGCTTGTTAAGTTATCAGCGAGCTCCCAAGTGATTGACCTTGCCAGTGCCTGGTCCTCGTGATTTTCTAGGATGACAGCAACTTTATTCGCAAGCTGTGTTAAATCATTCTCGGCTTCTTCCACATGGTAGTTTTCAATAAACTCCAGCAAAAGAACCGTTAAAATGAACAATACGATCAAGACGAGTGAAAGGATCGTAAACCACAGCTTGCCTACTACGCTTTTCCAAAATTTCATTCAGCGCCGACCTCGAATTTATAACCTACACCCCATACGGTGACAATTTTTTTCGCAGCTTCCGGAGATACCTTGTTCAGCTTCTCTCTCAAGCGTTTGACGTGAGTGTCCACTGTCCGTAAATCACCAAAAAACTCATATTGCCACACTTCTTTCAGAAGCTTTTCCCGATCATACACCTTGTCAGGCGTTTTCGCTAAGAAATATAGAAGCTCATACTCTTTTGGCGTCAGGCTCACTTCTGTTCCATCAGCTGTTACGCGGTGAGCATCATGGTCTATGGACAGATGTGAAAACACGAGCACATTTTTCGTCGGTGTATTGGCATTGAAATAAGAGGTTTGGGATGCTCTTCTCAAAAGGGCCTTTACACGCAGCACGACTTCTCTCGGGCTGAACGGCTTAACAATATAATCATCTGTTCCCGCTTCAAACCCCTGCACCCGGTTTGCTTCTTCTCCTTTTGCGGTCAGCATGATAATGGGTGTCGCTTTTTTTTCGCGAATTTGCCGGCACACTTCAATTCCATCAGTCCCCGGCATCATCAGATCAAGCAAAATTAAGTCATAATTGGCTTCTAGCCCTTTGGCAATGGCTTCATCACCATTTTCAGCTTCATCTATAGCATAATTTTCACGTTCAAGATACATTCTTAAAAGGCGGCGAATTCTGGCTTCGTCATCAACTACTAATATTTTTGTTTCGTTCGTTTGGTCCATGTTTTCCCCCTGCTTTCCTTCTGTTACTTTCATTTTATCAAATCGTGAGAAAGTTTGAGAACTGTGTCGCTTTCAAAGGACTATGCATAAGAATGAAGTCCGGCAAGCACAAGATTTACGAATATTAAATTAAACATAATAATAGCAAAACCGATTACGGCCAGCCATGCTGACTTCTCACCGTGCCAGCCTCTTGACAGTCTTAAATGCAAGTAAGCGGCATAGAACAAAAATGTGATCAGCGCCCATACTTCCTTAGGGTCCCAGCCCCAAAATCTGGTCCACGCGAGCTGAGCCCAAATCATTGCAAAGATCAGCGCGCCGAGTGTAAAGATCGGAAATCCGATTGATACGGCCCTGTACCCAACCTCATCCACCAGATCAAGATTGACGTTTTTCACCAGCGGATGTAATAGAGCGCTGATTCTTTTTCTGATGATCAGACGGAGAGCCCCATACAACACAAGACCTGCTCCAAATGACCAAATGACAGTGTTCACTTTTCTGCCTGAGAAAAGCGCGGGAAGATCAACAAGCGGTTCCATTCTTCCTTCGGTCAAAAGCTCTCCCTGATGTGGACCGACAAGCGCGGGCATTTCGTACACCATCACGCTTTTTTCTTTACTTTTGTCCACCCAGTTAAACTCCGCTTCATAGCCTGCAAGACGAAATGCTGATGTGATTGCAATAAAGGCGACGGTTGTGACCAGGATAAACATAATCGCTTCAAGCCAGAAGGTCTTTTTGCTTGGCTTTGTCTGGTCTACATGCTTCAAAAGAAAGATGACACCAGCGACAAAGCTGATGGCAAGTATAGCTTGCCCAAGCGCGGCCGTTGTTACATGAATATACAGCCAGTTGCTTTGGAGCGAAGGAATTAAAGGCGAGATATCTGTCGGAAACATGCTGGCGTAGGCAATCAGCAATAAAGCAATTGACAGCGTAAACAGGCCTAATGAAGGCAATCTATAGAGAAAATAAAGAATGATAAACGCCAAAACAAGCATCATACCAAAAGCGGTGGTGAATTCAAACATATTGCTGACCGGCGCATGGCCGCTGGCAGCCCACCTTGTGATGAAATATCCAAGGTGGCAGAAAAAACCGACAATAGAAAGGGTGATTCCAATGGTGGCCCATCTGTTTGGCCTGCCCTTTTTATCTTTATTCCCGCGTATGGCCCCGCCGAAAATCGGGACAGCGATTAAATACACAAGAAAGGCCGCATAAAGAAAATTTCCGCTCAGCTCTGCCATGACATCACTCCCTTTTCGCCTATTTCTGTGTTTTGATTAATTCTTTTTGGTCCGCCGGTTCAGTCAGTCCGGAATCAGCCAATATAAATGCTAAATCCTTCTTCAGGCCAAACCAGTTTTTATTGGTATGCCCCGCTACCATAACTGCGCCGTCCTGTGAGTGCAGCCAAATTCTTCGATGCTGCCAGTACATACCTTGAATGACACCGATCATAAAAATGGCTCCGCCGACAGCAAGCACCCAGAGTGTCAGATCCTTTCTGACTGTAAGTCCAGTAATGTTTTTCGTTTCGACATGGTCAAATTTCAGCTTGTATTTATTATTGCCTGATCCTTCGATGGTTTCTTGGATGGCGACAAAGCTCTTTTCGCCTTTCGGTTTGTCCGGCGTTATGATATTAAAGACAAAAGCCGGATTGTTAGGGATCTTTGTTTTTGTGCTCGGCTCTCCGTCCTGATTAAAATAGAAGTCTGGCAGGTAGCTGGCGATTTCCACCTTGTAACCGTTGCCAAGATCATAGACCGAATCTGGATCCAGAAGGTTGATCTTCAGGCTCCCAAAGGATTTTTTTGTTTTTTTATCAATCAGCTGGAACACCATTTGGTCAAGCTGATTCTCTTTGTAATCCACTTGGTAAACGGAAAAAGAATCAAAACGCAGCGGCTGATTGACACGGATGTCTTCTTCTGTTACTTTTTTCAGCTTCGGCTTCTCGCCATAAACAATTTTTCCTTCTCTCTTGTAGAGTACGGCATCGGTTTGAAAGTTCTTTGCCACTCTACCGTCCCCGACTCTGTCAATGGCATCTGCAAATACCTTTTTTTCCGTTTTGCTGTTATAGGTCTCTACGCTGAATTGATTGTTTTTCAAATAATATTTTCCGTCTGTACCCGGAATTGCTGCGGTTTCGCCTTCTCTGACCCAAAGCGTCTCATCAACGTACATGCCTGGCACAAATCTCAGCATCGCACCAACCAGAAAGATGATCAATCCAATGTGGTTGACATACGGGCCCCAGCGGGAAAAGCGTCCTTTTTCAGCAAGAATGCTGCCCTCTTTTTCTCTGATTCTATAATGTTTTTTCTTTAATAGAGCAACTATCTTTTCTTTCGATTCCCCGTTCAGTACAGTAACCGTTTCACTGAACAAGCGCTGCCTTCTTAAAAAAGCCGGGCTCCTTCTGACGCCTTGGTTTTTTAACGCTCTGTACAACGGAATGACCCGATCAAGGCTGCAAATCACGAGTGAAATGCCGATCGAGGCAATGAGCAGCAAATACCACCAAGAACCATATAAATGATGAAACCCGAGCAAATAATAAAGCTGGCCGAACGTGCCGTACTGCTCCTTGTAATAAGTATCAGCCTGTGCGCCCGGAGGCAGATAGGCTTCCTGGGGAAAAATGGTGCCGAACGCTGATGCGGCAAGGGTTATGACGATAAGCCATATTCCCACCTTAACCGAGGAAAAGAAATTCCAAATTTTGTCGATGATCGTTTTGTTATAGGTTTGCGAACGTCTTGCGCTTCCGTCATATCTCATATCAGCGAGCGGAGGTTGAGTTTCCTGAAGAGCTCTTCCGCACGATTCGCATAAAACGGTTCCGACCGGGTTTATATGTCCGCATTCACATTTGACTTGCTTCATCCCGAAGTCTCTCCGGGTTTTATGAGATTCATATAATCGTGTATCATGCTTTCTGTCATAGTGCCGGTCACCACCTTGACAACTTTTCCTTCGGGATTGATCAAAAAGGTTGTCGGAAGCGGAGATACGTCATAGGCATCAAGCACTTGGCGATCTGTATCCAGAACAACCGGGAAATTGACTCCGTAGGATTTCATAAAATTATGTACTGCTATCTTTGACTCCCCAACATTTACAGCGACAATTTCAACACCTTGGCTTTTAAAATGCTTATATTGGTTTGCCATATAAGGAAATTCTTTTTTGCACGGTTCACACCATGTACCCCAGAAATTCAAAAAAACACCTTTCCCTTTTAAGTCACTGAGCTCGATACGTTTCCCATTCGTATCCTCAAGGACAAAATTCGGTGCGTCGGACCCTTCGGATATACTCTCTTTGCCGGCAAATACAGCGTTGTAAATGGTATAGCCGAGTGCGCAGATTAAAACGAGAAGGATGCCGGTCCGAATGAATAAACGCCTTTTTTTCTTCATTGTCCACTGCCCCCTTCCCCCTATTGCAGATCCATTCAATTATATCATTGCACGTTCATTTCACATTTCTTACTTTTTGAAGGTTATGTGAAATTTAGAAAGCGTTTTTACCGTGATCCGCCAGTGCTCTGAGCCTTTTTACTTCGTGAGGCGTAAGCTCTCTGGCATCGCCCGTGTGCAGGCCTCGCAGGTTTAAAAACGCGTATTCCTCACGCTTCAGCTTGATTACCTCATGTCCGATCGCTTCAAACATGCGGCGCACCTGTCTGTTGCGTCCCTCATGGATCGTCAGCTGAATAATGCTTGTCTGCTTTTTCTTATCCAAAGACAGCAGCTTCGCTTTAGCAGGCGCTGTTTTGCCTTCTTCCAGCCTAATTCCGCGCTCCAGCTTTCTGAGCAGCTCTTTAGGCGGGATTCCTTTCACCTTCGCCACGTATGTTTTGTCTATTTCATACTTAGGGTGCATCAGCTTATTGGCGAATTCGCCATCATTGGTTAAAAGCAAAAGACCGCTCGTATCATAGTCCAGACGCCCAATCGGATATATGCGCTGCGGAATATTTTTAAAAAAGTCCGTCACCACTTTGCGTCCTTTATCATCTTGCGCTGCGGAAATAACGCCTCTTGGTTTAT
Organism: Bacillus sp. FSL L8-0358; assembly: GCF_038593095.1. Lineage (NCBI taxonomy): Bacteria > Bacillati > Bacillota > Bacilli > Caryophanales > Bacillaceae > Bacillus > Bacillus sp. FSL L8-0358. The sequence continues at coordinate 2,287,856 of NZ_CP151962.1, forward strand.
ATAAGAGAAAGTAAACCGGCTCTTCGCGTTCAACCTTTAACCCGTTTACCTCAATCTGATCAGAACCGGTGACTTTAACACCTAGCTCTGTTACTACTTTGCCATTCACCTTTACTTTTCCTTCTTTAATCAGCTCTTCTGCCTTTCTGCGCGACGCAACTCCGGCATGAGCAATCACTTTTTGCAGTCTTTCCATGTCTTTCACCTCAAGTATTATCTTACTTTTTTCAACCTTAACAAACAAGCTTTTTCAAATTCCTATGCCAAATCTAAAAAAAACGCCGTTTTCAGGCGCTCCCAAATAATAACGTAACGATGATGATAGATGCAACTACGCCGATTAAATCTGCAAGAAGTCCCACCTTTAATGCATCACCCATTTTTTTAATGCCGACTGCTCCGAAATACACAGTCAGTACGTAAAGCGTTGTATCTGTAGATCCCTGCATGACGGAAGCCAGCCTGCCGATAAAGGAATCGGGCCCGTATACTGCAATTAAATCGGTCGTCATTCCGAGTGCGGCCGTACCGGAGATCGGGCGGATCAGAGCAAGCGGCACTACTTCAGCAGGGATGCCGATAGCGGAGAAAACCGGTTTTAAAAGATCCATTATAAAATCAAGCGCGCCTGATGATCTGAAAACAGTTATAGCGACAAGCATTCCGACTAAATAAGGGATAATGGAAAAGGCGATTTCTATCCCCTCTTTTCCGCCTTCGACAAACGATTCATATGTCGGAACCTTTTTGATCGTTCCATAAAGAAGAATTCCGGCAATAATGATTGGAATCATGGCTAAAGACAGCCAGTTGATGATTTCCATCCGCTCACCTTCCCTTCTTTTTGCGGCGGTAATAAAAATACCGATCAATGATAATGGCACCGATTCCAGAAATAAGCGTTGCCAAAATGCTTGGCCCGACGATATCTGTCGGCGTTTTGGAGGAATAAGCCATTCGGACAGCGATCACCGTTGTCGGGATGAGTGTGATGCAGGACGTATTAACAGCTAAAAAAGTAATCATCGACCGGCTTGCTTCCGATCGGTTTCCGTTCAGCTTTTTCATTTGTTCCATTGCTTTAATGCCAAGCGGAGTTGCTGCATTTCCGAGGCCGAAGAAATTCGCCATAAGATTAGATAAAATATAGCCCATCGCCGGGTGATCCGGCGGTATATCAGGAAACAGTTTAGATATAAAAGGCCTGCACATCCGGCTGAAAATATCCAAAAGCCCTGACTGCTCGGCGATTTTCATTAAGCCAAGCCAGAAAACAAGCACGCTCATCAATCCAAATGAGATCGTAATCGCTTCTTTCGCACCCTTAAACACGGCTTCATTTACATCTTGCAGAGTTCCGTTGCACATCGCAAAAACGAGTCCGATCACGGTTAAACTGACCCAAATTATATTGACCATTTTGCTCCGCCTGCCGCATTCAGAAAGATTGATTTAAACGTTTCAAAAAATTGTTTCTTCGGTTTTTGATGCCGCTCATTTTCATAATAGATCGGCACTTTTGCGATGGTTGCATCGTTGAACATGATCTCCATGTGCCCTACGATGTCAGGGATTTTCGAGGCATCTTTTTCCCATGCTTTTTTCGGCTTGAGCAGTGTGGTATTAATTTTCACATCTTCTTTTTCCTCTTCGGTCAGCAAATAGGTGATATCACGTTTGATAAAAGCCTTCGATTCATAAAATGTGCCTTTCAGCTTTGGAATATCCCCTTTTTTTGCAATTAAATAGGTTTGATAATGCTCAAACACATAGTTAAACATCTTCATATGGTCATCCCAATCATTAGGGTCATTAATGGTGACGGCTATCAGGTCAATGCCGTCCTTTGAAGCCGTAGAGACCAGTGTCCGTTTTGCAAGTTTTGTATAGCCTGTTTTTCCTCCTGTGCTGTACGGATAAAGCATGGTCAGCAGTTTATTTTTGTTTTTCCATACGCTTTCCATTGTTTCCGCTTTGTATATTTTTGTGCCTGAAATCTTTTGATAGTCTTTCAGCTTCATAGCATATTTTGTTAAAATGGCCATGTCATAGGCTGTTGAATAATGATTTTCATGGTCGTCCAATCCGTGCGGGTTTTGAAAACGGGTGTTTTTCATACCAAGCTGCTCGGCTTTTTGATTCATCATATAAACAAACCCATCGAGGCTCCCACCGACATGCTCAGCAATCGCGACAGCGGCATCGTTTCCTGATCTTAGCATCAGGCCATACACAAGATCTTTTAGCTTCACTTTTTGACCTTCTGTTAAATAAATGGCGGAGCCTTCTGTTCTGACAGCATTTGCCGAAACCGTCACCGTTTGATCCATTTTGCCGGATTCGATGGCGAGGACGGCGGTCATAATTTTTGTGATGCTCGCGATCCGCCTTTTTTGATGCTCATCCTTGGCATATAACACTCTGCCTGACGCACCGTCAATAATGATCGCGCTCTTTGCACTGACATCTATAGCAGCATGTGCTGTATTCACATTTACAGTTGCAATAAGAAAAGAAATCATGATCACGAATACTGCTTTTTTGAAAATGCGCATGTTTGCTCACGTCCTTGTGGTGGTTTGTACAAGTTTATGCGCACGTCCATCAGTTATGAATAACAATTATATTTCTGGAAGCAAACATAAAAAAACTCTCCCTGAAAAAGGGAGAGTAAACGTTATCTGATTGGCGCCATGCTTGATCCGGACGCTTCGTAATGAGCCAGCTCTTCCCTCATTTTCAGAAAGGCAGCGCTCAACGGCAATAATAATTGCTCAAGCGACGCAGGAACAGCATGATAAAACTCAATTGCGCTGACCCCTGTATAAGACGCCCGGCTATTTTCACACCACGTGTCTTTTTTCGGCATAAAGAACTCTTCAATGCATTGGTGATACACATTATAAAGTGTTTTTTCCGCTCTGGCTTCCTGAAAAGGCTCCTGCATCAGGAGACGGCGGCACGCTTCTGCGCCTCCTTCACAAAATACTGCCATTCTTCTCAGAGTGCTCAGCACATCACAGCAGTATCCTTTTTCAATAGGCAATTCAGCCTGTAAGGACTCAAGCGTCGTTTGATTTAGGTAATCGTTCACGGTATTGACAACCATTGATAAGAATTCGCCTGTTTTTTGAGTCTGCGCTCGCACAATCGAATGTCCCATTTCGTTTGGTATCTTCCCCTCATGTCTTTGTCTCTCACATTTTGCTTCTTTCATGATAGCTTCTTCCTTATATCTTATGATGATGAAAAAGCGCGATTCATTAAACTTCTATTTTATATCTTCGAAGGTTTGGTTAAAGTTTTCAAAAAATAAATCTGCTTCTTCTTGAAGAACGTCTTCTTCCGCATTTTCAGGCAGCGGCGGAAGCTCGTCCAGCGTTTTCAGACCGAATTGTTCAAGAAAAGTCGGCGTAGTACCGTATAAAATGGCCCGCCCCGGACCATCGGCACGCCCTACTTCACACAATAGCGCCTTCGCGACAAGACTGTGTAAAATCCGCTCTGATTTTACTCCTCTGATTTCTTCAATTTCTGCTCTCGTAATTGGCTGTTTGTATGAAACAATGGCCAGTACTTCTAAAGATGCTTGAGAAAGGCCCTTTGACGGCACTTCAATCAGTTTTTTCAAGTAAGGCGCAAAGTCTTTTTTGGTAGAGAGCATGTACGTATCTGCATACTCAATAAGTTCAATCCCTCGTGTATCTCCGCGGTATTCGTCCGCCACATCCGCCATGATCGTGTTCAGTTCAGGCTCTTCGATTTCAAGCACTGTTAACAGCTGCTTTTTTGTAAGCCCTTCATCGCCTGCCGCATAAAGAAGGGCTTCCACAATAGCTTTCCAATTCACGATATCAAGCCCCATGAATGGATTCACTCCCCGTAATGTAAATATCTGAAAAATTGTGCTCCTGTTCAATGAGGACCAGCTGATTTTTCATCAGCTCGAGAACAGCTAGAAAGGTCACTACTAAATGTTCTTTTTGCTCATATGGAAACAGATCCATAAAGTTGATTCTCGTTCCTCTAGATTTCAAGCTGTGCACGATTTCGTTCATTCTGGCTTCGATTGGTATGTCCTGTCTTGTAATTGTTGTTTCCATCGGCCTGTTAATTTTTTTGCGTTTCAGCACTTTTTGAAAAGCTCCGATCATATCATAGACCGTGACAGAGAGCTTTTGCTCAGACTGTTTTACTTCTTTTGCATATTCACTCAAATCACTCGGCGGTTTCGTGAACGATTTTTGTCTTTCTTCTTCCCGTTCTTTTAAATCCTTCGCCGCATCTTTATATTTTCGATACTCAATCAGCTTTTCAATCAGTTCCTCCCGCGGATCTTCTTCTTCAAGTAATTCATCTTCAAAAAGCTCCTCCTCTTGCTTCGGGAGCAGCATTCTGCTTTTAATGCTGAGCAGCGTGGCAGCCATAACCAAATACTCGCTGGCAATATCGAGCTCAAGCACACGCATCGTATGTACATATAATAAATATTGTTCAGTGATCTTCGCCACAGGTATATCATATATGTCAATTTCAAGACGATTGATTAAATGAAGCAGCAGGTCCAATGGGCCCTCAAACGTATCAATTTTCACTTGATATTCTTCCATCTTCTCACCATTTTCAAGTATCACTCTCATTGCCGGAAAAACTGGCTACCCTATAGTATAAGCCACCAAAAAGCTCTCGTCCAATACTATTTCATTTCCTGTTTTGAACAAGTTGGTACAGAATATTCAAAACACGAGAGGTGTTTGCTCGGAGCGCAGAAGCGGGAGAAAAAGCCTTAGCTTCTGGTTTTCCTTTCTAAGAAGCAATAGAGGCCGAGCGTTCTTTTTTCCTTTTATCCCTTCTATGGTACACTAAAAGCACATTAAAGGAGGAAACACCTTGTATCCGAAAGCTTATATAGATTATCTCGTTGAGTTTCACGCGACACGGGATTATTTTGAATGCCATGAAATATTAGAAGAATTTTGGAAGGAAGATCCGCCAAAGAAACGAAAACGCTATTGGGTGGGCTTTATTCAGCTTGCAGTTGCTTTATATCATCACAGAAGACAGAATACAGCTGGGGCAAAAAGACTGATGGCGAACAGCATCCGGATTCTTCAAGCAGAACACCGGGCAGTCGAAGACTTAGGGCTCGATCATGGCCGTTTGCTCGAACTTATGCAATCGGTTTACGAACAAATCGAAACGGGCTCTGCCTATAAAAGCATTATGCTGCCAATCAAAGATGAAAAACTGGAGGAAGCATGCAGGATCGAATGCAGGAAAAAAAAGTATACATGGGGGCAGCCCAGTGCACTCAGCAACATATTTCTTATCGACAAACACCGTTTACGGGATCGGACTGACGTCATCCGTGAACGTGAAAAAGAAATAGAACGCAGAAAAAAAAGCAGAGACTGATCACAGCCTCTGCTTAATTATTGTATGAAATGTCTTGATCCTGCTGACCTTGACAACGTTCGAAAAAGCTCTGCGTTAATTCATTTGGAACCAGTACTTGCGTTTTGAATAAATGCTTTAAAGCATCCATCATCTGTTTTCCGATTCCTTGATGGCGATGAGAAGGATTCACACTGATATGCCGGATCTCAACCTCAGAATCCTTTTTTTCGACTCCGATTGCTCCGACGATATCCTCGTCCTCTTTCCAAAGAAAGAGCTGGCGGTCTGTATCCGTTTCGTAGTCCTTAATTGTCTGCTGAAGCTGCTTAAGGTCTTTTTCATTCGGCATAAACGAAAGAAGCCCCATCGCAATCTTTTCAAACGATTTTTTATAACGAATTAACATAAAAACCCCTCTATATCCAAAATGTCCAGTCTGCTATTAACGGATACGAATAGGTGATCCGTTTTCTCACATTATATCATTTTCGCCATATTTTTAAACTGTTTTCAGCAAATTATTCAAATGAGCGGTTTAAATTTGCCATTTCAATGGCAGAAACAGCACAATCTACACCTTTGTTGCCCGCTTTTGTGCCGGCACGCTCGATAGCCTGTTCGATGTTTTCAGTTGTTACAATTCCAAAGATGACAGGTACACCAGTAGTATTTGCTGCTTGCGCGATGCCTTTTGCAGCTTCATTGCAGACATAATCGTAATGTGTCGTCGCGCCTCTGATGACAGTGCCCAATGTGATAATAGCATCATATTTTTTTGTTTCCGCCATTTTTTTCGCAGCAAACGGTATTTCAAATGCGCCTGGAACCCAAGCCACATCAATATCATTTGTGTCTACGCCATGTCTGAGCAGCGCATCTTCTGCTCCGCTCAGCAGCTTGCTCGTAATAAAATCATTAAATCTTCCTACTACGATTCCGATTTTAAGACCTGTACCAACTAAATTTCCTTGTATGATATTCATATGATTCCCATCCTTTTTTGTGATATTTGTGATTAGAAATGAAGTAAATGACCTAGCTTGTTCATTTTGGTTTGCAAGTATTTTTTATTGTGTTCTTTCGCCTCCATTTGAAGCGGCACTCTTTCTGAAATACTGAGTCCGTAGCCTTCAAGGCCTGCGATTTTTCGCGGATTATTCGTCAAAAGCTTCATATTCCGGACACCGAGGTCGCGTAAAATTTGTGCTCCGATGCCATAGTTGCGAAGATCCGGCAAGAATCCAAGCGCCTCATTGGCTTCTACGGTGTCATAACCTTGTTCCTGAAGCTTATAAGCTTTTAATTTATTGATTAAACCGATGCCTCGTCCTTCTTGGCGCAAGTAAAGGAGAACTCCACGGCCTTCTGCGGCAATTTGGTTCAGCGCGGCGTGCAGCTGCGGTCCGCAGTCACAGCGATGAGACCCAAACACGTCACCTGTGAGACATTCTGAATGCACCCGGACCAATACCGGTTCTTCTCCGAACGGCACCTCTCCCATCACAAATGCGACATGCTCTTTTCCATCTACCTCATTTGTGTATCCATAAACCTTAAATGTCCCAAAATCAGTAGGCAGCGTAATGTCAACTTCACGCTCGACAAGTGTTGTCAGATTGTAACGGTATTGAATCAAATCCTTAATGGTGATCATTTTTAATTGATGCTTTTTCGCAATTTCAATGAGCTCAGGCACTCTCGCCATCGTTCCGTCTTCATTCATAATTTCACAAATGACGCCGGCTCCTTGGGATCCGCAGGCTTCAGCAAGATCAACAGCAGCTTCTGTATGGCCCGCTCTTTTCAGGACACCTCCTTTTTTCGCAATCAGCGGAAAAATGTGCCCCGGACGCTGAAAATCAGATGGCACGGATTTGCTGTCCAGTAATGCTTGAACGGTAAAAGATCTTTCTTGAGCGCTGATACCTGTTTTCGTTTCACGATGGTCTATGCTTACGGTAAATGCAGTGTGGTGAGAATCTGTATTATGCTCAACCATAGGGTGAAGATCAAGCCTGTCTGCGATTTCCTCACTGAGCGGCGTGCAGATCAGTCCTCTCCCATGTGTCGCCATAAAGTTAATGACTTCCGGCGTTGCATGCTCGGCAAGAGCCACAAAGTCTCCTTCATTTTCTCTGTCTTCATCATCTACAACGATGATGACTTCGCCTTTTTTTAAAGCGTCCAGTGCTTCTGCTATCGGATGAAACATGCAAATCTTCCTCTCTAAAAGCCGTTTTCGCTTAAGAAGGCTTTTGTTATGGTTTGTTGGGTCTTATTTTCATTGGCTTTATGCAAAAATCGATACATATATTTTCCGATCATATCGCATTCGATATTCACTTTAGAGCCGATCGTTTTTTCGGAAAAAATTGTTTCGCTGATGGTGTGCGGGATTAAAGAAATCGTCACAGTATCATCTGTCAGGCCGAATATGGTTAAGCTCACGCCATCCACAGTAATTGATCCCTTTAAAACCAATGTTTTTGTTAATGACGGGTCCATTTTTAAATCATAGTAAACTGCGTTGCTTTTCTCTTCAATTCGTGTGATTTCCGCAGTTCCGTCGACATGGCCTGAGACGAAATGACCTCCGAAACGGCCGTTTGCCGCCATCGCTCTTTCCAGATTTACTTTGCTTCCTTTTGTTAAATCATTCAGAGACGTAGCTTTGACTGTTTCAGGCATAACATCCACTGTGAATTGATTTTTTGTAAAATCAGTGACAGTTAGACAAATGCCGTTCACTGCAATGCTGTCGCCAAGATGAACATCCTCTAAAATCTTTGAGCATTTAATTGTTAAGGCCATTGAATGCCCTGCTTTTTTCATGGATTCGATTGTGCCTGTTTCTTCGATAATTCCTGTAAACATGGTCACCATCCTATTCCTTTGTCGGTTTTGCCGTCAGTTTGATATCACGGCCGATTTGGGTTATATCAGTGAATTGTAATAAGGGGACATCTTTCATTGATTGAAAACCTTCACCGGAGATTAAGCTGGGAGCATGCGTTCCTCCGATTAGTTTAGGGGCAAAATAGAAGATGATTTCTTGAAAACAGCCTTCTTTGACAAAGCTTCCGTGAACAGCTGAACCGCCTTCCACATACACCGACATGATGCTTTCTTCCGCTAGGATCTTCAAAACATCGGGAATTTGAATGCGCTCGGTTTCAAGTGTAAATATGTTCACTCCGAAAGCTGAAAGCCGTTTTTTCTTTTCCTCGTCTGCGCGTGCCGTCGTAAAAATCCATGTCGGCGCTATTTGATCGCAAATCACTTTAGCGTCCTCAGGAATCGAGAGTACGGTATCAAGTATGACCCGAACCGGCTGTTTTGTTACATTCGGCAGTCTGCAGGTTAAGCTCGGATTGTCGGCTTTCACTGTGCCAACTCCGACTAAAATGCATTGGTGTGTTTTCCTGTATTGCTGAGCATCCTGTCTTGCAGCCTCTGACGTGATCCATTTGCTGTCACCCGTGCTGGTAGCTATCTTGCCGTCAAGGCTGGCAGCCGCTTTTAGCGTGACGTACGGAAGGCCGGTCCTCATAAAGTGCAGAAATTTTTCATTCAGCCTCTCCGCCTGGTCTGCCAGGATGCCTTCCCTTACCTCAATGCCGGCTTCTTTCATCATGCTGATCCCTCTTCCAGCCACAAGCGGATTAGGATCTCTCATCGCCACGAACACTCTTTTGATGCCAGAGTTGATAATCAATTCTGCACATGGCGGTGTTTTTCCGTAATGGCTGCACGGTTCGAGTGTAACGTAAATGTCGGCACCCTCTGCATGTGCTCCAGCCATATGGATGGCATGAACTTCTGCATGAGCTTCACCATATTTTAAATGGGCGCCCATTCCGACAATTTGTCCGTCCTTTACGACAACAGCACCGACGAGCGGATTGGATTCGGTCTGTCCTTCGCCCTGCTTCGCAAGATCTAATGCCAGCTTCATATAATACTCTTCCATTTGGTTCCCTCCCTTCTTTTGTTATTTACCGTCAAAAAAAGCCCCGAATTCATAAAAAATTCGGGGCTTTAGGTATTTTACGCAATAGGAAATAACACTATGCATTTTTGAACCATTTGCATAGCGGTTCATCATCCTTCTCCCATCCAGACTTTCACTGTCGGCTTCAGCTTAAACTGAATCCACCGCGTGCTTATGCACACGGGTCACGGGCTCTAAAGCAAATGTGCTTTACTACCGCCGGTCGGGATTTCCACCCTGCCCCGAAGGATACAATCTTTATTCATTTGTCCTTATTGGCTATTATAGCGATCCTTTTTAAAGTACGCAATGAAATAAACTTACAATTTGAGAAAAACAAAACATCACCCTTCGATCTGAAAGGTGATGTTTTGTTAATCATTCACTTTTGCAACCTTGATTAATCCGTCGATCCGCTTTGATTTGCTGAAGTATGCCTTAATCTTGTCACCTTCTTTTATATCAGATAAATCCTGATTTAATTTTTTTCCGTTGAAGATGATTTTCGTTCCGTTTTCTGCTACTCCATGATACTCTGAGCCGTCAATTTTCGTCACTTTATATTCCTGGATGGTGTATTCCTCTTCTTCCGAGGACAAGGTTTGTCCAATTGCTGTCGGAACATCCTTCAGCTCAACATCATTTATGTACATATAACCGCCTGCAAGTAAAAGCAAAAGCACTAACAGAATGGTAATCTTGGTTTTTATTCTTCCCATTTCTAAACCTCCAGCCAATATGAATCTATTCATTCATATGAGTTATTCCTTTTTTTCATGAATAAAAAACCGTAAATTCTCGTAAATTATTAATATAACGATGCATAACGGGAATATGTTTCACATTTCTGCAAAAATTTCTTTTCTATAGATATACGAATTTATGTTCTGTTTTTAGGGGATGACCGTAAAAAAGATATAAAAAAAGCAGCCCCAATGGGAAACTGCTTGATCCTAATTTGTTTTGCGCATTTCGTTAAACGGGTAGAAAACAAACTTTGACGTACCCGCAATTTGTTTTTTCGTGAAGAGGCCAAGTCCGTTACGGCTGTCCATGGAATTCCGACGATTGTCACCCATCACAAAATACTTGTTATCAGGCACTTTAACCGGGCCGAAATCATCGGTCAAATGGTCAAAACCGTCCTGTTTCGCTCTCTTTTTATTAGCCGCCAAATAAGGTTCGTCCACCTTTTTCCCGTTGATATAGAGCTGGTCATTTTTCATCTCAACCGTATCGCCGGGAAGGCCGATAATACGTTTGACATAGTGAACATCATCTCCGTTTAACACGACGATGTCTCCTCTATCAAACTCGCCGATGTATTTGACTGTCATATTAACAAAGACCCTTTCACGGTTGTGAAGTGTAGGATACATAGAGTCACCATCAACGACATACGGTGCAAAAATAAAGTTGCGGATGAGCAAAGCAAGAACGACAGCAATCACAATTGCTTTTGCCCATTCTAATATTGATTTTTTCTTCGAAACATTTTCTGATTTCAACTGATTTCCTCCAATAAACAACGGTCTTCAATTTATGTTATCACGAATCGAAAAAAAATCCCATTAGGACCATTGAAGTGATTTTACAAACTGTTAATCTTCATCTTCTACCCACATCATGCCTATTTTTTTCTTGTCGATCATAACTAGGCCTGAAAATTCAGAAGAAAGAGAGTTCTCATATGCTAAATCTTTAGGTCGTATATAAGGCATGAGGTTACGAACAGTTTGTTCATTTATCTCCCAGTCCATGATATCCATGGCACTTGACAAAACAATTCACATCAAGAAGGTTACTGGAATGTTTGCGGCAACCTATTTCACAGGTGATAATCGCACCCCGTTTTTTGCTTTCATAATATGTTTAAAATCATTCAAGCTCGAAAACATGGATTAGCCTCCAAAAAATAAATCCAATATATTCCCGGCAGTTGAAGACTCTTTATTATAAAACTCTGAATATCCGCAGTTCTTACAGTAAACCACTAGAAATCGGTTATGCTGCACGTCAAACAGCTTTGATAATCCCGTGCCGGTTGTAGCTATTTCTTTTTGTCCGGCTTCAGTACTGCCGCATTTTATACAGCCTTTGTTGTCCATATCGCGATCTCCTTTTCATTACATCACGTTTGTTTGATTTATTTTACTACAAAATACCAATCCCAATGAACCATACTACTTTAAAGTTTGCTTAATTTTGATCACCCGTTCTTTACATTCTAATTGGGTTCGTTTCTCAGCTTGGTAAATCTTCTGGAGAAACGGAAAAGCTCCATGACCAAAACATTTAAACTCAGCTAAACACCGCCGAAGGCGTAACCCGCAGCAACATCACTCGGATACTGCTCATTAACGTACACACGCCCCAGCCCGATGAGGAATAAAACGATAATAAACAAAAAAACGCAACAGTTTGCAGACGCACCTTATGAGAATGACGAACAAAAAGATAAGCACAAAAACCAAAAATGACAAATGCCGTTAACGTCTGTTCGCTCGGGAATGGATATAATACATGACTTTCCAAAGGAGCGTGAACAGGATGAAGGGAATGAAAGAGCCGTCTGATTCCCTCTTCATAAAGCTCTCCACCAATGACTAGGAAAAATAAGAAAGAGAGTTCGATTTTCCGGTCTTGCCCTTTGAATACTGTCCAAAGAAGAGTTAGAACAATAACGGCTAACAGAACACCTCTCGACGCAAAAGCTTTCTGAATTGCAGCTGGGCCCAGTCTATACCCGATCCAATACGACATGCTCACTCCCGCACAGCTCCCCAATCCGGCCGCTAACATGCTTAGTTTCTTGAAACACGAGAACACCGGCATAGCCCATCAGAAACTCTCTAGATTCTGGTAAAGCTAGAAGCTCTAACATTAAGACAATAAAAAGACGGCATATCCATGCTGTTCAAATAACCCCGTCAAAACTTGCACGTGTTTCTCCTTAAACTTTTTTGTTCTTTTATCATTCCCAATCCACTTTTTGTATAATCAGCACAATTTTATCTTCAGTCGTCCGACAACATTGTCTATGGCGGGATCTTCTCTTCCTATACTCGTCACTCATACATTCTTTTTTGACATAGGAGGAGCAACAGCATGAAATGGGAGGAAATAAAAGATACGCAGGGAGTTTGCCAAAATTTTGGGCAGTTCGTTCTGCCACCGAGTCAGGTGTTTGTTTGCCTACCTCATTCCTTGGCCATTCCCCATTTTTCCCGTTTGAGGTTCGCAATGATAAAGTATTTGACTTAGTTTCGTACATGAAGAGGTAAATTCTTTGCTCACCGAACTAGGATACAGCGCATGACGATTACTGCATTGCATAACCACTGGTTATTTAGTGAGCCGTGTGCAATGTATATGCACTTTGAGTCAGCACAGTATGATCCTATTACATTCGCCAGAAAAGCAGCTGCCGCATTCAGAGTAGTTAAAAGAATAGACAGATAGCTAGTCTTCCGGAAGCTTTAAAGGAGGCGCTTTTTTCGAGCATTTTTATAAATCAATGAAAACAGGCATCTCCTAAATATTTTTGCCATTAAGTTTACGCTAATCAACTCTAGCACTAATACATATAAAAAATAGAATGATATGAAAGGAGACTTGATAGTATGATTGATTATCCTATTAATATAAACAACGTTTCCGGGAACAGTGTAATTAACGTAGGCGGCGCTTTTATGATCAGGCCTTTAACTTTGTCCAAATCTGTGTTTGGCTCCGGAGGTTTAAACACAGGAATTGTCTTTGAAAATAACTTTGTAAGCAAGGCTAAAATGATTAATCATCAATTTACTGATCAAAACGTCACCAAAACTTTTTAATGTATTTATTTAGGGATTGAGAAATCTCCTTCCTTAAAAACCCGGTTTACCAACCGCCATCAGCATTCGGCGGTTTTTTATTGAACATTTTTGGCCAATAAAAAAAGCTTCCTCTTTAAGAGGAAGCCTTTTGCCTGCCGATTAGCCTTCTACGCGAACTTCTTTCATGACATCGCCGTTAGACATGTTTTTCGCGAATTCTAATCCGCTTGTTACTTTACCGAATACAGTGTGAACACCGTTCAAATGAGGCTGTGGCTCATGAACGATGAAAAATTGGCTGCCGCCAGTGTCTTTTCCGGCATGTGCCATAGAAAGTGCGCCCGCCTCATGTGTATGCGGGTTTCCTTCTGTTTCACATTTGATTGTGTATCCCGGACCGCCAGTACCAGTTCCGTGCGGGCATCCGCCTTGGCTGACGAAGCCAGGGATCACTCGGTGGAATGTAAGCCCGTCATAAAAGCCTTCGTTCGCAAGCTTTTCAAAGTTTGCAACAGTTCCAGGTGCAGCTTCAGGATAAAGTTCAAATTCAATTTTGTTCCCGTCTTCTAATAAAAAGTAACCTGTTTTCAATTGTATGCCTACTTTCTTTATTTTAATTTTCAAAGGAGATTATGTATGATAGGTTATAGCCTGTCTCTCCTTGTCGCGGCTATTATACCACACCTTTCGGGGGAAAATGAATCTCCCGGCTTTACTAAAAAATAAAAATGAAACCTGAATCTCTTTATCTCCGTCTAACCTAACGGAACTGTATTTTTCATGATTCAGGTCCTCACAAAGCAGCACTACCCAGCTGCTTGTGAAATTGAAGGAGGTCAAACTGCTTTGAAGAAAATTTGGATTGGAATGCTGGCAGCGGCCGTTTTGCTGCTGACGGTTCCGAAGGTCAGTCTCGCGGATGCCGCAGTTGGAGATGTCATTGTAACACTTGGTGCTGATTTGTCAGAATCCGACAAACAAAAAGTGCTTGATGAAATGAATGTCCCTGATAATGCCACAACGGTAACCGTGACCAATAAGGAAGAACATGAATATTTAGGAAAATATATATCGAACGCACAAATCGGATCGAGAGCGATTTCTTCATCCTCAATCACCATTGCCAAAAAAGGCTCCGGATTGAATGTTGAGACCCATAATATCAGCGGCATCACGGATGAAATGTACCTGAATGCACTGATGACAGCCGGTGTTAAAGATGCGAAGGTGTATGTTACAGCACCGTTTGAAGTATCTGGGACTGCGGCTTTAACTGGATTGATTAAGGCGTATGAAGTTTCTTCTGACGAAGCGATCTCGGAGGATGTTAAGCAGGTCGCCAACCAAGAGCTTGTCACGACATCAGAGCTTGGAGACAAAATTGGTAACGAAAATGCGGCAGCCCTGATTGCAAAAATCAAAGAAGAGTTTGCTAAAAACGGGGTGCCTGATAATAAAGCTGACATCGAAAAACAAGTGGATGACGCAGCTTCTGATTTAAACGTCACACTTACTGACAGCCAAAAGAATCAGCTTGTCTCCCTATTCAATAAGATGAAAAACGCTGACATTGACTGGGGACAGGTCAGTGACCAGCTAGATAAAGCGAAAGATAAGATTACGAAATTCATAGAATCAGATGAAGGCAAAAACTTCATCCAGAAAGTCATTGATTTCTTCGTATCTATCTGGAATGCGATTGTATCTATATTCAAATAGGAAAAGCGCCGAAAAATCGGCGCTTTCTTTTATTGCTTTACACCCGTTTTAAATGGCAGATCAAGTTTTACAATATCTTCGTATGTTTCTCGCTTCACGACTAAATGAGCCTCACCGTTTTCGACAAATACAACGGCGGGTCTCGGAATACGGTTATAATTGTTGGCCATGCTGTATCCATAAGCGCCTGTACAAAAAACGGCAAGAAGATCGCCTTCTTTTACTTCCGGCAGGTCAATATCCCAAATCAGCATATCTCCGCTTTCACAGCACTTTCCGGCAATTGATACCGTTTTGTCATGCGCTTCTCCGATCCTGTTGGCTGCCGCAGCTTCATATTTAGCTTGGTAAAGCGCAGGTCGAATATTGTCGTTCATGCCTCCGTCTACAGCCACATATTGGCGGACACCCGGCACTTCTTTTTGAGAGCCAACCGTATAAAGAGTTGTGCCTGCGTCTCCCACGAGAGAACGGCCCGGTTCGATCCAAATTTCCGGGATGTCAAAACCGTAACGGGAAGCATTTTCTTTCACAGCTTCGATAATTTTTTCAACGTATTCAGTGGCATGAAGCGGTTCATCATCTTCCGTATAACGAATGCCGAAACCTCCTCCAAGATTCAACACCTTGGATACAAATGAATATGAATCTCTCCACTCGTCTAGTTTTTTGAAGATTTTTTCCGCCGCTAACACAAAACCGGCCGTATCAAAAATTTGCGAGCCGATATGGCAATGGACACCCAGCAGCTGAATGTGTTCCGATTGTAATACTTGTTCAATGGCCCGTTCAGTTTGTCCGTTATGAAGATCGAAACCAAACTTTGAATCTTCCTGGCCCGTTGTAATGTAGTCATGCGTATGCGCTTCTACTCCGGGCGTGATCCGAAGAAGAACATCGATGGAGTGACCCGTTTCTTTACATAGGTCTTCAAGAAGCGCAATTTCATAGAAATTATCCACCACAATGCAGCCGATGCGGTGCTCAAGCGCCATGCGCAGTTCTTCCCTGCTCTTATTGTTCCCATGAAAGTGGATGCGTTCCGCCGGAAAGCCTGCCGCAACAGCCGTATATAGCTCTCCTCCGGATACGACATCTAAAGAAAGTCCCTCTTCCTCAGCGAGCTGAATCATTGCGACTGATGAGAATGCTTTGCTCGCATATGCCACCTGTGCTTTTAGCCCTGCAGAAATAAACGCCTGCTTAAAGCTTTTAGCACGCTCACGTATTAAAGCCACATCATATACGTAAAGAGGTGTACCATATTTCTCCGCTAAATAGAGAGCATCCACACCTCCGATTTCTAAATGACCATGTTGATTTTGTCTGCTTGTGCCGTGTAAGAACAATGTCATTCCCTCTTTCTCCGCTTATGGATGAAAGGACAGTTTTATGGACTGTCCCTTCATAATTAAGACATACATTATCATACTCTTCAGTCAGTTTCAATGCGATTATGAGTTGGTAGGCTGTCTTAAGCGATTTTTGGGGTGAACGATACTGGGTCTTACTTTTGCGCCAGGTTTCGCTGTGCGGACAAGAACCTGCCACAGCGCCTTTCCGTTAAAAGGAATCAATGGCCATAAGTACGGTGTCTGAAGGGATTTGATGCTTGCCATGGAAATAATTAGCACTGTAAACCCGATGACGAGCCCTTTTATATGAAATAAGGCAACGAGTATCATGAGGACAAGACGGCTCATTTTGTTTGCCAAGCTTAATTCATAACTAGGCGTCGTAAAGGTTCCAATCGCCGCAAGTGAGACGTACAGAATCACCTCAGGAGAAAAAAGGCCGACTTCAATCGCAATCTGCCCGATCAGAACAGCGGCAATTAAACCCATTGCTGTCGATAAAGCCGTCGGGGTGTGAATGGCAGCCATTCTGAGAAACTCGATTCCTAAGTCAGCTAAAAATATCTGCAGGATGATCGGGATATGCGTATCTTTATTTAAACCAATAAATTTCATGTTGTCCGGGAGCAGATCAGGCTGAAGCACAAAGAGAAACCAGATCGGAAGAAATAAAGTAGAAGCAAGAATACCGAAAAATCTTACCCATCTTAAAAAGGTCCCGACTGAAGGCGCCTGCCTATATTCTTCAGCATGCTGCACATGGTGAAATAAAGTCGTCGGGGTAATGATCACACTCGGCGATGTGTCCACTATAATGATAACATGGCCTTCTAGAACATGATTTGCGGCCACATCCGGTCTTTCTGTATAGCGCACGAGCGGAAAAGGATTATAGCTTTGATTAACAATGAATTCCTCGACAGTTTTGTCTGCCATTGTTAATCCATCGACATCAATGGATGCAATTTCTTTTTCTACGATCTCAACCAGATCCGGATCAGCTATATCTTCTATATAACAAATGCTTAAATCCGTCTTTGACCGCTCGCCAACTTTAGTCATCTTGACTCGAAGGCGCTCGTCTCTGATCCGCCTTCTGAGAAGGGCCGTATTGACGACGATATTTTCAACAAATCCGTCTCTGGCTCCTCTGACTACCTTTTCCGTATCAGGTTCTTCCGGGTTTCTGCCCGGATAGCTTCTGACGTCAATTATAAATGCGAAGCCTGCACCTTCAACAATGACAGCGACGAGCCCGGACAGCACTTGGTCGGTGGTTTCATCCAAGGTTTTTACTTTTTCGACCTGGGCGTTAAGCAGCCTGTTTTCGACGATGTCGACCAGCTCATCAGGGTCTTCTTTCCGATTGTTAATGGCAACAAGCTCTCTCATTAAATGAATAATATAGGCTGTATCGCATAATCCATTTAGATAGTAAAGCTGGATCTCTTTATCTAAAATCGTGAGTTTGCGAACACCTACATCATAGCTCGTCCCCATCCCAACACGGTTTTTGAAATACTCTTCATTTTTAGCTGGATTCCGATAAACCCGAATTTTCTCTTCCTTGTGGTCCGGCATGATACCCGCTCCTTTCTAAAATAAACTCGACCGCTTTCATGGTGATTGGCGACCCTTTTGAGATATCGTCTTTTCTGCCCATTTTGCCGATATCCCCGATACCGACAATAAGCGGGAGATCAAGTTTATCAAGGCAATAGACTGTATCTCCACTCATTCTGTGGTCATCAAATTCTCTTTCCCCGACTTTATCGACGCCGTATTCAGTTATTTCTCCATTGCGGTCAATGCTTACATCGACCCTGGTCCATTCAGCCTGATGTGTTTTTGACGCGACCGCAATCACACCGAGCACTTCAATAGACGGATGGGTTGCGACATAGGTTAGAGCGGCTTCTCCCGGACCCTCTCCTTGAAGGCCGGAGTCGTCAAACATGACAAATACAGGATCATACGGTGCTGAGGCGATCAGCTTGACAAGCTCGGCGCCGCTGCGGGTGGAAGGATTCCCTTTTGATTGTGAAATGCATCGACCTCCCACTTTGCTTGCGGCGTATTCAATTGTTTTAGCGGCATAAACATCCCCGTCTGTTACCAGTATGACCTTGCGTTTTGTCGTCATGTCGGCATTATCCTTTCGGTTTGAAAATAACAGCTACGATAAAGGCGAAAAGAATAGCGGCTGAGATACCGGCCGAGGTCAGCTCAAAAATCCCCATGCCGATTCCGATAAATCCGTGTATATGCGCCTGATGCATGGCGCCGTGCAGAAGACTGTGACCAAAGCTGACGATCGGAACGGTGGCGCCTCCTCCGGCAAATTCAATAAATTTATCGTAAATGCCGAAACCATCTAATATTGCACCGATTACAACAAATGATGTCATGACATGAGCTGGCGTCAATTTAAAAATATCCAAGAGCAGCTGGCCGACGATACAAATGGCCCCGCCGCAGACAAAAGCCAAAAGGTAGTCCATGTTAAGATGCACCTCCTGCACGCTCAAATACAACCCCGTGGGCGATAGTCGGGATGGTTTCTTTTTGCTGGATCATCGTCGGGCTTAATAGTGCCCCGGTCGCCACGACAAATACACGGTTTAATTTTCCTTCTCTCAGCTGCTTAAAAATATGAGAGTAGGTGACAACCGCTGAACAAGCACAGCCGCTCCCTCCGGCAAAGACCTGCTGATCCGGAGTGTAAATCAGAAGCCCGCAATCATCATGCTTTGTGCCGACTGGATATCCATCTTCTTTTAAAATGTCTTTTACGATTGGAGAACCGACGCCTGACAGGTCACCTGTCAGGATTAGATCATAGTCATCCGCTGTCCGGTTGAGATCTTTAAAGTGCTGCTTAATCGTATCAGCTGCAGCCGGAGCCATAGCCGATCCCATATCAAAAGGGTCTGTAATTCCTAAATCAGAAACCTTTCCGACAGTCGCACTTGTGATTTGGATATCACCCGGTGTCTGACTGATGACAACTGCACCGCTTCCGGTTACAGTGGAGGTAGCAGTGTCCGGTTTTTGGCCTCCGTATTCTGTCGGATAGCGAAACTGTCTTTCCGCAGTTGCATTGTGACTGCTAGTGGCAGCGAGTGCCCTTTTGGCAAACCCGCCATCAACTAAGGCTGATGCGACAGCCACTGTTTCCATTGATGTTGAACAGGCGCCAAACATACAAAGAAATGGGATTTTCAAGTGTCTTGCCACATAGTTAGCCGTCACGTTTTGGTTCAGCAAGTCGCCTGCCAGCAATAGGTCAATATCATCTTTTGTCAGATTGTTTTTTTGAAGTGCAACATTAACAGCGTCTTCCATCAGCTGCCGTTCCGCCATTTCCCAGCTTTTTTGATTACAATGCATTTCGTCATAGGTTTTATCAAATAAAGAGCCGAGCGGTCCGTCTTTTTCCTTTGGTCCTGCTGCCGTTCCCGCTGAGTTGACAAATATGGGATGTTCAAATACCCAGGTTTGCTTTCCTGTTAATTTCATTTTCTTCTCCTCCTATGACATCAGTTTCTCAAAAGCAAACCGAATCATTCCAACGATGTATGCAGCTACAACTCCGAAAACAATAACATTTCCTGCCAGTTTAAACATATTTGTCGCTACTCCAAGCACTAATCCTTCGCTTTTATATTCAAGAGCCGCGCTTGCCATACTGTTGGCAAAACCTGTGACAGGTACGGCTGAACCTGCGCCTGCGAATTGTCCGATTCTGTCATAGATGCCAAACCCTGTAAGCAGGGCAGAAATTAATATCAGCGTTGCAGCTGTTGGATTCCCCGCAGTTTTTTCATTGAAATCAAAAAAATGGATATAAAAATTTTGCAGACCTTGCCCGATTGCACAAATCAGTCCGCCCACTAAAAAGGCTTTTACACAGTTCCAGACGTAAGGCGGCTTAGGCTGATATGTTTTCACTTTTGATTTGTAATTTTCTTTTATGTTTGTCATCTTGAAACCTCCTTATGAATGGTCAATAAAGTACAGCCAGTGAAATAAAGATCCCGCGATTTTCCCAATCACGATGGCCATTAATAAAATAATTATTTTACTTCTGAGCCCGATTCGTTTCGCCAAAATCGGCAGGACATTTAAAACTTCTGTAAGAGCAGCCGCTAGCATCCCGACGAACAAACCTGCCAGAAGCCCGACCGGCACAGCTATCCATTTTGTTAGATAAAGATGATTCATGTGAAGCGTCTCCCATCCCCCGCAAACCGCGCCAAGAATGACAGCCGCTTCATAAGCCTGAACAAATCTCATTGTTTTGGTGAGCTGCATCAGCCGCGGAATGATTCCCATTACGGTTAAAAAAGCAACGAAACCCGCCCCCACCGTTATGCCTCCGCCGAGCCCTACAAAAATAATGAACAATACACTAACGATCATGCAGATCCTTTATGGTTTCTTGATTCTCATGCATGGCCACATATTGATCGAGATCAAGCTGATAGTTAAACATCTCAACCTCCAGCGGGCTGGGCTCTTCATTTAGGCGCTTTTTAAATATGTGGTTAAAAAACACGATCATCCCCAGTCCCAAACCGATGCTGTATGGGATTTGAAGCAAATATGGATAGTCATTCCTCTCTCCGGTTATGATTTCATATAGTGCGATATGAACATCTCTCATGCTTACATCCTCATGAAAGTTCATGATGGCAAGACACGATCCAATAAACAGAAGCAGCCAGACACCGATAAATAGAACCGTTGATAAATTTCGCTTTCGATACTGAATTTCAACAATGGTTTCTGCTCCGCCTACGGTTTGAACATCAAGTGTCGGATCTTGTAAATGAATGGCTCTGAGGACTTGTATGATATCCAGAATTACGATATTTTTATCTTTTTCGCTCACCTGATAAAGCGGCATAGCCGAAAGTTTCTTTTTCAGCTGAAGCTGCCCTTCTATTTGCGCGGCATCTCCAACGGTAATAATATCCCCTGGATGTGCCAGCACCCGGTGGCGAAGCCGGATAAATATTCGTCGTTCCATCATTGATCACCATCTTTCGGTGGTTATATATGTAGTATGTGGTTCGATTTTGTTCTCATTCATCCGCTCGAAAAGACCATAAATTACCACGCTTTTGCACACAAAAAAGCTAGCCTGCACTGCAGACTAGCCATCCGTATGATCCATTTGAACCTTGATCTGTTTTAATATTTTCTTTTCAAGCCTGGAAACCTGAACCTGAGAGATCCCGAGCCGCTCAGCCACCTCGGACTGTGTCTGGTCTTTATAATATCTGAGATAGACGATTAGTTTTTCCCTTTCCTCCAAATCGCTGATTGCTTCTTTCAGCGCAATTTTGTCAAACCATTTTTCTTCTGAGTTGTCAGCGATTTGATCAAGCAGGGTAATCGGATCTCCGTCATTTTCATAAACGGTTTCGTGAATCGAAGATGGAGCCCTTACCGCCTCTTGGGCCAGTACAACATCCTCAGCTTCAATCTCCAAATGGTCAGCGATCTCCTGCACCGTCGGCACTCTGCCCAGTGTTTTCGAAAGCTCATCCTTCGCCCGCCGGATTTTGTTTCCGAGCTCTTTTAATGACCTTGATACTTTTACGGTTCCGTCATCACGGATAAACCGCTGGATTTCTCCGATAATCATCGGCACTGCATACGTTGAAAAACGCACATCATAGGTTAAATCAAATTTGTCAACAGATTTTAACAGCCCGATGCAGCCGATCTGGAAGAGATCGTCAGGCTCATATCCTCTGTTTAAAAACCGCTGTACGACAGACCAAACAAGACGCATGTTTTTTTCTATGAGGAGGTCTCTTGCCTGCTGGTCGCCATTTTGGCTTTGTTTGATTAATTCCTTTACTTCATGATCCTTCAGCTGAGCGTTTTTGCCGTTTTTCTTAACCTCCACATCCATAACAAATCTCCTTAATTACAAAGCGCTTTGCTTTTTGATAAGTGCTTTGTTAAGCGAATCGTTGTTCCCATTTCAGGCGATGAATCGATACTGACATCATCCATGAAATTTTCCATAATGGTAAAGCCCATTCCAGAGCGCTCAAGCTCAGGCTTAGTCGTAAATAGAGGCTGACGGGCTTCTTCAAGATCTGTAATGCCTAAGCCTTCATCACGAATAGTCATATATACGACATGATCTTCCAGCGTCACTGAAATGTAAACTTTCCCTTCACAGTTCTCTTCATATCCATGGATAATCGCATTTGTGACAGCCTCTGACACGACTGTTTTGATTTCAGTCAGTTCATCCATTGTCGGGTCCAGCTGAGCTATAAATGAAGCAACTGTCACACGGGCGAACGATTCATTCTGACTGAGGGCAGAAAACTCAATGTGCATTTCATTTTTCATGATGCCACCCCCAGTGTCAGGAGCGCCTGCTGTTCAGATTGTTCAAATCGGATAATTTTAAACAGACCCGACATATCAAACAATCGCTTCACCGCAGGAGAGATAGCGCAAACGACCATTTCCCCGCCAATTTGCTTAATTTGCTTGTATCTTCCTAAAATAACGCCAAGCCCCGAGCTGTCCATAAAGGAAAGGTCCTCCAAGTTCAGCACGATATGGCGAATATCATCCTTCTCCAATGATTGAGTCACTTTTTGCTTCAGGGTTTCAGCCGTATGGTGATCGAGTTCGCCTGTTAATCGAATACAAAGCACAGATTCTTTGACATTCATGTCAATTCCAAGGCTCATGCTCATTCCTCCTTGATATGATCGGATAATGAGTGTTTCGATTTCGACGGAATGAATTCCTTCACCGTGACAAAACTAGTGGTCATTCGGCATAATTACTTAAATTTTGTCCAGTCTCCCATCGTCCGCTTCAAGAATGTGATAAACCCGGCTTTCTTCATATCTTCTTTTGCAGCAACAGGACTTTCAGCGAGTACTTCTCCATCCTTTTTCAGAACAAGAGTGCCAAGCTCTTGGCCTTTTTGAATCGGAGCACTAATATTGTCCTTCATCTTGATTTCTTTTTTCACATCGTTCATATCCTCGCCTTTTTTCGTCAATATTGAAATCGGCTCAGATGTAGTGAGTTCGATAAATTTTTGTTTCCCTTTTTTGACCTTTACTTTTGCTACTGTTTCATTTCGTTTATATAAAGGATGCGTTTCATACTGGCTAAAGGCGAAGTCAAGCATTTTTGTCACTTGCGCGTTTCTTTCTTTAGGCGTGCTCGCTCCGAATACAACCGCTATGGCCCGCATGTTTCCTTTTTTAGCCGAAGCAGTCAGACAATATTTCGCTTCGCCTGTATAGCCTGTTTTTACGCCGTCTACACCAGGATAAAATTTGATAAGGCGATTTGTATTCACAAGCCAAAACTTTTTATCTGTATTTTCACGCAGATAATCTTCATACGTGCCGGTAAACTTCGTAATTGATTCGTATTTCAATAATTCCTTAGCCATGATTGCCATGTCATAAGCAGAGCTGTAGTGTCTTTCCTCGGTCAGTCCTGTTGGGTTTTTAAAGGATGTATTTTTCAATCCCAGCTCTTTTGCTTTTTTGTTCATTTTCTTCACAAATTCTTCTTCAGAGCCGGAAATAAATTCAGCCATGGCGACGGAAGCGTCATTTCCCGAAGCGATTGCGATGCCTTTCAGCATTTCTTTGACAGTCATTTCTTCGCCGGGCTCAAGGAATATCTGTGAGCCGCCCATTGACGCCGCATGCTCGCTTGTACGGACCTTATCACTCATTTTGATTTTGCCTTTATCTAAAGCTTCCATAATCAAAAGCATCGTCATAATTTTCGTCATGCTTGCAGGCGCCAGTCTCTCATTGCTGTTCTTGTTGTAAAGCACTTTTCCCGTGTCACGTTCTATCAGCACCGCAGACTTCGCTTCATGAGCAAGCTCCGATGTACGTTTTCCGTCTTGTTTTGCAAATGCAGACGGTGCAAATGTAAGCAGCATTATACCAATCAACAAAGTGGATAAAAGACGTTTCATCTCAAAAGCCCTCCATTTCATAATCCTTTTTATTTTTTCCAAGCGGGATGGTTTTATACGCCACTGATGGAAAATGTTTCGAATTTTGGGCATAAAAAAAGACAGCTGTGTGATATCAGACACAGCTGTCTTTTGGTCCTGCATTGATTCATATTTATTCGTACTGAGCGACGATCGCTTTAACAAGCTTTAAGAATCCAGCTTTTACTTTTTCGGTCACTTCCATAACTTCATCGTGACTTAAAGGCTGATCCAGAATTCCGGCTGCCGCGTTAGAGATGCAGGAAATGCCAAGAACCCGCATTCCCGCATGATTCGCCACAATGACTTCCGGAACAGTAGACATGCCGACAGCATCAGAGCCCATCGTTCTTAAGAAACGGACTTCTGCCGGTGTTTCGTAAGAAGGTCCTGTCACAGCAGTGTACACGCCTTTTTGAATTGGGATATTAAGGTCTTTCGCAATCTTTTCAGCCAGGCTGGATAGATCTTTGTCATAGGCTGAAGACATATCTGGAAATCTGGCGCCGAAATCAGCTTCGTTTGGCCCGATTAACGGGTTTGTTCCCATAAAGTTGATATGATCGGTAATAATCATTAAGTCTCCCGCACGGAATTCAGTGTTGACACCGCCTGCGGCATTTGTCACGATCAACGCTTCCACACCGAGCGCTTTCATCACGCGTACAGGGAATGTGACTTTCTCCATTGAATAGCCTTCATAAAAATGAAAGCGGCCCTGCATTGCAATGACGGAAACTCCTTCAAGAGTGCCAAGCACAAGCTGTCCGGCATGCCCTTCAACAGTAGATACCGGGAATTCAGGTATGTCTTCATATTTCAGCTTGACCGGATTTTCGATTTCGTCCGCCAAAATGCCAAGACCTGAGCCTAAAATAAGGCCGATCTTCGGAGATTCCGGCAGGTTTTGTTTAATAAAAGCGGCTGCGCGTTCAATTCTGTCCTTCAAGAAACAGTCCCCCTATTGTAATAAAGATAAAAAGCTTTTCCCGTATTTCGGTTTATTCGTTTGGAAATTATCAGCGATCGTTGCGCCGATATCAGCAAATGTATCAGCAAGCGGCAGCATTTGCGCTTTCTTATGTTTTTTGCTGTAGGCGAGAATCGGCACATACTCGCGTGTATGGTCAGTCCCATGATGAATCGGATCATTGCCGTGGTCGGCTGTAATAATTAACAGATCGTCTTCTCTCATTTTTTCAAACACTTCCGGAAGCCGTGCATCAAATTCTTCAAGCGCGCGTCCGTAGCCTTCAGGGTCACGGCGGTGTCCGAATAACGCGTCAAAATCAACAAGGTTCGCAAAGCTGAGACCCGTAAAGTCTTCTCCCAGCGTATCGATCACCTTGTCCATTCCGTCCATATTAGAAACCGTTCTGCGTGAAGAAGTAATGCCTTCTCCGTCGTAAATATCAGAGATTTTACCGATTGAAATCACATCTAAGCCGCTGTCTTTCAATTCATTCATGACAGTACGGTCAAACGGCTTCAGCGCATAATCATGGCGGTTTGGCGTCCGTTTGAATTGACCCGGCTCTCCGACGAACGGCCGTGCAATAATGCGGCCAACCATATATTTCGGATCAAGCGTCAGCTCTCTCGCCGTTTCGCAAATGCGATACAGCTCCTCAAGCGGCACAACCTCTTCGTGAGCGGCAATTTGCAGAACAGAGTCAGCAGACGTGTAAACAATTAAAGCCCCTGACTCCATGTGCTCCTGACCAAGCTCATCCAAAATCGCTGTGCCGGAAGCCGGCTTGTTTCCAATAATTTTGCGGCCAGATCTCTTTTCCAGCTCTTGAAGCAATTCATCAGGAAAGCCTTCCGGGAACACTTTAAACGGTTTATCAATGTATAAACCCATAATCTCCCAATGGCCAGTCATCGTATCTTTGCCGTTTGACGCTTCTTGCATTTTTCCATAATAGGCAAGCGGATGTTCTGTTTTTTCTACACCTTTGATATCTTCGATAAGACCAAGGCCGAGCTTTGCCATATTCGGCATATGTAATCCGTTCATATGCTCGGCAATATGACCGAGCGTATGAGCGCCTTCGTCATTAAAGTCAGCGGCATCCGGCGCTTCGCCGATTCCGACTGAGTCCATCACAATTAAAAACACACGATTATATTTGTATGCAGGCATCTTGAAAGCCTCCTTTTTTTCTATACGTCTATTGTATCGCTAAGAGGTCTGACAACTCAAGTATAAACCGTTTTCATTCCCGTTGACAATGTATTTGAAAATAATGAGAAACTTCAATATTTTCTGTCGATCTAAACAAAAAAGCCGCAGCCACCCTGCGGCTATGCTCGCGGATGAAACTGCTTGTACACATCCTTCAGCCTTGTTTTCGTCACATGCGTATAAATTTGCGTCGTGGATATATCCGCATGACCGAGCATTTCCTGCACCGCTCTTAAATCTGCCCCGTTCTCAAGCAGATGCGTCGCAAAGGAATGCCTGAGCGTATGCGGAGTCAGCTCTTTCTTAATGCCGGCTTCCAACGCGATTTTTTTCAGGTTCTTCCAAAATCCCTGGCGGCTGATCTGTTTGCCGTGATGATTTAAAAAGAGGGCGTCAGATACATTGTTCTTTAACAGTTTTCCCCTGGCTTTTGTCATATATTCCTCAATGGCGGAAGCGGCGGCTTCACCAATTGGCACAATCCGTTCTTTTCTTCCTTTGCCAAAGCATCGGATAAACCCCATAGATAAATGAACATCTGCCGTTTTCAACTCAATCATTTCACTGACTCGTATGCCTGTCGCATAAAGCAGCTCCAGCATTGCTTTATCCCGATAGCCGAATGGGCTCGTCAGCTTAGGCGTGTCCAATAATCGCTCGACTTCATTGAGTGCGAGCACCTTTGGAAGCGCCCGTTCCGTCTTTTGTGTTTCGATATGAACGGAAGGGTCCTTATCCGTTGCTTTTTCCCTGAGCAGAAATTGATGAAAAGAGCGAATGGATGCCAAATGCCGCGCCGATGTCTTGCCGGATTTCCCCGAGTCCTTCAAATGCTTTAAGTATTGGATAATATGTATGCGGGTAACGTGATTCCAATCCGTAACATGAAGGGTTTCTGTTAAGTAGAGAGAATAGCTTTTCAAGTCACGTTCATAGGATACGATCGTATTTTGAGAGAGCCCTCTCTCTACCATAACGTAGTGGATGAAATCCTTTATTTGATCTTTCACTCTTGATCTACTCCCCGTTTTGGTAAAAAAAGATCAACCGGTCGAACCATCCGCCTTTTTCATCCTGATCCATTTCAACAACTTTTACAGCGGAGCCTTCCGGTTTATCATACCGATGATAGTTTTCATACTCTTGATTCACCCATATCATAGCATAATAGAACAAAGCGGTAAAACCGGTAAACAGGATGAAAACTTTCAATGCATCGACAGCTGTTTTCAGGAATCTTCCCATGTCCTAATCGATCCTTTCCTATGGTTCCAGTTATATAAACCATATGCCAAATCAGAAAGGTTTTATACATAGAAACAGCAAAAAACCCTTTCCCCATGAGAAAAGGTTCGCGCTCGGCACCGACTATTCAGTTTCTTTTCCGTTACAGCGGTGGCAAATGCCGTGAAACGTCAATCTATGATCTTTAATCTTAAATTTCCAATCACGTTCAATGATTTCTTCCACGTCTTCAAGCAAATCTTCTTCAATTTCATCAACGGCTCCGCACTCCATGCACACCAAGTGGTGATGAAAGTGAGCTGCGCCCTCTTTCCGAAGGTCGTAACGGGACACACCGTCTCCAAAGTTAATTTTATCTACGACTTTTAATTCAGTTAATAATTCAAGCGTACGGTATACTGTAGCGAGACCGATCTCAGGAGATTTCTCTTTTACGAGGAGGTATACATCTTCTGCGCTTAAATGGTCTTCTTCGTTTTCAAGCAGCACTCTTACTGTCGCTTCACGCTGTGGCGTAAGTTTATAGCTGGATGAGTGCAGTTGTTTCTTAATTCGATCAATACGGTTTTCCATGTCTTTCCCTCCTACGCCGCATTCCATGACTCATTATAACAAAATACGCGCAGAGTTCCAACTATAATTATTATAAACTGATAAATAAAACGGTTTTCTTTTAATAATGATTTTAAAAAAGTCTAGATGTAAGCTTTTCCATTAAAACAGGAGATAAGTATGCTTCAAAGAGAGATGAGATCAGCGCTAAAAACAGAATGACCAGCAGCACAAAGGCATACCGCCCGAACCATTGAATTGGCGCGTCATGCAGGCTTCGTTTCACGAACAGCTGTCTGATTAACTTTAAAGAAAACGCAATTGCACATGTGCCCATAATGAGATAAGCCGGAATCAGCAGCACATTTTGCGGCAAAACGGAGACAAATGATAGGAAAAACCCGCTTACTCCCATCTGATTGACTAAAAACCCGACAGTAAAGCCGACGACGATCCCTTTCAGAAAGATCATAATGAAAATAATCGGCATCCCAATGACGGAAATTCCCAGTATCCACATCAGGCCTAAATACTTTGCATTATGAAAGATACTTTGCCCAAACATATCAGCTGAACTTGCCTGTTTTCCATCCGAAAGCTGTCCAAAAAATTGACTTAAGTAGTAGTATAAATCTTCTTTCTGGCTGATGGTCATACTGTTGACAATAATCGCGCCAAAGATGACACCCATGAAAAATAGCACTGACACAAATATATAAAGAGAGAGATGATCTTTGACATGCCTGAGAAACATGTCCTTATAAGAGATTTTTCGCATACCGTTTCCTCCCGCCCGCTCTAGTGATTTGATTTAATAGATTGTATGAAAGAAACAGAAAAACATGCCCTTTTTCAAAAAGAAACGATAGAGACGAATGCTAGGCGGCTTTTTGGGGCACAAAAAAATCCTTATCATCAACTGCTGTATGATCATAAGGATTCTTATGCTTCCGTTTATTCAAAATCTCTTTTTTGCTTTTTGTCATTCTTTCATGTGTGCTAAAAGATGGTGTGCTGCCTCTTGATAATAAGACGTCACGTCCGCCGTTTCTCAATCGATGCTCCCGCTTCTTTTTCGCTTGGCTTTTTGCCATGTGATCACTCCCTTTTTTATTTTCATAGTAATGATAACAAAATTGAGCAATGATAAGAAAAAAACAGCACCTGCTATGACAGGTGCTGTTTTTTCTTAAAATATCCATTCTTCTGTAATAAAATAAAAGAAAGACTTCAAAAGGACGGTGTCTTTCCCATGTTCCACACAAGAAATTCTTCTCAAAACGCAGCCGAATTTGTTCTTCTCGACCAACTTGTCGAAGAGGATCATCTGCTTCGAAAAATCGATAAATACATAGACTTCTCTTTTATCATTGAAAAGGTTAAGCCTTACTACAGTGAAAACAAAGGCCGCCCCTCACTTGATCCGCTGATTTTATTCAAAATGATGTTTATCGGATACCTCTATGGTATCCGTTCAGAAAGACAGCTCGAAAAAGAAATTTACTACAATATGGCGTACAGATGGTTTCTCGGATTGAACATAAACGATCCAGTTCCGCACCACTCCACCATCAGCTGGAACAGACGCACACGTTTTAAAGATACAACCATCTTCCAAGATATTTTTGATGAGATCGTTCTTCAGGCCATCAATCATGACATGGTGGGCGGACGTGTCCTATTCACCGATTCCACTCACCTTAAAGCCAATGCCAACAAGCATAAATACACAAGAAAAACGATTGAACAGGATACACAAAACTATATCAAAGATTTAAATGAAGCCATCCAAGAAGATCGAGAGGAACACGGAAAAAAGCCACTAATAGTCAAAGAGGAGGTGAAAGCTGAAAAAGAGATCCGCCACAGTACAACTGATCCCGAAAGTGGATATCTGTATCGCGAAAACAAACCAGAAGGTTTTTTCTATTTAGATCACCGCACAACTGATATGAAATACAACATTATCACCGATGCCCACGTCACACCGGGAAATGTCCATGATTCTGTGCCTTATCTTGACCGATTAGATCACCAAATCGCACGATTTGGTTTTCAAGTAGAAGCTGTCGCCCTTGATTCCGGATATTTAACAGCTTCTATCTGTAAAGGATTATCTGACCGTCATATTTTTGGCGTCATTGCCCACAGACGATATCACCCTACTAGAGGCTTGTTTCCAAAATGGAAATTTCATTACGACATTGAAAAAGACAGGTACATTTGCCCGAACCAGCAAACACTCACATACTCAACAACTGACCGAAAAGGATACAGGTCATATAAATCACATCCTGAAACATGTTCCTCATGCCCTTTTCTTGAAAACTGCACAAAATCAAAAAAACATCAGAAAGTCATCACCCGGCATGTATGGGAAGACCAAAAAGAAAAGATCAGGCAAAATCGCTTGTCTGTTTCAGGAAAAAACCTCTACAAAAAAAGAAAAGAAAAAATAGAGCGAAGCTTTGCAGGATGAGGGGAAAACGGAATGTGAGCGAACAAGTTCTCCTCACAGCCGCATGCCAGAACATGAAGAAGATTGCCACATACCTAGCCAAGCAAAGCTAGGTATGTGGGAGCTCTTTTTCTGTTATTGAAATCAGCTGAATACCTAAAGAAACAGCACACAACAAAAAAGCTTGTAGAAAAAACATCGTTTTCTCTACAAGCTGAGCACCTGCTACGACAGGTGCTGTTTAGCTACATTTATTTCACTGCTGTAAGAGCTGCATGCTCGACAGCTGCTGCTACCGCATGATGGACTTTTGAATCAAGCGGCTGAGGGACCACATCACCTTGTTTTGTGCAAGCTGCGATAGCCTCTGCTGCTGCTACAAGCATATCATGATTAATTTCCCTGCTTTTTGCATTAAGCGCTCCTCTAAAAATTCCCGGAAAACCGAGTACATTATTGACAGAACGCCCGTCAGCTGCATATGCGGCGCCAGCCTGCAGTGCGGCCTCCGGCTCAATTTCCGGCTTCGGATTCGATAAAGCCAAAATCACTTGACCAGAACGTACAAATGCCGGTTTTATTAAACCCGGAACGCCCGTTGTAGCAATGACAATATCACATGTTTTCATGAGCTCCTCAATACTGGAAACTGCCTGTCCGCCGTATTGTTCGAGACGGTTCATTGCTGACTCTGATTTGTCTGTTCCGTATACAGCATTCACACCATAAGCCATGAACATCCGGCAGATGGCCACGCCTGCTGCGCCAAGGCCGATTTGCCCCACTTTCGCTTCCTTCAGGTCAACCCCCGCACTCCTGCATGCCGAGATGGCAGCTGCCAGCGTCACTACAGCTGTACCATGCTGGTCATCGTGCATAACAGGAATGTTCAGCTCCTCTTTTAGGCGATCCTCGATTTCAAAACAATGCGGCGAACCGATATCCTCAAGAAGGATGCCGCTAAAGCCCGGAGAAATATGTTTTACTGTTTTGATGATTTCTTCAGGATCACTCGTATCAAGCAGTATCGGAATGCCGCTAATACCCGCCAGCTGATCAAACAAAGCAGCCTTTCCTTCCATGACAGGCATGCCAGCCACAGAGCCGATATTTCCAAGGCCTAAAATTGCGGTTCCATCTGTTACAATTGCAACAGAATTGCTGATCGTTGTATAAATAGAAGCTTTTTCAGGTTCTTTTTCGATCAGTCGGCACACGTCTGCAACACCTGGTGTATAGACACGTCCCAACTCTGCCAGTGAACGGATCGGCATTTTGCTTTTCATTTGAATTTTTCCGCCTTCATGTGCGGACAGGACTTCATCAGATACGGTGTGAAGCCTGATCCCTTCTCCGAGTGCCTGTACAGCCGCGATCACTTCCTGAAGCTGTTCTTCATTCTCCACTTGAACGGTAATATTCCGCATTGTGTAATTGGGTCCGACTTTTACCGTCTCCACTTCACCAATATCTCCGCCCAGAAGGCCGATTGCCGTAGCCACCCTTCCAAGATTTCCGGGAACCGAAGGCGTTTCGATCATCAGTGTCCGAATCATGTGTTTCGCTATCATTCAGTGATCCTCCCCTATTAGCCTAGTTTTTCGGCTTTAACTGTATTGTTTTTCGTATACCATATAAATTTTCCTGTATAACCATAGATAATTGCAAGACCTATTGCTACAAAACTGAGCCACATAAACGGCAGATAAGAGAAGGTAGAAACACCTAAAATACCAGCCATGTAAATCCCATTATCAGACCAAGGAACCATCCCCGAAGTCAATGTTCCCCCGACCTCTGAGTTACGTGATAACACTCTTCTGTCCAGATGTAAGCGATCATAGCTGTCTTCCATAATTTTCGGAGTCAAAATAAGGGATACATACATCGCACAGCCGAAGATGTTTGCTAAAAACGCTACGATCAGCGTAGATAATGTGACATTGCCGGCTGAAGTTAATTTCTTTTCAAACGTTGAAACAATGACTTTTAACACGCCGAGTTTCTCAAGCAGACCGCCAAAACCAAGGCCAAAGATAATGACGACAAGAGAATCAAGCATACCGACAATTCCACCGCGGTTTAACAAGCCGTTCAAAAATTCAACATCAGTTTTAATAGAGAAGCCGTTGTACGCAGTTGCAATCGCATGGGCAATATCCATTCCTTGGAAAACAACAGCCCAGATTGCACCGAGTAAAGCGCCAATTACGATAACCGGCATAGATGGCTTTTTCATCGCCAATAAGACTATGACGACAACTGCCGGGATCAGCATCCAAATATGAATGTCAAACGTGTTTTGCAAAGATGATTTTAAGAATTCAACTTTATCAAGATCGATATTTTTCCCGCCGTACATAAATCCAACAACTGTAAAGAGTATAGCTGTAATGACATAAGCAGGTATTGATAAATAAAGCATTGCTCTCACGTGAGCCAATACATCGACTTTTGATAGTGAAGAAGCTAGAACTGTACTGTCAGACAGCGGAGACAGCTTGTCCCCGAAATAAGCACCTGAAAGAATAGCTCCCGCTACAAGAGGAAGCGGAATGCCTAAACCCTCTCCAATTGCGATCATGGCAATGCCGGCAGTTCCGACTGTTCCCCATGACGTTCCTGTTGCCACAGACATAATGGAACAAATAATTAACGTTGCCAGTAAAAAGATACTTGGGTGAATAAATTCCAGTCCGTAATAAATCAAAGTCGGCACAACGCCTCCGGCAATCCATGTTCCGATGAGCGCACCAACTGAAACGAGAATCAGTACGGCTTCAAGGCCATTTGATATCCCATGTACAATCGCATTTTGCAAATCTTTATAAGAATAACCGAGTCTTATACCTAAAAGCATTGCAATAAACCATGAAACAAAAAGCGCCAGCTGTATCGGCAAGTCGAGAAAGACTGTAAACGATAGAACAAGTGCTAAAAATACTCCTAGTACAATAATAATTTCAAATAGTGTTGGCAATCTTACATCCTTCAAAAGAAGTCCCCCTTCATGTAAAAGCTAAAACGCTTTCAATATATAGTGCAACACGTATACTATACTTCCTCATCCCTATGTTGTAAACAGCTTATTCATCCGACTATTCGGAGATGAATAAGCTGCATTTCGCACAAATTTTATTTTTCTAATAGTTCTTTCCCTGCGATACCTGGTTTGGTCATCTCATATGGGTTTAAAATAATATCCAATTCTTCTTCAGTCAGCACATCATGCTGCAGACAAAGATCCCGGACAGATTGCCCTGTCATAATTGCTTCCCGGGCAATTCTGGCTGCCGCTTCATACCCAAGATGCGGATTGACTGCAGTGATCACTCCAGCGCTTTTTTCTACATATTGCTTCAACCGCTTTTCGTTAGCTTCGATGCCTTTTAAGCAATGATCAGTGAACGAACGGAAGCCGTTGTTCATGATGCTGATGGATTGAAGCAAATTAAAGACAAGCACGGGCTCCATGACGTTCAACTCAAGCTGGCCGGCTTCTGAAGCAAGGCAGATTGTATTGTCGTTTCCGATAACCTGGAACGCAATTTGGTTGATCAGCTCCGCCATAACCGGATTGACTTTCCCCGGCATAATAGATGAACCCGGCTGACGTGCAGGCAGAGAAATTTCCGCAAGTCCGGCGCGCGGTCCCGACGCCATTAAGCGCAGGTCGTTTGCGATCTTCGACATGTTCATCATGCAGACTTTTAATGAAGCTGATACCTCTGTATAGGCATCTGTATTTTGTGTCGCATCAACAAGATGATCAGCGCCGACAAGAGGAAGCCCGCTAATATCAGCAAGGTGCTTTACTACCTGTTTGATATATTCAGGATCAGCGTTCAGCCCTGTACCAACAGCAGTTGCGCCCATGTTGACTTCATACAGGTGCTGGCGCGATTGCTTGATTCGTTTGATATCACGCTCGAGAACACGGCTGTAAGCTTCGAATTCCTGGCCAAGACGGATCGGAACCGCATCTTGAAGGTGTGTCCGGCCCATTTTAATAACAGAGTCAAACTCCTG
This sequence comes from Bacillus sp. FSL L8-0358, assembly GCF_038593095.1. NCBI lineage: Bacteria > Bacillati > Bacillota > Bacilli > Caryophanales > Bacillaceae > Bacillus > Bacillus sp. FSL L8-0358. Next base: position 2,322,622 of record NZ_CP151962.1, read on the forward strand.
TGCTTTTTGCTTAAACACACTATACATATCTTCCATTGTTTTCAGCAGTTTTTCTAAGAGCTTCAATGTTGAAATATGAATAGCAGTCGGGAACACGTCGTTCGTAGACTGTGACATGTTCACATGTGTGTTTGGACTTAAATGGATATAATCTCCCTTTTTATGTCCCATGATTTCAAGCGCCCGGTTTCCGATAACCTCATTCGCGTTCATGTTCATAGAAGTTCCGGCACCGCCCTGAATCGGATCGACGATAAACTGATCGTGCCACTTGCCTTCCAGAATCTCGTCAGCGGCTTGTACGATAGCTTGGCCAATTCCTTCATACAGCCGTTTCACGTCCATGTTGGCAAGAGCCGCGGCTTTTTTTACAATCGCCAGTGCGTTAATCATTTCCTCATGGATTTTGTATCCTGTGATCGGGAAATTTTCAGAAGCACGGAGCGTCTGAATTCCGTAATAAACATCTGCTTCAATTTGTTTTTCCCCAAGGAAGTCTTTTTCCACGCGATATTCTTTTTGGCCGTTTAACATAATCTTTAACCTTCTTTCTCTTTGCTGGTTATCGTTTTTACATTTTACAGGACAACGTCATCAGCTATCGGCGTTTCCATAATTCTCTTGACGACAGGAAGATCCGAAGACTGACCTAGCGCCCACATCAATTTTGGCACAATTGCTTCTGTGTTCATATTTCTTGATCGGATAATTAAGTCTTGGTTGACTCTGCGGCCAACTTCGTAAATGCTCATGTCTTCGCCTTCTTCAAGACATTGAGTCGTAATGACGACGACAATGCCGCTTTCGATCAGCTCATTCACTTTTGACAAAATGTCCCTGCCTTCAAACGGCACCCCTCCGCTGCCATAACTCTCAATGACAATCCCTTTATACAAGCTTTTAAGGGCATCAAACATTTCGGGCTTTAAGCCTGGATGCAGCTTCAGCAGACATACATCTGTGCATAGTGAAGTGTCAACTGTGAAGGTGTCGTTCTCAGGTTCCGTTACTTGTTTGTTGTATTCGATCCCGTCTTCATTGATAAAAGCGATATATGGGTAATTGATGCTTTCAAATGCGTCGTAGCTTTTCGTTCTTAATTTGATCGCACGCGTTCCCTGAATGACTCTGCCGTCAAATACAACATAAACGCCGCCCACGCCTTCACAGGCAAATCGAATGGCATCTGTAATATTTTTTTTAGCATCGGTTTTTTGGAACGTGATCGGAATCTGCGAGCCGGTGATGACAATCGGCTTTTTGGCATGCTGCAGCATATACGATAGTGCGGCAGATGTATAGGCCATTGTATCTGTACCGTGAGTAATAACAAACCCGTCATAGGCATCATAATTTTCCTTAACGGCTTCCGCTATTTCCACCCAGTATTCAGGCTGCATATTGGTGCTGTCTATATTCATAAGCGACTGAGTTTCCATTGTGTAATCGTTATCAAGTTTTGATACGTAACTTAATAATTCATCAGCCTTGACTCCGGGAGCCAGCCCATTTTCCCCTTCAACTGAAGCAATCGTTCCCCCAGTTGTCAACATCAATAATTTTTTCATACCATGCACCTCTTCACTGTATCTAAAGATGGGTTGCGAGAAGGTATTCGCTTTTCGCATACTTTTAATGCAATTATAGACACGGAAAATAAAATACGCAAGACATTATTATTCAATTCGCGTACACTTCCTAATACCTATATGATATAATCAGCTCAAGGTGAAAAAGGAGCGGAAGTTCATGAATCTAGATCGTTTAACTGAATTGAGAAAAAAGAAAAATTGGTCGCTTCAATATACAGCTGACCTTCTCGGTATCGCAAAAAGCACATATGCCGGCTACGAGTCAGGCTACCGACGGCCTTCACTTGAAGCGCTTGCCATGCTGGCTGACCTCTTTGACACAACCTGCGATGAACTTTTAGGCCGCGAGAAACAAAAGCAGACTGCTCCTCAGGCCATAGAATTGGCCACGTGGAGCAGCCTTGACTTTACCATTTCTGTTGATGGCCAGCCGCTGAGTGAAGATGAAATCATCCAGCTGATTACCTTTATACGCACAAAAAGAAAAGTACAGGAGGAACTGAGTTAATCTTTGGCTCACGGTTTAATTTTACCGTAGGTTCCTCCTCCTCCGGCTTTCAATTCCAGTTTTCCGGATCTCGCTTTTACGATAAGCGCCGCGGTTTTCGGCGGGACAACGCGAGCCAAATCTTCTTCTGCAGCCTCGTGAAGAACAGCCATTTCTGTTCCGAAGGCTTTTTTTAGTTTGTCCAGCGTTTTCGGGCCTACACCCGGAACAAATTGCAGCGGGATCTGATGTACATATCGCGGACGCGGGACGCGAACTTCAAGCTGATCACTCAATTCACGCAATCTTTCGCTGACTCCCTTGGTAAATCTGGCATTTCCGCAATTCGCGCACGCTGTTTCCCCGCTTATAGCAGGCTCTCCGCACGCTTCGCAAGCCGTCTGATAATATTTCCCCAATAACGGGTCCAAGCCGTAATTTGCGATAATTTCCCTGTCATCTTGTCCCTTTAATGCAAGAGCAAATTCAGTAAAATCAGCTGACTGCACATATAGTTCATTATATTCTCTGCCGATTTTCCCCAACGAATGCGCATCAGAATTTGTTAAAAAAGGATACGGATTCAATTCAGAAACGTGTGATGCCATGTCTGTATCACAGCTTAATCCAAGCTCCACCGCGTCTATCATAGATGGATCAAAAACCTCAGTTAAGCTTGATTTAACCCCTTTTCCATATAAGCTTTTATGCGGCGTAAAGATATGGGCGGGGATAAACAGGCCGCCCATTCCCTGCACTTTTTTTTGCAGGTTTAAGCCCGTTTCATAAATCCGCTGCGAGCTTAAATGAATATTTTTCAACCGGGCTGACAGCCAGTTTGAAAACTGTTTCATATCAGCCAGCGTCGGCATAAATACGAGCACATGGATCGGTCCGCTGCAGGCTTCATCATAAATCTCCAGCTCGCTCCCCAATAAAAGAGTCGTGCTGCGATAACGGATTCCTCCCCCGTCAAGCTCGCGATATTTTCCAGATGCAATGCCTTCCTCAAGCTCTAGAATGACTTCCGGAGAATGACAGTCGATAATGCCGAGGAGTTCAATTCCTTTATGTTCACTGGCTTCAACCAAAATTCTGTCCAGCGTTAATGTTTTGGCGCCTGTTATTTTGACAGCCCTTCCTGTAAAGGTCCGGCCGATATGAATGTGCAAATCCGCGTAAATCTTTTTCATTTTTGTGCTTGGAGCGCTTCTTTCAGCTGAAGATACTGAATCGCGTAGGCTGTTTTAGCATCGTATACTTCACGCGATTCAACCAGCTTTAGCGCATCTTCAAGCGTCACCTCCATCACTTCAACAAACTCGTCCTCATCAAGCTCCCGTTTCTCTTCAAGCACAGAAAGCTCCTCAGCAAGAAAAACGTGAACGATTTCATCTGCAAATCCGGGTGATGTATAAAACGCAGTTATTTTTGTCAGTTTTTTTGCTGTATAACCGGTTTCCTCTTCAAGTTCCCGAAGTGCCGTATACTCCGGCTCCTCACCTTTTTCAAGCTTACCGGCCGGAATTTCAACGATCGTCCGCTCAAGCGGCTTACGGAATTGTTTGACCATGATGATTTTCCCTTCATCTGTAACGGCTAGTACCGCTACAGCTCCAGGGTGTTTCACAATTTCACGTTTACTGGCTCTGCCGTTTGGCAGCTCTACATCCTCGACATAAAGATCAATGACTTTACCTGAAAAGATCTGTTCTTTGGCAATTGTTTTTTCTTCTAATGATTTCATTTCTTCATCTCCCGTTCTGTCTCTATATGATGCCCCATACATTTTATCATACTAGAGCAAAAGGGGGCTTCTTCGTGAAAGTGCACCGCATGCCAAAAGGTGTTGTCTTAGTCGGAAAAGCATGGGAAATTCGGGCGAAGTTAAAAGAGTATGGACGCACATTTCAATATGTGAAAGATTGGATCTCAAAGCCATAAAAGTTGAAACTTTAGCTCCTTTATATTACGGTCAATACAAAGCCTAAAAAAGGAGTGTGCACATGAGAAAGCGCAAATTGGGTACATCTGATTTAGACATTAGCGAAGTCGGACTCGGCTGTATGTCTCTTGGAACTGAAAAAAACAAAGCATTGTCCATTCTGGATGAAGCGATCGAGCTTGGCATCAACTATTTGGACACAGCGGATTTGTATGACCGAGGACGCAACGAAGAAATTGTCGGTGATGCGATCCAAAACAGACGCCAGGATATTATTCTGGCAACAAAAGCGGGAAACCGTTGGGATGACGGAAGCGAGGGCTGGTATTGGGATCCTTCAAAAGCTTACATAAAAGAGGCGGTAAAAAAGAGCCTTACACGGCTGAAAACAGATTATATCGACCTTTATCAGCTTCACGGCGGCACGATAGAGGACAACATTGATGAAACGATCGAAGCGTTTGAGGAATTAAAACAAGAAGGTGTCATCCGCTACTACGGCATTTCTTCCATCCGCCCGAATGTGATGAAAGAATATGTAAAAAAATCAAACATCGTCAGCATTATGATGCAATTCAGCCTGTTTGACAGACGCCCTGAGGAATGGCTCCCGCTTTTAGAAGAACATCAAATCAGCATAGTCGCCAGAGGTCCTGTTGCCAAAGGGCTCTTAACTGAAAAACCGCTTGATCAAGCTTCAGACAGCATGAAACAAAACGGGTACTTGTCCTATTCATTCGAGGAACTGACAAATGCCCGCAAGGCAATGGAGGAAGTGGCTCCCGATCTTTCCATGACAGAAAAGTCGCTGCAGTATCTGCTAGCACAGCCGGCTGTCGCCTCAGTGATTACAGGCGCCAGTAAGATTGAGCAGTTACGGGAAAATATTCAGGCAGCAAATGCACGGCGTTTAACCGAAGAGGAAATCAAAGCGCTCCAATCTCATACGAAACAAGACATTTACAAAGCTCATCGCTCATAGCAGAAAAACCAGCACCTGGACGGGTGCTGGTTTATTTATATTGATGCCAATCCATTTGGCTTTCATTTAGGAGTTCTTCAAAGCTCTTATTTTTTTCGATCTCTTTTTTCTTTCTGATCTGTTCTGCTTTTTCTCTTTCCTGCCTCTTTTCATCCTCTTCCTTCAATTGGCTCTTCATCTCCATAAGCTTTGCTTTGATATCGGATTGAAGGCCGTCTTTTAGCTGGTGCTTATCAGCGGATTTTTGTTTTTTCATGCAGACTTCCCCCATGTTTTGTTTTGAAGCCAGTTTATCACGGAGCATATACACTGAACAAGCAGACTCTCTTCTGATCACTTTCTCAGCGGAGCAGTGTTTAGGTATAATGATTTTAAACACGAATTACCTATATTTAGTTGAAAGGTGCTGTGACTTTTGAAGAAAATCCTTTTGGGCATTGGCGCTCTCGTAACAGCTGTCATCGCAATCGGAATTGTTTTTTCAAATATGATTCTATTCATCAAGAAAAAAACGGATGAAGACATTATCAAAAGAGAGACAGACGACGGACATGATGTGTTTGAATCATTTGAACAAATGGAGAAAACCGCTTTTGTGATACCCTCCGCTTACGGGTATGACATAAAAGGATACCATGTCGCACCGCATGACACACCTAACACTATCATCATCTGCCACGGGGTAACCATGAATGTGCTGAATTCTCTTAAGTATATGCATTTATTTCTTGATCTCGGCTGGAATGTGCTCATTTATGACCACCGCCGGCATGGCCAAAGCGGCGGAAAGACGACCAGCTACGGGTTTTACGAAAAGGATGATCTCAATAAGGTTGTCAGCTGGCTCAAAAACAAAACAAATCATCGCGGATTGATCGGAATTCACGGTGAGTCGATGGGAGCTGTGACCGCCCTGCTTTACGCTGGTGCACACTGCAGCGATGGCGCTGATTTTTATATTGCCGATTGTCCGTTCGCATGTTTTGATGAACAGCTTGCCTACCGGCTGAGAGCGGAATACAGGCTCCCGTCTTGGCCCCTGCTCCCTATCGCCGACTTCTTTTTGAAGCTGAGGGGCGGCTATCGCGCACGCGAAGTATCTCCGCTTGCTGTCATTGATAAAATCGAAAAGCCGGTCCTCTTTATTCACAGTAAGGATGATGACTACATTCCTGTTTCTTCAACCGAGCGGCTTTATGAAAAGAAACGCGGGCAGAAAGCGCTGTACATTGCCGAGAACGGTGAACACGCCATGTCATATACCAAAAATCGGGATACGTACCGAAAAACGGTACAGGAGTTTTTAGACAACATGAATGATTCAACAGAATAAAAAAGCGAAAGGCCTCTTCGGCTCTTTCGCTTTTTTATGTTACAGAACGTCGGTAATGCCATCCATATTTTCTCTGATCCATTCAATCGCAAGATCTATCGTTGTAAACTCCTGCGTCTCAAAGGTCATTTCATCCTGCAATAGCCAGACATCTTTCTTGATGGACTCTGCTCCTCCAATTGACCAGTGAAGCAAGGTATAGGGATGGTTTTGATTCAGGAAGGATACCCACGTTTTATTTTGTGCTGTGTTCTTCATTGCCTTCAGCTTTTGTTCCACGTTTCGCGTCTCCTACTTTACTAATATGCTCATTCTGGGGCTGAGCATTTCAGCCGGGCTTTTCAGCGCCAATGTTTTGGCTTTTTCATTGTAATCGATCGTCATTTGATCGTCAAAAAACACTTTTTGCGACGATTGGATATACAGCGGAATGCCGTTCGTTTCCAGCTGCTCGCACTGTCCCGTTAATTCTTCTGCCAGCCAGATTGTCGGGACACCGCTTACCGCGCAGCCGCATCCTTCTGCATCGTAACGAAGCTGGGCTTTTTTCCCCGGGTTGGCATCAAACGCCTGCTGCAGTGCCTGTTTTGCTGCATCTGTCACATGTATGTTCATAAGGTGAAACCCCCGTTTTCATCATTTTCGCTATTGTAGCATACAACACTGCCATTCGCATTGTTTCTGCCTTTTTTCCACCGCTTCGCATTTTCTTCTGCAGTCTTGATCCACTCATCTTTCCCTTGTATGTACTGATTGATGCTGTCAGGATGCTGGGCCGCCAGCCGTTTTTTGAGAACGGCGTATTCCTTCGCTATGTTTGGATGAGCTCTGAGATAATCTCTGAATAACAGATGCCTTTCAATAGCAGGGTTTCCCTGTTCGTACATATGGACATGATGAGTGCGTTTATTTCCGCCCTTTTGGAAATAACGCCTGCCCGCTATGCCGTTCTCACCTTTTGGTATATAGCCGTTAGCCTTCATTTGTTCATCAAATTGGCTCACGGCTTCAATGCTTCTGACTTCAATTAACATATCAATGATTGGCTTCGCTGCCATGTTCGGTATTGATGTGCTTCCGATGTGATGAACAGCGATAATCTCCGGCCCGAACACCAGCTTCAGCCGTTCTTTTTCTTCATCGAAACATTCTGCCCATTTTTCGTTGTAGAGAATGACCTCAACTTTTCTTTTCGGATACAAATGAAAGACCGACAGCAATAGACCCTGCGCTGCTTTGACGGTTTCTGCCTTTTGGAATCCGGCCTGTGTATAGAGTGACACGGCCGGGATATTGTTCTCGGCTGTGACTACTTCGATTTTCTCAGCGTCTTCATTATGATCAATGACAAATTGCAGAAGTGCTCGTCCAATTCCTTTTCTGAAACCGTCAGGATGCACAACAAGCCTGCAAATGGTGAGATGATGCATGTTTTTCTCATATGAAATGACACCGATCAGCTTGCCGTTTTCCCGATATCCCGCAAACCGTTCATGAGATGCTTGAATATCCTTCACCTTCTCTTGTAAAGCGGGAATACCGTCAAAACCGATAATCTCTGTTTCCTTTATGTAGGCGGGGATCTGTACGGCTAAAATCTCATGCGCTATAGCGTCTTCCTTATGCTGGAGAAATTCAATCATTCGTGTTCCTCCTGAAACAGCCGCTGTCTGTCGACTTTTGTGACGCGGACTGCATACGACTTGTACCAAACGCTTTTTCCTTTTTCTTTTGCCGCTTGATGTTCAATGTGATGCCTCCAATGGTTAATTGCGTCCATACTGTCCCAATAGGAAACTGTGATGCCTCTTCCATCCGCTTCACGTACGCTTTCCACGCCTAAAAATCCAGGCTGATCCGCCGCAAGCGATACCATCCGCTCCGCTGTTTCTCCATATCCTGTGTCATTTTCGCTTTTGACAGAAGAAAAAATGACTGCATAGTAAGGAGGCTCAGGTGTTTTTGATAAAAAATCCATCATATTTCCCCCTCATATGTTTTTGACAAACAGTACCCTGTCTTGGCCTGGGCCATCATAGTTTGCAAACACTGAGATGCCATTTACCGTCTTGGTGCCCTTTTCAATATCAAACCCCAATTTTGTGTGATATGCGATTGATACCTTATTCACAGGTGAAGTGACGCACTTTACCCGGGTGCAGCCTCTTTGTTTTACTGTTTCGATAAATACATCATACAATTGTTTCCCAATTTGCATTTTTCTGAAATCTGGATGCACACCGGAAAAATGAATGTACGCCGTTTCAGAATCCGATTGCGATTGAAATCCGATTAAAAATCCCGTCATGCTGTTATGTTCGGATGTAATAAAGCTTGTGTCCTGAAAATGCTCAAAAAATAGTCTCGGCAATTTTTCTTTCAGCTGTCTGCCGCCCCACCATTCATTCAGTACAGACGTTACCATTTCATAATCTGAAGACGTGATTGTTCGAATATCCATTACGATTTGATCTCCCTCCGTCTGGCAAAACGAATGTCAGCTCTTTTTCTCACAATATAAAAATTATATTTTGCCTGGCTGGAATTGTAAATGCCTTCTTTCCTTTATCATACGTTTCCAGACTGCCGAGGGAACAATGTTTCATCATTTTAGCCTATTTCTCCCCCAAGCAGGAGGAGAGACTTTACAGCACAATATCAAGCACTTGATCAAGTCTCAGCTTATAAAGCTGATCCTCGTCTCCTTTTATCCATACTGCTTTTTCAAACTCTTCATACCGGCAGATCTTCCCGGTGCAGCGGACAATCTCACCGTCCTGAAAGCAGCTGACAGTGATATCCTGAGCGAACTCCATCGCGGCGCAAAGCGTTTGATTCATCTCTTCCAGCTTATCGGGGTCAAGGATCGGCTTTTGCAGCTTCTGTTTAAGTCGCTTTCTCTCCAGCAGGCTTTGCTTATGTTCCGGCAGAAACATCCTGCTCCCTTCCCACAGCAGGTTGCCCCTTTTTAAATGATCGTTCATTTATAATGCCCCCCTATTTTAGCCGCACGTTCAAATGCCTGGCCTGCCGCTGTCAGTGACGCCGCCCTGATGATTGCTGTGTCGCCGAATCGATTTTTAATGCCGTCCATCACATAGCCTAGGCTCATTTTCTTTGCATAATCCTGAAATAAATTGAGCTGCCATATGTCATCAGATGAGAGCTGAGACAGATTGACACCGAGACGGCGGACAGGTTTCCCGTCCCAAAATGTAAGAAACAGCCGGCGTACAGCCTCATATACATCCTGCGTAGAATTAGTCGGCTCTGCCAGCTTCACTTGCCGGTTGAAGCCCGTCGGCCAATCAAAATCAGCACCCCGGCAGCTCACTGACACCGTCTGCCCCATGACCCCGGCGTTTCGGCTTCGCCTGCACACTTCTTCACTCAGCTCAAGCAATACGACCTTGATTTCTTTGTCAAAGTGTTCGTAGTCTCTCGGGAGAGTCATTCCATGGCCTATCGCCTTTTGCCCGTCCAGAGACGAAGTTGACACAGGGGAATAGTCGATTCCGTTTGCCGTCATCCACAGCACGTGGCCGTTAATGCCCCATTTCTTTTTTAAAAGATCGAGCGGAAAAGCCGCGAGCCCGCCGATCGTGCTGATGCCCATTCGATTTAAATGATGCTTCATGCGGCTCCCGACGCCAAACATGCTGCCCACCGGGAGCGGCCACATTTCGGTTTTCATATTTTCTTTCGTTAAGGTAAAAATACCGTTCGTATTCTTTTTTGCAAAATTGTCACACGCAATTTTGGCCAGCGCTTTGTTAGGGCCGATTCCGACCCGTGCATAAACGCCGATCTCCCGCATGATTCTGCCCTGAATGCTTTTCGCGATCTCCATCGGCGTCCCAAACAGCTTCTGGCTGCCTGTAATGTCCATGAACTGTTCATCGATAGAATAAGGCTCCACAAGGTCTGTATACTCCTCTAGAATGGCCGTAATTTGCAGTGATACATCAATATACCGTTGCATACGCGGCCGGAGCACAACAGCCTCAGGACACTTTTCCTGCGCCTCCCACAGCCGTGAAGCATTCACCACACCCTTTTGTTTCGCCAGCGGGCAGGCAGCCAATACGACTCCGCCCCTTTTTTCAGGGTCACCCGAAACAATGACGGGCCTATTTTTCAAATGTGGATTTTCCGCTTTCTCTACAGATGCATAAAACGATTGCATGTCAACGAGAAAAATCACTTTTTCTTTCATCATACACACCTCTAAAAAGAACTTATGTTCGTTTTTCATTATATGCGAAAGTATGTTCGTTTTATACTGGTAAATGATTCTTGTCTGACAGAAAATATGATCCAAGGGTTTGAGAGAAGAAAAACATTTAGTAGAATAAAAGCGAAGCATAAGGATAGGAGAGTCATGATGGAGAAATTTATCGAAAAAATGCTGGGACAGGCATTGCGTCAATACGGCAGAAACGTTGCTATAGATCCGTTAAGCCCGTATGAAAAACAAAGCCTGAAAGCGGCTCTACAAGAGAGACGGAATGAAGAACCGGATGAGGATTTGCATGCGCATATAGAAGATATCATTTATGACTATGTCACAAACCAAGGCCTGTTCTCTTAAACGCATGACTGTCAGTTCGTTCAGCCGCTGATGCGGCTTCCCTTTGAAAACACCGCCCGAAACAAATAAACAGTTTCAGGCTTACAGAAAAAAGCAGGATTTTCTCACGCTCCATAGATTCATATGGCCTGGCATAAAATTTCCCTCAATGTTCGCGTAAAACGGAATAAGCTGTCCATGATCACGCGTATACACTTTTTCTAAGAGATGTGCTCTCTTGTTCTGTCATGCGGTCCATCGGTTTTCAGCTTACATCTTGATCTCATAGCCGGTTTCACTGCCGATATGATCTACGTCCTGGCGGCTTAAACTAACACACTCTCACTGACCAATCGCTTTGCTTTTCATCGGACATCCCGTCATTTCCTTCTTCAATTTCAAGATGTAAACTCCGTCAGCCACACGCATCCTCAACGCATAGTATATTGCCATCCATACAATCAGGCATACTACATGTCAAAAACGAAATATTTTGAATGATCTATTGGAGAAGGAAATTTTTTCATATATGATAGACAGGAGAGAATATAATTCATGAAGAAATGGAAAGATATCCACCCGATCAGCTGGACAATTATAATCGGAACCATTTTCGGCAGAATGGCAACATCGATGAGCATTCCTTTTTTAGCGATTTATTTGACAGCCGTCCAAGGCGCATCAGCTTCCTATGCAGGGCTGGTCATTGCCGCGAGCTCATCAGTCGGCATCCTCGCAAGCTTTTACGGCGGATATATCTCAGATAAATTCGGCAGAAAAAACATGATGCTTGTATCGATTTTCGGATGGATGCTGGTATTTGCAGGCTTTGCGGCGGCATCTCATCTCTGGGTGTTTTTTGTAGTTAACGCATTAAACGGTCTTTGCAAATCACTGTTTGAGCCCGCTTCAAAGGCCTTGCTGTCTGATATGACAGAAGAAAAAACGAGACTGCTAGTTTTTAATTTACGCTATGCAGCTATTAATATCGGCGTTGTCTTCGGACCTGTGCTTGGCCTATATTTCGGCTCATCGCAATCGACTACGCCCTTTTTGGTGCCTGCAGTCATTTACGGACTATACGGAATTGTGCTTGCCCTCCAATTTAAAAAACATCCATCCTTATCAGCACCAGCCCAGTCCCGAAATATGAGCGTGCGGGAAGCGTTTATGGTCACGCAAAAGGATTATCTTTTTACCATTGCTTTGGTCGGCATTACGCTATGCACCTTCGGCTACTCACAATTCAGTTCCACATTCCCTCAGTATATGGCACAGAACCCCTTGATCAGCAATGGAACGAAGCTGTATGGGCTGATGCTGACATTAAACGCAATCGTTGTGTTGGCGACGCAATTTCCCATTGTCCATTTTGCAAAACGGTTTTCGCCGCTTTGTTCTCTGATGCTCGGTAATGTGATGGTTAGTATCAGCATGGCCATTTTCACCGTATCGCACGGTGTTCCATCAATTGTGATGATTGTCATCACATTTACAATCGGCGAAGTTCTTTTATTCTCTATGATGGATTTGTATGTAGACCAGATTGCAAAACCAGGATTAAAAGGCACTTATTTCGGGGCAATCGGTTTTTCACAGCTCGGAAACGTCATCGGCCCTTGGATCGGGGGGATCTGTATAGACCTGTTTGGCGCTGACAGGCCGATTTTTATTTTTTCTGTCCTGAGCGGCATTACCCTGCTCGGCCTGCCATTTTTAGCGTTCGCCTATCGGCAAATGAAAATGGAGACCACAAAACACCGTTCCCGTCTGGAAAAGCCGCTTTACATAAAAAACGGAAGAGAATGAATCTCTCCCGCATGAGGTGAAGAACATGAATATAGGTGATGTGATGTTTCAGCTGTTTGTATTTATTATATTTGCCGCTGTCATCTTTGCGGCTGTTACAGGCTTCAAGTATGCGAAAAACCGAAAAGCGCAGCTGGATCGCATTGAGAAAAAGCTGAACAGCCTGTCCGAAGATCACGATTAACAGCTTGGGGCAACGAGCTCTACCTTAATCCGGTCCGGATCCTCACAAAAGACTGCATAATGCCCGTCTCCTCCGGCAAAAGGATGCCTGTCTCGGTACAACACACGATAACCTTTTGCCGTCAATTTTTCAGTCATCTGATCGACTTGAAGCTTGGATTCAGCATGAAATGCGAGATGGTTCAGACCGACTCGGCATCTATGGTATTCCGGCTCTAGAAATGGCTCTTTCGCCTGCACAATCACTAGGTAAAAACGCTCTTTCTTCCAGCTGATGCCTGAGCTCCATTTTTGGTACTCTTTATAGCCAAGTTCTTTTAAGAACCAGCCCCAAAACCGCCTAGACGCCTCCAAATCAGAGACATACAGTTCGATATGATGCAAAATTTCATACCCTCCTTACCAGCACTTCCTCGACCTTATGCCCGTCTCCCTTACGCAAAATGAGATCTGACCTGAATTTAGTCGGCAAAATATTTTCATATAAATTCGGCCGGTTGACACTCTCCCAAATCGAGGCTGCCATCTCGTCAGCCTCCTGATCGGACAAGTCTTTAAATTTATGAAAATATGAATCAGGATTTTGAAAAGCAGTTTCCCGAAGCAGGCGAAAACGCTCTAAATACCAAGTGAAAATCCGGCTTTCCTCCGCATCCACATAAATCGAAAAATCAAAGAAATCGGAAACAAAAATACGCGGGTTTTCCCGGTCATCCTCCAAGGTGGGCGACTGAAGGACATTAATACCTTCAATAATCACAATATCCGCCTGTTCTACAACCTCGAACACACCTTCCTCGCGGTCATAGGTTAGATGGGAATACACCGGGGCCTTTACGCTGTCCTTTCCTGATTTTAAGTCATTCAAAAATTCGAGCAGCGCCTTTACATCATAGCTTTCAGGAAACCCTTTTCTAGACATCATATTTTTCTTTTTCAGCTCGGCAGTAGGAAATAAAAAACCATCTGTCGTGATAAGGCTCACTTTTGGACGGTCAGGCAAACGCGAAAGCAGCTTCTGCAAGATCCGCGCCGTCGTGCTTTTTCCGACTGCGACACTGCCGGCAATGCCGATAATAAACGGAATTTTAGCTGAATGTGGGTGCTTCAGAAAAACATTGACATGCTTATTGCGTTCAGCCGCAGACTTGACATGCAAATGAAGCAAGCGAACAAGCGGAATATAGATCGTTTCCACTTCTTCAACAGATAGATAATCATTCAATCCTTCAACAGCTTTTGCCTCTTCTTCGGATACAGCAATCGACAAATGCCCCCCAAAACCAGACCAAGACTCCCGATTGTGCTGTGTATATAAAGTATGTAAGTTAAGTTCTTTATTTTTCACTGTTTACACCTGACTCTCTGTAGGTTAAAACCCTTACAAAGATTGTAACGGAAAACCTTTTCACTGTCTGCTTATTTTTCATTTCGTTTTTTTAGCAAATCAGCACCGATTCGGTTATACGCAGCCATTTCTTCTTTTGGAACCATGCTTCCTCCCGTTCCCCAGACGACATGTACGGCATGTTCCATCTTATATTTCTGACCATAGCGCCTTCCCTCTTCTGTCGAAAAAAGCTGAACCGGCCCGAACATGCCGGCAAGAGCAGAGGGCTCTAAATATTTATTTTCAGATACAGCCAGCATATGAAGCAAAGTATAAAGCGTATTGTCCTCTACCGTATAACAGCCGCTCAGAAGCGGTTCAATCAGCTTGCCGACAAATCCTGACGGCCTCCCTACGGCAAGTCCGTCAGCAGCCGTCTGATTATCCAGGCCGATATCCTGGACGGAGATCTTCTCGTGAAGTCCTGAATAAAGCCCTAACAGCATACAAGGTGAATGAGTTGGTTCTGCGAAAAACACATGAACATCATCTCCGTATAAAAGCTTCAGCCCAAATGCTACACCGCCCGGTCCTCCGCCGACGCCGCACGGCAGATACACAAACAAAGGCGTCTCAAGACTTGGCTTTATATTCATACAGTCAAGCTGTGTTTTTAATCGGCTTGCAGCAACAGCATATCCTAAGAACAGCTGACGAGAATGTTCATCATCAATAAAATAACAGAATGGATCTTGTTCCGCCTGCCGTCTCCCTTCGTTCACCGCTTCGCTGTAATCTGTTTCGTACTCCATAACAGTGACTCCCTTTTGGCGGAGGAGATCCTTTTTCCACTGCTTAGCATCGGCGGACATATGCACTGTCACGCGAAACCCGAGTGCCGCGCCGATGATGCCGATGCTTAAACCTAGATTTCCTGTCGAACCGACAGCAATCGAATAGCGGGAGAAAAACCCGGTAAACCGCTCTTCCTGTAAGATGCGGTAATCATCGGTTTCCCGAAGCATTCCTTCTTGAAGCGCGAGATTTTCAGCATGCTTTAACACTTCATAAATCCCGCCCCTCGCTTTAATCGATCCTGAAATCGGAAGCTCATGGTCGCACTTTAAAAGCCATCTTCCCGGAAATGGCTGCTGATATGCCGCTTCCAGCTTTTCCTTCATATGCCGAACCTCAAAAAGCGGAGACTCGATGATTCCTTTAGCGCCTTTCGTCTCAGGAAACACCTCGGCAATGTAAGGTGCAAACCGCCGCATTCTTTTTTCCGCTTCCGCTATCTCGGTTGCCCACTCATCTGCACGGGGTAATGGCCCCTCTTTCTTGCCTGAATTTGCCCAGAATACAGGCTCTGCATCAATCAGTTTCTGAATAAACGGATCTTTAAGCAGAGCATGAAGGACTTCTGAATGAACTGACATTCAACAATCTCTCCCTTCCACTATCAAAAACTGCCTCGTGAGAAACAAGCCACTCCACCACAGGCAGTTCCATCATTATTTTTTCATGAGCGCGCGTCCTGCCAGCTTTTCTACAAGAGCTGGAAACAGCTGATACAGCTTAGTGCCGGCATTCATTAAACGCGGAAGATTGATCTCCCGCTTTTTCGTAAAAATTGCAGCTGTAATTTGAGCTGCCACGTCATCAGGATCAAGCATCCAGCGGCCGACATTTTTGGCGTAGTCCCCGCCTTTATCAGCAATGGAAAAAAAGTCCGTCTGAATCGGTCCCGGGTTGACTGTCGTCACATAAATGCCGGTTCCCGAAAGCTCCATCCGCAAAGCGTTTGAGTAACCTAACACGGCATGTTTGGTCGCGGAATACAGGCTAGACTTCGGTGTTGCGATTTTCCCCGCTTGAGAGGCGATATTGATGATATGGCCCTTTTTTTGCTCAAGCATTTGCGGAAGCACCGCTTTTGTACAGGCGATCAGGCCGAAGACATTCACATCAAACATCGCTTTCATGTCATCCAATGTAGAGTCTAAAACCGTTTCAAATATACCGAAGCCCGCATTGTTAATCAGTACATCCACCGAGCCGATCTGATCGCGGACCCGGGCGATATCCTCTAGGCGGCCGACATCCAGAGGAAAAATCTCACACTGTCCGCTCCATTCCTCGGTTATTTTCCTTTTGATTTCTATCAAACGATCCTCGCGTCTAGCCGACAGCAGGACATGGGCTCCTTCAGCCGCGCATAAGTATGCGATTCTTTCACCAAGCCCTCCTGAAGCGCCGGTTATCCAAATCCTTTTTCCCGCTATATGTTTCACCCATTTCACCTCTTCATTGTTTTAAAGTATGCGGTATTTCCTTCCCAATATGACGTGATGGCTTCTTCAGCCTCCAACACATCAAGGTGACCTGCCGTTTCTGACATCGTTAAAAACAATTCCTTTTCATATACAGCAGGAAAAAGCTGCTGACAGACCTGAAAAGCGGTCATCGGCTTTTCATCCAGCATGCGACGCACATCCTCCGTCCTGTTCCTCTGCTTGTCAAAACGCTTCTCAATCAGCGCTTGTACACTGGTGATAGGCTCGCCGTGACCAGGAAATACGATTGTTGGATCAAGTTGAGACAGCCTTCGCAATGACCGCTGATAATCCACTAAAGGCTTTGACCTGACGTCTCCCATTTTCGGCGCTTCCAAAATCGGATTAGACGAGCTGTTGGCCAGCAGTAGATCGCCGCCAAGCATCCTTCCGCTTTTTTCATGGAACAGAACGATATGCGATTCAGCATGTCCAGGCATCTCCAACACAGACCAGCCCTCAAGCCCATCTATGCCCATACCTTCTCTGATTGATTTTGTCAGAGATCTCGTACAGGAAAATGCGTACGCTGATCGAATCAGCTTTTCCGCCTTCCCCGTATCAAATGGAACGCCTAATTCAGGCAGCAGCTTTTGAAAAAAACGTTTTTGCCAATCCATAAAGGCTTGATTTCGGCTGATATAAGGTTCGTTGAATGCATGCCCAATCACTTCGATTTCATCTGAAAAGACATCAAGCAAGCCTGCATGATCAGCATGATGGTGAGTCAGTACAACCTGCTCGATATCTGACATTTTCACATTTACAGCGGCAAGCTGCTCTTGTAAGACTCTGGCAGCCTCTTTTGTATTCGGCCCGGCATCGATAAGTGTCAGTGCATCACCTTTTACGAGGTAAACGATAACATCGCCAACAGCAAACGGCGTCGGGACGCGGATCGCAATTACATCTTCAGTTGTCATCCTTTCGCTCCTTGTCTTCATTCATTATTCATATTTTAGCTTTTTCTCGGTCTTGTGTCATTATTGCAGAATGAGAACAAACCTTTTTGAAAAAGCTATTGACATTAGCTTATCCGCCATTGCATAATGAACAACAAACTAAAACGAGAACCATTGGAACGCTATGACGAGGAATAGTATACAAGGCAATGGCCTAAGAGAGCGATACCCCCGGCTGAAAGGTGTTGCGGCCCGCTTGTTTGTAGAACCTGCCCTCAAGTCGCGGTTAGGAAAACCTAAACGTTTCCCGCGTTACGGGATTTGAGCTGAGCACAATTTGTGCTAATGAGGGTGGTACCGCGAACCTTTTCGTCCTTTACGTGATGAAAAGGTTTTTTGTTGTTCTGATAGAAGGAGGATATCAATGAAAAAGATAGGATTTGTCGGCGCCGGGTCAATGGCAGAAGCAATGATCAACGGCATTTTGCAAAGCGGCATCACAAAACCAGAACATATCTATATTACAAATCGCTCAAATGACGAGCGCCTGATTGAATTAAAGGAAACGTACGGCGTGCGTCCATGCAGAGATAAAAATGAGTTTTTCACTCACACCGATATCATTATCCTCGCTTTCAAACCGAAAGACGCGGCGGAAAGCATCGACAGCATCCGGCCGTATATCAAGGACCAGCTTGTAATTTCAGTACTTGCAGGCCTTACCATTGAAACCATTCAGCATTATTTTGGCAGAAAGCTCGCGGTCATTCGCGTCATGCCTAATACATCAGCGGCAATCAGAAAATCAGCAACCGGATTTTCCGTAAGCACGGAAGCAAGCAAGAATGATATTATTGCCGCAAAAGCTCTATTGGAAACAATCGGTGATGCAACACTGGTTGAGGAGCGGCATCTTGACGCTGTCACTGCAATCGCAGGCAGCGGCCCGGCCTACGTGTATCGTTATATTGAGGCGATGGAAAAAGCGGCACAAAAAGTAGGATTAGATAAAGAAACGGCAAAAGCACTCATTTTGCAGACAATGGCAGGGGCAACAGATATGCTCCTTCAAAGCGGCAAACAGCCGGAAAAGCTGCGTAAAGAAATCACCAGTCCTGGGGGCACTACAGAGGCAGGTCTTCGCGCTTTACAGGACTCCCGCTTTGAAGAAGCAATTATTCACTGTATTGAAGAAACAGCTAAACGGAGCGCAGAAATCAAAGAACAGTTTGCCGGTGCCGCCTTAGAGAGACATTCTTAGATGTAAGACAGAAACAGAAGGCACAGTGCCTTCTGTTTTTTATTTTTCCCGCAACAGCTGGCCGGCAGATTCTGATTGCTTTAATAGCGCGGAGATCGTAAATGAAAGCAAATCGGGAAGCACTTCAAAGGAATAAGGCATATACAATCTTTCCGTCCATTTATGCGGGTCTTTACCAGCCGGACCGACATTTAAAACCGGGACATATAAAGCCTGATTTTTACCGCTTGGCAATGAATATCCTCTGTTAAAGAGCGGCATATTGCTTGTGTATGCATCAACCTCCTGCTTTTCCAGCTGAAGATAACTCAAGTCCGAAAGTCCGGGGAAGTACTGAACCTCCCGTAATGCAATGCCGTATCGCTCAGCCGCATAATGCTTTAACTGATCTGCTGTATTTCTGATCAATTGATCATCCTTTGAAGAAACAGCTGGATAAAGCGGCGGACTATAAAACAGAACGATGAGCGGCGCATCCTCCTTACAAAGCGAAGCAAGCTCAGAAACAATTTTCGTCGAAAAATCCCTGTCTCCAAGCTCCCCCCTGTTAGCAAAGGCATAATTTAGAGCCCGCTCTGTTTCCGAGATCCCCGCACGCTTTTTTGCACGCGAGACCAGCTCATCAAATGTCAAAACAGTGACGTCCCGCTCAATCGGCTGAAATGGCGCAAATTGTTGAAAATCCTGTGTTTTCTTCCGAACGTTCGACATGATTTTCTCCGCCGCCTGTTCTGCTGTTTTAAGCAGCATCTGATGCAGCTCACTAGCTGAGCGTTTCATTGACAGCACATTAAATAATGTGACAGCTGTATGCGGTGTCTGGACTGAATATGCCTCTTTCAAGTCCTTTTGCATTAAGTTTACCGGCGGCGGAGTGACCTCGCCATCAACCTTTTCGCAATAATCAGCATTCAGTTCAAGCAAACGGTTAATCTCAGATACCATTAAATTTGCGTTTAGGCCTGAAAACGGCTCTCCAACATGTGTCTCAATCCCCTTGCAGAAAAAACCCGCAAGCACCTTGCCAATGCTTCCTGTATAAAAATATTGCTGCTGATCGCCGGGAAATTTTTCAAACATCGGTTCGGCATTCAGGCAAGCGGTTAATGTGATATCATGCTTTTTCTCCATTTCCTTCAATGCAGGAATCGCTTCAATCATGCCTCTAGAATTCACTTCCTCGTCCGGAACCGTTATCAACAGCAGATTGCCCTCAAAATGTCCGTTCATTGCCCTCTCCAGCATCGACAGTTGAACACAAAGCCCCGCTTTCATATCCATCGTCCCTCTTCCGAACAGCCAGTCTCCGCTTTCGGCATCTCTTCTCACACGTTCCGGGAGCAGCTCTTTTTTCTCTAAAAAGGAGCTCAAAAGCTCAGCAGGCTTGCAAGCCATATGTTTAAATTCGCCGTAATCTTCTATGTCAACGACATCAAAATGACTCAGCAGAAGCACTGTCTTTTTGACATTCTTCTTTTTGACTAGAGCCGTAAGAAAAGATCTGCCATCGTCCATCGGATGAAGTGTTACATCATCAGGGTGCTTTTGAAAATAGGGCTTGTCCTTCAAAATAAAATAAAGATACTCTGCAAGTGCTGCCTCGCCCTTTGAACCGGTGATGCTTTCGTATTGCACAAGAGAAGTTAAAAGTGCCAGCAATTCGTCCTTCGTCTGCCAATTCATTGATTCCGCCCCTCCTATGAATAAAAATGCTTCTATACTGAAAAATAAACTGATTTCTCGTCTATTATACAGAAATGTTTGACAAAAGCGGTTCTTTTGAGCAGTTTATATGACGGGAAAGAAATGACTTGATATAATCAATCTCTAAAAACCTTACGGGAGGCGAAAGAAATGGCCAGAAAATTATTTACACCTATTACAATTAAAGATATGACGTTAAAAAACCGCATTGTCATGTCGCCAATGTGCATGTATTCTTCTCATGAAAAGGACGGAAAATTAACACCGTTCCACATGGCACATTACATATCGCGCGCAATCGGCCAGGTCGGACTGATTATTGTAGAGGCGTCAGCGGTTAACCCTCAAGGACGAATCACTGACCAAGACTTAGGCATTTGGAGCGACGAGCATATTGAAGGCTTTGCAAAACTGACTGAGCAGGTCAAAGAACAAGGTTCAAAAATCGGCATTCAGCTTGCCCATGCCGGACGTAAAGCTGAGCTTGAAGGAGATATCTTCGCTCCATCGGCGATTGCGTTTGACGAACAATCAGCAACACCTGTAGAAATGTCAGCAGAAAAAGTAAAAGAAACAGTTCAGGAGTTCAAGCAAGCGGCTGCCCGCGCAAAAGAAGCCGGCTTTGATGTGATTGAAATTCATGCGGCGCACGGATATTTAATTCATGAATTTTTGTCTCCGCTTTCCAACCATCGCACAGATGAATACGGCGGCTCACCTGAAAACCGCTATCGTTTCTTGAGAGAGATCATTGATGAAGTCAAACAAGTATGGGACGGTCCTTTATTTGTCCGTGTATCTGCTTCTGACTACACTGATAAAGGCTTAGACATTGCCGATCACATCGGTTTTGCAAAATGGATGAAGGAGCAGGGTGTTGACTTAATTGACTGCAGCTCAGGCGCCCTTGTTCACGCAGACATTAACGTATTCCCTGGCTATCAAGTCAGCTTCGCTGAGAAAATCCGTGAACAGGCGGACATGGCTACTGGTGCCGTCGGCATGATTACAGACGGTTCAATGGCTGAAGAAATTCTGCAAAACGGACGTGCCGACCTCATCTTTATCGGCAGAGAGCTTTTGCGGGATCCATTCTTTGCAAGAACTGCTGCGAAACAGCTCAATACAGAGATTCCGGCCCCTGTTCAATACGAAAGAGGCTGGTAATGCCCATAAGAGATATCCTGTTGAGGATATCTCTTTTTTTATTTTTAGAGAAACGATCGGCTAAGGTTCTCCGTCTCCCTAGTAGAACCAATTAGAGGAGATGACTCCAATGAAATCAGCTTGGATGGAAAAGACATATACAATTGACGGATGTGCGTTTCATACACAGCACCGGAAAGGATCAAGCGGTGTAACGATTGTCTTTGAGGCCGGCTATGGTACTTCTTCTGAGACGTGGAAACCATTAATGGCGGACATTGATGATGAATTTGGCATTTTCACATATGATCGGGCAGGCATAGGAAAAAGCGGGCAAAGCAGAGCTAAACGAACAGCTGATCAACAAGTGAAAGAATTGGAGAGTTTGCTTAAAGCAGCTGATGTAAAACCTCCTTATTTGGCTGTTTCACACTCATACGGAGCTGTCATCACCGGTTTATGGGCCTGCAAAAACAAGTATGATATTATCGGCATGGTCCTTCTTGACCCAGCTTTAGGCGATTGCGCCAGCTTTACCTTTATACCCGAAGAAATGCACAAATCACATACGAGAAAGATGATGCTTGAGGGCACACATGCAGAGTTTTCAAAAAGTCTGCAGGAGCTCAAAAAGCGGCAAGTCCACTTAGGAAACATGCCTCTTCTTGTGTTGTCATCAGGTGAACGGACTGAGAAATTCGCTGCTGAACAGGAGTGGCAAAACTTGCACAGCAGCATATTGTCTCTATCTAACCAAAGCGGCTGGATTCAAGCTAAAAACAGCTCCCACAACATCCATCATGATGAACCTCATATCGTTCACTTGGCTATTTATGACGTATGGTGCGCAGCGTGCCAGCAGGCCGCTCCTCTTTACCAGGCAGTCAATTAACGTAAAAAAAGACCGGGCCGTAAGGGATTCCCGGTCTTTTATATTATTTTGTTTCACGGTGAAGGGTATATTTCTTTAAACGCGGCGAATATTTTTTCAGCTCCAAACGGTCTGGATTGGTGCGTTTATTTTTTGTTGTGATGTAATTTCGGTCTCCCGTTTCAGTGCAGGCTAAAGTAACATTTACTCTCATAATTAACATCTCCTCATAAAGCGTAATGATTACGTTTTATTATACAACGTCATCACAAATTGTCAAATAAGAGCTCCGCCTTCAGCCTCGCGGGACGTTTACCTCTAAGAAATCATATGCCGCCACGCTATTGGGGAAAACGTCAACCGCTTCTTTTTGAAGCTCCAAAGAAGCATCTCCCTGATATCTTGCGCTGATATGGGTTAAAATGAGCTGCTTCGCCCTTGCTTCTTTCGCTGTTACAGCCGCTTGTTCCGTTGTACTGTGATAATAATCATAAGCAAGTTTACGGTCTTCCTTAGCAAAGGTTGCTTCATGAACAAGCACATCACAATCCCTCGCAAGCTCTTTTAGTTTGTCACTTACTCTCGTATCACCGGAGAACACAACAGATCTTCCCTTTTTGGGAGGCTCCAGAAAATCATTCCCATTGATGATTCGTCCGTCTTCAAGCGTTACCGTTTCGCCTTTTTTGATTTTCTGATATACAGGTCCGGGCGGGATGTTCATTTCTTTTAATACATCAGCCTTCAAGGAACCCGGTACGTCTTTTTCCTGCACACGGTACCCGAAAGCTTCTACTCCATGAATAACAGCTACCGCTGTGACAATAAACTGGTCGTCCTCAAACACGATTCCTTCTTCAATTTCTTGTATCGCAAGCGGATATGTCAAATGGGTTCTCGTGACGGCAAGGCTTGTTTCAATAAACGCCTTGATCCCTTTAGGTCCGTACACTGTCAGCTCGTCCTCTCCACCTTGAAAGGAACGGCTCCCCAGAAGCCCCGGAAGTCCGTATACATGATCGCCGTGCATGTGTGTAATAAAGATTTTCTCTATTTTACGAGGTTTAATCGTTGTATGTAAAATTTGATGCTGTGTGGCTTCCCCGCAGTCAAAAAGCCATACCGAACGCCTTTCTTCAAGCAATTTTAATGCCACCGACGTTACATTTCTCGCCTTGGCGGGAATGCCGGCTCCTGTCCCTAAAAAAAGTAATTCCACGTTTCCTTCCTCCTACTAGAACCAGATACCTACAAGAATACAGGATCAAGCGCAAAATGTGAATCTTGCCTCTGAAAAGAACAATCCTTTCGTGCTAGAAACATTTTTTCAGCATTCTGCTTAAAAAAGGGCTTAAATGTTTGCTTTCGTTGAATTTTAGATTTAAAATGAAGGAAATATACGGGGTGTACTAAAATAAAGCTTCGAATAAAGTGAGGTACTTTTAGTGAAAACAAACCAACAACCAAAAGCAGTAATTGTCATATTCGGTGCAACTGGAGATTTAGCAAAACGAAAATTGTATCCGTCTATTCACCGTTTATATCAAAACGGACAAATCGGAGAAGAGTTTGCAGTGGTAGGAGTTGGAAGAAGACCTTGGTCTAATGAGGATCTTCGCCAAACTGTTAAAACATCCATTTCCTCAGCTGCAGATAAGCATATAGATGATTTCACGTCTCATTTTTACTATCACCCGTTTGACGTGACAAACCCTGGCTCTTATCAAGAGCTTAACGTATTGCTTAACCAGCTGGAAGATACATATCAAATTCCTAACAACAGAATGTTCTACTTGGCAATGGCTCCTGAATTCTTCGGAACGATTGCAAAAACATTAAAATCAGAGGGTGTAACAGCTACAACCGGCTGGTCCCGACTTGTCATCGAAAAGCCGTTCGGCCATGATCTGCCAAGCGCACAGGCATTGAATAAAGAAATCCGCGAAGCATTTACGGAAGATCAAATTTACAGAATCGACCATTATCTAGGCAAACAAATGGTTCAGAACATTGAAGTGATTCGATTTGCCAATGCGATTTTCGAACCGCTTTGGACAAACCGCTACATTTCAAACATTCAAATCACATCTAGCGAATCACTAGGCGTTGAAGACCGCGCAAGATATTACGAAAAATCAGGCGCCCTTCGCGACATGGTGCAAAACCATATTATGCAGATGGTTGCCCTTCTTGCAATGGAGCCGCCGATCAAATTGAACACAGAAGAAATCCGCAGCGAAAAAGTGAAGGTGCTAAGAGCACTGCGTCCTATTGCAAAAGATGAAGTGGATGAATACTTTGTGCGCGGACAATATCAAGCCGGTGAAATTGACGGTGTGCCTGTTCCTTCTTATACAGAAGAAGATAATGTCGCTCCTGACTCCAATACAGAAACCTTTGTTGCCGGCAAGCTCTTGATTGACAACTTCAGATGGGCTGGTGTTCCATTCTATATCCGTACCGGAAAACGAATGAAAGAAAAGTCCACAAAAATTGTCGTTCAATTTAAGGACATTCCGATGAACCTGTACTACGGCAATGAAAACAACATGAATCCGAACTTGCTTGTCATTCATATTCAGCCTGACGAAGGCATTACGCTTTACTTAAATGCTAAAAAGCTTGGCGGAGCAGCACACGCGCAGCCAATCAAACTCGATTATTGCAGCAATTGCAATGACGAGTTGAACACCCCTGAAGCATATGAAAAACTTATTCACGACTGTCTTCTTGGCGATGCAACAAACTTTGCACACTGGGATGAAGTTGCCCTTTCTTGGAGCTTTGTCGACTCCATTTCTGAAACATGGGCAGCAAACAAAACCTTATCTCCTAACTACGAATCAGGCTCAATGGGACCAAAAGAATCAGATGATCTTTTGGCGAAAGACGGCTTGCACTGGTGGAATATATAAGTAAGAAAAAAGCCGAAAATGCTCACAAGCATTTTCGGCTTTTTTCAGCTATCACAGAGGTATAGCACTCTCTTTAATAACAAAACCCCCAAAGCTCTAAAGCTTCGGGGGTTTCTATTGATTACTTCATCCATTCAGTATGGAAGATGCCTTCTTTGTCAGTACGCTCATAAGTATGAGCGCCAAAGTAGTCGCGCTGTGCTTGGATTAAGTTTGCAGGCAGTACGGCTGTGCGGTAGCTGTCATAGTAGGCTAATGCGCTTGAGAATGATGGCACCGGCACACCTTGGGCAACTGCAAGTGAAATCACTTGGCGAAGCGCTCCTTGGTAGCTTTCTACAATATTCTTGAAATAGCTGTCAAGAAGCAGGTTGTCAAGCTCAGGCTCGCGATCGTAAGCTTCTTTGATCTTCTGAAGGAATGCCGCGCGAATGATGCAGCCACCGCGGAAGATCATAGCGATTTCACCATATTTCAGGTCCCAGTTGTATTCTTCAGAAGCAGCTTTCATTTGGGCAAATCCTTGCGCGTATGAGCAGATTTTACTCATAAACAACGCTTTTCTGACCGCTTCAATCAGCTCTTCTTTATTTTCTGTAACAGGCTTCACTTCCGGTCCTGAAAGAAGTCCGCTTGCTTTCACACGCTCTTCCTTCATAGCTGAGATAAAGCGTGCGAATACAGATTCAGTAATAATCGGAAGCGGAACGCCTAAGTCAAGTGCGCTTTGGCTTGTCCATTTTCCTGTTCCTTTTTGCCCTGCTTTATCAAGAATCACATCAACAAGCGGTTTGCCTGTCTCTTCGTCTTTTTTTGTGAAGATGTCAGCCGTAATCTCAATCAGGTAGCTGTCAAGCTCGCCTTTATTCCATTCAGCGAAAACTTCATGAAGCTCATCAGCAGAAAGGCCCAGCACCTGTTTCAGAATGAAATATGATTCAGAGATCAGCTGCATATCTCCATATTCAATTCCGTTGTGCACCATTTTTACGTAATGGCCGGCGCCGTCCGGACCGATATATGTCGTACAAGGTTCACCGTCAACTTTTGCAGAAATGGCTTCAAGAATCGGTTTTACAAGCTCATGTGCTTCTTTTTGTCCGCCAGGCATGATAGAAGGTCCTTTAAGCGCTCCTTCTTCTCCGCCGGAAACGCCTGTTCCGATAAAATGAATGCCGCTTTCAGCGAGTTCTTTGTTACGGCGCTGTGTATCTTTATAGTATGTATTACCGCCGTCAATTAAAATATCATCCTTCTCTAGATGAGGAAGAAGAGATTGAATTGTCGCATCTGTTGCAGTTCCCGCTTTAACCATTAATAAGATTTTGCGCGGTGTTTCCAAGGATTGGACAAATTCTTCAATGCTGTATGTGCCAACAACATTTTTTCCTTTTGCCTCCTGTAAAAACTCCTCAGTTTTACTGCTTGATCTGTTGTAAACAGAAACAGAAAATCCCCGGCTTTCGATATTTAAAGCCAGATTTTTACCCATGACCGCAAGTCCGATAACGCCGATTTGTTGTTTTGACATATTCTAACGTCCCTTCTGCAAACGTTTAATCATTTTAAAATTTAAATTAAAATAAAATGATATTTATAATAAAGAAATTACCATACATTCACCCTTTTTTTCAAGCGATTCAGCTTTTCTTTTCATCTTGAAAAAAATCTTTATTAAAGCTTGTTCCCTTTGTTTTGCTCTCCTCTTTTTTTAACGTTGCCCCTTTTCTGATCAGTTTGGTACCGTACTTTTTATTCAGCTTTTCCATCATCTGCTGAATGGGCTCATCCTTCGCATCTTCATTAAAGCTGAACAAATCGAGCTGTTTATAGGCCTGCTCTTTTTCTACTAAATCCGTTCCGGTAATGCCAAGCAGCCTGACAGGATTTTTATTCCAATGTTTAAAAAAGAGGTGCTCCGCTTCTTTCAAAATGTCATTTTTTTGATCAATCGGGTTTCTCAGCGTGGTGCTTCTTGTGATGGTTTTCCAATCCGCATATCTAATCATAATAAAAAGCTTCAAAGCCATGACTTCCTTGCGCTGTAAACGGTCACTCACAGAAGCCGCAAGCTTTCTAAAGATGCCTAACAGCTCTTCTTCATCACTGGAATCATGGGAAAGTGTCGATGAGTTGCCGACGCTTTTAAATTCGTAAATGCGCTCCGGGTCAACCGGCGCATGGTGAATGCCATTTGCTTTATTTTTAAGGCGCGGACCGTTGATGCCAAGCAGGCGCTTCAGCGAGTGTTCATCAGCTGCAGCTAGCTCTCCGATTGTATGGATGCCGAGTCCCTTCAGTTTTTCCGCTGTCTTTTTGCCGACTCCGTGCATCTCTCCAACAGGAAGCGGCCACAGGATATCAGGCACTTGCCTCTTTCTTAAAATCGTAATTCCAAGCGGTTTTTTCATATCAGACGCCATCTTAGCGAGAAATTTATTCGGCGCAATCCCTATGCTTGATGGGAGCAGCAGCTCTTTTTGCAGCCTGCTTTGGATTTCTTTTGCCGTCTCCAGCGCCCGGCTGCTGTATGGTGTATCGGTCATGTCCATATAGCCTTCGTCGATGGAGACAGGCTCCACCAGGTCAGTATATTCACGAAGAATGGTAAACATCGCTCTTGAAGAGCTTCTATATCGGTCAAAATTCGGCGGAAGAACGATAAGTTCAGGGCAATGGCGCTTCGCTTGCCAAACCGGCATCGTTGTTTTGACGCCGCGCGCTCTTGCTTCGTAGCTGCATGTCACCACG
Organism: Bacillus sp. FSL L8-0358; assembly: GCF_038593095.1. Taxonomy (NCBI): domain Bacteria; kingdom Bacillati; phylum Bacillota; class Bacilli; order Caryophanales; family Bacillaceae; genus Bacillus; species Bacillus sp. FSL L8-0358. The sequence continues at coordinate 2,350,736 of NZ_CP151962.1, forward strand.
ATGCCCTTTCGCTCCTTTACGTTTCCGGCAACTGCAACCGGCTTCCCTCGGAGGGCCGGGTCATATGCCATTTCCACCGATGCGTAAAAACTATTCATATCAATATGGAAAATAATTCGGCCCTTTCCCAGCATAAATAAATCTCCTTTTCGTTCATTAGACAACGGCTTGTACATATAGTAAAATGAAGGTATTGAATGGATGTGATGACAATGTTTGTGGAATCGATAAATGACGTTTTATTCTTAGTCGATTTTTTCACAATTATTCTTCCGACTCTGACGGCAATCGGGATTGCATTCCTCTTACGAGAGTGCCGTGCCGGCGAGCAATGGAAATCAAAACGAACAGATGAACATCAGACGGTCTTTCACATTAACCGAACAGACTTTCTTATTATTATATATCATCGCATTACAACTTGGATACGTAAAGTCTTCCGCATGAATTCGCCTGTGAACGATGATGAAGACGCCAGTTCTCTTCTTTTATAAACCGCATTTATAAAAAGGAGGAGAACAAATTGTTAAAAACATATCAAAAACTTTTGGCTATGGGTATCTTTTTGATCGTATTATGCTCGGGCAATGCTGCATTTGCCGCGACTAATCAGGTGGGAGGCCTCAGCAACGTCGGTTTTTTCCACGACTATTTAATCGAACCGTTTTCCGCTCTGCTTAAGGGTGTTGCCGGGCTGTTTCACGGTGAATACGGACTCTCTATTATTCTCGTAACCATTATTGTGCGTATGGTTGTGCTGCCTTTGTTTGTTAATCAGTTCAAAAAACAGCGCGTGTTCCAAGAGAAAATGGCCGTTATTAAACCTCAGGTTGACAGCATTCAGGCCAAATTGAAAAAAACGAAGGACCCTGAAAAACAAAAAGAGCTGCAAATGGAAATGATGAAGCTGTATCAAGAGAACAACATCAATCCGCTTGCTATGGGATGCCTCCCAATGCTGATTCAGTTTCCGATTATGATTGGGCTTTATTACGCGATTCGCTCTACACCTGAAATTGCGTCACACTCGTTTTTATGGTTCAGTTTAGGACAATCTGACATTCTCGTGTCTCTTAGTGCGGGAGCAATGTACTTTATCCAGGCCTATGTCGCTCAAAAACTGAGCGCGAAATATTCCGCTGTCCCGCAAAACCCTGCGGCACAGCAATCCGCAAAGTTGATGGTGTTCATCTTCCCTGTGATGATGACGATTTTCTCGCTTAATGTTCCGGCAGCCCTTCCGCTGTACTGGTTTACAAGCGGACTGTTTTTGACAGTGCAAAACATCGTCCTTCAGATGACGCATCATAAAAGTAAAAAAACAGCCGCTCTTACTGAGCCGGTGAAATAATGAAGCAACCCCGCGCGACAAGCCGGGGTTGTTTTTTTGTTACTTGCAAAGCATACCGCGCCAAACAGTCTTGTTTATCATGGCTGAAGCAGAAAGGGCCATCCTAAAAAACAGCCGTATCGTTTAAAAAGAAGGAAATCGGGAATACCTTTACTCACCTCCAACCGAAAGGAGCATATACGTTGACGGAACACTTTCAGCAAAAAAACATTTCTGTACCTGAAGGAATCTGGATCATGAGACAAACCTGGAATGATGTCTTATTTGCTCACTGGCCTGTTGATGTTTCTATCCTTCGCGCTTTGGTACCGTCCGCTTTAGAATTAGATACATATAACGGGCAAGCTTGGATCAGCATGCTTCCCTTTATGCTCACGAACCTGAGGGCGCGTTTTCTTCCTGCCATTCCCGGTGCGCGTGCATTTCCTGAGCTTAACCTCCGCACCTATGTCACGTATAAAGGCAAGCCCGGCATTTATTTTTTTAGCTTAGATGCCGATCATCGGCTGGCGGTCCTTGGCGCTCGCACATTCTTTCATTTACCTTATTTTTACGCGGATATGAAAGCTGAAAAAAACGGTGACGGCATTGACTATGTCAGCAAGCGGAGAGACGACGGAGAAGCAGCATTCCGCGCCGCATACCGGCCCCTTTCAGCTCCTTTTACAGCGGAAGAGGATTCGCTCGATTATTGGCTGACAGAACGATACAGGCTCTACACCACTTATCGCAATAAACTCTATTACGAAGACATCCATCATCATCCTTGGCTGCTGCAACATGCCGAGGCCGAGTTTTCCGTCAATACGGTGGCTGATGCTCACGGCATTACATTGCCAGAGTCAGACCCCTTGCTTCATTACGCTAAAAAACAGGATGTGTTATTTTGGCCGCTTAGGAAATGGAGTAGTTAAAAAAACCCGATGCGGGAAATCGCACTCGGGTTTTCTTTTTTATTTTGCCGCCTCTTCAATAATGGCAACAACCATTTCTGCCGTTTTAACGAGCTCTTCGATCGGCATTTTTTCATTTTTTGTATGGATTTGCTCATAACCGACAGCAAGATTGACCGTCGGAATGCCATGACCAGCGATTACGTTCGCGTCGCTTCCGCCGCCGCTCGTTTGCAGCTCGCTTGGACGTCCGATTTTAGCAGCCGCTTTTTTCGCGATTTCAACAACTTGGTCGCCGTCTTGATATTTAAAGCCCGGATACATAACCTCAATTTCGACTTCTGCGCGTCCGCCCATATCAGCAGCTGCCTCTTCAAAAGCAGCTTTCATTTTTTGAACCTGAGCTTCCATTTTCTCAGGAACTAAAGAGCGCGCTTCAGCAAGAATATGAACTTCGTCGCACACAATGTTTGTCTGTGTGCCGCCTTCAAACCGGCCGATATTAGCTGTTGTTTCTTCATCGATACGTCCCAATGGCATTTTTGAGATGGCTTTGCTAGCGATTGTAATCGCTGAAATACCTTTTTCAGGTTCAACCCCGGCGTGAGCGGTTTTCCCGAAAATTGCCGCTCTTACCTTCGCCTGTGTCGGCGCGGCCACAATGATATTTCCGACTTTTCCGTCTGAATCAAGAGCATAGCCGTAGGATGCAGTGATCATAGAACGGTCAAGAGCCTTCGCTCCGATCAGACCCGATTCTTCCCCTACTGTGATGATGAATTCAATCGTGCCGTGTTCAATGTTTTCTTCTTTCAGCACCTTAATCGCCTCAAACATTGCAGCCAATCCCGCTTTATCATCAGCGCCTAAAATCGTCGTGCCGTCAGTTTTGACGTAACCGTTCTCTACAACTGGTTTTACGCCGTTTCCGGGTACAACTGTGTCCATATGAGATGTAAAATAGATCGTATCTGTTTGTTTTGTCCCTTTTAGCGTGCAAATCAGATTACCGGCTCCGTGGCCCGTGATATCCATTGTATCGTCTTCTTTAACGTCCACACCTAAATCAGAAAATTTTTGTTTCAGCACTTTGCAGATTTCAGCTTCGTGCTTTGTTTCTGAATCAATTTGGACAAGCTCTAAAAATTCTTCCAGCAGGCGTTTTTCATTCACCATTTGTAAGTCCCTCCATATTAAAGCGGTATGTTACCGTGCTTTTTTTTCGGTCTCTCTTCTGTCTTATGTGCAAGCATATGAAAAGCTTGTATCAGTCTTCCCCTTGATTCTTCCGGCAAAATGATGTCATCGACCATTCCACAAGCGGCCGCTTTGTATGGGCCGGCGTTTTGCTTTTTGTATTCAGCTGTTTTTTCGCGTTTCGTCTTTTGCGGGTCAGCTGAAGCTTTGATTTCCTTTTCATACAAAATCGATGCCGCACCTTCTGGACCCATCACTGCGATTTCAGCATTCGGCCATGCAAACACAAGGTCCGCTCCGATCGCTTTGCTGTTCATGGCCACATAGGCGCCGCCGTACGCTTTTCTAATGATGAGTGTGACTTTTGGGACAGTCGCTTCAGCATAAGCAAACAATAATTTTGCTCCATGCCTGATGATTCCATTGTGCTCTTGCTGAATACCCGGCAGAAACCCTGGGACATCTTCGACAGTCAATAGCGGGATATCAAATGCGTCACAAAAACGGATGAACCTTGCTGCTTTATCAGCAGCGTCAATCGTCAGGCTTCCCGCCAGATGCTTCGGCTGGCTCGCCACGATGCCGATTGCTTTTTCACCCAGCCTTGCAAACCCAATGACAATGTTCTTCGCAAAAAATGGCTGAATCTCAAAAAAAGACTGCGGGTCGGCCAGCTCCCTAATCACCTTCCGAACATCATAAGGCTTTGTCGTATCAGCAGGGACAAGATGGTTTAATAACGGTCTGGACGCCTCTTTCTCTAGCTTCGGCTCTGTTGTCCGGCCATTCAGCGGCAAATAAGACAGCAGTTTTCTCACCCCTGTCAGAACCTCCTTCTCCGTATGCCCGGAAAAGTGGGCGTTTCCGCTGACGGCATTATGTATCCCCGCTCCGCCTAAGCTCTCCGCATCAACCTGTTCCCCTGTCACTTTTTCAATCACCTTCGGGCCGGTAATAAACATCCGGCCGGTCTGTTCAGCCATAAATATAAAATCTGTGAGTGCCGGAGAATATACAGCGCCTCCAGCGCACGGCCCTAAAATAACCGATATTTGCGGAATGACTCCGGAATATAAGACGTTTCGGTAAAATATGTGACCGTATCCATCTAATGATACCACACCCTCTTGAATTCTCGCACCACCTGAGTCATTCAGCCCGATAATCGGCGCCTTATTTTTTGCTGCCAGATCCATCAAAGCGCAGATTTTCCTGGCATGGGTTTCGCCAAGCGCCCCTCCGAACACTGTGAAGTCTTGTGCAAATACATAAACTGAGCGGCCGTCAATTGTGCCGTACCCTGTCACGACCCCATCCCCTAACATGCGCTGTTCTCTTGTTAGCACTTGACTTTCCATGAAGGGATGTAATTCGATAAAGCTGTCCTGATCTAGAAGAAATATGATCCTTTCCCGAGCAGTGAGCTTGCCCTTTTGCCGCTGCTGAGCCAGCTTTTCCTGTCCTCCGCCTTCTTCTGCCTGCTTGCGTTTCGTGTATAAATGATCCATGTGCTCATTCATGTTCATTGTGTTGGTCTCCTTTCGGTTCACAAAGCTCTACAAGAACACCGTTTGTTTCCCGAGGGGAAATAAACGCGATCTTTTTCCCATTTGCCCCCTGTCTTGGATACCTGTCAATCAATCGAACATGCCGGTCAGACAATGCTTGAAGCTGTTCAGATAGGCCGTTGCACAAAAACGCAATATGATGCAGTCCCTGCCCTTTCTTCTCCAAAAATAAACGGACGGGGCTGTCAGCTGTCAACGGCTCTATCAGCTCAAGTTTGACGCTACCAGCTTGAAAAAAAGCAACATTCACCTTTTGCTCTTTAACCGTTTCTTGATGAAGAAATGCAAGCCCCAATACATTTTCATAAAAGCTTCTAGCATCTTTTATCGAAAAAACGGCTATCCCGATATGGTCAAGCCTGTTCATTTGCATCCCTGCTTTCGCTAATAGATATCGCTTGTCCACCCATTCAAAACACGCTAAAATATAGACAGATTGTTTAAGGAGTGAAAATCATGTCTCAAAAACTGATGAAAAGCGTTTTGATCGTGATTTTGGGAGTTTTTATTCTTTCAACTGTACTCTCAGGAATCGTCATGTTTCTATAACGATAAAAAAGCAGGCGCCTTATTCAATGGGAATATCCTGCTTTTTTATCAGAGCTTTATGCTCGATGGCAATCTCCTCAAAAGAGCGGTTATCGTCCGTAATCAGCACTCTCGTTCCTACTGGTATCGTTTGAAACAAATGAACGACCTCATCGTTATGCATACGTATACAGCCGTTAGACACAAATTTTCCTACTGATTCCTCTCGGTTTGTCCCATGAATTCCATAAATCCGCCCGTCCGTTCCTTTCGCGTCAAATCCGATCCATCTGGCCCCAAGCGGGTTGTCAGGAGATCCCCCTTCAATATTTTTCTTTCTGTAGTAAGGATTTTCAGCTTTTACCGTTACCGAAAACTCTCCTTCAGGCGTCAAATCATCTGTTTTTCCAGTCGCCACACTGTACACGCCTTCTACTTTGTTGTCGAGGATAACAGCAAGTTCATTTGTTTGCTTGTTGACAATAACATATGGATCACCCGGCAGCGGATTTTCGCCGAGCGGCCAAATCGGTGAAATCATCATAAAAATCGAACATAAGAAAAAACGCATAAGCTCCTCCTTTTTCATTAGGTTGACCAATGAAGGAAGAGCTCATGCGAATCATCCGAGTGATTTTTGCGCTTTTATTCCTTTAAAATAACTTTTAATCACTAAATATTGTTCCATTTCGCCGAGAAGATGGAAGAGAGCGGCCCTCGCTTCAAATTCCTCTCTAGTCGCCGGAAGCGGCATCTCCTCAAATTCTTTTCTCATGTCAGCAAGTCTTTTCAGAAATTTGTACGCTGTATTCCCAGGGTGTATCGCCTCCCGCAAATCATGAATAAATTCAGCGATCATTTTTCCCTGATCTACCGTAATGGAGATCGATGTCACTTTAGGGAGAAGGCGTTCGATAATTTCAAATTGCTTTTCTCTCATTTTAAAATAATGATAATGCAGATTTTCATAACGCAAAATGTGGTTTTGCACATCTCGATATGCCAGGTTTTTAGCCTCCGTAATGAGCTGGTGCGTTTCCGGAATTTCTTTTCCTGACCAATCTTGCTCACCAGTTAACAAATACCGTTCGATTTCTGCAAAAATGACAGCAAAGTTATCCTCTATCTTTTTACGGTAGGCAATCAGTTTCCGGTCAAGACTAGGCATATACAAGTTCATCAATAGAGCGACGCCGATGCCAACCGTAATCAGCTGAACTTCATTCCAGATGAAAGCAAGCGTAATGCCGCCGGACATGTATAAATGAAGGATAATAACGGAACTGGTGACGATACCCTCGTTAATTTTTAACAAAACCGTTATCGGAATGAATATCAAAAGAAGCGCTCCGATAACAAACGGGTGGTAGCCAATAATCTCGAAAAAGAGATAAGAAAAAACAATTGCCAGACAGCATGCCGCAAAGCGGGCCCATGAGGCCTGAAGCGACCGTTTTTGTGTGATTTGTATGCACAAAATGGTGATGATTCCTGCTGATGCGAAGTTTTGCAAATGCAATAACTGGCTTATATAAATAGCCAAAGCTGTTCCAAGCGCGGTCTTTATTGTGCGGTAACCAATTTTAAACATGTCGGACTCCATTTCTATTTGTTTCTTCAATAAAAAAGAAGAGGCGGCCAGCCTTCTTCTTTTTTATATTCTATAATATTTTCTCTAAAAAGTCCTGCGCTCTTTTGGATTTTGGCGACATAAAAAATTCCTTCGGATTGCCGTCTTCGACAATCATTCCTTGGTCCATAAACAGCACACGGTCTGCCACTTCTTTTGCGAAGCCCATTTCATGTGTGACAATCACCATGGTCATGCCGGTTTCGACCAGCTCTTTCATCACCTGTAGCACTTCTTTGACCATCTCCGGGTCAAGGGCGGAGGTCGGCTCGTCAAACAGCATGATGTCCGGATTCATCGCAAGAGCCCTGGCAATCGCGACACGCTGTTTTTGTCCGCCAGACAAACGGTTTGGATAGTCATTTCGCTTTTCAAACAAACCGACTTTGCGGAGCAGGTCCTCAGCTTTCTCCTGTGCAGCCTGTTTTGATTCTTTTTTTACATTGACAGGCGCGTACATGATGTTTTCGAGAACCGTTTTGTGCGGAAAGAGATGAAAATGCTGAAAAACCATCCCGATGTTTTCCCGGACCTTTAATGTGTTGGTTTTCGGCTTCGTAATCTCTGTGTCTTTTATTGTAATGGTTCCGCCGTTAGGCTTTTCCAACAGGTTTAAACAGCGTAGGAACGTTGATTTGCCTGAGCCTGAAGGACCGATCACGGCAACAACCTCACCCTCAGCGATTGTTGTTGAAATGTTTTTTAATACTTCGTGTTTCCCAAATGATTTTGACAGCTTTTCAACCTTAATCATTGGATTTCAGCTTCCTTTCTACAGCCTTGCCGATAAACGTTAAAATCAGGACAAGCACATAATAAATCAATCCCGCGATAATGAGCGGCTCAAGGTAATTGTAAGTGGCGGCGCCAGCTTGATATGCGCGTCTCATGACATCACCAAGCCCGATGACGGTGACGATCGCCGATTCTTTTGTTAACGTAATTAATTCATTCACAATTGCAGGTGATATATTTTTGAAGGCCTGCGGCAGCAGCAGATCCTTCATCATTTTTCCATACGGGACACCGAGTGCAACAGCAGCTTCTTTTTGCCCTTTATCAATGGCATTGATTCCGGCTCTGATAATTTCCGATACATAAGCGGCGGAATTCAAAGACAATGCGACAACCGCAGCCCAAAACTGGTCAATTTGAAATCCGAGCAGCTGAGGAAGGCCAAAATAGACAATCATAAGCTGCAGCACTAAAGGCGTGCCTCGGAACACTGATGTATAAAAATCAGCGATCCAGATAAACGGGCGGAATGTGCTGATCTTGCATAAGCTTAGCACAATACCGAGTATAAGTCCGATAATAGCAGATACAACAACAATTTTTAATGTAATTGCCAAGCCTTCTAATATAAAAGGAATTTGGGGGATCGTTGCTGAAAAATCCAAATTCATAGCCTTTGTCTCCTTTTCTTACAGGAAAAAAGATTTCCTATTCAATAAAAAGGCTCAACGAAAAAGTTGAGCCGCTTTTTTTACTTCTCGCCAGTGAACCATTTTTTCTTCAATTTCTCAAGCTCTCCGTTATCTTCCATTTCCTTGAGCGCTTTATTGAATTTGTCTGTCAGTTCACTGTCCTTTCTGAAAGCAATTGCTGAACCGGCTTCTTCCGCTTTCGCATCAGGAATCACAAAGCCTTGCAGGTCATCATTTGATTTGAAATACCCTTCTGCAACAATGTCTTCAATAATCGCGGCATCGAAGCGGTCAGATTTGATTTCCTGCACCAAATCAGAAATTCTGTTGCGGTCTTCTGTTTTAAAACCATATTCCGGAGAAAGCTCTTTCCCCTTCTCTTCTTGAATAGAGCCAAGCTGAACGCCAACTGTTTTTCCTTTCAGGTCTTTCAAAGATTGAATGCCGCTGTCTTTTTTGCTGACAATCATATGGTTCGCTGTATAATACACATCTGAAAAATCAACTTGTTTTTTACGCTCAGGCGTTGGTGTCATTCCTGACAAAACGAGATCCACCTGTTTTGATTTAAGCGCTGTAATTAAGCTGTTGAAGTCCATATCCTGCACTTCAATTTCATAGCCTGCCTTTTTTGCCAGAGCTTTTGCCAACTCTACATCAAAACCGACAATATTATCGCCTTCTTTATATTCAAACGGTTTGTAATCCGCCGAAGTACCCATAATTAATTTTTTCTTGCCGCCTTCTGAACCTGAATTGCTTGAGCCGCAAGCAGATAATGCAAAGGTAATGCAGGCAGCTACAAGTAATAAGAGCCATTTTTTCATGATCCATTTCCCCCGTATTCATTACTTTTGGTGTATTTGAATATTTATTCGTTAATTTGTATTTTAAACAGTTTCTTATTTTTATGCAATACTATTTTTAAAAATTATCTTCAAGCTTATCTTTCCAGTGATCTCTTTTTGATATTACTAGATAAAAATAAAATCACTGTACAATCCGATTGAATAATCCTTTAATATTTATTCATATACCCTAGGAAATTTATGCACAAAAAAACCCGGGCTGCTTTGAGCATCCGGGTTGTTCGTCTTATACTTCTTCACAATATTCTTCAAAGGCTTCCTGCAGCTTTGCCACTACGGCCATCGGCTCATGGCCTTCAATTTCATGACGCTCTACCATTTTCATGATCTTTCCGTCTTTCAAAATCGCAAAGGACGGAGAAGATGGCGGATAACCTTCAAAATAGTCACGCGCACGCGCTGTCGCTTCTTTATCCTGTCCGGCAAAAACGGTGACGAGCTGATCAGGTCTTTTATCATAGTGAACGGAATGGTAGGCTGCCGGTCTTGCAATTCCTCCGGCGCATCCGCAAACAGAGTTTACCATGACAAGCGTCGTTCCTTTTTTCGTGAGTGCCTCATCCACCTCTTCAGCTGTTTTCAGCTCGGTGTATCCAGCAGCTGTAATTTCCTGTCTCGCTTGGCGGACAATATCATTCATAAATAAATTAAAGTCCATATTCAATGAAGACCTCTCCTTTTTCATCATCTGTTCTTATGATAGCAAGGAAATGTCCATATCGGCAAATGACTTTGCTTCGCCGTGCACTTTTTTTGCTCTTCGTTTACTGCTTACAGAAAAAGGGGATTATATAACTAGAAGTAAAATAAAGGAGCAGTTGTATATGAGCCACCGGAAAGCGTTACTGATTCATAACGGAAATGCCGGCAACAAAAATATAGAAAAAGCACTTGGTGCTGTGGTGCCGGTTTTATCTCACCATTTAGATGAGGTGATTATTAAGCAGACAAAGAAAAAGGATGATGCGTATCATTTTTGCCAATCCATTGATGATTCTGTCGACACCGTCTTCATTCTCGGCGGCGACGGCACGATCCATCAATGCATAAATGCTATCAGCGCTCTAGAAAGAAAACCCGCTGTCGGAATTTTGCCAGGCGGCACGTGCAACGACTTTTCAAGAGTGCTTGGCATCCCTCAAAATCTTGCAAAGGCTGCGGAAGCACTGATGGCAGGAAAAAAAACCAGCGTAGACGTATGTCAGATGAATGACCGTTATTTTTTGAATTTCTGGGGGATCGGCTTAATTGCAGAAACGTCGAATCAAATCAACGAAACGGAAAAAGCATTATTGGGAAAAATCAGCTATTTTACAAGTGCCTTGCGAACCGTCTCATCCGCTGCATCGTTTCCGATGACATTAAAAATTGATGGAGAAGAAATTAAAGAAGAAGCCGTTATGCTGCTTGTGATGAATGGCCAATACATTGGAACGAATCGAATTCCTCTGCCCGATGCCAGTATTGAAGACGGCTTACTTGATGTTCTCATATGCCGCAATACCAACCTCACCGCGCTGCGGGAGCTGATGAGCATGGAACAGGGTTCAATTGATCGTTTTACCGGAGAGTTGTCCTATGTCCAGGCTTCCCGTATCGAGATTGAAACAGACACTGCCAAAAAGGCGGATATGGATGGAGAAGTTTATACACATACACCCGCAGTCATTCAGGTTCTGCCGCAGCATATCGACATGCTTGTTCCCGCAAATGAATAACTGTCATAAGGCTTTAGAAAGATTTTGCAAATCCGTTGACTCTCCCCTAGGAGGAGGTCTTACAGTATAAGGGATACACACTTGAAAAAGGGGAAGTCATATGGAGAAGAAAAATATTACCTTAACGATATTATTAACCAATTTATTTATTGCTTTTTTGGGGATCGGGCTTGTGATTCCAGTAACGCCGACCATTATGAATGAATTGCATTTATCGGGGACCGCGGTCGGCTATATGGTTGCCTGCTTCGCTATTACACAGCTCATTGTCTCACCAATAGCGGGACGATGGGTTGATCGCTTCGGGCGCAAGATCATGATCGTAATCGGCCTGTTGTTCTTTAGTGTGTCGGAGTTTTTGTTCGGCATTGGAAAAACAGTTGAGATGTTATTTATCTCCCGTATGCTGGGCGGTATCAGCGCAGCCTTCATTATGCCCGGGGTCACGGCTTTTATTGCAGATATCACGACCATTAAAACACGGCCAAAAGCGCTCGGTTATATGTCAGCCGCTATTTCAACAGGATTTATTATCGGCCCCGGCATCGGGGGATTTTTAGCAGAAGTCCATTCCCGGCTGCCTTTTTTCTTTGCGGCAGCTTTTGCACTGTTAGCAGCCATTTTATCAATCCTCACGCTGCGTGAGCCGGAACGAAACCCTGAAAATCAGGAAATAAAAGGACAGAAGACAGGCTTTAAACGAATTTTTGCCCCCATGTATTTCATAGCTTTTCTCATTATCTTAATTTCGTCTTTTGGTTTAGCATCATTTGAATCTTTATTTGCATTATTCGTAGATCATAAATTCGGATTTACGGCCAGCGACATTGCCATTATGATTACAGGAGGAGCGATTGTTGGCGCCATTACGCAAGTCGTCTTATTCGACCGCTTCACAAGATGGTTTGGCGAAATCCATTTAATTCGGTACAGCGTAATTCTCTCGACGAGTCTGGTATTCTTGCTGACAACAGTACATTCATATGTTGCGATTCTGTTGGTGACAGTCACCGTATTTGTCGGATTTGATCTCATGCGGCCTGCGGTAACGACTTACCTGTCAAAGATTGCGGGAAATGAGCAGGGGTTTGCCGGCGGTATGAATTCAATGTTTACAAGTATCGGCAATGTATTCGGGCCAATTATCGGCGGAATGCTGTTCGATATTGATGTAAACTATCCCTTCTACTTTGCAACGGTCACCTTGGCTATAGGGATTGCACTGACCATTGCTTGGAAAGCGCCTGCACATCTTAAAGCCAGCACGTGATAAGAAGCGCATTCTTTGTGTACTGCAAAGAATGCGCTTCTTCTTTATACTGATGATAGAAGGAGTGATGGCATGAAGGAATCGTATTACTCAATTGGGGAAGTTTCAAAACTGGCAAACGTGTCGATTAAAGCGCTCCGTTATTACGATAAAATTGATTTATTTAAACCCGCCTACGTCTACCCGGATACCAGCTACCGCTATTATACAGATTCTCAGCTCATTCATCTGGATTTGATCAAATCATTGAAATATATCGGCACACCTTTAGAGGAAATGAAAAAAGCACAGGACTTAGAGATGGAAGAACTGTTTGCTTTTTATACCGAGCAGGAGAGGCAAATCAGGGAGAAATTAGACTTTTTATCAGCACTGGAGCAAACCATTTCATTGGTGAAAAAGCGGATGAAACGGCAGATGGAATATCCCGCGCTCGGTGAGGTGTTTGTTTTAGATGAAGAAGAAACACGGATTATTCGGACAGAGGCAGAAGGAATCGGGCCTGAAAACGTGCTCAACGCCTCCTACAGCAAATTAAAAAAATTTATCGAGTCAGCAGATGGATTTACGAACAATAGCTACGGCGCTACTTTCTCTTTTCAGCCCTACACCAGCATTGATGAAATGACTTACCGTCATATTTTCACGCCTGTATTGACGAATAAACAGATTTCATCAATTACGCCGGATATGGAAATCACAACGATCCCTAAAGGGAGGTATGCGTGTATCGCGTATAATTTTTCGCCTGAACATTATTTTCTCAACTTACAGAAGCTTATCAAATATATCGCGGACCGCCAATTAACAGTAGTCAGTGATGTATACGAGTTAATCATACCGATTCATTACTCCCCGAAAAAACAAGAAGAATATCGGGTCGAAATGAAAATACGAATCGCTGAATAATACAGCATAGAAAAAGAGCATTTTCTGAAACAAAAATTCAAAAAATGCTCTTTTTTCCTATTTAGTAAACAGATGTCTTCTCGTCAATCGATTCTAAAATTTGTTTCACACGTCCCAGGAATCGTCCGCACACGAGACCGTCAAGCACTCTGTGATCTAAGGACAGACACAGATTAACCATGTCTCTGACAGCAATCATGCCATTCTCCATGACAACCGGGCGTTTGACGATGGATTCTACTTGAAGAATCGCAGCCTGAGGGTAGTTGATAATGCCCATCGACTGAACAGAGCCGAACGAACCTGTGTTGTTGACGGTAAACGTGCCTCCCTGCATGTCATCTGCAGTGAGTTTTCCGTCTCTTACTTTTTTAGCTAGGCCGGTAATGTCTTTCGCAATGCCTTTAATTGTTTTTTCATCAGCGTTTTTAATCACCGGAACAAATAAAGAATCCTCTGTGGCAACTGCAATTGAAATATTGATATCCTTTTTCTGAATAATTTTGTCCCCCGCCCACATGCTATTCATTTGCGGGAATTCTTTTAACGCCTGAGCGACCGCTTTTACAAAAAAGGCGAAGAACGTTAAATTAAAGCCTTCTGTCTTCTTAAAGGAATCTTTTATACTGTTGCGATATGCAACCATATTTGTGACGTCGACTTCCATCATCGTCCAAGCATGCGGAATTTCTGTTTTGCTTCGCTTCATATTGGAAGCAATTGCTTTTCTTACACCTGTGACAGGGATTTCTTTATCACCGGCTGCAGACGCAGGATATGACGTCTCTTCTTTTGGCTCAGGTTTTGATGCAGACTTCGGTGCAGGAGCTGCTGTTTTCGGCTCCTCAGGATTCTGTTCTTGCACGCCGCCTGTTTCAATTAAGCGCTGAATGTCTTTTCGTGTGATGCGCCCGCCGGCACCTGTTCCTGTTACTTGTTCAAGATCAATGCCATGCTCTCCGGCCAAACGGAGTACAGCTGGCGAGTAGCGCTTTTTATTGGGCTGATCAGCTGCTTCGGCACTTTTTGCAGCAGGCGTCTCAGCGGCTTTTGAAGCAGCTGGCTGTTCTTGTTTTTGTTCAGCCGGATTCGCGCCTTCTGTTTCAATTTTGCAAATCACTTCTCCGACTTGCAGGATTTGGCCTTCTTCTCCCACAAGCTCTGTTATCGTACCAGTAAAAGAAGACGGAACCTCTGCATTTACCTTATCTGTCATGACTTCCGCGATTGGATCGTATTTGTTCACTTTATCACCGGGGGCGACAAGCCATTTGCTGATCGTCCCCTCTGTTACGCTTTCTCCAAGCTGCGGCATCGTCATTTGTTCAATTGCCATGATTGTATCCTCCCTTACGTCTTTAAAACTCCGCTAATTCTCTCATCGCCGCTTCCACTTTATCAGGGTTGACCATAAAGTATTTTTCCATTGTCGGCGCATAAGGCATAGCCGGAATATCAGGACCTGCAAGCCGTTTGATCGGCGCGTCTAAGTCGAACAGACAATGCTCGGATATAATTGCGGCTACTTCGCTCATGATGCTGCCTTCTTTTGTATCTTCTGTAACCAAAAGAACCTTTCCAGTTTTGGACGCAGCTTCGATGATGGCTTCTTTATCAAGCGGGTAAACTGTTCTTAAATCCACCACATGCGCTGAAATGCCATCTTTTTCGAGACGTTCTGCAGCTTGTAAGGCGAAGTGGACACACAGGCCGTATGTGATCACTGTGATGTCGTCGCCTTCCCGTTTTACGTCAGCCTTGCCGATTGGCAGGACATAATCATCAGCCGGAACCTCTCCCTTTATCAGACGGTACGCCCGCTTGTGCTCAAAAAACAGCACTGGGTCTTCGTCACGAACTGCGGCTTTTAATAGACCCTTGGCGTCATATGGTGTTGATGGCATGACAATTTTCAGTCCGGGCTGGTTGGCGAAAATTGCTTCGACTGATTGAGAATGATACAGGGCTCCGTGCACGCCTCCGCCGTATGGCGCTCTGACGACAATCGGACAGCTCCAGTCATTGTTGCTGCGGTAGCGGATTTTAGCCGCCTCAGAAATAATTTGGTTGACTGCCGGCATAATGAAATCAGCAAACTGCATTTCAGCAATCGGTCTCATTCCGTACATTGCCGCTCCGATACCGACTCCTGCGATCGCAGATTCAGCAAGCGGCGTATCCATAACGCGCTCTTCCCCAAATTGTTCATAGAGTCCGGCTGTTGCTTTAAACACACCGCCTTTTCTTCCTACATCTTCCCCAAGGACGAAAACGCGAGAATCTCGTTCCATTTCTTCTTTCATCGCCAAATTGATTGCATCAATATATGACATTACTGACATTTGTTCTTCCTCCCTACTTCGCATACACATAATCAAGCGCTGACTCAGGAGCTGCATAAGGGGCGTTCTCCGCTTCATCCGTCGCTTCATTTACGATTGCCATAATTTCATCCAGCATGGTTTGTTCTATCTCATCGGACAGCAGGCCTGTTTCCTTTAAGTAAGCTTGATAAGTAAGCAGGGGATCACTTTTTTTCGCTTCCTCTACTTCTTCACGGCCTCTATAGCTGCTGTCATCGTCATCACTGGAATGTGGTGTAAGGCGGTAAGAAATCGTTTCAATTAATGTCGGGCCTTCTCCTCTGCGCGCCCTTTCGCGTGCTTCTTTAACCGCTTGATAAACTTCCAGCGGATCATTTCCATTCACAGTTACGCCAGGCATCCCATAGCCTATGGCACGGTCGGAAATGTTCTCACATGCGACTTGCTTATCGTAAGGCACTGAGATTGCGTATTTGTTGTTTTCACACATGAAAATAACCGGCAGCTTATGGACAGCGGCAAAGTTCGCCCCTTCATGGAAATCGCCTTGGTTTGAAGACCCTTCCCCGAATGTAACAAAGGCTGCGATATCCTTTTTCTCCATACGTCCCGCAAGCGCAATACCGACTGCGTGCGGCACTTGCGTTGTAACCGGAGATGATCCCGTCACAATGCGGTTTTTCTTTTGTCCGAAATGCCCCGGCATCTGGCGGCCTCCTGAGTTCGGATCTGCTGCTTTTGCAAACCCGGACATCATTAAGTCCTTTGCTGTCATGCCAAACGCGAGCACGACACCCATGTCTCTGTAGTACGGCAATACATAATCCATTTCACGGTCAAGTGCGAAAGCCGCCCCTACCTGTGCTGCTTCCTGCCCTTGACAAGAGATTACAAATGGAATTTTGCCAGAACGGTTTAACAGCCACATTCTTTCATCGATTTTTCTTGCTAACAGCATGGTTCTATACATATCAACGGCTTCCTGATCAGTCAGCCCTAGTGCTTGATGTCGGTTTGTACTCATTCAAGCCCCTCCTTTATGCTTTTAAAAATGAATGGCTTTGCCATCTGCGGCAAGCGCTGCTTCTCCAATTGCTTCAGAAAGCGTTGGATGCGGGTGAATCGTTTGCCCGACCTCCCACGGCGTTGCGTCCAGCACTTTGGCAAGACCCGCTTCAGAAATCATGTCGGTGACATGCGGGCCGATCATATGAACGCCGAGAATATCATCTGTATCTCGGTCCGCCACGATTTTGACAAAACCGTCGCTTTCACCGTATACAAGCGCTTTTCCAATCGCCATAAATGGGAACTTGCCGATTTTGACATTATGCCCGTTCGCCTTTGCTTCGTCTTCGGTTAAGCCGACACTGGCAGCTTCAGGGCTTGAGTAAATGCACTTCGGCACAAGCGTCGGATCAAGCGGATGCGGATTGAGACCTGCAAAATGCTCAACAGCAATAATTCCCTCATGTGAAGCAACGTGAGCTAACTGCAGGCCACCGATTACGTCTCCGATTGCATAAATATGAGATTCCTTCGTTTGGCAGCTTTCATTGACTGAAATCATGCCATTTTCAGTAACAATATCGGTGTTCTCTAGGCCGATGCCTTCGATATTTGCCTGTCTGCCGATGGAAACAAGCATTTTCTCAGCAGAGTAGGTAACGGTTTCTCCGTCTTTTTCCGCTTGTATGCTGATATCGTCTGATGTTTTTGTCATTGTGTCAGGCAGCACTTTTGCCCCTGTTATGAACTGGATGCCTTTTTTCTTAAGAAGACTTTCCATTTCTTTTGAAATCTCTAGATCTTCAGTCGGCAATATGCGATCCGCGTATTCAATAACCGTTACCTTCACACCAAAATCATGAAGCATAGACGCCCATTCGATACCGATAACACCTCCGCCGACGATGATGATTGATTGTGGCAGCTCCTCCATTTGGAGCGCCTCATCTGAAGTCAGTACAGACTTACCGTCCGCTTCAAGACCCGGAAGCATTCTCGGTCTTGATCCTGTTGCAATGATCACTTGTTTCGGGATCAGCATGTCATTTTCTTCGCCATTTCCCCGCTCAACAGAAATTGTTCCCGGCAGCGGAGAGAAGATTGACGGTCCAAGGATACGTCCATATCCGGTGTATACGTCAATTTTTCCTTTTTTCATTAAATGATTTACACCCGCTGCAAGCTTATCAACAACGGCTTGCTTACGCTGCTGCACTTTTTCAAAGTTGAGGGACACGCCAGCCGTTTCCACCCCGAATTGATCGGCTTCACGAGCTGTCCGGTATACCTCTGCGCTTCTAAGCAGCGCTTTACTCGGGATACAGCCTTTATGCAGACATGTTCCCCCGAGTTTTTCCTTTTCCACAACGGCTGTTTTTAAGCCGAGCTGAGCGGCTCTGATGGCCGCAACATAACCGCCGGTACCGCCGCCCAGAATGACTACGTCATACTCAGTTGCCATGGTGACTCACTCCTGTCTGTCTATTCAATACGATATTGTTTGGATTGCTCTTCGCCCTGCAATACTCTGAGCGCCCCTTGGGCAAGAGACTGCAGTTCATTTTCACCCGGATAGACTAAAACGTCTGAAATCCAATCTATGTATGATCTGATAGCAGAAACAAAGCTTTTGCCGTACGCAAGGCCTCCCGTCAGCACAATCGCTTCAACTTCGCCTTTTAACGCCGCGCTGGCTGCCCCGATTTCCTTTGCTACCTGATATGCCATGGCATCATAAATGAAGCGGGCTTTTTCATCGCCCCCTTGAATCATCTGTTCCACTTTTACTGCATCATTTGTACCGAGATAGCCTAAAAGTCCGCCGGTGCCAACAAGCTTTTTCATGATTTCTTCTTTTGTATATTCCCCTGAAAAACATAGATCAACAAGATCTCCCGCAGGCACTGTTCCTGCTCGTTCAGGACTGAATGGTCCCTCGCCGTGTAGGCCGTTATTGACATCTACCACTCGCCCGCGGTCATGGACGCCAATTGTAATACCTCCGCCCATATGGGTAATAATCATTTTCATGTTCTCATATCGTTTGCCAAGGGAGGCTGCCGCTTTACGAGCGACAGCTTTTTGGTTTAACGCATGGAAAATGCTTTTCCGTTCAATTTCAGGCATGCCTGAAACTTTCGCAAGCACTGACATTTCGTCTACGACAACAGGGTCGACGATATACGAAGGGATATTCAGGCCGTCAGCGATTTCCCTCGCGATAATGCCGCCGAGATTAGAAGCATGCTGACCGGCGTAACCGCTTTTCAAGTCCTCAATCATTTCATCATTCACTACGTAGGTCCCGCCTTCAATTGGCCGAAGAAGGCCGCCTCTTGCGCAGACTGCATCAAACTTTGAGATATTGATTCCCTGTTCATGAAGCGTTTCGAGAATATGGTTTTTACGAAATTCATACTGATCAATAATTCGGTCAAATCGCTGCAGCTCTTCTATGTTGTGTCTCAATGTTTTTTCAAAAATGCTTCTTTCGTTATGAAAAACACCGATTTTCGTTGAAGTTGAGCCTGGATTAATTGTGAGAATGCGTTTTTCGTCAAGTAGCACTTTCATAACCTCCAGATCAATTTCTTAACGTCTGCTTAATACACTGTGGCCGTTTTGCAAAAACTGGCTTCTTGAGCGGCGCATGCGTTCAATCCGTTCCTCTGCTAAGCGGTCAGCCGCTAAATATGCAGGAATGCCGTCACGCTGAGAAATTTCAAGTACACGCTCGATATTGCCGTAAATGCCTTCGACTTTTTTCAATGCACGTTCTGCATTATAGCCGTAAAGCTCATCTGCCACGTTGATAACACCGCCCGCGTTAATCACGTAATCCGGTGCATAAACGATGCCCATTTCGTGAATTTGATCACCATGGCGGGTTTCTTTTAATTGGTTGTTAGCCGCACCTGCGATCACTTTCGCCTTCAGCTGTTTAATGGTGTCATCGTTAATAGTCGCACCAAGGGCACACGGCGCATAAATATCGCAGTCTTGTGAATAAATGTCATCAGGATCTACAGCACGGGCGCCAAAATCTTCAACTGCACGCTGTACAGATTGTTTGTTGATATCCGTAACGATTAAGTTTGCTCCTTCTTCATGCAGGTGGCGGCAAAGGTTATAGGCTACGTTCCCAACACCCTGTACAGCAATGGTTTTTCCTTCAAGAGAGTCGGTTCCGAAAGCAGCTTTAGCTGCTGCCTTCATTCCTCTATACACCCCGTACGCTGTGACTGGAGAAGGATTTCCAGAAGAGCCGAAAGCAGGAGAAATCCCTGTAACGTAGTCTGTCTCATCATGAATGATATCCATATCCTCGACCGTTGTGCCCACATCTTCAGCCGTGATGTATCTGCCGTTCAGCCCTTGAATATAGCGGCCAAACGCGCGGAACATTTCCTCATTTTTGTCTTTGCGCGGATCGCCGATAATGACTGTTTTTCCGCCGCCAAGGTTTAAGCCTGCCGCCGCATTCTTATAGGTCATGCCTCTAGCCAATCTGAGCGCATCTTCAATTGCCGCTTCTTCATTTTCATATGTCCACATTCTCGTTCCGCCAAGCGCCGGACCAAGCGTTGTATCATGAATCGCGATAATCGCTTTTAATCCAGATTGTTCATCCTGGCAGAATACCAATTGTTCGTAATCGTATTTCTCCATATATTTAAAAAGTTCCATGTTCGTTCCTCCTAATGTGTGTATTCTTCAGATGCGCATATTGCCAGCGCAATGGAATACAGTTTATTTTCAGCAGAGTCCGCTCTGCTTGTTAAGGCAATCGGTGCTTTTGCTCCTGTAATGACAGCCGCCACGCTGGCCTTGGCAAAATAAATCAGTGATTTATATAAAATATTGCCGGCCTCAATTGTTGGGACGAGAAGGATATCTGCGTTGCCCGCTACGTCTCCCGAAATGTTTTTCTGGGCCGCGGCAATTTGTGAAACTGCGTTATCCAAAGCAAGCGGTCCATCAACAATGCAGCCTTTGATCTGGCCCCTTTTGTACATTTGAGCTAGAGCAGCTGCATTCACGGTCGCTTCCATTTTTGGGTTCACCGTTTCAACCGCTGCCAGAGCAGCTGCTTTTGGCATATTGTTCCCTACTGCATGGGCCACATGAACTGCATTTTGCAAAATCTGCCGAAGCTCTTCCAGCGAAGGGGCAATATTCATTGCCGAATCTGTTACAAACATCAATCTGTCAAAATCCGGTATATCAAACACAGCCACGTGGGAAAGGACACTTGATGACCGAAGCCCCTCCTGTCTGTTCAATACCGCTTTAAGCAAAACAGAAGTCGGCACATTCCCTTTCATTAAAACGTCCGCTGTTTTATGATGTACAGCACGAACCGCTAATTTCGCCGACTCCTCAGGTGTATCGGCATGGACGATTTCCACTTGATGCCCTTGCATGGATGATGTCAGCTCGTTCAGTTTTTTGCTGTCGCCCGTTAACAAGAAACGGGCGGATAGGTGCTCGGCAGCCAGCTTTACAGCCCGGATCACTTCCTCATCCTCAGCATGAGCAACCGCAATAGTCTTGTTTTTGTGTATCGACGCTTTGCCGATTAAATCTTTCAGCTTCATCTGCTACCACCTTTCTTGTTTCGACTCCGCCTTTTATTATGCAAGTTCCGTGCCAGCTCTTAAGGGTGCTGTCATACCAGATATATTGAAACATTCGTGCAGATGTTTGCGTTTATTCTGCAAATTATTGCATGCCTTCATTTGCAAGGCCATATTTATCCATTTTGTAATATAAGTTCCGAATGCTAACACCGAGAGCTTTTGCTGTTTTTGTCCGGTTAAAATGATGCTTTTCAAGCGTTTGCTGGATCAAATGCGCTTCAAATTTTTCTACTGCGACAGACAGCTTTTCCCCTTCAATATCCGGAAAATCAAAACCTGTCCCCTGATCTGTGTCATTTTCTTTTTGCTCAAGTTCAAATATAGGCAAATGATCTTTTTCAATCCATTCCATATGCGGATTGAGAAAAATCATGGCTCGTCCAAGGACATTTTCAAGCTCGCGGACATTCCCAGGCCAATGGTAAGCAGATAAGGCGCGCAAGGCTTGCTGCGAGAGCCCTTTTACATTCCTGCCGTAATCCCGGTTGATCTTTTGGATAAGTCTGACGCTTAGTGCTTCAATGTCCTCCAACCGCTGACGCAAAGGCGGAATGGAGATGGGATAGCGGTTGATCCGGTAATACAGGTCTTCGCGAAACTTTCCATCCGCCATCGCCTTTTCAATATTTACATTTGTTGCCGCGATCACTCTGACGTTGACAGGGATCGCTTTCGTGCCGCCCACTCTGACGATTTCCTTTTCTTGAAGGACGCGTAGTAATTTGGCCTGCATATTTTGTGTCAGCTCACCGATTTCATCTAAGAAAATACTGCCGTTATTTGCTTCTTCAAATAAACCCTTTTTACCGCCGCGCTTCGCTCCTGAAAACGCACCATCCTCATAGCCGAACAATTCTGATTCGAGCAGGTTTTCAGAAAGGGCTGCACAATTCACGCGAATAAATTTATTGTATTTCCGGTCACTTTCGTTATGGATGGCATGGGCGAACAGTTCTTTTCCTGTTCCTGATTCCCCGCGCAGCAAGATGGTTGCCGGTGTTTTCGCACCGAGCTTCGCCTGCTCAAGCGCAACCAGCATTTGCTCGCTTTTGCCGATAATGTCGTCAAACGTGTATTTCGCTTCAAGCGTGCGAATAATTTGTCTGGCGCGGTTAAGCTCCGCTGTCAGCATTTTAATTTCGGAAACATCGTGAATCACGCCGACGCTGCCTTTCAAAATCCCGTCCACAATCACCGGTGCTACATTAACGATGACCTCTTTTTCATTCGGGCCGACCTTCATTCTGACACCGCGGACAGGACGTCTTGTTTCAAGCACCTTTAAATGCATGCTTTCACCTTCGGAAATATCAGTGTTTGCAGGCTTGCCGATGACTTCTTTTTCAGAAAGCCCCGTCATTTTCGTATACGCTTTATTGATTAGCAGGCCGATGCCGTTTTCATCAACGACAGAAATCGCCTCATCGGAGGATTGAATAATCGCCTCCAGCATCGTACGGACCTGCTTTAAGTTGGTCACTTCCTCTGCCAGCTCGACCGCATCAGTGATATCTTTAAACACACAAAGAGCCCCGAGCAGACGTCCGCCTTCATCAATAATCGGCAGTCTTGTGGTCACAATTTGCAAATGATCGCCTAACAGCTGCTTCTGGTTGTATTCAGGCACTCTTGTTTTTAAAATCCGCGGCATCTTAGTGCTCGGAATCACTTCTTTTATTGGGCGCCCAATGACTTCCTCACGTTTTTTTTCGACCATTTTTTCGGCCATATGGTTAAAGAGAATGATTTCTTCATTGATATCAATAAAAATCATTCCATCATGGGTGGAGTTAAAAATTCTGTCATATTTATAGGTTTGCTCTTTTAGCATTTGAATCAGGTGCTGCTTTTCTTCCATCAGCTGAAAAACGATGTATGCCATTTTTCCCGGCATGACAATGGTATCTTCATGCTTTCTTTGAAGGAGCTCGTCAAACACGGCTTGATCGCCGGTGGTATGAATGACGATATCCGGTTTTTGTTGTATGTAAGGTTTCCAATCAGATGATACGGCAATCCCATACTGTTCTGCTTCTTTCAATCCCGGCGCCTCGGGGTCTTTGTCAACTACGGCAATGATATCTATGATGGCTGTTTTAATCAGAATATGTAATAACGCCGTTCCCCTTTTGCCGGCACCTACTATCAGTACCTTTTGCATCCCGATACCCCTTTGTATGAAAAAATTTGCACACCTATTTATTCCGTTGCAATAATTTGCACAACCCTATGTTACCACGTTTTCTTCTCTTGACAAAATATTTTTTCCGCTGGACAATAAAGGAAATGAAAAGATAAAGGGGTTTTCTGAAGATGAGCCGACTTCTTGCGCTTTTAATATTAGTCATCCCCGGGGCTATTTCTGCTTTAGGCATTAAACTGATGAGAGATACACTTTTCGGCCATACAATCAAGCCATTTTCAGCTCTTTGGCTCCAAGGGTTGTCAGGATTCATCTTTTTTGCGATCGGCCTCTATGTGCTGGCCGGGTTCATTTTATACAGAGACAGAAAACGCAATCAAGTCAGCCCGCGATTCAGAAAACGATAGCTGAAAAAAAGCCGGAGAATGCTCCGGCTTTTTTTGTTGCATTATTCGTCAGGCAAAACGGTCTTGGCAATCGTTTTGTCTAACGCTTCATAATCATAATAAGAAATCGTATCGTACAGTTCTTTTCGTGTCTGCATATCTTGAAGTCCTTCTTTTTGTGACCCGTGCTCCTTCATCAAACCAAACATCCGCTCACAAGCTTTTGCCGCCGCCCGAAGCGAGGTGACAGGATATATCACCATGTGAAACCCCATATCTTCGAATTCATCGGCACGATAATACGGCGTTTTCCCAAATTCAGTCATATTCGCAAGGAGCGGAACGGGGATACGCTCAGCAAACTGGCGGAATTCATTCTCCGCCTGTAGCGCTTCCGGGAAAATTGCGTCCGCTCCCGCCTCAATGTAAGCCTCTGAACGTTTTATTGCGGCATCAAGCCCTTCCTGCGCCCTGGCATCAGTACGAGCAACAACAATAAGGGAGGGTGCCGTTTGTTTAATGGCTTTTATTTTTTGCGCCATTTCCTTTATCGGAACTAGCTGTTTGCCATTTAAATGTCCGCATTTTTTTGGGAGCTGCTGGTCTTCTATTTGAACGGCTGCTACCCTGGCTTCAAGCATCTCCCGGGCTGTTCGGGCGGCATTTAAGACACCGCCAAATCCCGTATCGATATCCACAAGCAGAGGCAGATCAGCTGCACGCACAAGATCTTTGGCCCGTTCAGCTATCTCTGCCGATGTGATGATCCCTAAATCAGGCAGCCCCCTGCTGGCTGTATAGGCAGCACCGGACAAATAAATAGCAGAAAAACCGGCTTCTTTCGCAAGCAAAGCGGCCATCCCGTCATGGGCGCCGGGAATTTGAAGAATGTCCGGTGCTGACATCAGCTTGCGGAAACGCCCGGCAAGCTCCTCTTGTGACGATTGCTTATTGACGATCCACGACATGAAACAAATCCCCCTTTTACATGCAGAACATGTCTACGAATTCATTTACGCGCATCGTTTGTAATGTCTCATAGCTGGTACAGCGCTCATAAATGTGTTTGTGCTGTTTATCAGGAAAATGGGTTTTGAGATTGTCAGAAAACTTTTCCAGCAGTTTCGGCACTGCTTCCTCTCTTCGAAAACGATGGCCGAGGGGAAACTCACATTCCACCATTTCCGTGCTCGTTCCGTCTTTAAAATGAACCTGAACGGCATTTGAGATGGAACGTTTATCAGGTTTCAAATAATCCTCGGTATATGTTTTATTTTCAGTCACTTCCATTTTATCACGAAGATTATCTATTCTCGGATCATTCGCTGTTTCAGCTTCATAATGCTGTGCGGTGATATCACCAAAAAGCAAACCGATTGCTGTAATGTATTGGAGGCAGTGATCACGGTCTGCCGGATTGTGGAGCGGGCCTTTTTTATCAATGATTCGGATAGCGGATTCATGCGTTCTGATGACAACTCGGTCAATCTCGTCAATCCGGTTCTTTACCTGCGGGTGAAGAATGACGGCGCACTCCGCCGCTGTCTGGGCGTGAAATTCCGCAGGATAAGACACTTTAAATAACACATTTTCCATGACATAAGCGTCGAGCGGTCGGGCAAGCTTGATCTCTTTCTTATTGAATAAAACGTCTTGGAACCCCCAACCCTGTGCACTCAGGGCTGTCGGATAACCCATTTCCCCTTTTAACGACATCAGCGCCAAATGAACACCTCTGCTCGTTGCATCTCCTGCCGCCCATGATTTACGCGAGCCTGTATTCGGTGAATGGCGGTATGTCCTCAATGCTGCATTGTCAATCCATGCATTCGAAAGCGCATTTTTGATTTCTTCTCTACCGCCGCCCAAAAGCTTTGCCGCAACAGCGGTTGTCGCAACTTTGACAAACAGCACATGGTCAAGGCCAACTCGATTTAAGCTGTTTTCTAACGCCAGCACACCTTGAATCTCGTGCGCTTTGATCATCATCTCAAGTACGTCGCGTACCGTTAACGGCTCTTTTCCTTCAGACAGCCTCACTCTTGATACATAATCAGCAGCGGCAAGGATCCCTCCCAAGTTATCGGATGGATGCCCCCACTCCGCCGCCAGCCACGTATCGTTGTAATCGAGCCAGCGAATCATGCAGCCGATATTAAACGCTGCCCTCACAGGATCGAGAACATATGACGTTCCCGGTACTTTGCTTCCATTCGGCACAGTCGTTCCTGGAACAATCGGGCCAAGCAGCTTTGTGCATTCCGGATACCGTAGCGCCAAGATCCCGCAGCCCAGGGTATCCAGTAATACATGCCCCGCTGTTGTATACGCTTCGGCACTTGTAATCTCTTTTTCAAGCACATAGTCTGTGATTTCTTCGATAACACGATCCGTTTTCGGCATTCTACCAGCTCCTTTCATGATTTTGTTTGATATCGCGGGCCCATGTAACTGACACGGGGGCGGAAGAGCCGATTATTGGCATGCTGTTCGATCACATGAGCGCATAAACCGGACGTTCTCGCGCTGAAAAAGACCGGCGTATATAAAGGAATCGGTATGCCGAGCATCCAATACACCGGGGCAGCATAGTAATCCAAATTCGGGTAAAGCCCTTTTTCCTTCTCCATCAGCCGCTCACCCGCTTCACACATCTCATATAAACGATGGTCACCGGCTTTATCGCATAATTGCTGCAGCGCCTCTTTCATCATGAGTGCTCTCGGGTCCATTTTTTTCATATACACCCGGTGGCCGAAGCCCATGATTTTTTCTTTTCTTTTCAGTTTTGTTTGCAGAAGCTGCTCAAAATCAGATGTCGTTTTTGCCTCCAAAAGCAAATACATTACAGCTTCGTTTGCTCCTCCGTGAAGATTCCCTTTCAGGGAAGCGACAGCCCCAGTCAAAGCCCCATAAAGATCTGAATGTGTAGATGCAATGACCCTGGCCGCAAAGGTTGAATTCGGCATCTCATGCTCACTGTACAGGACGAGCGACCGGTCAAAAATCTGTTCTTCCAATGAAGACGGCAGTTTCCCTGTCATCATGTATAGAAAATTCGCACTGTAGGATAGGGTTTGAAGCGGAAGAATCGGCTCTTTCTTATTAATGATCCTGTAGCTGGCAGCAGTGAGGGCAGGCATTTTCCCAAGAAGCTGATAGGCGCGTTCTTTGTTTGCGGAAGGAGACCGATCATCAATTTGCCGATCATAGCCAGCAAGTGCCGACAGGCCGGTACGCAGACTATCCATTGGATGAGTGTCCTCAGGGAGCAGCTCAAGCAGACGGAGATGATCAGCAGGCAGGCTTGAGGCACTGTTTATTTTATGTTCCAGCGTCTCCATTTCACTTTCTTCTGGCAGCCTGCCCTCCAGCAATAAATGGACAAGCTCCAGATAGCTTTTTGTTTCAGAAAGTTCTATTAAATCATAGCCTCGTATCAAAATCTGGCTGGACTGGGTGTCAAGATAAGAAATATGAGTTTCTGCCGCAATCACACCGTCCAACCCAGGAGAATAATGCTGTTTCTCCTCCATATCCTCAACCTCCGTTTTTGCGTTTTTTGTCTATCAGGTTCCGCCAAGCAAATACTTGGAAATAATCAGTCTTTGAATCTCGTTCGTCCCTTCATAGATTTGCGTCACCTTTGCATCGCGAAGCAGGCGCTCAACCGGATAATCCTTCATATAGCCATATCCCCCATAAATTTGAACGGCGTCTAACGCCGCCTTCACGGCTGCATCGGAAGCAAATTGTTTAGCCATAGACGCTTCTTTTCCACAATTTAGGCCACGGTTATGAAGGTCTGCAGCGTGGTAGACAAGATGTCTTGCCGCCTCAGCCCTAGTCGCCATATCAGCCAGCTTAAATGAAATGGCTTGATTGGCTGCGATCGGTCTTCCAAATTGCACTCGCTGCTTCGCATAATTAACGGCATGCTCAAGAGCCGCCTCTGCAATTCCGAGCGCCTGTGCCGCAATGCCGATCCGGCCGACATTTAAATTCGCCATAGCAATGTGAAAGCCATCCCCCTCTTTGCCAAGCAAATTGGCTTCAGGCACTTCTGCATTATCAAAAATCAGTTCCGTAGTATTGGAGCCATAAAGCCCCAGCTTTCTTTCTTTTTTTCCAACGGTAAAACCGGGTGTGTTTTTTTCAACAATAAAAGCCGAAATCCCGTGCCTGCCTTGATCTGGAGCTGTTAAAGCAAATGTGATATAGATATCAGCTGCTCCGCCATTCGTTATGAATATTTTCGATCCGTTTAATAGATATTTGCCGTTCTTTTTGATTGCTGTTGTGCGAAGGCTCCCGGCATCCGACCCCGAGTGAGGCTCCGTTAGTGCAAATGCGCCCAAATGGTCTCCTGACGCGAGCTTTGGTATATATTTCATCTTCTGTTCTTCGTTTCCGAAATACAGAATCGGATTTGTGCCGACTGAGGTATGAACGGAGAGAATCACGCCGACAGCCGCGCTGATTCTAGAAATCTCATGAATCGCCAAAATATAAGAAACAACGTCCGCCCCGGCACCGCCGTATTGTTCCGGCACCGGTATTCCCATCAGGCCGTATTCGCCCATTTTTTTGATCAGCTGAAAGGGAAATTCGTCCGTTTTCTCCATGATTTCCGCAGCAGGAGCAATTTCTTTTCGTGCAAAATCACGCACCATCTTTCGCATCATGACTTGCTCTTGGGTTACATGCAACTCGGCCACCCCCGGATGGAATAGACTTCAGGAAGTCCTCTCCTCATAGTCATAAAAACCGCGTCCGCTCTTTTTGCCAAGCCAGCCTGCTTTGACATACTTGCGGAGCAGCGGGCAAGGACGGTATTTGGAATCGCCAAGGCCTGAGTGAAGGACTTCCATAATTGATAAACACGTATCCAGTCCGATAAAATCCGCTAATGCAAGCGGCCCCATCGGATGATTCATGCCCAGCTTCATCACTTCGTCTATCGCCTCCGGCTTCGCCACTCCCTCATACACGCAATAGATGGCTTCATTAATCATTGGAAGAAGCACACGGTTGGAAACAAACCCAGGAAAATCATTGACTTCTACCGCTGTTTTCCCCATCTTTTCCGCTAATGCCATAACATCTAAGGCCGTTTCTTCTGATGTAGCCAAGCCGCGAATCACTTCAACCAGCTTCATTACAGGGACGGGATTCATAAAATGCATGCCAATAACCCGTTGAGGCCGGTTTGTTACAGCAGCGATTTCTGTAATAGGCAAGGAAGATGTATTGCTGGCCAAAATCGTATGAGGCGGGCACATGCGATCAAGTGTTTTAAACATCTCAGTTTTTGCCGCCATGTTTTCTGCGATAGCCTCAATCACAATGTCCGCATGCTCTGCCTCCTCAAGCGTTTGAGAAATCGAAATGCGGCTGATTACGCTCTTCACTTCCGTCTCGGTCCTTTTTCCTTTCTCAGCATCACGGGCCAGCTGTTTCTTCAGCCGTTTCAATCCTGCCTCCGCAGCCTCTTTATTCACATCGTACATCCGTACATAAAAGCCCGCGTCGGCAGCTGTTTGAGCAATTCCGCTTCCCATCTGACCTGCGCCAGCTACCATGATTTGTTTGATTTCCATTCAAATCCCCTTTTTCATCATGTTTTAATGAACCTGCACTAAGACGGCGTCTCCCTGTGCTGCCCCGCTGCAAATAGCGGCAACGCCGAGCCCCCCTCCCCGGCGCTTTAATTCATAAACAAGCGTCATGAGAATTCTTGCCCCGCTCGCGCCGATCGGGTGGCCGAGCGCGATCGCACCGCCATTTACATTTACTTTTTCAAGATCGAAACCTACGATTTTTTCACATGTCAAAACAACTGAAGCAAAAGCTTCATTTACTTCAAACAAGTCAATATCTTGGACAGTTAAATCGTTCTTTTTCAGGAGCTTGTTAATGGCAAATCCCGGCGCTGCCGCCAGCTCGTGCGCTGGCATTCCCGTAGTTGAAAAACCAAGAATTGTAGCCAGAGGCCGTTTGCCAAGCTCAGCAGCTTTTTCCTCAGACATCAGCACGAACGCGCCGGCTCCGTCATTGACCCCAGGAGCATTGCCGGCTGTGATAGAACCGTCACTTGCATAAATCGGAGCAAGTTTCGCGAGCTGATCCAGACTTGTGTCACGGCGAATCGCTTCATCTTTATCAACAACGTTTGGTTTTCCTTTTCGACCGATCCAGTTGACGGGAACAATTTCATCCTGAAACTTCCCTTCATCGGCTGCCTTAGCTGCCCTTGCATGACTTCTCAACGCCCATTCGTCCTGCTCTCTTCGTGAGATTGCATATTCCTTGGCAGCTGTATTTCCGTGAACAGCCATGTGCACCTCGTCAAATGCGCACGTTAATCCGTCATACACCATTAAGTCCCTAAGCTCGCCGTCCCCCATCCTTGCTCCCCAGCGCCCGGCGGGAACGGCATACGGAATATTGCTCATGCTTTCCATCCCCCCCGCAACAAGTATGTCCGCATCCTGCGCCCGAATCATTTGATCACATAAAGTGACAGCGCGAAGGCCGGAAGCACAGACTTTATTCAGTGTTTCTGACGGCACACTCCAAGGCATTCCCGCCAGACGGGCAGCTTGACGGGAAGGTATCTGCCCTGAGCCGGCCTGGACAACCATGCCCATGACGTTTCCTTCTACATCATCTCCAGAGACTCCAGCCCGTTGCAGCGCCTCCTTCATCACAATGCCCCCAAGCTCAGCAGCTTTCACCTCTTTCAATACTCCGCCGAATTTGCCAAATGGAGTTCTTGCAGCACTTACAATGACTGTTTTCCTCATGGTTTCACCTCATTCAGAAGATAGACAGCGCTTACAATTTCTAGTTGTCTTCTATGAATGTATGCTTTGAAACGGGCATGAATGAATGAAAAAAGAAGGCTGCGTCAAACAGCCTCCTTCTAAACAACTATTCATTTTTCAGCAATGCCGCAGCCTTTTCTGGAAAGTCGGTAAACATGCCGTCTGCTCCCGCTTCAATGAGACGCTTCATATCTTCCGGACGATTGACTGTATACGGCCTTACCTTAATCGAACTGTTCCTCATTTTCTTCAGCACTTCATCTGTGGCCCCTGGGCTGTTTAGCTTCGGGTGATAGCCGGAAGCCGGAATAGATATGATATATTGATCTGCCTGATAAAGCACATCTGAAGTTAATACTGCCCGTTCGATATGCGGTGCAAGCCGGGCGCATAGCGCCAAGCTGTCATGATTAAAGGTGGATAGGATGACTCTCTCCTCTACATTGAATCGCTTCACTGCCTCCAGCACTTTTTCTTCCATTCCCTCATAGCGGATCACGCTGTTTTTTAATTCAATGTTGATGAGAAAATCCTTTTTTACCGCCCACGAGAGCACATCTTCTAGCAGCGGCACTTTTATATCGCTGTACGCTTGATCGTGACCAGCGGCCGCATTCGCAGTCTTTACCTCATCATAGGTTGTATCCTTCACGAATCCTTTAAGTGATGTCGTGCGGTTAAGTCTTTCATCATGAATCACAACAATGCGTCCGTCTTTCGTCAGCTGTACATCAAGCTCTATCCCATCTGCTCCGGCTTCAATTCCTTTTTCAAATGCAAGCATTGTATTTTCGGGAAATTGACCTGATGCCCCCCGGTGGGCAAAAATCTTTGTCATCGTTTCACCTCAAACCCTAAAGTTTTCTCCATTATACTTATTTTGTCGGCTCCACTCTAGGATTAAGGCAATCTACTGATCATAATAAGAATCAATGCCGTTGACAATCGCATCGGCGGCCTTTTGCTGGTATTCTTCACTTCCCAGCTTGTCCGCATCAGAGCTGTTAGTGATAAACCCAAGCTCCGCCAACACGCTTGGCATTTGTGAATATGTAATGACGTAAAAGTCTGATTCTTTCACGCCCCTGTCTCTCGTTTGTAAGGAAGAAACGAGCTCTGACTGAATATCGGATGCCAGACGCCGGCTGTTCTCCCCTTCATAATCAGATTGAAAATACGTTTCTGTTCCTGAAGCTGAAGCAACCCCAGAATTCACATGAATGCTGACAAAAAGGTCAGCCTGATTGGCACTTGCCTTAGCCACTCTTTCCTCCAAGGTCAGAAAATGATCGTCAGACCGGGATGCAACAGGATTGGCTCCCTCCTCTTTTAGTTTGTCTGTCACATGCTCTGAGACAGCCAAATTAATATCCTTTTCAAAGAGCCCGTTTCCGACCGCTCCACTATCTTCACTGCCGTGTCCGGCATCAATATACACCGTTTTCCCTTCTATCGGCTCTGCTGCCTGTGCACAAGGCGCGAGCGTCAAAGCCAATCTGCACAGCGCCAAGCTCCTCCATAACATTCTCAACTTACTCCCTCCGGTCTTTTTATGACGAGTTCTTTCGCAGCTGAATATCTTCCAGCTGTAAAGTTCCATTATCCTTCTTTGTATATTTCACCAGGACATGTGTCTGATCTGGCAGTGATTCACATTCATCACGTTTATCCTTCGGAACTTGTATCATGGTTTCTTCTCCATTAAGAGAAACCGCAATCGTATGAGGATCAGCCGAGCCAATGTATTTTCCCTCTTCGGTAAACCTTGGCACTGAGTCATCCGCACTTGCAACACTGCACCCCGAAAGAAAGAGCGCAGTAAACAGCAAAAGAACCGTTTGTTTCACATGACCACCTCTTCCTGATGTTTGGCTTTTATCTTTGACCAGAATGGCGAATTTGTAAAGACAACGCGAATGCAGGCGAGCAAGTTCCATGATTTTCAAAAGGGCTATACGACCCGATCATTTCCTGTTGTTAGAAAGATAACGAGCAGATTTGTCTATGAGGATGGCTCTAATTGAGGCGCCAATTAGAAAAAATTAGCGGAAAGAAGCAACTTTTTATTCATTTTAAAAAATTTGAGAATAGGGTGAGCAAATCGTTTGACGGGTGGGTCAGCCAAGCGTAACCTTTTAAAGGATATTTACTTTATTGAAAGAAGTTAAAGCCATGAAAAAATTCGTTCTGCTGCTGGCGGCAGCTGTCATCACATGCTCCATCGGCCACCAAATCAGCGGCGGCTACAAAGGTCCCGAAAAAGAGCGGCGAAAACATCACTCTGCATTCAAGATATTCAGTCGGTAAAGCAGATCAATTGCATTAATTTTTACATATAGGCTAGAATATGTGCGAATCCAAACGAAAGAAGATGATCAAATGAATCCTAAGTATAAGCCACTGTTTGAACCATTTACGTTTAAAAGCGGCGTTACAATCGACAACCGGATCGCGGTAGCACCGATGACTCATTACGCTTCTAATGAAGACGGTACAATATCTGAAGCGGAGCTCGACTACATCATCCCCCGTTCAAAAGAGATGGGAATGGTGATTACAGCCTGCGCAAATGTTACACCGGACGGAAAAGCATTCCCCGGGCAGCCGGCCATCCATGACGATTCCAACATTCCAGGTTTAAAAAAGTTAGCACAAGCCATTCAGGCACAAGGCGCTAAAGCCGTTGTACAAATTCATCACGGCGGTATTGAGTGCCCGTCTGAGCTCGTTCCTCAACAGGATGTTGTGGGGCCAAGTGACGTGTTTGATAACGGCAAACAAATTGCTCGCGCATTAAAAGAAGAAGAAGTGGAAAACATTGTGAAGGCGTTTGGAGAAGCGACAAGACGCGCCATTGAAGCCGGCTTTGACGGTGTCGAAATTCACGGGGCAAACGGCTACTTGATTCAGCAGTTTTATTCTCCGAAAACCAATCAGCGCACGGATCGCTGGGGAGGAAGCGATGAAAAACGATTAGCCTTCCCGCTCGCTATTGTCGATGAAGTGAAAAAAGCCGCTTCAGAACATGCGAAGGGTGCGTTCCTAGTCGGATACCGTCTGTCTCCGGAAGAACCTGAGACACCGGGATTGACAATGACTGAGACTTATACGCTTGTTGATGCTTTAGGGGATAAAGAATTGGATTATCTTCATATCTCACTGATGGACGTGAACTCAAAAGCGCGCCGCGGTGCAGATCCGACTCGCACACGCATGGACTTATTGAATGAACGTGTCGGAAACAAAGTGCCGCTGATCGCCGTCGGTTCCATCCATTCCGCTGATGACGCGCTTGCCGTCATCGAAAACGGTATTCCGCTAGTCGCTATGGGACGCGAAATTCTAGTTGACCCTGACTGGACGGTAAAAGTAAAAGAAGGCCGTGAAAAGCAAATCGAAACAGTGATCAAAGGCACAGATAAAGAAAAATATCATTTGCCTGAACCGCTATGGCAAGCAATTGTGAACACGCCAGGCTGGGTGCCTTATAAAGATTAATATGCAAAGACTGCCGTACCGATTCGGCAGTCTTTTTTCCCTTTATATAAATAGTTTGTGTACACATCTAAACAGCAAAAGAAAGAGCTCCCCACCTACTTCGAAAAGAAAATCTAGGAAAAACCCCTCACGCTTTCTTGCTTTTTTCTTTTTCATTCGTACGTCTCCTTTTTACATTAATACGCCTTACTTACGATTTTGCAGGAGAAAGGTTTCATTTTATAACGGACACATCTGAGTCGATCATGCTTCGTGATCCTATAAGATGTATGAATGAACCAAAAGTGCAGGTAATACCGCCATTAGCTTTCCTTACTTTTCAAACCTATCCTTTACTATATGCGGATACTTACTATTCTTCTCCCATACTAACAAATGTCCCCAAAACAAAACGCCTCCTATTTATCAGCGCAAACTAATAAATAAAAGACGTTTGATTTAATGACCACTTAATAAGCTCATGTTTAAGAAGCCTTATGTTCTAATCTCAGCTTATCCGCAACCATTGCAATGAATTCACTGTTGGTAGGTTTAGCTTTTGTCATGCTGACTGTATAACCGAACAACGAGGAAATGGAATCAATGTTTCCTCTGCTCCATGCCACTTCAATTGCATGGCGGATCGCTCTTTCTACACGGCTTGCGGTTGTGTTAAATTTTTTGGCGATGTCCGGATAGAGGACTTTTGTAATGCTGCCGAGCAATTCGATGTCATTGTATACCATTGAGATTGCTTCGCGCAGATAGAGATAGCCTTTAATATGGGCTGGGACGCCGATTTCATGGATAATGCTTGTGATGCTCGCGTCGAGATTTTTCTTCTTTGGTTCAGGCTGGCTGCTGCGTATAATACTGCTTTGCGATGATGGCGCACGATGCGTCACACTGCTGGCATTTCCGCTGACCTGGCGGATATGGCCGACAAGGTTTTCCATATCAAACGGTTTGAGAATAAAGTAGGACGCGCCTAAATCGACGGCCTTTTTCGTGACATCTTCCTGTCCAAAGGCTGTCAGCATAATGACATTCGGCTGTTTTTTCAGATCTGATTCCCTCAGCCTCTCTAAAACCGCAAGTCCGTCTAAATGCGGCATAATAATATCTAATACGAGCACATCGGGATCTTTTTCTTTAAACAACGACAGGCATTCCTGTCCGTTATAAGCAACGCCAATCACTTCCATGTCTTCCTGTCCTTCTATATATTCACTTAACAGGCTTACCAGCTCTCGATTATCATCAGCAACACAAACTTTAATTTTCTCCACGTTTCTTCCTCCCCAAATGTAGTTAACAGGATTCACCCTTGCTACATGTTTACATTCGACAAAACCGCTATATACCCTTTAAAAAAATCATAATCACCAATATTAGTGGCATATCTTTGTTATTCTATGTTTTTCTCTGTTTTTCGACTAAAAATGAAATTTGACAAACAAGGAAACGTGAATTTGTCGAAAAATCTTCTTTTGTATATTTTACCTTATGTATTCTGAGAAGTGAAGAGGGATCAAAATAAAAAAACTGCCGGAAACTCCGGCAGTCAGCTTGCTTTTTCTTTTCCGTAAATATCGATTCCTGCTTCTGACAGCATCCATTCAATATGAACACCGTAGCCGCTTGTCGGGTCATTTACAAACACATGGGTGACAGCGCCGATCACTTTTCCATTTTGAATGATCGGGCTTCCGCTCATCCCCTGTACGATGCCTCCTGTTTCTTTCAACAGCCTTGGATCGGTAATTTTCAACACCATTCCTTTTGTCGCAGGGAATTTTTGCGGCGTTGTACTGACGATTTCAATATCGAATTTTTCTACTTTGTCATCATCAATAACGGTTAAAATTTCAGCCGGTCCTTTTTTGACTTCGGTAGAAAACGCAACCGGCAGTGCTTGATCTGATATGTTGTTTTGAATCGGCTGATGCAGCGTGCCGAAAATTCCAAATGGGCTGTTTCTGTTAATATCCCCGATCGTTTTGCGTTCTGAGGAAAATCGCGCCAGTTTTTCTCCCGGATTACCGCCTGTCCCTTTTTCAATTGATGTTACAGTGGATTTAACGATTTCTCCATTCTCCACAACAATTGGTTTCTTTGTGTCCATATCGGAAATCACGTGGCCAAGTGCTCCGTATTTTTTTGTTTTCGGTTCATAAAAGGTCATAGTGCCGATGCCGGCAGCAGAATCTCTGATATATAACCCGATTCTGTATTTACCTTCTCCTTCATCCTTTTCTGGGATCAGCTTCGTTTTGATTTTCTGTTTATCACGTTTGATCAGTAAGTCTAAAGATTCACCAGTTTTCCCAGCCTTTTGAATAAATGGGGCTACATCATTCATTTTTTCAATTTTCTGTCCATTCATCTCAATAATGATGTCGCCCGCTTCAATTCCGGCCGTTTCTCCCGGAGATTTTTTGCCTTCACTTGTATTAATTTGATGAAATCCGACGACAAGAACACCGACGGAATGAAGTTTTACGCCGATTGATTGTCCGCCAGGTATAACTTTTAAATCAGGAAGAACGTGCACTTTTGTTTTTTTAATTGGAAATCCGGCAAGATCGTATACTAATTCTGACTCACCAGATTTTTTGCCCGTCACCTTGATTTCATGCGGATCTTTCTTTACTGTAAACGCTTCTGAGGATTCTGATGTCTGAGCGTTTACCGATAAACTCGTTTCAATCGCTTGTGTTTGGGTTTCAAATACTCTCATTTGCGTTGGAATCAGTAAATATTCTTTTAGCGGTTTGCATAAACCTACACTTAATAACGAAACAAGGAGAATTAAACCTACTGCTTTTCTGATGTTATCGGGCATTCACTACTTCACTCTCCTCGCTCCTATCCCACACCTTCTTTATGACTTGCTGCTACATCATTTAATTTTGCCTTCTGACGGCTTATTTATAACTGTCATATGAAGAAAAACATTGGATATACTGATGAACGAATGGATGTGCACGAAAAAAATAAGCTGCGCTTCTCACGCAGCTTACCCAGTTGTTTTGACTTGATCCGCTTGTTTTAAAAGTTCTTTCGCATGGCGTTTCGTTAAATCGGTTACTTCGACACCTGCAATCATGCGCCCGATTTCCGCTACCTTTTCCTGCTTAGAGAGCGGCTTGACACGTGTCGTCGTTCTGCCGTCTTTTAACTCCTTCGCAATATAAAGATGCGTATCGGCCATGGCAGCCACCTGAGGGAGGTGTGTAATACAAAGCACTTGTGATCCTATTGACACCTTATGGATCTTCTCAGCGATTGCCTGTGCGACCCTCCCGCTTACACCGGTATCAACCTCATCAAAAATGATCGATGTCACATCCTGTTGTGAGGAAAAAATGCTTTTTATGGCAAGCATCACCCGTGACAGCTCTCCACCTGAAGCAACTTTCGAAAGAGATTTCAGCGGCTCGCCTGTATTGGTTGAAATTAAAAATTTCACCAGGTCAATCCCTTGTTCAGTCAGCTGAACGGGCTGGCCGTTTACAAGCGGCGCCTCTTCATTGCGTGACGCTGTTCTGACCTTAAATTCCGTATCAAAAGTTGATTTTTCCATGTACAGGCTTTTTAATTCCCGATGAATCTCATCAGCCAGCTTTTTCGCCCATGTTTTTCGGATTTGTGACACATTTGCCGCTTCCACTGCGACATCTTTGCCGACGGAGTCAAGCTCCTTTTTCAAGCTTTGAAGGTGGCTGTCCCTATTTTCAATTTGGTCAATCTCTTCTTCAATTTTAGAAGCATATTCCAAAATGTCTTCAACAGTGGCACCGTATTTTCGTTTCAGCTGTTTGATTTCATTAAGTCGCGTCTCAATATAGTTCAGGCGTTCCGGATCAAATTCAAGCTCATCCAGCATATTTCTCATCTGAAATGTAGCATCCTCAAGCAAATAGTAGGAGTTCGAAACACTTTCAGACATTTTTTTCAGCGGTTCGTTAATATCAGATATATCTTCTAGCTGCGCTGATGCCATTCCGACCCAGTCCAATCCGCCCTGCTCACTGCGAAGCGCGTTATATGCATTTTGCAGCGACTCATATATCTTCTCAAAGTTTGAAATTTGCTGGCGCTCTTCTTGGAGCTGTTCATCTTCGTTAAGCTCAAGCTTTGCCGATTCGATTTCTTCGAGCTGAAATTGAATAAGATCAAGGCGATGGGCCATTTCCTGTTCGCTTTCAGAAAGCTGCTTAAGCTTTTTGAGCAGCTTCATATACCGCTGGTACCCTTCCTGATACGTTTTGAGCGCGCTTTCCACTTCGGTCCCGGCAAACTTGTCCAAAAGCTGGAGATGATTTTCGTCTTCCATTAACAGCTGGTTATCGTGCTGCCCGTGAATATCTAATAAAAGCCTGCCGATCTCTCTTAGCGAAGCAATCGTGACAAGCTTGCCATTGACACGGCAAACGCTTTTCCCGCTCGTGCTGATATCCCTTCTCATGACGATCATTTCGTCTGAAACGTCGATACCCTGCTCAGCGCATACGCCTAAAACAGGATGGCCGCTCTCCAACAGAAACAGCCCTTCAAGTTCGGCTTTTGCTTCCCCATATCTAACAAATTCAGATGATCCGCGGCCTCCGACTAAAAGAGAAATGGCATCTATGATAATGGATTTGCCGGCTCCGGTTTCTCCTGTTAAAACCGTAAGCCCACGTTCAAAAGAAACCGTCAGTTCCTCAATAATGGCAAAGTTTTTAATCGATAGTTCAGCTAACAAACAGCATTACACCTCTTATCTTTGTTAGATTTTCTGTTACAGCAGTTCAAGGAGCCTGTTTTTTACACCGTCTGTATCTCCAGGAGTCCGGCAAATAATTAAAATCGTGTCATCTCCGCAAATGGTTCCCATAATTTCATCCCAGTCCAAATTGTCCATCAGCGCCCCGATTGCCTGAGCATTGCCCGGCATCGTTTTCAGCACGATCATATGGCTTGCTGAGTCTATTTTCACAAATGCGTCCATCAATGCCCGCTTTAGCTTAGACAGCGGATTGAAACGCTGGTCCGCCGGAAGACTGTATTTGTAAGAACCATTATTTGTAGGCACTTTTACAAGGTGAAGTTCTTTAATATCCCGTGATACCGTGGCCTGCGTTACTTTGTATCCATCCTGCTTTAGCATGTCGACCAATTCATCCTGCGTTTCGATTTCATTGCTTGTAATGATCTCTCTGATTTTAATATGCCTCTGGCCTTTGTTCATGTAAGCACCTCTATTTCCAAGCTTATCTGTTCTTTTATGTTATATGATTCTCTGCACATTGTACATGAATGCAGAAAAAAGGAATAATAGCGCCCTATTATTCCGGTACATCTGCCTTTTTTTCTTTTAACGTCTTATGTGCTTCTTCTACAACGCGCATGATCTCTTCTTCCGGCAGCTCCTGGCCTTCCTGTCCCTCTCCCGGCCAATGCAAATGAAGGAGAAACTCAATATTTCCGTCTCCTCCCGTGATTGGAGAAAATGACAAGCCTTTACAGATATAGCCTTCAGCGGCAGAAAAACTGATCATTCGCTTGAGCACATCAGCATGCACTTTAGGATCTCTGACAATCCCTTTTTTGCCGACGGATTCCCGTCCCGCTTCAAACTGAGGCTTAACTAGAGCCATGCAGTCGCTGCCCGGTACGAGTAAAGTCCTTAGGACAGGCAGGATGAGCCGCAGTGAAATAAAGGACACATCAATTGTGGCAAACTCCGGCATGCCCTTTGTAAAGTCTGCCGGTGTTGCATAACGAAAGTTCGTCCGTTCCATCACGACGACCCGTTCATCCTGTCTAAGCTTCCACGCAAGCTGATTATAGCCTACATCCACAGCGTATGACTGTTTAGCTCCATTTTGCAAAGCGCAGTCCGTAAAACCGCCGGTGGAGGAGCCAATATCAATCATAATTTTATCTTTGACAGAGACGGGAAATTCCTTCAGCGCTTTTTCGAGCTTTAAGCCGCCCCTGCTCACATACTTCAGCGGGTTTCCTTTGACTGTTAGTGGAAGGTCGCGATCAATTTTTTCTCCAGGCTTGTCCAAGCGGTTTTCGTTTGAATAGACGATCCCCGCCATAATGGCTCTTTTGGCTTTTTCACGCGTTTCCGCCAGCCCTCTTTCCACTAATAATACATCTAATCGTTCTTTTTTTGACGTCATGATCCAATTCCTTTGTGTGTCTTTGGCGGCATCAGTAATCTAATACGATTTGCCACCTGCTGTTTTGTCAGTCCAATTTCCTCAAGAAGCGCTGTTACGCTTCCGTGTTCAATAAACCGATCAGGTATACCCATTCTGTCAATCGGAGTATGATATTCACCTTGATCATGAGCGAATTCTAAAATCGAGCTTCCGAAACCGCCTTCTAAGACCGCTTCTTCAATTGTTAAAATTGGCAAGCCTTCTTTTAGGATACTCTTCATCATCTTTTCATCAATCGGCTTAATAAAACGCGCATTCACAACGCGCACGGAAAGGCCTTCTTTCTGCAGCTCTTCGGCTGCTTCAATCGCCATTTCTATTGTTGTGCCGAATGTTAAGATGACAGCATCGTTCCCTGGACGCAGCACCTCCCACGTACCGATCGGAATCGTTTTCAACTGTTCATCCATTTTTACGCCGAGTCCGTTTCCGCGCGGAAAACGCATCGCTATCGGGCCTTCGTCATAGCTAAGTGCTGTATGAACCATGTGCTGGCCTTCATTTTCGTCTTTCGGCATCATTAAGACCATGTTTGGAATGTGGCGCATAAACGCAATATCAAACACGCCTTGATGTGTCTCTCCATCAGCGCCGACGAGTCCTGCACGGTCAATTCCAATAAACACATTGGCGTTTTGGCGGCAGATGTCATGAACAACTTGGTCATATGCCCTTTGCAGGAAGGTTGAGTAAATCGCCAAAAACGGCTTCATACCCTGCATTGCCATAGCTGCCGCCATCGTTGCGGCATGCTGTTCTGCGATTCCTACGTCGAACATCCGGTCAGGGAATTCCTTTGCGAAACCTTCAAGCTTTGAACCGACAGGCATAGCCGGCGTAATGGCTACAATGCGTCCGTCCTCGCGCGCCATTCGCTGCACAGTTCCGCTGACAAGGCCGCTCCACGAAGGAGCTGCGGCTTTCGGCTTTACAAAGTCGCCGGTATTAATTTTATATGGTCCGGTACCATGCCATGTTCCAATCGTATCGGTCTCAGCCGGTTTGTACCCCTTCCCTTTTTTCGTGATGACGTGCAGAAGAACAGGGCCTTTCGTTTTTTTGGCGTATTGAAGATTCTCAATCAGCTCATGATAAGAATGTCCGTCCACTGGGCCCAAATACGTAAAACCGAGCTCCTCGAAAAACATTCCGGAGACGAGCATGTATTTCAGGCTGTCTTTGACCCGTTCCGCCGTGGCGGCAAGCTTGCCCCCAACTGCCGGAATCTTTTTAAATAAGTATTCAAGCTCATCTTTGACCCACTGGTATTTCCCCGCAGTACGGAGCCGTCCGAGCATAGAGTGAATGGCACCGACATTTGGCGCAATACTCATTTCATTATCATTAAGGATGACAATCATGTCTTTTTTCTCGTCGCCGATGTGGTTAAGGGCTTCGAGCGCCATACCGCCGGTCAGCGCGCCGTCACCAATGATCGGAATAATATATTCATCCGTTCCTTTAATATCACGGGCAGCTGCCATTCCCATCGCGCCTGACAGAGAAGTCGAGCTGTGCCCGGTTTCCCAAACATCGTGCTCGCTTTCACTCCGCTTTGGAAATCCGCAAAGCCCTTTGTACTGGCGAAGCGTCGCAAATTCTTTTCCGCGTCCTGTCAGCAGCTTATGGACATACGACTGATGGCCTACATCCCATAAAAATTTGTCTTTCGGGCTGTTAAATTCCTTATGCAGGGCAACAGTAAGCTCTACGACACCTAAGTTTGGGCCGATGTGGCCGCCGGAAGCGGATAAACTTGTAATTAAAAACTGACGGATTTCATCACTTAATTTCTCTAATTCATCAATGGACATGTTTTTTAAAAACGACGGGTCCTGTATTGATAAAAGATCCAAAGCGGATCAACTCACTTTCAGCATGAATTTCTGCAATGATACATGTCTTTTGCATGCCGAGCTGACAATAATCTCAGACATAAAAAAAGACAAACGCGCTTTTCCTTTTCATTTTTCATATAAACTGCTTACATTTTACCATATCTCGTGCAGCCGCTTCAAATTAGGATCGTTTTAGTGATCTCTTGCCGCAATTAAATCACAAAGCTCATATAAAAGGTCTTTTTGAAGAGAGAGTCCGCCGATCAATCGCTTCGCCTCTTTTATATGAACATCCAATTTATGTTTGGCCCCTTCCAATGAAAGAAGCGACGGGTATGTCGATTTGTCATTTGTGGTATCCGAGCCGACACGTTTGCCGATTTTCTCTTCACTGCCTTCTAAATCTAAAATATCGTCTCTGATTTGAAATCCGATTCCAATGTGGCTGCTGAAGGTACGCAGTGTTTCAATGTCTTCCTCAGGCGCATCAGCCAAAATAGCACCGGCGATTACACAAAAGCCAAGAAGCTTGGCAGTTTTCCGTTCATGAATGGATTCGAGCTCTTCAAGCGTGACTTGTCGGTTTTCCGCTTCCATATCAGCTACTTGCCCCCCGACCATGCCTTCGGTGCCTGCCGCTGAAATCAGTTCATTCACAAGCCGCAGGCGCTTTTCTGCTGACACCTCGTCTGACACGTGGGAGGTAATCAGCTTAAAGCTTTCTGTGAGCAGCCCGTCACCCGCTAATACTGCCGTCGCTTCACCAAACACTTTATGGTTTGTCGGCTTCCCGCGGCGCAAATCGTCATCATCCATGCATGGAAGATCATCGTGAATTAACGAATACGTGTGAATCATTTCGACAGCACAGCCGACCGGAATGCCGTCTTTTTCGCTTTTTCCATATGCGTTTAAAACAGCCAGTACAATCAGAGGCCGCAACCGCTTTCCGCCGGCCTCTAGAGAATACAGCATAGATTTCTTTAATGAGTCCGGCATATCCAGCTTTTCTGTATAGACAGAAAGCTGATTTTCAATTGTTTTTTTCCGGTCCGCCAGAAAGCTCGTTAATTTATTTGTCACCTTCGTCTTCCTCCTGAACACTGAAAGGTGCCAGTTCGCCGTCTTCTTTTAAAATGAAATCCATTTGCTTTTCGACTTTTTGCAGCTTTTCATGGCACATTTTTGACAGAGCCATGCCTTCTTGGAAATAGTTAATGGCTTGCTCTAGAGGCACATCTCCCTCTTCAAGCTTTGATACGATGCTCTCAAGCCCTTTCATCGCCTCTTCAAATGTCATGTTTTCATTTTTTTTCACGTCTGTCATTTTTCTTCCCCTCTCTTTTCTAATACTTCACAGGTCAGCACGCCATCCTTCAGCTTGACTTCAAGCCGGTCCTGCTCTTCTATCTGACTGACACTTTTAATGAGTTTATCTTCTTTATAAGCCAAGCTGTATCCTCTTTCCATCACTTGAAGAGGACTTAGTGCATTCAGCTTGCCAAGAACGGTTTGAAATTGGGAATGCAGCTGCTTCATTTGGATATTCATATTTTTTCTCAGCTGATTTGTTTGTTCCTGGTATCGTGTTCTCGCTTGTTTCAGCTGTTCATGAGGATGCAGTGCCTCTAATCTGTACGTTTCACGCTCCAGCTGTCTGCTTTTCCGATCTAAAAGAGCGGTCAGCTGTGCTTGAAACTGCTGGTACGCGAGGTCAAACTGCTGCTCTTTTTGCGCATACAAACGCTTTGGAAAACGAAAGGCATAGGACGATTGCAGCGTTTGAATCCGTTCTTTTTTCTGGC
This sequence comes from Bacillus sp. FSL L8-0358, assembly GCF_038593095.1. Classification (NCBI taxonomy): domain Bacteria; kingdom Bacillati; phylum Bacillota; class Bacilli; order Caryophanales; family Bacillaceae; genus Bacillus; species Bacillus sp. FSL L8-0358. Next base: position 2,394,765 of record NZ_CP151962.1, read on the forward strand.
CGAGATGCTGCTGCATTGCTCTTGTCATTCTGACTTCCGCTGTTTTTGTCCGTTCGATTAAATCAGTGGTATGAGGCACAGCAATCTCAGCTGCTCCTGTCGGCGTCGCGGCTCTGATATCGGCGACAAAATCACTGATCGTAAAATCCGTCTCATGTCCGACTGCCGATATAATCGGAATATTGGAAGCAAAGATGGCGCGTGCTACAATTTCTTCATTGAACGCCCACAGTTCTTCTATCGAACCGCCGCCTCTCCCGACAATTAGTACGTCGCAAATCTCTTTTTCATTTGCCTCTTCAATGCGCGTAACGATGGATCTGCTCGCATTTTCACCTTGTACGAGCGCTGGAAGAACAATGACTTTTACAAGGGGATATCTTCTTTTTAGAGTTGTAATAACGTCTCTGACAGCGGCACCCGTTGGAGATGTCACAACCCCGATTGTGGCTGGAAATGCGGGGATTTGTTTTTTGTAGCGGTCGTCAAATAAACCTTCTCCGGCAAGCTTCTTTTTTAATTCTTCGTACGCTAAATAAAGCGCTCCAACCCCGTCAGGCTGCATTTCTTTGGCATATAATTGATAGTTTCCGCTCGGTTCATATACGGAAATTCCGCCTCTTACCAGCACTTTCATTCCGTTTTCAGGTTTAAAAGGCAGACGCTCGCTTTGTCTCGCGAACATCACCGACTGCATTCTTGCGTTTTCGTCTTTTAAAGTGAAATAAATATGCCCTCGTGTGTGTATCTTTACATTCGACAATTCGCCTTTAATCCAAATATTTTCAAGGTGAGGATCTACATCGAATTTTCGTTTTATATACTTTGTCAGCGCTGAGACGGTCACATACGCTGCTTCACCCATGTCTAAAAACTCCTCTCCTAAGCATTCCTGCACCATAACTAAAGAAAACCCGCCCTGGCTTTAGGAGCCTGAAGAAGCGGGTATCGTGCTCATATTCAAGGCGGGTAAACATTTCGCCTGTGAATATCTCCAATTATCTATGATAACGTACGTTTCGCAGATTTAACAGTATTATGCGCAAGCATCGTGATGGTCATCGGACCTACTCCGCCCGGAACCGGCGTGATGAAGGACGCTTTTTCCTTCGCCCCTTCAAATTCAACGTCTCCGCAAAGCTTTCCGTTTTCCAGACGGTTAACGCCAACGTCAATGACAACAGCGCCCTCTTTGATCTGGTCTGCACTGATGAAGTTGGCTCTGCCGACTGCCACCACCAGGATGTCCGCTTTTTTCGTATGTTCAGTAATATTTTCTGTTCTTGAATGACAGTAAGTAACCGTCGCGTTTTCATTTAATAAAAGCTGGCCGACAGGTTTGCCGACAATGTTGCTTCGGCCGACTACAACAACCTCTTTACCGGAAAGGTCAATATTGGTTTTCTTCAAAAGCTCAACAATTCCATGAGGCGTGCAAGGAAGAAACGTATCTTCGCCAAGCAGCATTTTCCCTACGTTTAACGGATGAAAACCGTCTACATCTTTATCAGGAGAGATACGTTCGATCACCGCTTTTTCAGAAATATGGTCTGGGAGCGGAAGCTGAACGAGAATGCCATGAAACTCAGGGTCTTGGTTATATTGATCAATAACGGAAAGCAGTTCAGCTTCTGTGAGGCTGCTGTCAAATTGATCGAGCTTGAAATTCATTCCCATTGTTTCTGCCGCTTTTTTCTTTCCTCGCACGTAAGAGTGAGAAGCAGGGTCATCTCCAATCAATATAACCGCCAGTCCGGGAGTGACGCCTTGCTTTTTAAGCTCTTCTACCTCTTTTGCCAATTGTTCGCGTTTTTCTCTAGCCGTTTCTTTTCCGTCGATGATTGTTGCAGTCATTTTCTTTCCTCCTATGATTGTTCAATATCAGATTTAATGTTAGAAAGAACCCCGTTTACAAACTTTGTCGCTTTGTCATCACCAAACCGTTTTGCCAGCTCAATCGCTTCGTTCATGGAGACATTCACCGGAATGTCTTCGGCATATGCCATTTCATATGCTGCCAAGCGCAAAATCGCACGGTCAACATTGGCAATCCGATCGAGCTTCCAATTCACCAGATGCTTGGAGATCATTTCATCCAGCTGGTCTTGGTGTTCCAATACCCCGTGTACAAGCTGTTCAAAGAAAGGATCTGTTTTTTCTTCATCCAGTGCGTGTTCTATGGCTTCATTCACTGCAATATCGCTGACATCAATTTGAAATAGTGCCTGCAAAGCTTTTTCTCTTGCTGTTCTTCTTTTCATTTTCTTTCTCCTTTGATCCTCTTTATCCGCTTGTCGTTAAGCCACAAAGAGATCATAACATATTTTTTTCGTATCCGCATATTGAAATCAAGGTTTTTTTACCCTATTACCGAATATTTTCACACACCTTAATATGATCATTCGGATTTCACGATCATGAAGAAACTCGGCTATTTAAGCCGGCTTTCTTCATGCTTTGAAATAAAGGGTAACGTGTAAAAAAACCAAAGGGCCGCCCTCCCCTTGGTTTCGTGTTAAGCCATTTACATTTCTTCGTCGATTTGGACTTCTTGGGCTTTTGTGTCAAATTGAATGCCGACGATGTGAATATTGATCTCGTTAATCGAAAGAGACGTCATATTTAATAAGGTTTGACGAATGTTTTCCTGAACGGATGCTGCAACTTTCGGAATCGAAACGCCAAATGTAACGACACAGTATACATCGATCGTAATTCCGTCTTCCGCCAGGTCGACTTTGACACCTTTGCCATGATTCACTTTGCCAAAGCGCTCAACGACGCCTGTCGCAAAGTTTCCGCGCATTTCGGCAACCCCATCAACTTCTGATGCTGCAATGCCGGCAATGACCTCAATGACCTCCGGTGCAATCTCAACCTTACCCAAATGCGTATCTTCGTGATCCATTTTAAGCAAGCTGTTGTCTTTCATTCAATTCACCTCCGTAAAAATTATGAGCCCATTACATCATATGTTTCTAAAAATTTCGTATTAAACTCTCCGCTCACAAATGTTTCGTGTTCAAGCAGTTTTAAATGGAAAGGGATTGTTGTCTCAATGCCTTCGATGACGAATTCGCTCAATGCGCGCTTCATGCGGGCAATCGCTTCATCCCTCGTTTTCCCGTATGTGATGACCTTTGCAATCATGCTGTCATAGTACGGTGGGATGGAATAGCCAGGGTACGCAGCTGAATCAACACGGACACCAAGACCGCCAGGAGGCAGGTACATTTTAATTTCACCAGGTGACGGCATGAAATTTTTACTTGGGTTTTCTGCGTTGATTCGGCATTCGATGGCCCAGCCTTCAAATTCAACATCTTCTTGCTTGAGGCTCAGTTCCATTCCTGATGCCACTTTGATTTGTTCCTTGATCAGGTCAGTTCCCGTCACCATTTCTGTGACTGGGTGCTCTACCTGAATTCTCGTGTTCATTTCCATGAAGTAATAGCGCTGTTCATTGTAGTCATAGATAAATTCAACTGTTCCAGCACCTGTATAGCCAACCGCTTTTGCAGCCTTTACCGCTGCATCTCCCATTTGCTCCCTGATTTCTGAATCAAGGGCAGGAGATGGTGATTCTTCCAAAAGCTTTTGCAGGCGTCTTTGGATCGAGCAGTCGCGTTCGCCCAAATGGATCGTATTTCCGTAGTTATCAGCAAGCACTTGGATCTCAACATGGCGAAAATCTTCTATGTATTTTTCGATGTATACACCTGGATTCCCAAATGCAGTTGCCGCTTCCTGCTGTGTAATCTTAATGCCATTAATCAGTTCCTCTTCAGTGCGGGCAACCCTAATTCCTTTTCCGCCTCCGCCTGCGGTGGCTTTTATAATTACAGGATACCCAATTTCATTAGCAAGCGAAACCGCTTCTTCCACATTTTCTATAATTCCCTGTGAACCCGGTACGATTGGCACGCCGGCCTGTTTCATCGTTTCCCGCGCAACGTCTTTTGTTCCCATTTTTGAAATGGCGTCAGCGCTCGGACCGACAAACGTGACATTAACTTCTTCACATAATTCAGCGAAATCAGCATTTTCAGCTAAAAATCCGTATCCCGGATGAATGGCGTCCGTGCCAGTCAGCTTTGCAACACTCACAATATTTGTAACGTTTAAATAGCTGTCTTTTGATGCTTTCGGTCCGATACAAAAAGCTTCATCGGCCATTTGAACATGAAGGGCATCTTTATCAGCTTCTGAATAAACAGCGACAGTCTCAATTCCGAGCTCTCTGCAGGCTCTGATGATTCTGACAGCAATTTCTCCTCTGTTGGCGATCAATAGCTTTTTAATCATGTTAAGTCTCCTTACTCCGCTTTTACAAGAAATAGAGGTTGTCCGTATTCGACCAGCTGGCCGTTTTCTACTAATACTTCAACGATTTCGCCTTTCACTTCTGCTTCGATTTCGTTGAAAAGCTTCATCGCTTCTACAATGCAGACAACTGTGTTTTCATTTACTTTTGAACCGGCTGTTACATACGGGCCAGCTTCCGGTGATGAAGAAGCATAAAATGTTCCTACCATTGGTGAAGTGATTTTATGCAGATTCTCATCTTGTTTTGGTGTTTCTTGGGCAGGTGCCGCTGCTTGCTGCGCTTGCGGCTGAACTGCCTGCGGAGCCTGTGCTTGTACAGGTGCTGCCGGTGCCTGCTGCATGACTTGAACCGTGCCTGCTTCGTGTTTTTTCAGTTTTAAGGATACACCTTCATTTTCATATACGAATTCGTCAATTGTAGACTCGTCAATTGCTTTAATCAGCTCGTGGATTTCTTTGATATTTAACATTCAATCGCACTCCTATGTATGAAATTTCTTTTTTTATAGGTTACTACTAAAAGTACATACTATGTTCATCTTACAGGAGCGGACTTTTGAATTCAACTCTAATATGACAGCAACGCAAAAAGCCCGCTTGTTTAGCGGGCTTCTTTTTCCTCTTTCTTACTTGGATGGTTCAAATGTGACAGCGACATCTTTCATTGTTTTGATTTCTTTTGCGACAAGGTCTATAATGGCTGTCGCCTTCGATTTGGAGTGTTTGTCTGATTTGACTGTAATATTGATTTTATCTCCTTCAGCATTAACGAGCGCATCCTCGTAACCTTGTGTTTTAATCAGCGTTTCCAGCTGTTTTTCTGTTCCTTCCACTTCACTGAGAGCCGTCATTTTATCGTATGCTTCGCTTTTCTCCTTGGCTGTTGCATCATCGCTTGACACAATGGCATTCAGCTCTTCTCTTTCTTTGCTTCTGGCATCTTCTAAATCAAGACGGTACGTTGTAAACAGATCATCATCGGCTGTTTCCGTAACAACAGTTCCTTTTTCACTGGCTTCAGCGGATGTTTCCTTGTCTGCTGATGAATCTTTCGTTCCCTTTGTTCCATCTTCTTTTCCTTTTTCAGTTTCTGTACCGCTTTTTTCCTTCGTGTCTTGCTTGGCAGGCGCTTTTTCAGTTGCGACCTCTCCGCTGTCAGACGCGCTTTTTTCACTTTGCATCTGCACGGCGTTTTTGCTTTCCGGCGACATGATATAGTAGACGCTTAACACCACGACAAGACTGAGCATTGTTAATAGCCAAACGGTTTGTTTTTTAAGCATTTATGAATCCTCCTTTATTTTTTTAGGGGCAACCGCAACCCGGTGGCTTGGAACATCCAGGACCCGTGTCACCGCTTCGATAATGGTTTGTTTTATTTGAACGTTGTCCACTCCTTGAGCAACAACGAGTACACCGCGTATATCAGGTTTTTTCGTTTGGACGACGACAGGTGTTTCTTTATCGCCGTTTTTGATCATGACGATTTCTTCCTCCGATGTTTGGTCTGTAACGCTTCTTGTTCCGCCTTCTTTGTCAGTTTCTTCAGTGGTTGTATTTTTGTTTGATTTGTTTTTTTCGTATACTTTCAGCGACGTTGCATCTACGTTCACGACAACCGAGACATCGTCCACACCAATGATTGTTTCAAGAATTTCTTTCAGCTGATTTTCGTATTCTTTTTCATAGTCATCGATCGAGTCTTTAGGTTTATCAGATTTTGAGGCTTTAAACACTTCAGCTGTTTTCTCTTTGCTGTCTGCGGAATGTTGCGATGATACGGCCGTTATCGTTTTGGCGTTTTCTGTTTTCTCAGGTGAAGAAAACAGCTGGCTGACAAGCATAAAGGAAACTCCGAGAACAAAAACGAATAGAAAGTAATGATATTTGGTCAGCTTCGGCTTTTCGCCGTCCTTCGTTTGTCCCGGAAGAAACTGCTTTTTCAATACATTCCATAATCCGTTTTTATTCATTGCCGACATTCTCCCCGCCTTCCATATGAACCGTAATTTTCTCACTTCCGATTTCCCAAATGTCCGCGAGCTGCGTTTGTATCTGTTTGGCTTCTTTTTGTTCGGCTGCTTCTTTCGTTACGTATGCATGATCTGTATCAATGTGGACCGGCGCGACCGTTTGGACCGTTTTTTCAGAAGACGGGGCCATATACACGCTGATTGTTTTAATATCCTCTTCTGAATCTACCTTTTCTCCTGCCGTGAGTTTGATGCGGCCTACTTTATATTCATCATGACTGAATCTCTCCTCCGCTTTCTTTTTTAGTTGGACAGCCATTTCTTCTAGAATATATGCGCGCTGGGAAGCTTGTATTTCTATTTTTTTTGAATTGATTTGATTTTTTATGTCGGCAGACTCTGACTGCCCGTTTTTTGTGAGATATTCAAAGATGATTTCGGGGTCTGTCTTGAAAAGTTTAAAAATCGGCGTAAGCATGACGACAATCAAGAGCAGGCTGACTACCATTTTTGCGTACTTTTGCATGCTGGAGCTCGGCAGCAGCATATCAATCACAATTGCAAATAGGATAAACAACACGATGGTGGTAAGCCATTCCGTTAAAAAATTCATTCGCCTGCCTCCTTCATTTCATCATCATCGTGAGGTTTCCGGCTGTGATTATGACAGTAAGGCTTAAAAAAAACATGAGAGACACAATGGCGAGAGCTGCAAAAATATAAATGACGCTTTTGCTGATGACGTCGAGGCAGGTGATGACGGGCCCGCCTCCAAGCGGCTGAAGAATCGCGGCTGCCAGCTTATAAATAAAAGCGAGGGAAAGCACTTTGATTGCCGGAAATGCCGCGATACAGATCAAAATAGCGACACCGAGAATCCCTACCGTATTTTTCAGCAGTAAAGAGGCGCTGATTACTGTATCTGTTGCGTCTGTAAACATTCGGCCAAGCACAGGAATAAAATTTCCGGTTATAAATTTAGCCGTCCTGAGCGTAATGCCGTCTGTCACTGCAGCTGAGGCTCCCTGAACAGAGATGACACCGAGAAAGATGGTGAGAAAAACAGCCAGTGCCCCGATGGCGATATTTCTGAGCAGGTTGGCCAGCTGCGTTACTTTGTATTGTTCAGTCATTGTGCTGACAATGCTCAGAATCGCTGATAAAAAAATCAGCGGCATGACGATATTCTGAATCAAGAGACCGCTCGTGTTCATCAGGAAGAGGATAACAGGATGAAAGAAGGCAGCAGATACAGCTCCGCCTGAGGAAGCCAAAAGCGCCAAGAGGAGCGGAATGAGCGCCAGGATAAAGCTGGTCATCGTCTGAATCGCCTCAGTTGCATAGTTAATTGCCACATGAAAGCTATTAAGCGCAAGGATAATCAGCACCATGTACACAATTGAGTAAGCGACCTTACTGACGGTGCTTTGCTGAAAAGCATTTTGCAGAAGCTGCAGAATGACGCAAAAAATCGTGAGCAAAATCAATGTGCCCAGCAGCTTTCCGTTGGCAAGCACTTCATGAAACAAATAAGAAAAGAGAGCTTTCAGCCATTCTTGCGGTGAGAATGATTTATCGCCATTGATAAACTCCATTAAGCTGCCTTTTTGGCTTTCCGGCAGCAGTCCGCCGTATTCTGTCATAATGTCATTCCAAAATTCCCCGATCTTATCTGTTTCAAGCGAGGCTGCTGTCCTTTCCGCTAATTGCTCGGCTGTTTCAGCATGGTCTTCCGTTTGTTCTGCATTACCAGCTGCTTGTACAATTTCTGCACGGCCTGCTATGATCAGCACGGCCAAAAGCAAAACCCATCGAAAGCGCTTCAATCTACCGCCTCCTTTCGGTTATGACATAGAAGGTATAAGTCCGAGAATCGTTTCGATAATGACGGTTAAAATAGGCACAGCCATAACGAGTATTAAAATTTTCCCCGCCAATTCTATTTTCGAGGCGATGGCTCCTTGACCGGCATCTTTTGTGAGCTGTGCCCCGAATTCAGCAATATAGGCGATTCCGATGATCTTTAAAATGGTTTCAACATAGACCATGTTGACATTTGCATTAATCGCAATTTTTTCTATCATTCGAATAATGTCGTAGATTTGGTCTACCAAATAAAGAAAAATGGCACATCCGGCAAAAACGACGATTAAAAACGCAAAAGTCGGCTTTTGTTCTTTTACAATTAAAGAAAGGAAGGTGGCGATCAGCCCTAAACCTACAATTTGAACAATGTCAATCTGCAAGCCCCCCTATCCTTGGAATAAAAACACAGCTTTTATCTTTTTAAATAGGTCATCTACAATCGTGGCGACCATAAATAAAATATAGATAAAACCTAACAGCGTCACCCACTGAGCGTATTCTTTCTTGCCCATCTGATCCAATATCGTGTGTAAAAAAGCGACCACGATTCCCACTCCGGCGATTTGAAATATGACATTCACGTCTACTCCCATTTTATTTTTGCTCCCCTCACGTTTACATCAATAGAAGAATGAGTAACAAGCCCGCTAAAAAGCCCAAACTTTTTATCATCTTTTCATTTTTCGCTTGCGCCTGCTCAGCATCCGCTTCCGAGGCTTCCAAATGTGTCAGCGCCAGCTTGATGTGCTTTTGCTGAGAGATTCGATCATGAATCCCGAGCGTCTCGCCAAACTGCTTCAGCACTTCGTATTCGCTTTTTTTCAAAGACAGGGTGTCCCATACCTTCTTTAAGCTTTGCTCCCACGCCGTTTTCGCGGAATCACTTCCCTTGTCCAGCTGATCACTGAATGCGGAAAAAAGAGCTGAAACAGGCTGTGCGAGCTGTTTGGCAATCTGCTGTGAAGCAGTATGAAGCGGTGTATGGCCGTACATGATTTCAGCCTCGAGGGATTGAAGCGCCGCACGCAGCTGGCGGATTTGCCGCGGCCGTTCTGTATAAATCTTCGCCATCTCAAAACCTGTCCATGTTGTCGCTACCACAATGAATACAGCGCCCAGCAGCTTCAGCATGTTTTCACGCCCGTCGTCCTAGACAGCACATTTCCGTCTTTGTCATAAATTTGGCTCACTGTGCCCGGCCCTTTTGCTCTTGATAATTCCAAATAGCGGTCAAAGGCTCTTTCTTCCCACAAACGCTTCAATGAAGGCCGCTTCATCAGGTCGGATATGCTCCAGCCATGCGCCGATACGATTACTGAAACACCAGCATGCAGTGCCTCCAGAAGTGCATCTGTATCTTCCATACGCCCGATTTCATCGACAATCATCACCTCAGGGCTCATGGATCGAATCATCATCATCAGCCCTTCAGCTTTTGGACAGGCGTCTAACACGTCAATTCTCTGACCAAATTGATGCTGCGGAATGCCGCGAAGACATCCGGCAATTTCTGACCGTTCATCGACGATTCCTGTCTTTACGGGCAGCATGTTTTTTTTGCCGGTGCTTGAGAGCCTCGCAAGGTCCCGGAGAAGTGTTGTTTTGCCTGTTTGGGGCGGTCCGATAATCAGCGTATTCAGCCAGCTGTTTTGATATAAGTATGGAAGCAGCGGCTCCGCAATACCCAGCTTTTGCCGGGCAATTCGTATATTAAAAGATGCGATGTCACGGAGGCCTTTCACACCTCCGTTTTCCGTAATGACTCTGCCCGCCAGTCCGACTCTGTGGCCGCCTCTGATCGTGACATACCCTTTCTTCAGCTCTTCTTCTAGTGTATACATACTATAGTTGCTGAGCCGGCTCAGGATCAGATGAGCATCCTCGGCCGTGCCCGCATAGGACAAATAAACAGGTTGTCCTCTTCGAATCAATTCAACAGGACGGTTGATCCGAATTCTGACTTCTTCGATTTCCAGCCATTGTTGTTCCGGTATTTCAGAAAGGGCGTTTTTCATGGATTCAGGGAGAACCTCAGCGATTTCATTCAACAGAGCCTCCTCCTTTCTACCGATTGGCTTCTTTAAAATGTATGATGTGAGGCAGACTTTATGACAAGCCTCTCTTTATTTATGAACACCCGCCAAAATCAAAACAACACCCGTAAAAATCAGAATCAGCTTTGCATACGAAAGCTGCCCTGCAATTTGGTAGATTCCGACAGTCATCGTAATGATAAAAATCAACGGACCGACAATAGCGAGAATGCTGTTAACCACAACCGCCTTCCGGACATCGTTGGTCACAAGCATGACAATTGCTGCCGTCAGCTCAATCATAGAGGATAAAACTCGTAATCCCGCCATTGTTAAAACAGTAGAATTGATATTTCCAAGTAAAAATTTCATAGCACTCTCCCAACCTCCCATTTTTTTATATGATATGCTCTAGCTTGCTGAAGTAGTCTTGTCATTTTCGTATAAAAGAAAGATTCTGTTTTTGGGCACAAAAAAAGCCTGCTCCCATTTGGGAACAGACTTCTTTTTTCTTTCTATGCTCTTGAAACGTAAGAACCGTCTGATGTATTGACAACAAGTGTGTCGCCTTCATTCACAAAGAACGGCACGTTTACAACAAGCCCGGTTTCAGTTTTCGCAGGTTTTGTACCGCCTGACGCTGTATCACCTTTAATACCAGGTTCAGTTTCAACAACTTTCAGCTCAACTGTGTTTGGAAGTTCGATACCAAGTGTTTCATCCTGGTACATCATGATATGCACAGACATGTTTTCTAGCAGGTATTTTAATTCTTCTTCGATTTGAGTTGCGCTCAGTTCAAGCTGCTCATAGGAAGAAGTATCCATAAATACGTGCTGATCTCCGTTTGCATATAGATATTGCATTGTTTTGGTTTCGATTTGCGCTTTCGCTACTTTTTCACCAGCGCGGAATGTTTTTTCCTGAATCGCGCCAGTGCGAAGGTTGCGGAGTTTAGAGCGGACAAATGCCGCACCTTTTCCAGGTTTTACGTGCTGGAAGTCAACGACGCGCCAAATGCCGCCATCTACTTCAATTGTTAATCCTGTACGGAAATCGTTAACTGAAATCATGTTTAATGTCCTCCTATATTCCAATCACAAAATAATAAGTTCTTTTGGGGAATGGGTGATTGTCCGGTTGCCGTTTTCTGTAATCACGATGTCATCTTCAATGCGGACACCGCCTGTTTCTGGTATGTAAATGCCCGGCTCCACTGTGACCACCATACCCGGTTCAAGGATAGCTGAAGATCTGACGGATAATCCCGGCGATTCATGAACTTCCATGCCGAGCCCGTGCCCGGTTGAATGGCCGAAATAGTCACCGTAGCCTTTTGCAGCAATATGATCCCTTGTGAGGGCGTCAGCCTCTTTTCCTGTCATTCCCGGCTTAATATGTGCGACGCCGAGCGCCTGAGCATCAAATACAACCTGATAGATCTCCTTCAATTGATCACTGGGCTGACCTACAGCGACCGTCCGGGTAATATCAGAACAATATCCTTTATAATAAGCGCCAAAATCAAGCGTAACAAGGTCTCCGCTTTCAATCAGTTTGTCACTGGCCACACCGTGCGGAAGGCTTGAACGAAGGCCTGAGGCGACAATCATATCAAAAGAAGAGCTGTCTGCTCCCTGGCTTCTCATATAAAACTCCAGCTCATTGGCAACAGCGATTTCAGAAATGCCGGGTTTCATAAACGTCAAGATATGTCTGAAGGCATCATCTGCAATCTTCGCAGCTTCCTCTAATATCTTAATCTCTTCACTAGACTTAATCAAGCGCAACTTTTCCACGGATTCAGCCACAGGCACTAATTCGGCATCACTGATAACGGCGCTGTATGAAGCGTAAGTGCCATATGTCAAGCTGTTCTGTTCAAAGCCGAGACGCTTGATGCCAAACGATTCAACAGTGTCGGCAGTGGTCTGAATCAGGCTGCCGCCATGTTCAATGATCTCAAAACCCTTTACCTGAACCTTCGCCTGCTCAGTATAACGAAAATCCGTAATAAACGCTGCTTTGTCACCCGATATAACAGCCAAACCCGCTGAACCTGTAAACCCTGTCATATAGCGTACATTCGTGCTGCTTGTAATCAGCATGCCGTCAATTCCCAGCTGTCCAAACAGGTTTCTTAATTTCTCTAGCTTCATCTTGATTCTCCCCCTTGCTGGCTTAATAAGTAGCGAACAGCAAGCTTGTAGCCTTCAGCTCCAAGACCGACAATCTGCCCTTTCGCAACAGGAGCGATAACCGACTGATGCCTGAATTCTTCCCTGGCGTATAAGTTTGATAAATGCACCTCTACCACAGGAAGACTGATACTTGAAACAGCATCCCTGATCGCATAGCTGTAATGACTCAGGGCGCCAGGGTTCAGAACAATCCCGCTGTATTGCTCCTCAGCCTCATGTATCGCATCTATCAAATCACCTTCGTGATTAGACTGGAAGAAAGTGAGCTGGATATGTAAGGCTTCAGCAAACTGAAAAAGATCTGTTTCAATATCGGTCAGTGTCTGGCGGCCGAATACTTCAGGCTCACCCTTCCCCAGCCGGTTAACATTCGGTCCGTTCAAAATTAAAAAATGAGGCACATAATCTCTCCTTTTCGCGAGGGTTTCTCATGTAAAAAATGTTCACTTCTCGTGAACATTTTATCATACTGGAAAAGGATTATACACTATTCTCTATGCATTCCCAGCGCACGTGCAAGCTTTTCCGAATTCAGCTCATTGTATTCAAATGAAATGGAATACCCGACAAACAGCCCGTAAAGCAAATAAATGCAAATGGTCGTAATAATTGTATCTGATGTCAGTTCGGTCACCGTGCGCACATCTGGAAAAATCGGATTAAAAACAAAAAACACGAGCAGCCAAAGCACCAAGCCGTATAAAATACCCGGCCACATTGTTTTTAAACGTTTCAATAGAAGAAAATAAAGAAACGCTGCGCCAATTGAAATTACTCCAATAAAAATGATGCTGATTACCGTTCCCAGCCCATGTTTTTTCCACTCTCCGAGCACAAACGGCTGCAATATCATATTCGGGCTGATTTCGGAAAAATGGAACAAATATGCGATATAAGCAACGAAACTCCAAAGTACGCCTCCGCAAAAACCTGTTGCCGCCACCCTGCCGGCCATTGAAACAGGCGGCTTTTGCTTCTCATTCAATTCTTCATTTTGTTCTGTATCTTTTTCGCTTGTCATCATGGCACCTCCAGTTAAAGTGTGCCCAAAAAATGAAATGTCAATAAAAAAGCTCACACTTTTTGACAGCTGCGAGTAAAATTTGAAAATAACGGGTATAATGCATGTAGAAAAAGCAAGGCTATGGCAATTTTTTCAGCCTGTCAATCTAGAGGTTTAGCGCTGTTTCCTGTACAATAGAGTGAAAGGAAATGGTTAGCAATCCTAAAGAAATAGGCAGGTTGATAATATGTCAAAACATAAAGTTCCGCCCGCTTACGGCGGGCAGGCTGTTGTGGAAGGCGTTATGTTTGGCGGAAAGCATCATTACGTTACAGCCATCAGAAGAACGGATGGAAGCATTGACTTTTTTAAGCTTCCACGCAAACACAACCCGAAACTGAACATCGTGAAAAAGATACCGTTTTTACGGGGGATCGCGGCCATTATCGAAGCGAGTGCAAACGGCACAAAGCATTTGAATTTTTCAAGCGAACGTTACGGACTCGATCCATCTGAAGACGAGACACTTGAGCAGGAAGAAAAAAAATCCTCCGGGCTGTCTATGTATCTCAGCCTCGCAGTTATAGGCGTCCTATCATTTTTGTTCAGTAAATTCGTATTTACATTGGTTCCAGTTTTCTTAGCGGAACTGACAAGGCCGATTTTTTCCTCGGACACAGCGCAAATCGCGGTTGAAAGCCTGTTTAAGTTGATTTTGCTGCTCGGTTACATCTATTTTTTGTCCATGACACCGCTTATTAAAAGAGTGTTTCAATATCATGGAGCCGAACATAAAGTCATAAACTGTTATGAACAGAATTTGCCAATTACTGTGGAGAATGTCCAAAACCAATCTCGGCTTCATTACCGCTGCGGATCAAGCTTTATTTTATTTACGATTATTGTCGGCATGTTTGTTTATTTACTCGTTCCGACAGATCCGCTTTGGCTGCGTGTTATAGATCGTGTCGCACTGATACCGGTCGTGCTTGGTATATCCTTTGAAGTTCTGCAGCTGACAAACAAAGTGCGTGACATTCCCGGTCTGAAATTACTTGGATACCCGGGTCTTTGGCTTCAGCTGTTAACCACAAAGGAACCTAAGGATGAACAGGTTGAAGTTGCCATCGAAAGCTTTAACGAACTTCTCAGACTCGAAGCATTGTCTGAGCAAAATCAGAAGCCTTCTCACAACGTCATCTAAAATCCGTTGCCCTGCTATTACTTTCGGAGGTGGACAGTTATGAATCATCGTGTACAACCTATTATTGCTGTATTAATTGCGCTGGGAGCGTTCGGTTTCCTCTATGTGCTGGTAACCAATCCCGGAGAAATGGCAAAAATGGCGGTAACCGTCATCGTGGCAGGTATCATTATTTATTTTATTGTGAAATATGTAATGAATCGAAATGCGGGCAGCGAAGGAGCAGCCTTCAAAAAAGCGGCGAAACAATCGCGGCGCCGGATGAAAGAACAAAAAGCAAAACACCGCGCCGGACATAAGGGACGTGTCAGCCACCTGCGAAGCGTTCCGAGCGCCAGCAAGCCTAAGCCGATGATTCTCAAGAAAAAAAGCCAGACTCAGCTGACTGTTATAGAAGGGAAAAAAAATAAAAAGAAAAACAGAGCGCTTTTTTAATAGGTCCACTGCTTTAAAAACAGCTCTGTCCGTCTTTTACCTAGCTCAATCAGGGCTAGTTTTTTTTGTTGTGTTAAATGAAAATCAGTGGCCATTACGTCATCGACAGGGAGAAAAATAATATTTTGTTCATAGCGTGACGCAATGTGCCTTGCGTCATGAGCATCCTTCATCGTTTCAAACAGGGCGCCGAACAATTCAAAAGCGTTGCGGATATTTTTTTTCGGACGCTCTCTTTCACGCGGCGCAAGCGTGACACCGATCACAGGGCGCTTTCTTTCCTTTGAAAACAGCCAGATTGGAAAATTGCTTAACACGCCTCCGTCGACAACCGTGGCGGTGCCTGTGTCCGTTTTTAATTTTATCGGTTCAAAGAAATACGGAATGCTACAGCTCATTCTGACCGCTCTGGCAACCGGGAACATATCTGGATTTAACCCGTAACGGGCCAAATCGTCCGGCAAAACAATCATGGTGCCGTTTGTCAAATCAGAAGCAATAAGGCGCAGAGACCCTTTCTGCAAATCGCCGAAAACCCTTATGCCTTTCGCTCTTAACAGATCAGCAATCCATTTTTCTATCGTATCGCCTTTGTATAAGCCAAGACGCCAGTAGATGGACACCCACTGGAGCATTTTTAAGGGGAGAAATGAGTACCTCTGGTCCAGCAATTTCTCTCCATCCACTTCTTCAATTAAAGCGTGGATTTCCTTACTGGTGTAACCTGACGCAATGAAAGCGGCAATAATGGCGCCGGCGCTTGTACCCGCAACTCTTTTAAAGCGGAAGCCTTTTTCCTCAAGCACTTCATAAGCGCCTGCGAGCGCAATGCCTTTTACTCCTCCGCCGGAAAACACACCGTCAATATACATCTCATTCCCTCCCCCTCCATCCGATCGTTTATTACCATTTTAAGAAAACACGCGAAGAAATAGACCAACGAATGACGGGTGGCGTCAGCGTATCAAAAAAGACGGCCTCCTTCGAGACCGCCTTTTTACTGATTATGATGTTCTGTTTTCTTTTGGATTGATTTCAGATCTTTTTTACGGGCATCATCTTCTTCAAAATATTGAACAAGATCCCCGATGCGATCAATACTGTTCCAGCTTAAATGATGTTCGATTCCTTCGACATCGTTATATATTTTCTCTTCATCAACACCAATGATTCTTAAAAACTGCTCAAGCAATTCATGTCTGTATACCAGCCGTTTGCCTATTTTTTTCCCTTTAGACGTTAACACGAGACCGCGATATTTTTCATAAATTAAATATTCGTCTTTATCTAGTTTTTGAACCATTTTTGTTACAGAGGAGGGATGGACTGCCAATGCTTCCGCGATATCGGAAACTCGTGCATATCCTTTTTCTTCAATCAGCATATAAATCTGTTCAATATAATCTTCCATACTTGGTGTTGTCATCGAAACCCTCCCAAAAAGCACCTTAACTTTATAAACCATTACAAGTTTACACTAATGAACTTGAAAAAACAAGGATGCTCCGCGGGTCAAAAGCCCTGTTTACCGCTTATAATTCCATTCATCTGAAGCGTACTTTGTTTCAGCCAAGTGATGAACAAAATCAAGCTCTTCCTGAGAAAGTTCATATGGCTCCAAATGAATGTTAAGACCTGTTTCAAATCCTTCTTTAAAGGCTTGACGAGCCTCATCCATCGTCACCCGCTTTTCAGTGAGTTCATTAATGGCAACCGCTTTATTTTTGAAATTGCGCTGCATCCGCTCTCTTACTCTTTCACTTGGATATAAGAACAGATCGAACAGCTTGTCCTCATCTAAATCAAGAAGAATGGAGCCATGCTGAAGAATCACGCCTTTTTGTCTCGTTTGCGCGCTTCCCGCCACCTTGCGCCCCTCAACCACTAGCTCATACCACGAAGGCGCGTCAAAACAAACAGATGACCGCGGATTTTTTAAGCTTTCTTTTTCTTTTTCAGTTCTCGGGATGGCAAAGTAAGCGTCCAGACCGAGATTTCTAAAGCCTTGAAGTATGCCTTCTGAAATAACCCGGTAAGCCTCAGTAACAGTCGCCGGCATCTCGGGGTGCTCTTCCGAAACAATTACGCTGTATGTCAGTTCCTGATCGTGCAGCACACCTCTCCCGCCGGTCGGGCGTCTGACGAATCCGAGATTATATTTATGTACTGCTTCAAAATTGATTTCCTTTTTAATATTTTGAAAATACCCTACAGAAAGTGTCGCCGGATTCCAGCCGTAAAAACGGATAACCGGGGGGATTTTCTTTTCGCTGTGCCAATATAAAAGCGCTTCATCAAGCGCCATATTGAATGCAGGACTTGCATTGCCTGAGTCTATAAACCGCCAAGTTTCTTTTTGCATTTTAAGACCTTCCTTACCGTTTTAATAGAATCAGTTTATCAAACTGTCGGGAAAATGAAAAATATTTTAGTTCCATTATAGATGACAATCACGCTGTGCTTTACTATAATAGTATTTGTCGAAAACGGCTCTATAACCTTGTTTTATGAAGCAGGGTTTTGATTTTATATGCTAAAGGAGTAGAATCACATTGTCTAATATGATCGTTTTGATTATTTTTGCTGCGTTTATCATCTATATGATTGCTTCATATGTCTATCAGCAGCGAATTATGAAAACACTTACCGAAGAAGAATTCCGCGCGGGTTACCGCAAAGCGCAGCTTATTGACGTTCGTGAACCAAATGAGTTTGAGGGCGGACATATTTTAGGCGCCCGCAACATCCCGCTTTCCCAGCTGAAACAGAGAAAAAATGAGATCCGTACGGACAAGCCTGTTTACCTGTACTGCCAAAACAGTGTCCGCAGCGGACGCGCGGCACAAACCCTGCGCAAAAACGGCTGCACTGAGATTTACAACCTAAAAGGCGGCTTTAAAAAATGGGGCGGAAAGATTAAAGCGAAGAAATAAAGCAAACAGCTGTCTGGTAGACAGCTGTTTTTATTTATCTTTCTACCGCCTCGTATCTGAGCACCGGGTGTCTCGCCGCTTTTGTTTCATCCATTCTTTTTACAATCGTTGTATGCGGGGCCTCCTGAACAAGCTCCGGATTCTCCTCCGCTTCTTTTGCGATTTGAATCATAGCATCAATAAACGCATCCAGTGTTTCCTTTGATTCTGTCTCTGTCGGCTCGATCATGATGCATTCTTCAACATTAAGCGGGAAATAAATCGTCGGCGGATGATAGCCGAAATCAAGGAGCCGTTTTGCAATATCAAGCGTACGCACTCCCAGCTTTTTCTGCCGCTTCCCTGATAATACAAATTCATGCTTGCAATGGCGGTCAAACGGAAGATCGTAATAAGGCGCGAGCTTTCTCATCATATAATTGGCGTTTAACACTGCGTTCTCAGTAACAGCCTTTAATCCGTCAGGCCCCATGGAGCGAATATACGTATACGCTCTCACATTAATGCCAAAGTTGCCGTAATACGGCTTCACACGGCCGATCGCATGAGGGCGGTCATAATCAAACGTAAAGCGCCCTTCTTTTTTGACTATAACTGGCTTTGGCAAATAAGGAATCAGATCTTGTTTTACGCCGACAGGGCCTGAGCCGGGGCCTCCGCCGCCATGAGGGCCTGTGAATGTTTTATGCAGGTTGAGGTGCACCACGTCAAATCCCATATCACCAGGTCTCGCTTTGCTTAAAACGGCATTTAAATTAGCGCCGTCATAATACAGTTTCCCCCCCGCTTGGTGTACAATTTCCGCCATCTCTGTAATCTGCTCCTCAAACAAGCCGAGCGTGTTTGGATTCGTCAGCATAAGAGCTGCAGTTTCTTCATTCACTGCTCTTTTTAAATCCTCTAAATCAACAAGCCCATTTTCATTCGATTTCACCGTAACGGTTTCAAAGCCTGCTACTGTCGCTGATGCAGGATTCGTCCCATGCGCGGAATCAGGGACAATGACCTTCGTCCGCTTGAAATCCCCGCGAGCTTCATGATAGGCACGGATCATCATCAGCCCCGTCCATTCGCCGTGCGCTCCGGCAGCAGGCTGAAGCGTAACCTCATCCATTCCCGTTATTTCTTCAAGGTGCTTGCTTAAATCATATAAAAGTTCTAATGCGCCTTGCACCGTGTCTTCATCCTGAAGGGGATGAATCGCAGCAAAACCAGGTATACGCGCAATTTTTTCATTGATTTTCGGATTGTATTTCATCGTGCAAGAACCGAGAGGATAAAAGCCGGAATCCACCCCGTGATTGCGTTTGGACAGCGCTGTATAATGGCGCATGATGTCCAGCTCTGAAACCTCCGGCAGCGCTGCGTCTTCGTCACGAATATAGGTGTCTGACAAGAGGTGCCCCAATTCGATTTCCGGTACATCGAGCTCCGGTAGACTATAGCCGATTCGGCCTTCTCTTGAAAGTTCAAAAATAAGTGCCTGGTCCTGATTACTCATGGCGATCCCCCAATTCCTGAATGAGTGCGTCAATTTCTTCTTTTGTTCTCAGCTCCGTTACAGCAATCAGCATATGGCAGTCCAGCTCCGGATACGTCAGCCCAAGATCATATCCGCCAATCATGCCTTTTGCCAGCAAACGCTTGTTCACAGCTCTCACCGGCTCATCCAGTTTGATGACAAATTCATTAAACATCGGCCCGTCAAACATAACGGTAAGGCCTGCTTTTTTTGCTTCTTGCTTTGCATAGTTGGCTTTTAAGAGATTTTGGCGGGCTATATCTTTTACGCCGTTTTTTCCGAGAGCAGTCATGGCCACTGATGCTGCCAGCGCATTTAAAGCTTGGTTCGAGCATATATTTGATGTTGCTTTATCCCGGCGGATATGCTGCTCCCTGGCTTGCAGGGTAAGAACAAAGCCTCTTTTTCCGTTTTCGTCTTCCGTTTGTCCGACGAGACGGCCCGGCACCTTTCTCATTAATTTTTTAGTAACGGCAAAAAAGCCGCAATGCGGGCCGCCGTATGCTGAAGGAATGCCGAAAGGCTGCGCATCACCGACGACGATATCAGACTGAAACTTGCCCGGCGGAGTGAGAAGACCTAGCGCCAGCGGGTTGGCTGAAACAATAAACATGGATTTCCCTTGATGAGCGATAGGCTCAATATCCTTTAGCGGCTCGATCCGGCCGAAAAAATTCGGGTACTGAACGATCACTGCGGCTGTGTTCTCGCAAACGGTTTGGCGCAATGCATCAAGATCCGTAACGCCATCCGCAGCGGGTACTTCAACAACATCAATATACTGACCTTTTGCGTACGTTTTCAGCACCTCTCGCGATTCAGGATGCACGGTTTTTGACACAACGATTTTTTTCTTTTTCGTGTGGCCTGAAGCAAGCATTGCTGCTTCTGCCAAGGCTGTTCCGCCGTCATACATCGAGGAGTTGGCGATATCCATGCCTGTCAGTTCACAGATCATCGTTTGGAATTCAAAAATAGCCTGGAGCTCTCCTTGTGAAATCTCTGGCTGATAAGGCGTATATGCGGTATAAAACTCAGAGCGCGAAATGACATGATCCACAATGACAGGCTGATAGTGGTCATATACACCCGCTCCTAAGAAAGAAGCGTATTGAACGGTATCACGATTTTTAGAGGCCAGCTTTGTCAGTTCTCTTGTTAATTCTGTTTCTGATTTCGCTTTTTTGATTTGATACTCTTTTTTATATTTGACGTTTTCCGGTATATCAGCAAATAAATCATCGATGCTGCTTACGCCGATAGTGGCAAGCATCTCCTGTTTATCCTTTTCTGTTGCGGGCAAATAACGGTGCTTCATGTGTTGTCTCCTCTCTCCAAGAAAAAATATTAGCGTTTATAAAATGGTGTTTTGACAACTTTTGCTTTCACTAATTTTTTGCGAATCTCTACATCTACAACAGTCCCGATCTCACTCGTTTCCGAATCAATTAAGGCAAGGCCGACGTTTTTCCCTAATGTCGGTGACTGCGTGCCGGTTGTCACCTTTCCGACAGACCTGCCATTTTGGAAAACCTCATATCCGTGCCGCGGTATCCCTTTTTCAATCATTTCGAGACCGACAAGTTTGCGCTTTGCTCCGTTTTCTTTTTGTTCACTCAATACTGACTTACCAAAAAAGTCAGACTCCTTTTTGTGCTTTACAGCAAAGCCTATACCTGCTTCAATCGGTGTAATATCCCGGGTCAGCTCCTGACCGTAGAGCGGGAGCTTCGCTTCAAACCGGAGTGTATCACGTGCACCGAGACCGCATGGAATCAATCCGTATGCATCCCCTGCATCGATAATTTTTTCCCAAATATGCATAGCATCATCACTGCGGCAATAAATTTCATACCCGTCTTCTCCCGTATAGCCAGTGCGTGAAATAAGTGCTTTGCGTCCGCTGATATCGGCTTCATCAATAAACGCAAACGGCTTTAATGCAGACACATCTGCATCTGTCAGATTTTTCAAGATCGCTTCTGCTTTCGGTCCCTGTACAGCCAAGAGCGCGATTTGGTCTGACTGATTGTCAATCTGCACATCACCTGCTGCATGTTCTTTCATCCAAGCCAAGTCTTTATCTATATTAGAAGCATTAATGACAAGCAGATAGCGGTTCTCTCCTTTTTGATAGATAAGCAAATCATCGACGGTTCCGCCATCCGGGTAACACATCGCTGTATATTGAGCACGGCCTGGCGTTAACGCGGAAACATCATTTGTCATCAATCTTTGCAAAAAAGACAGACAGTCGTTCCCTGACACTTCGACTTCTCCCATATGAGATACATCAAACAAACCGGCTGCAGTTCGGACAGCCTCGTGTTCTTTTTTTATAGAAGAAAATTGAACAGGAAGCTCCCAGCCTCCGAAATCAATCGTTTTTCCTCCATATTCCTTATACAGGTCAAATAACGGCGTTCTTTTCAGCATCTAATTCCTCCCCTTTTTCAACGGCGCAGCTAAAAAACATACAAAAAAGGACAGAGAAACACCTCATGTAAAATGAAGGTTCTCTGTCCTGGCACCTGAAAGTTTACTTTGCATACGCAAAGACGTCCCCTTTGGTGGTTTGCGCATCCGCACAAACACTCTCCAGAGTTGCGTCGAGCAAGAGTTCTTTTGCCTGAGAGATTCACTCCGCAGTTTGCTCCTTCGGCGCCTGTATCCCGAGGTTTTCGGTCAGGTCTCTCCCCTTGCTGTCATTCGCTCATATTTTCATGCTGTTATGGACATACTATAGCAATATCTTACATCAAATACATACTCATATCCTACCATCATCACTATATGCTGGGCAACAGCAATTTGGGCAGATTTTTCTTATATTATTCATCTTAAGAATCGAAGAATAAGAAAGGCGGTTTCAAAGCAATGAATACAGAAATGATCTACGATGCAAAATGGCCTGAAGAATTTGCTGAAAGACTGAAAAACGATGGCCCTTGGGCAAACTGGGAACTGTACAAGCTCTCTGCAGAAATCCAGAAAACATTAGCAATTCCAGAGTTTGAAGGCTTACGGGCTCCTTTATATCTGCCTTCCTTTACGCCGCTCCCCCACCAGCTTGAAGTGGCGCAAAAAGTGGTTGAAAAAATGAACGGGAAAGCAATTTTAGCAGATGAGGTTGGTCTAGGGAAAACGGTTGAAGCAGGACTGATTCTAAAAGAATATATGATTCGAGGGTTAGCAAAAAAAATTTTGATCCTTGTGCCCGCTTCCCTTGTGTCACAATGGGTCAAAGAGCTTCAGGAAAAATTTTTGATTCCGGCTGTTGAACAAAAGAAAAGCTATGTGTGGGAGCAATGCGATATTGTCGTCTCATCAATAGACACCGCGAAGCGTTCGCCCCATCGAGAAATCGTTCTGTCTATCCCATATGATCTTGTCATTATTGATGAGGCACACAAACTGAAAAATAGCAAAACGAAGAACTATGAATTTGTCCGGAATCTCGTAAAAAAATATTGCCTGCTTCTTACCGCGACGCCAATCCAGAACCGTATCGAAGAGATTTTCAATTTGGTGTCCTTATTAAAACCCGGCCATTTAGGCAGTCAGAATCACTTTCAGGAGGAGTTCGCCAAGAAGAAATCCAGTTTAGAAGCGCATGAACATTTAAAAGATCTTGTGAATAAAGTCATGATCCGTAACAGGCGGCATGATACAGGGCTGAATTGGAAACAGCGCCATGTTGAAACAGTGCCGATTCAATTTTCTCCATCAGAGCAGGCGCTTTATGATGAAATTTCTCGCTTGAAGGAAAGTATCAATAAACCAGCCAGCATGTTCTCGATTATGACCTTGCAAAGAGAATGCTGTTCGAGCAGAGAAGCGGTGTATATGACGCTGAAAAAGATGCTTGATCAAAAAGAGAAACAAGCACCTGCCATTGATGAGGATACGATTTCAGTTTTAATAGATCGCATCAATCAAGTGACACAAAACTCTAAAGCGCTTCAAGTTGTTGACTTGATCAAAAAGATCGACGATAAGGTCATCATTTTTACAGAATACCGTGCAACCCAGATTTATCTGCAGTGGTTTCTTCAGCAAAACGGCATCAGTTCTGTGCCGTTTAGAGGCGGATTTAAACGTGGAAAAAAAGACTGGATGAAGGATCTTTTCCGCGGAAAAATCCAAGTCCTTATTGCAACTGAAGCAGGCGGTGAGGGGATTAACCTGCAATTTTGCAATCACATGATCAACTATGACCTGCCATGGAACCCGATGCGACTTGAGCAAAGAATCGGAAGAATTCACAGACTCGGGCAGGAGCGTGACGTGCATATTTATAACATGGCGACAAAACATACGGTGGAAGAGCATATTCTAAAGCTTTTATATGAAAAAATTCATTTGTTTGAAAAAGTGGTCGGTGAACTTGATGATATTTTAACGAAAATTCAAGTGAACAATTTTGAAGAGCACCTTCATGACATTTTGTATCACTCAGCAACAGAAGAAGAAATGAAAATAAAAATGGATAACTTAACCTCATTTTTGTCTTATAAAAAACAGCTGCCTGCTGAAAAAAGAGGATCTTAGCCTGTAAGGAGGTTTTATTAGTGAGACAGCAAGAGGTTCACGATTTTCTGCTGCGTTTTTTTCAAGCAAACAGCTGCCAAATCGTCGATCAAGGCTTAGGCTATATGACAGTGCAGCTTACAGTTGAAATGGACAAACAAATCATGAACCGCCCTTTCTACTGGCATTGGCGCGAGAAGACAGGCGGTGATCCGAATCCAATGAAAATCACTTTTATTACAGATAAAGAAAATGCGCCAAAAGACCTAGATGGTGAATTTATATATTTTGGGGCCCCGCGTCTTTTTCAAATATTTAAAGCTGTTAAACAAAATGGGAGATTTACCAGAATGTATGAGAAAATTGAATCAGCCGGAGCTAAAGTCCCACTTCAGCCTTGGCTTGGTATAAATGTCACGATTTCATACCAGTCCGACATGAAAAAGGATAAGTTATTGTCACTAGGTCTTCACCTAGTCTCTGGAACGATAATTGAAGATTTTCAAAGCAAGCTGACCCAGTTTTCACTGACGTCTCAAATATGTGACTATTGCTTCACCATTTCACCTATGATCAAACCAGAAAGCGGACTTAAGCGTATGGAAAACTATATTTCCAAATCCGCTATGCAGGAGCCGTCCGACTGGGCGGAACAGGCGGTTAACAGGTGGAAGAATGATATGACATTGCTTGATAAGTTTTACGAGCATATAGAAGAAAAACCAGAAGAATACCATCTAGAAAAACAGGCGCTGAAAACCTTGTATCAACCAAAGATATCAGTTGAAATTGAAAATGGCGGATTGTTTTATCTGCAAAATAATATTTCAAGCTAACTTTTTTACCATTCGACATCATTCTCGTTTTTTTTGAGAAAATACGATTATAATAAAGGTATATTGGAAAAAAATTCTGGCGATTTAATGGCAAATGACTTCCAGAGACTAATGAAGCATACAATAAGTCATGGCCGGACTGGCTGAAATACATAAACAAGTATTTTAGGAGGAGAAACTGCATGAAGAATGCAAAACAAGAGCACTTTGAATTGGATCAAGAATGGGTTGAATTAATGGTGGAAGCCAAAGAGGCAAATATCAGCCCGGAAGAAATACGAAAATATTTACTTTTAAACAAAAAGTCTGCTCATCCTGGTCCGGCAGCCAGAAGTCATACCGTAAATCCTTTCTGAATGTGCTATAATATCACAAGGAAGGTGATGACATTGATTGGCCAGCGTATTAAACAATACCGTAAAGAAAAAGGCTACTCACTATCAGAACTAGCTGAAAAAGCTGGGGTAGCGAAGTCTTATTTAAGCTCAATAGAACGAAATCTACAAACGAACCCCTCCATTCAATTTCTCGAAAAAGTCTCCGCTGTTCTGGACGTCTCGGTTCATACTTTGCTCGATGAGAAACATGAAACCGAATACGATGGTCAATTAGATAGTGAATGGGAGAAATTGGTTCGCGATGCGATGACATCCGGGGTATCGAAAAAACAATTTCGTGAATTTTTAGATTATCAAAAATGGAGAAAATCTCAAAAAGAGGAGTAGTGCCGGAGCAGAGGCACTAACTCCTCTTTTGTCAATAAACATCGAGACGGCCCAGTATATGAATACTGGGCCGTCTCTTTTTATGGCTGTTATTAATTTTTATCCTCGCTGTGCGCTTTTTCATTTTCTTTCACATAGCCGTCTTTATCAGTATGGTCCTTTTTGATTGTCAAGCCGTTCCACTGTGTAGCTTCGAACGAGAATTGAAGCTTAATGGAGTTGCCTTGATATTTATTTTGAACCATAAGCCCATTTTCATCTTTTGTTTTATCATCTTTGAATTGGATTTCCATTTGAACCTGATCGAAGTCAGTTGGTGTTTTTGGAACACCATCATATTCAGGAGCGGTTTTACCGTCAATTGTTGCTACATTGACTTTACCGCTTGCATTTAAGAATTTAGGGTCAATTTGTTTTTTGATTTTTTCAGTAGCCGCTGCATCATTTTTAGCAGACATCAAATACAAGTCTTTAAGGTTGGCATCATCTAAAATAATGTTTTTCGGGTAACCATTGCCGCCCTCTTTTCCAACTGTCAACAATGTCACTTCAAACTGGCTGAGGAAATCTTCTGGAGATGTATTGCTGCCGCCGTTTGCTTTAAAATCTCCATAATTAAGCGCCATTAAAACTTCTTTGATCGCAAGTGATCCGTTATTTTCAAATTGGAAATCCTTTGTCAACTTATCTCCCGGCTTTAGATTTGATAGGTTCACACTCGCTGAATTCTCTTTAGCAGATAAATCAAGCGTACCTGATGCAAAAGTAGCATCCTTTGATTTAATGTCGTTAAATGCTGCCCATGTTCCTCCTCCAACTAAAGCTAATCCTAGTGCTGCAGAAGCAACTCCTAAACTCAATTTCTTTTTCATACCCATGGTAAACTCCCCTTTTATTGAATGATTTTATATCGAAACCTGTTGCCAGGTTTACAACTGAAGTTAAGTAGACATGGTGCTGTCCTTTGTATCTGTTTCCAAGGCTTTTGTCTTTCTTTCAATTTCTCTAATGGCGCTGCTGATCGTCACAAAAGCGTACACTAACAGCATCACGCCGGGAACAATCAATAATACAGCCGTTCCAATCGGCTGGCTGGCAAAATGAAGCATATAGCCTGCATATGGAAGCTGAAAACCTGTGTATTGCGCGCGAACATTTTCGTCCGATACAGGGGCTGAATCAGCTGCTGCATTATTATCACCTTTTGTTTTAAATAACAAATGGTCTTCTTGCTTTGTTATGTCAACTATTCTGTGGGTGACCGCCGTATTTGCATCCTGCATAAATGTAATAACGTCACCTTTTTGGAGCTCTTTCACATCAGCGATTTCTTTTACCAATATTAAGGAACCTGTATTGAACTCCGGCTCCATCGAACCTGACAGAACTGATTTCAGCGTATACCCAAACACCGCCGGCTCTCCCCCGGATGAACGTGTTGAAATCACGACAAGTGTCAGCACAATAATAAGAGTAAAGATGATCACGTATAAAATATTACTGATCAGCTTCATTGCTTTTTTCATCCTCTTCCCCGCTTTCCTTCTGGTCTGATTGAGTTTCATTTTCTTTGGTTACAGCTTCTTGAGATGTTTCTTCTTTCATTGTTTTTTCCTGTATATCCTTTTGTGTTGTTTCATTCTCCTTTTTGACGTCCGACTTTGTTTCTTTTTTAGGGACTGTCGGTTTTTCATCGCATTTTGCAAGCGTCATAGGCTCCGACCACTCAAATGTACTTCCGTTTGCCGGGTAGCCTGCCGGTTTATATACTTTAAATGCATAAATGCCGGGTTTCATTTTTTTCTTCGTCTCAATTTTATAAAGTGAATCGCCAATTTGATTGGAGACAAATCCTTTTTCGATCACGTTCCCATCCTCTAACGGTTTGCGGGCATTTTTAAGCTTATGAAGCTCCCACTTCCACTTTGATTTCTTAAGTTTCTCACCTGTATTTTCGAGCACAGCAAATAAGGCGAAAGGTGAGCATACAGTGCCTTTCGTATCTGTTTGATCTGATATGTGCAAATCACTTTGATCCCAGCGTTTATCATAATGGCAGTTTTTATCTGTATGCTGAAAGTCTTTACACGTTTGAAGTGAGACATCAAATGTTTCAATATCATGAAAAGCAGCGCTTGTATCATCGGAAAATTGTAAGCATATTGCGGCAGTCAGACTGAAAATGACTGAAAGCTGAAAGATAAGCAGAACTTTCAGTTTCGTCTTCGTCTTTTGCTGATTGTGAAACAATCGAAACATATCTTACCTCCTGTAAAACACTGTAACTTGATATGACAGTCGTTCTCTTTAAAGAACCGCACAAGTAGAGTATAATCAACGATTTATAGATTTTAAAACACCGAAATCGCTCATTTCGTTCGTTTAAAAGAATGTTTTCGTCATATTACAAAGTCTTGCTCAGTATTGCTCATCTTTTCATTTTTTGAAATTTTTGGGATTGTTATGTGAGAATTTAAATGCATATACAATTATTATTTGGTAATAATAAACAAAGAAAGGGTGACAGCATGATGATCAAACAATGTGTGATTTGTCTATCTCTTCTCGTCTTTGGCACCACAGCCGCTCACGCAGAAGAAATACCGCTTGTAACCGCCCGCCACATGTCCAAATGGGAAGAGATTGCTGTAAAAGAAGCAAAAAAAAGGTACCCGCTCGCACAGGTACTGTTCAAACAAAAAGTATGGGACCGTAAAAGAAAAGATGAAGCAGTGAAGCAATACCATTTAACTCTGAGGGAAGGGTCAAAAGAATTCGGCGTTTTTGTGACGATTTCATTTGATCCTTATAGCCAAAAGGTCAATAAAATTGCCATATTAGAAGAATATCAATAAGGTCCTCCATTTTTTGAAGGACCTTATTCGTTTATTTGCGGTTATTTTTTCCGTTTCAGCCAAAGTCGGAAGCCATAGGGTAAAATACCGAACCACTGCTGGGAAACAGGCGTTTTTGTTTCTTTCCGCACCTCTTTTCGTTCTTTTCGCTCATCTCTCGGAGTATCTATATATTTGACAAATTGCTGCGTCATATATTTAACATAATCATTCGTTTTCACGTGATCACCTCATCATTCAATTATTATGAAGTGTTGTCTCACATGACTTTTTTTATACCCTTTACACTGTTTTATTCTGTCCATCTCAGCAGTTTTTTCTGTTTTTGATCAAACACGATCTGTGCAGTTCTTTCTGTTCCCGACTCCGTTGACACTCTTAAGTTGATTTCTTTTTGTTCTTTTATCGATGTATCATGAATGTAATAAGAAACCCGTCCATATGGAAATTGCTGCGTACCCTCCTGGCCTTTCCGTTCCTCTAGAACATGCCGAATCGAAAGAAGCACCCCATTTTGAAGCAAGTTCTCTCCTATGTATAACTCTTTTGTTTCCTTCTCAAACATGCAGCGTGAAATATATTGAGCAGCAGCAAAGTTCACGATTAACAGCACAAGCGCTGACACAAAAAGAACAGCTGGATAAATAAACCCTCTTGTACGGTACATTCACCCCCCTCCTAAATACGAATAGACTGGAAAAGCAGTTTGATACACTTTTTGGTCCTCACTCTCAATTTTCAGCAAAACAACACCATTTTCAATATCAGCTTTCATGGCAGTAATATGATCTAAAATCGGAACATGCCCTTTGCCATCCACTCTTTTTCTTATCATTGAGTGATAAATGTCAAAACGGATGTCTTGTCCGGAAAGATTGGTGCAGATTAACACGCTCCCATCCTCGGCTGTCTTAACTGCCTGTGACTCCTTGCATTCATTCATCATCTGTTCTATCGAAATCATCCATTCTTGCTGTGTGAAACCGTCATGTTCCTGCTGTCGAGACAAAAACAGATGGAAAATCGCAGCTAACGATCCTGATATGAGCAAAAAGACTGAGAGCGAAAATAATACGTTAAGAAGCGTGTAGCCATTCTGTCTGCAGGATGCTGAGGCAATATGATTTTTCTTTATAAGCTGTGGCTTTGATACATACGTTTTGATATTCACCCTCCTCCTCCCACTTCATTGCATAGATATGATTGTTCTTTGTAATCGTTTTTGACGCGGCTCCTTCACCACTCATGACATATTTGCTAATGCTCTCATTCATCATCTGATAGCCAATTTCTCGTGATTCCGCCATTTTTTCATCAGACATCAGCTTGTCCCACAAGGGGACGACTGTCAGCAGCACAAACAGCCACAGGCTTAGCGCTGACATTGTTTCTATTGTAGAAAAACCTTTATTTTCTCTCCACATTGACTCTCCCGCTCCCTAGATAAACTGTTATGTCATAAACGGCATGGCCATTTACTCGTATTTTTCCGCCTGCATTCGGGTGCCCTTTCTCATTAAATTCCAAACGGTCTTTTAATGTCAGCAGTTCTATAGATAGTCCCGTTGCATACGGACGTTCAATGACCGTATCACCAATGACTAATTGATATTCTTTTTTATGAAAGAGAATTTTTGTTCTTTGTTGACGGGAAATAGCAGTCTGCTGTGTGAGCATAATATCATTTTTCAGCTGCCTTGCTGCCTGTCGGACAGCTGTATTGTCATAAGCAGGAGGAAGTGTAGTGAAGACGGCAACCAGGAGGATAGAGGCAAGGCTTAACACAAGCAAACTTTCTAAAAGGGTAAACCCCTCCTCCTCGTTTAATTTAATGTTCAACCTTAACTTCTCCGCCGGTGATGATAATGTGCTTCCCATTTGGACAGACAGCATCCTTTTTCACATAGCCCTCTGACTGTAAATCGGCAAGGCTCGGAGTTTGTCCTTCATGATCAAGCTCAAATGCGGTCATTTGTGCCTTAACCATGTTTTGTAGGCCTTCACAGCCCTTTTTTTGAATGGTTTGATTATGTTTCGTGACGTTCGGTATCGTAATTAAAAGCAAGATCGAAATAATAAAGAGCACAATTAACATTTCAACAAGTGTAAATCCTTTCTCATTCATCAGCCTCTTCCTTTCACATTTGATTCATCATCTGATACATAGGCACAAGCATAGATAAATACACAAGTAAGATCATCGCTGCAACAAATCCATAAATCATCGGCTGAAGGATGCCTGTCCATTTTTGCGCTTTGTGTTCCAGCCGCTGCAATATGAACTGACTGTATGTGAAAAGCTCTCGATCCAATCGGCCGCTCAGCTGGCCGTGAGATATGACTTTTGAAAAATCAACTTCATAAAAAGGGCTTCCACAAATAGCGGCTTCAATTGACTCACCGGCTTTTAGCCGTTCAATCAATTGTTCAGCCTCGCAGCGGTAGAAAGGGAGAAACGTTTGATGTTTAAATGCATTAAGGCTGTCATAAATTGAGAGGCCCGATTTTAAAAGGCTGCTTAGCTGCAAAGAAAAAAAGTAGCTGTTAAACAGCTTGACAAGCTTTCCAATCAAAGGAATCCTGACACAAATCAGCATTTGCCGGGCAGGTGATTTTTTCTTAAACACAAGCCAATAATAAATCCCGATACCTGCTGTAAAAAGAGCCAACAAAATGATCACAAGATCAATATGCTGAAAAAAAGCAAAAAGCATATCGGTTGAACGTGAGGTTTCCATATTCATCGATTGATAGATACCGGAAAACTGAGGAATGATGATGGACTGTAACATATAAAACATGACAGCGACCGTAAAAATGAGGAAAAGCGGATAGCGCAGCACTCTTTTCAGCTGGTCTGACTGTGCAATTTTTCGTTCCAGCAGCTCTCCGCTCTGGATCATGGAAGCGGGCAGTTCACCATGTGTTTCAGCAAAATAACAAATACCTACGGCTTCCTTATGAAATGACAAACTCTTTAGTACTTGATAAAACGGAGCCCCTTCCCTCAAACAAGTGACCGTATCAGTCAAGTCAGCAGCCTGCCTCTTATTCATCTGAAGTTCCATCAGGCGTAATCCATCCAGAAGCGTATATCCGCCCGCAGTCATTTCACCAAGCCGCTTTAATAACCTGGCTTGATCCTTTAACGACCAGACTTTTCTAATCTTTTTCATGATAAACCCACCGGTCATAGTTGTTTGTCGTTATATAGCCGAGCGCAATTCCTTTTCTGATAATTTGACGAAGCGTTTGATATTGGTAATTTGCATGATTTCCTTTTGCCTCCTGGATACATTGCTGAAGATTTTTCCCGTAAAGAAGCTCATAAACGCTAGCTCTCCTGGTATTTCGTGACTGGCGGCAATACACTGATGAACATCCGTTTTCACAAAACGGGCAAGCCAAATCAACTAAGCGCTGAGCCGCTATTGCAATGACAGTCTGTTCGATTTCATTCATATTGATACCGAATTCAAGCAGTCTGTAAATTGCGCCCTTTGCGTCTCTCGTATGAAGGCTCGTCAGTACCAGATGTCCCGTCATCGCTGCCCGCACCGCAATTTCAGCTGTTTCCGCGTCTCTGATCTCACCTAAAATAATCATATCGGGATCATGGCGCAAAATTGCTTTCAGACCTGCGGAATAAGTTACACCGGCTTTTTCATTCACCTGAACCTGAAGAACATCTTCGTCCCTTGTTTCAACAGGGTCCTCTAATGTGACAATATTTCGATTAAAGTGTTTTTTTGCATATTGAACGAGAGAGTATAATGTGGTAGTCTTCCCTGAACCAGTCGGCCCGGTAAAAATGAGCATGCCATGGGAATGTTTTAAAAATGAGAGTAATGTGGCTCCTGTCTTCGGAAATAGCGACAATTTATCAATCGAAGGGATATTGTATTGGGGCATCACTCTGATCACGAGGCTTTCTTCATTAATTGTGGGCAGCGTTGACATTCTTAAATGAACATTTCCCTCTTTCAGCTTTAACGTAAGCGAACCGTTTTGCGGCTTTCGCCTTTCACCTATATCCATTGCTGAAAGAAATTTAAAATGTGAAATCAGCCTTACGCACTCTTCTTTTTTCATGTCCCTTTTTTTCAGCAAGGCATGATCGACACGAAAATGAATGATAGCGTCCCGCTCCCTCGGCACGATGTGAATATCAGAAGCCTTTGTTAGATATGCCTCTTCAATCAAGTTTTTGCTTACCTTTTCTATTGAATCCAATTTGATTCCCTCTCCTTTCAACGCATATTGTAGAAAAAGAAGAAACGGTAATCAAACAGGGAAAACGTGATTTTGTGAGATGTTATATGCTGAAAAACCAATTCTTTCTGGCAAGAAAAAAACTTTCAACTGAATGTGCCCCTTTCATTACAATTTTCCCAATAATAAAAAAGCAGACATGGTCACCATGCCTGCTTGATTCCATTTTCATTATGCTGTTTTCGCTTTTTGACCAGTATCTTTTTCAACGGAAAGGTCGCCTAATGCAACAATACCGGTCATTTGGTCATTTTCAAGAATCGATAAACTGTGGATTTAATGCTCTGCCATAAGCGCCTTGACATCGTATCCGGTCACCCTGATATGTCTGGTGAAAAAGCGGGGCACGCTGCACAAAATATGAAACATCCTATAGAGTCCGCCTTTTCCGAGGTTTCTTTTTCTTCTTCCGTTCCTGCAGCATATCTCCCGTCCAGCCTTTTTTCCTCAAATAGAGGTAGATCAGAACTGTAGATGTGACAATCAATAAGAGAGAAAAGAGATATCCGTATTTCCAATTCAGTTCCGGCATCACTGAAAAGTTCATCCCCCATAAGGCACCCAGAGCTGTAATCGGCGTAAAAAGCGTCGTGAAAATGGTCAGTGCTTTTACAATTTCATTCCCCCTATGTGAGGTAATGACTTCCTCTGAATGCAGCAGATTGTTAAGCTCTCCTTCAAATTCGCTGATGTATGTAAATCCCCTGTCAATTTTCAGTTGTGTCCGCTGATAATCCTTTTTCTCTTCATTTTGAGGTAAAAAGGTTTCTTTCAACGCCATTTCAATTTTTTTAGCGCTTAATATCAAGTTTTTCCAAATCATCAGTTCATGGCGCAGGAGATGGACGCGGTTTAAAATGCTTTTGCTATTGTCGTCTTTAATCTGCCATCTAAGCTTTCTCAGCTTTACTTCAAATTCATCAACACCGATTAAATACGCATTCATTAGCTCGCCGAGAAGAATTAAAAACCCCTCTATCGCATTGTCCGCTCTTTCCATTTGCCGGACAACTTCTTTTCCTTTAATCTCTCTCAAAATCGAAAAGTCAAAGTTGATTGTAAAAAAATATTGTCTGGTGATATAAAAGTGAAAAACAGTATGGTCTTTTTCTTCACCAAGCCCCTGATCATAAACAATCGACCCAAATACCGCTTCATTTTCCGTCTCAGTTGTATCTACTCTCAAAAAATTAACGTGATGGTTATTTTCAAACCACTTTTCACACTGAGGCCAGTGAGAAAAATGGATTAGATCCCTTGCCTTACTTCTTTCTTGAGGCCCCATTTGGTACCAAAACCAATCCTTTCCTGTATGTGCCTTCATGTCAAGATCCTCCAAACTTTTGTTCTTTATTCTTTAATTGCCCAATAACCGCGTCACTAAACCAGTCTGCCGCTTCAACACATGTTTTATGAGCATTTTCAGGTGGTATGGAATGTAGAAAGACATCGGAAAAGGGAGGTGCATGCCTTCCTTGGAGAAGGCAGTTGTTTTGGAATTTGTCAATTTACTAGCAGTCGCTATTCTCATTTTGTTAACAGGATTTTTTGTTGCCGTAGAATTTTCAATCGTAAAAGTGCGGCGGTCCAAAATTGATCAGCTTGTCGCAAAAGGAAAGAAAGGTGCTAAAGCGGCAAAGCATGTCATCACTCACCTTGATGAATATTTATCAGCCTGTCAGTTAGGCATCACAGTCGCAGCTTTAGGACTGGGATGGCTTGGGGAACCGACTGTGCAAACTCTGCTTCGACCGCTTTTTCATAAAGCAGGCTTAAATGAATCGCTTACCCACCTGCTTTCACTCGTCATCGCATTTTTAGCGGTTACGTATTTAAATGTCGTTATTGGGGAACTGGCGCCAAAGAGTTTCGCCATTCAAAAAGCAGAAAGCATTACCTTGTTGTTCGCTAAACCGCTTATTTGGTTTTATAAGATCATGTTTCCATTCATTTGGCTGTTGAACCACTCTGCCCGATTGATTACAGGAGTGTTTGGGCTGAAGCCGGCATCAGAGCATGAGCTGGCTTATACAGAGGAAGAACTTCGGGTCCTATTGGCTGAAAGCTATAAAAGCGGCGAGATCAGAAAAAGTGAATTAAAGTACATGAATAATATCTTCACCTTTGATAAACGAATGGCAAAGGAAATTATGGTGCCGCGAAATGAAATGGTTAGTTTGTCACTAGATGAAGACTCCATTTCAAATCTTCAGGAAACAGTCAAGCAAACAAAATATACCCGGTACCCGGTTGTAAGAGAGGATAAAGATAACGTCATTGGCGTGATTAATATGAAAGAAGTGCTGTTTTCCATGCTGACGAAAGATTTTTCAATCAAGAAGCATCAAATTGAACCTTTCGTACAGCCCGTTATCCATGTCATTGAGACGATTCCTATTTATAAACTATTGCTGAAAATGCAAAAGGAACGCACTCATATGGCGATCCTCATAGATGAATATGGCGGGACGTCCGGTTTGGTCACTGTCGAAGATATTATCGAGGAAATTGTAGGAGAAATCCGTGATGAATTTGATGCGGATGAAGTGCC
Organism: Bacillus sp. FSL L8-0358; assembly: GCF_038593095.1. Classification (NCBI taxonomy): domain Bacteria; kingdom Bacillati; phylum Bacillota; class Bacilli; order Caryophanales; family Bacillaceae; genus Bacillus; species Bacillus sp. FSL L8-0358. Next base: position 2,430,030 of record NZ_CP151962.1, read on the forward strand.
TCATATCCGCGAACTTGGAAAGGATCACTACTTGTTAAATGCAAAATTATTAATCAGCGATGTTAACAGCCTGCTTGGAACCGATTTATCAGACGCAGAAGTAGACACCTTGGGCGGCTGGTTTTTGACACAAAACATAGACGCTGAGCCTGAAAGTACCATAGAATATGATGGCTACTCTTTTAAGGTAAAAGACATCAACAGCCATCACATTTTATTTATAGAAGTTAAAAAAGCTGAATAGCCCGTGAAAGGCTGTTCAGCTGCTATCTTTCAAGATAAACATGGCAAAGGCATCAACACTCTTTTATTTTAAACCCTTTATTGGCCAGGGCTTTAGCAAGACTTTGCTCGGTTTTCACATTCGAAAAATCTAGACCCAGCTTCACGACAGTTTGGGCAATTTCCGGCCTGATTCCTGAAATAATCGTCTCAATGCCGAGCAATTTGGTGCTGTCAATCACTTTAAAAATTTGATAGGCTACCATGGTATCAACGATAGGAACGCCCGAAATATCTAAAAATAAATACGAGAGCTTTAACGCTGAGCACTGCTCCAGCACAGACTCCAAAATCGTCCTCGCTCTGTACGTATCAATCTCACCGACAAGCGGAAGAATCCCAATTCCATCAGTAATCGGCATAATCGGCGCACTCAATTCATTAATCATTTCTTTTTGCGCGTTTAATTGTATCATGGTCACCTGGTGATATTCTTCCGTAAACACTTCGATGATCTCATCAATGTTTTGATTCAAGATCCGGCTCCACTCATAAAAATCCTGAATGCTGATGTCTTGAGAAGAAGCTTCGCTGAATTTCTGAATCCATTCAAACATGATATGCCTGAAGGTGTTAAACTGGCCGACACTTTCTGTTACCGTCACTTCATGAACGGCACGGTCTCTGGCGCATTGAAGAGACCACCGGTTGAGCTCATCCTCTACGTCTTCTTTTCTAAGGGATTTTGCTACGATGGTCACCAATAATTCATGCTGGTCTTTTAACTTTTGTTCTAGTTTTTGCTGATCTTTCGCTGAATACAGCCAGCTGCCTTTTGACGTACAAACTTCCAGCCATTGTTGCGTGATATCTTCTTTGTGCTCTGTTAAGTGCTGATCAAGAGCTATCATCTTAATGAGTTACCTCCTGTTTTTGAAAAATGTACGCTATATATGTATAACGCGTCTGCCTTTACACATACTATGTTTATATTCAATGGGCTATAGCCAAGCGGTAAGGCAATGGACTTTGACTCCGTGATCGTTGGTTCGAATCCAGCTAGCCCAGTTTCTGAACAGGTGAAAAACCGAAGATAAGCTGATTCGTATAAATCAGCGGATCTTCGGTTTTTCATCATGCAGATTGATGAACCGTTTTCTTCTTCGATAACTTCAACAGTTCTCCCGGGTTATAACCAATCACCAGCTTTTTGTTGTCTACTAGAATCGGGCGTCGCAAAAGCTTCGGCTTCTCGATTAAAAGTTCCAGCACCTCATTTACCGTCATTTCTTCAATGTTTAAATTTAAATTTTTGAAAGTCTGGCTTCTTGTCGCCAAAATTTCATCAATTCCTTCTGTCGTTAACGATAAAATGTACTTTAATTCTTCTCTTGTCGGGGTTTCTCTGAATAAGTGCCGTTCGTTAAATTCAATTTGATGTGCTTTAAGCCAATGTTTTGTTTTTCGGCATGACGTGCAGCTTGGATATGAGTAAAAAGTTAATTGTTGTTCCATTCGTTTTTTCCTCCTCAGTTAACCATCTCTTTGTAGAATAACTACCCGGATCATTTTTCATTTAAACCATTTACAGAACTTTTTTCGGATTATTTTTTAAAAAACATTCATACAATAGAAAACACAATCAAAGGGACAAATTCCATTTGTATATTAATAATGAAAATGTTTACATTTCTAGGTGTGATCTATTATAATAACAGTCAGAGGGACTCTCGGGAGGGGATAAAAATGAATCGCATGTTCCGGGTGTTAGGATTTTGGACGGGAATTTTTGCAGTCATGTTTTATTTAGGTGATATGAAAGATGCTTCCCTTTTATTTTTTGGACAGACGATCTTATTTGTGTTTCTATCGTATTTGAACTTAACCGAACGCATGTATATTTATATTTTTGGCGCTTATTTAACAATTTTCTTCGCCGGCTTTACATATTACTCAATTTTTATTATGGTGCCCGGCGGCGGAGGCCATTAAATGCAGAAAGAGACAAACCTTATCGGTTTGTCTCTTTTTTTACAATGAAAAACCATTTAAAAACGGATTTTGGTCCTGCTCAGTCAGTACGTCTGTTTCAGGTCCATGGCCGCTTAACACCAGCGTGTGTTCCGGAAGCGTAAGCAGTTTTTCATGAATGGACGTCAGCAGCGTCTCTTGATCGCCGCCTATTAAATCCGTACGTCCTATACCGCCTTGGAACAAAACATCACCGGAGATGACCAAGTCTGCATCTTTCACGTAGTAAGACACACTGCCTGGTGAATGTCCCGGCGTAAATAATGTTTCCAAATGAAACGGCCCGATATTCAACTCACCGTCACCTTCAATTAGATGATCTGCAGGCTTAGCTGTGACTTCTATCCCTCGCAGCATGCCGGAGCCGTTTAAAGAAGCATCCGTAAGCCAATTTTTTTCATTTTGATGCAGGTAAACAGGGATATCCCATTTTTCTCTCACTTCATCAAGCGCCCCAATATGGTCAAAATGGGCATGTGTAAGCAAAATGGCTAAAGGCGTCAGCCCTTTTTCTTTTATGTATTGATTGACTTTATGTCCCTCGCCGCCCGGATCAAAAATCAGGCATTGATCATCACTGATAAGAAAATATGCGTTCGCTTGAATCGGCCCTACTGGCATTCGTCTCCATTTCACTATTATCACCTCTTTCTTTTTTATGCTCTTATTATGAGGTTTTTTTAAAAAAGATTCAAACAATCGCATTGAAAACGCTATCGACAAACCTATAAAAAACAGGTAGAATAAAACTGGAAAGAATTGCAGGTTTTTCAATGTAAAGGGGGCTGTGTTATGTTACTTGTCGTGATTTTCGGCCTTGTCGCTCTTTTCGCTTTATGGGGAGTCTTGCGTTCTGTTAGAAATAAAAATATACTCGGGTTTTTATTAGCCGGTGCCACCTTATTTGTCTTTGGATGGTTTACCGTGATGACCGTAATAAACAGCGGGTATCCAACCGCACATTAAAACCTGTATCCGATCGGATACAGGTTTATTTTTATGGCTGTAAATGTTTATTGACACTTTCTATTTTGCTCTCAAGCGTCGTTTTTTTGTCACGCCTGTCATCGATACGGATATTCGTTGCCACTCTGTGCAATCCTTTTTGAAATGGCGCTTCGTGAATTGCCTGAATGACTGCAAAAAGGTCACTGAGTTCTCCCTCGATCAGCGTATTCATCGGTGTCAGCTGATATTTGATTTTCCCTTCTGCTTGATATCCTTCTAATATCTTTTGCACATCGGCTACGTAAGCACTGACACTGGGTGTTTCCGTACCGATTGGGATAATGGTTACATCTGCGATAGCCATCGTTATTCCATCTCCTTTTGATCAATGATAAGTTGCTTCGTTTCATGTGATTTCAATAAAATAATTTGCTCAAAATGAAAGCCGTATAACGCATATTTCCCGTTCGGAGATATTTGAATCGGCTCCATTTCCCGCAGAGACACAAGATCTTTTGTCTCTCCCGATGCTACATCGACTGCTGCGAGCTTATATGCATCGCCGCTTTGTTTGAATGTATAAAACAGGCCTCCTGTTTCATCATAGTCATACTCCATTGGAGCCAAACTTGTATATTTCGCTTGGAGCGGCCATTTCGCTGTAACAGGTGATGTTGATTGCGGCGTTTTAAACTGATACGTCCCTTTTCCTCCGGAAGCTGATTTGACAGTAAAGCTCATTTGAAGGAAAGAATCGAAGAATAGAACGTCATCCTCAAGCTTCTGTTCCATCTTAGAAGCTGTATCGAACGTATATAAAGGCCCTGTTTTATCGTCTCTTTCCTCTTTTACATAATCAAATGTATTTTTGGATGTCCAATGAATGAACGGAACCTGTACCGGACTTAAGAAAGATTCGCCTTTTTTAGCATTCACCTGATATGTATGGAAATCCCAGTTTTCATTGAATTCCGTAACCATCATTTGATAAGGATCATACTGATTCCAAGCAGCCTCAAGCTCATACGTTTCGTAATCTTTTTCGTAAAGCGTCTCCCCTTCTGCATTAAGCAAAACCACTGCCGTCTTTTGGCTATGTGTGATTTGCAGCAGAATCATCTGCTCCCTCGCATTGATTTGAACATCAACGATTTGACCATCCGTTTGATAGAGCTTTTTCGCTTTGCCTGTAAAGATGCGGTACGCAAAAAGCTCTGTTTTCGTCGGATTAGACGCAGTATATAATATTGTGCTGTTATTCAGCCAGCCTTCCGCCCCATCCGCTTTTTCCGCGGAAAGCGGTATGATGTCTTTTTTCTCATCTTTTGCCGCCGATGCCTGTTTTTGCTGCTGATGAGATGGTTCGCATGCCGATAGACTAAACAGCAATACCGTCAGCAGAATAAAACAAACTGATCTCATCAGCATTCCCCTCCGATCATCTTTATTCTCTCATATTTGCTTCGGCAGAAAAAAGAAAAAGTTTCAGTTACTCATGAAAAAATAACGCCCTCCACAAGATGCCGTTTGTGGCGTTATATATGTGTGAAAACTGCTGAAACGGCAAAGGATTTTGGCCTTTTCCAAGTTCCACCGTATACCCTTCCTTAAAATAATGGTGAATAAACCAATCACGAAATCCAGCATAGCTGTCTATATCCCTTACTCCCTTATAAATGTTCCCGCTTAACTCCTCAAAATCCTTTATGACGGCAGAAGATTCCTCAGGCTCAAGGCCTTTATAGCCCCAATAAATTTCTTCTCCTTGAGTATGAAGAGCCAGCAGTCTGTCAGGCGGATTCTCCGTGATCAGCCGGTACATCGCAATAGATTCCGGCTCCGTAAGCGGAGAGATTCCCGGAAAATCGCGGTAGCTGGGTGCTGTCGGTTTTCGGTATTTTTCAATTTCCCATAATGATGGAAATTGTTTATTTAAATCAACCCCGTTTATATTCGCCTTCCATTCATTAAAATTCGGACGATGTTCATTTAGCCTTTCGAGCTCATCTCTTCTGGCTCCCATGACTTCTGATCCGTTTAAAACAAGATCAACGCCATCCGGATTGACAAGAGGAACGAGGGATAAGGATGTGCTGTTAAACAGCTTCATGGGAGAAAAGCCAAAGAAAGGCGAATTGCAGCATAATGACATACAGTATTCCTTAAACCATTTTAGCAGGACAGACGTTGTAATCCACTCATTCGCATGAAATGACGCGTTCATATGGACCTTTTTTACGGCATGCTCCCCACCAGCCTTCAGCTCCCAGATAGGCCTGCCGAGTACAGAACGGCCAATTTCCCGGCATGAGACAAACGGAAAAACATCAATAATCTTCTTTATTTCCTTTTCAACAGCTGAATCATCATAGATTTTCTCTTGCTCAATCCAGCTATCAGAAAGTTCCAGCTGCCGAGGCTGTAAAAAGCGCTTTATGTCCTGAATGGTTTGAAGCTCTTTGTCGCTATGCTCCTCTATCACATAACCAGGGCAATACAATTGATGTTTTTGTGCGGAGCGATTTGCACTTTTAAGCAATTCCTCGTCTATCTTCAGTTCTTTCGCCACTCTGGCCAAATTGTTCTTGATCGCAGGTTTCACCGTAATAAACGCCATCATCATCCCCCTTTTTTGTTACTATATGACAGCGTATTTAAAAAAAGAAAGCCTCCCGCTCACTTTGACGCGGGAGACATTGTGATTACGATGCCTGATCAAGCATTTGTTTTTCTTTCCGTTTTGACGAATTGTCCAGCCTTTTCTGGTCATAAAATCGCAACAAATCCCCATAAATGATTTCATCAGAAAGTGATAGCTCCTGTTTTGCTTTATCAGCAAATGCTTCACATTGTTTTGTCTCTTCTAACGGTTTTCCCGTCTCTTTGTCATAACACGCACCGTCTGTATAAACAACCTGATCTGTGATAAAGCTCCCGTCCCGGAGCACCGTAAAGTCCAGTTTTTCGTCTGAAAGCAGATCGTTGCCGAATTGAATTTGATCTTTCGTATCAATCCCTAAAAGATTCATCAGCGTCGGCCTGATATCAATCTGCCCGCCTACTGTTTCAATGGTTTGCGGCTTTTTATCAGTAATACCCGGAATATGAATGACCAGCGGCACTTTTTGGAGCTGTACCTCTTCAAATGGGGTTATTTCTTTTCCTAAAAACTGCCCCATCGCTTCATTATGGTTTTCTGATATACCATAATGGTCACCGTACAATACAATAACAGAGTTGTCGTATAATCCGTCTTCCTTCAGCTTTTCGATAAACCGTTTCAGCGCCTCATCCTGATAACGCACTGTCGGAAAATATTTATTTAGCGTCTGGCTGCTTGAATCATATTCATCAATCAATTGATCCTCTTCATCAAGATCAAACGGGAAGTGGTTCGTCAGTGTAATCAGCCTCGAGTAAAACGGCTGAGGCAGATTTTTCATCAGCTCTGAAGACTGCTCAAAAAATTCTTTATCCTTAAGTCCCCAGCCGACTGAATTTTCGTCAGTTACATCATACGAGTTAATATCAAAAAACGAATCATATCCAAATGAGTCGTACATTAAATCACGATTCCAAAAGCTCTTATTATTAGCGTGGAGCACCGCTGAATAGTATCCGCTGTTTTTCAAAATTTCAGGAGCGGCCATATATTGATTGCCCGCATTCGTAAAAAACACGGCACCTCGTCCAAGCGGATACAGTGAATTGTCCACGATAAATTCAGAATCCGAGGTTTTCCCCTGGCCTGTTTGGTGGTAAACATTATTAAAGTTGTAGCTCTGTTTTATAAAGTCATTCAGAAAAGGCGTGATTTCTTCTCCATTCAATTTTTCATTAATCACGAAGCTTTGCGTCGACTCTAAGGATACGAGAATGACGTTCCTTCCTTTTGCAGCGCCGAATAAGCGTTTGTTGGCATCCTTCGCATTAGCGGTTACGTAGTTTTCAATTTCCGTCAGGCTGTTGCTGTCTGCCAACGCTCTCTGTGCGGATTGCTTTGACTGAAGAACGCCATCGTAAATATGAAAATTAAACAGGCTAATGTTTTTAACAAGCATTTCTCTGTCAAATGAGCGTGTCAATAGCTGAGGTCTTTCCGCCTCAGACAAGCCCAGGTTGAAGAAATAAACAGAAGCAACGAACAAAAAATAAGCCGCCCGTTCATTTTTCGTTGAGGGAATGTCCGATTGAAAAGCTTTTTGCCGGATGTGAAGCCATATTAAAACCGCAATATCTACAGCTAATAGGAGGTCTGTCGGCTCAAGAAGTGTTCCGATGCTGCTTCCGAGATCACCCATATTGCTCGTTTGAAAAAGAACAGGGATTGTTAAGAAATCATTGTAAAAACGGTAAAAAACCATATTTGCCAGCAATACAAACGTGACAAGACAGCTCATCGCGATAATGTAGCGATTTCTGTTTTTGCCTTTTAAAAACAGGCTGAGGCCAAAAATAAGCAACAAAAAACTCAATGGGTTGATAAACAGAATAAATTCCTGTGTTAGATTGTCGATTTTAATATGAAAACTGGTTTTGTAAACAGCATACGTTTTCAGCCACATCAATAAAATGGCAATCAGCATAAATGAAATCTTCGAAAAAAACGTTTTTCGCATTTCAACCTCCTATGCAGCACGCTCAAAAAATCAGTCTATTCCCAACATTCTCATTAACACATCAAATTAAATCTTAACCTGAGCACAACAAAAAATCAATTTCATTTACACAATTTTAACAATTTTGATGTTTCAGCCATTCATTTTTAGCGATCCAAGCGCCTCCGATAACGCCGGCATCATTTCCAAGTGCTGCGATTGAAATATCAGCAGCTTGGGCCGCCCGCGGAAACGCGCATTTGCGGAATGTTTTCTCAACTTTTGATCTCAGCAGTTCTCCGGCTCTCGATACGCCGCCGCCAAGAACGATTTTGGATGGATTAAGCGAGCTTGCCAAATTTCCGAGCACCAAACCAAGGTGCTTGGCTACATAATCAACCACCTCAAGGGCAATTTCATCATTTTCACCCGCCGCTTCAAACACATCCCGCGCTGACAATTGTTCGGTTGCTTTTAAACATGTCGTCTTTTTAGCATTTGCTATTTTTTCTTTTGCAATTCTTACAATTCCGGTTGCTGAAGCAATTGTTTCGATACAGCCCGTTTTGCCGCAGTTGCAGGGCGCTCCGCCTTCAGGGATGCTGCAAATATGGCCGATTTCTCCGCCGGCGCCATTTATGCCATGTACAATTTCACCATTTGCAATGATGCCGCCGCCAACTCCTGTGCCAAGCGTCACGAGAATGACGTCTTTTGCGCCATCACCCGCTCCCTTCCACATTTCCCCGAGCGCAGCAATATTCGCGTCATTTTCTATAACAGCTGGGATGCCGGTTTCTGTCTCCAGATGGTTTTTTAAAGCATAATTTTTCCACCCTAGATTTACTGTTTCATAAACAACTCCTGCCGCCATATCTACAGGGCCTGGTGCACCCATTCCGATGTATTTGATGATGTGCTTCGGTTTTTGCAGCTCATCCAGCTTGCTGTCGATTGTTTTTGCAATTGTGACAGTAATCGTGTCGCCGGTTTTATCAGTCGGAACTTCCCACTTATGCTGAATTTCGCCATATTGATTAATAAAAGCGAGTTTAATCGTCGTTCCTCCCAGGTCAATGCCCGCAAACCATATCTCGTCCATTTTTATCACCTTAGCCTTTATAGAAATCTCTTCCGTTTTTTGTTTGCTCCAATTCTTTTCGAAGGACAGCTGCCGCTCTGGTCCACTGCTCCTTTTCAATCATGTGGTTCATGTATAATTCCTTTAATTCATCCAGCATAAACTCAATTTCAAGCTCTCTGTCTCCAAAATAAACAATGTGGCCAAACGTTTTTAACAGCTGCTGCACATCATAAAATGTATTCATTTTCCTCACCATTTCTTGAACTTAACTATCATAAGCGTATTCATAAGGAAGCGGTCAGTCAAGAAGAAAACGCTGACAAAAAAGCCAGCCTCCTTTCCATATTCCACCTTTATGATTCTTTATTGTTTTCAATTTGTTGCTGAAGCTCCTTGTAGCGCTGCTCCTTCGGCTCCAATTTTAAAGCCAGCCTGATAGCCTTTTCTGCTTGTGCAAGCTCATTTTTTTCCGCATACAATAAGGCTAAATTGTAATATGAGGCATGGTCTTTAGGTTCTTTTTTCACTGCTCGTTCCAAAAGGGAAACCGCCTGATCATATTCGCCGATTTTAATATCAGAAACAGCAAGAATTTTCAAAAGATCGGCAGAGGCATCTTTTTGCGCTGCTTCTCCGTTCAGCAATTCTGTTACTTCTTCATACTTTCCTTCCTGATACAGCTCGCTTGCCTGCTGAATCAGCGCTGACTCCTGGTGTGAAGGCGAATGCAATCCGTAATATAAAAATCCGGCAGCCAAAGCAATCAGCAAAACCGCTGACAACAATCTTTTTCCAAAGGCTCTGGCTTTGGGCAACCCCAATGCCGCTGCAGCGAAAAAGCCGCCAATCAAGCCGCCGATATGTCCTGAATTATCAATATTCGAAACTGCAAAACCAAAGCCCAGATTGATGATAATAATGACAATAATATTGGTTCCTATGGTTCTTAAAAACATTTTTCGATTAGACAAAGCAACATACAGTAATGCACCTAAGCATCCGAATATGGCTCCTGATGCCCCTGCCGAAGGATACGGGCTGAACACAAAACTCGCAATCGAACCCGTAATGCCAGCAGCCAGATAAATCAGCAAAAACCTGCCCGATCCATACATCCGCTCAACCGCTGTACCAACCGACCATAAAGCCAGCGTATTAAAAGCTAAATGCGCTATGCCGATGTGAAGCACAATGGGTGTCAGAAGCCGCCACCATTCTCCTTGTGCAATCAGGCTGTTTTCTTTTGCTCCAAAAGCGACCAGCGTCTCCGTATTAGTGCTGCCTCCGTTTATTTCGAGCAAGAAAAACATCAGGATCTGAAGCGCAATAAATAAATATGTAAAAATCGGTTTTCCGTTTTGAAAAACCGCCGCTTCAGTTTTTCTCTGTTCTTCTTGTTTCAGCACTAGCGAAAGGAAGCGTTCTCGCGCCATTTGCGAGTCTTCAAACGAAATGTGTTCCTCTGTACAATCTTCTGTACGAAATGATGGAAAAACCGCTTGAAGATCATCTCGAAGCATCGTTCCTCTAACGATTGCCGGCTCAACTGACACAGTTCCCTTCTCAAAAGTTTTTTTTGCAATCTCTTCCCAGTCATCAACAGGGGCTTCCGTTGAAAAAAACACATTCAGCAGCTTCATCCTTCGTCTGCCCAATTGATGTCTGACTCGTTCTACTCGTTCGGCCTGCTCTTCGATGTCTCTAACCATTTCTTGACGGAAATCAAGATCGTGCTTATATAGACGAACTAGATCATGAGAGGACTTGTCCGGAGCTTCCAGCCATATTTCATCTGACTCACCGGCTTGTATGACGCCATACCCGCTATTCACCAGGTGCGCCGCAATTTTCCAATATGTATACTCCAGCAAAAACATGTTTACCGCTCCAATAGTTTTTTTTCATTATAACAGCTGGCGCTCCGAAACGCCTACTGAAAGCAAAAAATCCCGTTTTTCACGGGATTTTAGAAAGCTTGCTGTATAAACTTATTGCGGATAAATGGAATTCTTAAAAACAAATGGATAAAAGACCGCCTGATTCCTGGCTGGCTGAGTACAGTATTCATAAGACGGTAGCGATTTTGATAAAACATGACGGCAGAAACCGCGAAAATGGCATATATCAAAAGTTTTTTCATTATATCCCTCCTGCCAATAGGGTTTGTTATTCTACCTTATTTATTCTCGAATAAGGGACATGAAAGTTATGAAAAACAAGAAATAATCCGATCCTCTGTTATCAGCTTATGTACCGGGATGTCATGCGGCAGACTGGGTACGTGCGCAAACAACTGGCACTCCAAAAGCAAAGAGACTGTCTTCCCTTCATATTCACTTAAATAGCGATCATAATAGCCGCCTCCAAAGCCGACCCTAAACCCGTTAACATCAAAACAAACACCTGGAACGATCATCAAGTCAATTTGTGATGGGTTTACTTCTTTTGTTTTTTCAATTACCGGCTCGAGCAGTCCGGCGTAAACGGTTTCGAGCTGATCATCGGTCTGATATGTGCGAAATTGCATTTTCTTCGTGTCCGGATGGCATTTTGGGATGCAAACTTGTTTCCCTTCTTCCCAAGCCTGCTCAATGACAGGACGCGTCGGTATCTCTAATCCTCTGGAAATAGTGACGGCAATGGTGCCGGCATTTTGCCACTCCGGCAGAGAAAACAAGTACTTATACATACGTTCCGTTTTTTGAAGCAGATCTTCATTTGATAAAGCAGACAGTGCCTCCAGCGTCTTTTTTCTTAATTGTGATTTCATCTCTCATCCCCCTCGGAATAGAAAAAAAGCCAGAACCTTTTTCAAAGCTCTGGCTTTTTTCTTACACCTCAAACAGCAAGGCTGTTATTTTGTTTCACGGTGTAACGTAGATTTTTTATCACGTGGGCAATATTTTTTAAATTCAACGCGGTCTGGATTGTTGCGTTTGTTCTTTTTAGAAATATAGTTACGCTCACCACATTCAGTGCAAGCCAAAGTAATATTAACGCGCATTATTTTCCCTCCAAACTAAAATCATTTACTTATTCAGACTTATATATAATACCACTATAATGGACGGAATGCTAGGCTGTTTTTCAATGAATTGCTGAATTATTGAAGATACGCTCATAAAGCTGCAAATATGATGACATAATGAGTCGGGGGTGGTGGAGCTTGAACACTTGTTGTCTGCCAGCTTCTTTTATCCGGCGGGCTTTTCCCTGGTCTTTAAAAAAACTGTCCAGCAGATCAGCCGCTTCCTGTACGAGCGTAAAATCAGCGATGATTGCCGTTTTGTCATGAACGGCATAATCACAAAAACCACCCGACTGAGAAACGACAGTCAGCACACCTTGTTCCATGCTTTCTTGCGCGGCAAGCCCAAACGGTTCATAAGAACTAGGGAAAACAGCCATTTCACATTGAGACAGTAACGTTCTGATGTCTTTCCTATTGAGAAACGGCAGGAACATGACGCGATCCTTCAGGTTATATGCCGCAGCCAATTTCTCATAGCAGGACAGCGACGGCCCCTCCCCAGCCAGCACAAGATAGAGGTCAGGCTGACGCTGCTTCAAGATGGCAAACACCTTTAACAGCTGCGAAAATCCTTTTTCCGGAACAAACCTTCCATATGAAAAGAGAAATCTTCTATTCATGCTTCTTGGGATTTTCCCCTTCTCTTCCTCCATCGATACAGGACTCGGGATAACGGTTAATTTTTTATGTGCCGCCTTATCAAGAGACCGCTTCATAAATGTGCTTAATACGATCAATGCATCAGCGGATTCAATAAGGAGCCGTTCGGTCTTGAGCCTGTATGGGTGTGGGGCTTCTCGGCACACCTTCTTCCTTTCGCTTTCAAGGCCGTGGATTGTCGCAGCAAGCGGAAGACCAAGCCGTTGTTTCAAATACTGGGCGGCAGGGGCTGTTGTGTCATCATGGGCATGAATCAGATCAAAGCGTTCATTGCGTGATAACACATGGCGAACCATTGTAAAGTTAGCATCAGCTATGTAATCTTCAAACTTCGCATACGAAAACAGCTGCCCGCTCGGAGTACAAACCGTAATGTTGATTTGAGGGTTTAAATAGGAAATGAGGCGGTTTAAATGCACACCGAGCCCACTTTTCGGCTCATCGGGATGTTCGGGTGAAAGCATGAGAATGTTCACCGTTCTCTCTCCCCTCTCCCATAACAGGTGTATGCAGAAAATTGCTCCTCCCATCTGGTGTGCGCTTCCTCAATCTGAAAGCTGCTTATATGACGAATCCCATTTTCATCAAGATAGATGTCGTCTGTACCGGCAAGCTTGAGAGAGACATTCATTGAATTCACAATTCTGTATTCAGCCCGATATACAGCATCACCAGCCGCCTGTCTAATCGTCCATTCGCCTTTATCATACGTTGTGCGTTTTGTCCTGACAGCTTCAATGTCTTTTCTTTTGATGACAATGCGCAATTCTTTTATCATATCCTGCGTTTTTTCGAAAAGGACCGCTTCAGCCAGCCGCATTGTTTCTTCTGAGATTTCCCAGCTTACGGTCAGGGTGTGAGCGTTTTGAATGATCATGTCGAATGTGTCCCTAAAAAAGGCAAGCTTATGTCGTATATTATAGGGAAATGGGTGTTTATCCATGGACTCCTAACATTTCTCCTTTCCAATCGTTCACTTCGTGTTCCTATTAAACCATTACATAAAGAAGAAGCAAAGAAAGATTTCTCGACAAAATCTCGTTTTTTTCGCGAATTCCTTTAGAAACTATTGGTTTTATGGTATAAAAAAGAAGGATAAAAAAAGAATAGAAGGTGATGAAACGTGGAAATTGCTATTATTGCGTTGTTTATCGTCAGTATAGCGCTAATTGCATTCTCATATTCTCAAAGAGACCCGATGAAAGATGTAGAACAGGAGCTCGAAACACTGCAGCTTTCTGCGATGCAGGAAATTTACAAGCTCAAAAAGAAAATGACAGTGCTTGAGGAAGAATTACTGGAAACAAACCTTGTCATTCGCAAATCAAAGCAGAACGACATCAATCAAAAAATCGCTAAACAAATACTTTCTAAATATAATAACGGTATGTCAGCTGAAGCGATTGCTAAAGCTGAGCATGTATCAGTGGAAGACGTGAATACGATTATCAAAGATAATGAGAAGGTGCTCGTATGACAAAACGGGGCATTCAGGCATTTGCTGGCGGCATCATTTTAGCGACAGCCGTTCTTGCAGCTGTTTTTTATCTGACTGACGAAGACCAGGCCGCTGCTGTAAAAGATAATAAAACAGTAACTGAACAAGACGTGAACAATTACCTTGATTCTAAAAAAATGGTTTCTGTGAACCGTGATGAATATCAAAAACTTCTTGATTCAAAAGAGAAATCGTTGACCGATGACAGTAGCTCAGACACGAAAACAGACAAAGTCAAAACGTACAAGCTCAAAATTAAAGATGGCATGAGCACTGCGGATGTATCTGCTATTCTTGAAAAAGAGGGCATTATCTCTTCGGCTCAAGACTTTAATGACTATGTCATTGATGCCGGCTATCACAAAGAAATTCGTGCCGGCGAGTTTAAAGTAAAATCAGACATGAGTTTCAAAAAGATCGTAAAAACGTTAACACGATAAAAAAACAGGCTGACTCAGCCTGTTTTTTTCATCCAAACTTTCCTGAAATGTAATCGAGCGTTCTTTGGTCCTTCGGGTTAGAGAACATTTTATTCGTATTGTCGCATTCAACAAGCTCGCCCATGTAGAAAAAGGCGGTTTGATCAGAAACCCTTGCTGCCTGCTGCATGTTATGCGTGACAATGACAATTGTATATTTATTTTTCAGCTCTAGAATGAGTTCTTCAATTTTTCTCGTTGAGATTGGATCTAGTGCAGATGTCGGTTCATCCATCAGCAAAATATCAGGATTGGTCGCAAGTGCTCTAGCGATGCAAAGACGCTGCTGCTGGCCCCCTGACAGCGAAAGAGCGGACGTATGCAATCGATCCTTCACCTCATCCCATAATGCCACGTCTTTTAATGACTTTTCCACAATTTCCTGAAGCTTCTTTTTATTTTTGGTGCCGTGGACTCTCGGTCCGTAAGCCACATTATCAAAAATAGATTGCGGAAACGGATTCCCTTTTTGGAATACCATGCCGATATTTTTTCGCAAATCCACGATGTCCACTTTATCCTTTAAAATGTTGCTGCCATTATAGTTCAGCTCACCTGCAAGCTTTACATTCGGCGTCATTTGAATCATTAAATTCAATGTCTTGATAAAGGTCGATTTCCCGCATCCGGATGGCCCGATAATCGCCGTAACCTCATTTTCATAAATGCTCAAATTGATATTTTTTAAAGCATGATGCTGTCCATACCATAAGTTCATTCCATTGACTTGATAGACTTCCTGTTTCATTACAGCTTCGGTAGCAATACTCATTGCCGCCCTCCTATCCGAATTTTCCGTTAATATAATCCTCTGTCTTTTGCTTTTTCGGACTCGTGAAAATCTGTTCGGTCTGTCCGTACTCTACAAGCTCTCCGTTTAAAAAGAATGCCGTCCGGTCAGAAACCCGCAGAGCCTGCTGCATATTGTGCGTGACAATAATAATTGAGTATTCTCTTTTCAATCCTGTAATTAATTCCTCTATTTTTGCATTTGAAATCGGATCAAGCGCTGAAGCTGGTTCATCAAGCAGAAGAACAGCCGGCTTCATCGCAAGCGTTCTCGCGATGCATAAACGCTGCTGCTGGCCGCCGGATAACGAGAGTGCTGATGAATGTAAACGATCCTTCACCTCATCCCAGAGCGCTGCTTTTGTTAAACTTTCTTCCACAATTTCATCTAAAACGGCTTTATTCCGCTCTCCGGCATATTTCAATGCATGTGTGATATTCGCATAGATCGATTTCGGAAATGGATTTGGTTTTTGGAAAACCATTCCGATTTCTCTTCTCAAGCTGACAACGTTAATATTGCCGCCCAATATATTTAATCCCTCATAAAGGATTTCACCTTCCGCTCTTGCAGATGGAATTAAATCGTTCATTCGGTTAATATTTCTCAAAAAAGTGGATTTTCCGCATCCCGACGGCCCAATTAAAGCAGTCACCGCATTTTTTTCAATATCCATGTTTACATGATGAACCGCTTGTTTATTTCCGTAAAAAATAGACAGATCTTTCACCTCAAGCACGTGGTTCTGCTTCGGAACAATAACAGCTCGCTCAGGTTTTTCTTTTACCATTTGTTCAGACATGTTTTTCGCCTCTTTCCGTTCTAATTAGCCGTAAGCTTTTTGTAGATCATCGTGCCAAGCCATCTCGCTGCGAGATTAAACACAAGAACAGAAATCACCAGCACGGCAGAACCACCGTTGGCAATCGCTTCAGCATCCGGAATCATTCCTTGTGTATTGACGTTCCAAATGTGGACCGCAAGTGTTTCAGCGGGCCTGAAAATATTAAGCGGTGATGTTTCCGAAAACGGGTTCCACTCCGTAAAATTAAGACGCGGTGTTGTCAGGCCTGCCGTAAATAATAATGCGGCCGCTTCCCCGAACACCCTTCCTGACGCTAAAATTGCTCCTGTGATAATAGAAGGAATCGCACTTGGAATTAAAACCGTTTTTACGGTATGCCAGCGTGATACACCTAAAGCGAGAGAGGCTTCCTTCAGATCTTTAGGGACTGAACGGATCGCGTCTTCTGTCACACGCACCATGACAGGAAGGTTAAAAACAGTTAACGCAAGCGCCCCGCCTATGATCGTATATCCCCAGCCTGTTAAGTTGACAAACATCAATAATCCAAACATCCCAATGACAATAGACGGAAGAGATGAAAGCACCTCTATACATGTTCTGATGAAGTCAGTCACTTTGTTATTAGGCGCATACTCAGCCATGAAGACTCCGCCGCCCACACCGAGCGGGATTGTAATCAGCATTGTAATAAACAAAGTATAAAAGGAGTTAAACAGCTGATCTCGTATGCCTCCTCCAGCTGCAATGGCGCTCGATTTTGTTGTAATAAATTGAAAACTGAGCTGAGAAACACCGTTTATAATAATATAGGAAAACAAACCTACTAAAATGGCAGCGATAATGGCTGCACACAAACCAAACATTCCGGTCGCCAGTTTATCTGTTATTTTGCGGTTCATTACACTTTCCTCCTAGATGACAAGTAGCGAATAAGCAGGATGAACAAGAATGACATCACCAGAAGCACAAGCCCCATTGACCACAGCGTATTGTTTTCAACGCTTCCGTATGTGGTGTGGCCCATATTCAGCGTGATGATCGTTGTCAGCGTTCCCGCAGTGTCAAACAGGCTTTCCGGCAATACTCTTGTATTTCCAATGACCATCTGAACAGCCAAAGCTTCGCCGAACGCCCGAGCCATGCCTAACACAACAGCTGTCATCAATGTTGGAAAAGCTGCAGGCACAAGTACTTTTCTGATCGTCTGCCATCTTGTCGCACCAAGCGCGTAAGAACCCTCTCGTAAACTCTTCGGAAGAGAAGCCATTGCATCAGCAGAAATCGATGTGATCGTCGGCAGAATCATGACGGAAAGGACAATCGTTCCCGCCAATAAACTGTGCCCTGTTCCGCTCGATTTGAACTGGGCGATAAACGGCACCAATACTGTAAGACCTATGAATCCATAAACAACAGATGGAATACCGACTAAAAGCTCAATTACCGGCTGCAGCACTTTCTTTCCCCAATTCGGGGCAATCTCTGTCATAAAAATCGCACCTGCAATGCCAAGCGGCGCAGCGATTAGAGCAGAAAGAATCGTTACTGCAAATGAGCCAAAAATAAATGGCAGCACTCCGTATTTCGGATCAGTATCTGTAGGATTCCAATTTAAGCTCGTTAAGAATTCAATTGGGCTTACACCATTTACAAGAAAAGATTGCAGCCCCTTCACGCCGAGGAAAATGGTGATTGCAACAGATGCCGCAATCATAATCAGCGCACATGCTGTTACAATCATTCTTCCCCGAACTTCATCCAATTGCCGATTTTGCCTTGAGCTGATTAAACGCTCGCTCACAGACATATTTTCTCTATTGTTTATCATTGTTTTACACTCCTATGAATGTGTTAAGAGGAGAAACGGTTGTCCCCGCACTCCTCTTTTTATTAAGATCAGCTTTGCTTCCCGTTGGCATCGCGTGTCACTTTCATATCAGTAACCGGAATGTAGCCTTGGTCAGTAACAATGCTTTTTTGAATGTCTTCACTCTTTAGATAATCAAGAAATTCTTTAGCTAAACCTGTCGCTTCACCTTTTGTATAAGAATGCTGATAAGCCCAGATCGGATACTCGCCAGTTGCTACATTTTTCGCTTCAGGTTTAACACCGTCAATAGATAGAGCAGTTACTTTGTCATCTGTTAAATATGAGAATGCAAGATATCCAATCGCTCCCGGAGTATCAGCAATGATCTTTTTCACCGTGTTGGAGGAATCTTCAGTAATGCCTTCTGCAGGCTCCGCTCCGTCAAGCGCATATTTCACAAATGTAGCACGTGTGCCAGAAGAATCAGGACGGTTTACAAGTGTAATCTTTTGGTCTTTGCCGCCGAGCTCTTTCCAGTTTTTGATTTTTCCAGTGAAGATTTTTTTCAATTCATCTTTTGAAATATCCTTCACACCAGCATCAGGGTTTACAGCTGCTGCCATACCAACTACAGCGACTTGATGATCGACAAGCGCTTTTGCATCGATGCCTTCTTTTTCTTCAGCAAAAACGTCTGAATTCCCGATCTGAACAGCACCTTCAGAGACTTGAGAAAGCCCTGTTCCAGAACCGCCAGCTTGTACCTGTATATCAGCATCAGGGTTTTCTTCCATAAATTTTTCCGCGGCTGCAAGTACTAGTGGCTGCATAGCCGATGAACCAGAAATGGTTAAAGAACCTGATGCCTTTTCTTCTCCTTTTGCAGAATCGCTATTCGATTTTTTACTTTCTCCTGCATTTCCGCATGCAGCTGCAATCATCATAAAAGCAGCCATCAGAAGCATAAGCATCAATTTGTTTTTTTTCATTTCCTGAATTCCCCCTGCGTATAATGTGTAATTTGTCCTACACGTATAGAGTAAAGGTTCTATGTAAAAAGGGTTTGAACCGAATGTTAAGGTTTTGTAAATCAGTGCGTTTTTTTGTATAAAAAAAACGCCCACATCATGTGAGCGTTTCTTTTTAGTTATCAGAAGACGTTGTGTTTTCTGCACTTTCTTCGATTTTGTCTTTATTCTTTTGCTGAGTATCTTCTTTGTCCTGCTTCGATTTCAGCTCAAAATATTTATCCATTACTTCCCTGCCGATTTCGTTTGTAATGGTATATTTAGCGCTGTAATCAATATAAGCCCAAGGGACTACTACAGAGATTGCAATCTCAGGATTATCAGCCGGTGCATAGGCGACAAGTGTCGTATTATAAGTCGATGTTCCTGTTTTTGATTTATCAGGTCCATCATAGAACGATTGTGCTGTTCCTGTTTTACCGGCAGGCTGATATGACGCTGAAGCAAATTGGCTGGCAGCTGTCCCTTTTGTCATCACCCGTCTGAATCCGGCCTGAACCTCTTTAATGTATTCACTCTTCATGTCGATTTTATTCAGCACTTCTGGCTGAACGGATTGTACGACAGCACCGATCCCTCTTTTAGCATCAGGTTCTCTGACTTCCTTTACAAGCTGAGGCTTTAAGCGATATCCGCCGTTTGCAATCGTTGATACGTATTGCGCGAGTTCCAGCGGTGTATACGTGTCGTATTGGCCGATCGCATAGTCAAGCAAGAATCCCGTCAATCTGTCTGTTCCTTTATAGCCTGTCATTTCATTCGGAAGATCAATTCCAGTTTTGACACCCAGTCCAAATTGGCTGAAGTAATTACGGAACGTATCAAAGGCCGTCGTATCAATCGGTAAAGCCTGGTGCGGTTTATATTCACCTTTTCCGAGCGCGATCGCAGTTTTAAACATAAATACGTTGGAAGACTGCTCTAAGGCTCTTTGAATATTGACCGGTCCTAAGTTAGTCCATGACTTTTTACCGCGTTTATCCTGACTGCCGATATACAATGGTTCATCTTGAAAAACAGTATTCAGATTAATAGCTCCGGTTTGAAGGCCTGTCAAGACTGTTGCGCCTTTGACCGCTGATCCCATGGCATAAGATGACGTCATTGTACCTAAAGCGTAATCATCAATTTTATATTTCCCATTTTCTTGTTTAATCTGCTTGCCCGCCATTGAAAGCACTTCACCGTTTCTTGGGTCCATCATGACAACGAATGCACGGTCTAACAATTGCGTGCTTGGTCTTGCTTTAGCAGATTTGAGGTTCTTCTCAATGATTTTTTCCACTTCTTTTTGCAAATCAATGTCAATCGTAAGCACGAGATCTTTACCGGCTTTGCCTTCAGATACCGTTTTTGTTCCCGTGACATTGCCGTTTGAATCTGTGATATTTTCGACTTTGGCTTTTTGGCCCTGCAGAAGGCTTTCATATTGGTATTCCAAATAGCTTTTTCCGACCCTGTCATTACGGCTGTAGCCAAGCGACAGATAATGGTCGAGCAAGTTGGACGGCAACCCTTCATTAGAGCTGGAAACACTTCCGAGCACTGAGCGAAGAAGGTTTTTATACGGATATTCACGTTCCCAATCGGACGTGACATCAACACCTGGCAGTTCGTCTAAATGTTCACTTACCACTGCCATTTCCTTCGCTGATACATCTTCGTTTTTGATATATTGAGGGGTCAATGCATAGCCCGAATCCATCTGTCTTTTGATAGCGAGGATCTGCATATCTTTATCCGTTAATTCATTCAGCTGCTTATCAGTAATCCGTTTTAGCTGAAGCTGGTATAAATCGTCATCGGATATTTTTTTGTCTTCAACCTGCTGTCTTTCTTTAGAGCTAATGAGCTTTTTCGCTTCTTTCGGTCTAGTCAAAATCCAATAATCTTTTTTATCCCGTTCTGTTACTTTTTTTGTATCGACTTTGATCATGTCAGACAGCTTTTTTGCGATCTTTAAGCGCTGTTCTTGCGTGGTCGATTTAGATCTCGTGTATGTGATTGCATTTAAAGCCTTATTTGTCACAATGGCATTAAAGTTTCGATCATAAATTTTCCCGCGCGGTACCGCTGAGCTGACTTCACTTTGTTCCTGCTTATTCGCTTGGTTTTTGTAATCATCGCCTTGCACGATCTGCTTGATGCCCAGTTCCACAATAATCCAGGTAAATATAACAAAGGCAGCTAAAAATAAAATATTCAGCCGGATCGGAAGCGACTTCTTTTTCTCTTTATGATTTTGCTTTTTTGGTTTATTTCTCCTCATAACATCACCTTTTCTATTTACAGAAAGAAAAGACACTCAAGTAAGAGTGCCAGTTTTCATTTTAAAGGTTTTTTCGACTTTTTTCTACAGATAACCCCTTTTTGGCAAAAAAATTATCTCTCGCCTTTTAACAGGGTCGGTTCTGTTACCCGTTTTTGGCCGTCTTCTTCCATGGTTTCATTTTCCCCTTCTTTCTCCTTAAAACGGATATCCTTGACAAAGTAATAAATCAAAGGATGTCCTATACCCAATATCGCAAGTGACAAAGGAATTCCCACATCCTCTTTCAGAAGGGCCACAATCAGGAGAAAGCACAAAATGGAAACAATTCTGCCGGCGTTCAAGAACATTTCTCTAAGCACGATATATTCAATTCTTGCTTTTCTTGCATGCCTCGCGCGCCCTATCACATCATATGTAAGTGATACATATGGCACAAGCAACAGAGGATAGCCGATGGCAATAAAAACGCCGTACGTTAATAATGTCGAAAAGCTCATATGGAACAGAATCAAAAACAGCGCGCCATACAAAATAAGTCCGCCCAGCAAAATCGATTTTTTTCTCGCCTTTTTCTTAATCAGCCTGGATGCAAAGTAGTAGGCAAAGAAGGAAACAGCTGAATTGACAAGACCGAATGTACCGAGAGCAAGTTCGCTGTTTGTCTCAATAAATACAAACACACTGATTAAAAAGACAAAAATCCCTTCTCTCAAACCCTGAAAAAAATGCGCATTCGTGATTCTCCGCCAATTCATATTGCTATGGCGCTCTCCAAATACTTTGCTCAGCATAAAACGGCCCTTTGATTCTCTCCGTTTTAAGAAAAAGCTCATCACGACAGCCAGGGCAAATAAACTGAGGGAGAGACTGAAAATCACTGTATAACCCGTATTATTTTCAAGCCTTGAGATCACGAATCCGGCTACAATCGGGCCGATCATTCCTGCAGAGGAAGACAGAATGCCCATAAACCCGTTGAAAAAGTCCCGCGTATCCGGCTCTGTTATTTCAAAGGTCAGCACGTTAAACGCTAGCCAATAAAAGCCATAGCCCACTCCGAGCACCGCGCCTATTAGCACGAGGCGGCTGGCCGCCGTTTCTCCGGCTAAAAGCACACTTAAATAAAAGGCAGCTAAAAAAATGACGCCGAACCTTAAAATAAATACCCTGTCTATTTTTTTGGCTAACCGTCCAGCCAAATAAAAGGTTATCGGCTGCATTGTCACAATGGATAAATTATATATCGCCAAATCAATAAATTTCCCTGACTGCTTCCAAAGATACACATTAACAAATGTATTGGACAGTGCAATTCCCAGCGAGTAAAGCCCGCCAATGGTCAGCAGAAAGAGTAACCCTTTGTTTACGTCTACATCGCCTATCACTTTTTTTAGTTTGCTCATTACTGACTCCCCTTTACTATCCCTTAGTCTGTCTCACTCAAACCGAGATATGTAAAAAGAAGACATAAAAAAACAAGGTCCCATAATGAGGACCTTGTTTGTGCCATTATTTTGCTTCACTGTATAGACGAGCCACTTCGTCCCAGTTTACAACATTCCAGAAAGCTGAAATGTAATCAGGACGGCGGTTTTGATAGTTAAGGTAGTAAGCATGCTCCCAAACGTCAAGACCTAAGATAGGCGTTTTGCCTTCTGAAAGCGGAGAATCTTGGTTTGGCGTGCTTGTGATTTCAAGTTTACCGTTGTTCACAACAAGCCATGCCCAGCCAGAACCGAAGCGTCCAGCTGCAGCTGCTGCGAATTGCTCTTTGAATTTGTCAAAGCTTCCAAATACACTGTTGATCTCTTCAGCAAGCGCGCCAGTCGGTTCGCCTCCGCCGTTTGGAGATAAAAGTGTCCAGAATAATTTGTGGTTCGCGTGTCCGCCGCCGTTGTTGCGGACTGCAGTGCGGATGTTTTCAGGAACAGAATCAAGATCTGCAACAAGCTCTTCAACTGATTTGTTGGCAAGAGCAGTGTTTCCTTCAACCGCTTTGTTTAAATTTGTCACGTATGTGTTGTGGTGTTTCGTATGGTGAATAGTCATAGTTTCCTTGTCGATATGCGGTTCTAAAGCATCGTACGCATAAGGTAATTCTGGAAGTTCGTAAGCCATGATAATTCCTCCTTAGTATATATGTACTGAAATGCCGCTTCACAGCGAGCCTTTCTTCATTCAATGTAACAAAAGAATGCTTTGTAATCAATGAAAAAGCTCACGATTTGGCTCATTTCAGCGGACATACTTCACTTTAACCGATAATCTGCCCCATTAAACCTGCCGCCAGCATTTCTTATAGGACCGTCCATAAAAAGTATCCGATCATCAAAAGCTGTATGATGCCCTTGGCAATAACCCCTGTTAAAAAACCAATGAGTGAGCCGAGGCCAATTTTAAACGCTGACTTTAAGTCCTTCTGATGGACGATAAGTTCTGCGCAAACAGCCCCGATAAACGGGCCCAATATGATCCCTGCAACCGGAATGACAAAAGGCCCGACTAATAAACCGATCGTGCTTCCCCATATGGCAGCTTTGCTTCCTCCGAACCTTTTTACTCCAAGCAGATTCGACACGTAATCTGCTGCGAATAATACTGCGGCAAAAACTGCCTCAACAAGCCAGAACATATAAGAATACGGACTGAATGAAAATAAAAATCCGTACAATACAAATCCGGCAACAATAAATACTACGCTCGGAATAACAGGATACACCAGCCCGATAAAGGCAATGATAAAAACCGCTGCAATCAACAGCCAATACAACATATCCATAGCTTCCATCCTCCCATTTTACTCTGTCTTCTTCATGTCTTCCTTGTATTCACACGCATGCAACGATACAATAAGCAACATATATTAGTTTAGCTAGGAAGTGAAGATAGTGAATGTGTTTCAGCTTTTCATTAAAAGTACATACTCTCCCCGTGATATTGCAAAAACAAGATTTCAAGGAATCGGAAAAGCGATTCTTTATGTATTTTTGCTCTCTGTCCTGTTTGCAATCCCTACCGCTTATTATGTAAGTACAGGGACCGTAAAATCAATGAACGGCTTTAAAACTGTTTTAAACAAAGATTTCCCTGATTTCACAATTTCAAACGGCAAACTTCAAACGGATGAGAAAAAAGCCACGGAATCTCAAGCAAATGGTTTCGTTATCGTGTTCGATCCGACAGACTCCTATGGCACTGAACAAATTGAAGCAAAGCAAAACGCGATCGGCATCCTTCAGAACAAATTTGTTTTGGCCATTGACGGACAAGCCCAAGAAATGTCTTACTCAATGATGCCGTCAGAGTTACAGAAAAAAGATGTCATTGCAGGGTTAAACCAAAATAAAGCGATGATTGTCACTGTTCTCTCAGCTCTTATTTTTCTCGTAACAGCAGCGGGAAAATTTATTGAAGTATCGTTTTTAGCGCTTATCGGGTTAATCATTAAGAATTCGCAGAAAAAACATTTATCCTATCATCAGCTCTGGAAGCTTTCTGCTTATTCCATCACCCTTTCAACTGTATTCTTTACAATCATGCGGGCATTAGAAGCAACCGTACCAAGTGAATTTTTGCTGAACTGGTTTGTCAATTTTGTCATCCTGTTTCTCGTTTTAAAAGAGATTCCGTCCAAAAAAGCTGCTGTATAAACCGAGGCTGCATTCGCAGTCTCTTTTCTTTTGTCATGAATCTAAATGGACAAGCATACTATGGTATAAAATTTCGTATGCGGGAGGAAAAGCGATGAAGCGTCTCACCTTAGTATGCAGCATTGTTTTTATACTTTTTATTCTTTTTTATGACCTTAAAATTGGAACCATACCCATTCAGGACCTCCCTGTCTATGAAGCATCAGCAAAAACGGCTGCACAAGAACCGGATTATAAAACGGTGAAGGTAAAGCCGGGTGAGACGGTTATGTCGATAGTCGGATCAGCAGGTTCTCCGGATGACATTGTAAAGGATTTTGAAGCACTGAATCCAAATGTGAAAGCCAATGCCATTCAAGCGGGAACAGCGTATAAATTCCCGGTCTACCCTTAATTTAACGTTAATTTCTTGTCAGTTCGGCGAAGACACTGTTACAATGTAATTTGTAAAATAAATTCACATAAACCATACTAGAATTGTTATATCTAGAAGCGGCAACTACAATTAAGGAGCGATTGCAAGTGAGTGAAATCACACATCGTACAAAAACGCGTCCCGTCAAAGTGGGACCTTTAACAATAGGCGGCAACAATGAAGTTGTCATCCAAAGCATGACAACAACAAAAACACATGATGTAGAAGCAACGGTTGCGGAAATTAACCGTTTGGCTGAAGCCGGATGCCAAATCGTTCGGGTAGCATGTCCGGATGAACGGGCAGCAAACGCCATTGCGGATATTAAAAAGCGCATTTCCATTCCTCTCGTTGTTGACATACATTTCGATTATAAACTTGCGTTGAAAGCCATTGAAGGCGGCGCAGATAAAATCCGAATCAACCCCGGCAACATCGGCCGGCGCGAAAAAGTTGAAGCGGTTGTTAAAGCGGCCAAAGACAAAGGCATTCCGATCAGAATCGGAGTAAACGCCGGTTCATTGGAAAAACGGATTTTAGAAAAATACGGTTATCCGACTGCCGATGGAATGGTAGAAAGCGCACTTCATCACATTAAAATTCTTGAGGATCTTGATTTTCACGATATTATTGTCAGCATGAAGGCCTCTGACGTGAACCTTGCAATCGAGGCTTATGAAAAAGCGGCGAAAGCGTTTGACTACCCGCTTCACCTCGGGATCACCGAGTCAGGAACGCTGTTTGCCGGCACAGTAAAGAGCGCAGCAGGACTCGGCGCCATTTTAAGCAAAGGCATCGGGAACACCATGCGCATTTCACTAAGCGCAGACCCTGTAGAAGAGGTAAAAGTAGCAAGGGAGCTTCTGAAATCTTTCGGCTTAGCCTCCAATGCTGCCACGCTCATCTCATGCCCGACTTGCGGCCGTATTGAGATTGATCTAATCAGCATTGCCAATGAAGTGGAAGAGTATATTTCTAAGATAAAAGCGCCGATTAAAGTTGCTGTTCTCGGCTGCGCTGTAAACGGCCCTGGTGAAGCGAGAGAAGCTGATATCGGAATCGCCGGCGCACGCGGTGAAGGACTGCTGTTCCGGAAAGGGAAAATTGTCCGTAAGGTTCCAGAGGAAACGATGGTAGAAGAACTCAAAAAAGAAATTGACATTCTTGCTGAGGAACACTACGCAAAACTTGAAGCTGAAAAAGCAAAATTAAAAGAAGAAACACAAAAAGCTTGACGGGAACCCGTCAAGCTTTTTTGTGTTAGAAAAATGGAATAATAAATATTCCAAGCACTAATGAAACGACACCGATACCCATTGCCCAGGCTCCAAGGCCTTGAGCACCTCTTCTTCTTGCGATATAGCCGACAATAATACCAGCAGCTCCCAATAAAACAGGCAGTACAAACAATGATATGATGGACAAGGCTAAAGCGATATATCCTATTCCCCGTCCTTCATTGACATTGCCGCCGCTGCGATCATTGTCTTGGTCATTGCTGCGGTCAGCAGCACGATAAGGCTCTGCGATTTCAGCAGCTGTTTCCTCAAAAAAACCGTCATTGTCGCGGGTAATATTTGTCCCTTCAGATCCATGATCAACATAGTAACTGTTGTTATCACGCTTTTCGTAATCGTTTGCCACCTTCAATTCCCCCTTCTGTTTTATTAAAGGAGCTTTTATAGTTTGATCCATTTTGCCTGATTCATGTTTGCTAAACTTTTCTGTTAATGTCAATTGTTTATGTTACACTTGAAGGGATGAAACTGAAGGAGTGTGGGCATGTTACGCTTAGGAATAGATATTGACGGCACAATCACGGCTCAGGATACATTCGTCCCTTATTTGAACCGTTCGTTTAATCTTTCCATTTCATTAAACGATATGACGGATTATGATTTAACAAAGCTGTTAAACATTACCCAGGAAGAATTTTGGGATTGGATGAATCAAAATGAAGCGATCATATATAAGGAAGCATTGCTTGCACAGCATGCGAAACAGTCACTTGATCTTCTCAAAGAGGAGCACAAGCTTATTTATATTACAGCGAGACGGACTCATTTAACTGATATTACCTATGAATGGTTTGACAGACAAAACATTCATTATGACCACATCGAACTCGTTGGCGGTCATCACAAAGTTGAAGCGGTCAAGAATCATAACATCGACCTGTTTTTTGAGGATCATCACGGGAACGCCATGATGATTGCGAAAGAAGCCGGGATACCGGTGATTTTGTTCAATTCCCCTTATAATCAGCTTCCGATTGATTCAAACATCATCAGAGTAAACAACTGGCTAGAAGCCGTTCAATGGATGAACAACAACAAGCATCACTTAATACGCGTCAATAACTGAAAAAGGAGCCCAAACCGGGCCCCTTTTTCATATATACGCATTTTACGCAGTAGTGTTTTCTTGGTTTTCCGCTGTACAATCAGGGCATGTGCCATAAATCTCAAATTTATGCCCGCTGACCTGATAGCCATCCAAATCATCACAAAGCTTGTCCATCGGACATGATTCAATTTCCTTTGTTTTGCCGCAGGCAAGACAAATAAAATGATGGTGGTGATGGGTGAATGAACACTTAAATCGGAAGAGCTTTTCACCGGACAGCTCAGTTGTTTCCAAAATCCCAAGTTCTTCATATAAAGAAAGATTTCTGTAGATTGTATCAAAGCTTAAGCCTGGATAATCATCATTCAGTGCAGACAGTACGTTTTTAGCGGTAAGATATCTGTCTGAATCAGCAAAAAGCTGCAGCATATCCTCCCGTTTGTTTGTATATTTATATCCGTTTTCTTTTAGTAGGTTCAGCGCTTCTTGTACGTTCATGAAGGGTCCCCCTTTTCGCTTTGCTTAAGAACGTATCACATGTATGAAAAAGAAAATGGCAGCTGTCTGTCCAGCAAGCCATTTTCTTTACTGCAGATAAAATTATACCCATAAAATGAATAAAAGTAAATGAAAGCCTAGTGGATTGCGTTTTTGAATTTTCCGCCTCTCGTTTCATGAGTATTCATAATTGTTATGAATGCATTTTGATCAACTTCAAACACGATCGATTTGAGCTTTGTCACTTCCAGCCTTGTGACAACCGCGTAAATTACGTCTTTTTCTTCGTCCGTATATCCGCCTTTCCCCTTCAGCTTCGTTGTGCCCCGACCGAGACGGTGCAAAATCGCGTCGGAAATCTCATCATACTGCTCAGACACAATAATGACAGCTTTTGTTTCATCAAGCCCTTGGATCACGGCATCAATCGTTTTCATCGCAATATAATAAGTCATGAATGAGTACATCGCTTGCTCAGGACCGAACACAAAAACTGCCCAAATGAAAATGAACACATTGATGAACATAACGAACTCACCTACTGAAAACGGGAGTTTTTTGGTCAGCAAAATACCGAGAATTTCTGTACCATCCATTGAACCTCCGTTTCGAATAACAAGCCCGACGCCAAAGCCGAGTAAAAGACCTCCGAACACAGTAGCCAAAATAGGCTGGGTTGTGATGGCTTCTACATGGTGAAGTGAGGATTCAATAACGGCAAGCCCGACAATCCCTATAAACGTAGAGACTAGAAAGGTCTTACCGATATATTTATATCCGAAGATCATAAAAGGAATATTTAATATGACAACGAAAAAGGCGAAATTCAGAAAGGGGTTTGACATAAAGAGGTGGTCTAAAATAAGTGATACACCGATAATCCCGCCATCAATAAAATCATTGGGGATTAAAAATAATTCAATACTTACAGCCGCAGATGCAGCTCCTACCAGAATCATAAAGACCCTGAAAATAAAATGGGTAAATGTTTCTTTCTTATGTTGTTTTGTTGGGGTCATAAAATCTCCTTTCCTGCAATAACTATTTTAAATACATTATAAATCTATTTTACCATTAAACACTGACACATTTTACTGATTTGCCCATACATTAAGTCTGGAGGTGGAATGACCGATGATTTTATTTCAAAGAATTATTTTACAGCGGCTTAATCAGGCTACTGCTGACGATTTGCTGAAGTACTCAAAACAATACGGAATCAGCTTAACAAGGTCACAGGCCGTTGAAGTAGCGAACCTGTTATACGGGAAAAATGTAAACATCTTTAATGAAAGTGAACGAATGCGGCTGCTGAAACAAGTAGAGACGATTACATCGAAAGAAACAGCTCAAACAGTTAATGAACTATTCAAACAATTTACAAGCTAAAAAATGGGGGTGTTATCCCCCATTTTTTATTGCTGTAAAATCTTTTCGAGCAATGTATCATCAAATTGTTTTTCTTTCAGCATTTCAATCTCAAAACGGTATGGCGGTTTTTTGTTCTTTTTATCTTCACCGACATATGGTGTTTCAAGAATTTTTGGAATGTCTTTTAACTGCTCATGGTGAACAACATATTGCAGTGCGTCAAAACCAATTTCACCAAAGCCAATATTTTCATGGCGGTCTTTTCTCGCACCTTTGACATTTTTGCTGTCATTGATATGAAGCACTTTAATACGGTCAATGCCAATGATTTTATCGAACTCATTCAGCACTCCGTCAAAGTCTTCAACAATGTTATACCCGGCATCATGTGTATGGCATGTATCAAAGCACACTGACAGCTGCTCATTGTGTGTAACGCCTTCGATAATCTGCGCAAGCTCCTCAAAGCTTCTGCCGCATTCTGATCCTTTTCCAGCCATTGTTTCTAATGCAATCTGGACATTTTGATTCGGATCAATCACTTCATTTAAGCCTTCAATAATTTTTTTGATGCCGGCTTCAGCTCCTGCCCCTACGTGAGCGCCAGGATGAAGGACAATTTGCTTCGCTCCGATGGCCGCTGTCCGTTCAATTTCTGAACGAAGAAAATCAACACCCAGCTCAAAAGTGGACGGATTTGTCGTGTTGCCAATATTAATAATATAAGGCGCGTGTACGATAATCTCGTCAATGCCGTTTTCTTGCATATGTGCCCGGCCTGCTTCTATATTTAAGTCTTCAATTTTCTTTCGGCGCGTATTTTGCGGTGCGCCTGTATAGATCATAAACGTATTCGCCCCATAAGAGACTGCTTCCTGGCTTGCAGCCAGAAGCATATGTTTTCCGCTCATAGAGACGTGTGAGCCTATTCTCAACAACAGGTTCCCCTACTTTCTTTTCTTAGATTGGTTTCTTCTCTGTTTTTTCTTGATTTTCTCCATCTCATAGCTCATTTTCTTTTTATACCCAGGCTTAACCTTCTTAGGCTTTTTCACGAGACGATGAGCAATTTCATCCGCTTCATTCGGCGTTTTTTTACGCTTTTTGCGGCGCTGACGGTCATCGCCTTTTTTCCATTCGCCCTTTTCAAGCTCTAAGTAATCAAATTCGATGCCCATTTTTTCAAGTCTTACTAATGCATCCTCATCAGTAAGTTCATAAATGGTCATCGCTTGTCCTGATGAGCCGGCACGAGCCGTTCTGCCCACACGGTGGACATAGAAATCGAGATCATCCGGCAGCTCATAGTTGATAACATGGCTGACACCTTTAATATCAATGCCTCTTGCGGCAAGGTCAGTTGCAATGACATAAGTGAATTCCAAATCATTGATCTGCTTCATGACTTTTTTCCGCTCACGTGGTGTTAATCCGCCGTGCAGCAAGCCGATTTTCATGCCTTTGCCAGTCAGATACTGGGCAATATGGTCAGCCGTATTTTTCGTGTTGGCAAACACAATCCCCAGGTATGGATTCAAATGCGACATGATGTCAAAAAGGAGCTTGTCCTTGTCACGATGTTTCGAAGGAATGAGGATATGCTCGATTTTCGCAGCAGTCACCTGTTTTGGCTCCACATGGGCGTATTTCGGATTTTCCATGTATTTCTTCAAAAATGGTTTCAGCTTTTCCGGTATGGTCGCTGAGAACACAAGCATTTGCAGATCCTCAGGCATGCGGGAACCGATGTAATCTACATCTGCAAGGAATCCCATGTCCAGCATTAAATCCGCTTCATCAATAACAAGAGATTCCGCTTTATGAACACTTAACGCCTGTTCTTTGGTTAAGTCAGCAATCCGTCCGGGTGTACCGACAACAAGATGCGGCTGTATTTTCAATTTATCAATTGATTTTTGTTTATCAGTGCCTCCGATAAAACATTTCGAGCGAATCTGACTGCCTTCCTCACCCTGCGTGATTTTAAGCGCTTCCTGATAAATCTGGTTGGCTAGCTCTCTTGTCGGAGCCGTAATGACTACCTGAACGACATCCTTAGCAGGATCGATTTTGTTTAATAAAGGCAGTAAATAAGCGTGAGTCTTTCCAGTACCCGTCTGAGACTGGCCGATGACGCTTTCTTTTTTTAACACTGCAGGAATCAGCCTTTTCTGGATATCAGTCGGTTCGTAAAAACCAAGGCGATGTACTGCATCTATAATAAATGGTTTCAATTCATAAAGTTCAAATTTCGTTTCTTTCATTTTTCCCAGCTCCTTAAAGCGGCACATTATGTGTCCATCATCACATTATACCCGATTTTGCTTAAAAACACCACGTTTGCAAGGTGTTTGTTTTATTCAGTTATGTAAAGCAAATACCGCAGCCCATGCATATTCTAATAGCAGAGAGAGCTGAAAGGAGGTACAAGTATGTTTTCACCGCAGCAGCCAATGAGAAATTACCCACAGCCCGGACCGCCCCGCCCCATGCCAAATCAGCGAATGATGGGCAGAAGACCGCCTAATATGCGAGGACCTTCATTTGGAGCACAGCAGCAAGGTTTTCAGCAAGCCGGACAATTTCTTCCTCAGGCAAATGCCGGAGCGAGAAATGGTGCAGGTGCAGGCGGAGGCTTAAAAGGAATGCTGTCAAGGTTCCTACCCGGCGGAGGAGGCGCTGGCAGCGCCGGAGTTTCTGGAATTCCAGGAGCAGGTGCAGCAGCGAGCGGAGGTGCTGGCCTGCAAGGCATTCAAAATATCGCCAATCCTGCATCATTATCCAGTATGCTTGGAAATGTGCAAAAAGTACTCGGCATGGCGCAGCAAGTCACCCCTATGATCCAGCAGTACGGCCCATTAGTCCGCAATCTGCCAGCAATGATGAAGCTGTACAGCCAATTAAGTAAAAGTGATGAAACTGAGACAGAGGCCAATGAGGAAAGTGAAAAACAATCCGTTTCAGAAGAATCATCAGAAAAAGAGACTGAAACAAAAACCTCAGATGGGAACAAAAAATCAAAACCAAAAAGTTCTTCTCTCCCAAAGAAATCTAAAACAACTGACAATAAAGAACAAGAATCAAAAACATCTGCCCCGAAGAAAAAGGAAGCTGCCTCTCCTGCTCCGAAAAGAACATCAGGCAGTTCAAAACCGAGATTATATATTTAACATTCTTTGATATCTGAAGTGAGATTGGCTATAATGAGATCAGAAGAATGCAAGAATAGAGCCGTTTGATTACGGCTTTTTATATTGCCTTTACTCACTTCAGTATTGGAGGACAACCAAAAATGGACGTAATTAAAATTTCACCGCGCGGCTATTGCTATGGTGTTGTTGATGCTATGGTCATTGCCAAAAATGCGTCACTAGATAAAAGCTTGCCAAGACCCATCTATATACTCGGGATGATTGTTCATAATAAACACGTCACTGATGCGTTTGAAGAGGAAGGGATTTTTACATTGGACGGCTCTAACCGTCTGGACATCTTAAAGCAGGTTGACAAAGGAACTGTCATTTTCACTGCGCACGGTGTTTCTCCCGAAGTCAGAAGAATCGCAGAAGAAAAAGGGTTAGTCGCAATTGATGCTACATGTCCGGATGTGACGAAAACTCATAATCTAATCTTAGAGATGAAAGAAAAAGGATATCACGTGATCTATATCGGCAAAAAAGGGCATCCAGAGCCTGAGGGAGCCGTTGGCGTAGCGCCAGAGATCGTTCACTTAGTTGAAACAGAAGAAGATGTAAAGAACCTTGATATCCAAGCAGAGAAGTTAATCGTGACGAATCAAACAACAATGTCTCAATGGGATGTTCACGACATTATGGAGCTTGTCAAAGAAAAATATCCTCATGTCGAATATCACCAAGAGATTTGCCTCGCTACTCAAGTGCGGCAGGAAGCTGTATCAGAGCAGGCAAAAAAAGCGGACTTAACAATCGTTGTCGGAGACCCGAAAAGCAACAATTCAAATAGGCTTGCTCAAGTGTCAGAGGAAATAGCCGGGACAAAAGCATACCGGATCGGCGACTTAAGCGAACTGAAGCTCGAATGGCTGAAAGGCGTTAATACCGTTGCAGTTACAGCGGGAGCTTCAACACCGACGCCGATCACAAAAGAAGTCATTCGCTTTTTAGAGCAGTTTGATCACGAAGATCCATCAACTTGGACAACTGAACATAATATACCGCTCAAAAAAATACTTCCAAAAGTAAAAGCAAAAAACTGAGGCTGTAAAAGCCTCAGTTTTTTTTTATAGAAATGTAAATGGATTTGTATCTGTTTCAGAAACAAAGATATTCACGTCAAACTTTTTATCATTACACATTGATGTCAGTTTTCTCGTGACGCCTTCTTTCATGATTTTTTCCGCGTAATGGCCCGGATCAACCACATTTAGGCCAAGCATCATCGCATCATGGGCCACATGGAAGTATAAATCTCCTGTGACGTAAACATCGGCTCCCTTTCGTTTTGCATGATGAATATACTTGTTTCCATCTCCACCAAGAACAGCTACCTTTTTCACCATGCTGTCAGCATCCCCCACCATTCTGACACCATTGACGTCAAGCTTGTCTTTCACAAATAAAGCGAATTCCTTAAGCGTCATCTCATTTTTAAGGGTTCCGACACGGCCGAGCCCTTTTTCGGCGGGAGTCTGTTCGACAGGATAGATATCGTAAGCGACTTCTTCATATGGATGGCTTTTTATCATTGCATTGATAACAGCTTTTTCGATGCTTTTAGGAAATACAGTCTCAAGTCTTACTTCATGAACAAGCTCAAGCTCTCCCACTTCACCGATAAAAGGCTTGGCTCCATCCAATGGCTTAAAGCTGCCGATCCCTTCAGATGAAAACGCGCAATGGCTGTATTCACCGATATGGCCGGCCCCCGCATTTCCGAGCGCGGCTCTGACCTGCTCTTCATATTCCTTCGGCACGTATACTGCCAGCTTTTTCAGAGGATCCGTATAAGTAGGTGCCAGCACTTCCGTCTCACTCAGCTCTAATGCTTCAGCAAGCAAATCATTCACGCCGCCGTCCGCAACGTCTAAATTTGTATGAGCTGCATAAACAGCAATATCATGCTTCAAACACTTTTCAATTAACCTTCCGGCAGGCTGATCTGTTGAAATATGCTTTAGCGGCCGGAAAATAGGAGGATGATGTGCAATAATCAAGTCAACCTCTTTTTCAATCGCTTCATCGATAACGCTCTCTAACACATCAAGTGTAACCATCACATTTTTAATTGGTTTGTTTAAAGTGCCGATTTGCAGGCCGATTTTATCTCCTTCAACCGCATAGGCTTTCGGGGAAAATTGTTCAAACAGCTGGATGATCTGCTGCCCATTTACACTTTTAGCCATGATCGATTACCTCCTTTAACAGCTCCATTCGATCGGAGAGCTCCTTTAATTTTTGTTTGTTTTGCTCTGTATCCGCCGCTTGGCTAATCTGTTCATAAATGCTTTGAGTGTGCTGAAGCTCTTGTGTCCACTTTTTCAAAAAGACAGCATTTTTTTCTTTTGCCAAGAAAGGGCCGACGAGCATCCCGGCTGATAAAGAAATACCGTCATAAGCCGCATCCCTGTCTCCCGCTTCTGCTACCAGCACCTCATAGCACTTTCCGTCCTCTTCAAGGATTACCTCATCTATCAGCGCATATCCTTCTTTATAAAGCCACTCCCTGATATGAACAGCATGAATATTCGGCTGTAAAATGAGCCGTTCCTTCCCCGTTAATTTGTCTTTGCCCGCTTCTAAAATGTGAGCGATCAAAGCCCCGCCCATTCCGGCAATCGTAATGGCATCAGCTTCACCTTTTTTAATCACTTCCAGTCCGTCTCCCTGCCTTACAGAAATGTGCGAGTTTAAGCCTGATTTTTCAACCTGCCGCTTTGCAGACAAAAATGGGCCGTCTGTTATTTCTCCGGCAATCGCCCCGCTGGCTTTATGATTCAGCACCGCATAACAAGGAAGGTATGCGTGATCAGAGCCGATATCGGCCATCACCGCTCCATTCGGTATGTACTCCGCTACTGTTTGCAATCGTTTAGATAATTTTAATTCGTTCACTTGTCATCACAACTTTTCTCAATCATTTTTTCCTTTACTATCATATAAAAAATCAGCCCGGAATCCAAGCTGAAGCAAATGATTTTGAAATTATTTCTTTTGATGCCGGTCTGCACGCGGCAGTCAAAAATAAAAGGCTGTCGAGAACATCTCGGCGGCCTGTGAATGTATAAAGAGAAAAATAGTTCTTTTATTTAATTTTTGACACCCACTCTGCCATATCATCCAGCTTATCGGCCGGAACAAGACCGGAAGGCATTCCATTACCGCCTTTTTCGATCTTTGTTTTAATTTCAGCGACATCTTTCTTATCCCCTACACCTTTTAAGCTAGGACCCGAAACACCTTCATAATTTTCACCGTGGCATGCGATGCAGTTTGCCTTGTAAATTTCTTCTGGTGAAGCGTTTGCATCTTTCTTTTCAGCAGATTTGCTTTCTCCTCCGCTCGCAATCTCCCGAGAGTCATCAAGTCCTTTTACTGATAAAAAGAAAGTTAGACCAATTCCTAAAACAGCGATCAGCAAAAATGGAATAAGCGGGTTCCATTTCATTTCCCTTCCCCCTTTTTGATCCTTCCCCCTATGTAAACACTTCTAATTCTAACTTATTTTTACAAAAAGTAAATGGATTGCTATACAAAAGTTTTTTATTCACACTTTATACAAAATTGAATAGAAACATGCCTAAATCTCTAATATCCTTTTTATTCTATTGTATAATGTATTGTATACGCTTACAATAGAAAATATGGAATTAGATTTTGAAATTTTTCACCACAATGTTCATTTGCAAATGACATCATTTTTCAGTAAAATAAAGGCATATTATCCATATATCTTTTTAAAAAAAGAAGAACGGATCTTCAAGACCCGTTCCATCTTATTCGAGGAAATCTTTCAAACGTTTACTTCTGCTAGGATGTCTTAGTTTCCGCAACGCTTTGGCTTCGATTTGTCGAATACGCTCTCTCGTTACTCCAAATACTTTGCCAACCTCTTCTAATGTTCTTGTACGGCCGTCATCAAGACCGAATCGAAGACGCAATACATTTTCTTCACGATCAGTTAACGTATCAAGCACATCTTCCAGCTGCTCTTTCAATAGCTCGTATGCGGCGTGGTCAGAAGGTGAAGTTGCTTCTTGGTCTTCAATGAAATCACCAAGGTGCGAGTCATCCTCTTCACCGATCGGTGTTTCCAGAGATACCGGCTCTTGAGCAATCTTTAAGATTTCGCGTACTTTTTCAGGCGTTAAATCCATATCTTCCGCAATTTCTTCAGGTGTTGGTTCTCTGCCTAAGTCTTGCAGTAATTGACGCTGCACACGGATTAATTTATTAATGGTTTCAACCATATGAACGGGAATCCGGATCGTTCTCGCCTGATCGGCAATGGCGCGTGTAATCGCCTGTCTGATCCACCACGTAGCATACGTACTGAATTTATAACCTTTGCGATAATCAAATTTTTCAACGGCTTTCATCAGTCCCATGTTTCCTTCCTGGATCAGGTCAAGGAACAGCATACCGCGTCCGACATACCGTTTTGCGATACTGACAACAAGCCGCAGGTTCGCTTCAGCCAATCTGCGTTTAGATTCTTCGTCACCTTCTTCAATCTTTTGAGCGTAGGCGATTTCTTCTTTTGCAGAAAGAAGGTTAACCCGACCGATTTCCTTTAAATACATACGAACTGGGTCATTGATTTTAACACCAGGCGGTACACTTAGGTCATTAAGGTCAAATTCTTCTTCGGCTTTGGCAAGCTGCTGAATATTAGGATCTTCTGTTTCTTCATTCTCACTAATTAATTCAACACCTTGTTCACCTAAAAATTCATAATACTCATCCATTTGGTCTGATTCAATTTCAAAGCTGGACATACGCTCAGCAATTTCTTCATATGTCAAAACGCCACGTTTTTTACCAGACTCTGTTAATTGCTCTTTTACTTGGTCGAATGTTAATTCTGTCTCGTGGGTTTGTTTATCAGCCATTATGGATCCCTCCTTCCAAAGCTTGCAACGAATTCTATAAGCGGTATGATTCTTATTCGGTCCATTCAGGCGTTTTCTATGTGAACTGCCTTTAACAATGTGCGAATAATGAAATGACAATTCATGATGAGGTTAAGCGATCTATTTGCTCCTCCGCAAGGAATCATTGCCAATAAATGCTCCTCATCAGTTCTCCAGTTATTTTAAAGATCGGTTCAATGTAACGATTTCTTGAGCCAGAGAAGCAGCTCTTAAAAAATCTTTTTGCCTTTCGGCTTCGGCTCTTTCCGCCTCTTTTTCTTTTATCATTGACCAATTTCTTTGATTCAACACTTTTTTTACATAATCTGATAACTCGGCTTCGCTAAGCTCTTGATTAACCTGAAGCATTAATATATCAGACAAGAGCTGGCTTATATGATCATCCGTCACCCTGGCCATCAGATGCTGAGGCGTCAGCTCGGCTCCCTCTTCATAAAAAGCATAAAGATAGGCGGCTAATGCCCGGTGCTCATCAATATTAAATTGAAACCCTACCCGGTCAATCACTTTTTTGATGACGCTCCGATCTCGAAGCATGTGAGCGAGTAACAGCCTTTCTGCATTTTCATACGCCGGACGCAAACGTTTTTGCCTTGCTTTTGTCGTCAGATGCGCTCGCCGCGTTTTTGTTTCACCGCTATTGTCAGCAGGTTTGTTTTGCTTGCTGAAAACAGACAGCTGCTCAGTTAAAGACTCCTGTGAAAGCGAAAACTCTGAAGCAAGCTGCTTTACATAGACTTCCTGCTCTAGAGACCCTGAAAGCGTGCTGATTTCTTTCAGTACGTCTTTAATGTAAGCTAGTCGGTCGCCTTCATCGGACAGGTTCTTTCCTTTTCGGAAATATTGCATTTTGAACGCCATTACGGTGACACTGGCGTCAATAATGTCGTTTTTAAATTTTTCCCCGCCGAATTTTTTGATGTAATCATCAGGGTCCAATCCGTCAGGAATCATTGCAACTCTGACTTTGCAGCCTTTTTTTTGCAGAAGCTCCGAAGCTTTTAAGGTGGCTTCATAACCGGCTTTATCAGAGTCATAGCAAAGAATGATTTCTTCGACGTTTCTTCTCAGGATCTTGACATGATCATCTGTAAGAGACGTTCCCATCGTGGCTATGCTTTCTTTTACACCCGAGCTTACGGCC
This sequence comes from Bacillus sp. FSL L8-0358, assembly GCF_038593095.1. NCBI lineage: Bacteria > Bacillati > Bacillota > Bacilli > Caryophanales > Bacillaceae > Bacillus > Bacillus sp. FSL L8-0358. The sequence continues at coordinate 2,468,844 of NZ_CP151962.1, forward strand.
GATATGACATCAGCAAACCCTTCAAATAAGACTGCTCTTTCCTGCTTTCTGATATGAAGGCGGGCCTTATAAAAATTGTAAAGCAGTTTACTTTTATGAAAGAGCGGGGTTTCAGGACTGTTCATATACTTAGGCTGCTGGCTGCCAAGAGCCCTGCCTGAGAAAGCAACAACAGCCCCGTGATGATCATGGATCGGAAACATGACACGGTTTCTGAAGCGGTCGAAATATCCGCTTCCGTCTTCGCGTCTGATCAGGAGACCCGCTTTTTCCATTTGCGCCTCACTAAATCCCCTCTTTACAAGGAATTTCGTGATAAAGTCCCAAGAATCAAGAGCATAGCCAATCTGAAATTCATCAATCAGCTCTTTCGTAAAGCCCCTAGAAAGCAGATAATCCAGTGCCTCTTGACCTTCTTTTGTATTTATTAACAAATGATGGTAAAATTTCTTCGTGAGCTCATGTGCCTCAGCCATTTTTTGTTCTCCAGAAGACTCTTGCCGGGCCCCGGAATGGACTGTTATATCATCTGGAAAATCAATTTGGTATTTGTCAGCAAGGTGAGAAACCGACTCGGCAAATGAGTAGCCTTCCATCTGCCTTAAAAAAGAGAAAACATTGCCGCCCGCTCCGCAGCCAAAGCAATGAAAAATCTGTTTGTCGGGCGATACGGAAAACGAAGGTGTGCTTTCTCCATGAAAAGGACAGAGTCCAAAGTAGTTTCGACCTTGCTTCTTTAATTGAACATAATCACCTATGACTTCAACGATATCTGCCGACTTTTGCACCTGATCCACAATTTCATCTGGTATCCGATTTCCCATCTTATAACACTCCGTCGTACATTATTCGATGCTTTAGTGCAAAATCCCTTCATCGTTCGACAGGATTTTTTGCAGCAGTGTAATAAATCGTTCTCGATCTTCTTTATTCAATTTTTTAGGCCCTTTGGCATATACGCCTTTTCTTCTTTGTTTGCCGGAAAAATGACGGCCCTCTAGAGCAAAATCAATCGTGTCTTCTTTGTAAAGACGACCTCTTTCCGACATAACGGAGACATTTCTGTTCAACAGCAGAGATGCTAATCCGATGTCCTGCGTCACAACAATATCTCCCGGTTTTACGTGATTTGCGATATATAAATCAGCAGCTTCTTTATGAGGATCAACATACTTCCATTTTTCTTCATTGCTTCTGGAAAGCTGATAATGTTCAAATGAAGCGACAAAAAGAACTTGAACTTCATACTCGGATGCTGTTTGTAAAATTTCATCTTTTACCGGACAAGCATCAGCATCGACAAAAATCGTCTTTTCTTGTTCATTAAGAAGAGTAATTCTCCATCCCTCCATTAAACTCCTGCATAAAAGCAAGCAAAATCGCACATCCTTTATTATTGTGGATGTATATGAATTTGTCGAAAAATTTCCGGGAGAAATTCTTGACATCTTACCCATAATAGTTTATTCGTATCACACGATCCTTAAACCTAAAATTAATCATTTTATCACAATTTTTTATTATAATACAAACTTCACAAAGATGCTATTGTTTTTCATTATTCCCTTTTGGCACAGCCAAAAACCCAGGATAGAGCGTCCTGAGTTATATGTTTTTTGTTTTGAGATGATGGATAATATTTGCTGTTTCCTCAACCGCTTTATTTGAAACATCAACAACCTGGCAGCCGATCCGATCCACAATCTTTTCAAAATACTCGAGTTCCTCTTTGATTCTGTTGATATTTGCATAAATCGCTTTATCATTAAGCCCGAGTGATTTTAAGCGTTCTTTTCTGATATGATTCAGTTTATCAGGGCTAATCTTTAAACCGATGCATTTTTTCGGATCAACGTTAAAGAGTTCTTCCGGCGGATCAACCTCCGGTACAATCGGAACATTGGCAACCTTCAGGCGTTTGTGTGCGAGATATTGAGACAGCGGTGTTTTAGACGTTCTTGACACGCCGATCAAAACGATATCAGCTTTTAAAATCCCTCTTGGATCACGTCCATCATCGTATTTAACTGCAAACTCGATGGCCTCCACTTTTTTGAAATAATCTTCATCAAGCTGGCGCACCCGCCCCGGTTCGTATTTCGCTGTTAAACCGTAGGCTGTTTCCATTTTATCAATCAACGGGCCGATAATATCATAATATAAAACATTTGCTTTTTCCGCTTCGGCTATCAAATATTCTCTGATTTCCGGCACCACGAGTGTAAAACAGATAATGCCCCCGTCTGCCTTTGCAAGTGAAATCACTTCATTGATAGTGCCTATATCTTCAACATAAGGAATTCTTCTTACATGAGTATCATCCGCCGATCCGTTAAATTGGCTGAGTGCTGCTTTTACTACCAATTCAGCCGTTTCACCGACGGAATCCGATACAACATAGATGATGCGGTTATTCATATTATCCCCCCGTTAGTTTGCAATCTTATAGGATTTCATTTTCAGATAAACTGACAAGTATTTTGGTCATATTTGTTTTTGTCACTCTGCCGATCACTTCAAAGCCTTTATCGGTGTCTTTGATGACAGGAAGTGCATCAATTTGTTTTTCTATTAAGTGCTTTGCAATGTCCATCACATAATCCTCGCGTCTGCACACCGTAATGTTCGGCATCCTTGTCATGATGATGTGAACAGGGACCGATGTAAGCTCCTGCTGGCCAATGCTCGCTCTGAGCAAGTCTTTTCGTGAAAGCACCCCGACTAAAACAGCATCGCGGTCCACCACAAACAGAGTACCTACATCTTCTAAAAACATGGTGCAAATCGCATCGTACACAGAAACGTTTTCGTGAATCACTACGGGGATAGATTGAAAGTCTTTCACCTGAAGCTTTTTGAGTTTATCCGCCAAAAGCTGCGTGCCGGTTTTTCCCGTATAGAAATAACCGACTCTCGGGCGCGCCTCGAGGAATCCTGACATGGTGAGTATGGCTAAATCCGGGCGCAATGTCGCCCTGGTTAGGTTCAGCTTTTCTGCAATATGCTCCCCTGTAATCGGCCCGTTTTCTTTTACAATCTGCAAAATATGTTCTTGCCGTTTATTTAGTTCGATCGTACTCACCACCTTTTCACTTCATAGCTATGTAAAGAAATAATAATCCATATTATAACGTAAATACCTTGTAATCAAACAAAAAACTTATAAATGGGGAAAAGACGATTACCGATCACACAGCAACCGCCTTTTCTCTCTTTATTTTACAATAAGGGCGTTCATATTCGCAAAGGACTTGATCTCATCCGCCAAGCTTACCATTTGCGCTAAACGATTTGCCTTTAATGCCTCATTATCCGCTATAACCATTGTATGATCGAAGTAAGCATCGATCGGTTCTTTTAAGGCTGCAAGTGAAGCAAGCGCCGCCTCATAATCTTTTTTGCTGAAGTTTTCCTGCAGATTTTGCTTCGCTGTTTGGTAGGCATCAAACAGTTTTGCTTCGTATTCATTTTCAAACAGATCAGGCTGAATGTCTCCGCGGACTCCTCTTTTGCTGATAGAAATCACTCGGCCTAAAGCTTCCGCTGTTTCCTTAAAGCCCGGCGCACCAAGTTTTTGTTCCAGCACTTGTGCTTTATGCAGCGCTGAGTATGGCTCAAGCTCAGAGCTTTCCAGCACGGCATCGATGACATCGTGTCTGATCTGTTCAGCATTCAAGACATATTTCAAGCGCTGAGTGAAGAAATCCAGCAGTTCATTTTCTTTATCGGTTTGTACGAAAGTAAGCAGCTCTTCAAATGAAATTCCCCAGTTACGGTCAAGAAGAATCGCAACAATACCGCTTGCTTGGCGGCGCAGTCCGTAAGGGTCCTGGGAACCGGTCGGAATTACGCCGATAGAGAAGAATGAAGCGATTGTGTCAAGCTTATCCGCCATTGCTACAACAGCTCCGGTGAAAGTAGAAGGCGTTTCTCCGCCCGCTGATCTAGGCATATAATGTTCATTAACTGCCGCAGCCACAGCTTCATCTTCGCCAAGCATTCTCGCATACTTTTCGCCCATAATTCCTTGAAGTTCAGGGAATTCATATATCATATGCGTCACAAGGTCGAATTTAGAAATTTCAGCAGCCCGCTTCACATGTTTTAATGTATCTTCATCAGCCTGAAGACGAACGGCAAGTTTCTCTGCGATTGATGTGACTCTTCTAACCTTATCAGCAAGAGAACCAAGCTCTTCATGGAAAACGATATTTTCAAGCTTCTTCACATTTGCATCAATGTTTAGTTTCTGATCTTCCTTGTAGAAGAATGAAGCATCAGATAAACGTGCGCGCAGCACTTTTTCATTGCCTCGGGCCACATTTTCAATCGCGTGGCTGTTGCCGTTTCGGACTGTGATAAAGTAAGGCAGCAGGTCACCGTTTTTGTCTTTGACAGGGAAGTAGCGCTGATGCTCTTTCATTGTCGTGACAAGCACTTCTTCAGGAATTGACAGAAACTCGGATTCAAATGAACCGTAAAGAGCTGTCGGGTATTCTACTAAATGATTCACTTCATCAAGAAGGTCTTCGTCAACTGGAATGCTCCAATTATTTTCATCCGCCATTGTTTCCAGCTGAGATTGAATCATTTGCTTTCGGACGCTAGGATCAGCAATAACATGCTGTTCTTTCAGCTGCTCTTCATAAGCTGAAGGTGATTCAATTGACACTTCATGTCCGAGGAAACGGTGTCCCTGTGTTGTCCTTCCAGACTCAACGTTTGTGATCGAAAATGGAATGACATCCTGTCCAAATAATGCGACAATCCATTTGATCGGTCGGATATAACGCAAATCTTCATTTCCCCAGCGCATGTTTTTCGGGAAATGCAAGCTTGTAATTAAACCGCTCAATTCTGGCAGAAGCGACTTCGTTTCTTGGCCGGCTTGGAATTTTTGCACGAATACATACTCTATGCCTTTTACTTCTTTGATGTACAGGTCTTCCACATTCGCGCCTTGGCCTTTTGAAAAGCCGATTGCCGCTTTTGTCCAGTTCCCGTCCGCATCAAGGGCAATTTTTTTCGCAGGCCCTTTTGCTTCTTCTTTTATATCATCCTGCTTTTCTGCGACATCCTTAACGAACACAGCAAGACGTCTCGGTGTATTGAAGAGTTTCACTTCACCGTGAGTAATATTTTTTTCTTTAAGCCAGCCTGTCAGCTTGTCGCCAAGCTGAACCATGCTTTCATTCAAAAAGCGCGCCGGCATTTCCTCTAATCCGATCTCTAAAAGTAAATCCTGTTTACTCATGAGAAGAACCCTCCCCTTTAAGCATTGGGAACCCTAGTTTTTCTCGTTCCTCATAATAGGTTTTTGCTACTTTTCTAGCTAAATTCCGCACTCTTGCGATATAGCCCGTCCGCTCGGTAACAGAGATCGCACCTTTGGCGTCAAGCAGATTGAAGGTGTGCGAGCATTTCAGCACATAGTCATATGCTGGATGAACAAGTCCGTTATCCATTTGCTTGATCGCTTCTTTTTCATATGTGCTGAACAATTGGAACAGCATATCGACGTCTGATGTTTCAAACGTATAAACAGAATGCTCATATTCAGCCATCATGAATAAATCTTTTACTGTAAACCCTGACGTCCATTCCAAGTCAAACACGTTTTCTTTATCCTGGATATAAGACGCGAGACGCTCAATTCCATACGTAATCTCTACAGAAACGGGTTTACACTCTAATCCTCCGACCTGCTGGAAATACGTAAATTGTGTTATTTCCATTCCGTCAAGCCAAACTTCCCAGCCTAGACCCGCGCAGCCTAAAGACGGATTCTCCCAGTTGTCTTCAACAAAGCGAATATCGTGCTCAAGCGGATCAATTCCAAGAGCACGCAAGGAATCCAAATACAGCTCTTGAATGTTATCAGGTGACGGTTTAATAATGACCTGGAACTGATGATGCTGATACAGTCTGTTCGGGTTCTCCCCGTAGCGGCCGTCTGCCGGACGTCTGGAAGGCTCTACATAAGCCACTTTCCACGGCTCAGGACCGATACTGCGCAAAAATGTATACGGGCTCATCGTGCCGGCTCCTTTTTCTACATCGTAAGCCTGCATAAGCACACAGCCCTGACTGGACCAATGCTTTTGCAAGGTTAGAATCATGTCTTGAATATTCATTTCAAGCACCTCCACTTTTCTTTCATAAGTTGACTGCGGCAGCAACCAAAAAACTCCCGTCTCTATGCTTGCCAGCCGCAAACATAGGGACGAGAGTTCTCCCGCGGTTCCACCCTAGTTGCTGAGAACAAAATCCCAGCCTCTTTTTTTAAAATTGCTCAAGAATGCCTTTCGTTGCGTGCTCATCCTTAGCTTACACCGCCCTAAGGTCGCTTTCATGAGGTAAACGCAAGTACTTCTTTCTCTCACTGCAACATATTTTATAATAAATGATCATATAAAAAGATGGACCAAATGTCAACTTTTGTTTTCACCCATAAGATGTTTCATGCTTTCCATTTGATCTAAAAAGCGCTTTGATTTTAAATACAATCCCGAATATTCTTCGTAATATAAATCAATCACTTGCTTTAATTCAGCTTTTGTTTCCTCTTTTAAGGACACATTGCCGAGCCTCGACAGATCAAAATAGTAAAAGAGTCTTAACAGCCTTGCCGTTTGCGGTTTAATCGGTATCCTGTAAGGATCTTTTTCAAAACAGCGGTGGCATATAAAACCATTATCACGAACAGAGAAATGAAAGGTTCCGTCTTGGCTTTTACAATGAACACAATGATTTAGCTCAGGATACAGGCCCATGACACCGAGCATCTTCATTTGAACAATGAAGGTGATAACATCCGGATCTGTTCCTTCATTCAGCTGTTTTAATGATTCTAATATGAATTCAAATAAATAAGGATTTGGCTTTTTTTCTTCTGTGCCTCTGTCGACTAACTCAGCAATATAGGCAGCATATGCTGTTAAAAACAAATCTTCCCTGATGCCTCTCATGCTGAGGATCATTTCCCCCTGCTGAAGCGTTCCGAGGCCCGATGTTTTTTGCATTAAGAAAGAACCATACAAAAAGGGCTGGCTGACTGCTGATAAACGGCTGTTCGGTTTTTTGGCGCCTCGTGCCATAACACCTATTTTTCCGTGTTCTCTTGTCAGTAATGTTACGATTTTATTCGTCTCTCCGTAATCATTTGTGCGAAGAACGATTCCTTCACATTTTGTCAGCATTTCCGCACCTTCCTCAAGCAGGAGCGGCCAAGAGGTTTATAAAATTGGATAATCAAATCGGGCTAGCTCATCTTCTAGTTCTTCGGGTCTTTCCATGTTCTCTTTTTCCAGTTCTTTAAAAAGAAGATACGTATCAACATTTCCTGTTTGAGAAAATACGTTCCAGGTAAAATTCAACACAAGAAACCCACCTTTCTGTAGTTAAACTAGCTTACCTAAACTCCAAATTCTTACCTTTATCTTGACCAGATGTCCTCCATTTCATGTTAAACAAAATTTGCTAATGTATCCCTGTTCCTGTGAGATAATGACACACACGGGAAGAGATTAATATTCGTCCTCTTTAAAGCCAAAATCGCGAAGCTGGGACATTTTATTACGCCAGTCTTTCTGCACTTTCACCCACAATTCAAGGTAGACACGGGAGCCCAACAGTGCTTCAATATCCGCTCTCGCTCTTTTTCCAACCTCTTTTAGAAGGCTTCCTTTTTTACCGATCACGATGCCTTTCTGGGAATCCCGCTCGACCACAATCGTTGCCGCTACGTGCACAGAACCGTTGTCCTGCCCTTTGATGGATTCGATGGCCACCGCAATGCTGTGCGGGATTTCTTCTCTCGTCAAATGCAGCACCTTTTCCCTGATTAATTCAGAAATGATAAATCGTTCAGGGTGGTCAGTTACCTGGTCACTCGGATAGAATTGCGGCCCTTCCGGCAAATACGCTTCAATCTGAGCGAGCAATGTTTCGATGTTATTTCCTTCTAAAGCAGAAATCGGAACAATTTCCTTAAAAGGATAACGTTTGCGGTATTCGTCAATTAGCAGAAGCAATTGGTCGGGATGAATTTTATCAATTTTGTTTACGATTAAGAATACAGGCGTAGACATCGTCTGCAATTTCTCAATGATAAATTCGTCGCCCTTCCCGTAGCCTTCCTCAGCATTGATCATAAACAAGATCAAATCGACTTCTTTTAATGTATTTTGCGCCACTTTCATCATAAAGTCCCCAAGTTTATGCTTAGGTTTATGAATCCCTGGTGTGTCAATAAAAATGGTTTGTGATGTGCCTGTCGTCAGTACTCCTTGCACCTTGTTTCTCGTCGTTTGGGGCTTATCGCTCATGATCGCGATTTTTTGTCCAATGACTCTGTTCAAAAATGTAGATTTTCCTACGTTTGGTCTTCCAATAATGGATACAAATCCTGATTTAAAGCTTTCGTTCGTCATGTAAATCCTCCGATGAAAATGCGCCTGGCAATAATTCTTCCACAGTCATTTCTTTTATTTGTCCTTGTAAATTAGTTAGTACGACAATAACGTCTTTTGTGCAAAGCTCAGAAATCACCTGGCGGCAGGCTCCGCACGGAGATACTGGTCCAGGGGTGTCAGCCGCAACGGCCAGCATCTGAAACTCTGTATCCCCTTCAGAAACAGCTTTAAATAAAGCGGTACGCTCGGCGCAATTGCACATGCTGTATGCCGCGTTCTCAATGTTGCAGCCTCTGTACACTTTTCCATCCTTGGTAAGAAGAGCGGCTCCTACTTGGAATTTGGAATACGGCGCATATGCCATATCACGCGCTTTTAAAGCTTCTGTTATTAATTCTTGTCTGTTCATGTGTACATTCCTCTCTTACCTATAATGGTACCGCTATCACTTTATATTTTACATAATCGCGCGCTTTTTTTCACGCCCATTTCTAAAAATGTAAAATAAATGTAAGAATTTTCAGCCATTACAGCTTTGGCAAAAAAATAAGTAAACCAATGATACACGAAATCACGGCAAAAACGCAAACAGCCCCGGCGGCAGCGTCCTTGGCCGCTTTAGCAAGAGGGTGATGTTTGTCAGTTATTAAATCAACCGTATGCTCAATGGCTGTATTTAAAAGCTCAAGCGAAAACATACCGCCTATCAAAAGGAATATAATCATCCACTCAATCATGCTGAGCTCTACAAGGAAGCCGCAAATGAGAACAGCGCAGGCGGCTACGGCATGAAATTGGAAATTCCGCTCCGTCCGCGCTGTTTCCCAGATGCCCCGGCCTGCATGCACGAAGCTTTTGAAGAACCGCTTCAGCTCATTTCTATGATCTTTTGAGTCCATAAGCGTCCAGCAATTCCTTTTGCTTAGTAAACATCTCCTCTTCTTCCTCTTTCGTCATATGGTCATATCCTAAAAGGTGCAGAAATCCGTGTACAGCTAGAAATCCGAGCTCTCTTTTAAAAGAATGATTATACTCCTCTGCCTGCTCTCTTGTGCGATCGGCACTGATGATAATATCACCTAAAACCGGAGGCATTTCAGCGCCCACGATTTCGATCTCGCCTTCTCCCTCTTCTTCAAGAGCAAATGAGATGACATCTGTCGGAGCATCCTTTCCCCGGTATTCTTTGTTAATCTGATGTATGTCATCATTGGAAACAATCGTGACAGAAACTTCAGCCTGATCCTGAACGCCTTCACGCTCAGCGGCAAATTGAAGCAGATTTTCTACTTCTTTGAGCATCTCTTCTGAGACGCTTCCTGTTTCATCAACGATATCAATCAGTAAACTCATCTATTTCACCTTCTTAGTAGCCTCCGGATATTCAATCCGGGAGTGGAAAATTCCTTTTAATGTTGCACAGAGCGTTTTTGCGATTGTATCCAGCTCTTTAAATGTCAAATCGCATTCACTGAACTGTCCGTCCTGAAGCTTATCGGATATAATACCCCGGACAAGCTTTTCAATTCGTTCAGGATTGGGATTATGCATGGATCTGACGGCCGCTTCAACACTGTCGGCCACTGATATAATTGCGGCTTCCTTTGACTGCGGCTTCGGCCCCGGATAACGGAACTCTTCCTCTGTAATCTGGTCGCCTTTTTCCTTCGCTTTATAGTAAAAAAACTTTAAAAGCGAGGTTCCATGATGCTGCTCAGCAATATCGACAAGCTCTTTCGGAAATTTATAGCTTCTCAGCATATTCGCACCGTCTGTCGTATGCGAGATAATAATATTTTTACTCAACTGAGGTGACAGCTTGTCATGCGGATTGTCAATATTCATTTGGTTTTCAATAAAATATTGCGGGCGCTTTGTTTTTCCGAGATCGTGATAATATGCGCCGACTCTTGCAAGCAAACCATTAGCCCCAACCGCTTCACAGGCTGCCTCTGATAAATTGGCAACCATTACACTGTGATGATATGTACCTGGTGTTTCCGTCAGTATTTTGCGCAATAGCGGATGGTTAGGATTAGACAGCTCGAGCAGCCTCATGGTGGATAAAATGCCAAAGCCCGTCTCAAAAAACGGCATCAGGCCGATGATCAATACAGATGAAGCAAACCCCGACACAACCCCCATGAGCATTAACGTGCCGATTTCAAGACCCGACAGCGCAGTGTTCTGGATCAATAATAAGGATAGAACGACAACCATATTAATAAACGCCACGAAAAGTCCGGTCTGCAAAATCTTTGATCTTGCATTGTGTTTTCCTAAAAATAATACACCTGAAATGCCGCTGATCAAATAATAAATCCCTATGACATAATTGAATGTTCCTGTCACACCCTGATTAAACATCATACTTCCGCAAATCGCAAGAATGATACTTCCCAAAATGGCAATGCGTTCATTCATCAGCAGTTTGATTAAGATGGCGCCGGCCGCAATGGGGACCAGATAGCCGATATTATTATACTCCATCTTCTGAAACAAACTGACAACCTCCATGATCACAAGCAAAAGTGTTGTGATAATTGAGAATAACAGAATGGATTGGTTTTTAAACTTCAGATTTTGTTTCTGTTTTTCAAAATAATATACAAGTGTTGCAATGAAAAGTCCGATCATAATCAATAGTCCGCTGATCGGTTTAAAGAGATTTGAGTTATTTAATAACCCGGTCAGCTCAAGTTTCCTGTACACTTCCCGATCAATGAGGTCATTTTCTTCCACGAGCACTTGCCCCTGTTTGATTTGAACCTGCTGGACATTATCTGAGGCTTCCTGCCGTTTTGCCTCTGTTGCTTTCGGATCGAAGACGTAATTCGGAATAATAGCAAAACGCCCGATTTCTGTCGCAGCTCCCAAGTATTTAGACGGAATAGAATTGCTTTTTAGCTCTTTTTCTACCTTATCCTTTGCATCAGATAGTTTATCCGAAGGGATTTCACTGCTCATGACCGTATTTACTGCGGTAATGACCGTATCTCTAACAAAAGAAAAGTCTTCACTGTCTGCTTTCAGCAATGTCTTGATGGAATCCTCCGATATAGAATCATTCACATCTGATGTCAATTTGTCCTTTACAGATTTGACCATTGATTTTTCCGATGGTGATTTACTGCCTTCTTCCGATGATTTTTTCACTTCACTAATACTGTCGTATATTGATGACACAAGGTCAATCCGATTGTCTGTATATTCTTTTTTTAATGTATATTGATCTTCAACCGCGTCCTCAGCGGCTTGCTTTTTTTCCTCTGTGGCTTTTTGATCTTCTACGGTTGCCGGAGCGTAAATGGTCTTGTCGCTGACTGAAAACAGGTCTAAATCAAGTGTTTCCGGCTTAACATGTACAAAGAGCAAAGCAAACATAATGGCAGCCAGCAGAAGATACAGCAGTACATGCATGGAGCGTGCATTTTTAAAACTGCTCCATTTTTTTGAGCTGCTTTTGGTCTTAGCCTTCTTTTTCAACACAAGAACCTCCTCTTGAAACATCAAGCCCATAAGCAATCATAAAAATGACCCGATAACGCGCGATCGGGTCATTCAGCATTAATTTTGCTTATCGTATGCTTCAATAATTTTCGCAACAAGCGGATGTCTGACCACGTCTGTCTGGTCTAGCTCAATCATAGAAATGCCGTCTATTCCTTTCAGCATCTCCTTCGCTACTGCAAGTCCCGATTTGACGCCTTTCGGCAGATCAATTTGGCTAACGTCACCTGTAATGATCATTTTAGAGCCAAAACCCAGTCTCGTCAAAAACATTTTCATTTGAGCAGGCGTGGTATTCTGTGCTTCATCAAGTATAACATAAGCATCATCGAGCGTCCGTCCCCTCATATATGCGAGCGGAGCAATTTCAATGATGCCTCTTTCCATCAGACGTTCTGTATGATCTGCCCCAAGCACATCATGGAGAGCGTCATACAGCGGGCGCAAATAAGGATCTACTTTTTCTTTTAGGTCACCTGGGAGAAAACCAAGGCTTTCACCAGCTTCCACGGCAGGTCTTGTTAAAATGATTTTTTTGATATGTCCGTTTTTTAAAGCATGGACTGCTTTTACGACAGCCAGGTACGTTTTCCCGGTTCCCGCCGGACCAATGCCGAATACAAGGTCATTCCGCTTCATAGCGGCCACGTATTCCCGCTGTCCCATTGTTTTTACACGGATTGATTTGCCTTTTGCGTTTTTTGTAATTTCTTCTTCATACATGCTTTCAAAGTATTCAAGTTCATTCTTCTTTGCCATTTTGATGGCGTAAATCACATCACGTTCAGAGATCTCTATCCCCTTGCGAATTAAAGCGAGGAGCGATCCCAGCAGCCTGTCTGCAATCTGAAACGATTCATCATCGCCTGAAACATAAATCGTCTCGCCGCGCGTAATGATATTTACATTCAGATCTTTCTCCATCAATTTCAAAAAAGAATCTTGGTTCCCGAAGAGTGAAAGCGCCTCGTCCGGGTTTTTCAGTTTTTGATTCATCGCAAGTAAATGTTCTGTCATTCTTCAGTCTCCCTGACAATAGGTGTGGTTTGAACGATATCTTCTATAACTTGGTAGAGAATAATCAACTTTACTTTACCATTCTCAACAGTCTGGTGCAAAACTTTTTCACTTTTCACCTCGCCGTTTTCGCCTATTTTATCCTCTACATCCTGTTTACCCAATTTAATGCCTTCTTGAATTGCTTCTTCTTTCGTATATTTTCGTAAAGCCTCTTCACTTTCTCTCGTTTGCTCTTTGACATAGGATACAGGGAGCTTAAATCCGAGAAAATGAAGCGAATGCTTTTCTTGTTCTGTTTTTGGATGCTTCAATTCCTCTTTTTTAAACGTCATCCCCCAGATCGGGATTGCCAAAGAACCAAAAGAAAGCTTGTGCTTTGTCCTTACTTTGCCCGTATAGACGTTAAATAATGTTTCAAGCGGGACTGTCACTTCTGATCTATACCAGGTTTCTCCGTAAATTTCTGCTTTTGAGGCAACTTCTTGCTGATGGTCTTCGCTGCCGATCAGTCCCGAAACAAGCAGCTGACCCTTTTCAACATGATCGTGTATGGCAGCCATGGGCTGTCCTTTTTGCACAAACATTCTCGTAATGGTTGCTTTCTTTTTGGCGACAATATTGCGCGGGCTAACATACTTTTCTTTTTCGGGCTCATTTTTCTCCACAACTTTCATGTGAATGGTCGTCCCCTTCAGATCAACTCCGACCCAAGTGATATTGTCTATTCCATTGGTTAATGATTTCTGTATTTTTTCGGGCGACATCATTAAAAACTGCAGACGGCCCTTTTTGACGCCGATTTCATTAAGATGCTGCCTCATTTGATGTTCTGTTTCAGGCTTAGCGCCTGTCACATCAATTTTCCACACCATATTGGACAGCAAAAACAAAAGGATGAAAAAAATCGCAAAACCGATCGTAAACCCTATATTCAGCTTTGATTTCAGCAACAGGAAGGGAAAACCCTTCCGATTGATAAATCGGGCTTTACATTTAAATTTACTTCTCACCCGCCGAAAGGCATGTACATCCTGAAGCTGTATATATAACGATACGGCTTCTTTCTTTTTTTTGACATGAAAGACCGGAATCCCCTGTCTTGTGCATTCATTAAGGAGCCGCTCAATCCCTCTTCCCGTCAATTCAAGCTGGACCTTACCCGAAAAAAAAGACAGCCATTTATTTTTCACAACATTTCCCCCTCGGCTTTATGACTCAACATATCGAACGACATCAATCGTACCCTCCAAAAGTATCTCTTCCGGAAGAATCGCCTTGATGACAAAATTTTTACCAGATATGATGCACTGGCCCTGCTTCAGCATAAGCCTCACTTCATTCTCACTGAAAAGCAAAAGACCTCTGTGGTTTTCTATGTAGATATGAAGTCTGCCAACCATTGTAATCCTCGGCAGATCCATCATAACGTCCGGGGGAATTTCCAATGCTCTTGTCAGCCAAGCTTTCATACGATTCTTTCTTTGCCCCATACAAAAAGAACCCCCTTTCATCTCATATGTATGATTTGAAAGGAGGTTCTAACACTTTAATTTTTACGGGCCGGGCGCATCGTACGGTGAGGTTTTTTCGCCCGTGGAGGTCCGAACACCTCTCCTAGAACGATCCCCTGTACGACGGTGTCTTTATTCACCTGAAGCATTTTTTGTTTTGTGTATACTGTTTTTTGTTTGGCAGCAGCAAGATCTCGTTCCAGCCCTTTCAAGTTTCTTGCTGTTTCCCTGCGTCTTTCTTCCGCTTCCCGTCTTGCCTGTTCCATACGGTTAGGGATAGGTGCAGGGGCGTCTTCTTTTGACTGCTTCTTTTGAGGAGAAGCAGATTGCACGTGTTGAGGTTTTTTTCTTTTTTGGTTGTTTTGCTTTTCTTCTTTGTTCTTTTTGCCGAAAATCGCAGAAATGATTCCGATAATCGCTGCAATAATAAGCGGATTGGTCAGTATATCTTCCATCAGAGTTCTCCCTTCTTAGAGAGATTATGATTTGCGGTCTTCATCAGACGAATCTTTCGTCAGTTTGCCGAATGAATCACGCATTTCTGTGTCAGCATCGATGTTTTTGATATTCATGTAGTCCATGACGCCAATATTCCCTTCACGTAAAGCTTCTGCCATCGCAAGCGGCACTTCCGCTTCGGCTTCTACCACTTTCGCGCGCATTTCTTCTACGCGGGCGCGCATTTCCTGTTCTTGAGCGACAGCCATCGCACGTCGTTCTTCCGCTTTTGCCTGCGCGATGTTTTTATCAGCCTCGGCCTGATCGGTTTGTAAAATTGCACCGATGTTTTTGCCGATATCTACATCTGCAATATCAATGGAGAGAATTTCAAACGCAGTTCCTGAGTCCAATCCTTTTCCAAGGACTGTCTGAGAAATCATATCAGGGTTTTCAAGCACTTTTTTATGATTATCTGATGAACCGATTGTAGAGACAATCCCTTCGCCGACACGGGCTACAATGGTTTCTTCCCCTGCTCCCCCGACGAGGCGTTCGATATTCGCTCTTACTGTGATTCTCGCTTTCGCTTTCATTTCAATCCCGTCCATGGCAACACCGGCAATAAATGGTGTTTCAATCACCTTAGGGTTAACACTCATCTGCACGGCTTCCAATACGTCACGGCCGGCAAGATCAATAGCAGCACAGCGTTCGAATGTGAGTTCAATGTTGGCTCGCTGAGCAGCGATCAGAGCATTGACAACTCTGTCAACGTTTCCTCCGGCAAGATAGTGGCTTTCAAGCTGGTTTGTTCCAACGTCGAGTCCGGCTTTATGCGCTTTAATCAGCGGGTTAACAACCCGATTCGGAATGACGCGGCGAAGCCTCATCCCCACAAGAGTGAAAATGCTGATTCTAACTCCGGCTGCTAATGCTGAAATCCATAGCATCACAGGCACAAATGTAAAAAATACAGCTAAAACAATGATCCCTACTACGATAATAGCCAGAATCATAAGTGTTGATGGATCCATATCTATTCTCCTCGTTTCTGTTTAAATTTCTCGCACGACAATGCGGGAGCCTTCTACTTTAATCACCTTTACTTTCTTATCTTTTTCTGTAAACGATCCCTCTGAAACGACGTCAAGGCGTTCATCATCAATAATGACGGTACCGGAAGGACGCAGCGGTGTAAAGGTTATACCCACTTTTCCCATTAAGTCCGTGCGCGTTTGATTTGAAACGTAGCCGCTCTCCGTATTTGTAGAATCATTTAATATCAATTTCTTAAAGAATTTCATACGCTTTCCCAACACCCTTGTCAGTAAAATAAAAGCTGTAATCGAAACAGCTGAGGCGATCAAGAGAGAAACCGCCATGACAGTGAAGCTCCCCGCGGCTAAAAACAGGCTCGCAATAATCGCTCCCAAGCCCAGTAATCCAATGATTCCTCCGGGAAGAAAAATCTCAAGCAGGATGAGGATCACCCCTGCTATAAAGAGGAGAACCGTCTCATACCCGGCAAGGCCGGCTGCAAGATGCCCGTAAAAGAACAGCAATAACGCAATAAGTCCAGCCGTTCCAGGGAGGCCGACACCCGGTGAAAAAAGCTCCACCGTCAGACCTAAAAAAGCGATTGTCAGCAGAATAGGGACAATGACCGGATTCGTCAGCCACCTTCCTGACTTTTCCGCAAAGCTCTCCTTTGCGTAGCTGATCTGCGCCTTTTCGAACCCAAGCTTCTTTACGAGCGTGGACAAATTGTCAGCAGTGCCTTCTGAATACCCTATCTCAATTGCCTTGTCTGCGTTAAGTGTCAGCAGATCTCCCTTAGGCGCGCCGACTTCCTTGGCATCTATATCTGGGTCAGCCATTGCGAGCGCATATTTTGGATCGCGGTTATTTTTCACTGCGGCATCTTCCATCTCTGCCAGCCAAAGTGATTGAGCTTTTTGGTCAGCGGCATTGCCTTGGCCATCAACAATCGCGGCGGCTCCCATTTTTCCGCCAGGCGCCATATAAATGTGATCTGCTTGAAGTGCAATATATGCACCAGCAGACAACGCGCGTTTGTTGACATATGCAGTTACAGGGATCTCGCTTTCGGTTATCAAATCGGCCATATCAATAGCAGATTTGACCAATCCCCCCGGGGTATTGATATCAAGAATAATATGGTCTGCATGTGCATCCTTTGCGTCTTGTAACGAACGGGACAAAAACGAGGCGAGACCCTGTTCGACATTTTTTTCAACCGGAATCACATAAACAGTTTGTTTTTCTGCTTTTGCGTTCAGTTGTACGCCTAATAAAGAAAGCAAAAATATACTCAAAAGAGCAGCACGGAATCCTTTGATTTGAAGCAAGGGCGGTGTATCCCTCCTTCCTTTTATAATAAGTGCCTTCTCTTCATACGTAACAAATGTATCAAAGGTTTCATTTTTTTATGTATAAAAAAAGACATCTCTCTTAGAAAGATGTCCTTTTCTTTGCCATTTAAGACAGTTGACTGCTCACAAGCTTATTAATTAAACTTCCGTCAGCTTTACCTTTTACTTTAGGCATAATTGCCCCCATCACTTTGCCCATGTCCGCTTTTGAGCTCGCACCGACCTCCGCGATGGTTTCATTTACGATTGTACGCAGCTCTTCTTCTGACAGCTGCTCAGGTAAATAAACTTCTAAAATGTCCAGCTCTTTTTGAACTTTATCTACTAAATCTAAACGATTAGCGTTTGAAAATTCCTGGAGGGAGTCTTTACGTTGCTTAAGTTCACGAGAAAGGACAGTGAGTTCCTCATCCTCGGTCAAACTGTCTTTCTTAAGCTTAATTGCTTCATTTTGAAGTGAAGCCTTAACCATTCGAACGACAGTCAGTTTGTCTTTCTCACGGTTTTTCATATACAGCTTCATATCCTGGTTGAGACGCTCAAGAAGACTCATAAATCCACCCTCTTTTAGAATTTGCGTTTTCTAGCAGCTTCAGACTTTTTCTTGCGCTTTACGCTAGGTTTTTCATAAAATTCACGCTTTCTTGCTTCTTGCAAAGTACCTGTCTTTGATACACTGCGTTTGAAGCGACGAAGAGCATCTTCAAGCGATTCGTTTTTTCTAACGACCGTTTTTGACATTCTCTTTCCCTCCCTCCGAATACACCAATCGACTACCTTTAAGTTACACATATAAACATGTACTTTGACATTATAATATAAGCCATCAGTCAGGTCAACTAAGTGAGTTCACTTTTCCGTCATGAGTGCGACTGCCTGTCTATATAATGATAGAAAGGGGTTGGTGAATAGGATGTTAATTCTGATTAGCTTTACTGCTCTTATATTATTCTTTCTCGCAGGCATGAACATGCTTCGAAAGGGCTTAATTTCAATGGCGTACTCAAAAATTGAAGAACGTTTGCTTTTATTTACGGACCATCCGTTAAAAGCGTTTCTTATCAGTATTGTATTTACGGGGATACTTCAGAGCAGTTCAGCTTTTATGGTCATTGTCATCGGCTTTGTAAGTGCGGGCGTTCTTTCTTTTAAGCGTACAATACCGATGATTCTGGGGACGAATGTTGGCTCTACTTTTACAACTGAATTTATTGCTATCAAAATGGATATTTTGATTTGGGTTCTTTTAATAGGAGGTTTATTGTTTTTTCTGACTGGCAGGTATCCTTTGAAACAGCTGGGAACAAGCTTCCTTGGACTGGGCATCATCTTCTTTTGCATCAGCGGATTCAGCCACCTTGCCGGGCCGCTGACGAAGCTGAAAACGGGAGCCGACGTTCTATACCATGTTAACGATTCAAACTGGTCCGCTTTGCTCATCGGGATGGTGTTAACTGCCATCATTCACTCCAGTTCTGTCTGTATCGGCATTTTGATGAGTTTTATGAATGAAGGGATTATCGGACTGACACAGGCGATGAGCGTCGTACTCGGATCCAATATCGGGACATGCATTACAGCTGTCATGGCTGCTGTATCCGGCGGATATGCGGCGAAACAGACAGCGTATGCCCATGTGGTATTTAACGTGCTAGGGGTGGCTCTAGTATTGCCTTTTCTGACCGCAGCGACCGGCTTTGTAGAGCAGTTATCACCCGATCCTGCCCAAAGGATTGCTCATTTCAGTCTTTTATTTAATGTAGTAACAGCTCTTTTATTCCTTCCGCTTACAAACTTGTTTTACCGATTGATTCACTTTCTTATCCCGGCTAAATAAAAAAACCGGTACATTTTAATGCACCGATTTTTTAGGTTAAGAAGACAAACGCATGTGTTCAGTTATTTCATCCTCAACCACACGGACAAACTGTCCTTCGTTGTAAGGATAACCTGCTTTTAGGATTTTGACTTTTACGATTTTGCCGATCATATCTTCCGTACCTTTGAAAACAACCTTCATATAATTGTCTGTGTAACCGACAAACATATTTTCTTCTTCTGTTTCCTTAAACGCTTCCTCAGGGATAATCTCAAGCACTTCATTTTCATACTGAGAAGCGTATTCTTTTGCAAGCTGGTCAGAAAGAGCAATCAGGCGGTGCACACGTTCGTTTTTCACGTTTTCATCCACTTGGTCTTCCATTCGCGCAGCTGGTGTTCCTGTACGTTTACTGTAAGGGAAAACATGCAGTTCAGAGAATTTATGTTCTTTAATAAAGTTATAGGTTTCCATAAATTCTTCTTCTGTTTCTCCAGGGAACCCGACGATGACATCAGAAGTAACAGCTAAGCCTGGCAGTGCTTTTTTCAATTTATTTAAACGGTCTGCAAAGAATTCCATTGTATATTTGCGTCTCATCCGTTTAAGCACTGTGTTTGATCCGGATTGGATAGGAATATGCAGATGATTCACTATCTTATCTGAGCGGTCTAAGACCTCGATCACTTCGTCAGTGATTTGGCTGGCTTCGATTGAAGAAATTCTGATCCGTTTCACGCCTTCCACACGGGTGTCTAATTCGCTCAAAAGCTTCGCGAAGTTGTAATCTTTCATATCTTCGCCGTAGCCGCCTGTATGAATACCCGTAAGAACAATTTCCTTATATCCGGCATCGACAAGCTGCTGCGCTTGTTTAATGACTTCTTCAGGATCGCGGGAGCGGAGCAGGCCTCTCGCCCACGGAATGATACAGAATGTGCAGAAATTATTGCAGCCCTCCTGTATTTTCAATGACGCTCTTGTCCGGTCCGTGAAAGCAGGCACATCAAGCTCTTCATATACTCTTGCTTTCATGATGTTGCTGACGCCATTAATCGGCTGGCGTTCTTCTCGGTATTGGTCAATGTAGCCAAGCATTTTTTCACGGTCCTGTGTTCCGACTACAATGTCGACACCGGGGATCGCCATAATCTCAGCAGGTGAGGTTTGCGCGTAGCAGCCTGTGACACAGATGACACCGTCAGGATTTTGACGAATGGCGCGTCTGATCACTTGGCGGCTTTTTTTATCTCCCGTATTTGTAACCGTACATGTATTAATGACATATACATCAGCTGTTTGTTCAAAATCTCTTCTTTCATAGCCCGCTTCTTTGAAAAGCTGCCAGATTGCTTCTGTTTCATAATGGTTGACTTTACAGCCAAGCGTATGGAAAGCAACAGTTGCCATTACTGATCACCTCTTAATAACTCTGTTTGATAAGAAATCGCGCTTAACGCGTATAGCGGAGCGGTTTCTGTCCTTAAAATTCTCGGTCCAAGGCCGCACGTCACACCGTCTTGCTCTGTGAGCCGTTCAACCTCCGCTTCTGTTAAACCGCCTTCGGGACCAAATACGATCAATAGAGATGATCCTTTCGGAAGGCTGCTTACAATCGCGCTGAATGCGCTTATTTCCCCTTGCTTCGATGACTCCTCGTATGCAACGACACATTTATCGAAATCCTGCATCCTTTGAAGAAGCTGCTGAAAAGAATGGACATCCATCACTCGCGGCACTTCGTTACGGTACGATTGCTCAGCCGCTTCCTTTGCAATTTTCGTCCATCTTTCCCGCTTTTTCTTTGCCTTTTTGTCATCCAGCTTGACAACAGAACGCGCGGCTTGGAAAGGAATAAAGGCATGAGCTCCGAGCTCAGTCCCCTTTTGGATAATCCATTCAAGCTTATCTCCTTTCGGAAGGCCGCTCGCAATATAGACCTTTATCGGAAGCTCTCTGTTTTCATTCGTCCATTCTATCACAAGGCAGGACACTTTATCTTTGGAAACAGATTGAAGTTCACATTTTGCCTCGAAGCCGTCTTGAGAGCAGCAGATAATCTGATCTCCCTCATTCATTCTCATCACGTTCACAATATGATGAACATCTTCGCCTGTAATCGAAAAAGCCGGCGCTTCCTCTATTTGCTGCTTCGTGAGCTCGATAAAATATCGTTGCATACGCTGTGACACCTACTAACTGTTATTTTTTCGCAATAATGCTGACCCAATCTTCCATTGAAAGGATTTCTACAATGGTAAAGCCAGCTTGTTCCAGTGCTTCTTTTACTTCTTGTTTTTTATGACCGATGATTCCTGACGTAATAAAGTGGCCGCCTTCTTTTAACAGGCTGTACGCTTGTGAAGTAAAGCGAAGAATGACTTCAGCCAAAATGTTGGCCACAATCACATCATGTTCCCCTTCAATCCCGTCTAACAAATTGTTTTGCTTCACTTGAGCAATATCGCTGACTTTGTTCAGCTTGAGATTAAGGCGTGCACTTTCTACAGCCACGGGATCAAGATCGTAGGCATGAACCGATTCAGCCTCAAGCATTGCAGCCGCAATACTTAAAATTCCCGAACCAGTGCCGACATCAATCACCTTATCACCCTTTTGCACAAAGCGTTCAAGCGCCTGAATGCAGAGTACGGTTGTCGGATGTGTCCCTGTGCCGAAAGCCATTCCCGGGTCCATTTCAATAATCAGTTCATCAGTATGGACCGGCGTATATTCCTCCCACGTCGGCACAATTGTAAACTTTTCAGAAATTTTCACAGGATGATAATACTTTTTCCAGGCAGTCGCCCACTCTTCTTCATTTACTTCAGAAATAGTGATGTGGTTTCTGCCCAAATCAATATTGTAAAGAAGGAGATTGTTAATCGTTTCTTTAATGCCGTCTACAGTTTCGCCCAGAAAACTGTTAACCGGCAGATATGCTTTGACAATGACACCCTCATCTGGGTAATCATTGGGGTCGAGCTGGTAGATTTCCCCGTACACATTCTCACGTTCTTTAATTAAATCAAGCGGGTCCTCTATCACAACCCCACTTGCACCAGCTTCATGCAATATATTTGAGATAGGTTCGACCGCTTCATGTGTTGTGTGAATGCTTAATTCGGACCATTTCAAAACTACCAACTCCTCATCCAATAATTAATCGCCTTTAAACGCGCGTTTTACCTTGTCAAAGAAACTCATTTCCTGTTCGTCAGGCAGGTTTCCGCTGACTTCGGCAAATTCGCGGATAATGTCTTTTTGTTTATCAGTCAGATTTGTCGGCGTAACGACGCGGACGACGATATGCTGGTCACCCTGTCCATAGCCTCTGACATTTTGAACGCCTTTGCCTCTTAATCTGAATTTCGTCCCTGTTTGTGTACCGGCCGGAATTTTCAATTTCACTTTTCCATGCAGCGTCGGCACTTCTACCTCATCTCCAAGAGCAGCCTGAGCAAACGTTAACGGCATTTCACAGTAAATATCATCGCCGTCACGCTCGAAGAACTCGTGTGCGCGTACATGGAACACGACAAATAAATCCCCGGCAGGGCCGCCGTTTATTCCTGGTTCACCCTGTCCCGAGAGACGAAGCTGCTGCCCGTCATCTACACCGGCTGGAATTGTCACGTTGATTTTCTTGCGTTTTTTGATTTTTCCTTTGCCGCCGCAGTCCGCACATTTGTTTTTAATGATTTTGCCTGTACCTTCACAGTGGTGGCAGACCCGTCTGTTAACGACTTTTCCAAACGGTGTATTTTGCTCCACGTTTAACTGGCCGGAGCCTCCGCAGTGGGAGCATGTTTCTGGATTTGTTCCAGGT
This sequence comes from Bacillus sp. FSL L8-0358, assembly GCF_038593095.1. Classification (NCBI taxonomy): domain Bacteria; kingdom Bacillati; phylum Bacillota; class Bacilli; order Caryophanales; family Bacillaceae; genus Bacillus; species Bacillus sp. FSL L8-0358. The sequence continues at coordinate 2,491,781 of NZ_CP151962.1, forward strand.
TTCGCGCCTGAGCCTTTACATGTTTCGCACGTTTCCTCGCGGGGAATTTCGATGGTTGTTTCTTTACCGAAAGCCGCATCCTCAAACGACAGGGTCATCGTATACTGTAAATCAGCACCCTGGCGCGGAGCATTTGGATCTCTTCGTCTAGTACCTCCGCCGAAAATACTTGAGAAAATATCATCGAAACCAAAACCGCCGAAATCGCCGCCGCCAAAACCTCCGCCGCCGAAGCCTTGGTTAGGATCAGTGTGACCAAATTGATCGTAATGCGCTCGTTTTTGGTCATCTGACAGCGTTTCGTACGCTTCTTTTACCTCTTTAAATTTTTCATCTGATCCGGCTTCTTTGTTAATATCAGGATGATATTTTTTTGACAGCTTCCGATAAGCTTTTTTAATTTCATCCTTTGAAGCGCTCTTACTTACTCCCAGCACTTCATAGTAATCACGCTTACTCATCTCGCTTCACTCTCCCGAATTTCTCACATAAATTAGATTGTATCATTTTGAATTATGATTTTTCAATTCCTTTTATCCCGGGCAAGAAAAAAAGTCAAAGCCAAGAGATGCCTGACTTTGACTTTCTAATCATTGAATCAGATTATGAAATGTGTTCTTTTCGGTCAGCTCCTGAAGCGGGACTGACCCTAAAAAGAACTTATTTTTTGTTTTGGTCGTCGTTTACTTCTTCGTATTCAGCGTCGACAACGTTGTCATCCGCTTTGCCTTCAGCGTTTGCTCCGCCTTGAGCTTGCTGTGCTTTAGCAGCTTCTTCATAAAGCTTCATAGAAAGCTCTTGAACGATTGTTTGAAGCTCATCTTTTTTCGCTTTGATCTCTTCAAATTCGTTTTTCTCAATCGCTGCTTTTAAAGCGTCTTTGGCATCGTTGGCTTTTTTCACTTGTTCTTCGTCCACTTTGCCTTCAAGATCTTTTAATGTTTTCTCAGTTTGGAAAACAAGCTGATCTGCTTCGTTGCGGACTTCGATTTCTTCTTTTTTCTTCGCATCAGCGTCAGCATTTTCTTCCGCTTCTTTTACCATGCGTTCGATCTCTTCATCTGAAAGACCTGAAGAAGATTTGATTGTAATGTTTTGTTCTTTTCCTGTGCCTAAGTCTTTTGCTCTTACGTTTACGATACCGTTTTTGTCAATATCGAAAGAAACTTCGATTTGAGGCACGCCGCGCGGTGCTGGCGGGATATCAGTAAGCTGGAAGCGGCCGAGTGTTTTGTTGTCGGCAGACATTGGGCGCTCACCTTGAAGAACATGGATATCAACAGCTGTTTGGTTATCAGCAGCAGTTGAGAACACTTGAGATTTGCTTGTCGGGATCGTCGTGTTGCGGTCGATCAGTTTTGTAAACACGCCGCCCATTGTTTCGATACCGAGAGAAAGCGGTGTAACGTCAAGAAGAACAACGTCTTTTACGTCACCTGTGATAACGCCGCCCTGAATCGCAGCACCAAGCGCTACAACTTCATCCGGGTTTACGCCTTTATGCGCTTCTTTTCCAGTTTCTTTTTTGATTGCTTCTTGTACGGCAGGGATACGAGTTGATCCGCCGACAAGGATGACTTTGTCGATTTCGCTTGCAGAAAGTCCTGCATCTTGAAGCGCTTGACGGACAGGACCCATTGTGCGCTCTACTAAATGAGAAGAAAGCTCTTCGAATTTAGCGCGAGTTAATGTAAGTTCAAGGTGAAGCGGTCCTGCTTCTCCAGCTGTGATAAACGGTAAAGAAATTTGCGTAGAAGATACGCCGGAAAGATCTTTTTTCGCTTTTTCAGCTGCGTCTTTCAAACGCTGAAGCGCCATTTTGTCTTTTGACAAATCAATGCCGTTTTCTTTTTTGAATTCAGACACAAGATGATCGATGATAACTTGGTCAAAATCGTCCCCGCCCAGACGGTTGTCGCCGGCAGTTGAACGAACTTCGAATACACCGTCGCCAAGCTCAAGGATGGAAACGTCGAATGTACCGCCGCCAAGGTCGTATACTAGGATCGTTTGATCTTCATCTGTTTTATCAAGTCCGTATGCAAGCGCTGCTGCAGTCGGCTCGTTGATGATACGTTCTACTTCAAGACCTGCAATTTTACCAGCGTCTTTTGTTGCTTGACGCTCAGCATCGTTAAAGTATGCAGGAACTGTGATAACTGCTTTTGATACTGTTTCGCCAAGGTAGCTTTCAGCGTATGATTTAAGGTGCTGAAGGATGATAGCAGACACTTCTTGAGGAGTGTAATCTTTTCCTTCAATTTCCACTTTATAGTCAGTACCCATATGGCGTTTAACAGACATGATAGTGTTAGGGTTTGTGATAGATTGGCGTTTAGCCACTTCCCCTACTTGACGTTCGCCATTTTTAAACGCAACAACTGATGGCGTTGTGCGGTTTCCTTCAGCGTTAGCAATCACTTTAGGCTCGCCGCCTTCAAGCACTGCCACACATGAGTTTGTTGTTCCTAAGTCGATTCCGATAACTTTACTCACTTGAATAACCTCCTGCTATGTAATTATTGATTCACTTTGACCATGGAAGGGCGAATGACGCGATCCTTCAGCTTATAGCCTTTTTGCATTTCCTCAACAACAATGTTGGAGCCGTAGTTTTCGTCTTCAGCCTGCATAACAGCTTGGTGCAGATTAGGATCAAATTCCTGCCCTACAGCTTCGATGGCTTCGACGCCTTCTTTTTTCAAGGCTTCTACGAGCTGACGGTGGACCATTTCCATTCCCTGGAGCAAACTTTTCGTCTGTTCATTGTCGGCTTCAACCTGAAGCGCTCGTTCAAAGCTGTCAAGAGCCGGCAGCAAATCAGTCACGATATTTTGAGAACGGTATTTTTGGGACGCTTCCATCTCTAAACGGCTGCGTCGTTTATAGTTTTCAAAGTCTGCTTGAACACGCAAAAGTTTGTTTTCTTTTTCCTCAAGCAAACCTTGCAATTCGTTAATTTGGTTTTGAAGAAGTTCGCTTTCATTTGTTTCTTCCTGCTGTTCATCAGCGGCAGCTTGTTCTTCAATGATTTCTTGCTCTTCTGTTTCGTTTTGTTCAACGGTTTGTTTTTCTTCTGACATTGTGTTCACCTCCCTCAAAGTGTAAGGAGAAGGACAGGTGCTGCCCTTCGATAAAATTTGCCAAAATTCCCTTATTCATCATACAGACTTGTTAATGCTTTTGACAAGTCCGAAGTCACATGCTGAAGCAGGCTGACAACCCTGGAATAATTCATGCGGGTCGGGCCGATAATCGCAATTGAGCCGATCTGCTTCTGGTCTACGGAATAAGAAGCCGTAATCAGACTGCAATTTTCCATCTCTTCATAGTCGTTTTCTTTTCCGATTTTAATCGAAATTCCCGTGTGCGGGGATTGAACCAGCTTTAAAACATCCTGTTCTTTCTCAATTAATGAAAGCAGTGACCGAACTCGGGTGATATCATGGAACTCAGGCTGGTTCAGCATATTGATTTTCCCGCCAAAAAACAACTTTTCAACATGATTTGTGGAATGAAAGGTTGAACGAAGCGCGTCGAGTATATTGTCATAGTTTTTAATGTGCTGTCTTAGGTACATGACAACTTCCTTAAATATGCGCTCATTCAGTTCATCCATTGGAACGCCGCTTAAACGGTCGTTCAGTATATTTACCAGTTTTTCAATATCAGACAGATCCATTTTGGTCGGAAAGTTAATCGTTTTGTTTTCCACATGCCCCGTATTGGTAACGAGAATCGCTACCGCCATATCAGGCTGAATCGGAATGATTTGAATCTGTTTAAGGTAATTCTCACTCAGCTTCGGCCCGAGTACGATGGATGTGTAATTCGTCAGATCGGACAAAATTTGCGCTGATTTTTGAACTGTCTTCTCCAGCTCGAAAATTTTCTCTTTGAAGATCGAGTGGATTTGGTCCAGGTCGCTTTTCGTCAGTTTGACGGGTGACAGCAAATGGTCAACATAGTACCGATACCCTTTTTCTGACGGAACACGTCCTGAGGATGAATGGGTTTTTTCAATAAAGCCCAATTCCTCCAAGTCAGCCATCTCGTTTCTTATTGTTGCAGAGCTAAATGTGATTTCATCTTTTTTCGAAAGAGTTCTTGATCCCACCGGCTGTGCCGATTTAATAAAATCGTTGATTATAACCTGAAGGATCAGCAGCTGACGATTTGTTAACATCATCATCACCTCTGTTAGCACTCTCAATAAGCGAGTGCTAATTCTATAACAAAAGTATCAAACCACAAGAAAAATGTCAATTATAACTCACCCAAAAAAGCGCCAAAAACTTCATTGCCTAATGATTTCCCTTGATGAGTCAAATAAACGGCAGACTCCGAATTGTGAATCAGCCCTTTTTCAGTGAGGTCTTTTAATACGCTTGGGAAAAGTCCATCCAGGGAACGGCCGTATTTTTCTGCGAATCGTTTTTTGCTGACACCGGCTGTTTTTCTCAAACCTAAAAACATTTCTTCTTCAATCTGTTCCTCTGTTGTCACTTCATGTGTATCTCTGTACGGAAAACCCTTTTCAGCTATCAGGTCAATGTAATGCTTAACAGGTCCGACATTCACTGTTCGTGTGCCGCCGATATATCCGTGAGCGCCGGCTCCGAAACCGAAATATTGTTCGTTGCTCCAATACGTTAGATTGTGCTTAGATTCCATGCCTGCCTTAGCAAAGTTGCTGATTTCATATTGATGAATGCCGTGAGCTTCCATCTGGCTCATCACCATTTCATACATTTCAGCTTCCTGCTCCTGCGGCGGAAGATGAAGCCGCCCTTTTTGCATCAAATTATAAAATACCGTTTTCGGTTCTACAATAAGGGAGTAAACGGAATAATGCTCGGCATCCAGTGATAAAGCAGTGTTGATGGAATGTTCCAGATGCTTGAGGGTTTGCCCCGGAAGCCCGAACATGAGATCAAGACTGATATTCTCAAAACCAATTTCCCGCGCTCTTTCAAAAGAGGTGAATACATCTTTTTGCTTGTGCACTCGGCCGATTTTTTCTAACAGATCGTCTTCAAACGTTTGTACACCAAAGCTGAGGCGATTTACGCCTGCTTCTTTTAATATTTTTAATTTCTCTGCGGACAAGTCGTCCGGATTCGCTTCAACCGCAAATTCCGATAAGTCGCTTGAGGGCTTCAGCACACGGTTGATCATGTCCATCAGCTTTTTAAGCTGTTCCTCAGACAGGGAGGTCGGCGTGCCTCCTCCAATAAAGATTGTTTTGAGATCAGGCTGCCCAGTTTTTGCTATTGTATTTATCATTTCCTGTTCGAGTGCGTTTAAATACTCGTCGACTGGCTGACTTTGAATAAAATATTTATTGAAATCGCAGTAGTGGCAAATATGCTCACAAAATGGGATATGGATATAAGCTGATTTCAACGGATTCACCTTCTTTACAGAAAGAAGCCGCAGTACAAGACTGCGGCGGCTTCTATTGTTTTTTCGGACTGTCGTCCATTTTCAGAACTGCCATAAATGCTTCTTGCGGCACTTCAACTGAGCCGACCTGCTTCATACGGCGTTTTCCTTCTTTTTGTTTTTCAAGAAGTTTCCGTTTACGTGAGATGTCCCCCCCGTAACATTTAGCCAATACGTTTTTACGCATTGCTTTTATGGTGGAGCGGGCCACGATTTTCTGGCCGATTGCGGCTTGTACCGGAACTTCAAACTGCTGGCGCGGAATGAGTTCTTTCAGTTTTTCAACGATCACTTTTCCGCGTTCATATGCGTAATCACGATGCACGATAAAGGAAAGGGCATCGATTTTTTCACCATTCAGCATAATGTCCATTTTCACAAGCTTGGACGGTTTGTAGCCGATCAGTTCATAATCAAAGGACGCATAGCCTTTAGTGCTTGATTTCAGCTGGTCAAAAAACTCATATACGATTTCCGCTAATGGCATATCATAAATGATGCTGACTCGGTTTGCGTCTAAATACTGCATATCAATGAAATTGCCGCGTTTACCTTGGCAAAGCTCCATTACAGCGCCGACATAGTCATTCGGCACCATCATCGTCGCTTTTACGTATGGCTCCTCAACCCGTTCGATCTTTTGAGGATCCGGCATGTTGGACGGGTTGTCGACAACGACCTTTTCGCCGTCTGTCATATACACGTCATAGATAACGCTTGGCGCTGTCGTAATCAGGTCGATGTTGAACTCACGCTCAATTCGCTCCTGAATGATCTCCATGTGAAGCATGCCTAAAAATCCGCAGCGGAACCCGAATCCAAGCGCTTGCGAAGTTTCCGCTTCATATTGAAGGGAGGAATCATTCAACTCAAGCTTTTCAAGAGCTTCCCTTAAATCATTATACTTCGCTGTATCAATTGGATACAAACCACAGTACACCATCGGGTTTAGCTTGCGGTATCCCGGCAGCGCTTCTTCTGCAGGATTGGCAGCGCTCGTTATTGTATCACCGACACGTGTGTCACCGACATTTTTGATTGAGGCAGTCAGGAAGCCTACATCACCGACCGTCAGTTCATTTGTCGGAGTTGCTTTCGGCGTGAACACGCCCACCTCTGTTACTTCGAATTCTTTGCCGGTTGCCATCATTTTGATTTTTTGTCCCGGCTTTACCGTTCCTTCAACGACTCTGATATAAGCCACGACACCGCGGTAGGCGTCATAAAGCGAGTCGAAGATCAGCGCTTTGAGCGGTGCCTCCGGATCTCCGGTCGGAGCTGGCACCTTTTCTACGATTTGTTCTAAAATCTCCTCAATCCCGATACCAGCTTTTGCTGAGGCAAGCACGGCTTCTGATGCGTCAAGGCCGATAACGTCTTCTACCTCTTGGCGCACACGTTCAGGCTCGGCGCTCGGAAGGTCGATTTTATTGATGACCGGAAGGATTTCAAGATCGTTGTCAAGCGCTAAGTAGACATTGGCGAGCGTCTGCGCTTCAATCCCCTGGGCTGCATCCACGACAAGAATCGCTCCCTCGCAGGCAGCAAGGCTTCGGGATACTTCATACGTGAAGTCGACGTGTCCCGGCGTATCGATTAGATGAAAGATATATTCTTCTCCGTCTTTTGCTTTATATTTAAGCTGAACAGAGTTTAATTTAATGGTTATGCCCCGCTCACGTTCAAGATCCATAGAATCGAGCAATTGTTCTTTCATTTCTCGTTGAGTGATTGCCGACGTTTTTTCTAAAATACGATCCGCTAAGGTCGATTTTCCGTGGTCAATATGGGCAATGATAGAGAAATTCCGTATTCTCGATTGCCTCTCTAAACGCTTTTCTTTATCTGTCACAATCTATCACTCCTACTATTAAACGCAAAATACACTAGCTTAGATTATATCAATAGGATTGTAAAGATTCAATGTAAAACAAGAAAGAGAAAAGTTCCCTGTCATATCTGGGCTGCTTTTCTCTTTCACGTACTTATTGATTCATATCCCGTATCCATTCATACATTGACTGGGCAGTATTGGTTACGGTGTCTGAAAGCGCTTTTCCGGCTTTCGAAAACATATTGAAGGTCTCCACCTTTTCCAGCTCTTTTTGTTTTTCTTCTAAATCTTTTGCCGTGACTGTTTCTCCTAGGATTGAGGCTTCTTTTTCATTATCTTTTCCGTCGGTGAGCGTAAACGCCCCCTTCAGTGAAGGATCATGATAGCCTTTCATACTCAGCATCCCGTTGTTTGCCTGCTGCATGCCGAACAGCACGCCTAAAAACATGATCGTGACAAGCAGTAAGCATTTTCCAAAATATGCAATCAAATCAACCACCTATTTCTTATTGTTTTTTCGTCTCCCCGCTCGCTGCGTTGACCTTTTCAGCATCCCAGTACATTTCGCTGAATACGTCCGCGGCCGCGTTAGCCGCACGCTGCAGCTCTTCGAGATTATTATCTACCCCGCCAAACTCGAGCAAAAGCGCTCTATCGGTTAAATCCTGATTGTAAACACCATTATCGCCTGGCGAGCCTTTGGAAAAGACACCTGTGCTAAGTCCGGGGTATTTTTTCTCCATCAGTTTATGAAGCTCACTCGCAATTTTATAGTTTTCTTCGAAGTTTTTGCTTTTTTTCCCGACGACAAAGGCTACCCTGGCATAGCTTTTTCCTTTAATCGTTGCGGTTGTGTCTTTTTTGCGCCGTGAGTCTCTGTGGATGTCAATGATATATTGCAGATTTTTGTTTGAAGCGAGGGCGTCTTTCACGACCGGCCTTGATTCATCGTAGGACCTGGCATAGTTTAAGCCTTTTTTATTCAATTTTGACTGTATATCGGTTTTATTCACTGTGGCTCCGATTCCCTGGGATTCAAGCGCTTGTCCGAACATATCTCCTACAAGCGTGACGTTGGCTTTAGAATGGCGCGCCATGTCAGGATCGGTCTCGCCTTTTAATAGAGGGAGATATGATTCCGTATTGTGCGTGTGATAGATAAACACGACCTTTTTATCACCTGTTGTTTGTTTGGGCGGATCTTTTTGCGCATTATCTGATTGCGTTTGCTGTTTTTCAATCTCTGCCAAATTCGCTTCTCTTTCTTCCTCCATCACCTTAGACGGCGGCGGCGATTCCGCAGGCATATTCGTATAATCCGTCCCTTGTCCAGCTAACAAAATCTCGGTATCAAATTGTGCAAACCCCGGCAGCTCCCGACCGAGAAAGCTCCGCGGATCTTCGAGGTTAATGCTCGTCGCCAGCTTTAAAGAAAGACGAGAAAGATGAAATGAGCTGTCTGTTTGAGAGAGGTCAGAAGCGAAATAATGGTTTTCCATCCGCAGCAAGTGTGCAAACACGTCACCCGGCAATTCTTCAGCAATCCCATAAAAAGAGTCAGACGACGGCCTAAGTTCCGGCCGGAGAGACGTCAGCACACCGGATAGAACAAAAATCACGATAAGGCTTACGATAAATAGAAAGATGGCTTTTACCGCTTTCCCTCCATTTACCGCAACAACAATTTGTCTGTTTCTGCGTTTATTTCTCATTGAATCCCTCCAGCGCTTGTCTAGTAATACTCTATGAACAAGCTAGAGGAAGTAGAACTGTTTAGTGATTGTAGGAGCCTTTGTTTTCTTGTGACACTTTTTCATGAAGCGCTGTGTTTAATCCGTTCGCTAAAACATTTGCCATATCGTCGATAAATGAATCGACTTCCTTCGGCGTAACCATTAAGTTGTGCCCTAAAGGCGAAAGCACCTCGTGAATGAGCTGCCGTTTTTCATCTTCTTGAAGGGTTCCGACAATCCCTAGGAACGATTGGCGCTGCTTTTGATCGGGAAGATCTTCTTCAGTGAGCACTTTCTTTTTCCCAAACGTCATGCCTGCCGGGACAAGCGATCTTGATGGCCTGTTATCCTTCATTTCTCTGCCAAAATGTTTTAATATGTAGTCCACCGTGTCACTGGCAATTGTCACGGCATCAACTACTGTCGGAACACCGATAGCAATCACCGGAACACCAAGCGTGTCTTTGCTTAAATCTTTTCGTTTATTCCCCACTCCAGATCCCGGGTGAATGCCTGTATCCGATATTTGAATGGTTGTGTTGACCCTTTCCACCGCCCGCGCCGCCAACGCATCAATGGCGATGACAAAATCAGGCTTCGATTGCTCAATCACACCTTTAATAATGTCACTTGTTTCGATTCCTGTTATCCCCATTACACCCGGTGCAAATGCACTGACAGGCCTGTACCCCTCCTGTACGTTTTCCGGCTGAAGCTTAAACAAGTGCCTTGTTACCAACAGATTTTCTACTGCCATCGGTCCAAGCGCGTCAGGTGTCACGTTCCAGTTGCCGAGCCCAACGATCAAACAGCTCGCATCTTTTGAGATATTAAGGTTTTCAAGAAAAGCTGAGAATTCCTCCGCAAAGACAGCAGAGACCTTCTCCTGCATTTCCGAATCATTCTCCCTGATTCCCTGTGCTTCAAGCGTTAAATAGCGCCCTTCTTTTTTTCCCGAAAGCTCTGCGCCTTCCTTTGTAACATCAACTGTGCGGATTTTAATGCCGCCGTGATCACGCTCTTTTTCAATAAAGCCTTTAATTTCTTTTGTCGGCACAGCCTGCTGATTGGCCATTGCTTCCTTCGTTTCTACTGCCAAATCGGTCCGTATCAAATACTGATTCACATCCAGCTCACTCTTTTTCATACAGGGGCCTCCTTCACATTAAGTACCTATATTGTTGCCATTTGCTGAATGAATCATGCTAAAAAGAGAACCTTCAATGAAAAATACTTTACATTTATATTGCAATCTAAAGGTGTGTTTGATAGAATACAATTTGTTCTATTGTGAAGAAGATTTAACCTTAAGACACTGTGCTACAGGTTGTATCTTAGGAGGTGAAACACATGCCAAACATTAAATCAGCGATTAAACGTACAAAAACAAACAACGAACGCCGCGTTCATAACGCGACAATCAAATCTGCTATGCGTACTGCAATCAAACAAGTTGAAGCTTCTGTTGCCAACAACGAAGCTGACAAAGCGAAAACTGCTCTTACTGAAGCAGCTAAACGTATTGATAAAGCAGTGAAAACAGGTCTTGTACACAAAAATACCGCAGCTCGATACAAATCAAGACTAGCGAAAAAAGTGAACGGACTTTCTGCATAATATAAAAACGATCCTCAATAATGGGGATCGTTTTTTTCATTTCTTTTTAACAGCTGTAAAAGGAACAGTTCGAGCAGGAGCTGCTTGTCCTTTTTCCCGGTTTTCATCTCATAGTCCATGACGGCAAGCTGTTCAATAATTGAACGGAGCTCCTCCTCTGAAAAAAGCCTTGCTTGATCCATCGCCAGCTTTACCCGAAATGGGTGAACTTTTAGATTAGAAGCGATTTGTTTTTGTCCGTATCCCTGTTCCGCGAAGTACTTTGTCTGCAGAATCAGCCGGAACTGGTTCGAAATCAGCGCCATAATTTTGATCGGTTCTTCATTTTGTTTAAGCAAATCATAAAAAATTTGCAGACTCTCTGTTCGTTTTCTGTTGACGATTTTATTGATCAGCTCAAAAATATTTTGTTCAAGGCTTCTAGCAACAAGCATTTTCACATCATCCAGCGTAATTTCTTCACGATCTCCAATAAACGTGCAGAGCTTTTGAATCTCCTGAAAAATCGATGACAGATGCCCGTTCACAAGCAGAACCAAATGCTCCGCCGCTTCCGTGCCGATTGTTTTCTGCTCTGTTTTTGCAAGGTTGACAGTAAAGTCCGTCGTTTCCTTTGCGTTTAATTCCTTCGCCTCCATCGTAAACGCGTGCTTCTTTAACGCTTTCGTCAGCTTTTTCCGCTCATCAAGCTTTTCATACGGAGCAAGCAGGACAAAGACTGTGTAAGGCGCAGGTGATTGTATATATGATTCAAGCGCACTGACGTTGTGCTCAATTTTTTCTTTTTTCTTTTCACCTGTTAAAAAATATGGATTTTTCACAATGACAAGACGCCGCTCCCCCATAAACGGAAACGTTTCAGCATCTGCAATTGCTTGATCCAGCGGGTCCTCTTCCAGATCAAAAACGGACAGATTGAAATCCTTTGTCTCCTGATCAACGACCGTCTGTCTGATCCTGCTGACGGTTTCTTGCAGCAGATATGTCTCTTTTCCGTATAAACAATAAACTGGATGGACATCTCCTTTTTTCAGGCTTTTCCACACATCAAATACCATTGTTGTACGACTTCCTCTCTTTCATCATCCCCTTCTATCCTAAATTGAGTTTGGAAAATAGTAAAGAGGAAGCCTGACTGCTGCTTCCCCATTTATATTAAACGCCTGTTCGCAAGCCCCCGGGACAGCTTGTAAAAAGGCGATAATCACCAGAACAGAAAACGTTACCTTAGCTTCTAGATTTTTCAAAACAATTCCATTATACTTAAGTCAGTCAGGAGGGATAAAGTTGAATGATTTTGAAAAAAACGTTCAAAGCAAACGAAATGATGCTGTAGATTCAGCTGTTGGTTTTGTTGTGTCCTTCGGATTTTTCGCCTTCTTGTTTGTCATGGCAACGGTTATTCACCTAGTTGGTTCATAACAGCGACTGCCCGGGCTGCTGATTTCTCGGCAGTCTTTTTTAGTTCGTCTCTGTTATATCTGATGTATCATATGGAGGATAGACAGAAAAGGTTCCAACTCTGTTTTTGTATCTATATTGGATCGTTCCGTTTTGATCTGTTCGCAGCACGCGGATAGAATGTCTCTGTAATAGTTGCAGAACTTCTTGATGAGGATGATGGTACCGATTGTTTTTCCCGGCTGAGATAATGGCCGTTTTCGGCTGAAGCTGTTGGATGAATTCTTCACCGGTAGAGCCTTTGCTCCCATGGTGCCCCACCTTTAAGACATCTGCTTTAATATTGGGAAACACGTCCATCACCTCCTGTTCCCCTTCTTTCTCGAGATCACCCGTCAAGATCCAGCTCATACCGCCGGTCTCCATCCACAGAACGAGAGAGGAATTATTTTTGCTTGCCGGATCAGGTGCTTCAGGTGACAGTACATGGAACTGCAAATCCTTTATTTGCAATACATCGCCTCGCTTCACCTCTTCAATTGTCACTCCCTCTTCTCTGGCTGTCTGCAGCACTTTCTCATCTTTAGGTTCAGAAACGAACCCTTTCGGAATCACGAGGCGCTTTATTTTATGCTGCTTCAGCAGAGTCTCCGCCTCTCCGATATGATCGTGGTCAGCGTGCGTCAGAATTAAAGCGTCAAGCTGTTTGATTCCCTTAGCAGTTAAAAACGGAATCAGCACCTTTTCCCCCAGTGAAAACGGATGCTGTTTTTCGCGCCAAGGCTCTGACGAGTAAGACAAAGTGCCGCCGGTATCAATTAAGACACGACCCCGCTGATGCGGAGCACCTACAAACATGCTGTCACCCTGTCCAATATCTATCATATCCACTTCTCCTTCGGAACTAAGACACGGATATATAAAGAGCAGAAACATCACCGTGCAGCAAATGCCTCCGGTTACCATCAACTGCGACAAGGAGCGTTTTTCAATCGCCATAAGCAATAGGATGATCGTGACCGTGAATAAAAAAAGCAAAACAGGTGCAGGATGTGCGATCATAATCGTGAACACTTCAACATCTGCAATGTTTGTGATTAGCCTATTGGTCCAGCTTATCAATAAATCAAACCAGCTGAAAAACAATCTCCCAAACGAAGCGGAAAGACTTAATAGAAGAACACCTGCTACAGCTCCCGGCAAAATACAGAAGGTATAAAATGGTACCATCAACATATTCATCGGTACGCTGATGATAGAAAACTGATGAAAATGATATAGGAGAATCGGAAGCGAGCCCAGCTGAGCGATGAGTGATACAATTGTCAGCTGCCCCAAGGAGGTTTTAACCTGATGAAAAATAGAAGAGGATAGAATTAAAGAAAAACTGACGGCGAACGATAGCTGAAAACCGGCTTCAAAGAGATGATAAGGATTGAAGAGCAGAAGGACGATGTATGAAAGGCAAATTGCAGTTGCAGAGTGGACACGCCATTTGACAAGGCTTCCAGCTAAGTAAACACCCGACATGAGAGCGGCGCGTAGCACTGAAGGAGCAGCGCCGGTCAACATCACATAGAGCGGCAGAAATAACAGCAACAGAATTGACGCCTTTTCTCTTGTTATACCAAGGCGTATCATGATATAAAACAAACCTGCTGTCAAAATCCCCACGTGGAGCCCTGATATTGCCAAGAGATGGACAACACCAAGCTTTTGATACGCAGTAAGCACTTCATCTTCCACATAAAATTTGTCACCAACTGTAAGTGCCTGTACAATCCCTGCCGAATCAGGAGGCAGAAGGCTGTTTGTGAATGATATGATATGTTTTCTCAAGCTGAGCACCTTGTACTTGAAATTTTCAGGTTCGCTGCAGTTTTGGATAGACGTGACAGAGTAGTTCCAATGAATATGCTGCCGATAAAGATACTCGTTATAATCAAATGCACCCGGCACAGTTGCGTGATTCGGTTCTTCCAATGTACCAGTCAACTCACATGACATTCCTGGTTCTATGTATAACAGCTGTTCTTTTTCACCAGCAGACTGAATGCGATACGCAGCAGCCCATTTTTCCTTATCAGGTGTCTCAACCATCATAGACATACGGTCGCCGTCAATTTTAGGAATATTGTCAATCACTGCCTTGAATTGATAAGTTCCCTGCCGATAGGAAGAGACATTCTGAGAATCTGTGACTGCATACAGTACAAAAAACAATATAAAAGAGAAGAAACAAACAATAATAAGAAAAGCGTGCCTCGTTTTGATTAAAATGATGAGGAGAAAGAGGATGAAAAGAAAAATAGCGGGGAAATAAGCGGCGGCAGTAATTCCAGCCGTTGCCGAAGCTGCCGCCATAGGCAATAACAATCGCGAATTACGCATTCATCACACGTAGCTCGTGAAAAGTGTATTCGCCTGTTCATGTATCTTTTTCAATTCTTCCTCCGCTAAACCGGCATCGGCCAATTTCCCTATAAGACCCGCTACAAATGAAAGCTTTTCTCTGTTTTTCAGATCAACGATCATTTCATCGAGTTCAACCTGTTCAACAGTTACACCCGCCTGTTCAAATAATTCCTGCGCATACGGATGTGTTTTGTAATCCTCAGCATAATAAACCGTTTTGATACCAGCTTGAATAATAGATTTGCAGCATTGAATGCACGGATAATGCGTCACATAAATCTCCGCTCCATCAGTCGGCACCCCAAACTTAGAGCATTGAAGAATCGCATTCATTTCAGCGTGAATGGTTCTTGCGCAATGATCATCTATCATTAAGCATCCTTCATCTGCACAATGTACGCCGCCCGCGATTGACCCGTTGTAGCCTCCTGCTATCATGCGTTTGTCTCTGACTATAGTAGCGCCGACAGATAATCTCGGACATGTGCTGCGCAGCGCCAATAAATGGCTTTGAGCCATAAAGTATTGATTCCATGAAATTCGTTCCACGTTGTTCCCTCCAAATGTTGTGTTGCCTGACCTTTAGTTTACCTATCAAAATGCATGACCGTCAAATCACTTTACTGTAATGGAAGACTTTATTTTTTCAAATGACTTTTCACCTATTCCTGAAACCTTAGTAATATCTTCAATTGTTTGGAAACGACCGTTTTCTTCCCGGTATGCAATAATAGCTTCAGCTTTGGATGGCCCCACCCCTGAGATGCCTTGTAACTCCTCTAAGGTTGCTGTATTGATATTCACCAGCGCTCCCTTCCCTCCATCGTTTTGGACAGACACTCCGCCACCTTGCTGCACTGCTGTTTCCTCTCCCTTTTTCGGGATGTACACCACTGTCCCGTCCTGCAGAATCTCCGCCAAATTTACTTGCGCTTCGTCTGCTTGTTCACTGGTCCCGCCCGCTTTCTCAATTGCCTGAGATACTCTGTCCCCTGTACGCATTTCATAAACGCCAGGATGCTGAACAGCACCTTTGATGTCTATCACAATTGTTTCGTTTGACTTGTCGTTGTTTGCTTCCTGCTTTACCACTGTATTTTCTGTCTCTGTTGGTACAGCTTGCTTCACCGGCTCTTTATTTTTCCCTGTGGCAAGAACGATCATAATCGCTGTGAAAACAGCCGCAGAAGCCGCTAAAATAATTGCTTTCTTATGCTGATTCAACCAATTCATCGTGCATGTTCCCCGCTTTCGTCATATTTTATTTTCATAACACATATGGTTTAGAGGATAAAAGCTCAAAGGAGGGGAAACCATTGAAGATAGGCTTTATCGGCACAGGAAATATGGGTACGATCCTTATCGAATCATTTATTGAATCAAAAGCGGCCGATCCCTCATACATGACAATCACAAACCGCACAATTGAAAAAGCGTTGCACATAAAAAACCGCTACAACAGCATCAACGTTACCGAAAGTCTCGAAAAGCTCGTTTCTGAAAATGAGATGATTTTTATTTGTGTTAAGCCGCTTGATATATATCCTTTACTGGCAAGAGCGCTACCTTATTTAAGAAAAGATCATATTCTCATTTCAATTACAAGCCCCGTTCAAACCGAACAGCTCGAACAATATGTGCCGTGTCAAGTGGCGCGAGTGATCCCAAGTATTACGAACAGAGCGCTGGCAGGTGTTTCTCTCGTCACGTTCGGCACAAGCTGCGGCGAATCTGCAAAAGCGAAAATCAATGAGCTGATGCAGCATATCTCTCATCCGCTGCAAATTGAAAGTGACATCACAAGGGTTGCATCAGACATCGTAAGCTGCGGCCCCGCTTTTATGAGCTATCTGATTCAGCGGTTTATAGATGCAGCTGTTTCGGAAACATCAGTGTCTAAACAGGACGCGATTTTGATGTGTAAGGAAATGCTTGTCGGAATGGGAAAACTGTTAGAAACCGAATTGTATACCCTGCCTGCATTACAGGAAAAGGTTTGCGTTAAAGGCGGTGTAACAGGAGAAGGCATTAAAGCGCTGGAAAGCGGTGTGCAGGATATGTTTCACCGGGTATTTCAAAATACTCATATGAAGTACGAGGAGGATATTTCCGCAGTGAAAAAGCAGTTTCATGTGTAGACGAGTATGTCATACTTTCGTCTGTACTGCAAAAGCATAAAAAAGCATTTTAAAAAACCATCGTTTTAGGAAACGATGGTTTTTGATTTCTGCGCCTTGAAAAAGAGGCGTTCTGATTGTGCTGATGGCTCGGTATCCGTAAAATCAGCTGTCACGCGATGGAGCTGAAAGCCGCAGTTCTTAAGCATTTCTTCGTATTCTTCCACTGGGAACGTTCTTTGCTCGTGTGTCTCATCAAAACGATCATACGCTTCTCCATTCCACACAAAAAACGACATATCATGAATGACAGAAAGCTCGCCACTTCCGGCAAAGCTCTGCCAAATATAGCTGATATCTTCGTCCTGGTCAGCAAATGTGCTATCCGGAAAGACTTCCGCAATTTTATAAGACGAATGAACATCAAACAGCAAAATGCCTTCAGGCTTTAATACCCGAAATACACTTTTAAAGGTTTCGATCACATCATTTTTTGTTTTTAAATAATTTAATGAGTCACAGCATATCACAACAGCGTCAAACTGACCGTCAAAGCCGGTAATCTCTCTCATATCCTGCTGAAGAAATAAAATAGGCTGGCTACTCGATACCTTTTGCTGGGCGAAAGAAAGCATCTCTTCGCTGAGATCGATGCCTGTAACCTCGAAGCCTTTTTCGGCAAGCCGGATGGAGATTTCCCCCGTGCCGCATGCCAGATCGAGAATACGGCCTTTTTCCGGGAGAGATGCTTCAATCCATTTTGTCCATTGATCGTAAGGCGCGTGTGACATTAACTCGTCATACACGCTTGCAAAGCCTTGATAAATCATTGATTCATTCCAAGATCAAGATCTGCGAGCGGAGCGTCTCCCCACAGCTTTTCAAGGTTGTAGTAGCTTCTTTCGTCCTTATGGAAGACATGGACAATCACATCGCCTAGATCAACGAGAACCCATCTTGCTTCATCAAAGCCTTCCATCTTTTTGACTTGAATGCCGTTTTCATCAGCCTGATCCTTGATTTCACGGGCAATCGCCTGTACCTGTTTATCTGAATTTCCGTGGCAGATCAGAAAATAATCAGCAACCAGAGAAATACCTTCCATATCCAGTGCTAAAATATCCTCTGCCCGTTTATCGTCGCAAGCCGCAGCTGCGATCTTTAAAATGGACTTTTGGTTCATTCACAAATTCCTCCTGTTCAGCTGCCAGACACAAGCCAGTTATACGTTAAAAATGTGTCTGGAAAAACCGGTTGATTTTTTTTCATAAGAAAAACCATTGTATTTTTAATGGACTGAATCAGCGCTTGATTCAAATCTGTCTCAGCAAGCTTACGCACCTCATCGACACCGGGAAATGCCCGGTTTGGCTCAATGTAATCGGCAACGTAAATGACTTTTTCTAAAAGTGACATGCCGGGGCGCCCTGAGGTATGATACCTAATGGCGTCAAGAATGTCTTCATCTTGAACCCCTGCCTCTCTTTGGACCAAATAAGCGCCGACCGGAGCGTGCCAGAGCTCCGGATTATGATCCAATAAATGCGCAGGCATTTTTTCGCGCGCAATAATTTGTTTCATTTCTTCTTTAGGGCGGAATTTGGCGTAATCATGAAAGATTGCCGCTGTTTCCGCTTTTTTAGAATCGGCTCCAAAACGCTCCGCAAGTTCGATCGCCGTGTTCATCACGCCAACCGTATGGATATATCGGTGTTCGGTCAATTGCTGCTTCACGCATGCAAGTGCCTCCTCACGATTCATATAAACCATTCTCCTCTACATACTTCTTCACTTTATCAGGGATTAAGTAGTCAGTGGGCTTCTTGCTTTTAAACCGTTCCCTTATCATAGTTGATGATACCTCAAATTCCGGAACGTCTGCAAAGAGAAGCGGATAAGGGGTTTCAACATGAAAACCGGGGCGCTTTACTCCAATAAATTGAATGAGGTTCAGCAGCTCGTCCAGCTTATACCATTTCGGCAAATATTCAATCATATCAGCACCGATAATAAAGAACAGCTGATCATTTGGATAACGCTGCTTCAGTAAAGAAACGGTATCAAAGGTATATGACGGTCCTTCTCTTTCCATTTCAACAAGCTCCAGCTTAAAGGACGGATTAGATTGAATTGCAAGCTTTAGCATTTCCACGCGATGAAAGCTGTCGGTATAGTCTTCGTTCTGTTTATGCGGCGGAATTTGATTAGGCATAAACCAAATTTCATCAAGCCCCGCCTGGTACAGCACCTCATTCGCCATTAAGAGGTGACCATTATGCGGAGGGTCAAACGTGCCTCCGAAAATTCCGATTTTCTTCATTTCAACCACCTTTAAGGAAGCTCGATTTGTTTATTTTCCTTTGATTCCTTATATAACACAATCGTATTGCCGATTGTCTGCACCAATTGAGAGCGGCTTCCCTTTACAAGAGCTTCCGCTACATCGTTTTTATCCTCTTCGCAATTCTGAAGCACGCTGACTTTAATCAGCTCTCTCGCTTCAAGCGCCTCAGCAATTTGTTTAATCATGTTGTCGTTTACTCCGCCTTTACCTACTTGAAAGATCGGCGTTAAATGATGCGCTTTTGAACGCAAAAAACGTTTTTGTTTACCTGTTAACATTCTGTTCCTCCTAATTTTCCTATTACAATGGATCTCATTTTTTCAATATCAGGCTCTTGTCCAGTCCACAATTGGAAAGACAATGCTGCCTGTTCAACAAACATGCCCACACCGTCGAGTGTTTTCAAGCCTTTTTGGCTTGCTTCCTTTAAAAGGGCCGTCTGTATTGGATTATACACGATATCACATACGACGGCACTGCTCGCGGCACGCTGTAATGAAAGCGGCACATCATCCACGTTCGGATACATGCCCACAGACGTTGTATGGATGATAACATCATACTGCTCAAGACGTTCTTCTGCTTCTTTTATGCTTAATACTTCTTTATTGTGAAACGAGGGAGTAGCTTCTGTAAGCCGCTTTGCTTTTTCTAACGTCCGGTTGCAAATGTCAAATTTTTTCGGGGTATTTCGGACAATTGTTGTAAAAATGGCTCTCGCCGCTCCGCCAGCGCCGATCATTAAGAATGACAGTTCAGAGATGGGCTTGTCTAATACCTTCATTAATGACTTCACGAAGCCTTCCCCATCGGTATTGTATCCGACAAGCTTATCTCCCTCTCTTCTGACCGTGTTTACGGCACCGAGCACTTTTGCACTCTCATCAATATGATCCAGATAATCCATAATGGACACCTTGTGCGGAACAGTCACATTGATTCCTTGTACGCCTAGAGCTCTTATTCCTTTTACCGCATCCTCCAGATCATTCTCTTCTACCTTGAAGGCATGATAATGTCCGTCAAGCCCGAGGTCTTTCAATGATGCGTTATGAATATCAGGTGACATAGAATGGCCAATCGGATTTCCGATAACCCCGTACAGCTTTTTCATACTCCTCTCCCCTTTTCTTAAATTAATGAACGACGAATAAATACATGAACGCCTTTTGGCGCGTATGCAGTCACCTTTTTATCGGCGTCATGGACAGTAACCCAGCCTAACCCAGAGAAAACGATATCTGTCTTTTTGTCTTTTATCGTAAACGTATGGGCGACCAATTCCGGAAACTCATCCATTTCATCTTTACCCGGAGGTGTGAGCAATTCCCCTGCATGCTTTTCATAAAGCGCGTCTGCATTTTCAAGTTTTGTTCTATGAATCATCAGCTCATTCGGCATATAGCAAATAAAAGGAGATCTTTCCCCAGACACATAATCAAACCTTGCAAGTCCGCCAAAATACAGTGTTTGCTGATCATTAAGCTGGAATGTGCGAGGCTTCAGCTCCTTTTTAGGAGATAATATTTTCAGATCCTTTTTATTGACATAATGCGCCATTTGATGGTTGTTGATAATTCCCGGTGTATCATAAAGCGATGAACCGTCATCCAGCGGGATTTCAATCGCATCAAGGGTTGTGCCAGGAAATTGGGATGTTGTAATAATATCTTCTTCACCTGACACTTCTTTAATAATCCGGTTAATAAAGGTTGACTTTCCTACATTTGTACATCCGACAACATAGACGTCTTTTCCGTTGCGGTAATGCTCAATCGCGTCAATTACTTCTCTGATTCCCTGGCCGCGTCCCGCACTGACCAAAAATACGTCAACCGGTTTTAAGCCAAGCTCTTTCGCTTCACGCTTCATCCATTGGATCAGACGCTCTCTTTTCAGTGACTTAGGCAAAATATCCGCTTTATTGCCAACTAATAAGATAGGGTTTCCCCCCACCAAGCGCTGCAGCCCATTAATCCAGCTGCCGTTAAAATCAAAAATATCAACAATTTTTACGACAAGAGAGTCCGTTTCTCCAATACCGTGAAGAATGTTTAAAAAATCATCATCAGTTAAGGAGACATCTTGTATTTCATTATAGTTTTTCAGTCTGAAGCAACGCTGGCAAATCACATTTTCTTTCGTAAGCGATGCAGGCGGCGCGTACCCCAAACCTGTTTTGTCCTCGGTTTGGATCGTAACTCCGCACCCGATACAAACAACCTTTTCCATTTCTTACTCCTCCCACTGAATGTGCCCTTTTCGTTTGAGAGCACTCAGTATTCTGCGTTCGACCTGGCGGTTAAAGCGCGTAATGAATCCGTCAGAGGAAGCGACTGGCACGACCAAAATCGTATGGTAGCCGTTTCGGTTTCCCCCGAGTACATCGGTCAGCAGTTGGTCTCCGATGACAACGCAGTCCTCTTTTTTTAGCTCCATATTGCGCACCGCTCTATTAAAGGCTTTACCCATCGGTTTTCTTGCTTTATAGATGAATGGGATTCCAAGCGGTTCTGAGAAAAGTTTCACTCTTCTTTCATTATTATTAGAGACAATTGTCACTTTAATGCCGTGTTCCTTCATTTCTTCAAACCACTCGATCAATCGCGGCGTCGCGTTCGGTCTGTCCCATTCAACAAGCGTATTATCCAGGTCAGTAATAATTCCTTTTACATTTCGTTCCTTTAATTTCTCAGGTGTAATATGAAAAATATTTTTTACAAACTCGTCAGGTAAAAAAAACTTTTTTAACAAAACCCGCACCCTTCCCTTTTTCTTTCTCTCAAAATGATTGTCGAAAAAAATCGAACTTGCGCCTAAAGAAAAACTGAGCAAAAAAATTTCGACAAAAATTGGGTTTCTTCACCAGGTGTGGATAAATTTACACACACTATCCACTCTTATTACATCACTCTTTAGACAAATTATAAACACGATACTCACAAGTTATCCACTTTTTGGTGTGGATAACAGAACGATTGTTCTTATATGCATTTCATGGTAGATTAAAGATAACTTCAACCTCAGATGAACGCAACTTATCATTGTATGCGTTAAAATCATGAATGATTCCAACTTTTAAGGAGGTGCCTCTCCCATTAATTGGGTTCCTAGCATGAGAAAACTGTCTGATGAATTACTAATAGAATCTTATTTCAAAGCCACCGAAATGAATTTAAACCGTGACTTTATCGAGTTAATTGAAAACGAAATAAAAAGAAGATCGCTCGGACATATTATTTCCGTATCTTCTTAATAGGAATTTGTCTATTTTTTCCGGGCGTATTTCCTTTTTTTACTCAGATGACTGATATTATATCACTTTGGCTGCGCGCTTTACTACTATTTTCAGCAAAAAACACCCCTAAAAAGAGGTGTTTTAAAGGGCCGGTTATTATGCTAACCAGTATATGCCGCCCACAACCAGGAGAACAACAACTAAAACAACAATAAAAGCGTATCCATATGCTCTGCCTGCGCCATACATGTGAAGCGCCTCCTTAATAAGGTTTGATAACAGCCTATGTAGGAGAAATAAATCGGACTAGGCGGTTGTCCGGCTCAACGCTGCAGAATCTGCCCATCTTGTATTCCTTCATATACAATCCTTGCCCCTTTAGGTGTCATATGATTTCCAGAAGGATCTATAAGACCAGATTGGATAAGCGCTTCATCAGTTGCTTTTCCGCCGTCTGCTTCTATAAAATGCTTCCAGTTATCTACAAGAGGGACATCCAGGCGCTTCGACACATCTCTTGTAATATCGTTATATGAGTTGTGCCATTTCCTTGCTCCGCCTTTTGGTTCAAAAGCAGCTGCTTGATATCTGGAATAGTAAAACAGATGATGCTTCCCATTACCTTCTATAATTGGGATACACGTCATTAAGATTGGCTTGATCCCGTGTTTTCTGCTTTCTTCAATAAAATAAATTAGATTTTCTCTAAAACGCTGCTTCGACACTCTCGGTTTCCCCTCAGTCAGTATGGCAGCGTCATTGGTGCCGAACATAATAAACAAATACTTCGGTTTTTGATCCAGCACATCTGTCTGAAATCGGAGACGGGCATCCTCTGTCGTCTGTCCGCCGATTCCCGCATTGAGTATATCAAGGTTACCGCGCTCAGCTGTTTTTAATATATTGACCCACTGCTGTGCTTTTGGATAATCGCGATAATCCCAGTTAGAGCCACGCGTATTGCTGTCACCAAATGCTACAACGTCTTCGTATCCCCTTCCCTCGCATCCTGCTGTAACGAACAGCAGAAGGAAAAGGATGATAAAATGTTTCATCTTTACACCCCCAAAAGCCTCACCTTAATGTTATACCTCTGTTTCTCTTCGTTCAATGAAGAGTTTTTCGCTATCACTGTTTTTTCCTATAGTTAACGTGTCCCTCTCAGTGAATATCATTCTGCTTTCATTGCGGCGCAGCTGATGATTTTTTAAAATTCCCTTCTTTCCAATCTGAAAAACACACAAACCAAAGAAAAGAAAATAACCTGAATCCGCACCGGAAACAGGTTATCCGTTAAATCCTGCATTTACTTTAACTTCGATTTAAGCCTGGCCTTTGTTTTTGGCCCATAAATCCCGTCTGCAGTTAATCCGTTCATCAGCTGAAAACGCTTGACGGCATTCGCTGTTTTCGGTCCGTAAACTCCATCTATGCCATTGTTTTTGGCTCCCTTATCAGGGTAAAAGTGAAGTGCAGCTAAAGCCTTTTGCAGCTGGAGAATGTTTGTGCCCTTTCGATAAGGCGAAGTGAGCTTTATAACCCCAGACGGCAGAGGATATGATGGTGAAGTTTCTTTTTGAGGTGTATCCGAGGAAGAAATTCCGTTTATAAAAGAGTTCCAGTGGTCCAAGAGTTTCCGCGGACATTCTTTCCCGGACCATTTTTTGTGGGGAACAACACGATTTAACGGAATATTGTTTTCCTTCATCAGCTTTCTGATCAGCCACTGGGCATTTGATGTTGCTTTTTCAAAATCGCCGTCAGCATTTTCGCAGATTTCAATCCCGATCGATTTGCGGTTTCCTGTCCCGTTTGTACCGTCTCCCGCATGCCAGCCGTTTTCATCTATCGGGAGATGCTGATAAATGACTGAATCGTCAACTGTAAAATGCCAGCTTTCGGATGTGCTCGGGTTTTTCACAAAATTGGCGTGCATTTTCGCATCAGCGCCTTTTGCTGTATTCGCTGTATTATGCACCGTAATATAAGCAGGCGTCATCGCATAGCCAGGACGATTATCATTTGATACCGGTATAAAATCCTTTTTTATGGTTACCATTTCTATCCCTCCCTATTATTAAGAATGCAGAAAACAGAGAGATGGACAGCCTTTTTTATGAGGTTAAAAAGAATTGTGTTCTCAACCTGGTTTTCAGTTGAACCGCTGAAATGGCACCAGTTATACTAATTTAGATGACGGAGGTTTTGACTCCTGACATCACCTAAGTTGGGAGTGACCATAGACATGTTAAAAAAAGGAATAGGTATACTTGTGATTATCGCTATCATTTCAGTTGGTTTTTTTCAGAAAGAAGCTTGGCTTGATGCAATCAAAGCAGGAGGGATGTTTTCCGTTTTATTTAGTATGCTGCTGATTGCTGCCGATGTTTTTTTCCCAATAGTGCCGTTTGCTTTGGTTGCTGCTTTAAACGGCGCAGTGTTCGGGACTGCAAATGGAATTTGGATTACACTGACCGGCTCAATGCTTGGTACTATATTGCTGTTTTTTCTCGCCAGGTACAGTTTTAGAGATTGGGCCAGAAAAAAAGTTCAGGCCTATCCTGCCATACAAAGCTACGAGGCTTCCTTCAACAAAAACGCTTTTACCGCTGTTTTATTAGGAAGGCTGATACCTGTCATACCTTCACTTGTAATGAACGTGATCTGCGGGCTGAGCCAGGTTCGCTGGCATGTTTTTTTCTTTGCGTCTTTAATAGGGAAAATCCCCAATATTGTTGTTGTCACTATTGCAGGTGCCAATTTCACCAGCAATAAATTATTGTCTATCAGCATTTACGGTACATATATTCTGATCATCATGCTGGTCATTTATAAAAAGTTCCCTCATCTTCTGAAGGTGCCAAAAAAATAAGGAGGCTTGTTGGCCCCCTTACTTTTTTTCTGTCGCATGGCCTCCAAATTCATTTCGAAGCGCAGCGACAACCTTTCCTGTAAACGTATCGTCTGTTAAAGAACGGTATCTCATCATCAGTGACATGGCGATGACCGGAGTTGCCGTCTGCAGATCAAGCGCGGTTTCCACCGTCCATTTTCCTTCACCTGAGGAATGCATAATGCCCTTGATCTGATCCAGTTTCGCATCCTTAGCGAAAGCTCGCTCAGTCAGTCCCATAAGCCAAGAACGAATGACAGAACCATGATTCCACACTCTGGCAACCTTCTCATAGTCAAAATCAAATTGGCTGTTTTCAAGCACTTCAAATCCTTCACCAATCGCGGCCATCATTCCATACTCAATTCCATTATGGATCATTTTTAAAAAATGTCCGCTTCCCGCTTCACCAGCGTATAGATAACCATTTTCGACGGCGGTATCACGAAAAAGCGGTTCCACAATCTCCCATGCTTCATGGTCGCCCCCCACCATAAAACAGGCTCCATGCCGTGCGCCTTCCATTCCGCCTGACGTTCCGGCATCGAGATAATGGATACCCGCTTCTTTCATTTGATTGTAGCGGCGAATTGATTCTTTATAATGAGAGTTTCCAGCTTCGATAATCATATCGCCTTTACTTAATAAAGGTGATACATCACGCAAAACAGCATCGACAATGCTATGCGGTACCATAACCCATAGGATACGCGGCGGGTCTAATAAAGAAATTAACTCTTTAAGATTCGTTGTCCCCTCAGCCCCGTATGCTTTCAGTTCATCAACAGCCGCTTGATTTACATCATATCCTACCGCTTGATGATTGCGGTCAATGAATTGCTTTCCTATGTTTATGCCCATTTTCCCTAAGCCGATTAATCCGATTTTCATATCTGATCCTCCTGATTGTCTAAAAAGCCTTTACTCTTTATGTTCCCTTTGGATTGTATTGTGATACGCAGAAAACAAATGGGGCTTACATCGTCTGCGCATGTAAATTTTATTTTTCATGACCGACGGCGCCTGCCAGTTCTATTACTGAATCTCTTTATATCCATAATTATCGCTTTATCCTTGATTTACCATCAGTTTAAGTTAAAATATGGGAAGGAATTCGATTTTTTCAGTAAAAAGAAGGTGACATGTTGCAGAATCAATCTCATACTCTTATTGGAGTTACGAAAACCGCTGTATTCTTTTTATACGCTGCACTTGCAATCATCGGTTTTGCAATCGGGTATTTTATCCCGCAGATTGCGAAATGGGCATTATCCCTCCCCTGGATCCCTCTTGAAGGACCACTTCGGCTCATTACCTCTTTTCAGGGATCTACAGCTGCATTTATCACTGCTCTTCTCGGTATGTGTGCGGGGATTTGGTTCGCTCATTCTGTTATTGCAATGCTGCTGTCTGTCAAAATTACAGATCACACAGTGGAATTCATCAAAGGAAAAAAAGTGCAAACAATTCATTCCGATGACATCGCTCTTGTATTTATGGATCACAAACGGCTTGTCCTCCTGGGAACAGCCGGATATGAATTGGTACGGGAAGAAATTGATGAAAAACCAGTAAACGTTGAGAAGGCCTTTAGACAGCACCATTACGAATGGGCAGCAGATGGTGATCCGTTTAAAGATCAATTTCGCCGGTGGATTCCTGATGCACCTGACCTATCGCAAGGCGCCCATGCCTTATTAAAAGCTCGTCACAAAGCGCTGCAGGACGAAGAAAAAGACGATATTGAAGAATTCCGTCTCGAACTGGCACAGCTGGGCATCGTTGTACGGGACGAAGGCACACGCCAATATTGGCGAAAAGCAGAAACCTATCCCCCGAAAATTCAGCTCGGCGAAGGATTGTAACAACAGAGGCTCAAGAAAGAGCCTCTTCTTTACTACTGCACAATAAACAGCACTCTGGTGCCGTCAGGATAGCTGCTCATTTGATTCCCTACCCACGAGCCGGCGCCGCGATTATCAGAAGGCGTCACATATCGGACATCAGCCCCTGTGCCGCCTTCCTCGCAGACCGCCATCGGCCACTCATCCCGGTCATAGCCCGGCTTGGTCGGGATTCCCTTTAAAGATTCCTCCCGCCTTTTGTCTGCTCCATCTCTATCAATGGTACAAATATCTGGATGTCCCTCTGCAATCGCATCTCTAATATGACTGCCGGTTTCCGGATAACGAGACAGCGGAAAATATAACACTTTGTCATACGAAGATGCGCCTTGGATCTGCTGCGGAACCATTAAACAAAGAAGAACTGCTGCAGCAAGAAACAGGCCTGCCATCCATTTTTTCATTCCCATCCCCCCATACCTTTGTTCATTTCAATGTATGGGCGCTTGATGAAGAATATTTTTAACATTTGAAGTTCGTATGCTGCTTACCAAAGCCGGACTCCCCCGCGAGAAATTTCCCGGTACAGACACAGACAGCCTCCAAGTCACATACATTTACATATAGGCTTTTGCCTACATACTTTTGTGGAGGTGACGATGGTGACAGGTGTTTTCGCAGCGCTCGGCTTTGTTGTTAAAGAGCTTGTCTTTTTAGTATCTTACGTGAAAAACAATGCCTTTCCACAACCGCTCTCAAGCAGCGAGGAAAAAAAATACTTAGAGCTCATGGCTAAAGGGGATGAACATGCCAGAAACATGCTGATTGAGCATAATCTTCGCTTGGTCGCCCATATTGTGAAAAAATTTGAAAATACAGGTGAGGATGCAGAGGACTTAATCTCCATCGGAACGATCGGGCTGATAAAAGGAATTGAAAGCTATTCCGCTGGTAAAGGGACAAAGCTGGCAACGTATGCTGCGAGGTGTATTGAAAATGAGATTGTAATTACAAAAGGGGGGTGCATCCCCCCCTCTTTAATACGTTTCAATATATACGGTGTCAGAATCCACAACAGTAACTTCTTTCACGATAAAGTTAACAATTGTTTTTTTATCTTCAAGAGTTAAGTTATCTGCACCGATTGATTGAAAATAGTTGATGGCTCTCTTTAGAGCATTTTCACTTGAACTTGTATCATCCAGGACTTTCATTTTTAATTGAATTTCGTTACACTTTTCAGTAAGCTGGTTTTGTTTTTTTTGCAGCTCAATAATTTGCGCTTTGATTTCATCAATATCTAAATCATCGTCATCGCTTAGGCTGATTAGCGTTAAAAGACGCTTGCGGCCTTTTTTTGTTTTCTCTATCTCTTTTTGAATGAGTTCTAATTCATCAGACAGGTGATTTGATTGCTCAATCTCTTTGAAAGAAGCATACTTTTGAGGATTTGTGATGAATTTAAAAATTTCACCCCATACATGCCGGTTCAATTTATTCTCAGACATTTCCTTTCCGCAGCCGCGGTCCTTTGCTCCAGAATAATTTTTCCGGCAAGTATATACATAGTAGTCTTTACCATGTGATTTTCTTTTCTTCCCTGTCATGGTATTTCCGCATTTTCCGCATCTAACCAAACCCGATAACAAGTAATTGTGAGGGCTGATACTCAAGTGTTTTCTTTTACTTTGACCTAAGAGTTCTTGAGCATAATCCCATTGTTCGGCTGGAATAATTGCCGGAATTTTAACAGTGATTTGCTCCTCTTCAGGTCTTATTTTAATTATTGATTTGTTCCCTGCTTGTTTTGAAACATAAGAACCCTCAGTGTCATATTTATACTGTCTGTGTTCACCCTTATAAGAAGAGTTCATCAATATCTGTCGAACAACCTGCCTGTGCCATACTTTGGCGCCTTTTTTTGTTTTAATCCCCATCTGGGTTAAATGTAGAGCAATACCATTTACTCTGCCAAAAAAAGGGCTCTTATGATCGGTAAAGTAGTTGAAAATCATCCGAATAATTTTGGCTTCCTCTTCAAATATCTCAAGAGTTCTTTTCTCTTTTACAAATTTATAGCCATATAGTTTGGAATCTTTAATGATCATGCCTTTTTTCATTTTTTGAAGTCGGCCGCTTGAAGTCCGTTCTTTAATTTTGGCTTTTTCAAACTCTGAGATTGCCCCGCGCATTGCGAAAAACAATTGACCTTCTGGAGAATTAGCATATTCTCCATTAACAAAAATCAATGGTATATTTCGCTTTCGCAATTCGTCATCAATGATAAGCTGATTCATTAATTTCCGAGAAAGACGGTCAGGATCATAACAAATGACTTGACTTATAAGTCCCTTGCTTGCATCCTCCCTCAAGCGATTCAAAGCTGGACGTTCTAAAAGCTCACCAGAAAATCCTTCATCTGCATACTTCAGTACATCCTTAGTCCCTGCTTTCTTTATGCAGGCCTCGATCTGGCTGTCGATGCTCGATCCCTTGATCGCTTGTTCCTCGGTTGATACCCTTACATATATTGCTATCACCCTGGATCTCCTTCCTATATAGTTTTATTAAATAATGATAGCAATCGTTAATGCATTTGTCAGCTTGCGGTCCCTCGATGATTATTACCTTCATAAAATGCATCACCCCTTGGGTAATGCTATGTAAAAGGTGTTTGTCCTAATGAGATCATTTTCAATGAGTGTGAAAAATGCACTTAAAAAACCGATAGTTAAAACCATCGGTTTTTCGATACTTATACTAGGCCCTCAACATAGTAAATCTATATCATTGCTTATGTAAGCTTATTTTCATTACACTCCTTATCTTTATTTGCCATCATTTCTATACGTTTATATCAATAATGGTTTAAAAATGGTGAGCACAAACAATGAATGTCCTTGCTTTTTCATCTATATTGATTAAGATTTTTAATTTCTTCCTTATAGAAAGATTTAATCACTCTGATGCAAAAACACAAAAAGATACCAATAGATTATTAGATGAATATCACTGGGTCATAGGAAAAAACACTTCTACTCAATTATTATATACATCTGATCATCCAGTTGCCCAAACAAAAACACTTCAGCAATTACACTAATTAAATGAGAATTCAAATTTACTTGGATTTTCAATAGTTTGAACTTTTTAAAAAAACGCTAGAGAAAATTTTTTTCGCTATGTTAAAATTATAGATGAATCTTAATAAACTTAACCTTTTACTAAGGGAAGTTTTTTTATTTTGGTCAATAAAATATTTAATAGTTTAACAAAAAGGAGAGATAAAAGTGAACACATTACAACACTTAGTCACAGAATGTGCAGAGATTTTCCCTCAACATGAAGCACTAGTTGAGCATAATGAACGTTATACATTTAAAGAATTTCACGAAAAAGTAAATCAGTTATCTCATTATTTCTTAGAAAAAGGTATTCAAAAGGGAGACCGTATTGGCATTTTAGCTCATACAAGTATTGCATACCCAGTTGTTATGATGGGTATTTTACAAGTAGGAGCTGTTATTGTTCCATTAAGTAAAAGTATGACACCTTATGAACTTGATAGCATCATTACAAGCGGACAGTTAAAAGCCATTGTTTATCATCATGAATTTAAGCCAGTTTTGGAAAAAGCAGAGCAAACTCACACAATTAGCTTTATGCTATTGATTGAAGATGCAAAAGAATTCACGACTCAATTTTCATCATATGAAACAACTAGACCAGCAGTGCTTCCTGAAGTACTACCAGAAGATCTTGCATTAATGATGTTTACATCAGGTACCACAGGTAAGTCAAAAGGCTGCATGATTGCACATGGAGCGCTAAGTGCCTTTTTAAATTTTGATGGCCTAGAAATATGTGCAAATTTCGATACGAATATGCGCTACCTGTTTGTACATCCATTCTTCCATATAAGTTCAATGTGTTTCTTTTTCATGTGCGTAAAATCTGGAATCACAATGGTATGTTCAAAGGAAACAGAGCCCGCTAAAGTAATCGATATTATTGAAAAAGAAAACGTAAAAATGTTATTTGCATTACCACCAGCCCTTAAATATATTGTAGAAAAGCTTGAAAAACAGCCTCACTATGATTTTCCACTAAAACTTGCTTTTTCAGGTGGAACAAAAGTATCTGAATCTCTAATTAAACAATATGACCGTCATGGCATAATTTTAGCTCATGGATACGGAAGTACAGAAGCAGGGGTTATCAGCTCTTGGCATCCTCAAATGGGGTGGAAAAAAATAAGCTCAGCTGGTAAACTAGCTCCGCATGTAGAAGTTAAAATTGTGGATCCAGAAACACGTGAAGAAGTATCAACGGGAGAAAAAGGAGAAGTCCTTGTACGAAGTCCTTATATCTTTAAAGGCTACTGGAAAAACGAAAAGGCAACAAATGCTGTCTTGCAAGATGGCTGGTTAGCTATGGGAGATGCAGGACGCTTGGATGAAGACGGATTCCTTTATATTGAAGGCCGCTATAAAGATGTGATTGTATACGGAGGAGACAATATCTACCCTGATCAAGTAGAAGAAGTTGTACTAGCTGTAGACAATGTATTAGAAGCGACAGTTGTTGGTATGCCTGATGATGTTTATGGTGAAGTTCCTTATGCCTTTGTGGTCAAAGAGCAGAACTCAGGACTAACAGAAAAAGAGGTAGTAAACTTCTGTAGAGAACGATTAGCACCGTATAAAGTGCCAAATGTTGTATTCGTATCTTCACTTCCTAAAAACAGTGTAGGAAAAGTTTTAAAAAATGAAGTAAAAAACAAGCATGAGCATATGTGCAAAAATTGATGTAATTGACGAGTTTCTTCATGATATAGAAGAAACTCGTCAAAAAGCATTTTGTGTACATCAGCAGTGTGAAGACCAATGGTAGGTTCATCCTTAATATATAGGATCGAACCGGTAGATGTTTTAAGTAACTCAGCTGCCAGTTTTACGCGCTGAGCTTCGCCACCAGTCAGTGTAGTTGAAGGTTGGCCAAGCTTAATATATCTCAGACAGGTTTTACCGTGGCAGCATTCAAAAAAGCAAACAGCTTCCTCTGCAGTCATCTCTAGCACATCGTCAATACTTTTACCCTTATAACGAATATCCAGCATTTCGTCGTTGTAACGTTTCCCTTTACATATATCGCATCCTACATAAACATCAGGTAGAAAATTAATCTTTTTTATAAATTAATTTACTTTTAATTCGATTTCAACTATATGTTAATGTTTCATTACACTTTCTGAATTATAAGGGAACTGACAATGTGATTCTCTTTCTTTTAACTTGCTTTTCACCTAAAGCAAGTCTTTTTTATTTATCAGGATGAAACTTAATAAAATTTATAGGTTACATCGTATCACTATATTTCATTAATAATGTAGCTAAATGTATTCTCGTAAACCTTACTCATCTCTGCAACCTTGAGTGAATAAACTGGATGAGCCATTTCCCCTATAAATTCCAAAGCTAAACACCTTTGCCATATGGAAAGGTGTTTTATGTTTTTATTGCTTTTCGCTATCGTTATCAATACTGTTATCAGTATCAATATCAATATCAGTATCAGTATCAGTATCAATATCAGTATTGGTCTGAATACCATTACTATATTTGAAATCAATAATGGTTTTTCTAATTTCTTCTCTAATTTCAGGATTTTCTTTTAAGAAAATCTTAGCGTTTTCTCGTCCCTGTCCTAAACGCTCCTCATTATATGCAAACCAAGATCCAAACTTTTGAACAATATCTAATTCAGAACCAATATCTATGATTTCCCCTTCTTTTGATATACCTTCTCCATACATAATGTCTACTTCAGCAGTGCGAAAAGGAGGTGCCATCTTATTTTTGACTACTTTAATTCTTGTTTTATTACCAACTATGTCATTTCCTAGTTTAAGTTGTTCACCCCGGCGAACCTCAAGACGAACGGAAGAATAGAATTTTAATGCTCTTCCACCTGGCGTTGTTTCCGGATTTCCAAACATAACGCCTACCTTCTCCCTGATTTGATTGATGAAGATGGTAATGGTTTTTGACTTATTGATTGCTCCAGATAGTTTACGAAGAGCTTGAGACATCAAACGAGCTTGTAGACCTATGTGAGAGTCTCCCATTTCCCCTTCAATTTCTTTTTGTGGAACTAATGCTGCTACTGAATCAACAACAATAATATCAACAGCACCACTTCTAACTAATGCTTCGGCAATTTCAAGTGCCTGTTCACCAGTATCCGGTTGCGATAACAGTAACTCATCAATATCTACACCTATTTTTCTTGCGTAAACTGGATCAAGTGCGTGTTCAGCATCAATAAAGGCAGCTCGACCTCCACTTTTTTGTACTTCTGCAATTGCGTGTAAGGAAACTGTTGTTTTACCTGAACTTTCGGGTCCGTAAACTTCCATAATTCTTCCTTTGGGATAACCATTAATTCCAAGAGCTATATCTAAAGCTAATGAGCCTGAGCTAGATGACTCAACTTTTGTATATGTGCCTTCTCCCATCTTAATAACTGATCCTTTACCGAATTGTTTTTCAATTTGTTTTAGAGCCATATCTAGTGCTGCTTGTCTATTATTCATAATTTGAAGCCTCCGATTGTTAATTTTATATCCATTTATTTCCCGTTATAGTGTATGTTTTATTAAATAAAATTAATAAAGCAGCAGTGAATCTCCCGACTAAATACTAAAGCATTATAGGCGGGACATCTATTAACTTAAATACAGCTGTACTCACGCGATTTGAGCACCATTGGTGCTTGATTCCCTGATGTAAGCTAATTAATGAAGCCAAAGTCTGCTGTGTTCAAGAGATTTAGATCCATAATACTTTAGTAGGTATTCATCTTCTTGCTCCGTCCATAGCTTTTGATTTTTACTCAATGTTATCTCCCTCCGGTGCGTGAAGAAATCTTAAAATGAAGAAGTCAGTAAAAAGGACGTTAGTAACCTGTACTAACGCCTTTGATGCTATTTAATATTTTATAGATTAATACTCTTTTTTTCGTAATTATTTAGATTAATTATAGCAGGATATATATGCCCCTAATGTTTATTTATCATCCGGAAATTAAATGATATTGTATGATATTTAAAACATGTGTAATACTGAGTTCCATCACTTTTCAGTTTTCCTTTTTGCCGAAGTAGTTTTTTTATGCTTGGTTTTTGGATTTTTAGCCTGTTCGGCGGCTAATCTAGTAGCTTTCTCCATACGTTCCTGTTGTAGTTTTCGCTCTTGCTCTATTTTCTGTTCGTAAATTTTATGAATCTCATGTTGAACAACCAGCTTGTCAATCAACAAGAAATTCTCAAAAGCGTCGGGGAAAATAAAGGATTTAAGACCAATTTGTTTACCAAATTGGACCGTAATTCGATCCTCAGTATTTTCAACTACCTGTCCTTCGCCAAACTGACGGTGCTTTACCCGTTCATTCGCTAGATTCATCATTTTTGTCTCCTATACTAGCTTTAAAGCTCGAATTATTAAGATATTTTTTAAAATACTTACCTGTATGACTAGTCTCACAATCTGCTACTTGTTCCGGCGTACCACAACATACGATATAACCTCCGCCTGTACCGCCTTCTGGACCCAAGTCAATTATATAATCAGCATTCTTGATTACATTCAAATTATGCTCAATCACTACCACAGTGTTACCTAACTCGGTAAGTTCTTGAAGAATATTGATTAGTTGGTGTACATCAGCAGTGTGAAGACCAGTAGTAGGTTCATCCATAATATATAAGGTCGAACCGGTAGATGGTTTAAGTAACTCAGCTGCGAGTTTTACGCGCTGTGCTTCACCGCCGGACAGTGTAGTTGAAGGTTGACCAAGCTTAATATATCCCAGCCCGGTTTTACAGAGTGCTTCAATCTTCTTACGAATGCGCGGAAGATTTCGGAAAAAGGTGAAGGCTTCCTCTGCAGTCATTTCGAGCACATCGGCAATACTTTTACTTTTATAATAAACCTCCAGTGTTTCACGATTATACCGTTTTCCTTTGCATATCTCGCATTCTACGTAGACATCAGGTAGAAAATGCATTTCAATTCGCATAACTCCATCTCCACCACATGCCTCACAGCGCCCACCTTTTGTATTAAAAGAGAACCGCCCGGGACCATATGCTCTTAATTTGGCTTCGTTTGTGTTGGCAAACAGCGCCCGAATGTCATTGAATAGTCCTGTGTACGTAGCCGGATTTGAACGTGGTGTACGCCCAATTGGGCTTTGATCGATATGAATCACTTTATCCAAATACTCAATTCCATCTATGCTACGGTGCCTTCCCGGTTTAGTATGCGCACCATTGAGTATAGAAGCGAGTTTTTTTTGTAAGACTTCGTTAACCAAGCTTGATTTACCGGAGCCAGATACACCCGTCACACAGGTTAAGGTTCCCAGGGGAATTGATACATCAATATCTTTAAGATTGTTTTCGGTTGCTCCAATAATTTTCAAAACTTTACCATTTCCAGTTTTCCGTTTTTTTGGAAATGGGATACTTCGGATACCAGACAGATATTGGCCTGTCAGAGAACGAGGTTCATTTATAATACAATTCAAGTTACCTTGAGCTATAATCTCGCCGCCATGCTTACCTGCTTGTGGACCAATATCAATGATCCAGTCTGCAGCTCGAATAATGTCTTCGTCATGTTCAACAATAATTATAGTGTTACCGAGATCTCGCATTTGTTGAATTACTTTAAGCAACTGGTCATTGTCTCTCTGATGCAGACCAATTGACGGCTCATCAAGAATGTAAAGCACACCAGTCAACCTGGAACCAATTTGAGTAGCTAGGCGGATTCGCTGACTCTCCCCACCAGATAAAGTGGTGGCAGTACGTCCAAGTGTCAAATAACCCAGTCCTACATTATCTAAAAATAATAACCTTTCTTGAATCTCTGTTAATACAGACTCTGCTATGGTTGCACGAGCGCCAGATAGCTTTATATCTTTAATGCAGGTTAAAGCTTGTGTAATGGATAAATTGCAAAAATCGGCTATATTTATCGAATCGATAGTTACTGCTAGTATACCAGGCTGCAGTCGATTACCATTACAAGTGGTACAGATTAGTGGAGACATGTACTCCTCTAATTCCTTTTTGACAGGCTCCGATGTTGTCTCTACATAACGGCGTTCAATGTTTCTAATCACACCTTCAAATGATTTACGTGTTGTTATTACAGATTTTATCTTCTTCTGATGTGATTGCAGTAGTTCAATGTCGGTGCCATATAATAAGGCATCAACAGCAGATTGTGAGAATTCTATGAGTGGTGTATCTAAGTCAAAGTTATATTTTTCAGCAAGGGCTTCATAGTATATCCTTGCAGATGAACCTTGTTCAGGATTTTTCCAACCTTTGACTACAATTGCTCCTTGTCGGAGCGATAGTTTTCGATTCGGTAAGATTTTATCAGGATCGGCCTTAAGATGGTAACCAAGACCAGCACAACTTACACACGCTCCATGTTGACTGTTAAAAGAAAACATGCGTGGCGATAATTCTGGAAGTGAAAACCCGCACTGTGCACACCCAAAGCTTTGAGAAAAAATAAATTCTTCCTTAGTACCATAATCATAAATAATGACTGTATCTCCTGACAGTTTTATCGCCATTTCCAACGAATCAACAAGTCTTTGTTGATTCCCAGCACGGACTACCAGACGATCAATTAAAATCTCAATTGTATTTTTTTTATTAGCAGAAAGCTGAATAGGATCGTTTGTACTTACTATTTCACCATTGATGCGGAGCCGGGCATATCCTTCTTTTTGTGCCTGTTGAATAACCTCACGGTGTTCTCCCTTCTGATCATGAATCATAGGAGCAAGCAGTGCATAGCGAGTACCTTCAGGTAATCGGTTGATTTGATCTACAATTTGGTCTATCGACTGTCTGCTAATTTCTAGCCCACAGTTTGGACAGTGCGGCACACCAGCTCTTGCCCATAACAGTCGTAGATAGTCATAAATTTCGGTTACTGTTCCAACAGTGGAGCGCGGATTGTTGGAAGTCGTCTTTTGTTCAATCGCTATCGCTGGCGATAAACCATCAATTTTGTCAACATCAGGTTTATTTAACTGTCCTAGAAACATTCGAGCATAAGAAGACAAAGATTCAACATACTGCTTTTGTCCCTCTGCATATAGAGTATCAAAGGCGAGACTGGACTTGCCAGAACCGCTGACTCCTGTCAAAACAACAGTTTGATTACGAGGAATATTTAAACTAATATTTTTAAGGTTATTCTCTCTAGCACCAGTAATTTGAATAAATTTTTGCATAAAAACCTCCGATAATATAGGTTTGAGCTGAAGAAGCTATGAAGTTTACAAAAAGTCAAAGTTATTCTCATATTATAAAAAAATAGCTGACTCTTACTATAAAAACAGAAGCTTCTAACCGAAAAGAGGGGCAATGGCTTTACTCTGTAATGTTTAAAGAGATAAAGCAAGAGCTACTGTAGAACTCTTGCTTTATCTCTTCTAATTTTCAGATGAAAGTATTTGATATGTTAAACTAAGGTTTTCAAATCTTCTTTTGTAAATGTGGATAATTCTTCAATCCTTCCTTCCTGAATTTTGGTTACCCAGTCTGGATTGCTGATTAATGCACGTCCAATAGCGATTAAGTCGAATTCGCCACTATCCAGCTTATACGTAAGCTCATCCAGATGCGCAGTTGGGTCATTTTGTTTCGTCTGCCCTTGCTGCAAGCCTTTTGTCAATTCAGCATTAGTGCCCACAGAGCCTACAGAAATAACAGGCTTACCAGTGAGCTTCTTTGTCCATCCTGCCAAATTAAGGTCAGAACCCTCAAATTCAGGTTCCCAAAATCGACGAGTTGATGCGTGGAAAATATCAACACCAGCTTCCACAAGTGGTGTGAGAAAACTTTTTAGCTCCTCAGGATTTTTCGCTAGTTTGAAATTATAGTCGTTTAATTTCCATTGAGAAAATCTAAAAATAATTGGGAAGTCAGGACCAACAGCCTCACGTACAGCCTTAATAACCTCTACGGCAAAACGAGTACGTTGAACTAAATCCCCACCATATTCATCCGTACGTTTATTAAAGGAATCCGCAAAAAATTGATCGATTAGATAGCCATGAGCTCCGTGGATTTCAACAGCGTCAAAACCAACTTTTTTAGCATTGGAGGCAGCTTGTGCATATCTCTTAACAAGTTCATGAATTTCTTGGACACTGAGAGGTTCAGATACTTGTTCTCCTTTAAAGTTAATACCAGAAGGCCCAACAGAATTAACGTCTACATCAGGAAAATGATTTTTCTCCCGTGCCATACCTGTATGCCAAATCTGCGGAGCAATTTTCCCACCGGATTCATGCACTTTTTGAACGATACGAGCCCATTCATTTAATGCTTCTTCTCCATAAAAATGGGGGACATCATGTTCTGCTCCTGCAGCTGGGTGTTCAATAAGCACTCCCTCCGTAATAATTAACCCCACTTTATTTTCAGCTCTGCGACAGTAATAGTCAGCTACGTCATTTCTTGGAATTCCATTTGGTGAAAAACTCCGAGTCATAGGTGCCATTACAATGCGATTTTTAAGTTTTAGATTTCCAAATTCAAAAGGTTTAAACAAAGACTCAATAAATTTAGATAAATTCATGATTCCCACTTCCTTTACTCGTTAAATTTCAATTTTATACGTTACATTACCATTTGGAAGATTCGCAATATTTTCAATCTGAAGGGCTAAGAAACATATTTGTCCATATTAAATTTCATAATTACAATACCTCCTTGTTATTGACAAGATGCATCTTAACATATTTTCTGCGCATTTTTGCAAGCATTATTTTCAAGTTTTTTCGATCTTACTGCTTTGAAATGAAAATTTATATGGAAATAAATTGCATGTTATATGCACTAATAATGAATGGCAAATGCAGATTATAAACACATAAAGCTACCTCTTTAATGGTTCATGAATTAGTGTTTAATCCAATACTTTGTATCAACTGATTATTAACGGCTGTCTCATTCCAATGAGAAAAATTCACATTTTAGACATATTTATTCCCAGAAAACCCTTGACACGCGTGTGGTAAAATTAATTTAAAGAGTTTTGTTGGTTTTCCAATAAGTCAGGAGTGGGTCTAATGTTTAAAATCGGTGATAAAGTATTTTATCCTTTACATGGAGTGGGTTACCTCAGTGGGATCGAAGAACTCAGAATTAATGCTAATTTTAAAGTGTATTATAAAATTTACATTACTGATCAAAAGTTATTTATATACGTTCCAAAAGAAAAAGCACAAAAATTAGGTCTACGTCTTATTTCTTCAGTAACCAAACTGAGGTCTGTTAGTCAACGTCCTTATGATCATAAAAAAAACCTAACGCTAAGTTATTTTGAAAGAACAAGTTCCCTTAAAGAACAATTGAGATTGGGGAGATGTGAGGATCTTATTCAACTTGCAAGAGATTCTCGGTATGCAATGAACAAAAAAATTAAACTTTCTAGGGAAGAACATGATATTTTCAAAACTGCTAATTCCTTGTTGGAACAAGAAATTATGATGATTGAAGGTGTTTCCTCACAAGTTGCTCGTGAATTTATAGAAAACGATTTTAAGAAAATATCGGAGAGAACTATCTAGCTATAGGTTTAATTTGCTTTTCAATTAATGTGTTTAATACAAACATAATTATCAAAAAAGGTAACTTCTTTTCATTAATTACATTATTTCAACCCAAATTTTTTTACAAGGAAGAATTGCATAAGAGAATATTATATCTATACTCCGCATTTTTCAGATAATTTATCATTACTTCCGCGACTTGACACCAAATCATAGGCAATCCTTTTATAAACAGAAAAAAGGAGTAAATACATAATTTACTCCTCTTACTTATTTCTTATGTTTGCTTTTCATAATCTGATGTTTTAACCTCTCAGAAGCCTGGCATATAATCACGGTTTTTTATAAGAAGCGAAAAAAGTTATTGCGGTCCCACCGAAAATTTAAATTGCGGTGCCCTATTGCCTTTTTCTGCGAACGAAAACTTGTTAATATTTACATTACTAGTAGAGTTAAGGGAAGGGTGAATATCTTGATATCAATCACATCAGCTGAAGTGGGAATGAAGATTAATGAATGGCATAGGCATATTCAAAAATTCAACGTTACTGATGCTGAAATGTTAAAAGCTGAAATCGAACGTGATATAGAGGTTATGGAAGAAGATCAAGATTTGCTTATTTATTATCAATTAATGGCCTTTCGCCATAAGATCATGTTGGAATACACGCTGCCATCTGATGAAAATCGAATGGAACTTTCAGAATATTTAAAGAAAATCGAAGGCCATAAGAAAAAACTAGACAATATGCGGGCATATTATTATAACTTCTTCCGCGGGATGTATGAGTTTAGAAACGGTGAATACACAAAGGCCATTACATATTACAAAAAAGCTGAACGCAAAATTCCAACGATCTCCGACAAGATTGAAAAAGCTGAGTTTTATTTTAAGTTATCCGAAGTCTATTATCATATGAAAATGACTCATATCTCAATGCACTACGCTGAACTTTCATACAATATCTATAAAAAACATGAACTTTATTCTGTTCGGCGTATTCAGTGCCATTTTGTCATTGCCGGTAACTACGATGACCTTGAAAATCATGAAAAAGCTCTCCCCCACCTTCAAGAAGCTTTAAAAGGTGCCGAGCTGCTTAAAAGTAAAAATACTCACATCTATGCCACTGCATTTTTTAATCTCGGCAACTGCTATCACAAAATGGACAACTTAAATAAGGCTGCTCGTTACATCGAACAAGCCTTGGTTCAATACAAAAAAATTAACTCTGACGTACTTCCGCAAGCTTATCATGACCTAGCGTTGATTTATTTTAAACAAGGCAAAAAAGAACAAGCAATGGATTGCTTCCGCAAAGGAATCAGAAGTGCTGTAGATTTTAAAGACGAACTTTTTATGAACTTATTTGAAGCATTAGACGTTCTTTATATAAGAAATGGCGATACACCTAAACTCCTCAACATTTTTTCTCGTTTAGAGAACGGCAAAGGATACCCTTATCTGGAAGATCTGGCATTGTTAGGAGGCAACCTTTTCGATTATAATGGAAAAATAGAGGATAGTATCATCTGTTTCAAGAAGATGGTATATGCTCAAAAGCAAATATCGAAAGGGGAATGCATGTATGAAATCTAAATTGTTTATCAGTTTATCCGCCGTTTTAATTGGACTTGCCTTTTTCGGATCTATGTCTAATGGCGAAATGAAGGAAGCATCCCGGAATGTAACTCTAGCACCTACTCATGAATTCCTTGTTTGATTCGATAAACAACATTAGTTCTAATTCCCTTTAGCCGTTTCATAACGGCTTTTTCTTATTTCTGATACTGAAAAAATCCATCATACATAAAGCTTTTGAGGTGAACATTTTGGACTTATTTGATGAATGCTTAGAAGCTCTAGGGAAAAACAAAGAAATCTTATCAGAAGAGTTAACGGCAAAATATTATGAACTGCTTTCAAACAGTTTTCCCTTTACATCTTGGGGACGAATCAAGTGGAAAGAAGTTTGTTGTCATCAATCTATAGTTTACGAGGAAGAGATTTACGATTGACTAGCTAAACACCATTTTAAAGATAGGAACATTATTATTCTTTGGGGTTACGGAGAACAGCCAGCATTAAAAACCAGTCTTGAGCATGCATTAAACGTAATTGATGATGTAACTGCCGTTGGATCAGATACTTTTATGTTTAGTGAATCTGGCTACGTTATCGAAATTTTTCATGATGGCGATGTTACAATTGGAAAGTCCCCTTTCATTAAAAGGATTAGCAAATAGGTAAAATGACACAGATCGAATGATTCATTTCCACCATTTGATCTACATAACAGTTAGTTTCATCATTCTTCCATGGTAATATTTTGTTATATGATTAAATGAGAGGGTATGATTATGAAAGTCTTTGAAGCTAAAACACTTATGTCTGAAGCTACAGACCGCGCCAAAGAATATAAAGAACTAAGGACGCAAATGGTCAACTTGAGAAAAGCTTTACAAAGCGTCGCTGAACTGGATGACAGCGAATTCTCTGGTAAAGGCGCTAATAACATTAAAGCATTCTATCACGATCATGTTGGTGTCACTGATCAATGGATTGACTACATTGACATGAAAATCGCATTCTTTAACAGCATTGCCGGAGCTGTCGAGGACAAAGGCCTCTCTGATGCTTATATTGAGGAATCTTTTCTAGAACATGAACTGGCTAACGCCCATAAAAAATCAAAATCCATCATGTCTGAACAGAAAAAAGCCATGAAAGATATCCTAAATGACATTGACGACATCATCCCGCTCGACTTGTTTTCAACAGAAACCTTCAAGGATGAGCTTGCAGATGCCAATGACAAACGCAAAAAAACAATTGAAAAACTAGGTGATCTTGACGAAGATTTACTGACAGAATATGCTATGTCAGAACCAAATGAACAATTCATCAAGTCAGATTTCCAAAAGCTCCAAGAAGCAACGGGCAAAGGCAAAAACGCTACGCCCATCCACTACAACGCCAAGGCGTACCGTGAAAGCGACATACATAAGAAAAAAGGCGATATTGAGAAACAGACTGAAGCCTATTTGAAGATTAAGAAAGAAGAAGCGAAGGAACGCGAGATAAAAGACTTAAAGAAAAAGCTTGCGAATGGTGTCTCAGATCCGGATGAGTATTTAGAAATTGCGAAGAAGATCGGGTATGAGAACCTTGAGCCTGCACAGTTACAGTATGTAGTGCAGCTAGAACAAGCAAAACAGTTGAAGTCCGTCGGTGAAAGTGTAATCAATGCTGGTAAGACAGCATTTGATATCATCGATGGTGTTAATGATGGGATTAACGATACGATTGACGATACGATATATGGCATCAAAGACTTGGTTGTAGGAGCCTGGGAATATTCACAGCTTCCTATGGAACTAAAACTTACAAAAACAATTACAACAGTCTTAAGCGTTCCCTCCTATCCAAAAATAATCTGGACAAACATCGCCGATTCATGGAATGATAAAATGATAAATGGTGATGCATACACAAGAGCACATTATATCAGTTATGCAATCGGCAATATTGTTGGACCAAAAGGTGCGGGTGCCGCAGTACAAACCACTACTAAGCTCTCAAAAGTGGGTAAAGTGGCTGAAGGTGGAACAGCAGCTTCTCATGTGAATAATGGGATTAAAAAGGGAACAGCCTATATTCATTCTATTGTTAGAAATAAGAATGATCTTGCACTTGTCGGGATTGCCCAAGACATCGACAATACATATAATATTAAGAATACGCCTTTATTAA
Source organism: Bacillus sp. FSL L8-0358 (assembly GCF_038593095.1). Taxonomy (NCBI): domain Bacteria; kingdom Bacillati; phylum Bacillota; class Bacilli; order Caryophanales; family Bacillaceae; genus Bacillus; species Bacillus sp. FSL L8-0358. The sequence goes on from NZ_CP151962.1 coordinate 2,535,067, forward strand.
AAAGGATTATTGAAGATAAAAAAGAGAGTGTACTTAGAAAATCTGAAAATTCTAACAACATGGGTATCGGTAATGTCAAACAAGGTGATAGTACCCCTCTCGCACCTGGTGGAGGATTAGCTGCTCATGAGGCAAAAGGCGGGCATCTTATAGAAAGACATGTTGGGAAGACCGACGAAGAACTAATTCAAAGACTTGATAAGAGCAAAATGAGTAACAAGAAGATATCCGGTTCATCATCATTTAAAGATAGAGCAACTGCAGAAAGAGTTGCTAATAGTGCTCTCACAAATAATAAAGCGAAAATAGAAAAATGGTTAAATAGTGATGTGAAAAAGCCTTTAGTACTCTCTTATAAAGGGAATGAAGTTTTAGGAAGAGGAATACCAAAGGGAGAAGATACAATTACTGATTTAACTAATGCTAAAATTATATTGAAAAAGAACAAAGATGGTAGCTTTATATTAACTGGCTACCCAACGAGGTGATACCATGATAGATACAAACATTTCCGAACCTGTTTTTCAATTTCTAGGAGGTATTTTTCATCAAGATATAGAAACTCCAGAATCAGCACTGGACGAATACTTAGAAGAGATTCCAAAAGAAGAGCAAGAAACTGATATAGTAGCATTAAAAGATTTTATTAACAGTGATTATACGGATGAAGAAAAGAATGATTTTATCGATGAAGCTGCTGACGGAGTAGACATTCGTAGTTACGGAGTATCTCCATTAGTATGGCTCGAACAAGTTATTCAAAAAATAGAAAAGAATATTGAAACTTTATAATCCATAAAAGGTCCCTTGAAAATTCAAGGGACCTTTTATTACTTCAAAAGTGCTTTTATTTTTGCTTTCGTTTTCGGTCCATAAATGCCATCAGGATTTAGTCCATTCATCAGCTGGAACCGTCTTACGGCATCTGCTGTTTTTGGGCCATACACACCGTCAATTCCATTATTCTTAGCTCCTTTATCCGGGTAGAAGTATAGTGCAGCCAGTGCTTTTTGAATTTGCCTTACGTCGTCTCCTTTTCGCATCGGGCTTGTCACTTTATAGATGCCAGAATGCAGCGTATATGACGTTTTCTTGCTACTTGAGCTTGTTGTTTTCTTTTTAGCTGTACTTGTTTTGCTTGTACTTATTTTCCCACCTAGCGACTTTAATTCTTTTTCAATGGCAGCCTTAACTTGATTCCATCTTCCCTCTGACAAAATACGATGCGGACAATACTTACCGTTCCAGTCTTGATGCTTGCGGACACGGTCAACACCCCATCCTCGTTCTTTAAGCAGCTGTGCCACAAACTTAATAGCAAGCTTTTCCGCTGCCTTATATCGTGCCCCTCCTGACTTGCTATAACAAATTTCGACACCAATCGACTTACGATTCCCTGTACCGTTTGTTCCATCTCCTGTGTGCCATGCATTTCGATTCGTTGGAATTCCTTGAATGACTTGTTTATCGTCTACCGCAAAGTGAAAACTCGTTGAGCTAGAGTTATTCTTCATGTAAGAAATCTCATTGGCTGCTGAAGCATCATTCGCAGTGTTGTGAATAGTGATGTATTCAGCTTTCATTGGATTAGGACATTTCAATCCATATTTTGATTTAGAGACTAGATTTTTAACAACTTTGATTGGCATATATCCTCTCTCCTTCTGTCTACATAATAAAAAAGCCACTGGCTTAGCCAGCAGCTTTGTCTGCGCTATTCTTACTCTGTTCTTTTTCGTTCTCAATTGTTTGTAATCGATCTGTTATTGTTGATGGGATTTTAACACCGATCTGTGCTAAGTTTTCAGTTATTGACAATCCTTCATTAGCAATATAAAAAAGAACTGTACCAAAGGTTAGGACACCGTTTAAATTGAGGACTGTATCAATAACGTTTGCTAAAATGACCGCAAAGAAATTGAGTAGCTTGCGGACATAGCCAAACCATGCGCTCCGGCTTCGCAGTTTCTTGAATTTCCATGCCTTAATTACTCCTGTTAAAACGTCTATTATGCTAAGAACTAGAAGTAAATCAAGGTACTTCACCCCTCCAAATAAATATACTCTTGCTAAATCTAATGTTTCAAAATTGATAAACAAACTTGTCTCCTCCATTTCTAATCACCTCCTCCGAGGCAAATAAAAATAGGACAGCCGGATCTTATGAGACGGCCGTCCCTCTAACTGAAAAGTTTCCATTTGTTAAAGCTGTAAGCTCCATAACAATTTCTTTAAAACCGGAAATGTCAAAAGACCAGGCTTCAGATTTTCCTTTTGTGCTAGTGGCAAATGTTCCGTCATCCACTTTTTGCCCTCTCAAGGCTCTTTTTGTTCCCGATAAGGATTTACCCCAGAATTTCAATTCACTTGTCTCAGCCGTCCCATAAACTTCAATGAGTAACGTTTTAAATGATCCAACGGTGAATCGGTTACCCTCACCTATGGTTTCTGTTTTATCGTGAAAGACAATATCCATTGTTTTTGCTTGAGTGTCTAATGAGCTAAGGTTCAGGCCTTCAGTCTGAACTTTTAAACGACCATCATCAGTTAAGCTGCTTTTATCTAACTGGACTGAGAACGGAGCAACTGCTGTAATAGGAACAGTGTGGTTAATGTTTATATCCTCTTCACCTGCGCCCAGTGACTGGTATAGTAAAAATTCAGATTGCTGCAGGTTACCATTTCCGTATCTGAAACGGAAATAGCGTTTAGTTAAATGAACCCATTCAGTCTCGCCAAGTGTATTTGCTTTGACAACCAACGAAGAGACTGTAGTCCATGAATTCATATCGTTACTTTCTTCAATGAATAAGGTACCTTCACGATCAGAATAAGCGTGACCTTTTACTTTTGAAATTAAAACCTGACCTAATCGATCTTGACCATATTGCGTGTATACTTCAGTGGCTTTTAAAACTGCGTTCGTCAGCAGCTCTGCATTACCGGAAATTGAAGCTACCGGCACAACAAAATCTCTGTTTCCTTCTCTGTATGGCTTGGCTGCCCCCGGCTTACCGGTTACATCTGTTGGAAATTGAAAACTATATGATGCCATTAAAAATCCTCCTTGCTATAAGATCATGATCATTAGTGGTAAGCATGGGTTTACAACGGAACCACCCCCTTTAAGGCAAAATAAAAAAGCCCTAAATGGCTTCTCCTGTGATCTCTTTATACTGTTCAGCTGTAATGAGTTTTTTCTCTATTCCTTCCTGTAAATCTTCGGGCGAGCAATCTTTGAGATGAATTGCCTGTTTCACCATTTCAGAAGAAGCCCAGTTATAATGCAAAGCCAGCACCCAATAATTCATGAATCTTTCCCTCCTTGTAGAGTAAGCAGTTGCAACTTTATTTTTGAAAGCTCACTTCCCAAAGTTTGGTTTAATTCTTCAAGCTGTTTACGAGCCAGTTTTTCCTGCGATAACTCTTGCGCGAGTAGATCCACTTGAACTGGTGGTTCATATGCAGATGTATTATGAAGCTCTTCCCACCAAGATTTTAACTCTGCTTCAGTTGGTATAGGTGCCCTAATATTCCACTCTGCTATATATGAGGGAGTTCCGTCACCATTATTCTGGACAATAAAATCCTTTGTTGGATCAGCTGTTGGGTATTTAAAAAGAATAGCTTCGCCTATATTCATCGTTACCTCCTAAAATCTTGGATAGTTTCGGCCTCCAAGTTCTTGTATATCAAAAAAGTTAAATACACCATTTTTATCATCTACTGCCCTTTTCAGTGTTTCGTCTCCTCCATAATTACAGTAGCACCAGATTTCAACGTAATCTCCTTTATTCATGGGTACAGTCGCATTGCCGTTTAAACCAAGATTCATCCCATTATCCTTTTCCTGAAAGTCTCCTCTTACATGGTGCAGTGTTTTATATGCTTTTCCATTTAGGTAAACCTTCAAATGAAAGTTTATATAAGATGTATAATTTAAGGTATATATACTTGCCCCGATTAAGTACATTCCATCGTTCGGAGCAATAAATCGATTGTTTTTAGTATCAAAAGCATTATGGCTATCCTTGATGACCCTGTTAAATGCAATTTTAGTGTGATCAATCTTTTTCAAATACTGAACACCTGTAGTTCCAATATTCGCATGAGCAAAACCTGATATCTTTTGCCACGGAGTCCAGCCTGAACCACTCCACCAGTGTCTAATCCAAACTCCTGTACTGTCATAGTAAGTCCCAGACTCATTCCCTGTTCCGTAAAAGTATTGAGTGAAACCGTAATTATTATATTTTTCATTTTTGACAATGCCATAACCCAAGGGGTAGCCTGTAGTATTTCCCTGCCCAATGTCCATTAAGGTCAGTCCTAAAGGATATTCTTCCCCTCCTGTTCTTGCATCTTGAATAGCATTGTCTCCAGTAATTAACGTCAGATTGTTATTTTTATAGTTGGTATCCACGTAATATTTTGCATCCGATAAAGCCTTATCCGCTTTTTCCTGAGCTCCGACAATTGTTTCTTTTGCATTCCAATTCTCCCGTTCCACTGGTGTAATGTGCCGTTGTAAATCATTACGATGCTCTTCAAATTCTTTTTTCGAAGCTTGCTGTACATTATCAACGTTCCCTAGCCCGATTTGCGCCTTTGTTGTATTGTGAGGGTTGTTCATGTCATTTTTATGTACAGCTAAATCTTTATGCGCATCTTGAATGCCTTTCTCCCAACGGTTCACATCATCTTCATTAATCGGATCGTCCGGGAGCCAATCTGTTTTTGCATCATAAGCCATTGTTACACCACCTCAAAAGTAATCCTAAAATCTAGCGTTCTATTATTACTAACGTCTAAATCTGTTGTTCTTTCCGTAATCACGTTGTTTTGATCATCAAGTATCTGAACACTCTTAATATGTTTGATGTCTTCCTCTCGTTGAGTAAGCACCGTGACAACGGCACCCTGAATGGTGAGTTCCACAATTTCTGTTTCATTTCCATTCAGCAGCACTTTCGATATTCTATTTTTCAAATCTGCAGCTGTACGCTCTCTATAAAGCTGTGTAATCATACAAGGACCACCTCGTTATTATTTAGCGTGACGGAATAACCTACCTTTAGCTCACTTGCTTTTCGATACCTTCTGTTATTCAAAATGACAGTATCTTTTATTTGGAGTGGCTCATTCAAAGCAGCTCGCAAGGTATATGCCAAATGAGCTGGCTTCATATTCTCCAATGTTTCTATGAGCTCGCTCATATGCTGCATATCATCTATATCAATATCAACATTAAAACGGTACTCTCCGGGAAGCAGCCGAACCTGAGCTGACGGATTTTTCAGGAACCGGTTCAACGCGTGTTCAATGGCCCTATATGTTGCGGGGGGTATGTTGGACATTTTAGAGATTAGACGCAATCGGCGGATCTCATCGGTGTCACCTGATTCCCGCATTACGTTCAAAATCTTTTCCCATCGTTCAAGCCCCCAGGTTGCCGTAGTAACAAACAGCTGATCTGTCAGATCAAAGATACTGTTATTTTGCTTCTCAAATTCCGGAGCTTCCGCTTTAAGAAGTTCAGCCATTTCCTTTAATTTGGTAAGAAACGGCGGCAGGTAAGAAGTCATTTCATCGAGTTTGCTCAATGATGTTCACCTGCCCCAATTTAGGGATTTCGACATCACTCAGAACCAAATTTTCGGCCACGCCGTTGATTTTAATATCTGCGTAATCACTTACTGAAGGTGAATTGTAGACGATATTATTAATCTGCGATAAACGGATAACGTTATCTTCAAAAGCAATCTTTTTAAAGAGATTTAAAACACCTGATTCGATTTCTTGCTTTACCTGTTCGATAGAGCTATTGACCTCGGGAAGTACCTCGGCTGAAATCTCAACCTCTTTCCATACCGCACTCTCCACTGTGACAAAGGCACCTATTGGCGCTTGTCCCTCACCTTGTCCGGGTTCAGGATCAATATAGTTTTTAACCTTAGAAATCAAAATATCGGAAGCAGGTTCCAAGTTAGCATTAGTCACGACAATTTTGACTGTGCCGTCCCCGTTCCAAAGCGGAAAGATCTTTGCCTTCCCCACTCCGTCTACTTCTTCAGCCCATTGTTTATAGTGTGCTTTATTGGCACTGACAGCTTCTCGACGCACGCGGGTAAAATATCTAGCTCTTAAACTGTCATCATCCTCTTCTTCACGTCCAGGAATCAGAATCTCTTTCACAATCGCTTTTTGAAGCCCAGGTATAGTGTCTAATGACAATAGATTCTGGCCAGAAATATTCGCGTTCCCCGCTTCTCCGGCTGTTTCACATTCCAACGTCCCGTCAACTGTGTATTGAAAATAAAGATTATCAACATAAAAGCGAGAGCCTACAGGAATGGTCACACCTTCAGTAAACTCCGCTGCCCTGACTGCTTTTGTGGCAGCCGTTCGCTCGATGCCGGCTTCAGTAGCACGACGATCTAAGAATTCTCCTTGTGCTGTGTCCGAGAAGACAAGTTCCAGCACCGTATCGAGCCAAATGTAAGACTTGGCCAATTCTGCGGCTGCAGGAGCTAAGGCATTATAAATCACGCTGCCTTCCCTTGTATCAATGTCCGCTGAAATGCTGTTCAACATACGATCCATAATCACTTCAAAGGTTTGATCTTCAAACATCTTCGCCAAGCACCTCCTCGATCTCCAATGTTCCTTCGTCAGTTTCGACTGTAAAGGAGACACGGAACGATTCGCCTTGTTTATCTATTTCAAAATCTGTAACAGCAGAAATTCGGTCGTCATAGATCAGTGCTTCCTCTATCAGCCGAGGGATCTCCATTTTCTTATATGCGTCTGTTGTTTCGTTATCTGCCAGCACGTCTTGAAGCTCATTTCCAATGTCATGACTGTAAACAGAATATGCATATCGCTCAGTATGGAGAGACAGATATACAAACTGCTTAATCGCTTCAAGGCCTGTGATAATTTCATTTGTGATACAGCCATTTTCAAAATCTATTTTGTAGGTTTGCGAGGTCTCTATGACTTCGCTGTTATCTTCAATATCATCAAATTCAATTTCTGGCGAAAGGGCCAACCCAGGCACCCCCTATATTTTGTCGAGAATAAAAAATGATTGTCCGCCTTTTAAGGAGACAACCATCACATTCTCACCCATCTTTAGTTCTTCATCTCCTCCAGCGCGCAGCCGTTTAGGAATAATAATCAAATCAGACGGAATAATTAGCTTTTCATTTTCATTGAGTTTAATTTCAACAGGAGAAACGGAAACCACTTCAGCCGGCATAATATCCACCGGTGACTCAGAATCAACTGCACCGACAGCCAAATGTTTGATTGCTTCACTTAATCTCATGAGGAAACACCATCAGGGATAGAATTTTTCTCAACCACATCAATGGTCATCGTGTGTGTCGATCCTTTAAATTCGTGTTTATCTGTATCAATCCAGTATGTTTTCTTAACCCCGACTTCCGGAATTGAGATATAGACGGGCAAGCCGCTCTGAAGATCCGGAATGCCAATCGCTTGAATACTCTTAAGTTCTTTTTTAACACCTTTTTTCTGTGCCTGTTTGACTTTCGCACGCTCCTGAAGCTGCGCCTGGTTAATGTTATCAGAAACCGTTTCGACATACTGAAGCACACCATATTTACTGATCCCTGAGCTGTCACTTGCGGTGGCTGTGTATGTTTTATTGTCTTTCTGCCGGCGGAGCTTTACTTTTGTGGCTGTGTCATTAATGGAAGTGCTGTATTGATAACCAGTAATGTTCACACCCGATTCTAGCACCCATACTTCTGAAGGATCTGGCCAAGCTCGTAGACCGAGCTTTCCTTTCGCAGAATATAATTGATAATTCCTTCCTGTTTGGCTCTTCGTTTGTTTCAAGGCTTTCAGAATCATGTCATAAAGGCTCGTATCATCTTTAAACACTAATGATTTAATGGTGTAACCCGTATTTGCAATGGATGTAGTCGGAATCTGAAAATCTCGCGCCAACCGTTTTATAATCTCGTCTGCACGTTGATTTGAGAAAACATAAACATCTTTGTTCTTAACCAGATATTGCAGCATGTCATAAGCCGTAAAGGTCAGCCCATGTTCTTCCGGATTGCGAGAAAACACAATACCTCGAAACAGCTCTTTCCCTTTCCACTTAAACAGAACCGTATCCCCTTCTGATACGCTGTAATATGAATGGGTTCCTTGTTTCGTTATGATCTTTGCTGTGATTGATCGCGGTGCCTGATACCGTTGTCCCTCAAGAGAAACACTTTCAGTCACCAGCTCAAGCCATTCCGTTTCTTTAATGACGAAAAGTTCTATCATTGTCATCACCTGCTTACTGCGGTATCTTTAATTTTTGCCCAGGAAAGATCCAGTGTCCTGGCTGTCTTATATTCCGTTTGCTTCGTTTGATCATAGCCTTTTTATTGACGTTCCAGATCTTGCGCCATTTTGTACTGTCTCCATAAAATTTGCCCGCAAGGTCCCACAGTGTATCGCCTTTCTTAACGGTGTATGTTTTAGGAGCTGATTTAGATGGCCGTTTCTTCTTCGTCTTTTTCTTCTGCTTGATCTTCCGCGGCGAAGCAGTTTTGTATTCCTTCAGCTTTATTTCATAATCACGATCACCTATATCTTTTTGGCCCTCGCTATAAGAAAAAACCTCGATACTGCAAGTTAAATTAATTTTCGTTCCAGTAATTAAGAATTGAACCGGCTTTTTAGATTTCACCCATTTCTCGATCTTTGTAATAGCATTTTCAGGAGAAGGAAATCCCTTATACTCAGCAAGCGGGCTGTGTTTCTTTGGAAAAAAAGAATAGAACGAAATTTCTTTCGCTCCCGGTTTATCAATAAAAGTGATCTCCCCAAAACTAGCCACTTTTACTGATTCATTTTGAATTGTGTTTGAAATATCAATTTGTTCAGGAAGGACAGGAAGCCGCAGCTTGTCCTTCCCTTGTGACATCCAGAATTCATATATGGATTTAGTCAAAAGCAACGACTCCCTTCGTTCCAATGTTGATATCCTGTTCAAGCTCCTCGACAAGGGCCTGCTTAATCTTAGCTACAAGGCTGTTCATGTCTTGGTCATTGTGAAAATGCTGATCACCATTAAACTGGATAACAACTTCTTTGCCTCCTGCAGCTGTAACTGTTGTTTGTTGGCTGCCTGTAGTAGCGGCTGTTATTTGACCGGAGGATAATTCAGTTTGGCCAGTTTGAGATGGGTCTGTGACTTCCATTCCGAGCGCTTTAGCTGCTTGAGCTAACAGATAGCGGCCGCGGATGCCCCGCTCCTCCGGAATGATCCATTCCCGTTTGTTTCCTTCACCGACAAGGGCAATCTGCTCTTTGGTAATGAGTCCGCCGTTCGCATAACCAACATACGGTCCACGGCGTCTCATGCTTCTAATGCCTGGTACATTATTAATTGATCCATATCTGCTTTTGATATAGCCAATCGCAGCAGCAGCGTTGTGAATCGGGTTAAGAATATTATTCATGCCCGGCAATTTGTGTGCGTTGAAGGTACTTGGGATTGTCTGCATGAGCCCCTGAGATGGATGTCCTGCTTTCGCATTACTATCCCATAAGTTGATTGCCTTCGGATTACCGCCTGACTCATGCTGAGCAATTGTCATCAGCCCTGGAAGCCAGCTCATCGGTGTCTTTGTAGCCATGATAGCAGCCATGAGCCATTGCTTTACATTCCCGCTTACTGCACCCATTCCGGAATAAGCAGCAGCTAGTGAGCCTGCTTGTTTTTCAGCAAACTTTTTCACATCAACAGAATCCAGACCTTTTACAATACCTATAGAGGCAAAACGACCAAGACTCATCATGACACGGGAAGGTGAATGAATATCCAGCTCTTCACGAAATGCCTTCTCAACTTTTTTCGCCAGTTCCTTGGCAGCCTCATTGACTTCACTTGCCTTAGAAGTCATGCCTGAAACAAAATTACCGATCATACCGCTCCCCCATCCGTTTGATGATTCTTTAGAGCGGATAAACGGCTTGTTAATATGAGTGCTGACGTATTGATCAGTACCAGTTTGTGAGCTATTTTGTCCGGAAGCAAAACCTTTGATCGTTCCGCTTCCCCATGATGAAGATTTATTAACAGTGTTCTGAAATGGCATTTTAACCTTCGTCTGCAAGAAGCTATCTGTACCGGTCGAAGTGCTGTTTTGACCTTTAGCATATCCATTGACCACTTGCTTTCCGTAATTCGGAAAATAAGAGATTAAATTGTTCATTGGCTGGCAAACGTTTTTCTGTTTCCAAGCGTCCATAGAAACAACATGATCTCCAATTCCTTGATCAAAGCCTTTAGTGAACTGTTGACCAAATGAAGTCGCTTGTTCATCCAGACTGGATGTGTCAATGATAGGAGATACAGAAGCAGTCACCGCCGCTCTACGGATTAGCGGGGAAGTTGTTGGTTCACCTCCTGCAGATGAAGCAGATGCTATATCATCAACAACATTCATCCCTAATTTCGAAGCAGCTTGAGAAAGGAGCATTTTGCCGCGACCTTTATTATTCTCAACAGGAATAACAAACTCTTTACCAGCTTCACCAATCCAAGATATCGTTGGCTTCGTAATGTAACCACCAGTAGCATGTTTCTTTGGCTTTTCTTTTCCCGTACCAAATAAATAATTTACGCCACTCTTCACATATCCCCACGCTTTACCAGCAGTTTTTTTCGCACTTGAAGCTACTTTACCACCAACTTCTTTTACTCCGCCTAAAATACTGCTTCCCAATTCCTTTACACTCTGCCACTTTTCAGACCACCACTTCTTACTAAAAAGGGTTTCTGAGATGGAACTCTTAACACTTTTCCATATTGATTTAGCATTGTCCCATTTATTTTTTGACCAGCTCTTTACACTTTCCCATTTTCCTGACCACCATTTCTCGCTAAATAAAGTGGACTTTAGCTTTCCTTTAACGGATTGCCAAACAGAAGACGCGCTGTCCCACATACTTTGAGCCCAACCTTTCACGCCTTCCCATTTTCCTGACCACCACTTCTCACTAAACAAAGTGGATTTTATTTTTCCCTTTACGGACTCCCAAACAGATGATGCACTATTCCATTTGTCCTGTGCCCAGCTTTTAACGCCAGACCACTTCTCAGACCACCATTCACTATTAAATAAAGTAGACTTCACCTTTTCTTTTACATGAGACCATGTATCACTTAACCCATTCAGAGAAGTCTTCGCATTACTCTTAATACCGGACCATTTTTCAGACCACCATTTTTGATCAAATAATGTACTGTCTAGTTTCTTTTTTACTTCTGAACCATCAAACGCCTTACCTAAACTTGAACCGCCCATGGTGCCTGCTATACCACCAACTATTCCACCAATGGCTGTTCCCACTCCTGGAATAACACTGCCAATAGCTGCTCCTGTAGCCGCTCCAGCAAGACCACCGCCAGCTGATCCAATTTTTTCACCTACATTGTCTTTATTCATCCCAATTAAATCTGTTGCCGCTAACGCTGTTCCTAATAGAGGGACTCCCTTTGCAAACTTGCCAACACTTTTCAGAGGACTTAAGACTTTCCCGAACTTCGATGTACCGCCTGCAGCTCTACCAGCTGAGTATAGCTCCGATCTCGTAGTGATTATTGCTGATCTTGAATCTCTGGTTGGATTAGTACCTACAGTTCTTCCGGAACGCCTTCTCTCCAACCGTTCAGATGACACAGCAATTGAACTATCAGAAGGGTTCATTCGGTTTGGATTACCGCGTCGTCCTAAAACTCTTTTCCCTCGTCTTCTACGAATGCGATCATTTTTACCTCCATCGCTACAACAGCAACATGTTAAGCTGCCGCTTCGAGGCAAACTCGTTGGACCTATGGCAGTTTTGGATGTCCTTGTGCTGGCATTACGATTACTGTTTCTGTTCCTCCTTTCACTTCGCGTATTAGCGCCAGCTTCAGGAGTACGTTTTGGAATTAGCTTTCGGATTACTCCTGCTGCATCACTTCCGACAGTACCTATGCCTTTTAACAGCGGACGTAGTATTTTCAAATAACCAATCAACCCAATTAAAGAAGGGATCACAACTTTAATCGCTGTTTTCAAATCATCCCAATGGTTGACGCTCCACTCAATGGCTACGTTTAACTTACCACCTATCTCCTCACCAAGATCGGCAATATCTTTTTTGATCTCTTTAAGTTTTTCCTGACCTTCTTTACTGTTAATGTACGAGCTGATTTTATCAAAGGCTGGCCCTAATCCAGTTAGCAGAGAAGTTCCCATATCCTTAGATATGCTTTCAAAATCTCTCATGGCATCATTAACCGGTGTCATCGGGTTATTATCCCGAAGTTTCGTAAAGCTTCGTTCTAATTCACCGCTTGTTTTGGCACTTGTACCAATACCCTCAGCCATATCTAAAATCGGCTGTTTAAGGTCTTCGTATTGTGTTCCAATAAGCTCAGTTGCAATAGCAGCCCGCTTTGTTTTATCTTTCACTTTAGAAAGGGCTTTTGCCACCCTAAATAAACTTTCCTCTCCGCTTATTGAACCATCTTTGAAGCCCTTGAACATTTTCTTAGTTTCCTTGGCTCCGAACAGCGTTTTAAATGCGTCCACTTGGCTATCAGACATTTCGGTTCGGCGGATGTTAAACTCACGCATACTATCGGCTAGATTATCGAAGTTTCTGGCGCCACCCTTTGTTCCTTTTATCATGGCGTTTGCAATTTGGCCGCCTGTGAGCTTCAAGTCTTTAAAGGTGGAACTGTATTCATTCATCGTGTCCAATAAATCGTCAGCTTGGTCACCGGCATTCCGATATACATAAGCAATTAAGTCTCCGCTTTGTTTCCCGGACAATTTCAAGTTGTTATACATTGAACTGAAAGCGCGATCTACCTCTGTCTGATCAGCATTCATGAGCTGGGCGATCTTACTTGACGACTCAGTCAATTCAGCCAGAGCTTTTTTAGACGCCCCTGTCTGTTGCGATAAGTTTCTTAGAGATAAACTGACTTCTTCCCGAGAACTGCCCGCTTTATTGTTGAAATAGATCTGATCCGTCATTCTTGCAACATCTTTTTTATTAACGTTTGAAGTTGCTGACACATAAGCATCCTGAGACATTGTACTTTTACCAGAACCCATAATTGAACCTGCAGAAAAACCACCTGCAACTGCCAGAGTAATGGTAGCATCCTTCAAGCTGTCTATTTTCGCTTCAATTGCATCAAGAGCCGCTGAAGCTCTATCCTTAATTGAAACAGTTGGCTCTGCATGTTCGCTATCTACATCGGACACTTGACGACGGATCTCATCTAATTGGTTTGAAGCTCGATCACGAACTGAAACAGTTGGCTCAGCGTGCGAGCGATTCAAATCAGACAGACCTCCACGGATTAAGCGAAAACGCGGTGTAGCTAGATCATTTACGGAAACCGTCACCTCATGGCGGCTCTCGGTAAGATCCTCAGCTTGCTGACGTATAGAATGTAAGCCATTTGAAGCTCGATCATCTAAATCCACTTCAATCGATCGAGCCCGACCGGTCAAACGGTTGGCAGATCGGTCAATTCGCCGCATAACTCTTTCAGTCCGGTCTTCAGCGTCAAAAATAAGAGGGCCATTAGCGGCCCTCTTAAGTCTTTCAGCATTGCCTTGTATCATTCGAAGCTTGCAGGAAATCTTATCATGTAATTCAAACGTGGCTGTTAGTTTAGCCATAGTTAATTACCTCCCTTCTTCGCTTCTTCTTCTAACAGCTCAAGCTTATAACTGATAAACCCATATAAGAGCGCCTTGAATTGTCGCGGTGCCTCATATAGTTCTCTTAATTCTGACGGGGCGTATTTGAGCTCATGCATCGCGTAATAAAGATATACAGCCTCTTTGTCCCCGTCCTTTACTAGTTTTTTGCTGTTTCTTCAAGGTCTTCGAGATCATCATCAAAGCCGTTGATTTCAATTGCTTTGTTCAGCCAGTTTGCATACTCACCGCCGACAGAAAGAACACGTTTGGCGACTTCCACTGGATCTTCTGTTTTGTAGGCCTCACGTAGTTCCTTAGCTTTAAAGTTCGGGTAAACAGTCGTTTCAACCGCAATACGAGCATAAAAGCGTTGGCTGTCCAACTCCTTTACGCGACCTCGGCCTTTTACATTTTTGTATGTCGTGTTTTCTTTCTCCAACTCATCAATGCGTTCTGTCGTAATAGCTTTGAATACGAACGGAATCACCTTTCCTTGCTTATCTACAAACCGCTTTGAGATAGGCACTTCAACCTCTTCAGCTTCGATTGTTTTTCCTGGCATAAAGAATGAAAGATCATATGTTTTTTCGTTTTGTTTTTCGCTCATGTTTATTAGCTCCTTTTCAAAAATGGAAATAAAAAAGGCATATTTTCTATAAAAAATATGCCTTTCCAATTATTTCAGTTATAATACTAGATAAGCTGCCTTATGCAGCATGTAAGTCCCTCCATACAATCATTGCTTAATTTATATTCGTTAAAAGGGAGGTGAATTCATATGTCTGCCTATGAAACATTTATGGTCATTATAAACTTTGCCAATTTACTTGGCAGTGTTGTGACTGTGGTTTTGGCTTTTTTGACCTTTATTTTCACATTTAAAAAGAAAGACACCCCTGCGGCTAGCAATGAGTGTCCAAAACAAACGGATGCTTAAATAGCAAATCCTAAAAGATAGAGTGTTGCAGCACTCTATCTTTTTTTATTTTATGCATTTCTCAAGAAAGAAATACACGTTAACAAGTTGTATTGTTGCAATTTAGTGCTACCTATAAACTTACGCGATTAATTGCAATACTTTTGCTTGGCACCATTATAACATGAATATATATTGATTATATAATTATTTGTATCTTTTATTTGTTACTTTTTTTATCTATGAGTTCAAAACGCTGATCATAGAAGCCTTAACCCTTTTTCTTTTATTAAAAACCCTCGGATTATGAAAGTGTTATGGTACAATATGGTTTAGTATAAATGAATATTGGCTTTCAACATCTCAAGGGCGGTCTGGCTCACTCCCTCATGAAAGGGGGTGATGCACGTGTCAACATTTCAAGCATTAATGCTTATGCTTGCTTTCGGGTCATTTATAATTGCCCTGTTGACTTATATAAAGAAGAAATAGACCCACCCCTTGAGCTCGGCAAAGTTAAAGGGTAAAGTCTATCCTAAATACTTTCATGAAGTTGTTAAGCCAGCCCTCTTGATAGGCCAACATTTATACTGACCCGGCGGCAACCGGGTCTCTTTTATTTTATGCATTTCTTTGGAAAGAAATACATGGAAAACTAAAAGAAATGAAATGCATTACATAG
This sequence comes from Bacillus sp. FSL L8-0358, assembly GCF_038593095.1. Lineage (NCBI taxonomy): Bacteria > Bacillati > Bacillota > Bacilli > Caryophanales > Bacillaceae > Bacillus > Bacillus sp. FSL L8-0358. The sequence continues at coordinate 2,550,413 of NZ_CP151962.1, forward strand.
GTATTCGTGAAATACCTATAGTATTGATAATACTATTTTAACCACTTTACCACAACGTTATCAAGTGGTTATGTATTAGATTCTACTAGTTTTCCCTAGATGATACGAGTTTCCTCTAAAATTTTTCAAGAAGAATTGAAATGCATTACAGTTGATTCTTAAAAAGTTTCCTTAAGCTTTTCAGGAACATCAAAGTCTTCGAAAGTAAATGGTACTTCTTCCTCTAATGCTTCAGAGTCCACATCAAGTCCGGCGATTTTCGCTGAGTCAAAGTTTACATCATATAAAGTGACACGTTCAGTACCTCGACCGGAAGATGCGTCATCCAGTACAGCTTGCAACGTGAAATAAGGATCGCTTCCCTTTTTCACATAATCCATCATAATAAGAACAAATTGAGAAGTCACTTTATAAAAAGTGGCTGTTCCCGTTCCATTTGCTCCAGTCGTTTTGTGCCCCGTCATCCGACGGCCCATGATATTGACCTCGGATTTATTTTTCTCCACATTGGCCTCAAAAGTTTTGATATGGGCCATTTCTTCTCCATCAAGAAACAGCCTGCCCTCTTTACCTGAAATGGTGTTTTGCGCTTTTAATGCCATTCCTATTTCACCTCAACATTAAAGTAGAATTTTTCAGCTGCATCCACCGGTTGAACTGCAAGATCAATCAGGAAGCCGTCACGATCATTATTCAGAGCAATTGTAATGTCATTCTCTGAATCAAAATCAGTAATGCCCCCGTTATCTTGAAGAACACTCAAGTATTGAGTAATCAGTGTTTTTACAAACTGCAATCCGTCATTTGTAGCGGGAACGTCACTGCCGCTTGCTTTGCGAGACTTGATCAATGCTTTCAATTGAGATGTCAGGTCATTATTGATTGCATCAAGTACACGGACAATTTTGTTTTTCTGGAACATCTTATTTTTCTCAGCTGTTAGGCTTGTGAGTGAATTAATGTCCTTTTCAACCGATACTGATTTATCACGAGAATCATAAGTAAACAAGAATTCCCCATTTGACAATCGTTCAACGATTTCGTCGTTGTCAATTCGGTTAAGAACATCTACAGCTCCCTCGTATTCTACAAATGTAAGTGATTGATTAAATGTAGCCCCCGCACTCGCGCCGGCAACCCAAGCCGTAGCTTTTTCAGGAGTGATCTCCGTTCCATTTTCAAGTAGGACTCCACCAGTTACATTGATAATACCCTCATGGTCTCCCTTATAATTTGAAAGTACACCTTGAACCTTTTGCCCTTGGTTGTCTCTCAGCCGTTTGATAAACGCAACAAACGTTGCTTTTAATTGCTCGTTATCCTCTACAGGCAGTGCGATTGTGTCAAAGTATTCCGTTTCAGCCGCTTCCAAGAAAGCTGTATAATCGGCATTTGTCGGTGTTTTGTCTGTCCCGCCTGACAAGCGGATTCCGGAAGATGCCGGAAGAGCCCCGCTAATGTCTTCAGGGGCCGTACCGGTTAACGGAATAGTGACTGTTAAATCACCTTTCCCTGTAAACGTGACATAGTTATTTTGTTTAAGCTCTTCAGCTTTAGACACTGTTTGTTTATCCACTTCTGACTGATCAAGGTAGGTAGTGACATCAACTTTCAAAGAGTCAATAACGTTCTCAGTGATGCTGATAATGATGTCATTACCCTTTGTGCCGCCATAAAGAGCAGTAGCTTTTACACCTTCGCTAATGTCTGCTGAAGCACGAAGACCTTCCGTCAGACGATAAAGCAAGACTGTACTTGCCTTTTTCATTGCTTCACGTAAAAGCAATAGCGATGGATCATCAATATTCAACCCTACTTTTTTATTCAAGTCCTCGATGGAAGAGATAGAAATGAATTTCTTAACCTCACCCCAGCTGGATGCTATCGGCAGCGCAACTGTTCCACGTTCTCCGGCAGAAACACGGTTCTCCGCGGTCGTTTTGAAGTTAAAGTAAATACCGGCACGCTCTTTTTCCTTGCCGGGTGTGAATGTTCCGCCGTTCATCTATTTGACCTCCTTTTGAAGAAACTGAGTAATCAACTTCTTCGCTTCCGATTTTGTAATACTCGTTTTATGAACATGAAAAAGAGCACCGTCAAACACCTCGGGTTTTACCCCAAAGAGCTCTCGACTGTGCTCTCGCAAATCCTTAATATAAAAAGCATTTTCTGCTTTCTCTTTTTTAGTGGCCATCATTTCACCCCACTTTTAAATTTAAAACCATCTATTGAACGCTGTTCTTCTCGCTCATACCAATAGCGGCTCGTCCAGTTTAAGACAATGGTCGCGTAATCATCTGATACCCGCGTTTCTATTCGAGATAGCCGAATAAAATCACCTGTATCCTCGCCAGATTCTTGTATAAGCGGAATTATGCCCCTTTTGCTTCTAAGTGTATCCACAATCCTTTCTGCTTCATTATGAGCCTTCTGTGCGTTTTCGTGAAAGAGTTTTACGTTTAAAATATAGGCTTTCTGAAACGTAGATACTGTGTCCGCCCCATCGACCGTGGAAGCCGGTGGAAAGTAAAGAGACGGAACAGCAAAGTTCTGTGGTATTTCTTCTTCATACACTTGAACAGGATACAGTTTGTATAGATAGCCCATAATTGAACCTACTTCTTGATTCATGGCAGCACCGCCTTAAAATTCTTCATCAATCCATTGCTGCAGCTTCCGCTCAAGGCTTCTCTCAAACATCAACTGAAATACAGCCATGGCATTATCCCAAAACCCAGAACCGTCTACCCATTGGAACTTCAGCAGCATGCCGGAATTTCTTTCAGCAGGGTCATACTCGAAACGGTCGCCTTTCCACCGCCCTGGGACCCACCGTCTATCCTGATTTTTAGACGGATCGATCGTAAAGTGCCCGTCATTCACGTATGAGGCGTATTCCAGATTTGTTCCAACATCCAACTTTAAGCTGCCTTTTGTCATTGAAAAGATATTATCCTGGTCACCTTTCTGAAAGGAATTAAGCAAGCGGCGTGTGTCTACCGTCTTCGTCCTGATAATTTCATCTTGAATAATGTCTAGGAACTCAAAACCCATAGCTTCAAGCCACTCCTCGTATTTCCCTTTCAATTCTCCGCGAGAAGCACGGTTTAATGACTGAATGAACTGATCAAGACCTTTGATCTTCACAAACATTCAACCTCCCGTACTGCCGTCACTTCCCAATGATGATTCCTGACTTTGCGGGGCTTCTGTAATTTATAAGCAGTACCATCCCAAACCACCCTGTCATTTACTCGAATATCAGTAGTAGCAGGGAAATGCACAAGGAATGATTGATAAATAGCTACATTCGGTTCTTGTTGGATAATGGACTGACTCTTTTCTATAAAAAAACACGGCTGATTTTCTATGTCCGGCTCATCAGGGTACGAAAAAACCGGTTGAACATCTTCAACCGGCACCCCGAATTTTTGCTTTCTATTTTCTTTTTTCTCCTGCAGATGGTAAATGTCACATCTGTGAGTCAATAATGATTGATAACTCATATTGATCTCATCCGCACTTTCGCTTCAATCCCTTCTAAATCAGGGTTAGCCGGTTTCACATAATCTTTTATTAATGCATACACATCAGGTTCTTGAAGAGAACTGCCATCCCCTAGAGTATAAGAATAATCACCAATCTTTTCAGTTGTATATCCTTTAATAATTGACTCGTCGCCATTTATAAGAGCATAAAACTGCGACAACTTTAATAGGGCCAGTCGAACCGTTTCAGGCAAAGGAATATACTCTGCATCTGAAAAGTCATGTCCAACTTTAAGAATGATATCAGCAGTAGCCTCAAGGATATCCTGTTTTAACAACTCGTCAGGCCTGGTCTTTACAGACTCAAAAACTGAATAACTCTTTAATTCATCAGGAGTGATTAACAGCATAAGGTCACTCCCCTTTGTTATCTATTTGGTTAAGGATGTAGGCAATTCTTTCATCTGCGTTTTTGAAGTCAGACGGATTGCCACCAAGATTAGAAATAATGGATTCATGCTCTGCTTTATTCATACCTTTCAATTCCGATTCAGTATAATTTATCGGATCCTCCTTTTGATTATTAAGCTCTTGGGTTAGTACAAAATATGGATTTTCATTTAAATACTCATAGAGCTTTTTCGATACTGTTTGACTGACACCTGCTCGAAAGGTTATTCCCATAACATTGTATGTTTTGCCTTTAATAAGCTTTGCAGTATACACGCCAGACCACCTACTCCTTCACTTTCACGATCTTGGCTACGGCGTCCTCTTCTTCAAAAACACTATCCAATTTCGCTGTCAAAACAATGATAAACATACGGCGACGAATGTCCTTATCTACTTCAATTCGAATGTTACGAGAGAATCCGAGAATAATATTCTTCGGATGAGTTAGGATGATATCAGAAACATCGGCTGCAGTATCTCCCTCTCCAATCGTATAAGGCTGTAAATTTGCAATACCTTTGACCGGAACACCAAACGCAGAAGAAAGACCACCTTGAACAGCTGCATCCCCTAAGTTCGTTTGACGATCCGCTACACGATCTTTCCATTCAACCTCAATACCAGGCGATGTATAGAAACGGAACTCCTGCGGAATTCGCAAATATTTAGGAGGTACAGCTTTGTATCCTCGTTTAAATGTTTGGCGTGTCAGTTCCTCACCTGCAGCATCGACAATATGAGATGTAGCTTGTTTTCTGATGCCATCTAATTGTGCAAGATATGAGTCGGACGAAGATGTATCCCCATTTACAAGCAACTCTTCAATATCAACCGCAGCACGTTCAGCTATCATTTGCATGATTGTATTTTGAAGGCCATCTTTTTCGATGTTGTTTTCAAGTGTGTCATAAGTGATGTTAACTTCAGCAATAACTTCTTTTGTGCTTAAGTTAACTGTGCTAGTTGATGGAACTGATTTTTGATCTTTAGTTAACGCAACTCCTTCTTGGGCTGCCCTTAAAATACGCTGACCAAAACCGATCTTCTCGATTTTCTGTGTGTCATGGTCCATTTGAATAACACGCGCATCTCTTAAAATAGTTGGCGAATCTTGAACCATTCGAATAAAAGTTGAAGCTTGAGTAGGGTTCATAATCCCGCCGCTCTCTAAAGTAGAAAGCGTCATTTCTGCTTTATTAATAACCTCTTGATTTCTCATTCGTATCCTCCTTATCCATTAAAACAACCCTGACCAGATTGATTTTTGAATTTGTTCAGAACCCGATTCTTCGGTTTGCTTAGATGTTCCACGTTTTTTTTCGATTGCTTCAATTCGATCAACGAGCGGTTGAACAGCTTCTGATATTGCCTTTTTCAACTTCTCGCCCTCTTTTTCAACCTCTTCGTCTGTTTTTTCTTTATCTTTCTTTTTAGGATCTTCTTCTTTTTCTAGATCTGCCAGCCGCTTCTCAATCGGCTCTAAAGCGGCTTGAATTGATTTCGTTACTTCCTCCGAAGTCATTTCTTTTTCCTCCTCTTCTGTCTCAACCTGACTCAGCAAGTTACCGAGAGCAGTATGAGCATTTTTAATTTCCTGCAGGTTTGAAGCGGAAAACTTTCTCCCTGCCTTTTCAACTGGCTCTTCATATGATTGTTGTTGTTTACCCATAAAAAAGTTTTTGAGCAAATTAAAAAGCCCTTTCTCATCTGTTTTCTCTTGAGAAACGGGCTTTTCTTCTTGCTTTTCAATTGTTTCGGCAGTACCAGCCATTGAATAACCGGTAATTTCGCCTTTTTTGATTTGCTCCCATACTTCTTCTGAAGCCTTTGTCACAAGAACCCATGAACCCTTTTTAATGGTTTCCCCATTCATTTCAAAGTTTGCCGGTGCGACATAGGACTCAACCACCTCACCAACACCGCCCTGAAAATCATGTTGCTTGTCAATTTCTCGGGCATCTTTCAGGAATCCATGAGCGGCTTTTTCGATTTCTGCAGCTGTCATGAAATCACCGTGGGCGTCTACTGTATCCGGCTCATATACGATACCGTACACAAGTTTTTGCTCGTCCGCTTCTTTGGTAAGAACCTTGACTTCTTTTTGAAATACCGGCTTTTCTTCTGACTTCATAAAAAAGAACTGCTTTTGATTAGCAGCCTTGTCTACATACGAAACATGTGTGATTTTTGCATTTACTAATTCTCTTGGCATGTTGTTCACCTCCTTTCACGATTTAACCATTGTTTGTATTTCTCTTCATACTCCTTAATTGCTCTCTTTTCGCTATTAACTTCATTATCTCCCTCAGTAAATCTCCTTAAGAAAGGAAATCTTTGAACCAAACGTTTAGGTATTATAAATCTACAAAATTTAGTTCCCCAATTATCTTTTTCTTCTTCAGTTAAATGAATCATAAAATTTACAAATAGAACAAATACCAACAAGATAGAAATCAACTGGGTGAATAAGAAAACCCAACCATAAATACCTTCTAGCATATGTTCTTCTGAAAACCTGTCTGTTATAGTTACATACACCATAATGATATCCAAAAAGGCTGCAAAAATAACAGTGTGACTAAAATACCTATATCCCCTCAACAGCATTCGGAACCATATATTTTCTTTACTTTCAATAATTAAATACCATCGTACTTCTTTATTAACAACCTTGTGTTCCGTATAAAACACCTGCTCAATATCATTTTTCAGAATTACAAACTTGGTCATAAGTCTATCTAGATTTTCACTGGTTTTTTCTGAAAGATAGACATAATAAAGTTCCTCTAGTTCTACAAACCGTTTAATAATACGCTTATCTTTTAATTTAACAAGTGAATTGTGGTCTTTTGAGTATTTATCAAAAAACTCTTTCAGTTCTTCAGTAATATCAGTAATCTTAACTTTATTTAATATGTTTTTAATGGAGAAGAAAAGAGACCCGCTTGCTTCCATTAGACTTTCAGTTAAAATAGTTTCATTTCTTTTCAGTTTGTTCCGTTGCATTACCAAGATTGATGTTAGGATCACAGTCACAATGGACCCTAATAATGCTCCATAGTCTTTTAAACATGTTAAAATTGTTTCCATATACTCCCCTCCTATTTTACTTTACGAAATAAAATAGCCAGGGTTTCAATGGTTCTCTAAATTTCTTTTAAAGCTTCTCTTCGAATCTTTTCCTTTTCCTCAGCTGACAACCCTAAGATATCGTTATCTACCACAGGTGATAGAACACAATGGCAATGAACCCGCTCACCTGCAGATAGTTTAGGATCTCGTGGAAACATGCATGTCTCGCCACTACCTGGTATCTGAAATTCTTCATCTACGCCAATTACTGTGCCATCAAGATCAATATGATTCTCACGCGGGTTGTTTTTCTTCCCTCCGCTGTGCCGCCATTTCTTTTTCTTAACTGCCGGCGATTGTGCATATGACTCATGCTGAGCGGCAGAGGAAGCAGCAAGCACTTCAGTGATGGCCGTGGTACGCGCCCGCTCCCTATCAAATTGTGGCATGTCTTTGAGAGTCAACTCAATGTCTTGGATTGTAGAACCGTTTTCGATTGCATCCGTCAGCACGTTTTCTACTGCTTCATGAGTGTTTAACTTCATGATCTGAGCCAGTTTTTCAGACCAACCCTTAATCCAATTAATTGTACGATTGGATAAGACCTTAAAAGGCACTTCCGGATCTATAGAGTCCATGATCACTTCGGCCAGTTCTTCAATGGTCTGCTGCAAGAATCCCTCGGTCAGTTCCTGAAATTCTTCCTCGAAATCATCCTCCGCGAATAGGTTCTGTGTAAAAAACACTAGAAGCGCTTCTAAAGTCGCTTTCGAATCTTTGCTTACAAAACCATTCAGACCGTCTAAATACTTCTTACGCTGGCGTCTGAGCAATTTGGCGATTCCTTTTTCATATTCTTCAACAAATTTGGGTATCTTAGAAAGGCCGGGGAAATCAGGTACACTCTCCATTAGATTCTTCATCTCATCTTCCTCGGCTTTTTTAATAAAAGCATTTAGACTTTCCAGCAGTTTATCTGTTTTGTTCATCTCTTCAGATCCTCCAAAACATCCCGCATATCTTTTAATAATCCAATCATATCAGGAGTACCGGCCTTAGATTTAAACAGCGTAGCCGAAGGATCAGAAGCAGACGACTCGTTAGTCTTACCAAGCGGCCTATTGTATTCTTCCTCAGGCCATTCCTCAAGCGTCTTACCAAGAACTCTCCCAGCTAAATCACGTAGATCATTCGGAGAAACTGCACCAGCTGTTATAAACGGTGTTAAAACCTTAGCAATCTCAAGCGGGTCTCTAAAGTCAGGCCCTTTCAACATAAGACGAACCTTATGAATTTCAAGATCATTTAGAAATAAAGCATTCAGTTTACCTGTGATTAATTTTCGTTCAGGCTGAAATACTTGTTCCTCAGTAATCTTTCTTGCTGTGTCTGCTGTCGCTCTGTTGTAATCTTGGGCTTCACCTGTATAAAGTGGAGGCAAACGAAAAGCCGATCGAATTTTGTCTCGGCTCTTTTGGTCATATTCCAGAAACAAGGCATCCTCTTGAAGGATTTCAGCAAGTGATTTAATATCGACTTTCACTGGAGCAATCTCTTCATCACCATGAATGTTTTTCCCCTTCGCTATGCCTTCTGCTTCAAGTAATAGGAACTTATGAGCGTTCTCCACCCCTTCAAGCCCATTCATATAATCCTGCAATTGCGTGTATGAGTCTTCTGACAACATACCATTTTCAATTGTAATAGCAGCGGGAATATGTCTACCTTGCTTGAAGTACATGAAGTTCAGCTCTTCTGCTTTACGAGCTCCGTACAGATTAACAATATGGCCGATCCATCGAGGCTTTCCATAAGTACCGCTTCCTATTTTGAAATGAACCACTTCATTTGCTTGTTTTTCGAATGGAGTCTGTTCATCATATTGGCCTGTCTCTATATTTAAAGTACGAGGATCACCATATTCTTTAAAGTAAACCATACGACCGTCAATCATCTGAACATACTTGCGAAATCGTTTTTCTCTTTTGATTGATTTCATTTGTCCTTTTTCGAAGTATGTAAAATCAACTTCAATTGGTTCAGACAATTTACAAACACGAACATTTTGAACGTCCATATACTCAATACCAGCCGGCTTATTTTCACCATTTCGAATGACCTCAATAAAACCATTTCCTGTCTTTTCTCGGTCTTCAATAACAAAGCCGAGTAAAGTCTCAGCTGACTCATCAAAGTGAAGATATTTAACGAACTCTTCAAGCTTTGTCCATTCACTTTCAGCTTCTGTTTTTTCATTGTTTTTCACATCTGGCGAATTCACATCAAACGAGTACTCAAAATCAAATCCAAAACCCACAATATTTGTCCTGTAGGCATCAACACATTGCTGTAAGATCGTTGAATACTCAGCAATCATCTTTAATTCTTTAAGATTATACGGAGGCGGCAAAATGTTGCTGTCATAACTGTCCGCAAATTCATCTTCATAGATTTGTTTTGTTGATTCAGTAGGTGGTGAGGCTTTGATCACTCGTGCTTTAACAGATTGTTTTGACATACTTTACCTCCTTCCTGGTCTTGATCTTTGCGGTCTTCCTTTAGATTCTTCTTTCAAATCAGTTACCTCGTAGTCATCAAGTGCATACCAAATAGCTGACAGTGTATGTGGGTCTATGGTGAACTCGTCTTCTAAGATGTTCCCCAGCTTATCGGTAGCATAAGTGAGCGGTTTAAGTTCATAAATCGTGTTCTCGCAACGATCAGAGCAAATAATCTTCTTGAACCGTTTGATCTTCTTTGTGTATTGGAGTCGTGATCCTTGGTACTTACGAGCGCCCACCATATTGAAACCGTGTTGCTGAAAGTAACGTATTGTCTTTGGCTCTGCAGAATCCGCCTTGATTAATTCTTTAGTCACTGCAAATTCCTTGAGTTCTTCGGCTGTCTTATCATCCGTCAGTCCATTTTTGTAATACTCCCAGTAGATATAGAGATATTTCTTCTCGTGATCCACAGCAACCCTAACAACGGCGTTATACGACTCAACAAAACCAAAGTCCATGCCAACTCGTTTAAGTGGACGGTTAATATTAGAGATTGCAGTCATAACCTCTTCATGTGGCCGTTCTTCAAACTGCGGTAGTACCCGAATTCCATTCACGCCAAAATGACCTTTCCGCGCAATTCGGTAAAGGTCTGGATCGTATGTCTTCAATTCTTCAAGTTGCTGGACATAGCTTTCTGGCAGAAAAAGATTATCATCTGCCGTTGAGTGATGATAATAGGTGTCGTTGCTAACGATTATCCGCTTTTCATAAAGCTCCTTATCATCCAGTACAAACCGCTTCTCTCGGTCGTCTTTAAAAAAATGCTTAAAAGTCCAATTGTCCTCTCCGACTGGATTTGTTGAGAGTATCATGTGGAGCGGCAAAGTCGGGTGACGAAGACGTCCTAACAGCTCCTTGAATCCCTCATACTTCACTTCAGAACATTCCTCAATCCAAATGAGTGAAATATTATTAATCGATTTAAGTTTGGCTGGCTTATCCATCCCTTTAAAGATGATGCGGCTGCCATTTGAAAATCGAATCTGCATAGGAGAAGATACACAACTAACGATATGATCTAATTTCAGATCACTTACAAGTTCATCAAATAGAGAAAATGTGGAGTCCCTATGTGTGTCGTACACTTCTCTAATAACAAGTGCAGTACGCTTTTCTTTTAGCAATTTCAGAACAATCTTGAGTGCCACATGATAACTTTTGGATGATCCATAACCGCCTACTAAGAATTGAAACTTTTGATTCCAGTCAAAAAGAAATTCTTTAAAATGAGGGTTTACTTGTTTAATCACTGTCATCACCTTTGTTCACAATGGTGATCTCAAAAGGTTTATCTTCTTCTGTAAGTTCTTCAATCTCTAATTTTTTCTTGTCTATACTTAAACGCATATGCTCCAATTTAAGGCGTCGTTCGTCCTCAGTATGGGCTAATTCGTCAAACTGCTTTATAAGGTTTCTGAGTTCTGCCATTGCCCGTGATTGAGCATTTAAGAATGTGGCGTGACGGTCCCAAGAAAATTGGAATTCGTATTCTTCCTCTTCGACTTCATTTGTCTCGGATAGAACAGACTTTTTCTTTTTCTGTTCCTTGATCATTTCTTCCTTGTCAGAAACGAACATGATTTTTTGTGCCCTTATAATTGCAGCATATTGAATCTGTATCTGATCCCATATCATATCGACAGGCGAACGTTCTTGAATCCCTTCCATAATCGATAGTGTTTCTTCTGGTAGGAACTTTGAGAAGAATCCATGAGTCACAGCGTTTTGATTTCCCTTTGGTGCGCCGCCCTTATTCCCTAAAGCATTTTTGTTACCTGGCTGCCCACCTTTATTTGTGTGCATACTTTTTGAAATAGGTGCACACTTTTTTCTTTTCCAACCATGCCGCTGTTTCCATGATTTAATGGTGTTCACTGACACCCCGTATTTCTCGGCAAGGTCCTTGTATTTCATGCCTTTGACGTAATCCTTATACGCCTTTATGTGCTTTTCAACCATCTACATTTATTGTTGCCTCCTTCTGATTCGTGTTGTTTTGGAAAAGGCTACCGGAAGCAGTTTATAGAGAATTTAAAAAAGCATTCTTAGATAGAAGGCTTAATTAGCTAACTCTGTTTTTAATAATTTTTCATAGAATTCTTCATGTTGATTTTTGGCCACTTCCATAAAAATAAAATTGACTTCCTCTTCATTTAGTTCACGGCCACCTTCAACTTCTAATTTTAATCTTTTCCACTCCGATTTTAGTATTACATTTTGTATAAATATTATTTCGGGGTGAATTTCATTTACTTGTTTAGGATCGAATCTAGAATATAGAGCTTTTTCAATAAATAAAATTTTATAAAGCTCATTATTAATTAAATCATCTAACTTTTGGGTCACTTTTTCAGATGGGTTAATATATAAAAAAGTTTTTGCCCAGTTATGTTGAATATTATTTTTAAGCCTTTTAAGTTCTAATTCTTCTTCTGGTTTAATATTTATAAAACCTTTTATTCTATCTAACTCTAATGAATATAAATGAACTGATTCATTAAAGTCATGAAAAATATTTCTTAACTTTTCAATCCATTGTGCTCTTTCTTTACTTATAATTTCTATATACCTGCTTTTATCTAACGCCTCAATATTCTGCTTCCCAATCTCATATGATATACGCTGTGCAGACTTAGCTGAATTATAAGATAGTACTCCTAATATTACAGAAGCAATTACTGAAGCAATTGCTATCACATATGGCGCTAAAATCCCTATCAAAGAAGTATGGTTATTATTTAAAACCCCAGCCAATTTATCTGATATATCCAATACAATCTCGGTAGTCGGTTTGTTTACCATTTATTCACCCTCCCACCTTATTATCGGTTATTGTCATCAACAATGGAACTATTTGCAAAATTTGTCGACAAAAAAATCACGATGCTTATTTTCTGCTCTTTATGTAATCTTCTTTACTGATACCTAAAAGCTCCGCAGAGTGCTCATCTGCTGATTGTTCTAAATGATGCATTTGATATTTAACGAATTCTTCTTCAGTAAATACCTTTTTATCGATGAGAATATCAATTAGAGCTTCTATTGTGCATTGACGGTTTACTGACCCGCCTGCTAACTGTTCTAACAAATGTTGCTGATTAACATTAATTGTTCTTGTCACGTTTTCACCTCCCACCTTAATATCGGCAAAAGGTTTCGACAAAGAACATTTTGCAGAATTTGTCGAACGATTACGCATTACACAGATCCTTTTTTATATTAAAATTATTTCAAGCTTTTGTAAGCTAGGTGAGCGCGGCTCTCACGGTTAATCCGAACAAGTCGAAATCCTTACTCGCCTAGAGGGGGGTGTGGTTATGGAAATCCACATCAAAATTTCCCGGGAGTTTGCAGTCGCAATTTTGATTGCAATCGCTCATGCCTTTCTCCGTTAGGAGAGAGGTTTTTTGTTTTTTAATTTATTCCTAACGCGAATGATTAAATGATCCGCGCCGACCTGCCTCCCATTTTACACCACAGATTTTTTCAGATTCAATAAACGCTCAAAGTGGCAATCTTGGCATAATTGGCTGATCAATTCGTCTTTCATTTTTCGTACCGTTTCCCGTGAGATACCTAAGTGAAGAGCAATAGCACGGTAGCTAATCCCCTCCATCATGCAATCATAAATAACTTTGTGCTGCTCACCTTTGATCTTTTCGGCACCTACCTCCACCGCATATACTCGTTCCTCATAATACTTAAGACGTTTGAAAAGACGTTCTTCTCTCATATCCATTTGCCGCAATTCAGCCTGACTCTTCCCAGGACTTCCTTTCGGCATAGCTGCTTCTAATCCATATTGTGCAACACCCCAATTCTTCATTGGAATTACTGAACCATAGAGTACCCTCTGCAAACGACGAACCTCTTTCACCATCCAGTGATAGCTATTGATTAGATTTTCAATATCTTTTCGATTCATGATTGTGTCCTCCTTTTTCAAATAAAAAACGGACACCAAACAAACAGCGTAAATGCTGTAAGTTCAGTGTCCGCAGGCTTTCCATCTTGGACTAGTTTAATTAATTTTTCTTAATTCTTGACTATCATTTGTCCATAAAAATTTTGATTTCACTAAATGATCATCAAAAAAATTTTTATTTAAAATCAAATCAGAAAACTTCTTTCCTTTTTCTGAATAAGTTATGTTATAGAAAAGCATTAATAATTCAATTGATGAAAGTTGAGCACGAAGAATGCCTCTATATTTCCTTTGTTCTAATTCATTTTCTTCTATATCTGTACTAAACTTTTCATCCTGTATAAACTTTATAATCCTATAAAGGTTTCTAAAATAATGTCCTATTACTTCTTCATTTCGATCATACATTAACTCATAAGCATTATTCTTCAAACGCTTTAAAGGAGAAAGCAGAAAGTTCTTCTTAAATTCAAGTAAAAAGTTAATTGTGATATCATCGAAAAAAAAATCTTTACTTATTTTATTACTCTCTTGTTCTTTAAGTACATAATCAAACATTCTTTTTGTCGTTAACAAATACTCTCTACAAACTTCCCTATTATTCTTCATGTTATTTTCAAAATAAGTTTCTGCATCTTTTTTAATCTTTAACCAATATGTATCTGTTTCATTATAAATTTTTTCTTCAGCTTCATAATAGCGCGAATCAATTTGTATTTCGTCATATTGGTCATAATAAGTATAAGAAGAAATATTTTCTTCCAATAAATCGAATACCTCATCTCTCTTTTCTTTTAAGTAAAGTATTTTAGTTATTTGATTTGTTTTTTCTATTTCTTCACTATTAACAAGTTGATGAATTGTCTCATTAAAAAAATCTTGTTTAATTACATTGTTATAAAGTCTCTTTAATTGTTCATATTGTTGCTCAAATACATATCTTCCTGAGAAAACTTTTTCATTTTTCTCTAATTTTAAGTCCTTTAAAATATTGTGATGCAGATTAATCATATTAAAAAATGTATTTTCAAACTGCTGTTTTAACAAAGTTTTATTAGAAAGTTCGAATTCTTCTCTTGTCTTTTTTAGTTCATCCTTTTGCATAGTTAGTTCTTTTCTTTGTAGCGCTAGCTCTTTCTTCTGCATTGAGATAGTGGCTACAACAAAAACTATACTGGCAAGCGATAATAATCCAACAGTGGTTCCACCTAGAAAATCTCCAATCGATCCTAAAGACCCAAACTTCTCAAGATTCAAACTGCTATTTAATTTAATTAGTAGCACTGTAGGAGTCAGTACAGCTACAAAAACAAACACCCATCCAACAATTAGCCATCTATTTTCACTTGATTTTAAATAATTAAGTATTCTTTTAAACATTAAATCACCCCTGAAATAATCATTTTAAAAAATCTTCAGTTACGATATAGAAAGCCTCATTTAAATCATCGATTTCATCGAGTATTTTCATAATCAAGTTGAATTTCAAAAAGAATGTAATAATTTTTCTGAATTTATGAAACCTTTGTTTTTTCGGTTCGTAATACATTTATCCTAAAAAATTGGAGGTTTTTAGTATGTTTAATGAAAATCATTATGTTCCAGTATTAAGGTGGAAAAGAGGTGAACAAAATGCAATTAAAGAACTTGATGACAAAATTAAAAATAAAATTACACCGTTAGTAGAGATCCCGCCCATAGACTGGGATTTCGAGAACGAATTTCCCAAAAAAACAATTGACGAACATATTAAGAATTTTGCTAGTCAATTAAAAAATTCTTGGGGCAGTGCTAACACTATATTTATCGATGCTTTTCAAATATGTATTGATGACGAAGAAATGACCGTCAATAAAATACACCCACTGAAACATATTTTTGATTCATTATTAAAAGAAAATTTAAATGCAATTCCTGTTATATGTCCGAATTCTGGTCTGAATTATGAAAAGGCTGTTCATACCATTATAGAGACTTATGATACAGGATACTGCATACGATTGTCAGATAAACATTTAGATAATACTGATGAATTAATAAGTACTTTCTTAAGAAAATTCCCAGCCTCTCCAGAAAAAATTGATATTATACTAGATTATAGATACATCGACCCCAATCACACATCACGTATGTCTTCATTAGTCGCGGGTACATTCTTAACACTTCCATATATAAATGACTGGAGAACCCTTACCTTTATAGGAACGAGTGTTCCAGAGAATTTATCTTCAATACCAACTGGTACAGATGGAAGCATTCCGAGAAGCGAATGGCTCATCTACAAAAAGTTATTATCAACTAATTTATCAAGATTCCCATCATTCGGTGATTATGTAATTTCTAATCCTGAATACATATCAATTGATCCTCGATTGATACAAATGGCCGCAAATATTAGGTATACCTCAAATGAGGATTATTTATTTTTTAGAGGACATTCAGTAAGAAGTCCGAAATTCGGAAAGTGGCAACAAGCTCAAACATTATGTAAAAGACTAATTGAGCATCATAGCTTTTATGGTAAGGATTACTCTTTTGGTGACAATTATATATATGAATGTGCACATGGAAGAAATAGTACAGGTAATGCAGAAACTTGGAGGAAAGTTGGAACTAACCACCATTTAACTTTGGCTAGCAATCAACTCTCCAGTTTTCACGATTCCTTAGTTGCTCGTTCACAATAACCTTTATCTCTTCCAAAGTGAAACTATTACAGATCTTTTCATATAATTCTGCCCGAGGTTTGCTTAAGTATCCTTTTTGCAAACCTCTTTCTTTCAAAATATCGAGTGCTTCATTTCTCCATAGCAAGTGAGTTAATGAAAAAGGGTCTACTTTCAAATTACATCTCCCTTTTCTAACTTCCCTTAAATTTATTTGATCTTTATTCCTTGTAACAAGAAGAATTCCCCACCATTTTGGAACTATTTTTCGGACCGCATGTAAATGATTTCTCTGAACAACTATTGTCATTCTGTCAAATACCTTATTATAGTCTTCTATCTGACTTGGCAGTCTTAATAATGTATCGCTTTCGCTTTTAATTTCAAATCCATGAAGCATACCATTAATCACAGCTATATCTACTCTAGATTGTCCATGAAGAACACCTAATTCATTGATTATTTTTATATTTTCATCATCGGAAAATTTATTAAGCAAATGAGTTAACAAAACTTCCCGGATATCACTATCTCTAAGTTTCCGCAATGTCTTTCACCCTTTTTAACGTATCAAGGTAAATAATAACACAGAACCCACTTATTTAAAGAAGAAGAATTTGATTTTATATTCTATCAAGGTTTACAAACACTACACATTTTAAAGTTGAATCTCCAGAATCATTTCACTTTAAACCCTATCTCATGATCAACCCGCGCAAAGCTCCCCTTCACAGTTTGGATCACAGTTTTACCGTGCTCCGGAGCATCTAAGACATGTGCTGTACCCTGATTCCCATCTAAAACAATGATCTGAACTTTTCCTGGGTCAATTTTCTGCTGAATAGTGAAGTCTTTTTTGATGTTTATTTCTCTTGGATTGTACACTCAAAGCGCCCCCTGTGTTATGATAGAAGTACCAGTTCATATCAAGACCACTGAGGCTAAGCGCTTCAGTGTTTTTTATTTTAGGGAGAAACCTCTTCTATCTTGATTTCCACCCTCGGCTCTTCGCTATAAAACTTGCTGACTTTCATGTCAACCACCTGGCTATCATCTTTATATATCAGATGATTCAAAGCATCTTTCACACCCTTTACGTAGTTATCAATATCAGGCTTCGTTGTCGGCCGCAGAAGACCATTTTCAGCTTGTTCTTTCTTCTTTTTTGAGTTTGAAACTGATTTTGGCATTGGTCTGTACACTTTGACTGCCATTGCAACAGGACCAGTAATAATTGTTTCTGGGCGATGCTGAGATGCAACCAATGCTACATACTGTTTAAAATACTTTGATTTCGCTGGATCTCGCATATGCACCTTCCCATTTCGTATTGATCCACGCGGTCGTCCTTGTGCGACTGGCTCACCATAAACAGTGAACTTAATCTATCCAACTGTTCTTTACCTCCCGTCAAGCTGTTCCCATAGCTGAATTTCTTTTTCTATTCTCGGTGCGGAGAGTAAATTTGTCAGCAGAGACACAACTGCTTTAAGCACTCAGCATCCGCTCCATTTGCTTTATTTTTTCCTCAAGTAAACGGATAGTTGGCGTAAGATCTTTACCTTCTGTAGGACTTAGAGGTCCGAATATATAAAGTCCATCAGCTGCTTTTATATTCGTTTTCTTTTTCATTCCCAATCACCTAACCTATGATTTAATTGCATTCGATCGCCTTTAATAATCACTATGTAATCACGACACATCTGGTGAATTCGTGAACCAAGAGCCTCGTCTATATCCAAAATCTCATCGATTGTTAACTCCGAAGAAATTAGCAAAGGCTTGTGATTTAAATATCGGTAGTTTAAGACTGACTGGATTTGTTCAACCTGCCAGTCTGTTGCCCTTGGTTGACCGTTTATTGGTTTGAATAAGTCATCAATGAATAGAACTTCGACCTTTCTCATGGCATCGAGTTTTGCTTCTAAATTGTCAAAGTCAGCTTTCAAATCACCCATGCCCTCTACGTAAGGGAAATACATGCAGTGTACTGATTTTTTCTTGATCAGATTATTCATTATCGCCGTGAGCAAATGAGTTTTACCGCTACCTGGCTGTCCAAGTAATGCGATACTGTTTTGCCTTTCTCCTTTGATCTTTTGAAAATCTTTATAGTATTCCACTGCACATTCATAAGCATCTTTGATCATGTCTGGCTTACCGTCCGTGATGAAGTTACCAAAGAGAAGCTTTTCAAACTCTTCTGTAATGCCACTAGCTGACATGAGTCTGGCTATTTTCTTTCGTCTCACACATTCACACTGTTTTGAATAAGTATCTTTCCATTCACTAGCTTTGTTCGGCGTGCAAACCTTCCCCAAAAGAAAATCATCTTCAGGTACCATTTCATCTGGAACCATAAGATCTAACTGTTCATCCAAATGCCAAGGAGTGTCCTTATGAACCCGATAAACGACAATTCCACGATCCTTACAATAAGGACAATCAAATTCACCCTTTTCTTCGGATGCGGCCTGTTTTGTTCCCAAAAAGTGGGCTGACTTTTCCCGAAGTTCCTGCATGATCGTTTGGAATGCGGTGTCTATACTGACTGCTTTGTTTATAGCCATATTGTTTCTCCTTTCTCTTTTGAGTGAATGGATTTGATAAGATGGCTTGAACATATGACAAACTAGCTGCTTTCCCCTTTAATTGAAACGCTGTCTTGATAGCCTCCATCACTTTTTCTTCACCATAATCGTCGACCATGTATCCAATTCGCTGTGCCTCCATCGGGCCAACTGACCGAGCAACTTTGTTTTCATATAGCTCAAAGGCATTTTTCATTTTGTCATCAACCTCCTTATGTTCGATCTCAGCTGGTTCGAGAGCTTTTTTCTTCATGTAATTTCCTAGCTGTATGTAGTCTGCATAATGAAGTATGGTGACGATGAACCCTCTTTTCTGTGGAAGACGGTCCAATTTGATATATCCCTGTTTCTCCATTCGATCTAGTGAGTATTTGATCTGTGCAGCTGACCAGTTAAAAACTTTTGCAAGTTCCACAACTTTGATAATGGTCTGCCCAAGTTCTAGCTCTTGATTTGGCCTGTATTCAGCTCTTTTGAACAAGTGGTCATAAATTTTTTCATCCCTAAACTCTTTGAATGGTAGTCGGGGTATGACCACATAACCCATTGCTTTTATGTCCAAGTCACTCACCTACTTCCTTTCACAGAATGCAGTTATGTCACGGATGCCGACCTCAATCGAACGGAAGTTCATCTTCTTTTATATCTACAGGCTTGCCGTCAAAAGGATCAGCTTCCTGCGAGGTTGTTTTTTCTGTTTCTTCTTTATCTGAAGGCTCGGAATCGATAATTTCTGAACTGTCTGCCTCATTGGTAATGTCAATCCGTTCCCTTGTTTCATCTTCCTCAATAACTGCTTTTTGCATTTCAACAGAGAGAATCCCCCACTTGCTCAAAACTGCTTTTAATACAGTCTTAAGTGCCATCGCATCCCAGTCATTTTTCCATCCAAAATCAGACTTACTGAATTTCGTTTTGTGTTTCTCCACTTGTGCCTTTGTCCAGTACACTGTTTTTCGGAAGCCATTTATCAACTCAAAATAAGCTGCATAACCAATTACCGCGTCTGATTCTCGTTTTTCAAAATCAATCTCGATCTCCTCAGTCAACGGATTCCACTTCTGCAATTCGCCTTCATGAATCGGTATGCAATTGATGGATTTATATTGGCCTGTTCGTAAGGCTAGCTGTATATATCCTTTGTATCCTAGCTGGAATTGAGCCTTTCCTCCGTAAGGTACAATCCAGGCATACCCTAAGTTTTTATCTATAGGCAGGTCGAGTGTAGCTGCCACCATTGCAGATGAAATAACGCTCATAGGATCTGTTTTCTGTAGCATCTGCTCGCTGTTATAAAGGCTTAAGATAGAAGCAGTAAACTGTGTAGCCCTCTTCCCTAACACTTCCTCAAATCGTTTAATAACAGATGGTGAGGAAAGTAGCCCTTTCATGGTTGCCCCTTGTTGCTGAACAGGAGCGCTTTTTTGTTTCTTTTGGATGCTGTTTTTAATTGATTGATTAGTAGCCATAGTCAGCTAACCTCCTTGATTCCAAAACGTCTGAAATGAGTTTCCTTTTTGACCTTCTCGTAAATATCCGGAAACTGCTCTTTGAGCTTTTTCGTGTCAACTCGATATGAGACAACAGGCTTCCAACAAGCTTGATAGCCTCCGACAAACCCGTACTCTGCATCCTTCATTTCATGTTTGATCTGGTTTTCTAATTCTTTTGCCTGGCTTTGAAGCTCTGAGATCTGTTCTTTAAGAAGCAAGTAATGTCGAATACGTTCTCGATTAGCCGCTGTTAAATCAATAGCTTTATTATTATCCGTTTCGGCATATCGTTTTTTGAGGTATTCCTCCGCAGCACTTGAACCATCTAAAGCAGGAGCTTGTCCACCTAAGACCCTGTCATTCCAGAACTCAATCTCTGCTTCAAAGATCATGTCAATTAACTCATCGTCTCTCTTAATCTCTTTCCAGACAAATTTGTTCCCGCCGATCAGCACAGCAAAGTAAGCTTTCTGATATTCAGGTCCAAGTACACCCAGATAATGCTGGACCTGAACGATATAGCTCTCGGGAATTTCTTCGTC
This sequence comes from Bacillus sp. FSL L8-0358, assembly GCF_038593095.1. NCBI lineage: Bacteria > Bacillati > Bacillota > Bacilli > Caryophanales > Bacillaceae > Bacillus > Bacillus sp. FSL L8-0358. Next base: position 2,571,210 of record NZ_CP151962.1, read on the forward strand.
TTTCCATTCTTTTAAGTTGTAGGCTGATGTTGTTTTACATTCAAGGATCGCTTTTTCACCAACGATCATTCGGTCTACATTAGCCAAAATGAAATCATGTTCTGGATGTCTAAGTATTGCTTTTTTACGTCTAACCTTCTTGCCACTACGAATCTCAAATTCTTTTGCAACAATGTCTTCAAGCAATGATCCAAAGTAAGCAGCTTCACTTTGCGATTCACTAACAGGGACCTGTCCTGTTTTGTCTAACCATAATTCAAAAGGTGTCTTCCACTTGTTTAACCCCAAGATAATGGATGCATCTGAGCCGCCAATCCCTTTTCTTCTTTCAATAAGCCATTCATCACGGCTCATTTCAGAAGTCTTAGCAAGAACCTCAGCTCTTCTTGTCATAACCCTAACCCCCATTGTTTTTATTGAGGCTATCTGATAAAATATTTGCACATGAGTTTTTTAGATAGCCTTTAAAGAAGTCCACTTTGCCGAGTGGGCTTTTTTATTGCGCATTTTTAAATTCAAAACCAAGTTGCTCCCTTAAATATCTTTCCAAGTTCTCTCTGAGAATGATTTCGCCGCCATCAATTACATAATCATCAACTGGTGTTACTTCATCACCGTAAAAATCTATTTGCACATCCGTTTCAGTCAGCTTATCGTGCCAGTTGTTTATGACCATTGGATTTTCGACCATTCTTATTCTCCTCTCTGAATTTGTCTGCACGTCTATCCCATAACAGATGGAATTCACTATTGTTACGAATCATCGCACACCATTTACGAACTTCCAGAGCAGTTGCCGGTTTATGAACAAAATGAACCATCATCCTATACATCTGCTCACTACAGTCAAGTTGATACCTTGCTGTTGCATTTTCAATGCCGTTTCATAAAGGCGTCCTTTGTTTGCCAGCCGGCTAATATCCTCAGTAAGAACCTTGATGCTTCCAGCAAGACTAATCGCTTCTTCATAATCACCATCACGTAATGCCTCTGACAGCATGATTGATAGCTCTTCTGCTGATTCGATTTTTCTTTTTGCGATAGGAACATCTGACTTCAAGAAATGATTAGTATTCATACTGAAACCGCCTTCCTTCCTTCTTGTTTTGCCATAGCAACTTGATCAACTAGAGCTTTCCGCGTCCACCTATCTGCAAGCTCCTGCATTTTCAACCCGTGAGTACGAACAAGTGAATAAATCAATGTTTTGTTAGCCGCAATCAAATCAAAAATCTGTTTAATATCCGCCATCGGCAGTTCCTCTGTTTTACCTGGTCGGTTATCCGTAAGCCAACGGGCTAAATGTTTGGTTGCTTGTAATGCTTCCTCCAATTGGTGAACCATATTAATCACCGCATTACTTGCACATTCATTAAGTGCCGGATCAATAGGAGCAGCCGCTGTGGGATGAAGTTTAAATAAGTAATGGACAAGATCAATATGTTCATAGGCATCGCACTTCTCAAACCACTTGATACATAACTCTGGAGTGAGCTTGGCAAGTCCATTTTCAACATCTGAAACATACCTTTGATCCTTACCTCCGATTAATTTGCCGATTTGGTATTGGGAAAGACCTGCAGCCTTACGGGCACTACGCATAATCTGCGGTAAATTCCGCATGTTGTATGGGTTGTTCTCCATATGTTTGCCTCCTGATATATTCGATTTTCAGTTTTAAAATTGAAGTTAATAGACCATGCTGGATATAAATGACTTAGGCTGATTCCTTTTTCTTTTGTTGTGCTAACTTTTCTTGATGTTCATTCATTCGCTGAACAAGTATGCCACTGAGATATTTGTAAGCTTTGGCCTCTGCCTGTTCAAACAGCGGTCCTTTTTTCAAGATGACTTTCATAATTAAAAGGCCTCCTTTGTGAATTCTACTCATGCTGAATCCTTAGAATTATGTTTCGTTTCGTTACATACATCATCAAAAAAAATAGTCCAATCAAAGCCTAATTTCTCTCCTATTTTTTTTGAGACAATAACACTAGGGTTCCTAGTACCATTTTCTATCATAGTGTAGTATGCTCTACCAATCTGTGCAGCTTTGGCAACTTCTTTTTGAGTCAACCCTTTTTCTAAGCGGTTTTTCTTAAGCCATTTTCTCATCAGGTTTCACCCCCTTAATCAGAAAATGTAACGTTTCGTTACTTAGATAATAGTATCGATCCGTTACATTGTCAACACATTTTCATAAAAAAGTATCGTTTTGTTACTAAAACTTATATGTAACTCTTTGTTACGTTACAATGAGATATAGAATAAAAACAAAAGTCAGGTGATTAAAATGTTCTCCGAGAACTTGAAAAAGTGCAGAAAACAAAAGAAACTAACCCAACAAAATATGGCTGATAAACTTGGAATTACTCGGCCTGCCTACACCGCCTATGAACTAGGTAGTCGTGAGCCTGACTATAAAACCTTAATTAATATTTCAAACATACTTGATGTTTCTTTGGATTATCTTCTTAAAGGAGAAAGCAATGAAAAAGTATTTCAGGATGAAGCAAAAAAAGTGTTAAATGATCCTGAAACATTCCTTGCAGCTAAAGACGGTGAAGTAACTGATGAAATCTTACAGGCTGCTTTGGAGATTATAACGGAGCAATTAAAGGAAAGACGGAAATCAGATAAATAAACGCAGTTAGTTTATTATTATTTATTTCTGTTTATTATGTTTAATTATGTTTACTAATAAGATTTAGATTCTCATTTATATCTCAATAATAACCTCATTTATAAAGTGATTTTCGAATCCCTTACAAACCCTTACATGGCAAGGGTTTTTGTTGTTTTTCTCATTTATATTTTCATTTATGTTTCTTTTATATTCTCATGTAAAAAAATTGAGCGTTTATTGTGAGGGAAATTGCAGAGTATCGAAATGGGAAAAGAGGGCTTCTTGTTAAAAACCTTGCAAAGTATATGTGAAAAAAATAAACAATACAATTATCGTAACAACAATAATTGTTTCTTTAATAAAATTTTTATTATCTTCATTCTCTTGTTTCTTTTTTTTAATCTCTTCTCTGTATTTTCTTTGAACCTCTTTCTTCTTATCATTATTTTTCATGATTAAACTCCTTTGAAGTCCATTTATTTCCCTTGCCCCTATCATTTGCAATTGTAATAATTCACTAATGATTACACCAACAAAAAAGGATCGGCAAGGGCTTTTCACTCAATGGTAACCAGCATAAGCACTAGCTGGACAGGTTTCAGGGTGTATCTAATCTTTTAGGTTCCATTTCCTGCAACTGAACCAAAAACTTCCTTATGAAGAACATTCTCTTCTCTGTTGTGGGGATGCTACCAAAAATAGTAGGCAAACTGATAGCGGTATAAAAAACAGCTCATTAAATGCCATACTGGAACTGTCTTTGATTTTTGGATTTATTTTCTGATGCAGCTATTGCTATCCGTTAGTTTAATTAGAACTCAGATAATCCAAGACACGGTCAACTCTTTCATTGACTGAGCAGTCGCCTTCAATCTTTAGCACTGGACAAGATAAATCTGCCATCCAATGTTCATGCAAAGCTCTACTTCTAACTTCCATTCCAGCATTATCATATAAAGAAGCCCACTCTAAAAATGTTTTTGATTGTTCATATTTACTGCCACCGGCTAACACTTCGTTTCCATAACGCTGAAATTCCCTGTGCCTTAGTCTCTCAAGCCGTATATCTTGTGGAATCCATAAGAAGACGACAAGGTCAAAATAACTTTTTAGATTATCGCCCCAGCCACACACTGCACCAGAAAGAATCCATTTCTCATTTATTGTTAAGTCTTTTTCAAGCAACTTTCTTCTTTCAGGAATTTCTCTTTTTTTAGTGAATTTATCTAACCAATAGTAATTATCAGTATCAAGATGCGTATGAGGCAAACGCTTTGATAATGCAGCACCCAATGTCGAAGTTCCGACACCAGAGGCTCCCAATATGTGAATATTTTTTTTCATACTTCCCCTCCTTATTAATCAACCAAACTCCCTGTTTGTTTCATAAGGTACTTACTATTATTTTGACATAAATCCCTAAAGACCTTTACTTTTCTAGAGAAATCCAGATGCGTGTTAAAATCATAATACTTACGAAAACAGTCATTATTAAACGGATTCATATTCCATCTCCTTAGACGCATTTTCCTATGAAAAAAGTCTTGATTTCCATATAATATTTAAACGAATCCAATTTTTAGATTGTCGTCTTTAAGGAGGTTTTTTATCTTGAGGTATACAAACAGTCATTTAGAGGATTGGATTGAAAACTTATACAGAAAGATTGATATTACAGAACCTGAACAAATTAATTTCGAACGGATTGCTGAGTCATTAGATATCAGGCTTTCGTTTAAACCTGTTACAAGCTTCGCACTTAAACACAGCGGAATTTATAACATATGCTTGGACAGCCGAAAAAGCCGTATTGAACAATGGTATGATTTTGCTCATGAATTTTGCCATATATATAGACATGAAGGCGATAAAAAAACAATGCCTGTAACTTGGACTGATTATTTAGAGTGGCAGTCCAATTATTTTACATATCACTTTTGCATTCCAACTTTCATGTTGCGTAATATTAATCTTTCGTACATACAATCACATGCAATTGAAAATGTAGCTTGGTTATTTAAGGTATCCCCTTCATTCGCTAAGAAACGTTTGAACCTTTACTACAGTAAGCTGACTCAACATTTATTAGCCAAACAATTGCGGGAAATCTGTGCACCCCCCTTTTGTAATTAATAATGAAATCCTCATGCATTTGCGCGCATTGAAAAAAACAAAAAAAGACGTCTCCCTTCACGATCCGATCGGGCAGGACAAAGAAGGGAATGAAATAAGCCTGATCGACGTATTGAAATCAGAAAACGAAGATGTGATTGATACGATCCAGCTCAATATGGAGCTTGAAAAAGTGAAACAATACATTGACATTCTAGATGACCGTGAGAAGGAAGTGATAGTCGGGCGGTTTGGGCTTGATTTGAAGAAAGAAAAAACGCAGCGTGAGATTGCCAAAGAGCTCGGGATCTCGCGCAGCTATGTATCGCGGATTGAAAAGAGGGCGCTGATGAAGATGTTTCATGAGTTTTATCGGGCTGAGAAGGAAAAGCGGAAGAAGGCGAAGGGGAAATAATGCAGAAGAGGCCGGATCTCATATTCCGGCTTTCTCTATTTGAAAGATATGAAAATCATTTTTTTCATCGCTGATAAGCTCTCCGAGAAAGACGGTCAGGATTGTAGCAGATAACTTGACTTATAAGTCCCTTGCTTGCGTCCTCCCTCAAGCGAATCAAAGCCGGACGTTCTAAAAGCTCCACATAAAATCCTTCATCGGCATACTTCAGCACATCCTTAGTCCCTGCTTTCTTTATGCAGGCCTCGATCTGGCTGTCGATGCTCGATCCCTTGATCGCTTGTTCCTCGGTATATTGCTATCACCCTGGATCTCCTTCCTATAAAGTTTTATTAAATAATGATAGCAATCGTTCATGCATTTGTCAGCTTGCGGTCTCTCGATAATTATTACCTTCATAAAATGCATCCTGCTATGTAATAAGTGTTTGTCCTAATGAGGCGATTTTCAATGAGTGTAAAAAAAGAAAAAACTAGTTACAGATCAGTAACTAGTTTTCACTTAAAAGATTTAAATGTTTGGTTTCACCATATCTTCTGGTTTAACCATCTCATCAAATTCTTCTTCCGTTAGCAATTTAAGTTGCACAGCAGCCTCTTTTAACGTCAAGCCTTCTTTATAAGCAAACTTAGCAATTTTTGCAGCATTTTCATATCCGATATAAGGATTCAATGCTGTAACAAGCATCAAAGATCCGAAAAGATTTTCTTTAATGGTTATCTTATTAGGTTCAATACCAACCGCACAATGATCATGGAAAGATTTTATTCCATCACTCAATAACTGCACGGATTGAAGGAAGTTATAGATAATAACTGGTTTAAATACATTTAGTTCAAAGTTACCCTGACTTGAAGCAAAACCAATAGTTGCATCATTCCCCATAACTTGAGCCGCAATCATGGTAAGAGCTTCACATTGAGTAGGGTTAACTTTACCGGGCATAATGGAGCTACCTGGCTCATTTTCCGGGATTGAAATTTCCCCGATACCACAGCGAGGACCGCTTGCAAGCCATCTAACATCATTCGCAATTTTCATTAAGTCAGCTGCTAATGCTTTCATAGCACCATGTACATACGTTATTTCATCATGACTAGTTAAGGCATGAAACTTATTAGGTGAACTTTTAAACTGTTGGCCTGTAAACTTTGAGATCTCCTCTGAGACAACTTCTCCAAAATGCGGATGTGCATTAATGCCTGTCCCTACAGCCGTACCCCCGATAGCAAGTTCACGCATTTTTTCAGTTGCTTCCAATATCATTTCTTTCGAACGATCAATCATATATACCCAACCGCTAATTTCTTGTCCAAGGGTAAGAGGTGTAGCATCTTGAAGATGTGTACGACCTATTTTTACAATGTCATTGAATTTTTTTGCTTTTTCATCTAATGTGTTCCGAAGTTGATCCAGTGCAGTAACTAATTGTTCATAGATAGCTAATACACCTGCAACATGCATCGCTGTTGGGAAAGTGTCATTTGAACTTTGACTGCGGTTCACATCATCATTTGGATGTATGGTTTGGATAGAGCCTTTCTCTTTTAATAAAGATGTTGCAAGGTTTGCTATAACTTCGTTAACATTCATATTGCTTTGTGTACCGCTTCCCGTCTGCCAAACAACGAGTGGAAAATTGTCATCATATTTACCTTCAAGAATTTCATCACAAACTGCGGTAATAACCTCTGTTTTTTCACTATCCAAATTCCCTAAACGATTATTAGCAATAGCTGTACTGCGCTTCAATATAGCAAAAGCTTTAACAATACGTTTTGGCATTTTTTCAGAACCTATCTTGAAGTTCTCTTTACTACGTTGTGTTTGCGCTCCCCAAAACTTATCAGCAGGCACCTTTATTTCTCCAAAAGTATCTTTTTCAATTCGATAGTTCATTAAAATAGTCCTCCTTCTGAACATGAAAATAGTTTAAAATTAATATAAAAATTTATATATTTTGCTGCTAAATTTAGCTTAACACTAATAAATCATGATGTATAATGCATAATAAATATGATTTCAATTCCTTTATGTAATTAATGATTTATAAGAAGAGAGGTTTTTTTATGGAATGGGAACAATTAGAGTACTTTCAAACTCTTGCTCGTATACAGCATGTAACCAAAGCTGCTGAAACGTTATCAATAACACAGCCAGCACTTTCTCGGTCTATTGTTAGATTAGAAAATCACTTAGGTGTTCCGCTTTTTGATAGACAAGGCCGGTCCATTAAATTAAATAAATATGGGGAAATATTCCTCAAAAGGGTTGATTCCATGATTCGAGAATATACAGAAGGAAAGGAAGAAATTCAAACTCTTTTAAAACCGGATCAAGGTGAAGTGTCTTTAGGCTTCTTACACACTCTGGGTACGACTATCGTTCCAAACTTAATTGGAGCATTTAAAGATCAATACCCAAATGTTCATTTCCAACTAAACCAGTCTCACTCTAATCAGCTTTTAGATAAACTAAAATCAGGTGAACTAGATCTCTGCCTGCTTGCTTCTTTTCCAGTCGAATCAAATATAATGTGGAAACCCTTATGGAAGGAGGAGCTCTTTTTATTTTTGCCCAAAAATCATGTGTTAGCTGCCCGTAAGGATATTACATTAAACGAAATTGCTAATGAGCCTTTTGTTTTAATGAAAGAAGGTTTCGCTCTTCGAGTGACAATAGATCATATTTTTGAACAGGTTAATATTACCCCAAACATTGTATTTGAAGGTGAAGAAGCTACCACAATTGCAGGTTTTGTTACAGCGGGTCTTGGCGTTTCAATTCTTCCTGATTTTAAAGGCTTAGACCAAACAAATATCGCAAAAGTACGTATTAGTTGGCCAAGGTTTGAGCGTGTAGTCGGTATTTCTTGGATTGAAGGGAAGTATCTATCACCTGTCACTGAAAACTTCAAACAATATATCATCAATCAGTTTCCTCAAATAGATTCGATATAGTATTAAGTTACTTTGTTGATGCCAAATCATGGTACTTCTAGATGGATTTAATAGCTCTAAAGCCAAAACAAAAAAGATACCAATATGATTTGGTATCTTCATCTAAATCAAGTCCCTCAACATAGTAAATCCATATCATTGGTTATGAAAGCTTATTTTCATTATACTCTCTATCTTCCATTTTCATCATTTCTATATGTTTTCACGAATTATGATTAAAAATTGTGATGAAATTTGTGCCCATATAGATTAGCAATACGTCATTGGTGCCATGTCCGTCAAAAATTGCAAACACCCTAAAGGTACCTTTTATTTATTTATCAAAATTGTCAATTTATAATTAACATGCTTGTTTAATTCCGTTAAAAATTGATCTAGCACTTCGTTATTCGGAAATCTACATTCAAGAAGATAACAACCATCTCCGCTAATTTTATAATTATTGATTACATATTTCTCTTGTGTTTCTATAAATGTAAGAAATGGTGTATGATATGTGCTTTTTGTATAGATATTCAGCATGGCATGTATGTTCCATCCCAATTTCTGTTGATTTACCCTAATTGTATATCCCTCAATAACACCGTTGTCTTCTAACTTGGCAACTCTAGAGGCAGTTGCTTGCCCTGTCAAATGAACTTTTTCTCCTAATTGTTTCATTTTCGATCCTTTCAAAGACACAAAAAAAGAGAAGTAAACACATGGTTTAATCCTCTAACAAACTTTGTTTCTTTTTCTCTATTCAGTCCAAGGTGAATGCAAAATACAATCACAGAAATTTTTATTTTTATAGTTGGGCCTAAAATGTTTAACAATATCCTCTTTCATATTTCCAAAAGTAGTCTCAGGCTTATGTTTAAATCCCTCATAAAACGCCGGAATAATCTCCCTCTTAAAATTGTTGCGTGGGAATGCCTTTATAATTTCTTCGCGATAGTCGGCTGGGAATTGTTCAAATCCATCTCCCATTACATCTAAACCAACACCTGAAAAGAGTAATGCCACTTCAGGCTCTTTATGTTCTGCAACACCTGGTGTAGTATGCAATGCAATGGCATCCCAAACAAGACGAATTGATTCCTCCGATATTTGGTACTGTTGCAAAAAGCTCCTCGCTGCATTTGCTCCATCTACCTCAAATCTTAAATCTGGACTGCTGAATTTTTTTGTTAAGCCTAAATCATGGAATAATGCACTAACATAAAGCAATTCTAAATCATAATGCTGCTTTGTTTTTCTTCCGTTAACTGCACCAAATAAAAATACGCGATTTGAGTGATTCCACAATAAGTTGTCCCCATGCTCGCGTAAAATATCTGCTGCATCTTTCGCCAATTGAGTATCTGGAATTCTAATACCTGCTACTTCTTGAAGCATACTGAAAATCCCCTCTACAATTAGATTGTTTTCATTAACAAAACCAATTCTTGTAAAGAAAAATCTTAAATTATAAAAATAGCATTTAATTTTCCTTTTTGAACTTGCTCTCCATCAGTTGCGCCATTTGTTGAGAATTTATATCCTTTTCTTCATAGAGTTTATTTACGATGTTCTGATAGTCCTCTTCATTACGATTTTGACTTAATTTATTGGCAGCTTGAATTTCTTGTACTCTAATCTTAAAACCAACAATACCTTTCAATTCTTGTTCTAATAATTGAGGAGAAAGCCTATCCCATAAAACCGGATTTTCACGATGTTTTTCATATTTTTGTAGCAACGATGTTAAGTCTTGTTTTAACTCTTCTTCGTTTAAAATGCTAGCTGTACCATATACATGTACAGCTTGATAATTCCATGTTGGCACATTTTCCTGTTTATACCAAGAAGAAGAGATATAAGCGTGTGGTCCCTGAAACATCACCAGTACATCTTCACTGGTTTCAAATGTTCTCCATTGAGGATTCCCATAAGCGATATGCCCCGTTATAAAGTAAGTATCTCCTTCTTGCACTAGCTGCAATGGTAAATGAGTAGCAATGGGTTTCCCTTTTCTTGTTGTCACAATTGTGCCAAAAGAGTTTTCTTTAACAAAGTCCCAAATCTCATTAATATTTGTTATCTTATAGTATTTCGGAATATACATAACTATCCATCCCCCTTGTAAAAATTTATATCAGTGTCTTGATCATGATGAAATCAGTTTGTTCTTCATCGCCCATATAAAATGAGTGCGCTCCTGTTTTAATAAATCCCATCTTTTCATAAAAAGCAATGGCATTTTCATTTTTTTCCCAAACACCTAGCCAAATTTTCTTTTTATTACATTCCAGTGCAATATCCACAGCTTTATTAAACAGATGTTTACCCAGACCATGTTTTTGGAATTTCTTCTTTATATAAATCCTTTCGATTTCAAGTGATTCTTCACCCATCTCTTCCGACTGAGCATCATTTGTATTGACCTTTAAATATCCAGCTACTTCATTATCTAAAAAAACAAAATAGAATTGTGACCAAGAATTGGATAACTCCAATTGAAGTTGTTTAGAGTTAAAAGCTTTTTCTAAATAGGCTTTCATATTTTCAGGTGAATTCTGATCTTTAAATGTGTCGTTGAACGTTTCAATACTTATTTCTTGTAGTATGTTTAAATCTTCATGATTGCACTTTTTAATTAGAATGTTCACTTTTATAAAGCTCCTTCTTTATAAATAACTTCTTTTGTTTCCCTTCTTAACATATTCCCAATCTTTTTCTATATTTTTTCTTATTCTTTGAAGAAAATTGAAAATAGACTCTGCTTCTTTTTCAGAAAATCCCGCTAAAGCAACACGATTTGAATGCTCATTTTCACTTTTTATAAATGGAAATACATTTTTCCCCTTCTCAGTTGGAAAGAGTTTTTTTATTTTTTTGTTATGTTCATCATCTTTCTTTTCAATAAAACTGTTCATTTCAAGTTTTTTAATCGCACGAGACGCTGTCGTTCTGTCTACTTTGATCATTTCAACTAGTTTTTCTTGGATGATTCCTGGGTTTTCACATATTCGTACAAGATACAAATACTGCCCTTTGGTAAGGTCATGTTCTTTAAATTCGATATTACTTATGGAATCTAACGCCCTTGCAATCATTCCAATTTCACGAAGAATTTCCTTCATCATTACCCCCTTAAAGTTATTTTTGTTGCAAATACAATATAAATGACATATATTGAATATAAACTAACTTTGTTGTAAATACAACAAAAAATAATAAAAAAAGAGGCTGAGTACAATGAAATATTTGTTTTATATATTAGGAATTTTAATCTTAACCCTCGGCATTTCTTTCACGATTCAATCAAACCTTGGCACTTCACCTTTTGATGCTCTATTGGTTGGACTGTCCACAAATGTGGGACTTACTGCGGGAAGTTGGGAAATTATATTAGCCTTAATACTGATTTGCTTCAATTCAATTTTAAAGAGACAACGACCAGAAATTTTGGGGATGTTAACAGCATTTATAACAGGAATTGGCATTGATATGTGGCTTTTTTTATTGCAGGATTTAATAACACCTGAACAATGGTATAGCAAAATTGTTTGTTTCGGAATCGGGCTAGTTGTAATAGGAATAGGAACTGCAACATATTTATACACCAATTTTGCGCCAATTCCAATTGATCGATTAACTTTAATCATACAAGAATTAACCAGAACAAATCTATTTTTTGCAAGAACACTCATTTACCTAATATTCTTGATAATGGCAATAATTTCGAATGGACCAATTGGTATAGGGACTTTATTGACCGTTTGTTTAGCAGGGTTAATACTTAATTACTTTATGCCATTTACTAAAAAAGTTTTAGACTGCATATTAACAAACCCTTCTAGTACCTCATTAAATTTAGGTAAAGATAAAAACCACACAATATAGGGTATGCTGTCGAGTTTTTTCTCGACAGCCATAAATATTTACTCCTCTGTTCTTCCTTCCACTTTCTCAAAGTTAGTCCTTTCTGTAACAAACTAAGGCGCCATCTTACATTTTTATGATCGGTGATCGACAATCTCCTATTTTTAAACCAATATTTTTATAGTGAGTTTTTATATTAATAAGAGTGTGATCGTTTATAACTTCATTTATAAGTTCGTTTAATCTATTTAAATCTACATGTTTATTTTCTAATAAGTCATTGAAAATTACTTTGATCTCATCAGGATAAACATTTCCAACCAAGCTTGATAGACCATTACATCCATTTTTAATCATTTCTGGAAGGTTTACATCTCCAGCTGCAAACATAATAAAATTATTAGGGAAGTCTGTTTGTTTATGCCGATGAACATCGCCTCCTTCTTTAAGTCCCCTTATATTTGAATGTCGGCTTAGTAAATCATTAAGTGCTTTCTCACTCAAATTAAAACCAGTCCTGGTAGGGTTATTATAAAGCGCAACCTCTTTAGATGTATGACTAAGAAGTTCGTCAACATAATAAATAGCTTGCTTTTGTGTAGGTCTTATATAAGGCGGAAAACCAATTAATATTGAATGAATATGAGTTTTCTCAATTTTTTCAATTAGTTTTATGGCATCACTTGTTCTCGTAGCTGAAACACCAAACATAAGTTCGATATCATCGGATTTTCGCTGACTGAAATACTCAATGATCTGAATACGTTCATCTATGCTCAGTGAATGTTGTTCACCAGTAGTACCGCATATTAGTAATGAATTGATACCGTTGTTTTTTAAATGATCAACAATAGTATCAAATCCTTCTAAAAATAGACTTTCATCCTCATTAAAAGGCGTAGGAATAGCAACATTTAGATTTTTCATTTTGAAATTTCCCCCAAATAAATATTCTTTAACTAACCATATGTCTTTATTTTCAATGGATTGACAAAGTACTTTTAGGATAAAATAACAACTGACATTTTAAAAGGTACAGTTTTAGTTAAATATACATGTCAGAGGAGAAAAACAAATGAAAAGCATGATTTTCGCTTTCAAAAGCGACACTCCGAAATACAAACAAATTTACGAGCAATTTAAGGCATTAATCGAGCATGGAAATATAAAAGTAAATGAGCAGCTGCCATCCATTCGAGAACTGGCCAATTCCCTGCAGGTAAGCCGCAATACAACGCTAATGGCCTACGATCTTCTTTTAGCAGAGGGATACATTCGCGGAGAATCACGTAAAGGGTATTTTGCAAATGAAGTAGGACCCCTTTTAAGACAAGAAAATGCTGAGGTACAAGCTGATAAAACAGAAACGTCACAACCGATACTGATTGATTTTCGCGCCGGAGCCGTCGATCAAAAGCATTTTCCGCTGAAAACATGGAGAAAATTATACAATCAGGTTTTGTCATTAGAGAAAAGCTATCTGTACAGCGAACCATTTGGAGAAATGAGCCTCCGTGAGCAAATTGCCACTTATCTTTTAGAATCACGTGGGGTGAAAACAGATGCTAATTCTATTATTATCGGCAGTGGTACGCAACAAATGCTAATATATCTTTGCCACATTCTAAAAGAGGAATTTCACGGAATTGTAGTTGAAAATCCGGGGTATGAAGGTGCCAGGGAAGCTTTTCAATTTCATGGACTTCATTTAGAAACGCTTCCTGTTTATGAAAGTGGAGCTGACTTTTCTCAATTAAATGCACTGAAAGAGAAATTAATCTATGTGACTCCTTCCCATCATAGCCCTTACGGCGTAAGCATGACCATTCAGCATCGTCAAACACTGATCAATTGGGCGAATAATAGAGAAGGATATATTATTGAAGATGATTATGATAGTGAGTTCCGTTATACGCAACAGCCGTTTCCCGCCCTTGCATCCATTCAATCAGAACGAGTGATCTATTTGGGGAATTTCTCAAAATCCTTTCTTCCCGGCATCCGTATAAGTTATATGGTTTTGCCGCAGCCCATTTTGCATAAGTATAAAAAACGGTTTCTTCATTTTGAAAACACTGCTTCTTTGCTTAATCAGCTAACCATGTCTGAATTTATAAAGGCTGGTGAATGGACTCGCCATATTAAGCGTATGCGCATTGTATATAAACGCAAGATGCAACACTTAATTTCAAATTTAAAGCAGCAGTTTGGGGATCATGTGACAATCATCGGCGAGCAGTCCGGATTATATATATTAGTGAGAGTTCATCTGAATTGCCTAGAAGAGAAATTAATTCAGCGTGCTTTGCAGTACGGTGTGAAAGTATATCCTACTTCCGTTCATTTCGTTAACACTATGCCTGATAAACCAATTATAAAGTTAGGTTTTGCTCATCTCAACTTTGATGAAATTACATCTGGCTCACAGCTTTTAAAAAGTGCTTGGTTAAATTAAACATAATTAAGAAATAGAAGTTGAAAGGCACAGAAAATTTGCTCATATACATAATAGATAAAAAGAAAAGGCTTAAAACTCTTTCCTTTTTTAGATACCATTTGTCCATACTATCAATCCACTTGCTCCTAAACAATTATAAAAGGCTGTTGAGATTTTTCTCACAGCCTGAATTAATTTAAAGTTTAGTTTTCCAACTTAGTTTCTTTACCTTTTGCTTCTTAATAATCTGGTGTTTTCTTTGACAGCCCCAACCTGTCACTTTCTCCGTTACCTAGCATATATTCAAGATGCTTAATACCAAGCCAAAAGTTATTATGATCTACCGAAAATTTTAATTTGCGGTGCACTATTGCCTTTTTCTCTCCCCAAAAAATAAGGTTATGCCTCAAGGATTTAAAAGGGGATACTATTTATGTAGCATTTGATTCCATTGTTTCTGTTAATATCAAATAAAAAAACCTCCATTTCTGAAGGAGGTTGAATGTAATATTATCAAGTTTGAAAACGATCAGAGGCAATATGAAATGTGTTTTGAGTTTGATCTTCTGTTAAGTTGGATCCGAAACCACACACTAAAACAAGTGACAAACCCAGGATTAGGCATACCTTCTTTTTAAAAGTCATACAGGCATTCTCCCCTTTGAATTTGTGTTTGAGTCTCAAGCATTTTCTGATGATATACATAGGATGTTTCAAATTCTTTTGAGTTTGCGTAAGCAGCTGCGGTCTCACAGGCAATGTCTTCAATATATGAATAGTTCTTATTTTTTTCTAAGTATTCTATTGTTTGATTAACACCTTGTTGGTCCACTGCATCGACATAAAGAGCTTTTAAATATCCCTGTAATTTTGCGAAAAGCTCATCACCTTGATAAAGAGCTGCTGACAAACCTTTCTTACTTACTTGGATAGCCTCATTCATTTTTCCTTGTTTAAAAAGGATTTTTGCATAAGAAAATAAAGAATGTGGCAAGTTTGTGAGCTTTTCTTTTTCTGTAATCTCCACTGCTTGCTTTATGTATACTTCCGCCTGCTCGTAATCACCACTGTCAGCAAAATTAGTGCCTAAATTATATAGTGCAGAACTAATCAACCTTTTGTTATTCAATTCCCTAGATAACTCTAATGCCTTTTCAAGATGCGGCTGACTTTTTTCGTAATGTTTAAAATCAGTATAATTCCCTGAGATAACAAACATACATTGAACTTTTCGCACCTTATAAAGTTCATATTGATTATAAATATCCAATGCTTGTTTAACGTGATGCATAGACACATGACTTTGCTTCATACCATAATATGCTTCAGCTAACTTAAAATGAAACTCTGCCCTTTCGATCTCATCTGGGACATGTATAAGCTGCTTTTCGGCTTCTCTATAATAGTAGATAGCTTTCATGTATTGCTTCTTATCAAACTCGTACATCCCTCTGAAAAATAGAGAATAATACGATAACAGGCCAGATATGCCTTTATTTGAAGTCTCAATTTTTTCAAGAAGTTCCTCAATAGTTGGTCTTATACGTGTTGTTACGGGTTCCAAATAATCTAACATGAGCTGATGACGGAATTTCATTAGGGAGAAGTAAATGAGTAAATACTCATCTTCCTCCATCCGTTGGATTTCTTGCTCGACCTCTGCCTTTAAAATCTCTGCATCCGGGACACTAAATTGACGTATCATTTTATACCATTCATTGATCTTTACGCCAACTTCTGACGATGATAAAACCGGATTCACAGGACCCCTCCTTTTATGTCTTTTTATGTAATATTCTAACATTTCCAAAAAGTGTTCAGACCGCAAAAAAACCGCAAACTTTTTATTCGCTATCTTTGATATGATCAATCAAGTTAATTTTAGGTTCGTTCCCTCTTTCTTCCATGGTAATATTTTGATATATAATTAAATGAAAGGGTATGATTATGAAAGTCTTTGAAGCTAAAACACCTATGTCTGAAGCTACAGACCGCGCCAAAGAATATAAAGAACTAAGGACGCAAATGGTCAACTTGAGAAAAGCTTTACAAAGCGTCGGGCGGAAAAATTATTCAGGGTACGGAAAAAAAAACTGATAAAAACGGAGTTTATATGGCAAAGGTTGAGGTTGATAAAAATAGCTGATTCTAGTTTCTTCCCTAGAGAGTGGAACCGTACAGATGTATTAAAAGCTATTGATGAAGCTTACCAAACTAAAAAGCAAATCGGCCAACTAAATTCAGGGGCATCTCTTGGTCGGGTATTAAAATAGAAATGTATTTAAATAAGGAGCAATAGCAACTGCTTATCCGTTATATAAATAATAATATTTAAGGTGAAATAACATATGAAGTATTCATATAAATTTGAAGAAGATCCATTTGGTGATTTAGGAATAGTATTGCCAGAAGAAATCAGTATTTTCTCTGACTTTATTGAAAACATCACTACAGAAGAACAAGCCAACGAGTATATAGATTACATTGAGAAGGTTTCAGAAGGGATATATGAAGATTTTGAGATTGAGTTAAATGCTACAAGTGTTCTAATCAAAAAAGATGTGGCAATTGTTGAGAAACCTCTTTTAGGAAGAAGAACCCTATGAAAACTCAATTGAGACTAATCAATTTAGAGAATTGCTATTAATATGATGAGAAAAAATTCCAGATATATTTAAAGATTAGAAAAATCAACACCCTCTTGTTACATAAAGAAGGATGTTACAGATCAAGGCGGTGATTCATATGGTTGAATGGGATTTCGGAGAGCATCCTGTTAGTAACAAGGAAATTATTGAAGTAGAAAACCTGTTACAAGTAAAGTTCCCAAAAGATTATTTAGAATATGTCAAAATCTATTCTGGTGCTACCCCCTCTCCTGAAACTTTTGATCTTGAAGATAGGGAAGGAATTGCATTTGGATACTTACATAGCTTCCATAAAGAAAGTGAGTCATATATAGTTAACGTTTCTAATCGTTATCGAGACGGCAGAATGCCAGATAAAGTAAAACCGATTGCCGATGATGTGTTTGGCAATGAAATCTGCTTCGATTTTAGAAAAGGACTCAATAGTCCTTCTATTGTATTTTGGGATCATGACATCGCTTATGAAGATAAGGAAAGTTCCATTAGCTATGTTTGTGATTCATTCACAGAGTTAATGAACAAACTTGAATAGAATGAACTTTGTCTCTAGCTGATTTTAAGTAAATAACAAAAAACTAAGGCAGAATTTGCAGAAAGCAAAATTTAAGAAATCATATTATATATGTGGAAAGTCCTTCTCATAACAAGAAGGGCTTCTCTTTTATTAGGGATTTAAGTTTTGCTTTTGTTTTCGGTCCATAAATGTCGTCTTGAAGTAAGGAGAAAAAAGAGCCCTTCTTTTAGTAAGGACTCTTCTCAATTTAGAATTATGAATTTTTATTTAAACCAAGCTTTCTTTAAATTGTTGGTGAAATTACTATCATTAAAAGGAACGTTTGCTTTACCGAAATCTGCTGTATTTAATGCATTCCTTGCGGCAGGAGTTAAATCATCCCAACCGATCAACGGTTGAGTTCCACCTACAACACGATCGCTCATCATCAATTCGTGGTTAAGTGGCCACGTGCTGTCATAGGCAATCAAAGGATGAGTGCCATCTTTCATGTTGGTTCCGCTTGGTGCTACATTTGTGAATTTTCCATGTCCGGAATATGCAATTGATAAAACCTTTGGATTTTGATTCGCTGGATTATCAATCCATACAACGATTCCTTCCCAGTCATGTCTGTGACCTAAGCTTGGAGAGGCTTCATCTTTAGGAAAATACCAAGAATACATGATTGCCCAAACCCCATTGTACCATGCAGAACGTGAATATACTTGTCCAGTATTTTTGCTGCAATGTCCTTCAGGCGCTCCAGTCGGCTCTAAACCTCCACTTGTATTACCTTGCGCATCTACTGCAGGAAAAGGCACACAGCCGCTATAAACCTTTAGATATGGTTGAAAACGTTTCGCCGCTTTTTGAGTAACAGTGGTAGGCACCACCTCTCTAAAACCCACAACTTTATCATGATCGATTACAGCTGCATTTGCTGTTGAAACCGTGCTAACAGAAGTGATTACAAATAAAAAGAGAGCCAAGAAAAATTTGTTCATTATTCCAACTCCTTTTAAGAATATTGACAACAATTAAATACCACAGAGTTGGAATAAATATCAATATCTTTTTTAGAAGATAACTGAATTTTCATACTAGATTACTATTTTATTTTCCTTATGTCTTTAAATTCAGTAATTAATGCACTCTTTAAAAATAAATAAAATGTCCTCCCCTTTGGCTGTGAGGCTTAATAGGACATTGCTCTTCAAGTATAATTTCAGGATTTAAAAATAAAACATAACAGATGAATAAAATTGGCACCATCATTAACCTTTTACCAACTTGTTATTGATATTTAACCCCCACCAACAAGCAAGCCCCGCGTTTCACAATCCATTTTGGTATTTTCTTTGAACTTCTTTCATTTTATAATTCATTTTCATGATTAAGCCCCTTTGAAGTCCATTTTATTCTCCTTGCCCTTTTCACTAGTAATAATTACACCAGCGAATAAAGATTGACATTGCTTTTTACTCAATGGTGCAGTTTTGAAGTTCGCTTGTGGGCTGCTTATTAAACCAGTTTATATTCTTTTTGGGCACACAATAGAAGCAATTTTTCCATATGAAAATCTCGTAATCTTACACCTCCTTAACTTGAAGGAGGATTTTGGCATATGTATTTTCATACCCGTCAACTACCATCTCATCCAGCATATATTCCTCATATGCATTTTGCCCTATTTGCATTCCATTCTTTTCAATGAACTCAATGATTCTCCGGTATGCCTCTTCAGTATTTCCGCCTATTTCATATCCAACTGCATACAGGCCCTTTGGTCGTACATGATAATTTATGTTCTCTGCCCCATCTTTTACTTTTATATAAAAGTAACTGTAATTGTAGAAGTCTTTTTCTAAGATTTGTTCCCGTGCAAAGATTCCGCCTATCGGATATCCTTCATCTAATTCATATTGCTGAACTTCATGAATGAGTTCTGAAATGGCAGCCACATATTTTCGTTCCGGTAAGTTTAATGTTTTTCGGCTTAACATAAATTTTTCTTCATGTAAATACTCAAATGAAATTGAGGAAAAATCAGTATCAAGTGCTTGTTCAGTAAGCGCCACTTTTGTATGTAAGATCGTTTGCAACTGCTTAAGCTCATTTATTTTTTTATCAATCTCAATAGACTTTTCTTTTAGAACATGCAGGATCTTGTCTGGTGTTTTTCCTTTTATTAGACACTTTATTTCTTTTAATGGAACTCCAAGCTCTTTAAATAGACTGATGACTTGAAAAATCTCAAATTGATGATAGGAATAATATCTATACCCATTTTCTTTTTTTATTTCCGGCGAGAAAAGACCAATCTCATCATAATGAAATAAGGTTTGTTTTTTTACACGGCAGAGCTTCGAAAACTCCCCTGTTGTGAAATACTTCTTAACATCTTCGCTCATAAAAACCTCCTTGACTATACGGTAACCATATACCTTATGATTTGATTGTACTTGAAAAAAGCTTCAAGCGAAAAGGATAGGTAAAAAGGGTTCAATTGAGTTAAAGGGGAATTCAGATGAAAAAATCAATAAATGAGCAAAAAACGATATTCATTATACTATTAAGCAACATCTTCGTAGTATTTCTTGGTATCGGTTTAATCATTCCAGTTATGCCTTCTTTTATGAAAATCATGCATTTATCCGGCAGCACAATGGGTTATCTTGTTGCAGCTTTTTCCATTTCTCAGTTAATTGCGTCACCTTTTGCAGGTAGGTGGGTTGACCGATTCGGCAGAAAAAAAATGATTATTCTCGGGTTGCTTATATTCAGTTTATCTGAGTTGATTTTCGGATTAGGGACCCATGTTTCAATATTTTATTTCTCGAGGATATTGGGTGGTATAAGTGCGGCTTTTATCATGCCCGCGGTAACAGCATATGTAGCTGATATTACAACCCTAAAGGAAAGGTCAAAGGCTATGGGGTATGTTTCTGCTGCAATTAGCACAGGCTTTATTATTGGGCCTGGTGCGGGAGGATTTATTGCCGGCTTTGGTATCCGCATGCCGTTTTTCTTCGCCTCCGCCATCGCGTTAATAGCAGCTGTCACTTCCGTTTTTATACTAAAAGAGTCATTGTCGATAGAAGAACGCCATCAACTCTCATCTCATACAAAGGAATCAAATTTCATTAAAGACTTGAAGATATCCATTCATCCTGTCTATTTCATTGCATTTATTATCGTCTTTGTAATGGCTTTTGGTTTATCAGCTTATGAAACGGTATTCAGCTTGTTTTCTGATCATAAATTTGGCTTCACACCAAAAGATATCGCAACCATTATTACGATAAGTTCCATTGTTGCGGTAGTTATTCAAGTTTTACTATTCGGGAAATTGGTCAACAAACTTGGAGAGAAAAGAATGATTCAGCTGTGCTTAATAACCGGAGCGATCTTGGCTTTCGTGTCTACTGTTATGTCAGGATTTTTAACTGTTTTGCTTGTAACTTGTTTTATTTTTCTGGCGTTCGATTTGCTACGCCCGGCCTTAACCGCTCATTTATCCAATATGGCCGGTAACCAGCAGGGTTTCGCAGCAGGCATGAACTCCACATACACCAGCCTGGGAAATATATTTGGACCTGCTCTAGGCGGTATACTATTTGATCTTAACATTCATTATCCTTTCCTTTTTGCAGGTTTCGTTATGATTGTCGGCCTTGGTCTTACAATGGTTTGGAAAGAAAAAAAGAATGATGCTACAGCTTTAAATTAATTCATTCTCTATAAAGTCAAGTCATTTGGATGCAGGGAATGCCTCTGGTTAGGCACAATAAGAAAAGGTACTTAATTTGATAGGCTACATGTTGTTTGACGTGAATATAGTTTAAGCTGAGATTTAGCAATATTAGGATTTCATCTGCCATCACCATAAACCGCAGCCTAACCGGGATAAGAAAAAAGGAGAATGTAGTATGAGTATAAAAATAAAAGCAGTAACTGATGATAATCGTGCTGCAATTCTTGATCTACATGTCAGCGAGAATCAATTATCATATATTGAATCTACAAAAGTATGTTTAGAGGATGCAAAAGAATGTCACTATTATAAACCTGTCGGGCTTTACTATGAAGGAGATCTAGTCGGTTTTGCAATGTATGGATTGTTTCCAGAGTATGATGAAGATAATAAAAATGGACGAGTCTGGCTTGACCGATTTTTTATTGACGAACGCTATCAGGGAAAAGGATTAGGGAAGAAAATGCTTAAAGCCCTCATTCAGCACCTTGCTGAGCTATATAAATGCAAGAGAATTTATTTGAGTATATTTGAAAATAATATTCATGCTCTACGCCTTTATCAAAGGTTTGGTTTTCGATTTAATGGTGAACTCGACTTTAATGGCGAGAAGGTAATGGTAAAAGAGCTATAGATATCCAAGCCTCCTTGTTTGCTGAGAAACGTTTGAACCTCGATAATGATTACCTGCTTAAACTGCAAGATCATTGTTTAAAAAAGCCTGGATGAAATTTTCATCTCAGGCTTTAAGCATCTTATTAGTCAAAATCTCATGTGTTTTATCCAGATGTTATTCTTTTTTCCGGACAATTTCTAAATAATTAATATGCCGGCCAACTGTTTTGTGCACTTTAAAAATATACCCATCGGCTTCTATAACGGACCCAACTGCAGCGTCTATTTGTTGAGTTATAAACCAGCCGCCTATTGTATCCACTTCGTCACTTGCTAACGTCGTTCCCAATAAATCATTTACATCCTCAATGAGCACTTTCGAATCTAAGATATAGTGATTATCATTTACTTTTCTAATATCAGGCACTTCATCTTCATCAAATTCATCTCTGATTTCCCCAACAATTTCTTCAAGAATATCTTCAGCAGTGACTAAACCTGAAGTGCCGCCATATTCATCCACAAGAATAGCGATGTGTGTTCGCTCTTTTTGCATTTTTACCAATAAATCATGAATTGGAACGGATTCAATAACATGGATAACAGGGTTGATATGATTTTCTAACTTGAAATTCTCTTTTATCTTCTGGTCTGTGTCAATATAAGCTGACAAGAACTCTTTAGCATTGATATAACCAATGATTGAATCTTTATCTCCATTTAGGACGGGGTACCTTGTATAGCTCTCTGTCTTAATGGTCTTAACAATAGTTTCATAAGAATCCTCACTAGAAATCGCTACGATCTCTCTTCTCGGAATCATAATTTCTTTGGCGATTCTTTCATCAAATTCAAAAATATTATTTACATATTTCAACTCATTTTTATTGATTTCACCGCTCTTATAGCTTTCAGACAGTAAGATGCGCAGTTCTTCTTCAGAATGAGCAAGTTCATGTTCTGATGCAGGTTTCAAACCGAAGAGTCCTACTATAAACCGGGCTGAACCATTTAAAAACCATATAAAAGGGAACAGGATGCGGTAAAACCAAATAATTGGCTTTGCAGTCAAAAGAGTGATGGTTTCCGCTTTTTGGATAGCGAGTGTTTTAGGAGCAAGTTCTCCAACTACAACATGCAAAAAAGTCGCCATCACAAAAGCAATCACTAAGATCAATACATGTGAGACTGTTTCACTTACATGAAAATGAACAAATAAGGGGTGCAAAATCACTTCAAAAGTCGATTCTCCAACCCAGCCAATTCCCAACGCTGTAACCGTGATCCCTAATTGACAAGCTGACAAATATTCGTCCAAATGAGTAATGACCTTTTTGGCTGATACGGCACCTTTTTTTCCCTCTAATATGAGTTGGTCAATTTTTGATGACCTGATCTTTACTATCGCAAATTCAGTCGCAACAAAAAATGCTGTCAAGACAATTAAAAGAGTAAAGATGATAAGGTTAATGGTTGTCAATGATTTGCCTTACCTAGTAAGGCGTACACCTCCGATGTAAATATTTTCTTTTATTTTTATAACGTCCGTTTTTTCTGAATAAACAAAAAACAGTATATGTAACATTATAAGTTCAAAAGAACCTAAAATCAACTCTGAATGATGTAAATAATCATCTTTTCCGTATGGAGAGTGGTTCCCATAGTATTCAACTAGCGATTGGTGACGTTTTAAGACTTAAAATAAAAAGCAAAATAAAAACACACCTGAATTTTCTGGTGTGTTTCAATAATATCCAACCATCTTGATTTATTTAATGTCTTTATTAAGGTTTTCTTTTAAAATTTGAATCAATTCCGCCTGTTGCTTTATATTTTTGCGGCCATTTCTATTAATTGCAGCAAGTTCACAGACAATTCCAGCTGAAATAAAAAACAATAAACCTTCAAACATTTTAAATCCCCCACCGTCTAAGTGATAGTCAAATGTGTTTTTTCTTTTTGTAATACCCGCTTATAATCTTCCTTACGCTGATATATGTTATTTAAAATAAGTCCAATAATCACAAACAGTGTTCCTACTATATCAAATGCAGTTATGTTATATCCTTTGATCACCATGATTAACAATGTAGTAATGGGGACAAAGTTAATAAATAAAATCCCATTAATGGATGATAGGATTTTAATGCCATAGTTCCAACCAAGGAGGGCTATGATACCTGGTAAAGTAATCATAAATAAAAAATCATACTTAATTGCTGCAATCACTTTAATACTCGGTACCGACACGTAACCTTGCGCGGTAAGTATAGCTGTCATGATTCCTGTTATAGCTGTGCCGAATAAACATGTCAATGTTGAATAACGAAGTGTGGACCACTCTTGGAATAACTGTCCCCCCATTGTGTAGACAACCCATCCTAAAACACCAATTAATATAAAGAGTAGCGAGAATAGATGATCCCCTAATGAAAAAAAGAAACTTATATTACCTTTGGTTATGACCATCGAAGCCCCCAAAAAGGCAATCAATATACTGATCATTGTGTATTTTTTAGGTTTTACATGTTTATATCCCCATAGAATAACAATTGAAAGCATCGGCATGAGTGCCTCGGCAATGGATGCTGTCATAATTCCAGACTTCCCCATCAACCTTTGACCTAAAAAAATAAGAACATTGTATACAGTAAACGCCATCACCCCAAATAAAATGATCCATTTTGCTTTACCCTCTAAATGAAATGATTTTTTTCCTTCTCTCACCAATAATAAAATCACTAACATAATCGTTACCACACCGTAGCGAATAAATGAAAAATAAAACGGATCAATAAATTCTAATGCATGATCTGCAACTGGAAACATCGCGCCCCAAGACATACTTGCCACTAAACATGTAAGGGCACCAATGAATAATTGACTTTTTTTCATTGAATTCCCCTCCTTTTCTTTAAAATTACAATGAGAATTATAAAAAGAAGTAAGCATCAAGTAAAATGAACAAAAGTGATGAAAAACATCACTGATAATGATACTTTAATGAAGGGGGGATCTTCATGGAACTGCGAGACTTACAAATTTTCAAATGCGTAGCCTATCACAAGAGTATTACCGGTGCTGCAAAAGAGTTAAATTATGTACAATCTAATGTAACTGCGCGAATTAAGCAATTAGAGAATGAGCTCAAAACACCTCTTTTCAATCGCCATAAAAAAGGGGTTTCACTAAGCCCAGAGGGCCGAAAAATGATTGAATACGTTAACAAAATTTTGAAAGATGTTGAAGAACTGGAGCAAGTCTTTCTAGATACTGATATACCGTCTGGAATATTAAAAATCGGTACAGTAGAAACAGTGAGGATACTGCCGACCATCATAGCTTCCTATTATAAAAAGTATCCTAATGTGGATTTATCATTGCAGGCTGGTCTAACAGAGGAACTTATTAAAAAGGTCATGAATCACGAATTAGACGGAGCTTTTATTTCAGGCCCTTTGAAACATTCTATTCTGGAACAGTATGATGTTTATACTGAAAAACTTACTCTTGTAACCAGTAACAAAACGTTTAATATAGAGGATTTTTCAACGACTCCGATTCTTGTTTTTAATCAGGGGTGCGGGTATCGGTCTAGGCTTGAACAATGGCTCAAAGATGAAGGCGTGCTCCCAAACAGAATGATGGAGTTTAACATCCTGGAGACAATCTTAAATAGTGTTGCACTTGGACTCGGTATAACAGTGGTACCGAAATCTGCTGTTATGCATCTTGCTGCACAAGGTAAGGTTTATTGTCACCCATTACCTGAGAAAGACAGCTGTATCTCAACAATCTTTATACGCCATAAAGATGCATACCTGACAAATTCAATGCGCAGCCTCCTTAAGACCATTGTTGAACATAAAAATATGAGTATGTCTTAAAGTGCTTTTTCTCTTTCTATGTTCTACCTTCTTAAATAAAAGAGAAGGCGCATCTCCACTTCGCTACCCTTATTCACAATAAAATAGAGCAGTAAACATGTGAGTTACTGCTCTGCTTCGTTTATTCACCGTTCATTTGTTTTACAATGTATTCAGCATCATTTCCTACGCCTTGAAGCAACGCTGAACCTCGCTTATGCTGCCAAGGCAAACCTATAAAGTACAATCCTTCTACAGGTGAAACACCTCTATGATGTATGATTCGGCCTTCTTTATTCAAAACACCTTTTATATTTATCCAACATAGGGGATTCCTAAAACCCGTAGCCCAAATAATATTGTTTACTTCTAATGTAGATGAATCTTTAAAAATGATTTCATTTTGCTTTCCGGCAATGACTCTTTTTTTTAAGATGATCTCCTTCTGTTTTATTGCATGTTTTAATTCATGCCCAAATATTGGATCACCTTTCTTTTGAATGAATTTGCCTACTATTGATGTATTACTTATATTTAAAACTCCTAATTTATCAAACCACCAAAAGATGCTTCTTTTTCCGATCATTAAAGGGAAATAAACTAGTTTATTACTAGAGGCTAAATATGTAACTCTTTCTTTGGATAATTCAACAGCTATCTGAGCACCACTATTCCCACCACCAACTACTAGTTCCATATGCCAATTGTTTTGAATTCTTATATTGTGATGAGTGTAGTTGATTAATATCATCAGCTAAATCCTTTGATATTGATGGAATATTAGGGGTATGAAAAGGACCTGTAGCAATGACAAGATTCTTCGTTTGATATTCTTCCCGATTTGTTTTTATTAAGAAATGATTCTTTATTTTTAGGACACTTATTACTTCTGTCCGTAATTGGATTGGAATTTCAAATTTTTTAACGTACTTCTTTAGATAAGCAACAATTTCATTTTTTGAAGGAAATCCATGTTTTTCTCCTTCAAGATGCATTCCAGGCAAAGAGCTATACATTCGAGAAGTAAATAAAACTAATGAGTCATACCGATCTTTCCAGCTCTCCCCCACCTCATGACTTTTATCCAAAATGATAAACTTTTGATCGGACTGCTTAAGATAATATCCTATCGAGATCCCTGCTTGACCAGCCCCGATTACTATAGTGTCGTACACATTATCACCCCGCCAATTTCAAATTGTCAGTAGACAGAATCTGCAAAATGCTAGTTGATCTCCTCACTATAAAGTTAGATAAAAAATTTAATGGTGATGGTGGTCACGCGGCTTCTCCATTTTGGCCTGACAAAGGATCGCATTGTCGTGATTATGCGCTTCGGTTTCCATTTGAATGGTTACGTGCGTAATGCCTTTATGCTCAAGTTCATGTTCAATTTTGCGTAAAATATTTTCACTTTCTGAAATGGTCAGTTGATCGTCAACAACTGCGTGGCAAGAAAGAGCATTCAATCCACTTGTGATAGACCATATGTGTAAATCATGAATGTTTTGAATTCCCTCTGTCCCTTCAATTGTTCGAATGATATCAGAGACATCGATATTTTCTGGAGTTCCTTCCATTAATATGTGAATGGAATCTTTAGTCACATTGTAACCGCTTCTTAGAACAAGAATAGCCACAATGATACTAGCCAATGGGTCTGCCCAGCCCCATCCAAAGAAGATGATAAGTATGGCTGCTAAAATGGCACCTACAGAGCCGAGCATATCGCTTATTACATGTAAATAAGCTCCTCTTATATTCAGATTATTCTTTGTATCTCCGCCACTCATCATAATCCAAGCGACCAATAGATTCACAACTAACCCGATGATACTAATTGTAAGCATGCCGGTTGTTGCTACTTTTGGTGGATTAGAGAAGCGTTCGATTGCTTCATAAATGATATAAAGAGAAATAAGAATTAGGGCAGCACCGTTTATCACAGCTGCAAGAATCTCAAATCGTTTATAGCCGAATGTCTTATTGTGATTTGCCTTTTTTTCAGCTAATGTAAAAGCAATCAGGGCAACCATTAATGAAATTGAATCACTCAGCATATGGCCTGCATCTGATAAAAGCGCTAGACTATTTGTTAAAAATCCACCTATAGCTTCTATTATCATATAACCTGTAATCATGATAAAAGAGATCAATAAAACCTTTTTATTTGCTCCTTCATTATGATTGTGACTATGATTGTGCCCCATAAAAAACTCCTCCTTAACTAAAGTTTATTGATACATATGTATTTATTATTTCAAATCTGTTATGAAGCATTCTAACATGGTGCAAATAATATTTATATATGAGCATGTGTTCATATATAAATATATCTGCTCTTTACTGAAATGTCAAAATATTTTTTATAGAAATCCACAATACCTCCTTAATTATTCTCTTATAAACATAAAAAAGCGGAGCAAACCCATGGTTTGCTCCGCTAACCTAGTTTCTCTATCCTTTTCTTCAATCAAGCATTTGAAAGTAGTATTCAACCACAATTTACCTGTTAAAAATTGGGCCTCACCAAGTCCAAAACTCCAGTCAGCATTATCATTTTCAACAATAGATACAATTAAATCAGTTGATGCGATACCACACTCCGATTCCAGTCTTTCGGCTAACAGCCTGTAAAATTTTTGTTTCTTCTCTTTTGGTCGGGATTTACTTGTAACTGAAAGAACAACAAGATTTTTAGTTCGGTTAAATCCTAACCCAGTATCCTCAATAATCATATGATTTTCTGGATGTTCATGAACAATTTGATAACGGTCTTGTTGAGGCACATCAAAAGCCTCTACTACAACATTGTGAGCGACATCTAAAAGTTTTTTCAAACTTGATTGATCTCGCCCTTCTATTAAGTCAAAACGAAGTAATGGCATAAAATTTCCTCCTTCTACTACAACAGTCTTTTTAATTTCATTCGTTATGTGTCAGCTATTTCCAAGCAGCTGCTATAAAATGTGTTCATTTTTATTCTTACTACATTAGAATAAAATAATTTTCCAATAACCCCTTCATTCTGTTGTTAGTCAAGCCTATGTTATGATGTGTATTTCCATAGGCAATATACAGAATCAACTTCGAGTAATTAACCATTTTTTGAAATAACCTTATCACTTACTCTAGAAATCATTTATTCTTCTAAGCTTTAGTTTACATGAAGTTCTCCTATCATATATAATTCAAAATTAAGATGTGAGACATCTCAAAATCAGATATCAACTATGGAGGACTACATGAATATTCAATTGTTACAGGTTTTTCTCACTACTGCTCGTGAAGGCAGTATTTCTAAGGCAGCTCAGACTTTAAATTATGCACAATCGAATGTAACGAATAAGATACAACAACTAGAAAACGATTTACAGACAAAATTATTCTATCGCCATAGTCGAGGAATCACACTTACTCCCCCAGGGCAAATTCTTGTTTCTTACTCAGAGAAAATTCTACATACGATTGAAGAAGCTAGAGCAGCCATGGGCGAATCATCCGCGCCTTCTGGGCCACTGCGTATAGGATCAATGGAAACAACAGCTGCAGTTTGGCTTCCTCAACTCCTTGCACATTATAATAACCTCTATCCAAATGTTGATTTGAACCTAGTAACCGGTCCTACGGAACAACAAATACAAGCAGTTTTACATTATGAGTTAAACGGCGCTTTTATTTCAGGGCCTATTGAACACCCTGATTTAGTTCAAGAAAAGGTATTGGATGAAGAGATGGTTCTTGTGACAAGCGCTTCACACCCTGTGATTTCTTCCATTCAGGATGTTCAAACACAAACAATGCTTGTATTCCGTGAAGGATGCTCTTACAGAGCAAAGCTCAATCATATCCTGCAAGAAGAAGGTTTATTACCTATAAAATTAATGGAATTTGGCATACTTGAAGCGATCATTGGCTGTGTAAGCGCCGGCTTGGGGATTTCACTGCTGCCTCGTTCAATCATTGCTTCGCATGAAAAAGAAGGCCGCATCCGCAGCCACACTATCTCTGACAAATATTCTTTCGTATCAACCATGTTTATAAGGCGGAAAGACACTTTAATTACCCCTGCTTTATCTGCTTTTTTAACGCATATGAGGGATCATTTTCAGGTAAAGAGGCCAGATTAATCGTAAATAAATGGATGGAAGGCAGGCTTCGCCTCAAAATACCTCTGATCAGTTGTCTGATATAAAAATATAGGCGCATCTCATTGTTTGTATAGAGCAAAAAAGCAAACTTCGGTATGTAGTTTGCTTTTTCTTCGTGATTTTGCACTCTGAATTGTGAAACCTAGTCGACATTAGAATGTAGATTTTCCTCATTCAAAGAATTTTGAACGAAGATCATTGCCCTAGACACTTGGTTGCGTCTTGAAGTTAAAGGCTAACTATTTCCTAAAGAGTCAATCGCTCTCACAACTATTAAATATTCACCTACAGATTTCGGGTGCCGACGGAAAGAGAATTTCTGCCACTCAACACTCTTACGACCTTTAACTTGAGCTTCTTTCCAACTCTCTCCTCCATCAGTGGATACTTCAACTGTTACAATTGGATGTTCTGCCCATGTCCAACCGAAAATATCAATCTCTTCGAGTTTAACCAATTGTCCATTCTGCGGATGTACAATAATACTGTTTGGGCTAACAGCCCATACCGGTGACTCTTTTAGTTGTCCATCTACTACTTCTCAGTCAACATAATATTTGGCAGTGAAAGCACTGTTGCTTCGGGAACCTGAAACAGTCAAATGAGTCAGCCATTTTGTAGAATTAGTTCCATAATAGCCGGAAACAACAAGCCGAACAGGACCACCCCTCTCTACAGTTAAAGGGCTCATTGTAATTTCCAAAGCTATTAATACGTTTGGGTTTAACGCCTTTGCTAGGGAGAGGTCTTTCTCGTATTTCGAATAGTATTCGTGGTTGTAAACTCCTTGATCAATTACCGGATGTTCTTCCTACCTTACGAAGAGGCGAAGCAAGAGGAAGGATGATTGTAAATTTAGTTGAACACATTTAATAAGCAATGCAACCGGCGAACAAGCACTTTATCCTTCCTGCAGATCTGAGTGATATTGCTGTTGATTGATCAACTTGTTTTTGCTCGGAATATACTCAGTATATAGCCGCATATTCCGCCTGCAATAGCTGGAATGAGCCACCCCAGCCCTATGTTATACATAGGAAGAATCTGAGTGAAAATATGATTCACAACTTCAATTTTTATTCCCGCCTCCTTCAAACCGTCAAATAAGCTGATGATGAATGCGAATAATAAACTGCCTTGATACACTTCTGTCTTCCCTTTAAATACAGAATGCAAAAACGTTAAAAATATTAAGGAAATCGCGATAGGATACATCGTCAGTAAGACAGGCATTGACACCTTAATGAGCTGGGTTAATCCTATATTTGCGACAAGCGTACTAAACACTGATAAAACGACAGCAATTTTTTTATAAGAAATGTTCGGAAATAATTCATGAAAAAATGAAGAACACGCTGTGATCAGTCCGACACTTGTCGTCAGACACGCCACTGTAATCATTAAGCCCAATAAGATTGAACCATAAGATCCAAAATAATAGGATGAAACCTTAGCCAAAACCTCTGCTCCATTTTCTAAAATCCCCAGTTCTTCAACGCTGGAAGCCCCCATATAGGAAAGGGCTGTATACATAACTGCTAAGAGTACAGCTGCAATCGCGGCTGCTTTTGCACAAACAACCATCAGCTGTTTTTTGGTAGAAGCTCCTTGTTCTTTCAATGCATTCACAATGATAATTCCAAAAACAAATGCTACAAGGGCATCCAGAGTGAGGTATCCTTCCTGAAATCCTTTAAAAAACGCTTGTGATGTGTACCCTTTTGATGGTGCTTGAATGGTTCCAATTGGGCGAATAAGAGCTACCACTACAAGCAATCCGATAAATGTCAGCTTAATTGGCGTCAAAAATTTTCCAACTATATCAATGATTTTTGAAGGATTAAGTGATAACAAGCATGCCAATGCGAAAAATAATATTGTAAATATGATCAATGAGACAGGGCCTGCATCATTTGATAAAAAAGGTTTTACCCCAATTTCAAACGATACGTTTCCTGATCTCGGGATAGCGAAAAAAGGCCCGATTGCCAAATAGAGAATCGTCGTAAATACAATGCCAAACACCGGGTGAACACGGCTGGCTAACGACTGTAAGTTTTGTTTACCCGAAAAAACAAATGCTGTTATAGCCAGTAATGGCAATCCAACTCCGGTCACTAAGAAACCTGCATTAGCGATCCATACATTTTTCCCAGCCATTTGACCAAGCATAGGCGGAAAAATGAGATTTCCTGCTCCAAAAAACAATGCAAATAGCATTAATCCTATAATGATGATATAGGAAGCAGACACTTTTTTTGACATTATACATCCTCCGATTAAAGTAGACACTTCTTGAATAGCCAGGAAACATTACAGATGCTATTTGCACTGGCACAGTGTTGATTCCAAAATAAGCTTGTGTCAGTTTATATATTTTTATCAAGTTCAATAAAAAGCATGATCATGTTGATAGTTTCCCATATCGGTTAAAAAACCAATTGCACCAAAACCATATAAACAACGGTTCCCCCCGCTATGGAAAGAAGCATATTTTTCTTCCACAAGTGAAGCAGTACAACTGCAGCTGCCCCAACCAATTCAGGAATACCATGACTTCCAGAAAGCAGACTCACATCTTTTAAACAATAAATGACCAAAAGCCCGATTACCGCTGATGGCAGCACTTTACCAAGATACTGTACATATTTCGGTGTCGGTTTGCCTGAAGGGAAAATCATGAATGGAAGGAACCGTGTCAGCATTGTTCCAAGCACGACCATTGCAATGGTAATCATTTGCTGCATCATAGTCATCGTCATACGGAAACCTCAGCTTTCTCCAATGGTTTTCTCAGTACAGTCAGTACCCCTAAAATGGCAAGCATAGCAGGAATAATAAATTGGTTTCCGCCAAAAAGGATAAGACTGCCTACTGAAAGTCCAAGCCCTGTGAGAGCACTGTAATGCTTTTTCTCTTTCATCCATTGTTCTATGAATATCACAATAAACAGAGCAGTCATCACAAAATCAAGCCCTTCGGTATTAAACTTCACGTACGACCCAAAAATACCTCCTATCGCTGCCCCCGCGACCCAATATAAATGATTAAGCAGTGTCACAAAAAACATAAACCAGCCCTTGTCAACATTCGCCGGAACATTAGCGGTATAATTAATAGAAAATGATTCATCGCACATTCCGAAAATCAGATAAAGCTTTTTCTTTCCAGTCCCCCTGTACTTATCCAGCATGGAAATTCCATAAAACAAATGCCGGGCATTGACCATTAACGTCAAAAAAAGAGCATTCATAGGGTTGAACGCACCAAGTAAAAAATTCGCTGCAACAAACTCCATTGAGCCCGCAAATATCATAAAACTCATGATGATTGGATAGATTGCGCTAAATCCCAAAGACTGCATAAAGATTCCATAAGCTATCCCCAAAAATAAAAACCCCGCAAAAATCGGAATTGTATATGGGAATGCAGAACGAAATGCAGCCCATATTTGACTTCTCTTATTCATATGAGTGTTTATAGCAGGAGAGCTTAAATGTAACGATTCTTTATTTTTATTCAAATCAACAACCTCCTACATTTCATCAATTGGCACACTGACAGTTCTTTTTTCTGTACTCATGACTATGCTTGTGTCAACTCCACTAATAGCAGGGTTCTGCATTAATGAATCAATGATAAAATTCCGATAACTCTCCATGTCCTTCGCCACAATCTTAAGCATATAGTCATGGCTTCCTGTAAGTGTGTAGCATTCTTGAACCTGTGGGAATTTGTTTATATCCTCTAAAAATGAATGAATTGTCTCCCTATTTAAGGGTGATAAGTTGATGAGAGCTAGTGCTGTGACTTCGATTCCAAGTTTTTTCTCATCAACAATAGTCGTAAACTTTTTAATTATACCTGCTTCTAATAGGTTCTTTGTTCTTGCAAGGCAAGCTGATGGTGAAAGCCCAATTTTCTTAGATAAATTTAAATTTGATATTGAAGCATCTTCCTGCAATTCTCTTAAAATGGCCTTATCAGTTTCGTCAAGCGTAATACCCATTTTATAACCCCCAATACCTTCAATAGAATTATATTTCATATGATTTAAATCATAACGAATTTTTATTCGTTAATCAAATATTATTTAAATTTAAATCCTTCTAAATGATTATTTACAGAATAAAATTACTCTCGATTAACTCATAATTAAATTAACTTACATCAGAAAGAAGTCATGGGAGAATTATGTAAACCACAATAAAAAAATGCATGTCCCTCCTAGGAATAACATGGAATATCTATTGCTGGCCTATGTATTCAATTCCAAAAAATCAGAAAAGAAGGTCTACTCTATTATTATTTTAAACTCGTCCTTTAGTTCCTCTTGAGCCTCTTGTAAAACTTCTAATACATCATCAGCGTATGAACCTAAAAATGTATTGCTGAACTCAAAATGTATCAAGACTAAAGTGAGCGGCAAATCCCCCACCCTGTCAGACAATCCCATAAAGCGTCTAAATTTCTCCCATAGTAGTTTGGGAAGTCTAGTTTATCTTTTAAAACATCATGTAAAACTTCTATATTTTCAAAGTCTTTTCCATCTATCATTATTTTTCTCATCAGAAACTATGCCCTCCATTATTTTATCTTAACAAACGTTTTCTATGTAACAGCTGTTTGTCCAAATGAGGCTGAAAACAAATAAAAAACACCGATAGGGGGAAACTATTGGTGTTTGCAAGACATTTTCATGCCCGGTAGGCATAAATAATGCTAAACTTTGTTTTTGAAAAGCTATCATATCAAATTTTTATGTTACAGCTTTTACTATCGTTTAATCTAATTTGAGGAGTAAAACGAGATATGTTTGAAAATCACATATCCCCCAAAAATTAAAAACTAAGCGGCAGTTCTTCTAGTGCTCTCATCAGAAAATTCCCTTTCCATTTCATTTGTTCCTTTTCGCCTTTTAACTGTATATTTGGACAGCGGCGTAATAAGGTGGAAATCGCAATCTTTGCTTCTAAACGGGCTAGCTGTGCACCAAGGCAAAAATGATTGCCATGGCCAAAAGCAATATGGCGGTTGTTCTTTCTTTCAATATCAAATATGTCGGCATTTGGAAATATCTTTTCATCACGGTTTGCTGATGCTAAAGAAATGATGATCACGTCTTTCCGTTTAATCTCCTGCCCATGCAGTATAAACGGTTCAGCCGTCCAGCGAATAGTCGTTAACTCAACAGGGCTGTGAAACCGCAATGCTTCTTCTATGGCTGAATTCATCAGGTCCGGCTGCTGGCGGAGCTTTTCAAATTGATCACCGTGACACATCAGAGCATATGTCATATTGGTGATTAAGTTTACGGTTGTTTCATGACCTGCAACGATAAGCAGCATAATCATCGAGTACAATTCTTCTGTACTTAATTGTGCGCCTTCACTTTCCGCTTGAATTAATGCACTGATTAAATCTCCTGCAGGTTCTCTCCTTTTTTTGCGAACTAAGGATTCCAGATATTCAACAAACTCCCCTAACAAGTGGTCATTCTCCTGAAGTCTTTCAGGGGCATCTGAAAAATCAATAATTGCTTGCGACCACACTCTGAATTTTTGACGATCTTCCAAGGGAATGCCGAGCATTTCACTTATCACGATAATCGGCAATGGAAACGCATAATCGTCTACTAGGTTCATGAATTTGTTGGGCTGCACTTTATCCAATAAAGAATCTGCGATATGCTGGATTTTGTCTTCCAACTGCAAAATCATCCGATGCGTAAATGCTTTTTGAACAAGAGTTCGCAAGCGGTTGTGATCAGGGGGATCTGAATTAAGCATATGTTTTGTTAAAGACTCTTCATTCTTCAATAGAGCAGGACGTTTTTCTTTTGCGGTAAATACATTTTCATAGTTTTTCTTTAATTTTTCATTCTTTAATAAATGTATTGCATCATCATATCTCGATATGAGCCAGCCTTTCCCCAGAGCTCCTAAAGATAATGGGTAGAGAGGCTGTGATTTTCGCAATTCTTTATAAAATTCATACGCTTCATCTTTAAATGCTCTCGAAGACAATTGACTTTCCGTCAAAATGGTTACACTATTTTTTTCTTTTGAAGACATTCATTCGACCTCCATCTTTATGAAAGGTTATGATAATCTTTAAATATAAAATCAGGACGATTTGTAAAATGATCTATTGAGATCAGTATTCGTGATAAGGGCCAAAATGCCGCCCCCGCATTTTGAAATAAAAGGTATGAGACAGTCATTAATCATTTTATGCCCAAACTCTTTCCCTGATAAGATGGCGAAACTCCTAATACTTCTAAATACCATGCCGGCTCTTTTAAGGATTTGTAGGATTTTTTCAGCCTCATTTTGTTAATGTTATCCCCCCTGCTGCTATATAATCGATCAAGTTAATGTCGGGTTTATTACGATGTTTTAATAGAGCGGCAACAACAATTTCACCATTCTGAATGTCAACAAAAAAGAAATGCTTTTTAAAATATGCTCTTGTCAGTACTTTATGCATTTGAAAAATAAATGAATGATCTTTTTTTCGCGTTTTACGAGTAAATCCATAAAAGGATATTGATTGAAAAATTCATGGAATAGCTTTGCCACTTTGCTTCATTCATCTGCCCTTGCTTGTCGATAAAGAAACATTGATACATCTCCTTTGAGCAAGTAAAGCAGGAAATCGAATTAATGCGCCCTTCCTATTGGAAAGGCGCCTGCCGTTTTACTGTGCAAAATGTTTTTCATCAGTGAGTTTTTATAAAATCATTTATTAATTGATCAGTTGTCAATATTGTGGCAAATTCATCATGCAATGTAGCTAGAGATATATTATGAATAGTCGCCGCATCATAATATGTATCATTTTGGTCTCTCATTCCGAAGGCTGCTGTTGCATCTGAAATCAGGTATGTATCAAACCCTAAATTACCACTCATTCTTGTGGTTGTTGATACACAGTGAGGCGTGGTTAAACCAGTTATTACTACAGTTGTTATTTCATTTAATTTTAAGAGTTCTTCTAAATTCGTTCCAATAAAGCTGCTATTTACTGTCTTGGTTATAATGCTTTCTTCATCCATAGGCTTAACTATTTCCTTTATCGCAAACCCTTCATTCTTTGGATGGAATAAAGAATGAGGTTTATCAGAAGTGTGTTGTATGTATATGACTGTCCATCCTTTTTCTCTCCATAATTTTAGTATTTTACTAATGTTTTCTTCCGCCTTTACGTTATTTCGTTCCCCCCATTTTTTATCATCAAAGGCTTTTTGCACATCCACAATGATTAAAGCTTTTTTCTTTTCTTCCACAAGATAGCCTCCTACGTAGAATTTCTATTTATTACTACATTTTAAATACAAATTTTACTTTTGTACAATTGTTTAATGATGAATTTCAAATAAGCGCCCTCTTTATTGGAAAATGCGTTCTAAACTGCAACTGTGCCCAAGCCGTTAACCT
Organism: Bacillus sp. FSL L8-0358; assembly: GCF_038593095.1. Taxonomy (NCBI): domain Bacteria; kingdom Bacillati; phylum Bacillota; class Bacilli; order Caryophanales; family Bacillaceae; genus Bacillus; species Bacillus sp. FSL L8-0358. Next base: position 2,608,575 of record NZ_CP151962.1, read on the forward strand.
TCAATAATCTAATCTGAGAATCACTGGCTCTACAGAGAATGATAAAAAGCACTCTAATAACGAGTGCCGAAATTAGAAACTATTGATTTAGAAGCCATTTGATACGCTCAGCTGAAAAGATGTAGTGGAGTATTATTAGACATAAAAAGACAATACCAACTGGTTTTAAATGACTAAAATAAAGCGCTGCAACAGCCATTGCAAAGATCAATAATTCAATAACTAACCTTGTTATCCCTTTTACAGCTATTACAGTTTGTCCACTTCGACTAGGATCATGAGGTACTGCAAATACAGACCAGACAATCATAACTGCAATAGGCAAAACCAAAGTTAAAACATATTTAAAATAACCATTAAAGCTTATCCAAGCAAACACCCCTAAGGAGATTAGTGCAGCGATTTCAAGGGTGAATCTTAAAAGTAAATTAGTCTGATTCAGTTTTTCCAACTCCTCTATAAAAAACACCCCCCTAGGAGATGCTCTTTCTCTGCTTTATTTCAGCGTATAAAAACTTTTCTGTTCTTCCTCTTTAGATTCTATTGTAGTTTTCGGCGAGATTACCTCTACTTTTGAAGAGATGATACCGACTGCTGCTGTTACCAATGCTCCGATTAATAGAACGATGATAAGTATAATGAAATATGACAACTATTCCCCTCCTATCCAGTTAATTATCCAAATAATCAGGAAGTTGTCTACAATTTGCAGAATTTGTCGAACGAAGTAATGAATATACCATAAAAGCTGAATATTGACCTCGCTTATCGCTGGGAGGCTTTACTCGTTGTATGAATTACAGTAATAATCTGCCTTCCCTTTTGAGAAGACGTTCCTCTCTTATATCCATTTGTTGCAACTCAGCTAGACTCTTTCTCCTTTTGGCGCAGCTGCTTCTATTCCAAATTGAGCAACACCTGAATGTTTCATTGGAATTTCTGAACCATAGGTCGTTGCTGAATTTGTTGCAAATGCATACGTAGGATTAGTCGAATGGTGGTTGAAAAACGAAATGCCTTACCCACCTCGAGTGATGGCAGAAAAAGTGGGGGTTTTGTTAGAGAGGAATCTATAGATATGTGTATCTAGAAGATTTGACAGCATTAAAAATTATACTTACATCGTTGGGAATAGGCCAACAATAAAGCGGAAGAACGTTGTCATTTGAAGTGTTTGGAATAAAAATGATTCGAATATGTTCTTATCATTGGTAAACGAACAAAAAAAGAACATGTTTTGAAAAAAGATAGATCAAAACATCTTCTTATATGTTGTCATAACGTAACTTTTTTATAAAAAGGTTGATTACATTTTCGGGGCTTCCAAACCAAATTTTGCCCATTCTTCTTTTGCTGGACCATAAATACCTGGAACAGTTAAACCTGCTTGTCTCATAAGAACAGTCATTTGTCCCCGATGGTGATTTTGATGTTGAATTAAAAACATCAAAAGTGAACCGTTAGGCAATTGTTGTCCGATAAAGTTGATACGTTCTTGAAGTGTATGGTCAGTCCATTGGGTTTTTAATGCCTGTACAAATGCATTACTGGCTTGATGATAGCTGTCAGCTATAAACTGAGCTGAAGTTGGAACAGGATAATCTTCAGCTGGGGCATGGAACGTTAAGTCTGTGTTTGAGGTAATGATGCGAATGGCAGCAACAGTATGCCAAGCAATACGGCCTAGAGTCCAATTTTGTGAAGTTATTTCTTGTTTAAGTGATTCATCAGTTAGACTATTTAATAGTTTCTGTGTAGCATCTGCTTCGAACTCCCAAGATTTCAAAAAATGGTCTAAGGTTTGAAACACAAAAATCCTCCTTTTTATTCTTTTGTTTTTTCAATGTACCTATAGGTTAATTATAATGCCTCTTTTCGTTAAAAAGAACAAAAATTTTGGACAAGAATAATCATAGTAAAATGCGTAGACATTCTTAAACGTAATGATTTACGCATCTTTTTCAAACATGGTGACTCCTTGGTCTCCATTGTCAGCGAGAATCAAATATCAAATGAAGACAATCCTATATTCTTATCACTTTACTGAGCAATAAATACCTTCCGTATACTTAGTGATGCCTTCATCGTAATCAGGATACTTATATGCAAAACTTTCTGATACAGCTTTTGAATACTTTCTAAATAATGCATAGCAAGTAAATAAAGACTTCCACATTTCCTGATACCCATTCACAGAATATGTAGACATGAGTTCCTCCCATTCTTTATTTGAAAGGTACCGTTTCATAAATTTATAGTTCTTCCCCATACTAAATGAATACCCTTTCTGAGATGCGATATGCCAGGCCATCATTCTCAATAAATTAGGACGTACAATTTCATTTAAATGGTCAATGGCAAAAAGGATTTCATTTCTTGCTAGTCCTTTTACTACGTAAGTCGAAACCATCCAGAACTCATTACAGCAATCATCAAATTCCCTTGCAGTCGGCTTTTTCATCCAGTATTGGCGATCATTCGGGGTCACTTTATAGTTGATGAACGAATCCTTATCGAGCAAGACCTGAACCAAACCATCGTTATTATCAAAATAATCTTCTGCTTCACGAATTGGAATAAGGGTTAGATCTAATTTGTTGCCATCCTCAAAAAGAATAATGTATGAAAACCAATTACCTAATTCGGGAGGAAAAAGCTCCATATCTTCTGGTTTTTGCATCATAATGCGCTTCCCAAAAATTTCGAGCCACTGATCATTTTCTTTAAAAGATTCTACATCAGTTACAAAATACGAGATGTCATAATCTTGGAACTTGTCAGGAGGGATATTTCTGTTTGTACGTGACCCTTCCAAAGTGACCAATCGGATTCTCTCATCGTTCAAAACAAAGTCCAAGAAAATGTCCATCATTTCCTGCTCACTTCGCATCGCATGTTCCTCCGTTTCAGCCTTAATATCTAACTGTAAAATCGAATATTGACCTGTACGTCTTATAGATTTTTTTACTCTTGAATGTGATGTATTCTTCTAAGCTTTATTTTATATGATGTTCTCCTATATATCATTCAAAATTAAGATGCAAGACATCTCAAAATCAGATATCAACTATGAAGGACTACATAAATATTCAGTTTTTTGTAGAGCCGCCATGGGACGACACTATCTTTGACACACTTTAATCCCCCCTTGCTTTATCGTCATGTTAACTGGTATGAGAGATTGACAAAAAGAAGGAAAACGATATATTTAAGCGAATACGAGTTTTTGAGTAAATTTTAAAATGACACTTTTTTCAAAAATCATGTCTAAACGGGGGGATTCGGTATGAATGAATTTATGAAGAAGTTTTCCTTAACAAAACCGATTATTCAAGCTCCAATGGCTGGCGGTATTACAAAGCCCCGACTTGCATCTGCAGTTTCGAATCAAGGTGCTCTTGGCAGCTTAGCATCGGGGTATCTTACACCAGACCTGCTAGAACAACAAATAAAAGAAATGTTTGAGCTGACAGACGCTCCTTTTCAAGTGAATGTGTTTGTTCCGCTAGGTCTAGAGATGCCACCAAAAGATCAGATTAAAAAGTGGAAAGAAAACATACCGTTAGCTAATCAAGTAAATCAATTCACATCTGTACAAGAAGAGTGGGATGACTTCTATCAAAAAATTGATCTTATTTTAAAATCCAAGGTTAAGGCTTGCTCATTCACTTTTGATCTGCCGCCTGAAGACGCAGTAAAGGAGCTAAAAACCGCTGGATGCTGTTTAATAGGAACCGCTTCAACAGTAGAAGAAGCATTGTTAATGGAAGAACGGGGAATGGATATAGTAGTCCTTCAAGGAAGTGAAGCCGGTGGACATCGCGGAGCATTCTTACCTTCCAAAGGTGAATCTGCCGTAGGTTTAATGGCTCTGATTCCACAAGCAGCAGATGCACTGAGCATACCTGTCATAGCTGCTGGGGGAATTATGGACCACAGAGGAGTAAAAGCAGCTTTAACCCTTGGAGCCCAAGGAGCTCAAATCGGTTCTGCCTTTTTAATTTGTCACGAGAGTAACGCACATCCAGTACATAAACAGAAAATACTAGAAGCAAACGAAGCAGATACAAAGCTTACGACATTATTTTCAGGTAAAGAGGCCAGAGGAATCGTAAATAAATGGATGGAAGAAAATGAACAGTTTGAGACACAAACCCTTCCGTACCCTTATCAAAATATACTAACGAAGGCAATGAGACAGAAGGCTTCACTTCAAAAGAACCATGATCACATGTCTTTATGGGCAGGTCAAGGGATACGGTCATTGACTGAGGAAATGTCGGTTAAGCAGCTTTTAAATCAGCTTTGCCAAGAGGATATAAAAATATAGGCGCACCTCATTGATAGAGCAAAAAGCAAACTTCGACAGGCAGTTTGCTTTTTTTCGTAATTTCATCCTCTGACTCTGGAAATCTCAATACTCCTACATTTTCAAAGCTAATTGAATCGGGTTACCAATCATCCCATTGATACGATGCGATCTTAATGATTTCACCACAACCACAATACATCACCAACATTTCGATCTAATCTCCTCTTCTCAAATTTTGCTATCTATTCGAAAAATCGATAGCTCCCATATTACATTCGAATAGTAAAATGGTTGTTTTTCGTTTGATTCAGATGATATAAAGTCATATGATAAGAAAAGAATGAGACAGAAAGCGTGAGAAGTGATGAAAATAGGATTTTTTGATTCTGGAATTGGTGGCATGACTGTATTGTATGAAGCCATAAAAGTTCTTCCTTATGAAGATTACATTTTTTATGCAGATACGTTAAACGTTCCATACGGTGAAAAATCAAAGGGTAAAGTTAAAGAATATATTTTCAATGCAGCTGAATTCCTGGCCAGTCAAAATATCAAAGCTCTTGTTATTGCGTGTAATACAGCCACTAGCATTGCGATAGAGGATCTTCGGAGAAACTTCGACTTTCCGATAATCGGAATCGAACCCGCTGTAAAGCCTGCTATAAATAAATGTACAGAGGAAAGAAAAAGAGTTCTCGTAGTTGCTACTAATTTGACGCTTAAAGAAGAGAAATTTCATAATCTAGTTAAAGAAATTGATCACCATGACCTTGTTGATTGCTTAGCTCTTCCAGGACTAGTTGAATTTGCTGAGAACTTTGATTTTAGTGAAGACAAAATCATTAAATATCTAAAGAACGAACTATCTTCTTTTGATTTGAAACAATACGGAACGATTGTGTTAGGATGCACTCATTTTCCGTTTTTCAAAAACAGTTTTGAAAAACTGTTTGGGATAAAAGTTGATATTATTTCAGGCAGTGTCGGTACTGCAAAACAGTTGAAAAAAGTTCTTGCAGATCGTAATCAGCTTGGTAAAGGATCGGGCTCAATCACCTTTTTCAATTCTGGCCATAAAATTGTAGACCAAGAAGTCATATCAAAGTACAAAAGATTGTTTGAAATATTAGATGAAACTCAAAAGAGTCATGTTGGACATTGAATGTAAGGGGCTCTGGTTATAAACAATTTTTCAGTAAATTTACAAAAGAGAGAAGTATGAATTCTCGGGTTTGTTATCCAATGTAAATGAAAAAGACAGTCTCCTGAAGGGAAACATGAACTAAGAAGCGGGCTTAAAAAGCCCACTTTTTTTCTAACATACAATTGAGTTATGCACACATCTCTGATTACAGTGTTTTCGCTCTTTCCCCTCTTATTTCTCCCCCATCTCTATAGCTTTTCTATTTCAATAAAGCACAAGTATCGATTGAAAAGTTATCGTAACATGTACACTTCACAGGACATTTTTCGAGATTGCGAATCGACCGTTTGCCAGATATAAAAAGTCATAATGTGTAAATCCTGTGTCTATTTGCATGTTAATTATGGAATTATTTTCATAATGTTTTATAATACAAGATGATAGCGTTTTTTAATTATAATAATAGGGGGAAATAATGATGATGAAAAAAGGACTGCTTGCGGGTGCGCTTACGGCAACTGTGCTTTTTGGCACATGTGCAGTAGATGTGCCGGGTATTATTAGCCCAAAAACCGCAGAAGCTGCATCACAGCTAACTGATGGAATCGGCGGGAGGGCTTACTTGAACAGCACTGGTGCCATTTTTGTTACGAAAATCCAGCTTCCTAGCTCCATTCAGGTTTCAAATGGGACAGCCTACATCTACTCTGGCTTTAGCGGAGGCACAGAATCCGATATCGGGTTTCAGTACAGTGATAAATATAATGTATGGAAACCATATATGAAAGTTGGTTCAAAAGGGCAGGATCAGGTTCAGTACCTCGAAGGAGGAAGCCAATTCACGAATACGAAAGGCTTCCGTCCCGGCAGCACCGTACAACTTACCATCTACAAAAACCTTAACGGCAATACCCGCGCTACATACTGGGGCACGAACAATGCGGGATACAACGGCCGTCTCATTTCAGAAATCAGCAAAACAAATGTCGGCTCCATCTCAAAATGGAAAGCGCTCGCTACAGTTGCAACAACAGGTTCACGCCAATCTATCAAATCAAATTTTTCAACATCTTTTACAAACATCACCATCGACAACAAAGCAATAACACCTGTAATTGATACACAAGACTTCGCAAAAGTAACTGTCTCAGGCAACAGTGTCAGTTTATCCGTTGTGAAAAATTAAAACATGTTAAACATACAATGCGTTAGGCTATTGAGAAGCTCTCGATAGTCTTAAAGGGGGCTTAACATGCCCCTTTTTTCATTTCAATTTAACTTTCAGTTAGCTTCGGTACATGCCGTCTATCTCCGTCTTTTATCTGGGTAAAGTAAGGAGCAGCTCGCCCCTTCTGAACCTGTTCCATTTGCTCAACGCAAAAGGTGTGCATCACTGTCTTAAAAATGTTAAAACAAATGCACTTTATTATTAGATGAGGCATGCTTACGCTCGATATGCAAGTCAAATGATTAAGGGTCTGCAAGAGAGAGAAGTTTTGGGTGTAATTCCATAAAAGAGGGATGTCTTCATATAGCTCGATTGCATCAGGAAGATTAGCCAGCGATTGGCCGAGAACAACACATCACTTTGAAACGGATTCATTCCAAAATGATAAGTATGATCCCATAACTAATATAGATCAGTTAGCAGTCCAGCCTTAGGCTAAAAAATATTTTTACATCAATTAAACTAGTATCACTATCGAATAAGCTCGATCTGCATATCATGTACTATCCTCTTTTAAGGAAGGTGATGTTATGAGGTCATTTCCATTAATTGTAGTTCTATTCATCCTATTAATCATCGTTGGGACATCTTTCTTTGGTGGCTATTAAGAACACACCTTACCTCATATCCATCAGACGCCATAAGAAATCTTTATGGCGTCTGTTTTTATTAGATTTAAACAAAACCATTAAAGTGGGGCCATGCAAACACACCTATGGAGATTACTGCCACGACTTGTGAGGGAAATGTTCTTCTCTTTATGGACTATTGTCGATCAAAAGAGAAAGTTGAAATACCTTTTTATGGTGAGATGAATCATATAAAAGACCGCAAAGCTTTCTTGAAGAAGCTTTGCGGTCTTTGGGTCTCTTTTTTGCTTTGTATAAGCCTATAGATTTCAAGCGGAATCTACTGCCATACATCCAATGATTTTATTTTGAAATAGGTTTCTTCTACTCTTCATGTGGGATGAACTCAAGGTATGCACGTCACAATAATGTGGCGGATCCTGAATGGTCTCAATCAGTTTTTTACCCATTCTATCAATTCTCCACAGAAAAAAATGGCTATGGCAGAACAACTTTCATAGAGTAATCATCATTTAATGAGCCATCATCTCATGGGCAATATCGTGTCCATCCATTTTTGACGGGTAGTAGGTAGGCCAGTTTTTGACTTCATCAAGTAAAGCTTCACGGTCGTCCCCCCAATAGAGATGGTAATGACTAGCTTTAGTCGGGTAAATACTATGATCACTAAACTGAATATACTGAGGCAGCCCTTCTGCTTTTTTAGCTAGTTTGAATATGTATCTTACCCCTCTATTGCCCGCATCATAGGTTAGAATTTCGTATCCGTCATACGTATACTTACCAGAATATTCTTTTCCATTTTTGAAGAACGTTACAGTATCTTTCTGGATTACAATACGGTCAACATCTGTTTGATAGCCTTTTTTATAATACTCTTTATATTCTTCAGCTGTCTTGCCGCCTTCGTATTCTGATTTATATGAAAACACTTCGTCAAGAGTACCATCTTGCAGGTATGGATATACAGATTGCCAATCTCCTTCCCAATCAGAAAGTAAGCGATCCTTTACTTGGCTGTTTTTAAAATAGCCTTCATATATTTTTTCTGTTTCTTCATCATGCGCATGACTATGATCGTGAGAATGTTCGTGTGTATGACTGTCAGATGTTTGCTCTTGCGTTTTGGAAGAGTCTTCTTCAACTGCTGAGGATGATGTTGTTTGATTAGACTCACCTGCAGAAGAACCGGAAGTCTGACATCCTGCCAAAACTAGTAATGAACCAATCGTTAATATGCCTAGCCGCTTTGAAAATAAAATGTTCATTCCAACACTCCTTTTTTATTAAATCGAAAACATTACGATTTATATTATACATGCATCTCTTGCAAACATCAAAGGGAAAATGCTTTTCATGCGGATGGCCTATTTTAAAGGAATAACTGACTATGTTCATCAGTTATTCCTTTAAAATGCGAAAGTCTACGATATTTCCATATCGATCCGCTTCAATATGACAGCACCCCTCAAGCAGCTGTTTTAATTTTCTCCGTCCGCGTTGTACCCTTGATTTTGCTCCCGAGTAAGAAATGCCGAGCTTTTCACTCAACTCTTTTTGTGATAACCCCTGGAATTCAGTTAACTCGAGAGCCTCTCGATACTTTTCAGGCAACCGTTTGATGGTCGATCGAATACACACAGTTGCTTCCTTGGTGAAATTTTCTTCCTCTGCACTGTCATTAAAATGTAGAACATCAGGCAATATTTCGCTTGTTTTTTTTGTACGGTAAAAATCAATAATCGTATTTCTAGTGATCCGATAAATCCAGCTGTCGATCTTTTGTTCATCGATCAGATTTGGGAGATGCACTTGTATTTTCATAAATACGATTTGCAAGAGGTCATCAACGATAGATTGATCGTTAACCCTATGTGAAATATATGTTTTTAACGGCTGATGAAATTGATCCCATAGATCCTCTATATTCATTTGAAAAAACCTCCTATAATTTTGCGTCTGCTTTACATTTGCTTCGTCTTTTTAATCGTAACAAAGAGCGAAACAATTGTTGAATCAATTGTATTGCAGCTGTTGCAAAAAATAATGATAAAGGAGAGGTTTGTTGTGGAGTATACCTATTTAGGGAGAACAGGATTGCGGGTGAGCCGTTTATGTTTAGGCACGATGAATTTTGGAGTTGATACAGACGAAAAGACTGCGTTCCGTATCATGGATGAAGCGCTTGATAACGGCATTCAATTTTTTGATACTGCCAATATTTACGGCTGGGGCAAAAACGCAGGATTGACAGAGAGCATCATTGGAAAATGGTTTGCACAAGGAGGACAGCGCCGCGAGAAAGTTGTTCTGGCGACAAAAGTATATGAACCGATTTCTGATCCGAATGACGGACCAAATGATATGAGGGGCTTGTCTCTATACAAAATCAGACGTCATCTGGAAGGATCACTGAAGCGGCTTCAGACAGATCATATCGAATTGTACCAAATGCATCATATCGATAGGCGGACACCGTGGGATGAGATATGGGAAGCTTTTGAGACTCAGGTTCGCTCCGGCAAAGTAGACTATATTGGATCCAGTAATTTTGCAGGCTGGCATTTAGTTAAAGCGCAAGCTGAAGCTGAAAAACGGCGATTCATGGGACTCGTCACTGAACAGCATAAGTATAGTTTATTAGAACGAACAGCTGAGATGGAAGTGCTGCCGGCTGCACGGGATCTTGGTTTAGGAGTAGTGGCGTGGAGTCCCCTTGCAGGAGGGCTTCTTGGCGGGAAGGCATTGAAAAGCAATGCCGGAATTCGTACAGCAAAAAGAGCAGATTTAATTGAAAAACATCGTTTGCAACTCGAGAAATTTTCAGATTTATGCAAAGAACTAGGAGAAAAAGAAGCAAATGTGGCTTTGGCATGGGTGCTGGCGAATCCAGTTTTAACTGCGCCGATCATTGGACCACGAACGGTTGAGCAGCTGCGTGATACGATAAAAGCCGTTGAAATCAGTCTGGATAAGGAGATTCTCCGCATGTTAAATGATATCTTTCCCGGACCTGGAGGAGAGACACCTGAGGCATACGCCTGGTGATACATTCATTACTCAATACTGACATTTTTCTTATATATTTATACTGAACTATCATATTAGGAAAGACAAGAGCTTGTTTGTCTCTTGTCTTTTCCACATCATGCTGAAAATGCTGGCTAAACATCGACAAAAACGCTGCCGTTTTATTCATTTAATGCTTATTTGATTACGAAATTACCGTACTCGTTAGAACGAACATGAATTGGTCCGTTTAGATTATAGTTGTTCTCCTTGGCGATAGAGCGAAGCACGTCCACACGGGCAACTGATTCTCTCCATTCGTCACGGGTGTCATGATTGGCCGGATTCATCAGATCGTCATAGCGTACGTCCAAGAATTTATTTAACCACTTCTTCTCGTCTATTCCGTCTTTAGGTGATCCGCCCGCTTTTTTGTTCGTACGTTTAATCAAGGCATAAAAAGAGTCAGGGTCATCACCATCGCCATGCTGAATAACCGTATCGTACATCACAGCTCTTGCCAATGCTGTTTTTAGTCCGGCATTATCCGATCGTTTCATGGCAGGCTGATAATACAAACGGTCATTTACTTTGTCTTGGGCGGCGCGAAATTCCTTATCATTCGCAAGCGACTTCCAGGCAGAAGCGAATCCCTTGAGATTGCTTGTATCATCGCTTTCTTCCTTGGCCAGACGGCGCAATTCAGGCAGATACTTTTTCAGTTTGTTATTCGGAACTGCCTTTGTGTATACTTCCACTACTTCCAATGCATCCCCGGTAGCCGTTGTAAAGCCTGCCCGTCCGCATGTATAGCCTCGCCCGTCATCCAATCGCTCTACATATCCATATTGGATCTCCGTTGTGCCGTTTTCAAAGATACTTGTCAGCTGTTCCGCCCGGCGCTTTTGATCTTTATTCAGTCCCGCCGCAAAAACCGTTTCGCTCATCATCAGGGTAAAAAACATGGTGAAAACAAGTAATGAGATCGCTGTTTTTTTCCAAAAATCTGCTGTTTGCATACTGATTTTCATTGCACTTCCCCTTTCTAAATATTGTAAATACAGACTCAGTATACATGAAGAGACTGCCCTATTGTTGAAAATACATCAATTTGTCAATATTTTGAACCTAAAGTAATATAGCTTGAATCTTACTCTTTTGATTGCCAATCAGCCTTAGCCCCTCTCACTTGGAAGGTCCCTTGATTTTCATACTGCTTCAACTTTAATTAACAAGATGCCATAAGGCTTTACTCTATTTTATAATGGAAATGATCATCGAAAATCGTTAGGGAGGTGATGTAAATGGCAAGCAAGATGAGAATGCCAGATTCCGCAACGTCCCATGCAAAGCCTATTATTGGGAAGGCGATACTTTGCATGGGGTAGACTTTCTAAAAGATCGCCCAAGTAAGCTTTTCTGATATAGTGGCTTTGCACCTTATTTGACATAAAAAAATAAGGAGCTGGCAGAAATGGCATATGTAAAAGCAACCGCTATTTTACCTGAAAAGCTGATATCGGAAATTCAAAAGTATGTTCAAGGAAAAACAATATATATCCCTAAACCTGAATCCTCTCATCAAAAATGGGGTGCGTGTTCAGGAACAAGAAAGCTGATCGATGACAGAAACGCTTCTATTAAAAAAGCATTTAAAAACGGCAAAACCATTCATCAATTATCTGATGAATATCACCTCTCTGATGAAACAATAAAAAAAATTGTCTACTCTAAATAAACAAAACGGAAGCACTGATGAAATATAATCAGTGCTTTTTATATGGCGAGTTTGTTTCTTAGTTATTTCCTGCATATGATACCATTGGCCAATTGTGTAAAGTTAAGGGAGATGAGAAGAAAGGAAGGTCCTACAAATGACGATAAACAATGGAACGTTGCAAGTACCCGGCGCGAACATCCACTATCAGGTGCGTGGCTCAGGTCCCATCATTCTTTTGGTTCATGGCGGAGGCGGTGATGCCGACAAGTTCCATCAAGTTGCCAATCATCTGGCTAACTGGTACTCGGTTGTTACTTACGATCGCCGCGGCCATTCCCGCAGCAATCTCGCCAATCAGATTGAGGATTACCGTGTGGAAACACACAGTGACGATGCTCACCGTCTTCTAGCCAAAATCACCAATAAGCCGGCATACGTATTTGGAAGCAGCTCCGGGGCTGTTATCGGGCTTGATCTGTGCATACGCCATCCCGAACAAGTACATGTCATGATCCCACACGAACCAATCTTATTGCAGCTTCTGCATGGAAATGAGCTGAAACAAGCCGAGCAATTTATGGAAGACCTTAAGAAAAATCATCGAAGTGAAGTCATTAAGTTAATGTCAAGATTAGAGACAGACGAACAATCAAAGGCTGTGCTGACAAAGCGGCTTCTCGGCAATTCAACGTATTTCACTGAGTATGAAATTCAAGGAATTCTCAACTATACATTAGATTTCGAAGCATTAAAAACTGTGTTTACATCTTCACCGATGAAGGTACTCCCAGCTGGCGGAAGTGCTTCTCGGGAGCTTTTTCCTTATCGTTGCGCGAACGCCCTAGCGGAACAATTTGAAACAGAATTGGTTGAATTCCCCGGAAATCATACGGGGTACACAATGTACCATAAAGAATTTTCTGAGAGGTTACACGATATGTTAGAAAAAGAAAAGAAACATACGTGTTAAGGATTGATTAAAATTTTTTATAATAGGACAGGTAAAACTAACTATAGAATTAGAGAAGATTTCACGAAGCGTAAAAAGAACTTTTCACTAACGAGAACGCAATGTGAGATGTTTAACCAAAGTGATATTAGGGATTTCATCGAAAAATAGGTTTGTACATTACGTTCTCCTATTGATTATTTCCTATCTTAATTCCGTATTTTATACCATTAGATACAACTCTAAAGCGGCTCGTTATTTTGTCCTCAACAACAACCAGTGTCTAACATCATGAATCTCTTTTGAAAATCACCACAAATGCAGGTATGGAAGACTTCATCGCAACAAAAACCATACCAACTATTGTTGTTGGTATGGTTCGTCCTAGATAGGCCCTTAAGAAGAGATTCTATTGTACGGAGTATTTAGCTAATTGCATTTGTAACCGACAGGGCCGTCTGAACCTGTGTACACATATGTGTCAGAAACATATCCAATATTCACGACACCCCGGGAATCTTTCCACTGGATTTGGTCCCAGATATTACTCGTTCCATACTTCCCTGTAACAGTCGTTCCATAAGCGTAACAATAATAAGGAACACGGGAGCCGCTCGGAATGGAAAGCATAATAGGATAATTTGTACCAGGACCGCTGCGCATATTGACAGGCGCACCGCTGCTTGTTGAGACAGTAAAGTACTGAACGGCAAGTGCCTGACTGGAAAAAATGAATAAAGATGCAATCATAACGGTTAACATACTCAGCATTTTCAGTTTAGTCAATGTCATCCCTCTTTCTTCAATTCCTTCATTTTAAGAAACAATAGAACAATGCTACCAGCTGCATTTAGGAACAACCGGACCGTCTGAGCCTGTATACATATATGTATCAGAGACAAATCCAGGAACGATCTCCCCGCTGGCAAGCGTCCGCTCTGTGTAATTCCAAATATTACTCGTTCCATACTTTCCAGTTACAGTTGTACCGGTTTTGTAGCAATAGATCGGGATGCGGGTTCCGCTCGGAATGGTCGTTACAATTCCCCAACTTGTACCTGGGCCGCTGCGCATATTGACAGGAGCACCGCTGCTTGTTGAAACCGTATAATACTGAGCTGCAAGTGCATGGCTAGAAAAAATGAACAAAGATGCAATCATCACCGTTAGCATACTTAGCCTCTTTAACTTATTCACCTTATACCCTCCCCTTATAAATGCCGTACGTTTGACTTTCTTACATCCAGTTAAGGATTTACTTTCAGATACCATGCCCCCTCCCCTCCCATATATTTATCAATGTACCATAAACTAGATCTTTCAAAAGTGGAATTATTCCTATGTTTTCGACAATTAAGGATACAAAATAAATGGTAGTCAGGCTTGATATTGATGGTGTGTTCAATTTGGCTCTTAATCATTTGCACGATTGACAATCCGGAAAAAGGACATGGATTAAGCGGCTTCGTGTCAACCAATTAACTCAATCAGTGTACTGCTTCCTTGTATCCACGCTTCTCCTCGATTCATGGATACTCCACCTTTTTCACCAATCAAAAACGGACACCAAACAAATCAGCGTAAATGCTGCAAGTTCAGTGTCCGCAACCTATTATGACTTTGCTTTCTTTTACCAGGGCGTATAAAAATGATGAGGTACGTTATCAAACGTTATTCTATGATTTTGCAAGTCGAAAAATCATAACATTTTATATATTTCAATCAGATTATGATCTGGATCTCTGAAGTGAGCAACTCGGGCACTCCATTCCTTGCGATCATGCGGTTTATTCACACATTTAACTCCTTTTTCGTGTAAATCGTCATATGTTTTATCAACATCTTCTACCTTAAACTGAAGCAAAAATTTTGATTGAGCTTCTCCTTCCAAGGACTTTTTTTCCTCTCCAACGATTTCAGCCATCGTTTCTCGAGATAAAAGCTCTATTTTCGTTTCCCCATTATCAAAGAGTGCATATTCCATTTCATTCTCTAACCAACTTATTGGAAGTCCTAATGAATCTTTGTAAAACTCGACGCTTTTCTTAAAATCATTCACCAACAGTCTAATTTGTAACAGCTTCATATCGAGTGCCTCCTATAAAACCATACTTTTTACTGGTCATCCAATTTAATGATACAAAAGGAAACCTGACAGCACTATGTCAAGTTTACGTAAATAAATTTCCATACTTCACCTTATTTCAGATTTAAGTGCAGTTTATTCCATGTCATAAGAAATGTACGCTAACGAGCAAAAACAGCGATTCTTAAAACAAAAAATGATACCGAGTGTACTTTCTGTATGCTTCAACGTCATTTCGGGAAATGTAACGTTGATAAAAGGAGGTTACATCAATATGGATCATCAAACATTGGCAGCTCACGAGGCTGTTGACTTACATGAAATCGTGAACTTTAAAACACTTTGTATAGCGAAATCAAAGTTAATGCAAGGGCTTGTGTTTGACCAAGAACTGAAGGACTTGATGCAAAAAGATGTGCAGCAATCCATTCAAGACCTTACTGAATTACAGGCGGTGTATGAGCGTGCCTCATTTCAGGCCCCTGTCCCTCAAAGCCGCCCAACGCCAATCATCAATTGAAAGGAAGGTAAGCCTCTTTGAATAATGATCATTTAGACCCCATTAATTCGCTGAATGTGCCTGAACTAGCAGACACTACATTCGCGATGGATTTTCTTATACGAGCTAAGGAAGGCGTAAGGAATACTGCTGTAGCTTTGACAGAAACCGCTTCACCAGATGTAAGAGCCTTGCTGCGGAAACAGCTGATGCAAGGAATTGCGATGCACCAAGAGATTACGGAACTGATGATCAGCAAAAAATGGTTCCATCCATATGAGCTGAGCGAACAGTATAAGCTGGATCAGCTTTCTGCAAAAAACACGATCATGGTCGGCAATATGAACCTCTTTCCTGATGAAACAAATCGAAAAGGGATGTTTGACCGGACACCTGATGAACACTAACACTGGAGGTTTTAAGCATGAAGGCAGTAACGTATCAAGGCATTAAAAATGTTGTTGTCAAAGATGTCCCCGATCCAAAGATTGAAAAATCCGATGACATGATTATCAAAGTCACCAGTACAGCCATTTGCGGATCAGATTTACACTTAATCCATGGATTCATTCCTAATATGCAAGAAGACTATGTCATTGGCCATGAAGCGATGGGAATTGTTGAAGAAGTTGGGCCAGGGGTTACAAAGGTAAAAAAAGGAGACCGCGTCATTATCCCTTTTACGATCGCCTGCGGTGAATGTTTTTTTTGTAAAAACCAGCTGGAAAGCCAATGTGATCAATCGAATGACAACGGAGATATGGGTGCTTATTTCGGTTATTCAGGGCAAACTGGCGGTTATCCAGGCGGGCAAGCTGAATATTTAAGAGTGCCGTTTGCGAATTTTACCCATTTTAAAATCCCTGAATCTTGTGAGGAACCCGATGAGAAATTAAGCGTGATTGCCGATGCTATGACCACCGGCTTTTGGAGTGTGGACAATGCCGGTGTAAAAGACGGCGATACTGTTATCGTTCTCGGCTGCGGACCAGTCGGCCTGTTTGCTCAAAAGTTTTGTTGGCTAAAAGGCGCAAAACGCGTCATAGCAGTTGACTATGTAAACTATCGCTTACAGCATGCGAAACGTACAAACAAAGTAGAAATCGTTAATTTTGAAGACCATGAGAATACAGGGAATTATTTAAAGGAAATCACGAAAGGCGGAGCGGATGTAGTCATTGACGCTGTTGGGATGGATGGTAAAATGAGCGATCTCGAGTTCCTTGCCAGCGGATTAAAGCTTCATGGCGGAACGATGAGTGCATTGGTCATTGCTTCCCAAGCTGTTCGCAAAGGAGGAACCATACAAATTACAGGTGTGTATGGAGGCAGATATAACGGTTTTCCGTTAGGAGATATTATGCAGCGAAACGTCAATATACGCTCTGGACAGGCTCCGGTGATCCACTATATGCCGTACATGTTTGAACTAGTATCGACAGGCAAAATTGATCCGGGAGATGTTGTCAGCCATGTCCTGCCGCTTAGTGAAGCCAAGCATGGCTATGACATTTTTGATTCAAAAATGGATGATTGTATCAAAGTTGTGTTAAAGCCTTAAAAAACGGAGGTTACAGAAATGGAATACGCCTTACATGAAGTGCTTGAGGTTCAAGAAATGACTGCTTTCAAGACACTTTGTTTGACGAAATCTAAAACAATGAAAGCACTGGTATCTGATCCGAAGCTTAAAGAAATCATGCAGCAAGACGTTGACATCACCACACGGCAGCTGCAGGAATTCGCCTCTATTTTATCTAATGCAAAGCATGAATGAGGAGATGATTGAATAATGAATCCTATCATTGAATATCTGACCGGCATGAATGTTCTAACAGACCAAATCATTGCTATGGACTTATTAATTGCAGCAAAAAACGGAGTCAGAAATTATGCGATGGCAGCAACTGAAGCCGGAACGCCTGAAGTGAAGGAGGTCCTTGTCCGTCATTTGGAAGAAGCACTCGATATGCACGAACAACTCTCAAGCTATATGATGGAAAAAGGCTGGTACCATCCTTGGAACACAGACGAACAAGTCAAGCTGAATTTAAAAAATATTGATACAGCCATTCAATTGCCAACCCTTTAACATACAATGAGTGATTTGCTGAGGAACAGTATTGATTGTGCACAACTGTTCCTCAGCTTCAAAATGAGCACTGTTTGTTCGGGTCCTATGACCGTAAATAGATTAACCGCTTTTCTCCATCTGTTCTCCGATAATGTTTGCAAATTCTCCAATCCAAATAAGGAATCGTAACCACCTCTTTTTATGCGATCTCTTGATGGAGAAAACAGGCCAGAATCAAAATCCTTGGTTTTAACCTGCCCTCTTCACACGCAAAGAATGCTACCTTCTTTGCTCCACTGATCCGTGAAGACTTTCCGTTTTAGGCCTGCTTTTGAGCTTTGCCTCATTTTCGCGCAATTTCCCATCATAATCTTTAATTTTTGTGTCTAATCTCTTAATTGTTTCATCAATTTCTTTCCGCTTCTCTATCAGCCGCTGTCGTTCGTCAGCCAGGATATTTTTTCGAGCTTCTACCGTACGGTCACCTTCGGTAAATAATGTTGTATATTCAATTAGCGCTTCTATCGATAGTCCCGCATTTCGCATGCATTTAATGAATTCAATCCATTTGATATCTTCTTCATCATAGTCGCGAATGCCGCTGTCTTTTCGTTTTACAGGCGGGATTAATCCTACACGTTCGTAATATCTGAGTGTTGCGGCTGTCAGGCCAAACTGCTTTGCCACCTGAGCAATATTCATGATCTTCACCTCTCTATCCTGCATGTTGTGAAGGTAACACTTAAAGTTAACTTTAAGTCAAGCTCAAAACAAGTGGTTAGCTGCTGAATCTGGGTTTATATATTCGGGACTTGTCTTAAAGCACACTTTAAGCTCTATACTTCTCCATGCAATAAAAACAGTTTAGATGGAGGGATTGCTGAATGGCAAATAAACAAACTGCCGGAAGAGAACAATTAGGAGAATTTGCGCCAAAGTTTGCTGAACTTCATGATGATGTTCTATTCGGTGACATTTGGGCAAGAGAGGAAGAACTTTCACCCCGGGATCGCAGCATGATTACAGTTTCTGCGTTAATTGCTGACTGTAGCTCACCTTATAAATCAGGTTCATTTTAAATGCTATTTTAAAAAAACCCTTGCCTTAAAGCAGACTTTAAGGTTTATCGTTATGTTGAAGACACCATAAAACATAAATAAGTGCATGTTTTTTTACAACACTTATGATGAAGAAAGGAAAGGTTCATATGTGTACTCAACATCAAACCCGTGTATTAAGCGTGTCACATGCAAAAGCCAAATTTGAACAAACGACGATTGAGCGAAGAGAATTACGGCCGCACGATGTCTTAATCGATATTAAATTCAGCGGTATTTGCCATTCAGACATTCATAGTGCTTTTGATGAATGGGGCGGTGGCATCTTCCCAATGGTGCCAGGACATGAAATAGCCGGTGTCGTAACAGCCGTTGGAGCAGAAGTCACCAAGTTTGCTGTCGGAGACCGCGTTGGTGTCGGCTGTTTTGTTGACTCTTGCGGAGAATGCGAATACTGTCTCAACGGAGAGGAACAATTCTGCACGAAGGGTGTTGTTCAAACGTATAACTCAGTAGACTACGACGGAAACCCCACTTATGGCGGGTACAGCCAAAAAATCGTTGTCACTGACAGATTTGTTGTTCGCATACCAGACCGTTTGGAAATGGATGTTGCCAGTCCGCTGTTGTGTGCAGGTATCACAACGTATTCCCCGCTGAAACACTGGAATGTTGGCCCTGGTAAAAAGGTTGCGATTGTAGGCGTGGGTGGCCTTGGACATTTGGCGATTCAATTTGCACATGCGATGGGTGCAGAGGTAACCGTCCTGAGCCGTTCCATGAATAAGAAAGAAGAAGCTCTGGAACTCGGTGCAAATCATTACTTTGCAACAAGTGACCCAGCTACATTCACTGCATTGGCCGGGCGTTTTGACGTGATCTTAAATACGGTATCGGCGAATCTTGATGTGGATGCCTATTTATCAATGCTTCGTATAGACGGGACACTTGTAAACGTTGGAGCTCCTGCCAAGCCGGACACATACAGTGTGTTTTCCCTAATCATGGGGCGCCGCAGCATTGCAGGTTCTCTAGTCGGCGGAATTCAAGAAACTCAAGAGATGCTGGATTTCGCAGCTGAGCATGACATCGAACCTAAAATCGAAGTCATCCGAGCTGACCAAGTGGACGAAGCATACGAACGTATCCTCCGAAGCGATGTCCGTTATCGATTTGTGATTGATATTTCCACATTGTAATAGGTAAGTCCTTATATGGGCTGACCCGCTTTTATTGAAACTCACGAAAAACGATCTCGTTAAGCAAATATTTTGAAGGCCGGTCAATCTTCCTGTTATTCTATGAATAGAGAGTTATTAGGAGGGTTTTTTATGAGCAAAAAAATTGCAGTTCTTGTTACAGACCAATTCGAAGACATCGAATATACAAGTCCGGTAAAAGCATACGAAGAAGCTGGCTACAGTGTTGTAGCTATCGATTTGGAAGCCGGCAAAGAAGTGACCGGTAAGCATGGCGAGAAAGTAAAGATTGACAAAGCCATCTCTGATGTGGATGCAAGTGACTTTGATGCACTTTTAATTCCTGGGGGATTCTCTCCGGATTTGCTTCGTGCAGATGACCGTCCGGGTGAATTCGCAAAAGCATTTGTCGAAAACAAAAAACCTGTTTTCGCAATTTGCCACGGCCCGCAAGTACTGATTGATACGGATCTTCTAAAAGGCAAAGATATCACAGGCTACCGCAGCATCCGCAAAGATTTAATCAATGCCGGTGCAAACTACAAAGATGCAGAAGTAGTCGTCAGCCACAACATTGTCACAAGCAGAACACCTGATGATTTGGAAGCATTTAACCGCGAATCTTTAAATTTGTTAAAATAACGAGAAGGCACAGACTGTTCGGGTCTGTGCCTTTTTTAAAATTAAGACTCCTTCTTTACATTCTGAAAGACAGCAGTCGCGTCCCACACATTCAAGCCAAATTGGCCTTCTGAAAATGCGGAATCATTTGCATCAATCACAAGACGATCATCTAAATAGATTTTAAAGCGATCGCCCTCGGCCTCTGTTTTCAGATGATACTTTTTATTAACGTCTATCGGTGTTTTGTATTCAGCAATGACAGAAGCAACACCGTTCTCAAATTTAAAGAATTTCACCAGGTCATGCTTCGCGTCCACATTGGCAAGATAACCGTTTTTGGCATCTTTGTCAGAGCGAAACATTAGTGCTCCTGCCCCTCTTCCGTTTCCATCCTTAATGGTGATATCAGATTCATAAGTGAAGTCTGACCCGGATGCTGAAGACAAGATAAAGGAATCTCCGTCCGACCTCCCTTGTTTCCCCTCAATTGTGTCGGCCCACGTGCCATTTACAGTCGTCCAGCCAGTCATATTGGACATAAAAGGTGACGTTCCCCATACCTTTTTTAAAGGGTGTATGGTTAAAGATTTTACCTTTACACCGCCCTTTGCAGCATATAATTCAAGCCCTTTGCTTGATCGGTCTGGGAGAATAATATCCGTTATGACCTGCTTTCCGTCATTCCCAAATACTTCAACCGAGGAGCGGTCAACAAAAATGCGCATCTTAACCTTCCCATTTACCGGCTTCAATGGGGCTGTTTCTTTTCCGGTGTTAAAGGCCGGATTAAAGGTGTCGTTGCCCGACTCGCTCCGGTCAACGAACAATTTGGCGTTCCTTCGGTCATAGCCGACCTTCGTAAATTGATTTTCACCTGTTCGGACCTTAAAACCAAATTCAGCAGCTGAACCAGGGCTTACTTTAAATTCTGCATTTATTTCATAGGCATCTCCAGATTGCCCTGCTAACACATTATGACTTGCAGGCGATATGGTCAGATTCTTCCACTTCTTAGAGGTCCCGCGAATCGTTTCCAGCTCTTTCACTGGTGTTTGGACCACTCTAACCCCTTCGGTAAACGCTTTCAATTTTAACTCTCTTGGAATGGACGTTGCACTTCTCCATGGGGATGTCGGAACATCATTCGCATATTGCCAATTGCTCATCCACCCTAACCATAGTCTCCGACTATCTGTGGCTGGAATATCGGACCAGGATACAGCGGCATAAAAGTCTCTGCCGTAATCCGTCCAGAGAACTTTGTTTGACGGGTTTTCATTTTTAAAATGAGTTCCATCAAAGTCCCCTACAAAATATTGCATGCCTGATCCTCCCGAGACCGCTCCGTTTCCGACACTGACCTGCATGACCCATTTCTTTTGATTCGGATTGCCGTCTACCGGAAGCTCAAATAAATCCGGGCATTCCCATACTCCCCCGTGGCTTCCTTGACCCTGTCCAAATTCACTTGCATACGTCCACTGCTTCAGATTTTTTGATGTATAAATGAGGATTCGGTCACCGGCCGCAAGCACCATTACCCACTTTTTTTCTTTCTCATACCAAAAGACTTTTGGATCGCGAAAATCTTTTTTACCCGGGTTTGGAATGACAGGGTTGCCAGCGTATTTCGTCCATGTTCTTCCTTTGTCGTTGCTATAGGCAATACTTTGCACTTGATGGCCTTCCCGATCCTGTGTATAAATGGCCACAAGCGGCCTCTCTTTGCCTGTTTGAAAACCGCTAGTGTTATTTTTATCTACAACTGCGCTTCCAGAAAAGATCGTGCCTTTTTCATCCGGATACAGCGCAACAGGAAGGTGTTCCCATGTAACCAAATCTTTGCTGACGGCATGCCCCCAATGCATGGGCCCCCACTGAAGCCCGTATGGATGGTATTGATAGAACAAGTGATATTCCCCGGCATAATATACCATTCCGTTTGGGTCATTCATCCAGTTTGCCTCTGGTGTGAAGTGGTATTGAGGACGGTAATCCTCATCATAGTAGCTTGAATCGGCTGCATCTGCCGAAAATGCCATAGTCAACAGCAGGGTGAACATGATCATGACTTGAATAAGTCTCTTTTTCATTTGTTCCTTCGCTCCTCTCTTCATGTTTGAACACTTTCAAGAGAGACTGCTAAGCAAGCTGGTCCGTTTCTGGCAATTCTCCTCTGTTTCGCTGTTATCCGAATGATTTATATATGAAAAGACTGCTGCAGTTTCTCTCTTTTTCCTTCACACAGCTTATGCTAAGAATCCAGCCCAATACCCGAGAATCCCGATGACAAAGATGCCGCAAATAATGAGAAGAGGATTCACCCCTTTGCGAAGCATCCATGCCACCAATAACGTTAATCCGAGAGGCAGCGCACCCGGCATAATGCTGTCTAACACGTTTTGTACAGTTTGAACATCTACTTTTCCGCTTTCATCCTTAATCCTGGATACAACGATTGGAATGTTGATGGTGGTCCATTTGGACACGAGAGCCCCCATAACAAATAATCCGAGAATCGAAGCGCCCTCTGTAAGCTTTTGAATGCGATTCCCCGCTAAATCCTGAAGAATCTCCATTCCTTTCACATAGCCATACTTTAATCCGTAATATTTTGTGCTTAATCTTATGGCATTCAGCAAGAAAAAGAATAGCAAAGGACCGGCAATGTTTCCTCCTAAAGCAAGGGAGGCTCCTAGCGCAGCTAAGACAGGACGAATCGTTCCCCAGAAAATCGGGTCGCCTACGCCCGCTATTGGTCCCATCAAACCAATTTTCATTCCGCTTATCGCTTTTTCGTCAATTCCTTTATTGTTCGCCATTTCTTCTTCCATGGCTGCCGTCACGCCAAATATAGGCGCTGTCAGCCACGGATGTGTATTAAACCATTCCAAATGCCGCTGCAAGGCTTCGTTTCTTTTCGCTCCGGGACCGTACAATTTTTTGATCGCCGGTATCATGACATAACAATATCCCATTGCCTGCACACGTTCGAAGTTAAAGGAACCGAGTAAAAAATTTGAACGAATAAACATGCTGAAAATTTCTTTTTTCGTTAATCGTTTTTCTTTCTCCATTTTTTCTTCCCCCCTCATCGTTTAGGCATCAAGATCATCATCGTCATCATAAACAGCAACACTGCCACTGTCTGATGCGGCCGCGACTGCTCCATGAGCGCTTTGTTTTTGCATCACCTGCTGGTATAAAAGCGCCAGACAGAGACCAAGGGCTCCAAATCCCACTAAGTTAAAATCGGTAAACGCCGCTAATAAGAAACCAATATAGAAAAATGGCTTTAAATAAGGAATATTCATCATATTGATCACCATGGCATACCCGACAACCACAATAATGCCTCCGCCTATTTGCAGTCCTTTTGTAATGACATCAGGAATATTTCCCAAGAACGCCTGAACAGCGCTGACACTAATTAAAGCAACAATCAATGTAGGAATCATGACGCGCAAAGCTTGAAACACCATCGCGGTAATATGCATAATTTCAATTCCTTTTATATTTCCCGCTTTTGCATATTGATCAGCGCGGTGGATGAAAAAGACAGTGATCGTCCGAACAAAAATCGTCAGCGCCTGACCCGCAGCTGCTAAAGCAACAGCGACAGCAATCCCTTCGCCAATTCCCTGATCAGCGGTAATAACTAAAATGGTTGAGATGACAGAGGCGATCGCTGTATCAGGTGCCATGGCAAGCCCGACGTTCATCCAGCCGAGCGCCATCAGCTCCAGTGTGCCTCCAAGAATAATTCCCGTTTTTAAGTCCCCGAGCACCAAGCCAACCAACGTACAGGCCACAAGCGGACGGTGTGTCTGCCCTTCATCCAATACACTTGCGATTCCGGTGATTGCTGCAATGATTAACAACAAAATAATTTGTAATGAAGACATATTCTCATCCCCTTGATTATTTTGTTACGTTCCGTAAAATCTGTACAAAATCCTCACTGGCATCTGAAGGCAGCTGCCTCAATTCCAGTTTCACGCCCTTGTCACTTAATGTTTCAAATGCCTTTATATCTTGTTCTGTGACACTGACTGATTTTGTGATTTGCCTGCGATGATTTTCAAAACGCATTCCCCCCACGTTTACGGTTTTGATCGGTACACCTGCTTCTATAAGAGATACAATATCGGACGGATTTTCAAACAAGAGCATTGCCGTTACCCCTTCGTAGCGCGGACTATGAAATGCTTTTGCCATTTTAGAAACCGAGACGGCACTCGCCTTTACATTTGAAGGCGCAACAGAAAGGATCAGCGTTTTTCTCATTTCGTCCTGAGCAATATCGTCGGAGACAACGATGATTCGGTCGGCTGCATGGACTTTTATCCACCTTGTCAGGATTTGGCCGTGAATAAAGCGGTCATCAATTCTTGCTAACACAATGTTCATCATAATTCATCCTCTCTTGTATCTTGATTGGCTGTTTTTACTTTTTCTAAATGTTCACTGCACACTTGAAAGCTTTGCTGACTCATTGCTTTTAAGTTGTTCAGCAAATCTTTGAGAGCCAGATGTTCTCTCAGGCTTAATACCTCCAGCAGAATCGGCAGGTTTACGCCGGCTGCCATATCCATTCTTTGATCCTCAGCAATAAAGGAAGCTGCCGCGTTATATGGCGTCCCTCCAAAAATATCGACTAAAAAAAGCACTTCATGTTCTTCCGGGATATCCTTGAGCGCCTGATGATATTTTTCTTGCAACGTTTGTATTCCTTCCCCTTTAAAAAACGGCACTGCAATCAGGTTATTTTCTTCACCGAATATCATCCCTGAAGATTCTTTTAATGCTATGGGGAAATCTCCATGACCGCTGATAATAACTGAAATCATATCTATTGCTCCTTTCCTGTTTTGTACATCCATATATAATGCAAGGATCGTGCCAACACAGTTGTGTTAAGCGTTTTCATTGTTATTTCAGCCAATAGCAATTTGTTGTTGAAACACTTAAAACGAAAAAAATAAACCTGTATTAAAATGGTGTTCCATTTAATACAGGTTCATATAAAAAAACTATTTTTAAAACAGCTGGCCATGCACTTCTTCAGCAAATATGGCGGCTATAAATAATTTTTCATCATCACTTATGCGAAGTCCGAGCTTTTCTTCATAAGGGGCTAATGTTCGCCCTGTCACGTACACCATTTCCTTCAGCTGATCATTGATCTCTTCTTCCTCCGAGAAAGCGATCGGATTCTGCTTAATTACCCTTTCAAAGGCGAAAGCCGTGTGCATAATGACTTTGATCAAAACCGCATTATTGAAAATGACTCCCAGCTCATCTTGAACGGTTTGCAGCCACTCCAATAACATTTCGATCACATGATGAGGATTCAAGAAGACAAGGTATTTTTTCAGACTATCCTCGCAAAGCTCCCTGACAATAATATTTGCTTCGTTCAATCCATTGCTCAAGGGGATGCTTCCTTTTGTAATCGCCTGTTGAATCAGCTTCTCTCCCTCCCCTTCAATTAACACTTCTAAAGATACATGCGGAGCATTGATTTTAGGGTCTTTCGTTCCGACTGTCGCAAGGATTTCATACTCTTTTTCGATTTCTTTTATGCTGTTGGCCAGCTTAATCGATGATACGGTCAATATGTGAATCGGGGTATCGGAGGCCTTGTTTACGATCGTGGTTAGAATGTCTTCCAGCTTTTTGGCCGTTCCGCTGCCCGTCGTGCAGATGGATACCAATGCCTTCTTTTTGCCGGGTGCCGCTGGCTGACGCTCCCACAACTCGATAAAATCCTTCGTGACCGATTGATAGATCGCATGCAAATTTAAATTCAAATAGTTTACCTTTCTGACAGCATCCAGCACCATTGAAGTCGTAACATTGCTGATCGTTTTGATGGAAATGCCTGTCTTTTCCTCCAGCCTGCTTTCCATCATTGCAAGCGACCCCATATCTACCAGCATTAAAACACCTTCACCTTCATCAACCTGTTTCATTTTTTCCGCTACGCATTCAATAATGTCCGAAGGTGAAACAGAAAGCGGCATGTCAACTGCTGCAATCGGCGTGCTCCCTAGCAGTTCTGTCGCGACTTCAACCATTGAACTCGCCGTGCTGTTTCCATGAGCAGCCACGATGATACCGACTCTTTTGTTCTCCTTTAACGATTTGATGGAATGGATTAACATCGTTAAGTAGATGACTTCTATTTCAGGAATAGCCACTTTAAAATATTCCTGAATTTTATCTTTAAAAATCATCGCCACCCGATATTCTTTCACATGAGTATCACGAATTTCATCCGTCTCCTGTGTATTCAAAACATCAATTTGCTTTCCTCGCTTTAAAAATGCGTCAATATGCATACTCAAGAAATAAATAAACTTACGGTCAAATGTGCAATCCAGCTCATGTTCAGCTATTTCTTTTAACTGTTTTGTCATTTGAATCACATCATCTTCAACGAATGTCAGCAGGTTGTCTTTTTGAAAAGCTTGATGGTGAAAAAAACTTCTGACATGCAAATGGACATCAGTCAAGATGTATTGGTTAATATCCTTTTTGGATAAACCTTCTTTCATAAGCGTTTTCACTTTTTCCTCAATCAAATGATATAAGTTAAATGAGAGGTCTTCGTCAATTTTTGTTGTTTCATCTTCTACAATCGGAGAGATAATCGTTGTAATATTGACATATTCAGAAATGGCTTTGCTTCTTTGCATGTTTTTGCTGCTGGACATCCATTCTTGCTTGATTTCATCAGGCAGATCGCGAACAGTCAGTTCAATAACCTCATTTCTGTCAAGGCTATGCAAAAATCCGTGTGCGCAAACTAACTGGACATTTGATTTCAGCTGTCCGACATTCCCAAATTTCGCAGAATGAATAAGCGCATTATAGACATCGATATGCACACTCAGATTCTTCTTAATTCGCTCTGCTTCTTTCCCTAATAAAAACGTCGTCAAATCTACTCTTTCTTTAAGCGATCGTTCTTCAAGCGAAGGAATATGAATGGTCATTGGGATTCTTCGCAAAAATGTTTTCAATAGTGCAGAACTCGGATTTTCTGTAGTCGCACAAATAAACAATACATTCGATGTTCGTTTATGTTCAGATTCTCCAAGCCTGTTATAAGAACCGCTGTCAATAAAATAAAACAGCATTTCTTGTCCCTCGGGAGGGAGACGGTGGATTTCATCCATAAAAAGAATGCCCCCATTGGCTTGTTCGACTAAACCTGCCTTATCCTCGGCAGCACCTGTAAATGAACCTTTTTTGTGTCCGAATAATTGAGAAAGCAATAATTGAGGGTTGTTGTAGTAGTCTGCACAGTTAAATGTAATAAATGGTGCGCCGGCCTTCAATATGTCAGAGTAAATGGCAAACTGGTAAATTCGGTTCGCAAAAAGGGATTTACCGGAACCAGTCGGCCCTAGGAGGAGCATATGCAGACCGTTCGGCGGATAAAAGACAGCTGCTTTTGCCTGGGAGATCGCTTTCTTCAAACTCCCTTTTGCCCCTATCATAAGCTCTAAGGGATTCGTGGAAATGTGTTGATGATTTTGCTTTGAATTTCCGGAAAACGCCTGAAGGTCTTTCACTTCCATCATCTCTGTATCCCATTTCTTGTTGAATAATTTTTCTGCTATCTCGACTGGGATGTATCTTACAGGAAACGTTTTAATTTTGATGACCTTTTTGGACCGGACGAGATTGTTCAATTCAAAGCTGACATTGGACCGCTCCATTTTCAGCTGCTCGGCAATTTCCTTTGCTGAATTCCCTTGTATTTTTAAAAGATGATCTAAGGTTGAATCATGAAAATTATGCATGAGCTGATGGTATATTTTATCTTTTCTTCTCACGTCTATCATCCTTTGTCCTTATTAGATAAGCCATTAACAAGAATATTTCGAAACTTTATAGTCCGCGTTGAGATTATCTGCTGATACACGTTTAAAAAGGTCTCTATAGCAGATTGACAAAGCTGGCTTTTATGCGTATATGTTTACATTTTGAATCATTTGCATCTCATATTAGTATGATAGATTCGCAGTTCTTGAGGGCCAGTCCCCTTCAAAAGTAATAATCAGTAAACAGTTTATCATTCTTGGGGAATGTAATGATGTCAAAATCATCAATGCCAAAAAATGAATCTTATAGATCAGGACAAATTACCTAAATATAACCCCTTAAGTTCGTTCACAACTAAAAAGACGGACACTCTATGTGACCGCCGCAGTATTACAATTTGCAAAACTTCGTCATTTTTGCAATCCACCTTGAAGGTTAAGGAATCTGTAAGCTTAAAAACTTTATCTTCGATTCTCTCGATTTGATCCCCCCTGCAGGCCTCAATCATAGTGGGTATGCAATTATACAAATCGTTACCGATCTAGTCTGTCAGATTGTCCAAATGACTTTCCTGTTTTACTCTGCTATTCAGGTAGAATCACGAGTGAAAAATAGAGCCAGAAGACATGTAACAGCACTTAAAATAGTTTTAAAATTTAAAAATAAAAGTATCTATTCTTTTAAATGTTATAATATCCGATAAAACTTTACTCATCTTTTTATTACTGGAGGAAAATAAAATTGATAGGCAATTCTAGCAAAGACAATTTTGGCCAGCAACAGAAATTGTCTAGAGGCCTTAAAAACAGGCATATACAATTAATGGCGATTGGGGGTGCAATCGGTACAGGTTTATTTTTAGGTTCAGGTAAATCCATCCATTTTGCAGGACCATCCATTTTATTTGCTTACTTGATCACCGGCGTATTTTGCTTTTTCATTATGCGTTCGCTCGGAGAACTGCTCTTATCAAATGCGGGATACCACTCTTTTGTTGATTTTGTAAGGGACTATTTAGGAAACATGGCAGCGTTTATCACTGGGTGGACCTACTGGTTCTGTTGGATTTCCCTCGCGATGGCTGATTTAACGGCGGTTGGCATTTATACGCAATATTGGCTTCCCGATGTGCCTCAATGGCTGCCGGGTCTTCTTGCGCTTATTATCCTGCTGATCATGAACCTTGCCACCGTTAAACTTTTCGGAGAATTAGAATTTTGGTTTGCATTGATCAAAGTCATTGCCATACTGGCTCTGATCGTAACTGGTATTTTCCTGATTGCGAAAGGTTTTTCCGCAGCTTCCGGCCCTGCCAGCCTCACCAACCTTTGGAGCCACGGCGGCATGTTCCCAAATGGATGGCATGGGTTTATCCTATCGTTCCAAATGGTCGTCTTCGCTTTCGTGGGTATTGAACTTGTTGGGCTGACAGCAGGTGAAACAGAAAATCCCCAAAAAGTGATCCCTAAAGCCATCAATCAAATCCCTGTCCGGATTTTACTTTTTTATGTTGGCGCACTTTTCGTGATTATGTGTATCTATCCTTGGAATGTGTTGAATCCAAACGAAAGCCCATTTGTTCAGGTCTTCTCTGCAGTAGGCATCGTTGTGGCTGCCAGTTTGATCAATTTTGTTGTATTAACATCAGCCGCGTCAGCTGCAAATAGCGCTTTATTCAGCACAAGCCGAATGGTCTATTCACTTGCAAAGGATCATCACGCACCTGGACTATTAAAGAAATTAACTTCTTCTAACGTGCCAAGCAATGCGCTGTTCTTTTCATCCGTCGCCATTCTGATTGGCGTTAGTCTGAATTATTTAATGCCCGAGCAAGTCTTCACACTGATTACAAGTGTTTCTACAATATGCTTCATTTTTATTTGGGGCATCACGGTGATTTGCCATTTGAAATATCGAAAAACAAGGCAGCATGAAGCGAAAGCAAACAAATTTAAAATGCCTTTTTACCCATTATCCAACTATTTAACACTTGCATTTCTCGCGTTCATTCTTGTCATATTGGCACTGGCGAATGATACACGTATTGCTTTGTTTGTAACCCCGGTCTGGTTTGTTTTATTGATTATTTTGTATAAGGTGCAAACCCGCAGAGGACATAAGATGAAATAAAAAAAAAGACAAGGGATACTCACTCCCTTGTCTTTTTTATAGGGCCAAACACTAAATTAAACTTTGGTTTCAAATTTCATTCACTTCATTTAAGTGTTAACTCAAACCAGTTTTGATGCCGAAACCTACTAATATTATTCCGGTAATTTTTTGAAACACTTTCTGGAACTTCGAGTTTTTCATCCATTTTTTCGCGTAATCAATAATATAAACAAGAAACAGAAACCACAACACCGCTAATAAGGTTAGGATTGAAGCTAAAATGATGAGCTGCTGGTTTATATTTCCGTTCAAATTGATAAATTGGGGCATGATTGTAACATACACCAAAACAGTTTTAGGATTGAGAATGTTACTGAGTGAACCCTGCATAAAGGAAGTTTTATAATACCGTTTCGGAGAACTTGCCATATTTTTTGCTTGGGATTGCATGTCATCTAACGAAAACATACTTTTAGCAAAAAAACTTTTTACACCTAAATAAATTAAGTATGCCGCTCCCAAATATTTGATCGTTGTGAAAAGAATCACTGACTTTGCGATCACCACTGATAACCCTAAAATGGCAATCACCGTCCAAAAGGAAAGTCCTGTTGCCAATCCGAGAATGTTATAACGGCCGGCTTTCGGACCATACCTAAGCGTATTTTTCATCACAAGCATCGTATCTGCCCCCGGCATGATAACCATCATGGCAGCGATTGGTATGTATGCGAGTAAGCTGTGCACTGTTCTCTCCCCCTTTAAAAAATCCCCTCAATAATTTAGTGACTACAAAAGTAACTACTTATAAAAGTGTATCAATCAGTTTGGAATAAATCAATATGGTTTGTTAAAATAGCGATTACAAAGGCAGCGATTGCTCTTTATATTGGAGGATATATGAAAGAAAATATGTTAGACATTTTAAAAAACCTCAATTTTACAGAATATGAATCGAAAGCGTATTTGGCATTATTGCAAGAATCACCTTTAACAGGCTATGCCGTTGCCAAAAAATCCGGAGTTCCCCGTTCTAAAATTTATGAAGTCTTGGAAAGCCTTGTCATAAGGGGAGATGTTTTTGTCAGTCATGGAAATACGCCTCAGTATGTTCCAGTCCCCGCAAAAGAACTGATTAAAAACCGCCGGCTCAAAGCGGAAGAGCATTTTGATCAGGCTGAGAAATATTTTGAAAAGTTCGAGGAGACCGCAAATGACCGGGAAAACATCTGGAATATCACCGGCCGCAGTGAAATTCTTGAAAAGGTGAAGGCTTGTATCTTATCTGCCAAAAAAAGAATCCTCTTAGAAATATGGAAAGAGGATTTTGAGGAGATAGAATCAGAGCTCAAACATGCGGCAGATCAAGGCGTTATTGTCACCATTATTGCGTACGGAGACATCGTATCTGATTTTGCCAATGTTTACCTTCATGATATGAGCAGTGAAATTACAGAAGAGTATGACGGACGGTGGCTTGTCTATAGCGGAGATGATTCAGAAGTAGTAGCGGGCATTGTCTCACTTGGCAACGACAGCCGTGCTGCATGGACGATGCATGTAGGTTTAGTCATGCCTATTACTGAAGTGATCATTCATGATCTGTACCTCATGGAAATTCTGAAAAAGCATAGAGAGCTTTTAGAAGAGAGCTTCGGGAAAAATCTCATCCAGTTGCGCCGTAAATTTTCTATCCATTCAGATTTCAAAAAACATTATTTGGAATAATGTTTCGCATCTCTTACCCCAAAAACATGGCTTGTACAAAACAAGCCGTGTTTTTTTATGCATAAAACTCCCCCTTGCTGATTTACTTCTCTCTTTTAAAAAAATGCAATTCTGCGCAAACTATTTTTCAGCCTGCCGCGTCTATCCTAGGTAACAGCCTACGATATACGTATATTCAAAAAGGAGCCCTTTATTGCAATGAAGAAAAAACAAACAACAAAAGCGTTGCTTGTCACATGTATAACTGACCATAAGCAAGATTTCTACAGGTTGGCTTTCAGTTATGTAAAAAATCAAGATGACGCATTAGATATTGTTCAGGAATCTATAAAAAAAGCGCTGAGCTCAGTTGAAACGGTCAGAAACCCTGAGACGATAAAAAGCTGGTTTTATAAAATTTTAGTACGGACAGCCATTGATTTTTTGCGCAAACAAAAAAAGATAAGAGTGATGGACGACGAAACGATAGAATTTTTAAGCAAAGGAAAGGAAGACCATTACAAGGATACTGATCTCCATGAAGCGCTTGACGAATTGCCGTACCGCTATAAAACCATTATTATTTTACGCTTTTTTGAAGACCTCAAATTAGAAGAAATTGCGGAAATTACAGGAGAAAACACGAATACCGTCAAAACGCGCCTATACAGAGCATTGAAGCTGATGCGCATTCAGTTGACGAAGGAGGATCTTTCTTAATGGATAAGAGATTACAGCAATTAAGAGAAGAATATAAAAATGTTCAGATTCCTAAAGAATTGGATATCATTGTTGAAAAAGCCCTTCAGCAAGAACCAAAAAAGAAAAGAATCGTCATGTGGCCGACATCAGCAGCAATCGCTGCAGCTATTTTATTCACTGCGCTTGTTAATATCAACCCTGACGCTGCTCAGGCTATGTCAAAGATCCCTGTCATCGGCAAAATCGTCAAAGCGATCACCTTTATTGAAATCAAAGAGGAAAAAGACCAATCAAGCATTGATGTCAAAACACCTGCTTTGTCCGGGCTTTCTAATAAAGAGCTTGAAAACAGCATTAACCAGAAATACTTGAAAGAAAGCCAGCAGCTGTATAAAGAGTTTATACAGTCCACATCCAAAAACAAAAAAGGGCATCTCAGCATCTACAGTGATTACGAGACGGTCACAGACACGCCAGATTTACTCTCTATCCGGCGCAATATTGAAAAAACACAAGCATCTTCCTACACACAAAGCCGTTATATTACAATTGACAAAAAGAATGATATTTTACTTACATTAAAAAGCTTATTCAAAGATGAGCGCTATATCAAAGTCATCAGTCAAAACATCAAAGAACAAATGAAACAGCAAATGAAGGAAGATCCAAATAAAATATATTGGCTCACTGACGAAGATGCAGAACCGTTCAAAACGATTCTTCCTGATCAGACGTTTTACATTACTGAAGACCATAAACTTGTGATCTCATTTGACGAATATGAAGTCGCCCCCGGCTATATGGGCGTTACCGAGTTTACAATTCCAACCAGCGTCATTTCAAACTTGCTCGTGGGAGAACGTTATATTCGATAAAATAAAAACATCCATCTAAGATCATGGATGTTTTCTCTCTTCTCTATTCGAGGTCGTAACCTCGCTATCAAAAACAACGAGAATATTTGCATACTATTGGAGGAATACCCATGTATCACAAGACACAGCATCATCGATACATCCCTGGACTTGATGGCCTTCGCGCTTTCGCCGTCCTGTCAGTTATCGCTTATCATCTAAATTTCAATTGGGCTAACGGAGGTTTTATCGGAGTTGATATCTTTTTTGTTTTATCCGGATATTTGATTACATCTATTCTATTACCGGCATATGGAAATGATATCAATCTTGATTTTCGGGACTTTTGGGTGCGCCGCATTCGGCGGCTTCTGCCGGCAGCGTACCTTATGATCTTTTCCACTGTTGTGTGGGTCGTATTGTTTGATCGAGAACTATTGCACACTCTACGTGGAGATGCGATCTCTTCTCTCTTTTATATGAGCAATTGGTGGTTTATTTTTCACAAGCTATCATATTTTGATAGTTTCGGTTCCCCATCACCTCTAAAAAACCTTTGGTCGCTGGCGATTGAAGAACAATTTTATATCATATGGCCGATGTTCTTAGTTGTTGGAATGTACATAATGAAAAGCCGCGCCAGATTGGCTGCGGTGATATCATTGCTTGCGCTTTGTTCAGCCGTGATGATGAGCGTACTGTATGAACCTGGCGGAGATCCGAGCCGCGTTTACTATGGCACAGACACTCGTTCGTTTGGACTTTTCATCGGATGTGCCTTGGCTTTGGTATGGCCGATGAAAAGGCTGTCTTCCAACAGGCTGCCAAGCAAACTGAAGCACACTTTGCACGCCACTGAATTTTCGGCATTTTGTATTTTAGTGTTGTGTGTCTATTTCACAGATGAATACGAGCCTTTTCTTTACAGAGGCGGAATGCTATTCATTAGCGTGACTGCCGCAATCCTTATTGCATGTGTTTGCCATCCGAGCAGCTTTTTAGGCAATCTGCTTTCATGGAGGCCGCTTCGGTGGCTTGGAACGAGGTCTTACGGAATTTATCTTTGGCACTACCCTGTTATTGTGTTAAGCACGCCAGTTCAAGAAATCGGAAACCCTGTTTTTTGGCATATCGTGCTAAAGGTCATTTTGACATGTATACTTGCCGAGCTTTCCTATCATTTTATTGAGAAGCCGATACGGACACAGGGGTTTAGGTCATTTTTCCGCCGTGTTTTTATACATAGAATCAAGGAATGGAAAACGACATCTGTCATCAGCAAACTGTCAATTGGTTTCATTATTTTCGCTATACTTATTTTTGCAGGCGGGCTGTCAGGGCTAGCCGGCGAGCAAAAGCACCCTACCAAATGGACCTATAGCTCACAAGAAACAAATGCTGACTCCAGCCAGGCTTCTGGGGATAAAAAGAACGCTGCAGCAAATAAAAAACACTATCCTGAACAAAAGACAACAGAATCGGATCAACGTCAAAAGGAAAACAAAGATAGTGGGCAAGAGACTCATAAAAAGAAAGACACGCAATCCCAACAGCAGAAAAAACCAGCAGACACTGCGAAAGAAGTTTTAGCTATAGGAGATTCCGTCATGCTTGATATTTCTTCACACCTGCGTCAGTCATTTTCAAATGTGACGATTGATGGAAAGGTAGGAAGACAAATGTCTCAAGCTTTGGAACTCGCAAGGGAGTACAAGTCTTTTAATCAGCCGAACAAGGCTGTCATCATTGAGCTTGGAACCAATGGCTACTTTACAAACAGCCAAATCGAACAACTGCTTCAATCTTTCTCAAAAGCTCATATCTATCTTGTCAATACACGGGTTCCCCGCCAATGGGAAAGCAAGGTTAATGAGTCTTTACAACACCAGGCAAGCGCACATCAAAATGTTACGTTAGTTGACTGGCATACAGAAGCTCTTCAGCATCCAGAATATTTTACCCCTGATGGTGTTCACTTGATTCCTAAAGGGGCAAAAACTTTGACTGCTCTTATTGTTCAGGCGATGAAATCGTAAAAAAAGAGATTCTATGGGATCTCTTTTTTACTAATTGCCTCTGGTTTTTGAAGGAAGATCTTGCGACTATAACTAAACATTCAAACAGAAGAGTATTCTAACTGCTTAAAATCGTTGATTATGTCTCCTTTCAGCAAGGCAGCCCTTATGTTTACATTCCGTTTACGTAAGGGTAAGCCAAAATAGAATGGAGGGATGATGGTGACAGTAAATGAAGAACGTGACATCCAAAAAGAGCTGAAACGATATGAGCTTTTTTTCAAAAAACGATATAAGATTCTTTATACAGTAAACGATTTTATTATTGGTGCTTTGTTTCTCGTCGGGAGCTTTTTCTTTTTTTATGACCGATTAATGTCGGCAGGGATTTGGCTGTTTGCGATCGGAAGCTTGCTGCTGTTAATCAGGCCCACGATCCGGCTGATTCATGACTTTCATTACCGTAAGCATGTGGAACAGCAATTCAAGCATCAATCTTCAACAGATGACTGATCTCGAGGAATCACAAGATAAAATGCAAAAAAATGATGTTAAAATTGCAATAAACGAGACTTTAAGACTATTTATTTTTAAAAATAAGGCAAAAAACATAAACTTTCGTCCCTGTTTGCCGATATTAACAATAAGACCGGCGCGATACTCCCTATAACATCCTTTTCAGTAGATTTCATTATCGTGCCGGTTTTCTCACATGCAAAGCAATCCCGCCAATCAGATTGGCGGGATTTTATGTTTTACATTCCTGTCCAAACGTCTTTTACATAACGTTTTTGATCTTGCAGCTTTTGCAGCCATTCAGCTGATTCTTCCTGACTTGCTCCTTTTTCAGCTTCATACGCCAATCGCAAAGTTTTCTCTACATCAGGAGCCATTTGCGATCCATCACCGCATACGTAAATATGAGCCCCTTTTTCAATGAGTGTCATCAATTTCTGCGTATCTTGCTTGAGCAAGTGCTGGACATATTCTTTTGGTTCGTTTTCGACGCGCGAGTAGCATCGGCGGATTGTGACCAAACCGTCCTGTTCCGCTTGATCCAGCTCTTCTTTGTAAAGGTCGTCATGGTCCGGGCGGCGGCAGCCGAAGTATAAAAGTGCTTCACCAAGGGTGCTTCCTTCCTTCTTCAAAACCGATCTTGCCTGAATAAAGCCCCTGAATGGCGCAATTCCTGTGCCCGGCCCGACCATAATCATAGGCGTTTCAGGCTCATCCGGCATCTGGAATCCGGACTGCGGCGTACGAATGAAGCAGGCTGCTGCATCACCTGTATTCAACTCTGCTAAATAATTAGAGGCGACACCCCGGTATTCACCTCGGCCGCTCCATGCTGAGGCTTTCACAACTCCTACCGTCATGCTCACGATATTTGCATGAACTTTCGGTGAGCTTGAAATGGAATAGTATCTCGGTTTTAGTGATGGCAAAAGTGCTAAAAACCGTTCAAACGGCATTTCGCAAGCAGGATAATCCTCTAAAAAATCAAGCATGGTAAGACGTTTTGCAAGTACCTGCTCTTTGTAAATGCCATCATCTGAAACGAGCTGTTCCAGCTCTTTTTGATGCGGCGGACAAACTGTATAAGAGGCCAGCTCCCGAAGCTGAAGCCTTGATGCCGGTTCCTGCAGCTCTACATAGGACGACAATAAATCCACTACTTTTATCGGCCGATCCATCGGCAGATGAGCCATATGAGCGCTTCCGCTTACTTTTATCACATGATTGGACTGCAAACCGAATCGGCTGAGAACCCGCTGAACAAGCTCCCTGCTGTTCTTCGGCATGATTCCGATATGATCGCCTTCTTTATATGTTTTACCAGCCGGAATTTCCAATTCAATATGGCGGGTTGAACGCGTGCTGTCAGCTGTCTGGAGTTCTCGATTCTCTAACACTACCCCTTCAAACGCGCCATATGCTTTAGCAACCGGCGTTTCCGTCGTCTCACTGAGAAAAGTAATCGATAATGAAGGCCTGTCTTCTTTCTGGGCTATTTCGTTAATATCAAATGCGTCCATCGTTTCCTTCCAGAAGCGGTTTTCCCAAGACTCGCGATGGCTTTCAAAATCATCGGCGGCGTCACCTTCCCCAATCTCTGTTAAACGCGATGCCCCCTTTGCTTTCATCATGTCATCAATCAGGCGGGGAATCCGCTGATACGTGCTGGCCCAGCTCCGGTTCCCGCAGCCGAATACCGCATAGGAAACACCTTTCAATTGGCCTTCCTTAAGCTCTTTCAGCCACTCTACAAAGCCGGCAGCATTATCAGGCGGCG
Organism: Bacillus sp. FSL L8-0358; assembly: GCF_038593095.1. Classification (NCBI taxonomy): domain Bacteria; kingdom Bacillati; phylum Bacillota; class Bacilli; order Caryophanales; family Bacillaceae; genus Bacillus; species Bacillus sp. FSL L8-0358. The sequence continues at coordinate 2,646,586 of NZ_CP151962.1, forward strand.
CCCCATTATAAGAAGCCGTTACAATGACGACTGCCCCTTCTTCAGGGAGCTTGCCGATATAATCATCAAGCGGAGCCGTTTCAGCTGCAAAGCCCATCTGGCGGCCTTGAGCAGCCAGTTCACCGGCTATTCCCTCAGCTGTCCCAAGGTTTGAACCGTAAAGAACGAGTAAAGGTGTGCCGTGTATAGGTTTGGTTTCTTTTGGCTTTGTTTCTGCTTTGATGTCTGCCTGTTCTTTTCTCTGTACATTGATTGCCGCTGTTTTCCGCGGTTTCACAGTAATTTTAAAATCATCCGGCTTGATCGTTAATGCTTCTTTGATTTTTAGTTCATAGCCAGTATGGTTTATCAATTCAAAATGCTTTAATACAAGACCGAGAACCATTGTCGCTTCTTGAAGAGCAAACTGCATGCCAATACAAGCGCGCTGTCCGTTTCCAAACGGCTTATACGCATGGTGAGGGATACTTGAAGGATCCTCAAACCGTTCCGGACGGAAATCTTCCGCATCCGGTCCCCAAGCGTTTTGATCCCGGTGCAGTTTTGGAATTAAAACAGTGACTGGCTGCCCTTTACTGATCGGATATTCCCCGCCTAGAACAGTATCCTCCTTCGCATATAGAGAAAAAGCCGGAGCTGTTGGATACAGTCTGAGGGTTTCATTTAAAACCATCCGAATGTATTTGAGCTGCTGGATTTGTTTATATTCAGGCGTGTCATCTGTTAACACGCGATCCGCTTCCTCCTGAGCTTTTTTCAGTTTTTCCGGATGTGTAAGCAGACAATAAATCGCAAAGGAAAGCAACCCGCTTGTTGTCTCATGTCCAGCAATTAAAAATGTGATGATTTGGTATCGAATGTTTTCGTCATCCAGCGTTTCACCCGTTACTGGATCTTTGGCATAAAGCATGAGAGACAAGAGATCCTTGATGTTATCATCCGGATTCGCCTTTCGCTCCGCTATCATTCTATCAACCAGGGAGTTCATGACTTCTATATCCTTTTGGAACTGCAGCTTCGTTTTCACCATCATTTTATCTTGCAGGCCCAGTCTTTTCGATTGATTCATCGCCTCTTTTAAGGCACGGAGCATACTGGTGATAAACGGATGCTGTGAATCACGGTAAAAGCTGTTGAATCGATAGTTAAACCCGCATAACCCAATCGTATCAAGCGTCAGACGTGTCATATCGTCCGCTACATCAATTTCTTCATTAGGGTTTAACCGGCTCCACTTTTGAATCAGCTGGGTTGCGATATCCAGCATCATAGAATGATAGCCTTTCATCGCTTTTTGACTAAAACTCGGCAGCAAAATGCGGTGGGCTTTTTGCCAGTTCGGTTCGTGCGTCCAGCTTGTAAATAAGCCATCTCCCCCGAACTCGCGCACCTTTTGCAAGCCTTTGCCAAGGTTCTTGTCGAAGCGGCTTTCATCACATACTTCAGCCACAAGATTGTGGCCCGAGACAAAAACACTGGATACTCCCGGAAAATCAAAACGGAAAATCGGTCCCAATTCATCAGCTATCCGCCATAAGGATTGAGAAAGCTGTTCTTTTTCCAGATGCGGAAGATTTTTTAAAGGTCCGTATGTTTTGGGCTGAGGTATTGCGCTTGCCTGTTTCATTAACATCTCCCTTTCCTTATTTTTGTGATGAATGAAGCTTAATGGCGTCCCAGCAGCATTGTTCCAATTCAGTAATTAAATCAGTGTCCATCTCTATATCACCTGTTTGGACGAGCTGATATATCTTGAGAAACGCCCCTAATACAATCGCAATTAACACATTAGAGGGCAGGTTGCGAATCACGCCTTCCGCTTTTCCCTTATTAAAATAGTCATCAAGCATTTGAGTCAGATTTTCTATCATTTTTTTGCTTGTATGATTTAAGTAATGAGCATCTTTTTTGGTTTCAAGAAAAAAAAGCGCATAGTCGCTCTCTTTCGTAAACTGAACGAGACAGCAAAATACGTGGTGAAAGCCTTCTCTGACAGGCAATTCTGAAACGTCTTGCTTCAGTTTTTCCGTAAATCGCTGGATGCTTTCTTGAAACAGTACGTTGACGAGTGTTTCTTTGCTGTCAAAATAACGATAGATCGTTCCTGTCCCTACATGAGCACGTTCAGCTATCATAGGAATAGTGGTAGCGTCAAAACCCCTTTCCGTAAAAAGTGAGACCGACGCTTTCATAATCATGTCGTATTTACTGCTGGATGCGGATAACATGTAATCTGACAACCTCCGATTCGTTTGCGGAATGAATATTCATTCCTTTTGTTCACAAAGAATGTCTGCCCTGTCTGAAATCACCTCTTTGTTCTTTCTTCTGTTATAAGTTTATATGAAAAAAACTTTTTTTAATATAAAGTATATGCAAAAAATAAAAAATTAAGAAAATATACCCAAATCCTAAAGCGAGGATCTTGGATATATTTCCCGAGAAATTTTTTATTTAACAGCCACAATACATAGACAGGAATCACGCCGGATAACAGAAAGATCCCTGAAATGCTGGTCTTTCAGCAGTTGAATATACGTTTTCTCTTTTTCACCGGTATTTGTGTCAATACTGATATAAAACCGGCCGTCAATTTGAAGCACCCTGTAAATTTCTCTTAATGCAAGCCTAATATCGGTGCAGCTTTGAACCGTATGTAAAGAAAAGACTTTATTAAAGGTACGGTCATCAAAGGGAATGTCCTCTGGATAGCCATGACAAACCTCCCCGTTCCCCATGTTCTTTCGATTCGCACGTGATATCTGTCTTACCTTTCGTTTTGAAGGATCAATGCTTTTTAGGCTTCCCTTTTCTAGTTTCTTGGTTATGCTTTTAAAGACAGTGCCATTTCCAATTCCAATTTCTAAAATTCTGTCATTTCCTTGTATATCTATAGAGTCAATCATCATATGCTCAATTGTTTTGGTTAGCTTATATTTCCGAGAAAATAATTTCCAAAAATCCGATCGTTTATAGAGTCTATTTTCTAGCATTTTAAACACCTGCTTTTGGTTTCCTATGTTTATTTATTATATTCAAAAAATAAACATCATCTTCATTCTAAAAGTGAAGGAAGGTACCAACTAGACGGCAATGTATTGAAAAATGTTTCAATAGAACTAAACTTTTTCATTTTTTTCCGCAAAAAAAGCAGAAAACAAAATGTTTTCTGCCCTCTTTCTAATGCCAATGATAAGGGAATACATACAGCCTTTGCTGCTGCATTGCCATCAGCCTCTGCTGTCGGAATGGATTTCCATAACCATGTTTGAAGGAATGCGGCATGGACGCATAACCATGGCCAATCGACGGCAGCCTTTTTTGATAATCGTTCATCATGCCATCACCTGCCTCACAGTAACGTTGATTTATTGTATGCAGGCAGGCATTTTCTTGACAGCTGTTTCGCTAAACTTGGTCCTTCTCCATTGTATAATGCATCAATAATTCCATTCTAAGCATATGCCATTCCCCCTTCAGTTTTTTTCGTTGCTTTTAGCGCCAGTTTGTTAAATAAAGATGCTTTAACTGAGACTCTTTCATTTCATCATAAATCTGCTCAATCTGCTGTTCTCGTTCGAATTCTTCCAGGCTTTTAAACCGTTTTTTAATCGTTAACGTTAAAAAGAATAGGTTAATCGTCATATCGCTCACCCCCTTTCAAAGTCCGCACAAGCGAAATAACCCGCGGCACACCCCTTCTGCTGCGGGCAAATAAAAACCGCAGACAAAAGAAGACACCAATGCCTCTACTGCCTGCGGGGAGTTGCGTATGTCCGTCTATTCCGAATTTAATGCGTGCGATAAGCATCGGTTAAGGAAGGACACGAACTCTTCCACAGGCTGAATAAACCATGAACTTTTACATGTGTATCACGTACAGGTTGACGTCGTTGTCTCATTGTCATTTTGGTTCAGCCTCCTTTGCTTTTTTCTTACTTTGTAAGTATATCCACCAAATTCCATTTTGTAAACATCTTTTTCTAAAAATGGACGGAAATTGTGCAAATCATCGAATGGATTTGCCCGTTGGTCATGACACCTGCTTCATTTCTTTTCTGGAACGGTCTTTCTTATGATATGCAATAAAATAAATGAGACCCACAAATACAGCTCCGCCGATGACATTACCGATAAAAGCCGGAATGATGTTTCCGATGAACTGCCCCCACGTGAATGAGCCTGCAAAAATGGCAGCAGGAATCACAAACATGTTGGCGACAACGTGCTGAAATCCGATAGCCACAAAAGCCATGATTGGGAACCAGATGCCAAGGATTTTTCCTGCTGCGTCTTGGGCGCCGAAAGAAAGCCACACTGCAAGACATACAAGCCAGTTACAGCCGATGGCGGAAATGAGAATCTTGCCAAAGCTCATATCAAGCTTTCCTTGGGCAACGGCAATCGTTTTTTCTAAATAAGGACCTGTTTCAGTCAATCCAACCAAATGCCCGAAAAAGTACGCAACAAACAATGCGCCGATTAAGTTCATAATTGTGACGATTCCCCAGTTAATCGCTAACTCTTTTACTGATATTTTTCTCGAAAATAACGCCATCGCAACTGACATCATATTGCCTGTGATCAGTTCAGCGCCAGCGAGTACGACAAGGATCAGGCCGACTGGAAATACTGCTGCACCAATCAAACTGGACAGGCTCCCCCATTCTTTCGGAAGATCGCCGATTACCCTGATATCAAGCAAATACCCAAGCGCAATAAATGCACCGCCTAAAAACCCCAGCACAAGCAGTGACAACAGCGGGAGCTTTATTTTTTTCATCCCTGCTTCAATTGCTGCTTCCGCTATTTCATCCGGTTTTCGAAAAGCCATAATTAAACGCCTCCATTACTTCTTCTTTTCTCACAGTTATGCAAGAAAGGCAATAAAAAAGGCAGCACTCAAATAACCTGTGTCAAACCAGGCGTTTGAATGCTGCCTAACTTGTATGCATACCCATACAACAATATCAAGCAGTATGTAAGATATTGAAAGAGAATATATACAGTTCGTGCATACATTCCATTGCTTTAGCCTTCTATAACTGTAGCAACATCATAACAAATGTGACAAATTTGTGTCAATGACAAATATACTAGCTTTGCAGAGCTTCTTTTTGCTCATCTATTTTTCGGTCAAAAACAAATACAGATACAGCTATGTTTTCCTCAATTTTAATATCAGAAAACAAATGGACTAGCTTAGCTCCCATGAGTTCCTCCATTCCTTCCGGTGTTTGTTTGGAATAAAGGTCTTGAATTAGGCTTGTCCGGGCCGCATGTACCATCTCTCTTCCTTCAGGCGTGCGGGCGATAAACTGCTCGCTTGCACTCAGATTTCCATATAGTGTTGAAACTGCCATGTTTTCTACAAATACAGTATGAATTCTCTCAGGCCCTTTTCCGAACAATTCTTTGCGAAGTTTTCGAATAATATCATTGAATTCATGAATTTTTTTAGACATGCTGATTACCCCTTCCGATATTGCCTTATAAAGGCTTTTCCCGGTTCCCCTCAGGACATTTCACTTGGTTAAAATTTTCCTGCCATATTGTATTATAATAAATATCACATTATAATAAAAGCAGTGTTGATGGATTTGTAATAGGATCTTGTTATGAGTCTATCGTTTTATAAAAATCAAGGATTGGTCTGTTAGTAAGACTTGCTAGTGAACTATTCCGCCATGTGTGTTTACACCTTCTTAGAATAAAGGGCAGGTGTATCTATACATGGCTTTTTTTGACTTCTTGAAAGAAAGATGGAGGGGAATATGAATATGATGGACGTTAAGTCGATCAGTGTCCGTGTAGACGGAACAGAAATTCAAGCACGAGCAGGGGCCACAATTTTAGATATTTTAAATGAAAACGGAATTGAGTACCCGCAGATTTGCCACGTACCAGAGGTTGACCCGATTCAAACTTGTGATACTTGCATAGTAGAGGCAAACGGCAAGCTGGTTCGTTCATGCGCGACGGTTGCAGAAAACGGGATGTCTATTGATCTATCAGGAAATCGAGTGAAAGAAGCGCAAACCGAAGCGATGGACCGCCTTCTTGAAAATCATTTGCTGTATTGTACAGTTTGCGATAACAACAATGGAAACTGTACGCTGCATAATACTGCGGAAATGATGGGGATCGAGCATCAAAAATACCCATACACGCCAAAAGAAGATCCTTCTTGCGCGGTTGATATGTCTCATCCTTTTTACCGCTATGATCCAAACCAATGTATTGCCTGCGGCCAGTGTGTTGAGGTCTGTCAAAACCTTCAGGTAAATGAAACACTCTCAATCGACTGGGAACGCGAACGCCCTCGCGTCATTTGGGATGAGGGAGTTCCGATCAATGAATCTTCCTGTGTCAGCTGCGGTCAGTGTGTAACAGTATGTCCATGTAATGCACTGATGGAAAAATCAATGCTCGGGCAGGCTGGCTTTATGACAGGCATTAAAGAGGACGTCATGGAACCGATGATTGATCTCGTGAAAAATGTTGAACCGGGGTATGGCAGCATTTTTGCCATTTCTGAAGTCGAAGCGGCAATGCGTGAAACGAGAACGAAAAAAACGAAAACTGTATGTACGTTCTGCGGTGTCGGATGTTCATTTGAAGTATGGACAAAAGGACGGGATATTTTAAAGATCCAGCCTGTTTCTGATGCTCCGGTTAACGCGATTTCCACATGTGTCAAAGGGAAATTCGGCTGGGATTTCGTCAATTCAAAAGAACGGATCACAAAGCCTTTAATCCGTAAAAACGGAGCCTTTGTGGAATCTTCTTGGGAAGAAGCCCTCGATCTTGTCGCAAGCAGATTAGGATCAATCAAAGAGCAGTACGGTAAAGGCTCTGTCGGGTTTATTTCTTCTTCTAAAATTACGAATGAAGAAAACTACGTCATTCAAAAACTAGCGCGTCAGGTATTTGAAACAAACAACGTCGATAACTGCTCACGCTACTGCCAGTCTCCTGCTACAGACGGATTGTTCCGCACTGTCGGCATGGGCGGTGACGCCGGCACGATTAAAGATATTGCCAAAGCAGGTCTCGTCATCATTGTCGGTGCCAATCCGGCGGAAGGACACCCAGTGCTCGCAACACGCGTCAAACGGGCACACAAGCTCCACGGTCAAAAACTGATTGTTGCCGACCTGCGTAAAAATGAGATGGCTGAGCGATCTGATCTGTTCATCAGCCCTAAACAAGGCACAGACCAAGTTTGGCTAATGGCTGTTACGAAATATATGATCGACCAAGGCTGGCACGATCAGGCGTTTATTGATGAGAACGTCAATTACTTTGAAGATTATAAAGAAACCCTTAAAACGTATACGCTTGATTATGCAGAACGCATCACAGGCCTTTCAAAAGAAAACATCATTCAAATTGCTGAAATGATTCGTGATGCTGACGGCACTTGTGTCCTTTGGGGAATGGGTGTCACACAAAATACAGGCGGTTCTGATACATCAGCAGCCATTTCAAACCTGCTTCTCGCTACGGGCAACTATCGCCGTCCAGGTGCCGGCGCTTATCCTCTGCGCGGACACAATAACGTGCAAGGCGCTTGTGATATGGGAACATTGCCTGGCTGGCTGCCGGGATATCAGCATATTACAGATGACAAAGCCCGTGCTAAATTTGAAGAGGCATATGGTGTCGAGATAGATGGAAAGCCTGGTTTAGATAATATTCAAATGCTTCATGCCATTGAAGAAGGAAAAATGAAAGCTATGTATCTTGTCGGTGAGGATATGGCACTGGTCGATTCAAACGCGAACCATGTGCATGATATTTTATCAAGCCTTGATTTCTTCGTGGTACAGGACATCTTCCTGTCAAGAACAGCTCAATATGCCGATGTCGTCTTGCCGGCCACTCCTTCACTTGAAAAAGACGGAACATTTACCAACACAGAACGCCGTGTCCAGCGATTGTATCAGGCGCTTCCGACGCTTGGTGACGCAAAACCGGACTGGTGGATTATTCAAGAGGTGGCAAACCGTTTAGGAGCGAATTGGACTTACAGCCATCCAAGTGACATTTTCTCTGAAATGGCGAGTCTTTCTCCTCTGTTTGCCAAAGCAAGCTATGAGGTGCTTGAAGGCTGGAACAGCTTCCTATGGGGCAGCTTCACAGGTGAAAGCACACCGCTTCTGTATGAAGACGGATTTAATTTCCCTGACAAAAAAGCCCGCTTTGCCCTTTCTGATTGGACCGAGCCAGCGGCATTTCCGGAGGAATATGACCTTCATATCAATAACGGCCGGATGCTGGAGCATTTCCATGAAGGAAATATGACAAATAAATCGAAAGGCATTCAAGCAAAAGTGCCGAATGTATTCGTTGAGATCTCACCTGTGCTTGCACAAGAGCGAGGTGTTTGTGACGGTTCGCTTGTACGGCTCGTTTCTCCGTTCGGAGCAGTCAAATTGAACGCGCTGATCACAGACCGGGTACGGAAAAATGAACTCTATCTGCCAATGAACTCGACAGACAAGGAGTCAGCGATTAACTTCTTGACGGGCCCTGCAGCTGATAAACGGACGAACACGCCTGCTTATAAACAGACAAAGGTCCGCATGGAAGTGCTTGGCGGCTGTGAAACAGCGCCGCTTCCAAAAACCAATCCGCGCAACAAAAAACGGCATCCGCAAAACGGAGTCGAAGCGGAAAGAAAATGGAACCGCCCTGGCTATGTCCATCTGACTGATTAAACGATAGGAGGAAAACGAATGGCCACTCCGATTACGACGATCAAAAAAGAAACAAAAACAGCTGAGCAAATTAAGCTTGAAAAAATAGAAGAACTGAAAGAGCTGCTGGCGGAAAATGAGGACGCCGTCTCTAAAACGATGACGTTAATGAATGAACTCAATGATCTTGGAATTTTTGATGCGGCAACAAGCATGCTCAGAGCGAAGGAAGACATTGCCAAGATTGCGCTTGGCCAAGTTTCCCGCGAGCCTGTCACCAACCTCATCAACACGATGATGGCCGCCGGAGGCGCATTGACAAAAGCTGATCCTGAGTTTACAGCAAAGCTTTTAGAAAGCGTAATGGCTGGGACTGAACAGGCACAAAGCTTTTTAAAAGAAGACAAGAAAGTCGGGGTTCTCGACCTGTTAAAAGCAATGAACGACCCTGACATCAACAGAGCCGTCGGCTTCGGCCTTCAGTTTTTAAAAGGCATGGGAAAAGAACTTCGAGAACAATAACAGAAAAACAGCCATCGCTTGATGATGGCTGTTTTTTTATTCGTCGGCTTCTTCCAAACGCTTCTTGTAAATAAGTGAACGGTCAGCGCAAAAGAAGGCACCGGCTAAAAATACGCAATCCGCTAAAAACATCGTCGATTTCTGGCCTAATGTTAAGCCTTGATCAGGGAGAACTGCGCCTATATATAAAAAAGTGCTGACTGCAAGCAATGTAAAAGCAAAATGCTTGTAATCTTCTTTTAAAGATTTCATTCTATTTTTGATCAAAAGAATCACCTGCCAGATTCATAGTATACGACTATTATAATATAATCCGGCGGCTTACAGAGAAAGTAATTCTATCCATTTGTTATATATTTTCAAGCGCTTGGCCGATATCTTCCAACAAGTCTTCCGCATCTTCAATTCCTACAGAAATTCTGATCAAGCCGTCCGTAATGCCGAGCTCAAGCCGGCGTTCTCTCGGAATAGAGGCATGTGTCATTCTTGCCGGAACAGAAATTAAGCTTTCAACCGCCCCCAGGCTTTCAGCAATGGTAAACAGTTTCAGATTTCCTAAAAACGCATCAACCCGTTCTTCACTGCCAATATCAAAGGAGATCATGCCGCCGAAGCCAGATCCTTGCGTTTTTGCAAGCTCATGTTCGGGATGATTTGAAGAACCAGGATAATATAACGTTTGGACAGCAGGGTGATTCTCAAGTAAGCTTGCGATTTTCCGCGCATTTTGATCGATCGCTTCCATTCTGAGTCCCAACGTTTTGATTCCTCTCATTAACAGCCAGGAATCTTGAGGGCCAAGCACGCCGCCTGTGGAGTTTTGCACAAAATGCAGCTCTTCTGCAAGCTCTTTCGAAGCTGTCACAACTAAACCTCCGACGACATCACTGTGTCCGCCAAGATATTTTGTCGCACTGTGAAGTACGATATCAGCGCCTAAAGTAAGCGGCTGCTGAAAATAAGGAGTGTAAAAGGTATTGTCTACAATAAGCAGAACACCCGCTTTTTTTGCGATATCAGCCATGAGCGTCAAGTCGGTGATTTTGAGCAACGGGTTTGTCGGTGTTTCAATATAAATGGCTTTTGTATTAGGGCGAATCGCTTTTTCAACTTCTTCTCTGCTGCTCGTATCGACAAATGTTGATTCAATGCCAAGACGGTTAAGCACCTTTGTCATCACGCGGTATGTTCCGCCGTACACATCATCAGTCAACACGACATGATCTCCGCTGTTAAACAGCATCATAACCGCTGTAATGGCAGCCATTCCTGAGCTGAACGCATAGCCTGCTTCCCCGCTTTCCAGTTCTGTCACAAGTGCTTCGAGAGCGGTTCGAGTCGGATTGGCCGTTCTTGAATACTCGTACCCTGTATGCTGCCCTGCTTTCGGCTGCTTGTACGTGCTTACTTGATAAATGGGCACGGAAACTGCGCCTGTTTTCTCATCACCTGTGATTCCGCCATGTATCATCAATGTTTTTTTCTTCATATCAGATGCCTCCTTCGTATATTTGTTTGCTGATATATCGATCGCTGCTGTCAGGAAATACTGTGACAATGTTAGTTCCCGCCGATGCTTTTTTCGCTTCCTCCAATGCTGCATAAAGCGCTGCACCTGAAGAGCTTCCGATCAGCAGGCCTTCTTTTTCTGCCGCTTCTTTCACAAGTCTAAACGCATTCTCATCTGTTACGGTGTAGATCTCGTCAAAATGGCTCTTATTCATATAATCGGGGATAAACTCCATGCCGATGCCCTCTGTTTTATGAGCGTGGGGCTCTCCTCCGTTTAAAATCGAGCCCTCCGGTTCAACAATCACCGTTTTGACTGCTGGATTTTTTTCTTTTAAGAAGGAAGCTGTTCCTGCGAACGTGCCCCCTGATCCTGCCCCTGCGACAAACGTATGAACATTCCCGTCAAGCGCTTCCCACATTTCAGGTCCAAGCGTCTTATAGTAAGTCGATGGATTTACTTGGTTTTTAAATTGCAAAACGCAATAAGAATTTTCAATTTCAGTCTCCAGCTGAATGGCTTTTTGAATGGCGCCCTGCATTCCGTCTTGACGCGGTGTATGAATGATTGATGCGCCAAGCGCTTGCATAATTTGCTGTTTCTCTCTGCTGAAATGTTCAGGGACACAGAAAATCGCTTTCAACCCATATTTTCTGGCACTTAGCGCAAGGCCGATCCCTGTATTGCCTGCTGTAGCTTCTATAATCACTCCGCCAGGTTTCAACTTGCCTGAATCGAGCGCGTCACGAATCAGCATATCTCCCAGTCTGTCTTTGATGCTTCCCCCGGGATTCATCATTTCAAGCTTGGCATACACCGCGACTCCTTCTGGAACATCAAAGTTCTTCAAGCGGAGAAGCGGTGTATTCCCAATCAGCTCAGTAATGTCCGTAATCACTGTCATATATGTCCTCCTCCTTAATAGAGGTTGTTTTGTAGGAAAAACGGAGGAGAACGTTCTCCCCGTTTTAATGAATTCGTTTGATCACCTTTAACACAAGCTCTGTTGAATTGACAGCCGCCTGCTCTAAAAATTGGTCAAATGAAACATGTGATTCTTTTCCTGCGATATCAGATAACGCTCTGATGACGACAAACGGCGTTTTAAATTGATGGCACACTTGAGCCACTGCCGCAGCCTCCATTTCAACCGCATACAAATCAGAAAATCTCGCACGCACCTCTTCAACCCGCTTCGGATCGTTCATGAAAGAATCGCCTGTTGCAATCGTTCCTTTTGCAACCTGAATGCCGTTGAGTTCAGATACCGCTTCTTCCGTGATGCTGATCAGCTTTTCATCCGCCGCATAAGCAGCCGGAAGGCCCGGCACTTGGCCGTATTCATAGTCAAAAGCCGTTACGTCTACATCATGGTGGCGAACGTCAGTGGAAATGACGACATCCCCTACATTCAATGTATGATGAAATCCGCCGGCTGAGCCTGTGTTAATGACATAATCAGGCTTGTAACGGTCAAGCAGAAGCGTTGTGCTGATAGCAGCATTTACTTTTCCAATTCCTGATTTTAAAAGAATCACTTCAGTTCCTTCATATTCGCCTGTTGTAAATTCACAGTGTGCGATCGTTTCTGTTTTTGCATTTTCAAGTTTGTTTCTTAGGATGGTAACTTCCTCTTCCATTGCTCCGATGACTGCTAGTCTCATCTATTCACATTCCCTTCACTTTACCGTTTGATCGCCTCCATTATCCACACGAAGTCGTTTTGCTGAGTGAATCGGACTGCAAAACCTTCAGCTGTAAACATTTCTTTCAACGCATCCAATGTAGGATAATGCTCTGTCTCTAAATCATTTGCAAGCTGATAGAAGCCTTGAGAACGGGCTTTATCGATAGCCTGTTGATACGCTTGCGCATCTTCAAAGACGGTATCGGCAAACACTATTTTATCATGCAAGTGAAGGTATTTGCCATATTGCTTTATGGCAGCCCGTTTTTCTTCGTCAGTCAAATGATGAAAAGCATATGAACTGACAATTGTATCAGCCTGAAATGGCGGCTCAGGGAATGTCAGGAAGTCTCCATCAACGATTGCCGTCCTGCCTGAAAGCTTGTCAGAAGCCAGTTTACGCATTGCTGGAGAAGGTTCGATTCCAAATACAGTTTTGCCTGCATCGAGCAGCTTAGCTGTCAAATTCCCGGTCCCCGGGCCAAATTCTAACACATGAGTTCCAGATTTGCTGACGATGGCATCAAGGATATGATCGTAGCCTCTGAACGCTTCTTTATACTGAATATCTAAACCTTGTACTGTTTGATCATAAGTTGCTGCCCAATCTTCAAAGAGAGGGATAAATTCACGTCCCATATTTGTCACACTCCATATTTAATAATTCCTATAAGCATACTATGAATTAATGATGGAACAGTTCCTATAATACCACATCTTCTGAAAAGCAGGTACTAAAACACTTTGTGTATTTAATGCCATCTCATATTGCGCATTGACCGCAAAAAAGCTTATACTTCATATGACTTGTGAAAGCTGGAGGGTCAAGACATGAATTTTCAATTAGATCTGATTAAAGACAAAGTGGAATTTTTTGAAGCGGCTTCATTGCAGGAGCTTGAAAAGAAAATCAATACACAAATTGAAAACAATAAAGCCATCATGCTCCGGGTGAAATCTGTTTCACACCAAACTGCTGTGGCAGAAGGACGAATATTGTACAGCGCGGTGGTTCATTTCGCAGCTGAAGCCTAAAACAAAAGCAGCCGGTTGTAACCCGGCTGCTTTTGTTTATTTTAGCTTTTCTACTTTTATCGGCTTCCAGCCTTTTTCATCGACCCATGTAATCGTGACTTGATATTTATTCCCAGTCGCTTTGTCCAAAATCTTGCCTTTAGCATCCTGAGGGCTGCCGTTATTTCCAAGCCAGAGCACCGTCATGTTATCTGTTGAGACACCAGTTGCGTATGAAATGGCTTTCAGCATCTCAGCCCAGTCTTGTGAGCTTGAATCATAAGTAGCGGCATGCTCGCCAGTCTGCTCAGTTCCGACTGCTTTCCAGTCAGGATTTTCATACGTTTTTTCCACATCGCTCGATGAGCCGCCTTCTGTTACTTTTGCATCTTTAAGCCCGTCACCGGCTGAATCTGAGCTTGAATCTGAATCAGAGTCATCTTTTTTAGAAGAAGAATCATCTTTTTTGGAATCAGAGTCAGAAGACTTCTCAGAATCCTTTTCGCTGTCAGATGTATCTTTCTTGCTGTCTTTTATATCCTCATCCGATTTCTTTTCCGTCTTTCCTGAAGCCGGAGATTCCTGTTTTTGCGCCGTTTCAGAATCCTTGCTGACATCTTTGCTAGAAGGACTGTTAATGAAGAGATTCGCTGCTACTACGACAATTAGTATGGATACGATTGCGATTAAAATGTTAAGCACTAAATTGGCTTTTCTGCGTTTATCACGATTTTCATAACGAGATTGATTATTGCTCAATAATTCTGCACTCCTTTATCCCTCTTGGCTCAGCATATATTTTAACATGTGCTGAGAAGTTGTTCTATTTCTGATTGATTTCAATTTCGTGTACTTTTTTAACAATATCATAAAACACCGAATTTGTCAGAGCCTTATCTCCCGGTGTATCCATGTGTAAAACAACCAGAGCGTATTTCGGCTTATCCGCGGGAAAATATCCGGCAAACCATTTTTCATAGAGTGTTTCCTTCTCTTTTGAAAGCTTGCCTGTCTGAGCTGTGCCCGACTTCCCTGCTACAGTATACGGAAGATCTTGAAACCTTCTGCCCGTTCCGGAAGGAGATTCTACCACCCGCCGCAGTATTTTTTGAAGCTGCTGTGACGTATATTTGTCTATCGTTTCCCCTTTGAGCTTCTGATCTTTAAACGTAACGAGCGTTGTGCCGTTCTTATACTCAATTTGTTCGGCAATTTTCACCTGCCGTTTTTCTCCGCCGCGGGCGATTGTCGCCATCATATTGGCTACCTCCAGCGGCGTTACCTTTACATTTTTCTGCCCGATTGCTGTTTGCGCAATGGCTTTTTTGACTGATTTGTCTTTTTCATCCCCCCAAATCACGCCGCTTTTTTCGTTATACAGCTGGCGGAAATCGGTTTCGTGGTACAGTTTTCCCTCCCAGCCTGCCCGATCAGTAAGAGCCAGCTTCTCGGACATATCTTCAATAACCGAGCTGTCTTTTTTCATTAATTGTTCTGCAAGGCTCGTAAATGTGTAATTACAGCTTTGGGCAAAACTTTCATCAAAAGACAAGGTTCCTTTGTCGTCCCCCGGTTCCCCGTACAGGTTTAAATTGCAATTAAAGGTTTGACTAGGCTTCACCATATTATTTTCGATTGCAGCTGCGGCAATGACTGTTTTAAAAACTGATCCGGGATAGATTGGCGTCAGCATATAATTTTGAAGTGTGTTTTGCCGGGACACATCCGCATCTGGTTTGCTTACAATTCCCAGAACACTGCTATTTTCGATGTCCAGCAGCACAGCTCCTCCCTTTTTCAGCCCCTGTTCATCCAATACCTCCTCCATCACTTTTTGAATGCTTTGATCGATCGTTGTTTTGACCTGGAGCGGATAAAATGTATTGGCTTCAGCTGTATATTTGACGTCCATGCCAAACAAAGGGTTTCCTTTTCCGTCCACATGATATAAAAGCTTTGTGTCTTGTTCCGGAAGCAAAAACTCGTCAAATGTCCGTTCTAAACCGGTTGTTCCGATTTCTGTTGTAATCGGAAGGCTCTCTTTGTCAGGATATTTCTTGCGAAGCAGCGCCGGATCTTGGTTCGTGCTCCCTATCGTATGTGAAGCAAGGCTGGGCTTGTCTTCATTCTCCATATATACGCCGTAAATGCCGGGATATTTCAAAGAATTGATTTTTGTGATAGATTGTTTTGAAAGTGTTTTGATTTTCTTTTGCTGCAAAATGACCGGTTTTTTTGCCTTACCTAGTGTCTGGCGCAAATCATCTTCAGACATGCCGAGGATGTCCGCAACTTTTTTGATCGGCCAATCCTGCGTCAGCAGAAAAGGGAACAAAACAACCGCAGGCTCGCTTTGTCCTGTCAGCGCCCGCCCGTTTCGATCTAAAAAAGAGCCTCTTCCATCTGAAATGAGCACTTCCTCCGTCCGCTGTTTCACACTTTCTTGAATCAAATTAATTTTCTTTTTAGAAAATGATTCTGTGAAAAACAGCTGGATTTCTGCAAGCCTCAGCAGAAGCAGAAAAAATACAATCAAAAAAGCGATGACTGCCAGCTTCATTCGTTTCGATATCTTCATAAAAAAACACCTCACCCACATTGTGGACGAGGTGTTTCGCTGCTAAACAGATATTATGAAATTTTCACAATTTTCACGAGCATTTCTCCGCCCGGTGTTTGTACTGTGACTTCTTCATCTACTTTTTTGCCCAAGAGGCTTTTTGCGATCGGTGAATCGTTTGAGATTTTTCCTTCAAACGGGTCAGCTTCCGCGCTTCCGACGATCGTATATGATTCTTCGTCACCGTCAGGCAGTTCGACGAAAGTGACGGTTTTACCCAAACCGACAACGTTAGAGCCGCCGTCATCTTCAATGATTTTCGCATTGCGAATCATATTTTCAAGAGTCGTCACGCGGCCCTCTACAAATGCCTGCTCTTCTTTCGCTGAATCGTATTCAGAGTTCTCGGAAAGGTCTCCGAAGCTTCTCGCAATTTTGATGCGCTCTACTACTTCTTTTCGTTTAACCGTTTTCAAATATTCTAATTCTTGTTCAAGTTTTTGTTTTCCTTCTGCAGTCATAGGAAAAACTTTCTCTTGTGCCATGTCCCTTCACTCCTTCTGGTTGTCCCTCAACATCTTCGATTATGTATGAGAGCATAAACTAAAAAATACAAGAATGAGAACACAGGGCAGTCCTCGTTCTTCTCTCCCATATAGGTACTGTTTATCTTAAACTGAATCTTGTCGTTCTGCAAATATTTCGCGTTTATAAACAGGGAAAGAAGGGAATTCGCACATTCCCTTCCTGCCTATACATAATATGGTCAGAGTTATTTATGTCTATGCTATGGTATTACAAAATCGCGTTTTGTTCAAGAATGGTTTGAATTTTTGTGACCATCAGATCAATTGCGACGTGATTCTGACCGCCTTCCGGGATAATAATATCAGCGTATCGTTTCGTCGGCTCGACGAATTGGTTATGCATCGGACGGACCACTGACACATATTGTTCAATGACAGAATCAATAGAGCGTCCGCGCTCATTAATATCTCTCATAATCCGTCTGATGATACGCAAGTCAGCGTCCGTATCAACATAAAGCTTGATATCCATCAGATCACGAAGCCTTTTGTCTTCAAGAACAAGAATTCCTTCAAGGATAATAACATCCTTTGGCTCTACGTGAACCGTTTCTTCTGAACGTGTGTGAAGCTTATAGTCATAAATCGGCTTTTCAATCGGGCGGTAATTCAATAGATCCTGAATATGCTCGATTAAATAGTCATTATCAAACGCAAGCGGATGATCATAGTTTGTGTTCAGCCTTTCTTCAAACGGAAGATGGCTTTGGTCTTTATAATAAAGGTCCTGCTGGATCATTAAAATTGAGTGTCCTTTAAACTGTTCATAAATGGACCGTGTGACACTCGTTTTTCCTGAACCGGAACCTCCTGCGATTCCAATGACTACTGGATTCTTACCCATGGGCTGTTACTTCCCCTTTCTCATCATGTTGCTCGGATAAATCTTTTTGTCTAGTTTGAATTTGACAATTTGCAGGGGATGGCGGGCAGCATCTAGCTCATTTCCGTCTTCGTCCCAAATGGTTTCAATCGTATGTGTAAAGTTTTCGATTTCTGGACCGAAAAATTCCACTTCGTCGCCTTTTTTGAAGAAATTGCGCTGCTGAAGCGTGACCATTTGTGTATCTTCATCATAATTCAGCACTAAGCCGACAAAATCATATGTCGTTTTCTTGGCGTGTTCGCCGAACATTTGCTCTTCATAGCCTGGCGTTCCTTCAAAGAAAGCTGTCGCAGTGTCCCTGTTGGCGCACTTATCAAGCTCTTCAAGCCATTCTTTTTGAATCACAAAGTTCTCTGGATCAGCGCAATAAGCATCGATTACTTTGCGGTATACGCTGACAACAGTTGCTACATAGTGAATGGATTTCATGCGGCCTTCAATCTTTAAGCTGTCGATCCCCATTTCAATCATTTTCGGAATGGATTCAATCAGCTTCAAATCTTTCGGGCTCATCGCAAATGGTGCATCTTCTTCACCATACAAAGCAACGGCGTTGGCACCGTCTGTTTGATAGAGATCATAATCCCAGCGGCATGACTGGCAGCAGCCTCCGCGGTTGGAATCCCGAGCTGTCATGTGATTGCTCAGCACGCAGCGGCCGGAATATGCGATACACATTGCGCCATGAATGAAGGATTCGATTTCGATATCTACCTTTTCTTTCATTTCTCTGATTTCAAGAGCGCTTGTTTCACGTGCCAGCACGACGCGGTCGAGACCTTCTTCCTTCCAGAACTGGACAGCCTTCCAGTTTGAAAGAGACTGCTGTGTGCTCAAGTGAACCTCAACATTCGGCGCCACTCTGCGGCATGTTTCAATAATAAGCGGATCTGCCACAATAATACCGGCAACGTTGGCGTCTCCAAGCGCTTTTAAATAGTCTTCAAGCCCGTCCATGTTTTCATTATGAGCGAAAATATTCGTTGTTACGTAGATCTTCGCGCCATATTTCTTTGCGAATTCAACGCCTTCTGCAATTTCTTCGATCGTAAAGTTATCGGCATTCGAGCGCAGCCCGTATTCCTGTCCCCCGATAAAGACCGCGTCCGCTCCGTAATGAACAGCGATTTTCAGCTTTTCAAGATTACCCGCAGGTGCGAGAAGCTCCGGCTTTTTCGTAATCACACGCTTTCCATTAACGATTGTGGATATATTATCATTTACGGCAGTCATAGCTTAACCTCCTTTTGATTAATAAACCGTTTCCTTGAAGAAGAATCCGGTATCAATTTTTCTGTTTACTGGCTGGATGCTTTCAATGCGTTCGATCCAGTCTTCTTTTTTCGCTTCGTATTCGCCACGGTTTTCCACGCACAAATCAATTGCTTCTCTGTACATTTTGGTGACTTCTATTAGGTATTCAGACGTTTTCAAAACACCGTCGATCTTGAAAGAATCAATTCCGGCATCTATCAATTCCTCGAGCTCATCAATGATGCACACATCGTTCGGGCTCATGATGTGAGTGCCGTTTTCATCTTCGAAAATCGGATATTTATTATCACGTTCTTTATCGTGTAAAAACATGCCTGATTCTTTTTTCTTTCTTTCAATGTCCATGACTTTGCCCTGATATTCAAAATAGTTTCCAATCAAAGAACGCTTCGATTGGAACATGCACGTCATTCCATGCACCTGGATTTCAATTTCGACTTCAGCATTTTCTTTAATCTCAACAATGCTGTCCATGTTTAATTCTCTGGCAAGCACAGAACGCGCCGCACCCTTGCGTCCCCAGTAGTTGCATGTATAATAGTTGGTGCCTGTCGTTTCTGTGCTCCAATGAAGCTTCAGAGCAGGCGCAGATTCACGGGCAGCCATCAGCACGGCAGGATCGCCGAATACCGCTGCATCGACACCGGCTTCTGCCAAGAAAGCCAGATATTCGCCAAGCTCACCCACTTTATCGTTATGGAAAATTGCATTTACAGCAACGTATACTTTTGCCCCTTCTTTGTGAGCAATCTCTACGGCTTTTGTTATATCTTCACGAGAAAATTCTCCGGCTAATCTCAAGCCGTATCTCTGTTCCCCAACTAAAAACGCAGTTGCCCCCGCCTGTATGAGCGGCAAAATGTCCGCTGTACTCGTCGGCGTCACTAAGAGCTCTGGTTTTTTCATGACGTTCACCTCTTCTTTTTACTAATCGCAAGTCCGTCTCCGACAGGAATAATCGCAGTTTGATAATCCGGATGATTCATCAGCCAATGATTATATTCATCAATTTTTGTTACAAGCCTGCGCCTTCTCTTCGGTTCTATTTTGCTGTAATCCTCTGCCACCAGACCTTTAAACAGCACGTTGTCTGTTATAATCACCCCGTCCGGTGAAAGCATCGGTTCATATAAATGAAAAAAGTTTTGATACTGACCTTTTGCAGCGTCAATAAAAATGACATCGTAAGGCGCAGTTACATGAACGGCGTCGGCTAATTCAAGCGCATCTCCGTAAAAAACATGAATCCGGTCATCAAGCTGAAATTCCTTGATATTGTTTACCGCTTCTTCATGCCGTTTCTCATTGCGTTCAATTGTATATATTTCAGCAGACGGCAGCTCCAGCGCCATTCGAATAGCTGAATAACCAATGGCCGTTCCGATTTCTAGTATTTTTTTCGGCTGTTTCACAGACAAAATTTGAAGCAGCACCTCCATGCCCGCTTTTTCCATGATCGGGACATGATGTTCTTCTGCATATGCTTCAAGCTTCTTCACGTTATCCGGCCGAGGCTTTAATAATGCTTCTATATAGTCATTTATTTGTTCATACCGGTCAGTCACTACAAACAGCCTCCCGTTCTAAAAAGGAGTGCCCCAGTCTTATGCGCAGGACACTCTCTGAATACATCATGATACATCGGTAAACAACCCGATATATTTTATCATAAAACCTTGCGGAAAGCGAACAAAAGGAGAGCTTTTTGCTCTCCTTTTATTTCTCGTTTTTTGAGGAAATGTATTTTTCTTTTGCTTTATTATGCTCTTTTAGCGTTTTTGTAAATACGACCTCACCATTTGATTTGGCCAAGAAATACAGATAATCCGTTTTATCCGGATGCAGCGCCGCTTCCCATGACGACATGCCGGCATTGGCAATCGGCCCTGGCGTCAGCCCTGTGTTTTTATACGTATTGTATGGCGAATCGATTTCCAGATCCTTATAAAGAACCCGATCTTTATGCTTGCCTGCCGCGTACAGCACGGTCGGATCTGTTTGGAGCGGCATTTTCTTTTTCAGGCGGTTATAAAAGACGCTCGCAATTTTATGGCGGTCGGCTTTTTCAGTCGCTTCTTCTTCTATCAAAGAAGCCATTGTCAGCAGCTTATGCACAGAAACTT
This sequence comes from Bacillus sp. FSL L8-0358, assembly GCF_038593095.1. NCBI lineage: Bacteria > Bacillati > Bacillota > Bacilli > Caryophanales > Bacillaceae > Bacillus > Bacillus sp. FSL L8-0358. The sequence goes on from NZ_CP151962.1 coordinate 2,667,452, forward strand.
TGTTTTTCTTCATTTCTGATTTATATGTTTCCACATAAGAATTTGTCTGCTTAATCATTGCCTTGATAATGTCTTCAAGTGATGTGTCCGGATCGTTAAAAGGGTATGTAGCCGGGAATAGGTACCCTTCAAGCGGGTGCTTAATGTTTTTATTGAAAACATCATTTGTCACAGTGTCCGGGAATTCTTTCTTCAGCTGATTGATAAATGTTTCATCGTCCAGCTTCGCTATGACTTGTTTTTTAGAGTATTTTGTTTCATCAGCAATAGCAGCCGCGATTTGGGTCAGCTGTGCTCCCTCAGTCACTGTGATTTGAAAAGCGTAGCCTGTAGCCCCGCTTGTCAGCTTCTGAATAATGGCATCTAAATCCATACCTTTATTCAGATGGTAGAATCCTGCCTGAAACCCGGAAGCACCTTTATATTTCACATAGTACTGAAACGCCTTCTCGCTTTTTATGACATCATTTTTCTTTAATATCGATGCGATGGCTGAAACAGACGAACCGCTCGGAATGTTAATATTAACTGTCGTTTTACTGTCTTTTTCAACAGGTTCAAGCAATGATTTCCCATATAAAAATGCCCCGCCAATGATGAGAAACAGCACAACAATGGAAGACAGTATGATTCTTTTTTTATTAAAAAACGATTTTTTTTGCTGATTGATATACATTAGGTCTCCTCCCATCAGCTCTTATACTACATGATTCATTGTGTTTCGGCAATTTATTACAAAAAGAGGCCTGCATAAAGCAGAAAAAAGCCGGAGCAGTATAGCTCCGGCTTTGGTTTGGCGCGATGTTTTACTCTTCGTCTTCGTCCGCTAAGAATGTGTTTAGTGTTTCTTCGATCATATCCCATTCTTCGTCAGTTTCAATCGGGAATAGCTCACCGTTTTCACCGTCTTCGTTTGGCGTGAAGCTGGATGCAAGAATTTCTACTTCTTCGTCATCTTTTGATTCGATTGGATAGTACAAGACATAAGACTTGCCAAACTCTTCGTTTTCAAATGTAAACAGCACTTCACAAAGCTGTTCATTTCCTTGATCGTCAACAATTGTAATATTTTTTTCGCCGTGTTCCATTTTCTTCACCTCTGGCTTTAATTTAAGCTGTCAAGATATCCTTGTAAAATCATAACAGCCGCCATTTTATCAATGACTTTTTTTCGTTTTTGCCTGCTGACGTCAGCTGCAATCAGCATTTTTTCAGCCGCCATTGTGGTAAGACGCTCGTCCCACAGCACAACAGGAACATTGTACGTTGTTTCAAGCACTTTCGCAAATGTTTGGCTGGCTTCGCCTCTCGGGCCGACTGTTCCGTTCATGTTCTTAGGAAAGCCGAGCACGATTTTATCTATAGTATAGTCCTTTATCAGTTCAGATAAACGGGATAAACCATAATCGCCTTCTGCTTCATTTATTTTTATGGTCTCAATGCCTTGAGCAGTCCAGCCCATTTCATCGCTCAGAGCTACACCGAGTGTTTTGGTTCCTAAATCGAGTCCTAATATTCTCATTCTTTATTTACGCCTCTTTATGCTGTTCTAAATAAGACTTCACCAATTCCTCGATTAATTCGTCTCTTTCAAGTTTGCGAATTAAATTGCGAGCGTCACGATGCCTAGGAATATAAGCGGGATCACCTGACAGCAAGTATCCGACAATCTGGTTGATTGGATTGTAGCCCTTTTCCTGAAGCGCGTCATACACTGTAATCAGCACCTCATTTACGTTAGTCTCAGCAGAATCATCGGAGAAATTAAATTTCATCGTTTTATCAAACGAGCTCACCGTTTTGCACCTCTTTCCCAAATTCGCAGGCAAAGTTCAGCCTGGGGTCCTAATCTTACCATCATTCTACACTACATGGGCAAATTATAAAACGGATTTCACCCAATCTTCTACAGAAGCCAAAGCTTCTTCTAATTTTTCCGGCTGTTTACCGCCTGCCTGCGCCATGTCCGGACGGCCTCCGCCGCCTCCGCCGCAAACTTCCGCAGCTTGTTTAACCAGCTTGCCGGCGTGAAGGCCTTTCTCAATGAGGTCCTTTGTGACTCCGGCAGAGATATTAACTTTATCGTTTTGTACCGCACCAAGCACGATCACCGCAGAGCCAAGCTTTGCTTTGAGTTCATCGACCATAGTGCGGAGATGATTCATGTCTTTTGCATTTACTTTTGCCGCAAGCACGTTTACGCCGTCAACTTCTTTTACTTTCGACAGGATTGCTCCTGCTTCCACGTTGCCTAGTTTTGCAAGAAGAGATTCATTTTCTCTTTGTGCTTCCTTCAGTTCAGCCTGCAGAGCCGCGACCCGTTTCGGCACTTCTTTGATATTTGTTTTCAGCTCGTCAGCGGTCTGCTTCAATACAGAAATCTGGCTGTTCATTTCGACGTAAGCGCCTTGTCCCGTTACAGCTTCAATCCGTCTTGTGCCTGCTCCGATTCCGGATTCAGAAACGATTTTAAACAAGCCGATTTCTGCTGTATTTCTGACATGGCAGCCGCCGCACAGCTCTAAGCTGTAATCTCCAACTTGAACGACACGGACAATATCACCATATTTTTCGCCGAACAGTGCCATCGCACCCATTTCTTTTGCTTCAGCGATCGGTTTCAAATCAATGCTGACCGGGATGCTCGCCCAGATCTTTTCGTTTACGATTCTTTCAATTTGTTCGAGCTCTTCTTTTGTCACTTGGCCAAAGTGCGAGAAATCAAAACGAAGACGGTTTTCCGTTACAAGAGAGCCCGCCTGATTGACATGAGTTCCAAGAACGTCTTTTAGAGCCTGATGCAATAAATGCGTTGCCGTGTGGTTTTTAATGACGCCGCTTCTCATATGGTCTTCAACTTCAGCCGTAACATGCAGGCCTTTTTGAACAGTACCGCTCTCCACAACACCTTCATGCACATGCTGGCCGTTCGGCGCTTTTTGAACATCTTTAATTCTTACAACTGCCTGCTCGTTTCGGAGATAGCCTTTATCGCCGATTTGGCCGCCGCTTTCTGCATAGAACGGTGTTTCATCAAGAATGATTTGAACGCTTTCTCCTTCATGAGCCTCTTCGATTAATTGGCCGTCCTGAAGAAGCACAATGATATTGGCATCAGCTTTGGTTTGAGAGTAGCCGACAAATGTGCTTTCATCTGTCACGTCGCGCAGTGCGCCGCCCTGCACCTGCATGCTGCCGACATCCTGGCGGGCGTTTCTTGCCCGTTCACGCTGCTGGTTCATTTCCTCCTCAAAGCCCTCATGGTCAACCGTCATGTTCTCGTCTTCTGCGTATTCTTCAGTCAATTCAACCGGGAATCCATACGTATCATACAGTTTAAACACATCAGCACCTGAGATAACGCTGCTGCCCTTGTCTTTTTCTTTTTTGATCATTTCTGACAGGATCGCAAGCCCTTCATTAAGGGTCTCATGGAAGCGTTCTTCCTCGGTTTTAATGACTTTTGCGATGAAATCCGCTTTCTCTTTCACTTCAGGATAGAAATCAGCCATGATTTCTGCGACAACCGGCACTAAATCAAACATGAACGGACGATGGATGTTGATCGTTTTGGCATAACGCACAGCACGGCGTAATAAGCGTCTTAATACATAGCCGCGGCCTTCATTTGACGGCAGCGCACCGTCACTGACAGCAAAGGCAACCGTTCTGATATGGTCAGCAATCACTTTAAACGCAGTGTCTTTCACATTGTCTTTGCCATATGTTTCACCAGAAATCGATTCTGTTGCTTTAATGATCGGAATAAACAAATCGGTGTCAAAGTTTGTCGGAACATTCTGGATGACAGATACCATTCTTTCAAGACCCATGCCTGTATCAATGTTTTTCTTAGGAAGCGGTGTGTACGTGCCGTCAGGGTTATGGTTGAACTCTGAGAACACAAGGTTCCATACTTCCAGGTAACGGTCGTTTTCCCCGCCTGGGTAAAGCTCCGGATCTTCTGGATCATTACCGTATGCTTCACCGCGGTCGTAAAAGATTTCCGTATTCGGTCCGCTCGGCCCTTCACCGATATCCCAGAAGTTCCCTTCCAGACGGATAATTCTTTCTTCAGGAATACCGATTTTTTTTGCCCAAAACTCATATGCCTCTTCATCTTCAGGATGAACCGTAACAGAGAGAAGCTCTTTGTCGAAGCCAATCCACTTGTCGCTCGTTAAAAACTCCCAAGCCCATGTAATGGCTTCTTCTTTGAAATAATCGCCGATGGAAAAGTTTCCGAGCATTTCAAAGAAAGTGTGATGGCGCGCAGTTTTACCTACATTTTCTATATCATTTGTTCTGATCGCTTTTTGAGCGTTTACGATTCTTGGATTTTCCGGCACGACACGGCCGTCAAAATATTTTTTCAGCGTCGCAACACCGCTGTTGATCCAAAGCAGTGAAGGATCCTCATGAGGCACTAATGACGCGCTTGGCTCTACCGCATGTCCTTTTTCTTTAAAGAAATCCAAAAACATTTGACGCACTTCCGCAGAAGTTAAGTGTTTCATTGTATTTCCTCCTCTATAAAAATCGAAATTCTCTTCAGTGACAGCAAAAAAGCCCTCCCCCTATGCAAACCAACGTTTACACAGGGACGAGAGCTGTCTCGCGGTACCACCCTGATTACGGGCATTCATGCGCCCGTCACCTTTAACCCTGTAACGCAGGATAAGCGGCAGTGATTAACTGCACTCAGGATTAGCTTCCTCCGATCTTCTGATAAAGCTCCTTTCAGCTTATGGAGCTTCTCTCTTTAACAGGGCTTCGGCGTACTCAGATCCGTCACTCGAGATTCGTATGTATTCTACGAGAAATTATAGACAAGCGGCACGCCGATGTCAATGCTCCGTCCTCATCCGCAAAAAATGGATCATCATTACTTTTAAAACAGCCGTCGCAGGAACAGCCAAAATCATCCCGACGATTCCCGCAAGCTCCCCTCCGGCAAGGAGCGCAAGCATGATAACGACCGGATGCATTTTAAGGCTTCTGCCGACAATGAACGGACTGAGGATATTTCCTTCCATAAACTGCAGAATAAACACCGTAATCACCACAACAAGAACAGCCTTGACTGAGATCGTCATCGCAATTAACAACGCAGGAACAGCTCCGATGAAAGGGCCAAAATACGGGATGACATTCGTTACTCCAGAGATAAGGCCAAGTATCAGCGGATATGGAAGCCCAAATACCCAGAACGAAATGCCTGCAATCACGCCAAGAATCAAGCAGACCAAAAGCTGGCCGCGGATATAATCGCCAAGCGAATCATCCACATCCCGCAAAAAGGCGCTGCCCCGCTTTCTCCACGACTTCGGAGTCAAGTACCATACTGTCTTTTTCATTAACTCAATGTCCTTCACCATATAAAACACGAGAAAAGGGATTGTTGCAGCAATTAAGAAGTAATCAAGCACATTGCGGATCCCGCTGATCGCACCCTCGATCGTTCCCGCAAAAAACGCCTCCGTCTGGCGGATCATTTTATCTATACGGTGATGCATACCATCAGGCCAGTCATCCGTATGGTTATGCACATGAAGAAGAAGCCCGTTATACGTTTCGGCAAACATGGGTATATTTTCTGACAAATCCGTCAGCTGCACGATTAAAACAGGCACCCCTTTATACAACGCCCAGCCAATCCCGCCAAAAAAAAGAACATAAATGACCAAGATGCTCAAAGTCCTAGGCAATCCTTTGCTATGCAGCCATTCCGTGACCGGAAGCAATAAATAAGATATAAAAATAGAAATGATCAAGGGAATAAAGATCGTTTTTATGACGAGCCAAAAGGGTGACCATAACATATCAAGCATAAAAAAGACATAGACTGTTAACAGAACCAGCAAACAAATAGCCACCCACAACAAAAGCTGCACCGGTTTTTGGAGCATCTGCTTTCACCTCACCTATATCTTTTGAGGTTTACACGGAATTATTCTTTATGTTTCTTTAGTCAGCCAGAAGTCATGGACATTTTTCCGCATTTAATTTTCAGAAAAGTTTGATTTCATGTATACTTTTTAGTCAAATTTCTGATAGGAGGATTGCGATGATCACATTTCAAAATGTAAACAAGCATTACGGAGATTTTCACGCGTTAAAACAAATTAATCTTCAAATCGAAAAAGGGGAAGTCGTTGTTATCATCGGCCCATCCGGTTCCGGTAAAAGCACATTGCTCAGATGCATCAACAAACTTGAGACGATCAATGAGGGAGTGCTCACAGTAAACGGCACCGCCATTAACGACAGAAAAACTGATATCAATCAAGTGCGGCGGAATATCGGGATGGTGTTTCAGCACTTTCATTTATATCCGCATAAAACAGTGCTGCAGAACATCATGCTGGCTCCGGTAAAAGTGCTTAGACAATCACCTGAACAAGCAAAGGAAACGGCGCGGTACTATCTTGAAAAAGTCGGCATCCCAGACAAGGCTGACGCCTATCCTTCCCAGCTTTCCGGCGGGCAGCAGCAGCGTGTTGCCATCGCAAGAGGACTGGCGATGAAGCCGGAGGTCATGCTGTTTGACGAGCCGACATCAGCACTTGATCCTGAAATGATCGGTGAGGTGCTAGATGTCATGAAAACTCTCGCCAAAGAAGGCATGACAATGGTTGTCGTGACACACGAAATGGGGTTTGCCAAAGAAGTTGCCGACCGGATTGTCTTCATTGACGAAGGAAAAATTTTAGAAGAAGCAGTGCCGGCTGAGTTTTACGCGAACCCGAAGGAAGAACGGGCCCGCTTATTCTTAAGCCGTATTTTAAATCATTAAAACAGAAATGGGGGAGCTTGTATGAAAAAGATTTTTTCTTTAGCATTGATTTCTTTATTCGCTGTCATCTTGCTTGCCGCTTGCGGCAGCAAGGGATCAAATGGAGAAGCCTCAAAGGAGAGCAAAAAAGATACGCTAGCAGCCATTAAAGACAATGACAAAATTGTCTTCGGCGTAAAAACGGACACTCGACTGTTCGGTCTTAAAAATCCAAGCTCAGGTGAGATTGAGGGTTTTGATATTGATATTGCCAAACAAATCGCTAAAGACATTTTAGGTGATGAGAAAAAAGCTGAATTTAAAGAGGTCACCTCAAAAACAAGGATTCCTATGCTGCAAAACGGGGATATCGACGCCATTGTCGCCACAATGACGATCACTGATGAACGAAAAAAGGAAGTTGACTTTTCTGATGTCTATTTCGAGGCCGGGCAATCGCTTCTCGTGAAAAAAGGCAGCAAAATCAAGAGTGTCGAGAATCTTGGCAAAGGCTCAAAAGTTCTTGCAGTAAAAGGCTCCACCTCCTCTCAAAACATTCGTGAAAAGGCGCCTGAAGCATCGGTTTTAGAATTTGAAAACTACGCAGAAGCCTTTACAGCCCTTAAATCGGGGCAAGGCGATGCCCTCACCACAGATAATGCGATTTTATATGGAATGGCTGATGAAAATAAAAATTATCAATTAACAGGAAAGCCTTTTACAGATGAGCCTTACGGGATCGCCGTGAAAAAAGGGCAATCGGCTCTCGCGAAAGAAATCAACGCTTCACTTAAAAAGATGAAGTCGGATGGCAGATACGATGAAATTTATAAAAAATGGATTAAAGAAGACCCAGCTGAATAACAACCATCCCGGGATGAGCAGGCGATGCTCATCCCAATTTGATAAGGAGTGAATAGGCTGATGAATGTGTCAATTCTTTTCGATAACTTTGGCATGTATATGGACGGTTTTTACCATACCTTGCTCGCAAGTGTTATCGCGCTGGCCGGCAGTTTTGTCCTCGGCGTTGCTGTAGCGGTTATGAGAATAACAGTCTTTAAGCCGCTGCAATGGCTCGGGACCGCATATGTAGAGTTCATCCGCAACATCCCTCTTCTTTTAATTACCTTTGTTTTCTATTTCGGACTTCCAAACGCAGGCCTGAGGCTTGACGGTTTTCAAGCGGGAACGGTTGCTCTCACCATTTATACCTCTGCGTTTATCGCTGAAGCCATCAGAGCAGGCATCCAGTCTGTTTCAAAAGGGCAGATGGAAGCGGCACGCTCGTCAGGCTTTACCTACAACCAAGCCATGCTCCATATCATTTTGCCGCAGGCAATCAAAATCGTCATTCCGCCTTTAGGCAATCAATTTTTAAACTTAGTCAAAAACTCTTCGATTCTTGGGGTTGTGGCCGGATTGGATCTTATGTACCAAGCCGATTTAGTTTCGTCGAGCACACTCGTTGTATTTGATGTTTATATTTTTGTGGCGCTTTTTTACTTAGTGCTGACGATTCCGCTTAGCATCGGTGTTAACTATCTGGAAAAACGGCTGGAAAAAAGCTATTGATAAGGAGTGAGTTACATTGGATTTCATCGGTGCTTATTCACAGGAGCATTTAGCGTTTTTATGGGATGGCTTTCTCGTCACCTTGTACGTTGCTTTTATCTCCATCATTCTGAGCTTTTTCTTCGGTTTAATCGCAGGCACCCTGCGTTATGCGAAAGTTCCCGTTCTTTCTCAATTGATTGCGGTTCTCGTTGAAACGATCAGAAACCTCCCCTTGCTGTTAATTATTTTCTTTACGTTTTTTGCCCTTCCGGAAATTGGGATTAAGCTTGAAATTACAGCTGCTGCAATTACAGCACTAACGATTTTTGAATCCGCTATGCTATCTGAAATTATCCGAAGCGGACTGAAATCAATTGACAAAGGACAAATTGAAGCGGCGCGCTCCTCCGGGCTGAGCTATACACAGACCCTGTTCTTTATCGTCATGCCGCAAGCGCTTCGCCGCATGGTTCCGCCCATCGTAAGCCAGTTTATTTCTTTATTAAAAGATACATCGCTCGCTGTTGTGATCGCCCTGCCTGAACTGATTCACAACGCGCAAATTATTAACGGCCAAAGCGCAGACGGCAGTTATTTTTTCCCGATCTTTTTACTTGCGGCCCTTATGTATTTCGCAGTCAACTACAGCCTTTCACTCGCAGCAAGACGCCTCGAGGTCCGGCAAACATAGAAAAGGATACTCTTTGGAGAGTATCCTTTTTGCATTAAAACATTTTCGTAATTCTTCTTCTCATCCGCTTCATGCTTCGATTATTCAGCATGTCAGATTGAGTCGCCATTCGGTACACGAGAGCTCCGGCTCCCATTGCCAAAAGAGAAGTCATCGTCCGATTCATCCTGCGCATCTCCTTTCATGATTAAAAATTGATGCTGCGTTCATCCTCAGAAAACAAATCATCCAAGCTGCTTAACGTTCCGTCTTCTTCCACCTGATGAGTTGCAATCTTCCCTTTCGCCACTGTCAGTTCAATAAAACAGCCCCAGCAATAATATTGGTTCACGCCGATTTTGCCGATATCCTTACTTTTGCAATTCGGGCATATAAGCATACCTCACACCTCTATCCGTTCAGAACGATCTCGTCTTTCCGCACCTCGACAAGCGAATCCGCTCTTTGGATCTGGCGCTTGCTTCCCGCCAGGTCAGAAAAGAAACCGTCCGAGAGTTCATATGCTACGATTATGCCCCTGTCCAAACAAAAGTATACATCTTCCAGCATCCCCAATATATCCCCCTCTTGCGATTTCACAAGCTTCATCTTCATCTGCTCGTATGTGAAGCATGTTTTCGGAAGAGGCAGAAGCTGTTCTGAACTGACCGAAGCCAATATGCGGTCATCAAGAATGGAAGAGATATCACACGCCCGTAATAGCGCATGATGATGATGCAAAAAGCGTTTTTGTGCAAGAATAAACCCGAGACAATCTCCCTTCGTAGAAAAACAAATATCAGAAATTGCCCCGAGATAACAAGAAGTTCGTTCTGAGTATACTGGGAATCCTTCTACTTCATGGCATGTTCTCAAAGTGTGATCAACCACCTTTTGTTGAACAGGCTTAGGTTTTGCTTTGCGCCTTAGACTCATACGATGAAATCAATTCCACTGCAAATGAAAAAACTCCCGCTTGCACGGGAGCATTTTATTGCTGTTCTTCTTTCATAAAATCGAATGGTGTAATGCCTTCCATGCCAATGTTGGCGTCGTGTACGCTGAACGGGAGCTCTTTTTGCAAAGCTTCAAGCTCGGCATCCATTTCCTCAACCTGTACGGACAGCCTGTTTTTCAAGGAGGTCTGTCTGACAGTTGCATCATTATTTTTCACGCCCCACTCCAGCGCCTCCTCTTCCCCGCATAAAATGAGAAATTTCTTCGCTCTTGTAATCGCGGTATAAAGAAGGTTTCTTCTGAGCATTCTATAATAGCCTTTCACAACAGGCAAAACCACAATCGGAAATTCACTTCCCTGCGATTTATGAATAGAACAGCAATACGCATGGGTAAATTGATTAAAATCTTTTTTCGTAAATGTCATTTCATTGCCGTCAAAAGAAACGACGGCCATGTCTTCTTTTTCTGTATTTTCCTTTGCATAAAATATCGACGTGATTTCGCCAATATCTCCGTTGAACACATTGTTTTCCGGCTGATTGACAAGCTGCAAAATTTTATCTCCGGTTCTGTAGACAACATCCCCGAACTTCAATTCTCTCCGTTTTTCTTTAGGAGGATTTAAAATGTCCTGCAGCATCACATTCAATTCATTAATGCCGGCTTTTCCTCTGTACATCGGAGCGAGGACCTGAATGTCCTTTGCCGTATAGCCTTTTTTCAATGCATTAGCGACAACCTTCTCAACAACTTCTTTAATTTGCGAGCCTCCGCAGCGAATAAAGGAACGGTCCTTTGTCGGGGCAGTCAAATTGTTCGGCAGCAATCCATTTTTCATCTGGTGGGCAAGCTCGACGATTGATGACCCCTCCGCCTGACGATAGATGTCTGTCAGTCTCACAGTCGGAATCACCTGGGATGCCAGCAGGTCTCTGAGCACTTGTCCCGGACCGACGGAAGGCAGCTGGTCTTCGTCTCCGACAATGATGATTTGTATATGATCAGGGATCGCCTTGAACAAATGATTCGCCAGCCATATATCAAGCATACTGGCTTCATCGATAATTAACAGCTTCCCTTCGATCGGCTGATCCTCTGTATGAGTAAAGCCTTCAGCGCCGTTCCAGCCAAGCAGCCTGTGTATCGTGACTGCAGGGAGTCCCGTTGATTCACTCATCCGTTTTGCTGCTCTCCCTGTCGGAGCGGCCAAAACAATCGGAAAAGCTTCATCCTTTTTATAAGCTGACGGGTCTAGTGACACACCGTGAAGCTCTCCATAGAGCTCGACAATCCCTCTGATTACCGTCGTTTTCCCTGTTCCCGGACCGCCTGTTAAAAGAAGCATCGGCGAGGAAAGGGCTTTTTGAATCGCTTCCTTCTGGCTGGGGGCATACTGAACGTTCATCCGTTCTTCCAGTTCTCCCAACGCGAGCAAAAACTCTGATTCGGGAAACTGGTTCTCATATTCGGTTTGGCTAGCGATATGTTTCACACGCTTTGCAACGTTTTGTTCTGCGTAAAACAGCGATGGAAAATAACAGCGGCCATCTTCTATGACAATGTCTTTATTTTCTCCAAGGGCAATAATCGCGTTAGCGGCATCCATTTCTGTGATGCGCTGCCCTTCCCTTGCTGACTGGTTTAACAGAGATTGGGTGTCAATGATCAGCTGTTCCGTTTCTATGTACGTGTGCCCCTCTGACAGACAAGTCGTTTCAAGCGTGTACAAAATAGCAGCTTTTACCCGCTCAGGATGGTTACCCGAAAGACCCATTCTGCTGCCCAGCTCATCCGCTTTTCCAAATCCGATGCCTTCTACATCCTTCACAAGCTGATAAGGATTTTCCTGAATCTTTTCAAGCGTCTCGGATTCATAGGCTTGATAGATTTTCATAGACAGCTGCGGGCCAAAACCAAACTGATTCAAGGAAATCATGATTTGCTCCAGTCCCTGATGCCGCTGCAATGCGCCAGCCAGCGTGTCGGCTTTCTTTTTTGAGAGTCTGGGAACATCATAAAGCACTGAAGCGTCAGCCAATATTTTATTAATGGCGCTGTCGCCCAGCTTTTTCACAATTTCTTCAGCAGTTTTTTTGCCGATTCCCTCGAATAAATCACTCGATAAATATTGAATGATGCCTTCCTTAGTCGTCGGTATCTCTTTTTTGAAATGCTCCGCCTGAAATTGGAGCCCGAATTTTGGATGGGTTACGATCTTTCCGTAAAACGTGTAGGTCTCTTCTTCTTGAAGCGCAGGGAAGTAGCCCGTCACGGATACGGCTTTATCTTCAATGGCTTCGGAGGTCTCTGTGACTTTCACTTTCAGAACCGTATATAAATTGGTGTCATTATGATAGATGACTGTGTTGACTGTCCCTTTTAAATAGGGCTCTTCCTCCAGTTTAAGCTGATCCGGATGCTGCTGCACGAGCTGTTCCTCCTCCTGTGCCTGTTATGATGGATCAATCAGTTTTTTAGCATGAAGCGCAAGCATATGATCTGGCTGGATATCGATTGCCTTGTCCAGCATTTCCAGCGCTTTTTCTCGGTTTTCTTTATAAGCATAAGCGACACCGGCATTATAAAATGCATCTGCATGCCCCGGGTCTTGCTCTGTCACAGCTGCGAATTGGCTGAGCGCTTCGTCCAGCATGCCCTCGTTGGCTAAGCACATCCCGAATTGAAAACGCGCTTCCGTATCGTTTTCATTCAGTTCGACCGCTCTTTGTAAATATGGCAGTGCAAGCTTAGGCTGTTCGAGCTTGACAAGTACCGTTCCGAGCATGTAAAACAGGTCACCGTTTTCCATCCCCGCACGTAGCGCTTTTTCAAACATGTCTTTGGCTTCTTTGTACATTTCTTTTACAACATAGACATTTCCTGCTCCATAATAAGCAGTGGCTGCGCTACTGTCTAATTCAAGCGCTTTATCATAAAACGCAAGCGCACGTTCCAGCTCGTTTACGGATGAAAGCAGGTTGGCAAAATTGATATACGGAATCGCGTCTTCTTTATTTTCTTCAATCGCTTTTGTAAATGCCTCTGCCGCTTTCTCGTAATCGCCTTCCTGCATCGCCTCTATACCGAGTTGATTATAATCCACCGATCATCTTCCTTTCATTAAAAAACCCCAACTCAGTGTTGAGGTTTTTCATCTTTTATACGTACCACAATTTTGTTCCGTCTTTGTACACATCATCAATTGTCCCGCCGCCAAGGCATTCTTCGCCGTCATAGAAGACAACGGCTTGTCCCGGCGTTACAGCGCGGACTTGTTCATCAAAGATTACTTCCGCTTCACCCTCGCCAGTCATGCGCACCGTTACTTTATGATCTTCTTGGCGGTAACGGAATTTAGCCGTGCAGGAAATCTCTTTGCCCTTCATGATATCCGAACGCACCCAGCTGATATTTGTTGCTGTGATTTTGTCAGAATATAAAAGCGGGTTATGGAACCCTTGATCCACGTAGAGGATGTTCTTTTCAAGATCTTTGCCTACCGCAAACCACGGCTCGCCGCTTCCGCCGATGCCAAGGCCGTGACGCTGTCCGATCGTGTAATACATCAACCCGTCGTGGCGGCCTTTTACTTCGCCGTCCATCGTCATCATATCGCCCGGCTGTGCAGGGAGATATTGGCTGAGAAACGTTTTGAAGTTGCGTTCGCCGATAAAGCAGATGCCTGTACTGTCTTTTTTCGTCGCCGTTGCAAGTTCTGCTTCTTTGGCGATTTCACGCACACGGCTTTTTTGAAGTTCGCCGATCGGAAACATGACTTTGCTCAGCGTATCTTCTGTCAGCTGATTCAAGAAGTACGTTTGATCCTTGTTTTCATCAATGCCGCGCAGCATTCTGACTTTTCCGCCGCTTCTGTCTACTCTTGCATAGTGGCCAGTCGCTAAATAGTCGGCGCCAAGTGACAATGCATGCTCCAAAAAGGCCTTGAATTTAATTTCTTTGTTGCACAGTACATCCGGGTTTGGTGTTCTGCCTGCTTTATATTCATCAAGGAAGTATTGAAATACCTTCTCATAATATTGCTTTTCAAAGTTTACGGCATAATACGGAATTCCGATTTGGTTGCAGACGCGGATCACATCTTCATAATCCTCTGTCGCCGTGCAAAAACCGTTTTCGTCCGTATCATCCCAGTTTTTCATAAAGATTCCGATTACATCATAGCCCTGTTCTTTTAACAGCAGGGCCGCCACAGATGAGTCTACTCCGCCGGACATGCCGACGACGACTCTTGTATCCTCCGGCCGTTTTTCCATTTCATTCACTCCAATTACTAAGCCGCCTTATTGTGTCAGCCGTTTGACAACGTCGGCCACATGTTTGGCAGCAGTTTTCACTTGCTCAGCCGTATTGCCGAGGCCGAAGCTGATTCGAATAGAGGACGTCAGCCGGTCACTCTCTTCTCCGAACATAGCAGTCAGAACATGTGACGGCAGGACTGAACCGGCCGTGCACGCTGAACCGCTGGAGACAGCGACACCCTCCATATCAAGATTGACCAGCAGGGCTTCCACTGACACACCGGGGAAATAAAGATTCAGAACATGCGGCAGACTATGCTCTTTGTCCCCGTTGATCTCGAATGACACACCTGCATCTCTAAGCGTGTCGGCAAAGATTGCTTTAAACGATTGATACTTCTCGTTTTTTTCGTCCCGTTCTTCACTTGACAGCTTAATCGCTTCTTTCAGCCCGACAATGCCTGGAACATTTTCCGTTCCGGCACGGCGTTTTCTTTCTTGCTCTCCTCCGAATAAAAGCGGTGAAAGCTTCACATCTTTACTAGCATATAAAAAGCCTGTCCCTTTTGGCCCGTTGAGCTTGTGCCCGGAAACAGACAGAAGGTCAATATGGCTGTTTTTCACATCAATTGGCAGCAACCCGAATGCCTGAACAGCATCGGTATGAAAATAAGCTTTGTGTTCCTTTAACAGCTCACCGATTTCTTCGATCGGCTGCACTGTTCCAACTTCATTATTTCCATACATCACTGTCACAAGGATTGTATCATCACGCAGTGCTTCTTTCACCTGTTTTGCACTGACTCTTCCATTTTGGTCAACGTCCAGATACGTTATGTCAAATCCGTCTTCCTCAAGTTTTTCACATGTGTGAAGCACGGCGTGATGCTCAATTTTTGTTGTGATGATATGTCTGCCAAGATCTTTTCTTGCAAGTGCGGTTCCCATGATCGCCAAGTTATCAGCTTCCGTTCCCCCGCTTGTAAAAATGATCTCCTGCTCTGCCGCTCCGATTTCTGCTGCGATCTGCGCTCTTGCTTCATCCACCCATTTTCGAGATTCTCTGCCAAATGAATGAATACTGGATGGATTACCGAAACTGCCGGAGAAGTGCGGTATCATTTTTTCCAGCACGCGCTCATCCATCGGAGACGTTGCGGCATGATCTAAATAAATCCGTTCCATTATGTTTACACCTCTGATCTAAATATAGAACATATAAGCTTCTTGCTCTCCGTCTGTATAGCTGGCAAGATCCTCTAATGTCGTACTGTCTAAAACCTCTTTTACAGCATCCCGGATGCGAATCCAGAGCTCACGCTTGGCAGGCTCCTCATCTTCCAGCACTTCAACAGGGCTGATCGGCCCCTCAAGCACACGGATAATATCTCCCGCGGTAATGGCATCCGGCTCACTGCCTAATACATATCCGCCATATGCGCCTCTGATGCTTTTCACTAAACCGGCATTTCTGAGCGGCGATACCAGCTGCTCCAAATAATGCTCGGACAAATTATTCGTCTGTGCGATGCTTTTTAATGAAGTCGGGCCTTCACCGTGCTTTTTTGCAAGCTCGATCATAATGGTGAGCCCGTATCTTCCCTTAGTTGATATTTTCAACATGAACACCTCTGTTATTTCATGATTTTCCACATTTATAATGGTAATTTCTATATGTTTCGTCCGTTTATTATCTTATAGACCAACTGTTATTATAACATACCTTCAGCGAATTTTCATTGAGGCAGAAGGAAAGGGGCCTTTCCCCTTTTCTAATGTACGGTTTTCCGTTACCCTGTAATTAAGTAAGGAGAGATGATAGATGAAGCCATTGGCATATCGGATGCGTCCGACAAAAATAGAGGATATTATCGGCCAGCAGCATCTGGTGGCTGAAGATAAAATTATTGGCAGAATGGTCCAGGCAAAACATTTGTCATCCATGATTTTGTACGGGCCGCCCGGAATTGGAAAAACATCAATCGCAACAGCAATCGCCGGTTCAACAAGTATTGCTTTTCGAAAGCTGAATGCTGTCATTAACAATAAAAAAGATATGGAAATTGTAGCCCAGGAAGCCAAGATGTCCGGCCAAGTGATTTTGATTCTGGATGAAGTCCACAGGCTGGATAAAGGAAAACAGGATTTTCTATTACCCTATTTGGAAAACGGGATGATCATTTTGATCGGAGCAACCACAGCTAACCCGTATCATGCCATTAATCCGGCGATCAGAAGCCGGACCCAGATTTTTGAGCTTGAGCCGTTAACACCCGATCTGATTAAACAGGCACTGGAACGTGCGCTCCATGATGAACATCGGGGCCTTGGCACCTATTCTGTATCCATTGATGATCAGGCGATGGAGCATTTCGCCAACGGATGCGGAGGAGATGTCCGCTCCGCTTTAAATGCGCTTGAGCTTGCCGTGTTGTCAACGAAAGAGTCAGCAGACGGTGAAATTCACATTACATTAGAAACCGCGGAAGAATGCTTGCAGAAAAAAAGCTTTTCTCACGATAAAGATGGTGACGCGCATTATGATGTACTGTCCGCTTTTCAAAAATCGATACGCGGCTCTGATGCCAACGCTGCTCTCCACTATTTGGCTAGATTAATTGAAGCCGGTGATCTGGAGAGCATCGCAAGACGATTGCTTGTTATCGCCTATGAAGATATCGGTTTAGCAAGCCCGCAAGCCGGCCCTAGAGTGCTGAACGCTATTCAGACCGCTGAGCGAGTCGGGTTTCCTGAAGCGCGAATCCCGCTGGCCAACGCAGTTATTGAGCTTTGCCTCTCACCGAAATCAAACTCTGCCATTCTGGCAATCGATGAGGCCCTGGCAGATATCAGAGCCGGAAAAATTGGTGATGTCCCGAAGCATTTAAAAGACGCGCATTATAAAGGAGCTCAGGAATTAGGAAGAGGAATCGACTATAAATACCCGCACAATTACGACAACGGTTGGGTCGAACAACAATACCTCCCTGATCCTCTGAAAAATAAGCAATACTATAAGCCGAAACAGACAGGAAAATTCGAATCCGCCTTAAAGCAGGTGTACGATAATTTAATGAAAAGAAAATAAAACAAAAACAGCCTTGATCATCAAGGCTGTTTTTATGCATTATTTATCCTTCACACGTTTGATTTCAATGTCTTTCAAAAGATCCATGACAACATGTCCGCCCATAATCAAACCTGCAACTGACGGCACAAAAGCATTAGAGGAAGGCGGCATTTTTGCTTTACGGATTTTCGCTTCGTCATTTCCCACTTCTTTTCTGACATCTTCCCGAATGACAATCGGGCTTTCATCAGAGAAAATCACTTGAACACCTTTTTTGATCCCCTCTTTGCGTAATTTCGTACGAACGACCTTCGCAATTGGATCAGTATGCGTTTTTGAGATATCAGCGATTTGGAAGCGTGTCGGATCCGTTTTATTTGCTGCACCCATGCTGGAGATGAGCGGAATATCCCGTTTCAGACATTCCTTCATTAAATGAATTTTATAACAAATGGTGTCTGACGCATCAATGACATAGTCAAGATCATAATCAAAAAACTGCTCATACGTTTCCTCCGTATAGAACATTTTTAACGCGATCACTTCACACTCCGGGTTAATGTCTGCGATCCGCGCCTTCATTAAATCAACTTTCGGCTGTCCGACAGTTGAAAGCAGCGCGTGAAGCTGACGGTTTACATTTGTAATGTCGACATCATCTTTGTCGACAAGCAGAATGCGGCCGACGCCTGACCGCGCGAGAGCTTCCGCCGCGAACGACCCGACTCCCCCGACTCCAAGCACAGCAACTGTGCTGTTTTTCAGCGTTTCAAGGCCTTCTTTTCCGATAGCTAATTCATTGCGTGAAAACTGGTGTAACAAGAACCTCACTCCACATTCGTATTCTGGTTTCATCTATAAAATGGCTGATCCATGAGCAGCCGTTTTTCTGCGCACAAAAAATAAAGTCCCAATAGTGCCGTTGCAGCTTTCCTTTGTTTTGAACCCGCTCTCAGCAGGTGGGTGCCCTCTTTTAAATCTTGTAAGTCCTCTTTACCGAATGAAAAGAGGCATGTACGCCATTTAAAAATGCGGGCTCCCAAGTCAAAAAAATGTTCGGTCAAAACTAGGTGTACAACTAACACATCAGGACTTTATTTAACTTGTCAAAATCATATCACAGACGATTTTGATTTTCAAGAATCGAACTGCCCAATCAGTTCTTAACTTTTTTCTTGATAGAAAGATGAAGCTCGTCAAGCTGGGCGTCACTTACTTCTCCCGGCGCTTCTGTCATCAGGCAGCTTGCACTTGCCGTTTTCGGGAATGCAATCGTATCTCTCAGGTTCGTACGTCCAGCGAGAAGCATAACGAGACGGTCTAAACCGAGTGCGATTCCGCCGTGCGGAGGAGCGCCGTATTCAAATGCTTCCAGCAGGAATCCGAACTGTTCAGCCGCTTCTTCCGGTGAGAAGCCGAGAAGCGCAAACATTTTTTCCTGAATATCCTTTTCAAAAATACGGATTGAACCGCCGCCAAGCTCATAGCCGTTTAAGACGAGGTCATAAGCTTGTGCTTTCATGTCTTCGGGCGCTGTTTCAATCAGCTCAAGGTCTTCCCGGACAGGCATTGTGAACGGATGGTGCGCTGCGTAAAAACGGCCTTCTTCCGGATCATGCTCTAATAGCGGCCAGTCGATGACCCATAAGAAATTGAACAATTTTTCGTCAATCAGCCCGCGTTCTTTCCCAAGCTTTAAGCGCAGGGCGCCGAGTGATGCGGCCACAACTTCGAATTGATCTGCTCCGAACAGCAGCAAATCGCCTTCAGCAGCATCAAGTGCTTCAATCAGCTTAGACTGCTTTTCTTCATCAAAGAATTTAGCGATCGGGCCTTTCACTCCGTCTGCCTCAACCTTCACCCAGGCAAGCCCTTTTGCCCCGTAGTTTGCAGCAAAAGCGCCAAGAGCGTCGATGTCTTTTCTGGAGTAATCGCCGGCACCGCCTTTTACGTTGATGGCTTTAACCACGCCGCCGTTTGCTACAGCTGATGAGAACACTTTAAATTCCGTATCCTTTACAATGTCAGACACATCCGTCAAAAGCATGTCAAAACGCGTATCCGGTTTATCAGAACCGTACTTGTTCATTGCTTCGTCATACGTCATTCGAGGAAGAGGAAGCTTAAGTTCCTCACCTTTTGTTTCACGCATAACCTTTGCCATCATCTCCTCAGCCAATGACATAATGTCTTCCTGGCTCATAAAGGACATTTCAATATCAATTTGCGTAAACTCAGGCTGACGGTCCGCACGCAAGTCTTCATCGCGGAAACAGCGGGCAATTTGATAATATCGTTCAATGCCTGATACCATCAGAAGCTGTTTAAATAGCTGCGGGGACTGCGGCAGTGCGTAGAACTCACCTTCGTGCACACGGCTCGGCACCAAGTAGTCACGTGCGCCTTCAGGCGTGCTTCCTGTTAAAATCGGCGTTTCAATATCAAGAAACCCATTTTCATCTAAAAAGCTGCGAACTGCTTTCGTCACGTTATGGCGCAGCTGCATCGTCTGGAACATAGCCGGTCTGCGTAAATCTAAGTAACGGTGTTTTAAACGAACGTCCTCTGACACTTCTTCTGCTTGATCAGAAATCGCAAATGGAGGTGTCTTTGCAGCATTTAATACGTTCACTCCATCAGCATGTATTTCGATCGCGCCTGTTTTCAAATTCGGATTAACTGTTCCCTCTTCACGCGCCACCACTTTTCCTTGAATATCAAGCACGTATTCATTTCTGATGCCTTCCGCAATAGCAAGCGCTTCTTTTGACACATCAGGGTTAAAAACGACTTGAACAATGCCCGTACGGTCACGCAAGTCAATAAAAATCAATCCGCCGAGGTCTCGTCTTTTTTGGACCCAGCCTTTCAGCGTTACAGATTCGCCAATTGCTTTTTCAGTTATATCACCGCAATAATATGTTCTTCCAAACAATGCGTTTCACTCCTTATCCCTTTTGGTTTGCCTTCATCACATGTATAAATTCATCAAGTGCCACTTCAATCTGTTCGCCCGTCTGTGCATCCTTTACATTGATTTTGTTTTGGGCAAGCTCATCTTCACCCAAAATCGCAATAAATCTGGCATTTAAGCGATCAGCTGTTTTAAACTGGCCTTTCATTTTCTTATTTTCATAATCGATTTCACTGGAAATGCCTGCTTCTCTCAGTTTGTAAACCAATGAAACAGAATAATCCTTTGCTTTTTCGCCGAGTGTGACGATATAGCAGTCGATTCCCTTATCAACAGGCAGCTCTCGTTTTTCAGCATCAATTGCGGCAAGCAAGCGTTCGATGCTCATCGCA
Organism: Bacillus sp. FSL L8-0358; assembly: GCF_038593095.1. Taxonomy (NCBI): domain Bacteria; kingdom Bacillati; phylum Bacillota; class Bacilli; order Caryophanales; family Bacillaceae; genus Bacillus; species Bacillus sp. FSL L8-0358. Next base: position 2,688,049 of record NZ_CP151962.1, read on the forward strand.
AATCCGATGCCCGGTGCTTCAGGTCCGCCGATCTGTTCGACAAGTCCGTCGTAGCGTCCGCCGCCGGCAAGTGTCGTAATCGCGCCGAAGCCCTCCGCATTGCTCATAATTTCAAATGCGGTGTGGTTGTAATAATCCAGCCCTCTCACAAGGTTCGGATCGATTTCATACGAAATGCCCAGATCATTTAAGTATTGTTTCACTTTTTCAAAATAAGCGGCCGATTCATCGTTTAAATACGTCAAAATTGAAGGCGCTGATTTCATCAGCTCATGATCTCGGTCTTTTTTGCAGTCCAAGATTCTAAGCGGGTTCGTGTGCAGCCGTGACTGGCAGTCTGAACAAAATTCTTCGATGCGAGGCTCGAAGTGTTTCACGAGCGCTTCTCTGTAGCTTTTGCGGCTATCTTGATCGCCAAGACTGTTTATGACAAGCTTAACGTTTTGCAGACCCGCTTTTTGATAAATACTCATCGCAAGCGCCATTACTTCAGCGTCGATTGCAGGGTCTTTCGAACCAATCGCTTCAATTCCAAACTGATAAAACTGGCGGTAACGGCCCGTCTGAGGACGTTCATAACGGAACATCGGCCCGACATAATAAAGCTTTGTCGGCTGTACAGGATTTGCGAACAGCTTGTTTTCATTAAAAGCGCGAACAGCAGCAGCTGTTCCCTCCGGACGAAGCGTCAGGCTTCTGCCTTTGCGGTCCTCGAAGGTATACATTTCTTTTTGTACGATATCTGTTGATTCTCCGACGCCTCTGGCAAACAGTTCTGTATGCTCAAAAATCGGTGTGCGGATTTCTTTATATTGATAAGTGCGGCAAGTGTCTCTCATAATTTGTTCAACATACTGCCAGCGATCTGATTCTCCAGGCAGAATATCCTGTGTTCCTCTCGGAATGTTATATCCCATAGGTAGACCTCCTTATGTATTCCTTATAAAATATCCAATGATCGTTTATGATGAAAATGAAAAAACTCCCGCCCCTACTATACATGATAGTAGGGACGAGAGTTATACCCGTGGTGCCACCCTAGTTGGAATACGTTCATATTCCCGCTCGATCCTTTAACGCAGGTTCACGTTCACTGCCTAATGACGTTATTCACGCGTTCAGCAGGAAACCTCCGGAGTGTTGTTTCGAGAAAGACGCAATGGGATCCGCTTTCAGCCTGGGGCGGGTTCCTCTCTAATCATGCAATCTGACCTACTCTTCTCCATTATTGGTTCAAATCTTTCATCATTTGCTATGTACTCAATTTCTATTATAATAATGGGATTGGGGTTCTCTGTCAAGCTTTATTCCGGTTGTTTTTCCTCAGCGCTGCTTCTTTGGACATAAGACCAAATTCAGATGCTGTTTCCGTAAGATAACCAGTCGTATCGGGATCTGCGTGATCGCTGTAATGCAGATTCGCTTCACCGTCGTGAAATGCACGTCCCATTTTTGGATGATATTTCATGATTTGCACACCTTTTTGATTGTATTTACGCTTAGTATAAACAAATCATTTTATTTTTATTTAAAAATCAGAAAGGACTTTACGATATTAAACAAGAATGCTTTTTTAATGATCATCAGAAAGGAGGACACAATGAACAAGAAATACTTTGTCCTTATTGTATGTATTATTTTCACCGCAGCGCTATTCCCGACCTTTTCATCCGTTACAGCTGCTCAAGGAGAAGCGGTCATCGCAACAGATGAAATGAACGTCAGAAGCGGCCCTGGGCTTAGCTACGGCATTACAGCGGAAGTAAAAAAGGGAGAACGCTATCCGATTTTAAAGGAAGATGGAGACTGGGTGCAGATACAGCTTGGTTCCGGAGAAAAGGGCTGGGTAGTCTCCTGGCTTATTACAAAGGAAGACCAGGCCAACACAAGCTCCTCAGGAAGCAGTGGCACTGTGACATCAACAGACCCCGATCTGCGGATGAGAAGCGGTCCGGGCACTTCCTACGAAGTCATCGGCAAATTCCCGCAAGGCAGCCAAGCATCTGTCATTGATAAAGATTCGGGCTGGATCAAGATATCCTATCACAGTGCCACCGGATGGGTATCATCTGAATATGTCACGTCAGGAGGCAGCAGTTCAGCGTCTGATGAGAGTGACCAAACCGAGGATTCCGGTGCGTCAACGACGGGCACAGTCGGTGTTTCTTCGCTAAATGTAAGAGCCTCCGCCTCACATGACGCGGCAATTATAACAAAACTTGATCGCGGAACGAAACTGACGGTTCTCAACGAGAAAAATGGCTGGGCTCACATTGAGGTGAACGGGCTAAAAGGCTGGGTTGCAAGCCATTACCTTTTGACTAGTTCTGTTCCAGCTGATGATTTAGCAACTGCCGGCAGCTCATCCTCCGCTAAAAAAGCCTATATCATGTACGGAGGAACGAATCTAAGAAGTGATGCGTCAACATCAGCTTCGATCGTTGAGCGTGCTGCCAAAGGAGATTCATACACCATTACCGGTTCAAAGGGAAGCTGGTATGAAATAAAGCTTGATAACGGGCAGACTGCTTATGTAGCCAATTGGGTGGTCCAAACGTCTAAAAGCGCAGAAGAAGCAGGTGAACCGCCAGTCTCTGATTCCCCGTCTGGAAACGGCTCTCTAAACAATAAAACGATTATTGTTGACCCGGGACATGGAGGAAAAGACAGCGGAACGATCGGGTATTCGGGGAAATTCGAGAAAAACCTGACGATCAAAACGGCAAAACTGCTCGCCAGCAAACTTAGATCGGCTGGAGCGGATGTATATGTGACACGCCAGGATGATACCTTTGTCAGCCTGCAGTCACGGGTCTCTACGTCTCACTACCGCAACGCTGACGCCTTTATCAGCATTCATTATGACAGCTATGCGGATACCTCTACAAGAGGCAGTACTGCATATTACTACAGTCCTGCCAAAGATCAGGAACTCGCATCAGATGTCCACTCAGAAGTAGTGAAGCGTTCTTCCATTCCAGACCGCGGCGTATTATTCGGAGATTATTATGTGCTCCGGGAAAACAGACAGCCCGCTATGCTGTATGAGCTGGGATATGTAAGCCATCCGCAGGAAGAAGCCATTGTACATAGCAATTCATACCAGGAAAAAGTAACAGATGGGATCGAAAGCGGATTAGAGAAATACTTCCAATAAAAAAAGCTGCCTTTTGGCAGCTTTTTTTATTTTGAATCCATAATGAGCGTGACCGGTCCGGAGTTTGTAAGCTGTACATCCATCATTGCTCCAAACGTTCCGGTCTCCACTTTGATTCCTTTTTCACGAAGCAGGTCATTCCATTTTTCATAAAGACCTAAAGCTTTATCAGGTTTGGCCGCGTTCATGTAGTTCGGCCGGCGCCCTTTTTTCGTATCTCCATAAAGCGTAAACTGTGAGACGGATAAAATCTCTCCTCCTATATCTACAAGAGACAGATTCATTTTTCCTTCACTGTCATCGAAAATACGGAGATTGACAACTTTATCGGCTAAATAAGCTGCATCATCTTCTGTATCATCATGAGTGATGCCGACCAGCACCATGAGGCCTTGTCCAATTTGGCCGACGACCTCTTCGTCCACTGTAACGCTTGCTTCTGTTACTCGCTGAACAACTAATCTCATTTTCTAACCCCTTTAGTTCATGACGCGGCGCACAGAGTAGATATCTCTAATCTGTTTAATACGCTCGACGACTTTGTGCAAGTGATTGATATTCTGGATAAAAATCGCCATATGGATGGTTGCCACTTTATTGCGATCCGATTTGCCAGAGACAGATGAAATATTGGTTTTCGTTTCATTCACTGCCTGGAGTACCTCGTTCAGCAATCCGCGGCGGTCATACCCAAGAATCTCTATCTCAACATTGTATTCCTTGCGCTTTTGAACCTGTGACTCATGCTCCCACTCTACCGGTATCAGCCGCTCTTGGGCTTCATTCGTTTTGACATTCGGACAGTCTTCGCGATGGACCGAAACCCCTCTGCCTTTTGTGATAAAGCCGACAATATCATCACCTGGCACAGGATTGCAGCATTTTGATAAACGGACAAGGAGGTTGTCGATGCCCTTGACACGAACGCCAGCTTCCCGTTTTCTTCCTTGCGGATATGGCTTAGGTTCCCCAGTAACTTCCTGAACGATCTTTTCCTGTTCTTCCTGATCGCGCTGCTTTCTCTCTTTTTCTGTTAGGCGGTTCGCCACCTGCAGAGCTGTGATGCCGTTGTAACCGACCGCCGCGTACATATCCTCTTCATTTGAGAAATTAAATTTGTCAGCAACCTTTTGAATATTCTCCGGCGTTAAAACATCCTTCAATTCAAAATCCAGGTTTTTAATTTCTTTTTCGACCAGTTCACGGCCTTTTTCGACATTTTCTTCACGCCGCTGTTTCTTAAAGAATTGACGGATCTTATGCTTCGCTTGGGATGTTTGGGCAAGCTTCACCCAATCCTGGCTCGGGCCGTAGGAATGCTTAGAGGTGAGAATTTCAACGATATCACCTGTCCGAAGCTTATGGTCAAGCGTAACCATTTTTCCGTTTACTTTGGCACCGATTGTTTTATTGCCGATTTCAGAGTGAATCCGGTAAGAAAAATCAATCGGAACAGAACCGGACGGAAGCTCGATCACATCTCCTTTTGGCGTAAAGACATACACCATATCAGAGAACAAATCAATTTTGAGCGATTCCATAAATTCTTCTGCATCTGTCGATTCATTTTGAAATTCTAAAATTTCACGGAACCAAGAAAGCTTTTTCTCAAAGGTTGCACCTTCAGTGGCTGCTTTCCCTTCTTTATAAGCCCAGTGAGCCGCAACCCCGTATTCCGCTATTTCATGCATTTCAAAGGTGCGGATCTGCACTTCAAGCGGATCGCCTTTAGGCCCAATAACCGTTGTATGAAGCGATTGATACATATTCGGCTTCGGCATTGCGATATAATCTTTGAATCTGCCGGGCATCGGTTTCCAGCATGTGTGAATGATGCCAAGCACCGCGTAGCAATCCTTTATGCTATTCACAAGAATACGGACAGCCAGCAAATCGTAAATTTCATTGAATTGCTTATTTTGCAGCACCATTTTTCGATAAATGCTGTAAATATGTTTCGGGCGTCCCGAGAAGTCAGCCTTGATATTTACTTCTTCGACACGTTTCTTCACTTCATTGACAACCTCATCGACATAAAGCTCACGTTCCGCACGTTTCTTCTTCATGAGGTTGACAATTCTGTAATATTGCTGAGGGTTCAAATAACGGAGCGCCGTATCTTCCAATTCCCACTTAATTTTTGAAATCCCGAGACGATGCGCCAAAGGAGCAAAAATTTCCAGCGTTTCATTGGAGATTCTCCGCTGTTTTTCCTGAGGCAGATGTTTCAGTGTCCGCATATTGTGAAGACGATCCGCCAGCTTGATCAATATGACCCTGATATCTTGAGCCATAGCGACAAACATTTTGCGATGATTTTCCGCCTGCTGTTCCTCTTGAGATTTATATTTAATTTTGCCGAGTTTCGTTACGCCGTCTACAAGCATTGCCACTTCTTCGGAAAATGCTTCTTTCAGGTCATCGAGCGTCACATCTGTATCTTCCACGACATCGTGCAAAAATCCGCCCGCGATTGTGGAAGGGTCCATTTCAAGATCAACGAGAATCCCCGCAACCTGAATCGGATGAATAATATATGGCTCGCCCGATTTGCGGTATTGCTCGCGATGAGCATCTTCAGCGTACAGATATGCTTTTTCGACAAATGCGATATGCTCATCAGATAGATAGCTGCGCGCTTTATCTATAACTTGCTCGGCAGTCAATACTTGTTCGTTCGCCATGGAATCACCTTTTTTAAAATGTAAACTGTATTGTAGTTTATTATCAAGAAAAAAACGAAAGATGTAAAGAGCAGAAGTTCAAATAGCCAAATATTATATAAAATAAATGCAAAACAATAGGAAAAAAGCACCCTGACATGGAGTGCTTTTTCGTTATGCGGTTATCCTTAGTATTTCATCAATGTTAAGATGTCGTAATTTTCCAGCTTATTTCTGCCGTCAAGGTAAGAAAGCTCGATTAAGAAAGCGATACCAGCAACAACGCCGCCAAGTTCTTCAACAAGTTTGATTGTCGCTTCAATTGTGCCGCCTGTCGCAAGCAGGTCATCTGTAATAAGCACACGCTGACCAGGCTTAATCGCATCTTTGTGGATCGTTAATACGTCTTTTCCGTATTCCAAGCCATAATCCACTTTGATTACTTCACGAGGCAACTTGCCTTCTTTGCGGACCGGCGCAAAACCTACGCCAAGCGCGTAAGCAACGGGACAGCCGATAATAAAGCCGCGTGCTTCAGGGCCAACGACCAAATCAATTTGCTTTTCTTTCGCATATTCAACAATTTGATCTGTGGCATAGCGGTATACATCGCCTTTATCCATCAGTGTCGTAATATCTTTAAATTGCACGCCCTCTTTCGGGTAATCCGGTACAATTGTTACGTATTGTTTTAAATCCATCTGTTTTATGTCCTCCTCGTACTTTCATAAGCCTCTGAATCTTGTTTCATCAGCTTATTCAGCCATTCCTTCAGCTCTTCAGCAGAAGAATAATTCAGCTTTTGATCCAGTTCCATCAGCTGCTGTTTCGCCTGATATGTTTGTGAGTCTGTTAAGTCGCGTTTCTTTGCTCCGCTCACAACAGACAGCACACCATTCTCTATTTTAACAAAACCGAGATCAAAAAACACCTTTGTCATGAAATTGATTGTTTCAACGGACCAGCCTTTATGTTTTGCAAGCTCTGAACCGTGTTTTTTCACGTCAAAAGCGCCTCTTTTCAGCAAGAACGCATAATACCATTTAAAGTGGTCTCTTGCGGGAAAAGTTGATAAAAAGTGGTCCTCATGATTGAGAAAAATAAAATATATCCGCTCAGGCGCCTTGCCTTCCAGCAAACGTGCGAGCATGTCCAGCGAAGGCGGCGGATCCAGTAATACAATATATGCACCATCGAGGTCAAACGCCTTTGCTTGATCTTTAGAACTGATGACGTGCACTTCTCGGCGAAGGTCTTCAGTTTGAAGTAATGTTGTTGAGTCTTCTTTGAAAGAGACAATTGCCCGTTTAGCAGATGGAAGGGCGGAAACTGTGTCTTCCCACGTCCGTTTTCCCCTTAAATCAAACAGCTGCCATTCAGAAACAGCGACATCCTTTATCATAAGCTGCGGCTTTTTTCGATTGTTCCATTCGTTGATTGACATCTCACCGACAATGGAAATTCTTGAACCCGGTACGATGCCTTCTTCAAGCTCGCCTTTATTAAAACCGACGCAATCAAGCTGGGACGACTCGTTTCTGATCGTCATTTTGACATGAGATTTATTTGCCCCTATCTTGCGGACATCTTCCAGTACTGCGTTTTCTACGAGAACGTGCGGTTTCGGGTTCAGCATGCCAAAAGGAGACAGCATGTTCATTTCTGCGATGCTTTCAACTGTAATGTCTTCGACGCCGCAGACAAGGTCGACTTCCTGTACGGGAATAAAATCCTCTTCCGTAAGCGTATTGTCTGCTATTTCATTCAGCCTGCTTCGCAAATCCGGCACATCTTCGGCTTTCAGCGTCATCCCCGCAGCCATTGGATGGCCGCCGAAATGAGGAAGAATATCTCTGCATTCAGAAAGGCTCTCAAATAAATTAAATCCCCTGATGCTTCGGGCCGAACCTTTAGCGATTCCCTTTTCTTCATCAATGCCAAGAACAATTGCCGGTCGGTAGAAACGGTCCACAAGCTTTGAAGCCACAATCCCGACGACTCCCGGGTTCCATCCGGCTTTGGCCACGACAATTGCAGTTTGATCGAGCCCTTGCTGTTCAACCATTTCAATCGCTTCATCCGTCATTTTGCTGACCATTTTTTGGCGCTCTTTGTTCAGCTGGTTAATTTCTGCGGCAAGCTCTTCCGCTTCAAACGAATCCTCTGACATAAGCAAATGAACAGCGGGATCCGCCTGTTCGATTCTTCCGACGGCATTCAGCCTTGGTGCGAGCTGAAATCCGACAGTTTCTTCGTTCGCTTCTCCGATGTCTCCGCCTGACAGCTTAATCAGCTCTTTTAAGCCGAGCCGATTTGTCCGTCGAAGCCTTTCAAGTCCTAGTGTTGCAATTAATCTGTTTTCGTCATGCAGCGGGACTAGATCGGCAATGGTGCCGATAGCCGCCAGGTCAAGCAGTTCATCAGGAAGTTCACCCAATAAAGCGTGGGCAAGCTTAAACGCGACTCCAACCCCGGCAAGCTCCTTAAACGGGTAAGTGCAACCAGGCTGCTTCGGGTGGACGATCGCATGGACATCCGGAAGCTCCGGTCCCGGTTCATGATGATCGGTAATGATGACATCCAGTCCAAGTTCCTTTGCCACCTTCGCTTCATGCACAGCGGCAATTCCTGTATCAACCGTAATGATCAAAGAGAAGCCCCGTTCTTTAATCGAACGAAACGCCTGTTCATTAGGTCCATATCCTTCTTTAAAACGGTCAGGTATATAAAAATCAACTTGAGCCGACAGTTTTTGCAGCGTGTGAAGCATCACTGACGTACTTGTAACCCCATCGGCGTCATAATCGCCATATATCATAATCTTTTCTTGTTGTGAAATCGCCTGTTTTATTCGATCTGCCGCTTCTTTCATGCCTTTCATTTCAAAAGGATCATAAAAATCGGCATCCTTTATATGTAAAAACAGCCTAGCGCTTTCTGCCGTATCAAAGCCTCTTTTTACAAGCAGGGACGCAACAAGAGGTGTTATATGCAATTGTTCTGTGAGTGATTTGACCTTATCCTGATCTGGTCGCTGGATTTCCCATCGCATTTTTGACGCTAACATAAATTCACCCCTCAACCACCCTATTATACTAGAGCAGGATGAGGGGTTTCAAATAATATTCGAAAACTAGTCTTTTTTCTCAATCATGGCTGATGCATCCTGTGTGTCAGTCTGATCAGCAAGATGAGTATCCTCTTGTTTATGTATTGCCGTCCTATTTTCTTTCCGCAAGGTTTTTATTTCCCGCTTCAATTTCATTACCTGAAAAATGCCGACAGAAAATACGATCAGCGCTCCCATTAAAACTGAGCCCAAAATAACAAGAATGAGCGGCCATTCTGATCTTCCAAACAGGTAATCAACTTCTACGGATCGAACATTAATGACTGCGAAAATAGCGACAATTAAGGTGAAAATAAGTGCGAAAATAATGGTCCATTGTTTATTCATTCTCTTTTCCCCCAAACTTCTTATTGAGGTAACTTTCCCCATCAAGACTGGTTTTAAACATGGCTTAACACTAGGTTAAGCCCCCTTTGCTGTTAATTTTTCCCGGATCAGCCTCTTCAGTCCGGTTCCCTCACCGGAAATCACAAGTGTATCGCCTTCGTCAATGACTGTTTCAGAGCTCGGATTCAGTTGTTTATCCTGATTCTTTTTAACAATTGCAATGACCGTCACATGATATTCCTGACCCACATTCAACTCACCAATCGTCTGATGAATGGCAGGCGCTCCCGCCTCTGCTTTACACCACTCTATAATCAAATCATCAAGGGCTGACTCGACCTGTTCTAATGCTTTCGGTTTATATGCCATTCCGCCAAGAATTGCAGACATTTGCCTTGCTTCAGCGTCATCAAACTGCACGGAGGCAACACATTCCTCATGGTCGTTTTCGTCAAAATAGTAAAGCTCTCTCCGTCCGTCATGATGAATGATAATTGAAATTTTATCACGGTTTCTAGTAATCATTTCAACTTTTTGTCCTATGCCCGGCAGCTCTGATTCGCGAACCCTCATAATATAAACCCTCCTACATATCTGAAAACCAGTCATAAACACTTTTAACACCATATATATGTTTAAATGTAAGCGTATGTCATTATAGCAAATGTCTATTTTAAGTTCAATGAAACTTCAAAAAACAGGCTGCCCTGCAGAGGACAGCCTGATATTTTTTATTGCGCCGAATCTTTTTTCAGTTCTCTTCCTTTCCATGCAAGCCAAATTTGTGCGGCAATGTATAGAGAAGAATAAACGCCTGTTAACAGCCCGACCAATAAAGCAATTGAGAAGTTAGTAATAGAAGATGCTCCAAAGATCAGCAATGTCACAACAACAATCACAACAGTTAATACAGTGTTAATTGAACGTGTAAAGGTTTGCTGCAGGCTCAGGTTTACAATATGGTTCAGATCGGCAAATGTTTTCGGCTTGCGCTTTTTCATATGCTCGCGGACCCTGTCAAATGTAACGATTGTATCGTTAATGGAATACCCGATTATCGTCAAGATGGCCGCGATGAACGTAACATCTACTTCAAGCCTTGTAATACTGAAGAACGTGACGATAAAGAATGCGTCATATAGCAATGAGGCGATGGCGGCAATCGCCATTTTGTATTCGAATCGGATTGAAACGTAAATAATGATGCCAATAGAAGCTATAGCAACTGCGTACAGCGCATTTCTTGCCAGCTCCTTACCGACTGTCGGTGAAACTGTGCTGACATTTGGATCAGATCCGTATTTGTCTTTAAAATACGTTTTTACTTTTGCAATGGTTTCTTTATCTGGCACCCCGACAAAACGGGCAACACCCATATTGCTTTTTTCGCCTGACAGAACTACAGTATCAGGGTCCATACCCAGAGATTCAAAATCCTTTTCGACTTGCTCTGTCGTCAGCTTATGGTCGCTTTGTACTTCAATCCGTGCGCCGCTTGCAAAGTCAATGCCAAGATTCAGCCTAAACACAAGCAGGATAATAATTCCGGCTACCGTGACCGCACTGGAGAAAATAAAGAAGTATTTGCGTTTGCTCGTGAAATCCCATTTTTGGAATGGCGTATGCGGCTCTGTATTTTCATCCGTATCCTGAATATCCATGATATGTTTCTTATTGACACCAAACCAGCCTTTTTTCCGATCAAGCCATCTGCTTTCCACAAGGAGAGCGAGGAGAAATCTCGATAAGAAAACGGCAGTGATAAAGCTTGTCAAAATCGATAGGATCAGCATTGTCGCAAACCCTTTAACAGAGCTTGTCCCAAAGATAAAGAGCACAACCGCTGCGATAATGGTTGTAATATTCGCGTCAAAAATCGTCGCAAATGACCGTCTGTTTCCTGAACGGAAGGCAGAGCGGACTGACTTTCCTAGCTTGAGCTCTTCTTTAATCCGCTCATAGGTGATAATGTTGGCGTCAACAGCCATCCCGACACCTAAAATGAGAGCGGCAATTCCCGGAAGTGTAAGTACAGCATTCATCCAGTCAAAAATCTGGAGCGTAATGTATACATAAACCGATAGTGTTATCACCGCGATTAATCCCGGCAGACGGTAATAGAAAAGCATAAATAAGAAAATAATTGCGATACCGACAATACCGGCAAATACTGTATCATGGAGAGCCTGCTGGCCGAATTGTGCGCCTACTGATGTTGAATATTTTTCAGTCAGTTTTACAGGAAGTGCGCCTGCGTTTAAAATGCTGGCTAAATCTTTCGCTTCTTGAGCTGTGAAATGACCTTCAATTTTTACATCAGTTGTATTTAGCTCCTGACTTACATTTGGAGCGGATACAAATTTAGGATGCTCTTTTTGAACTTCTTTCTTAAAGGAATCACCTTTATCATAATCCAGCCAAATGACAAGCTGGTTGTTTGGCGCCATTTTCATGACCTTTTTGGTCACTTCTCCAAATTTATCAGCGTCTTTCAGCTTAATCGTGACAATTGGCTCATTTGTTGTGCTATCATAAGTTTGTTTAGCGCCGTTTTCGACTAGATCAGCACCGTTTAACAGTTCCTTATCATTTGCATCTCTGAAAGAAAGCTGCGCTTCAGTCGCCAGAATTTCACGCGCTCTGTTTTGGTTTGTCACACCAGCAAGCTGAACGCGAATCCGGTTATTCCCTTCAATTTGGATGTTCGGTTCGCTGACACCGAGAACATTGGCCCGGCGGTTCAATGCCTCTACAGTGCTGACCAGAACGTCTTTTGTGATTTTGTCACCTTTTTTTACAGGCTGTACATCATACAGCACCTCAAATCCGCCTTGCAAATCCAATCCTAACGTAATATTGTTAGCAGCAGGCTTCGTAAAGTAGCCCAAGCCCGTGCCGATCAATAGAACGAAAAGGAAAAACGCAATCAAGCGTCCTTTTTTCATTATGTATATCCTCCCTTAAACCTGTGCGAATCAACCTGCTATCTCAGCAGTTCTTCCAATGCTTCCTGGCCCTCTTCACTGCCCAGCCAATTAGACGTTTTAAATGACTCAACGGTTGCATAGTTCATAAATTCGCCAATTTTCACTGATAAAATATCACTCGCCAGTTCATAAATGTTCAGTTCCGTTTTCTTTTTCCACTTCTTATCTGTTAAGTATGACCACAAACTTTCGAGTTCAACATCATCATACCCGAGAATCTTAAACTCTTCCAGTTTGCTGTAAAGAAACGGCCTGACGTGGTCTTTATATAGATCGGCTGGATGCTTCTCCACGAATTCCACGCTCCTTTTTTATTGTTTTTCAAGAAGACTTGTCATGCTTGGACGACATATACGCATATCTTTATTGTATATGATTCCAGGTAGTTTGAGAAGGCAGGGGGTAAAAATGGCGAAACAGACGTTTTTAAAGGGCACTCTTATCCTTATCGCAGCAGGAATGGTTACAAGAATGCTCGGGTTTGTCAACCGGGTGGTTATCGCCCGTTTTATCGGTGAAGAAGGAGTCGGGCTTTACATGATGGCAGCGCCCACCTTCTTCTTGGCCACTACATTAACTCAATTCGGTCTGCCGGTCGCGATCAGCAAGCTAGTCGCTGAAGCTAGTGCGCGCGGAGATCATCAAAAAACGAAAAATATTTTAGTCATGTCTCTGACCATTACGGGAGTGCTCAGCCTCATCTTTACACCGCTGTTTCTGTTTTTCGCCCCGGTTATGGCTGAAACGATGCTGACAGATAAGCGAACACTGTATCCGCTCTTGGCCATTACGCCGGTTGTGCCGATTATTGCTATATCGAGTGTGCTGAGGGGATACTTTCAAGGAAAACAAAATATGAACCCGCTTGCTATGTCACAAGTCCTTGAACAGGTTGTCCGCATTTCACTCGTGGCTGTCTGCACAACGATTTTTCTCCCTTACGGAATTGAATATGCTGCAGCGGGGGCAATGCTATCCTCAGTGGCAGGGGAGCTGGCATCACTTCTTTATTTATTCGTTTGCTTTAAGTATAAAAAGACAATTAAAATCAGAAAGCATTTTTTCCAGTCAATTAAAAACGGAAAACAAACCTTTACCCAATTAATGAGCGTGTCACTTCCAACAACCGGGAGCCGCTTTATCGGAAACCTCTCTTGGTTTTTCGAGCCAATTGTCGTCGCTCAAAGCCTTGCCATCGCCGGTGTGGCAACAGTTGCCGCAACAAAGCAATACGGGGAACTGACCGGCTTTGCCATGACGCTGCTGACTCTGCCCAGCTTTATTACATATTCTTTGTCGACCGCGCTTGTTCCTGCGATCAGTGAAGGAATGGAGCAGAAAAAATTGCAGGTGGTGGAATACCGCTTGGAACAGGCGATGCGTCTCTGTCTGCTCAGCGGAGGCATTTCAGTTGTTATTTTATTTGTATTTGCAGATGAGCTGATGAGAGTGATGTACGGTTCCTCAGGCGCAGCTGTATTTATAAAAGTAATGGCCCCATTTTTTCTGCTTTATTATTTCCAAGGCCCGCTTCAAGCTGTGCTGCAGGCGCTTAATTTGGCTGGAGCTGCGATGATGAACAGCTTAATCGGAGCGCTTGTCAAAACAGGCCTTATTTTTGTCCTTGCCACAAGGCCTTCTCTTGGCATTATGGGCGCGGCATTAGCCATTGTGACAGGCATGGTGCTCGTCACGCTATTGCACGCAGCAACCGTAAGCAAAGTGCTGCCGATCAGCATCAAAATCAAGGAGTACGCGCTCAGCTTCGCTGTTATTGTAATTTGCGGATTTATCAGCTCCGCCATCAAACAATATATAAGCTTTGGAGCATCTGAGGCTGTCAATCTAGCCGGATGGATTGCGGTGAGCGCCGCCATTTATATAATCCTCCTGCTCGTTTTCCGTTTAATTAAAAAAGATGAGCTTCGCCGCATTCCCATTATCGGACGTCTAATCGTCCGATAACGGTTACGGGCGGTGCCCATCTTTTTCATCAATAAATAATTCTCCGTCTGTAAACGAGCAAAAAGAAATATCTGAAGGGTTTGTGTATCCGTGTTTTTGCAAACTTTCGAGCAGCCATTTTTTATCTTTACTGATTCTGGACAGGTTTTCTGTTTGAATGAAGCCGTCTATAATGAGCGGCATTTCGAGCTGTCGATGCTCTCCGCTGTTTTCTTTCTTAACAATAGTCAGTTTGCCCGACGGCTCTAAAATAGCAAATGATACGTCAGCTACTCTGTCGATGCTATTTTCTCTGAGCTGAACCATTAAATCATCAAAATTATAACGCTGTGATTTCATGGCGTCTTCGTCAATTTTTCCATATTTGATAATTATGGTCGGCTTACCGTCAAGAAGCTGGCGGACTTTTCGGTTTTTTAAAGAAAAGTATGCCAAAGTCACTTGAATGATCATTAATACAAGCATTGGCAAAATGGTATGAAATAGATGATCGTCTACGTTTTCTATGGCTAAAACGGCAATTTCAGCCATCATGATAAAGACAACGAGATCTAATATACTAAGCTCTCCGATCTCCCGCTTGCCCATGAGACGAAAAATGATCAATATCACAAAATACAATACGACTGTGCGAAACGCAATAGTGAGAAGCTCTTCCATCATGCACCTCCAACTCATTATAGGTTGCAACAAAATGATCAATTTATGTAAGAAAAACCGATTGCATTTCACAAAGCTTTTACGTCTAATTCATGGGATAAGGGAATACATTTTTACAAAGACGAGCCATCAGCATGTCTGACGGCTTTGTGCAAAAAGAACAGAAGCCTTTTAATACAGGCAGAAAGGAGACAATCATGGAGGAGACGAAACAAGTTGGAAAAGGCATTCTTTACGGCTTAATCGCCATATTTGCAGCCATGCTCCTGACAAGTTTGGCGGTTTCACTTTTATTGACCGCAACCTCGCTGGAAGAATCATCATTTAACTGGCTGATCACAGCTATCTCATTTCTCTCTTTATTTATCGGCGGGTTCATTTCAGGCGGGAAAGGCAAGGAAAGAGGCTGGATGATTGGAGCATTGACTGCCTTAAGTTTTTCTCTGATTATCTTATTGTTTCAGTATTTAGGATTCGGAAAGACATTTACAGCAGAACAGCTGATCTTCCATCTGGGATTTTTAGGGGTGTGCATGCTGGGCGGGATTTTCGGCGTGAATATGAGGGGAAACAGGTCTTCCACATAAAAAAGAGCGGGCTCACTCGCCCGCTCTTTTTTGTTTGCTATGTATAGCTCCTGCTGTTATTCAGCAGCAGAAACTTCTCTGATCGCGCGGCGGTCGAACGTAAGACGTGTGTTATCACCAGTCTTAATTACGACTTTGCTTTCGTCGATAGAGTCAACAGTACCGTGCAATCCCCCGATTGTCACTACTGAATCGCCTTTTTTCAGTTCCTCTTGCATTTGGCGTACAGCCTTTTGCTGCTTTTGCTGAGGACGAATCAGCAAGAAGTAAAGGACCGCAAACATTAAAATAATAGGAACCAATGTACCTAAAGTGCCAGTCATCATTTTCACCCCTTTCTGTAAGCCTGTTATGTTTATTTAGAAGCTTTTCGCATTTGGCTTGTTATAGCCGTAACGCTCAAAGAACTCTTCTCTGAAATCACCCAGACGATCCTCGCGAATAGCCTGTCTTACCTGCTCCATTAAGTGTAACAGAAAATGAAGGTTATGGTAAGTTGTTAATCGAAGGCCGAATGTTTCATTGCAGCGAATCAAGTGCCTAATGTACGCGCGAGTGTAGTTTTTACATGTATAGCAATCACACTCTTCATCAATCGGACGGAAGTCTCTTTCAAATTTCGCATTTTTCATATTGAGTCGTCCTTCAGCAGTAAACACTGTGCCGTTTCTTGCAATCCGTGTAGGCAGCACACAGTCAAACATATCGACCCCGCGGATCGCTCCGTCGATCAGTGCATCCGGAGAACCTACTCCCATCAGATATCTCGGTTTATCCTTCGGCAAGAGCGGTGTTGTAAATTCGAGTACACGGTTCATGACATCCTTCGGTTCACCTACAGACAATCCGCCTATAGCATATCCCGGAAAATCAAGGGAAATCAAGTCCTTCGCACTTTGTGTCCGCAGATCTTCATATTCTCCGCCTTGTACAATACCAAACAGCCCTTGTTCATCCTGACGATTGTGGGCATTCAGGCAACGTTCCGCCCAACGGCTTGTCCGTTCAACTGACCTCTTCATGTAGTCGTACTCCGCCGGGTATGGCGGGCATTCATCAAACGCCATCATAATATCAGAGCCGAGTGCGTTTTGGATCTCCATCGCTTTTTCCGGAGATAAAAACAGCTTGTCTCCATTTAGATGATTGCGGAAATGGACACCCTCTTCCTCTATATTACGAAACTTGCTTAAAGAAAAGACCTGAAAACCGCCTGAATCGGTTAAAATTGCGCGGTCCCAGTTCATAAATTTATGGAGCCCGCCCGCTTCTTTGACAATGTCTTGGCCCGGACGAAGCCATAGATGATAAGTGTTGCTCAAAATGATGCCTGCATCCATTGCTTTCAGCTCTTCAGGCGACATTGTTTTGACTGTCGCCAGTGTGCCGACCGGCATAAAAACCGGCGTTTCGAAGGAGCCGTGAGGCGTATGCACTTTGCCCAGCCGCGCTCCTGTTTGTTTGCATTCTTTTATAAATTCATAGCGTATTGGTTGTTCAGCCACTTTTGATGAGGCCTCCTGTTCTCAAATTATATAATCAGCATCGCGTCTCCGAAGCTGAAGAAACGGTATTCCTCTTCCACTGCATGGTTATAGGCACGCAGAATGTTTTCTCTTCCAGCAAGCGCGCTGACCAGCATAATCAATGACGATTTCGGCAAATGGAAGTTTGTAATCATTCCGTCAATGGCTTTAAATTCATAGCCCGGATAAATAAAAATAGATGTCCAGCCGCTTGATGCTTTAAATTCCCCGTCATGTTCCCCGGCAATCGTCTCAAGCGTGCGTGTCGAGGTCGTGCCGACAGAAATGATTCTGCCGCCATTTTCTCTTACTTTGTTTAAGGCTGCAGCCGTTTCTTCTGACATTTGATAAAACTCTGCATGCATATTATGCTCTTCCACTTCATCGGCACTCACAGGGCGAAACGTTCCAAGGCCTACGTGGAGTGTGATGAACTCAATTTGCACGCCTTTGTCTTTCAGCTGCTGTAAGATTTCTTCCGTGAAGTGAAGGCCAGCTGTAGGCGCAGCAGCAGAGCCGATTTCTTTTGAATACACTGTCTGGTAGCGCTCTTTGTCATCAAGCTGTTCTTTGATATATGGAGGGAGCGGCATCTCTCCAAGGGATTCGAGCACCTCGTAGAAAATACCGTCATATTGAAATTCCATCTTTCTGCCGCCGTGCTCAAGCTCTTCCGTGCAGATTGCCTTCAATCTTCCGTCTCCAAATGTGACAACAGTTCCTTTTTTCACCCGTTTCGCCGGTTTGGCAAGTGTTTCCCATTTATCACCGGTTTCCTGTTTCAACAAAAGAAGTTCCACTTTCGCGCCGGTATCCTCTTTTGTGCCGAATAACCGCGCAGGCAGCACCCGGGTATTGTTCAGGACAAGACAATCGCCTTCGTTAAAGAAGCTGATAATGTGTTTAAACGAGCTGTCAGTAAGCTCTCCTGTATGTTTATCGAGCACCATCAGCCTTGAAGCATCACGCTGCTCCAACGGCACTTGTGCAATTAAACGTTCTGGTAGTTCAAAATCAAATAAATCGACTTTCATGATGATTTCACCTTTATTCTAGTCTTTTGTTATTTCATTCTGCCAAAAAGATTGAGCAAAATTGATAATACCACACTTATAATAATACAAGTGACAACCGGGAAGAAAAACGTGACATTTCCTTTTTTTACAAAAATATCTCCCGGCATCTTGCCGACAAAATGCAAAACTGCTCCGATAATAAGCAAAACAGCACCAAGAATCATAATGATCTTAGGAAATTCAGTCATATCGGGGAGCCTCCATTTGGAAATGATGATAAACGGCCGGTGTCACGATCCTTCCACGCGGCGTTCTTTGTATAAATCCAATTTGCAGCAGATATGGTTCATATACGTCTTCAATCGTATGCGATTCCTCGCCGATGGTAGCTGAAATCGTATCAAGGCCTACTGGGCCGCCGTTGAATTTTTCGATCATGCCCATCAGCAGCTTATGATCAATATGATCCAAACCGAGGCGGTCAACCTGAAGCCGCTCCAGCGCATTCTGAGAAATGTCTTCCGTAATCCTGCTGTCACCCAGCACTTGGGCGAAATCGCGCACCCTTCTCAGCAGGCGGTTCGCCACGCGGGGCGTCCCTCTCGATCTTCTTGCAATTTCAAGAGCCGACGGTTTATCAATCTCAACCTCGAATACATCAGCGGTTCTTGTGACAATATCCGCCAGTTCTTCTTGTGTATAGTACTCAAGGCGAGACATCACGCCGAATCTGTCTCTTAAAGGAGCCGTCAAAAGCCCCACCCTCGTCGTGGCTCCCACCAGCGTAAAAGGCGGAAGGTCGAGCCGAACCGAGCGGGCAGATGGGCCTTTGCCAATCACAATGTCCAGGCAAAAGTCTTCCATTGCAGGATAAAGCACCTCTTCGATCGATCTGTGCAGCCTATGTATTTCATCAATAAATAATACATCTCCCGGTTCCAGCGCCGTTAATATAGCAGCCAAATCACCAGGCCTTTCAATCGCAGGCCCTGATGTCGTCCGCAATTCCACTCCCATTTCATTGGCTACAATGGAAGCAAGCGTTGTTTTTCCGAGTCCGGGCGGCCCGTACAGAAGAACATGATCCAGCGTCTCCTGTCTCATTTTCGCCGCATCTATAAACACGCGCAAATTTTCTTTTACCTTATGCTGCCCGATATACTGTGCCAGATTTTGCGGCCTCAGGCTTTGCTCTATCACTGATTCATGGTTGTCTGCTTCACTTGAGACGAGCCGTTCATCCATGAACATCACCTTACTTTAATAGTTTTTGTAATGCTTTTTTCACATATTGGTCTGTTGTCAGCCCAATTTCTTCTTTAAGGTGAGGAAGCACCTTTTTGATTTCTTTTTCAGCATATCCGAGAACCCTGAGGGCTTCAAGTGCTTCTTCAAGAGCCGTTTCCGCTGTTTGCTTTTCAAGCCTTTCTTCATGATTAAACAGATTTTCAATCATTTCAGGCACAACATCTGCCAGCTTTCCTTTTAAATCTAGAATAATCTGGCGTGCGGTTTTCTTTCCTACTCCAGGAAACTTGACCAAAAAAGCTTCATCCTCATTTTCAATTGCTTGGATGACCGCTCCGGGATCACCCGAGCCCAAGATGGCAAGTGCTCCTTTCGGGCCAATTCCGGTCACGTTTAACAGCTTTGTAAAGAGCGCCTTCTCCTCTCTTGTTGAAAAACCGTAAAGCGAAAAAGCATCCTCTCTGATATGATGGTATGTAAAAATCGTTTCTTGGCTTCTCTCCTTATATATAAACGGATTCGGCGTGAAAATCTGATAGCCGATGCCGCCGTTCTCTATGACAATATATTGGGGAGATACATAATCAATCGTCCCTTTAACAAATTCAATCACGCAAATTCACCTCTTTGACTGTTCTTCATTGTACCATAAAAACAGCCAAAGTCTTATAGAAAAGTTAACATATGTTCGCTTCTCTCTCATTCTTTCACGAAAAAAAAGACATGAATACATGTCTTCAATCAGCGGACGCTACCCGCTGTATGTCTTCATATGTTCGATGACATCCTCAAACTCCGCTTTTGTCCGAAATGGAATGCCTTTCAGCAGATTTTTTTGCATATGGCTTTCCAGCCTTTCTAAATCAATTTGAAAAAAAGACTGAATTGGTTCGGAAGCTGGCTCAGGCCGCCCATGAAAAGTGGAAATCACTCCATTATCCGATACACCGATATACCCGTTGACCTTGCTGAGCGGAGAAATATCGTCCATTTGCTTCCGGAAGAGCACATATCCCTTTTTTTGTTCCACAAGCGTCCATCCGGCATAAGCTGCCCAAAAATCATCCATAGAAAACACTTTTTCATGCTTATGCTCAATGCTGACATCGCCGTCCAAATACACCTTTTCAAGCTGCACATGCACCTGCAGCGGCTCATAGTGCTCCACTTCCGCGCCAAGTGCGCGGGAAGGAGCTACTATTAAAAATACTGCCGCTGAGCAAAGAATGCCCAGCAAAAGATACGCCGTGCTGAATCGTTTCACCCTCTACACCTCTTTGCACACGTTTATGATTAGTTTGACCAAAGAGGCTACTGCTTAACCGTTTTATCAAAATTTGTCTGCACATTTTCCCTGACAAACCGTTCCTCAGTATACACATCTGTGCTTTGCTCAGAAATTGTCAAGAATCGCGTCAGAAAGGCACTGAAAAAATACAATGCCGCAAAGATCCAAATCACGCCGCCTGCACCGAGCGGCCCAATGAAAAGACTCACGATGCCCGGCGCGATAAACGCACATAAACCAGATCCCAAATTCAACACTGACATGGCAGCACCTTTATTATCAGGTGCAAGCGTCGGCAAAAGCGCGCTTAATGGAACGTACCCTGCTAAAGCCGCGCCGTAGCAGCAGGCGATAATCATGAGCACCCAATACTGATGCCCGATCAGCTGAGGCGTGTAATACAGCGCCAGCGTAAAAATACCGCATCCGACACCGCCAAACCACATGACCGTATTGCGCCAGCCAAGTTTATCTCCGACTGCACCGAAAATGATATTAAACACAATATTCACAAAAAACAGCGTCCCCCATATTTGCAGCCATTCCGAAACCGAATACCCGTATCGTGCTAAATAAGTAGGAAGAAAGATGGCAAATCCAAATTGTCCTATCGCATTAATCGTCTTGACCACTCCGCCGATGCCTACCTTAGGGTTTTCAAACATAATCGTAAATGCCTTCGACAGTTCTTTCCATTTCGGCTGATCTTGTTTTTGTATCGGAGTAAATTTATCTTTGTTAAAAAATAAGGCAAGAATTCCGCCTGCCGCCACAAACAGTAAAGCGCTCCAAAGCGTATTGATTTCTCCAAAGGCCGGAACTGCATAGCTGGAATAGAACGGGCCGAGCACGTTAAGGCCGCACGTAAACATAAACCAAAACCAGCCGACGGCTTTTCCGAGAATATTTTGAGAGGTGCTGTATGACACCCATACGAGAAAAGAGTATGCAAACAGCGGATATCCCAAGCCTCTAAGAGCATAGCTGCCCAAGAGAGCCGGATAATACATATGAGGAATCGCCCAGCCGATAAAAGCGGCCGAACCGAGGATAAATGCAAGCAATCCGACAGTCATCGTTTTTCTCGGCCCCCAAGTTTGGACAAACGTTCCTGAAAGCCAAGCTGAGATGGTGACAGCAATGCCGTACATGGTAAATAACGATGCGGATTGCTGCATACTGAGACCATGATCAACGAGAAAAGGAGACAGCCAGCCTTGTTCGAGGCCATCTCCAACCATAAAGATGACAACGCCAATATAACCCCAAACCATGTGAGAAGGAATTCCGATTTTGTTCAAAACATTTCCTTTAGCATGTACTGTATTCATTTTCTCCACCGCCTACTTAAAGTATCAATGGAGTATATACCCAAGCTTGCTGAATTGTAATCCTGTTAGATTAAAAAGCGATTTTTTCAGTGTGCTCAATGCTGACAGGCATGCCAAAAGCAAGCGATTGCTGTGCTGCTCTGGCGATCCTTCCGGCCTGTAAACCGTCATTACCGGTGCAGGGAGTCTCCTGGTTTGTGCCGATCGCTTCTGCAAAACGGAGAATCTCCTCCTCATATGCATCCTTATAGCGTTCAAGGAAAAAGAAATGCGGTTTATCCTTCATCACAAAATCAGCTGTTGACACCTCAACCGTCGTCGGCCTGCTATTGTCAGCCGCTGCAGAGCCTTTCGTCCCGAAAACCTCAACCCGCTGGTCATATCCGTACACAGCTTGGCGGCTGTTATCAATCACAGCCATGGCACCGTTTTCAAAGGTCAGTGTAATAACAGCTGTATCAATATCACCCAGCTCCGCAAAAGAAGGATTCACCAAAGCCGCCCCTTTGGCATACACTTCCGTCACTTCGCTTCCCATAATATATCTGGCCATATCAAAATCATGGATCGACATATCCATAAACAATCCGCCTGACGTACGGACATAATCTATATTCGGGGGTTCTGGGTCCCGGGACGTGATTTTTAATAAATGAGGTGTGCCGATTTCACCATTTTCAACAATCGTTTTGATTTTCTTAAAATGAGGATCAAAGCGGCGGTTAAATCCGACTTGAAGTGTTACCCCGTGTTTCCGGACAGCCGCAAGCGCTTCACTCGTTTCGGCCAGAGAGAAACTAACGGGCTTCTCACAAAATATATGCTTTTTCGCCTCGGCTGCTTCTTTGATCATCTGTGCATGTACGGCTGTAGGAGAACAAATCAAAATAGCATCAATATCAGGATCATGTAATAAATCACGATAATCAGAGGTTATGTATTCAATCTGATGACTGTCGGCCCAGCTTTTTATACGGCTTGCCTGAATGTCAGAGACTGCTTTTATTTTCATGTGAGGAATCCGGCTTATATTTTGAACATGAAGTTTGCCGATGCGGCCTGCACCGATAATCCCTGTCACAATCTGTTTTGTCATGGCTTCTTCCCCCTTGATCATTCACGAAAGCGCTTTATTTAAAATTAATACTATCCCATTTGTAAGCGCTTTTCAAGAATGGAAATTAAACGTTCTATGTCTCTTTTATCACAATTCATGCTTATAAGTAGCCTTCTTCTTCAAGACCAGATACACTAGAATTAGGCTCTTTTTCCTGAACAGTTTATGATTTTCCTATAAACAGCTGCATAAAATAGAGCAAAGAAGGTGAATGAAATGCTGACAAAAGCAGAGGCACTGGCCCATTCCGTCATATACCGCAAGAACAGCAGATTTGATAAAGTCAAAGAGAAATCCGAGGAATTAACACTAATCGGCAAGGGAAGAAGCGCCTATGTGTTTGCCTTAACAGAAGGCGGTCGAAAAATGGCGCTGAAAGTATTTTTTCCGGAATATCAAGCGACAGCAGTCAAAGAAGCAGCGATCTATGAAAAATTAGCCGGGTCCGCATTCTATCCTGACATTTACGAAACTGGCGATTCATTTATTCTCATGGAATATATTAAAGGTGAAACCTTTTATAACTGTCTGAAGAAAGGCATTGCAATCAGTGATGACATGATTCAGCAGGTTGAAGAAGCGCTTTCTGACGCCCGGGCAGCCGGACTGAACCCGTCAGATATTCATTTGCGGAATCTGATATTGACAGAAACCGGGGCGGTGCGGGTGATTGATGTTGCGAGATTTGAGCAGACAAAAACATGCACGCAGTGGGACGATTTAAAATCCGCATATCATGCACTCTACAAAAAACCGATATTCCCCAAAAAGATTCCGGGTTTTTGGCTGGAGATCATCGCATTTTTATATAAGAAAGTTTGGTTTCAAAAGCATTTCGCACAGCGGAAAAGAAAATATTCTTAAATCAAAAAGGCAGCCGCACAAGCGGCTGCCTTTATCATGTATTTTTTACTTTCTGACGGCAGAAATCAGTTTCATTTGTTCAGGCGACAGCTTAATTCGATAGCCTCTCACAGTTAAGTAGACCGCTTCTGGGTCCTTCTCGCCGGAATGACAATACGTTTTTTCCATTTCTGTCTCCCCCCACCCTTTACTGGCTTTATTTCATCTTATCATTGCTTTATTGAGGTAATTTTAAAGAAATGTAAAGATCATATGAATCCGATATATAGTAAAATGAGAGAAAAAAAGGGAGAGAGTCACATTAAGACACGCAGCAACATCCCGCTTATTATGTTTGCCCTGCTGGTCTTCTTCGGCGGCGCCATCTATTGGATGTTATTTTCACTAAAAACGTTCCGAAAGGCAATCTCGTCCAATCGGTTGAATCGCCGGACGGCAGCTATACGTTAAAAACTTATGTATCCGAAAACACCTTGAGCTTAGATGCAGCCAGAGGTGAACTTGTAAATGAAAAAACACTTGTCAAGAGAACAATCTACTGGAATTACCCGGACAGCCGCCCAGCAGTGACGTGGATCAATCACAATACAGTGAAAATCGGCAATCAGACTTTACATCTCGATACTGATGAAACGTATGATTGGCGAAAAGATGATCATTGGATCCGAGAAGAACCGCCGCAGGCGTCAGTGAGGTGATGAAACATGAATAAGATGAACGGAACAAATGATGAAAAGCATTTTAATCATTTTGTGATTGCTTTATCCTTTATATACGGTTTGACTGAACTAGGCTATTTGTTGCTGAAGGATTTTATAACAATTGCCATAAGTTTGCCTCTGTAGAAAAACGCAGCGTAGTCGATACGCCGCGTTTTTTCTTTTTCCCTTCCTCTTCTTATTGATAATTGCAGGTCATATAATGTGACAAATCGATTGTAGAAATAGTTCGATTAGACCAAAATCCTTTTTATACATGTATTCGAATTTGAAGTGAGGGGGAAGCTTGATGGCAGATTTTGTTGCTAGTTTGAATGCGGTCTTATGGAGTACGCCCGTCATTTATATTTTATTGGGAATTGGATTCGCCTTTTCAATTATGACCCGTTTTTTACAAGTCCGACATTTAAAAGAAATGATTGTTCAGATGTTCACAGGCAAGAGCTCTGAAGCCGGCGTTTCATCTTTCCAAGCGTTATCGATTGCGCTGTCCGGCCGTGTGGGCACAGGAAACATCGCGGGAGTGGCGACAGCAATTGCATTCGGCGGACCCGGTGCAGTGTTCTGGATGTGGGCGATTGCCTTTATCGGGGCGGCGAGTGCCTTTGTAGAATCAACGCTTGCTCAAATTTACAAAGTGAAACAAGACGGTCAATATCGGGGCGGTCCTGCTTATTATATAGAAAAAGGCTTAGGCATTAAGTGGTTTGCCGTCTTATTTGCCGCTGCTGCCCTTATTGCAATGGCCTTTCTAATGCCGGGCGTACAGTCCAACTCCATTGCGGCTGGGATCCAAAATGCATTCGGCATCTCTCCTTTCGTCACAGGGTGTGGTCTGGTTTTATTATTAGGGTTTATTATTTTTGGCGGCGTCAAACGAATTGCCAATGTGGCGCAAATGATTGTTCCATTTATGGCCATTGGATATATCCTGCTGTCTTTGATTATTATTGTCATGAATGTGTCTGAATTGCCTGCTGTGATCTCATTAATATTCAAAAGTGCTTTTGCATTGGATTCCGCTTTTGGCGGCTTGATCGGCATGGCGATTTCCTGGGGCGTTAAACGTGGCATTTACTCAAACGAAGCCGGCCAGGGAACAGGCCCGCATCCGGCAGCTGCTGCAGAGGTTTCTCATCCGGTCAAGCAGGGACTGGTTCAGGCATTTTCTGTTTATATTGACACCTTGTTTGTATGTTCCGCTACAGCTTTCATGATCTTGTTTACCGGCATGTACAATACCCAGGCTGCAGATGGTTCCTTTATCGTTCACCAGCTTAAAGGCGTAGAAGCAGGACCTGGTTTCACACAAGCGGCAATTGACAGTGTTCTTCCCGGATTCGGTGCAGGCTTTGTTGCCATCGCTTTATTCTTCTTCGCTTTTACAACAATTATGGCGTATTACTACATCGCAGAAACAAATATCGCCTATTTAGCACGAGGCAGAGAAAGCAAATGGGCAATGCTTGGCTTAAAACTGATTATTTTAGCCGCCACGTTCTATGGTACTGTGAAAACAGCTTCACTTGCTTGGGCATTAGGGGATGCAGGGCTTGGCATTATGGTATGGCTGAACGTCATTGCCATTGTGCTGCTTGCCAAGCCGGCGCTTCTTGCTTTAAAGGATTATGAGCGCCAAAAGAAGCAGGGCTTAGACCCGGTCTTTGATCCAAAAGCGCTGGGTATCAAAAACGCTGATTTCTGGGAGAAAGAATACACTCATGAAAGTGAACGTGTCTCCTGAACATACTTAAACCGGCCCGATATGACCTCGTGCCGGTTTTTTATGAACGATAGTTTGTATACACTTCTTGAACATCATCGTCATCTTCAAGGACGTCTATTAATGTTTCCAGCTTCTCAACAGCCTGATCATCGGCTTCTGCATAGGTATTGGGAAGCATGGTCACCTCCGCCGAAGAAATTAGATATTTCGATTCGAGGGCTGTTTTCACCTCTTCAAAATGCTCAGGCTCTGTGAAAACCTCATATAGGTCTTCTTCAATTCGCAGCTCTTCTCCTCCTGCTTCAAGCACATCAAGCATGAGCTCATCTTCTTCTATTTGCCGTTCAGTACAGTCTATCGTAATGTACCCCTTTCGTTCAAATAAAAAGGCTACACATCCGCTTTCTCCCAGACTTCCGCCATTTTTATTAAAGGCTGTCCGCACATTTGACGCCGTTCGGTTTTTATTATCTGTTACGCATTCAACCATGACGGCAATCCCTGAAGGGCCGTAGCCTTCATAGGTGATTTCTTCATAGCTGCTTCCGTCTTGGCCTCCCGCAGCTTTTTTAATGGCCCGATCTATATTTTCATTCGACATATTGGCGCCTTTTGCTTTTTCGATGACAAGACGCAATGCTGAATTTGCTTCTGGATCCGCTCCGCCTTCTTTCGCTGCCACATAGATTTCTTTTGCCAGCTTCATAAATATTTTCCCGCGCTTTGCATCCTGTGCATTTTTTCTTTTTTGAATGTTTTTCCACTTGGAATGGCCTGCCATGTTTTCACCTTCTTTTACATTTTCTATGTACACTTTAATGGGAATTGTTCGCTGATGCAAAGAAAAAGGCTGCCGAATATCACTTCCGGCAGCCCTTCCTTCCTAGCGGTTGTTCATTTTATGAAGTTTTCTGAACAGCCCTTTATCTGTTGATACTTGGACGTCACGGCCATTTGCATAGTTGCGCGCTGCTTTTACGACATTATCTCTGTCAGACTTTGTGAACTCTCTGTGGCTTTTGACTGCGATAACT
This sequence comes from Bacillus sp. FSL L8-0358, assembly GCF_038593095.1. Taxonomy (NCBI): domain Bacteria; kingdom Bacillati; phylum Bacillota; class Bacilli; order Caryophanales; family Bacillaceae; genus Bacillus; species Bacillus sp. FSL L8-0358. Next base: position 2,715,394 of record NZ_CP151962.1, read on the forward strand.
ACTCGGTCATCCGATACCATAACTTGTGTGTCATTGACGTTTTTCACTTGTTTCACACGGTTGGCAATTTTTGCAGCCAGTCTTCTGTTTTCTTGGTTGTCATACCCGTTGTTCGCTGCATTCCGATTCATGTTTCGGTTATTCGTGTTGTTATATGTTCCGTCAGTTGCCAAAGGAACACGATCGTCAGCGGTAACACGGTCACGGTTATTTACATTCGTGGTGTTTCGGTTACCGTCGTTCTGATCCTCCATTAATTCAGAAACAGGACCATCGTGGTCGATTCCGTCTCCCTGTCTATCGGCGTCATTTTCATTTGTATAATATCCGATTGGACGGGTATTGCCGTTATTGCGCGTATCATTCATAGCATTATCGTTTGCTCCGCATGCTGTTAAGCCGGCTGTCATTAGAATCAGGCTAGCGATCGTCATTTTTTTACCCAATGGAAAAACCCCCCGTGGACGAATTGAGCATGTTTGCTCGCTTTTATCATGTGCGTATGGGGGGCATGTTAAGCGTGTCAGTTCTCTCCATTTGGCAGTGATCTGCTTGAAAACAAAAAAAGGAACGATTTACATCGTTCCGAACGATCACTCATTTTCTTCTTCTGGCCGGCCAAACATTTGGTTTACAGAAGGCTGGTTCGTCATTGGCATAGAAACTCCTGCCGAATATGGGTTTGGATTTGGGTTAGCTGTGCCATATGGCATATTAGGGCTTCCATAAGCTCCCATTCCCGAATGGCCAGGCGCAGAGAAATATGGCTGATGATCACCGTCACAGCCGCAGTCGTCATGATCTTTGTATGGCATGTAACCATGAGCCGCAGCAGGCTGGTATGCTCCCATTACTTGGGGAGTGCCGTAATAAGGGCCATACGGCATATGTCCATACGGAGATCCATAAGCCGGAGATGCGTATTGCGGCGCACCGTATGAACCGTAATGTCCATGATGGCTGTTTTCATGATGCTGGTTTTCATAACCCGGGTCATACTGAGGCGATACAAAGCCTGGCTGGTATCCATGCATCGGATGCATTGGATAAGCTTGTGCCGGATAGTACGGATAGCATAACCCTGATCCTGGAAGAATTGGCGAAACAGGCACCGGACACGGTACGAAATGAGCCGGATAATGATAATAAGGCTGAACAGCCGGCATATTCGGAACTGTGTGATGAACGTTTTCTTCTTCTACACCGCCTACCTCTGGCGCCTTTGGCATATTAGGCATATTCGGATAATTTGCATTTTCCATATTACTCATAGCCTCCTGTTGTGGAAATTGGTCTTGCATATGATACATATGATCCATATTTCCGTCATGATGTTTTTTCGGCTCCTCCGGTTTAGGAGGCGACCAAGGCTGGAAAAGCTGTTTCATATCATAATAATCGTTCACATCAGCTTCAGGGTACACATTTTCCTGCAAATTAGGCATCGGCGGGACATACGGCATGGACTTCTTTTCTTTCGGCTTTGTGTCTTCTACATCGACAACGGATTTAGGCTTCTCTTTCGCATACGGATGTTCTTGCTTCACACTCCCGGCCGCAGGACTTTTGCCCGCTTTTGGCTCTTTTCTGACCGGGACTCCTTCTGACGGCACTTTTATTTTCATTCCAGGCATGATTAAGTCTGGATTGCTAAGCTGTGTATTGAGTTTTTTCACTTCCTCAACATCGACTCCGTACTTTTCAGCTATTTTCCAGAGCGAATCGCCTTTTTGAACGATATGGATTTTCAACGTTTTCCCCTCCTATGCAAAACGTGAACAGTTCAGCTGTGATTACAATATGTTTCTTCACAACATATGACTGAACAAAAGAAGTTATGAGTACAGGAAGGGAAAATATTTCTGATCTACGTGATCGAAAGCATTCGATTCAGGGCAAGGAGTGCATCTTCCTGAATGGCTTTTGGCACCTTGATGACGCCTGAAGGTTCTCCTTTTTCAATTTGTTCCAACGACCACAACAAATGCGGCAAATCAATTCGGTTCATTGTCAGGCAAGGGCACATGTCAGGGTTGAGTGATTCAATTTGTTTATCTGGATGCTCGTGAATGATCCGCTGAACAAGATTCATTTCTGTCCCGATTGCCCACTTGCTTCCCGCCGGAGCCTGGTTGATTGTGTCGATAATATATTTCGTTGATCCGTTATCATCGCTTAGTGTCACGACTTCGTGTGAGCATTCCGGGTGCACAATGATCTGAATGTCGGGGTCTCGCTCTCTCATATCATGGATATTTTTAGTGGTGAATTTCTCGTGAACAGAGCAATGCCCTTTCCACAAAATCACTTTCACATTCGTATGCCCGGATTCAGCTACTAATTCATCTTTCATCGGGTCCCACACAGCCATATCTTCAAGCGCAATGCCCAGATCATAAGCCGTATTTCTCCCTAAATGCTGATCAGGCAAAAATAAAATTCTTTTTTTCTGTGTAAACGCCCATTCAAGCACTTTTTTCGCATTCGAAGAAGTCACAGTTGCTCCGCCATGCTTTCCGACGAATGCCTTGATCTCCGCAGTGGAGTTCACATAAGTTAAAGGTATGATCGTATCTCCAAATATATGCTGAAGCTTCTTCCATGCCCTATTGGTCTGCTGCATGTCAGCCATGTCAGCCATAGAACATCCAGCTCTCATATCTGGCAGGACGACCGTTTGCTGCTCGCTTGTCAGCATATCGGCGGTTTCTGCCATAAAGTGAACGCCGCAAAATACGATATAATCCGCTTCTTTGTTTTTTTCCGCTACTTGGGCCAATTGCAGGGAGTCGCCTGTTTGGTCAGCAAATTGTATCACTTCATCCTTTTGATAATGATGGCCTGGTATAAAGAGCCTGCTGCCGAACTTTTTCTTAATGGCGGCAACGCGCGTTTCCATATCCTTTCTCGATAGTTCTTTATAACTTTCGGGCATCATATCATTCGATTGTTTGATCACATCAAGAATTGACATAACGGCATTCCTCCACAGATTCATTTGATAACGTAACATCCATGCTGATATCTAAACTTTTGACGGAATGAGTCAGAAATCCTAATGAAATATAATTCACACCCGTCCCTTTAAAAGCAGGCAAAGATTCTAACGTAATCCCGCCGGAGGCTTCAGTTTTTATATGCTCCGGTGTGAGCTTTGCAAAATGACGGACCGTATCAGGCGGACAGTTGTCAAACATAATAACATCCGCGCCAGCTGCAATTGCTTCCCGCAGCTGTTCCTCCGTTTCAATTTCCACCTCGATATTTACCATGTGCCCTGCGGCCTGACGGGCTTTTTTGCACGCCTCTAAAATAGAACCGCATGCTGCGATATGATTATCTTTAATCATGATGCCGTCATACAAACCGAATCGATGATTATACCCGCCGCCGGCTCTGACAGCATATTTCTCCAGCATTCTGAGCCCCGGTGTTGTTTTTCTCGTGTCACAAATTTTAATCTGTTCATCATCCAGACAACGAACAGCCTCTCTTGTCATTGTCGCAATTCCTGACAGCCTCTGAATAAGATTTAATACGACCCGCTCTCCTGAAAGGAGCGCAGCTGCGGGACCTTGTAACTCGGCAATCACTTCACCTTTATGCAACATGTCCCCATCTGATTTGCGTAATATGGTTCGAACACTTTCGTCCAATAACGAAAAGCCTTCTTTTATGATCGCTGCTCCTGCAAAGATACCCTCTGACTTTGCAACAATCTCCGCTTCACAGCTCTGTACTCCAAAAATAGACTGCGATGTAAGATCCCCTGTCCCAATATCCTCAAGAAAAAAGTGATTCAGTAATTTTTTCAGCTGTAAATGATTCATTGTTCCAAATCCCCCCGTTTTTTCTGATCTTCGTTCCTTTTTTTGTATGGACAATTTGTCTTCCTTGCCAGCTCACCTCAGCATGAGGAAAATCGGTGCGGAAGTGAGCCCCTCTGCTTTCCTCCCGCAAAAGCGCAGAAAACGTCATCAGCTTTGCAGTTTGCCATAGATGAGAAAGCTCCATCTGCCGAATTGTGATATCCTTCACATTCATTTCCTGAAAAGGCAGCGTATGAAGCCAGATGCTAAGCTCAATCAAACTGCTTTGTTCCCGCAGAATAGACATGTGGCTTGTCATTTTGCTTTGCAGTTCATGCATCTCTATATCCGGCACCTCGTAGACGACACTGGTTTCTAGCCTTGATTGATATTGCCTGTTATAAACCGGTTTTTGGATAATATGCTCTGCTGCCCTTTTTCCAAATACCAGCGCTTCCAATAAAGAATTGCTTGCAAGCCGGTTTGCTCCATGTAAACCGGAGCATGCTGTCTCGCCAATCGCATAAAGTCCCGGCACTGTCGTTTCTCCCCAGCGATTAACTGAAACACCTCCCATTAAGAAATGCATTCCCGGAGCAACAGGAATTTTTCCGCTGTGGATATCAACCCCTGCTTTTTCACAAATAGCGGTGATGGTAGGGAAACGCGTTTCAAAATCAGAAATCTCACTGAAGTCTATATAAACGCGATTTCCTTTTGCCATTTCTTCGTGAATAACCCGTGAGACAATATCTCTTGGAGCCAGGTCACCTAAGGGATGCCGTTCAGCCATAATCCTGCGGCCATTTTCGTCTACTAAACATCCGCCTTCCCCTCTGACAGCTTCTGAAACAAGCCCGTAGGAAACACCATTTTTCACAAGCAGTGTCGGGTGAAATTGAGTAAACTCCAAATCCGTTAATTCCGCCCCGGCCCGGTAAGCCAGAGAAAGACCGTCACCTGTGACAGTAGGATCATTCGTATGGTGAAGAAACAGGTTTCCACAGCCGCCGGCAGCCAGCACAACTTCGTCTGCGTGCCTTACCTTGAGCCGCCCTTTGCTGTCTTTTGTCATGACGCCGATACATCGTCCGTCCTCTATAAGCAAATCTGCTGCCATTTCATTCTCGATTAACTTGATTTTGCTGTTGATCCCTTTGAGCAAATAATCGATAAGCAGCCTGCCTGTTGCGTCTCCGCCTGCATGAAATATGCGGTTGTATGAGTGGGCCCCTTCTCTTCCAAGACAAACACCGCCTCGTTCATTGCGGTCGAATGGAAATCCACGCTCCAATAGGCTTTGAACCATCATTTTTCCATCATGTAAAACGTCTGCTGCAATAGCTAGATTATTATGGCCGCACCCTGCGTATAACGTATCCTCCAGATGGGCTTCAATCGAGTCATCTTTTGCATAGGCCGCAGCAATCCCGCCTTGTGCATAGACAGAATTGCTGTTTTTGACGCTTTTTTTTGTGATAACAGTCACTTCGTATGATGGCGGGAAAGCTGCAGCTAAGGAAAGTGCCGCCGCCCCTGAACCGATGACTGCAATCGTCTTTTTAGACATATGTCATCCTCCTGTTGTTTACACCTGTCTTGACACCTATATTTACACAAGGATAAAATAAACTCAAGAGTTTTTTATGGAGAACGGATGGAGGAAGACCGGATGATTTATTTAGATTATGCAGCGACAACGCCTATTTGTGAGGAAGCCCTTACCGTATATCAGAAGCTTAGTATGGATGTGTACGGAAATGCCAGCAGCCTGCATGATGCAGGAGGAAAAGCAAAGCACATACTGGAGTACTGCCGTAAAAAAATCGCCAACATCATTGGCGGAGAAGCAAGCGGCATCTATTTTACAAGCGGCGGCACTGAATCCAACTTTCTGGCCATTCAATCATTGCTAAACGGTCTGCCAAAAACGAAAAGACATTTTATTACGACTGCCATGGAGCATCAGTCCATTCATAATTGTGCTGCTTTTTTGGAACAGCAGGGATATGATGTAACAGTCATTGAACCGAATGAATACGGGCTTATTACCGAGGAAATATTACTAGCCCATATTCGGCCGGAAACAGGCCTTGTATCTATTCAGCATGCAAATTCTGAAACCGGGATCATTCAGCCCATTCAACGCCTGTCTTCATACCTGCACAATAAGGGGATTCTTCTTCATTGCGACGCTGTTCAAACGTTTGGAAAGATCCCGATCAATACAAAAAATCTGGGAGTAGATGCACTCTCAATGTCCAGCCATAAAATCCACGGTCCTAAAGGAGTAGGGGCGGTCTATATCCGACCGGATGTCCCTTGGAAACCCGTTTATCCTCTGACTACTCACGAATACGGATTCAGAGCCGGCACCGTAAATGTTCCCGGGATCGGTGCCTTCACTGCCGCTGCAGAATTGATCGTAAGCGAAATGGAAAAACAGATATCCCGTAATGAGGCATTAAGAACTTACTTTCTAGACCAAATCCGTATTCGGTCTCTCCCTGTAACCCTTGCGGCAGACACTTCGCAAGCAGAATGTCTTCCGCATATTATAGGGTGTTTTTTTCACTCATTTGAAGGACAATATGTTATGTTAGAATGTAATCGGAGTAATATTTGCATTTCAACCGGCAGCGCTTGTTCTGCAGGTTACCACGGTCCGTCTGAAACAATGAAAGCATTAAGAAAAACCGAACAAGAAGCTCTGCAATTTATCCGCATCTCTTTTGGCAGGCATACAACAGCTGAACAGCTGGAACAGTTATTACATACGTTTACAGTGCTTTGGGAACAAAAGAAAGGAGAATTTGATATTGACCGAAGAATTAAAGCTAATGGGCGCCAACAGGCGTGACCAGCTTCTTCTGTGGCTGAAGGAATCTAAATCACCGCTGACAGGAGGAGAACTCGCAAAAAAAGCGAACGTTTCAAGACAGGTTATTGTACAGGATATATCCCTCTTGAAAGCGAAAAATGTACCGATTATCGCCACAAGCCAAGGATATGTATACATGGATGCAGCCGCTCAGCAGCACCAGCAGGCAGAAAGAATCATAGCATGTATGCACGGTCCTGAACGGACAGAAGAGGAACTGCAGCTCATCGTCGACGAAGGCGTTACAGTAAAAGACGTAAAAATCGAGCATCCCGTATACGGAGATTTAACTGCAGCCATCCAAGTAGGCACCCGGAAGGAAGTTAGCCATTTCATCAAAAAAATCAATTCTACGAATGCTGCCTACTTATCACAGCTGACCGACGGCGTGCACCTGCATACACTGACAGCACCTGATGAACATCGCATCGATCAAGCCTGCCAAGCACTTGAAGAAGCCGGCATTTTAATTAAAGACTAAAAAAAGCCCTCTAGTGGGCTTTTTTTATAATTGGTAAGACTGGTATGCACCCAGAAGCCTCACTTTGCAGCCGAGCGCTTCAAGCTCCTGCATGGCCCCTGGAATCAATACATCATCAAACGATTTCTCAATATCAATAATAAAGAAATAATGGCCTAATCCGGTTTTAGTCGGACGTGACTCAATTTTTGACAGGTTTAAATTTCTCCAAGAAAATGCAGACAGCACTCTATGCAGCGCCCCGGACTGATCATCTTGCGGCAGCATGACCATTAAGGTCGTTTTGGGCCTAGAGCTCAATTTTGAATTCACTTCAAAAGATATGTTTTCATCAGGAGATAGAATAACAAATCTTGTATGATTGTCCCTATAGTCCTGTATATCCCGTTTCACGATTTTTAATTCGTATGTAGAAGCTGCCATATCATTGGCAATGACCCCGATATTCAGCTCGGGATGGTCACTGACAAACTTTGCTGCCGCCCCGGTAGAATTGGCGTATTCATATGGAACGGAAGGAAAATGTCGATGAAGAAATTTATGGCATTGCGCAATCGCGTGTGAATGTGAGTAAATTTTGTCGAGCTCTTTCCATGCATTCTCTCTAGAGGGATGGACGAGCAAGTGCTGATGGATCGGCAACGTCATTTCACCCACGATTGGCAAGGGCTGTTCATGTATTAAATAGTCTATTGTTAGATTAACAGATCCTTCTAAAGCATTTTCCAAAGGAACAAAAGCAAAATCAACTTCGCCTGCAACGGCTGCATCTATACACTCCGGAATGGTGCGGTAAGCAACATGTTCGGCGCCGTTTTGAAAACAAGAACTGACTGCTAGATGTGTAAATGTAGCTACTGGACCTAAATAACCGACTTTCATGACGATTTTCTCTCCCTTATGCACCTGAACCTAATATTTCAACCTTTTCTACAAAATCAAACTTCCTGAGCTTATTCATTAATGTATGAATGTCTTCTTCCATTGCCGACGTACTGATAGACAGTGTCACATTTGCTCTGCCTTGAAGCGGAATGGTCTGGTGAATGGAAAGAACGTTGCTTCCAGAATCAGCTACCGCCTGAAGAAGCTGAGATAACGCACCTGACCTATCCTCTAAATGAAAGAAAAGTGTGATAATTTGTTCTTTTACCATGGTGTAGAATGGAAAAACAGCATCCCTGTATTTATAAAACGCACTTCTGCTTAAATCGACCTTTTGAACGGCATCTGCTACTGAATCTGCTTTTTTTCGATCAAGCAGCTTTTTGACTTCCAATGTTTTTCTCATTGCATCGGGCAATACATCTTCACGGACAAGATAAAATGTCTCCTCTTTCATTTGCATCCCCCCTTTAAAATAGAGAGCCTGACACCAGGCTCTCTTTTCAGCCAACATTCATTAATCAATAAATTCAAATTCAAATTCCAGAAGCCTGATTATATCTCCATCCTTGGCTCCGCGTTCTCTGAGTGCTTCATCAACACCCATTCCGCGCATCTGTCTTGCAAACCGTTTAACCGATTCATCACGTGAGAAATCAGTCATCTTGAATAACCGCTCAAGGCTGTCTCCTGAAAGCACAAATACACCGTCTGGATCGCGTGTAATGTTAAATGGCACTTCTTCATTTTCCATCGTGTACATGACACGGTTTTGTGTAAGCTCTTCCTCGTCATACAGCGGGAATTCCGGTGTGTTCTCAAGCTGATTGGCAACCTCAAACAGAAGCTCACGCAGACCTTCTCTTGTCACCGCACTGATCGGGAATACCGGATAATCATCCGTCAGCTTTTCTTTAAAGGCTTCGAGATTTTCCGCAGCCTCCGGCATGTCCATTTTATTTGCAACGATAATTTGCGGACGCTCAGTGAGACGCAGATTGTACTCGCTCAGCTCCTGGTTAATCGTAAGATAATCCTCATACGGATCGCGGCCCTCTAAGCCCGACATGTCAATGACGTGAACAATAACCCTCGTCCGTTCAATATGGCGCAAAAACTGGTGGCCCAGTCCGACGCCTTGGTGTGCGCCTTCAATCAGTCCTGGCAAATCAGCCATGACAAAGCTGCGTCCGTCATCCGTTTCAACCATGCCGAGATTCGGGACAAGCGTTGTAAAGTGATAGTCCGCAATTTTCGGTTTTGCAGATGAGACAACAGACAGCAAAGTCGATTTTCCCACACTCGGGAACCCGACAAGTCCGACATCTGCAAGCACTTTTAATTCAAGAACAATGTAGCGTTCTTTTCCCGGCTCGCCGTTTTCTGAAAGCTGAGGCGCGGGATTAGCCGGTGTAGCAAAGCGGCTATTTCCTCGTCCGCCTCTTCCGCCTCTTGCAATGACAGCCCGCTGTCCGTGCTCTGTTAAATCAGCGATGACCTGTTTCGTATCATCGTCTGTCACAACGGTGCCCGGCGGAACTTTAATGACCATATCATCAGCATTTCGTCCGTGCTGGTTTTTGGACATGCCATGCTCGCCGCGAATCGCTTTAAAGTGTTTTTTGTATCTAAAATCCATCAGGGTGCGGAGACCTTCATCTACTTCAAAAACGACGTCTCCTCCCTTTCCTCCGTCACCGCCGGCAGGGCCGCCTTTCGGCACATATTTTTCACGGCGAAACGCAACCATACCGTTGCCGCCGTCGCCGCCTTTTACATATACTTTGACCTGATCTACAAACATAATGTCCTCCGTTCTAAACCGTTAAAAACTCCGCTAGTCCAACCCAATTTCAATCAGACATTCGTGACTCGTGATTTCAAAACGCATGATATCAATGTCCTCATATCCATTCTGCCGAATATCATTAAAAGCAGATGGATCGGCAAAGGCGCCGTGAAAATCAAGGTACAGAATCAGCTGTCTGTCAGGATGATCTGTTTGAAGCGAAACCGTTAAATGATTTTCACTCTCTCTGCTGACTGCTTGATCAAACAGATGAAACAGCTTTCTCATCAGTTTCGCCAGCTTTTGATCATAAGCCGACAAATCCTTAATTTCTCCGAGAACTTCATATTCAAGCGTCATATAATGGGTTTTCCAATTAAACGTAAGAAAATCAAACGCCAAATGCGGTGTTTTCAGGTTTGAGAGCTTTGATTCGTGCTTTGCGTCTATAACCATTTCTTCAATCATTTCAAAGACGCGGTCATACTTCTGCAAGCTTAAGTTTCCTTTAATCAGCTGCAGCTTATTCATCCAATCATGCCGGGAATGGCCAAGCAGATGAATCAGTTCGTTTGTTAATGCCGTGTCGTCGCTTATATTTTCTTCTTGATTTTTTGAAACATCCTTCATTTTCGCACTCCCAATCATTTAATTTCTTATTTAGGAGTCTGTATAAGTGTGTATTATGAATTATAACAGAGAAGGCTTTGTTAGAAAAACAATTGTTTTTCCCAGAAATATCATGTTCCTTTTTTCTGGCTTTGGTTGATTTGCAGCCAGGCAGAACATTTTATGTATTACTGCTTGGGGAACATATCCAGTGGGTTTGAGATGTTTATTCTCATTCTTGGCGGGGTCTGCTCGCACATACTCTGCATTTCATTCTAGGTGTTTACTCCGCATATTGCAAAAAAAACTCCAGTCATCATCGACCGGAGTTTTTTGAATCATTATTGAGCTACAGGATATACGCTCACTTTTTTGCGGTCACGGCCGAAACGTTCGAATTTAACAGTTCCGTCGATTTTCGCAAATAGAGTGTCATCTCCGCCGCGGCCCACGTTTTCACCTGGGTAAATTTTTGTTCCGCGTTGACGGTAAAGGATAGAACCGCCTGTTACGAATTGACCGTCAGCACGTTTAGCACCTAAACGTTTAGCCTCAGAGTCACGTCCGTTCTTTGTAGAACCTACTCCTTTTTTAGAAGCGAAAAACTGAAGATCTAATCTAAGCATGTAGCTCACCTCCTATATTATGTTTGTGGTCACACGCAAGTTGTCTTTGTAATCCCGTTCGATTGTCTCCAGCGAAACAATCATGCCTTCAATCAGCAGCTGAGCTTTTTGGCGTGCCTCTGGATCAAGAGATTCAGGGAATTCAAAATAAAAATAACCCCCGTCCTCCCCTATATCAAGAAGCGGCTCGAAGCCCGCGAGCACAATGACCGCGTTAACGGCTCCAAACACAACGGCTGTCACTCCGGCACAAACAAGATCTTGTCCATGTTCAGCAAAATTCGCATGGCCCGTCATTTCAAAAGACAATATGCCTTTATCATGAGACCTTCTGATTGTTGCCTGAATCATGCTTACGCGTTGATTTTTTCGATCGTCACTTTAGTGTAAGGCTGACGATGACCTTGTTTTTTATGAACGTTTTTCTTTGGTTTGTATCTGAAAACAGTGATTTTTTTCGCGCGGCCTTGTTTTTCAACTTTAGCCGTTACTGTTGCGCCTTCAACTGTAGGGTTGCCGACTTTCACGTTGTCTCCGCCAACAAACAAAACGTCTTCAAAAGTAACTGTTTCACCTGCTTCAGCAGCAAGTTTTTCGATGTAAACAGTTTGGCCTTCTTCAACTTTGATTTGTTTACCGCCTGTTTTAATGATTGCGTACATTCTCTGCACCTCCTATTAGACTAAGACTCGCCAGATACCAGGGGGCTGTAAAAGCTCTTAACACCTGTACTGAGCGGTTGTAGCAATGGTGCTACATCCATAACATTAAAAAATATACCAAAATACAAGGCGTTTGTCAATCAGTTTTAGTAGGGCAGCAGCAGTTCCTCCATGGAAGAATTCGTCCGCTTATCGGCAAAGTAAGCGTGCAGCACTTCATTCTCGTCAAGCTGGCTGAGCTTTTGGCCTGATTTTTCTATAATAATCGGATGCTTACAGCCACGTTTGAACTCGGCCATCACATGATAGACTTTATCCTCCGCCCTTACTGTCAGCGGCAGAAGTTTCTCAAGCTCCCTGTTTTTTCCGTAATACCTTTCGAGGAGAAATCTCACATGGGTATAGTGCCTTTGCCGATATTCCTCAAACAAGGAAACAGCCAGAAAGACAAACAAAACCCATGCGCTGATTTGCAGAGGAATCACGAATAAAACCCAGCACCCGAGCAACAGGCAGAAGCAGAGCGACGTTTTTAGATTAAGCCGGTGAGCCTTTTGAAAAGGCAGCTGTTTGGAAAACAACAAAAATAACAGTTTTCCTCCATCCAGCGGCCAGATCGGCAGTAAATTGACAAATAAGATAGAAAGATTATAAAAGGTGAAGAGTTCAAAGGTATGCTGATGAATCACTGAGACTTCTGCAAGCATCCAGGCGGCAAACTGAAGCCAGATGTGCTGAAGAGGGCCGGCAATAATAACCGCAAACTCTTCCTTTAACGGTCGATTCCCGTGCTCTTCCACTTCGACCGTTCCCCCAAACGGCAGCAAAAAAACACGCTTGATTCTCCAAGAAAAAAACACGGCCAGAGCAGCATGCCCCAGCTCATGAATCAATACAATCAGGAGCAGACATAATAATGCTTTCATATGGCCTGTGAGCAAGCCCAATGCCGCGATAATCCAAAGAAAAGGATGCACATGGATCTTTAAGATAAGGTCGAGCCATTTATTCAAATGAAATCACCTGAATCGGATCAATAAATTTATCGCCGTCTTTCATGGCAAAATAATAGACCCCTTTATTATGATCATCAAGCTTAATCGAACCGAGCTTTTTGCCTTTATCAACAAAATCATATAAAGCAACATCCACATCTTTGAGCTCGCCATAAATACTATAGGTGTTGTCAGCATGCTGCACCTTAACCGTCAGTCCCGTCTGGCTGTCTTTGCTGACTTCAACCACATAGCCTTCTTTTACACTATCAATCTTATCGCTGCTTGTTTCGACTTTAATTCCTTCCCCATTGTCCTGAAAATCCTGCTGTACTTTCCCGGATGCAGGCGCGATCAGATCTTTGCCTACTTCAATCTGCTGTTCCTTATTTTTGTGTTCAGGAGCCAGGAAAGCAAGCGGATTTCCGAATTTGGTTTCGAACCAATGGCTTGCTGAGGCAAATTGAAATTCAGTTTCAAAGGTTTTGGCTACGGCGGGTTTAATCTGACTGACGGGTCCAATGTTTGTTTTATAGGCTATAGCTGAAACGAGAACAAGGCAGGCCGACAGAAGACATTTCAGGATAATTGAATCTGTTTTCACCAATGGGTGTTTTCCGTTGAATGTTGGCATGTTATCTTCGTAGACCGGAAGTGTTCCATGCTTTTCCTGATCCGTTACCATCACCCAGGACGGGGGTTTCTGCTTTTCAGAAACTGTCTGAGTAGAGAAACGTTTTGAGCCGGAAAGCTGCTTTCTTCTTTTCTCTAATCGTTTTCTGATTTCATCTGCTCTGTGACTCATTGCCATCATCCTTTGCATTCGTTGGGTTTGTACATCATATGTCTTGTCCATGGCAAATATTCGGTTTAGTCAAGAACAAAGCAGGCAAAAACAAAAAAACCTGACATAGCATTTGCTTTGTCAGATTCTTCTCTTTGATTCTATCACATTAAGATCTTACTCCGAAAAATGACTTAATCTTAGCCATCATTCCTTTGTTTTGCTCTTCAAGCACCTGTAAAGGAACAGATTCACCTAAGATGCGGCGGGCAATATTGCGATATGCAATAGAAGCGCGGTTTTTCGGGTCCATCGCAATCGGTTCACCATGGTTGGAAGCTTTGATGACTTCATCATCATCAGCCACGATTCCTAGCAAATCGATCGACAAATGCTGTACGATTTCGTCGATATCCATCGTATCACCGTTTTTCATCAGGTGATTTCTGATTCTGTTAACAACGAGCCGCGGCGGTTCAATATTTTCCTCTTGCTCCAGCAGTCCTATAATACGGTCAGCATCACGAACAGCTGAGATTTCAGGCGTAGTGACCACAATCGCTTTATCAGCTCCTGAAACGGCATTTTTGTACCCTTGCTCGATTCCGGCAGGACAGTCTATGATGACATAGTCAAATTCCTGTTTAAGCTCTTGGACCATGTTTTTAATTTGTTCAGGAGCAACAGCTGTCTTATCGCTCGTTTGAGCAGCGGGCATTAAATAGAGCAGATCATCGAAACGTTTGTCTTTTACGAGCGCCTGATGCATTTTGCATCTGCCCTCTACAACGTCTACCAGATCGTAAATAATTCTATTTTCAAGACCCATTACAACATCAAGGTTGCGCAGTCCTATATCAGTATCTACTAAGCATACGCGCTTCCCTAAAATGGCTAAGGCGGTACCGAGGTTCGCAGATGTTGTTGTCTTACCTACTCCGCCTTTTCCCGAAGTTATTACGATAGCCTCACCCAATTCACATTCCTCCCTCAAGCCTTGTTAGATCAGGTCTTAAATGAGCCAAATGTTGAAGGCGTTCAATGACCATATTTCCGTCTGTATCTAAATAAGCACATTCCATTTCGTTCCCTTTTTGAATGTGGTCTGGGGAGCGATTTAACACATGATTGATTCTTAATTGTGTCGGAAGCATTTCAGAGGCGGCGATGACCGCTTGATTATTTCCATTAAATCCGGCATGCGCGATTCCTTTCAGTGAGCCCAGAACAAAAATGTTCCCTCCGGCCCTGACTGTTCCGCCGGGATTCACGTCACCGATCAGGAGCAAGTCGCCTTTTACCTGCAGCACTTGGCCTGAACGGACAATTTTTGATACAGAAATAATTTCGGCTTCCTCTCTTATCTGCTGTGCTTCTTTTTTAGTAATGACTTCACTGTCAATAGAATGAACAAACAAATCTTTCTTTGACGCAATCAATTCGGTCAGCTGTTCCTCTTGCTCCTTATATAAAAAGCGATTTCCCAGCTTAACATGGACGCTGATTTTCTGGCCTTTTCCATCGGTATATTGTTCAATTGACAGCATATTCTGAAGACCATCGAGAAGCTCATCAAAAGAACACGCATCATCCAGATGCAATGTTAGTCCATTCTTTGTTCCTTTTATTGTTACATATTGCTGCTTTTTGGTCTTCACAATATTCACCTCAACAACATACTCATTTCGTCAAAAAAAGATAAAATCCTTTTTACTCATCTCTCAATTCTTTCTTTAGACTCATAAAAAACAATCTAAATGGCAGAACAAGAATAAGAGCTGCTGCAATATTTAATAAAATTGTCGGTATAAACCGGTCAAGCACAAATCCGTTAAACGTCATTATGTCTTTATGAATCAAAGACTGAATGCCGAATACGTAAAATTCGAGCAGACAGACAGCGAGAACTGCTATCAATATCACTACAAATGCGTTTGTATGCAACACTTTAAACGCTTTTGAAGCCAAATAGCATAGCCCTGCAAAACCAAACATGTAAACGCCTAATAGACTTGTATAGTTCATGTCATATAGAAAACCAAAAATAAATCCGTAAATCATCGCGTGTTTTTGGTTGATAAAAGCCGACATGAATATCAATACAAGCATCAAAAAACGCGGGGCGAGCACTTGGTCATCTGTAACGAAAGGAAAATGCACCAAATCTGTAAAAATGCTTTCCACAGAAAAAACAAGCATCATAACGAAAGGGAGAAGGAAACGTTTCACGATCCTTCCTCCTCTGTATCGACAGTCGGCACGTCACGGTTAACAACGATCACATTATTTAAATCGGTAAGGTCAGCCGCAGGTTTTACATAAGCAACCTTCGTTAGTCCATAGGAATCTGACTCGATATCAGTCACTTCACCGATTGTCAGCCCTTCTGGGAAAACACCGCCTGTCCCTGATGTTTCAATAAGATCGCCTTTTTTCACGTCTTGTTTATCCTTACGCTCAATAATTGTCATCTTAAGACGTTTTTTCTCTTTGTCATATCCTTCGATCAAGCCGTAGCCTTTGCTTCCTTTTTTTCCGGAAATTTTCGTCGCGACTCTGTTATTGCGGTCAGTATCGCTTAAAAGCTGAACAGTAGACGTAAAATTATTAAGTCCGGAACTTTTGATCTTGCCGATTAATGCGCCTTTTTCGTTTGTAACGGCCATATCTTTCGCTACGTTTTGCTGAGTCCCCTTGTTAATGGTGACCTGTTTCGCCCAATTATCAGGGCTTCTGGCGATGACCGTTGCTAAAATCGGCTTGTAATCTTTAATCGATTTGACATGGCCAAGCTCGTCTCGCAAGGATTTGTTTTCTTCTTCAAGCTCTTGAAGCTTGGCTTCATATTGTGTCTGTCCGTCAAGCTTTTCTCTTAGACGCTCGTTTTCTTTGTATGTGTTTTTTAAATCATTGATGTTCTCAAATATTCCTGCAAAAAATTCGGCAGGCGTATGAAAAATATTTTGAAATACTCCCGTCGTATCGCCGATCACTTTCTCAGGCCAGGTGGTATTGCGGCCGCCCTTCAGCGAAAATCCAATCATAGCCACCAATATGATAATACACAGAAGTAATAGCATTAACCGCTTATTCGGCATCGTGTTACACCTCTTCTATTGAACTCCCGATTATCTAGTTTTCCCTTTGAAAAGATGGATGTGCTCCAGTGCTTTCCCTGTTCCGATCGCTACACAATCAAGCGGATCTTCGGCGATAAGGACCGGCATTTTCGTTTCTTCGCTGATGACTTTGTCCAAATTGCGCAAAAGCGCTCCGCCGCCGGTTAACACTATACCTCTGTCCATGATATCTGCTGCAAGCTCAGGCGGTGTTTTTTCGAGTGTGCTCTTCACTGCTTCGACAATTGTAGATACAGTGTCGCGTAGAGCATTAGAAATCTCTTTTCCTGTAATTTCAATTGTTTTCGGCAGACCTGTGAGCAAATCGCGTCCGCGGATTTCCATGTTGTCGGATTCTTCAGGAGCTTCTGCAGATCCGATTTCCATTTTAATCGCTTCAGCCGTACGGTCACCGATCATCAGGTTGTACGTTTTTCTGATGTAGTTGATAATCGCGTCATCCATCTCATCACCGGCTACACGGATTGACTGAGAAGTTACAATGCCTCCGAGGGAAATAATCGCAACTTCTGTCGTACCGCCCCCGATATCAACAACCATGCTTCCAGTTGGTTCCCAAACTGGCAGATTGGCTCCGATTGCTGCGGCAAAAGGCTCTTCAATCGGATACGCGTCACGCGCTCCAGCCTGTCTTGTCGCATCGATAACAGCGCGTTCTTCAACAGCTGTAATGCCTGATGGGACACATACCATTACATATGGTTTTCTGGCAAACATGCCTTTATTTTTTATGGCCTGATTGATGTAATATTTCATCATCGTCGCCGTTGTTTCATAATCAGCGATAACGCCGTCTTTCATCGGGCGAAGAGCCACCACGTTGCCCGGTGTCCGTCCAATCATATTTTTCGCATCATTTCCGACAGCGACAATCGATTTCGTATCCGTCTGCAAAGCGACAACTGACGGCTCTCTCACAACAATTCCTTTTCCTTTTACAAAAACAAGCGTATTCGCAGTTCCAAGATCTATACCAAGGTCTCTAGCACCAATTCCAAACATATGTATGTATCTTCCTTTCTTAAAGCAAAAATACCCTAAAGGGAAAAACTCATAAACTCTATTATAGCTTAATTCGACGAAAAAAAAAGTGTTACAAATATCCTTTTTCCTTTAAACTCACAAATTTTTTATCCCCGATCACCAAATGGTCAAGCAGCTCGATGCCAATCAGGTTTCCGCATTCAAACAGCCGTCTTGTCACTTCAATATCTTCCCTGCTCGGTGTCGGATCTCCAGAAGGATGATTATGAACACAAATAAAGGAAGCGGCAGATCGTTTAAACGCTTCTTTAAACACCTCTCGCGGGTGGACAATAGATGAATTCAGGCTTCCGATAAATATGGTGCGTTTATGGATGACTTGATTTTTTGTATTTAAGTATAAACAGACAAAATGCTCCTGGGTTAAAAAGCGCATATCCTCCATGACAAGATTAGCGCCGTCTTCCGGGGAGCGAATAACGAAATGTTCTTCGTTGGCTAATTTATGAATCCGGCTTCCAAGCTCAACTGCAGCCAGTATTTGAATCGCTTTTACCATACCGATTCCCGGGATGCTTGACAGCTCTTCAACCGATGCTTCCTTGAGCAGACGCAGCCCATCAAATGAGCGCAGCAGCCGGTTTGACAGGTCCAAAACAGATTCGTGTTTAGTCCCTGTCCGCAATAATATAGCCAAAAGTTCATGGTTCGCTAAGTTCTCGGCTCCGACTTTCAGAAGCCGTTCTCTTGGCTTTTCTTTGATTGGGAAATCTTTGAGTTTTAATGGCAGATCGTGTATGACCAAGCACTCCTTTTCTTTCCCTTCCCGTTTATAGAACCGTCATGCCCTTATATCAAAATGGCGAAGAGCTCTCATTGTTTTTGATATAGGAAGGCCCATGACTGAATAATAATCTCCGTCTATTTTCTTTACAAAAAGCGCGCCTCTTCCTTGGATGCCGTATGCACCTGCTTTATCCATCGGCTCTTTTGTTTCAATATACGTCCAAATCTCTTCTTCACTGAGGGACCAAAACGCAACTTCTGTCTTATCATAAAAAGTCTCGCTGTGATTTTCAGCTTGAATGCTGACCGCGGTTATTACTGAGTGACTTCGGCCTGAAAGCCTCCGCAGCATAGAAGCAGCTTCTTCTTGATCCTGCGGTTTGCCAAGACATTCGCCGTCAAGGCATACCATTGTATCAGCACCGATAACGATTGCATGCGGGTGGAGATCAGCTACAGCCTTAGCTTTTTGTTTTGCCAACCATTGGACGTTTTCTTCTGGTGAAAAGTTTCGATTTAATTTTTCTTCTACTTCACTGACAATAATGGAGTAGGGCAGCTGGAGAAGATCGAGGAGTTCTTTCCTGCGCGGAGATTGTGATGCAAGTATTAGCGGTTTTGTCATGTTCGTCATCCTTTCAGGGTTTGCTTAAGAAAAAAAGATACTCGTTTATCCTACCAAATCACGAGGCTTGTCACAATTTCAGAAAAATAACTTTTTCATGACAAAATAAAAAAAGCCTGTCACTAAAGGACGAAGGCTCAGGGCACTATCTCTTATTTTACGACGGCTAACAGCTCCTGCTGAGCCTTCCACCCGGCTTCAGCACTTGGATCCTCTAATTCCTTTAAAGCCTGCAAAATCGCTTTTTTCTCTCCTGTTTCTGACGCTTTTGTTTCACCAAGCGACTTTTCTATTTTCTCTACACTCGCTTTTGTAATGTCTTCACCGAGAATCGCCTTTGCTGCAAGCTCCGCTGTTTCCTTAAAAGTATCTGTCATATCTGACTCTATTGATAAGGAAAGCTCCTTGCCTCCCCAGGCTTCAAAATCACTGTCGATTAAAACCTGTCCTAACTGCTGTGAGACATTCTTATCACTGGCTAAGCCCGCGATGACATACGTATACCCGTCATCCTTTGACAGTGACACGGCGGAATAACCCTTTTCGGTCAATTGTTCTGTTAACGTTTCGGCACCCTTTTCATTTGAAAATTTCCCGGCTTGCACAGCGTATGTTTTGTATGTACCTTCAGTTTGTGCTGCTTGTTTTTCTGCGCCTGAGGTTTGTTTATCAGCAGAAGTATCTCCGGCTTTTGCCGTTTGGCTGCCCAGAGAATCCTCTAAAGAGGCCGGTGCTGACGCTTCTTTATTCCCCGATATGCTTAACGCGAATAGCCCTAATCCAGTGCCAATGACAGCCGCGAAGGCAATCGTCGCAGCCACTCTTTTTACTGGTTTGGCAGTCCCGGTCTTTCCTTTTGCATAAGACTTTGTTTTTTTCTTTTGATAAGGAGGAACAACTTTGGGGTCCTCTTTAAACACCTTGTCCTCCTCGGAATCCCAATTAAATTCATCTTCATCAGGATGTTCCTGGGATGCCGCAACCTCTTGTTCTGCCTGTCTTTTTTCCTCCCAATTTGAGAATGTCATGCTTTTATCCGCCTCTGTCTCAGGCGTCTCTTGTTCGTAAACCGTCTCTTCTTTTCCATTAATCGTCACCTTGAGGGCTTTTTCTGCGGCTTTACTGTTTTTTTTATTCTTTCTTTTTTTCAATTCCGCTTCCTCCCTTCATTTGCTTGACCGTTCTTGTCGGCTTTTCATGCTACACACTTTAGCACAGGCAAAGAAAAAAAGAACAAGACTTTTGTCGCCTTGTCCAAAAAACGTTCGTCAAATTTTTCAGCAGTCAGCCCAATGCCATTTTGATATAAAAAGAAATGATAGAGTCACCGTATAAATAGGCTAAAATGCTCCCTGCGGCTATAGCGGGGGCGAAGGGAAGCGGCTGCCTTTTAGCGAGTCTACCAGTCAGAACAGCTGCCGCTCCATATAATGCACCTATCAAAACAGAAAAGAAAAAGGCAGCTGCCAGCATTTTCACACCAAGCACAAAGCCAATCACCGCAAATAATTTAATATCTCCTCCCCCTACTCCCCCATGGGTGATTGCGGCAATTACAGCCAGAAATAGAAATCCGGCTGCCGCACCTAACAGGCCTGCATACCAGGAATCAAGCGGAGAAATCAATCTCGCGGCCGCCAAAAAGGGAAGAAAGAAAATCAATATTCGATTTGGAATCAGCATAAAATGAAGATCTGTCACTGCAACAATAATGAGAAGAGAGATAAACACCAGAGCGGGAAACAGTTCCAGCGACGTGCCAAAGCGTATTCCTGCGGCGGCAAATAAACACGCTGTCACAAGCTCTGCTGCGGGATACATAAAAGAAATCCTATGCCCGCAGCTTTTACATTTACCTTTTTGAATTAGGAATGACAGGATGGGAATTAATTCTGCAGGAGTTAATGTCCGCCGGCAAAACGGGCATGATGAACGGGGCGCAATAATAGATAGATGTAAGGGGATACGGCACCCGGCCGTATAGTAAAAAGAACCAAGGATAAGCCCGAAGATAAAAAGAATGGATAGCATAGACAACACACCTTTACTCATTGAGTTCTGGTATGGATTGTAGCAAAATGAGCATCCTGAGCTCCAATTGGGGATATTCAATTTTACACATAAAAAAAACGGCAGAATCTTTTTTTGATTCTGCCGGAGCCGGATGCTTTTATTTCAACCTTTTGCGAATGTCAGAAATAAAGTAAAGAGATCCGGTAATCAGCACAATTTCATTTGAGCCCTTTTTACTTTCTATGAATTTGATCACATCGTCTGGATCTTCACTCCAGCTCTTATTGCTGATTTCACTTGCATCATAGAGATCTTTTGCAAGAGAAGCACGCGGGAAATCAAAAGAAGCAAAATGAATCGCATGAGCAATGATTTCCAGTCTTTTAATCATGTTCTGATACGGTTTGTCCTTTAACGCGCTAAACACCACAGAAATGCGTGAATTGGCGAAACGCTGCTTCATCGTTTCCGCCAGCTTTTCGACACCTTCTTCGTTATGCGCACCGTCTAAATATACCGGAGGATGCTCCTGAACAAGCTCTAACCGTCCCGGCCAAGCAGCATTCACAAGCCCTCTCCTTAACGCTTCGTCACTGATATGGGCAATATTCTCCTTATTGAGCCACTCCGCTGCCAAAATGGACAAAGCAGCATTTTGTCTTTGATGGGTGCCAATCAGAGATGTCCGAATATCTTCATAGCATTTCTCTTCCGTTTTGAATGAAAACTGTTCTCCTGCAGGCAGAGCCTCTTCATTGAAAATAACACATGCATCATGCAATGACTGGAACGGCGCAGCATGCCGTTGAGCTTCATGGCGGATGACCTGTAAAGCTTCCGGCTGGGTAACTGCTGTAACGATTGGAATACCTTCTTTAATAATACCGGCCTTTTCTCCTGCAATTTCTTCAATGGTGTTTCCCAAAATGTTCATATGATCGTGTCCGATGCTTGTAATCACAGTTAAGAGCGGTTCAACCACATTAGTAGAATCGAATCTACCGCCCAGACCTGTTTCAAAAATAACAAAATCGACCTTATGAAACTCTGCGAAATATAAAAATGCACAAGCTGTCATAATTTCAAATTCTGTCGGCTGTCCGTATTCCGTTTGATCAAGGGCTTCAACGTGCGGTTTCATTTGATTGACAAGTGCTGTCCATTCCTCATCTGAAATCGGTATCCCGTTTACGCTGATCCGTTCATTAAACGTAATAATATAAGGCGATGTAAATGTTCCAACCGTATATCCGGCTTCCTGCAGCATAGAACGGATAAAAGCGACAGTTGATCCTTTACCGTTTGTTCCTGCGACGTGGAACGCCCGGATTTTTTTTTCAGGATGTCCTAACCGCGCCATCAGCTGTTTCATTCGGCCAAGTCCGGGCTTCACCCCGAATTTCAGCCTCCCGTGAATCCAGCTGCGCGCATCTTGATATGCAGTAAACAATGATAATCCCCTCTTTTATAAGACAAGGCGGTTTCTCTAGAAACCGCCCCGGCTTTTCATTAACCCTTCAGCTCAGCCATTCGTTTTTGAACAGCGTCACGCTTCGCCACATAATCTTTTTCTTTTTCACGTTCTTCATCAATTACGTGTGCAGGCGCTTTTTTCATAAATCCTTCATTTCCAAGTTTCTTTTGGACACGCTCAACTTCTTTTGTCAGTTTATCAAATTCTTTTTGCAGACGGGCAATTTCTTCATCAATATTGATTAAGCCTTCAAGCGGAAGAATAACCTCTGCTCCTGAGACAACGGCCGTCATCGCCTTATCAACAGCCTCAATATCGGTGCCGATTTTAAGCACGCTCGGATTCGTAAAACGTTCAACATATGAACGGTTCGCTTCGAGGCGGGCCGCTATTTCGTCTGTGCTTGTTTTAATATATAGTTCAACCTGCTTGCTCATTGGCGTATTGACTTCACTGCGGATATTACGCACAGAACGGATCAGCTCAACAAGAAGCTTCATGTCAGCTGCCGCTTCAGTATCGGTATGCTCCGGCACTACTACAGGCCATTGACTTACTGTAATCGATTCCCCTTGGTGAGGAAGGTGCTGCCAAATTTCCTCCGTTAAGAATGGCATAAACGGATGGAGCAGACGCATCGTTTGATCAAGTACGTAAGCAAGGATGGAACGGGTAGTTTTCTTAGCCGCTTCGTCTTCTCCATAAAGCGGAAGCTTCGCCATTTCAATATACCAATCACAGAAATCATCCCAGATAAAGTTATATAAATGGCGTCCTACTTCACCAAATTCATATCGGTCAGCAAGCTGGGTCACGTGCTCGATCGTTTCATTTAATCGCGTTAAAATCCACTTGTCAGCGACTGACTTTTCGCCTGACAGATCAAGCTCATCGTACGTCATGCCATCCATATTCATTAATGCAAAACGGGAGGCATTCCAAATTTTATTGGCAAAATTCCAGGTCGATTCCACTTTTTCATAGCTGAAGCGCAGATCCTGGCCAGGAGAGCTTCCAGTCGCAAGGAAATAACGCAGAGAATCGGCTCCATACTTGTCAATCACATCCATCGGGTCGACACCGTTGCCAAGAGATTTACTCATTTTCCGGCCTTGCTCGTCACGGATTAAGCCGTGGATTAAAACATCTTTGAACGGGCGCTCGCCTGTAAATTCAATGCCTTGGAAAATCATGCGTGATACCCAGAAGAAAATGATATCGTACCCTGTCACGAGAACATCTGTCGGATAGTAGCGTTTAAAGTCTTCAGCCGTTACATCAGGCCAGCCCATTGTGGAGAAAGGCCATAGCGCAGAACTGAACCATGTATCCAGTACGTCTGTATCCTGTTCCCAAATTTCGCTGTCTTCCGGCGCTTCAAGCCCGACATATAGCTCGCCTGTTTCTTTATGATACCAGGCAGGAATACGATGGCCCCACCACAATTGACGGGAGATACACCAGTCGCGAATGTTTTCCATCCAGTGTAAATACGTTTTTTCGAAACGGTCAGGCACAAAGTTGACCTTTTCTTCTTTCTTTTGCAACTCAATCGCTGCATCAGCAAGCGGCTGCATGCGCACAAACCATTGTGTAGAAAGATAAGGCTCCACAACAGCCCCGCTTCGTTCACTATGGCCGACAGAGTGCATATGATCCTCGATCTTGAAGAGAACTCCCGCCTCCTGTAAATCTTTTACGAGCTTTTTGCGGCATTCAAAACGATCCATACCTTGATATTGCAGCGCATTTTCATTCATCGTGCCATCTTCATTCATGACAAGAATGCGTTCTAAATTGTGGCGGTTGCCAAGCTCGAAGTCGTTCGGATCATGAGCAGGCGTAATTTTCACGGCACCTGAACCAAATTCCATATCAACATAGTCATCACCGACAATCGGAATTTCACGATTTACAATCGGCAGGATCACCGTTTTTCCGATAAGGTGTTTATAGCGCTCGTCTTCAGGGTGAACGGCAACAGCTGTATCACCGAGCATTGTTTCAGGACGTGTCGTCGCAATTTCAATTGAGCCTGAACCGTCAGCAAGCGGATAGCTCATATGATAGAACGCGCCTTTAACATCCTTGTAAATCACCTCAATGTCGGATAGGGCTGTTTTTGTCGCTGGGTCCCAGTTAATAATATATTCGCCTCTGTAGATCAGGCCTTTTTCATAAAGCTTAACGAATACTTCCCTTACCGCTTTGCTCAAGCCTTCATCCAGCGTAAAACGTTCACGGGAATAATCTAGGCCAAGACCTAATTTCGCCCACTGGCTGCGAATAAAGTCAGCATATTCTTCCTTCCACTTCCACGTTTCTTCGAGGAATTTTTCACGGCCTAAATCGTAGCGGGATTTGCCTTCTTCACGAAGTTTCGCCTCTACTTTAGCCTGTGTCGCGATGCCGGCGTGGTCCATGCCAGGAAGCCACAGCACATCATAGCCCTGCATGCGTTTCATTCTTGTTACAATGTCTTGCAGCGTTGTGTCCCACGCGTGGCCAAGGTGAAGTCTTCCTGTTACGTTTGGCGGCGGGATGACAACAGAGTATGGCTCTTTTGTCTGGTCACTGCCCGCTTCAAAAAATTTGCCTTTTAGCCAAAAATCATATCGGTCTTTTTCAACCGCTGCCGGATCATATTTCGTCGGCATTGTTTGTTCATTCGTTTCCATCATAACCCTCCAGCATGTTTAAAAATGGCTGAGAACGAAAAAAGAGCTCTTCATCCCTGTAAAAGGACGAAAAGCTCTTTCGCGGTACCACCTTTTTTCATGAACTCTATCAGTTCATGCACTTATAACGGATAACGGGTGTTTCCCGAATTTCTCTACTCTTCTTTCAAGAAATTATGCTCCCGGGCGACCTTCCAATCAGACAACATAAGAAGCCTTTCAGCAAACGGCTTCTCTCTCTGCATGCGCCTTTTTTGTACTCTTCCCGTTCTAAGCAGGTGTATTTATCAGCTCATTGTATACATTATTTATGTTCTTTATTATAGTAAAAGTGTTTTTGATTCGTCAATCATCTTTTCCAAAAACACCGCTTTCTATACAGATGGGCAGGCACCTATTGCCCAAGTTTACATATGATGCTTGTAAATGCGTAGAGGAGGATGCACCGTGAAGAAACGTTTCAGCTCTTATTCGCTGCCGCCATGGGTAAGGCAACTTCGGCTTGTATCCGCACAAGTGATTATTCCCATTACGATTTTTCAAGGAATCAGAACCATTTTCTTTCCGACAACCTTTGATGTTTTGCTGCTCGCAATCCTAATCTTTTTAGCTTGCGCCCTTCATTTAGAATGGATATAAACAAACAAGTCCGCGCCATTAAGACGTGGACTCGTTTTCAGCCTGAAATTTTTTCTCTTGTTCAATCTGATGAATTTTCATCACAAACGGCTCTATGTTTTTCATTTGCCAATAAGCCTTTAATAATTGTGTACATTCCTCTTTTTCATGCTGTCTTTTCCCAGTTTGATAACCGTTCAGCACCTTGTACATGGCTGCCGGATATGCCATATAGCTGAGAAAAAGGCTGACTTCCGCTTCACGCAAAGGGAATGATTTCGTATATCCATAAAACCATTCGACGCATTCCGGACAAGCTTTCGGAAAGCCTCTGAACATTTTTGTATAAAAGCCGAGCAGGTCGTTTTGCGGCGGACCGACAGATGCTCTTTCGAAGTTTGTAAAATATCCGGTCCCAGCATCATTATACAGAAAATGGTGTATAGACAGGCTGCCGTGGTTCATTACAACCCGTGAAACGTCCTTTTCCTTTGCAGACTCATACCAGTCCTCCAACCGTTCCAGCGCAAAATTCACCGCGGAAATGGTTTCTGAAAAATAGGTTATGGCCTGGAGTTCAAAAGGAGAAAGGTACCATTCCTTCTCCGCTCTATCCACAAACTGCTCATAGAAAATTTTATCTTGTTCCCACTTTTTTTTCGTTTGCCCGTAATAACGTTCAATCTCATCACGTCTAACCTTTAGTTCCTGTGCAGTTCTCTCGTGAAGACGGGCTGTTTCTCTAAATAAATAAGCATGCTTCTGATCCCGCTCTTCCTCTTGGTCAAATTGGAGCCAAGGCATTAAATAGTAGGTATCTCCGTATTGTATGCCTGCTGAGAAAAACTCACCGCTATTTGTTCTGTAAACGGGAACGAATGAACGAAAGCCTTTTTCCTCAATCGCCACCATATGATCTGTAAAATGCTTGCCGCGACCCTCTTTCAATTTTTTCAGGGCAAATATGCCGTAGTCTGTATACACTTTCCAAACAAGAGGACTGACAGGCTCAATAAATTGAGCAGTCAGTCCGTATTCCTGAAGAACCGATTGGGTATCTTCCATTTCATTCACCACATTTTCCGATCACTTACGGTTTACGCATGGCTATTTTTATATTGAGGAATATAGAGAATCTGTCCTGCTTTTAATTCATCATCCAAGGCTAAAGAATTCATCCTGATCAGCTGCTGGGATGTAATTTCATACCGTTCGCATAAACGCTCGATCGTATCTTCCTGCTGCACAATACAAATTTTCATTCTCGAAAACTCATCCGCTTCTTTTGTAAAGAGTTTGGTTAAATAAAGAGAATTATCACTTTCCTTTGTTTGAGGTTCCTTCGTTTCAGCAGCAGGAGCAACCCTAGGAACAGCATCCGTTTCCTTCCTTTCAGTCTCAGAAGATTCAGGCAGCTGGAAGGATTGAAAAGGTGTTTCTTCCTTAGGCTCTTCAGCTGATGGTGTTTTTCTCACTTCAATTTCGAAGCTCTCTTCCTCTTGTTCTTCCTCCTCCAGCAGCTTAGGCGCTGAATAAAAAGAATCCTCCTCTTCTTGTTCAGGCAGGAAGGTACGGTATGCCGGTTCAGGCAATTCTTCTTGAGATGCCTCCTCCGAGCTTGTTTTTTGATTGAAATGGAAATGTAAATCGGCTTTGTCATTCTCCACATATACAGCTGAAGCTGTTTCTCTGCTATCTTCTACGGAGAGAGCGGCCTCTGATACACTCTCCAAAGCTTCATCCGGTTCCGCCTCTTCTTGGCAAAGCGCAGGATCAGCCTGATCCGATTGAGCTGCTTCTTCATTTTGAGCCTCTTGGCGCAGCGCATATTCATGATTGGGAGACACTGTTGTTTCCGTTTTTTCCTCTGCAATCACAGTCTCTGAATGAAGTTCAGCTTCCAAAGCAGGCGATTCTTCTGCTCCGGCGTGTTCACGAAGCTCAGTCTCCGCTGGAGCGTCTGCTTCTTCACGAACATCCGCTATTGCAGCTGCCGGCTCTGCCGTTTCTTTTTTTGCTTTAACGATCTCTTGAATCTCTATTTCTGAAGGATCAGGTTCTGGCTCAGATTCTTCTGTTTCCGATTCAGCACGAACCTCCGTTTCCGGCACAGCAAGCTCTTCTGACTCTTCTTCCTCTTTCACATCTTCTCTGGCCTCTGGTTCTGAAGCAACCGATTCAGGCGGCTCAGATTCTGCTTTTTCTGTCTCCAGTTCTTCACGGAGCCCCGCTTTCGAGATAAAAAGTTCTGGCGGTTCGGCTGGCGGTTCATGCTGAATAACTGCTTCCTCTGCCGATGATGCACCCGGTTCTTCTACTACACTATGTGCCGGCGGCTCTGAAAGTTCTTCCTCCCTGAATGCCGCAGGAGCTTCATATAAAGGTATCTCCTGCTCTTTGTCTTGCGTATCGTCCAGAAGCCCTTCGATCGCTAAATCAGCTTGAATTGTTAAAATGCGCGAATCCGTCAATTGATAGTCAAATGCGTCAATAAAGACGAAGACATCCTGTAAATGGCTCACTTTATTTTTCGGAATGGTAATATCCACAGGAAAACAGTGAGTCAGTTCCGCACTTCCATCCTCTCTCTTTCTAACTTGTTCAACAAACCGCTTATCTGTATAAATCTCTTCGGTATGTTTGTTTTGATCTATGTTGTACTCACCTGTAAGTTCAAGCGATCCTATGATTGATACATAATCATTTACTTCCTGAACCCTAATATCAGGATCTAATGAAATAGAAAGCAGTTCAGAAACTTCCTGTCCTTTTTGGAAACAGATCGATTCTTCTACAGAAAATTGCAATCGATGATTTTGCGGCAAGTTCATATCCTCCTTTCATCTAATCCTTAAAATTAGATGTCACTAAAGGTGTATGTATGAACTGGAGAAAATATGAGTGGGAGAGCACGAAAAAACCGGCACAAGGAGTCCTTGATACCGGTTTTCACTCTTATCTGCGGCTGATCTCAGCAAATACTTTCTCAGCTGCCTGGATTGTGTTTTCAATATCTTCATCAGTATGGGCCGTTGAGAGGAAAAGACCTTCGAATTGTGATGGCGGAAGGAATACCCCTTCATTTGCCATCCCCTTATAATAGCTTGCGAACAGCTTCAAATCAGATGATTTCGCTGTTTCATAATTGATGACTGGTTCGTTTGTAAAGAAGAAACCGATCATCGAACCTGCACGGTTAAAGGTATGCGGAATGCCATGAGCCTCGGCGGCTTTTGAAATTCCTTCTTCCAGTCTGTCGCCTTTTTTGATGAAATTCTTGTAGGAATCAGGTGTCAGCTGTTTCAATGTCTCTAAGCCAGCCGTCATTGCAAGCGGGTTGCCTGACAATGTACCAGCTTGATAGATCGGACCGCTTGGAGCGATCTGCTCCATGATTTCTGCCTTTCCGCCATAGGCCCCGACAGGAAGTCCGCCCCCAATTACTTTTCCTAAACAAGTCAGATCAGGCGTTACGCCGAAGTAGCCTTGAGCGCAGTTATAATCGACCCGGAAGCCAGTCATCACTTCATCAAAAATCAGCAGAGAGCCGTACTGCTCAGTGATATCACGCAGACCCTGCAGGAAACCTTCTTGCGGCGGAACAACACCCATATTTCCGGCAACTGGCTCTACAATGACTCCCGCAATGTCTTCACCGAATTGCTGGAAAGCAAGCTTTACACTTTCTAAATCATTGTACGGAACGGTGATGGTGTTTTTCGCAATGCCTTCAGGCACCCCCGGGCTGTCAGGCAGACCGAGAGTGGCAACACCTGAACCAGCTTTAATCAAGAGAGAATCGCCGTGCCCGTGGTAGCAGCCCTCAAATTTTAAAATCTTGTTGCGCCCTGTATAGCCCCTTGCCAAACGGAGGGCACTCATTGTAGCCTCTGTTCCGGAGCTTACCATTCGTACAATTTCTACAGATGGCACACGATCAATGACGAGCTTAGCCAGTTCATTTTCCACTTCAGTCGGAGCACCGAAGCTTGTCCCGTATTCAGCCACTTTTTTGAGGCTTTCTACGACACGGTCATTTGTATGCCCTAAAATTAAAGGCCCCCATGACAAGACGTAGTCAATATATTCATTCCCGTCAATATCAAAGATTTTCGAGCCTTTTCCGCGTTCCATAAAAATCGGGTCCATGTCTACCGATTTAAATGCGCGAACGGGACTGTTCACACCGCCCGGCATGAGTTTTTGCGCTTCTTTAAAAGCCGTTTTTGATTTTTCATAGCTTCTCATCTGCCTCAACTCCTGTCAACTGAATAAAATTACTCCGCAAGCCATTTCGCTGCGTCTTTCGCATGATACGTAATAATCAGGTCGGCACCCGCGCGCTTCATGCTTGTCAAAATTTCCAACACAATTTCTTTTTCTTTGATCCAGCCGTTCTGCGCTGCAGCCTTCACCATTGAATACTCTCCGCTTACATTATAAGCGACGAGCGGCAAAGTAAACTCATTTTTTACGTCACGCATGATATCCATATAAGAAAGCGAAGGTTTGACAATCAAAAAGTCCGCGCCTTCCTCGACATCTGATTGTGCTTCGCGGAGTGCCTCCATACGGTTGGCAGGGTCCATCTGATATGTTTTGCGGTCTCCGAATTGCGGTGTGCTGTTTGCTGCATCACGGAACGGACCGTAAAACTCGCTAGAATATTTCACAGCGTAAGACATGATTGGAATATTGACGAATCCTTCTTTATCAAGTGCTTCTCTGATCACTGTAACAAATCCGTCCATCATGTTTGATGGCGCAATGATATCCGCACCTGCTTTCGCTTGGCTGACAGCTGTCTGCGCCAAAAGCTCCAGCGATTCATCATTGAGGATGACCCCGTCTTTGACAAGTCCGCAATGGCCGTGGTCTGTATATTCGCACAGGCACGTGTCAGCGACAACAACCATTTCAGGGAAGTGTTCTTTAATTTCTGTGATGGCTTTTTGGACAATTCCGTGATCATGGTACGCTTGTGTTCCGCAATCATCTTTTTCTTCCGGGATGCCGAACACGATAACAGATTGAATGCCCAGTTTGACCAGCTCCGCTACTTCATCCTTCAATAAATCTAATGATACATGGTAAACATCAGGCATTGACGGAACAGCTTTTTTGCCTTCCAGACCTTCAACGACAAAAATCGGATAAATAAAATCTGATGGATGCAAACGTGTTTCCTTTACCATTTCTCTCATTGCTTTTGATGTCCGCAGGCGGCGGTGTCTATTAAATGATTGACTCATATTCTCTCTTCCTCTCTTGACATGCTGCACATTAATTCAAGCATGCCATCTATTGTAAATGTATCAGGCGTATGCGATGTGATGCCGTACGTCAGAAGGGCATCACTTGTTAAAGGCCCAATGCTGATACAGGCCGTCCCATTCGCCTTCCACTTTTTTAATTCTTCTCCCAAGACATGCATAAACGTATGTACGGTTGATGAACTCGTAAATGTTACATAGTCAAAGGAATATTGACCCGCAGCGTCTTTCAGTTCCTCAATGCCTTCTTCATCCGGAATCGTTTCGTAGAGAACCCATTCCTTTACTTCAAAACCGAGCGGGACAAGCTCTTGTTTTATCACATCACGTGACAAATTCCCTTTCATCACGGTAATGGGCTCCCCCGGTTCAGCATGCTGCTTAAGAGCGTCAGCCAATTGTTCAGCAATATACTCCTGTGGCATCACATCAACCGATACGTTATGCGTTTTTAAACGGCGGGCGGTTTTTTCACCGACGGCTGCAATTTTTTTATGCGCAGGGAGAATAAGCTGATTTTCCTTCAGATAAGAAAAAAAGAAGTCTGCCCCGTTCACACTTGTAAAAACAAGCCAGCCTGGCACGGCAAGATCCTCTCTTACTTGTTCCGCAACATCATTCGGCAAAGCGCGGCGAAACGTAATCAAAGAGGTTAAAACCGCTTTACCGCCAAGCGCCCCCACTTTTTGCTGAAATGATGTTGCCTGTGCCTTATTCCGGGTGACAAGCACTGTTTTT
Organism: Bacillus sp. FSL L8-0358; assembly: GCF_038593095.1. NCBI lineage: Bacteria > Bacillati > Bacillota > Bacilli > Caryophanales > Bacillaceae > Bacillus > Bacillus sp. FSL L8-0358. The sequence continues at coordinate 2,747,244 of NZ_CP151962.1, forward strand.
CCTTTCAACGGAAAATCATTTTCCATCCTCATCAAGCTCCCGTTTTACACGATCAATTATATCTTTTGCTCCTTTGTCAGCCATAAGAGCGGCACAGCGCTTTCCTACTTCCTCCGGATCGTTTCCGGTGACGGTTTCTTTAAAAATGATTTTGCCGTCAGGTGAAGCGACAAGACCTGTCATTTCAATTTCATCCTGTCCATTTAACACGGAGTAGCCTGCGATCGGAACCTGACAGCCGCCCTCCATCGCGTTTAAAAAAGCACGTTCCGCTAAGACAGTCCGTTTTGTATATTCATCTGTAAACTGAGAAAACAACGCCAACAGCTCTTCATCCGATTCTCGGCACTCAATCGCCAGTGCTCCCTGCCCCACAGCAGGCAAACAGCGCTCAGGCTCAAGGAATTCGGTTACGACATCTTGCTTCCAACCCATTCTAGAAAGGCCGGCAGCCGCTAAAATAATCGCGTCATAATCCTCTGTTTCCAGCTTTTGAAGTCTTGTATCTATATTACCTCTAATCCATTTAATTGTAAGGTCAGGGCGCTCAATCAAAAGCTGCGCGCTTCTTCTTAAACTGCTTGTGCCAATGACAGCACCTTCCTTCATTTCTGAAAGCTTTACGCGATTCTTTGAAATAAGGGCATCACGAGGATCTTCCCGTTCAGGAATACAGCCGATCACAAGGCCTTCAGGCAAAACAGCAGGCATGTCCTTCATGCTGTGCACTGCCATATCAATCTCTTCGTTTAAAAGCGCCTGTTCAATTTCTTTGACAAACAGCCCTTTTCCACCCACTTTTGAGAGTGTAACATCGACAATCCGGTCGCCCTTTGTCACGATCTCTTTAATTTCAAAAGCAAACAAAGGATTGATTTCCTTCAGTTTTTGAATAACCCATTTTGTTTGAGTCATAGCGAGTTTGCTTCGTCTGGAACCTACTTTAATCGTTCTCATCATTTCTTTCCTCCCGAATCTGCTTGGGACATGTTTAACTGAACCAATGGAATTGCGACAGGCTTCCAAGCAGGAAATAATTGATCATCAGCACCAGAAAACAAGCCGTATTCCACAGTGCAGCGACCTTTCCTTGCAGCTCTTTAATCAGCCTGATATAAAGATAATAGCTGTACAGCAGCAGGACGACAAACGAACCAAGCACTTTGGCGTCAAACCAATACAGCGTTTCTAGTGAGACATATGCCCAAATGACGCCGAGAATCAAACTCAGCAGCAGCATCGGAACCCCAATGACATTTAAAACATACGCCATATAATCAAGCTTAGATAAATCTTCTATTCTCAACAGCCATTTTCCCCACTTTTTCTTTTTCAGCAGATGATATTGAAACATATATAGCACAGAAAAAACGAAAGAAAGGGAAAAAGCGCCGTATGAAAGAATCGCCATTGTAATATGAATCACCAAAAGCTCGGATACAAGCTGCCCGGAAAAAGCAGCTGACTGCTGCTCTGTCGGTGAAAATGTGTGAATGGCGATCATAGAAAATCCTATAACATTTGTAAAAAACACGATAAAGTCAACACGTAAAAGCTTTGTCAGTACAAGTGACAGCGTGACAAGCACCCAGGCATAAAAATAAAGCGCCTCCGTCACATTTAATACCGGAAACCGCCCCGTCACCCACATAAAATAGGCCAAATACACGGTTTGCAGAGTCCAGACAATAGAAAGCAACCAGAAGGCCATTTTTCCAGCCTTCCGGTTGTGTTGAAGAAAATCTATAAAATAAAAGAGTACACTTAACGCGTAAATGACGATTGTCCCCTCATTAAGTCTTGCCATTGCAGTATCAATCATTCAGCTTTCACTCACTTACAAGTGGGCTAAAGCCCGCTTTTGATTCAGCCTTCTTAAAAGAGTGGACCTTCTGGCTGCTTTCAACGGTTTTCATCATTTGACGGCCCGCAGCTTCTTCAATATCAAAAATCTGCATAAACAACGCGAGCTTTTCTTCAGAATCAGCATCTGCCGCAAGCTCTTTCACCTTTAAAATCGGATCACGAAGCATTTGGTTAATAATACTTTTGGTGTGTTTGTTCAACAGTTTTTTCTCTCTTGTGCTTAAGTGAGGCAGCTTACGCTCGATGCTGTCCATCGTTTCTGACTGGATGGCAAGCGCCTTTTCGCGCAATGCAGAAATAACCGGCACAACACCAAGTGTATTCATCCATTGTTTAAATTCCACAATGGTTTCTTCAATTAACAGTTCAACTTTTTCAGCTGTTTCTCTCCGTTCTTTCATGTTCGCTTCTACAATGCCTTCCAGATCGTCGATATCATAAAGAAAAACACCTTCAAGATCATTCAGCGCCGGATCAAGATCTCTAGGCACGGCAATGTCGACCATAAACAGCGGACGTCCCTTGCGAAGCTTATTCGCGTTTTCCATCATCTCTTTGGACACGACAAATTCACTTGCACCGGTTGAACTGATTAAAATATCAGCCTCCGCAAGCGCGCTTTCAAGCTGATTCAAGCTTCTCGCTTCACCTGAGAAACGGTCTGCAAGCTCCTTCGCTTTCAAGTATGTTCGGTTAATGACAGTGACCTTGCCGATTCCCTGTCCGTGCAGGTTTTCCGCAGCAAGCTCGCCCATTTTTCCCGCACCGAGAATCAATATGTGCTTGCTTGAAAGATTCCCGAAGATTTTTTTAGCAAGTTCAACTGCAGCATAGCTTACTGACACCGCATTTGAGCCAATGTCTGTTTCGGCGTGAGTCCGTTTGCCCACTGTAACCGCCTGCTTAAACAGCTCATTAAAAATAGTCCCGATCGTTTTTTCTTGCTGAGCTGTTTTAAAGCTGTCGCGTACCTGTCCGAGAATCTGCGTTTCGCCAATCACCATAGAGTCAAGTCCGCAGGCTACACGGAATAAATGCTCAACAGCGGCATCGCTCTCATAAAACGTTAAGAACGGTGACAGCTCTTCTTTGCTTAATTGAAACCAATCAGCTAAAAACTTTTTTATATAATAACGGCCGGTATGGAGCTGGTCGACTACCGCATAAATTTCAGTGCGGTTGCAGGTTGAGACAATGATGTTTTCAAGAATGCTTTTCTCTTCTTTCAGCTGCACCATTGCTTCTGCCAGCTCATTCGGCTGAAAACTTACTTTTTCACGTATCTCAATAGGGGCGGATTTATAATCTACTCCCACAACAAGTATATGCATCGCTCTAATTACACCCCCAACACCGAATCTTAATTTATAATCATTCTAACATAGAACTCATTATTTATAATAATTATAACATAGTTTCTTTCACAAAATGTGAACAGATTTTAAAATTCTTATGCTATATTAGAAAAAGCTTCAGGGAAAAGAAGCATTCCTATTGACAATACCAAAAACAGCAGAAATTTACTACACATCAGCTCTAAAAAACAAGAAGGTGATATGCATGAAACAAAAATCAATTTTATTCCCTTGTCTGCTGCTTGCCGCTTCTGTATATGCATGGCTAGAAAGCGGCCAAGCCGAACTGTTTTCAGGGCAGGATCAATGGCCTGTTCTCCTCATGCTGTTAGGCGCAGCCTTTGTATATCAAGGAAAAAAAGAAGCCGTTACACCCCATTTCTTCATCGGTTTACTTCTCTTCGGGATCGGTTTACACTTTTTTGCCAAGCCGAAATGGGTATGGTGGCCGGATGATTTTGAAATGCTCCTCTTTATGATCGGCTTCTCACTTCTCGTTTCAGCCGTTCAAAAAAAAGAATATGTATATGAAGCTGTGTCGATGATTTGTTTTTCCCTGTTTTTGTACTTTTTTAAACAAATTATGGCATGGCTTGAGTCTGCGCATATTCCAACAGCGCTTCTGAAGGAGTATTGGCCGTTTGTCTTTATTGGAATCAGTTTATTGTTATTATTGATAAAACGAAAAAAATCTATACGATAAATAAAACCGGTAGAGGATTCTCTACCGGTTTATCATTTTTTTGATCGCTCCCCAAGCTTCGTCTTTTCCCTTTTTCGTTTCTGAGGAAAAGAGAATCAGCTCGTCTTCCGGATCAATATTTAATGTTTGTCGGACAACCTTCGCGTGTTTGTCCCATTTGCCTTTCGGGATTTTATCCGCCTTTGTAGCGATAACAATAACAGGAATGCCGTAATACTTTAAAAATTCATACATCTGTACATCATCATTAGATGGCGCATGCCGCAAATCAACGATCTGCACCACAGCTTTTAATTCCTCGCGTGTCGTGATATAGGTTTCAATCATTCTGCCCCATGCTTCACGCTCAGACTTTGACACTTTGGCAAAACCGTAGCCCGGCACATCCACAAAATGCAGCTCATCATTGATAATATAGAAATTAAGCGTTTGTGTTTTTCCTGGCTTTGATGACGTTCTCGCAAGATTTTTGCGATTGATTAATGAATTGATAAAAGACGATTTTCCTACGTTCGATCTTCCGGCCAATGCGATTTCCGGAAGCCCCCCTTCAGGGTACTGTTCCGGTTTTACTGCACTGATCACGATTTCTGACTTTGTGACTTTCATTTCTTCTCTCCTACTAAGGCATGTTCCAAAACCTCGTCTAAGTGGGACGCCAATATAAATGTCAGCCCCTCCCTGACGCTTTCCGGAATATCCTCTATATCTTTTTCATTATCTTTAGGCGCAATAATGGTCGTTAATCCCGCTCTATGTGCGCCAAGCGCTTTTTCCTTCAAGCCGCCGATCGGCAGCACGCGCCCGCGAAGCGTGATTTCTCCAGTCATGCCGACTTCACGCGAAACCGCCCGTCCCGTTAAAGCAGAAACAAGCGCTGTTGCCATCGTAATACCGGCTGACGGACCATCTTTTGGCACCGCACCCTCTGGTACATGTATATGAATATCATACTTCTCATGAAAGTCAGGTTCAATGCCAAGTTCTTCTGTTTTGGATCGCACATAGCTGAATGCAGCCTGAGCTGACTCTCTCATAACATCTCCGAGCTTTCCTGTCAGGATTAATTTCCCTTTCCCCGGAGAAAGCGATACTTCAATCGACAGCGTATCTCCGCCAACGGTTGTATAAGCAAGCCCTGTCACTACACCAACCTGATCCTCTGTTTCAGCTTGTCCATATCTGAAAATACGTTTTCCGATAAAGTCTTGAAGGTTCTTCTCAGTAACCGTAATCCGTTTTCGCTCTTCAGCAACAATGGCTTTTGCAGCTTTACGGCAAATCGCGGCAAGCTGGCGTTCAAGGCTTCTCACACCAGCTTCTCTCGTATAGTAGCGGATAATATCAAGAATCGCCTGATCACGCAGCTGCAGGTTGCTTTTCTTCAGCCCGTGTTCTTTGATTTGCTTTGGGAGCAAGTGATCCTTTACGATTTCAAGTTTTTCTATTTCTGTGTAGCCTGCGATATTAATAATTTCCATTCTGTCTCTGAGCGGGCCCGGGATTGTGGCCAAATTGTTCGCCGTTGCGATAAACAGCACTTTGGATAAATCAAAGGTTTCTTCAATATAGTGATCACTGAAGCTGCTGTTTTGCTCTGGATCAAGCACTTCAAGCATAGCGGATGATGGGTCTCCTCTAAAATCAGATGACATTTTGTCAATTTCGTCTAATAAGAAGACCGGATTCAGCTTGCCCGCTTTTTTCATCCCTTGAATAATACGTCCAGGCATTGCTCCGACATAGGTCCGTCTGTGTCCGCGTATCTCTGATTCGTCCCGTACTCCTCCGAGTGAGATTCTGACGAATTTGCGTCCCAAGCTTTTTGCAATTGATTTGGCTAAAGACGTTTTTCCGACACCTGGAGGTCCTGCCAAACAGAGAATCGGGCCTTTCAGGGATTTGGTCAGCTTCTGGACAGCCAGATATTCTAAAATACGTTCTTTTACTTTTTCAAGCCCGTGGTGCTCTTCGTTCAAGAGACGTCCTGCTTCTTTCAAATCAAGCTTATCATCTGTTTCATCCGTCCACGGAAGAGCAACCAGCCAGTCGATATAGTTGCGGATCACGGAGCTTTCCGCAGAACTTGACGGAATTTTTTCATATCTGTTCAATTCTTTAAGCGCTGTTTCCTTCACATGCTCAGGCATGCCTGCTTCTTCGATTTTTTCCGTCAGAGTCTGAACTTCGCCAGTTTTGCCTTCTTTATCGCCAAGCTCTTTTTGGATCGCCTTCATTTGTTCACGCAAGTAGTATTCCTTCTGCGTACGCTCCATCGAACGTTTGACGCGCTGGCCGATTTTTTTCTCAATCTCCAGCACTTCTTTTTCATTATTAATAAAATCAATGACCTTGTTCAGCCTGTCTTTGACATCAGCCGTTTCTAAAATATCCTGCTTATCCTTTAGTTTAAGGGGCAGATGAGAAGCAACGATGTCTGCCATTCTCCCCGGCTCTTCGATATCAGTAACCGCGGCGTACGTTTCGGCCGAGATTTTTTTAGAAATTTTTATGTACTGATCAAAGTGGTCTAGCAAAGTCCGCATCAATGCTTCGTCTTCTGTATCTTTTGAATCATCTTCATGAATAAGTTGAATGTCGACCGACGTGTAATCCTCGTGTTCATTGTATTTGACGATCTGGGCGCGTTTGAGGCCCTCCACCAACACACGAATCGTACCGTTCGGAAGCTTCAGCATTTGCTTAATTTTTGTATAGGTGCCGACAGTGAAAATCTCGTCTTCACCAGGTTCGTCTATCGAAATATCCTGCTGAGTGGCTAAAAATATCATATGATCATGCATCATTGCCTGTTCAAGAGCTTGAACCGACTTGTCACGTCCTACATCTAAATGCAAAACCATCGTCGGGTACACTAATAAACCTCTTAAAGGGAGGAGCGGGATGCTGCGTTTTAATTCTTCTGCCATGTGACTGACACCTCCGTGACTTTAGTATGAACCATTATAATACAACTTTTTCATCCTTGTACAATAAACGGCATGGTTCCATTTTCTATAAAACAGTCTCCTCGTAGTATACCCTTTCTTTCTGATATGAAAAAGGAAAAGATGTCCTTCATGAAAAAAACCCTATTATCAAAATAGGGTTTAAACGGATTCTTTATTGATTTCAATATGAAACGGTTTTTGTTCCGTTGGCGGATTCACTAAAATTTCATCAAGCACTTCCTGGAACGTCTTCACTGCAATAATCTTGATCCCGTCAATCTGCTTTAAGATCGCCTGCTGATTTTCATATGGGATAATCACCTTTTTCGCACCGGACTGCTTGGCCGCTTTTATTTTCGGAATGACGCCTCCGATGGGTTTCACAAGACCGTTCAGGCTGATTTCGCCCGTCATCGCAACGGTATTGTCAATAGGAATTTTGTGTATCGCCGAGAAAATCCCCGCCGCCATCGCAATGCCTGCTGACGGCCCATCAATTGGAATCCCTCCTGGGAAATTGATGTGAATATCATAATCAGAAGGCTTCATTCCCATTGTCCGGAGCACGGTTAATACATTTTCAACCGAACCCTTCGCCATGCTTTTTCGTCTGATTGATTTTGATTGGCTGCCGATGCTTTCTTCTTCAGCTATTCCTGTGATGTTAATTGATCCTTTATCTTGAGCCGAGGTTACACTCACTTCGATTTCCAGAAGCGATCCGCTGTTAGGCCCATAGACTGCAAGCCCATTTACAATGCCAACCTGTGGTTCAACACCGATTTTTTGCTCGTGCTTTGGAGTAAGCTGACTGGAGTGAATGACCCATTCAATATCCTCAATCGTAATGTCTTTCCGATTCTCCGTTACAGCCATCCCCGCTGCGATTTGAATCATATTGACGGCTTCCCGCCCGTTCCGCGTGTAGCTGGTCAAAAGATCCAGTCCTTCTTCGGAGATATTTTTTTCAATTTTATCAGCTGCTGTTTTAGCAACCGTTTTCAGCTCGTCCTTTTCAAGCTCGCGGAAAAAAACCTCCAAACAGCGGGACCGGATAGCTGGCGGAATTTCGTTTGGCATTCTCGTGGTCGCGCCAATCAAGCGAAAATCAGCCGGCAGCCCATTTTGAAAAATATCATGAATATGATTCGGAATTTGTGTATTTTCCTCACTGTAATACGCACTGTCTAAAAAGACTTTTCTGTCCTCAAGCACCTTCAGCATTTTATTCATTTGAATAGGATGCAGCTCCCCTATTTCATCAATAAACAGCACACCGCCATGGGCATGGGTGACAGCTCCCTGCTTCGGCTGCGGAATCCCAGCCTGTCCCATCGCTCCGGCCCCTTGGTATATAGGGTCATGGACAGAGCCAATGAGCGGATCGGCAATTCCTCTTTCATCAAAACGGGCTGTTGTCGCATCGAGTTCCACAAAGACAGCCTGCTCTTTAAACGGTGATTGTTTATGTTTTTTTGCTTCTTCCAACACAAGCCGCGCAGCAGCCGTTTTCCCAACTCCCGGTGGCCCATAGACAATCACATGCTGAGGATTTGGCCCGCATAAAGCAGCCTTTAATGCTTTAATGCCGTCTTCCTGTCCGACGATATCTTTAAAGCTTTTGGGGCGGACCTTCTCAGATAATGGCTCGGACAAGCTGATAGCGCGCATTTTCCGAAGCTGCTCCATTTCCTTCTTTGATTCTTTATCTATCGTGACCTTTTGTGTCCTTTGATTTTTAAGCAAATTCCAAAAATACAAACCGATGATGATCCCAAAAAACAGCTGAATAAATAACGCGATCCCTGTCCAACTCATGGTGGTCCCTCCTGAAAAACAATTTATGTATCCAATTCATTCCTCTGATTGCTAGTATCTCCCATAGAAGACGGGAATAAACGTTTTTCCAGAAGAGTTGCATGCAAAAAAACCTCCTGAGTGTTACCACTCAGGAGGTTTGTACTTATCTTTATGCAGATGTTTTATCTTGGCTTACCTCAGTGCCGTCTTTTAATAAGAGGCGAGGAGGCTCTCCGTGTGTCACAGTTGCCCCGGTGATTACACATTTTTCAATGTCATCACGAGAAGGCAGCTCAAACATCACATCAAGCATGATGCCTTCAATGATGGAACGGAGTCCGCGTGCTCCAGTCTTGCGTTCAATTGCTTTTTTAGCAATTTCAGAAAGCGCTTCTTCTTCAAACTCAAGCTCAACGTTATCAAGCTCAAGCATTTTCTTGAATTGCTTAACAAGAGCGTTTTTCGGTTTTGTTAAGATCGCAACCAATGCTTCTTCGTCAAGCTTTTCAAGGCTTGCAATAACCGGAAGACGTCCGATAAATTCAGGAATTAACCCGAAACGGAGCAAATCTTCAGGAAGCACTTTTGAAAGAAGGTCTTCTTTCTCAAGATCAGCAGCTTTATTGTCGGCACCGAATCCAATCACTTTTTGGCCTAAACGGCGTTTGATGATTTGTTCGATACCATCGAAAGCTCCGCCGCAAATGAACAAAATATTTGTTGTGTCAATTTGAATGAATTCTTGATGAGGATGCTTACGTCCACCTTGAGGCGGTACGCTTGCCACTGTACCTTCAAGAATTTTAAGCAATGCCTGCTGTACACCCTCACCTGACACATCACGTGTGATAGACGGGTTTTCAGATTTTCTAGCCACTTTATCGATTTCATCAATATAGATAATGCCTTTTTCGGCTTTTTCCACATCATAATCAGCAGCTTGGATGAGCTTCAAGAGAATATTCTCTACATCTTCACCCACGTATCCAGCTTCAGTCAAAGATGTAGCGTCTGCAATCGCAAACGGCACATTTAAAATGCGAGCCAATGTTTGCGCCAGAAGGGTTTTACCGCTTCCCGTAGGGCCGATTAATGAAATATTACTTTTTGAAAGCTCAACATCATCAACTTTGCTGTTAGAGTTAATGCGCTTATAGTGGTTATACACAGCCACAGCAAGTGATTTCTTCGCTTGATCTTGGCCGATGACATATTCATTCAAAATTTCACGAATTTCCTGAGGCTTTGGTACGTCTTTAAATTCTACTTCTTCTTCTGTTCCGAGTTCTTCCTCTACAATTTCAGTGCAGAGTTCGATACATTCGTCACATATATATACACCAGGTCCAGCTACAAGCTTACGAACCTGATCTTGTGTTTTTCCACAGAACGAGCATTTTAATTGTCCTTTTTCCTCGTTAAATTTAAACATTCTTTCACCCCTTAATCTTGTCTCACTTTTTCTTTTACCGGCAGAGCAAAAGAAAATGATTCTTGAAACGAACGAGTATGTATTGCATTTTACCATACTTTCCAAAAAGACGGTAACAATGTGTTTCTGACTTGCACATTCTATATGTATGACAAAAAACAGCCCTGCATTAACTATATTGCCCCAAGAAAAAGAGATAACTCATAATTGTACAAAACAAGGCACGAATGATTCGCGCCCTGTTTTATTAGTACTATTATTATGCACCATATTAACGGTTTTCTACAAGAAAATCAATTGCTTTGCGAACTTTTAAATCTTCTTTCATCGCGTCAGTAGAACCGATGGCTTGTTTAATATTTTCAACAGGCATGTTGTATGCTTCAGCCATTTTAGTAAGCTCAGCATCAACTTCCTCATCTGATACTTCAAGGTTTTCCGCTTTCGCAATCGCCTCAAGAGTCAGGTTAGATTTTACGCGTTTTTCAGCATCTTCTTTCATTTGCTCTTTAAGTGCAGCTTCATCTTGACCTGAGAATTGAGTGTAAAGCTCAAGGTTCATGCCTTGCATTTGCAGACGCTGTTCGAATTCTTTCAGCATGCGGTCAAGCTCAGTGTCGACCATTGCTTGCGGAACGTCGATTTCAGCATTTTCAGAAGCTTTCAGAACAAGCTCTTCACGTAATTTAGCGTCAGCTTCGTTTTCTTTTGCTTCTTCCAGACGTTTCTTTGTTTTTTCAGTTAATTCAGCAAGTGTTTCCACTTCTTCATCGATATCTTTTGCGAATTCATCGTTAAGCTCAGGAAGCTCTTTCGCTTTGATTTCGTGAATTTTCACTTTAAACACAGCTGGTTTGCCTGCAAGCTCTTCAGCGTGGTATTCTTCTGGGAATGTCACTTCAACATCCTTTTCAGCGCCTGCTTCAAGACCAACTAACTGATCTTCGAAGCCAGGGATAAATGAGCCAGATCCTACTTCAAGAGAGTAGTTTTCAGCTTTTCCGCCTTCGAAAGCTTCGCCGTCAACGAATCCTTCGAAATCAAGAACAACTGTGTTTCCTTCTTCAACGGCGCCTTCTTCATTTACAACAAGCTCAGCTTGACGCTCTTGAAGGGCTTTTAGTTCGTTTTGAACATCTTCGTCAGTTACAGTTGTGTCGTCTTTTTCAATGCCCAGGCCTTTGTATTCGCCAAGCTTCACTTCAGGTTTTACTGTTACTTTCGCAGTGAAGATTAAGCTTTCGCCTTTTTCGATTTTTTCAACATCGATTTCAGGACGGTCTACAGGCTCGATTCCAGCTTCTTCAACCGCTTTAGGGTATTCTACAGGAAGAAGAATATCCAAAGCATCTTGGTAAAGAGCTTCTACGCCAAAGCGCTGTTCGAATAATCCGCGAGGAATTTTACCTTTACGGAATCCAGGAATTGAAACTTGTTTTACTACTTTTTTAAATGCATCATCAAGTGCTGTTTTAAACGTTTCAGCATCAACTTCAACCGTTAAAACGCCTTCGTTGCCTTCTTGTTTTTCCCATTTTACAGACATGTGTTTCCCTCCAAAAATCTATTCAGGTTGTGTCGGTCTTCCATTCTAAAGCAATCATTCGGCTTCGTCCAACAAAAACAAAGCTGCCAAAGATCAGAATCATTATGTATAGATGTTAATAATGAACTGCAAAGCCTGTCCAACCGTATTTCTTATAACCCGTTATACACAAATACAACCACTATATTATAACATAACACATAGCGCTTTCAACTATATGGCGCGATTTACAAATAAGAAATTTCTTCAATATCTTTTAACATTGTGCAAGCTTCATCGAGTTCTCTGTCTGTAAATTCATACATCATATGAAGTTCTTCGCTTTCAATTTCAATCCCGTGCATCTCGTAACCGACTTTATGAAGGGCAGCCGCCCAAAGGTCAGCCGACAGCAATTTCGGCTGGAACGGATATAAAACGTACAAATGTCTTCTCCACAATTCTTCTACTGCCGCATATAAGGTTGGATTTTCATTTCCAAGTGTCTCATCCAGCACCCTGAGAACACGGTGCAGAATCGGGGCGGCATCAGGCGGAACAATATCAGACGGTTCAATTGTCAAAGACTCGCCAAATTTACTAATGTGCACAGGTTTACTGTACTCATGCTCAGCCAACAGCATGACAATCATCGTTTTGATAATCGGATGGGCTGAGGGGTCTTGGAGAATTGTTTTGAGCAATCCTGTATACTTTGCTACGTTACGGTCTTTTAAGGAATGAATGAGATTCATTTGCTCCTCAGGGCTTGCCAGCACTTTCTCGGTGTCAATTGTATCCTCATATTCTTCGGCCCAAGCCTCGTCCTCACGATCCGGATCGGTCATTTTCCGGCTGAAATCCAGCAGCTTATAAAATTGCTCGGCGCTTTCTGCCGGCAGCTGATTTTCTTCCAAAACGGCTTCAATGGTGCTTTTGACTTCTTCATATTTTTTGAGCTGAATTAAGATGGTCATGTACACCTGCAAAACCGTAAAATAATGGCCATAACCTTCTTTGAGCATCTTCTCGCACACGCTTTTTGCCTCTTCCAGCTCGCCCAGCTCTAAAAAGCAGATGGCCATCCCTAAGTGAAGATCGGATTCAGTATCATCATATTTCATCGCTTCTGAAAACAGTTCAAGCGCTTCTTGATACTTTTTTTCCTTTAGTGATGACATCCCTTTTTCCACAAGGCGGTCTTTCAGATGAGGAAAAGGAATAATTTTTGCGTTCTTCTTGTCATGCGTCATACCTATATTCCTTTCAGGCATTTATTTTGTTCAAGTGTATCAACACCTGTGAACAAACACAAGAATTGAAAGGTTTCATTAGGCAAAAAAAGCCGCCGGACAAATACCGGCCGCTTTTTCAGGCTTGAAGCCAAGAGCTTCTTTGTGATTCAAATTGCTTGATTTCATCCTCCAGCAGCAGCGTTAATGAAATTTCATCATATCCGTTGATCAGCATCTCTTTCCAATGCGGATCAACTTCAAATGAAATTTGATTGCCTTCACTGTCATGAATCAGCTGATTTTCAAGGTCAACAGTCATTTGCAATGACTTGTTTTCATACTGGCCGACAAGCTGTTTCCAATTGTCATATGGCATGCGGATCGGAAGCATGCCGTTTTTAAAGCAGTTCTGATGGAAAATATCAGCAAATGACGGTGCAATGATAACTTTAAACCCATAATCATCAAGTGCCCACGGAGCGTGTTCACGCGATGACCCGCAGCCGAAGTTTTCCCCCGCTATTAAAATGGAAGCTCCTTGATAAACAGGCTGGTTTAATTCAAATTCAGGGTTCGGTTCACCATTCGCATCATATCTCCAGTCAAAGAATGCAAAACGCCCGTAGCCTGTTCTTTCAATCCTCTTCAAAAATTGCTTAGGAATAATCTGGTCTGTATCCACATTGATCCGATTTAATACGGCCGCTTTCCCCGTATGTGATTTCAAAGGTTCCATCTCGCGCACTCCTTACACAACTGTTTTTTCCTGATAAAACTTTCTGACATCAACGAAGTGTCCGTGAATGGCAACCATCGCAGCCATTGCCGGGCTGACGAGATGTGTTCTTGCACCTTTTCCTTGTCTGCCCTCAAAGTTGCGGTTAGAGGTTGATGCACAGCGCTCTCCCTCAGGAACAACATCATTATTCATACTCAAACACATGCTGCAGCCTGACTCTCTCCATTCAAATCCAGCTTCCAAGAAAATCTGGTCAAGCCCTTCTTTTTCAGCCTGAAGCTTCACGCTTTGGGATCCGGGCACGACGATGGCCCTTACGCTGTCAGCTACCTTCTTCCCCCTGATCATATCAGCAGCCTGGCGAAGGTCAGTCATGCGGGAATTCGTGCAGGAACCGATAAATACGTGCTCCACTTTAATGTCTTCAATTTTCTGATGAGGAGTGAGTCCCATATATTCATAAGCGCGAATCGCTTCTTTTTTGTCATCTTCTGCAGAAAAGCTTTCCGGCGCAGGAACTTCAGAATCGACAGGAAGAACCATTCCCGGGTTAATGCCCCATGTCACCATAGGGGAAATTTTGTTGCCGTCAAGGACGATAGATTTATCGTAAACAGCGCCCGGGTCTGTGCGCAGCGCCTTCCATTCCTCTACGGCCTTGTCAAATTCTTCGCCTTTTGGCGTGTACTTGCGATTTTTGCAATATTCAAACGTCACCTCGTCAGGTGCAATCAAACCTGCTCTTGCTCCTGCTTCAATTGACATGTTACAAACAGTCATTCGTTCATCCATCGTCATATTTCTGAATACTTCCCCAGTGTATTCAATGACGTAGCCTGTGCCGAATTTCACACCGTATTTGCCGATGACAGCAAGGATGACATCCTTTGCCGTTACCCCTTTTTGAAGCGTTCCATCTACGCGCACTTCAAGTGTTTTTGGACGCTGCTGCCAAAGTGTCTGTGTGGAAAGGACATGTTCAACTTCACTCGTCCCGATACCAAATGCAAGAGCGCCGAATGCGCCATGTGTTGATGTATGACTGTCACCGCACACAATCGTTTTCCCTGGAAGCGTTAAGCCCAGTTCAGGGCCGACGACATGGACAATCCCTTGATCCACACTGTGAAGATCGGCAAGGCGCACGCCAAATTCCTCACAGTTTCTTTCAAGCGCCGTTACTTGGCGTTTCGCAACTTCATCCTTTATCTCAAAACGATTGACAGTCGGGATGTTGTGGTCCATTGTCGCAAATGTATTTTGGGGTCTTCTGACCTTTCTTCCCTTTTGTCTCAAGCCTTCAAATGCCTGAGGAGACGTCACCTCATGAATGAGGTGCAAATCAATATAGAGAAGATCCGGCTTTCCCTCACCATGTTTTACAATATGCTGATCCCAAATCTTTTCGATGATTGTTCGAGGCATCATCTTTTATTTCCTCCCTCTACCTAGAGCTAAGACCGCTTAACGTAAGCTGTCACACATTAGAAATTGTATTTTCACTCATGATTGCTGCCTTAACTTCCTCTGTAATGGCCTGAGTGCTGCTGAACTCTTCACCCCGTGCCAAGTCTCTTGTTCTTTTTCCGGAAGCCAAGACTTTGTTTACCGCATCTTCTACAGCTTTCGCTTCCTCTTCAAGCCCGAAAGATGTTCTCAAAAGCATTGCCGCTGACAATATGGCTGCGAGCGGATTTGCCATCCCTTTACCGGCAATATCAGGCGCGGAGCCATGAACAGGTTCAAACAGATGAAGGCCAGAGCTTGATAGGCTGGCTGACGGGAGCATTCCGAGCGAGCCTGTAAGCATGGACGCTTCATCGCTTAAAATATCACCGAACATATTTTCAGTCACCACGACATCAAATTGATTCGGTGCATAAATTAGCTGCATGGCCGCGTTATCCACAAGCATGTGCTCAAGCTTCACATCAGGAAACTCTTGTGCAACGTCCTCAGCCACTTCACGCCAAAGCCGGCTTGATTCAAGAACATTCGCTTTATCTACAGAGGTCACTTTGCCTTTTCTGGCTGCCGCCATTTTGAAGCCCTCTCTGATCACTCGTTCAATTTCCGTTCGCTTATAAAACAGTGTATCTACTGCTTCCTGCTCACCTTCAGTGTTTACATAGCGTTTGCTCGGCTGGCCGAAATACAAGCCGCCTGTGAGCTCACGAACGATAACGAAATCAACATTATCTATATATTCTTTTTTCAAAGGCGAAGCGTCAGAAAGGCTTTCAAATACCTTCACAGGCCGCAAATTCGCAAACAAATCAAGCTGTTTTCTGATGCTGAGCAGCCCTTTTTCCGGTCTCAGTTCCGAAGGATTTTGATCCCATTTCGGTCCGCCGACAGCACCAAGCAATATCGCGTCTGCATTTTTACAAGCAGCAACGGTTTCCTCCGGGAGGGGGTTATGATGTTCATCAATAGCCGCCCCTCCAATCAGGCCATATTCAAATTCAAATTCATGGTTAAAGCGTTCGGCAACACTTTTCAGTACGTCTGTCGCTGATTCTAATACTTCAGGGCCGATCCCGTCTCCGGGCAATAGAGCAATACGTTTCTTCAAGTTAACCGTTCTCCTTTCTTTTATGATCCGACAGCTGTGTAGTTTTTCAATCCGCTCATATTCGACTGGAAAACCAATTGACGGTTTACTGCGTTCAAATAGGCTTTCGCTGATGCTTCTAATACGTCTTGCGCTATGCCCCGCCCTGCTGATTCTTTTCCGTTCACCAAAACTCTTACATACACCTGGGCAAATGCATCTTCGCCTTTTCTGTTAGACTGAATGCGGTAGTCTAAGAGCTCCACATCCTTATCGATGCAGCGCTCAAGCGTATTGTAGATTGCTTCCACGCTTCCAGCTCCAGTTGCAGCTTCCTGAATAAGCTCTGCGTTTTCTTGATTTTTCAAAGAAAGAGTAGCCGTAGGGACCTGACTTGTTCCGTAATGTACTTGCAGAGAAAGAAATTCATACCCAATCTTGCGATCTGTTACTTTTTCTTCTAAAATAAGAGAAACAAGATCCTCATCAGTGATTTCTTTTTTCTTCTCAGTCAACTCTTTGAACATCGTAAAGAATTTATTAATCTCTTCACTGTCAAATTGGAATCCTAAAGCAGTCAGCCGGTCTTTAAATGCGTGGCGTCCGGAATGTTTACCTAGGACAAGCGCATCTGCGGTTACGCCGACAAGCTCCGGTGAAATAATTTCATAAGTCGATTTTTCTTTTAAAAAGCCGTCCTGATGGATGCCTGATTCATGAGCAAATGCATTATCTCCAACAACCGCTTTGTTGCGCGGGACAGCCATGCCTGTCAGTTTGCTTACTAAATCACTTGTTCTCTTAATCTCGTTTAGTGTAATACCTGTTTCGACTTGGTAGAAATCTTTTCTGGTATGGAGGGCTACGGCAATTTCCTCTAATGCCGCGTTTCCGGCTCTTTCACCGATCCCATTCACAGCGCATTCGATTTGATCAGCGCCATTTTCAATCGCAGCAAGAGAGTTTGCGACTGCCATTCCTAAATCATCATGACAGTGGGCTGAAAGCTTTGCTTTGTGAATGTTCGGAACGTTTTCCTTCATATATTTAAAGATATTTCCGTATTCCGCCGGGGCCAGGTAGCCGACAGTGTCCGGAAGATTGATAACACTGGCGCCTGCGTCAATCACTTTCTCGACGATTTCTGCTAGAAACGGCAGTTCAGTGCGGCAGGCATCTTCAGCTGACCATTGCACAATCGGAAAACGTTCTTTTGCGTATTTCACCATTTCAACCGCTCTTTCAATGACTTGCTCACGTGTCATTTTCAGCTTGTGCTTCAAATGAATGTCCGATGTGGCGATAAAAACATGAATTCTCGGGTGAAAACCTTCTTTTAACGCTTCCCAAGCAGCATCAATATCACCTTTTACACAACGGGCCAGACCAGTTACTGAACAATTTTTAATGGTTCTTGCGATTTCCTGAACAGCTAAAAAGTCACCTCGGGACGAAGCGGGAAATCCCGCTTCAATGATATCTGCCCCGAGTCTTTCGAGCTGCTTAGCTATGGCAAGTTTCTCCTGTGTATTCAAGTTCACTCCAGGGGACTGTTCACCATCACGAAGCGTCGTATCGAAAAAATTAATTTTGCGCAACGGAGACCACCGCTTCCTTCTTCTTGCCTTGTTTCACAAACGGCATCATTTCACGAAGCTTTCTTCCCACTACTTCGATTTGATGTTCGTTCTCGCTTGCATTGATAGCGTTGAAACGAGGACGGTTTACTTGGTTTTCGACGATCCACTCTTTTGCGAATGTACCGTTTTGGATATCTTTTAATACTTCTTTCATAGATTCTTTTACTTTAGCGTCCACAACGCGAGGGCCTGATACGAAATCTCCCCACTGTGCTGTGTCAGAGATTGAATATCTCATTCCTGCAAGTCCTTCTTCATACATAAGGTCTACGATTAATTTCAGCTCATGAAGACACTCGAAGTATGCAAGTTCAGGCTGATAACCTGCTTCAGTTAATGTTTCAAATCCGGCTTTGACAAGCGCGCTTAATCCGCCGCAAAGAACTGCTTGCTCACCGAACAAATCTGTTTCTGTTTCTTCTTTAAATGTCGTTTCTAATACGCCCGCTCTTGCGCCGCCGATTCCTTTAGCATAAGCGAGGGCTTTGTCTCTTGCTTCTCCAGTCACATCTTGATAGATTGCGAACAATGCAGGTACGCCAGCTCCTTGCTCATATGTTCTTCTGACCAAGTGTCCCGGGCCTTTAGGCGCCACTAAGAATACATCTACATCCGCCGGAGGAACAATTTGATGGAAATGAACGTTAAATCCATGAGCGAATACTAATGATTTTCCTGCTGTCAATTCATCTTTGATTTCAGCTTCGTATACTTTTTGCTGCTGCTCATCCGGAAGCAGAACCATGATGATTTCGGCTTGGGCTGCCGCTTCTTTTACTGAAAATACTTTATGTCCGTCTTCTTGGGCTTGAGTGAAAGATTTTCCTTGTCTAACACCGACGATCACGTCTACTCCGCTTTCTTTAAGGTTCAGGGCATGTGCGTGACCTTGCGAACCGTACCCGATAACCGCTACTGTTTTTCCAGCCAATACGTTCTCTTTGATATCACCGTTATAATATACTTTTACCATTTTAATCTCTCCCTTGTTATGTTTTATACAATAGATATTGTTTTATTGGATGACGCCTTTTGCTGGGTTCCCCTCGCAAAAGCCGTTGTACCTGTTCTCGCGATTTCTTTAATACCATAAGGTTTTAATAAATCAATAAGTGCTTCAATTTTGTTAGATTCACCTGTCACCTGAACAACGATGCTGTCTCTGCTGACATCAACGACAGAGGCTCTAAACGGTTCTATGATTCCATTAATCTCTGTTCTCGTTGAAGGTGCGGAGACAACCTTGATTAAGGCCAGCTCCCTCTGGACAATCGATTGATTTGTGATGTCTGTGACTTTCAGCACATCAATCTGTTTGTTGAGCTGTTTCGTTAACTGTTCAACATCATTTTCTCCTTCAACGTGAACGACGAAGGTGATTCTGGAAACGCCGGCTGTTTCTGTGTGTCCAACTGTAATGCTTTCAATGTTGTAATGCCTTTTTGTGAATAGACCGGTGATCCGGTTTAACACTCCGGAGCGGTTCACCACAGTCAATGTGATAATTCTTTTCAAGGTTTCACCCCCACCATTTCATGCAGCCCTTTCCCCGGAGCCACCATCGGGAATACTTTTTCTTCGCTGGCAACCCGCACATCAATGACAACAGGTTCTCTTGATGTTAATGCCTCTTCCAGCTTTTCCTTTGCTTCCGCTTCTGATGAAATTCTGATGCCTTTAATGCCGTACGCTTCGGACAATTTGACGAAGTCAGGCTGAGAAGCGAATTTAGATTCTGAATAACGTTCTTCATAGAAAATTTCTTGCCACTGTCTGACCATTCCGAGACAAGCGTTATTTAAAATCACTACCTTAACCGGAAGATTTAATTCGCGAATAACATCGAGTTCTTGAAGCGTCATTTGGAATCCGCCGTCTCCGACAACCGCGACAACAGTAGCATCTTTTTCGGCCAGCTGTGCGCCGATCGCCGCCGGAAGACCGAATCCCATCGTTCCAAGTCCGCCTGACGTGACCCATTTATCTGCTTTTAGGAACGGATAAAATTGCGCTGACCACATTTGATGCTGGCCTACATCCGTTGCGACAATGGCCTCTCCTTTTGTAAATTGATGAATATATTCAATCAATTTCTGAGGTTTAAAACCTTCTTCTTCATTATCTACATACCAGAGCGGATACTCTTCTTTCCATTCGGCGAGCTGTTTTTTCCATTCGCTTGAATCGCTTTGTTTGCCGTCTTGTTTGATCAGCTCCTGCAGGACAATTTTGCTGTCTCCGACTACAGGAATCTGTGTTTTCATGATTTTTCCGATTTCAGCTGGATCAATATCGATGTGGGCAATCTTTGCGTTTCTGGCAAAGTGTTTCAGGTTTCCTGTGACACGGTCATCAAAACGGGCGCCGATACTGATTAATAGATCACATTCATGAAGGGCCATATTGGCTGTATAAGTACCATGCATTCCCGCCATCCCTAGGAAAAGCGGATGGTCAGCCGGGAAGCCTCCGAGTCCCAAAAGGGTGTGTGCCACAGGGATTTGCTGCTGTTCAGCATAATTTTTTAATTCTTCTGACGCTTTTCCGTGCAGTACGCCCGCACCCGCCAGGATCACCGGTTTTTTCGCACTGCTCACGGCTTCCACAAGCTTGCGGATCTGCAAATAATTCGGCTCTGTTGTCGGCTGGTATCCCGGGAGATTCATCTCATGATCGTAGCTGAATTCTCCTTCAATTGTTGCTACATCTTTCGGAATATCAATCAATACAGGTCCGGGTCTTCCAGTTGTTGCAATATGGAACGCTTCTTTAATGATGCGCGGCAGATCTTCCGGCTGGCGAACCTGGTAGCTGTGTTTTGTTACTGGCATCGTAATCCCTAAAATGTCCGCTTCCTGAAATGCATCGCTCCCGATTACAGAGGTTGCTACCTGCCCTGTAAAGACGACTAATGGCAATGAATCAATCATGGCATCAGCAAGGCCTGTAACAAGGTTTGTCGCTCCCGGTCCTGACGTGGCAATGACGACACCCGGTTTTCCAGAGACTCTTGCGTATCCCTCCGCTGCATGAATTGCTCCTTGTTCGTGACGGGGAAGGATATGTACCAACCCTGAATTGTATAGCTTATCGTAAATCGGAAGCACAGCCCCGCCCGGATAACCGAAGATCATTTCTACTTTCTCTTTTTTTAATGATTCAATCAGCATTAATGCTCCGCTCATCGTCTGTGTACATTTGGCAGATGCTGAATCCACCTGTACATTAGTCCCCATTTTAGTTCCTCCTTTTGGATTTTCATCCTTTAAAGATCATCTTTTCATTAGCTAGATAGCTGATTATTCAATAAAAAAAGCCCTTCCGCCCACAATCAGCCGCGCAGTAACTGCGATAGCTAAAAGGGGCGAAAAGGCTTTTCTTTCCGCGGTACCACCCTTGTTTACGGCCTGTTAATCGGCCGTCTCATGGATATTTCTATCCGCTTTAGTAACGAGTGAATCAAGTTCACCCGGCCAAGTCCTACTGTCATTTCAGACTGGCACTCTGAGGCGAGTTCACCTTGTAAAGCTTCGCCGGTTCTCAGCTACCCCGGTTCTCTGTGGAAAGCTTTTTCAAGGCTACTTATCCTCATCTGCGCTTTTCATATTCAGCCTTCGGAACGGCTTTCCAGCTGTTCAAGAAGGTCGTTTGTTTTTCATTTTTTTAGAATCATACTGCGATGATTTTCGCTTGTGAAGCTTGCGTTTATCTTTTGTTGAACTCATATTACGCCGCTTTGGACGCAGTGTCAACAGCATTTTTTAAAATTATTAGACAATTTTGATTAATCAATCTATATTGTATACGCTTTCATTATTGGTACAAAAGGAATTGCAAATGTTAAAAGTTTTTATAATTTTTTTATTAATCTATCAATAATACACCAGAATTATTTAATTTTATATAAACATGTAAGGTTTTATAACACGCTATGGTTCGTATATGGATTGAGTCTGACAGATCATCTTGCAATCCATTTCAATTTCGGATAGGCACCCCTATTATTCCCCGGCATACATTAATGGTATCTTGCAAAGAAAAGGTGATACGATGAATAAATCATTAGCAGACATGCAAGGATTCCCTGCAGGCTTTCCAAGCTTCCCGAGCTTTCCGCAGCAGTACTATCCTGCTGTCCCTGCCTTTTACCAGCAAAGCCATCAGCCATTTGGAGGCTACGGATACGGACAGCCGTTCAGCCAGGCATATAGCCCGTTGACCACTCCCTCTGCTATGTACTCCTCTTATCCATACACTTCAGATTTTTTCGGGCAGCAATTTTCAGGCACTGGCTTCAGCGGCCATAGCGGCGGGTTCAGTATTCCGGCGACACACGTCGGCGGGTTCAGCGGAACAGCCGGTGTGCATGGAGGCTTTAGATATTAAAGAAAACTACAAGGGCCGAACAACGATTTCGGCCTTTTTTTCTTTCAAGCATCTTCTGCAACTCATACATTCCAAAAGTGCTTCAATACTGTCAGATTTTCTGTCTTTATAGTTGGAAACAGGATGGAATATGATTAAGATGAATGTTTGAGGAGGAATAAAATGTATATAAAAATAGATGATTTAACTGGACATCAGGTGGTTTCACTGGTGAATGAGCATTTACATAGCATGACGCTTATGTCCCCGCCGGAAAGCATCCATGCCTTAGGTTTAGAGAAACTAAGAGGCCCTGGAATAACATTTTGGAGTGCATGGGAGGGTGATGAACTAGCCGGTTGCGGAGCGCTAAAAGAACTGGACAGCCGGCACGGAGAAATCAAATCAATGCGAACATCTGCATCACATTTAAGAAAAGGCGTTGCCAAACAAGTTCTCCAGCATATCATTGAAGAAGCTGGAAAGCGAGGCTATGAGCGGTTAAGCTTAGAAACGGGTTCAATGGCTTCATTTGAGCCGGCAAGAAAGTTGTATGAAAGCTTCGATTTTCAGTACTGTGAACCGTTTGCAGACTATGTTGAAGATCCAAACAGTGTGTTTATGACGAAGGAATTGTGAGACTGCTTTATGAGGATAGATAGGTGCAGGGGAAGGTCTGTCTATCTCTTACCGTTTCCCTTCTAAAGTTTAATAGAGTAAGTCAACAAGAACCATCCAACATTGCATTGGATGGTTTTTGGATGGATGGATGGATGGTTTATTTATATTTATTTACTTCGTACATCAAGATGTTTTTAAACACAACATAATCCTTTTTACTTTCAAAAGGCCCTTTGTTGTTGTCATGCTCATCTATTTCATAAAAGCCTGGTCCCTCTCCGGCATCACGCTGCTTGTACCATTTGAGGAATCCGTTCACTTCTTTCATAGACAGCTGATATTCTTTTTGCAAACCGTTTACCATGGTGACAACAAGAAGGGCGTCTCCGTCTTCTGCTGAGTTATCCTCAGAAGGTGTTGTTGATCCTTTATCCTTATCTCCCGGAGTTTCCTCCGAATCGGATGGTATGTTTAAATCCTTCAATGAAATTGACATTACTGATTTAAATTTAGAGGCTGCACTTCCAGTAAAACTGGATGTTTCCTCTCTTCCACCGATTACGTAAAGAGTATCATCAATGACGGCAGAAGAATGAGCCATTCTGTAGGGGGCTTTAGGGTTTTTTACCGCTGTAGCTGATTGACTTTTAGGATCGTACACCTTAATTCGGTTTACCCCTCCAGTCATCAGAATTTTTCCTTTGTAAGTAAGAGCAGAATAATACCCTGCTGTGAATCCTTTACCATTTTCTACCCATGTGTCTTTTTCTGGATCATAAACATAAACGATTTGGGGTATATAATGAGTTCCGCCAAGAATATATAGTTTATTATCAATTACTGCTGTAGAAGCTCCGGTTACTGCTCCGGTTACTTCATAATTTAAATTCTGTTTTTTCTGCCATTTTTTCGTTTCGAGATCGTAACTGTAAGTCGTTGCATATCTAGAATTTTCAAAGGCCACAACATATATTTTCTTTCCAATAGCTTCTGCATAAATCTTATAGGCTGGAACCTTTCTTTCAAAAGGAAGATCATCTAATTTTTCCCACGTGTCTTTTTTTGGATCATATACTTCTATTGTGTTGACAGCTCCATCGTTTGACATTCCGCCCAAGACATAAATTTTCCCATCTACAGTAACTGATGCAGCTCCCCCCCTCGCTGTTGGCATGTCGGCTTTTCTTGTCCATTCATTTGTTTTAGGATCATAGACAAACGTTTGATTCCCATAAGTACCTGGTTTTACAGTTCCGCCACCTATCACATATATCTTTCCATCTACTACACCGCTGCTTGCGCCGACACGCGGCTCAGGCAAATCTGCTCTTTCTTTCCATTCAACTGTTTCCGCGCTAACTGTTTGGAGCGATTGAAACAGCGCAATAACAAATAAGAAAAAAACAACGAACCATTTTTTCAAAAGAAAACACTCCTTTATTTAATTGTTTCACATAACAAATATCGGCAAGACTATGAATTTTTTCATATCTTTTCCTGTATATTCATTTTTCAGGAAACTCTAATTAAAGTTTTCTCTAAAAAACTCGGATGTTTTCAATCTTGTTTATTTTAAAGAACAGCGGGAATTACAAACGACATGAACGATATAATGCAAATTCATAAAGGAGGAGATTGATATGAAAAGCATAGTTGGTGTATATGAAACTCCGCAGGAAACCATCGCAGCGATTGAAGGCTTACTCACAAAAGGCTATGATTCTGATGACATTTCTGTTGTGACAAGCCGGCGAGATACAGATTATTTGGAGTCACGTACAGGAACAGAAGTCAATCAAGCTATCGATGCACATCAGGACGAATCTGAATCTTTTTTCGATAAACTGAAAGATTATTTCACAATGGATGATACTGCTACACACAGCAAAGCATTATCCGACTTGGATATTAAAACTGATGACATAGACAAGTATCAAGAAGATTTGGATGACGGAAAACTTCTGGTAGCCGTCGATACAGATGCAGATGTAAATGCTCCTATTGATAACGGCAATGCCCTTTCAGGCGGCTTTTCAAGCACAAATGAATTGGATTATACAACGAAAGAAGAAAAAACGATGCCGCTCCGGGAAGAACAGCTGAAAGTCGATAAGGAAGACGTTCAAACCGGCGAAGTAGAAATAGGAAAAGAAGTGAAAACAGAAAAAAGAGATATGGACATTCCTGTGAGACATGATGAAATTTATGTCGAACGCCGTCCAGTGGATGAAAATAAAACGGACGCTGCTCCCGTCAACGATTCGGAAGAGATTAGAGTTCCAATCGTTGAGGAAAAGCTTGAAGTGACTAAAAAACCGGTTGTCACTGATGAAGTGGTTGTCGGCAAACGCACTGTTGAAGAAAGTGAACATATTTCTGAAACTGTAAAAAAAGAAGAACCTCGTCTGAATAAAGAAGGAAAAGTTGACGGCTTGGATGATGATCCGTTAAATAACAAATGAAAATCATAAGACGACAACAAAAAACCTCAAATCCTAAATGGATTTGAGGTTTTTCTTTTGGTACGTCCCAGGAGAGATTCGAACTCCCGACCGACGGCTTAGAAGGCCGTTGCTCTATCCAGCTGAGCTACTGGGACACGTTTTGTTTTTTTGTTTTTCGCTTTAACTATCAGCGACAAGATTTATTATATATGGGATGCAACAATAAGTCAACGGTTTTTTAGAATTTTTTTCATGAGGAAGAAAATTTTCTTCCTCATGACATTTTCATAGTGTGACTCGGTTTTGCAGATCCTCAATTTCATTGCCTGCTTGGTCGTAAAAACGGACTGTCGCAGCATCATTTTCTAATGTCAGTATAGCATAGCTTTCTGTCCTGCGCACCCTCGGAAGCCGGATGCTGCCTGGGTTAATCATCAGTTTGCCCCGCAGCACTTCGCTTCCCGCGATGTGCGAATGCCCGAAGCAGATAATATCCGCTCCGAGCTCCTCTGCACGATAGTATACGTTTAACAAGGTCTGTTTTATACCGTGAAGGTGGCCGTGTGTGACCAGTATTTTTCTTGAACCGGCAGTCAGTAGAAGCTCGTCCTTAAAATCGCCGGCAAAATCGCAATTGCCTTTTACAACCGCATAAGGCTCCAATGCAGGATGCCTCGTTTCAAGCTCAGAGTCCCCGCAATGAATCATGAGATCAACTTCTGCCTCATGCCGTTTCGCAATGGTTTGGAGTTCTTCTTCAAGCCCATGGCTGTCACTGATAATCAGCACGTTCATGTACAAGCTTCCTCCTTATGCCTCCAAAAGCTTAGACAGCTTTTTAAGCGCGTCAGCCCTATGGCTGATTTTATTTTTTTCATCACTTGTCAGTTCAGCCATTGTCTTATCTTTATCTTTCACGATAAAGATTGGGTCATAGCCAAAGCCATATTCTCCTCTCGGTTCTTCGGCAATATACCCTTCAACATGGCCTTCGACTGTTTTTGTTTCCTCACCGGGAATACTCACGGCCAGTGCGCAGCGGAAACGGGCGGTGCGCTGTTCTTTTTCGATACCTTTCAGCTCGCTGAGCACTTTTTCGATATTTGCCTGGTCGTCTTTCTGTTCTCCTGCATAGCGGGCTGAATAAACCCCGGGTCTGCCGCCAAGATTATCGATGGATAGACCGGAGTCGTCCGCAATCACCATTTTGTTCACTGCTTTGGCAACAGCTTCCGCTTTCAGAATGGCATTTTCTTCAAATGCATGGCCTGTTTCTTCAATTTCTTCTGTGAACCCAATTTCAGCTAAAGATTTGACATCATAGCCTCTTGGCTCAAGAATTTCTTTGAATTCCTTCACTTTTCCCGGATTATGTGTTGCAATAATTGCCTCTTTCATGATGATCAAGCCTTTCTGTCTTTATTTCAGTTCTGGCAGAGAATCACCCAGCACTTCTTTTTGCTTGTCAATCAGCTCTTGAATTCCTTTTTCCGCAAGACCGAGAAGACCGTTCAGATCCTCTCTTGAAAAAGTCGCCTCTTCCCCGGTTCCCTGCAGTTCCACAAAACGGCCGCTGCCTGTCATGATGACATTCATGTCAACTTCAGCGGAGGAATCTTCTTCATAATTTAAATCTAACAAAATTCCCTGTTCCTTATCAATTCCAACAGAGATTGCAGCAAGAAAATCAGTGATCGGATTTGTCTTGATTGTTCCTGCTTTGATCAGCTTGCCAATCGCAATCGCCATCGCAAGAAATGCGCCTGTAATGGAAGCTGTTCTAGTTCCTCCGTCAGCCTGAATGACATCACAGTCAATCCAAATCGTCCGTTCACCGAGCTTTTCCAGATCTACAACAGCTCGAAGCGCGCGGCCGATCAGGCGTTGGATCTCCATTGTTCTGCCGGAAATTTTCCCCTTAGAAGATTCTCTGATTGTTCTTTGGTTTGTTGCCCGCGGCAGCATGCTGTACTCTGCTGTAATCCAGCCTTTCCCTCCGCCCCGCAAAAACGGCGGTACGCGGTCCTCAACAGACGCGTTGCAGATTACCTTTGTATTTCCCGCTGTTATTAGAACAGAACCTTCCGGATGGCTGATAAAATCCAAATCGAATGTGATTGGACGCAGCTCATCGTGTTGTCTTCCGTCATGTCTCATGTTTTACCTCCGATTGTATGTACATAAACCATTTTTGTCCCGGAATTGAATAAAGAAAGAGGCAGCCGGAACGCTAACCTCTTTCTTTCTAGTATATCAAAAATCCCAATTTAAAAACTACCCGTATTCACTTGAGAAGGTCTGGAGACCGGTTCTGTGAGCTTTTCGCCTTTTTCATTTACAAGCTCTGATTTTCCGTTCACTTTAACAGTGACGCTTTTTACATCCGACTGCTCCGTTAACGTCAGCACAATGCTGTTCAGAACTTCTGAAGAAATCATTTTCGTCTTCTCATCGGCGCTTCCGAATATAGATTGATTGAAATCCAACGTCACGCGCCCGTCTTTAATTTTCGGTTTGCTGACCAGCTTTACATCTTCACTGAAGTCTGTTAACAGCCCGCTCACCTTGCTTGGCCCTTTAGCCAATTCATTGACGGCTGCCGTGATGTCGTCTTTTTCCGAATTGTCGATTCGTTTGGTCACAGGCACGTAGTATTCACTGTCTTCGTTTTCCGCCAAATAGTAGACTGTCAGCGGATGGGTAGCAGTGAGATCATTTACACCGGCTGTTTCCAAATTAATGCCGTCTTTGCGGCTTAAATCATCTGAGATCGGCGTCCCTCCTACAGGCATCTCCTTCAATTCATGCCCGTTTATTCTCAGCTTCACTTTATCTATCGAACTAAATTGCGTCAGCGTCCACGTCACAGATTGAACGATTTTCTGTTCGTCTTCTTTCTTATAATTTTTGAACTCATTAGAGAAATCAGCTATCGCGGTTCCATCTTTTTTGATGTCAACGTTAACGGTGGTGTCAGCCGGCAATACAGCTCTGAAGCCATTCGGAAGAATTTCAGACACAGGCCCGCCCTGTACGAGGTATTCAAGCGCCTGCTTAGCCGTGCTCTCACTTTTAGGAAGAGGCAGCGTTTGTGCAACAACATACCCGTTTTTATCAATGAGATAAAGCTCCCTCATGACAGTAGATGAGGCTTGATCCGCTTTTGCGGTATCGCTTTTTTCACTTTCTGTTTTTTTGGCTGCTGTTGCATTTGAATTGGCACCCGCTTCATCGTTCACGAATGTAACGTCTTGAGGCGGATCAATTTCCTCGGCTGCCTTATCAGATTGAAACAAACCGCATCCGGATAAAAGCAAGGCAGAGGTGAGACAAGTGGCACCAATGACTGCAGGTCCTTTTTTCAGCATACTTTTCCCTCCTAAGGATGTTTGTACTATTATGTATACGAGCCTCTTTAGGAAATAGACCGAAGAATTCCGGCAAAACAGAAAAAAACCCGCAACATACCGTTGCGGGGAAAACTATCTTCTAATCGGTTCTTGCAGTGAGATGCATTCCACATGGCCCACCTCATGCCCAAACCAATCGTCTGCGATTTTCGCAAACTGATCACGCGCTCCTGTTGTCAAGAACTGATGATCCGGGGCATTCGCAGACTGGTTCAGCAGCCCTTTATACGAGAGAATCGTGCTGACTTCCCGGGCTGTTTCATCGCCGGACGAAATAATGTTAACGTGTTCTCCCATATATCTTTGAATGGCTTCTTTCAAAATGGGATAGTGGGTGCAGCCTAAAATCAGCGAATCAATCGATGTATCTTTTAACGGATACAGCGAGGTTTTGACAATCTCGTCTGCTGTTTTGTCAAGAAACTTCCCGCTTTCCACAAAAGGCACAAGCAGCGGGCAGGCAAGGTTTTCAACCTTCAGATCAGGATTTAATGCCAAAAGCGCCTCTTCGTACGCATTGCTCTTAATCGTATTCTCTGTGCCGATGACACCGATATGCTGATTATCCGTCACTTTTATCGCTGCTCTCGCACCAGGCTGAATCACTCCGACCACCGGTATACCGACGCTTCGCTGGATGTCATCCAATGCGATCGCTGTTGCTGTATTACAGGCGATCACGAGCATTTTGATATGGTGGTTTTCGAGTAAATAATTCGTCAGCTCCCACGTATATTGAAGCACCTCTTCTTCAGGGCGCGGCCCATAAGGACACCGTTTCGTATCCCCGACGTAGATAATATTTTCTTTAGGTAGCTGTCTCATGATTTCCTTCGCAACGGTTAAACCGCCAACCCCGGAATCAATGACTCCTATTGGTTGTTCCAACAAAATCGCCTCATTTTCTCTTCATTTCATGCTGCAGTTTCATCAAAGATTTTTCGAAGATGGCTATTTCTTCATCTGTAAACGATTCGAACATATCACGCAGATATTCCTGTCTTTTTGTAATGACCTCTTGGATAATACGTTCTCCTTCAGGCAGCAGATGTATCCGGACAACACGTCTGTCCGCCGGGTCCTTGACCCGCTCAACAAGCTCATTTTTTTGCATGCGGTCGATTAAGTCCGTTGTCGTGCTGCATGCCAGATACATTTTGCCCGATAATTCACCGATTGTCATATCTCCTAATTCATAAAGCCATTGCAAGCCGACAAATTGCGGCGGCGTAATCGCATATTGGTTAAGGATTTCTCGTCCTTTTTGCTTAATGATCGCGGCAATGTGGCGGAGTGACTTTTCAATATCCGCAACATGCTCCAAAGGTTTTGATGTCATTTGTCCATCCCTCACTCAAGGATCTCTTACGCACAAAAGCGTTCCGTGTCTATTTTCCTTCTTTTTTGAAGAAAATGCAAGACTCGCAGGAGAGAAATAGAGGACTTTAGTCAAACAACATCAAGTAATGAAATTTATTTTATGACTTGCCTACGTTTTGCACAGCATTCCAAATATGGTTTCGAATGTTCCAACAAACAGCAATAACCGGCTCCTTCTTAAAAGAAGGAATACCGGCAAGGATTAAAGCTCTAGCTCACCCATTCTAAGAAGCTCAACAACGGCTTGCGAACGCCCTTTCACACCCAATTTCTGCATGGCATTTGAAATATGGTTTCGAACGGTTTTCTCACTGATAAATAGCTCGCTTGCAATCTCCTTTGTTGTCTTATCTTGAACGAGCAATTCGAACACTTCTCTTTCTCTTTTCGTTAGCAGCGGCTTCGATTGAAATTCTTTCTCCTTCAAGTATTGTAACCCTCCTTGCTAAGGTGAGAGCGAATCAGAAACGAATGGGTTTTGATATAGTCGAGATATCATATGTAAGAAGGGCGCAGGAGGTGACGTTTACAAGATAATTAGTTTATCGTGTATGAAGAAGCGTTTCTTTTTCCTCATCCGTCCAGCTGACAGCCTTGCCGCTTTCCTTTGAGACTTGAACCATCACAACTGTCCCGGTGAAGCAGGGCTCGCCTTCGAGGTTCTCTCCGAGATAGTGCAAGGTAAGAGATGAACTGCCGACTGCGCTTGTTTTCACATAGATACGCAACTCTTCATAAGGCATGACTTGGCGCAAATAATCGCATTGCTGGCTTGCCACGACTGTCATGGTCTGTTTGTTTTCACTCATCATATTCAGCTTTTTAAAATAAGAAATCCGCGCCTCCTCAAAATATATAAAAGGGGTTACATTATTCATATGCCCAAACATGTCTGTCTCGGAAAATCTTACGGATACCTCATTGAAAAAAGAAAAGGATGTTTTCCATTCTTGAAACGGCATATCAATATAAGCGGGAAGCTTCATCTTTTTTCATCTCCTTATTGTTTAAAAAAACCTCTCCCATGCGGAAGAGGTTTTTTCTTCTTATACTCTGTCGCTTCCGAAGAAATTGCGGAATGCTTGTAAGTTTGTATCTCTATTCAAGGCTGCAATCGAAGTGGTAAGCGGAATCCCCTTTGGACAGGATTGAACACAGTTTTGCGAGTTGCCGCAATCTGCAAGACCGCCTTCATCCATTAATGCTTCTAATCGTTCAGATTTATTCATGGCGCCTGTCGGATGTGCGTTAAACAGGCGGACTTGCGACATCGGTGCAGGCCCCATGAACTTCGATTTGCTGTTCACATTCGGGCAAGCTTCGAGGCAGACGCCGCATGTCATGCATTTTGATAATTCATATGCCCATTGACGGCGTTTTTCCGGCATTCTCGGCCCCGGTCCTAAATCGTACGTACCGTCAATCGGTATCCACGCTTTAACTTTTTTCAATGAATCAAACATTCTGCTGCGATCAACCTGCAAATCACGAACGACTGGGAATGTTTTCATTGGTTTTAAACGGATCGGCTGTTCAAGCTGGTCAATAAGCGCCGTACAAGACTGGCGGGGTTTTCCGTTTATGACCATTGAACATGCGCCGCATACTTCCTCAAGACAGTTCATATCCCATGTGACAGGGGTTGTCTTCTCACCTTTGACATTAACCGGATTCCGGCGGATTTCCATCAGAGCGGAAATGACGTTCAGATTCGGGCGGTATGGAATCTCAAATTCTTCATCGTAAGGCGTGCTGTCGGCTGTATCTTGACGTGTGATAATAAATCGTATGGTTTTTTGTTCACTCATGATTATTTCGCCACCTTCTTCTTCGAGTAATCCCGTTTCCGAGGCGTTATCAGTGATACATCGACATCCTGATACTCAAATTCCGGCGCTTCATACGGGCTTACATGTTTAGCCATTGTTGTTTTGAGCCATTCGTCATCATTACGTTCAGGATAATCTGGTTTATAATGGGCGCCCCGGCTTTCATTACGGTTGTATGCGCCAAGGGTAATCACCCTCGCAAGCTGAAGCATGTTCGAGAACTGGCGTGTGAACATCGCTCCCTGGTTGCTCCATTTTGTCGTGTCATTGATGTTGATCTTTTTGAAGCGCTCCATTAACTCCTGAATTTTGTCATCCGTTTTCAAAAGCTTGTCATTATGGCGGACAACCGTTACGTTCGCCGTCATCCACTCACCGAGCTCTTTGTGAAGAACATAGGCATTTTCGGTTCCGTCCATACTCATAATATCAGCCCATTTTTCTTCTTCTTTCTTAACGTGAGCGTCGAATAAGGATGAAGACATGTCTTCCGCTGAAGATTCTAAGCCGTTTACATATTTCACCGCATTCGGTCCGGCCACCATGCCTCCGTAAATCGCAGACAGCAGGGAGTTCGCTCCCAAGCGGTTGCCGCCATGCATAGAATAATCACATTCCCCAGCCGCAAACAGTCCAGGGATGTTTGTCATTTGATCGTAATCCACCCATAAACCGCCCATAGAATAATGGACCGCCGGGAAGATTTTCATTGGAAGCTTCCGCGGGTCGTCTCCCATGAATTTCTCATAAATCTCAATGATGCCGCCAAGCTTAATATCAAGCTCTTTCGGATCTTTATGAGACAGATCGAGATATACCATGTTTTCACCGTTAATGCCGAGCTTCTGGTTCACACACACATCAAATATTTCGCGTGTCGCAATATCACGCGGCACCAGGTTTCCGTATGCCGGATATTTTTCCTCCAGGAAATACCACGGTTTGCCGTCTTTATATGTCCACACGCGCCCGCCTTCTCCACGCGCTGATTCACTCATCAGTCTTAGTTTGTCATCGCCCGGTATGGCTGTCGGGTGGATTTGAATGAATTCTCCGTTTGCATAATACGCTCCCTGCTGATAAACGATTGATGCAGCAGATCCTGTATTAATCATGGAGTTCGTTGATTTTCCAAAAATGATTCCCGGTCCGCCCGTCGCCATAATGACAGCGTCTGAACGGAAGGATTCAATTTGCATGTTTGTCAGGTTTTGTGCAACAATTCCGCGGCAGGTTCTGTCATCATCTAAAACAGCGCCAAGGAATTCCCAGCCTTCGTATTTTGTGACCAGACCCGCAACTTCGTATCTGCGCACTTGCTCGTCCAGTGCGTAAAGCAGCTGCTGTCCCGTCGTCGCACCAGCATAAGCAGTTCTGTGGTGCTGTGTACCCCCGAATCGGCGGAAATCAAGCAGGCCTTCAGGCGTCCGGTTAAACATGACGCCCATTCGGTCTAATAAGTGGATGATAGAAGGCGCCGCTTCACACATCGCCTTGACCGGCGGCTGGTTGGCAAGAAAGTCTCCCCCGTATACCGTGTCATCAAAATGTTCCCACGGAGAGTCACCTTCCCCTTTTGTATTGACCGCTCCGTTTATGCCGCCTTGCGCACAAACCGAATGAGAACGTTTGACAGGAACGATGGAAAACAGCTTAACCGCCATTCCTGATTCCGCTGCTTTAATTGTCGCCATGAGGCCGGCAAGACCCCCGCCGACTACGATAATGCTTGATTGACTCATGATAGCCCCTCTCCCTCTAGTAATCTAGTACTCTTAAACAAATGCAAAAATCGCTTTTAAGCCTACGTATGACAGTGCAACAAAAATAATCAGCGTAACGTATGTCGAAATTCTTTGAGAACGAGGCGTTACCGTGATGCCCCATGTAACAGCGAAAGACCATAAACCGTTCGAGAAGTGGAAAATTGTTGATAAAACACCGACAATGTAAAAACCAAGCATAGCCGGAGAGCTCAAAATATTCGCCATCATGTCGAAATTGACCTCAGCGCCCATTTGTGCAGCAATGCGGGTTTCCCACACGTGCCAGCTGACGAAAATGAGGGTGATGATACCGGTTACACGCTGCAGGACGAATAGCCAGTTTCTCATGTAGCTGTATTGGCCTGCGTTATTTTTCGCAGTAAACGCTATGTACACACCATAAACTGCATGATAAATTAATGGTAAGAAGATAATAAAAATTTCCAAGGCATACCTGAAAGGCAGACTATCCATAAAATGAGCAGCGCTATTGAATGCTTCAGCGCCCCTTGCGGCAAACTGGTTGACGACTAAATGCTGAATAAGAAAGATGCCGACCGGTATGACGCCAAGCAAGGAATGCAATCTTCGAAAATAAAACTCTCTGTTCCCAGACATTACTTTACCCCCTGTTTGATAAGTGCGAAATGTGCTAAATCTCTTCCCCCACTTCTTTCAATTGTAAGCACTTTATTAAGATTTATTGACAATTTCATTTTACTCCTCCCTCAAAAGGGCGTCAAGAAAACGCGTACATAAATTATAATTTTCCGAATTGATTAGTTGATTGAAAAATTTTATTTTATCAATATATATTTCTTGCTTAATTTTTCATAAGAATTACAGGATCATTCTGTAATCCTCCCCCCTGTTTGAGCTATAATATACGCAGGAGAGAGGGGAGACAGATATGAAGTCTAAATTTGAAGCATCTATTGACAACCTAAAAGAAATTGAAATGAACGCCTATGCCTACGAACTAATACGAGAGATCGTTCTCCCAGATATGCTTGGCCAAGATTACTCTTCCATGATGTATTGGGCAGGAAAACATCTCGCCCGTAAGTTTCCTCTTGAATCATGGGAGGAATTTCCGGCCTTCTTTGAAGAAGCGGGCTGGGGAACCCTCACCAACGTAAGCGCTAAAAAACAGGAGCTTGAATTTGAACTTGAAGGGCCGATCATTTCCAACCGGCTTAAACATCAGAAAGAACCTTGCTTTCAGCTGGAGGCTGGTT
Source organism: Bacillus sp. FSL L8-0358 (assembly GCF_038593095.1). Lineage (NCBI taxonomy): Bacteria > Bacillati > Bacillota > Bacilli > Caryophanales > Bacillaceae > Bacillus > Bacillus sp. FSL L8-0358. Next base: position 2,782,097 of record NZ_CP151962.1, read on the forward strand.
TTATCGCTGAACAAATTCAATTGATGAATGATCAGATTGCCGAATCTTATGAACAAGTGAAAAAGAGAGCCGATAAAGTGGTTCTGACTGTGAAATGGGATATGAAAGACTCAGTGTAATCAAAAAGGCGGTGACTGCATAGTCCCGCCTTTTTGATTGTCATTACACAGCTGAAGGGTGTTTTGAAAGCTCAAATGCATCGTGAAGCGACTCGACTGCTTTCACCATGTCATTTTCGCTTACGACTGTTGACACTTTGATTTCAGATGTGCTGACCATTTTGATTAAAATGTTTTTTTGCGCCAGTACAGCAAACATTTCAGCCGCTACACCAGGATTTGAGACCATGCCGGATCCAACAATGGATACTTTAGCCAATTTGCTTTCTGTCTCAATTTTCTCAAATTCCAGCGCGTCTTTATACTCTTCAAGCACCGCAACGGTTTGGTCTGCATCTTCTGTTTTGACAGAGAAGGAAATTCCAGTCTTGTCCTCGGCCTGCGTTTGGATAATGATATCCACGTTTATGTTTCTTTTGGCAAGTGTCGTAAAAATAGTAGACAAAGTTGTCAGGCCGCTAGTCAGCCCGTAAATGGTTACTCTTGTGATTTGATCTTCAAATGCAATGCCTCTGACAATTAAATTCTGTTCCATGGATGATTCCTCCTCAATTAATGTTCCCGCTTCGGTTTCTGTACTTGAACGCACTTCTAACGGCACTTGGTAATTTTTCGCGAACTCAACTGCTCTTGGATGAAGAACGCCGGCGCCTAAATTGGCAAGCTCAAGCATTTCATCGTATGAGATGCCCGCAAGTTTTCTCGCTGATTTCACATAGCGCGGATCGGTTGTAAACACGCCTGGCACGTCTGTGTATATGTCACATTTATCAGCTTTTAAAGCGGCAGCCAAAGCAACTGCTGTTGTATCTGAACCGCCCCGGCCCAATGTCGTAATTTCACAATCCTCTGTCATGCCTTGGAATCCTGCAACAATGACAATTTTTCCTTTTTCAAGCTGGTCTGCTAAACCCGAAGTGTCGATATCTGTAATTCTGGCGTTTCCGTGAATGGCCTCCGTACGGATTCCCGCCTGCCAGCCAGTATAAGACACAGCGTCATAGCCTTTTTCCTGCAATGCCATTGAAAGGAGTGAAATCGTGACCTGCTCGCCTGTCGCCAGCAGCATATCCATTTCGCGTTTGCTCGGCTGGTCAGAAATAGCTTTTGCAAGGCTGACCAATTCGTCAGTGGATTTTCCCATTGCTGAAACGACGACAACGACTTGATGGCCTTTCTGTTTTTCTGCAATTGCGCGGTTTGCCGCATTTTGAATTTTTTCGACTGAGCCGACGGAAGTGCCTCCGAATTTTTGTACAATAAGACCCATGTATTACCACCCTTTACATTTTGGTTCGTGCGGGTGAGGAGAAAGAGCGCTTTGTCCACAATAAAAAAAGCAATGAGAGGAATACTCTCATTGCTTATCAATTAATCATCATAAATGATTATGAACAACGAGATAGCCCTCCAAGAAAATGATTTCTTGACAGCCTTACATTTATTCAATGCACGGCCAGCAAATAATACCGATGGGGTTTTATTTGCTTCGGCGACGCTCCCCTTTCAGCCTTTTTCACAGAATCCATCTTTCTCCAAAGGCATACTCTTGAAGTTCGCACCTCTATCTTCACCATATAACACGATCTAACTATGAAATTAGTTCACATTTTATCAGATCTTATTTAAAAGGACAACATTATTTTTGCAATTTGTCGTAAAGGAGCTGAGCCGCCGCTGCGGGAACACCGGCTTTTTTGATGTCCTCAAGGCTTGCTTCCTTCATTTTTTTAACGGAACCGAAATGCTTTAACAGCATTTTCTTTCTTTTCTCTCCGATACCCGGGATGTCGTCCAAAACGGATTGAAACGCGCTTTTTCCGCGGATTTGCCTGTGAAAACTGATTGCAAAACGGTGCACCTCGTCCTGAATGCGCTGCAGGAGGTAAAATTCCTGGCTGTTTCGTTCCAGATACACCACCTCCAGCGGCTCACCGATCAGTAAATTTGAGGTTCTGTGTTTTTCATCTTTCGCTAAACCGGCGATCGGGATATCCAAGCCGAGTTCATTTTCAATGACATCCCTTGCTGCGTTGATCTGCCCTTTTCCTCCGTCAATGATGATCAGATCGGGCAGCGGCAGATTCTCACGAAGCACTCTCGTATAGCGTCTTCTGACAACCTCTCTCATAGAACCGTAATCATCCGGCCCTGTAACAGTTTTGATTTTATATTTGCGGTATTCCTTTTTGTATGGTTTGCCGTCGATAAACACAATCATCGCGGAAACCGGGTTTGTCCCCTGTATGTTTGAGTTATCAAACGCTTCAATTCTGTGCGGCGTATAAATATTTAATGCCTCACCTAGCTTCTGCACAGCCCCGATTGAACGCTCCTCGTCCCGTTCGATTAAAGAGAATTTTTCTTTCAATGCGATTTTCGCATTTTTATGGGCAAGCATGAGCAGTTCTTTTTTCGGGCCTTTTTTCGGCTGGTGAACGTTTGTTTCCAGCAGCTGCTCGATCATGGATTGATCTACGCTGTCCGGAACTAAAATCTCCTTCGGAAGGAAGTGGTTGTTTTTTGAATAGAACTGCCCGATGAACGTGAGGAACTCTTCATCTGCTTCCTGATAAAGCGGGAACATGCTGACATCGCGTTCAATGAGCTTTCCTTGGCGGATGAAAAAGACCTGCACGCACATCCAGCCCTTATCGTACGCGTACGCGAATACATCACGGTCGACTAGATCGTTCATCGTCATTTTTTGTTTTTCCATCGTTGATTCAATATGGGCAATTTGGTCACGAAGCTCTTTTGCTCGTTCAAACTCAAGATTCTCAGCAGCTTCATGCATTTTCTCTTCAAGCTCTTTTTTGACCTCATTATAGCCGCCCCTTAAGAAACGTGTAATGCTTTCAACCAGCTCTCTGTTCGTCTCTTCGGAAATATCCTTTACGCACGGAGCGAGGCATTGGCCCAGATGATAGTAAAGGCACACTCTGTCCGGGAGCTTGGAGCATTTTCTGAGAGGATACAGACGGTCGAGCAGTTTTTTTGTTTCCCTTGCTGCCTGTACATTCGGATACGGCCCGAAATAGCGCCCTTTGTCTTTTTTGACATTGCGGGTGACAATCAGCCTTGGGTGGCGTTCATGGGTGAGTTTTATGAAAGGATAGGTTTTGTCGTCTTTGAGCATGACGTTGTATTTCGGATCATGCTTTTTGATCAGATTCATTTCTAAAATAAGCGCTTCAAGATTGGAGGACGTCACGATATATTCAAAATCCTCGATTTCCGTCACAAGCCTTTGGGTTTTCGCGTCGTGAGAACCGGTGAAGTAGGAGCGTACTCTGTTTTTCAGCACTTTTGCTTTCCCTACGTAGATCACAGTCTGCTGCCGGTCCTTCATGAGATAACAACCCGGTTGATCAGGAAGGAGGGCGAGTTTTTCTTTCAGTTGTTTGTTCATATGTTACCCTTCCTTATGTTTAATCCTTTATTCCTAGTTTAACACGAACGTTTGTTTTTCTCTATGATTCACAATTGGCGAATAAAAAAAGCGATCCCTCAATCGGAATCGCTCTGGCATGTAAGCAGCGGAAAATTAAAGATGTTTGTTTACAAGCTCTTGAAGCGCTTCTTTTGGTTTGAAGCCGACTGAAGTTTCAACTACTTCGCCGTCTTTTAACACAAGAAGAGTCGGGATGCTCATAACGCCGTACTTTCCGGCAGTTTCTTGGTTTTCATCTACATCGATTTTTACGATTTTCAGTTTGTCTCCCATTTCTTGATCCAATTCTTCAAGAACAGGTGCAATCATTTTACAAGGTCCGCACCAAGGAGCCCAGAAGTCTGCCAGTACGACGCCTTCGCTTGTTTCAGCTGAGAAAGATTGATCAGTTGCTTTTACGATAGCCATTATTGAATTCCTCCAATGTGAAATGATGATTTTTAGTATAGCATCTCCCATTCGTTCACGCTATTTTAATGCTTACAAATTATTTTTTCCTGATCACAGCCGGTTTACTCATTTTTATATGGTTGAATGGGATATGCTCTTTTTTTAAAACACAAATCTGATAATGGCCCCGATCACTACAATTGCCCCAATAATCATTAAAATGGTACGAAGCATAAGATCACATCTCCTCTTCACTGTCATGTACTTTACCATGCCCTGCCGGAGCTGTTTTAAAACCTGAAAAAGAGCGCCGGCATGAAGCTCCGGCGCTCTTACGCGATTAAGAATCAGCACGCAGCGTAAGTAAGACGACTGACATTGGCGGGAGTTTTACTTTCAGTTTGTTTTTGCTGAGCGTGTATTGTCTGAAGGATTCCGGTTTGACATGATGAGGATCGTCAAACGTGTTATGCGCATTCATTTTTTCTGCCGTGAGAATGACTCCGGAATGGTCCGCTGCCTTGTGTAGGCCCCTCAGCTCGATTTGCGCCTCCGCTTTGTTTTGGTGATCGATGTTGCAAATAGTGATATTGATATCACCTTCAGCTTGTTTCGACGCTGAAATGCTGATTTGCGGAAGCGTTTCACCGTTCCATTCATAGTCGGCAGACATTGTCTCTGTGGCTAAAAGAGAAGCGTCCTGGTGCACCTTAAACATATTGAATACATGGTACGTCGGTGTCAAAAGCATCCGCTCTCCCTCAGTCAAAATCATCGCTTGAAGAACGTTGACCGTTTGGGCGATATTTGTCATTTGCACCCGGCGGCAATGCTGATGGAAGATGTGGAAATGAGAAGCCGCCACCAGCGCATCACGAATGGTGTTTTGCTGATATAAGAAACCGGGATTCGTGCCTGGCTCGGGATCAAACCACGTGCCCCATTCATCAATAATCAGCCCGACCCGCTGCTCCGGATCGTACCGGTCCATAATCGTGCCGTGTTTTTGAATCAATTCATCGATGTATTTGGCTTTTTTCATCGTAATAAACCATTCATCTTCCGTGAATTCTGTGGCTGATCCTTTGCCCTTCCAAAAATCCCCCGGAATCGTGTAATAATGAAGACTCAACCCGTCCATCAGGCCAGCGGCTTTTTTCATAAGCACATCCGTCCAATTAAAATCATCCACATTTGCGCCGCCGGCAATTTTATAAATGTCATTCCCGCTGTAATTACGGACATAAGTCTGAAAACGCCGGTACAGATCTGCGTAGTATTCGGGATGCATGTTGCCGCCGCAGCCCCAGTTTTCATTGCCCACGCCGAAATATTTCAGCTTCCAAGGCTCTTCTCTTCCATTTTGTTTTCTCCAGTCTGACATCGGCGTGCCTTCTTCAAATGTCATATACTCAATCCACTCCGCCATTTCCTGAACGGTTCCGCTTCCGACATTGCCGCAAATATATGGCTCGCATTCAAGCAGCTCGCAAAGCATCATAAATTCATGCGTTCCGAATTCATTTGATTCAATTGTACCGCCCCAGTGAGTGTTCAGCATTGTCTTACGGTCACCGACACCGTTTGCCCAATGGTATTCGTCCGCAAAACACCCGCCCGGCCATCTGAGGACAGGAATGTGCAGCTGTTTGAGCGCCTCCAGCACGTCCTTTCGTATCCCGTTGATATTGGGGATGTCTGAGTCCGTTCCGACCCAGATCCCCTCATAAATCCCTCTTCCTAAATGCTCAGCAAAATGACCGTATATATTTTTGTTAATGGTTCCTTTTACGATATCTGTTTGAATCACTGCTTGATGTTCAGACATGCCTCTGATCATTCCTTTCATACGGATATGAAAAGCACCACAGTCAAATATGTGATCTGTCTTTTGCCTGAGGAGTCATCATGAATGTAAGCGCTTTTAAAGTAACCATATTATATATGTTCGTACATGTCAACGACATTTTCTATTGTTTTTATATTTGTACGTATGTATTTATAACTATGAAAAAATCCCGAACTTTTAAAGTCCGGGATTTCCTTTATGAGTGTATATTCAATTGTTTGAATTCCTCAGTTAATAACGGGACAACTTCAAATAAATCACCGACGATGCCGTAATCCGCTATTTTAAAGATATCGGCTTCGGGGTCTTTATTGATGGCGACGATCACCTTGCTGTTTGACATGCCGGCCAAATGCTGGATGGCGCCGGAAATGCCGCATGCAATGTACAAATCCGGAGTGACGACTTTCCCCGTCTGCCCGATTTGAAGAGCGTAATCGCAATAATCAGCGTCACATGCCCCGCGAGAAGCCCCGACTGCGGCCCCTAGCACCTCTGCAAGCTCCTGCAGCGGCTGAAATCCTTCCATGCTTTTGACTCCTCGGCCGCCCGCAACGATAATTTTCGCTTCGGAAAGATCAACACCGTCCGCCGTTTTTTTGACGACCTCTTGAATCACGGTGCGAAGGTCAGTAAGAGAGACATTTATGCTTTCGATGCTTCCCGACCTGCTGGTGTCTTTTTCTGAAGCTTGAATGTTATTGGGGCGAATTGTTGCAAAGATCATCGGATCGGTTGAAATGACGCGTTCAAAAGCTTTCCCCGAGTAAATCGGCCGTGTGAACACAACATTCCCTCCGGTAACGCTTACATCTATAGCATCAGAAATTAAGCCTGTTTGCAGCCGGGCAGCAAGCTTCGGTGAAAGATCCTTGCCCATTGCCGTATGCCCGAAGATGACTGAATCAGGATTTTCTTGCTCGATAACACCTCTCATGACCTGGCTGTACCCGTCTGCCGTGTATGTTTTCAGCTTCGGGTCCTCAGCGGTAAGAACTTTATCTGCTCCGTAATGAATAAGCTCTTGTGCAATGCTTTGTACATTTTCACCGATGAGAACACCGATGACTTCCCCATCTCCTGAAATGGTTCTTCCTGCAGCTATTGCTTCAAAGGTGACATTCCGCAATTCCCCATCGCGTATTTCTCCAAGCACGATCACTTTTTTTCCCATTCTAACATCCCCCTGTTTCTTTGAATGTCCAAGCTTTAAATGACTTTAGCTTCGCTGCGGAGCAATGAAACAAGCTCTTTTGCCTGTTCGGCAGGCTCACCTTGGAGAAGCTTCCCGGCTTCTTTTTTCGGCGGCAGAAAACGTTCAATGGTTTTCAGCTTTGGTTCAGCATCCTCTTCGTCCAGATCAAGATCATCAAGTTCAAGCTCTTCAAGCGGCTTTTTCTTAGCCTTCATAATTCCCGGAAGCGATGGATAGCGCGGCTCGTTTAAGCCCTGCTGAGCTGTGACAAGCAATGGGAGCATCGTTTTGATTTTTTCAACATCCCCTTCGACGTCCCTTTCTGCTTCTGCATCAGTGCCGTTGATTTCGAGTTTGGTGATCGTAGTGATACACGGAATGTCCAGTAGCTCGGCAAGCCGAGGCGCCACTTGTCCTGATCCTCCGTCAATGGCAACATTTCCGCCGAGAATCAAATCAAACTCCTGATCCTTCATATAGTGGTATAAAACTTGAGAAATGGAATATTGGTCGGGTTCTTCAAGATCATCTTCTATGTTGATTAAAACAGCTTGGTCACAACCCATGGCAAGCGCCGTACGCAATTCTTTCTCCGCTTCTTCACCGCCGACCGTGACAGCGGTGATCGTGCCGCCATGCTTTTCCTTCAGCTGGATGGCTTCTTCTATCGCGTACTCATCATATGGATTAATGATCCATTCCGCTCCGTCATCCTGAATCTTTCCTGTTTCAATGACGATTTTTTCTTCTGTGTCAAACGTCCGTTTCATCAGTACAAATAGATTCATGATCATATCCCCTTTTATTCGCCTTTGAACTGAGGCTTTCTTTTTTCGAGAAATGCCTGGATGCCTTCCTTGGCGTCCTCTGACTCAAATGCTTCCCCAAATCGCTTTGCTTCAAGCTTTAAGCTGCCTTCATAGGAATACACCTTGTTGGAATAAAGAAGTTCAAGCAAAGATGCCAGCGTTTGCGGGCTTTTCTCTGCAAACTTAGCGGCAAGTGCTTTTGCTTTTTCAATCACTTCTGCCTCATCTTTCGCTCCAATTGAGACAAGTCCGAGATCAAGCGCTTCTTTTCCGGATATCGGTTCTCCTGATCCGATGAGCTCTAATGCTTTGGCTGTACCGACATATCTCGGAAGGCGCTGTGTCCCCGCAAAACCTGGAATGATACCGAGATTAAGCTCCGGGAGCCCCAGCTTAGCATCTTCTGTTGCAATTCTGATATGACAGGCCATCGCAAGCTCCAGCCCGCCTCCGAGAGCAGCGCCGTGAATCGCTGCGATAATCGGTTTTGGAAAGCTTTCGATTCTCTCCATTAACTGCTGGCCGCGCTCAGCGAGCAATGAGGAATCCTCATTGCCTTTAAGCGATGTAAATTCTTTAATATCAGCGCCGGCTGAGAAAAATCTTCCCTCGCCGTGAATGATAATGCTTCGTACGCCTGCATCTGTCTCACATTGATCAAGACAGGAAGACAGCTCTTCTAATATCCGGCTGGAAAGCGCATTTGCCGGCGGATTGTGAATCGTCAAAACTGCCACAAATTGATCAACTGCCAGTGATATTGCATTCATAGGACAGAACTCCTTTACTTATTATGAATTCCGGACACCAATAATTCTAAAACGCTGTCTGAAAGCGCAGCGAGATCGTACTTTTGGTCATTCATCACCCAAGTTGTCACGGTTTCGTCAATCGTTCCAAAAATCATCTGCCGGGCGAGGCGGACGTCGAGGCCTTCTTTTAATTCGCCTGATTGTATACCTTCCGTCAAAATGCCATCCAAAATATTTAAGTAGCCTTTTAATATTTCGTTGATTTTTTGTCGCAGCTCCAAGTTGGATTGGCGGAGCTCGAGCTGCGTGACAATCGCGAGATTATGGTCACCCGCTAAAAGGGAAAAATGCTTTGAAATGACAAGCGCCAATTTCTCTTTCGCTGTTGTTTTTTCTTTAATGTCCTCTTCCATCCGCTCAATAAATTGACCCATTTTTTCTTTGAAAAGAGAAATTAAAATATCTTCTTTGTTTTTAAAATAGAGATAGATGGTGCCGTCCGCTACCCCGGCTTGTTTGGCAATTTTGGATACCTGTGACTGGTGGTAGCCGTTTTCTGCAATGACTTCTACTGCTGCATCAATAATCTGCATATACTTTGGCCGTTTTTGCTTCAATGTTCATCGTTCCTTCCTATAGAAATGAATGACTATTCATTCATAATTTTATGATAAGAAGGATTTTCATGTTTGTCAAGTTTATTCATAGACGTTCTCTTTTTTTATTTGATATGATGATTTTCGGTTTCTTCTTCAAGTAAACGCCTTCTTAAAATTTTTCCCACCGCCGTTTTCGGCAGCTCTTTTCTGAACTCATAGGCTTTGGGCACCTTATAGGGAGCTAGACGTGATCTTGCAAAAGTGTCTAGTTCTTCTGCATCGGCTTTTGCGCCTTTCTTTAACACCACAAATGCTTTTACTGTTTCTCCCCTGTAGGAATCGGGAACGCCTGCGACAACAATTTCCTGGATGGCTTCATGTTCATAAAGCGCTTCTTCTACCTCACGCGGGTAAATATTGTAACCGCCGGCAATGATGATATCCTTCTTCCTGTCAGCAATATAGAAAAAGCCTTCTTCATCCATATAGCCCATGTCCCCGGTGAACAGCCAGCCATCTCTCAGCACTGCGGCGGTTTCCTCTGGTTTATTCCAGTATCCTTTCATGACTTGCGGACCTTTTACAATGATTTCTCCATGCTCATACGGAGCGGCAAACTCACCCGTCTCTTCAGAATAGATCGCAGCGTCCGTACTCGGCCAAGGACAGCCGATACTGCCCGGCTTGTTTTTTCCCCAGATAAAGTTAGCGTGCGTCACTGGGGATGCCTCAGACAAACCATAGCCTTCCACAAGCTTTCCGCCAGTCACCTTTTCAAATTTCTGCTTTACCTCCACGGGGAGCGCTGCTGATCCGCTAAGACAGCTTTTAATGGATGACAGATCATAATGCTGCAATTCAGGGTGATGCAAAAGGCCAATGTAAATTGTCGGTGCGCCAGGAAAGAGCGTTGGTTTGTGTTTGTCGATGATTTTCAGTGTTTCGAGCGGATCAAACTTAGGAAGAAGAATCATTTCGAAGCCTAGTTTAATCGAATAGTTCATGACTGCCGTCAGTCCGTAGACATGAAAAAACGGGACGATGCCCAGCACTTTTTCAGCGCCTTCTTTCACGTCATACATCCAAGCGGCGCACATTTCAGTATTTGCCAAAATATTTTGGTGCGTGAGCATGACCCCTTTTGGAGCTCCGGTTGTTCCTCCGGTATACTGGAGGACAGCGATATCATGCTCAGGATCGATCTTCGGGATTGTCAGGAGTTCAGTTTTTTCCTGCTTCATACTGGAAGCAAACGTGTGAATGTTAGCTGTTTTGTCAAAATCGATATGCACTTTTTGTTTTTGCGTCAGCGGGTAAAGAATATTCTTCGGAAAAGGCAAATAGTCTTTTACGCTGGTTATCAAAATCTGGTCGACTATTGATAACGTTTTCATTTTTATTGCCTTCGGGAAAAGCAAATCTAAGGTGATGATCACACTTACCTGAGCATCTCTAAGCTGGTATTCAAGCTCATGCTCGGTATAAAGCGGATTCGTCTGCACCACGATGCCACCGGCAAACAAGACGCCATAATAAGAAATCACTGTTTGCGGGCAATTGGGCAGCATAACAGCCACTCTGTCTCCTTTTTGCAGGCCATTGCACTGCAAAAAAGCTGCAAGTTTAAGAGCATCCGTCAGAATGTCATGAAAGGTGAGTTTTTTTCCATAAAACGATATTGCGGTTTTATCAGGGAATCGTGCGGCGGAGTCTGTCAGGATGGATTGCAGGGTTTTATTCGGCAATGGAAGCTCATGCGGGATATCGTTGGGATACTCGGCAAGCCACGGCTTTTGAGACTGCATAAAACCTCCCCTTTCGATTTTAGAGATCCACCTTATCATTATAGCAGATGGACGGCAAAAAAAAGAAAAAGAAAGGTAAATCTTTCTTTTTCTCATAATATGAACAGATATATAAGACCAATTAACAAAAAGATTCCCGCCGCGGCGAGCAGTATTTTCGCAAGCTTTTCCATCTATTCTCCGTCCCCTTATATTCCGGCTGCCACCACAAATGAAAGCCCGACAGAAATGACAAATGAAATAAAGCCGACAGCCCGGTTATCATTTTCGATTTCCTGATCAATTTTAAACCGCGGAGTCAAAAACTCAAAAATAAAGTAACTGATCAGAAGCATAACAAACCCGTAAACGCCCCAGCCGATCATTTGCAGCAGCGAATTATGCTGGGAGATGGAATGCTGAAATACGTTTGCGATTCCCAAAATTTTTCCGCCGGTCGCCATTGCCACCGCAAGATTTCCTTTTTGAATCTCTTCCCAGTTTTTATAAGCCGTCACCAGCTCAAACACAGTCAAAAAGAGGACGAGGCAGAGAACCGCGACACTGTAATATGCCGCGATTTCCACAAGCTCGTTTTCCCAAAAATCACTCATGGCCATACTCCCTTTTATTTTAGTTCAACAACCGTAACGCCTGATCCTCCCTCACCTGCTTCACCGAAACGGGAACTTTTGACGCTGCGGTGGTTTTTCAGAAGATCCTGTACGCCTTTTCTTAAAGCGCCGGTTCCTTTTCCGTGGATGATTGACACTCTTGGATATCCGGCTAACACCGCATCATCCAAGTATTTTTCAACCCGGCTGAGGGCATTTTCATAGCGTTCGCCGCGGAGATCAAGTTCAAGCGATACGTGATAGTCCTTTCCCTTGACCGCTGTAATGATTTTTTCTTTTTTTGGCTCCGGAGCTGATTTGATAAACTCCAGATCTTTTTCTTTTACTTTCATCTTTAAAATACCGATTTGAACATTCCATTCATTGCCGCCTGTTTTTTCGAGCAATGTTCCTTTTTGCCCGAAAGTGAGGACTTTCACCTCGTCACCAGGCTTAAAGTCGCGTTTTTGCGCTTTTGGCTTTTCCGGTTTCTTGGACTTTTCAAAAGCCGGCATAGCGCCTTCTAACCGTTTCTTCGCGTTAATCAGCTCGTGATCCTTGAAGGATTTGTGTTCTTCTTTTATGGAGCGCAATTCATGAATAATGTCCTCGGCTTCTTTTATTGCCGCTTTTACTTTTTCAGCAGCCTGCTGTTCTGCCTCTTCAAGCATTTTGTCTTTTTTGCTGTTAAGCTCGATGATTTGCTGCTGCAGCTCTTTATGCAGTTTTTCCGCTTCTTTTCTGATTGATTCTGTCTCAGAAAGCTCTTCTTCCGCACGTTTTTTGCTTTGTTCCAGCGACGCAATCATCGTATCGACTTCGTTATGCTCGGCCGTCATTTCTGACTTCGCCTGCCCGATGATATGGTCCGGAAGCCCGAGGCGTTTTGAAATTTCGAAAGCATTGCTTCGACCCGGCACACCAATTAAAAGTTTATAGGTCGGTGACAGCGTTTCAATGTCAAATTCAACGCTGGCATTCATGACGCCTTCTCTGTTATAGCCGTACGCCTTCAATTCCGGATAATGCGTCGTAGCTAACACTCGTGCATTGGTGCGATGCACGTCATCCAAGATGCTCATGGCGAGGGCCGCCCCCTCCTGCGGATCTGTCCCTGCACCAAGTTCATCGAAAAGCACAAGGCTGTTTTCATTGACCTGTTCTAAAATGCCGACAATGTTCACCATATGGGATGAGAACGTACTTAAACTTTGCTCAATCGACTGTTCATCACCGATATCAGCGAATACGTGCTCAAATACTGCCGCTTCTGACCCTTCATCTGCCGGGATATGAAGACCTGATTGCGCCATTAAGGTTAGCAGGCCTAACGTTTTAAGGGTGACTGTTTTCCCCCCGGTGTTTGGCCCTGTGATGACAATGGTTGAAAAATCGCGGCCAAGCTCGATGTCATTGGCAACAACCTGGTCAGGCGGAAGCAATGGATGGCGGGCTTTTTTCAAACGGATAAAGCCGGTGTCGTTCATAATCGGTTTTGTCGCTTTAACCGCTTTTGCATATCTAGCTTTTGCAAAAATAAAGTCAAGCGTCTGCAGCACTTGCAAATCTAGAAATAGCTCCTCTGTATGCTCTGCCGTTTTCTCTGTCAGCACACGCAAAATCCGTTCAATTTCTTGCTTTTCTTTCACTTTCGCCTGCTGAAGGGAATTGTTCATATCTACAATCGCCTGCGGTTCAATGAATAGTGTCGCACCAGAGGATGAGGTGTCGTGCACAATTCCTCCATAGCTGGATCTGTACTCCTGTTTGACCGGGATCACAAAGCGGTCATTCCGAATCGTAACAATCGTATCAGACAGCATTTTCGAAGCGGAAGAGGAACGCAGCATCGACTCTAACCGGTCTCTGACTCTTGATTCGAGTGTTCTGAGCTGTGTGCGGATTCCTCTTAATGTTTCCGATGCATGATCAAGCACTTCTCCGTGATCATCAATGCAGGAATTAATGTCCCGCTCTAAATCGGACAGCGTGATAAGCTGTTCAGCATGCTGATGGATCAGCGGAATGTCGACACCGTCTTCAGCCATTTGGGTGATAAAATGTTTCATTTGTTTAACTGCATAAAGCAGGCCTGAGATTTCAGTGAATTCAGAAGGACTGAGAACGCTGCCGATTTCCGCCCGTCTTAACGCTCCTCTGATATCTACAAGGCCGCCAAATGGCGCTTGGCCTCTCAGCCGGATAATGTCAGAAGCTTCGTCTACTTCATCAAGCTGTTTTTTGATTTCGTCTATAGAAGCAGAAGGCTTAAGCTCGAGAAGCATTTCTTTTCCGAGCGATGAAGCGGCATGCCCAATAACCTGTTCTTTCACTTTATGAAATTCAAGAGCTGATAATACTTTTTGCTGCACGATTGTGTGAGCCTCCTTACTTAATCGTTGCGCTTCAGAAATGCCTCTACGTCTTTAAGCGACCGGGCATTCAGAACGTTTTTCGTTTCCGTCCATCCTTTGCGCGCGGCAGTAACGCCAGTTTTCATATCGTCTAACATCTCAATATTATGGGCATCAGTATTAATCACCAATGTAACCCCTTGTTCGTTTGCTTTCATTAAATGCTCTGTGCGCAGATCAAGGCGCGCAGGGTTGGCGTTGAGTTCAAGCGCCGTATTTGTTTTCCTCGCAAGCTCAATCAGCTGATCAATATCGATTTCGTAACCGGCCCGTCTGCCGATAAGGCGCCCGGTCGGGTGTGCGATAATGTCAACATGCTTGTTTGTCAGTGCCGTCTCAAGCCGTTTCATAATCACGTGTTCCGGCTGATTAAAACTGGAATGAATCGATGCAATAACGATATCCATTTCCGCAAGCACATCGTCATCATAATCGAGCGTACCGTCAGGCAGGATATCCATCTCAACGCCTTTCAAAATACGGAAGTTTTCAAACTCTGCATTCAGCGCGTCAATTTCTTTTGCCTGCTGCTTAAGTCTTTCTGCAGTAAGCCCGTTGGCGACCTTTAAAAATTGTGAGTGATCGGTGATCGCCATGTATTGATAGCCTTTTTTGATGCAGGCTTCAGCCATCTCTCTGATCGAAAATGCGCCATCGCTCCACGTTGAGTGCATGTGGAGATCACCTTTGATTTGCCCGATCTCTATCAGTTCAATGCTGTCGCTGTAAGTTTCCACTTCCTGTCCGCTTTCACGAATTTCCGGCGGAATCAGCGGCAGGCCGAAGTGCGCATAAAATTCACGTTCACTCGGAAATGTTTTGATCTCTCCGGTTTCAACTGTCTCAACGCCGTATTCACTGATCCGCTCGCCGCGTTCTTTGGCGATTTGGCGCATCTTAATATTGTGATCCTTTGAACCCGTAAAATGATGGAGTGTTGTCGGAAACTGCTCTTCCGTCACAAGACGGAAATCGACGCTTGTTTCATATTCAAAGGAAAGGATGACGGACACCTTCGTATCTCCGCTTGCGATCACGCTTTTGATGTTTGGCAGCTCAAGAAGCTGCTCTCTTACTTCAGCCGGATGATCTGTAGCAATGATATAATCCAGATCCTTCACCGTTTCCCGCGCTCTGCGGAGACTTCCGGCACGAGAAAATTTGATGATATGCGTAAATTGAGAAAGATGCTCCTCAATTTCCCGCGCGATCCGGAGGGCGTATCCGATCGGGAACCGTTCAGGCTGTTTTCCGGCTTCCCCGAGCGCCTGTAATATTTTTTCTTCCGATTTTTTGCCGAAGCCCGCAAGACCTTGCACCTTTTGCTGTTCACAGGCTTCCTTCAGAGATTCTGCATCATGTACGCCGAGCTCTTTATATAGCTTTGCGATTTTTTTGCCGCCGAGGCCCGGCAGCTTCAATAAAGGCACGAGTCCTTCCGGCACTTCTTTCTGCAGCGATTCGAGCGTGCTTGACTTTCCTTCATCTATATACTCTTTAATGACGCTGTACGTTCCTTTTCCAATGCCGGACAGCGACATCATATCGTCCATTTCTGATAAGCTTCGGTCGTCCTGTTCCAGGGCTGCCGCCGCTTTTCGGAAGGCGGATACTTTAAACGGGTTGTCCCCTTTTAGTTCCATATAGACTGCAATGGTTTCAAGCAGCCGGATAATATCTTTTTTATGCATATCATAACCCCCAGACGTTCACATATGTTTCCATCATACTTGAAAAAAACTTCTCCGGACAAGAGAAGTTTTTTTATGCCCCGTACTGTGTCCACAGCTCTTGTAGGAGCCCTGACAAGTATGGTGTATGGTTAATGATCACATTTGCGAGGGACGATTGCCCCATCATTTGCTGCAGTGCATCTACCGGCAGAACGGATGCGACATACAGCAGCACAAATGTAAATAAATAGACTTCTAGAAAACCGAGAACGGCGCCCAGCATCTGGTTGATTTGTTTAATCACCGGAATGCCGGCTACAATACTCAGGAACGAGCCGATGATTCTCAGTAAGATTTTAGCAATGATAAATAAAACGATAAACGCAATCGCATTATAGTACGCTGCTTCCAAATTCCCCGTAAAAAAAGAAAGAGCCGGCTGTCCCGCTGAAAAATCGGGTGCGGGAATCCAATGTAAATGCGGTGCCACGTTTTTATAGAATAAAGCCGCAAAGGCAATTGATAAAATAAAGCTCGTCAAGCGGATAAACTGCAGGATAAAACCGCGTTTTAACCCCAGTAAAGTCCCCATCAGGAGCAAGATTAAGATGATGATATCTAGCATAGTTGTTCAATCCTTTTCTTTAAGCTGACGCTCCAGTTTTTCACATTTCTCTTGTAATTTGACATAATCGTGCACCACATTTACCGCTGTCAGCACTGCAAGTTTATTTATATCAAGGTATGGATTTTTTTCATTGATTTCTCTCATTTTATCATCAACAATTCCGGCGACATACCTCATATGGGCTCTGCTTTCTTCACCGACAATCGTGAAGTGCTGGCCGTAAATGTCAACGGTTGTTTTTGTTTTTTTGCCGTCAGACAACGTTTCTCCTCCATTCCGCGAGAATCCTAGTTCTTATCATAACACGTTTATTAAATGAATGGAAAGACGAGCCTCCCGCTGTTATGATACACTGGTATATACAGCGAAAAGTGTAAAAAAAGGAGATTATTACGTGTCCCATTCAGTGATAAAAGTATCGTTGTCTGCTATTGACCAAATGAAAATGACATACAGCGGTTCGCTTACAGCCTCTGTTCCGCAGGGAGCCGTTTTTCAGGCGAAACCGCCCGGCTGTACCATTACAGCATATAAATCAGGCAAGGTCTTGTTTCAAGGCAAAAACGCAGCGGCAGAATCCGCGCGCTGGGGAACAGCAGAGCCGGAAAAGAAGAAAATGGCCAAAAAGCCGGCTGATCCCCGCTATGCCCCTCCGGCAGATATCGCCGGAATGTCTGTTATCGGTTCTGACGAAGTCGGAACCGGAGATTACTTTGGCCCAATGACGGTTGTATGCGCGTACGTCGACAAAACCATGCTTCCTTTAATGAAGGAACTCGGTGTTAAGGATTCTAAAGATTTAAAAGATCCGCAAATCATCGAGATTGCCCGAAACCTGATCAAAACTATTCCATATAGCCTGCTGGTTTTAAAAAATGAAAAGTATAACAGCATGCAGGAAAAAGGCATGAGCCAAGGGAAAATGAAAGCTTTGCTGCACAATCAGGCGATCACCCATTTATTAAGAAAATTGGATGGAGTAAAGCCTGAAGCCATTTTGATTGACCAATTCGCTGAGCCAGGCGTCTACTTCAATCATTTAAAGGGCAGAGACATTGTGAAGGAGCGGACCTATTTTAGCACAAAAGCTGAAGGTATTCACCTGGCTGTCGCCGCTGCTTCAATCATTGCAAGATATTCGTTTTTAATGGAAATGGATAAACTATCACGCGAGGCAGGAATGACGCTTCCAAAAGGGGCCGGTCCTCACGTCGATGAAGCGGCCGCCAAGCTGATCCTCAAAAAAGGGGCATCTGCACTCAGAACCTTTACAAAACTCCATTTCGCCAATACGCAAAAAGCGCAGCGCCTTGCTGATAAAAAACGTTCATAGAAAAAAGCTTGCAGATTTCTCTGCAAGCTTTTTTATCAGCCTCTTAAAACAGCTTGATATGTGTCTTCTAACGCTTTCAGCACTTTGCTGTGCGCCTTTGTCACTTCTTCTTCAGTCAGTGTTTGTTCAGGGTTGACATACTGGAGTGAGAAAGCGACTGACTTCTTGCCTTCCTCCATATGTTCGCCTTCGTATACGTCAAAGACGGTTACCTCTTTCAGAAGCTTGCCGCCAGCCTCTTTAATGACGCTCTCAAGCTGGCCGCTTGTGACGGTTTTATCTGTTACAAGGGCGATATCACGTGTCACAGACGGATATTTCGGAATCGCCTTGTAAACAAGCGGTGCTGTTTCTGCTGCGAGCAACGCATGAAGATCGAGCTCAAATACGTATGTTTCCTTTATATCCAGTTCTTTTTCCAATGAAGGATGGACTTGGCCAATGAAGCCGATCAGAGAACCATTTAATAAAATGTTCGCTGTTCTGCCCGGATGCAGCTGTTTGCGTTCTGACTGTACAAATTCAATGCTGTCTAGGACGTTGAGTTTGTCTAACAGCCCTTCCACAATTCCTTTGACAACAAAGAAATCAACTGGTTTCTTTTCACCCTGCCATAGCTGCTTGCGCCATAATCCGGTAACAGCTCCTGCTACGCGTTCTGTTTCAACAGGTTTTGTGTCCTCTTCCTTCGTCAGGAAAACGGAGCCGACTTCGTACAGTGCAACTGAGTCAGTCTGCCTCGCGAGGTTGTAAGAAACAGAATCAAGCAGATTCGGAACAAGACTGTGTCTGAGAATGCTTCTTTCTTCACTCATTGGAAGCGCAAGCACAGTATTCAGTGATTTTTCAATCGCAAACGCTGCCGCTTTCTTCTCATTTGTCAGTGAGTAAGTGATGGCTTGTGATAAGCCTGCGCCTTCAAGGAAGCGTCTGACTTTACGGCGTTTTGCCTGGTATGGCGTTAATCCGCCTGTAGTTCCCGCTGTCTCAGGAAGCGTAGACGGAATGTTATCGTAGCCGTACAGTCTTGCCGCTTCTTCGATTAAATCCTCTTCTATTGTAATGTCGCCGCGGCGTGATGGGACAGTCACAACGAGAAGTTCACCCGCTTCACCGACCGTAAAACCGAGACGTTTATAAATGCTGATCAGTTCTTCTTTACTGATCGTCAGGCCTAGAACGCTGCTCACTTTGTCAGCAGATACGTGAATGTTATTTGCTTCGATTGTCAGGTGATCTTCCTCAACTGTTCCAGCAAGCACCTCACCGCCGGCATACAGATGGATCAGCTGCGCAGCCCGTTCTGCTGCAAGACGTACGCGCGCCGGATCAATTCCTTTTTCAAATCTTACGCTTGATTCACTTCTCAAACCAAGGTCTTTGGAAGCCTTGCGAACCGTCTGCCCATTGAAATACGCAGCCTCAAGCAAAATCGTTTTCGTATCTTCCTGAACCTCTGACTCTGCTCCTCCCATGACACCCGCAACAGCCTGCGCTTTCGTTCCGTTTGTAATGACAAGGTGATCGGCGGACAGCTTACGTTCTTGATCATCAAGAGTGACGAGCATTTCATTCTCAGCTGCTTTTCTTACTACGACTTCCTTAGAGCCAAATCTGTCATAATCAAACGCATGAAGCGGCTGTCCGTATTCCAACAGGACAAAATTTGTGATGTCAACGACGTTGTTGTGCGGACGAATGCCTGCATTCATCAGCTTTGTCTGCATCCAAAGCGGTGATGGAGCAATCGTGACATTTTTAATGATTTTTGCAGTGTACAGCGGGTTCGCTTCTTGATCTTCAATTTTGACTGCAATGTAATCAGACGCTTGTTCTGAAGCAGCCGGGTAATCCGTTTGCGGAAGCTTTACCTCAGTGTCTAAAATCGCGGCAACCTCGTAAGCAACACCAAGCATGTTCATGGCATCCGCGCGGTTTGGCGTTAAACCCAGCTCAAGAATCGCATCGTCAAGCTGTAAAGCCGCTAAGGCATCGCTTCCTGTTTCAGCGTCATTAGGGAATACGAAAATGCCTTCTGCATACTCCTTCGCCACAAGTTTGCTTTCGATACCAAGCTCCTGTAAGGAACAGATCATGCCATTTGATTCTTCACCGCGAAGCTTGGCTTTTTTGATTTTGAAATTGCCCGGCAGCACCGCTCCGACAGTTGCAACCGCGACTTTTTGTCCCTTATCCACATTCGGCGCGCCGCAAATGATTTGTACAGGGGCTTCAGCACCGATATCCACAAGGCACTTATTCAGCTTATCAGCATTCGGGTGCTGCTCGCGCTCCAGCACATGGCCGATGACAACGCCTTTGATGCCTTCTCCTTTGTATTCAATTCCTTCAACCTCAATACCGGCTCTTGTAATTTTTTCAGCAAGAACAGCCGGGTCCATGCCTTTTAAATCAACATAATCCTCTAACCATTTATAAGAAACAAACATCCTTGCATCCTCCTCTTACGCCTGTTTAAACTGCGAAATAAATCTGACATCGTTTGTATAGAAGTGGCGGATATCATCAATGCCGTATTTCAGCATGGCGATGCGCTCAACACCCATTCCGAATGCGAAGCCCTGATATTCCTTCGGATCAAAGCCAGCCATTTTAAGCACGTTCGGGTGAACCATTCCGGCACCGAGGATTTCAATCCAGCCTGTTCCTTTACATACTGAGCAGCCGTTTCCACCGCATTTAAAGCATGTCACATCCACTTCTACTGAAGGCTCAGTAAACGGGAAGAAGCTTGGGCGGAGTCTGATTTCACGGTCTTGCCCGAACATTTTTTTCGCAACGAGTTCAAGCGTTCCTTTTAAATCACTCATGCTGATGTTTTTGTCAACGACAAGCCCTTCAATTTGCATAAATTGGTGAGAGTGCGTCGCATCATCGTTATCACGGCGATATACTTTACCCGGGCAAATGATTTTAACGGGACCTTTGCCTTCATGCTTTTCCATCGTCCGTGTTTGGACAGGAGAAGTTTGCGTTCTCATCAAAGTCTCCTCTGTGATGTAAAAGCTGTCCTGCATATCGCGCGCAGGGTGTTCTTTCGGAAGATTGAGCGATTCGAAGTTGTAGTAATCCGTTTCAACCTCTGGCCCTTCCTCGACTGTGTAGCCCATACCGATAAATAAATCTTCAATTTCTTCAATGACAACAGTGAGCGGATGGCGGCCGCCGACTGCAACAGGGTTCCCCGGCAGCGTGACGTCAATTGTCTGTCCTGCAAGCTTCTGCTTCATTTCCTCTTCTTCAAGCTTCTCGTTTTTGTCAGCAATCGCATTGGCAATACGCTCCCTTACTTCGTTCGCGAGCGCCCCCATTTTTGGACGTTCCTCAGCAGAAAGCTTGCCCATTCCGCGCAGCACTTCTGTAATCGGCCCTTTTTTTCCGAGATATTGCACCCGAATATCATTGACAACCTTCAATGAGCTTGCCGCTTCTACTTGTTCTAAAGCTTCTTGTTCCAGCTGTTTTAGCTTTTCTTCCATTTTGCATCCTCCTTTTATGTAAACAAACCGTCATATGTCTTTGGAAAATAAAAAAAACCCGTCCCTTGTACAAGGGACGAGTTGTGGCCGCGGTACCACCCTTATTTCAGACAGACTGATGCTGTCGTCAGCTTCATTGACATAACGGAATCAGATTCCGGTTCACCTTTACGCGCAGTGTACGCGGTCCCGGCGACAACTCAAGAGGTGAAGCCAATTTCCGGCTGCGTTAAAAATGCTCTCAGTCAGCGGCATTTTCTCCCTGGAAAGCAGTTGATCAGAAATTGAGGTCCTCTGTCACGGTTTTTGAAATATTATGTTCTATTATAGAGAAATCCAACGCTTGGCGCAACACTATCCTCGCAAGTGATACACGAGGATGGCAGCCGCAACCGCAACGTTTAGTGATTCAGCCTGTCCGTAAAGCGGCACGTATAGGTTCAAATCCGTTTTTTCCAGCAATGCAGCATCCACCCCTGCACCTTCATTTCCTACAATGAGCGCAAAGGATTCAGACTGAGGAATCTCCTGATAAGGCGCTCCGTTTTGCAGCGCCGTGCCGTATACTTTTACGCCCTCTGCCTTCAATTCGTCCACATATGAAGGCAGGTTTCTTCTCACAACAGGAATATGGAAGTGAGATCCTTGAGCAGATCGCAGTGTTTTTCCGTTAAAGGCGTCCGCCGTGCCGTCACCGAGTACAACCGCATCCAAACCGGCCGCATCAGCCGTTCGAATCATTGTGCCAAGGTTTCCCGGATCTTGAACAGCGTCAATCAGCAGCACCTTGCGTGCCGTTGCCAGCTTTTCTTCAGGCATATGGCACACAGCGGCAATCTGCTGCGGCGTTTCGGTTTCAGTCACAGCTGAAAACGCATCTTCACTCAGCGTATAGCACTGGATACCAGTCTCAAGATCTGAAGGAATCTTCGTTTCATCCTTTACAAGGATTTCTTTCACAATGCCCGGGCTTTTCAACGCCTCTTCAACGAGGTGTTCTCCCTCTATCAGAAATGTATTTGTTTTTGTTCGTTCTTTTTTTGTGTGAAGCTTTTTCCAATCCTTCACTTTTTGGTTTTTTGCCGATTCTATTTGTTTCACTGTCTATGTGGCGCTCCTTTTTTTAACATGATGTTATTATATCGCAAGAACAGCACATAATAAACCAGGTGCAGGGTTAGAATATACGTATTACATTTTAGAAAAAGGAGCGTTTTACATGGATCTTAATTTACGTCATGCCGTCATCTCCAATGTCACCGGCAATAATCAGGAGCAGCTTGAGCATACAATCGTAGATGCGATTCAAAGCGGTGAAGAAAAAATGCTTCCAGGGCTCGGCGTTTTATTCGAAGTCATTTGGCAGCACGCATCTGAAAGTGAGAAAAACGAAATGCTGAAAACGCTTGAAGACGGATTAAAACCCGCCGAATAAGACATGAAACCGGGTGACAGCGCCCGGTTTTTTTCTTATATAATAAAAACATGATGAGGGGGAACGCCATGTTTTTACAGCCGTTATTAGCGAAAAAAATTATTGCTGAAGTTAAAAAAATGTACGAACGTGAAGTCATTATTGTAAACACGGACGGTCTTATTATGGCAGGCACAAACGATGAGCGTGTCGGACAATTTCATGAGGGAGCGCTTATCTGCGCAAAAGAAAGACGCAGCGTGATTATTACAAGAGAAGATGAAACAAGGTTAAAAGGAGTGAAAGCAGGCATAAACCTCCCTGTATTTTTTGACCATGATGTGATCGCCGTCTTCGGGCTGACAGGTGAGCCTGCAGAGATTCAGCCATTCGGAGAACTGCTTCGAAAAATGACAGAGCTGTTCATTAAGGAATCGCGGCATTTAGAGCAATCCCAGTGGCGTGAGAGAATGCTGGAGTCCTTTATGATCGATTGGCTGCAATTAAAGGAGTGGTCTCCCAGTTTTCTTGAGAAAGCTCAGCTTCTTGGTGTTGACCTTTCCTCCCGGCGCCAAATGATTCTGATTCAGGGGTATGAGTGGTCACGTCATGATATTGAACAAATGGCACGCAGCTGGAAATCCTCGTACCCTGCGGATTTGTTCATCAGGTGGGGAAATGAACGGATTTTGATTAATCATGAAGTGCCGCAGCATGAACAAAGGGATCAGCTTTTACGGAAGATCCTTCACATTTGTTCGTTTGCCAATACCGCAAGCAGCCAATATACAGCAGCTGGCGCCGGAAGGGCCGTCGCAAGCTCCAGCCTGACAGATTCATACGAGCAAGCGGAAAAAGCGCTGGCTGTCAGCCTTAAGCGAAAAACGCCCATATTTGAAGAGGATCTGAAGCTTGATATGTGTCTAACGGAGATCAGCCCGGGAACCCGAAACGAATTTCCGCAAAGAGTATTAGGAGAGGCGCTAGAGCATCAGGAACTTATGAATACGTTACGGACTTTCTTTCATCTCGATTTGTCTTTGAAACAAACCGCAGAAGATATGCATATTCATATCAATACATTGCGATATCGTCTGGCTAAGGCTGAACAGCTGACGGGTTTACGTTTTGACCGTACCGAGGACATCGTCACGATGTACGTCGCCCTCTATTTTTTAGAGCAAGACACAAAATAGAGAGAGTTTCAGTTTCATTTTTTGTATGTTTCTCCATGGAAGGCTTTGCTTTTTTTCTTTTACAATAGATTGAAAGCGTTTTTTGACAGGGGGATGGGTAAAATGATCACCAAGGATGTAAAGGAGCAGCTGATTCGGGTCTCCGGACCAGAAAACTTTGATGACTCGACTGCCGGCCGTCTCGTCTATTCATATGATGCGACGCCTCAGTATCAGTCTATGCCTGATGCCGTGATTGCTCCGAGGAATACTGATGAAGTATCACGCATTTTAACAATTTGCAGCGAACATCGAGTGCCGATCGTTCCAAGAGGATCAGGGACAAACCTGTGCGGCGGCACGTGCCCGACTGAAGGCGGACTTGTGCTTCTCTTTAAGCACATGAACCAGATTCTTGAGATTGATGAAGAAAATTTAACTGCCACAGTTCAGCCGGGCGTCATTACGCTGGATATGATCCGCGCGGTTGAAAACAAGGGTTTGTTTTATCCGCCTGACCCGAGTTCTATGAAAATATCAACCATGGGCGGAAACATCAATGAAAATTCCGGCGGGCTCCGCGGATTAAAATACGGCGTCACCCGCGACTATGTTATTGGACTGGAGGTTGTGCTCGCAAATGGTGACATCATCCGCACCGGGGGAAAACTCGCGAAGGATGTGGCCGGATACGATCTCACACGTCTTTTTGTCGGCTCAGAAGGGACACTGGGCATTGTGACAGAGGCAATCGTCAAGCTCGTTCCAAAGCCTGAAACAAAAAAGACGCTGCTTGCCCTATATGAAAATATCGATGCCGCTGCTCAAACGGTATCAGACATCATTGCCGCAAAAATCATACCCGCCACGCTTGAATTTCTCGACCAGCCTACACTATTGGTGATTGAGGATTATGCCAAAATCGGACTGCCGACAAACGCAAAGGCGGTTCTATTAATTGAGCAAGACGGACCGCTTGAAATCGTGGCACGGGATATGGAAAAGATTGAGGCGATTTGCAAAAAAGGCGAGGCCGTTTCCGTTCAGACCGCACAAACGGAGGAGGAAGCATTCGCCCTAACTGAAGCACGGCGCTCTGCACTTTCTGCCCTTGCCCGTCTCAAGCCGACGACGATTTTAGAGGATGCGACCGTTCCTCGCTCAGAAATCGCCAATATGGTTAAAGCGATTAATCATATTGCTGCTAAATATGATATTTCCATCTGCACCTTTGGCCATGCGGGAGACGGGAACCTTCACCCGACATGCACGACAGACATAAGAAATGAGGATGAAATGGAACGTGTCGAACAGGCTTTTGCCGAGATTTTTGAGAAAGCGATTGAACTTGGCGGCACGATAACCGGAGAGCACGGAGTCGGGGCAATGAAAGCGCCTTACTTGGAAATGAAGCTGAAAAAAGAAGGCATTGATGCGATGAAAGCGCTGAAAGCGGCATTTGACCCCCGGAACATATTAAATCCGGGCAAAGTGTTTGCGAAAGATGCCAGAAAACGTGTGGTGGCGGAAAGATGACAACAGAAAAAGAAATGAAACAGATCCAAAATGAGTTTAAAGAACGCATGGATGAAGGCGAGCTTTTGAATTGTATGCGCTGCGGCTTCTGTCTTCCTTCCTGTCCGACCTATATCGTATCGGGATTTCAGGAAACACACTCTCCACGTGGGCGTATCGCCTTAATGAAAGCCGTAGCCGACGGTATGATTGAACCGGATGAAGATGTCGAACGGTCGCTGTCACTTTGCCTCGGCTGCCGCGCCTGTGAACCTGTATGCCCGTCAGGCGTGAAATACGGACAGCTGCTTGAGGAAGCCAGAGATATTATCCACCAAAACAAAAAACACTCGCTCGGCGCACGTGTCATGCGAAAGACGGCTTTTCACGAGCTGTTTCCGCACCAAAACCGCATGCGATCAGCTGTAAGCCTTATCGGTTTGTATCAGCGGTCAGGACTGCAAACCGCTGTGCGAAAATCAGGCATGCTTCGGGTCCTGCCTGAGCATTTGCGAACGATGGAAGCCGTTCTTCCTGATGTTCCTAAAAGCAAAGACATGAAACATCGGCCGCGTTTCCTGCCGTCCATTGGCCCCATGAAAAAGCGGGTTGCCTTTTTTTCCGGCTGCTTAATGGATACAATGTTTTTACCGACCAATAACGCCACATTGAAGCTTTTACAGCTGGCAGGCTGCGACATTGTCATTCCGCCTGAACAGGCTTGCTGCGGGGCGCTTCATGGACACAGCGGTGAAAAAAACACAGGGAAAGAGCTCGCGAAACAAAATATCGCTGCTTTCGAAGCATTAGACGTGGATGCAGTCATTACAAACGCAGGAGGATGCGGAGCCTTTCTTACCGAATATGATCATTTGCTGAAGGATGACCCGGAATGGTCGGAGCGAGCCGCCGCTTTTGTTCAAAAGCTGAAGGATTTTTCTTCCGTTTTGGTTGAACTCGATTTCCATCAAATGGACTTAGCGCTCGAGACACCTCAGGTCGTTACCTACCAAGATTCATGCCACCTAAGAAATGTAATGCATACGTCGCTTGAGCCCCGCCAGCTTCTTAAAAGCATCAAAGGGGCGGAATTCAAAGAAATGGAGAAAGCAGACAGCTGCTGCGGGTCAGCGGGAATTTACAACATCGTCGAAGCTGAAATGTCTATGAAAATACTGGACAGCAAAATGGCTGCCGTCAAAGCAACCGAAGCGATCCTCATTGTAACAGCAAATCCCGGCTGCCTGCTGCAGATGAAGCTCGGGATTGAACGCGAAGGACTAAGCGGTAAAGTCAGAGCCGTTCACCTGGCTGATCTGCTATTGGAAGCAGCCGGGCACAAAACATCATGAGAAAGCCCAAAACAGAAATTGTTTTGGGCTTTTGTGCGTTATTCCATCGGACTGCAAATTTCGATATAATGTCCATCCGGATCAGCGATATAGGCGACCGTCTGCCCCCATGGTTTCACTTTCGGCTCCCCGATAATCGAGACGCCTTGTTCTCTCATCCTTTTGATGACCGCTTCTACATTTTCAGTAACAAACCCGATTTCAAATGTGTTTGAAGCAGATGTATCCGGAATGTCCAGCGCCGTGATGTCTCTGGCGCTTTCCGCGTATTAAGCGCCAATATCGTAGACCCTGTATCAAATTCGATATACGTTCCGTGTTCAGCACGAATCGGCAGTCCTAAAATATCCCGGTAAAAATGAATAGCCCGCTTGCTGTCCGATACGTATAGAATAAGATATTTCATTGATAGATTCATTGCCAACCCCCCTCAGCATTTTCAATAGTCCTTCTAGCCCGGTATAGACGCTTCCATCCTTAAGCTCGGATCTTTCCACATCTGCGCCCATTTTTTCACAGCCGCCACGATAATGATGAAGCCTAACACCAGCATGATGATAGATAATACGCCATTCAATACACTATATCCTGCTGCTTCAGGATTGAGATA
The DNA here is from genome assembly GCF_038593095.1 of Bacillus sp. FSL L8-0358. Classification (NCBI taxonomy): domain Bacteria; kingdom Bacillati; phylum Bacillota; class Bacilli; order Caryophanales; family Bacillaceae; genus Bacillus; species Bacillus sp. FSL L8-0358. The sequence goes on from NZ_CP151962.1 coordinate 2,809,276, forward strand.
CACATTGCGCACCATCCAATAGCCCGCATAATTGACAGTGACATATAAATAGGCAAGCGGGATAAGGCAAGTCAGAATGTACCGGCGTTTATCAGCGATTTTCAGCACGATGGTCGCTCCGATAATCAGCCCCACTGAAGCCATCAGCTGATTAGAAACGCCGAACAGCGCCCAAATGGAACCGATATCTCCTGAATACAGCAAGTACCCCCACATCAAACAGGCAAGCGCGCTGGCAAATACAGAGCCCGGAATCCAGTCTGTTTTCTTCAGCGGTTTATACACCTCCCCGAAGAAATCCTGGATCAAATAACGGGCAACGCGTGTGCCGGCGTCAATCGCTGTTAAAATAAATACCGCTTCAAACATAATGACAAATTGGAAAAAGTATGAGGCCAAATGGCTGAAAAACGGCATTCCGGTAAAAATATAAGTCATTCCCACCGCAAGTGTGACGGCTCCCCCTGTTCTTCCTTCTAAGTCCAGACCGATTTCCCTGCTCAATTCAGGCAAATGTACGATATTCATGCCAAGCGTACGGAAAACCTCAGGCGTGCTGTTAATCGCAAAGTAATCAGCAGGCTGTAAAGCGGTCGCTGCAATCAGCGCCATGATGCCGACAAGACACTCAACAAGCATTGCGCCAAACGCAACCGGCTTCATATCACTCCATTTATTCAGCATTTTCGGTGTCGTTCCTGAACCGACAAAGGCATGGAACCCAGAGATCGCCCCGCAGGCAATGGTTATTGAGATGAACGGCCAGACAGGTCCTGCCAGCACCGGCCCGCCGCCTTTTACGAATTTTGTAAACGCAGGGAACGGAATGGACGGATTGACGACAAACACACCAACAATCAAAGCGATAAAAACACCGATTTTCATAAAGCTGCTTAAATAATCACGCGGAGCAAGAAGCAGCCAAACGGGAAGCGCAGCCGCAAAAAACGCATAAACAGGAAGCGCGATTGCAAGCGTTTTCGTATCTAGCGTTAAAAAGTCACCGAGCGCGGTAGTCTGTACCCATGGACCGATAAAGACTCCTGCCATTAAAAAGAGAAAGCCGACCGTTGAAGCGAGCTTTAAATTTCCCGTTTTCTTATAAAATAAGCCCACACCCATCGCAATCGGAATCGTAATCCCTACCGCAAATGTTCCCCATGGATTACGTTCAAGCGCATGCAAGACAACCATCGACAGGCCCGCCATTGTGATCGTGATGATAAACAGCATGGACAGTCCTGTACAAAATCCTGCAACAGGGCCAAGCTCATCCTTCGCCACTTCTGACAGCGATTTTCCGTTTTTGCGCATCGATGCAAACAACACCACAATATCATGGACGGCTCCCCCAATTACCGCCCCGATTAACAGCCACAATAATCCCGGCAAATAGCCAAACTGCGCCGCCAGAATGGGTCCGACCAACGGCCCGGCCGCTGCGATCGCAGCAAAGTGGTGGCCGAACGAAACCCATTTATTTGTAGGCACATAGTCTTTCCCATCCTCAAGCGCATGAGCAGGTGTTGGCTTGTCATCATTCACTTTGAGAACCTTCACCATCATAAATGTTCCGTATAAACGATAGGCAATAGCCAAAATACACATTGATGCTATCACAATTGTAACCGCATTCATTTTCTCCCATCCCCTTTGCTGTTTTTCATAAATATATCACAATTTCATGGTGAAAAGCGGTCATTTTTTCCTATACAAAAAGCCGGCTTGAACGGGCCGGCTCGTGGCAGTTGAAAGACAAGAGCCGGAGAGAAATCTCCGGCCAAGCTTCTCTTATGACTGTTTTTTCAGGCGGATCACATTCCAGGAAAGCGGCGTGAAATGAGCAGTTAAGCCATTTTCACTGACAGACGATGATCCGTTGGAATGCGGAACGACATTTTTTCTGTTATGCTGGTTTGTCGCTTTGATATCCTGATGCTCAAGTACGATGTGTTCTGCGATTTGGTAGGATTCAAAGCCTCTGAGCGAAATCTCCGTCTCCATCTGATCCTCAGCCTTGTTTACCGCAAAAATAGTGAGGGTTTCTTCCTCTTCAGAGTACACAACAGCAGCATCAACATATGGCACATCAGTGAAATCAGAACAATCGTACTTAGGAGAAGAAATAAGCGGTTTCAGTGACTCGCCCCTTCCGTAAACAGAAGCATGCATGTATGGATAGAAAATCGGCTGTCTCCATGCTTCTCCGCCTTTTTCCGTCATGATCGGCGCGATGACATTGACAAGCTGTGCAAGACACGCAATTTTCACACGGTCTGCGTGCTGCAGCATCGTAATGAGCAGAGAGCCGACTAATAAGGCATCTTCAAAATTGTAAATATCCTCTAAAATCGGACGCGCAGTGATCCACGGCTCGACTTTTTTATCAGCCTCATTTGAGTGGTACCAGACGTTCCATTCATCCAGAGAAAGATTGATTGTTTTCTTGCTGCGTGTTTTCGCTTTTACATAGTCACAGGTCGCAGCGACTGATTTGATAAAATGATCCAGATCCATAGAACGGGCCAAGTAGTTTGGCAGATTGTTATCCCGGTTTCCGTAGTAGGTGTGAAGAGAGATATAGTCAACATGCTCGTACGTATGCTCCAGCACCTTCGCTTCCCAATCGATAAAGGTCGGCATGCCGCTGTTTGAGCTGCCGCAGGCAACAAGTTCAATTGATGGATCAACCCATTTCATGACCTTTGCCGTCTCTGCGGCTAGCCGTCCGTATTCATCAGCTGTTTTGTGGCCGATCTGCCACGGTCCATCCATTTCGTTTCCTAAGCACCATGTTTTGATGCCATACGGCTGTTCATAGCCATGCGATCTTCTTAAATCACTCCAGTAAGAGCCTTTCGGATGGTTGCAATATTCAACGAGATTACGGGCGGCATCTATGCCTCTTGTGCCAAGGTTGACGGCCATATTGACCTCAGTGTTCACCTTTTTTGCCCAAGATAAAAATTCATTTGTTCCCACTTCATTGGTTTCTGTCGTTTGCCATGCCAAGTCAAGCCGTCTCGGGCGGTTTTCGACTGGTCCGACACCGTCCTCCCAGTTGTATCCGGATAAAAAGTTTCCGCCCGGATAGCGGATGATGGGAACCTGTAATTCTTTGATCAGCGACTGAACATCTTTTCTAAACCCATCTTCATCCGCTTCAGGGTGATCAGGCTCGTATATGCCTTCATATACCGCACGACCCATATGTTCGATAAACGAGCCATAAATTCGTTTATCTACTTCACCGATTTTATATTCTTTGTCTACAATCATTCGCGCTTTTTTCATCACACGTTTCCTCCTTCATTAACCTTTGACTCCCCCTACCGTCAGGCCGGAGATAAAGTACTTTTGGAAAAACAAGAAAATGATAATCACCGGCAAAATCGCAAATACTGAGCCGGATATAAGCATGTCGTAATTATTTCCATAAGGGCTCAGCAAGCTGGACAGCCCTATTGGAAGCGTAAACATTTCTTTCGACCGAAGCACAATCAGCGGCCACAAGAAGTTGTTCCAGCTGTTTAAGGACTGAAGGATAATCATCGCGCCGAAAGCCGGTTTCATCAGCGGTGCCATAATCCTGAAAAAGATGCCGAATTCCGTACAGCCGTCCATTCTTGCAGAGTCCAGCAGATCTCTTGGAAGGCCAAGAGCATATTGCCTGAAAAAGAAAACGGCAACAGGTGAAACGATAAACGGCAATATGACACCCGTATATGAATCGATCAAGTGCAGTCCGACGGTAAGCTTAAACAGTGGAAGCATCATCACTTCCAGCGGAACCATCATGATAATCAGCACAAGAACAAAGATGATGTTTCTGCCCTTAAAATCATAAACCGCAAGCCCGTACCCGATCATCGAAGAAAAAAACAGGGTGAGCACGGTTGTGAAAAGCCCAAGTACAAGACTGTTAAAAAACCATTTGAAATAAATGCTTCCGCCGTTAAACAGAAATGTATAATTATCAAGACTCATTACTTTAGGATCAATGTCAAGATTGAGCCCCACACGCAAAAGCTCAGATGACGGCTTTAATGATCCTAAAAGCAAACAGAAAATCGGAAAAAGATACAATAGGCTCAGCATAATAAAAAACAGGGTTAGCGCAATTCTATAAACGCTGAACTGAGGACTGTGCCGCAACATTTATCCCTCCCCCTTAAACGAGCCTGACAGCTTTAATGAAATCAGGCTGACAACAAGGATCACAATCAAAAGCACGATGCCGATGGCCGCTCCGTACCCCATTTCGTTGTAGGCAAGCCCCTGCTGATACAAATATCCGACAAGCGTCAGACCAATATTACCCGGGGAATTATTCTGCCAAAGGACGTAGCTTTCCTCAAACATCCTGAATCCGCCGATGATGCTGATGGTCAGTACATATACGGTTACAGGCTTAAGAAACGGCAGCGTGATGTGCAGAAATTTTTTCATTGTATTCGCGCCGTCTATATCAGCGGCTTCGTACAGCTCTTTCGGCACATTTTGCAAACCGGCTAAAAAGTAAAGGATGTTGATTCCCATCCATCTCCATGAAGCAAGCAGCACCATCAAAAACATGCCGGTATGTTCATTGTTCATCCAGTTCTGAGGTGAAAAGCCGAGTTTGAGTAGGATGGAATTGGCCAGAGACGTTTCCATTTCTCCGAAGATCAGCCGAAAAATGATCCCCGCTACAATGGTGGAGGTCAATGCCGGGATGAATAGCGCTGATTTAAATATATTTCTAAATTTGACCAGCTTTGAATTCAGGAATATGGCCAGAAGCAATGGGACAGGAATCAGCACGATCAGCGTCCAAAAGGTGTATTCCAGCGTATTCCAAAGGGCGGTATAGAACGTCGGGTTGTTTAGCGCTGTATAATTAGTCAATCCGACAAAGGACACCTCTCCCGGCAAAATTCTTTGGAAGCTCATGATGAAGACACTAATGATGGGGTATAGAAAAAATACGAGAAAGGATAAAACGAATGGCGCTGTAAACAGATAGGGCGCCGCTTTTTTTGAATAAAATAGATCTCGCCAGCCTGATTGTTTCGCAGCTGAAGGAACGGGATGAACCGTTCCTGTTTTCACAGGTTTCATGAGAACCTCCCCGCTTTCACTTTTTGAATGGGATTCTATTTCTGTTTCAGTTCACCTGCCGCTCTGTCCAAGGCCTGTTTAGGCGTTTTTTGCTGAGATTTAAGTGCGTCGAACAACACGCTTCTGTTGACAAGGTCTGAAGCCTTGGCAAAATCCTCATGTAAATAAATCGGATTGATTTCATCCTTGATATCGAGCAGCACGGAAAAAATGCCTGTTCCGTTTTGGAAGTAATCCGTGTATTTGTTTTTCTCTTTCAATTCCTTGGAGCTCCAAACATCCCAGCGAAGCGGGTCAAACCCAAGTACGCTCCAGAGCTTTTTGTTTCCTTCTTTAGAGCCCTTCGCAAAGGCTAAAAACTCTTTTGCTAACTCAACATGCTTGGCTTGCTTCGGCACAACGGTTGCCGTACCGCCCAAACCTGCCGAGCGGTCGCCTCCCTCTTTCCATGCCGGGAGCGGCCTGATGGCAATCTTCCCTTTCAGATCAGGCATATAATCGATAAATCTTCCCATATACCAAATCGGCATGAGGACTGAAGCAGCTCCTCCTTGGTTCATAAAGCCGTAGTATTCTTCACTGTGATGCCCGCCGCCCGGCGCAGGAATCATCGTTTTATCATTGATCATGTCTTTTAAATATTGAAGTGTTTTTACGTTGGTGTCATTATTGAGGATCAGCTTGCCGTTTTTATCAAAATAGCCTGAGTTTTGCTGTGAAATCATAGATAAGAACGTTCCGGAATCATTTGTTTCCACCGTTCCCATCGGCTTCCCGGTCACTTTGCGCACTTTCTGTCCGGCTTTATGGTAATCATCCCATGTTTTAATATCGTCAGGATTGACGCCGGCTTTCTTCATAACATCCATGTTATAAAACATGACTGTTGTTCCTACATGCGTATCGAGTCCGTAAAGCTTGCCGTTTTTGCTGTACAGGGTCAGCCGCGCCTCAACGAATTTATCGCGGTCCTTTTCAATCAGCGGAGTCAAGTCGGCAAGCGGTATGTCAGAGCCCTTCAAAAAGTTTGAAAAACGGGCCAATTCGACATCGGCAATATCAGGGACGCCTTCTCCTGCAATTAAGGAGATAGACAAGTTATCGTGCATTTGTCCATACGGATAAACGACCGTATTCAGCTTAATTTTGCGGTCAGGATATTTTTCATTCCATTCCTTCACCATTTCTACATAGAACTGCTCATGAAGTCCGTTAAATGTCCAAAAGGTCAGCTCGGTTTCACCCGACTTCCCGGATGATCTTTCTGCTGAACACCCAGCAATGACTAATGTCAGCAGCATCATGAGCACAAGAAAACAGACAGTCATTTTTTTCATCTGCGTTACCCCTTCCATTCGAGGTGCGGGCTATTCATATAGACCATGGTTGATCAGCGTTTTGTTTTCATTAATGATTCTTAATCCGGTGCAGCGGTCTCTTAAGGTGTGCGCGTGTCTGAAGGCATTCTTGACGGAATCCTGCCCGACACCGATTTCGTCAAAATACGCAGGGCCTCCGGCTGATCTCAGCCAATCAGCCAGCACTTCTCCTTCCGGGAGAGTTTGATAAGCCGATTGGATGGCTTGCCGCCGGCTCGGTGAAAATTCGTTGAGCCCGTCATCCTTAGCAAGCTTTCTGTATGTGTCAGTTAATAAAACAGCTGCACAGCCCACCTTTGCCCCATGAAGAATCTGTGGCCGTTTTTTCTCCATTAATTCCATCTCAATCCAATGTGAAATATGATGTTCTCCGCCTGATGCCGGGCGGGAATGATCTAATGCCAGCATGACAAGCCCCGATACGATTAAAGACTCCATCAAAACCTGTATGCCTGTTTCCGTTTTCATCGCAATGTCTTCTGTGTGTTCAATGCAGGCAGCAAGCGCCTCCTGAACAATCTTAGCTCCTGCTGGCGAATAAGGCTCGCCGGCAAGATGCCGGGATATTTCCCAATCTGCTAAAGACGTTATTTTACCGAGCATGTCACCAAACCCAGCCGCCACCATTGACTGGGGTGCCGCTTTTAATAGATCCAGATCAGCGAACAGTGCAGAAGGGGCCTTCGTTTGAATGGTTGTTTTCGTACCGTATAAAATAATCGGCGCCCCTGCTGATGTAAAACCGTCTACAGATGGAGCAGTCGGATAAGAAATAAACGGCAAATCTCTTTGAAACGCCGCAAAGCGGACGATATCATGAATCGTGCCCGAACCAACTGCGATCATGACATCCGTTGTTTGTTTCGTATGGATCAGCACATGAATGAGCGATCGTTCATCAGCTGTCACATCTCCGGCTTCATTTTCTGGAATGATCAGGCACTCGGCCTGAAATCCTTCTTGATTTAGCTGATTTTCCAGATCAATTCCTGCAATGCGGTGTGTATTCGCGTCGCAGACAAGGACAATATTTTTATTGTTTTTTCGTTTTACATAATTCAAAAGCGAATCAGCTGCTTGTTTACCGAGAACAATTTCTTCAACTTTTATAGGAAACGTCTTTTCTCCGGCGTGTTCAAAAGCACGCTGAACGTCAGCTGCGATACGATTCATATCAGAATCCCCTCCTCAGCCAATTTGGTTACATCCTTAATAGAATCCAGCACATAATCTGGTGTGTACAAACGCTGTTCGCCCTGTTTCGCAGAACCAGTAAGCACTAAGGCGCTTTTCATGCCATAAAGCTTCCCCATCGCAATGTCAGATTCAATGCTGTCTCCTATAATCATGCATTCATGTGCGGACAGCCCCATTGCTGTACAGGCAGCCTCCGCCATCAGCCATGACGGCTTACCGACAACAAGTTCAGTCTTCGCTTGTGCGGAAGCCTCTATCGCCCCAATCATTCCAGCCACATCAATGGCATTTCCGTCTTCGTTCGGAAAAGAGCGGTCTTTGTTTGTAGCAATAATACGAGCGCCGCCGGCAGCTGCTTGAAAGGCTTGATTTAAATCTTCGTACGTGACCGTTTCATGAAGGGAGATCACGAGCCAATCCGCTTCCTTCGGTTCGTTCGCGTGCTGCACACCGGCCAGCCTCAGCTCGTCAACCAAGCCTTGCTCCCCAAGCACCCATACCTTTGAAAAACGATAATGTTTTTTCAGAAAAGCCGCTGTCACGCTTGATGACAGAACAATGTCGTTTACGTCCGTTTCAATCCCCGCGCCAAGAAGTTTTTTTCTGCACATGGCACGGGAGATATTCCCCCGGTTGCTTAAAAAGACGATTTTCTTTCCCATTCTCCTAAGCGTTTTGATCGCTTCTCTTGCTCCTTCGATCAACTCATTTCCTCTGAATACAGTACCGTCCAAGTCAATCAGAATGCCGGCTGGTGACACAGGCGTATCATGACTGGCCATAATACGCATTTGCTCCGTGTTTTCGATAAAAATGCTTTTCATGCAGGACTGTATTGATTGGGGTTACATCCTTGTTCAGCATAATGGAGTGATAGGCCATTTCGGCAACCGTTTCTAATACAACTGCGTTATGAATGGCATTTAAGGCGTCAGTGCCCCAGCAGAACGGTCCGTGATTATTCACGAGCACACCCGGCACCTGTTCGTAGTTATGATGCTGAAAGGTTTCCGCTATGACTTTTCCTGTATTCAGTTCGTAGTCATGAATGATTTCTTCATCGTACATTTCTCGAGTACATGGAATCGCACTGTCAAAATAATCAGCATGGGTCGTGCCTAACGGAGGGATGTCTCTGCCCGATTGCGCCCAGCTTGTCGCCCATTGAGAATGGGTATGGACAATTCCCCCGATATTCGGAAAGGCTTTATATAAATAAACATGGGTAGGTGTATCTGAAGAAGGCTTAAGCGAGCCTTCGACGACCTCTCCATCAAGGTTCAAAACAACCAAGTCATCTGCTGTCAGGTCGCTGTATTCGACTCCGCTAGGTTTGATGACAATTCTTTCTTTTTCACGGTCAATACCGCTAACATTTCCCCACGTAAAGGTTACCAGCTGATGCTCTTGAAGCTTCAGGTTGGCAGTCAGCACTTCCTTTTTTAATGTTTCAAGCATGCTCCATCACCCTTTATCAATTCTTTTTGGCGGCAGATGAAAATTGAAGATTTTTGATCGTTTTCAGACGTTTCATGACATGGTTTTCTTTTCCGAAATAATGAACCAGCTCTTTATATTCAGCGTACAATTTTTCATAAACCGCGGCGTTTTCGGCATTTGGCGTATAAGTTATATCTTTCAGTTTTCCCATGTTCGCCGCTGCCTCTTTGATGTCATCGTAGCCGCCTTTTTCTTTGCCTGCTGCAAGCGCGCCGAAAATGGCAGATCCTAAGGCTGGGGCTTGCGGTGAACCAGAGATTTTAATGTCCATGTTTGTCACATCCGCATAAATCTGCATGACAAACGGGTTTTTCTCAGCTATTCCGCCGGCTGCGAACAGTTCCTCAATCGGAACACCGCTTTCTTTGAATGTTTCGATAATCATCCGGGTTCCGTAAGCTGTCGCCTCAACTAACGCTCTATAAATCTCTTCAGGCTTCGTCAGCAGTGTCATTCCAAGCAGCATCCCTGTTAAATCTGCATCAACAAGAGTTGAACGGTTTCCATTCCACCAATCTAAAGCAAGCAGGCCGCTTTCACCTGGCGCTTGATGGTTTGCTTTCTCACTCAGCAGCTCATGAACGCCAATGTTTTTTTCCTTTGCTTCCTCTTGATAAGCTGGCGGGACACATGTTTTCACAAACCAGTCAAAATGATCGCCGACACAGGACTGCCCGGCTTCATATCCCGCATAGCCCGGGAGAATTCCGTTGTCCACAACGCCGCACATACCTGGAACGATATGCACCTCTTCACCAAGAAGAACATGGCACGTTGAGGTTCCCATAATCATCAGCATTTTCCCTGGCTCTGTAATGCCGACCGCCGGTACGGAAACATGAGCGTCCACATTGGCAACCGCAACAGCCGTTCCCGGGAGAAGCCCTGTCAGCTTTGCCATTTTTTCAGTCAGACTGCCGGCTTTTTCTCCTACTGAATGAATAGAACCTGACAATTTGTCCTTTGTAATCGTTTTCATTGAAGGATTTAATTTCTCAAAGAAATCATCTGACGGATACCCCGCTTTTTCACTCCACATCGCTTTATACCCTGCGGTACAATTGCTTCGCTTGAGCGAGCCGCACAGCTGGTACACGATCCAGTCCGCAGCCTCGATGATCCGGTCAGCCGCTTCATAAATGTGAGGCGCTTCCTCGGCAATTTGCATGACCTTTGGAATCATCCATTCTGATGAAATTTTTCCTCCGTACCGCTGTAAAAAAGCCTCTCCTTCTTCTTCCGCGATTTGATTGAGCCGATCAGCATGTTTTTGGGCCGCATGATGCTTCCAGAGCTTCACATAGCTGTGCGGCTCCTCTTCATATTCAGGCAGCATGCATAACGGCTGCCCGCTGCTGTCAATAGGAAGGATCGTACATGCCGTGAAATCAATTCCAATCCCGATAATGTCTTTCCGTTCAACGCCCGTCTGTTCGAGTAAAGACGGAATGGTTGTTTCCAAGACTTCGAGGTAATCAGCAGGGTGCTGCAGCGCCCAGTCGCGCGGCAGCTTTTGACCCGTTTTTGGAAGGATGGTATCAATGACAGCATGCCTGTATTCTTTTACAGCAGCCGCAAGTTCCTCCCCTGTTTGGACATGAACGAGCACCGCTCTTCCTGATAAAGTTCCAAAATCAACCCCTATTGTGTAAGCCATGTGACATCCCCCTCTACTTTTGAAGCCGGTAAAGCGCCTCGTTCCATTTTAACTCGTGTTTCAGTTTATGAATTGTCGTATCACGGGAAATGAGAACACTTTCGATCCCCGCCATTTCCGCCCAATCAAGCATTTGCTCCGCTGTCAGTTCATAAGACAGGCAGGTATGGTGTGCACCGCCGGCTAAAATCCATGCCTCCGCTGCTGTTTTCAATGACGGCTCCGGCTTCCAGAGAACACGGGCAACCGGTAAATTCGGCATGTCTTTTTCAATTTCCTGGCCGTTGACTTCATTCAGCACAAGGCGGAAACGCCCGCCAATATCAACAATGCTAGCTTGAATGGCAGAACCGCTGATGCCGTTAAATACAAAACGCGCAGGGTCTTCTTTGCCGCCAATCGAAAGCGGATGAACCTCGATTTTCGGCTGATCCAAAGCGACAGTCGGACACACTTCAAGCATGTGAGAGCCCAGAATCATTTCATTTCCCGGTTCAAAATGGTACGTGTAATCTTCCATGAAGGAAGTTCTTTTTCCTTTAGCCATGATTTTCATCATCCGTACAAGGGCCGCTGTCTTCCAATCTCCTTCACCGGCAAACCCGTAGCCTTTCTCCATCAGGCGCTGAACGGCAAGTCCCGGCAGCTGTTTCATTCCGTGCAGCACTTCAAACGATGTCGTAAACGCTGTGTATCCGCCTTGCTCAAGAAAAGCGGTTAAGCCAAGTTCAATTTTCGCCTGTTCTTTAATGGACGCTACCTTTGCTTCGTCACGTTTTGTTTCCTCACTGATCACATATAGTCTGTCATACTCCGCATAAAGCGTGTCAACCTCGTCGTCCGTAATGCGATCCATCACTTCAACAAGATCCCCGATGCCATATCCGTCAACCTGCCAGCCAAATTGAATATGCGCTCCCACCTTGTCTCCGTCCGTTACCGCGACATGACGCATGTTATCTCCAAATCTGGCAACCTTAATATGTCTGCTTTCATTTAATGCAGCCGCCGTATCCATCCACTGGGACATTTCTTTTTTCACTTCTTCATCATCCCAATAGCCGGCAATGACTTTTCGGCTAAGCCCCATTCTCGAGTTGATGTAACCGTACTCTCGATCGCCATGCGCGGATTGGTTGCTGTTCATAAAATCCATGTCAATCGTACCCCACGGGATATCGCGATTATATTGGGTATGCAAATGCATAAGCGGTTTTTGATAAGAGGAAAGGCCTTCTATCCACATTTTTGCAGGGGAAAATGTGTGCATCCATGTAATGATGCCAGCGCATGTCTCACTGTACTCCGCTTCTCTTAACAGCTCTCTGATGGTTTCCGGTGAAGTGACGACGGGCTTATGAATGATTTTATATCTGGAAGAAACCCCGCTGAGCCCCTCACAAATGCTTTTAGCATGCTGATCTACCAGTTCCAGCGTCTCTTCCCCGTATAGGTGCTGGCTTCCTGTCACAAACCAGAATTCATAATCCTTTGTCTGAAGCATGTAAACTGCCCCTTTCTCATAAAATAAAACGCTTTCAATTATAAAAGATACGTACTAATGATAGATAATAAACCTATAAATAAATATTTGTACGAACAATTTCATTATAGTAATTGACTATTATACTGTCAATCTTTTCTTTTAAAAAAAGCCGGGCTCTCCCCCCGGCTTTTTGATTCAATAGGACGGCCAGCCCGAGCTCCAATTCAAATCATTGATAAGAAGCTTCGGAATGCCGTTGTTATTGGCATCATAGGCATGGCGAACAAGAATGTTTCCATTTACAATATCCTGGCCTCCAGGTCCTTTCCATTGGTCATTGCCCGAATCCAAAATGGTGCCTCCGCCTTCGAGCATGCTTTTTCCGCTTTTATCAAGATAAGGGCCTGTAATGTTTTTAGATCTTCCGTAAGCAATTTTGTACGTACTGTTCACTCCAGCACAGCATTTATCAAATGAAACCATTAAATAGTAGTAACCATTTTGATACGTAAGAGTAGGAGCTTCTAAGGCATCGCCATTATTCGGTCTGGCTGCAATCGAATAGAGCGAGCCAGTAGGCTTCATCGTATTCTTATCAAGCTTGGTCAGCTTAATGCCGGTCCAAAACGAGCCAAACGCGAGCCACGGGTTGCCATCCTTGTCGAATGTCAGCTCCGGATCAATGGCGTTATAATTATTTGAGCTTGTCGAACGAATCACCAAGCCCTCGTCCTTCCAGCTCCCCGAACTAATGCTTGTGGAAGATGCCAGGCCAATGGCAGATGTATTGCTTCCAAAAGTAGAAACAGAATAATACAGCCAGTACTTTCCGTTATAGTATTGGATGTCCGGCGCCCATTGGTTTGGCTCGTAATTCGGCACATAATTGGACCACCACGATAGCGGTGTGCTAAAAATCGATTTTTGTACGGTCCAATTTTTAGCGTCTGAAGACTTCAACACCCGCAGTCCCCGTTCTTCCGTAAGCCCTGTTCCGAGCGCATACCATGAGCTCCCCTCTTTAATCATAGTCGGATCATGAAGGAGCTCATTGGATGCACCCCAAAATGCTGCCTCTGCAGGAGCAGCGGAAGTAAATATCAAACCTGCAGCCAGAGCGGCACTCGAAAAGTGTAAGAAGCGTTTCCATGTTTTTTTCTTTTTCAATGTTGTTCAACCTCCTTTATATTAGAGAGCGCTTACAAATTAGATTGTTTACCCTCCCTTCCTGTCAAATCGAGCTGCGTCTCGTATATCGTCATGTTCAGGAAATTTTCGGTATCCTCTTTATTGTAGTCACTATGCTGTAATTTGTACAGACAAAAAAATAGAATCCGCCTCAATAGGCGGATTCTTCCGTATCTTTTTATCGGTACGTAATTTCGTCAACCGTTTTTCGGTCTAACTTCTTAATGACTTCTGTAATTAACTTTACCGCGTTTTCATAATCATCACGATGCAGCATGGCCGCGTGCGTATGAATGTAGCGGGTTGCAATAGTAATGGACAGCGCAGGAACGCCATTTGCCGTCAAATGGATGGCACCCGAATCAGTTCCGCCGCCGGCAATGGCATCAAATTGGTACGGAATGCCGGCTTCCTCCGCAGTGGCTACAACTGCATCGCGCAAACCTTTGTGAGAGACCATGGATGCATCGTAAACGATAATCTGCGGGCCTTTGCCCATTTTGCTCTGCGCTTCCTTCTCGGAAATGCCAGGCGTGTCTCCTGCTATCCCTACATCAACACCAAACGCAATATCAGGCTGAATGGTGTGTGCAGCCGTTTTCGCTCCCCTCAGGCCGACTTCCTCCTGCACGGTTCCGACGCCATACACTATATTTGGATGGTCTGTGTTTTGTAAGTTTCTTAACACATCAATTGCAATCGCACAGCCGATGCGGTTGTCCCAGGCCTTTGCGAGTAGGAATTTTTCATTGTTCATGACCGTAAATTCAAAATGCGGAACGATCATATCTCCCGGAAGTACACCCCACTCCAAGGCTTCTTCCCGGCTTGAAGCTCCGATATCAATAAACATGTCTTTTATTTCCACTGATTTTTTTCTTGCTTCAGGAGACAAAATATGAGGCGGCTTAGATCCGATAACCCCTGTGATTTCTCCTTTTTTTGTGACAATGGTGACGCGCTGGGCAAGCATAACCTGAGCCCACCAGCCGCCAACGGTTTGAAAACGGATAAAGCCTTTATCTGTGATTTGTGTCACCATAAAGCCGACTTCATCCAAATGTCCGGCGATCATAATTTTCGGGCCGTTTTCTGCACCAGTTTTTTTGGCAATTAAACTGCCCAGGCGATCTGTTGTCACCTCATCAGCAAATGGTTCTATGTATGATTTCATCACTTGCCTTACTTCTCTTTCATTGCCCGGTATGCCTTTTGCATCTGTTAAATCTTTCAGCATGGTCAATGTTTCATCTAATTTTGCCATGTTCCAAACCCTCCTTCATCAGTCCTGCATTCTTATTATACAAAACATGGCGCTAACCATACGACTATTTCACTTGAAAATCGGGTATATGTTTTTACAGCTTTCTTTTAGAAAAAGTGAAACCTTTTTCTATGCTTTTCGTATTACATCAGATCATCACAATAAGGGAGGTGCCTTCACACAATGTTTGTCATGGTTCTAAGGATTATTTTGCTTGCACTTTTTGCTTATTGTATTTATGCCGTGGTCAAATATGTCGCGAATCCTAAGAGAAGGCTTAAGCTGGCCCAATCAAAAGAACATTTTTATATTATTGATGAACAAAACAATACCCGGAAGAATTTTCAGCTGACGTATAAAGGCGTGCTTTTTGAGGGAGAAAAGCATATTCCTTCCAAGGATCATCCGCTGTTTATTCACACGATCTTTGTCTGGACAGAATCTCCTGAGAAGCTGAAACATTTCTCTGCAAAAGATTTTGAGAACATTGAAGAAAAAGTGCTGGAACGATATCCAAATTGTAAGATTGACTGGGACCAGCCCATTAAACTCGCAAAAAAAGCAGAAGAGCGTTAAACGCTTTTCTGCTTTTTATAAATCAAACGGGCTATAGTAAATAGCGATGAGAATCGCTTCAATTACCAGAAGAAGCGGTACTCCATACTTAAAAGAAGCGTGTTTCGTTTTATGTCTGAAGGTTTGCATGCCAAGCCAGACACCGAGCGCTCCAAACACGATGGCCATCAGCCACAGCCGGTCTTCAGAAATTCTCCACTTGTGCTGCTGCGCTTTGCGTTTGTCAATGCCCATCACCCAAAAACCGCACAGATTAATCAACACCAAATAAGCTGCAATAATCATGTTGCCTCATCCTTTATATAGAAAAAGCCGCTCTGCTGGAGAGCGGCTCTATATGATTACTTGTTTAATTGAGCTTTAGCAGCATCAGCAAGCTGATTGAATGCAGTAAGATCGTTTACAGCAAGATCAGCAAGCATTTTACGGTTTACTTCGATACCAGAAAGCTTAAGACCGTGCATTAAACGGCTGTAAGAAAGGCCGTTCATGCGAGCAGCTGCGTTGATACGAGTGATCCAAAGTTTACGGAAATCACGTTTTTTCTGACGACGGTCACGGAAAGCATAGTTTCCAGATTTCATGACCTGCTGGTTAGCTACTTTGTATAATGTATGTTTTGAACCGAAATAACCTTTTGCTAATTTAAGAACCTTTTTACGACGCTTACGTGTAACAGTTCCGCCTTTTACTCTTGGCATTGAATTTCCCTCCTAATTGTTCCTTATCCGATTACTTGATGTTAGCAAGCATTTGTTTGATACGTTTGAAGTCTCCTGCGCTTACAACAGCACTCTTGCGAAGCTTACGCTTTTGCTTTTGAGATTTGTTGGCGAATAAGTGACTTGTGTACGCGTGAGAACGTTTTAACTTCCCAGAACCTGTCTTTTTAAAACGTTTAGCAGATCCGCGGTGAGTTTTCATTTTTGGCATGGGATTTCCTCCTTATTGCTTTTCGTTTTTCGGTGCGAGCATTAAGAACATGCTGCGGCCGTCCATTTTTGGTTTTGTTTCGACTGTCGCAACCTCAGCACATGCTTCGGAGAAACGGTCTAATACACGCTGACCGATTTCTTTATGAGTGATTGCGCGTCCTTTAAAGCGGATAGAAGCTTTCACTTTATCGCCTTTTTCAAGGAATTTAATCGCATTGCGCAATTTCGTGTTAAAGTCATGCTCATCGATTGTCGGACTTAACCGAACTTCTTTTAAGTTAATGATTTTTTGATTCTTGCGTGCTTCTTTTTCCTTTTTCTGCTGCTCAAATCGGAACTTACCGTAGTCCATGATTCGGCAGACAGGCGGTTTTGCATTCGCTGCAACTAACACAAGGTCAAGATTTGCGCGGCCGGCGATTTCAAGTGCTTCCTGACGGGACTTGATTCCAAGCTGGTCGCCATTTTGTCCGATTAAACGGACCTCACGTGCACGGATACCCTCATTAACCAATTGATCTTTGCTAATAATGAGCCACCTCCATAGTTTCTTCGAATTGATTCACAACTCATTTTGAATGCATTTTGCAGGCAAACAAAAAGTGTGGGCATTATAAAACACCCACACTACGAACATCTGTATCAATAAAAATGTACGGTCAACCTGCCAACTACATGCATGTGTCAATCAGGTGAGAAGCGGGTGCTTCTGCTTGTGATTTATATTCAATTCAATAACTATTCTACACAATACCGGATCTTTAGTCAAGGACGACTTATCCGGAACAACTTTTACATTGTAACATGGGTTTTCTATGAGCGCAAGAGAGAAAAAGAAAATCTTTCATCCCCACCCAGAATGCAAAGAGCCAACAATTCCCCCCTTATTTCGCAATTTACAACAAAACCACCGACAGGAAGAAATGTAAAACAAAGTTAATCTCTGACCGATATAAGAAGCAGAAGGGAGCCTGACACATGAACAAACTGATACAGCTTGCTTTATTTTTCACATTGATATTAACCGGTTGCTCGAATAGCAGCACATCTTCCGAATCAAAAGTCGAAACTGTTAAGACAACTGCAGCATTTCCTCAAAAGGAGCTGGAGAAAGAGCTAAAAAAACTAAAACCCGTTTCATTAGACATGAAGTTCGAGAGTCCACTCGCTACTGAGTTAGGAAAACGGAAGGCAAAAGAAGAAGCTGAAAAGCAAAGACAAATCGCCGCCGAGAAAAAGCTTGAAAAAGAACGGGAGGCGAAACGAAAGAAACAGCAGGAGGAAAAAGCGGAGAGACAGCGATTAGCAGACCAGCAGGCGGCAGAGAATCAGCGATTAGCGGAAGCAAAAAGACAAGCTGAACTTGAAAGACAGCGGCAGGCAGCAATCAAAAAAGAGCAGAAAGCGAACGCTGAGAAAAAGCGGCAATCACAGGCACAACGGCAGCAGACCGAGGCACCCTCATCTAATAGTAAAAATCCACCATCTTCCTCGAGTCAGACAGATAAAACCATTCAACAGCCAGCTTCAGAGCTTCCTGATGACGATGGTTATGGTTATGAAGAACGAAAAAAGTGGCATGACGATCAAGTAGAATGGGGCATTAAACAAGGGTATATCGATCCCGAAGACGCACCATAAAATAAAAAAAGCCATGGCATTCAGCCTTGGCTTATCCTCCGATCAGCTGCACGAACACTGGGATGACCAGAACCGTTACCACTCCTACTACGACAACAGCAATGCTTGCCATAGCAGCTTCAACTTCTCCCATCTCAATCCCGACCGCTACACCAAGTGCATGTCCGGATGTTCCAAGAGCCAATCCTTTAGAAATCGGATTTTTCACTTTAAACACCTTCAAGAACAAAGCTCCGAGCGCATATACGATGACAGCGTTAAAGATGACCGCAAAGGCTGTGATGTCGCTGATGCCCCCGATGCCTTTTGATAAAGGAAGCGCAATTGCCGTTGTAGCCGCCTGCGGAAGCATGCTTTTCATTACGGCCGAATCGAGATGAATGCCTTTAGCGAGCAAATAAACAATCGTGACAGAGCAGATAGAGCCGGCAATAATGGAGGCCATGATTTGCCACCAGTATTTTTTAAGCTTATCTCTTTGTTTGTACAAAGGAATTGCAAATGCGATCGTTGCCGGTTCAAGGAAAAACTTAATGATCTCTCCCCCGTTATTATAATCCGCGTAGGAAAAACCGCCGATTTTTAAAAATGCGATCCCCAGCACCATGGCAACAAACAAAGGAGTGAAAAGGAAGAAGCCTTTCGTTTTCTTAAATAAAAAGGTGCCGATGCCGAATGCAGCAAGTGATACGACAATCCCAAAATAAGGACTCATTGTGCTTTCCATGTGAAGAACCTCCTGTTTCCCTTAATGGTGAACGAGTTCGTTATTGTTCTGCGGGCTTTGCACTGTTTTTGTTTTCATGTCCGCTGCGGTTTTGCGTTTTCCGCTCAGCGAAAGAATCAGCTGAGAAAACAATCCCGTAGCCCCCAGCAAAATAATCGTTGCGAGCAGAATGACAAGAACAATTTGCAGGCCGTATTGCTGCATCACACCAAGCGAATTCATAACAGATATACCTGACGGAACAAATAAAAATCCGATCAGAGAGGTTAAAGACGTTCCGAGCGTTTCCACTTGTTCCAGTTTAATGACTTTCAAACATAATAGGAGAAATAATAAGACCAACCCTACAACCGATGCCGGGATAGGTATTGGGACAATAGCGGCAATCATATTCGAAACCAGCATAATGACGGCAAAAATAAATGCTTGTGTTAAAAACCCGTACACTTTTTTAGCACTCATTTTCTTCACCTCTTTCTCTTTGGTACCCTCATTATAAATAAGAATTCCCTGTTATAAAGCGCTTACAAGATAACTTGCCGAATAGCGGGTCTGAGTTGCAGAATCAAATGGCTGAAATGCAAAAAGCCGCCCATCAAATATGGAGCAGCTTTTTCAATTCCTTCGCATATGTCCGGCTGACCGGTATTTTCGATCCGTCTTTCATGATCAGATTATACGTTGAATTAAACCATGGCTGAATTTCTTTAATATATTCGGTATTCACGACAAAGCTCCGATGGACGCGGATAAAATCAGAATCCGGCAGCTTTTTCTCAATCACAACGAGTGTATCGCTGACCGTATAAGAATGATCGAAGGTTTTTACATTGACATGACCATCTTCTGTTCCGGCATAGATAATGTCCTTCGTATCCACAATCACAATCGATTCCCCCACAGATAGCGCGAGCTTGTGCTGGCCAGCATGGCTGTTTTGCTCTGTTTCTACAATATCCCGATTGACTTTTTTATATTTTTTCAGCGTTTGCTGAATTCTTTCTTCATCGAAAGGCTTGGTTAAATAATCAAGAGCGTCCACCTCAAACGCTTTGAGCGCATACTGGTCATACGCTGTCGCAAACACAACAGCAGGAGGATGCTTCATTTTTTTCAATCGCTTTGCGATATCAAAACCGTTTTCTCCGGATAAATCAACATCTAAAAACAGCAAATCAGGTTTTTGATCCATCATTTGGTCAAAAGCGGATTCGATATTTTCCGCTTCATTGATTTCCATTTCCTCCTTGGTCCGCTTAAGCAAGTAAGCCAGTTCATCTCTTGCCAGCATCTCATCATCAACTATTAACACCCTGAGCATGTTCTTCTCCCTCTTTCATCTGTTGCATTGGCACTTGAAAGGAAACCTCTGTCCCTTTATGAACCTCACTGCTGATATGCAGTGCAGCCTGCTGTCCGAATAAACCGATCAGCCGCTGATTTAGGTTATAAAGCGCTGTACCGGTTCCCTCCTTAGACGGAAACGGTTTCTTTCCCAGTTCCGACAAGACGTCCGGCGGAATTCCGCGTCCGTTATCCGCCACCTTCATATAGACGGATGCATCATCAGATAAGACACAGACTGTAACCTTGCATATGTCTTGTTTTTTCGGAAACGCGTGCCGAAGCGCGTTCTCGACAAGCACCTGCAAAACAAACGGAGGGATATCAATTTGCTCCAGTCTGCTGTCGATATTAAGCTCAATTTTATATTTCCCGGGAAAACGCGCCTGTTCTAATGACAAATAGGCGTTAAGATGGTTCAGCTCCTTTGAGAGCGGAATCAGCAGCTGTCTCGCTCCTTGAAGGTTTGAACGAAAATAAACACTGAGCTGCAATAGGAGCTTACGGGTTTTTTCAACATCTGTACGGCATAGCGCAGAAATCGTGTTGATCGCATTAAATAAAAAATGCGGATTCACCTGTGCTTGAAGCGCTTTAATTTCAGCATCCTTGAGAAGTTTGCTTTGCAGCTCTGCTTCCCCAAGCTCAAGCTGTGTTGAAAACAGCATGGCCAGCCCCTCGGCAAGTTCCTCCTCTACCTGACTCAGGCCTGCCGGGCTTTTAAAGTACATTTTTAAGGTGCCGATTGTATTGCCGTTCGATGTCAGCGGCAGGACAATTGCAGCGTGCAAAGGGCATTCAGCATGCGTGCATTCAATCTCTTCCTGCGAAATCGCCTTCATAATATGCCCTGTTTTAATCACCTTTTTGGACAGGCCGGTGATCAAGCTTTTCGATGGGATGTGGTGATCCATTCCCGCACCGACATGCGCAAGGATCTTTTCTTTGTCAGTGAGAGACACCGCATCTGTTCCTGTCAGCTTATGGATAATAGCCGCTACACTTTTACAGGAGTTTTCATTTAATCCTTGGCGAAAAAATGGAAGTGTCTGATCAGCAATCGTCAGCACTCGATGCGTTTCGAGAGCCCTTGCCTGTTCTTCCTTGCGAATGATCGCTTGAATAATAGACAGAAAAATAAAACTGCCTGTTCCATTGATAAGTATCATCGGAATTCCGATCATGCTGACAAGCTCCCAAGCGTCACTGAACGGCTTTGCCATCAGCAAAATAATGATCATTTGCAGTGACTCCATGCCGATTCCCACAAGAGCGGCGATGCGCGGTGTCGGCATTCGATATCGTTTCGTAAAATACCTGCCGATCAAGCCTGCAAGAACACCCGCTAAAATGGATGATACGGCACAGCTTAAGGCCGTGCTGCCACCAAGTGAAAAACGATGCAGGCCCGCCAGTATGCCGATCCCAGCCCCTACAAACGGACCTCCGAGAAGGCCCCCGATTTCCACGCCCAAAATACGGGTATTCGCGATAGAGCCCGATGGATCTATCGTAAACACCCAGTCATTGTTTACAATCATATTTCTTTGAATTTCGATGCCTGTATAATTGCTGATGATGCTGAAAAGAGAAAAAATAGAAATTAAAATCGCTTTTCCTTTATAGCCGTCCTGATTCTGAAGAGCTTGTCTGAAAAGTTTCGTATGGGCGAGAATGAACCCTAATATAACAATAATCCCCACTCTCTCCAGCATCATAATCATTAAATGAATCATTCATGTCACCTGTTCTTTCCGTTTTCATTCTAGCATGTTTTCGTTTTACGGCTGACTGTTTTTTTAAAATCGTCTGAAAACATATTTCACAAGGCTTTTATCTATTGTAAAATAAAACATGAGCCTTTTGGCAGAAAGATTTGAATCTGAAGCAGAGGAGAAGATCATGAAAGCCGTATTTTTTGATTTAGATGATACACTACTTTGGGACGAGAAAAGCGTCAGAACAACATTTGCAGAAACTTGCTTACAGGCGGAGAAAAAATATGGCCTTGCCCCTGAGGAATTCGAAGCAGCTGTTCGCGAAGCGGCGAGAGAATTGTACATGTCATATGAGACGTATCCATATACAGTGATGATCGGCATTAACCCGTTTGAAGGATTGTGGTCCAATTTCTCAGAGCCAATCAGTGAAGGCTTTCAAAAGCTGAACAAGATTGTGCCGGAGTACAGAAGAAATGCATGGACAAACGGACTGAAAGCGCTTGGGATCGATGATCCTGCATATGGCGAATACTTGGGAGAGTTTTTTGCGGCAGAGCGCAGAAAACACCCGTTTGTATATGATGAAACTTTTGCTGTACTCGATCAATTAAAAGGCAAGTATGAATTATTGCTTTTGACAAATGGCGATCCAAGTCTGCAAAAGGAGAAGCTTGCCGGCGTACCTGAGCTCGCTCCTTACTTCAATGAAATCGTCATCTCGGGCGCATTCGGCAAGGGCAAGCCGGATGTTTCAATTTTTGAACACTGCCTTAAGCTGATGAATATTGAAAAAGACGATGCCATCATGGTCGGCGATAATTTGAATACTGATATTTTAGGCGCTTCAAGAGCCGGAATCAAAACCGTTTGGATCAACCGGACGGATAAGAAAAACGAAACTGACGTAACGCCTGATTACATCATCAGCAGCCTTCATGATTTATTTCCTATATTAGAGAAATAAAAAAGCATGATCTCTTCAATGAGATCATGCTTTTTTATTTTATTTTTTCGCTTCAGCTACTGCCTTTTTCACAAACTCATCAAGAGAAATCGTTTCAGAGTTCTGTTCTCCGTATTTACGCACGTTTACCGCGCTGTTATCTGCTTCTTGGTCACCGACCACCAGCATGTACGGGATTTTTTGCATTTGCGCTTCACGGATTTTGTAGCCGATTTTTTCATCGCGGCTGTCGACTTCAACACGCAGGCCTTCACGCTGCAGGCGTTCCTGCACTTTTTTCGCGTAGTCTAAATGCACAGCCGGAGAAACCGGGATGACTTGGAACTGAACCGGTGCAAGCCATGTCGGCAGCGCGCCTTTGTGTTCTTCGATTAAGAAGGCAACAAAGCGTTCCATTGTTGAAACGACACCTCTGTGAATGACAACCGGACGGTGCTGCTTGCCGTCCTCACCGATGTATGTCAGGTCGAAACGTTCCGGCAATAAGAAATCAAGCTGAACCGTAGACAGTGTTTCTTCTTTTCCGATCGCAGTTTTCACCTGAACATCAAGTTTAGGGCCGTAGAATGCCGCTTCACCTTCTGCTTCGTAATAGTCGTGGCCGATTTCGTCCATTGCCTCTTTCAGCATGGATTGCGCTTTGTTCCACATTTCATCGTCATCAAAATATTTCTCTGTATCTTCCGGATCGCGGTAAGACAGACGGAATGTGTAATCACTTAAACCGAAGTCTTCATATACATCCTGGATTAAACGGACTGTACGGATAAACTCATCCTTAATTTGATCCGGGCGCACAAAGATGTGTGCATCATTTAACGTCATTCCGCGTACCCGTTGAAGTCCTGACAGCGCACCTGACATTTCATAGCGGTGCATCGTTCCAAGCTCCGCAATACGAATCGGAAGCTCGCGATAACTGTGAATGTCTTGTTTGTAAATCATCATATGGTGCGGACAGTTCATCGGACGCAATACAAGTGTTTCATTGTCCATTTCCATCGGAGGGAACATGCCTTCCTGATAATGGTCCCAATGCCCTGATGTTTCATACAGCTCTTTGCTGCCAAGCACCGGTGTGTATACGTGCTCATAGCCGAGGCTGATTTCTTTATCGACAATGTAACGCTCGATGACGCGGCGGATTGTCGCGCCTTTTGGCAGCCAAAGCGGCAGGCCTTGTCCGACTTTTTGAGAGTTCGCGAACAGCTTTAATTCTTTGCCGAGCTTTCTGTGGTCGCGTTCTTTCGCTTCTTCTAGCATACGAAGATGCTCTTCAAGATCAGCTTTTTTGAAGAAAGCTGTACCATATACGCGCTGAAGCATTTGGTTTTTGCTGTCGCCGCGCCAGTATGCGCCAGCAAGGCTTAACAGCTTAAATTCTTTGATTTTTCCGGTTGAAGGAACATGGACGCCGCGGCACAGGTCAAAGAATTCGCCCTGCTCATAGATCGAAACGGTTTCTCCTTCAGGAATCGCATCCAATAGTTCAAGCTTCAGGTCGTCGCCGATTTCCGCAAAACGGGCTTTCGCTTCTTCACGGCTGACTTCTTTTCGAACGATCGGAAGGTTCGCATTAACGATTTTTTTCATTTCTTTCTCGATTTTCGGCAGATCCTCCGGTGTAATCGCTTCGTCCATTTCTACATCGTAGTAAAAACCGTTTTCGATAACCGGACCGACGCCGAATTTAACATCCTTGTAGATGCGTTTAATCGCTTGAGCCAGCAAGTGAGCCGTACTGTGGCGCATAATTTGAAGACCTTCTTCTGAGCCTTCTGTAATGATTTCCACTGTACCGTCTTCATTGATCGGCGTTCTCAAATCGATTTCTTTTCCGTTCAGTTTTCCGGCTAATGATTTTTTCTTTAATCCCGGACTGATGGATGCCGCGATATCTTCTGTTGTTGTTCCTTTCGCAAACTCCTTGACTGCTCCATCAGGAAATGTGATTTTTACCATATCTGACATCTTTGTCACTCCTTTTTTTGCATATAAAAACCCCGCCCCCTATGAAAGGGACGAGGTTGAATAAACGGAATCGTGGTTCCACCCTTTTTTCCGCAAAGCCAATACACGGCACCTGCGGCTCTAAGCTCTGTAACGGGAGTTCCCGTCAGCCATTACTGTTCCTTTTCAAGAGGTTCACAGCTGAAGTTCAAAGGCGGTAAAGCGAATGGTCCTTAGCTGGGAAGCTTGCAGCCAGGGCTTCCCTCTCTTTGAGCCGGTATCATTCCTTCGTGTCCTTATCAATACGTGTGTCTTTCTTAATCTCCTATGTATTATAAATTGTTCAATCCAAAAAATCAACACGATCGCGTTTCCTTTTTTTAAACCGACAGCCTTATATAAACAGGCTGCCGGCCCTCATCCTTCCGAGTGCTTCACCGGTATTTCTGCATCTGAAAAAGCGTGCAGCGGGAGCATTTCCACTCTCTCTTGAAATACGTTTTGAATGGTCCTTGCCATCATGTGCTCGGGCTGGTCGGTATAAAGCACGACTTCATCAGGCGCAATGGAAATCAGCGGCGCGAGCAAATGAGAATCAATATACATAGGATGATCCCGGACAAATCTCCTGTCTATGTATTTCATTTTTTCCCGTTCCGGCACATAGCGCAGCTCCCATAATGTAAAGGAACCATCATGGACAATATGCACTTTTTTGATTCGCGGCTGTTTGGCGTTTACATAGTCTCTGAGTGTTTGAATAAAGTTTTGATATTCCTGTTCCATCTTATATTCATCAATCGCTGCTTCTGTAATATCTCTCAGCTGCTTATAGTATGATCCAAGTCGGAAGGTCTGAAAGGAGCGAATGTAAAATACTCCTTCCTCTAAACAGATCGTTTGGAGTTCATCCAAAATAGATTGTTTCCGTGAAAGCTTCAGCGGCTCAAACGGAAGGTCGTCTGCTTCACCTTCAATAATACTGTGTGCGAGCTGAAGGATTTGCTGCTGTTCATCCTGGTCCGTGAAACAATACGTTTCCTCAATCAATGACAGCATATGCTCGTCTTCTTTGCATTCCAAAAAAAATTTGACCAGAATCGGCTCCATAAAACGCTGAATAGGAAAAGCCGGATTCGCTTTTTCAATCCCGATTTTTCGTATGCCTTCACGGACAATGATATTGTTCCGATCGTCCGAATGCTGAATGAGATGTAAAAAAGCGGCTGCATCATGGTCATCTTCAAAGATTATTTCAAGCATGTTTGTCCCCCCTTACGGCATCTGTTACAAGTATATGGGGGATGTTTTTAAAATAGACGTAAAGGTCACTGGCAAATCTTAATTTGATTCCTGGAACAAGTTTTGCATTTTCTTTCTAAAGATAAATGGCAGCGAGATAAACACGATATATAGAGCGAGGACAAGAAAGAAAGCTGGCAAATTGCCAGTCAAAAAGCTTGCTCCCAGAACATTCAGCGCAATGGTCCCAGGGATGATTCCTACAGCCGTCGCCGCAAAATACGGCAGCGCTTTGACATTGGAAAGGCCTGCCGCATAGCTGACGAAATCAAAATTGATCGGGAGGATTCTCAAAAGAAAGATATAGAAAAATCCGTTATCCTCCATTTGCTTCTGTATGGCTTCAAGCCTTTCGTAATGCCCGTTCTTTTTCGCCGCAAACAAACCTGCCGCAAAAAACGAAACAGCTGAAGCGCACATCGAACCGAATAACGTATAAAACGTGCCGAGAAGCGGGCCAAACGCAAGTCCGCCAGCTATTGAAATAACAGACACCGGAAATAAAACAAGTGGCCTGACGATGGATATCCCGATAAACATCAGAGGTGCAAAGACTCCGAACGACAATACCCATACCCTGATCTCTTTCGGCGATACATTCAAATATATTTTATTTCCCCAAAAGATTAAACCTGCACCTGCCAGCACTGCCAGCCATTTAAAAGCGGTTTTTCGATTCATACCCTCAGTTCCTTCCCCTTTGAACCGCAGCAGTTACGGATGGCGGCGGTTTTCTCCGTCAAGGCGGATCGGAGCAGCCAAATATAATATCCGCTCCATTAATCTTGCCGCTTTTACTTCTTCCTTTTCCCCCCTTTGCGAATACGTAAAATGATGCTTCAGCTCGTCAGGTGAGAAATTAGAAGAAAAGAAAGTAGGCAGCTGCTGGGACATTCTGTGCTGAAGCACCGTTCCGATGACTTCATCCCTTACCCAGCTTGTCATTGATTCTGCTCCGATGTCATCAAGCATCAATACGGGTGTGGTCTTTACCATATTGAGCTTCTCTTCCAATGTCTGGTCTTGCAGCGAATTCTTAAGCTCTCTCACAAATTCAGGCACATAGACAATCATGGAGGAATACTCTTTTTCCGCCAGCTCATTGGCAATCGCAGCGAGCATAAACGTTTTTCCTACCCCGAATTTCCCGTATAAATATAATCCTTTCCCTTTTCCCGTCTCATTATAGCTTTTCAGGAAGTCTGTAACATGCTGAAACATCGCGAGCCTGCTTGGGTCACTGATATCAACTTGCTGGAACGTCGCTCCGAGAAGATCCTGCTGGATATACATGCTTTTCATAAGAGACTTTTGTTTCTTCTGCTGGTCGAGCTTCCGTTTGACTGGACATTCATAATACTCGATATCAATAGACCGCCCATTGACAACAAGCTTCGGATGGTAGCCCTCCAACAAATTGTTGCAGTTTTCATCTTCCGAACAATAGGAGCAATTCTTGCTTTGTTCGATATATTCATAAAGCTTATTTAAGCTCTTTTCGATCATTTTTTGGTCAATCACTTCTTCGTTTTCCTTTAAAAATGCTTGAACATCTTGATCTTTCATGACTTTTTCCTTCATTTGTTCAAGACGTTTTTGGAAATCCGGCCTGCCGGTTACGCCCTGCAGGGAACGGCCGATTGGTTCCATCTATTCCTTCACCCCGCATCTCTGTCTTTAATAGGCAGAGTATTTTTTCAGTTTTTGCATTTCTTCCATCATCTTTTTCTTCTGTTCTTCCAAATCCTGCGGATGCAGCTTCTGCTGTCCGGATTCTGAATCAGACGCTGTTTCCTTTTCTGTCATCCAATCAGGAAGCTTTTCTTCACGAATCACTTTTTGGTTTCGTTTCGAAGACTTTGTTTTTCCTTCAGCCCATTCAAGATATTGGCGGTTTTCTTCTATTGCGAGCTTCATCGCTTCCCTGACCGTTTTTACCTTTTTGCGTGCCCAATGCGAAGCGATTTTTTGAATATAGTTTTTCGACAGCTTCATGTCGGTTTTCAGCATGACATAATAAATTAACACATTTGTGACGCCTGGCTCGAGCTTCTGTTCGAACATAATTTCTTCTATGATCTTCAGATCAGCTTTTGACGGCTCTGTTCCGTCAGCAATGTCCTGCAGAAGCTTCTTCGGAGAAATCGCCTCCAGCAATGCGATCAGCTTCCCATCTAGAGAATCCTCTTCTGCCGGTTTTTCGCCTTCACGCAGATGCACCGGCTGTGTTTTTTCCACCAAATCGGGCAGCTGTCCGTTTCTTTCAATTTGATACCAGTCGCTCGCCGCTTTTCTTAATGCCTCCGTCGTAATGACGTCACGCTCATCAATTGCGCTCATCACAACATTTTGCATTTGCAAAGGGTCAATTCCGTACAGATAAGAAAGCTTTTTGATTGTGTCACGCACCTGCTGGGTCATCGCTTTTCTCGGTATCATCGTCTCAGAAAGTCCCGCTAAAAACAAATCAAAATCAAACACATCCTCCGTTATGGTGTAGGACGGAGACTGTCCGACAGAAGTATACTCGGACCCCTCGGCAAGCCTTACCGTTTCCTCCATATCGGATGTGAGCTTCCATTCACTCGGCTGCAGCGATTCAAACGCGTGATTAAACGGCCGCGTAATGTCCTTCGCATCTTCTGAAATGGCCGGGTGCGTAAAAAATTGTTTTAATTGCTGATATTTCGTTTTTCCGACTCTATTATACAGAAAAACATTCAGCATTCCGTCTTCAAAAAATTCATTTGGTCTGAGCGGCGGAAGGAGTTCATATATAAAGAGGCGCTCCTGCCGCTCGGATTCTTTCATATATACTTTCAGCAATCCGATGCCCTCGAGCTTCCCCTGTTCCTGATGGATCGTTTTTAAGTTGGACTGTGTCATCCCCATCAGCTGTCTATGTGTGGACTCTCCGCCCCACAGACGGTTTTGTTCAAGCTCTCCCCACAATGTCATATAAAGAGAGAATGCAACAGGGCCGATTAAGGGCTGGTACAGTTGTGTAATAATTTGTCTGTCGATATCCTGCAGCATCGATCTGCTTTTAACCACATACGGGTCTACAGGCAGTACATCTTTCCAATAGTCAGCCATACATTCTCAAACCTTCCGAATTTGTTTCTACCTTTCATTTTACACCGTTTCTTATATCTATCAAATGCCAATTTTGCACATGAGAAAAGAGCTAGAAGAATCCTCTTAGCTCTTTTAACGCTCTTTCTTTATTAAGTCTTTTAATTCATCGATAAAGACGTTTATATCTTTAAACTGCCGATAGACGGACGCGAACCGCACATATGCGACTTCGTCAATCTTAGCCAGCCGGTCCATGACCATTTCTCCGACGAGCTCACTCTTCACCTCGGAGCAGCCTTGATTGCGAAGCTCTTTTTCAATATCAAAGCACATGTCTTCAAGCGTTTTGAGTGAAACAGGCCTTTTTTCACATGCTTTTATGAGGCCGCGCAGCATTTTTTCTCTGCTGAATTCCTCACGCACACCTTCTTTTTTCACGACGATGAGCGGGGTTTCCTCCACTTTCTCAAAGGTCGTAAACCGGTAGTGGCAGGATTCGCACTCGCGTCTTCGGCGAATCGACTTTCCGTCATCCACAGGCCGTGAATCAAGGACTCGTGTTCCGTTATGCTGGCATGAAGGACATTTCAATAAAATCAGCTCCCAACTATATCGTTCCCTGCAATGTATTTTCGGCAGCCTCCGCCTTTTAAAAATAGATGTGACAGCATCTGTCGGGAGAGCCGGTGTTAAATTTGTTTCTTTAGCATTAGGTGGTTTGTGAAAATCTCCTTCTTATTTTACAAAAAAAATGAAAAAAGAAAAAGCTGACACTCTCGTTTCTTTATAAAAATAAAAGGAGCATAAGCTAAAAAGCGCATAATGGCTTTCTAGCTTCAGCTCCCTTTGTGTTCGCAATTTACTTTATAGTACTTTCGCTTGCGCCTGTTTAATCTGCACAGGCCCCATTCCTCTTGGTATTTCAATGTTTTCTCTTGTATCAGCATGTAATGCCTCTGCAATGTAATCAGCAGCGACATTAGGATCTAAGTCTCCACAAGTATAAACATCAATGCTCGCATATCCGTGCTCAGGAAAACTGTGAATCGTTAAGTGTGATTCAGAAATAATCACAACTCCGCTTACGCCTTGCGGTGCAAATTTGTGAAATGCAACCTCGCGCACCTCAGCACCTGATTTTAGAGCAGCATTTACAAACGTTTTTTCAATAAAATCCATGTCATTCAGCTTATCAAAATCGCATCCCCATAGCTCGGAGATAACGTGACGCCCCATTGTTTCCATAGTCATGGACCCCCCTTAACAAGAATTAAAAAGTGAAATTCCAACAACTGGGTCGGCCATTTACCACGGGGGAAAGTTAGTCCGGAGAGGTCCTAACCCTTTAAGTAATTCCGAAACAGTCTCAAGCAAGAAGTTCACGAAAAATAGTATACTGTGTTTAAGTCTAATTTGCAAGGTGCGTTTTTTCAGAAATATGTTGTTAAGGGTTTTTTCTTTAAAATGTGTCCATGACCTTATTTTATACAGCAGACGGATGTTTCATTCGTGCCGCTACATGGCGGATCAGATCAACAACTCTGCAGGAGTAGCCCCATTCGTTGTCATACCACGCCAGCACCTTTACTTTCCTGTCTTCCATTACCATTGTTGTAAGCCCGTCAATGACCGCTGAATGCGGATTCGTATTATAATCAGTCGAAACGAGCGGTTCATCTGAGTAATCAAGTACACCGTACATCGACGTTTTGGCAGCGCGTTTAAATGCCTCGTTTACTTCTTCAGCCGTAACATCCGTTTTCAGATCAACAACGAGATCAACCAATGAGACGTTCGGAACAGGGACACGCAAGGCGAGGCCGTGAAGTTTTCCTTTCAGATGCGGCAGCACAAGCGAAAGCGCCTTTGCCGCTCCTGTTGTCGTCGGAATGATGGATTCACCGCAAGCCCGCGCCCGGCGCAAATCTTTGTGCGGGTTATCAATATTTTTTTGGTCATTCGTATACGCATGAACTGTAGTCATCAGACCGCTCTCAATGCCAAACTCTTCATCCAGCACTTTTACAACAGGCGCAAGGCAATTTGTCGTGCATGACGCATTTGAAATAATGACGTGGCGCTCAGCGTCAAATTGGTCCTCATTTACGCCCATCACAATGGTAACGTCTTCATTTTTTCCCGGAGCGGTCAAAATCACTTTTTTTGCGCCTGCTTCTATATGGCCCATCGCTTTATCTTTAGCATTAAACTTCCCTGTTGCTTCGACGACTATGTCAATATCATATTCCCGCCAAGGCAGCTGTTTTGGATCACGGCTGTTTAACAAAAGCACTTTCTTTCCATTTACGATCAGGCTGTCTTCACCAGCCACAACCTCTTTGTCGTATCTGCCGTGAATTGTGTCATACTTTATTAAATGAGCCAGCGTTTCTGCGGAATAGCTGGCGTTAATGGCCACTACTTGAATTTGATCGTCTAACATCGCTTTTCTAAAAACCATTCTTCCGATTCTTCCAAACCCGTTGATCGCTACTTTTACCTTCATGTTGGACACCCCTTATCAATTATGCCATCCTAATTTGTTACTATCTAAAATTAGTATAACACATTAAAACAAATTCGCCAGTACATATTGATAAAAATCAACGATTATAACGCTAATTTATGATGCATCTTATGTTTTCTTGCACAGAATATCAGGCGTAAGAACCAAAAAGCAGCCAGCGCTCCGCACTGACTGCCCTCATGCTTTATGATTCCTGTTTTAACTTATCATTGAGCACACTTTCTTCTAGCACAGAAAATGTATCCCCGTACACTCTGTTAATATGATTCGCTCCCCAAGCACACAGCATATCTAAAATTCCTTCTAAGCTGCGGCCGTATTCGCTGAGCTCGTATTCCACTTTGGGAGGAACTTGATTATATACGATTCGGTTAATGACACCGTCCGCTTCCAGCTCGCGCAGCTGCTGAGTCAGCATTTTTTGCGTGATATTGGGCATTAGGCGTTTTAATTCGCTTGTGCGTTTTTTTCCGTGCGTCAGATGGCATAAAATGACGCATTTCCATTTCCCTCCAATCACTTCAAGAGTCGCTTCAACAGAAATGTTATATTTTTTCTTCTCCATACAATCCATTCTCCTCATAGGCACTAAAAAGTGACTATAGCACTTAAAAGTACGTACTTTTATTTCTTAACGATATGTTTCATAATCACATTTGCCGGCTGATTTGAATCTGCTCTTTTTTATTTATATAGCTTACTCGGCAGAATTTCAATCATACAACACATCTTACAAAGGAGGAACATCATGACCTCAGCCAATAAAAGCAGTATTCCTGCACTACTAGCTTTGGCCGTAAGTGCATTCGCAATAGGGACAACTGAATTTATCAGTGTCGGCCTTTTGCCGCTCATTGCTGATGACCTGGATATTCCAGTCACGACAGCAGGATTGACCGTTTCCCTTTATGCGCTCGGCGTTACATTTGGGGCACCTATATTAACTTCATTGACCTCAAGCATGTCACGTAAGACACTATTGCTTTGGATCATGTTTATTTTTATTGCCGGTAATACGATGGCAGCAACCGCTTCAAGCATCGGGATTTTACTAGCTGCACGTGTGATATCGGCATTTTCGCACGGTGTGTTTATGTCGATCGGTTCGACAATCGCAGCGGATATTGTCCCGGAAGATAAAAGGGCTAGCGCGATTTCAATTATGTTTACTGGCCTCACTGTGGCAACTGTAACCGGAGTTCCTTTTGGGACCTTTATCGGCCAGCAGTTTGGCTGGCGTTTCGCCTTTATGGTCATTATCGCCGTCGGAATCATTGCTTTCATTACAAATGGCATTCTTGTACCGTCCAAATTACGAAAAGGGACGAAAACAACGATGCGGGATCAATTGAAGCTTGTGACAAACAGCCGGTTATTGCTTTTATTTGTCATTACAGCGCTTGGATACGGAGGAACATTCGTTGTGTTCACGTATCTGTCTCCCCTGCTTCAGGAAGTAACAGGCTTCAAAGCCGGGACTGTTGCAGTGATTCTGCTCGGATACGGAATAGCTATTGCTATCGGCAATATGATTGGCGGAAAGCTGTCAAACCGAAATCCGATTGCCGCTTTATTCTATATGTTTATCGTACAGGCAATTGTTCTATTCGTACTGACATTTACAGCCCCGTATCAAGCAGCTGGGCTCATTACCATTCTCTGTATGGGATTGCTGGCCTTTATGAACGTGCCCGGCCTTCAGGTGTATGTCGTCATGCTGGCTGAGCGTTTTGTCCCGAGTGCA
Source organism: Bacillus sp. FSL L8-0358 (assembly GCF_038593095.1). Taxonomy (NCBI): domain Bacteria; kingdom Bacillati; phylum Bacillota; class Bacilli; order Caryophanales; family Bacillaceae; genus Bacillus; species Bacillus sp. FSL L8-0358. The sequence goes on from NZ_CP151962.1 coordinate 2,842,556, forward strand.
GTTGACGTCGCATCCGCGATGAATATCGCTGCCTTTAATGCAGGGATCGCGCTTGGGTCATACCTTGGCGGTGTGATCACCGATTCAATCGGATTGATTCATACCGCTTGGATAGGCGGATTAATGGTGGTCGGTGCAGTCATTTTAACAGGCTGGAGCCGCTTGATGGAAAAACGAGATCGGCTGGAAGCCTGACAATTTTAAAGGAGGAAATGAACATGACAACACATTTACAAGCAAAAGCAACACTTCATAATGGGATGGAAATGCCTTGGTTCGGCCTCGGCGTGTTCCAAGTGGAAGAAGGATCTGAACTGGTAAACGCAGTTAAAACTGCCATTGTTCACGGGTACCGCAGTATTGATACTGCAGCTATCTATGGAAATGAAGCTGGAGTCGGAGAAGGGATTCGGGAAGGCATTGAAGAAGCAGGCATTTCAAGAGAGGATCTGTTTATTACATCGAAAGTATGGAATGCGGATTTAGGCTACGAGGAAACACTCGCCGCGTTTGAAACAAGTCTGTCCAAACTCGGTCTGGATTATTTGGATCTATACCTCATCCACTGGCCTGTAGAAGGAAAGTATAAAGAAGCTTGGAGAGCGCTTGAAACGCTGTATAAAGAAGGCCGTATCAAAGCGATCGGCGTAAGCAACTTCCAAATTCACCATCTTGAAGATCTGATGACGGCAGCTGAAATTAAGCCTATGATTAACCAAGTGGAATTTCACCCGCGCCTTACACAAAAAGAGTTGATAAGATACTGCCAAAATCAGGGCATCCAGATGGAGGCTTGGTCACCTTTAATGCAGGGGCAGCTTCTGGATCATCCTGTATTGGCTGACATCGCTCAAACATATAACAAATCTGTCGCACAAATTATTTTGCGCTGGGATCTGCAGCATGGCATTATTACGATTCCTAAATCAACGAAGGAACACCGCATTAAAGAAAACGCAAGCGTATTTGACTTTGAATTAACGCAGGATGACATGAACCGAATCGATGCACTGAATGAAAACTTGCGCGTCGGCCCTGATCCGGACAACTTTGATTTTTAATGGCAAAAAACACCGTTCATATTGAACGGTGTTTTTTGATTAAGCCCAGTTGTTCATGATTTCATCAAGCTGCCTTTTGGTCTCTTCAAGCGTGCCGCTGTTATCAATGACTTGATCTGCTCTTGCTGTTTTTTCCTCTAAGGGCATTTGAGAGCGGATACGGCTGACTGCTTCTTCTTCCGTCAGCTGATTGCGCTTCATCAGACGTTCCAGTTGAAGCTCTTTTGTCACACTGACCACAATAATTTTATCTACTAATGATTCCAATTTGCTTTCGAACAATAGCGGTATATCCAATACAACAAATGCCTCCCGATTTGCAACGGCTTTATCACGGCGCTTGAGCATTTCCTGCCTGACTGCGGGATGAACAATTGCGTTTAAAGCGAGACGCTTTTGTTCATTTGTAAATACCAGTGCCCCAAGCTTTTTTCGATCTATATCGCCATTTGGGAGCAGAATGTCTTCACCGAATTCGTCAATGATTTGCCGGTAGGCCGGCATCCCTTTTTCTACCGCTTGTTTTGCAATGATATCTGCATCTATAACTGTTATTCCTTTTTCAATCAGCATATTGGCTACCGTGCTTTTGCCGCTAGCTATTCCTCCCGTTAAACCAATGACTAAGGTCAAGAGATCCACTCCTTTTTACAATTTCCAGAGCCCAATCGTGATTAATAGAAGCCCCGGCAAAAACGCCATTTTATCGATCCATTTCCACTTAGACAGAAAATGGCCGGCATTGATTCCAATTGATACAAACAGCGAGCTCATGATTGCCACGGCAATGCTCATCACAATCGGTGAAAAACCGAGAATGGCTGCGCCTATACCTGCTCCAAAGGCATCAATCGATAAGGCAAATCCCAATAAGACCGCCTCAATTCCATTGATCACACCCGATTTGTCGATATCCGCACTCATGGGTTTTCTCAAAATATGAATCACAATCCCTAATGACCGAACCTCTAAATTAAGCAGTGTTTTTTCATGCAAGAGGTATTCTTTATCTTTTGCCGGTTTGAAAAATTGATACAGAACCCACGCACCGATTCCAACCAATATCAAACCGCCAAGCTTCTCCGTCACATATACAGGAAAAAACTTCGTGAGAAAACTTCCGATCAGCATGGATATAAACATGACAGCACCGGAACAGCAGGCGATAACCAAAATCGCTTTAAACGGTATTTTCATTTTTCTCAATCCGTACGTAAATCCGACTGAAAAACTGTCCAAGCTGACAGCCAACGCCAGCAGCAGTATAGAAACCATTTGCATATCCGTTTCTTCCTTTCTGTTGGTGCTCTTGTATCAGATGTGAAATGCCCGGGATTCATCACAATCATATATATGGGAAAGTGAAAAATCCGTGTTTCGAAAATGGCATCCTCCATTACAGAGTTACTGATATATGCACCGACAGCTTGGACGATGAAGCATTATGCTACTTTTTTTTCTGGCACTTTGCGCAAAAATGCGTGCCTCTTCCTCCAACGACAATTTTCGAAATCATCGTGCCGCAATTTTTGCATGGCTCGTCTTTTTTTCCGTACACAAAATGCTGCAGCTGGAACATTCCGATTTCCCCTTGGGAGTTGATATATGAACGGACTGTGCTTCCGCCCGCATCAATCGCCTCCTGCAGGGTGTTTTTGATTTCAGCGTGAAGGGTTTTGATTGTTTTATCTGATAATTGATTTGCTTTTGTCTCGGGATGGACACCCGCTCTGAAAAGAGCCTCATCCACATAAATGTTCCCTAGTCCAACTACCGTTTTTTGATCCAGTAGGGCAGTTTTGACAGCGCGGTTTGTTTTCGCAAGCCGTTCTTTTAAATACGCACTCGTAAATTCTTCTGCATCCGGCTCCGGACCTAACTGAGAAAGCGGGAGCTCGCCCGCTTCTTCTCCCGGTTTAAATAAGTGCATGGTTCCAAATTTCCGCACATCCCTGTACCGAAGCTGGGTTCCATCCGTCATCGTGAATATGACATGCACGTGTTTATCGTCAGGCTCCTCGGCTTGATGAAGACCGTATTTCCCTTCCATTCGAAGGTGAGAAACCATAACATAATGATCTAAATGAAACAGTAAAAACTTTCCCCGTCTTCCGATGGACTGTATCGTTTCTCCTGCTAGTTTTCGCGCAAATTCCTCCGGTTCGGCAGGCCGTTTGATGATATTCGGCCATCTGATCTCTACCGATTTGATTGTTTTTCCCTTTACAAGCCCGGTCAGAGTGCGCCGGACCGTCTCAACCTCTGGTAATTCCGGCACATCCATCACTTCCTATCTCTGTTTATTTCGCATCGTACCAAGATGGGCCTGATGCAAAGTCCACCTTTAACGGCACATCTAATGCAAGCGCATGCTCCATCACTTCAGGAACAAGCTTTTCAAGAATTTCAATTTCTTCCTTTGGCGCCTCAAAAATCAATTCATCGTGTACTTGAAGCAGAAGCCTTGCTTTCAACTGTTTTTCTTTCAGCTTGGCAGCCATGTCAATCATGGCTTTTTTGATAATATCAGCGGCGCTTCCTTGAATCGGCGTATTCATGGCCGTCCGCTCCGCAAAACTTCGGATATTAAAGTTCCGGCTCGTCAGCTCAGGGATGTAGCGGCGGCGATGCATAAGCGTTGTTACGTATCCTTTTTGCTTCGCTTCCTGTACTGAATCTTCCATGTACGCTTTTACGCCTTGGAAGCTTTCCAGATAGCGGTCGATAAATGCTCCCGCTTCCTTCCGAGTAATGCCGAGGTTCTGTGACAGACCGTAATCGCTGATCCCGTAAACAATGCCAAAGTTGACCGCTTTCGCCTGGCGTCTCATCGCAGATGTCACTTCATCCTTAGCGACATGGAACACATCCATTGCCGTTTTCGTGTGAATATCCATATCATTTGTAAAAGCTTCGATCAGATTTTCATCCTTTGAAATATGGGCAAGCACCCGCAGCTCGATTTGTGAATAATCGGCTGCAAAAATGAGCCAGTCTTTTTCAGACGGCACAAAAGCTTGGCGAATTTTCCGCCCTTCCTCAAGCCTTATCGGAATGTTTTGCAGGTTCGGATCAGTCGAGCTGAGACGGCCAGTTTGCGTTAAGGCCTGGTTAAATCGCGTGTGCACTTTATGCGAATCCGGTCTCGTCACCTTTAAAAGCCCTTCGATATATGTTGATTGAAGCTTGCCAATTTGTCTGTACTGTAAAATATAGTCGACAATATCATGCTTGTCAGCCAGCTTTTCAAGCACATCGGCAGACGTAGAATAGCCTGTTTTCGTTTTCTTTACGACAGGAAGACCGATCTTTTCAAATAAGATGACGCCTAGCTGTTTCGGAGAATTGATGTTAAACGGCTCTCCCGCAATCTCATGGATTTTTTCTTCATATTCCTTCAGCTTCGCACCCAGTTCTTCACCCATCCGTTTTAAACGGTCAACATCGACCTTGACGCCAGTTGATTCCATTTCGCCGAGAATAAGCGCAAGAGGCATTTCCAGCTCTTCAAACAGTTCAAGCTGGTCGTTGTTTTCCAGCTCCTGAACGAGCTTTTCCCGAAGGCTTTGAATCGCTAACGCTTTTCGGCCAAGGTGCTCAGACAGTACGTCTTCTGACGGCACTGCCCGTTTTGCTCCTTTTCCATAAACTGATTCATCACTTGAAACGATATGCAGGCCGTAATCCTTAGCCACACTCGCAACGTCGTCATATGAATTGCCCGGGTTGATGATATAAGCCGCAAGGAGCGTATCAAACTCGGCTCCTTTCAGCTCAATGCCCTGCCAGCGCAAAGCGACAACAGCCCGCTTGCTGTCGAAGACCCATTTCTTCTGGTCGTCATTTTCCACCCATTCTTTAAACACCTCAGACTCAACGGCAGTGTCTTTCGGAATGAAATAAGCTCCCGTTTCATTTACAATCGAAAATCCGAGAATCGGCTCTTCATGATAATTATCGCCAATCTGTTCAACGACAAATGCGGATGGAGAAACCAATATATCGCTTGTCACGTCTGTGACTGTTTTGACATTAATGTCTTCCAACGATTGATCCTGTTCTGCTTCTGCACTGTCTTCTCCAAGCCGTTCAAGAAGCGTGTTGAAGCCAAGATCTTTAAAGATGGCAATGACCTGTTCACGATTAAAGCCTTGATATTCCAGGGCGGAAACAGATACCTCAATCGGAGCATCCGTCATAATTGTCGCAAGCTCCTTGCTCATCAATGCTTGATCCTTGAACTCCTCAAGCTTTTCCTTCAATTTCTTTCCGCTCACCTCGTCAATGGACTCCAGCAGCTTTTCAACCGAATCAAATTGTTTTAAAAGCTTAATCGCAGTCTTTTCTCCGACGCCGGGCACACCCGGGATATTATCTGAGGAATCGCCCATCAGACCCTTCATGTCAATGATTTGTTCAGGCGTAAGCCCGTATTTCTCTTTGACATGCTCCGGTGTGTAAAATTCAACGTCGGTAATTCCCTTTCTCGTAATGGCAACTGTCGTTTTGTCCGTTGCCAGCTGGGTTAAATCCTTATCCCCTGAGAAAACCTTAACTTCAAATCCGTCTTTTTCAGCCGATTTGGCCAGTGTGCCGATAATATCATCCGCTTCATATTGTTCCAGTTCATAGCGGCTGATCTGGTAGGCATCCAGCAGCTCGCGGATAAACGGCATTTGTTCGGAAAGCTCAGGCGGAGTTTTCTGTCTGCCGCCTTTATATTCTTTAAATGTGCCGTGACGAAATGTTGTTTTCCCGGCATCAAACGCAACCAGCATGTGCGTCGGTTTTTCATCCTCAAGCATTTTCATCAAAATCATCGCAAAGCCGTATACAGCATTCGTATGAACACCTTTATCATTGCTTAACAGCGGCAATGCAAAAAACGCCCGGTAAGCCAGACTGTTTCCGTCTACAAGCACTAATTTTTTTCGTTCCGTCATTCAATTTCCTCCTAAGAAGCCTCAGGCTTCCATTCATCTCTTACAAAGTCATTAGCTCCTCTTATTTTAACAAAGTTCAATTTGAAAGGAAAATACGTGAACTATAAGAGAAGACACAAAAAAGGACGGGAACACAAATAGGTTCCCGCCGTCAAAATTGGCTCCTTGGATGAAGGGGTTCTACTACATCCTACCAGCATAGGTTTAACAGTGCATGAAGATATTGTTAAACCTTTGTAAACATTAGGCGGACTTTTCAGCGGCCCGTTTCAGCGTCACGGTAAAGACAGTTCCCCGTCCAGGCTCGCTTGTGACATCAATTTTCCCTTCATGAGCCTCTATTAAATGCTTGACAATCGCAAGGCCCAGCCCTGTTCCGCCCGAATTCCTGCTTCTGTCTTTATCTACGCGGTAAAAGCGTTCAAAGATGCGAGGAATTTCTTCTTTCTGAATTCCGATTCCAGAATCGGCAACCTCAATCTGAATGTCTCTTTCTCTGGGCTTTACATTGATAGCGACGGAGCCCCCCTCAGGCGTGTAGGTTAACGCATTGTTTACGAGATTAAGAAATACCTGTTTCAGCCTGTACGGGTCACCAGATACATATTGAGGGTCTTTCGGGACATTCAGTTGCAAGGAGATGCCTTTCTCATCCGCCTTATGCTTCAGAAGCGTTTCAATCTCACCAAGCATTTTGGCCGGATCAAACGTTTCGATACTGAGCGTGAAATTTTGCTGCTCGATTTTTGAGAGATCGAGCAAATCCTGAACCAAAGACTGAAGCCTTTCGCTTTCCTTAAGAATAATAGAGAGAAATTCAGAAAGCGCCTCTTTATCCTCCATCGCCCCGTCCAATAACGTCTCCGTAAACCCTTTTATGGACGTAATCGGCGTTTTCAGCTCATGAGAAACATTGGCCACAAAATCCTTCCTCATCTGCTCTAATTTCTTTGTTTCCGTCATGTCATGAAAAACGAGCACAATTCCTTTCCATTCATCGTCCGGCCCCATAATCGGAACGCCATCCACTTCAAAATAACGCCGTTCTATTTTGATCGGAAGTCTTAACAGCTTGCATTTCTTTGTCTCCGTCATAAAAATGTCTTCGACAAGCTGGATCACTTCTTCATGTTCAAATGCATCGTGATAAAGACGGCGCAGCATATGATTCGGATTGATATGAAACTGCTTGGCGTAAGACCTGTTTACGAGATTAATAAAGCCTCTTCCGTCGATCATAATCAGCCCGGAGCCAATGTTTTCAATGACTGTCAGCAGCCGATCCCGCTGCATTTCCTGCGTTCGCGTCATTTCCATCAGATCAATGGCAAGGCTGTTCATCGCATGTCCTAGCTTATCAGAACGCCTAATATAGCCGCCGTATGTCCGTGCATCGTAGTTGCCCTTAGAGAGTTCTGTGGCTACATTTGTGGCTGACTCAATTGACCTTTTATAACGTGAGGTCATGCTGGAATAAAAATAAACAATGACGATAAATGCGGTACAAAGACTGGCCGTCAGCATCCCCCACAATTCGCCTTTTAAGCCGTCGCTTTTTTCAGAGGCGGAAAGCAGCACATATCCTGTTTTTTCACCTTCGCTTCTAAGTGAAAGTCCGTAATAAAGCTTGTTATCTGTTGTTGACAGAATCCCCTCATGGCCAGAAACAAGCGCCTGCACTCTTTGGGAATCAGCCGCTCTCCCGTTTGACCCATACAGCACCTTGCCGTCTGTATCGATAACGGATGCGCTCACATCAAGCGCGCCGCCTGCATCTTTAATGATTTTCTCATTTGCTTGATCATTCAGATTGCCGGCATCAAGAAGCGAAGCCAAGTATTTTGCTTCTTTTTCAATGTGTTCCTCTGCTTTCCTTTGATCAGATGTTTCAAAAAGCTGCTGTAAAAACAGCCCGAGGACACAAAACACCAGAATCATACAGACAACGAATACAGAAAAAAGGCGCACACGGTATTTATTCATTCATTTTTGGCTCCTCCAGTTTATACCCCAATCCCCTAATCGTTTTAATGTAGATCGGTTTTTTGGTATTGTTTTCAATTTTGTCGCGAAGATGGCTGATGTGCACATCAACAATTCTCGTATCTCCGGCAAAATCATAATTCCAGACTGCGCTCAGCAACAGGTCTCTCGTCAGAACTCTGCCTTTATGTCTGCCTAAATAGAGCAGCAGTTCGAATTCTTTCGGTGTCAGTTCAAGCTGACTTTCTTTAAAGTACGCTTCATAATGATCAGGCAGGATTTTCAGATCGCCAATTACGATCTGGCCTTCCATTTCATCATTCTTCATCTCACTAGAGGGCGCAGCCATTTCCGAACGCCTTAAAATCGCTTTTACTCTCGCATTTACTTCCCTTGGACTGAACGGCTTGGTCATATAATCATCAGCACCGAGCTCAAGCCCTAATACTTTGTCGAATTCCTCATCCTTCGCTGTCAGCATTAAAATGGGAAACATCAGTTTTTGCTGTCTCAGCTGCTTGCATACTTCGATTCCGTCCAATTTTGGAAGCATCACATCAAGCACAATCAAATCAGGCTTCTCTGTTTCCGCTTTTTTGAGTGCTTCTTCCCCATCCGAGGCGGTAATGACATCATAGCCTGACCGTTCCAAATTGTACTGTAAAAGAGTAACAATAGATTCTTCATCATCCACAACTAAAATTTTCTTGTTCATGCTGTGCCTCCAGTATTATAATTCCCCGACATCCTATTTCTCTATTTTATGTCATCTTAACATGTTTCATGATTTTATTTTAGCGAAAGCAGGACATTCCGACAATTCGCCTTTTACATCATTTTTAAAAGAAATATAGATGTGCATGATAACGCTTTCATTTATAGTAAAAAGAGAAAGGCTGTATTAAGCAAGCCTTTCTCTCTTTTTATTAGGATAATACTTTCATGACATTTTTGACAGATTCAACTGATTTATTCAGCTGCGCTCTTTCATAGTCTGTCAGTTCAAGTTCAATGATTTGCTCAAGACCGTTGCCGCCTACAATTGTAGGAACACCAAGGTAGATGCCTTCATAGCCGTATTCCCCTTCAAGATAAGCAATTGTAGGAAGGACGCGGCGCTGATCTTTCAAGATCGCTTCGACCATTTCTGTCAGAGAAGCCGCAGGCGCATAATACGCGCTTCCGTTTCCAAGAAGATTCACGATTTCGCCTCCGCCTTTTCTAGTGCGCTCCACAATTGCGTCAATCCGTTCTTTCGGAATAAGAGTTTCAAGCGGGATACCGCCAGCATAAGAATAACGCACAAGCGGCACCATATCGTCACCGTGTCCGCCGAGTACGAAACCAGTCACATCTTTCACTGACAGGTTTAATTCCTCTGCCACAAATGTTCTGAATCTTGCCGTATCAAGCACACCGGACTGGCCGATTACACGCTCTTTAGGGAAGCCTGATTCTTTGTACACCGCGTATGTCATTGCATCAACAGGATTTGTCAGCACCACAATAATAGAGTCAGGAGAATATTTCACGATTTCCCGCGTAACGCTTCTCATAATCTTTTCGTTTGTAGAGACCAGATCATCTCTGCTCATACCAGGTTTTCTTGCGATACCGGCTGTAATGACAACAATGTCAGAGCCAGCTGTATCCTCGTAATTGGATGTTCCCGTAATTTTTGCGTCAAAGCCTTGAACCGGGCTTGCTTCAAGCATATCAAGCGCTTTTCCCTTTGTCGGGTTCTCCAATTGCGGAATGTCAACAAGAACAACGTCTGCCAGCTCTTTTTGAGCGATTAAAAATGCAGTTGTAGCTCCGGTAAAACCTGCTCCGATAACAGAAACTTTTTTACGAGTATTTCCCATGTCTCTCTTCTCCTTTATGGCTAGTTTTAGGCTTTTTCCTTGCTTAGTCCATGTTTTTGATCAGTTCTTCTCCGAACTCTGAACATTTCACTTCAGTCGCCCCGTCCATTAATCTAGCAAAATCGTAAGTTACGACTTTAGAAGCGATTGTTTTTTCCATAGATTTGATAACCAAATCAGCCGCTTCGTTCCATCCTAAATGCTCAAGAAGCAGAACGCCTGAAAGAATAACCGAAGATGGGTTTACTTTATCAAGGCCTGCATATTTAGGAGCTGTTCCGTGCGTCGCCTCGAAAATCGCATGTCCTGTTTCGTAGTTGATGTTCGCTCCAGGAGCAATGCCGATTCCGCCGACTTGCGCAGCAAGAGCATCAGAAATGTAATCTCCGTTCAAGTTCATTGTCGCAACGACATCAAACTCGTTTGGACGCGTTAAGATCTGCTGAAGGAAAATGTCAGCAATGCTGTCTTTGATAATGATTTTTCCTGCTGCTTCCGCTTCGCTTTGCGCTTTGTTGGCAGCGTCTTTTCCTTCTTCTTCAGCAATTCGGTCATATTGAGCCCATGTGAAGACTTTATCTCCGTATTCTTTTTCAGCAAGTTCATAGCCCCAGTTTTTGAAGGCGCCTTCTGTGAACTTCATGATGTTTCCTTTGTGAACAAGCGTTACAGATTTGCGGCCATGCTCGATCGCATAATCAATGGCAGCTCTGACCAAGCGGCTTGTTCCTTCTTCTGAAACAGGCTTAATGCCGATACCTGATGTCTCAGGGAAACGGATTTTGTTGACGTTTAACTCATTTTGAAGGAAGCTGATAAGCTTTTGCACTTCTTCAGAGCCTTTTGCATACTCGATGCCTGCGTAAATATCTTCTGTATTTTCACGGAAGATGACCATATCAGTATCTTCAGGGCGTTTTACCGGTGACGGCACTCCAGTAAAGTATCTTACAGGTCTTAAGCAGACGAATAGGTCAAGCTCTTGTCTGAGCGCTACGTTCAAAGAACGGATACCGCCGCCGACAGGTGTCGTTAACGGGCCTTTAATCGCGATGAAATATTCGCGGATCACATCTAATGTTTCAGCAGGGAGCCACTCACCTGTTTTATTATAAGCCTTTTCTCCGGCGTAAACTTCTTTCCATGTAATTTTCTTTTCGCCTTTGTATGCTTTTTCTACTGCTGCTTCCAAAACCTTCGAAGCCGCGTTCCAAATATCAGGACCGGTTCCGTCTCCTTCGATAAATGGGATAATCGGGTTGTTTGGTACGTTTAATACTCCGTTAGAGACTGTAATTTTTTCACCTTGTGCCACAATAAAAACCTCCCAGTATGTAATTCATATTTAGAAAACATTTTATTTTTCTTAAATAGAAAACAAAATGATTTTTCCCAACATTCAATTTAAAGTGTAACCCAATTTTGATGTTCTGAACAAGAGGCTAACCTCATTGACGCAAGCCAGCCTCCAATGGTTCTTTAGGCTCTTTCTTCAATCGGAACGAATTTTTGTTTGTCAGGGCCTGTGTAATCTGCACGCGGGCGGATCAGACGGTTGTTGTCATACTGCTCAAGAATATGAGCGAGCCAGCCGGACATTCTGCTTACAGCAAAAATCGGTGTAAACAAATCATGGTCAATACCGAGGCTGTGATATACAGAAGCCGAATAGAAATCAACGTTAGGCGGAAGCTTTTTCTCTGATGTGACGATGTCTTCTATAAGAATCGACATCTCATACCATTTGCTTTCGCCTGTCAGGTTGGTCAGGCGCTTGCTCATTTCTTTCAGATGCTTCGCGCGCGGATCACCATGCTTATACACACGGTGGCCGAATCCCATGATTTTTTCTTTCTTTTCAAGTTTAGCGCGGATGTACGGCTCAGCATTTTCCACTTCACCGATTTCTGTCAGCATTTTCATAACGCCTTCATTCGCTCCGCCGTGAAGAGGCCCTTTCAGCGCGCCGATTGCTGCAGTAATGCCTGAATAGATGTCAGAAAGTGTTGCGACGCAGACCCTCGCTGTGAACGTTGACGCGTTCAGCTCATGGTCAGCATGTAAAATCAATGCTTTGTTGAAGGCTTCAACTTCAATTGGTGAAGGCTCTTCACCGTTTAATGTGTAAAGAAAATTCTCCGCAATACCGTAATCTTCTCTCGGTTCAACAGGCTCAAGACCCTTGCGAATTCTGGAAAACGCTGCAACCAGGCCAGGCACCTTTGCCTGAAGGCGGATCGCCTTTCTGTAGTTGGCTTCCGGGTTCATGGTATCAGCCTCGCTGTCTAGCAGGCCTAGTAATGAAATTGCTGTCCGAAGAGCAGCCATGGGATGAACATTTTCGAGGGAATAAGATTTGAAGTGCTCAATAATTTCTTGCGGAACGGCAGCTTCCTTTGCAAGCTGCTGCTTTAACTCTTCAAGCTCTTTTTTGTTTGGCAGCCTTAGATGCCAAAGCAAGTAGATGATTTCTTCAAAACTTGCATTCTCTGTCAAATCATCGATATCATACCCCACATATGTAAGGGTATCATCAATAATAGAACTAACAGATGATGTTGTTGCTACAACCCCTTCAAGACCGCGTGTCGCTGTCATATATAACATCTCCTTTTCAATAAATTTCCCCTTTAAGAGTGTTGTAAAAACATGAGGCTTACTTAAAAAGCACGATGCAAGTATTTCTCTCCCCCAAAAAGAAAATGCTTACATTTTACTGGCTGCTGGTACTAAAACCCTTTGCTTATGAAAGAACATAACAAATTCTTATAAGCTTATTTAAGTTTAAGCCTATTCTCATTATAAACAATAATCAGACATTTGTTAAATGTTTACCTATAATTTTTTTTTTCATTCTGTGATTTCCCCGAAAAAACGCCTTTATTTGCGGGTTTTTGCATACAAAAAAAGCGGCTTTAAGGCCGCTTTTTTTTATGAAGTGAACAGTTTTACGATCTGCATGGCTAAATAAGCAATCCCCGCTCCGATCAGCGGTCCCACCGCAACTCCACCAAAAAGCGCGACTGCAAGAATGGTCCCGATCACGAGAGCAGTTGTAATATGCGGATCATTTTCAAGCAGGGTCAGGCCGTTTTTTGCAATCAGCGCCACTGCGATCCCCGCTCCAAGGGCGATCCATGCGTAGGAAGACCGCATTGCTTCTCCAAGCTGCTTAAATCCGATTTCTCCCGTGGCAATCGGGACAAGAACGGCGATGGTAATAATGGTCACACCCCAGTTAATGCCTTTTGACTGGATGGTCGGAAATAATTTCTGATCAAGTCCAACGATTTTGATGATCAAAAGGACGGATACAGCAAAGAGCAATGATTGGTTTTTTGCGATAAGTGCGATGGCCAAGAGTAAAATTAAAAATAAATTCGCTTGTGTAAACACATGCCATCCCTCCTTTAAGATGAATGTATTCATATTCAGCAACAGCGTGAATACATATAAAAAATAGGACATGCTGACGAGAGGAGGACCGTTTTCGTGAATCAATCTTATATCACTATTTTTTTCAGAACCCTCTTTGTCATATCAATGACCGCAGGGTCGATAGCTGCGGCCTATTATTCGTTTCCGTTAACTTATCCGTTCCTGATCGCCCTTATTCTTTCATCAGTGATTCATCCTGTTGTCGATTATTTGGACAAAGTGACAGGATTCCCCCGAACGATAAATGTTCTGGGCGTTCTTGCTTTTTTTCTGCTCGCAGCCTTCGGTGTGCTCACCATTCTGGTAGCCGAAATCGTAACGGGAACAGCCTATCTAGCAAAAACGCTGCCTCCGCATATCAGCACGTTTATTTCATATTGCGAAAAATTGTTTACAACTCATATTCAGCCGCTCTATAACGAGTTAACTCTTTTGTTTCAAGAATTGGAAACGAACCAGCAGGCTTCCATCGTCACTCATATCCAGACACTCGGTGATTCTGCCGCTAAAAATGCCGGGCTCCTGCTGTCCCACATTCTAGAGATGATCCCGAGATTTTTCGCTCTTCTTCCCAATACGGCGGCGGTTCTGATTTTTTCTCTTCTGGCAACCTTTTTTATGACAAAGGATTGGCATAAGCTGAAAGCCATGCTTGTTTTAATTCTGCCGGATCGTGTGACAGCTAACAGCAAAGCGATCAGCAGCGAATTAAAAAAAGCAATGACTGGTTTTATCAAAGCACAAGCCGTCCTCGTTTTCATCACGATGGTGATTGTATTTATCGGCCTTTCTCTCTTAAAGGTTGAACACGCCGCAACAATTGCTTTTTTAATCGGGCTTGTAGATCTTCTCCCTTACTTAGGTGCCGGCTCCGTATTTGTGCCCTGGATTTTGTATTTATCGATTACGGGCCAGCTGCCCCAAGCGATCGGAATTGGTATCCTGTACCTCGTCGTTCTTATTCAGCGGCAGCTGACAGAGCCCAAGATACTAAGTAAATCTATCGGGATCGATCCGCTGGCAACGCTCATCGCCCTGTTTGCCGGCTTTAAATTATTCGGGTTTTTAGGACTGATTGCGGGACCGGCTGTACTCGTCATCATCCAAGCTTTCATCACAACAGGCGCATTAAAAGAAATATGGTCCTATATCACCGTTCAGCAAAAATAAAACGGCAGCCGTTTTTTCATGGCTGCCGTTTTTTATTTGATGATGATCCGCTTATTCTTCGACATTCCTCTCAGCCATTTGAACAGAATCGGCTTACACCAGCCGCGGGTAAATGGGATAAGAAGACAGGCGCCGGCCAAATCTGATAAAAAGCCCGGAAGCATCAGCAATAGACCGCCGATGAAAATGCACAGACCGTCAGCAATCGCTTTCCCCGGCATTTTGCCATATTGAAGATCACGCTGAACCTTATAATACACTTCGGTTCCTTGTTTTTTTGCAGCTGCTGCGCCGATAATGCCCGTCAGAATCATGAATAAAACTGTCGGCAAAATGCCAATCAGCTTGCCTAAAAACAGGAATATGCCGATTTCTATTGCCGGAAACACAATAAAAAGCAAAAACAAAAATCTCATATCCAAGCCCCCCACACGTGTAACACGTTCTGTTCAACAAAAGGCATGATAAAGAGAAAAGGAAGGGATTCCCCTTCCGTTTTCACCTGTAATTAAAGAACGCTCGCACGGCCTTGATAGACTGCGCCTCTGGAAGCGTCAACTGTAATATCCTGGCCATCTGTCAAAATAGATGTCGCATTTTCCAGACCCACGATAACCGGGATGCCAAGGCTTAATCCGACTACCGCAGCATGGCTAGTCAAGCCGCCTTCTTCTGTAATAAGAGCAGACGCTTTTTCAAGGGATGCAATCATATCACGGTCAGTGCTTTTGGTAACAAGTACCGCACCGTCCGTCATTTTTTGCTCAGCTTCTTTTGCATTTTGTGCAACGACAACCGGACCGTAAGCTGATTTGCGTCCAATGCCTTGCCCTTTAGCGATGATATCGCCGACAGTATGAACCTTCATTAAGTTTGTAGTGCCGGACTCACCGACAGTGCCTGCTGTAATAACGATAAGATCGCCGTGTTTTACAATTCCGCTGTTCAATGATTTTTGGACAGCATCCTCAAGCATCTCATCTGTTGAGCTCGCATTTTGGCCGCTTTCTGCGAATACGCCAGATACGAGGGCAAGCTTTCTGGAAATAGAGTCATTTACAGTAACCGCAACAATCGGAGCCTGCGGACGGTATTTTGCAATCATACGTGCTGTATGGCCGCTTTCTGTCGGCGTTACAATCGCAGCAGCATTCAGGTTAATCGCCGTATGCGCGACAGATTGTCCAATTGCGTCTGTAATTGTCATGCCCACTTGATCTCTGCGTTTTGAGAGAATTTCTTTATAATTTAAAGCTTCTTCAGAACGGGACGCGATGTTATGCATTGTTTGAACTGCTTCAACCGGATAGCTTCCGGCAGCAGTTTCACCAGATAGCATGATCGCATCTGTTCCGTCGAAGATCGCGTTTGCAACGTCACTTGCTTCCGCACGAGTCGGACGCGGGTTGCGCTGCATGCTGTCAAGCATTTGTGTCGCTGTAATAACAGGTTTGCCCAGCGCGTTGCATTTTTTGATCAGTTCTTTTTGCACAAGCGGCACTTCTTCAGCTGGAATTTCCACACCTAAGTCTCCGCGTGCAACCATTAAGCCGTCAGACACTTCGAGAATTGCATCGATGTTGTCAACGCCCTCTTGGTTTTCGATTTTAGGGATGATTTGAATATCCTGAGCGTTGTGCTCTTCAAGAAGCTCACGGATTTCGAGCACGTCCGTGGAACGTCGAATGAAAGATGGTGCGATGAAGTCTACTCCTTGCTCAATACCGAAAACGATGTCTCGCGCATCCTTTTCAGTAATACCCGGAAGATTGACACTTACGCCCGGTACGTTAACACCTTTTTTATTTTTGAGTGTTCCGTTGTTTAATACTTTTGTTTTGATTTCGCGTTTAGCGGCATCTACATCAAGTACCTCAAGACCGATAAGGCCGTCATCTAACAGAATCGTTGAACCTTGTTCAACGTCATGGACTAAACCTTCATATGTCACTGAAATTTTATCTGTTGTTCCTACAACCTCGTCCATTGAAATGATAAGCTCTTTGCCTGTTTCAAGCTCAATACCGCCGTTTTCCATTGTATGTGTGCGGATTTCAGGACCTTTTGTATCAAGCAGAATACCAACGTTCTTGCCAAGTTTTTTGCTTGCTTCGCGGATATTTTTAATTCTTGCACCGTGCTCCTCAAAATCTCCGTGAGAAAAGTTTAATCGAGCCACGTTCATTCCTGACTCCATTAATTTCGTAAGCATTTCAATACTTTCACTTGCCGGACCGATGGTACAAACAATTTTAGTTTTTCTCATTTGGTTCACTTCCTTCTGAAATCTTCAGCCTTCAGCTGCACATTAGATAGACAGTTCTTTTGAAAGCTGATACATGTTTTGCTCAACTGTGTGTTTTGTCTCCAGTATTTCTATAATATCATGGTCTACAAGCTTATTGTTTTGTATACCTACACAGCGTCCGCCTTTTCCTTCAAGCAGCAGTTCAACTGCATATGCGCCGAGACGGCTTGCTAACACACGGTCAGCAGCACTCGGAGAACCTCCGCGCTGGATATGGCCCAATACAGATACCCTAGTTTCAAGATTTGTTTCTTCTTCAATGCGTTTCCCGAATTCAACACCGCTGCCTACACCTTCGGCAACAATAATAATACTGTGTTTCTTGCCGCGTTCGTGGCCGCGTTTTAAGCGAGCAATGATTTCGTGCATGTCATAGTCTGCCTCAGGGATTAAGATCGATTCCGCGCCCCCTGCAAGACCGGCCCACAATGCAATATCGCCGGCATGACGGCCCATTACTTCGATTACATATGTACGTTCATGAGAAGTCGCTGTATCGCGAATCTTATCAATTGCGTCAATTACTGTATTTAAAGCTGTATCGAAACCGATTGTAAAATCAGTGCCCGGAATGTCATTATCAATTGTACCCGGTACACCTACACATGGAAACCCGTGTTCCGTTAATTTTTTCGCACCCATATATGAACCGTCTCCGCCGATAACAACAAGGCCTTCAATACCAAGCTTCTTCAAGTTTTCTATCCCTTTTTCACGGCCTTCAACTGTTTTGAATTCAGGACACCTTGCCGTATAAAGCTTAGTTCCTCCACGATGTATAATATCGCCTACTGATCCGAGTTCAAGCTTTTCAATCTTTCCGCTGATCAATCCCGCGTATCCGTTGTAAATACCGTAAACTTCAACGTCATGATAGATCGCTTTTCTGACTACTGCGCGAACTGCTGCGTTCATTCCCGGGGAATCCCCGCCGCTCGTTAATACCCCTATACGTTTCATTCTCCATTCACCTCAGCAACATATATGATTAAACATAACATGATCATTGCCCTAAAAACAATGAAAAGGGATCTCCATCCTCCCTATGAAACCTTACCTATTATACAATTAAATAAATTGTTTTTAAATAAAATTTAAGGAATGTCACAAAAAATAAACGTGAGCCAAAGGCTTCACGTTTATTTAGTTTACCCCGATATATTGATCTTCAACCGAGACTTTGCCAATTGCTTTATATTTTTCATAGCGCTGCTGAACTAATTCTTCTTCGCTCAGCTTCAGCAAAGTTTTTAACGATTGTTTAAGGGTTTCGTCCATATAGCTTGCCTGCAGCTTCACATCATGGTGCGCTCCGCCTTTTACTTCTTTAATCATATGATCTATAATACCTAATTCTTTTAAATCCGGCGCAGTGATTTTCATTGTTTCTGCTGCTTTTTTAGCAAGACTGGAGTCCTTCCATAAAAGTGCCGCGGCACCTTCCGGAGAAATAACAGAATAAGTAGAGTTTTCCAGCATATGCAAGTGATTGCCTACTCCCAGACCAAGGGCTCCGCCGCTTCCGCCTTCACCGATGACGATGCAGATAACAGGCACTCGAAGGCCGGCCATCTCAAACAGGTTTTTGGCAATAGCTTCACTTTGTCCTCTTTCTTCAGCTGCTCGTCCAGGGTATGCCCCCTTCGTATCAATAAAACAGATAATCGGTCTGTTAAATTTGTCAGCCTGTTTCATCAGACGAAGCGCTTTTCTGTAGCCTTCAGGATGCGGCATCCCAAAATTGCGGACTAGGTTTTCCTTCGTGTCTTTGCCGCGCTGATGCCCGATTACCGTTACAGGGAGGCCGTGGAACTTCGCAATCCCGCCGACAATGGCTTCATCGTCCCCGTACGCTCTGTCTCCGTGACATTCAAAAAAGTCGGTAAACAGGTGTTCGATATAATCAAGAGTTGTCGGACGGTCCGCCAGACGCGCAATTTGAACCCGGTCCCATGGCTTCAGATTTTTGTAAATATCATCCTGAAGCTTAGCGAGACGGTCTTCGAGCCGTTCGATTTCCGCACTTAGATCCATATCGGAATCTTGGGTGAATTTTTTTAGTTCGGCGATTTTGGATTGCAGTTCAATCACCGGTTTTTCAAATTCTAATCTTGGAGCCACTCAATGTCACCTCCTGTTTGATGCATATCCAGCAGATTTTCTAACGTTTTTTTCATATCGTCGCGATGAATAACCGCATCAAGCTGTCCATGTTTTAATAAAAATTCAGCCGTTTGGAAGTCCTCAGGCAGTTTTTCTCCTATTGTCTGTTCAATAATCCGTCTTCCGGCAAAACCGATCAGCGCGCCAGGCTCAGCGAAATTGTAATCGCCAAGGGATGCAAAGCTTGCTGATACGCCCCCGGTAGTCGGATGCGTCATTACTGAAATAATAAGACCTTGTTCTTCACTGAACAATTTTAACGCAGAGCTTGTCTTAGCCATCTGCATCAAACTTAATACGCCTTCCTGCATTCTAGCGCCGCCTGAAGCCGTAAAAATAATAAACGGAACTTTATCAGCTTTTGCTTTTTCAATCGCAAGCGTGATTTTTTCACCGACGACTGAACCCATGCTGCCCATTCTGAATGAAGAGTCCATGACGGCGACAACAGCCGGGTGTCCGCCGATGGTGCCCTTGCCTGTCACAACAGCCTCGTTTAAGGATGTTTTCTCGCGATCTTTTTCAAGCTTTTCCAGATATCCCGGGAAACCAAGCGGATTTTCCGAGAGCATTCCCTGATTGAATTCCTCAAAGGATTGTTCATCCATCAAGCTTTCGATACGCTGTTTTGCGTTCATTGGGAAATGATAATCGCAGTTCATGCATACCCGCATATTTTTATCCAACTCTTTAGTGAGCATGATTTTTTTACACTTAGGACATTTTGTCATAATGCCTTCCGGAACATCGTGCTTCGCTTGATCAGATGGTACGGAAGCATACTTTTTCTTTTTCGTGAATATATCCTTTAACAAATGATTACCTCCCTTTTGTGAAGGGTTCTCTTCACCGCATGTCATCAAACAGATAGACTTGCTAATAACTTTACCGAAACTATTGTACTTTTTTTGTCAAACGCTGTCATCCTCAATTCGACAACTTTTTATTCGATGACGTGCTCGGAAAGGCTTGTATGAAATCAGATAAGGTGTTGAAACGACAAGGTTGACAGCGCATTCAAAAATAATGTTAAACCCGGCTGAAATTTTTTTAAGGCTAGCCCCCTAAAAAAATTTCAGCCGTCAGTTTAACTTGAGAACAGCGCGCCGGTCTCCGCCAACGCGCTGCCATTTTTGGAATGAATTAATTATTCACCAATAATCGTAAGTTTTCTTGTTTTTTCTGCGACTTCCTCAGGGTCAACAGTGATTCTTGCAACACCTGTTTCCATCGCAGCTTTTGCCACAGCCTTCGCAACAGCAGGCGCAACACGTTTATCAAACGGTGCAGGGATGACATAGTCTGCGCTAAGCTCCTCTTCTGAAACCAGTGAAGCAATGGCTTCAACCGCTGCGATTTTCATTTCCTCGTTAATATGAGTGGCACGCACATCAAGCGCTCCGCGGAAAATACCAGGGAATGCAAGAACATTGTTTACTTGGTTCGGGAAGTCAGAACGGCCAGTTCCGATAACGCTTGCTCCGGCTTCACGCGCATCTTCCGGCATGATTTCCGGATTTGGATTTGCCATTGCAAAGATAATTGGATCTTTTGCCATGCTTTGAACCATTTCTTTTGTTAACGCGCCTGCTACAGAGACACCGATAAATACGTCAGCATCAACGATGACATCTTTCAGAGAACCGTCTTTGCGATCTTGGTTCGTGAACTTCGCCACTTCATTTTTGACATCGTTCATGCCGTTCGGGCGCCCTTCATAAATGGCCCCTTTGGAATCGCACATCACAATGTCGCGAACGCCATAATGATGAAGAAGCTTGATAATCGCAATGCCAGCCGCACCCGCGCCGTTTGCGACAACTTTAATGGATGACATGGATTTTCCAGACAGTTTCAGCGCGTTCACAAGACCTGCTACGGTTACAATGGCAGTACCGTGCTGATCATCATGGAAAACCGGGATGTTTGTTTCTTTTTTGAGGCGCTCTTCAATGATAAAGCAGTTTGGCGCTGCAATATCTTCAAGGTTGACGCCGCCAAATGTCGGTTCCAGCAATTTTACAGTTTCAACGATTTTATCAACATCGTTTGTGTTTAAAGCAATCGGGAACGCATCTACGCCCGCAAAGCTTTTGAAAAGGACTGCTTTCCCTTCCATAACAGGAAGCGCCGCTTCAGGGCCGATGTTTCCAAGGCCAAGCACAGCTGTACCGTCAGTTACAACTGCTACCATGTTCCCCTTCATTGTATAATCATATACTTTGTTAATGTCTTCATGAATATCCTTACACGGTTCTGCAACACCCGGAGAATAAGCGAGGCTTAGATCTTTCGCATTTCTGACCTCTACTTTTGATTTAGACTCCAGTTTCCCCTGGTTGACTTTATGCAGGTGTAATGCTTCTTCTCTTAATGACATTCTCCTAAACACTCCTTATGGATATTTTTTGATTCGTATACTGCTGCGTTGATTGCTGCATTCTGCGGAGTAAATCTATCTGAATATTTAAACAGGATCACATAATTGCTCCAATTGTATAACAAAAAGCGAATCGTTACCACTGTTTTAAAACGACGTTTTTTTGACCCAACAGCTCTTTTAAGCGATATAACACCTGATGATCTGCATTGATATGAAACGACTCAGGAAGCTTAATCGTCTGTTTTTGCCTTTCATAATAGAGATAAACGCCTGTTTCCCCTTTATGCTCCAGCAAAATGCGCTTAATCTTTGCCAGGATCTCCTGGCTGTGCTGACTGCTTTCTATTTTTATATAAACCGATGGCGCTTTTTCTGCATCCATATTTTCTAATAATTCTGCCCGGGACATGATGAATTGGATCTTATCTTGTCTTACTTCGCATTTCCCCGCTGTGAACAAAAGAGCGCCTTCTCTTAAAACGGGTGAAAGCTGTCTGAATTGTTCAGGGAAGACTACGGCTTCCATCTCGCCGGTTTCATCACTGAGCGTTAAAAACGCCATGTTTTGACCTGTTTTCGTCCGAATCGTTTTGATCTTCGACAGCAGAACGCCTAGTGAAAGCTGCCTTTTGACTGCCCGCTGAGCCTGCAGAATGGAGACTGCTCCATGCGCAGTGAGCTGTTTTCGGAAGGCGGAGAGCGGATGATTTGAAAAATAAATGCCGAGCGTTTCCTTTTCAAACGCAAGTAAATCCACTAGCGGAAGCTCTTCCGTTTCCACATACTTCGGCTTAATTGAAAACGATTCATCTAAAAACAATCCCATTTGGTCATCGTCCGCGGCGAATAGCTCAGCATGTTCCAAAGCAACATCAATGGATGCGAGCAGCGTGGCCCGGTTTTGGCCGAATTCGTCCATCGCACCAGAAAAGATAAGTGCTTCAAGCATTTTGCGATTTACGCTTTTTGACGGCACGCGAAAACAGAAATCGAAAAGATCTTTAAATGGTTTCTCTTTTCTTGCTTTATATATATCTTTGACTGCTGAGACGCCTACACTTTTTATCGCGCGGAGGCTGTATCTGACAGATCCGTTTTCAACTGTAAACGGAAAACTGCTTTTATTCACTGACGGAGGAAGGATACGAATCCCGCTCCCCTTTGCTTCGTAAAGATATTGAGAGATTTTATCCTCATTGCCAATGACGCTTGTCAGCAATCCGCACATAAAATATAACGGATAATGAGCTTTCAAATACGCAAGCTGGCACCCGATCATGCTGTATGCCACCGCATGGCTTCGGTTAAAGCCATAGTTTGCGAATTTGACGATTAAATCGTAGACCTCATTTGCAGTGTCTACAGAATACTCCTTTTTTAAGCACCCTTCAACAAAATGGCTTCGCTCTCTGTCCAGGATTTCTTTTTTCTTTTTGCTGACCGCCCTTCTCAATAGGTCCGCTTCGCCTAAAGAAAACCCCGCCATACGGGAAGCAATCATCATAATTTGTTCCTGATACACAATGACGCCATATGTATCTTCCAAAATGCTCCTTAAATCTTCATGAGGATAGTGAACAAGCGCCCGGCCGTGTTTACGGTCGATAAATAACGGAATATTTTCCATCGGACCCGGCCGGTACAGTGCATTGACCGCCACAATATCTTCTAGGCCTGAAGGTTTCAGCCGTTTCAAGACGCTTCTCATCCCTGCAGATTCAAGCTGGAAAATGCCTGTCGTATCCCCTTTTGACAGCAAGGAGAACGTTTTGTCATCGCTGTAGGAAATACTTGAAAGATCTATTTTAATATTTTCTTCTTTTTCAATCATTGAAGTGATGGATTCAATAAGTGTCAGGTTCCTCAAACCTAAGAAATCCATTTTTAAAAGGCCCAAGTCTTCAAGATGGTCCATCGCGTATTGCGTTAAATAGATCCCTTCATGCCCTTCTTGAAGCGGAACAACATCTGTTAACGGTTCTTCACTCAGGACAACGCCCGCTGCGTGGGTTGATGCATGCCTTGGCAGCCCTTCTATTTTCCGGGCAATTGAATAGACTTGCTGAAGCAGGCTTGACTCCCGAAGCCGCTTATCCAGCTGCGGTGACTGCTGTCTCGCTTCATCCAGCGTCATGCCCGGTCTTGAAGGAATGAGTTTTGCAAGCTGATCTGCCTCCTTCGGGCTGACGCCGAATACTCTGCCGACGTCCCGGAGCGCCGCCTTTGCCGCAAGTGTTCCAAAGGTGATAATCTGTGCGACGTGCATTGCACCGTATTTCTGCTGAACATATTGAATGACTTCATCCCTTCTAGTATCGGGAAAGTCAATATCAATATCCGGCATGCTGACGCGTTCGGGATTTAAAAATCTTTCAAACAGAAGGTGATGCTTAATCGGGTCAACATCTGTGATATACAGGACATATGCCACAAGAGAACCTGCCGCAGAACCCCTTCCCGGTCCTGTAACAATCCCTTTTTCATGGGCGTGCTTCATAAAATCCCACACGATCAGAAAGTAATCGCTGAACTTCATCCGCTTGATGACATCAAGCTCATATTGAAGACGGCGAAGGTATCGTTCATCAGGCTTGCCGAAACGGCTGCGGAGTCCCTCCATACAGATATCCGTTAAATAATCATCAGCGGACGTTCCGTCTGGGGTCGGAAAAGACGGTAGACGGGTCTGCCCGAGACTGACGTCAACCCGGCATTGTTCCGCGATCTCTACAGAAGCTTGCAGTGCCTCGGGATGCTCTCGATAAATGTTTTGCATTTCTACGAGTGGTTTCAAATCGAGATCAGGCAAATCTTCAGCGGGTGCATCCGTCAGTTTTTCCCCCGCTTTAATCGCTTTCAAACAACGGTAGGCAGCCTTATCTTCCTTCCTTATGTAATGCACATCGCCTGTGGCCGTAACAGGGATACCCGTTTCTTCTGACAGCTTTAGAATCTGCTCAGACAAGACTTGATTCCCTTTAAAAGGCTGATAGGAGAAATAAAAAGCTCCCTTTCCGAATATTGACTGAAATTCCAGCGAGGCTTGAGCAGCCTGTTCGAACAGCCCTCCTTCAAGAAGCGTTTCAATATATCCTTTTTCGCCGGGCGTTATTGCGATAATCCCTTCTCGATAACTGTGAAGCCATTTCGGCTTCAGTCCGCCTTTTGATTTAGATTGCAGAACGCTGCTGATTTTCAGCAGGTTTTGATAGCCTGTATTTGATTTTGCCAGCAGGACGAGCGGGTATGCTTCAAGCTCGCTGTCATCTGTAAAAACAGAAGCCGTCAAACCAATTATTGGGTTGATCCCTCTCGCCTTGCAAGCTTTATAAAATTGAATAGCTCCGTACATGACATGATCATCTGTCAGCGCCAAAGACGCATATCCGAGCCTGTCAGCTTCACTGACGAGCTCTTCCACAGCCGCGGCGCTGTTTAGCAGGCTATACCCACTATGCACTTGCAGGTGAACAAAAGACATGCTATCACCTCTTTCTCATTACGATCCATTTCTTCCTTCATTATAAGGCCGGTTTCCAAAAGAAACAAATGTTCTTTTTTGACTCATCATCATACTTGTCCTGAAAGCTCAATATGATATAAAAGGTGAGGTGATAAAGATGGATCAGGAAGCAGGATTTATGGTGAATTTTATCAATAGCTACTTCATTGCGTTAGGGGTGCTGATCGGAGGCGCACTCATTGGAGGGCTCGGAGCATACTTGGCAGGCGAACCCCCGCTTACAGCCATTACAAAGCTTGCCAACCGGTTAAAAATATGGGCGCTTGTCGCAGCTATCGGAGGCACCTTTGATGCGGTATACAGCTTTGAACGCGGCATACTCGAAGGCAATACGAGAGATATCTTTAAACAGCTTCTTTTAATTATTTCGGCCATGGGGGGCGCGCAAAGCGGCTGGCTTATTATATCATGGCTGACCCAGGAGCATCTTTCTTCATGAGGGTCCCCCAGCATTACAAAAAACCGGGATGGCAGCGTTTTTTCGCGGGAATGATGTGCGGAGCCGTAATCAGCTGGTTCTTTTTCCTGTTTACTTACGGAACATTCCAAGAGGAGCAGGTCAGCCTCATCGAAAAGCAAAAAGAGCATGTAAAAGACTTGAACAATCAAATTTCGATCTATCAGGAAGACCTCCATAAACTGAATGAAGATAATAAAAGAAAACTGCTGATTCAAAGCGTCAGCGTCAAATTGCTGAATGGGGATAAATATAAAATATCACAGCCGGATAAAACGAAATTCGAGGAGCATGTAAAGGATGATATTTCAGAGGTGATTACAAAAGACATAGAGAGCGTCTATCAAACAAAGGATCTCTTGAAGCGGACAATTGAAAATAAAGTCTATATGATCAATGAGAAAAAATACGAGGCAACCGTCAGAGAATTGATTATTTATACGAGGCTGACAGTGGAACTTGAAATATCTTTCGCCACATAATTATGGATT
The DNA here is from genome assembly GCF_038593095.1 of Bacillus sp. FSL L8-0358. Taxonomy (NCBI): domain Bacteria; kingdom Bacillati; phylum Bacillota; class Bacilli; order Caryophanales; family Bacillaceae; genus Bacillus; species Bacillus sp. FSL L8-0358. The sequence continues at coordinate 2,868,341 of NZ_CP151962.1, forward strand.
TTTTTCAAATTCTCCAAACTTCTGTCGCTTTTTCCCATTCTTTTTTATAAACTATATGTGAGGCTTAATGGCGAAAGGAAGGAGGAAGGGAAATGGAGGTTTACAGTGACCGTCAGTTAGCAAAAGATCAAGCAGCCCGTCTCAGACAAGGTTTTTCTGCATATGCCGAAACAAACTCACTCGCTTCCCTCATCAAAAAAGAACTTCAATCACACAATCTCCAAGTCTACGAGGACCTTACTGATTTCGGCTGCTGGTTCATCCCCGTCACAGATGAACACTAAGAGAGAGGGTCTCCCCTCTACTCGTGTTCTTTACATAATGTTTCCAGATCAGCTAAAATCCGATCAGCTTCATCCCAGCTGTAAATAGAGGCGCCTGAAGCTAACGGATGCCCTCCGCCGTTATATTTCCGGGCAAGTCCGTTAATGACAGGCCCCTTCGAACGGAATCTGACTCTGATTTGATCGTCTTCTTCTACGAAAAACACCCAGGCGCGAATACCTGAGATATTGCCAAGCGTCCCGACAAGCTGCGACGCTTCAGAAGCCGTTGTGCCGAATTTTTCAAGCGTATCCTTTTTGATGAAAACAGAAGCCGCCCCGTTTTCGGACAAAGACACATTTTGAAAGATAAAGCCGTTAAGCTTCACCACATTCAGTTTTGTTTCATACAATTGATTAAATAACTCTGAGGAAGAGAATGGATACTGAATGAGCTCGCCTGCATATTTTAATGTTTTTTCCGTGGTATTCGGAAATAAAAAGCGTCCGGTATCTCCAACAATGCCGGCGTAGATCAGCTCTGCCGCTTTCGTATTCAGCTTCCAGCCGTGCTCTTTTCCTTCTAAATACAGCTCGTAAATCATTTCACTTACTGAGCTGGCGCTTGTATCGACCCAGAGAAGGTCACCGTATGGATCTTCGTTCGGATGGTGGTCGATTTTCATTAGTTTGGCGCCTGAAGGATAACGCTGATCGTCGATTCTTTCCTGATTTGCCGTATCGCAGACAATGACAAGTGCGCCTTCATATGTTTCATTGTCCACCTCATCGAGGGAATATAAGAAAGAGAGGGACGGTTCAGGCGTGCCGACCGCAAAAATATTTTTTTCAGGATATGTTTCACGCAGGATTTCCGTAAGCCCGCACTGTGATCCGTAGGCATCCGGATCAGGACGCACATGTCTATGTAAGATAATCGTGTCATATAATGATATGGTTCTGATCAATTCTGTTTTCATTTGATACTCCTTTATTGTTTTTATTCATTAAATCACATTCTCTGCCGACGGAAAAGAAAAATAACGTCAAAACCAAGCCCGTTTTTGTATAAAATGGGTTTGTAAACTTTTACGATGGAGGATTTCATTTATGCTGGTTCTTGTTTTTTTGATTGGGCTTTCAGCCTGCTTTTATGTGTACTATAAAGTAAAAGGCGTACGGGCAAAGCCATCTTTGGCAAAAGAAATATGTTCAGCAAAATCAAGCATGGCCTTAGGGTCACTAGTCCTGTTCTACGGGCTTAACCAAATGATATTATTCCATTCAGTATTAACGTTAGTAATCGGCGGTATCTTTATCGTCATAGGAGCAGGAAGCGCTTGGGCAGGTTATAAAGCCTTCAGGCATTACAATCCCCTTCACGCCAAAGAAGCTGAAAGAGATCACGCGTAAGGGGCGCCTGAACGTCCCTTAGCTTCTTTCCATCAGCTGAACCATCAGCATCGCTTTAGACACGATATGACCTTGGCTGTGCACTTCCACTTCCATTTTCCCAAACTTTCTGCCGGCCTCCAAGATGCGAGGTTTGACTTCGATGACTGATTCCATCTGCACAGGCTTCAAAAAGAAAATGGTGATGCTCTCTATGACGAGTTCGCCGCGTTTTTTCGAGCGCAAAAATCGGTTTGCCGCTTGCGTCAAAATAGTCGTAAATACGCCATAAGAAATGGTTCCAAGCTGATTTGTCATTTGCGGCGTGACTTCATACTCGTAAACCGTTTGATCTTCTTTATCATCACCCTCATCTTTAAACCCCCTTGAAACGATATCATCAAGCTTCTCCCCGACCTGCGGCTGCTTTTGAATCATTTGAAGAGCTTTCAATACGTCTTGGCGGCTGATCATGCCGATGAGTTTTTGGTGGCCGTCAGTGACGGGAAGCACTTCGATCCCTTCCCATACCATCATTTGCGCAGCTGAAGCGACAGATGTTTTCCCAATAACCGTGACGGGATTTTTGGTCATGACTTTTTCTATAGATGCATTTCGGTCATGGCCAGCAATATCTTTTGATGTCAGAATGCCATGGATTTTCATTTGATCGTCGACAACCGGGAAGCGGCCGTGCCCCGTTTCAAAATTTTTCTCATACCATTTTTCAAGTTTATCCTTAGGCGAAAGATATACCGTGCGGTCAGCAGGTGTTAGGATGTCCTCCACCAAAACAATTTCTTTTTTGATCAGCTGGTCATAAATTGCCCGGTTAATCATCGCGGCAACTGTAAAGGTGTCATAGCTCGTGGATAAAATCGGCAGTTCAAGCTCATCTGCCAGCTGCACAATGCTGTCATCCGTGTTAAAGCCCCCGGTCACCAATACGGCCGCACCCGCTTCAAGCGCCTGCCTGTGTGCATTGATTCTGTTTCCGACAATCAAAAGATTCCCCGCTGCGGTGTAACGCATCATCGCGTCAAGCTCCATCGCGCCGATGACGAATTTATTCAAGGTCTTATGGAGCCCTGCCCTGCCTCCGAGCACTTGTCCGTCTATAACATTTACAACCTCTGCATAGGTAAGCTTTTCAATGTTCTCTTTTTTCTTTTGTTCAATTCTGATTGTGCCCACACGTTCAATCGTGCTGACAAACCCTTTATTCTCTGCTTCCTTGATCGCTCTGTACGCGGTTCCTTCGCTTACTTTCATTTCCTTTGCAATTCTTCGGACAGAAATTTTTTCACCGACAGGCAGTGAATCGATATACGTTAAAATTTGTTCATGCTTCGTTGCCAAGCCTTTCACCTCTAAGGACAGTCTTCTTGTTTTTATTATAAGGTTTCAAAGGATTTATACGCAATGAGGCTGGAAAATAAAAAAGAAGCCCGACCGGCTTCTTACAGCGTTGATTTCGTTCCAGTCAAGCGCAAGGCCCTCGTGATTCCTTTTACATCGTAAAGCGGAAAAACCTTTATTTTTCTTTTAAATGGACATCAACCGCTGTCTTAACAATATTTCGATTCCCTATTTTAGATAAAACAAATAAAACTGCGGATAGCCATATCGCCCCTATGGCCGTATAGATCAATGGATAAACAGCTGTGTTTGCGATCCATTCATTTATTAATGTTCTGGCATTTACCAGAATAATAAATCCTCCTACAAGCACACCCATCAATTGCGGATGAAACTTCTGCACCAGCCATGCTGCGATAGGGGCAGCAATAATTCCACCGGCCATTAGTGAAAACACCCATAGCCAATTGACGTCCTCCCATCCTAATGAAATAAGAAAACCGGCAGTTGCAGATACGGCGATGGCAAATTCACTTGTGTCTACAGTCCCGACAACTTTCCTCGGGCTCAAGCCTTTGCGGGATAATAAAATCGGAGTGGTCACCGGTCCCCAGCCGCCTCCGCCTGTGGCATCTGCAAAACCAGCGATCACTCCCAATGGGATGGATTGTTTTCGGTTTAACGGCACATGCTTCTTCTCAAGAGCCGGTTTATATTGAAATAAAAACCTGATCAATACATATCCGCCCAGAAGGAGCAAAAACAAAGAAATATAGGGTTTCGCTACATCTCCAGGTAAATGGCTGAGGAATGCCGCGCCTAAAAAAGCGCCTATAGAGCCGGGAATGACAAGCTGATAAACGGTTTGTTTGTCAACATTGCCAAATTTAATATGCGACACTCCCGATGCGGCAGTCGTTACGACTTCCGCTAAATGGACAGAAGCCGAAGCCACAGCAGGTGTGATGCCAAACGCCAATAACAAAGAAGTTGAGGTAACCCCATAAGCCATACCTAAAGAACCGTCTATTAACTGCGACAATAGACCAATAAATGCAAAAACGATTAATTTCTTCATCAGAACACCCCATCTATATCAATCAGATATTTTTGATTCTTCATTCGAATCTAACAATCTCTTGGCGCTTTCATATAAAAAATAAGAGGCTTTGATAATGGCAGTTTCATCAATTGTAAATGCAGGGTGGTGCCAATCATGATCACCGTCTGTTCCAAAAAACGCAAAGGATCCCGGAATATGCTCAAGATAATAAGCAAAATCTTCCCCCGCGGTTGATGGGGCGGGATCAATGACTTGAAGTTTCGCTTTATGCGCAGCGTCTCGCACCAGCCCCGTAATTTCCTCATCATTACAAAGCGGCGGCGGTCCGGAATGCCACTTCACATTTGCCTTTAACGAGAAAGCGGCAGAAATCTGCTCTGTGACTGCCAAAAAACGCTGTTTCACTTGATCACGAACCTCTGAATCAAATGTACGAACAGTGCCCTCAATGACAACTGTATCCGGAATGACATTCCAAGTGCTGCCACCGTTGATTTTCCCTATGGTTAAAATCGCGCTTTGCAGCGGGTTTACATTTCTGCTTACAATCGTTTGCAGGGCGACAATAAGCTGAGAGGCGCCGACAATTGGATCAAAACCATTATGCGGCAATGCTGCATGAGCGCCTTTCCCTTCTATCTCTACTTTAAATCGGTCAACAGCAGCCATAAGCGGGCCTGTTTTTAACCCTACAGTCCCAACCGCGATATCCGGTTTATTGTGAAGTCCAATAACCGCACCAATGCCATCCAGTTGGCCGTCCTCTATCACTTTTGCAGCGCCGGCACCCGCTTCCTCTGCCGGCTGAAATAATAAACGAATCTTCCCTTTCAGACTGTCTTGATTTTCCTTCAATAAAAAGGCCGCACCAAGAAGCGCTGCCGTATGAAAATCATGACCGCACGCATGCATGATTCCTTTATGTTTAGACGCATAAGGCAATCCTGTTTTTTCTTCAATTGGCAAGGCGTCAATATCAGCCCTCAAAGCAATCGCCGGACCTTCTGACTCCCCTGCTATGTCTGCGAACACACCCGTTTTTAGAGCAGTAGGGCGAATCTGTATCCCCTTTTCTTTAAGGCATTTTTTTATAAAAGCAGTTGTTTCAAATTCTTCTTTTGACAGTTCAGGATATTGGTGCAAGTGCCGGCGAATGCCGATGAGCTGCTTTTCTAGCGTTGAGAAATTTACGGGATTATACTCCTCTTTCAACTTCAGGATGTCATTTCCTGTAGTCTGATATGGATAGGAGCCTTCTATATTTCTCCAATAATCCAAAGACATATGTTCCGCTCCTTTCCCTATCCCAATATATTTTCTTCAGACTCTTCAACATAAGATGAAATAAATCGGTTCAATTTATCAGCAAGACCGCCCGCCCCAAATCTTATATACTTGCTGGAAACTTTCGGATTATCTTCTTTCAAAAAGCTTAAAAAAGATAAAATATAAATGCGCCTGTAAGCTACTTGTGTAATTCCGTACTCAAAAAACCAGTTATCAATAACATTGTATACGCCTCGGTTGATGCCATATAGGTTGTTACACTTCTTGTAAAAGCAGAGATCCGGAAGATTTAACTCCTGATGGGAAAGCAGGCTTTCTTTTTTGTTCGGTGCCATAATCCCAATCAGCTCAAAGCGTTTTGCAACGCACGAAATATCCTTTTTAATTTGCTTTGTTAAAGACTCCAAAGAATCAAACCTTCTTTCTTCTCTAATTTTAAAGAGAATGCTGCATTCGATTTTTTCTCCATAGATGTCTCTATGAAAGTCAAACAAAAAAATCTCCAATGTCCTTTTAAGGTTAGAGCCCACCGTCGGTTTCACACCGATATTCATAACCCCTAAATGAAATTGATGATTGACTGTCGCCAGAACTCCATAAACTCCATTACGCAGCCCATGCATTTTTGCATCTACATTTGCCGTGGGGAATCCAAGCGTTCTGCCTAATTGTTTTCCTTTCACAACCGTACCGGCAATGATCGTCAAAAAAGTCAGCCTCCCCTCTCAGCTTCCGCATTCGATCAGACGAAACCTATTGATGTGATGAATGTAAAACGGATTGATGCTGCGGAATGCCAAGACCGAGATTTTCCCGCAATGTCCCGCCGCGATAATCTTGACGATAAAGCCCTCTTTCTTGAAGAATCGGAATCACCTTTTCTACAAAAGCATCAAGTGTTCCCGGTATATCCGACCCAATGATAAACCCATCCGCCGCCTCAGCGTTGAACCAAGTTTCAATTAAGGATGCGACACGCTCTGGTGTGCCGATAAATAGAGGCCGTGGAAAAGCCATTTCCTGTGCTACCTCCCGCAATGACAGATTTCTGGCTTTTGCTTCTCTCTTAATCCGGTCTGTTGTGCTTTGAAACGCATTCTTTCCCACATCGCCAATATCGGGAAATGGCTCATCCAACGGGTAAACACTCAGATCATAATCATCAAAAAAACGAGCCAAATAAGTAACAGCATTTTCAATCGGTATCAATTCTGCAAATTCACGATACTTCTTTTCCGCCTCTTCTTCCGTATCTGCCACAATCGGGCTGATCCCTGGAAAAATCCGCACACTTGAAGGATCACGCCCTTCATCAACAGCTCGGCTTTTCACATCCGCATAAAACGCTTTTGTCTCTTCTAATGAATTGGAATGGGTAAAAATCGCATCCGCATTTTTAGCAGCAAACTGCCGGCCTGTTTCTGATGAACCCGCTTGAAACACTACAGGCTCTCCCTGCTTAGAGCGCCCGATATTCAAGGGCCCCTCTACTTGAAAATACTTTCCTTTATGATTCAGGCGATGAAGCTTCGCCGGATCGAAAAACTGCCCTGTTTTCTTATTGTGTATAAATGCGTCATGCTCCCAGGAATTCCACAGCCCGCGCACAACATCCAAATGCTCCTGTGCGATCGCGTAACGTTCAGTATGTTCTGGCAAATTAGACTTACTATGGTTGCGCGCCGCTCCTTCCTGCGGAGAAGTAACAAGATTCCAGCCTGCCCTGCCCCCGCTGATATGGTCCAGCGACATCAATTGTCTGGAGATAGTGAATGGCTCAGTAAAAGATGTAGAGAACGTCCCTACTAAACCAATATTTTTGGTAACTGATGCCAGCGCAGATAAAATGGTGATCGGTTCAAAACGGTTTAAAAAATGAGGAATCGATTTTTCAGAAATAAATAAGCCGTCTGCAATGAAAATAAAACTAAACAAGCCTTTTTCGGCTGTTTGCGCCTTTTTCATGTAAAATTCAATATTCGTGCTGGCCGAGGGATCAATATCGGGATGACGCCAGCCGTCAGTTGTTCCCCCGACACCGTGAATCATGGCTCCAAACTGAATAAAATCTGAACGTGTCATCTTTTTGCCTCCTTTATCTTTGGATATAATTCGCAAGTGCAAGATCAAGGTGTTCAATGCCGATTTCAGTTATCCCTTGATAGTGATTGCCGCGCCCAATTTCAACCACAGGCACATGGCGTACCCCATATTTCACCTGTAAAATATCTCTAAGCTTTTCTTTTTCTGAAACATCGATATTTTGGAACGGGAACCCTTTTTCATTCAAATAATTCTTGACTTCTTCACAATACGAACAGCCTTTTTTACTCCAAACCACAATGTTCAAAACATCACTCATTCTTCTGTCCCTCCTTAACGTTTTGCAGCTAAAACTGCATCGCTCAGCAGCTGATAAGACAGCTGTTTTTCTTCAGCATTTTTGATCGGTGTAAAAATAACAAAATCATTGATTTTGTATGTGCCTGATAAACGTGTTAATTCTTCTGCCACTTCTTCCTTTGTTCCGGCAATAATCCCGGTTTTTTGCACGATGATGTCATAGGGCTCTGTGACGTTTTCCAGATAGGCCTCAGCCTGTTCGCGGGAACCGACGTTGACCTTACGCCCGTCTTTCAAAACCACTTTTATCGATTCACGCGACACAATATGTTTTTCCGCTTCTTCTTTTGTATGTGCCGCAAAAACAGCGGGGGCAAGATGAAATTCAGCCTCAGATCCTGGCGGGAGATGCGCGTCAAATGCTCGGCGGGCTTCCTTCAGCACTTCCTCTTCACCGTTAATAAAGTAAGCAAAGACAAAAGAGATTCCCAGTTTTGCAGCCGAAATGGCACTCTCTGCGCTTCCTCCCAATAGAAAAATACCCGGCTTCCGATCAACCTGCGGCCTAGGACGCAATGCAGCATAGCGGTGGGTATCAGGAAAATCATCCCGAACGAAATGAGTAAGCTCCTCCAGTTTTTCATCAAACTGACGCACCGGTTTTTTATATTCAGCCTGCAGCGCGTCTGTGGACAGCTGAAACCCGCCGGGCGCTTTGCCCACTCCAAGATCTATACGGTCGGGAGCTAACGCTGATAGAAGATGGAATTGCTCCACTACTTTATAGGAGCTGTAATGCTGCAGCATCACTCCGCCTGATGCTAAACGAATTTTTCTTGTGCTTGCAGCAAGATAGCCTAAAAGAACCTCGGGTGCAGACCCTGCAATCTCATCATTATTGTGATGTTCGGCCACCCAAAATCGGTAATATCCACACTCTTCAGCCATTTGCGCCAATTTCACTGTATGCTGTAATGTATCAGCTGCTGTCTCCCCTTCACCAATCAAGCTTTGGTCTAAAATACTTAAGCGGATCATATCACCGGCTCCTTTATGTGTTCTTTTGGTTCAAATAAATATTCCGGCGAAACACGGCGGAGAAACTGCCTCGTTCTGTCTTTTTTGGTATGGCGGAAGACTTCCTCCGGGGTTCCTTGTTCAACAATGACTCCTTCATCCATAAAAACAACTTGATCAGAGACCCTTCTTGCAAACTCCATTTCATGTGTAACAACAATCATGGTGGCTCCGGTTTTCACGATTTCCAGCATTACCTCAAGCACTTCACCGACCAGCTCCGGGTCAAGCGCTGCCGTCGGCTCATCGAACAGCAGCACATCAGGATGAATGGCAAGCGCCCTTGCTATCCCTACCCTCTGCTTTTGTCCTCCCGATAACTGACTCGGATAAGCGTTCAATTTATCTTGAAGCCCGACCTTTCTCAGTTCATTTTCCGCTACGGCATACGCGTCTTGTTTTCTCATTTTCCGGGCAATCGTCAAGCCCTCCATGACATTTTCAATTACCGTTTTGTGAGCAAACAGGTGGTATTGCTGAAATACCATTGCCGTCTGTTTTCTGAGCCAGTGAACCTCTTTTTTGGACGGAAAGCTGCAATTAATCACTTTGTCATGTATAGAAATGATCCCTTCGTCTGGACGTTCTAATAAATTCAGGCACCGTAAAAAGGTGGTTTTCCCTGATCCGCTCGGCCCGATAATCGTCACAACTTCTCCCTTGCGTACCGTGAGATTTATCCCTTTTAATACATGGTGGATGCCAAACTGTTTATGGATATTCTTAATCTCAATCATAAAGTGCCTCCTTGAAATCTGGCTGCCTTTCTCTCTAATACTCCATTTACGGATTCTAGGATAAGAGTCAGCACCCAATAGATAATCGCTGCTCCGATAAACGCTTCTAAAAATGCATAATTATCAGAAGCAACGATAGTCGCCGTCCCTGTAATCTCTGGGACAGCCACTATAGCCGCGATAGAGGTGGTATGCAAAAAGCCGATACCCAAATTTGTGAAGTTTGGGATGGAAACCATCAGCGCCTGCGGCAATATTACACGCCGAAAGGTTTGGCTGTGTGTCAAGCCGATTGAATAAGCCGCTTCGACCTGTCCGGTATCCATCGCCAGAATGCCCGACCGGATGATTTCTGTCAGATAAGCTCCGGCAGTTAAAGACAAGGCTATGATGACAAACATGGAGACCGGTATCTCATTGGCGGACCAGCCGAGATGAAAAAAACTGCTGACTTGATCTGCAACAGGCGGTATCCCTAAATAAATCAACATAATGTGAAGAATTGCAGGTGTACTTCGAAAGAAAGACACATAAAACCTTGAGCAAGCCACCAAGCCCTTAATTCTAAAAATTCTAACAATTATATTTCCAAGAGCCACGAGAAATCCAAACATAATCGGCAAAACAGCCATCATCAATGTCAGAGGAATGGTCTTTACCATTTCTTTCATGGCGGAAACGATAAACGGAAAGTCAAATTGCAATCTTCTCCCCCCTCATCCGAAGAAATATATCAATGTATGTTCATGTCAAAAACAGTAACAATCCTTGTTTGATTCTTCTTGATTCGTTTTTCTGCCACTCGAAAGAACCATTCGAATAAAATCGCTACAGCATAATAAACAATGGATAGCGCAATGTAAACTTCAAGAGAATGGTTGCTTGAGGTAATCAGTGTTTGGCCCCTTCCGGACATATCCATAACACCTATTGAAAAAGCTAGAGATGTATCTTTTAAAGAACTGATCACCATGTTTCCCATATTCGGAAACGCCTGGACAAGTGCCTGGGGCAGAACGATTCGCCTGAAGGCCTGACTACCGCTTAAGCCAATACTGTACGCCGCTTCCGTTTGGCCTTTATCTACACTGCCCACCCCCGCTCGAATGATTTCTGCGGCTGCCGCTGCATTGCTTAACGCGTAGGTTGCGACAGCAGCATAAAACGGGTCCATTTTTGTTGTATCAATCCCGATAAGCCCCGTAAGCGCCGGGATTCCGTAAAACACGATGAAAAGCTGCACCATGATAGGCGTTCCCCTGAAAAATGAGATATACACTTTTGCCAATTGATTTACAATTGGCATATTGTAGATGCGGGGCAGTGCCAGAAAGAGTCCTAATACAAAACCGAAAAGCAAGGACAGTGTTAAAATGTATAATGTAACCGGTAAATAAGCGGTTAACGTCGGCACAAAATTTCCAATCATGTTCATATCAAACGCTTTTTCCATCACTGCTCCCTCTCTTTTTACCTAATACTGCTCTTTGGAATAGTCGTCACCAAGCCATTTCAAACTGAGCCTTTTCAGCGTTCCGTCATCAATGATTTCCTGTAAGGCTTTATCAATATCGTCACTTAACGTTTGTTCATTTTTGTTAAACATAAAATACACTTTGGCATTTGAAAGCACATGACCGACGGTTTTTTCTTTAATAGCGCTCGTCTTGTTTTGAAAGTCTACTGCAAAAGGCGTTGAGATCGTTGCGTCCGCACGCCCCGATTTCAGCTGATTCGCAGTCTCATTTGCGCCTTGGCCCTCATAGGCAATCTCAAACGGCCGTCCATTATCCTCATTCCATTTTTTCAGTACAAGCGCTCCGTTGGAGGTTGCACTCGTAATCACCCGTTTTCCTTTTAAGTCTTCAATTCCACGGATCGTATCGTTATTTTGAAGCACAGTAATTTTTAAAGGAAAATGGTTGTAAGCAACCTTGTTAAACAGAAATTTTTTCTCACGCTCTTTGCTTTTCTCCATTTGATGTGCCACGATATCGACTTTATGCTGTCCGAGGCTGACAAGCAGGTTGGAAAATTCCATCGTTTTAAATGTGAATTTATAATGTGGCAGGCGCTTATCAAGCTCTTTGATCAGTTCGACATCATAACCGGTTAAATCGCCTTTTTCATCGATAAAGCAAATATTCGGAAATTGGGTTCCAGTTCCGACCGTGATCGTCTGTACCTTCTTTTGCCCGGCTCCCGTCGTTTGACTGCCTGCACCGCAAGCTGACAGAACTGTTATAAGCGAAAATAATATTGCCATGAATGCTGCTTTCGTTTTCATCTCATCGCCCCATTTATTTTTCAAAACTTGATTTTGAATAATCTGCCCCGAGCCATTTTCGGCTTAGTTTTTTTAGCGTTCCGTTTTTCTCCAGCTTTTTAATCGCTTGATCCGTGTCATCCGCCAAGGTTTGGCTGCCTTTATTAAACATAAAGTACACCTCGGTATCTAATAACACGTCACCGACTGTCTTTTGGCGGAAGGCGTGCGTTTTATTCTGAAAATCGACGGCAAACGGTGTAGCTATTGTTGCATCTGCGCGCCCGGTTTCAATTTGATTGGCGGTGTCATTGCTTCCCTGTCCCGCATATCTCAAATGAATCGGGCTGCCGTGCGTTTTGTTGTACTTTGTAATATAATCTGCCGCATTTGACGTGGCGCCAACTATGACTGTTTTTCCGTGTAAGTCTTTTAATGTATGAATCTTGTGATTATCCTCTTTCACCGTGATGTACATCGGCGAGTAGTTATATGGGACTTTATGATACAAAAAACGCTTTTCTCGTTCTTTATTTTTGGCCATATTGTGCGCAATCACATCAATTTTTTTATTTCCGAGACTCGTCAGCAAATTTGAGAAATCCATCGTTTTAAATTCAAATGTATATTGAGGCAACTCCTTATCGATGGCTTTCATCACTTCAATGTCATACCCGGTCAAATCGCCTTTTTCATTTAAAAACGCAATATTCGGAAAATCTGTTCCAGTGCCGACTATGACCGTTTGAGCCTGACGATCTGTTTTGTTATTTGTTTGCGAACATCCCCCGCCAAGTAATGCAAACACTGACAGCAGCAAAACCAATCCTTTACGCTTATTCATAGGCTGCCTCACATCATGCCCAGCTGGGCGCACCTAAAAGCGTTGGGTTAAATCGTTCCGGAATCAAAACCTTGTGCATCATCACACCTATGTCCCCGTCTTTTTCCTGCTCAAAATACACTTCATACCCTCTCCTTCTGTACATGTCAGCAAGCCAAGGATGCTTGCGCGCCGATGTGCCGAGTGTCAGCGCAGGAGCCTTCAGCATATCTCGAAGCACTTTTTCTTCAACATACGTAAGCAGCTTACTTCCGGCGCCTTGCCCTTTATATTCCGGCAGTGTCGCAAACCACCACACAAACGGATATTTTGAAGGAGGCGTCTCACTCTCCCACGGGAACCTGATTGTAATCGTTGAAATCAGCTTCCCATCCCGCTCCAGCACAATCGCTGAATGATGTTCAATATTTTCTGATACCATTTGGATATCAGCTCTCGTGGATGGCCAATCAATATCCAGCTGCCGAATGGGCTGAAATGCGCTGTTAACCAGTTTCAACAGCTCCGATGCATCTTCAACAGTTGCCAGTCGAAAAATATCCTCACTCATTTTTGTCACTCCTCTTCTCAAAATATATAATTCCTATTTGTTTACTAAGCTTTTATTGTTTATACTATAAAGCATACTCTGATCTTTGACTAATCAAAAAAAGTAAACCTTCACTTCAGTATTTTTAATGATGAAAAACAGGAGGGAACACATTGGAGTTACGCTCAATCAAAACGTTTCATACGATTGTAAAATTTGGAAGCTTCTATAAAGCAGCAGAAAAACTCAACTACTCGCAGCCGACGATATCGATGCGTATGAAGCAATTGGAGCAGGATTTAGGCGTACTGCTGTTTGAAAGAGGAAAAAGCCTGCAGTTGACAAAAGCAGGGAAACTTTTTTATGAACGAACAGGAGATCTTTTGATGCAATACGAGGCGCTTAAACACAACCTCTCCGACTTAAAGGAAGAAGAGGCAGGCATTATCAACATCGGGGTTTCAGAGCCGACCGCCAGTCTGATATTCCCCGAGATTTTAAAGGATTTCTTAAAGGATTACCCAAAGATAACGGTTAATATCAAGGTTGATGACGCCAATACCTGCAGTCAAAAGCTTTTAGACGGGACGATTGATTTTGCAGTCTGCGGCGAGCCGGAGCTGATTCTTGAAAATTACTACCATCCATTTTTTTATGACACATTAAATGTGATTGTATCTGATCAACATCCGCTCGCTGAGAAGAAGGCTGTCCATTTGTCTGATTTAGCAGAAGAGCGCTTCATATTTACGCCGGCCAATTGCCCCATTCGCTTACAAATTGAACAGCACTTACATAGAGAACTCGGGAATCGCTACAAAAAAATGGAGCTCACAAGCAGCATGTCACATGAATATTACGTACGTGAAAACATCGGAATTTCAATCTTTACCAGCACCGCACATTCTAAACCGTTCAACGGCACTAAAGTCATTCCAATTCTGAACCTGGATATCACCCCGCCCATAGGGCTGTTGACAAATCAAAAAGAAAATCATTTTGACCGCGCCACGAAGGACTTAATCGCCCGGATAACCAAACGTTTTCAGCAGCACAGCAAAGAATTGGAAGGAACCTCTAATAAGACCATTACAGGATAACTGAAAAAATAAAAACCACCTCCTGATTCATCAGGAGATGGTTTCACGGTTTAAAGCTCGATCGTCTCATCGACCGACATGACTTTGCCGACTCCGCCCGGCAGGCTGTCAGCGAATGCTTCTGGGTCTTGTTCGATGACCGGGAATGTATTGTAATGCACCGGCACGACCTGTTTTGCGCGCAGCCATTCAGCGGCAAGCTTGGCGTCTTCAGGTCCCATCGTAAAGTTATCGCCAATCGGCAGGAAAGCAAGGTCGATATGATTCAATTCGCCAATGAGTTTCATATCAGAGAAAAGAGCCGTATCGCCCGCGTGGAAAATCGTTTTATCTTCTACAGTCAGCAAAATACCGGCAGGCATGCCTGTGTAAGTGATCGTTTTGTTTTCTTCATCTGTGATGGCTGATCCATGAAAGGCCTGTGTGAGCTTCACTTTTCCAAAATCGAACTGGCGGGAGCCGCCAATATGCATTGGATGAACATTCAAGCCTTTCCAGCCTAAGTACACAGCGAGCTCGTTTGGGGCTATAACCAACGCGTTATTTTGCTTGGCGATTTGTTCAGTATCACCGACATGGTCATTGTGGCCGTGCGTTAGTAAGATGACATCCGCTTTTACATCCTCCGGCTTTATATCCGTTAATGAATTCCCTGTTAAAAACGGATCAAAAATAATATGATGGTCCTTCGTTTCCACTGTGATTACAGAATGTCCGTGATATGTCACTTTCATTTCTTTCACCTCGTCACATGATTTTGATTTTTTTATTTTCCCTTTTTAAAAAGCTGAAAAACTTATGTTGTTTGATTCTTGTTAATGACATTGAGGCCTCCTGTGGCTTCAATAACAGTCCCTGTCACAAGGTCTGAGTTCTCCTCACACAAGAAAGCGATAATCCGGGCGATATCCTCGCCTGTACCGGATCTTCCTATCGGCGTTTTTTCTTTGCCGATTCGCATTCTGGCTTCCTCTATCGATGCTTCTTTCATGTCGCCGACAATGTCTCCCGGGCAAACCATGTTGGCGGTTATACCGAATTCGGCTTCTTCAATGGCAATTGTCTTCGTCAAAGAAGCCAAGCCCACTTTCGCAGCGCCAAATGCCGATCGGTGAAGCCAGCCGGGCGCGTGAGCCGCACCTTGGAATCCGTACGTAATGATGCGCCCAAATTGCTGTTTTCTCATAATAGGAATAACCGCTTTGAATAAATGAAAGACGGCGCTTAAATTTCCTTCCAGCATGCCATACCATTCATCATCAGTATAATTGGCTAACTTTTTACGTTCAAATATGTATGGTCCCGCGTTGTTAATCAAAAAGTCGATCCTTCCGAAGCGGTTTAAGGCAGCCTCTGCAATACGCAGCAGATCTTCTTTTTTGGTGACATCACCTTTTACAAATTGCAGCCGGTCAAGACAATCGGGACAGGCTTCCTTCAGGCGGCCGACTGCCTCCTCATCCTGTCTGTAATTGACTGTTACTGAATACCCCTTTGCAAGCAACGTTTCAGTCACTTTGCGGCCTAAACCCTTCGAACCGGCAGTAATTAAAGCATGTCGCACATGAATACCTCCCAAAGCAACGTCGCCGCTTTCAATAAAGTGTTTCTTCTTCTACTTTACTATAAAAGGCTTGCAATATCACTTTTTACACTTTGGCATACAAAAAAAGCTGCCTGTACAGACAGCTTATTCTGCAGGAGATGAAGACTCCTGATCAGGCATATCGACATAACCGCTTTGATATGCTTCTGAAATGAGCCTTGTTGTCTCCTGGCTTTCTTGTTCATCATAAATATAGCGTTCCGGTTCTTTTTTCATCATTCTGCCTCCCATCATTATAGAGGTAGGTTGGCTATAATGACGGGATTTTATGAAGGAAATTTTAACAAACTCCTGCTTCCACGCAAGCTTTCGCTTTTTCAAGCGCCTGCTTTACCTGTTTGAATCCGGTGCCCCCGGCGCTCATTCTTTTTTCAACTGCGTAGTAAGGGTCTAATACAGTGTAAATATCTTCTTCGAATAGTGTGCTCGCCTGCTGAAAATCGCCAAACGGCATATCGCTTAAATAGATCCCTCTTTCGATGCATGTGTACACAAGTTTCCCGACCACTTCATGCGCTTCTCTGAACGGCATTCCTTTTTTAGCTAAATAATCGGCCAGTTCCGTCGCGTTTGAAAAGTCTTGTTTTGTCGCTTGCTTCATGACGTCTTTGTTTACAGTCATTGTTTGGATCATGCCTGTGAAGATTTGCAGGCTGCCCTCCACCGTTTTCACCGTGTCAAACATGCCCTCTTTGTCTTCCTGCAGATCTTTGTTGTAAGCGAGCGGAAGTCCTTTCATGATCGTAAACAGTCCCATCATATCGCCGTATACGCGTCCTGTTTTGCCGCGGATCAGCTCCGCCATATCAGGATTTTTCTTTTGCGGCATCATGCTGCTTCCTGTTGCGTACGTATCGTCAAGCTCGATGAATTTAAACTCCTGCGAGCACCATAAAATGATTTCTTCAGCGAGACGGGATAGGTGCATCATCAGCATACTGCTGTTGCTTAAAAACTCCAAAATGAAGTCTCTGTCACTGACGCCGTCCAAGCTGTTTTCATAAATGGCATCAAAGCCGAGCAGTTCCGCTGAATAATCACGGTCGATTGGGAAGGTTGTTCCCGCGAGCGCCCCGCAGCCGAGCGGAGATTTGTTAATCCGCTTCATTGAATCCTGAAAACGCTCCTTGTCGCGCTCAAGCATCCAGAAATACGCAAGCAGATGGTGAGCGAATGAAATCGGCTGGGCGCGCTGCAGATGTGTGTAGCCCGGCAGAATCGTTTCAACGTTCGCTTCCGCCTTTTCAATCAGCGCACTTTGGAATGCCTCAATCAGCTCGATGATGTGGCCGACATGATTCTTCAAGTATAAATGCATGTCAGTCGCCACCTGGTCATTCCGGCTTCTGCCGGTATGCAGCTTGCCGCCAAGAGGACCAATTTCGTCAATGAGCATTTTCTCAATGTTCAAATGAATATCCTCATAATCGACTGAGAATTCCAATGTTCCCTCCTCTGCTTTTTGCAAAAGGGTATTCAGGCCCTCTCGGATTTTCAGCTCTTCTTCTGCTGTCAGAATACCGCATTTTTTCAGCATGGCAGCATGTGCGAGAGACCCTGTAATGTCTTCAGCAACTAAATTTTGGTCAAATGATATGGACGCGCCGAACTCGTCGACCCATTTTTCCGGTGTTTTTTGAAATCGGCCTCCCCAAAGCTTCTTCATGCTTTAATCTGCTCCTTCTTTTTCACGATGCTGTTCACTTTTGTCGGAAGTCCCCAAAGCTCGATAAATCCGATTGCTGCATGGTGATCAAATGCATCGTCTTTTGTATATGTTGCAAGTTTTTCATCATATAGAGAGTATTCCGATTTACGTCCTTCTACAATTGCATGGCCTTTAAACAGCTTCACGCGGACAATGCCTGTGACATGCTTTTGCGTTTCTTTTAAGAAAGCGTGCAGCGCGTCTTTTAACGGCGAGAACCACAAGCCGTTATAAATGATTTCTGACATTTTTTGCTCGATGATCGGTTTAAAGTGGGCTACCTCTTTCACCAGTGTCAAATCTTCTAATTCTTTATGCGCTTTGATCAGTGTCATCGCACCAGGGCATTCGTATACTTCCCGGGATTTAATGCCGACGAGGCGGTTTTCCACGTGGTCGATACGTCCGACACCATGCGCGCCCGCCATTTCATTCAGCTTCAAGATCAGCTCAGAAAGCGAGTAGGAAACACCGTCAATGGAGACAGGCACGCCCTGTTCAAATGCAATTTCAATCACTTCCGGCGTGTCCGGCGTTTTTTCCAGCGGAGCTGTTAAATCGTATGCACCTTCTGGCGGCGCCGCCCATGGATCTTCTAAAATGCCGCACTCATTGGCGCGTCCCCAGAGGTTTTGGTCGATAGAATACGGGCTGTCAAGATTGATCGGAATCGGAATGCCGCGGCTAGCCGCATATTCAATTTCTTCTTCACGTGACCACTGCCATTCGCGAACCGGCGCGATGACTTCAAGATCAGGGTTTAATGATTTAATGGAGACTTCAAAACGAACCTGGTCATTTCCTTTCCCTGTGCATCCGTGGGCAATCGCCTGTGCATCTTCTTTTTCCGCAATTTCAACCAGTTTTTTCGCGATCAGCGGTCGAGATAATGCCGAAACAAGCGGGTATTTTCCTTCATACATCGTGTGGGCCTGCAAAGAGATAAGCGCGTAATCCTGTGCAAATTCTTCTTTTGCATCGATCACGTAGGAGTTTGTCGCGCCGACTTCAAGCGCTTTCTGCTGAACAAATGCCAAATCTTTGCCCTCACCGACATCCAGGCAGCAGGCGATTACATTATATCCTTGCTCCTGAAGCCATTTTATTGCGACGGAAGTATCAAGACCTCCTGAGTATGCTAATACGACTTTTTTCTGTTCTGACATGATAATAATCCCCTCTCAACCGTGTTTCTATTTTTGTATAAAAATAAATTATATTTAATAAAAATACATTTTGTATGTATACACTTTAACAAGTACGTTTCGTTTTTTCAAGCCTTTTATAAAAAAAACTTCACCTAAATTTCAGGTGAAGTTTCGTAGTATTTATTCATTTACTTGTCTTTTCTGATTTCTCTGACCACATGCGCAAGTTCGGGAATAATCAGCTTATTCATTGCCAGCTTTACCGCGCCGCTTGAGCCTGGCGTTGAGAAAACAGCGGTATGCTGAATGACGCCGGCAGCTGCTCTCGACATGATTGCAGCAGAGCCGATATCCTCTGTATAACTCAGCATCCTGAATATTTCTCCAAAGCCGGGCAGTTCTTTCGAAAACAGCGGCGTAATGGCTTCAATTGTGACATCCCGATCTGCTATGCCTGTCCCTCCGTTTAAGAGTACCGCGTCTGTCTGTTCATCCATGCAGCCCGCAAGCACTGACCGCTGCAAAGCATCCTTTTCGTCTTTTACAATTTCATATGCAGCAATATGATGACCGGCTTCTTCTATAAATGAGATCATCAGCTTGCCGCTTTTATCGGTTTCCTCTGTCCTCGTGTCACTGACAGTAATCACTTTGCACCGAACGATATCGGGAGCTTCTTGTTTATGCTCTTGAACGCTCATTGGCCCACCTCTTTTATGTTTTCTGTCTGTCACTATCATGCATCAACAAAAAAGCACATTCAAGAGAATGTGCTTTCATGCGATTTATTTTGCTAAACGAACAACGTCGCGCGCAATCATGACTTCTTCATCAGTCGGAATGATCATGACTTTTACCGGAGAATGCGGATAGCTGATGAAAGCTTCCTCGCCGCGCACGTTATTAAGCGCAGGATCCCAGTATACGCCCATGAATTCTAAACCGCGAAGAACGCGTTCTCTGACTTCCACACTGTTTTCACCGATACCGGCAGTAAAGATGATCGCATCGACACCGCTCATTCTTGCAGCGTAAGAACCGATGTATTTGTGGATTCTGCTTGCGAATACTTCAAGAGCCGTTTCCGCGCGCTCATTTCCTTCTTTCGTTGCTTCAACGATGTCACGAAGATCGCTTGAGAAACCGGAAATGCCGAGCAGTCCGCTTTTTTTGTTTAATGTATTCAATACTTCGTCAGCCGTTTGGCCTGTTTTCTCCATGATGTATGGTATCAGGGCAGGGTCGATGTTTCCAGAGCGTGTACCCATTGCTACACCGGCCAGCGGCGTAAAGCCCATGGATGTGTCAATTGATTTTCCGCCTTCAACAGCGGCAATACTTGCTCCGTTTCCAAGGTGGCAGGAAATCAGGCGCAAGTCTTTTAACGGACGGCCGAGAAGCTCTGCCGCACGCTCAGTTACATATTTATGTGAAGTGCCGTGGAAGCCGTATTTACGGATGCCGAATTTTTCATAGTATTCATACGGCAAGCTGTACAGGTAAGACTGCTCAGGCATTGTTTGGTGGAATGCCGTATCAAATACAGCTACCGCAGGAACATTTGGAAGCACTTCTTTGAACGCTTTAATTCCAACGATATTTGCCGGATTGTGAAGCGGTGCCAATTCAGAAATATCTTCGATTTCCTTAATGGTTTCATCCGTTAATAAAACAGAATCGCTGAATTTTTCTCCGCCGTGAACGACACGATGGCCAATTCCGTCAATTTCATTCAAGTCTTTAATAATGCCGAATTCCGTCAACTTATTCAGCAGCATTTTAACAGCTACCGCATGATCCGGAATATCAGTTACTTCTGTATTTTTTTCGCCGTTCACAGAAATTGTGAATACGCTGTCGGCGATACCGATTCG
Source organism: Bacillus sp. FSL L8-0358 (assembly GCF_038593095.1). NCBI lineage: Bacteria > Bacillati > Bacillota > Bacilli > Caryophanales > Bacillaceae > Bacillus > Bacillus sp. FSL L8-0358. The sequence goes on from NZ_CP151962.1 coordinate 2,888,937, forward strand.
TTCAACTAAACCCTTCGTTAAAACGGTTTCTGAAGGCATTTCGAAAAGCTGAAATTTCAAAGACGAGCTTCCTGCGTTAATTGCAATAATTTTGGACATGATTGACGCTCCTTTATACTCTGTATCAACAACTTCGTTTTTCGTACTTTTTTCCCGGTGAATATCAACATCTTCTCCGAAAAATATCTGACTTTTCCATTTAAACATTGTCATGTCGGCTTTTCAAGTCAACTTGCGTATTGATAACGCTTACAATAAGAAGTCGTTATTTTCAGACACATTCCCTATAGGTTTCGTATTGATGAACGCTTACAATTTGCGGTTTTTCCCTCTGTATTTTGTGTTTCAAAGCTGGATTCAATTCGTCAAGTCCGGTCAAATAAAAGCAGCTTAGGCATCGACCTCATAGGGCTGCCTAAGCTGCTTTTAAAACACTTACTTTTCTTTTTTAAACCATTCATCAAATTGAGCCATCATATCAAGCATCGCCTTTTGATTGGAGAAAGACGGAAGATTCGCAAGCAGAATTTGCCCCGGCGATTTCGTATTCTCTCCTTGTTTCTGAAGCACAAGGATGCTTTTGGCATGCGCTTCGTCTTTAAAAATAGATTTTGGCAGCTGCAACAGTGCGTTGATATGAACCTTATCTTTGAAAAACTGTTTCAGCTTGCCGCTTTGGGAGCTCTCAAACAAATGATTCGGAATCATAAAAAATAAGTAGCCGCCTGGTTTGGTATGCTTGACGCTCTGTTCAATAAACAGATGATGAGCGAAGGAATGGCCTTCGTCAGCTTTGAGCTCAAACGCTTCTGCTCCTTCGTCATTCGGATAATAGCCGACTGGCAGATCACAAATGACCGTGTCAACTGGATCGATAAACAACGGCTCAAGGCTGTCCTGGTGAAAAAGCTCAAGCTCTTTTTTCAGAAGGTTCGCTTGGGCATAGGCGATCTTCAAGAGCACATCATCAATTTCAATGCCAAAGCTGTTTGCCGTTTTTTCAGACAGCTGGTTCAGCACGGTAAACAGAAGGTTCCCAGTTCCCAAGGCTGGATCAAGAATGGCCAGTTCCTTTTTGTCCGCCATAAACTTATTCACCAAATAGCTGATGAAAAGCCCAATCGTATCCGGCGTCATTTGTCTGTTTGGATGGGAGATATCTTTCATTCCTTTAAGGACGGCAAGCTGAAAAGCCTTGCGTACCCACTCATGCTCATACGTGCCGAATTCCGCTTTTTCTAGCAGAGCCTTAAGTTGTTTGGTTTTCTGATCAGCAGGCAGTTTCAGCTGATCCGTTTTTTCAAGAAAATACATTTCTCCTGCTTCGGCCAGCGCCTCTATATATGAAATCTGCAATTCATTCTTTATCATAATCGCGGCTTCGTTTAACAGCTCATACACCGCACCTACATGGTCTTTTTCCATATTGTGTTCCTCCTTGCCATAAAAAAAGCTCCGGCGGCAGCCTGGAGCTTTTTTCCCTGCTTACTTCACTAATGCCTTAGCAGCCTCAATTGGCTTTTCATAGTTCGGGTGGTTTGTTGCTTCGCTTACATATTCAGCGTAAACGACTTTTCCGTTCTCATCAAGGACAAATACGGAACGCGCAAGCAGACGAAGTTCTTTAATATACACACCGAACGCTTCGCCAAATGACATATCTCTGTGGTCAGACAGTGTTTCCACTTTGTCAATTCCGTTAGCGCCGCACCAGCGCGCTTGCGCAAATGGAAGGTCTGCACTGATTGTGTAGACGTTGACATCTCCAAGCTTTGCAGCTTCTTCGTTAAAACGGCGTGTTTGTGCATCACAAACACCTGTATCAATTGAAGGGATAACAGAAATAATCGTTACCTTTCCTTTCATGTCAGCTAACGATTTTTCTTCAAGGCTGTTAGTCAGCACTGTGAAATCAGGAGCTTGATCTCCTACCTTCACTTCTTGTCCGACAAGTGTAACCGGACCGCCTTTGAATGTAATTTCAGCCATTATAATTCCTCCCTTTTGTATGTATGTCTCTATCATAGTAAAGTTTCCTGCAAACTGCAAAGTTTATGCCAAAAAAAAAAGTTAACTGCGGCCAGCGCAGTTAACCTTTTTTTAATAATTCATATTGTTCATTTGGTTTTGATTTTGGCCCTGGCCTTGGTTCTTGTTATTTTTCTTGAACATTTGCTGGATGCGTTCGAGTGTTTGAGGGGCTGCGTCTAAAATTTTCTCTATTAAATGGGTATTTTCATCTAAATGAAGCATTCTGATGCCTGTCGATCCGACAATTAAAAACGCGATCGGCGTAATGGACACACCGCCCCCGCTTCCGCCTCCGAAAGGAAGTTTCTGTTCTCTTGTCTCATCGTCTTCCGATTTCTTTTCGGCCGGCTTTCCGCCAAACTCGCTTCCGCCTGCGGCGAATCCGAATCCAACTTTAGAAACAGTTAAAATCACACTTCCATCAGGCGTTTCTACTGGATCTCCGATGATGGTGTTAACATCAATCATTTCCTTCAAGTTTTCCATTGCGGTTTTCATTAAACCTTGGATGGGATGGTCTGCCATATACGCTTCCTCCTTAAACTGATGAATCATTCTTTGAAGTCATTCTAGCCGACGGATTCTTCTTTAATACGGATAGCTCCCGTCCGTATTTGACGAATTTGAAAGCTGCAAGCATAGCATGTCCAAAGCGAAAAAAGAATATACACTGAAAATGGGTCTTGGAAACAGGGACTTGAAACGACGGGATTACCTCATAGACAGGTTTATTCACAAAGTCCAGGTGGTCGTAGAGCATTGCTGCGATACCGCCCTTCACACCCCAAACAGCACCTGTTAACACACCTGTCACTGCCGCGTCCTGAATTCCGATTACTGTAACCCATTCTAGTTTTGTGATATGTAAATGCGCGAGAAAAGACGCGCTGATTTTCCGTAGTCTGGTGACCTGATGCAAAAGCATTTCGATTTTATTAATGCTTTGCTGCACATCGTTTTGTGTAATTTTTTTCTTTCCGCTGCTTTTTTTCATTTTAGATTCAGTTTTTTGTTTGATATCCACTGTTCCGTCTTCTTTGTTCACCTTAATCGCCGGGATTGTTTTTTTGATCCTTATAAGGCCAAACAGCGCCGTAATCTTCAAAGTCAATTTGTCATTATCAGCGGCATGAAGATACTCCAGCGCGACATGGATTTTCATTCTGAGAAGCAGTACGATCCCTATGAGAATAAGAATGGCTGTCAGTACATACACCATATTCTTCACTTCCTCTAGGAGCATTATCGCCAATTCCTAAAAAAATAAACCCGGACAGAGGTCCGGGTTATCGGTTATTTGCGGTATAATTTTTCATGCACCACGGTGGTATCCGCGATGTAATCATGGATCCCCTGTTTTGTAGGTGAAAAAGCAACAACGATATATAAAATCCAAATCTTATCAATATACCGTCCAACCACTTCACGAAAAATCACTGTACTCCATGTCAGCTTGCTATCTTGCTTCACAGAAACCACTTTGAGGCCGAACACCATTTTACCAAGCGTCTGCCTGAAGTATTTAGTCATTAGTGCGAAGTAGGCAAGATACACAATAAGCGTTGTCACACTGTAAGCCGAGAAGGTAAACATGCCGGATGTTTTCGGCAGATCCAATACGGTAAAGAGGGGAGAAACGAGCAAATGGTTTAATCCCCATATCACGAGCCAATCAAGCAGGAAAGCCCAGAAACGAACCCAAAAGCCAGCATAGGCATGTGTCAGCTGCTCCGCTTCTTGCGGGCCTTTGATGTCATTGCGCTCTAACTCTTCATATGTCGCGTCCATTATTGTTCCCTCCTACTTCGCATAGAGATACATCATTCTCGGCGAACCGGATTGCGATAGAATTTCTCTCATATTCAAAAAATCAATTTCACTTTTAAACATTTTGTTCGCGCCCATGGAAAACAGTGAGCCTAATCCGAAGCTTTCCTCATAAGAAATGACAGAGGCGTTTTTCAAATCCTTGTGATCCTTTTTCATCGCCGTAATGGTATCGTCATAAAAACCAAGCTCATCAACGAGGTTCAGTTTTTTTGCCTGCCGTCCGTCATACACGCGGCCGTCCGCAATTTTCTTTACCTCTGCTTTCGGCATGCTGCGCCCTTGTGAAATGACATCAACAAAGCCTTCATACGAATTATCAACCATCGATTGCATGATGTTTTTTTCTTCTTTCGTCATCTCACGGGAAGGAGACATAATGTCCTTATGGGCCCCGCTCTTAATCGTTTCAAAAGAAATGCCAAGCTTATCGGCAAGCTTTGAATAATTGACGCTTTCCATAATGACGCCGAGTGACCCGGTCAGGGTTTCCGGTGTCGCAAAAATCTTATCAGCCGCTGTTGAGATGTAATAGCCTCCTGATGCTGCCATCGAACCCATTGACACGTAAATCGGTTTTTTAGTTTCTTTCTTGATTTCTTCCAGTTTCTTATGTATTTCAGCACTTTCATACACTCCGCCACCCGGAGAATTCACCTTCAGAACGATACCTTTGACCGTCTTGTCATCTTTTGCGCGCTCAAGGTTTTTTAAGAACGTTCTGTGGTTATATCCGTCTGCACCAAGCAGACTGCTTGAGTCCCCATTATCCTGAATGGTGCCGCTGACCTCTAATACGGCAATTTTACTTGAGAGACTGCCGTTTTCCAGCGTCTTTTCCTGCGATTCATCCGTCAGTGATGTGAGATCCGTTTGAGCGCCTTTGACGCTTTCAAAGAAACTCATAGAGATGCTGACGATAATAGACACGCCGAAAATCCCCAGAGCAATCACTAATGCAATCCATCTTTTTGCATTCATTTTTTCTCCTCCTTTTTCCTAAACTCTCTCATTATACGATTCAATATGAAAAATGTTTAACTTCATGAGAAAGCTCCGGCTTAACGGGCTGCCGGCAAACGTGGTACACTTATGGCCAAAGGTATTTTATCACAAATACTGGATGGCAGAAAAACTTAAATATGACAGCAAAGGGGAAATGGGATATGACCGATCAACGCCGTAATGTTTATTTTTTTCACAAACAGGATCAGGAAACAAACGAACAAGCCCGCTCGTTAACACAATTGGCTGAAGAGCATGGATTTACCGTTGTAAACCAGCACTCAGACGCCAATATTATCGCTAGCATTGGCGGGGACGGCACATTTTTGCAGGCAGTCAGAAAGACAAATTTTCGTGACGACTGCTTGTACGTCGGCATTACCAAAAAGGGGAAAGCTCATTTATATTGCGACTTTCATAGTGATGAGCGAGAAAAAATGGTCGATGCAATGACGTTTGAACAAATTGAAGTCAGAAAATATCCGCTGATTGAAGTGACAGTGGATAACGCCAGTCCTTTTCATTGCCTAAACGAGGTTTCCATCCGTTCAAGCATCATTAAAACCTTTGTGATGGACGTGCTGATTGACGATCTGCACTTTGAAACGTTTAGAGGTGACGGAATGATCATCTCAACGCCTACAGGCAGCACCGCCTATAACAAGTCTGTTGCAGGAGCGGTTGTTGATCCGCTGCTCCCATGCATGCAGGTATCTGAGCTTGCTTCTCTTAACAATAACACCTACCGGACACTCGGCTCGCCATTTGTCCTCAGCTCTGACCGAAAGCTGACCCTTCGTGTGGTACAGGACGGCAATGAGCACCCAATCATTGGCTTAGACAATGAAGCACTCAGCACGAGAAATGTGAAAACGATCGAAATCAAACTGTCTAATAAGCAAATCAAAACAGTCAAACTAAAGGACAATTCATTTTGGGAAAAAGTGAAGCGTACTTTTTTATAGAAACTAAAAGGACAGGCAGCTGCCTGTCCTTTTATGATTTCTCATATACAATCCGGCCGTTAATCACGGTTTTTTTAATATCTAAAAGATGAAGCTGTGCGGGGTCAATGGCAAACGGATCACCACTGAGAACTGTAAAATCCGCGTCATAGCCTTCCGCAATTTTTCCGCGTGACTTCTCTTTATAAATGATACCGGCGCTACCTTCTGTATAAAGCTTTATCGCTTCATATACAGGTAAACATTCACTTTCATTATAGCTTGGCCCGTTTTGCTCATGACTGCTTTTCCTGAGAACCGCGGACTGTATCCCTAGAAGCGGGTCAACAGGCTCAATCGGGGCATCTGAACCACCAGCGCATAAAATGCCTTTAGATATAAGAGTTTTCCAGGCAAATGCAGTCTTCATCCGGTCTTTTCCGAGACGGTCAATGACCCACGGAAAGTCGCTTGCAACGAAGTGCGGCTGAAGGTCAAGTGCGATCGGCATGCGTGCTGCTCTCTCGATTAATTCGTTATCAAGCACTTGGGCATGAATAAGCCGATCATGCCGGCCGTTTTTGGGCGGATGCTTTTCAATTGCGTTCAGCACTTTTTCAAAAGCAAGATCGCCGATTGCATGAACAGCAACCTCCATCCCTTTTTCTCTCGCTTTGCGAATGAGCCGGCCAAGGGTTTCGTCATCATGAACCTGAACACCATTTGTTGATGGATCATCCTGATATGGTTCCTTCAATAAAGCCGTTCTCCCGCCAAGCGCCCCGTCCGCAAAGATTTTCATCGCACCAAACTCCACATACGGACCGGACGGTTTCTCCAGCTGCTCCCATCGATCGACCGCTTCATGATGAACGAGCAAATGGCAGCGGAACGGATACTTTCCGCCAGCGGCAGCTTTCTCATAAGCTTTCAACGGCACCGAAACATCACCATAATAGGACAAGTCTTCCGAATGGCCGCCCGTCAGGCCTTTTGTCCAGCAATCCTTTATTGCAGCCGTTAATGCCTCATCAACATAGTGCTGGGAGACTGGCGGGACAGCCTTCAGAATCAAATCCTGCGCCTTATCAAACAGGAGTCCGGTCGGCTCTCCATTTGCATCTTTTACAATGACTCCGCCGTCAGGGTCAGGGGTATTTCTTGAAATTCCCGCTGCTTGAAGAGCCGCAGAATTGACAGCTATTGCATGCCGGCATATACGCTTGAGCAAGACGGGCCTGTCAGGAAACAGGCGATCAAGATCATGCTTAGTCAAGTAGTCAGGTGTCTCAAACTGATTTTCATTCCAGCCCTCTCCAATGAGCCAATCATTTTTAGGAAGCTGCCGCTCTCTTTCCTTCGCAGCCTGTAAAATTGCATCTTTCGACGTCAGTGCGGACAGATCGAGCTGAAGCTGTTTCTCACCGTGGCCGATCAAATGTAGATGGCTGTCAACAAAACCGGGGAACATCACTGCTCCGTTCAGGCTGATTTCTTCTGTTTCCGGCGACCCGTACTTTTCCTTCAAACGTTCATAGCTGCCGGTGCCTTTTATGACACCATCCTCAACATATACTGCCTCAGTCCGATCACCTTCTTTGAGCATCGTATAAATGAAACCGCCGTGCCATATCGCCTTCATTCACGTTCACTCTCTTTCTTTACGCCTTTTTATTGGCTTTGAGCTGTTCTTCACGTCTTCTTAATTCCACTCGTCTGATTTTTGCAGAAGCCGTTTTCGGCAGGCTTTCCACAAATTCAATTTCTCTAGGATATTTGTATGGAGCGGTAATCGTCTTCACATGGTTTTGCAGCATTTTGACAAGCTCATCACTGTGTTTTTCATGATTTTGCAGGACAACATATGCCTTTACGATGGAGCCTCTGATTTCATCAGGGCTCGCGACAACAGCACATTCTTTTACTTCTGGGTGCTTAACAAGCGCGTCTTCCACCTCGAAAGGCCCGATCGTATAGCCGGAGCTGATAATAATATCGTCATTTCGGCTTTCAAACCAGAAGTAACCTTCCTCATCTTTTCTTGCTCTGTCTCCCGTTAGGAAATAATCGCCGCGAATTTGTGTTTTCATTCTTTCCGGATCTTTAAAATACTCTTTAAAGAGCGCAGGCGTACTGAGGTGAACAGCGATATCGCCAACCTCACCAGGTATGCAGATTTCACCGTCTTCATTTATGATCTCCACCTGATTTCCCGGTGTTGGTTTTCCCATGCTTCCCGGTTTAATAGGCGTATCCTTCAAAACACCAACCAAAAGCGTGCTTTCTGTTTGGCCATATCCGTCCCGTACCTTAATGCCAAAGTGCTTTTGGAAAACATCAATGACTTCACGGTTGAGCGGCTCACCTGCGGAAACAGCGCTGTGCAGGGCAGAAAGATCAAAGCGATCCAAGCCCTCGACCTTCGCCATTAAGCGGTATTCTGTCGGCGTGCAGCAGAAAACATTGATTTTGTAGCGATTTAAAAGCTCTAGATATTTTTCTGCTTTGAATCTGCCGTGGTACACAAAACCGGTTGCTCCGCTGCCAAGCACCGCTAAAAATGGACTCCATACCCACTTTTGCCAGCCAGGGGCAGCAGTTGCCCAGACGATATCCTTTTCAGAAATATCAAGCCAAGCGCCGGCAGAAGTTTTTAAATGAGCAAATGCCCATCCATGTGTATGTACAACACCTTTCGGCTGACCTGTTGTCCCGGATGTATAAGATAAGAAAGCCATATCATCTCTTGTTGTGTCAGCTGTTTTAAATTGGCTTCCGTCCGCTTCAATTGATAAGAGGTTTTTCCAGCCGGCATCATTTTCACCAATAGACAGTGTAATCAGTTTGTCAGCCGTACTGACATCCCGGAAAGCGCCAATAAATTCTGAGTAGACGATGGCGCCTTTTACCTCTGCATGTTCAATCCGGTATTCAAGATCTTTCGCGCGAAGCATTTCGGAGCACGGAATGACAACCATTCCTGATTTCAGGATAGCCAAATAAACAGCATAGGCTTCAAGCACCCGCGGAACCATTACAATCAGCTTGTCTCCCTTTTTAAATCCAAGATCAGCTAAGGCCGCTCCGATTTTATTTGTTTCTTCCATCAGCTTTTCATACGACCAAGATTCTTGCTTGCCCGACTCGTCCTCCCACAGAAGAGCGGTTTTTTGTCCAGCGGCACTGAACTTTTCCATTTCATTCACTAAATTATATTGCATAGGGGCAATTAAATCTTCACGTTTTAACACGAACAACTCCTCACTTTCTCCACCCATTATACATAAATACAGGCTCTTTCCGTAAGGATATGCCTAAAAGCAACCTCTGTAAACATAGATTTTATAGGCCGCTGGTCCTTTTTTATATGTAAAAAATGAAAAGGAGTGGGGATCCCCCCACTCCTAAGCCATTATGTGAAATTGTAAATTAGAATTGTCCTCCGCCCATGTTTTGTTGAGCAAAAGATACAAGACGTTTTGTGATCTCTCCTCCAACAGAACCGTTAGCGCGAGAAGTTGTGTCTGCTCCAAGGTTTACACCGAATTCAGAAGCGATTTCTAATTTCATTTGGTCGATCGCTTGAGCAGCTCCTGGTACTAAAAGGTTGTTGCTGTTACCTGAGTTATTGTTAGCCATGTGTCTCACCTCCTTGTGAGTATAGAATGTGTCAAAACACATGGCTTCATTCAGAAAAACTTTGGTAATTGTATACAGGAGCTGAAAATTGATTTAAAAGAGTTCAGCGAATTTATCGTTAGCTTCTTGTTCGCTATACAGGGTCATTGTCTCAATGTTATCTACCGCTTCTTGAATATACGGCTCGAAATCAACAAAGCTTTCAAAGTGTTCAATTTTCTCTTTTTTAGGGCGTGTTTTCGGGCTTGGCGGTGTAAAGATCGTGCAGCAGTCTTCAAACGGCTGAATGCTTGTCTCATATGTGCCAATTTCCCGTGATTTTTCGATGATTTCTGTTTTGTCCATGGCGATTAACGGACGCAAAATCGGTGTTGACGTCACCGCATTAATTGCATACATGCTTTCAAGCGTTTGGCTCGCTACCTGACCGAGGCTTTCTCCCGTAATAATGGCAAGCCCGTTTCTCTTTTCTCTGATTCTGTCGGCGATCTGAAGCATGAGGCGGCGGGTTGCCGTCATTGTGTAATTTTCAGGAATTTGTTTTTGGATGAGCTCTTGCGTTTTTGTAAATGGAACAATATGAAGTGTCATGCTTCCCCCAAAACGGGACAGACATTTCGCCAGATCCATTACCTTTTGCTTTGCGCGCTCACTCGTGTATGGCGGGCTGAAGAAATGAACAGCTTCTACCGACAATCCCCGTTTCATCGCATAAAAACCGGCCACAGGGCTGTCAAAACCGCCAGAAAGCATCAGCATCGCTTTTCCTGCTGAACCAACTGGCAGCCCGCCTGCACCTTTTTCATCACGAATTGTCAAAAATGTTGCTTCTTCCCTGATTTCGATTCTGAGCGGGATGTCTGGGTTGCGAACATCGACCGTCAATCCTTCTGTATTTCGCAAAATATGGCCGCCGATTTCAGCGTTCATCTGGTTTGTATCTAATTCAAATTGCTTATACGCTCTCTTTGTCGCGACTTTAAACGTATCACCTGGTTTATATTGATCTTTGATGGCCTTTAGTGCGGTTGCCTTAATATCATCAAGGCGGCTGTCACATTTAATTGCCAGGCTGAAGCTTTGAATCCCAAACACTTGCTTTAAATGAGGAAAAAGAGCCTCAGGATCCTCTCCATTTAATGTAATCGTCATACGATCCCTGTTGGAAAAGTATTTTAAATTCGGATAGTCTTTCAAAACGAGTCTGATGTTTTGTTTTAAGCGCTCAATAAAGCTTTTTCTGTTTTTGCCTTTGGTCGAAATTTCCCCAAAACGAATTAATATATGATCGTAATTCATGTTTCTACCTCATCATTTTCCTTAATTTTTTGATGCCAGGTCGAAGCGCGTTCATAAACGGATCTGCCACATCGCTTGTCTGGCTGTAATTTAAACTGATTCTGATGCTGCTTCCGGCAATCTGCTCTCCTTTGCCCATCTCTAAGAGAACTTTACTGGGCTTATGTTCTTTTGCCGAGCAAGCCGATGTTGTGGAGACGAAAATATCCTGTTCCTCAAGCATGTGTAAAAGCACTTCCGCTTTAATCCCCGGTACAGAGAAATTAATAATGTGCGGCGCGCTATTCATTTGAGGCGTGTTGATAACGACGCCCTCAATTTCACTCAGCCTTTTCATAAACAATTCCTTTGCGGCAGTCATCGTGTCAAGCCGTGTGTCAAAATCAGCAGAGGCAAGATTAATGGCCTTGGCAAGCGAAACCGCTCCAGCAGTATGTTCTGTTCCGGCCCGTATGCCTTTTTGCTGAGAGCCTCCCGTTATGAGCGGAATAAGGCGTGTTCCTTCTTTTACAATAAGTGCGCCTGTCCCCTTCAGCCCGTGAAATTTATGCCCGGAAATTGAACATAGATCAATGCCGGCCTTTTCAATTGCCAAGGGCACTTTATAGATGCCCTGCACATAATCGACGTGAAACAAAATGTTCGAGTGCTCTTTCAGCACTTCTCCTGCCGCTTCAATCGGCTGCACGGAACCGACTTCATTGTTCACATGCATCATGCTGACAAGCACGGTATCGGGACGGATGGCTGCTTTTAGTTCTTCAATAGAAACAAATCCGTCTTCATTCACAGAAAGATAAGTGATATCAAACCCGAACAACTCTTTCAGCTGTTCTAACGATTCCGCAACAGATGGATGTTCAATAGAAGTGGCAATGATATGTTTGCCTGTTTTTATCTTTGACAAAGCCGCTCCTTTTAAAGCCGCATTATTGGCTTCTGTGGCGCCTGACGTAAATACAATATCATATTTTTTTAGGCCTAAGGACCTTTTGATTTGATTTTTGGCTGCTTGAAGCAGCTGTTCCGTTTCGGCTCCATATCGGTGCAAAGATGAAGGATTGCCAAAGTATCGGCTGCTTGTCTGTTCATATACGTTCAAGACTTCATCGTAAGGCTTCGTCGTAGAACTATTATCTAAATATATCATCTTTTTTACTCCTTTATGAAAGCGGTACAAGGTATGATATTTATGTTACCATAACAAAATTTAATAGAAAATTACGAAAAACTAGTATTGACTTCTAATTTTTTTACCATATAATAAGATTTGTTCGTTTCGTCATATTATCTGACAATTAATTGACAGAATATTTTAACATAATTATTAGGAGGATTTTTTTCATGAAACACTCACTGCCTGTCAAAGATACCATTATTATTGGTTTCATGCTATTTGCGTTATTCTTTGGAGCAGGAAATATGATTTATCCGCCGGAACTTGGACAAGCAGCCGGACACAACGTCTGGAAGGCCATCGGCGGATTTTTACTGACAGGGGTAGGCCTGCCGCTTCTCGGCATTATCGCCATCGCATTAACCGGTAAGGACGCTAAAGGCCTTGCTGACAAAGCGCACCCTGTTTTCGGCACAATCTTTACTGTCGTGCTTTATTTATCAATCGGACCATTATTCGCCATCCCGAGAACAGGAACTGTTTCATATGAAATTGGCGCTGTTCCGTTTTTGACTGGCGTACCAGAAAGACTTTCTTTATTAATATTTACACTTATCTTTTTCGGTGTTACGTACTATTTAGCGTTAAACCCATCCAAGGTTGTCGATCGAGTCGGAAAAATTCTGACTCCCATCAAATTCACAATTATTTTAATCATTGTTCTCAAAGCCATCTTCACGCCGATGGGCGGATTGGGCGCCGTGACAGAAGCATATAAAGGAACACCGGTTTTTAAAGGATTTTTAGAAGGCTATAAAACAATGGACGCACTTGCTTCAATTGTATTTGGCGTTGTCGTTGTAAATGCTGTAAAAAGCAAAGGCGTTACACAGTCTAAAGCTCTTGCTGCAGCCTGCATTAAAGCAGGTGTGATTGCCGCTTTAGGCCTGACTTTCATTTATGTATCCCTTGCTTATTTAGGTGCAACAAGCACAAATGCCATTGGTCCTGTTGGTGAAGGAGCTAAAATTTTATCTGCGTCTTCCCATTATTTATTCGGTTCATTAGGCAACATCGTACTCGGAGCAGCGATTACAGTCGCATGTTTAACAACAAGCATCGGCCTTGTCACATCTTGCGGCCAATATTTTTCAAAACTTATTCCGGCATTATCATATAAAATTGTCGTTACGATTGTCACGTTATTCAGCTTGATCATTGCGAATTTCGGACTCGCGCAAATTATCGCGTTTTCTGTTCCTATTTTATCAGCTATCTATCCGCTTGCCATTGTCATTATCGTTCTTTCCTTCATTGATAAGATCTTTAAAGAAAGACGCGAAGTGTACATCGCATGCTTGATCGGTACAGGACTTTTCAGTATTTTAGACGGCATTAAAGCAGCCGGTTTTTCACTTGGATCTTTAGATGCGTTTCTAAATGCGAATCTTCCTCTTTACAGCCTCGGCATCGGCTGGGTGCTTCCAGGAATCGTCGGAGCGGTTATCGGCTATGTGCTTACCTTATTCATCGGACCATCCAAACAGCTTAATGAAATAAGTTAATGTCACAGAACGCCTGCGTTATTGCGCAGGCGTTCTGTAATGAAAAAAAAGAGCCTGCTCATTACACTGCGGGCTCTTTTTCATGGTCGTGATTATCTAAGCGGATATATCAGCTTTGATTTTTTCTACTGCACCTGGCGCAGCCTTTTCTACAGCGGCAGCTGCAATTTCATAAGAGTCGTCATAATCAAAAGCATAAAAACGTCTTTCCGCTTCTTTCAGCTGTTCAGATAAAATATGATTCTGGCTTCTGAACCGGTTTCCGAACTGAATGATTTTTTCAATTAGGATGACCTGCTCGACAAGTTCCTCTGATTCCCGGCTTGCCCTGTTGACGATATCTTCTGCTTGCTTCAAATGGGCTCCGGCTTCTTCCATATTTAATGGAAGTTCGTTTAGTTGATTGACCGTTTCTTGAATATGATGATGCGCGTTCTCCAGCATCTCTTGAATATGGCTCGGAATGCCTGGAATGTTGCTATTCTTCAGCAGTCTTGCTGTCTCAGAAATTGCTTTTTTCAAATTGCTGAGCGTCTCCCTCGCCTGAAGCTCTTCTTTTCTCAGCGCTTGCAGATTTTCACGATACTCGTCATGCTCTTTTTTCACTTCTTCAATTTGCTTCTCTATTGAAGCAACTTCTTCTACTAAAAGTGAGTAGGCGACATGCTCTGCATCAAGCTTATCTTTAACGGATGATAGCAACTTCCCAATTTCATCAAGGCGCTTTTCAAAAGCCTGCTGTTTGCCGAGCTCACCGGCTGTCAGCCTGTAGCTTTCCTTCACCAGCTCAGTTTCCGCCTTCGTATGCTCTTTCTCTTCTTTAAGCTTGTCGTAAGCAATAATCAATTCAGGCATTTTGCTTAGTACGGATTGACCAGCTTCAACTTCGCCCTCCAGCTGCTGATAAACAGATTGAATATTTTCGTCAATGAGCTGCAGGATTGCGGACGCTTCATCAATATCCAGCTCAGTCATCAGGACATGTTCCGCTCGTTTCAGCTGGTTTGACAGATTTTCTAATTCCTTATCAAGCTGGATATGCTCAAGCTTGTACCCTTTTTCTTTCATCTCGGCATAGCCGTCCTTGAGCTTAGCAATCTGGCCAGGCACCGTTTGCTTACAATCAGCTAACAGCTTCGGCACGTCATCGATGTATGACTGAAGCCGTTCAAGATTGCGGTCCTGCTCAAGCAGTACTTTTCTTGCAGTAATATAGTTTCCGCCTTCTGTTTCTTCTTCAAATTGTTTGATGCCGCTCCAAATTTCGTCCAGATCCTTTTCAAGGCTGTCATAAAGCTCCCCGTAAAGGTGGCTGTAAGCCAGCAGGTTTTTTCGAGATTTCGAATAGCGCTCCCTCACCTGTTCAATCTCTTCACGGCTCTTTTCCTCACTTGTGACAAGATCGCTGATTTCCCGAAGAATCTTTTCAATGCTTGATTCAGCCGCTGTCAGCAGGTCGTCGATATGAACGAGCACTTGATTGGCCTTTTTAAACCGGTATTTGTCTGCATTTTCCTCGGCATCATAAAGGAGCTCTTCAACTTTCGGCATGTGGGCTGTGACAATCTCATCCCATTCTTCACGCCACTTCTCAAAGAACTCTTCTGTCTGACCCGTCATTTTTAAATGTTTTATTTTAGACATTTCTTCCACGATCGACCGATTCAGAATTTCAATCTTCCACGATTCCAGCCGGTCGATTTCGGCGTAGATTTTTTTCCTGAAAAAGTAGCCTGCCGCAAACAGCGCAAGCAGTACAATTAATAATCCAATGACAAACTCCATAATGAGCCCCCTTGCTGTTTACCTTAATCTGTCAGGGTGTTTTATTTATTCAGAAAGATTTCAGGATATGTATTGAGAAAAACTGTCGTTTTCATTGTTATTATGATACCATGTAACAAACATTTTTTGACCAGAAATCAAAAACTTTTTGTGCAAAATCGGCAGGATTTGACTATTTTTTCATGGGGTGACATCAATGCAAAAGCGAGACGGACATATTCACACACCATTTTGCCCTCACGGCTCCAATGACACACTCAGACAATATGCAGAAGAAGCCTTAAAAAAAGGGTTCGAATCGATTACTTTTACCGAACACGCCCCATTGCCGCCCTCTTTTACCGATCCCACGCCGCTGAAAGACAGCGCGATGGCGCAAGCTTCTTTGGAACGCTATATCAATGAAATTTCCGGATTAAAAAAAGAATATCGCGGACAGCTTAGCATACGGACAGGGCTTGAAGTCGATTATATCGCTGAATTTGAAGACGAAATTACATTATTCCTGGACACATACGGGCCATATTTAGATGACAGCATCTTATCCGTTCATTTTTTGCGCACAGACTCCTCCTATCTATGCCTTGATTATGACGAGCATACCTTCAAAGAGCTAATTTCAGCCTGCGGAAGCATTGAAGCTGTATACGAACAATATTACCGGAGTATCTATTCTTCCATTGTAGCATCTCTCGGCGTTTATAAGCCAAAAAGAGTCGGTCACATCACACTCGTCCAAAAATTCATCAAGCTGTTTCCATACAGCATGTCTGAGCATATTCGCGGCCTCGTTTCCCTGTGCCTGAATGCCATTGAAGAAAACGGAATGGAGCTCGACTTCAATACTTCCGGCTTAAGAAAAACTTACGCTGGCGGTATTTATATCGAGGATTGGATGCTGAATAAAGCGAAGCAAAAGAAGATCCCGCTTGTGTTTGGGTCAGATGCCCATCAAGCGGGAGATGTCGGATATGCGTATGAGGCGTTTTTGGAACGGTGCTAATTGGTGAGCGCCACGTCTCCTGTCCGGAAGACGCTTCTGATCCAAATCTTGATTTCTTCAAAATACATTTTATAAAAATACGGCTCGTGCGGCTGCATGTAGAGTACTTCTGAAATATATTGAGGCTGGAGATAGGGCATCATCAAGAGAGATTTTAATTGGAGAATAAAATGAGGCAGCGGCAGCGTTAAATATTCACGCTGTTTTTCTCCTTCCTCAATGATCAGCTGAAAGATATACTTTTCCTTCATTAGATATGTCGACATAATTTCCCTGATTAATGTGGAGTCAATTGTAACTTCCCGGTAGACAAAACGAGTTAATTGACGATGATTATGCTGATAGGATAAAATATCGAAAACCAATTGAAGAAGATGTTCCTGCGTGCTTTGAGAAGAGATATTGCTTGCCGCTGTTTCAAGCGTTTTGCTGTAGCCTTCGTAAAACTCTGAAACTAAGTGTTCCATCAAGCCTCCTTTGCCTTTAAAATAGTAGGAGATGTGCGCAACATTTACATCAGCTGACTTTGCGATTTCACGGACAGACGTGCCAGAAAATCCTTTTTGGTTAAAAAGCATGACAGCAGATTCAATAATTTTGTCTTTGGTGCTTACTTTCATACGGCTCACTCCTTCCTCTTGATACTATTCAAGCAGAAAGCCGCTGTTCCTGTAAGAACTTATCGACAAATGCCGGCAGAAAAGCCGGAACTTTGTTTTATATTATAGAAAAAGTGAGGGTTTTCCATGTTCCATGTCGAAAAACAATCTGGAGATAAAGAAAAAGACTATCAGCTTCTGCTAAAACAGCTCGAAGCCATGACCGAAGACGAAACAGACCAAATAGCTAACTATGCAAATGCCTCAGCGCTGCTGTATCATTCGCTGCCTGAAGTCAACTGGGCGGGTTTCTATTTTGCCAAAGAAGAGGATGGACAGCTTGTGTTAGGTCCGTTCCAAGGCCTGCCGGCATGTGTTCGGATTCCTTTCGGCAGAGGGGTTTGCGGCACAGCGTACGCAAACGGAAAAGTGGAACGTGTTGAGGATGTAAATGCGTTTCCGGGACATATCGCCTGCGATGCAGCGTCTCAATCAGAAATTGTGCTTCCGATTCGTGTAGACGGAAAAATTGTCGGCGTCTTGGACATCGACAGCCCAGTGAAAAACCGTTTCGACGAAATTGATGAAAAATACTTAACTCAATTTGCCGAAACGCTAGAAAAAGCGTTAGCTCAGTAATATAAAAGCCCAAAACTGATATCGTTTTGGGCTTTTTTTATTTTATTGAGTCATGAATCATCAAACGGTTTTTCCCGCTCCGTTTCGCGCTGTAGAGCGCTTCATCTGCCTCATGCACAAGCTCTTTCAGCGACTTTTTTGTTTCTGTCGTCCAGCAGGATATACCGCAGGAAATGGTTACCTCGGGTTTCGTATTTTTTCTGACCGCATAAACCAGTCGCTCGGTAATCCGTTTCCCCACTGCAACCGGCACATTTGGCAAATAAATCGCCAGCTCCTCGCCTCCCCAGCGGGCACCGACATCATGCTTTCGGATGTTGCTTTTAATCACTGAAGCGACTTGAATTAAAATCTCGTCCCCAGTCTGATGGCCGTACGTATCATTTACATTCTTAAAATTATCAATATCAACAAGAATAAAAACACCCTTTTGGTGGATTTTCATGCTGTATTGAATTTTTTCATCTAAATACGCTCGTGAATACAGTTCAGTCAGCTGATCTGTTTTCACGAGATGCTCAAGGCGGTCGCGAAGCATTGAATTGGTTACAGCCAGTGTCGCGTGATGAATCAGCGCCTGAAACAGCTTGTACATTTCAAATGTAAAAGCGTACAGCTCCTGTTTCAATAAAACCGCAAAGCCTAAAAGCCGGTCGTTTTGAATCATCGGAGCAGCCATCAGCGAGCCGTACCCCGCCTTCCCAAAAACAGACTGGCCATTCCCGATGAAAACCCCTTTTTCACCTTCATACAGCTTTTCTTTCAGCTCATTATAAAAATCTGACTGCTTCGCTTCTTTAAAAAATGCTGTGCTGCCTGGGAGCAATGTTAGGTTTTCAAAATGGTCTATATGAAAAAATCCCACTTCTTCTGCCTGAAACGATTCTGCCATTCTCACAGCCAGATCATTCATTGTATCAGTCAATGTCAGCCGCTGATTCAGGCGTCGTGATGTTTCATTAATCAATTCCAAATTTGCGATGCTTGCTTTGGATTGTTCGTAGAGCTGGGCATTTTCAAACGCTTTTCCCGCGGCGTTTGCTAACAGCGACATATCATCAAGGCAGGCATCAGTAAGAAAGCTGTCACCCGTTCCTTCAGCCTTCAACACCCCGTATGTGCCCTGCTGTCCTTTGATCGGAATATAGGCGGCAGATTCATTTTTCCGCAAAAGGTCTCCGGACAAATACACTTTGAGCGCAAAGGAATCGGATTTTTCCCCTTCCATATACAGCTCTTTTGCAGGAATCCCTAAACATTGGTCTTGATCGTGCGATATAAATAAAGAAAACTCAAAAAGAGAAAATGTGCTGGTCAAGCTCTCTAAAAGCTGCTTCAGCACATCTGTCTGATCAAGCAGTGAATGGAACAGCTCTGTCATTTTGTATATCTTTTTTTGGTAGATCGTTTTGTTATAGAGTCTTTCCTGTTTCATCGACTGGTTTAAAAATGAAGCAACCACGTCCGGAAGCCCTTCAGGAATCTCTTCATCCTGCCTGCACGCAAGATGAAAACGCCTGCCGGAGCCGTCCTCAATCAGATAACATGAAGCGTTTATTTTTGAAGCGGAAAAACGCGCTTCACCATCTGCCAGTTTTGTCACAAAGTCTGATGGTGACGGTGTAAGCGAAACACAAAGGGTTGAAAAATAGGTTTGAATAGCCGAAGTCAGCCATATGAAAGAGTCGGTGAATGTGACTTTTTCAGATTTGGTTAATAAAAAATCGAGCATATGATAATGAAAGGCGGATAATTGATCTTTAGTTTGTTCTACCATGTTTTTATCACCTAAAAGTTTACCACTAATTTTTGTTTATTATATCATAAACGGTGAAGCAATAATGGAGGAATGGTTGACTTCAAAACAAATAAATTATATAATGACCTTTGTGTGAAATATTGCAGCCTTTTTGTTCAGCTTCTATGTTTTCATTTTGTTCCTTATCAATAAGGTGTATCGTGTAACTCTCTGCTGCTGGAGCGAGGATACATGAAAACAAAATGTGCATGGTCGAATAGAGCAGACGGTTTTTATTTTCCACAAAAATAAAACCAAAGGAGGAGTCACATTATGGCTCGCTATACAGGTCCATCTTGGAAACTGTCCCGCCGTCTAGGAATCTCTCTTAGCGGTACAGGAAAAGAATTAGAAAAACGCCCTTACGCTCCAGGTCCACACGGTCCAGGACAACGTAAAAAATTATCAGAATACGGTTTGCAATTGCAAGAAAAGCAAAAGCTTCGTCACATGTACGGTGTAAACGAACGTCAATTCCGCACTTTGTTTGACAAAGCTGGCAAACTAGCTGGTAAACACGGTGAAAACTTCATGATTCTTTTAGATTCTCGTCTTGATAACGTTGTGTACAAGCTAGGTTTAGCACGTACTCGCCGTCAAGCTCGCCAATTGGTTAACCACGGTCACATTCTTGTAGACGGAAGCCGCGTTGATATCCCGTCTTACCTAGTGAAACCTGGTCAAACAATCGGTGTTCGCGAAAAATCAAGAAACCTTTCTATCATCAAAGAATCTGTTGAAGTGAACAACTTCGTTCCTGAATACCTTACTTTCGACGCTGAAAAGCTTGAAGGTACTTTCACTCGTCTTCCTGAGCGTTCTGAACTTGCTCCGGAAATTAACGAAGCGCTTATCGTTGAGTTCTACTCTCGTTAATCGTTTTAAAAACCCCTGCCGCTATGCGGTCGGGGTTTTTTTATCGTCTATTTTGTCTTTTGCCTCTTGCTGGCCAACACTATCCTGCGCCTGCTGCTCCCAATAATCCCGCTGCAGCCGTTCTTTTGCAATCGTACACATGAGATTCACGCTTTGACGCTCCTTTCATTTAAAAGGTGGTGATTGGTCGTGTTTGCCCTATCTAATATACTCTTTCCTTTCATTCCTATGCGGTAAACAAAAAGATCCTTTGCCTTCAGTGACAAAGGATCTTTTTCTTATTTATACGTCACAAGGAAGTATTTTTTCTTCCCGCGGCGCAGAACAGTAAATTGATTTTCGATACGGTCTTCAGCTGATAGGGTATAATTTATTTCCGTCTGGCGTTCACCGTTAATGTAAACAGCTCCGTTTTGAATGTCTTCACGCGCTTGGCGTTTAGAAGGAGATAATGTAGATTGCACCAACACATCTACAAGTGAAAGCTCTTGGGTGCTGTCAGCTTCCATAGAAGGAACATCTTTAAAGCCTACTTTTACGTCTTGAGCAGAAAGCTCTTTAATATTGCCGCTGAACAGCGCTTGGGAGATGTTGATGGCTTGCTCCAGCGCCTCGCGTCCGTGAACTAGTGATGTCACTTCTTCTGCCAGGCGTTTTTGTGCTTCACGTTTTTCTGGCGCCGTTTCTGTTTTTTCAGCGTACGCTTCAATTTCCTCTTTTGAAAGGAACGTAAAGTATTTCAAGTATTTGACAACGTCACGGTCGTCTGTGTTGATCCAGAATTGATAGAATTCATATGGCGATGTTTTTTCTTTATCAAGCCAGATCGCGCCGCCTTCCGTTTTTCCGAACTTCGTGCCGTCTGCTTTTGTGACAAGCGGAATCGTTAGGCCGAACGCTTTTGCTCCTTCTTCTTCTGATTTTCTGATCAGTTCAAGACCCGCTGTGATGTTGCCCCACTGATCGCTTCCGCCGATTTGCAGTTTACAGTTTTTATCTCTGTAAAGATTTAAGAAATCATAAGATTGAAGAATCATGTAGCTGAATTCCGTGTACGAGATGCCGGATTCAATTCTTGAGCTGACCGTATCTTTTGCCAGCATGTAATTGATGCCGAAATTTTTACCAACGTCACGAAGGAAATCGATCACATTCATTTTGCCGATCCAGTCAAAGTTGTTCGCGATGACAGCTGGGTTTTCTGCTGCTTCAAAATCTAGAAATCTGGACAGCTGGTTTTTGATTTTTTGGGACCATTCGGATACGATGTCAGCAGTGTTTAATGTACGCTCTGCTTTTTTTCCGCTTGGATCACCGATGAGGCCCGTCGCGCCCCCCACAAGCGCAATCGGATGATGCCCTGCAAGCTGAAAACGGCGAAGTGTTAAAATAGGCAGCAGGTGTCCGATATGCAAGCTGTCTGCTGTCGGGTCAAAGCCTGAGTACAAGCGGATTTTTTCTTCATTCAGCTGTTTATTTAACCCTTCTTCATCTGTCATTTGCTGAATCAATCCGCGGAAGGATAAGTCTTCAAGTAAGTTAGTCATAAGATAAAGCTCCTTTTTTAATTAAAATAAAAAACGCCCCTTCGTTTACACGAAGGGACGATTGATTATCGCGGTACCACCCTACTAATAAGAGAATGCAAACATTCGTCTTATCACTTTGCCTGATAACGGATCAGGTCCGTTCTTTCACTACTGAAAGCCTGGCCGGCTTTGTTTGCAAAAGCGGTTCATGAGTGTATTCGATATATCCGTCTGTGCTGATTTTCACCGGCCATCAGCTCTCTGGAACGTAAGGATATTCTACTTGTCTCAATCTTTACCTTTTCATATGAAGCTATATCATTTTTAACATAAATAAAATCCTGTGTCAACGCCGCCTTTTAATCCTCCATTGTTGACAGATCTCCAGCCGGCAGATTAAGCTCCCATGCCTTCAGCACGCGCCTCATGATCTTTCCGCTTCGGGTTTTCGGAAGCTTATCTTTAAATTCGATCTCACGCGGAGCCGCATGGGCTGCAAGACCCTGCTTTACAAATAGGCGGATCTCTTCTTTCAGTTTATCAGACGGCTCAAATCCTTCCCTGAGTGCAATAAAGGCTTTAATGATTTCTCCACGCACCGGGTCAGGCTTTCCGATTACGCCTGCTTCTGCAATAGCCGGATGTTCGACAAGCTTGCTTTCCACTTCAAATGGGCCGACGCGCTCACCGGAGGTCATGATGACGTCATCAACTCTGCCTTGGAACCAAAAGTATCCCTCTTCATCCATGTAAGCAGAATCCCCAGACACATACCAGCCGCCCGGCATGAAATACGATTCATACTTCTCAGCGTTATTCCAAATGGTATGCATCATGGAAGGCCAGCCCTTTTTGATGGCGAGATTGCCCATTCGGTATGGCGGTAGCTCGTTGCCTTGATTGTCAACGATCGCTGCCTCCACTCCTGGAATCGGCTTACCCATTGAACCCGGTTTAATATCCATGCAAGGATAGTTGCAGATGAGCTGACTGCCCGTTTCTGTCATCCACCATGTATCATGAATTCGTTTGTTAAAAACTTTATGTCCCCATCTGATAACTTCCGGATTTAGCGGCTCACCGACACTGAGCACATGCCGGAGTGAAGTTAGGTCATATTTCGCAGCCATTTCATCTCCCGCTCCCATCAGCATCCGAAAAGCGGTCGGCGCGCTGTACCAGACATTGACGCCAAGCTGTTCAATCGTTCCATACCAGCTTTCCGGGCTGAAACGTCCGCCGACGATGACATTTGTCGCTCCGTTCAACCACGGTGCAAAAATGCCATATACCGTACCTGTCACCCAGCCTGGATCAGCCGTGCACCAATAAATGTCTTCTTCCTTTAAATCAAGGACCCACTTTCCTGTTTGATATTGCTGAATCATCGCTTCATGGACATGCAGCACGCCCTTTGGCGTACCAGTGGAACCTGATGTATAGTGAAGCAGAAAGCCGTCTTTTTTATCCATCCATTCGATATCCAGTCTTGTGCTTTCCTGTTTCGCTGCTTCATCATAATTGATGATATTCGTGCCGCTCTCAGCCTCTCCCCCGACTACGAAGACATGCTGCAAGTGAGGCAGTTTGTCTACCGGTATTCTCTCCAGCAGCTCAGGTGTTGTGACAACAACCTTTGCCTCACTGTTTTCAAGCCGGTCTTTCACCGCTCCCTCCATAAATGCTTCGAACAGCGGCCCGGCGATGGCGCCAATTTTGATTGCGCCTAGCATAATAAAATAAAGCTCGGGTGATCTCGGCATAAAAATAAAAACGCGGTCCCCTTTTTCCACATTTCCATACCGTCTCAGCACATTCCCGGCTCTGTTTGATTCTTCCTTCATTTCTTTAAATGTGTATTTTTCATCCCTTTTTGCGTCTTTATAATAAAGCGCTACTTTGTTTTTTCGAAACGATTCGGCATGGCGGTCAATCGCTTCATACGCCGCATTCAGTTTCCCTGTCTCATGCCAAGAGAAATGTTTCTCTGCCTCGGCCCAATCAAAATGCCGGTACGTTTCTTCATAGTTTTTTAAGTTATGATCCCCCTCTATTGCTGGTAACGCTTTCAAATTCATGCCCAAACATCCCCCTTTGCTGAAGTTGTCACAATTATTATAGTATATATTCATATTCTTCTCAATTTTTAAAATATAAACCATGTTGAAAACGCTTTATAATTTGGTATTCTTAAAGAAGACATGTATTTTTATAAGAATTGATGGGACGGTGAATTAGTGGAACATCATAAAACATACCATTCAGCAAACATCAAAACAGCAACCGGCTCTTTACTGATAGAAGGGCCTGTCTCTCCAGAGGATTTGGCAGGTTATGAGTTTCATAAAGATTTAACCGCATTTCGTCCGCCTCGCGAGCAGCATGAAGCGCTAGTCGACATTGCAGGCCTTCCCGAAGGGCGCATTATTATTGCCAGAGACGGCCGAACCATTGTCGGCTATGTCACGTATTTATATCCTGACCCGCTCGAAAGATGGTCTGAAGGAAATATGGAGGATTTGATTGAGCTCGGAGCCATCGAAGTAGCGCCGGACTATCGGGGATGCGCTGTCGGAAAGACGCTCCTGACCGTCAGCATGATGGATGAACAAATGGAAAACTACATTGTGATGACGACAGAATATTACTGGCATTGGGATTTAAAAGGGATGAAAAAAGATGTGTGGGAATACAGAAAGATCATGGAAAAGATGATGAATGCAGGCGGATTGGTCTGGTTTGCAACGGATGAGCCGGAGATCAGCTCCCACCCTGCAAACTGTCTGATGGCCCGCATCGGAAAAAACGTCAGCCAAGAATCAATTGAGCAATTTGACAGGCTCCGTTTTTATCATCGTTATATGTATTAACTGACACTGGCAAAGGGGAAAAAATAATGATTGTTGAGCAAATCATGAAAAGAGATGTCATTACATTAACGAAGACGGATACGCTTGAAACAGCAATATGCAAACTGAAGGAATTCCATATCAGGCATCTGCCTGTTGTAGATGAAGAACGACACGTGATCGGCATGATTACAGACAGAGACATGAAACAGGCCAGCCCGAGTATTTTTGAAGAAAACAAACGAAGCCTATTTCTCACACGAAGCGTAGATTCAATTATGAAAAAAGATGTTGTCTGCGCCCATCCGTTAGATTTTGTCGAAGAAATATCAGCCGTGTTCTACGAGCATGGCATCGGCTGCCTTCCAGTGGTACACCATCAAAAATTAATAGGCATTTTAACAAAAACCGATTTGCTGCGGACGTTTGTCAAATTGACAGGCGCTGACCAGCCGGGATCGCAAATTGAGATAAAAGTAAACGACATCACCAAAAGCCTCGCTGAGATCAGCAGTCTTTGCCAAGACCTTCAAGTGAAAATATTAAGCGTGCTTGTTTATCCGCATGACGATCCCGGTGTAAAAGTGCTTGTCTTCCGTGTAAAAACGATGAATCCGCTGCCGTTTTTGCAGGCATTACAAAGAAATGGACACCACGTCGTATGGCCGTCAGAGCAAAGGGATCTGCTATGAGAGACAGTGTATTTATCTATTCTCCATCCTACCAAACCTATATGTTTCATCAGGAGCATCCCTTTAATCAGCAGCGGGTTCTGTTAACATATGATTTGCTTAAGACGATCAATGCCTTTGATGATGGAGACATTATCACCCCCAGACTCGCTTCGGAAGAGGAGCTTTCCCTTGTCCACACGGACGATTACATTCAGGCCGTAAAGCTTGCGGGCGCCGGAAAGCTTCCCGCTGAAGAAGGAGAAAGCTACGGGCTCGGCACTGAAGACACACCCGTCTTTGCCGGCATGCACGAAGCGGCATCCCTCTTGGTCGGCGGCACTTTAACGGCCGCAGACTGGGTCATGTCAGGACAAGCCCTGCATGCGGCAAACCTTGGTGGAGGGCTTCATCATGGCTTTCGCGGGAGAGCATCAGGATTCTGCATATACAACGACAGCGCTGTGGCGATTCAATATATCCAGAAAAAATATAGCGCCAGAGTGCTTTATATTGATACGGACGCCCACCACGGGGACGGTGTGCAATTTACATTTTACGATAATCCTGACGTATGCACGCTGTCCATTCATGAAACAGGAAGGTATTTATTCCCTGGAACCGGCCAGATCCAAGAAAAAGGCAGCGGAAAAGGATATGGCTATTCCTTTAATATCCCGCTTGACGCTTTTACAGAGGATGATTCTTTTCTTGAGGCTTACCGGACAGCAGCTTCAGAAGTCGCCGCGTATTTCGAGCCTGATGTCATTATCAGCCAAAACGGCGCCGATGCCCATTACTACGATCCGCTGACGCATTTATCAGCAACAATCAATATATACGAAGAAATCCCCCGTCTTGCACACACTTTGGCTCATCAATATTGCGGAGGGAAATGGATTGCAGTCGGAGGCGGCGGATATGATATTTGGCGTGTCGTGCCCCGCGCCTGGGCCAGAATATGGCTTGAAATGAAGGGAATTGATCCGGGACACGAGGTCCCGCCGGAATGGATTGCTAAATGGCAAAAACAATGCCCCGTGGCCCTTCCGTCGAGCTGGAGCGATCCGGCTGATTTATATCCTCCGATTCCCCGCAAGCCTGAAATTACAGAAAAAAATGCCCAAACTGTCAGCAAAGCATTATATGCGATACGTTCTGAACAGCAAAGAACAAAGTAAAAAACGACCTTTACGAAGAGGTCGTTTTTGATTTTTTGATCACTATTTCCACACGCCGATTTTCCTTCATGTGTTCATTTGTCTTGTTATCCTTCACCGGCTTTGTATCCGCATAACCGACAGCAATAAAGCGCTTGGAGGGAAGCTTCTCTTTAGACGTGAAGTATTGAATAACTCCACTTGCCCGTGCTGCTGATAGCTCCCAGTTCGACGGGTATCGGTATGTCGAAATGTTTCGGCTGTCTGTATGCCCCTCCACCTGAATGTCATTTGGAATTGTTTGAAGAAGAACGGCAATTTGGTGAAGAAGTGTTTCGGCATTTTTCAGCACCTTTGCCTCACCTGTATCAAACAGCACAGCCTCCTGAAGAACGAGCACGACACCGCGTTCATCCCGTTTGGCTGTCATTTGGGCCTTCAAATGATTGTCTTTTATATATGTATTTACTTTCTTGAGAAGCTGATCCTGCTGATCCTCTTGCTTCTTCGTATCAGATGGGGATGTATTCTTTTTTTCTATGGATGTTTGGTCCGGCTGAAGCCCGTTGCCTTCCTTCTGGATCGAGTCCACTGCCGCTTTGAATTTTTGCAGATCAATTTGGGACATCGAAAAGAGTAAAATAAAGAACACAAGGATCAAAGTGATCAGATCTGTAAAGGTTACCATCCAGCTGGACGAAGATTGACTGTTTTTTCCGCTTCCATTCCTTCTTTCAAAACGTTCTCTTCTAAGCTTCATGTACAGATCCCTTTTTTGTTTTTACTTGTTTTGGCTGCTTCTGCCATTCTTCCCGTGAGCTGAAAACGACCAGCTGGCTTTCAAGGTTGCGCGGGTTTTTTCCGGATTGAACACCGATAATCCCTTCCACCATTACCTGCTTGATGAAAATTTCACTTTCTGTTTTCTCTTCAAGCTTAGCCGCGATCGGGTTGAAGACCATATTTGCCAGTAATGAACCATATAAAGTCGTCAGAAGCGCAATGGCCATGTTTGGTCCGAGCATATGCGGGTCGTTTAAGTTTTTGAGCATCAGCACAAGCCCGACGAGTGTTCCGATCATTCCCCACGCCGGAGCGAATTCTCCCGCTTTTTCAAAAACTCGCCGCCCTTTTCGGTGCCGTTCCTCCATTGCTGCGATTTCTGAATCCATGACGAGCCGAATCGTTTCTTCATCCCAGCCGTCAATCGCTAAAAGCAGCCCTTTTTTCAAGAATGGATCTTTGATTTCCCGAGCTTGATCATCCAATGATAAAAGCCCGTGTTTTCGCGCGTGATCGGAAAGGGAGACAAAGGTTTTCACAAGATCTTTCACATTGTCTTCCTGGCGGATGAATGCCTGCTTTAACACAGAGGGCGCTTTTTTCAGCTCTCTTGGCGGAAAACTGATAAAAACAGCGGCGCAAAGTCCCCCTGTTACGATGAAGAAAGAGGTCAGATCAAGAAAAGAGCGGAAACCGCTTACTCCCGATCCCGAAATAATCCCAATAACAATAATAATCGTTCCTAACACAAATCCAACAGGTGTAAGATAATCAAAACGTTTCATCATTTCTCCCCATGAAAAAAGCAAGAATTCACCTTAAAGGTGAAGCTTGCTCTTTGTTTTTCTTATGACTTGGTTGACTTTCTTAGCTCTATACGGTGCGGCAGTTCGACGATATGCTCTTCAACCGGCTCTTTATTCATGAGCTTCGTCAGCAGTCTCATCGCAACGGCGCCAATATCATATGTCGGCTGAACAACTGTTGAAAGCTGCGGGCGAACCATAAGGCTTAATCTTGTATTATCAAAACCGATAATGTCGAGATCCTCCGGAATGGATAAGCCCTGATCCTGAGCAGCATGGATAATGCCCAGTGCCATTTCATCAGTTGCAGAAAGAATGGCTGTCGGTTTTTTATCCAGGCTCATCAGATGCTGCAGTGCTTCGAGTCCGGAATCATATGTGTAATCCCCTTCAGCTACAAATTGTTCATTAAACGGAAGGTTCGCTTCTTCAAGCGCACGTTTGTAGCCTTGGAGTTTTTTCGAACGGTTGATCGGTTCGGCCATTGGTCCGGAAACGAACGCGATGTCTGTATGTCCTTTATCAACCAAAAGCTTCACGGCATCATAAATCGCCTGTTCGTAATCGATAGCGACTGACGGTGTTTCCTCCTGCTCTTCTACAGAAGCAGCAAGTACGATCGGCACTGGGGAACGCTTAAATTCCGCCACATGCTCGTCCGTAATGTTTCCGCCCATAAACACGATGCCGTCCACTTGTTTGCCGAGCATTGTGTTTAACAAGTGCAGCTCTTTCTCCATGTTTTGGTCAGAGTTGCTCAAAATAATATTGTATTTATACATTGTCGCGATATCTTCAATTCCGCGTGCAAGCTCTGAATAGAAAATGCTTGAGATATCGGGAATGATGACACCTACAGTTGTTGTTTTTTTACTTGCCAGCCCTCTTGCCACCGCGTTTGGACGGTAACCGAGACGTTCAATGGCTTCCAAGACTTTTTTCCGCGTTGTCGGTTTTACATTCGGGTTGCCGTTCACGACACGGGAAACGGTTGCCATGCTTACATTAGCTTCTCTCGCTACATCGTAGATCGTAATATTGCTCATCCTAAAACCACTCCTTTTACTGGATACACTTATCCTTATCTATAGCATAAACACTTTATGTAGAGAAATGTCATAATGTCCGAATTTATGTCGTTTATGATTTGTAAGCGTAAGTCAGTAGTGTACATTATTTTTCATTATTCATCAAATTTAATTACTTCTCATGAAATTATACACGTTTTTATAGATGATGAAAACGTATACTTGGTTTTTATAACTAAATAAACGAGAAAGCATAAAAAAAGGCCGCAGGCGCGGCCTTTTGGATTGTTCAATTAAGCGTTGACTTTCACCATTGGCTTCAGTTCATTCAGCCATTTTTCGAATTCAGGAATCGCCATTTGCTGAGCAGAGTCAGAAAGTGCGACTGACGGATCAGGGTGAACCTCAGCCATTACGCCATCTGCACCGATCGCTAAAGCGGCTTTAGCTGTCGGAAGCAAGAGGTCACGGCGGCCTGTTGAATGCGTAACATCAACAAAGACTGGCAAATGCGTTTCTTGTTTCAAAATCGGCACAGCTGAAATATCCAGCGTGTTTCTCGTTGCTGTTTCATATGTTCTGATTCCGCGCTCACAAAGGATAATTTGGTCATTTCCTTGTGACATGATGTATTCAGCAGCATTGATGAATTCAGAGATCGTTGCAGCAAGACCACGTTTCAGAAGCACTGGCTTTTTCACTGCGCCGGCCGCCTTCAGCAATTCGAAGTTTTGCATGTTGCGCGCTCCGATTTGAATGACATCAATGTAGTCCAGCGCTTCTTCGATATGAGCCGGAGTTACGATTTCACTGATAACCGCCAGATCAAATTCATCCGCTACACGTTTTAAAATTTGAAGGCCTTCAACACCAAGCCCTTGGAAATCGTATGGGCTCGTACGAGGCTTAAAGGCTCCACCGCGCAAAATTTTAATCCCTTGTTTTTTCGCAGCTGCAGCGACTTCAGCTACCTGCTCATAGCTCTCTACCGCACATGGGCCGACAATGAATCTTTGCTGGCCGTCTCCGATTTTTTCGCCTTTGATATCAACAATTGTATCTTCAGGTTTTTTCTTGCGGGAGACAAGCAGCGCTTTGCTGTGATCTTCTTCCTGAAGCTCTAAACCGGCTTTGAATATCTCTTTAAAAATGTGCTGGATGGTTGAATTTTCGAACGGCCCGTCATTGTTTTCAATGATATTGTTCAACATTGTGCGTTCTCTGACAGGGTCAAATCGGTTGACACCCTGTGCTTCCTTCGCTTTACCGATCTCTTTTACAACATTTCCGCGTTCGTTGATTAGTTTTAAAATTTGTAGGTTTAATTCGTCTGCTTTCTGCCTTAAAAGCTCTAACTCTGTGTTGCTCATTTTTTTCATCCTTTCCCTGCACATTCATTTTTTATTTTGTAGTTATCATGCATCTTACTATAAGTAATTCCAAATGGAAATACTGAAATACAAAAAATTTTATAAAAACTCTACTTTATTACCCAAACGCTTTTAAGTGATAAAGTAATCTATGAAGCTATCCTACATGATGTGAGGGCAATGTTCAAGGGTTTTTTACAAAAAAAAAGCGCCAGATGATATCTGGACGCTTTTTTCTATGACAAATGCTGCTCAATAGCGGCTTCTGTAATTTGTGAATGTGAGGTATGCCATTTCACTTCACCGTTCTGGATGATGAATATCTGAGGGCTTTCATGCTTGACCCCATATGTTTCTGCAATGAAATTGGACAGCGGCCGGGCTTCTTGTACTTGAAGATAGTAAGCCGGCACATCCTCATGCTGATTTGCAAAGGCATCAAACTCATGAAATGCTGCCTGGCTGATCGGGCATGTGGTGCTGTGTTTAAAGAAGACGAAAACGCCTTCCTGTTCTGCAATCCGTTTAAATTCTTCCTCAGATTGAATAAGCTGTTTAGCCATGACTCAAGCTCTTCCTTCCCTGCTCAGCGATTCAACTGCTCAGCCTGTTTTTGTGCATCTTTCAGTTCGTCTTTTACATCTTCTTTCGTCTGGAGGACTTGATCTTTTGTTTCATCAGCCGCCTGCATCGCTTCTTCCCTCATATCTTGCATTGCAGTCGATGAATCCGTTTTGTCAGATTTGGAACGGTCTCTTAAATCCTTTACCTTGTTCATGATCTGCCCAGACTGATCCGCTACAAGCTGTGTGATGTTGGAAGTTTTATCTTTTGCGATGCTGACATATTGCGTGCCTTTTTCCTTCGCATCTGCCGTCATTTTATCAGTTTTGTCCCGTAAAGCAACAGCTTGGCTGCCGAGATCGTCGCGAAGTTCTTTGCCTGATTTAGGCGCTAGAAAAAGAGCTGTAGTGGCACCGATGATTCCCCCGATTAAAGTTCCGATTAAAAAATCTTTACTATTAATTCCATCTTTGCTCATCATTATTCCTCCTCTTAGTATTTTTTTCTCTTACAGGGCTGATTTTTTCTTTTGCTTCCATTTCTCCCAAATTTCCATTGCTGCTTGACTCCATGTGACAACTTGATTGATCTTATCTTGATTTTCTCTAACTGATGCCGATACAGACCCTGCCGCTTGTTTCATGGATGTATTGAACTGCTGTACAGAAGCTCCCACTCCTTGAACAGCATGAACGACCGTGTTCAGCTTTTCTGATTTTTCCTGAATATCTTCAGCCAGGCGGTTGGTCTTATGTAAAAGCTCGGCTGTTTCAGTTGTGATGCCCTTCATTTGTCCCTCCAGCCCTTCAAGAGTGGATGCGACGTTTTTTAGTGTCAGCTGCAGTGACTTCAATGTTTTAGACAAGTAGATCACTAATACGAGAAATGCAACTGCGATGAGTGCAACGCTCAAATAAAGAATAATAATCATCTCAAACCTCCTTGCTGCAGGATATACTGCTGTTTACCCGTTTTCTTCAATCATAAACATGTGTACTGGGCTGTATACATACTATTCTCCGTTATGTAAGAAAATCCTTTAATAAGCTTTCCCATCAGATAAATAAAAAGCAGTGAGATCACTGCTTTTTATTATGCCATGACGTTTTCGTAGGCTCTCATATATTTTTGGATATCTCCTGCTCCCATAAAGATGAGAACGGCTTTATCATGAGCTTTTAAAACAGATGTGTCATCTTCTTCAATCAGCTTGGCATTATGAATTTTTCCCTGGAGATCACCGATCGTCAGCTTTCCGGCATTCTCACGGGCTGAGCCGAAAATATCGCATAAATACACACAGTCAGCGCCGCTCAGGCTTTCTGCAAATTCGTCAAGAAACTGCTGCGTCCGTGTAAATGTATGAGGCTGAAATACCGCGACAATTTCCCGATCAGGATATTTCTGTCTTGCCGCCTCAATTGTCACTTTTATTTCTGTCGGATGATGAGCATAGTCATCGATCAGCACTTGATCCCCAAGCTGCTTCTCATTGAATCTGCGTTTGACGCCCCCAAAGGATTTGAGAGCATGCTTAATGATGCTGGAATCAATTTCTTCATAATGGCATAACGCAATGACCGCCAATGAGTTTAATACATTGTGGTGGCCGTACGCAGGAATATAAAACGTATCATAGAACGTATTGCGGACAAAGACATCAAAAGTTGTCCCTTCCGTGCTTTTTACGATGTTTCTGGCTTGAAAATCATTTTCTTCCCCCGTGCCGTAATACACAACCGGGACGTTCGCATGGATTTTCGGCAGATGCTCATCGTCTCCGCAGGCAATAATGCCTTTGTTGACTTGAAGAGCCATCTCTTGGAAAGCGTCAAATACATCGTCAATGCTTGAGAAGTAATCAGGGTGATCAAAATCAATATTCGTCATAATCGCGTAATCCGGCTGATAGCTTAAGAAATGGCGGCGGTATTCGCACGCTTCAAACACAAAATATTCGCTGTTTTCATTTCCCTGGCCTGTTCCGTCTCCGATTAAGAAAGACGTCGGTTTTGCGTTTTGGATCACGTGAGCCAGCAGACCCGTAGTCGACGTTTTGCCGTGTGCGCCCGTAACGGCAACACTCGTGAATTTTTTCATGTAGTCGCCTAAGAACTTATGATAACGTATCACCGGAATTCCCTCAGACATCGCTTTTTCTATTTCAGGATGCGTGTCTGGGAATGCGTTTCCGGCGATGACTGTCATGCCGGGTTTAATATTTTCCGCGCTAAAAGGAAGAATCGTAATATTTCTTTTTTCAAGCGCTGATTGCGTAAAAATAAATTTTTCGATATCCGATCCTTGGACAGTATATCCATTATCATGAAGTATTTGGGCAAGCGGACTCATACCGGTCCCTTTTATTCCAACAAAATGATAAACAGTCATAATTGTACCTCCAACAAACGTCTATCTGTTCCCCAGTATATGACGCTCATTTCAATTTGCGACCGCGGCGGCTGAAAAGCCTCCCTTAGCGGCGTATTTTATATGTTTTGTTATGTTTAGTATCAGGTTATTTCTTTCCGATTAAACCCAGATATCAAGATTTGTCTATGCACAGCTGCTGTAAAGCGGCATAGCTGTTAAATGCTCTAAACACTATCATACCATGTTTGGTGTGAAAATGAACCCATATTATTCGTTTATTAAATCACTTGCTGTGATCAGCACCTCTCGAGGCTTGCTTCCTTTTGCCTCAGAGATCATGCCTTCCGCTTCCATCATGTCGATCAGCCTTGCCGCACGATTGTAACCGATTCTGAATCTTCTTTGCAGGCTTGAAGTGCTCGCACTGTTTTGCTCTACAACAAACTCACACGCTTCGTAAAACAGTTCGTCCTCTTCTTTCAGGGCTGATCCTTGTCTTACGAGCTCTTCTTGTTCAAATAAATAGGTCGGCGGCATTTGGCTTCTGACGTGGGAAACAACGCGGTCGATTTCCCGGTCTGACACAAAGTTACCTTGCAGACGGACCGGTTTTCCCGAGCCGTTTTCCAAAAAGAGCATATCTCCTTTTCCGAGAAGCTTTTCTGCACCGGCTATGTCAATAATTGTTCGGGAATCAACCTGGCTTGAGACAGAAAAGGCGATTCTCGTTGGGATATTCGCCTTAATCAGACCTGTAATGACATCGACTGACGGACGCTGAGTTGCGACGAGAAGATGGATACCGCACGCTCTGGCTTTTTGGGCGATCCGCGCAATGCTTTCTTCCACATCGTTTGGAGCCACCATCATCAAATCTGCAAGCTCATCAATAATGACAACTAAATATGGCAGCTTTTCACCCATTTGGTGTTCAGCGGTTAATTGATTAAAGCGGTCAATGTCGCGGACACCTGAATGGGCAAAAAGCTCATAGCGGCGCTCCATTTCCTCAACGACCCATTTTAAAGCAGCGGTAGCCGCTTTGGCGTCAGTAATGACCGGGCTGACGAGGTGAGGAATTTTATTGTAAGGGGCCAGCTCTACCATTTTCGGATCAATCAGCAGCACCTTTACCTCACTCGGGTCAGCTTTATAAAGCAGGCTGACTAATATTGTATTGATGCATACGCTTTTTCCGGAGCCTGTAGCGCCGGCAATCAAGCCATGCGGCATTTTCTTCAAGTCGATAACGACAGGATTTCCCGAAATATCTAATCCCAGCGCAGCTGTGAGCGGTGACTTGCTTGTCCTGAAAGCTGAGCTGCGAATCATCTGGCGCAAATCAACCACCTTGCTCGTGCGGTTCGGCACTTCTATTCCGATCGTGTTTTTCCCCGGAATCGGCGCTTCAATCCGAATATCTCTCGCTGAGAGACTGAGTTTAATATCATCGGACAAGTTGGTGATTTTATTCACCTTTACACCTGGTTCAGGATGCACTTCAAATCTCGTGACAGACGGACCCTGGGTTACATGGACCACATTGGCGCGGACATTGAAATTTTTCAAGGTCAAATCAAGAAGCTGACGCTGTTCTTCGATCCACGCAGTATCATCTTGAACCTGCGCTGGCGGGACATCAAGCAGTGCAACATTCGGAAATACATAGCTGCCGCGGCGCTCCTCTGCTTTTTGCTGTTTATGCGTATCTCTTTTCAGCATCATCACATTAAAAGGAACGGATGGCCCTTTTTGAGAAGATGCGCTTTGTTCGGTCCTTTTCTCCTGTACACCAGACCTTTTTTTCGGCTCTTCTGAAGCTTCGCGAGGTTTGTCTGCGCGAATTTCCTGCCGGTTTTCAAGGGTTGCAGAAAACGATTTGGAACCCTGCTCCAAGCGTTCAGTTTTCTCAGGCTCTGTATGGCTGTCTGGCTGAACATCTATCTTCGTTTCCTGAGCCTCTCCCAGGATGTCATAATGATTATTTATTATGCTGTCTGACGGCTCTTCTGATTCTTTTGCCACAGTTTCTGCTTGAGCCAGAGCCTCTGATGAATACTCATGATCAGTAAATAAAGGCTCTTCCTGACGAATGTCCATTTGTTCTTCTTGAACGAACGGGGACTCAGCACCTTCTTCCGCGTTTTCATGATGATTGTATACTGGGCTGTCTGACGGCTCTTTTGCTTTTTCATCCTCCGATACTGACTCAGTCTGAGATTCAGGAGCTGTTTGCTCTTCATCAAGTTCAGCGGAGAAAACAGGCTCTTCATATTTCTCTGACCGCTGCTCCCTTTGTTCTTCCTCAGCCGCTGCAGGCTCTTCGCGGCCTACTTCACTGTCTGAAAGCCCTTCAGCCGCCGTATCTGTGAGCATCTCAGGCGGTGTTTGCTCTTCGGCATGTTCAGCTGGGAATAAAGGCTCCTCTTTTTCCGGCTGTTGAACGCCTGACTCAATTGGCACTTTGTTACCTGACGGCTCGGCTGGCCGTTTCGCCAGCGCCTCATCATACTCCGTATCCTTTCTGTTTAAACCGCCAGAAGGCTGTTTTTCAAATTGGGTATCCGTGAAGAAAGGACTTTCTTTTTTGGAATGCGCCTGTGTGTCTGAAGCAGGATAGCCGCGTTCACGTTCGATCTCTTCTGACAGCAGTGTTACCTTCTCTTTTACCGATTTATCCGGTTCGTTCAATGTTTCAGAAGGCTTTTTCGGCACATCCTTTTTAACAGATGGTTTTTGATTGAATCCATAGACAGGCGAAGGGATATTTGTCGGTTTAAACGGTTTCTTCGCCGGCTCTGATGCTTGATATGTATGCTGCTCTTCTTCATTTCTGGGACGCTCTCTGTAAGGTGCAGCACTTGGACGAGGCGCGGATTTCGGTTCGTCCGATGGTGTGTGGCGCCTTCTCAGGTCATGATTTTTGTATCCGTCAGGCACGACTGGAAAACGGAATTTGCCTTTTGGATATTCATAATATATTTTAGGATCTTCCAATCTTTTTAATTGTCCTTCAGGATGATGTACTTCTTGTTGCTGCGGAATTTGAGCGGGTTTTGTCTCCCGTTCAGCATCCTCTTCGCTTTCGCCTAAAAACAAATCAAAAAATTTATGAAGCCAACTCATAATTTATCTCTAACTCCCTTATAGTTTTCTGGGACGGTTTTTAGTATACCACTGCTGGTCGGCCCAGAAAAGATTAAGCTATCAGCAGAAACAAAGCCGCTAAACAAGGGCTTAGCGGCTTTTCACATGATTCGTTTTTTTTGGCGGATTTATGGGAGTCTAAAACTGAAATGCGTCTCCCGCCTCATAGTCTCCTTCTAACACAAGGATGCCTTTTTCAGCAGGGGCATCCGGCAAATCAAGCTCTTTCGCTGAGCAGATCATTCCGCTTGACGGAACGCCGCGAAGCTCTGCATCCTTAATGACAAGTCCGCTAGGCATCACAGCACCGACTTTGGCAACGACAACTTTTTGGCCTTGGTCAACGTTAGGCGCGCCGCAGACGATCTGAAGCGTTTCTTCTCCTACGTTGACTTTACATACGCTTAATTTATCCGCATTCGGATGTTTTTCTTTTGATTCTACATACCCCACAACAAACTTCGGAGATAAATCAACGACTAATGTTTCTTCAACGCCGTTTCTGTTTAAAATCTCATTCACGTCTTGCACGAATGTTTCTGAGAGCGCAACAGGGCCGTTTTCATCAATGGTCAAGTAAGAAGACGCGTTGAAAATGTTGAAGCCCGTTGTTTCTTTTGTTTCGTTATTGAAAATTTTGACGACGTCGCCGTGTTTTTCATAGCCTAATTGTTCGCGTGTCACATCTTGAAGAGAGATCAGGAGCGTGTCTCCCACACCTTCTTTATTATAAAAAGCGTTCATAAGTAAAAATCCTTTCTAATCCTTTTTCGGACGGCTTTTCGCCAGGATAAACACCGGTTCCAGCTTTCCTTCATTGTACAAAAATGAAAGGGCGGTAATCGGGACGGTGCCGCCTGCAAAGAAGCTCATCGACATTTGTCCTAGAATATCATACCCCGATTCATTCCGGATGTCAGCAAGAATCAAAACGTCCTGATGAGGAACAGAGATCGCCAGCTCACCTTCTGCATGCTGCTTATACTCATTTAAGATCGCTTCGTTCAAAATCCGGCTTGCGTCGTATCCGTCGTTTGCCCTGAAGAAATAAAAGTAATTGCCGGCAACCGTATCCTCTTTGACAACCGTCGGCAGGGAACGGAGATTAAATGCGGCCGTCTCTCTGATCCGCTCTTTTGTCCAGTTTTCTTTCTCAAGCATGCGCTGGTCAATTAAACGGTAGGTTTTCCCGAGATCTAGCGCGTAATAAATTCTTGTCTCTGCGGTATGATCGTCATAAATGAGCGGAATATCTTCGCTGGACTTGTCCGGGAAGGAAGTCGAGCGGATGACCGGATAAATGCGAGTTTCTTTCCCGGTCATTTCCTGAGCCTTCCCTTCCATTGCCGTCATCGCTTCGGAGACATAGTACACGATCTCATCAATGGCTTCGTCTTTTTTCAGTTCCCATTTTGCAATAATCGGCGGCAAATCGAGCGTAATCCCTTTTTTAGTCGTTTGATCCTCAACACGGAGGGTGTCTTTTTCTCTGTCAAACAGAAAGGAGCGATTCTCGTGCTGAAGGCGCTGTTTCAGTATATCTGACAGCTTCCTTGAGGTCATTTTCAAACCGATGTCCTCCTTTACGCTTTAGCGAGAGAGTCTGTTAAAAACTGTTCAATTTCTTCTTTTGTTTTGCGGTCTTTGCTCACAAAACGATTTACTTCTTTTCCTTCATTAAACACCACAAAGCTTGGGATTCCGTAAATTTCCCACTCTGCACATGTATCAATGAATTTGTCACGGTCTACGTAGTAGTAGGTGAATTCAGGGAAATTCGCTTCCAGTTCAGGCAGGAAAGGCTCTACAAAACGGCAATCCGGGCACCAATCGGCTGAAAACATAAATACAGACCAATCATCCTTTATCGCTTTTTCCAGCTCTTGAGTTGATTCAATTTTTTTCATTTCATATCCCTCCAGTTGTTTATGTTCTTACATGTTTTTTATCGATACTCGTCCATTTGGATCATACCAAACTGCTTGAGGCAAAACCACTTATATGCAACGAATGAATATGTAAGATTGGCTTTCCCATTATCATTATCATATTTTATTTGCATTATCAAGCTCGTTTCGTTTAACATCGTGTACATGAGGGTAAAAATTACAGATGGACATACATAAGGAGGGATTTTATATGGAGTTTATCGTCTATTTAGCAGGAGAAATCCACAGCAATTGGCGCGAGGAAATTAAAGAGAAAACAAAATCACTGAAGCTCCCGATTACGTTTGTTGGCCCGATGGAGAATCATGACCGCTCAGACAATATTGGTGAAGAAATTATGGGCGTACAGCCAAATGCCGTTTTAAAGGATGACAAAGCCTCTGACATCAACAACTTCAGAACCGCCGTCCTGATGAATAAAGCAGACTTTGTGATCACCCTGTTTGGCGAAAAGTACAAACAGTGGAACACGGCCATGGATGCCTCATATGCGATCGCAAAAGGAAAACCCCTGATTATCATCCGGCCAGAATCGCTCCACCATCCTTTAAAAGAGCTTTCCAATAAAGCGAATATTACGGTTGAAACCGTTAACCAAGCCATTAAGGCTCTTTCCTATCTATTTGAAACAGAATAAGAAAAAAGCTTGTCGATCCGGGCTTACTGCTCGTTCAACAAGCTTTTATGAAACCTACATATTTTCTTTAATCGCATCCACCGTCTGCTTATCGCAGGCTGTTACAAGTTTGATGAGCATTTCTTTAGCAGCAGCATAATCATCAATATGAATGATAGAAGCGTTTGTATGAATATAGCGGGAACATATTCCGATAACCGCTGACGGCACACCGCTGTTCGAAATATGAACCTTGCCTGCGTCTGTTCCCCCGCCGGATACAAAATATTGATATGGAATATCATGCGTTTCAGCCATATCAAGAACGAATTCCCTCATTCCGCGATGCATGACTGTCGTTCTGTCAAGAATGCGAAGCAAAAAGCCTTTTCCAAGCTGGCCGAATTCATTTTTGTCTCCGCTCATATCGTTTGCCGGGCTGGCGTCAAGGGCGAAAAACAAGTCCGGTTTAATCATATGAGAAGCTGTCTGCGCGCCCCTTAGCCCTACTTCTTCCTGAACCGTTGCACCCGCATAGAGTGTATTCGGAAGCTCTTTACCGTGTAATTCCTTCAGAAGTTCAATGCTTAAGCCGCATCCATATCTGTTATCCCATGCTTTTGATAAAATTTTCTTTTCATTCGCCATCGTCGTAAACGGACAAACAGGCACAATCTGCTGTCCCGGTTTAATGCCGATTTTGATGGCGTCTTCCTTATCATCCGCTCCAATATCGATCATCATGTTTTTGATATCCATCGGACGGTTTCGCTGCGCATCTGTCAATAAATGCGGCGGTATGCTTGAAATCACACCCGGAACCGGCCCGTTATCTGTTTGAATTTCAACCCGTTGCGCAAGCAAAACTTGGCTCCACCAGCCTCCGAGCGTCTGGAATCTGAGCAGCCCGTTGTCTGTAATGGATGTCACCATGAAGCCGACTTCGTCCATGTGCCCGGCTACCATAATTCTCGGTGTGTCCTCTGCGCCTCGTCTGACTCCGAAAACACTTCCCAGTCTGTCCTGAACGATGTCATCGGCATATTTGGCTAGCTCCTGCTTCATAAAAGCACGAACCTGATGCTCATTGCCCGGCGCGCCGGGAAGCTGCGTCAGTGTTTGGAAAAGCGCTTTCGTTTCTTGATTCATGTTTTCCCCTCATTTCTATGTAGTCCTTTTATTTTATTAGAAACAATGAAGTTTTCCAAGCACCCTGACCCAATCTGCTCGATCAGCCGCGTATTGCTTAACAGGATTTGGCTGTTTCTGTATAATGAAAAGTACGATCAACCAGGAGGTGCTTTATTTTGAAATTGCGTCATCTTCTTTTAGGAGCAGGACTTGGAATTTGTACGGCTGTCGTTGTGAAACAATATGTGATGAAGCCTTATATTTCTTCAGAAAAAGCGCTTCGCATTGTAAAGTCTGCTTTTAAGCAGCGGGGCCCGATAGACGGATCATGGATTTACACCCAGCCGGAGCCTTACAATATTAACGGAGAAACGGTACAGGTATACAAAACCGGCATTACACGATCAGCTTTCGGAGAATTAGAACAGTATGAAGTCATGGTGGATGCGAAAACGGGAGAAATTGTTGATGTCATTGATACAATCGCCTCTTAACACCGGACAAGCAAAAAATAGAAGCCGCTGCCTACGCAGCGGCTCTTTTTTATTATATCGCGCGAATCGGTTTGTATACCGGATACCACATCGCATCCTGCACTGCCTGTATAATGTCTTCAGGCTCTTCCGCAGCGACGCCTTCCTTCATTGCGGTTTTTGCAACTTCAACAGCAACGGTTGCCGAAACAGTGCGCAAATCTTCAACTTTTGGAAGCATCGGCGCGCCAGGCACCCCGACATTGACCATACCTGCGATTGCCCGGGCACATGCTTCAAACATGCCGTCGGTAATTAATTTTGATTTGGTAACAATCGTTCCAAGACCGAGACCAGGGAAGACAAGCGCGTTGTTTGCCTGCCCGATATGATACGTAACTCCGTTATATTCAACTGGCGGGAACGGGCTTCCTGTCGTGATCAGCGCACGGCCTTCTGTCCATTCGATTAAATCCTCCGGCTTTGCTTCAGAAAGAGTTGTCGGATTTGACATTGGCAAAATCGCCGGCCGTTTCACATGTGACGCCATTTCTTTTACAATTTCTTCAGTGAAAGCGCCGGAAACCGTAGATGTGCCGATCAGGATCGTCGGTTTCGCCTGCCGGACCACTTCAAGAAGATCAATGCCTCCGCCGTCTCCGTTCCGCTGATAATCCTTCACTTCATCAGCCGAACGAGCATACGGCTTTTGGAAATCAAGAAGCTGATCCATATCATCTGTTAACAGCCCGTTTCTGTCTATGCACCAGAAGCGCTTGTATGATTCTTCTTCACTCAGTCCCTCGCGCACCAATGCTTCCCGCAGCTGTTCGGCAATTCCAATTCCTGCCGTTCCCGCTCCGAATATAACAACTCTGTGATCCCTCAGCGGAACTTTAGACGCTTTTGCACAGGATAAGACTGCGGCCAAAGAAACAGCGCCAGTTCCTTGGATATCATCATTGAAGGTACACACTTTATCTTTATAGCGTTTCAAAATGCTTCGCGCGTTTTTCGCCCCGAAATCCTCCCAATGCAGTAATGCATTCGGAAATGTTTCTCTCGCCAGCGCAACGTAGTCGTCAATAAATTGGTCATAGCGTTCCCCGCGCACTCTGGAATGCTGGTTGCCGACATAAAGCGGATCGTTCAAGAGGCTCTCCTGATTTGTCCCCGCATCTAAAACAACAGCCAGCACTCTGCTCGGATCAATGCCCGCAGCCGCTGTATAAACCGCCAGCTTGCCAATAGAAATCGCGATTCCTCCGACGCCCCAGTCACCGATTCCTAAAATTCCTTCTGCATCAGTTGCAACAATTAAATCGATCGTATCGCTTTGATCTTTATACTGTTTAAATGCTTCTTTCATACCGTCCGGGTCATCGATTGACAGATAGAGCCCTCGTGGTTTTCTGTATTCATGGCTGTATCTCTGAATTGCCGTTCCAACTGTCGGTGTGTAGACAATCGGGAGCATTTCTCCTAAATGGTCATTTAACAGGCGGTAAAACAACGTTTCATTCCGA
This sequence comes from Bacillus sp. FSL L8-0358, assembly GCF_038593095.1. NCBI lineage: Bacteria > Bacillati > Bacillota > Bacilli > Caryophanales > Bacillaceae > Bacillus > Bacillus sp. FSL L8-0358. Next base: position 2,931,039 of record NZ_CP151962.1, read on the forward strand.
TCGTGCAGCGCCGTTAAATAGACATTTTTACTCAAATCGTCAGGCTGTGCGGAATATTGTTCATACGCTCTTTTCGCCTGATCATCAATTGTTAATACCTTGGGCGGCAGAAAGCCTTTTAAACCAAGTTCTTTTCTTTCTTCCTCAGTAAAAGCAACACCTTTGTTCAAAAAAGGAACAGAGAGCACTTCAAGGCCTCTTAATGTTGTTTGAATGTCTCCTTCGTTTGTTACTCTGAATTGTTTCACCCTGCCTCTTCCTTTCTGAGCATAATTAGTACTAGGTTTGCATTATTAGCCGGAAAACATGCAGGGTAAACATAAAAATATGCTATTGCTTCATTCGCTTAACTGACTTTTTGATGCTTCCGTCCTCCTCCCATTGAAGGGCGCGATACTCGGCATCATGATAAAAAATAAACCAAGCGTCTTTTTCTGCTGCGAACGCCTGCCATTTCTGCTTTTGCGGGATAGAGGTCATCGGATAATCATCGTAAGCCAGCACCCATAGCGGATTGCGGTGGGCATGTGTCGGCATCAGATCTGCCATATGTACGGCAGTTTCACCCGCATCCTCGCATATCAGGACACTGTGTCCGTCGCTATGGCCTCCGGTGTGATGCATTGTAATACCCTCTGTGATCGTTAAGGTGTCTTCAAAGGTTTTGACTTGGCCAGTTACAGCCTCCCAATTTTCTTTCCAATACGTATTTTTCGACCTGATATTCGGATGGCGCATTTCGTCCCATTCAACAGCTGATGTATAAATCACTGCATTCGGAAAGACAGAGACGAGCCGTTCACCTTCATATTCCGTTAAACCGCATGCATGATCAAAATGAAGGTGTGTCATTGCGATCACATCTATATCGGCAACCGTTAATCCGAGTGCAGCTAATGAGGGTTTCACATTCGACTCTTGTGTCACGCCATAGTTTCGTTTTTGTTTATCAGTCAGCTTGCCGGACCCAATTCCGGCGTCAACGATGATATTGAGCCCATCCTTTTGAATCAAAATAGGGTCTGTCCTTAGTTCAATCTGGTTTTTTTCATTGACTGGATATTTTTTAGACCAAAGCGGCTTTGGAACGACGCCGAACATGGCACCTCCGTCCATATGCGTCACGCCTCCGTCAAGCCAGGTCAACGTGATATTACCAATTTTCATTGTTTCCATTTTCATCCCCCCTGTCATCATGGTAGCAAACGGTCCATAAAAAAAACAGACTCCTGTCAGAGTCTGTCTTTACGTTCTCCATTCAACCTCAGCCCGATAGATCGGCTGGCCGAGTGCAGAGAATTTTTCTTCATATTCTGTCATAATATTGCCTTCCAGATTGCTGTTATGCAAATCGAGACTGACGTATGTCAGCAGCAGGCCGTACTCAGAGAAGCTCTTCAAAGAGTACTCAAACAAACCTCGGTTGTCCGTTTTAAAATGAATCGATCCGCCTTTGCCCATTACTTCTTCATATTTTTTGAGGAAGTGGGAATATGTCAGGCGGCGTTTTTCATGCCGTTTCTTCGGCCAAGGATCAGAAAAGTTCAAGTAGACCCGTTTCACTTCCCCCGGCTCAAACACATCCGTCAGCGTGTCCGCATCTATATTCAGAAGCTTTACATTCTGCGCTTCGCTGTCTTTTACTTTTTGGACGGCTGTCACGATGACGCTTTTAAATAACTCAATACCAATATAATTGATGTCGGAATTTTGTTTGGCCATACCAGAAATAAATTGGCCTTTTCCTGTACCGACCTCGATATGGATCGGATTGTCGTTGCCAAACACTGTGTTCCATTTCCCTTTATAATCAGCAGAATTGCTGATGGCAATATCCGCGTTTTCAGCCAAAAAGTCATCAGCCCAAGGCTTGTGGCGCATTCTCATATGATTGACACCTCTATCTATTATTTCGACTAACAACATACCATGAATTAAAAAGACCCGCAAGCTCGTTTTTCCAGTGTATCTCTCTTAAGGCCGAGCGCATAAAAAAAGAGGGTCCCGTCTGCTGGAACACTCCTTTCACATGTATAAAAACGCTCTGTTTTGAACAATTTAACCCGTATGATACTGAAGGGAAGTGTACCGTTATGGGTTTACATTATGAGCATCAAGTTCATTTATTGAAGGATATATTGACTGACCATCAATTGGACTGCTGCGGAACAGTCGCAGAGTACGAGCAGCTTGAGCGTGTGATTAAATCACTGATGGCAAACACCGAGCTTGATTCAAATTTCAAAAACGTGCTTGAAGATGTTTACCGCTACAGCCAATCAGGAATATCGTCCAAATCCATCGACTCACACATACAAGAGCATCAGAACAGCCTGTCTCAATGGGTAGAGCAAATGGATTCGTATTCCTGATTAATCAACAATTCGTTTCATGAGGATATGCAGCTCTTCCATTGCATCATGAAATTCCTTATCATTTCCTTTTGCTTTATGCCAGGCAATGAAAGTAATTGTTTCAGATAACACATACCAAGCCATTCGCAACCGAAGGCTTTCTGTCAGCTCTATGCCGTACATGCTCAGCCAGCTCTCCCAAGCTGGCTTTTCGACGTAGTGGTACAGCAAAGGCCCGAGGTCCATCGCCGGATCAGCGATCATGGCGCCGTCCCAGTCAATTAAATACAGCTGGTTGTCTTCAGACAATAGCCAGTTATTATGATTGACATCACAATGGCAAACGACTTTCTCACCGAAATGCACTTCATGCAGGTGTTCTTCCAAATACTTGATCCCTTCTTGAATCAGCGGCGAAGATTGCTGCACAGCAAATACAGCCTGCTTCAGCTGAGACAAAAGAGCCCCCGGGTTCAGCGGTTCTTTTCCAAGTCTCTTCAGCATGTCCAGCAAGGCTTTTGATGTGTGTATTTTACGAAGCAATTCAGCAACGGGCCGTCCGCTCATGTCTTTAGGCTTCAGCTCTCTGCCGGTCATCCAGTGCTGGGCCGTAATGACGTCCCCATTTTCCATCCGTTTTGTCCAAACCAGCTTCGGAACAATGCCTTCGGCGGATAAAACAGCTAAAAAAGGTGAGCTATTACGTTTTAAAAAAAGCTGCTGCCCGTTATGTTTCGCATAATATGCATCTCCTGTAGCTCCTCCGGCGGGGAAGATCTCCCAATCGCTACCTAGTAATTGTCCCAACCAGTTCATATCAATGTTCAACCCATCATTTCTTAAAATATTTTAGAATTAAGGCTAATCGTTTCTAGTCTATCCAGCGAATGCCTTTTTCGTACGAATCGTATAAAAATAAAAAAGACAGCTATTGAGAGTCTCATATGCTAATCAATAGCCGTCCTTTAAATTTTAGCGCTATAGCACAAACTTCGTCAAGCAAAACTCTTAAGATCTGATGCTAAATATAAGATAACCGTTCCGATGCCGTTTACTGCAACCGTTTTCTTGATTTCTGCCGGGTCTTCCTGAAATCCTGATGGATCACATAAAAGCCGATAAGGTATGTCGTTTGGCAGCCTCCACTCGACGGAGGCTGGACTCGCGTGATGGATAACAATGATATCTTTCCATTCGTCAACCTCGTCAAGATCATAAAGCCTGTATGCGATAAGGTGTTCTTTTAGCGTCAAGCATTCAAGATGGCGCCGGATGTCTGCAGCGGACCTAAGACGGAATGCAGGATGCGCTTTTCTCAGCGTGATCAGCCTGCGGATATAGTGAACATCTTCTTTGAACGTTTCACGGCGATCCCAGTCGAGCTGGTTGATGCTGTCACTGGATTGATAGCTGTTTTCCACTCCCTGCTTCGTCCGGAAAAATTCCTGGCCGCTGTGAATAAACGGCACCCCTTGGGCAAGCAAAATAATCGCGGCTGCAAGCCTTTGCCTGCTTCGCTTTCGGCTGTCATTTTCTTGAGGAAGCGCGAAGCTCATTTTATCCCAAAAGGTGTGATTGTCGTGTGATTCGATATAATTGATGGACTGGCTTGGTTCCGGAACAATCGGTGCTAATGCCTTCCATCCGGAAGACCCGGCAATTCCATGCATCACAGCTTGTGCTGATTCACCGCTGCCGAGCGCAAACCCTGCTGCCATAAGGTGAAAGGTGTTCCCTTTTACAGCGTCACGAAACATATCATTAAAAAAACCGATGCCCGGCATTCTTGGCGCGTTCGCCAAAGCAGCTTTCTGTTCATGCGGCAGCGGTGTAGCCAGATCCCACCCTTCTCCAAAAAGCAGGATTCCGGGCTTTGCCTTAGTTGCTTTCTCTTTCATATAAAGCACGGTGTCAATATCTAAAATGCCGAGGAGATCAAATCGGAAGCCGTCGACATTGTATTCTTCAAGCCAATAGACCACGCAATCTGCAATAAACTTTCTCGCCATCCTTCTTTCTGATGCAATATCATTGCCAACGCCGGTGCCGTTTGACGGCATCCCACATTCGTCGTGCCGGAAAAAGTAACCGGGCACTGTCTTTTCAAAGGGTGAATTCTCGCGATTATACACATGGTTAAAAACAACATCCAGAATGACTCGCAGACCGTGCTGATGCAGGGTATTGATCATGTGTTTCAGCTCTGTTTTTCTCGTTTGAGGATCATGAGGGTTTGAGGCATAGCTTCCCTCCGGGGCAAAGAAATGAAGCGGGTTATATCCCCAATTGTATGCATCAAGCGGCTTCTCTTCATCAACTCCGGCAAAATCATTCACCGGCAGAAGCTCCACATGTGTAACACCAAGCTCTTTTACATACGCCAGTCCCGAAGAACTGCCATTTGCGGTTTGTGTATCAGTTTCCGTCAGCGCTAAGTATTTTCCCTTGTTTATCATGCCGCTGTTTTCATGGATGGAGAAGTCGCGAAGATGCGTCTCATAGATGACGGCATCCACAGGGTGTGAGAATGGTTTAAGAGGAGCAGTCCATTTCATTTGATCCTGGCGCAAGACGACGCCCTTCTCTCCATTTACTGTCACAGCCTTTGCATACGGGTCAACGGTTTCCATCCATTCTGAATTGTTGCAGATAGAAAACAAATACTCATATCCGTGAAGGTCACCTGTGACCGTAACGGCATAGACGCCTTTTTCCAACCGAGTCATTTGGAATGTGCGCCCGCTTTTATTGGGGTGTGAAAGCTTGACAGCAGCTGAGGTTGCAGCAGGCGCCCATACTTTAAATACGGTATGATCCGCGGTATAAACGGCGCCCAGCTCTCCGTCATAATAAAATTCGTCATCAAACGCAGCCGTCCGGATGACCGCGCCAATTTGGAGATCCGTTTTGTGGCCGCTGGATGCTCTGACGCAATGGATTTTTCCAAATGTCACAGGATGGTCGGATACGCAGATGTACTTGTATTTTGCTTCAAGGGAGTATTCCTCCCTGACAGCCAGAGGAAAAACTGTTGTTTCTGTCTCAAGCCGAAACGGCGGTGTCATGATTTCCTTTTGCTCAGCAGGAATCAGAACAGTAATGATATTCATGTCATCGACATACGCTTCGAAGCTGCGGCGGATGCTGACCATCGGAAGCTCTCTCCTTCAAACACGTTTATGTTTTGATCCTTAGGGGTGAAGGACTAGATGCCAGACGAAACGGGGTAGTGCCCATGATTTCTCCGTCAGCATGGAACGGGATTTTGTCCTTCGTGTAAAATGTAATGTCTTTCGCTTTAAACATCGTAACGCCATCCATCTTTGTATGTTTTCCAAATGCCATGAGACATAAAAGCCAATATTTTTTCAAAAACGGCTGGTTTTCAACGATTACGATATCAAATGTCTTCTCGCGCGGATTTGCTAGGGGCGCAGCCTTCATGCCTCCCCCGTAAAACGGATGGTTGGATACAACGGCAAACCAGACATCATGAAATTCGCGCGTCTCGTCTTCCGTCGTACAAGCTAACGTAAACGGCTTAAAGGTTGCCGAAGCGTGCAAATGAGAAAGCGGATACACAAGAAATCGAAGGCGGAGAAAAAGAAAAACCCGTCTCAACGGAAATTCCATCGCCTTTTTATTGACATATGCGTCAAACCCGATTCCGATATGATTCATAAAATAAAGAATCTGTGATTTATCCTGAAGGAAATTGACGCTCCCTAAATGAAAGGTTCTTGTTAACGGGCGCTTTACCTTCTTGATTTCCTGTATCAGATCGATTTTTTTAATAGAGAATCCTCGCGAAAAATCATTATACGCGCCCGCCGGCACAAAGCTCAGCTCAATATCGTCAACATCTTTCAGCCCGTTGACAACTTCATGCATGGTTCCGTCTCCGCCAATGACGATCAGGCGCTTCAGCTTATATTCTTGTATCGTTGAAATCTGTCTGGCGAGCACCTCGGCGTGTCCCGGATGTTCAGTTAAAAATGAACGGTGCTCAATCTTTCGTTTGATCAATTCTTTTTGAATGGACTTCCAAACACGCAGGCCGTTCCGATGTCCTGCTGTCGGATTAATAATAAAAAACCAATGGCTCATCTTTCTCACCTGCTTATGTTATGAGAAAACCGCTCAAATCGTTCTCTTTTACTCCAGCCACTCCTGTCTGCGATAGGAGTCAGACATGCAGTAAGACAATAGAGCCTTTGCAGCCTTTACCTGATGATGTTTGATCGGCGCAGTGTTTTTCTTCTGCCGCTCAATCCATTCTTCCGCGCTCCGCTTATCCGCTATTTCTAAGCCGTATGGCGGCTCCGGGTAATCGATGTACGACGTTCTGCTCAGAAGCAATTTTCGAACTGGAATCTCAGCCTGTTTTTCCTTTACGATCTTTGACACAACCGAGTCCGTACGAAACAGGCTAAGCCCTGGATTTAACACTGATGCAGTCTGAGAGGCTGTTTTCTTGTCCCAAAAACGATTTTTAGACCCTATGTAGACACTGTCTTCCTCAGCCTCTAAAAAAGAAACGCAATAAATTTCCAGAGGAGAAATAATCACAATGCTTAATTCAACCGCCGCCTGCTGAATTTTCAGCACAGGCTTATACATAATAAAATAAGAATCAGGCAGCTGCTGGGTCAGATAACGCAAAATGCGGTCCTGCTTCACCTGGTTTGAGAGTTGAGATATTTCTGAAAGAGTAGAGCTTGCCCATTTGAGCTGAAAATCATATAAATGTCTTTTATAAAAAGAAGCAAGCGCCACCCTGCTCTTCGGGAGCCTTACATGAATATCTTCTTCGTCCTCAAACCATGGGTGTCTCTCTTCTTGTATATCGGCTTTTATCTCTTCTTTTCTTCTTTTCAATGAAAATTTTTTTCGTTTCTGCACCGGTTCCGGTTCTTCAGCACTGGCTTGCCTTTCTTCATGCTGGCGCTCCGCTGCTTCTACTAGTGAAAGCCAGCGCTCTTTTTTCAGACGTACAAACTGGTTGATATAATGGTACGGATCAAGCTCATATCTCGATATATAATCATGAATTTTGATGATTTGTGCCATGTTTGTTTCTCCACTCCGCAATGAATTAAGATAATTGAAATTTGAATATTTCCTCGTATTTTGGTGATTGGTTCAAGTGTATTTGAAAGAGCGAAAATCGTTCAGCCATCATCGAAACCTCGCCGCTTTCAAACGGAACATGAGCTGGAAATCCATCTTCGCCTGTCCATTTTCTTGCCAGCGTCATATGAGGATGATACGGTCTTTTTTCCACTTGAAAGCCGGCCTGAAGTACAGCCTGCTTCGTATGTTCCCGCAGTCTATCAAGCGTTTTGTTTTTCTTTGGCTCCAGATGTAAAACGCGCGGCCTTCTGCGGTCGCCGAATACATCTATCTTGCCAAACTCAATTGAAAATGGGTCAATTTCTGAAGCAACCTCTGTTAGCGAACCTTCAAGCTTCTTTATTTGTGTCTCATCCGCCGCTCCGAGAAAAATTAACGTGATATGATAGTCAAGCGGGTGCACCCATTTTTGAAACGCCAATACCGATTCGTTTTTCGCAGCCTGGTAGATCGGATTTGCAATTCCCTCAGGTATGGGAACGCCGATGAAATAATGAGGCCGTATATCTGGCATCCGTCTGACACTCCCTTCTTTGACAGCTATTATTTTATCAATAAAGAGGCTGTGCGGATAGAGGAACAGTGTATGAAAACACTCTGCACAAACGTTTATTATGTTAGGATATTATATGACACTTGTTTTATTCAGAAAGGAATGACAATGTTGAAAATCGTTACAAACACAGCTGATCTGATAGGAGATACACCGCTAGTGAGATTGAATCGGCTTCAGCCGGAAAATGCGGCACAAGTCTATTTAAAGCTTGAATTTTTCAATCCGAGCGGCAGTGTGAAAGACAGAGCCGCTTATCAAATGATCATAGAAGCTGAACAAAACGGTTTACTCAAGCCGGGATCAGTTATTATAGAGCCGACAAGCGGAAATACCGGAATCGGGCTCGCCATGAATGCGGCAGCACGCGGATATAAAGCAATCTTAGTTATGCCTGATACGATGACGAAGGAACGGATCAACCTACTTAAAGCTTACGGTGCAGAGGTTGTATTAACTCCCGGAGAGGAAAGAATGCCGGGCAGCATCAAAAAAGCGAAGGAGCTTGCCGAACAAATTCCGAACAGCTATATTCCAATGCAGTTCGATAACACTGCCAATCCTGATGCGCACCGGAAAACAACAGCGCCTGAAATCGCCCGGGCAATAGAGGAAATCGGAAAACCGCTCGGCGCTTTTGTCGCCTCCTCTGGAACGGGCGGAACCATTACCGGAACAGGTGAGGCGCTCAAAGAGCTTTTTCCGGATATCACGGTTCATGTTGTTGAGCCAGCGGGTTCGCCTGTATTATCCGGCGGAAAACCTGGCGCGCATAAACTTGTAGGAACGAGCCCAGGCTTTATACCGCCGATTTTAAATGAAGACGTTTATGATGAAATTATCAAAATCTCTGATGAAGACGCGTATACGACGACAAGACGGCTTGCTGCTGAAGAAGGAATTCTTGTCGGTCCTTCATCAGGCGCTGCCTGCTTCGCGGCAATCGAAACAGCGAAACGCCTCTCTCCTGACAAAGTTGTGGTCTGCATGACAGCTGATACAGGAGAACGGTACTTATCAACTGATTTATGGTCATTTATTTAAAAAAAGGACTGGCTTCAGCAGAAGCCGGTCCTTTTATTTTGCAAGCTCGTAAATTGCCTGAGCATATAACGCTGTCGATCTCAGCAGGTCATCAATTTCGATATATTCATCCTTTTGGTGTGCGCTGTCGGGGCGTCCGGGGAACAGCGGGCCGAACGCGACACCGGCTTTTAAGGATCTCGCATAAGTCCCCCCGCCAATTGAGATTAAGTCAGCTTTTTTACCCAGCTGGCCTTCATAAACCTTTTGCAGGGTTTTGACTAACGGATGATCTGCGGACACGTGATGCGGCTTGCTGTCTTTGAATTCTCCCAGCTCAAATTCAGATGCGCTTTCGAATGCATCGCGGATCGCTTTGCTTTCCGCTGTCACAGGATAGCGGATATTGATCCCGAGCTCGCCTCCTTGCCCTTCTTTATAGCGCAGTGTTCCGACATTTAATGTCAGCTCACCGCTGATTTCATCCTCACAGTCGATGTCCAGTTTTTTTCCTCTTGTATCACCTGAGAACTTATCTGTCACAACTTGCACAAACCGCTTTCCTGCATCGTCAAGCTCAGTCTGCTGGAGAAATTCGCACAATAAAATGCCGGCATTGATCCCATTGTTCGGTTCCATCGCATGGCAGGAAAGACCGTACATACGCAAAATGAGCTGTCCGTTCTCTATTGCAGCTTCCCCTTTTTGGTCCGTCGTGCGGAGCATGTCTTTAAATGAAGACAGAATCTCTTCTTTTTTCGGCCCTTCAATGACAGCTTCCGCAGCGTCAGGCACCATGTTTAAACGAAGGCCTGATTGAAACGAGACAAGCACTGCCTTTGCTTCTGCTTGATTTGGGCGGTGCGGAATAAGTAAAGAAGCATCAATGATCCCTTTTTCCGCATTAATGATCGGAAAATCGGCGTCAGGCGCAAAGCCCATTGTTGGCATTTCTTCATGCTTGAAATAATGCTCTACGCATCTCCAATCGCTTTCTTCATCTGTTCCGATAATTATTCTGACTCGCTTGGACAGGGGCAAATTCATGTCTTTCACGATTTTCAGCGCGTAGAATGCCGCCATTGTCGGGCCTTTGTCATCAATGGCGCCCCTTGCATAAATCCGTCCGTTGCGGATTTCAGCTGAAAATGGATCACTCGTCCACCCATCTCCCGGCGGAACGACGTCAACATGGCAAAGTACGCCGATAATGTCATCGCCCTCCCCCCATTCAATATGACCTGCGAAGCCGTCAAGATTTTTTGTTGTAAAGCCTTCTTTTTCTCCAAGCTCCAGCAATGAAGTCAGGCTGGCATTTACCCCTTCTCCAAACGGTTTACCGGGTCCGGCGGTTGTTTCGTCCATGACACTGTTGATTCTCAAAAATTCCTGCGTATCACGAATTAAATCCTCTTTTTTTCTGATCACTTCAACTTCCCAGTTCATAATGATCCCCTTTCCGCAAGAAATGACTTGCAAAAACCAAATAAAACGAATAATATTAATGGTGTTTTGTTAAAACGTTCGTAATTGGAGGATACTATGTTTCATCTAAAAGAGCAGCAAACATCCATAAAGCAAGAAATCATAGCAGGGCTGACGACCTTTTTCACAATGGTCTATATCGTCGTGGTCAATCCGGTCATTCTGGCTAACGCCGGGGTTCCTTTCGACCAGGTGTTCACCGCAACGATTATTGCCTCCATTGTCGGAACGCTGTGGATGGCCCTGGCAGCAAATTATCCGATTGCTATTGCGCCCGGCATGGGCTTGAACGCTTATTTAGCCTTTCATGTCGTAAGCGCAAGCGATGGCGGCATCACGTACGCAACAGCTTTCAGCGCAGTATTTACAGCAGGGGTTCTCTTCATTATTCTATCGTTAACGCCTTTAAGAAAACAACTTATAGAAGCGATTCCAAACAATTTAAAATACGGGATCACAACAGGGATCGGGCTGTTTATTGCTTTTATCGGTTTGCGTCAAGCGGGAATTGTGGCAGCTGATGAGTCAAACCTGGTCACTCTCGGCAATCTGCATTCACCTGGTGTTATCTTAACGCTGGTTGGCCTTTTGATCAGCGTGGTCCTGATGGTGCTGAATGTAAGCGGCGCTTTATTTATCGGAATGGCAGCTACCGCTTTGATCGCCTTTTTCACCGGTCAGCTCCATTTTTCAAAGGGATTTATGTCGCTTCCTCATTTGCCGGAAGGATTGATGATCTCAAATCCATTTACCGCTTTTGGCGATGTCATTCATCACGGCCTGTACGCTGTCGTCTTTTCTTTTCTATTAGTCACAATTTTTGATACGACAGGCACGATGATCGGAGTTGCCGAGCAAGCCGGGCTGATGAAGAACAACAAGCTGCCGAACGTGCGAAAAGCGCTGCTTGCTGATTCAACCGCGACGACAGTAGGAGCTGTTTTCGGCACAAGTCCGACGACTGCATTTATCGAATCTTCGGCGGGTGTCGCAGCCGGGGGAAGAACGGGGCTTACGGCTTTGACTGTCGCGGTGATGTTTGCGGCTTCAATGTTTTTCAGTCCGCTTGTCAGCGCCTTGTCAGGTATAGCCGCCATCACCTCGCCTGCTTTGATTATCGTCGGTAGCCTGATGATGGGCTCAGTTTCCAATATGAACTGGAAAGAGATGGACGAGGCATTTCCTGCGTTTCTCGTCATTCTGGCCATGCCTTTGACCTCTAGCATTTCTACAGGAATCGCGCTTGGCTTTATTTCGTACCCAATAGTAAAAGCGGCGCGGGGAAAATGGAGAGAGATTCATCCGCTCGTCATCGTTTTCGCCATTCTGTTTTTCATCCAGCTTTTTATTTTATAACATAGACCAAAAAACCCAGACGGCAGCCGTTTGGGTTTTTTATGTAAACAATAAAGAGACAGCGGCCGCTAAAAAACAACAGGCGGCAAACGTATAGTGCAGGATATTGATACAGCTTTTTCTGGCCCGATAATATTCATCACTTTCCTTATCGGTGCCAATTAAAAAAGGGGCATCCATGACCTTGTCAAAAATAAGCGTCAGGATATAACGGCAAACCCCTGTATATACCAGCAGTGCAATCACCTTCAGCCAAATTGGGGAAACAAATATGAGAACGGTGAAAGCTGACAATAGCATGTACATCTGCCTCGCATACTCGCCATTCCTCAGCATGACTTTAAAAAACAATTCCTTATAGCCTGTGCAGATCGTTCGTCTTTTAAATATCCTTTTTGAATTTCGGTATAATAACGGTTTTCTTCTCATCCTGTCTTTTACTTTTGGCATTCCCGCCTCCTGACTCATCATCATCACAAGTCCTGCAAGGGCAAGCCTGCTTTTTTTCTCTTCAGTCACCTCAGCTTCAAAAGCCGTGAACGAAGCTGTCTTTTTCAAACTGCGGATAACTGAGAAAAGCAAAAATAAAATGCCAAAAAGCGCAAGCAAGTGCCGCTCAGTAAAAACAATCAGGATCGCAGAACCAGCAAAAAGAATAGCTCTGACAAGGATATCGCCAATCCATCTCGAAATAGAGCGCGGCTTTCTGATCCTGTCTTGCTTTAAAGATAAAAAGACTATATGAAGGCCAAACAAATAACACAATAGAGCAGCGCTTTCTGCGAATGTGATGTGAACAAAATGACTGATAAGGGGAAGGACAATAAAAAAGAGAAGCAGCCATTTAGCCATCGTGACCAGAAAAGAATACAAAAGCGCGTACCGTTTGAGCTGATAGATGATTTCTTTCTTTTGCAGCAAAAACACTTTGTCCGCTTCCATTAAAAATGTACGAATCGATCCTGTAAACATGATCAGCCCACACACAGCGTACAGCCATCTCCACTCCGCCACTTCAGACCACTCATAAAGAAGGCCTCTTCCATTCATCAAATCAATATACTGATAGATGACAAAAGCAATCGCCGGCAAAACGATATAGAGAGCGACTGTCCAGTCAATGACCGCATGCAACACTTTAAACTGATACTTGTAATAGTCAAACAGCCTTCGAAAAAAGAGCGTACGCCCGTTCATGGCCGATCACCTTGAACTGCCTTATAAAAACAGTCAAGCAATGACTGCCCCTCTAATCCGGTCTTGTCCTGAATATCTTTTAACGTGCCTTGGAGAAATAATGAACCTTTCTCAATCATATAAAACCGGTCACAGATTTTTTCCGCGGTATCGAGTACATGCGTGCACATAAGAATTCCGGCTCCACGTTCTTTTTCAGCCTTAAGCATGTCCACAAAGCGTTTCGTCGATATCGGATCAAGGCCGATAAACGGTTCATCAATCACATACATATCCGGCTTAGAGAGAAAGGCCTGGATAAGCATTAGTTTTTGCTGCATGCCCTTCGAAAAGGTGACAGGCAGCTCATGTTTGACATGATCAAGCGAAAACGTCTGCAGCAGGCTTTGGGCCCGATGCGCAAATTCCCTCTCTTCGATGCCGTGGAGTGTGCTGATCAGATCCAAATGCTCCCACAGCGTCAGTTCTTCGTAGAAGGACGGATGCTCCGGAATATATGCAAATGAACAGTCGTTCCAGGCAATATGCCCTTTAAAATCTTCTGAAAGGCCGAGTATCGCCTTGATTGCGGTGCTTTTTCCGGCGCCGTTAGCTCCGATCAGTCCAACTAGTTCCCCTTTTCTGACTTCCAAAAAAACATCGGTGAGCACTTTTTTTCGGCTTGTATACCCGGCCTGTTCTATTGAAGCTTCAAGCAAACTTGTCAAAACTCACCCACCTCCAAAATTTACTACGAAACAGAATAAAAAAAGTTTCTTTAACCATAATAATATTGAGCCGAAATACATAGTAATCCAACAAGGATGGCTGCCCAACGCGAATTGGAAAAAATTAATAGGAGTTATCCCTAGATTCATCACTGCAATATCGTGTATAATGAGGGCGAATTATTATAACAATTACAGATGTCTGCCTTTGTTGCTATTTCGTACGCAGTTGATAGTCGTGAGTTGTGGTTAGTCAAGTCCATCCGATCTTATGATAGGGAGTGGTTTTTTGAAACCTTCAACAAACCGTATGCTAACTCGAATCAAATCAGTTTACATGTTTATCCAAGAAAAAGGTCTTGTGACAACACAGGAACTGGTTGACGAATTCGGCATTACACCTAGAACGATTCAAAGAGACTTAAATGTGTTGGCATATAATGATCTTGTTCATAGTCCAAGCCGTGGCAAGTGGGAGACAACGAGAAAGAAAGTAAAGATTACCTCATAAATTGAAAAATTACATAGGGCCGCCTGAGAGCGGCCCGATAGATAACAGGGCGCAGAAACTACTGAGCCTTGTTTTTGTGTGCTTATAAATAAAACCCCGCATTCGATATGCGGGGTTTTTGTCATGCTTGCGGCTCATTGAGCAAATGAAGCTCTTCCTCTGTCAGCTCACGGTATTCTCCGGGTGCCAGAGCGGGATCTAGGGAAACGCGTCCCATCGAAAGCCGCTTCAGATAAACCACTTCATTGCCGACTGCCTTTGCCATTTGCTTGACCTGATGATATTTTCCTTCTGTAATTGTCAGGTATATCACGGTATTGCCACTGTCGTTTGTTTTGATTTCCGCTCTTGCCGGCTTTGTTTTATAGCCGCCCTCTATGTAGACACCCGTTTCCAAATCGGAGATGTCTTCCCGAGAAATCTGTGATTTTAAATGGACTTCATACGTTTTTGGAACATGCTTTTTAGGAGAAAGGAGCCGATGTGCGAGCTGGCCATCATTTGTGAGCAGCAAAAAGCCCTCTGTATCTTTATCAAGCCTGCCGGCTGGAAATGGCTCAAATCTCATCTCCTCCGGCGTCAGCAGATCGACCACTGTTTGCTGCCGGCTGTCCTCAGTCGCCGACAGCACGCCCTGCGGTTTATTCATCATAAGATAAATGAACTCTCGATAATCAACCCGTTCCCCGTATACGGTCACCTCCTGCGCATCAGGATCAACGTGCGCCTTTACATCTTTGGCAGGTTTGCCGTCGATCATCACGGCTCCAGCCTTCACAACGGCTTTGACTTCTTTTCTCGAACCATACCCGCTGTTGGCAAGCAGCTTATCAAGTCTCATTCCCAATCTCTCCTTTATAAAAGAAAGCCCGCAGCATGCGAGCCCTCAGTTTCATCATATCTAGTTCATCAGCCTGCATGTCTGCCTTTCCTTAAGAAACCTGGCAAACGGCGGCCTAAAATTTTCTGCAAAAATCCTAATCGGTAGCCGCAATACAGGTAGACAGCTCCGCCAACAGCGGCCGCGATCACCACAACAATCGCAGCTTGCAGCTGGCCATCCTGATAGGAAATAAAGAAGCCTAATACCCACTGCACGATTTTCACGGCAATACCCATAATGGCTGATAAGACCAGCATCAAAACAGTTCGTTTAACTAGTATCTTATACGAATAGCCTGCATGGCGCTTAATCATGATAAACCCATATAAAAGGGAAGCGATATATCCAAGCGCCGTCGCTAAAATCGCTCCGTCAGCCTGCATCAGCTTGATCAGCGGAACATTCAGCACAAGCTTGATCACGACGCCAATCACAAGGCTGACAACCGCAAATTTTTGCTTATTGATGCCCTGCAAAATGGCTGCGTTGACTGTAAACAAAGAGAACAAAATCGCGACTGGCGAATACCATAGCAAAATGTTTGCCCCCAGTTCAGGGTGAAGGCTCTCTGACCCGTAAAAGAACGTATACGTCGGTCCTGACAATAGAGAGATCCCGACAACAGCCGGAATAATTAAAAACAGGATCGTCTGCATCGTTTGATTAATCTGCTGATTTAATAGCTTATAGTTTCCGCTTGTAAACGATTCAGTAATCGTTGGAATTAATGTCAGTCCGAAAGCAGTTGCTAGGGAAACCGGGATCATCACGAGCTTCTGAACATACAGGGTTAGAATCGCAAGCATGTCCTGGCTGATGGCTTGATGACCGGCTTCAATCATCGCTTTGTTAAACGTATTTGTATCAATATAGTTATACAAAGGGATGGCTAGTCCGACAAAAACGTACGGAGCAGCATAGCTGAACAGCTCGAAAAACATTTTCTTGTAGCTTAGGTTTGCTGTCGGACCCGTATTCGGCATCATCGCCAGCAGGCTGCCCTTCCGTTTGTTCCAATAAATATAAAGCACGACCAGCCCTCCGAAGGCACCGATCAGCGCTGCGAAGGTTGCATAGCCCACAGCGATGACAAGGCCGCCGTTGAAAACCTTCAAAATCAAGAATGTCGCACTCAATAGAAAGATGATGCGGACAATCTGTTCAACGACTTGGGAAACAGCTGTCGGACCCATCATTTGGTGCCCTTGAAAGAATCCGCGGACAAGGCTCATAATCGGTACGACCAAAAGCGCTAAGCTGACCATGCGGATGACATAAACGACATGATCAATTGTCAGGCCGTTATTATCCTTGCCTCCCAGCGATATTTCCGCAAACATCGGAGCCGATAGATACAGAATGAAAAAGGCTATCATTCCTGTGACGAGCATAACCGACATGCCCGCCTTGAGCATTTTCCTGCTTGTCTCATAATCCCCTTTTGAATTATATTTGGAAACAAATTTAGAAACAGCGGCCGGAAAGCCCATCGTAGCAATATTCAAAAATAAAGTGTATTGGTTGTATCCGTATTGAAATAATGCACCGCCTGTCGCCCCGACCATAATGCTGAAGGGAATTAAATAGACCATCCCCAGAATCCGCGATATATATGTACCGAGCGTTAATACAAACGTGCCTCTTAACAGTTTGCTTGACATGTTTCTTCATCACCATTTTCTACGAAGATTCAACTTTTCTATTTTACCACAACTGGGCATTTAGACGGTAATAAATACAAAAGCAATCCTGTGAACATTCATGTCCGCGGCAAAAGACGTTTAAGGAGCGGCTTTCTTTCGCTATAATAGTACTGCGGACGGGGTGTCCGCACACGAAATGAAAAGAAAGTTGATGATAAAGATGAAACAATATGACGTAATCGTAATCGGCGGAGGCCCTTCAGGCTTGATGGCTGCGATTGCAGCAGGAGAACAGGGCGCTGGCGTGTTGCTGATAGATAAAGGAAATAAATTAGGACGGAAACTCGCGATTTCCGGGGGCGGCCGCTGTAATGTGACGAACCGCCTTCCTGTGGAAGAAATTATCAAGCACATCCCCGGCAACGGGCGTTTTTTATACAGCGCGTTTTCTGAATTTAATAATGAAGACATTATCAAGTTTTTTGAAAACCTCGGCATTCAATTGAAGGAAGAGGATCACGGCCGGATGTTTCCTGTTACCGACAAAGCCCAAAGTGTCGTTGACGCGCTGTTAAACAGGCTGAAGCAGCTCCGCGTAACAATCAGAACGAACGAGAAAATTAAATCTGTTTTATATGAAGATGGACAGGCAGCAGGGATTGTGACGAATAATGGCGAAATGATCCATAGCCAGGCAGTCATTATCGCTGTAGGCGGTAAAAGCGTGCCTCATACCGGAAGCACGGGAGACGGCTATGAATGGGCTGAAGCCGCGGGCCATACCATAACAGAGCTGTTTCCGACAGAGGTTCCCGTCACTTCTGCCGAACCGTTCATTAAGCAAAAAACACTTCAGGGCTTATCACTAAGAGATGTAGCCGTCAGTGTGTTAAATAAAAAAGGCAAACCGATTATCACACATAAAATGGACATGCTGTTTACCCATTTCGGCCTCTCAGGACCTGCCATTCTCAGATGCAGCCAATTTGTCGTAAAAGAGCTGAAAAAACAGCCTCAAGTGCCGATCAGAATCGACTTGTATCCGGATATCAATGAAGAAACGCTTTTCCAAAAGATGTATAAAGAACTGAAGGATGCACCGAAAAAAACCATTAAAAACGTGCTGAAGCCTTGGATGCAGGAGCGCTATCTCCTATTCCTGCTCGAAAAAAACGGCATCTCTCCGAACGTATCGTTTTCTGAGCTGCCGAAGGATCCTTTCAGACAATTTGTAAGGGACTGCAAGCAGTTTACTGTCCTCGCAAATGGCACACTGTCGCTTGATAAGGCATTTGTCACGGGAGGCGGGGTATCTGTAAAAGAAATTGACCCGAAAAAGATGGCTTCTAAAAAAATGGAGGGGCTTTATTTTTGCGGTGAAATTCTGGATATCCACGGCTACACAGGCGGATACAATATTACCTCCGCCCTTGTCACAGGCAGGCTTGCAGGGCTAAATGCCGGGCAATACGCCCGTTCTTAATCATTACTCTTTAAATCTCTTGCCGCCAAACTCACATTTGAACATTCCCCGCATTCATGTTAGGGTGAGACTTGTTTTGTTTCACCTGATTGCGGGGTAATTTTAAGAGAGGAATGAGCTGCCATCGTACGACCATACTAAGCCTGCGAGCAAGATATAGGCGTACACAAAAAATTAGAGGGTGAGAAATGTTGAAACATATATCTAGTGTATTTTGGATTGTGATTGCAATCACAGCTGCAGCTGTATTATGGGGTGTTATTTCTCCTGACAGCCTGCAAAATGTGTCTCAATCGGCACAAGCATTTATTACCGATTCATTTGGTTGGTATTATCTTTTAGTTGTCTCTTTGTTTGTCGGGTTTTGTCTCTTTTTGATTTTCAGCCCGATCGGAAAAATCAAACTCGGAAAGCCTGATGAAAAACCGGAATTCGGGTTACTATCATGGTTTGCCATGCTGTTCAGCGCAGGCATGGGAATCGGCTTAGTATTCTACGGTGCGGCTGAACCGATCAGCCATTACGCAATTAGCTCTCCATCAGGTGAAACAGAAACCCCCCAAGCCTTCAGAGATGCACTCCGCTATACGTTTTTCCACTGGGGTTTGCACGCTTGGGCCATTTATGCCATTGTGGCATTATGCATTGCCTATTTCCAATTCCGCAAAGGCGCGCCCGGGTTAATCAGCAGCACACTGTCACCGATTCTCGGCGATAAAGTAAACGGACCGATCGGAAAGGCCATTGACTGTATTGCAGTTTTCGCCACTGTTGTCGGGGTGTCAACAAGTCTTGGTCTTGGCGCAACCCAAATTAACGGCGGTTTGAATTACCTGTTCGGCATTCCGAATGCGTTTATCGTCCAATTGGTTTTAATCATTATTGTGACAGTGCTCTTTTTACTTTCTGCGTGGAGCGGACTCGGAAAAGGAATTAAGTATTTAAGCAACACAAACATGGTATTGGCCGGATTGTTAATGTTGTTTATGCTCGTTGTCGGGCCTACAGTGCTGATCATGAACTCATTTACAGATTCTATCGGACAATACATTCAAAATATCGTTCAAATGAGCTTCAGACTGACACCGAACGATCCTGAAAAACGCGAATGGATTAACAGCTGGACGATTTTCTATTGGGCATGGTGGATTTCCTGGTCTCCATTTGTCGGCATTTTCATCGCCCGTGTATCCAGAGGCCGGACGATCCGCGAATTTTTAATCGGTGTCTTGGTGACACCTTGTATTTTGACATTTCTATGGTTCTCCATTTTCGGCGTATCAGCCATGGATCTCCAGCAAAAAGGCACGTTCAATGTAGCCAAGCTGTCCACTGAAACGATGCTGTTCGGAACACTTGATCACTATCCGCTGACAATGGTAACATCGATCCTTGCATTGATTCTGATCGCAGTATTCTTTATCACGTCTGCAGATTCAGCTACATTCGTGCTGGGCATGCAGACGTCGTACGGTTCTTTAAATCCGGCGAATTCTGTGAAACTCAGCTGGGGTATCATTCAGTCCGCCATGGCGGCTGTGCTCCTATATTCCGGAGGGCTTGCCGCTTTGCAGAACACAGCGATTCTGGCAGCGCTGCCGTTTTCTATCGTTATCCTGCTGATGATTGCCTCTCTCTATCAATCGCTCTCAAAAGAAAGAAGAGAGATCAAAAAAGCGGAGAAACTCGATAAACCGAGAAGTCCAAGAGTGAAAAAAGCATATTAACAAAAAAGATCTTTCCGCGCCTGCGGAAAGATCTTTTTATTTGCGATATAAAATAAGGGCGGAAAAACAGTAAAGTTGCTCGCCGTCTGGGTCGCACGCTGCCGAAACCGTATATTTGATATCAATCAGCTGCTCCTCCGATATCCCTTTTAAAAATGAATTGATTTCCGTCTGTAAGTCTTTTTCATGCTCTTCATCAAATACCGCTACCTTCAGCATTTTATCCGCTCTCCTTTCTCTATCAATCTATTCCGTTTGGAACAGCGTTATGATAGAGAAATGATGATTATCTCGTTTCCGGATAAAAAGCTTTCCGTATATGGGATTCCCTCTGTGGCTCGCCGCCGTGCTGCTCCACTTTCAGCAGCACGGCATAAACAATTCGCATATGACAGTAGCTGATCAGGCTGACGCTGAAAAAAGGGACAATGCCGGGCAGGTACGCAAGCAAGAAAAAGAGAGCAACAGTCAGCGCAAGCATAGCAAGCGTATATTGCAAATACGCCACACTGAGCAAGAGCGAAAATTTCACATACAGACGTTTTTTCCAGTCAAAATGGACAAGCAGCGGAAACACATAAAAAAGCATGGATACGAACAAAAAGCCAAATATCATAATGGCGAAGCGCAGGATGTGCAGAAGGAAATGACTTGGATAAATGAAGGCCAAATCAATATAAATGATCACTCCGATGAGCGCCAGTACAGCGCCGAGCAGATTTGAACGAAAAAATTCACCCTTGTATTCCTGCCAAAACGTTTTGAGCACCGGAACGTTGTCCTGCCCCTGGATCCACTTCCGCATGACAGCGAATAAAGCCGCGGTCGCGGGCATGATGCCAAACACACCGAGACCGAGTAACGTAAAAAACAGCCACAGCAAGTTTGTATACGCAAATCTCATAATCCATTCGCAAAAACGCAGCATCCGCCCCAGTGAACCATCATGTTCCATGGCGCCCCCTCCTTTTTTGCATTATACATTCTGCATCTGAAAAAGCTCTTTCATGCCGATCGGCTTCTTTTCGGCAACCGAGCGCCACATTCCCTCACCAACCGCGATGGAGTAGGCTCCAGCTTCAGCCCCGGCTAAAATATCATAGCGGCGCAACGGGTCTTTTCCTAAAAAAAGATCCTCAAGCAAAAGCGGATCACCTCCGCCATGCCCCCCTTCATTTTTGACTACTTGTATCGTCTGCTTTGATTCAAAAAGCGGATAGTATTCGATTGTCTGCTCAGGAAAAGCAAACGGAATTCTGGAAGGTTCGTGAAATTCATTTGATTCAATACGCCCTTTTGTGCCGTTGATCGTCAGCCGGTAGCCTTCATACGGGGCCGAAAAAATAATCGAGTAGCTTAACAGTGCGCCGCCATCATATTTGACTGCCGCCACGTACGTATCCTCGATGTCAATTTCCTCGTCAAAAATACACGCGTCAGGCCTGTATGCAGTATATAAGCTGGACTGGTCTCCTGCTTCGAGATGATCATCCTTTATAGAAGCTTTAGAGGAACGGGGATGCCACCTTGAATAGTAGTGGCATTTTTCTTTGACCCGGCATGTCCCGCAAAAACGCCCGTCTTCTTCCGGCAAGGGGTTCCACTCACTGTCCGGCCCATAGTAATTCAAGGCGCCATAAGCAAATACCTCTTCCGGATTTTGCCCGAGCCACCAATTGACGAGATCAAAGTGATGTGTTGATTTATGGACAGAAAGGCCCCCGGAAAACTGTCTAGACCTGTTCCAGCGTTTAAAATAGCTGGCGCCATGATACGTATCAATATACCAATTTAAATCAACGGAGGTGACCCTGCCTATTTTTCCGTCCAGAATCATTTCTTTTATTTTCCGATGAAACGGGCTGTAGCGATAGTTAAACGCGACGGTGACTTTTCCTTCGCTTTTGGCCTCCGCTTCAAGCACCCGATTCGCATCCTGCACTGTTGTCACCATTGGTTTTTCAGTAATTACATCTGTATCCCACTGAAGGCTTTTTACAATATATGTGACATGCGTATCGTCCCTGCCTGCCACAATGACGATATCAGGCTTTGACACGCGCATCATCTCGTCAAAAGCATCTTCGCTAAACTCGGGCACGTGGGCCAGCTCGGGAAATTTCTTCTTGCAAACGGCAAAACGTTTCGGATCGGCATCCAGCAATCCCGTAATCTCATAATGAGTTGAAAACCGCTCCAACAGCGGTTTGATAAACATACTGAATGCTCTGCTGCTCAATCCGCAAAAGACGATGTTCTTCAATATCCTCACCTCTATCGGGCTTCAGTTAGTTGAGAAATCAGCTGCAGCGCTTCCTCTGTTTTTTCAGCATACACAGGGATAAACGCCGCCATATCGCGATTCAATCGAAAAGAATAGCCGTTCAGCTGCTTTTTCCCTTTTTCGATCTGAACGGCATAGATCGTTTTTTCTCCTGATTTTTTATTAACAGTTGTATAAGGAGATGTTTTTTCAGGAGGCAATCCGTTTAACGGCTGAAAATTTTCCGGATCATCGTAAGCTTGAAACATGTCTTCAGGCACGATGAAAACATCTCCTTCATGGGCGGTAATTTCAGTCAGCAGTTTTTCCTGAAAAGCTGGAAAGATATCGACCTTCCCGGCATTCTGCTCGGCGGCTTGTTTTATTTTTTCCTGTACGCCAGCCTGCATATCAGAAAAGAGAATGACATGCATTCCGTCCGGCCTGCTTGAGCATGATGCCAAAAAGAGCACTGAGACGATCACACACAAAGCCGTCCGTATCCTTTTTGTCATTTCCCCGCTGACCTAAAAAGAGGCTCCAGCTCTGTCATAGCCAAAATAAACGCGCCGGCTCCGTGCAGATCGTTTGTGCTTCTTTCGCGGCTGACATAATAGTCATAGAAACCGGCTGACGTTCCGACACATATGTCTTTGACGAGAAACGCGCCGTCTTCTGATGTTTCGGTTTTATGCTGAATCAAGCCTTGATACGCTTTTAGTAGTGTTGTTTCGTAAGCTCTGTCTAGATAGCCTGTATTGATTCCTTTCGCAAATGCGTACATGTACAGACAGGATCCTGAGCTTTCCAGCCAGTTATCAGACCTGTCTCCCTTATCAACGATCTGATACCATAACCCCGTCTCCTTGTCTTGATAGCGGCAGATGCTTTTAATCATGTCCTGCAGCGTGTTTTTCCACACGTGACGGTTTGGATGCTTCTTCGGCAGCTCTTCAATCATGTCAGCAAGAGACATGACGTACCAGCCGATGGAACGTGCCCAAAATTCCGGTGAACAGCCTGTCTCTTCATTGGCCCAAGGCATTTTTTTCGCTTCATCCCAGGCGTGATAAAAGAGTCCGGTTTTTGCATCCTTCGTATGCTTTCTCATTAATGACTCCTGCAGCACAACCTGATCAAACAGCTCCGGCTCCTGCTTCAGATTGGCATATTTCAGTGCGAACGGCCCCCCCATGTATAAGCCGTCGAGCCACATTTGGTAAGGATAACCGTCTTTGTGCCAAAAACCGCCCTCAGACGTCCGGTTCAGTGTTCCATATAAGCCGCGCAGCCTTTTTGCCGCTTTGACATACCGCTCATCCTTCGTCTGCTCGTATAATGGAAAAAGAATGAGACCCGCTTGAATGGCGTCCAGTTCATCTCTTCTAAATAATAGATTGCCATAATCATCGATTAAGAGATCTGCATAAGCCTTCGCATACTCAAAATACCGCTTTTCCCCGGTTACTTCCCACAGCCGCAATACACCGCATAAGAAAACACCCTGATGGTAGTGCCAGCGGTTTGCAGGAGGCAGCTCCTCGACTGTGTACGTGTTCATAATGGTTTTTGCCAATGCCTCCGCGTACGTAAGAGGCGATTTTACAGCGATTGATTGATCCATTGATCCCATCCCTTTCTTAATAAATTCCTTCCTCGCCAAATTTCTTCGCCAAACGATTCGCAAGCATGACCAAAATCAGCCCGACCGCCGCTTTAAATACGCCGACTGCTGTACTGTAGCTGAATTGGCCCTGTTTCAGCCCTGCAGTATAAACATACGTATCAAAAATTTCCGCCACTTCCCTGTTTGTCGCATTTAACAGCAAATACACATGCTCGAAGCCAAGCTCCAGCGTGTCTCCGATTTTCAAAATCAGCAAAACGACGATAACGCTTTTAATGGCGGGCAGCGTAATATGCCACATTTGCCGCAGCCGTCCCGCTCCGTCCATTTTCGCCGCTTCATACAACTGGGGGTCAACCGCTGTAAAGGCCGCCAGATAAATGATCGTCGACCATCCCGCTTCCCTCCAGATAACCTGCAGAATATACAGGGGCCGGAACCATTCTTCGTTCAGCAGAAAATTGATTTTTTCACCGCCAAAAAACACAATCAGTTCATTAATCAAGCCTCCGTCTACCGTTAAAAGCACAAACGAAAGCGATACAACAATGACCCAAGACATAAAATGCGGGATATAAATCAGCGTCTGAACAAATTTTTTAAAGAGAGCAATCCGCACTTCGTTCAATAGAAGCGCCAGCAGTATCGGCACCGGGAAAAATATGGCCAGGTTCAACGCAAATAACACGAGCGTGTTTTTTAACAAGAGAAAAAATGTAGGCTCAGTAAACAGCCTGATAAAATGCTTCAGCCCCACCCACTCACTGCCCAAAATGCCGAGGAACGGCTGATAATCCTGAAACGCAATCACAATTCCCCACATCGGGATATACTTAAAAAGCAAAAAATAAATACACCCCGGCAAAATCATCAAGTACAAATATTTTTGCTGAATCAGCTTACTTAGTAAGCGCTTTCTTTTTTCTTTTTTAAAAATGACTGCATCAACAGCCGGCGCTTGCGCTTCTGCTGTTTTCATTTTTTCCTAGCCTCCTTTCACGGGTTCTTGCATTCACTGTAGCCCAGCAGGCAAAAGTCCGTCTACAATCATATGATCACATCCTGTTTTATCCCTTTATAATCAAGGGTTCAGACGGTCCACCTGAAAAAAAGACACCGATATTAGAAAATGATTATTGACAATATCTATCAATCTTTGGATTAATTGTATTAAGGTGAAGTGGATGTTATGAAATGGGGGGTTTTATGAAAAGAAGCCAATACAAGTTTTACTACAAACTGATCACGTTTTTCTGCCTGCTCAGCACCATTCCGGTTATTTTGGTCGGATTGTTTTCGTACGAGCACTCCCAGAAAACGGCTATTTCCAACGTTTCGGAGGAAAAATTCGACACACTCCAGCAGACCCAGCAAAGCATCGAACATATATTGAAAACCGTCGATCACTCTTTAACCCACTATGTGAGTTCGCCGCCTCTCCTTCGCACATTGTCCGAGCCTTTGCACTCAGACCAATTTCAAATCTATAACCAAGTGAACCAAGAGCTCAATTATCTGCAAAGCTTTGATACCGACCTGTCCAACATGACATTAGTCAGTTATACGAAAAAATGGTACATGAACAATTCCGGTTTGTACCGGTTGAATACAGACACTCTTCATGAAGCAGCTTCAGCGTACACGAAACACAAAGCGAGCCGCTCATATTGGACGCTTGAGGAAAACAATCATTTGATTTCAACCAAAGAAGGCACAGCAGAAAACTGCCGCTACAATATCAATTTAATTAAGCAGCTTCCTTTGAACAGCACAAATACAAAGGGATTGGCCGCCGCAAGCATCCCGAGCTGTTCGCTTGTCAAAAATATGCCTGGCTATTCAAACGCCAACAACCTGTTTATCATCGATGAAAAAGGCCGCATCATCCTTCATAACAACATGTCTGACGTCGGTGAATCTCTTCATAACGATGGCTTTGTCCAAAAAGTGCTGGCGCAAACCGCCAATAGCGGACAGTTTGAAACAGTTATTGACCGGATTCATTATAAAGTTACCTATCAAAAATCTGACTATAATACATGGACTTATTTTTCTCTCGTTTCCCTGCCTGAGCTAAAAAAAGAAGCCAAATCAATCGGCTGGATCACTTTTACAGTATGCATTATTTTGTTAACGCTTTCATTATTGTTCTCTTGGCTGGGCTCCCGCCATTTTTACAAGCCGATCAGGGTGCTTTACGAATCATTCGCAAGACATGGAGCCATACAAGAGAAACAACAGCCTCCTCAAAATGAATTTGAGTTAATTGAACAGAGCTTTAAGCAGCTGAAGGACAGAAATGACGACCTTGAGGAAACGATGAAGCAGCAGGCCACTCATCTGCAGCAATATTTTATGGTCAGGCTTATGCTCGGAAAACTGACGGATGAGGAGGTTGATAACCGCTTTGAAAGCCTCGGTTTAAAGCAAAATTGGCGGCACCTTGCCCTGCTTGTGCTCCAAATTGACACACTGAATCATACGCCTTATGAGAAAAAAGATATGGATCTGCTTTTGTTTGCCGTCAACAGCCTGATTGAGCGCACCATCCCGACGGACAAACATCTTGCCCCCGCTGTAGTTGACAAACAGCAGGCGACGATTTTGATCAACCAAAGCGGGACAAAAGAAGAATTCATAGCTGAGCTGAATGAGACTGCAAGGATGATTCAGGAAAAAGCGGAAGCTGAGCTGCAGCTGTCTGTCAGCATCGGCATCAGCCAGCCGTTTGATGTGCTGACAAAAGCGAAAACAGCCTATGCGGAAGGCTCAGAAGCGTTGAAATACCGGCTTAAAGCGGAAAACAAGTCGATCATCTTTTACGAAGACCTTGACCAGAAGAAAACCTTCAAAACCCATTTTCCAAAGCAGCTTCAGCATGAGCTGTTTGATGCTGTTAAAGCAGGAGACAAGGAGAAAGCGGATAAATGCCTGCACGCGATTTTGCAAGCCATTTTCACCCAGAACACCAACCCGTATCAATTTCAAATCGCCATCGCCCGTTTTTTGAACCATGTGATTGAGCTGATGCATGTGCTCGGGATCGAATTGTTTGAGCTTGAAGAAAACAAAATGCTGTATGACCAAATTTTTGAGCTGAAAACGTTCGAGGATACCGAAAACTGGCTAAAGAATGAGTTTATTGATCCGATGACAGACAAAGTGAACGCCCGCGCGGATGCCCAGTACAAAAATATTTCCGACAACATCATTCATATCATCCATCATGAGTTTGAATCCGAATTGACACTGGACGAAATCGCGCGCAGGCTGCATTACAACCCAAATTATTTAAGCAGCATTTTCAAAAAAGAAATGGGTATTTCATTCAGCGAGTATGTCTCAAGCTACCGACACCATATGGCAAAAAGCTGGCTTGCCGAAACAGACATGGCGGTCAAGGACATTGCCGAAAAGCTGAAATATAAAAACTCGCAAAATTTCATCAGATCATTTAAGAAGCTGGAAGGGATTACACCGGGAAACTACCGCCAGCAAAAAAGAAGCATGTAAAAAACCCAAAACCGCTTGCGCGTTTTGGGTTTTTCCAATGTTATTTTGCTTGTTTAAACGCTTCTTCGTATTCCTGAATAATTTGTTTTCCTCCGCTTGACTCCCATTTTTCCACTTCTTTATCGAACTGGCTTTCTGTGATGTCTCCAATCATATATTTATAGGTCGCATCATCAATGATTTTCTTCAGTTCATCACCCCGTTCCGACTCCGATGCGGAATACAGGCTTTCAGCCGGGTTTGAGACGATAATCTTTTCATTGTCCTCGGTCAGCTCCTCGTACGCCGTCCGAAGCGGATCTCCAGTGTTTTTTAAGTAGGCTTTATCAATGGCAATTAAAGCGGACAGCGGCTGAATATCAGTCTGCCAGTCTTTTACCTGGCTTTCTTTGCGTGTAAACGTTTTATCCTCTCCTTTGTTGTAGTGAACACCGTCAATGCCATAAGTCATCAGGCTATAGACATCTTCTTCGGCAATTCGGTCAAAAAACGCTAAGATCCGTTTAAGCTCTGCTTCCGTTTTCACACTCGTTTTCGGGAAAGCAAACACGCCGTTATGGCCTCCTGATGCCCATACCCGCTCTTTCCCATCCGGGCCTTTTATGCGGTTGATGATTTCAAGCTTCATCGATTTATCGGAGGCATGGTCGCGCAGATTAACCGCATCTACCATATTCCCAATGTAGATGCCGGCTTTCCCTTGAGAAAACAGCTCTTGCTGCTGGGTTTTGCTTGTGACAGGAAAATCCTTATTCATATAGCCGTTGTCACGCAGCTTTTTCATATAGTTCATTGTGTCTTTGTATTCCTGCGTCATGAAATCAGGCGTGAATTTGCCGCCTGATTCCTTCCAATCTGTTGGCATACCTTCATAAGAGCCGAGTGTTTTAAACGCGCCGTAAATCAAGTCATTGCGGTCTGTCAGCCCGAATGTATTGTCTTTCCCATCCTTATCCGGATCATCCTCCGTAAACGCTTTGGCCACTTCATAAAGCTCATCAAGTGTTTTCGGCGTTTCCAAATTCAAATTGTCCAGCCAGTCCTTCCGAATGACGATCCCCTGTCTGGAAAGCGGACGTTCTCTGTATATCCCGTAGAGCTTGCCGTCAATTGTCACATTTTTATTAATGAGTTTGTTCATTTTGTTTAAGTTGGGATAATCTTTGATATAATCGCCGATTTCCCAAAACATTCCTGACCGAAAGGCATTCATGACTGACGAATTTTTAATATCCTGGATGGTCACGATTTGCGGAAGATTGCCGGCTGCAAGCGCTGCATTCAGCCTGTCTTCTTTCACCGCGTCTGGAACCCAGGTGATGTCGAGTTCTGTATTTGTCAGCTTTTCGATTTCTTTAATCGCCCTGTCTTTCGGCGGCTGCTGGTGATACAAAATCGCCATCCAAGACAGCTTTACCTTTGAATCCGGGCCAGCTTTGCCTTCAGCCGAAGACTGATCAGCCCCTTTACAGCCCGCCAGCACTCCGCCGAGTGCCAGTACAAGCACAATCAAATGCACCCTCCATTTGTTTCCCATCGTACCCCTCCGTTTCATATTTCTTTTATCCTTTGACAGATCCCAGCAAAGCTCCTTTTGCGAAATGCTTTTGTATAAACGGATAGACAAGCAGAACCGGGATGGTCGCCACCACTATGACCGCCATTTTAATGGTTTGCTCAGGCGGCGGGCTGCCCGACCCCATTTCAGACATATCCCCCTGCATACCGCTTGATACAATGACGATTTGGCGCAGAAGCACCTGAATCGGCCATTTTGCTGAATCATTTAAGTACAAGATCGCTGTCATATACGTGTTCCAATACGTGACCGCATAAAAT
This sequence comes from Bacillus sp. FSL L8-0358, assembly GCF_038593095.1. Taxonomy (NCBI): domain Bacteria; kingdom Bacillati; phylum Bacillota; class Bacilli; order Caryophanales; family Bacillaceae; genus Bacillus; species Bacillus sp. FSL L8-0358. The sequence continues at coordinate 2,960,336 of NZ_CP151962.1, forward strand.
AGTGAAATCGTTGCGATCGCAGGAAGAGACAGCGGCAGCACAATTTTAAAGAATATGCCCAGATCATTGCACCCGTCAATTTTCGCGGACTCTTCCAGGCTTGACGGGATATTTTGAAAGAAGTTTTTCAGAATGATCAGGTTAAAGGCATTAATGGCTGTCGGCAAAATAAGCGCCCAGTAAGAATCGAGCAATCCAAGCGATTTGACCACAAGGAAAGTCGGAATCATGCCGCCGCTAAACAGCATCGTAAATACGACGAGAAACATGAGCGGCTGCCGGCCGATTAAATCACGGCGGGATAACCCATAAGCCATCAGTGAAGAAAGAAACATGCTGACCGCAGTGCCTATCACTGTCACAAACACAGAAACAAGCAAACTCTTATAAATAATATCTGTTGAAAAAATGTAGCGATAAGCATCTAGCGAAAAAGTGGTCGGTATTAAAATAAATGTTTTCGACACGACTTCTTCTACTGTGGCGAAAGATGCTGCGATGACATGAATGAACGGAAGTACGCATATTAAAGCGAACATCAGCAAGAAACCATAAATCAACATATCAAACAGACGGTTTTTCAGTGAATGTGCGATAGCTCCCACCTCTCTTTGTAAGCGTTATCATATTTTTGAAAACCGAGCTCAGCATGTGACGATATCGTGTCTAAAATGTAGCAAATCTGTGATTGCCATGTCTATAATCATTTGAACAGAGTCCCCGGCCGGGCGGGGGCTGCCGCGAATTGAGACCGATAACAAAAGAAAAAGAGCATAATCTTAGAAAATGATTATGCTCCGTTCTCCTCCTCGTTCAGAAGTTCGGCCGTATTGATTTGTGGCGAAAACCCAAGTTCATTCACGGCAGATTCAATGGACCATGGCCGGCCCGGATTATCAGAGACGGCGTAATAAGTGCCGTACCGGATATTGGTCTCAATGGCGGCTTTGAAAATCGACAGCAGATCGGGGTGAGAAAGCAGTGTCTTTTTCGTCCGTTCTTTTTCATGCAGCGTATCCATTTCATCTGTGACGACTGTTCCGATTCGAAGGTTGATTACTGATAGCTTATTTTCCAAATAAAACAAATGGCCGATCTGTTCAGAGGTCAGCTTTAATACACCGTACAAGTTTTTTGACAGCGGATAATCGCTTGTTGTGATTTCCCGTCCTAAGAGCGAGCGCCCGTCTTTTTCGTATACATCTGTGACATGATTGCTGCTGGCGAACACGAGCTTTTGAATGCCAAGCTCCGCTGCCGCACGGCACAGATAATAGCTTGCCCTATAGAAAACATCCGTCATCTTTTCAAACTCAGCGATGTCCATAATATCGTATTTGATTTTAACAGCGAGTAAATTCAAGATGGCATCGGTATCTTTTGGAATCTTCTTCAACAGCTCCTCATAATTTGCCGCGTCAGCCTGAATGGAAGAGGCTTTGCCATCGAAATGATCTTTATCAAGCACTGTCACTTCATAGTCTGAAATAAGCCCTTCAGCAAGCAGTCTCCCAATCACACCATTTCCGCCGGCGATCAGCACTTTTTTCACGATGTTCACTCCCCTTTTTTATAGATTGCCCATTTTCGGCGGCGCTGACACTTTTTTGGCACTCACATTCTTAGGCTTATTCAAAAGTCACCGACAGCTCCTCAAGCGCCCGAAATCCAAAAAGCGGCCGATACCGCCATTCAAAATCCGCGAGCGTAAGGCTGGGCATCCGCTGCAGAAGAGTGTTAATCGCAATTTGCGCTTCTAATCGTGCCAGCGAGGACCCTAAGCAAACATGATGGCCATGACCGAATGAAAGGTGCGGATTAGGACTTCTCGTAATATCGAAGACATCGGGGTTCGTGAAAATGCTTGGGTCTCGATTAGCCGCCCCTAACAAAAGATAGACTTGTTCTCCTTGACGGATCGTCACCCCGCTGATGTCAATATCCTCTGACGCAACTCTGGCTGTCATTTGCGTGGGGCTTTCATAGCGTAAACATTCCTCGACTGCAGTACCAATAAGATCTGGATTTTCTCTCAGTTTCAAAAGCTGTTCTGGATGCAGCAGCAGACAAAGGACTGAATTGCTGATGAGATTAACCGTTGTCTCATGTCCGGCGATCGCCAGCAATATGCACGTAGATGCCGCTTCCTCTTCCGTCAGCTTATCCTTTTCTTTCCCATTCAAGAGCATGCTGATCATATCCTGTTGAGGGTGGCGTTTTCGCTTTTGAATCAGCTCTTTGAAATATGCCATAGCCTGCACAGCCATATGATTGCCCTCTGTTAATGCCTTTCTTGACCGGGTAAAATCAATCGTTTGAATGAGACTCGCAGCCCACTCCTTTAATTGCTCCCTATCTTCCTCCGGTACACCTATAATGTTAGCTATGACAAAGCTTGCTAAAGGAAAAGCAAAGTCCGAAATGACCTCCATCTTTTTTTTACCTTGCACTTGATCAAGCAAATGATGGACAGTTTCAATGATATACGGCTGATAACTCTCTGTCGCTCTCGGCGTAAACGCTCCGCTGGCAAGCGTCCGCAATCGTCTATGATCAGGCTGGTTCTGAAACAGCATCATTTGATTTTGCACATGTGAAAGGTCCTGATATTTGGTTGAGCTCTCAGGCAGCGGGGTGCGGACTTTGAATCTCGCATCTTTCAAAATAGCAGCCGTTTCTTCATATCCTGTGACATACCAGCCCGGGTATTTTAAGAAACTCCCTTTATAGATAGGATGAACAGCTCGCAATGTGTCGTAAAAAGAATATGGGTTTTTCAAAAACTCCGAAGATGCAGTTGACGATGCAATTGTCACGTGATTTTCTCCTTTCTGTTCAAAAATAAAAGCAATCGACATCATACCGATTGCTTTTATTGATGCTTTCAGCTTTTCGCACTTAAACTGGACTTCATTTCTTCGACTGATTCAACTTCAAAACCTAAATCACTCAGCATTTTATGATCCTCCGTCTCCTCTTGCCCGGCAGTTGTTAAGTAGTCTCCGACAAAAATGGAGTTTGCGGCGTAAAGCCCTAATGGCTGCAATGAGCGGAGATTGACCTCTCTTCCTCCGGATATGCGAATTTCTTTTGATGGATTGATAAAACGGAACAGCGCCAGCACTTTTAAACAATACAGCGGGTTTAATTCGTTGACGCCTTCTAACGGCGTGCCATCAATTGCATGCAAAAAATTCACAGGAATGGAATCCGCGTCAAGAGCCTTCAAGCTTTTGGCGATGTCAATGACATCTTGTTTCGTCTCCTTCATCCCGATAATGGCGCCTGAACACGGAGACAGCCCCGATTCTTTTGCGATTTCGACCGTATTGACTCTGTCATCGTATGTATGTGAGGTCGTGATGTTTGAATGGTTTCTCTGTGACGTATTCAAATTATGATTATAGCGGTCTACTCCGGCATCTTTGAGCCGCTTCGCCTGCTCTGGCTTCAACAGTCCGAGACACGCACAAATCTTCAGTCCATACGTCTCTTTAATTTCCTGAACCGCATCTACGACCTGATCCACTTCTCTGTTAGACGGCCCTCTGCCGCTTGCCACGATACAATATGTGCCGATATTCAGATCGTGCGCCCGCTTCGCGCCTTCAAGCAGCGTTTCCTTATTCACCATCCGGTAAGACTCAATCGGCGCTTTCGAAATCGCAGACTGTGAACAATAGCCGCAGTTTTCCGGGCAGAGCCCGGATTTTGCATTCATAATCATATTGAGCTTTACTTTTTTTCCATAAAAGTGTTTTCTGATATGAAAAGCTCCATGCATTAATAGCAAAATATCTTCATCAGGACAATGTAATATTGAAAGCGCCTCTTCGTCAGTCACTTCTGCTCCAGCCAGCACCCGGTCTGCGAGTTCCATCCATTGATTCATTCTCATACCCCCACTTGATTCATCAGTAATGATAGATTGATATGGTCTTTTACCATATGTAGAACCGTTTCTTTCGTCACGTTGGCAAGCTTTGGCGTAATCCCTAAAATCGGTACACCGCATAAGCGCTCAATCATCTCAGGATTGGTTTTTTCATCTTCATCAGGAGAGTCACTGATTCCATTGATGATAATTCCGGCGATTGGAAGCCCCATGCTTTCTGCATATTTGACAGTTAAAAAGGTATGATTAATGGTTCCAAGGTGAGGACGTGCCACAATAATCATGGGAAGCTGCAACGCTTTTATGACATGACTGACCAAATAGTCCTCTCCCAATGGCACAGAAATACCGCCCGCACCTTCTACGATGAAGCATTCATGTTTTTCTCTAATCCGCCCCCAATGGCTTAAAACCTCTTCCATGGTGACAGTCTTTCCCTCAAGTTTCCCTGCAACGTATGGTGCAAGCGGCGCTTTGAAGGCAAAAGGCGTAATGTCTTCATGAGAAAGACCGGTCTGCGACATGTCTTTCAGCAGACTAGTATCACTATCTGGATGATGACGCGATATCCCGCTTAAAAATGGTTTATACACCCCGACATCTCTATTATGTTCTTTCAATAAGGCAGCAAGACCGCTGGATATAACCGTTTTCCCCACTTCTGTATCAGTTCCCGTCACAAAAAAACCCCTCAAATGATATACAGCTCCTTTCCGATTGAATGAAATGTTTTCAGCAAATCATCAATATCACCCATACTGTGGTCAGACGTGATTGTAATTCGAATACGGCTTTCACCCGGCGCAACGGTCGGCGGCCGAATGGCAGGAGCATAAATTCCCTTGCCCTGCAGTTTTTCAGCAAATATGACCGTTTTATGGGCATCGCCAATGACTACAGGAATAATCGGTGTGTGATCTCCTTTTACCACATAACCCATATTCTTCAGACTGGTTCTGATCATGCTGATATAAGAAAATAAAAGCTGTCGTTTTTCCCTGCTGGCTTCAATGATGTTGAAAGCCTCATGAGCAGCCGCACAGCTGGCTGGCGGAATAGCGGTTTGATAGATAAATGTTCTGGCATGGTTCAGCAAAAAGTCGATGAAGACCGCTGATCCTGCCGCAAAACCTCCTTCCGCGCCAACAGCTTTGCTTAAGGTGCCAATCACAATGTCGGGACAAACACCAAAGTATTCACTCGTTCCTCGTCCCGAATCGCCCAAAACTCCTGTTGCGTGGGCATCATCAACGACCACGAAGGCATGATAGCGTTTCGCAAGTGAGATGATCTGATCAAGAGGGGCGATTGTGCCATCCATGCTGAATACCCCGTCTGTTACGATAAAACGGCGCTGATAACGCTGTGTTTCATTCAGCTTGTTTTCAAGATCATTCATATCAATATGCCGATAAACAACTGTATCAGCCTTAGAAAGTCGGCAGCCGTCGATAATACTTGCATGATTGAGCTCGTCACTTAAAATGACATCTTCCTTTTCTGGCAAGGATGAAAGGACACCGACATTGGCCAAGTAACCGCTCGAAAACAGCAGGGCCGCTTCTGACCGTTTAAAGCTTGCAATCTTCTTTTCTAGCTTTTCATGCCAGACCGAATTGCCTGTCGTTAAACGTGAACCGCTGCTTCCTGTCCCAAATTGCTGCAATGCTGTTTGGGCTGCATCGATCAAACGTCTATCGCTTGCGAGCCCTAAATAATTGTTTGAGGACCAGACCGTTTGATTTTCGCCATCAATGTTCCTCTCTGGAACCGGTGCCCCATTCATTGTCCGCAGGTTACGGTGTACGCCGTCTTCTTTCATTCTGTCTAACCGCTTGTTCAACCAGGAATCAATCTTCAAGGCTCGTAACCTCATGGATCGCTTGTTTCATAATGGCAACCATTTCCCCGAGCTCCTCAGCTGTGCTGGCAAGAGGAGGAAGAAATGCAACCACGTCCCCAAGCGGTCTTGTCAGCATTCCTAACTCTCTCATTTTTAAGGAAACTTTGTATCCGATCCGCCGATCAGCCGGGTAAGGTTCTTTGGTTTCCTTTGACCGGACAAGCTCTGCACCGCACATAAAGCCAAGCTGCCGAATATCCCCAACATGAGGAAGAGCGTGCAGATCTTGAAGAAGAAAATGGAGCTTTTTACTTTTTTCCGCTACTTGTTCCACAATGTTTTCAGATTCAAATAATGCCAGATTTTCAAGCGCAACCGCACAGCCAAGCTGATTGCCTGTATAGGAATGGCCATGGAAAAAGGTTTTTAGGTTTTCATAATCATCATAGAATGCCTTATAGATGTCTTCAGTGGCAAACGTAACGGCAATTGGCAAATAACCTCCTGTAATGCCTTTACCGGCAGCCATCAGATCAGGCTGGACATTCTCGTGCTCGCACGCAAACATTTTTCCTGTACGGCCAAAGCCTGTAGCGACTTCATCAACGATCATTAAGACATCGTATGTTGTACATAGCTCGCGCACCCCTGCCAAATATCCTTCCGGCATCACGATCATACCGGACGCGCCTTGTACCATTGATTCAATGGAAAGCGCGGCAATTTCCTCGTGATGTTCCTTAAGCAGCTGTTCAAGCTCTCGCAGGCACTCATCACGGCACTCATCAGGATCACCGCTTTCAGAGCGATACACATAAGGAATCGGAGCCTTGTAACTCTCGAACATCAACGGGCCGTATACGTGGTGAAAAAGTTCAATTGAACCGACACTGACGGCGCCAATCGTATCACCGTGATACCCGTTTTTCATTGCGATAAATTTTTGTTTCTCGGGCTTCCCGATGTTCTTCCAATACTGAAACGCCATTTTTAGGGCTATTTCCATCGCTTCTGCACCGCTGTCTGAATAAAAGACCCGCGTGAGCTTTTTTGGGCTGATGTCGATTAATGTTTCGGCAAGCTGGGTTGCTGGAACGTTGGTCATGCCCAATAACGTGGAGTGCGCAATTTTTCCGAGCTGTTTTTTTATGGCATTATCTAGTTCTTTTTTGCGGTGTCCGTGGACATTAAGCCAAACTGATGAAAAACCGTCATAGTATTCCTTGCCATTTATGTCTTTGACTTTGATTCCAGTCCCGCTTTCGATGATTAAGGGGTTTTCATCATAATCTTTCATTTGGGTAAATGGCAGCCAAAGGTGCTTTTTACTTTTTTCTATCAAATCATGAGTCATGATCTTCCTCCCACTCTATTAAAATAGGCTGCTTCTCCAGATCATGTATGTACGTGTTTACATCATTGGATCCATCAATAAAAAAAACTCGGCAGCCCTCTTCAGACCCGTATTCTTTCATTGCTGTAATACGCTGATAGCCCATTTTCTTACCCGCAACATAGCCTGTTATGTAATCCGGATCGTCCGACCAGCATAATTCTGCAATGGCTGCCGGGTGCCGGCTTACCTTTGAAGCGAGCGCAAGGGCCTCTTTTATTCTTGAATGAGCTGGCACGTGACTGTGAAGCGCCCATTTTTCAAAATTAGCGTCCGGCCAATCCATTCTGGAGACCCGCACCCCTTTTTCTTTTGTTTGATCCATTCGCTTTCCTGTATGAATATCAAACAACACCGCACCCCTGACATCTGACCATTCAGGGATTTGTTCATATGCTTTTTCAATCACATCTCGTGAAACGCCTTCTTTTTCCAATAACAATCGGGCCAGCTTTTGCCCTTCTTCCGGGCAGCTCACTTCATTCGTATGCACAGGCAATGGCTGAATGGTTTTTATCGATTCATATACCTCTTCAAATTGAATTTGCATAAAATCAGGTTTTCCTCTTGAATGGGATAACCCTTTTTCTAATAAAGCATTGACTGTATGCTTCATCTCATGGAAAGGAATAAGCCGTTCTCCGCCGGATATATGCTTTCCGCCGTCTTCATGAGATCCATTCATAGAAGCCCTCATTCTGACACTATAAAAAGTTTCTTCTTGCATCATTTCTCGCCCTTTCACTGATAACTGAAGAACGTGCAGTGCTTCTCATTTTAATTGTTAACCAATTATATTTAAAGGTTAACAATTAGAATATATTATTCTCTCCTGTTTCTGTCAATAGAAGAAAGCATCGATTTATGGCAGTTGGTTAAAAGGAAACAAAAAGACCGTTTGTGTGAAAACGGTCTTTTTCGATTTCTTATAACAATCACAGCCACTTTTGCAAAAACTGGACAGCTTTATGCCTCATGACTGCTGTTTCGAAATGTCCCGAAGCAGAACGGACCACTCGGTAGCAATCAGCAGCTCCCTGTCCAGCATAGACAGCTGTCAATTCTTTTTCGATTTTGTCCACGCCCTCGGCCGGCGTTAACCGATCGTGTACACCAACAAGACTAAGGTGCGGGCGCGGTGCGATCAGGCTTTGGATCTCCGATGCGGAAAAATGCTTTGCAAGCGATGGGACGTAATAATAAAAGCCGTGCCTGTCAAGATTCTGTGTTTTGATCAGCACGTGATGATCCACCTGGCTGCACAAATCCACACACACCTTAATCCGGTCATCGAGCGCCGCTGTCCACCACGCCAGCAAACCTCCCATAGACATGCCGATGGTTCCGATCCTGTCAGGCTGAACATCAGAGCGTGACTGCATATAGTCTAACGCACTTAAACTGTCATAAATCATCATCCCCCACATCACTTTTCCAGTGAGAAGCATTTCTTTAAATATCTCGCTTTCCGCTTTTCCCCGCCGATCTCCAAATCCCCAATGATCAATCGCAAGAACGCCGTATCCGAGAGAAGTAAGCTCATCAGAAAAAGAAGGCGTTTTCAAATAATCCGCTCCCTCAATCAGCTCACTTTTTCCCCTATCATACTGGCCCCCATGCGAATGCTGAAACAATACGGCTGGGCACGGTCCTTCTGTTTTCTTCGGCTTCACAAAATAAGCGGGCACCTTTTCATGTCCATTTAAATCGAGCAGGAGCGTTTCAACAATATTTTCTTCTCTTTCTTCAATACGTAATGTCTCAACACTGATTGGCCTCCGATCAGGCAAATCACCAAGCAATCGAAACAGTTGCTTTCTTCTTTCGACTCTCATCCCATCACCCTTCCTTATTCGCTTACTTCACATTTACGAGACAGATCTGGGTTCCCCTTTATTTTTCCAACATAAATCACATCATTTACTAAATATTTAGTAAATATAACGAAATATTCCGAAAATAATCATTGTAACCGCTTACTTTTATATGATAGTATCAATTTATCAAAAACAGGTGAGTTAATATTTTACTAAATATAGATGAGAGGGAGACCCATGGTTCGTATTAAAGATATCGCATTGAAAGCTAATGTTTCCAGCGCAACTGTGTCCAGAATTTTAAATGAAGATGAGTCGCTTTCTGTTGCGGGCGAAACGAGACAAAGAGTCGTCAACATCGCTGAAGAGCTTGGTTATCAAACCGTTGCCAAACGCCGAAAATCCCGCGGGCAAAAACAGCGGGCCCAGCCGCTGATCGGTGTGCTGAGCTGTCTGTCCCCTGATCAGGAAAGGCAGGACCCTTATTTTTCTTCCATTCGGAAAGGCATTGAAAAGGAATGCTTTGAACAGGAAATTTTCATTACAAATTCGATTCATCTCGGCTCCTTTCAGGAACATATTCTTCGGGAATTGGATGGTGTCATTGTCATCGGCCGTGTTCATGATGAAGCGGTTAAGCATATCAGCGGAAGGCTGGAGCATGCCGTATTTATCAATCATTCACCAGATCCGCAAGCATACGATTCGATTGGAATCGATTTTGAATCGGCTTCACGCCAGGCGATTGATCACCTTTTCGACTTAGGCTACAAACGGTTAGGCTACATTGGCGGACAAGAAAAAGAGCATACGCTGAAGGACGGCCAAAGCATTCGCAGAACGATTGAAGATAAACGCCTGACCGCTTTTTTGGAGTCAGCCGCCCCCCAGCCTGAGCATGTGCTGATCGGAGAATACAGCATGCGTGAGGGCTATCGCCTGATGAAGAAAGCAATCGATCAAGGCCATCTGCCGGAAGCATTCTTTATTGCCAGCGATTCTATGGCGATCGGCGCATTAAAAGCGCTGCAGGAAGCCGGACTGCAAGTGCCGCGGGATACTGCAATCGTCAGCTTTAACGGCATTGAGGAAGCTGAATTTGCCAGCACGCCTTTAACGACGGTGAAGGTATACACAGAAGAAATGGGCCGGACAGGCGTAAAACTGCTGCTTGACCGTCTCAATGGCCGAACGCTTCCTCACCATGTCACCCTGCCCACAACATTAATCGTAAGACAAAGCTGCGGATGTACAGCAAAGGAGGTGACATAAGCAAAGATTCATCACGATGATAAGGAGGAAAAGATGAAACACACTTTTGTTTTATTTCTCTCTCTTATTCTGCTTGTTCTGTCCGGGTGTTCAGCAGAGAAAAGCTCAGCAGATACCGCAAAAAAGACGTTAACCATTTATTCTACAATGTCAACCGACAGTGAAAGAGATACGTTCAGAAAACTAGCGGCAGCATTCGAAAAGGAACACAGTGACATTCGTGTCAGCCTTCATTTCCCAGGCAATGACTATGAAAATATGATGCGTGTCAGAATGGCGGCCAATGATTTGCCTGATCTATTCGATACACATGGCTGGGGGAAAATCAGGTACGGAGAATATACAGCGGATCTCCGGGAGATGGAATGGACTCAAGATCTCGATCCTAATTTAAACAGCATCCTCAAAAATAAAAGCGGAAAGGTGTATGCCTATCCGATCAATCAGGCAAAAGACGGTCTGGCGTATAACCGCAATATTTTAGACCGTTACGGCATTGCTCCGCCGGAAACCATGGATGACTTTATCAAAGCACTGAGAACGATTAAAAAAAAGAGCAAGGGAAAGATCGTACCCTTCTGGTTTGCCGGCTATGACAAAAGCTCATTCGCCCAATATTACGACCAATTCGCTACACCTCTTCTCATCACAGACCCTGCCCATAATGAAAAAAAACAGCTCATCAACGGCACTTTTCAATGGAGTAAATTCACTTATTTATCAAAAATCCTCAAACAAATGCAGCAAGAAAAATTGATCAATATCGACGCCGTAACGGCAAAAAAATCACAGCTCATCGAATTAATGGCCCAAAACAAAATCGCCTTTACAATGCAAGGCGGCACACTCGGCCAAGACGTTGCCCAGATCAACCCGAACGTCGAGGTCGGCATTATCCCGACACCTGCCATCCATCCCGGTGATGATCCGATTTGGATCGGCGGTGAACGCTACACGCTTGCAGCATGGAAAGATTCGCCTCAATTAAAAGAGGCAAAAGAATTTATCGCATTTATGGCCCGCCCGGCCAATGCCAAACAAATGGCTGAAGCCACATCGCTTCCTTCAGGGCTGACCAATGTGAAAGCTGATATTTTCTACGCAAACGATTATGAGCATTATCAAGATGTCAAAGTCGAGCCTTACTTCGACCGTTTATACTTGCCAAACGGAATGTGGGATGTCCTGGGCACGGTTGGGCAGGAGCTGGCGGCTGACATTTTGGCGCCTCAAGACATTTCGCAGAAGCTGGGAAGAGAATATAAACGACTCCGGGAGCAATCGGAAACACAGGGAGCTGAAAACAATGAGTGAGATCGCAAGGGACGTTCATGTGAAACAGGTTAAGCCAAAAAAGCAGTCCTCACTTTGGTGGATGTACATTCCTGCTTTGCTCTCCGTTCTGGTCTTTATGATTTATCCGTTTGTGAAAGGCACATTGATTACCTTTACAAACTGGAACGGCTTTTCACAAGTCTACCAATGGGTTGGATTCGCGCAATATGAAAGGCTGTTTTCTGATCCTGACACTTGGCATATCTTAAAAAACACTCTGCTTTACGGGCTTGGCAGCACCTTTTTTCAAAATGTGGTCGGGCTTCTGTACGCTCTGCTCTTAAATCAAAGCATTAAAACGAAAGCGGTAACAAGAACAATTGTGTATTTGCCGGTGATGATCAGCCCGCTCATTATGGGCTACATTTGGTACTTTTTCTTCTCCTATGACGGAGGCGCACTCAACGATTTGCTCGGGGTCTTCGGCATCAGCCCTATTAATGCGCTCGCCAGTCCCTCGCTCAATCCATGGATCATTGTCATGATTAACACCTATCAATATGTCGGGATCGCTATGGTTGTCTACTTAGCCGGTCTGCAAAGCATTCCGAAAGACTACTATGAAGCGGCGCAAATGGATGGCGCGAAACAAGGCCAGCAGTTTTTTACCATCACGCTGCCGCTGTTAATGCCCTCCATTACCATTAATATGGTCATCAACATTATCGGAGGCTTAAAGCTGTTTGACGTCATCATTGCACTCACCGCAGGCGGCCCCGGAAATGCGTCACAATCCATGTCCACGTTTATGTATGATTTGTATTTCAAACGGCAGGATGCCGGCTATGCCGCAACGCAAGGCATATTTATGGCATTTGTCATTTTGATCATCAGCTTTTGCGCGCTTGCGTACTTTAAAAGAAAGGAGACGGAAATGTCATGAGAGCCGCCCGTACAAAAAGCATGCGGATCATTACGCTTCTTGCAGCCATTGTGGCCTGTGCGCATTTTATTCCTTTTTATATCCTGCTGACCACTTCATTGAAAGCAAAAGGAGACTACAGTTCGAAATGGATATTTCCAGCCGACATCTCCTTTCATAATTTTTCAGAGGCGTGGGAGCGCGCTTCGCTAGGAAACTCTTTTATAAACACCATGATCATCACAGGTTCTTCTGCCTTGTTATTAATTATATTCGGCTCACTTGCCGCCTACCCGCTTGCCCGGCGGGAAACGAAACTGAATAAAGCCGTTTTTGCCTTGCTGATTTCCATTATGATCATCCCTCCGTTAACGTCCATGGTTCCTTTGTATCGAATGGTTGTGGACGCCGGAATGGTCAATACACACGCAATCGCCATTTTCATTAATACAGCGGCTTACATGCCGTTAACCGTATTCTTGTATTCAGGCTTTATCCGATCGACCATTCCAAAAGAGCTTGAAGAAGCCGCAAGAATTGACGGCGCAGGCATGCTGAAAATCTTTTTTATGATTGTGTTTCCTCTGCTGAAGCCGATCACTGCGACCATCTGTATTATTTCTTGTGTCTTTATTTGGAACGACTATCAATTTGCCATTTTCTTTTTACAAGATCAAAAGGTTCAGACATTAACAGTAGCCATGGCAGGTTTTTTCGGAGAAAACGCAAACAACCTTCATTTAGTTGCCGCAGCGGCACTGATGGCAATGCTGCCGATGGTTGTTCTGTTTTTGGCGCTGCAAAAATACTTTATTGCCGGCCTGTCTTCCGGAGCGGTAAAGGGTTAACTTTAAAGGGGGAAGCAATATGAAGAAGATTACATTTATCGGTGCAGGGAGCACGATTTTCGCCAAAAATGTTTTGGGAGACTGCCTGTTAACAGAGGCACTGAATGGATTTGAGTTCGCTCTTTACGACATTGATCCCAAACGCCTGCAAGAATCCCAGCTCATGCTCGAAAATCTAAGAGACCGTTATAACCCAAGTGTGGCCATCAATAGCTATGATGACAGAAAACTCGCCTTGCAAAACGCAGGCTATGTCATCAATGCGATTCAGGTTGGAGGATACAAACCGAGCACAGTCATCGATTTCGAGATTCCTAAACGGTATGGGCTGCGCCAGACGATCGCCGATACAGTCGGCATTGGCGGGATATTCAGATCTCTCAGAACAATCCCGGTCTTATTTGATATCGCAAAAGATATGGAGGAAATGTGCCCTGACGCATGGTTCTTAAACTATACAAATCCAATGGCCACTCTTACAGGCGCCATGCTCCGCTATACCAATATCAAAACAATCGGGCTCTGCCACAGTGTTCAAGTGTGCACGAAGGATTTATTTAAAGCTCTCGGAATGGAGCATGACGGAATTGAGGAACGCATCGCAGGCATCAATCATATGGCTTGGCTTTTGGAAGTCAAAAAAGACGGCACAGATTTATATCCAGAAATCAAAAGGAGAGCGAAAGAAAAACAAAAAACAAAGCATCATGATATGGTGCGGTTTGAATTAATGGATAAGTTCGGCTATTATGTCACGGAATCGTCCGAACATAACGCAGAGTATCACCCATACTTTATTAAACGGAATTACCCTGAACTGATCAGCGAGCTGCAAATCCCGCTCGACGAATATCCGAGAAGGTGCGTCAAGCAAATTGAAAATTGGGAGAAAATGCGGGATGATATCGTCAATAATAAAAACCTTACGCACGAACGCTCAAAGGAATATGGTTCAAGAATTATAGAGGCAATGGAAACAAACGAACCATTCACCTTCGGAGGAAACGTCTTGAATACAGGGCTGATCACCAACCTTCCTTCAAAAGCGGTTGTGGAAGTGACATGCGTCGCCGACAGAAAAAAAATTACACCGTGCTTCGCCGGAGAACTGCCTGAGCAGCTTGCAGCCTTAAACCGGACGAATATTAATACACAGCTGATGACAATCGAAGCGGCTGTCACACAAAAAAAAGAAGCGGTTTACCAAGCTGCAATGCTTGATCCGCATACAAGCGCGGAGCTTTCCATGAAAGACATCATCTCCATGTGTGACGATTTATTTGCAGCACACGGCGATTGGCTTCCGGAATACAAATAAAAACTAGGGGACTGCTCTCCCCTAGTTTTTTGGTTTTGTTTCGCCTTCCCAGGCCATCATGCCGCCTTCAACATTGACTGTTTTAAAGCCTTGCTCATCCAGGTACTTGCAGACGTTCATGCTGCGCATTCCTGAGCGGCAGATAAATACGTACTCTTTGTCTTTATCAAGGGTTTCCATTTTTTCAGGAATATCCCCCATGCGAATATGAACGGCTTGCGGGATCATGCCTTCCGCTACCTCTTCATCTTCTCTGACATCAATTAAATATAATTCTTCGTCCGCCTCAATTTTTTCTTTCAAAGCGGCTGTGCTGATTTCTTTTATTTCCAAAGAAAACACTCCTATTCACAGTGATCATGTTCAGTATATCAAAGTCAGCTGAACGATTGCTATTCTGAGACTGATGAAAAAAATCCCCTTTTGGCAAAGGGGATTTTTTCTAGGCTTAGTTTGCCACAATATTGACAAGCTTCCCAGGCACCGCGATGATTTTCCGAATCGTTTTGCCTTCAAGCTGCTCTTTGACCTTTTCATCTGCTTGAGCAAGCTGTTCCAGCTGTTCTTTCGTTGCATCGGCAGGAACCTGTAATTTCGCTTTTACTTTTCCGTTCAGCTGAACAACGATTTCAACTTCATCATCCACAAGTTTTGTTTCATCATATACAGGCCAAGCTTCGTAGGCAATTGTGCCGGAATGGCCAAGCTTCTCCCAAAGCTCTTCCGCTAAGTGTGGCGCGATAGGAGAAAGAAGCTTCACGAAGCCTTCCATATATTCTTTCGGCAGTTCTGATGCTTTATAAGCTTCATTAATAAAGACCATCAGCTGGGAAATACCCGTGTTGAAACGAAGGCCTTCATAATGGTCTGTGACTTTCATAACCGTTTCATGATAGACGCGCTCCAATGTTTCACCCGCGCCTTCAACGATTTTGCCATTAAGCTCACCGCTGTCTTCAATAAATAGGCGCCATACACGGTCAAGGAAACGGCGCGCACCGTCTAATCCTGATTCAGACCAGGCGATTGAAGCATCAAGAGGTCCCATGAACATTTCGTACAATCTCAGCGTATCAGCACCGTGAGAGGACACGATTTCGTCAGGGTTGACAACGTTCCCTTTAGATTTACTCATTTTTTCGTTATTTTCGCCGAGAATCATTCCTTGGTTGTACAGCTTTTGGAACGGTTCTTTCGTCGGCACTACGCCGATATCATAAAGGAACTTATGCCAGAAGCGGGCATACAGAAGGTGAAGCACGGCATGCTCTGCACCGCCGATATACATATCGACCGGAAGCCATTTTTCCAATTTTTCTGGTGATGCCAGCTGCTCCGGATTGTGCGGATCAATATAGCGCAAGAAATACCAGCAGCTTCCCGCCCATTGCGGCATTGTATTCGTTTCTCTTCTTCCTTTTTTCCCTGTCTCAGGGTCTGTGACTTCCACCCACTCTTTAATGTTCGCAAGCGGTGATTCGCCCGTTCCGCTCGGTTTGATTTCATCCGTTTTCGGCAAAATCAGCGGCAGCTCCTCTTCAGGGACAGCTGTTGACGTTCCGTCTTCCCAATGAATGACCGGAATCGGCTCGCCCCAATAACGCTGGCGGCTGAAGAGCCAGTCACGAAGACGGTACGTCACTTTCTTCTCACCGTTTTTCGTTTCTTCCAGCCAAGCGATCACTTTCTCAATCGCTTCCTGTTTGTGAAGGCCGTTCAGGAAATCAGAGTTCACGTGCTCGCCGTCGCCAATATAAGCTGCTTCCTCAACGTTCCCGCCTTTTACGACTTCCTTCACCGGAAGGCCGAATGTTTTGGCGAATTCAAAATCACGCTCATCGTGGCCAGGAACTGCCATGACAGCGCCTGTTCCGTATGATGCAAGAACATAATCCGCAATCCAAATCGGCAGTTTTTCTCCGTTTACAGGATTGATCGCATACGCTCCTGTGAATACGCCTGTCTTTGTTTTCGCAAGATCTGTGCGTTCTAGGTCACTCTTTGATTGAATTTCTTTGATATAAGCTTCAACAGCTTCTTTTTGCTCTGCCGTTGTGATGTTTTCCACCAATGCGTGTTCCGGGGCAAGGACAGTATATGTAGCGCCAAACAGCGTATCTGGTCTTGTTGTAAACACCGTAAAGGAATCAACATGTCCATCTATAGCAAAATGAACGTGAGCGCCTTCCGAACGGCCGATCCAGTTGCGCTGCATATCTTTAATGCTTTCCGGCCAATCAAGCTCTTCCAAGTCCTCAAGGAGCCTGTCCGCATAAGCGGTGATTTTCAGCATCCACTGCTTCATTGGGCGTCTCTCTACCGGATGGCCGCCGCGTTCGCTCTTGCCGTCAATGACTTCTTCGTTGGCAAGAACCGTACCGAGCGCAGGGCACCAGTTTACAGGCACTTCGTCAACGTAAGCAAGGCCTTTTTCGTATAGCTTTAAGAAAATCCATTGCGTCCATTTATAGTATTCAGGGTCAGTCGTATTGATTTCGCGATCCCAGTCATATGAGAAGCCAAGCGCTTGAATTTGGCGGCGGAAGTTATCAATATTCTGCTTCGTAAACACAGCAGGGTCGTTCCCTGTGTCAAGGGCGTATTGTTCAGCTGGCAGGCCGAATGCGTCCCAGCCCATTGGATGAAGGACATCATAGCCCTGCATGCGCTTCATGCGGGACAGAATATCCGTAGCTGTGTATCCTTCAGGATGGCCGACGTGCAACCCAGCTCCAGACGGATAAGGAAACATGTCCAGCGCGTAAAATTTTTGTTTTTCATTATTATCAAGAGTGGCAAATGTTTTGTTTTCAAGCCAATATGTTTGCCATTTCTTTTCTATCTCTTTGTGCTGAAAACTCAAAGTAAAAACCTCCTTCTGATTGAATACGGCGTGTATGGTTCAAGTATTGACGGGAAGGAGAGGATTATTCAGAATATTCCCAAACTAAAAAAAACTCCCTCATCCCTAAAAGGGACGAGAGACTTTCGTTTTCCCGCGGTACCACCCTCGTTAGCGCGGCATACGCCGCACTCACTTGATACTTTTAACGCAGTTATGCGTCAGCGGCTTTTCACCGCTGCAACTCTGAGGTGAGTTCGGAAACAAACTTGATTGACTTTCACCAGCCGTCAACTCTCTGCAACAATATCTGTTTCTTACTGCTCCTCTTCATTGTTCTTATCGCAACCGTAATCTAACTGTATTTTATAGAATTCTGTTCATAAGTGCAAGCAGGTTTGTATACAATGGGAATGTACCCTGAACGGGCGAAGATTGAGGACAATTATTCGGGTGGAGTTTTAGTTTGACGTTTGGACTCGGCCGGCTCGCCGCCGCTGTTCAGTTCTCTCACAAAGTCAAAACTTCTGAGAACAGCTTCACCGCCGTAGCCTGAGATAATGGATAAGATGACAAGTTGAATTCCTGAATCGGGGTCAGCGGATAATACAAGTAAAATGGAAGCTGTCATTCCGATAAACCAATCTTCCAAAAATCCAAGGTAGATAAACCGCTTCGTCATTCTGGGCTTCTCCAGTCTGCCTCTCTTTTTCACATGACCGAGAATCCCCATGATTCCTCCAATTACACAAGCAATAAGTACCTGATGCAGCATCTTCATCATCACCTTCCTAAAGCCCTTATTTCGTAAAGCGACTTCAGGCCATCCAGCCCCCTTAAACGATTCCGATGATTTTCGATATCTACATACCGGCAAATCTGTAAAAAGCTTGTTTCTTCCATTATATGTGAACACATGATCGGTAAGCTTGATGCATTGGATTCATTTTTCACCCAGTGACATTTACCTAGTCACCTATTTAGCATGTAGAAAACCTTTCCGTTCATATGTTCAAATTCTGTTCTTATTTTTAGTGTATACGAGGACAAGCCCTAATGACAAACAACAAACTGCACTTGCTTGAATCAGAACATGTGTTGTGCTACGGTTACTGTAGAATTCATTTTTAAAAAGGGGAATATCAGGCTTTCGCATAGCAAGCTGACGGCCTAAGGGGGATTTATATGGCTAGTTTTCAATCATTTGGGATACCAGGACAGCTGGAAGTCATCAAAAAAGCGCTTGATCACGTGCGAGTCGGTGTGGTAATTACAGATCCCGCACTTGAAGATAATCCTATTGTCTACGTAAATCAAGGCTTTGTTCAAATGACCGGCTACGAGACCGAGGAAATTTTAGGAAAGAACTGCCGCTTCTTACAGGGGAAACACACAGATCCTGCAGAAGTGGAGAACATCAGAACCGCTTTACAAAATAAAGAACCGGTCACCGTTCAGATTCAAAACTACAAAAAAGACGGAACGATGTTCTGGAATGAATTAAATATTGATCCAATGGTTATAGAGGATAAAACGTATTTTGTCGGAATTCAGAAAGACATCACCAAGCAAAAAGAGTATGAAAAGCTTCTCGAGGATTCCCTCACGGAAATTACTGCACTTTCAACTCCTATTGTCCCGATTCGCAATGGCATTTCAGCTCTTCCGCTAGTCGGAAACCTGACAGAGGAGCGATTTAATTCCATTGTTTGCACATTGACGAATATCTTATCAACATCCAAAGATGATTATTTGATCATTGATTTATCCGGATTGGCCCAAGTGAACGAACAAACGGCCGACCAAATTTTCAAGCTGAGCCATTTGCTGAAATTGACCGGAACCGAATTAATCATTACTGGCATTAAGCCTGAATTGGCCATGAAAATGAATAAACTGGATGCCAATTTTTCGTCGCTGAAAACATATTCAAATGTAAAGGATGCCGTTAAAGTGCTTCCGATTATGTAAAAAGATCCCGCTCATCCGGCGGGATCTTTCAGATTGTTGACAAAATCCTAAAATGGTTTTCATTTTAGGATTTTGTCATCTTTTCAGCGTGATTGAAAACCCTTGAAGTCTAGGAAGGACGAGCATAGGAGCGGAGCGAATGTTCTAATTCGTGAGCACCGAAGCGCAGGCCTGACAACGAATGCGAGGGTTTGTCGACACGCTGAAAGATCCCGCTCATTCGGCGGGATCTTTTATTATGAAGAAATTGATGCCTGCTTATTTGTTTCTTTAGCTGATTTTAGCCGTTTGTCATATAGAAGCGTTGTGGCAATACTGATCAGCAGCAATACCAACAGAGATAAAACAAGGGCCTTAATGCCGTAATGATCGACAAGCACTCCTCCGAACAGGGGACCAATCATTCTGCCGCCTGTCGCCGCACTGTTGACAAAGCCTTGATAAAAGCCTTCTTTCCCTTTAGGGGCAAGCTGATTGGCAATTGTCGGCACAGCAGGCCAAACAAGCATTTCTCCGATCGTCAGGATCACCATCGCAGCGAGAAACATCGGAAATTGCTTTGCAGTCAGCAGCATGCTGAAAGACACAATAAAAATGATAAAGCCGATGACCATTTGCGCTTTTAGCGACTCGGCCCATTTTTTCACCACAAAACTGACGAGCGGCTGGCCGAGCACAATGAGAATTCCGTTAACTGTCCATAGCACGCTGTATAAGGAAAGAGATATTCCAATGCTTTGTGTGTACGAAGCAATTGTGGTTGACCATTGAGAATAAGCCAGCCATCCGAGTACATAGCCTCCGCTTAAAATGATCAGTGCGGCAAATTTTGCTTTGCTGTTCACAGCATCGTAATCAAGCACAGACGTTTGGGACGCATCTCCCGTCTGAATATTTCGAAATCCGAAATATACAATAAAGAAAAAGACCAGATACAGCGCGGCATTCGCCAAAAATACATATGAAAACGAGAAAGACGCCACGACACCGCCAAGTGCTGAACCGACGGCCACACCCGCGTTTTGCGCGACATATATCGCATTAAATGCCTTCCTTCCCCCTTCAGGCCATACCGATCCCGCCATTGCGTAGCTGGCCGGAAAAACAACACCGGAGCCAAAGCCCACAATCGTCAGCAGCACAATATAGGCTGGCCAATCATGAAAAAAGACAAGACCCATCAGGCTTGCTAACGTAATGGCTATCCCAAGCATAATCGATTTAAAACCACCGATTTTATCAAACAAAAAACCTCCGCATAAATTACCAGCCACACTGGCGCCGGAATTCAGCATCAGGACAAGTCCGGCTACTGTTAACGACTTTCCTAAATGATTATGGATATAAATCGTATTCAGCGGCCATAAAAAAGAAGCACCCGTCACATTGATAAACATTCCAATGACTAAAATTTTAAGAGCACGCGGCATACTCATCCCCCTTTCTTACCTAAAAAAGCTCATGAAAAAAACGAAACCTAAAACGGCTCCGTACGAATCCAGTTATCATAGCACATTCATTCTATCTGTCTCTCTCACATTTTTCAACTGATGAGCGTGAAAAAATCTAACAAATATTGTTTGAAAAATGTAAAATAAATAGAAAAAGGGGTCATATTATGGAAATGGTATTAGCATTCTTAGGTTTTCTGGCATGTCTCATTTCACTGGGCTATGGATTATATCACCTTGTCAGATATGTACTGAAAAAGGAAAAACGTTTCTCCAAGAGACTTTTTTGGCCGCTTTTCATTGGAGGCCTTGTGCTGCTCTTTACCGGGGCAGCATTGGCAGAACCTGACACTGCCGCAGCAAATGCCGAGAAAAAATATTCAGCGCTAAACGCCGAATATAAAAACCTCACAAAAGAGCACGAAGAACTTGAGAAAGAATATAAATCTGTCAGCTCTGAAGCAAAGAAATTAAAAGACAACAAAGAAGATCACGACAAGCTTGAGAAGCTTAAAAACGAAAATAGCGATCTAAAAAAGACTCAGAAATCATTAAAAGCTGAAATTAAAGAGCTTCAAGAAAATCAAAAGCAGCTCAAAGAAGATGCAAAAACGGCAAAGGCTGAAAACGAAACACTCCGACAAGATAAAACAAAACTTGAAAATCAATTAAAAGAGACGGAAAGCCAAACCGCCAGTTCTCATGAAGACACTGGAAGTTCTTCAAACAATACGAGTAAAAGTGATGAAACCAAAACAGCTGACAAAGCAGAAGGCTGTAATATCAAAGGAAGCAAAAACGGCATCTACCACACGCCAGGCAGTACATACTATGACAGGACAACCGATCCGGCTGAAATGTTTTGCTCAGTTGAAGAAGCTGAAGCCGCCGGTTATCGGGCGCCTAAACGATAAACAAAAAGCTCCAGAATGTCTGGAGCTTTTTCTGTTTCACAACGACGATTTAATGACCTTCTTATAATAAAGAACTGACAGAAAACCAAAAATGGAGTAGAGCGCAGTATATAACACCATCACCATAATCATAGGCGCCCATACCTCTGATCCGAATAAGAACCAGCCGGATTGGACGGCAAAGTAACTGTGGAAGAGGCCGACAACAAGCGGAATGCCGAAGTTGTACATTTGTTTGATGCGTATCCCCTTTATCAGGTCGCCCTGCGTAAAACCGAGTTTTCTTAAAATCGTATAGCTCGGTTTTTCATCTTCACTTTCACCCATTTGTTTAAAATAAAGGATACAACCTGATGTAATCAGGAACGTTAACCCTAAGAAGCCGACGATGAACATCACAATACCAAACAGTGATTTTTGCGCAGCGCTTGTATCCAGTCTTGATAAATGCTCGTTTTTCTTGTTCACCTGTTGAAAAAGCTCATTTGCTTTTTCCATTTGATCGTCATGTTTCACATTGACGCCGATAAATGTAGATTGCGCCAGCTGAATGCGGGGGTCCTTATCCTTGTTCAGCTGTTTAAACAGGCTGTCATCCACAATGACAGCGGGCATGCCCCCGCTTGTAAACGTGTAGGATACAAGAAACTCTTCTCTTAATCCTTTATATTTTAATGGCTGCGTCTCATGTTTGCTTTTTACTTTAAT
This sequence comes from Bacillus sp. FSL L8-0358, assembly GCF_038593095.1. Taxonomy (NCBI): domain Bacteria; kingdom Bacillati; phylum Bacillota; class Bacilli; order Caryophanales; family Bacillaceae; genus Bacillus; species Bacillus sp. FSL L8-0358. The sequence continues at coordinate 2,982,805 of NZ_CP151962.1, forward strand.
AACACCAGAGTCCTTGAAAACCATTATTTTTTGCAGCAAGTCGGTGTATCCTGAGAAAACGGCTTCTCCAGCCGCCACATCGACTCCTTTTACATCTTTGTCGCTAACAACAGCAAGCTGCATATTGCTGGGGTCGCCCTGCATCTCTTTCGGAGTTCCATCCATAATATTTGCAATGTCAACATTTGCTTGCAGGACAGGTGTTGCCTTTTTTACAAACGAGATGTTGCTTTCCCTCAATCTGTTTTCAAATAACTTGGCATCTTTCTCATTCATGAATGAAAAATCAGCCGCTACATTTTGTTCAGCGGTCTTTTCCGATGAGTAATACGAGATGTAAGCAAGAGATAACAGCCCGATGGCGAGCGCTGAAACGGTTGTAATAATCGTCAGCAGCAGCGCATTCGATTTCATTCTGAACATGATCGATGACAGTGACAGGACCTCAGAAATATTTAAGTAGCCGCCCTTGCTTTTTCGAATGATATTCGAGATAAACGTAACTGATCCTTTATAAAACAAAAACGTCCCGATAATGACGCTCCCCAGAATGAAGCTCATCGCAACAAACAGTTCATTAATGGTCTTAAATTTTCCGCCAAACAGCTCAGAAGACACATAGTATCCTGTCAAAATCAACACGATGCCTAAAGCGCCGATCAGCATTTGGAAAAATGATATTTTCTTCACTTTGTCTTCAGTGGAGGACGTTACTTTAAACAAAGATAAAATACTCTGTTTTTTGATAAACGTATAATTCATGATCATGATCAAAAGGTAAATGCCGCAGAACACAATGACCGTTTGGACCAAGGCCTGCTCAGAAAAATGCAGTTTCGCATCCGCTTTGACATCGACAATTTTGAACAGAATCATCAAGACCAGCTTCGATATCGAAAACCCGGCCGCTACCCCGATCGCTAATGAACCGAAATACAGCATGACATTTTCTGCACTTAAGATGCGAAAAATTTTATGCTTCGTCATTCCAATTAATTGAAACAGCCCGATTTCTTTACTCCGTCTCTTAATAAAAATCGTATTGGCATATAAAATGAAGATCGCCACCACAGCCACAAGCAAAATCGAAGCGGTTTTAATAGCCGCTGCTCCCTTGATCGAAGCCTTCACTTCGTTAATTGCTGGATCATACTGCAGCGTGACAAAGGCGAAATAAAGCGCCACGCTAAAGATGAGCGCAAACACATACAGATAGTAATTCCGAAGATTCTTTTTCAAATTTCGCAGGATGAGCTGATTAATGTTCATGCTGCACCCCGCCTAACACGCCTTGCGTTTTCATAATATCCTGGAAAAACGTCTGCCTGTCCTGGCCCCCTTTATTCAGCTGTGTATACATTTGCCCGTCCTTAATAAAAATGACTCTGCCGCAGTAGCTGGCAGCGACGGGATCATGGGTAACCATAATAATCGTGGCGTTTCGTTTTTGATTGAGCTGGCTCAGCTTATTTAATAGATCAGAGGCCGATTTCGAATCAAGCGCGCCGGTCGGTTCATCAGCGAAAATAATGCTCGGGTCATGAATAAACGCTCTTCCGGCGGATGTTCTCTGCTTCTGGCCGCCGGAAATTTCATTCGGGTACTTATCCCGCAATTCATATATTCCCAGTTCCTTTGCAACTTCCTCAAACTTGCGATTGGCTTCCTTTTTTGATAGTTTCGTGATCGATAAAGGCAGAAGGATATTCTCTTTCACTGTCAATGTGTCTAACAAATTGTAATCCTGAAAGATAAAGCCTAAATGCTGTTTTCTAAATTCAGCCAGCTGCTTTTCCTTCATAGCCGTCATGTCATTTCCATTAATATGAATGGTTCCGTGACTGACCTGATCGATTGAGGAAAGAACGTTGAGCAAAGTGGTTTTTCCCGACCCGGAAGCACCCATAATACTGACGAATTCGCCCTTTTCAATGTGAATATCGATGCCCTTCAGCACTTCCTGTTTATTCAGCTTGTTTCCATAACTTTTTCGAATTTTATTCGCTTCTAAAATCACCATTTATGCAGTCTCCTTTATATTGGATAATCTCATTATAAAAAGGAATGCCGGGCTTTTCCTTCGATACGGCGAACAAAAAAGAAAAGCATGTGACATTTTCGTCACACGCTTATGACATGTTCAAATTGATTCCGTATTGGAAAGGTTAATGTAAAAACTGTCCCCGCACCAAACTCCGACTCAACATCAATAAGGATCAATAACGGCGCCGCTGCTTTTTTTGCCAAGTACAGCCCCATGCCAGTTGACGCTTGATCATGGTGATCCGTTGTGGATGTAAACCCTTTATCAAAAATACGCGGTACATCTTTTGGATCAATGCCCCTGCCACAATCTTTCACTTGGAGCTGCGTCTGTTCCCCTTTTTGAAAGCTTTTGATCTCGATTTCAGAGGCTTCGCTGTATTTCACCGCGTTTGTCAGCAGCTGCCTGATGATAAACGCCAGCCATTTTGCATCGCTCAGCACTTCTTTGGCATCGAGCTGTATGTCAAAACCGATCCCTTTTTGGATACACCACGATTGTAAATCTTTGATTTCTTTAAAGATCAAAGGCTGAAGCTGAATGAATTCTACTGACAGATCGTTTTCAATAAATGAAATGCGTTTTTGATGAAGCTGCTGATCAAGAAGCAGGTGAATACGCAGCCATTCATATGACAGCTGGGATTTCAGTGCTTTTTCTTCCATTCTATCAATGATTAAATGCATCGCTGTTAATGGGGTTTTGACCTCATGGATCCATGCCATCAGCTCATCTTTTTCATTTTCCAATGCTAAGCGATGCCGTGCTGCGGTCTGCTTCAAGTGTTCTGTTTGCCCGGCAATGCTTCTTTCAACCATTGCTTCAAACGGCGTTTCCGGTTCATTTATGGCTGTCACATCGAGATTGTTCTCCCATGTTTTCAAGCTTTTATAAAACGCTGTTTCTTTCCGATAGCGGAACCAAAGGAATATGATAAAAAACAAGATGCACAAATACACCATATAAAGTACATTCCCGAACGATATGGAAGGATCGACAAAAGCAATGAACAGCATCAAAGCCTGCTGAAACAAAAACGCGGCAATCCAGCTCCGCCTTTCGATAAGGAATGCTTTAATCATAGAACTTGTCCTCTTCCTTCGCGATGTAGCCCTGGCCCACCTTTGTCTCGATATATGCACCAAGCTGCAGGACGTCCAGTTTTTTTCGCAGGCGATTGACATTGACGGTCAGCGTATTATCACTAACAAAACGCTCATCGTTCCACAAGCTTCTGATCAGCTCTTCCCGGCTGACGATCTTGTTTTTTTGCTCTATTAATTGTTTTAGAATGAACATTTCATTTTTGGTCAGTTCAACAGATCCTTTGTCATTGCTGACGAGGTTCTGCTCCGCGTCTACAGCAGCGCCGCACCACGTTTTAATCGTATTCGGCTCCGTATTATAATGGTGCACACGCCGGAACATCGCTTGGATTTTCGCGATCAGCACATCAAAATGAAATGGCTTTTGAATAAAGTCATCTGCCCCGAGCTGCATGGACATCACCATATCAGCAGGATGATCCCGGGAGGATAAAAAGAGAATCGGAACATTTGACCGGGAGCGGATCAGCCGGCACCAATGAAAGCCGTCAAATTTAGGCAGCTGTACATCAATAATGACACAATCAGGATTAACCGCCGCAAATTCCTGCAGCACCTGACTGAAATCCTGAATGCCGTATACATCATAGGACCATCCCGTTAAACGATCCTTGATTTCATGAAACAGCGATTCATCATCTTCAATCAGCAAAAGTTTAAACAATCGACTCACCGCACTTTTTCCTTTTTTATCAAGTGTATAGCAAAACGCCAGCATGCGCTATAGAAAAAGCCGGCTGTCTCAGCCGGCTCGTTCGCATTATAGTTCTCTTCTCAACGCTGTCAGCACGTTGGTTTTTGTTGCTTTTCTCGCCGGGTTCATTCCGGAAATGACTGCGACCCCTCCGCAAATCACAACGGCAATGATCACAAGACTCGCCGGGATGTAGGAGAATGTGTAATTCAAGTCGCCCGCATCGCTTCCGCTTGTGGCCGCAAGAATCATCGGAACGGCCAGGTTGACAAGGTAGCTCACGCCGTAAGAAATGATAATCCCAATCACACAGCCTAAAATTCCGATATACGCGCTTTCCATCAAGAACATTCGGCGAATGATTGACGGGCTCGCCCCAATCGCTTTCATAATGCCGATCTCTTGCGTTCTCTCTGTCACCGCCATCGTCATCGTGTTAAAAATGCCGATCGCTGAAATGATAACTGCGATACATCCGACAAAGATCAGTCCGATTTTGAAGACCATGAAGAAGGTATTGGCTCCCTCAAGTTCGGTAGTCACTGATGTGACATAGTACCCGTCATCGGTTAGATCATTTGTCAGCTGTTCCACATTCTCAAACTTATCAGCAAAAACGCCAATGTTCGTTTCAACATTTCCGCCTTTGAAATCTAAGAATTCCGAAAAATCTTTTTTGAATTGATCACTGATAAAAATGTTTGAGTCCTCCATCCAGTCTTGAGATGGTTTTTTTGTAATACCGACAATTTTAAAGTCATATGTTTTTGTTTTTGTAACATCCCCTGTTTTAGGATCTGTCTTCGATACACTTAGTTCAATTGTTTTGTTCAGAATATCTTTCGTATAGCCCTTTGGTTCTTTTATATCTTCTGGATTTCCTTTTGCTTCCTCGATTTTTTTGTTATATTCTTCCGATTCTTTTTTCGTTAATAATCTCTTTGCAAAGTCGTATCCTACTACGATTTCATTTTCCGACTTTGCGACTCTTCCCTTTTCCAATTCCATATTGGCCTTTAATTCATCATTCATATTAGTAAAAATGAGATTTGAGCTTTCATTTGTACGATTGCCTAAAGTAGCTTTGTTTGGTTCATACACTTGCGTTCTTTCTACAACTGACCTTACGTGATCATACTTCTCTAAATCAGCTTTTTTAATAGGCTTGTCTCCTTCCTTGCCCATTACACTGACTTTCGTTACAACCTGCTGGCTCATTGTCATATCTGTAATTGTCTTTTGAATCCCAAATCCAACGGACGACAGCACAACCAAAAACGCACACGCCATCGTTGTTGCAAGAATCGTCATAAAGACGCGAAGTCTGTTTTTCTTCATATTTCTTCTGATAAAATGAACCTGATCCTTAAACCTCAACGGTAATTCCTCCTTTTAGCACACCATCATGAAGCTGAAATTTTGAATGTCCGATAGAAGCGACTTCATCATCGTGAGTAATGATCACAAATGTAATGCCACGCTCACGATTCAGCTGCTGGATCAATTCCAGCACTTCATGTTCCGTTTCTGAATCAAGGCTTCCCGTCGGCTCATCCGCTAAGATAATCGAAGGATTTAAAATCAACGCTCGAGCAATACTGACACGCTGCTGCTGGCCGCCTGACAGTTCATTCGGATAATGAGCGGCGTGATTTTCCAGACCGACACGTTTCAGCATGTCCTGCACCTTTTGCTTCCGCTCAGAAGGCTTGATTCCTTTTAACGCCAACGGCATTTCCACATTCTCATACGTCGTTAAACCCGGGATGAGCTGAAAGCTTTGGAAAATAAACCCGAAATGGTCAAGCCGAAATTGCGCCCATTCCTTTTCATTAAACCCCGTAACATCAGTGCCATTAATGACAATCCGCCCTTTTGTCGGCGATATGTAGCCGGAAATTAAATTCAAAAGCGTTGATTTACCTGATCCGCTTCGCCCGACAATGCAGGCGATTTCCCCTTTCGCCACACGTAATGAAACATCCTTCAATACTGGAACTTCATTCTCACGGCCCTTTTTTCCGATCTTGAAAGAATGGTCGATATGCTGAACATCTATCATAAGTTCTCTCTCCCTTACAAAAGTTTCGTTTTTTTATAAATCGCAAAATAACTAATCAAGAAACCGATTACCGCGCCGGCAGCCATGCCAATGAGATAGCCTGCAAAGCTTTCGCTGGCGGAAAATCCAAAGTACCCAAAACCCATGATTCCTATGATAATAACGATAATCTGCACCGGACGGTCAAGCGGCTTCCATAAGAAGAAGTACCCGTTTCTTTCATTAGACAGTTTGACAAAACTAATATAGCCGATGATGTAGAAGATGATAGTCATGATAGCCGGAATCACTAAATAATATGGTGAATTCTCAGCCCATTTCGAGTCTATATAAATTATCGGAATGAAATACTGCACCCATTTGGGTACTGGACCATGGATAAAATCTATTGATCCGCCAAAAAGGATCTCAAGGTTGATCGCAGGCAGGCTGATGAGCAAAAATGGCGAAATGGCTACGGTAAATGAGACCAAAAGCTGTGCGAAACTATTGCCTGTCAAAGCTCCTCCGGCCATAACCAAAGAATAAGCCAGCATGCTAACAATAATCATTCCCAAGCTGTAATTGTGAAAATAAACGGCCTGATCAGGCTTCAAAAGTATGATCAGCAAAACAGATAAAACATAACCTATAAGTTGCGGTATCACAATCACCATTCCGCCAGTAAGAAACTTCGCATGAAATATCTGCCCTCTTGTATACGGAAGGCTTAATGTAAAATCAAAAAAGCCCTTGCTTCGTTCAATCCCTAGCAGGCTGACCGCCAAAACGACTCCCAAAACCCAAAATACCGAGATAAATGAGCTGTTTAAATAATCAACGCTGAATACGCAGGGGCCGACCCAATTTTCTTTTCCAGTGACACAGCCTTGATAGATGAGATACATATTTAAAATTGATAATGGATTACCCAATATAAAAACCAAAATAGTGATAACTAAGGCGACTTTATTCTGCCGCCACTCTTTGTAAAGCAGTCCGGAATCCGGCAACTCACTTCCCTCCAAACCTAAGGCATTTCTTACACTTTTGTTTTCTTATAAATAGAGAAGTAGCTCACAAAGAATCCAGCCACTGCCCCAATGATCATACCCAAAATATAACCAATAATGGAATGTCCGGTATAGTATCCAAATAAACCAAATCCAAGGATGCCGAAAGCCATAACCAGAATTTGCACCGGACGATCTAATTTGTTCCATAAGAAAAAGTGTCCGTTCCGTTCACTTGGAAGCTTTTTGAAGCTTATAAAGCCAATCAAGTAAAATAGCATGCTCATTACGGCTGGAATCAATAAAAGATATTTACTGTTAATCAGCCATTCATTTACAACGTAACTAATCGGTACTAGGTTCGATAAATTGCTTGCCAGAGAGAAATAACTCTCAGGGGAAGGGAATATTTCCCATATATTCACACCAAAAACAACTTCTAGGTTTCCAACCGGCAATGCAATAATTAAATACGGCAATATAGCTGCAGAAAACGCGGTTAACAGTTGGGCAAAAGCATTTCCAGTTAACGCTCCGGCGGCCATCACCAGTGAAAAAGCCATAAAACTTATCACGATTACTCCAATGCTGCTGTGCTCAAAAAAGTAGACGTGTTCAGGGTTATAGACAAGAATTAGCAGCCATGCAAGTAAAAAGCCAATCAATTGTGACAGCACAATCACAAAACCGCCTAACCAAAATTTTGTCTGAAAAATTTGGCTTCTGTTATATGGAAGGCTTAATATAAAATCCATCGTGCCTTTCGAACGCTCCATTCCGAGGAAGCAGACCGCCAAAATGACACCCGGCACCCAGTTGATATCTATCAGATTGCTTATGGAATAATTCACAATAAAATCACAATATTGCGGGTCTTGGCGATCAAGACACCCTTGATAAGACAAATACGTATTAACGATAGAAAGCGGATTTGCCAATACTAAAAACACAATACTCAGCAAAATCACCACTTGATTCTGCTTCCACTCTCGATAGAGGAGACCTCGGTCTACCATCTCCGCTTCCCTCCAAACTTCGCAATGAACACTTCTTCCAAGTTGACAGGAAGCTCATTCCATACTTTTGGCTTCAGCTCTCTCAAAAAGCTCTTTTTCTCCTCTTCGCTTTTCGGAATTAGCACCGTGTAAAACACACCGGCCTGATCGAGCATCGGAATGTTTTGCTCTCTGATGGCCAAATTGACATCTGTATCGAAAGCCATTTGAATTTTAATGTATTCTTCTTTTAACTCATCAAGATCCATGACGTTGGTCAGGCTGTTATCTTCAAGAAAACCAATTCGGTTGCACATCCGCTCTATGTCTTCAAGCCGGTGGGACGTAATCAGGATGCTCGTATCACGCTCTGCCACTTCATCGACCATCAGCTGCAGCACATCATGTCTAGTTACCGCATCAATACCGTCCGTCGGTTCATCCAGGAGGATCAGCGCCGGTCTCGCCGCAAACGACAGAACGAGCGACAGCTGTTTTTTCAAGCCTGTCGACAGCTCACGGTATTTTTTCGTTTCTGGAATTTCGTATCTGTTCATCAGTTCATTCGCGTACGTGACATCAAATTTCGGATATATTCTTCTCAGGATATCGACAAGCTGCTTGTATGTATACTTGTCGTAAAAAGGATTTTGAACAGGCATGTAGATGATATTTTGTTTGACCTTCGGGTGCTTTTTGATTTCTACGCCGTCAAATAAAATCGTTCCGCTGTCAGCGAAAATGATTTGCTGGATTAAGCGAAGCATCGTTGTTTTCCCTGATCCATTGCGTCCAAGCAATCCAAAGATTTCTCCTTTTTCGATTGTTAATGAAACATCTTTTAATACTTGATTGCCGTCAATCGCTTTTGACAGCTGCCGTAGTTCAATCATTTTTTTTGCCTCCCTTCACATCAGCGCTGATTTCCTTTATCCATTCGTGCAGTTTTTCCAGCTCAACCCCTGCATAGTGTGCATCGATGATGAGCTGTTTGAGTTGCTCTTTAATCATCGTCATCTTCCCTTCAACCAGTGTCGTTTTTGCATTCTCCGATATATAGGTCCCTCTGCCCCGCAGCGTCTCAATAATCCCTTCTCGCTCAAGCTCTTTATACGCTTTGCTGACAGTGTTCGGATTCGCAATAATGATCGTTGCCAATTCTCTGACAGAAGGAAGCTTATCACCAGGCTTCATGATCCCTTTCAAACAAAGCTCTTTCATTTGCTGAATAATTTGTTCGTAAATGGGTGTTGAGCTTCTTGGATCGATTTGAATCATTTACTTCCCTACTTTCTATACGATCTGAACCTTTTATAGATAAAAATGATCAATTAGACTTTTTTGCCATTCAAAACCGATCATCACAAGAACAAGAAAAAAAGAACAAGCGATCACAGATGCCGCAATCAGCATTGGCACGTTACGTTTGTTTCGTTTTTTATGTTTCATAACTGCCTCCCTTAATGTCAATATATAAATGATTTTATATTAGTGTCTATAGTGTATTACTTCAATTAGTACACTTAATACAATAAATACTTTGACTCACAAAGTCAATCCTTTTTTTACAAAAAAACGGACCCTTTTAAAAGGGTCCGTTTTCCTACACATCAAGAGGGTGCTGCAGGATCATATTATTTTGCAAAGATTGAAGCTGAAGTCTCATTCTGTACAGCTGTTCTCTCTGCTGATCATTTGACGACAGCCATAGTTTATTCAAGGCATTTACCGCATCTTCTAGCTGCATTTGTGCATCACTATATTCTTGATCGTTATAATGCTCTTGTTTAGAAGCGATTTTCAGCTGTTCTTCAGCATAATCATAGGCCTGCATACATTGCTGGAGATGTTCATCTACTGATTGTCTTGTTGCCACAGTAACCCCTCCTCTTGGTAATGGAAATCATCCATCATTCATATTGTAGCCTCATCTGACTTTATTCAATAAAGTAATTTATGGTCGATATTCATTTGTTCTCTTGTGAAATGCGTGCTACAATTTTAGGATGCAATCGTACGCAAGGAGGCACATGAATTGTGATGCAGAACAATCCTTTTCCTTATTCAAATACGGAAAAACGCTATCATACATTGAATTATCATCTCAGAGAACATTTCGGCCATAAGGTGTTTAAAGTAGCGCTTGACGGCGGTTTTGACTGTCCGAATCGGGACGGCACCGTAGCCCACGGAGGCTGTACGTTTTGCAGCGCAGCAGGCTCCGGCGATTTTGCCGGGAACCGGGCCGATGATTTAATTACGCAATTCCATGACATCAAAAACCGCATGCACGAAAAATGGAAGGACGGCAAGTACATCGCTTATTTTCAGGCTTTCACAAACACTCACGCCCCGGTTGAGGTGCTTCGTGAGAAATTTGAATCCGTCCTCGCCTTAGATGATGTGGTCGGCATTTCGATCGCCACACGCCCGGACTGTCTGCCTGATGATGTCGTTGATTACTTGGCAGAGCTGAATGAACGTACGTATTTGTGGGTGGAGCTTGGGCTTCAAACAGTTCATGAACGGACTGCACTTCTGATCAACCGCGCACATGATTTTAACTGCTATGTGGAAGGCGTTAATAAATTAAGAAAACACGGCATACGTGTCTGCTCGCATATTATCAACGGGCTGCCTTTGGAAGACCGGGACATGATGATGGAAACGGCAAAGGCCGTCGCAGATTTGGACGTCCAGGGCATTAAAATCCATCTGCTTCACCTACTGAAAGGCACGCCGATGGTCAAGCAATATGAAAAGGGAAAGCTGGAATTTCTTTCTCAAGATGATTATGTGCAGCTCGTCTGCGATCAGCTTGAGATCATTCCGCCTGAAATGATCGTCCACCGCATTACAGGCGACGGACCGATTGAGTTGATGATCGGGCCAATGTGGAGCGTCAACAAATGGGAAGTGCTTGGCGCCATTAATAAAGAGCTAGAAAATCGAGGCAGCTATCAAGGAAAGTTCTTTCAGCAGCTTGAGGAGGAATCAGCGCTATGATTTTGAAGAAAATTCTTCCTTACAGCAAAGAACTGCTGAAAATGGCCGCGGGAGAAGGAGATATTGTCGTAGACGCGACAATGGGCAACGGACATGATACACAGTTTTTAGCGGAGCTTGTTGGTGAAAACGGTCATGTGTACGCATTCGACATCCAAGAATCAGCCGTGGCCAATACAAAGGAACGGCTCGGTGACATGTATCAAGCGCGAACAACGTTATTTCACAAAAGCCATGATAAAATCGCTGAATCCCTCCCGCCTGAAACACATGGCAAAGTGGCGGCCGCGGTATTTAACCTCGGCTATTTGCCGGGCGGGGACAAATCAATTACGACAAACGGAAGTTCCACGATCAAAGCAATTGAACAGCTTCTCAGCATCATGAAAGATGAAGGTCTGATTGTTCTCGTCGTCTATCATGGCCACCCGGAAGGCAAAGCTGAAAAAAACGACGTGCTCGAGTTTTGCCGGGACTTGGACCAGCAAACAGCCCGTGTATTAACATACGGATTTATCAATCAGCAAAATGACCCGCCATTTATTGTCGCCATCGAAAAAAAAGCTCAGATCAGCAAATGATTTGAGCTTTTTTCTTTGAGTTTTTCATCCAGGACATTTTTTGAAATTTCCGGTAGGCTCTGCCGTTGATATAAAAGAAAAGGGAGGTTTTTCCGCTGGCTTTGATCAGCTTCTTTGCGAGCCGGCCCATTTCCTTTTGGCCTGCCACTTTATCATCTGACAAATAAACACCAAGCAAGCCGCGATTGATTAAACGATGGAAGTTTTCATGCGGAATGCCTTGTAAATGCTCGTCGGCTTTATGGATAAAGTGTTCAAGCCGATTCATCATCTCTTCATGAGACTGATAATACGAGCAGAAATTCAAGTCTCCTTCCAGCAAGTCCTCCTCTTGATCAATCAAATAATCAAGAAGAATATGAAGACCCTGTATGTAAGGAAAATAACTGTCGCGGATTTTTTTAGCGGTGCTTTCTGTGAAATCAGGCTGGAACGAATACGCAACCAGACAGAAAATGCCTAACGTTGAGCCTGCACAGGCTGAAAATTCATACCATTCCATCTCAGGCAGCTCTGATTCATATTGAGTAAACCACTTTTCAAGCCGCGGAACACGCTCATGCTCAATAACGTGCTTATGCACCTGCAAATCGCAATAATAGCCGCACAGTTCAAGCAGATAAGGTTTAATCATGTCATAGTGCTCAATGGAACCAAGGACACGCTGGCACGTTTTGACCAGTTCGTGCAGATATCCGCTGTCATCCTGTTCTTCCCTGAATTGATAATAATTTTGCAGTTCCGCCCCCACTGTCAGTGCGTCCTGCATTGAGGCATGGAGCATCCGAAAATCCTGCGGGTCCAGCGAGGTGCTGCGGTCACACAGATTGTCCAAATAATCACTAATCGTTTGATACGCGATGATAAACTCGACACATTTCTGCTTTTGGCTGCCTGACAATAAGGCCAGTATGCCGCCGCCTTCACAGTGAAACGTTTTGTCCCGAATACTTGCGGTTGCCTGTGCTTTCAATTCACTGTTATGAATCGATTCTGATTTTTGTTTCCATATGTCCAGCTCTTGATGAACGAGCGGAAAAATATCTCGATATACCTTTGCCATCAATCCAAAAGGATGTTCCGGTACTGTCAACACATGCACCCCCTACTAGTTCAAATATATTGATCAGTAAACGCTCTTGCTGCTTTAAAGACATCTTCTCTCTCGGGTTCATTGAAGATCTCATGGTAAAGCCCTTCCCACTCTCTGTATGCTTTATTATGAGAAGCAACACCATTAAACCACTTGATGACCATCGTTTTGTCAACAAGCTTGTCATCACCGGCTTGCATCACAAAAAGCGGAACTTTCAAAAATGCCTCTGTCGGCACCATTGCCGATTCAATTGTCTTTAAAAGCTCTCTGTACCATCTGACAGAAACTTTCCTGACGTATAACGAATCATTTTGGTCAGCCTCGATGACGTCCTCATTGCGCGTCGCCATATCAATTGATAATCCCGAATCAACCTTAAGTGACGGAGCGATGACATTCAGGCCTTTTGATGCAAGATCAAGCGCTTTATTGACTTTAATTTGCAGTCCGAGACACGGTGATGATAAAATAATTCCCGTAATCCGGGGATTTCTTTGCTGTTTAACCCATTCAATCGCGACCAGACCGCCCATGCTGTGACCTAGAAGAAAAACCGGCAGATCAAAGGTTCGCGCTTTATCTATCCAAGCATCTACTTCATCAATGTATTCTTGAAACGAGCGAATATGCCCTCTCGCTCTTGTCGTTGTTCCCTGTCCAGGCAAATCGCCCATGACTACGTGATAACCCGAAGACCGCCACATTTCAATCAGCCATTTATATCGTCCGTGATATTCACTTGCCCCGTGAATGATGACAATCACTGCAACAGGTCTGTCTGCTTTCCAGGTCCACATGCTCTTCACCTCATACGAAATTTAAATAGAGAAAGAAGGATGAAACTTATGATCTACCCTTATAAGGAACACAAGCCAGATATCCACCCAACAGCCTTTATAGCTGATAATGCAACAATTACCGGCGATGTCGTTATCGGAGAACAGTCCAGCATTTGGTTTTCTGTTGTCATAAGGGGAGATGTTGCGCCGACCAGAATCGGAAACAGAGTCAATATCCAAGATTTAAGCTGCCTCCATCAAAGCCCGAACAAGACGCTACTCATTGAAGATGACGCCACGATAGGCCATCAGGTTACACTTCATAGCGCTGTTATCCGCAAGAACGCCTTAATCGGCATGGGCTCAATCATTTTAGACGGAGCCGAAATTGGCGAAGGCGCTTTTATTGGTGCCGGCAGTCTTGTCCCGCCCGGAAAAATCATTCCGCCTGGCCATCTCGCCTTTGGCCGCCCTGCAAAAGTCATCCGCCCTTTGACGGAAGAAGACCGAAAAGATATGCAAAGAATACGGTCAGAATATGTAGAAAAGGGCCAATATTATAAATTTCTTCAACAAACATAAGACCTGCTTCGTCTTACTTTACCATTTTTCAAATTATATTTGAAAGCAATAACCATCGTTAACCCGGACGTCATAACAGTTCGGGTTTCGATTTTTCCATAAAACGTTCACATATAGCATGAAACGTATGACTTTTATCTTATCACAAAACTATAAACAGCCTCTGCAAACACACATACTTATTCTTTCCTGTTCTCTATTTTCTATGAGCACACACAAAAAGAGCCCACTGGGAGCTCTTTTTGTCAGCTGATATTTCGTTCGCTGGCAGAAGCTGCATTTTTTTTATGAAACCCTTTTCCATAGTACACAGCCAGCAAGATGAGAAACCATATCGGCCCGATAATCACGGCTACTCTTGTATCAGGGCTGTAAGCCATAAGAATGACGACGAATGCTAGAAATGCCAATGACACATAAGACGTAAACGGAAATAAAGGCATTTTGTACTTTAATTGTTTCTTTTCTTCCGGCTTCAAACTTTTCCTGTATTTTATTTGAGAAAGCAAAATGATTGCCCACGTCCAAATCGCTCCGAACGTCGCAATACTTGTAACCCAAGTAAATACCTTCGCAGGGACAACATAGTTTAACAGCACTCCAACTAATAAAGCCCCCGCTGAAGCCAGAACAGCTTTACCCGGGATGCCGCCTTTCGTCAGCTGACCATATGCTTGTGGCGCCTCTTTCTGTTCCGCCAAGTTAAACAGCATCCGTCCTGTGCTGAAAATACCGCTGTTGCATGAAGACAGCGCGGCAGTCAACACGACAAAGTTAATGATGCCTGCGGCCGATGGAATGCCCACTTTTTGAAATGTGAGAACAAATGGACTTCCTTGAGAGCCAATTTCCTGCCACGGATAAATAGACATAATGACAAATAAAGCGCCTACATAAAAAATCAAAATCCTCCAAAATACTGTATCGATTGCTTTGGCTAACGATTTTTGCGGGTTTTTCACTTCGCCAGCCGTCACCCCGATCATTTCAATCCCTAAATAGGCGAACATGACCATTTGAAGAGACAATAGAACCCCTTTTAATCCATGAGGGAAAAATCCTCCGTTGTTCCACAAATTGCTGATTCCGGTTGCAATGCCTCCATTGCCGACTCCTGCAATAATCATCAATAAACCGACAACAATCATGGATAAGATCGCAACAATTTTAATCAATGCGAACCAAAATTCCAGCTCGCCGTAAGCTTTGACAGCCAGGAAATTAACACCCGTCATAATGACCAGCGCCGATAATGCCCAAATCCAGTTTGGCACGTCCGGAAACCAGAACCCCATATAGATGCCGACAGCAGTAATTTCAGCCATACAGGTGACAACCCATAAAAACCAGTAGTTCCACCCTGTTAAATAGCCTGCAAGCGGTCCCAAATAATCACGCGCATACCTGCTGAAGGAGCCTGCGACCGGTTTTTGAATGGCCATTTCCCCAAGCGCTCTCATAATAAAAAACATGACCAGGCCGCTTGCGGCATACGCTACCAAAATACCAGGCCCTGCTAATTGAATAGCTGATGCGGAGCCGAGGAACAACCCTACTCCTATAGCAGCTCCTAAAGACATTAAAGAAATATGCCTTTCTTCGAGTCCGCGGTGCAGCTCTTGTTTTTGTTTTTGCATGCTTTCTTCTCCCCTAGAAAAAAATATCATTAAATCATTTTTCTGAATATTCCGTACGAATTGGGTAAACCAATGATGATGGAGAAATAAAAGGATAACAACAAGGCTTTCGACTACTCGAAAGCCTTGTTGTCTGTTACACAAAGATGACTTCTTTAGGCTGATGGCTCAGCTCTTCAGGCATATACCGTTTTTCAATATTGATGCTGTGCCAGATCATAAAGATCAGTACAGTCCAGATTTTACGGCTGTTATCAGCCTTGTCCGCACAATGGTCTTCAAGAAGCTGAAGGACATAATCCTTATGGATATAAGCATCCGTTTGGCTTTCCTGAATAATATTCCGCACCCATTCGTTCATTTCGTTTTTCAGCCAATGACGGATCGGTACAGGGAAACCAAGCTTTTTGCGGTTTAATACGTGCTCAGGCACAATTCCTTCAGCGGCTTTGCGAAGAAGATACTTCGTCGTGCCGTTCTTCGTTTTCAGCTCATCAGGAATTTTTGAAGCGACGTCGAATACGACTTTATCCAAGAACGGCACACGCAGTTCCAAAGAATTCGCCATCGTCATTTTATCCGCCTTTAACAAAATGTCGCCGCGCATCCAAGTGTGGATATCGACATACTGCATTTTGTTGATATCGCTGTACGAGCTGCTTTCTGTAAAGTAAGTCTTCGTCACATCGCGATATGAAAGGTTCGGATTATAATGCTTCAACAGCTGCTTTTTGACAGACTCTTCAAAGATTTTCGCGTTACCGATATAACGATCTTGAAGCGGAGTACAGCCGCGCTCAAGCAGGCTCTTTCCTCTCATACCTTCAGGCATAACGGCAGCAACGTGCAGAAGCATCTTTTTCAGGCCGGACGGAATCCGTTCAAACGGTTTAAGCGAAAGCGGCTCACGGTAAATGTTATATCCGCCGAAGAGCTCATCCGCTCCTTCACCTGATAAAGCAACCGTAACATGTTTTTTCGCTTCTTTTGCAACAAAGTACAACGGAATCGCTGCCGGATCAGCAAGCGGGTCATCAAAATGCCAAACGATCTTCGGAAGCTCATTCATGTATTCCTCAGGCGAAATGACTTTGCTGATATTTTCAATGCCCAGCGCCGCTGCCGTTTCTTTCGCTACATCAACCTCACTGAAGCCCTGCTGTTCAAAGCCGACAGAGAATGTTTTTAAGCTTGGATGAAATTCCTTCGCAACAGACACAATAAAGGAAGAATCAATCCCGCCAGACAGGAATGAACCGACAGGAACGTCACTTCTCATATGAACGTTTACAGAGTCATAGATCGCGTCTCGGACTTCTTTCACAAGCTTGTCTTCTTCAGTCTGAACCGGCTTGAAGTTCGCTTTGAAATACGTTTTGAATGTGATATCGCCGTCCGGGCGGATTGTGAATTGTGAACCCGGCTCTACTTTTTTCACATGGGCATCAAGCGTGCTTGGTTCAGGAACAAATTGGAAAGACATGTACTGCTGCAATGCCTCTTTATCTATTTCAATATCATTCTGAGCAACCATTAAACTTTTTCTCTCTGAGGCAAAATAAACCTGATCATTGATCGTTGTGTAGTACAACGGTTTAATGCCGAATGGATCTCTTGCCCCATAAAGCACATGATCGTTTTTATTCCAAATCAGAAAGGCAAACATACCGCGCAGTTTGGACGCCGCTTCTTCTTTATAGTGACGGTAAGTCGCAAGAAGAACCTCTGTGTCCGAATCCGTGTTGAATGTGTACCCCTTTGCTTCAAGCTCTTCTCTCAGTTCAATATAGTTATAGATTTCTCCGTTAAAGATAATCCAATATGTTTCATCTTCATATGATAAAGGCTGTCCGCCATTTTCTACATCAATAATGCTGAGCCGTCTGAATCCGAAGCCGACGTGCTCATCATGGAAATATCCATCACTGTCAGGACCGCGGTGAACGATCATTTGGTTCATTTGTTTGATTAGTTCTTCTTGATCAGCGGTTTGAGCTAACGGATGCTTGTTAAAAACCCCGACAAATCCACACATAGTATTGCCTCCATAATTAAAATTGTCATCATTGAACCCCTATTTATAGACGCTGTGAATAGTATTTGGTTTCACAGTTATGTAAAAAAATAAACATGAATACAACGATAAAAAAGGGAAAGCCGCTTAACCAGTAAGCGGCTATAAAATTATTCTCCTAACGCTTCTTTACGCAGCTGCTCCGCTTTGTCTGTGCGCTCCCAAGGAAGGTCAACATCGTGACGTCCAAAGTGGCCGTACGCAGCAGTTTGTTTGTAGATCGGACGGCGCAAATCAAGCATTTTGATAATGCCGGCAGGTCGTAAATCAAAGTTATTGCGAACAACTTCAATCAATTTTTCCTCAGAAGCTTTTCCGGAACCGAATGTGTTGATTGAGATTGACACAGGCTGTGCAACACCGATCGCGTAAGCAAGCTGTACTTCGCAAGAATCAGCAAGCTCAGCCGCAACGATGTTTTTCGCAACGTATCTTGCCGCATAAGCTGCAGAACGGTCTACCTTCGTCGCGTCCTTACCTGAGAACGCGCCTCCGCCGTGGCGTGCATAGCCGCCGTACGTATCAACGATGATTTTGCGTCCTGTAAGTCCCGCATCCCCTTGAGGCCCTCCGATTACGAAACGTCCTGTAGGGTTGATGAAATATTTTGTTTCTTCATCAATCAGCTCTTCAGGAACAACCGGATTGATTACATGTTCTTTAATGTTGCGCTGAATTTGCTCAAGTGTAATTTCAGGGTGATGCTGAGTTGAAATCACAATCGCGTCAATGCGGACTGGTTTGTTATTTTCATCGTACTCAACCGTTACCTGTGTTTTGCCGTCAGGGCGAAGGTACGGAAGAATATCTTCTTTACGGACTTCACTTAGGCGGCGGGCTAATTTATGGGCAAGTGAAATTGGAAGAGGCATAAGCTCTTTCGTTTCGTTGCACGCATAACCGAACATTAATCCTTGGTCACCCGCACCAATCGCTTCAATTTCTTCGTCGCTCATTGTGCCTTCACGGGCTTCAAGCGCTTGGTCGACGCCCATCGCGATATCAGCAGACTGCTCATCAATTGATGTTAAAACCGCACAAGTTTCCGCATCAAATCCGTATTTTGCACGTGTGTATCCGATTTCTTTAATGGTTTGGCGAACCGTTTTCGGAATGTCAACATACGTAGAAGTTGTGATCTCTCCGCTTACAAGAACCAAACCTGTTGTCACAGATGTTTCACAAGCAACACGCGCGTTAGGGTCTTTCTTTAAAATTTCATCTAAAATGCTGTCAGAAATCTGGTCACAGATTTTATCCGGATGCCCCTCCGTAACAGATTCTGATGTAAATAAACGACGATTTTTACTCATGATTTGCTTCCTCCTGCACAAGGCCTCCCGAAAGACCTTGTATATATGATACGGAACTCGCTCCCTCTTATACAATGTACAGTTATATTAGAGAATGTTAATTGGCATATTTATGAAATAAAAAAACCTTTTCCATCGAGGAAAGGGTTTGGTCTTTGTGCCTTTCACTCTTATCGCTCAAGGAATCATACAACCTTGCAACAGGTTAGCACCTTGGTTGTCTCACTCAGTTGAACATAATAAATAACAGAGAAACCGGTTGCTGGGCTTCATAGGGCCTGTCCCTCCGCCAGCTCGGGATAAGAGTATCCGCTCAATGAAATATCTTATCGTAAAAGGGTTTGCAATGTCAATATGATTCAGAAGAAATAGGCACCTATATTGAGGGAAAACAATGGAAATGCACACACAAAAAATAATAAATAGTATAGACTATTTGAAAATATATGTTATACTAATTCACAATTAGCAAAACACAAAAAACGATAAAGGAAGGTTTCATATGAACTCAGTTGATTTGACCGCTGATTTACAAGCCTTATTAACATGTCCAAATGTGCGTCATAATTTATCAGCAGCACAGCTAACAGAAAAAGTCCTCTCCCGAAACGAAGGCATTTTAACATCCACAGGTGCTGTTCGCGCGACAACAGGCGCTTACACAGGACGCTCACCTAAAGATAAATTCATCGTGGAGGAAGAAAGCACGAAAAATAAGATCGATTGGGGCCCGGTGAATCAGCCGATTTCAGAAGAAGCGTTTGAGCGGCTGTATACGAAAGTTGTCAGCTATTTAAAGGAGCGAGATGAACTGTTTGTTTTCGAAGGATTTGCCGGAGCAGACGAGAAATACAGGCTGCCGATCACTGTCGTAAATGAGTTCGCATGGCACAATTTATTTGCGCGGCAGCTGTTTATCCGTCCGGAAGGAAATGATAAGAAAACAGTTGAGCAGCCGTTCACCATTCTTTCTGCTCCGCATTTCAAAGCGGATCCAAAAACAGACGGCACTCATTCCGAAACGTTTATTATTGTCTCTTTTGAAAAGCGGACGATCTTAATCGGCGGAACTGAGTATGCCGGTGAAATGAAGAAGTCCATTTTCTCCATTATGAATTTCCTGCTGCCTGAAAGAGATATTTTATCTATGCACTGCTCCGCCAATGTCGGTGAAAAAGGCGATGTCGCCCTTTTCTTCGGACTGTCAGGAACAGGCAAGACCACCCTGTCGGCAGATGCTGACCGCAAGCTGATCGGTGACGATGAACATGGCTGGTCTGATACAGGCGTCTTTAATATTGAAGGCGGGTGCTACGCTAAGTGCATTCATTTAAGCGAGGAAAAGGAGCCGCAAATCTTTAACGCGATCCGCTTCGGGTCTGTTCTCGAAAATGTCGTTGTTGATGAAGATACACGCGAAGCCAATTATGATGATTCCTTCTATACTGAAAACACGCGGGCAGCTTACCCGATTCATATGATTGATAACATCTTGACTCCAAGCATGGCCGGCCATCCGTCAGCCATTGTATTTTTGACGGCTGATGCCTTCGGAGTCCTGCCTCCGATCAGCAAACTGACGAAGGAGCAGGCCATGTACCATTTCTTGAGCGGTTACACGAGTAAGCTTGCCGGAACCGAACGTGGTGTAACGTCTCCTGAAACGACGTTCTCTACATGCTTCGGCTCACCGTTCCTGCCGCTTCCTGCTCACGTCTATGCTGAAATGCTCGGCAAAAAGATCGATGAACACGGCGCAGACGTTTTCTTAGTCAATACCGGCTGGACCGGGGGCGGTTACGGCACAGGCGAACGAATGAAGCTTTCTTACACTAGAGCAATGGTCAAAGCAGCGATTGAAGGTAAATTAGAGGATGCTGAAATGATAACTGACGATATTTTCGGCCTGCACATTCCGGCACATGTTCCTGGCGTTCCTGATCATATCCTTCAGCCTGAAAACACGTGGACCAACAAGGAAGAATACAAAGAAAAAGCAGTCTACCTTGCAAATGAATTCAAAGAGAACTTTAAAAAGTTCACACATACCGATGCCATCGCCCAGGCAGGCGGCCCTCTCGTATAAAAAACAAAAGCCAAGAGCAATTATGCTCTTGGCTTGTTTTAATTGACGGAATGCAAAGAAGTCAGCTTGTATGTAATGATGGTACGGCCTTCTTCCCATTGAAGCTTCTGCACTTCAGCGGTGCCTGACTTTTCGCCAAACTTTGTTTTGCGTACATCCATTGGAATCTCCATCGGATATACTCGGTATCCGTCCTTCTCTAACGTGAATATATTCTCATCTATGCGAACTTCTTTTCCTTTTGTCACAATCAGTGTATTAAATTCAACAGGCATTCCCAAAGTGAAATCCCCTTTCGTTCTCTTTTTTCTTTATCATAACATATTTCACTGTCAGCGGTTTTTCATCCATTGTGTGAGCTGCCGCACGATACGCCGGTTTTCTTTTGGCGGGAAATAATGTGTGAATGTACTGTAGTACCACGTCTCCACCGGCTTATGCAGTTGTTTTAGCTTCTCTTCTAATAAATAGGAATGCTGAATCGAAACATTTTGGTCTTTTTCTCCATGGATTAACAGCACGGGAGCCTGAATTTTGTTTACTTGGTCAAACGGTGTCCTCCATTGATATTCCTCAGGCACCTTTTTCGGTGTTCCGCCGATGACTCTTTTCATCATCCGCCGCAAATCCTGCCGCTCCTCGTATGTAAGAATCATATCACTGACGCCTCCCCAGGAAACAAATGAAGCTGCCTGCCCGCCCATTTCGATCGCAGTGAGCATTCCCATAATTCCGCCGCGGGAAAAACCGAAGATATGAATTCTGTCCTTCTTGACATTTGGGTGCTGCTGAAGCAGGCGAAAAGCAGAAAATGCATCCTCCCTGTCTTCTCCTGCAAAATCCTCATTGCCTTCTCCTCCTTGATTTCCTCTGTAAAAAGGAGCAAACACCACAAACCCTTGGGATGCAAACTGGATAATCCGGCCCGGCCGAACCATGCCCACGCTTTTAATCCCGCCGCGCAAATATAAAAATCCGTCATATTGTCCCGGTTCCGCCGGCTCAGCCAGAAGCCCCTTAACCCGTAATCCATTTGACAGATAGCAGATCGTATACAAACGCACATGCTGGCTTGGCGACGGAAATCTTCTTTTCTCTACAATCAAAACAGCCGCCTCCTTTTTTTCTATATGCTTTCCTTACTCCAAAATTACATCCGGAGAACCTGATTAGGCATTCACACATTTTTATACCCATCATACGATATGTAAAGCAAAAAAGGATATTAACTTGATGCGAAATAAGGAGGTTGTCTATGTGAACAGATGGTTAAGGCTGGGCTTCGCCTGTGTCGGCAGTATCTTTCTGATGTTCGCCCTGGCGGCTTGCAAGCAGGAAGAAACGCTCACCAAAGTCAAAGTAGCTGAAGTGACCCATTCAATTTTTTACGCACCTTTATATGTTGCTGAGTCTAAAGGTTTTTTTAAGGAAGAAGGGCTTGATGTCGATGTGAATACGACCTGGGGCGGAGACAAAACGATGACATCGCTTCTTTCCAACGGCTCCGACATCGCGCTTGTCGGGTCAGAAACATCTATTTATGTCGAAGCGCAAGGGGCTAAAGATCCCGTCATTAATTTCGCCCAGCTGACTCAGACAGACGGAACGTTTCTTGTCGCGAGAGAAGATGTTGAACACTTCGACTGGGATCAGCTGAAAGGAAAAACGTTTCTCGGCCAGCGAAAAGGCGGCATGCCGCAAATGGTCGGCGAGTATGTGCTGAACAAACATAAGATTGACCCGCATAAGGATATAGACCTCATCCAGAACATAGACTTCGCCAATATTGCCAATGCGTTTGCTTCTGGAACCGGTGAGTATGTACAACTCTTTGAACCGCAGGCTTCTCTCTTTGAGAAAAAAGGCATCGGCCATATCGTGGCTTCATTCGGAGAAGAATCAGGAGAGGTTCCTTATACGACTTTTATGGCGAAACAAAGCTATTTGAAGAAAAATGAAGACACAGCCGTCAAGTTTACAAAAGCCATTTATAAGGCGCAGCAGTGGGTTGAAAATCATTCTGCGAAGGACATCACAGATGCCATTAAAGATGAATTTGATGATACCGACCCAGACGTCATCGAAACATCCATTGAACGCTATAAAAAACAGCATTCATATTCGCCAGACCCTCTGCTTAACGAAAAAGAATGGGAGCTTCTCCAAACCATTATGGATCAATCGGGAGAACTGCCGAAGCACATTCCATACAATCAGCTTGTAAATAAAGAAATTGCTGAAAAAGTCACCTCGGAGAAATAGGAGGCGCCATCTATGTCTTTCTTACATGTCGACCATGTAACCCATACTTATTTTTCTATTAAAGAAAAAACAACGGCTGTGCGGGATATTCATTTCGATGCCGAAAAAGGTGATTTCATCTCATTTCTCGGCCCAAGCGGCTGCGGAAAAACAACACTGCTTTCCATTATTGCCGGTTTGATTGAGCCATCAGAAGGCAGAGTTCTGATTGAAGGCCGTGAGCCGAATCAAAAAGAACATAATATTGGCTATATGCTTCAGCAGGATTACTTATTTCCCTGGAAATCTATCGAGGAAAATGTGCTTCTCGGTTTAAAAATCGCCGACACGCTGACAGAAGAAAGCAAAGCCGCTGCACTCGGTCTATTGCCGGAGTTCGGCCTCATAGATGTGGAGAAAAAATATCCGAAAGAGCTGTCAGGCGGGATGCGCCAGCGGGCTGCGCTTGCAAGAACACTTGCGCCTAACCCTAGTCTGCTTTTGCTGGATGAGCCATTTTCCGCGCTTGATTTTCAGACAAAGCTGTCTTTGGAAAACCTGGTATTCCGCACATTAAAGGAATATCAAAAAACAGCAGTGCTTGTCACTCATGATATAGGGGAAGCGATAGCGATGAGCGATACGATCTTTTTATTTTCAAATCAGCCGGGCACCATCCATCAGATTTTTACCATTCCTAAGGAATTGGCCGCGATGTTGCCTTTTGACGCCCGTCAGGAACCTTCCTTCCAGACACTGTTTCAAACGATATGGAAGGAGCTGAATTCTCTTGAGAAACAGCAAAGAAACCATTGATCTGCTTCACGAGCAGTATCAATTCAAACAGAAAAAGGAAAAGTGGAAGGTCCATTCCTTTCAGCTTGCCATATTTATTCTCTTTTTCTCGGGCTGGGAAATCTCCAGCAGGCAGGGCTGGATCGATCCGCTGATCTTCAGCTCTCCATCAGCTGTGTGGCGATTATTGCTGGAGAAACTTGGTGACGGTTCTTTACTGTCACACATCGGCGTCACTTTATTTGAAACGGTGCTTGGCTTTTTGCTTGGGACGTTTATGGGCACGTGCCTCGCCGCTTTGTTATGGTGGTCTAACCGACTTGCCAGAATTTTAGATCCGTATCTTGTGATTTTGAACGCAATGCCGAAAGTGGCCCTAGGCCCAATCCTGATTGTCGCGCTCGGCCCCAGTTTTATCAGCATCATTGCGATGGGAGCCATCATCAGCGTCATTATCACAACCATCGTTGTCTACACCGCCTTCCAGGAGGTCGACGAAAACTATACGAAAGTCATGCAAACATTCGGCGCAAAAAAGTGGGTTATTTTTAAAGAAGTCATACTGCCTGCATCCTCCCCCGCGATTATTTCAACACTAAAAGTGAACGTCGGCTTATCATGGGTTGGCGTCATTGTAGGGGAATTCCTCGTTTCGAAGGTCGGATTAGGATATATGATTATTTACGGATTCCAAGTCTTCAATTTTACACTCGTCTTCTTAAGCCTGCTGATCATCGCCATCTTCGCCACTCTGATGTATCAGGGCGTCGAGCTGCTGGAAAAGAAATGGACGAAGGGGAGGACATAAAAAACCCGGCATATGTGCCGGGTTTTTTATTCAATCCATCCAGATTCTTTCAGTTTTTTCAAGCTGATCGGAAGAACGGAATCCTTCATAATAAAGCTGAATTTTTTATTGCGGGAAAGGTTCTCCGGCAGCTCGTGAAACAAAACCGGGCCTTTCGTTTCAAAGTAATCAGCCTGCTTTTCAAGCTTTTCTATATCTGCAAAATATATATTTTTTACAATCACTTTTTCTTTTCCGAGAACTTTATACTGTCCGAGATACTTGAGGCTTTTGACTCTCGCGCCCGTCTCTTCCTTTACTTCCCGGAGCGCAGCCTCTTCTGCGCACTCCATCGGCTCTACTTTCCCGCCTGGAAACTCATAGCCTCTGTCCTCATGTTCTGTTAAAAGCCATTTGCCGCCAAAACGGCAAATCACCCAGACATGCTTCGGGCTGTCCGAGAAAGGCTGATCGTCAAAGGAAAGCTGAACAGTATTCTGATAATAATCTTTAAACTCGTACATGTTTATCCCTCAAATCCGTTCCTAGCTATCTTCCATACATCATACCACAGTTACGTTTCTTCGGAAGCCTTTTATCAAAAAATAAGGGAAACCCAGCACGCCGTCAGGTTCTGCATGCAGACTAGCTCGTACAGTTTTTTGCGATAGCTTTTGCCGGAAAGTGCGACCGACGCTCTGGGCTTTATTATGACCCGCGAACAGGGAAAAGTTACGGTTTGCGCTTAAATTTATTTTTTAACGTTTCTAAAAGATCGACAAGCATCTGAGGAACCGGTATGCCAAGAGAGCTGGCTGTCACAACAATTTGCACAGATTCATAAAGAATATAAAACATAATAGCCAAGTCACGAATTGATCCCTCTGTATTCAGCAGCTGATCAAAAAAGTGGCATACAGAGATCAGAGCCAGCGTGACTAATTTTTTGACAAGCCGGGCAAATACCTTTATAAATGACAGTTTATGAATAATGGTTTCCTTCAAAGTCGTACTGATAAATTCAATTGCCATCAGAGAGAGCAAAATCAGAAATGAATACTGAAAACCTCCAAAGAAAAAACCCGCTGCTGAAACGCTGACTGCTAAAAACGAAAAGATGCCAAAGTCTCTATCCATTTATCCCAACATCCTTTCACAGAAACGGCCTTACGATATTCTATGGAAAACAAGCCGAACGGATTGGATTTTTCAGAAAAATGGACTGGTTGTCGCCTATTTTTCAGATACAAAAAGAAAAGCCGGACGTCTTTTTTAAGACATCCGGCCGTTCTATTTTTGGACTTAACCTAGGTAAGCTTTTAGCATCCAGTTATGTTTTTCAATATTTTGATGGATCGCAAGAAGCATGTCCCCTGTTGTTTCGTCACCGACTTCATCAGCTAAATCCATGCCGTTTTTCAGCTCTTCCGCGATGACTGTGAAATCATCATATACGCTTTGAACCATTTGTTCAGCTGTTTCATTTCCAGCCGCTTCTTTGACAGAAGCCGTTTCTAAGGATTCCTTCATTGTTGCAATCGGTTTTCCGTTCAGCGCCAAAAGACGTTCTGCTAAGTCATCAATATAAGTTGCCGTTTCGTTGTACAGCTCCTCAAACTTTTCATGAAGCGTGAAGAAATCTTTTCCTTTCACATACCAGTGATAATTATGTAGTTTCACATACATGACCGTCCAGTTGGCTACTTGTTTGTTCACTGCTTGAATCAATTGTTCTGACATGGTATCTCCTCCTTGTTATATGACTATGTATACCCTTAATATCGTACGCTAAAACCTCTTTTTTACCCTTATCTGTCACGATTTCTACTATTATGCTACAATTGTTAAAAAACGGGAGGTGGAATGTCATGACGCTTCTCATTACGATAAGTATTTTGATTGTGCTGGCTGTTTTGCTTGTAACCATTTGGACGACTGTAAAAGCCTATAATGTAAAGCATACCATTGATCCGCCACAAGAAAATCACTCTGATTCACACAATCAATGATGATGTGAATGCTCCTCTTCTGACTGATTGCTGGCAGCATCGGCGTCTCCGACTTGGACTTTTAAGGTCGGCATGCTATGCTGTTTTTTTGCTGTGACATGGGATTGGACAGTGTATACACCATCTTCCTTAAACGTCGTTTCCAATCGGTATACGCCTTTTTCTTGTTTCGCCTTAAACATTTGGCTTGCGTCTTTTTCCCCTTCTTTCCATACTTCAAACTCTACTTCATCGGCATCCGTCACAGCTTCATCACCATATGTTACGGCTGCTTCATAAGCAGCGCTTTCTCCGGGATTTACTTTTTCAGGCCCGGTCAGCTTGACATCCAAAACCTCGGGCGTCTCATCTGTATTTGCTTTACTTTCACCAGATCCACATCCGTTAAGCAAAAAAGCAGAAAAAAGCAGAACAACCAACATCTTTTTCATGCCATCACCCTTTCATCGTTTACCTAAATAGTAGCAAACGCTTACAGCAAATGGTACACAAAATATGAGACGTCACAAAAAAGACCTTTTTGCTTAAGCGCAAAAAGGTCCTTTCTATTTTAGCCAAATACTTTTAGCAATTCTTCTTTATCCTGTGAAAGCCAGAAACGCATTAAACGTTTAGCGCCTTCCAGATCATGAAGCTTCGCTTGGCCGCACTGCTTTTCATTCGCAGCTGGTATTTCTGTAATCTCTACCGCTTCCTTCATTGTGTCTTCAAGCAGATCAACGATTTCCGCTGATGTCGGCTCTCCGCTCACAACTAGATAATAGCCTGTCTGGCAGCCCATTGGAGAAATATCAATGATATCAAAATGATCGTATTTCTCAGCGTGAGAACGAATCGTAAACGCGAGCAAATGCTCGAGTGTGTGAATGGTGTCAGGCTTCATCGCCTGTTTATTTGGCTGGCAAAAACGAATGTCAAATTTATTTACAACGCCGTCTGTTCCCACTTTATGCACGCCGCAATGTCTTACATATGGAGCAACAACCGCATTATGATCAAGCTCAAAACTTTCTACTGAAGGCATAATGGCACTCTCCCCTTTTTTTAAAATGTAATTTCATTATAACATACTTTTCCGATAAGAATTATTGATTAACTTTTCAATCTGTGTTTTTTTTCTTATACTTGCATCAGAAAGGTTGCTGAAGAAACATGAAAACCCTATTCATCGCTCTGATCAGAGGATATCAAAAATTCATCTCGCCCCTGACACCGCCAACATGCCGCTTTTATCCGACCTGTTCCCAATATGGAATCGAAGCGATTAAAACGCATGGCGCTTTAAAAGGCGGATGGCTGACAATCAAACGGATTTTGAAATGCCACCCGTTCCATCCGGGAGGAGTCGATCCCGTTCCTGAAAAGAAACAAAAACATTAATTGTTATAGCCGTTTACGATTAGATCCAGTTTTCCGGTTTTAGGATCAATGACTAAGCCATGGACCGGAACGTTTTCAGGGAACAGCGGGTGATGTTTAATAACGTCTACGCTGTCTTTCACACTCGCTTCCACTGAATCAAAACTTTTAAACCATTGATCAAAGTCTACACCGGAGTACTTTATTGTTTCGATGCGTTCTTCCGGAATCCCTCTTGCTTTGATTTTTTCAAGCATGCTTTTGCTGCTGATTTTGCTCATGCCGCAATCGTGATGCCCGATCACACACACCTCATCTGCATTCAGCTCGTACACTGCGACGAGTAAACTTCTCATGATGCTTCCGAATGGGTGTGTCACAAGCGCACCGGCACTTTTAATGATTTTCACATCACCGTTTCGCAAATTCATCGCATGCGGCAGCAGTTCAACCAGACGAGTGTCCATGCAAGAAAGAATCGCCATTTTTTTATCTGGAAATTTTGATGTTTGATACTTTTCATACTCTCTTTGTTCAGTAAATGTCTTGTTAAATTCAAGAATATCATTTAGAAGACTCATGTTCGTTGTCCCTTTCTATTCTTTTTACTCTTCAATATATCACAACCCTTGTTTATTCGTCATAATAAAAAAAGACAAACCCTCTGGTCTGCCTTATTTCCCCATGTTATAGCGTTTTTTGAACTGCTCAACTCGTCCGCCTTTTTCATTGAATTTCTGGCGGCCTGTATAAAACGGATGCGTGTCAGAACTTACCTCTACTTTAATGACAGGATATGTGTTGCCGTCTTCCCACTCTGCTGTTTCATTAGATGTTTTAGTAGAGGTGCTGAGAAAACGGTAGCCGCTGTTGACATCCTGAAATATCACTTTGTGGTTCTTCGGATGAATTCCTTCTTTCATGTGAATCTCCTTTCAATAAATCGTAATAATTACGTTTTATTTTATAACCTTACAAACGTTTTGTCAATCTTCTTATATCCTTCCCTCTGTTTTCGCATCGTAAACCTCATGGCATTTAAGAATAGGAAGAATAATCTAACCGAGGAAGCAAATAATAAACCTAAAATACATACAGAACGTCTTTTTAGAAAGGTGGTTTACGATTGTGGATGATTTAGTTTTGGCCAGAAGCCTCTTTGGCACGACAATGGGCTTTCATATCATTTTCGCAACGCTTGGAGTCGGTCTCCCGCTCATGATTTTAGTGGCGGAATTGATCTATCAAAAAACGAAAGATGACCATTATGCGATCATGGCGAAAAGATGGACGAAAGCACAAGCCGTTTTGCTGGGGGTCGCCATACCGACCGGAACGATCGCGGGCACTCAGCTCGCGCTCTTATGGCCGGGATTTATGGAAGTCATCGGCCGGGTGATGTCCCTGCCATTTCAAATTGAAATCTATGCTTTTTTTGTTGAAGCCCTTTTCATGTCGATTTATGTATACGCTGCAGACCGTTTGTCACCTGCAATGAGGATTGTTGCTGTTTTCTTTGTGTTAGTCGGGGCAGCAGCATCCGCTGTTCTGATTACGAATGTTCACGCTTTTGAAGGTACGCCCGCCGGTTTTAAAATTTTAAACGGAAAAATTACAGATGTTGACCCGTGGGCTGCGTTTTTTAATCCTAGCTTTTTTATCACTGCCGGCCATGTCGTGCTGTCCGCGTTTATGACCGGTGCGTTTATCGTGGCTTCTGTTGCGGCGTATAAAATGATCCGGACGAGGAAAAAGGAAAAGGTCTATCTCTTTCACCGGAAAGCCCTTTTGCTCGCACTGACGATCGGCGGTATTTTTTCATTGCTGACCGCTTTGAACGGACACGAATCTGCACAGATGCTGTACGAATACCAGCCCGAAAAATTAGCCGGTGCGGAAGGCCTGTTTGAAACAAGATCCCACGCCCCGCTCGCTATAGGCGGTTTTACCGACCCGAATGAAGAAAAAGTAAAATGGGCAATCGAGATTCCATGGGCTTTAAGCTTTTTGGCAGCGAACCGTTTTGACACTGTTGTAAAGGGATTAAATGCATTTCCGAGAGATGAATGGCCGCCGCTTTTCATTCACACGCTGTTTAATGCGATGGTCGGTGTAGGCATGCTGCTTATTCTTTATTCCATTATCGGAGTGGTCTGGAGAAAGGTGCTCAAGAAAGACCGTTTCCCAACGTGGCTTTTGGTCATTTTCATGACAGCAGGCCCTTTTAGTCTCATCGGCATTGAATTCGGCTGGATTTTCGCATGTACGGGGAGGCAGCCTTGGGTCATCTATCATCTGCTGAAAACGTCAGATGTCGTAACAACGACTGGCTCGATCGGGGTGCTGTTCTTATTTTTCACATTTGTTTATGCCGTGTTAGGCGCAGCTGTCGTCTACGTGCTGCTGTATTATTTCCGCAAGCACCCGGTTGACGAAGATTTAAATACAGCGGAGTCGTAATGGCTCCACAAACAGGAAACCAAATGGAAGGAAGATCGTACAAATGGAGATTTCAACTGACGCTCTGATCGCCATCTCAATTATCTGGGGCTTTGTGTTTATTTACGCCGTCATGGCGACAATGGATTTTGGAGCGGGATTTTGGTCTATGATCTATTTAAACAAGGAGCATATGAAGGCCACCGATATTGCAAATCGCTTTTTGTCCCCGACTTGGGAGGTCACAAACGTCTTTATTGTGGCCATCGTCGTGGCGCTTTTCAGTTTTTTCCCTGGCGCGACATTTGTGCTCGGCACCGTTTTATTAATTCCCGGAAGCATGATTTTGCTGCTTTTGGCGATTCGAAGCGGATTTCTCGTTTTTTCAAATACAGCAAAGGAGCGGAAAACGCTAAGATATATTTCCGGCATCTCCGGCTTTATCATTCCTGCTATTTTAATTTTGGTGCTTCCTGTGACACACGGAGGGTTTATAGAAAAAACGGATGGAATCTATAACTTAAATATGTCTAAAATCTTTTCAAGCCCAAACGCCTATTCATTTATCGGGTTTGCGATTTTAAGCACCTTATTTTTGTCCTCCCTGCTGCTTGCAGACGTTTCAAATGTGGCAGAGGAACAGGATGCGTACCGAGCCTACAGAAAAAGCGCCCTGATTACCGGCCCGATTTCACTGTTGTTTGCTGTATGCATTATGGTGACAATGCGGAATGAAGCAAACTGGCTGTACAGCGGAATGCTGAATGATTTTACTTGGATTATTGCATCGTTCATTACATTTGTCATTGCTGGAATCGCTCTTTTTCTGCCTAATAAGAGCTTTGGGCAAAACATCGGAAAACCGCGGCTTGCACTTGTTGCGATTGGGATACAGTATTTTCTCGCAAGCTACGCGTACGGGCGGGCGCATCTTCCGTATATGATTTATCCCGATGTGACAGTCATGTCAGGCTTCACAGAGCCAGCAACGTTCAGAGCGCTGTTTGCAACGTATATCGTTGCATTTATCATTCTATTTCCGGGCTTCTTTTTCTTCTGGAAAATGTTTATGCGAGATAAACGCTATATCCGCCAGGAGGAATAGAGGGCAAGCCAGCCGGCTATACTAATCCAGAACCTTTATAAGGAGGGGATGGCATGGAGCAGAAAATTCTATGTGAGGTCAACAACTGTTCTTATTGGGGCAAAGGTAACAAATGCACCGCTGATGCCATTTATGTTGTCAGCCATACTGGTGAAACGGCTGAAAACAGCCGGGAAACAGACTGCAAAACGTTTAAGCCGCATGATTTATAATTAAAAGAAAGAGCTGCATCAGCCAGCTCTTTCTTTTTGCATGTTGAGTGTTCTCAGCTTTTTAGTTATGACCCCGTTTGCAGGTGAAAACAAAAAGGCGCTTGCATAACATACACCTGTCATGGCCGCCATCGCTCCTGAAATCGAAACATTAAGCCACGTTGCGAAGAAATAGCCCATGACCGCCGACAGCCCGCCAATCAACGCGCTGAGAATCAGCATATAAAGAAGCCGGTCTGTCAGCAAATGTGCCGCAGCAGGCGGAACAATCAGCATGGCCACAACCAATACGGCACCCACCGAATCAAAGGAAGCAACAGTCGTCAGGGACAGCATGCCCATTTGCACGTAATGAATGAGCAAAACCGGTATTCCCAAGGCTAAAGCCATTTGAGGATCAAACGAAGCGATTTTAAACTCCTTATAGCACACACTGATCAACACTACGTTTAAAACCAGAACAGATGCCAGCATCCAAAACGCTTTCGGCCCAATATCAACCCCGAATACCGTCACCGTATTCCACGGCACAAAAGCGATTTCTCCCATTAGCGAGTGCTCAATATCGAGATGGACATTCGCTCCATACACAGAAAGCAAAATAACCCCGATTGCAAATAAAGATGTAAACACAACGCCTATGGCAGCATCTGATTGAACCCCCTTGCTATGAAGAAGCTGAACCAAGAAAGCCGTTAATAGACCGGTTGCGGCTGCGCCGATAAACATAGAAATCCCGTCGAGACTTCCCGTCACTAGAAAAGCGCCGACAATGCCAAGCAACACTGTATGACTGATTGCGTCGGCCAGCATCGCCATGCTTCTCAGCACAAGAAATGTGCCGATCAATCCGCAGCTTACACCGACTAATACACCGGTAGCTATAATCCATGCTTCAAAACTCATTTGCGATCTGTCCCTTCTCGGCATCATGAGACGCTTTTCGACGCTCAGGCATCCGTCCATACAGCTTTAAGAGTGAATAAAGCCGCTCTCTCGTTTCTCTCGGTAAACGGTCCGGGTCAAAGTAGTCCTGATCGGATTCTATATTGGCAAGTTCCATTTCATGCATGAGATACACTTCATACATCCGCTGCTTCAAAGCTGTGTGATAGCCTTTTTCTACCCCTTTGCTTGTGATTTGCCAAATCCCATTTTCGATACGCTCAATGCACCTCTCTTGTTCCAAGTCATTTAATGCCTTAAGGCATAATGAAGGGGATAGGCGTCTTTTCTTTCTTACACTTTCAATATTTACACAAAGATTATTCTTTTCATACTGTTCATAAATCGCCAAAAGCACTTGCTCCCTGCTTGTTCTGCGCCGCAGCCTCATCAGCCTTATGGCTTTAGCAGCCAATCCCCGCTTAGGCGCGCAAATCATTGAAAAAAGAAAGAGCAGCGTTGCAGATAAGATCATTAATGGCCCTGTCGCCATTCCCTTCATCGTGGTGCTAAGCAGGGTTCCGGCCACTCCGCTGACCCCGCCTGTAATCCCGGCAATGACGATCATCCCGGTTAATCGTTCGGTCCAATATCTCGCAGCTATGGCAGGTGTAATCAGCATAGCCGCCATTAATATCACACCAACAGTCTGAAGCCCAATGACGACAGCACAGACAATCAGACAAGCCAAAAGCCCGTTTAAAAAACGCACCGGGATTCCTAATCCCTTTGCAAACGCGAGATCAAAAGTAATCAATGTAAATTCCTTAAAGAAAACAATACAAAGGAGCAGTAGAACAGCGGATATTCCTGCTATAAGGATGATATCCTGCCTGACCAATGAAGCAGCCTGGCCGAATAAAAAAGAATCAAGCCCGCTTTGGCTTCCCGCCCCCTGTTGCTGAATATATGTCAGCAGAATGATCCCGACGCCAAAAAACACAGAAAGAACAATCCCGATCGCCGAGTCCTCCTTTGTTTTTGAAAGCCGCGGAATCAGCTGAATACAAAACGTTCCGAGCAGTCCGGCGAGCGCCGCACCCAGTAAAAAGAAAGGCAGTGATTTTTGCCCGGTGAACAGAAAAGCGAGACACACTCCCGGCAGAGCTGAATGGGCCATCGCATCGCCGATTAAACTTTGCTTTCTCAGCAGCACAAAGCTGCCCAAAACACCACTTGCCGTCCCGAGCAAAAGCGTACCGGCCAGCACCCACTGTGTATTCGGATGCTGGAGCTGCAGCCACAAACTTTCAAACATTGCGCTCACTCCTTATGTCCTTCTGCCAGCACTTTATCTTTTAAAAACGTAAGCCTTCCTCCATACGTTTTTTGCAGGTTTTCGATCGTAAAAACGTTTTCCGCCGGTCCGAAAGCGATTTTTTTAAAATGAAGCAGTAAGATCCAATCGAAATAATCCTCGGCGGTCTGCAGATCATGATGGACGACAAGCACGGTTTTTCCTTTTTCTTTGAGTTCTGCCAACAGCGTCATAATCGCGCGCTCCGTCGCTGCATCGACACCTGCAAACGGTTCATCCATAAAATAAATGTCAGCGTTCTGGCAGAGTGCCCGGGCAAGAAACACCCGCTGCTGCTGGCCGCCTGACAGCTGGCTGATCTGCCTCTTCGCATAATCAAGCATCCCGACTTTTGCTAATGCGGCCTTCGCCATCTCCACATCCGCTTTCTTTGGCCTCTTTAATAAACCGATTCTCCCGTATCTTCCCATTAGGACGACATCGAGCGCACTTGTGGGGAAATCCCAGTCAACCGAGCCGCGCTGCGGAACATATCCGATTCTGGTCCGCTGATCCTTATAGTCTTTGCCGTAAATAGAGATGTCTCCGGAAGCTCGGGGCACAAGACCGAGAATCGTTTTGATCAAGGTTGATTTTCCCGCGCCGTTTGGGCCGATAATGCCAATAAGTTTTCCTTCCGGCACCTGCAGCGAAATGTCCTGCAGTACAGGCTTTTTATGATAAGCAACCGTCACATTATCAAGCTCAACAGGGAACATATCCTTCACCTCTTTTCTTTATTTAAGCGCTTTAGTAATCGTGTTGATATTGTAGCGGAACATTCCTTCGTATGTGCCTTCTTTTGTGCCCTTTTCACCCATGGCATCCGAATAAAGCTGACCGCCGATTGTGACTGTATGGCCTTTTTCTTTAGCGCCTTCCACCACTGCATTGATTGATTTTTCAGATACACTGCTTTCTACGAACACAGCTTTTATTTGTTTGTCTGTCAGAAGATCAACCAGCTCCTGAACATCCCTTAATCCATAGTCCGAATCTGTGCTGAGTCCCTGCAGGCCTTTTACCTTAAATCCATACTCATTCCCAAAGTACGCAAACGCATCATGAGCAGTCACAAGCACACGGCTTTTCTCCGGAATATGTGCGATCTCCTTACGCGACCACTTATCTAAATATTGCAAATCTTCTTTGTACTCTTTGGCATTTTTCCGAAAGGCATCTGCGTGCTGAGGCATTGCTTTGCTGAATTGCGCTTCAATTTCATCCACCGCATAGATCCATAACGGAATGCTGAACCAGACGTGGGGATCAAACGTCTTGCCTTCCCCCGCGGGAATAAGCTTATTTTTCGGTATGGCCTCAGCTACTGCCGCCGATTGTTTTTGTTCGCCGATTTTTTGAAGGACATCCTCCATTTTCCCTTCCAAATGCAACCCGCTGTACAGAACAACATCGGCAGACATTAATTTTTTCGTGTCACCTTGGGAAGCTTTGTAAAGGTGCGGATCAACCCCCGGTCCCATTAAAGAGGTGACTTTTACATGCTTACCTCCGATGTTTTCTGCTGCATCGGCAATTTGAGATGTTGTCGCTGTCACTTGTAATTGCTGATCAGCGCTTTTTCCGGCTGAATCCGTTCCGCATCCCGTTAAAGCAAAGGTCGCAAAAAGTACTGCTGCCATCAGCCCTCGTCTCATATTTCTCCTCCTCTTTGCCATCAATGTCCGATTGTTTTATCTTATGTTGTCAGTTCTTAGACATGTGACATTAAATTAGCCAAAAGCATGTTTTATTTACACAGGACAAAAAGTTTCATTTGTGCAAAATTATCGCGTTTGGCCATTTTTGTCAAGCTAATTTACATTAAAAAAACCGGCTGGGTCAGCAGCCGGTCCAAACGAGAAGGGATGTATTCAACGAACACTTTTACTGTAACAGCACAGTGTCATTTATTCCAAAATAGCAAAATGCTTTTTTCTTAACCATGCTGTGTGAAAACATCCATTTTGGTCACATATTTTCGCATAATGTCTTGGTTTACCTCAACCCCTAAACCAGGCTGTTTTGACACAGAAATAAATCCATTATCAATACGAATATCAGGAGTTACAATATCTTCATCCCAATAGCGTGAGGATGAAGATATATCGCCAGGTATTGTGAATTGAGGCAGTGAAGCAAGCGCCACGTTCTGCGCTCTTGATATACCTGTTTCCAGCATTCCGCCACACCAAACCTGCATATGACGCTCTTTGCATAAATCATGAATTTTTAAGGCTTCTGTTAAGCCGCCGACACGAGAAGGTTTTATATTAATAATTTTGCAGCTTCCTAGCTCAATCGCCCGTCTCGCATCATCAACTGAACAAATGCTCTCATCAAGGCAAATAGCCGTTTTCAAATGTTTCTGCAGGTGGCGGTGGTCAACGATATCGTCGGATTGAAGGGGCTGCTCAATCATCATTAAATGGTAGTCATCAAGCTCCTTTAAACGGCTGATATCCTTCAATTCGTAGGAGGAATTGGCATCGGCCATAAGCGGAATATTTGGGAATCGGCTGCGGATGGCCTTGACCAATTCCACATCCTGCCCAGGCTGAATTTTAATTTTTATTCTTTGATAACCTTCTTTTTGATAGCTCTCAATTTCCTTGAGCATATCGTCAAGAGGCGCCAGGCCGACTACCACCCCGGCAGGGATTTTATCTCTTGTTCCGCCCAATGCCTCAGCAAGGGATACGCCCTTCTTTTTGGCATAGATATCCCATACAGCCGATTCAAGTCCCGCTTTTGCCATACGGTTTCCTTTATAACGCGCCAGGCTGTCCGGCACTTCTGAAGGGTGATTGAATTCACGGCCGACGACATTTGGGATAAAAAAATCTTTTAGCATATGCAAACATGTTCCAATGGTTTCCTCGGTGTACCAAGGCGAAGAGAAAGCAGAAACCTCTCCCCAGCCTGTGACACCTGATGTATCAATGGCTTCCACGATCAGAAATTTACGCTCTTGAAGCGTTTCGATACTGTTTTTAAACGGTTTCTTTAAATTCATGCTCAAATGGTAAAGCGTGATTTTTTCTATTTCGATCATAGCAGTTCTCCTTTACGCGCATCCTTCAGCTGATTTCGCAAGAGCTTATTAGACGCATTGCGCGGCAGGCGGTCAAGCACAAAGAATTTTGCCGGAATTTT
Organism: Bacillus sp. FSL L8-0358; assembly: GCF_038593095.1. Taxonomy (NCBI): domain Bacteria; kingdom Bacillati; phylum Bacillota; class Bacilli; order Caryophanales; family Bacillaceae; genus Bacillus; species Bacillus sp. FSL L8-0358. The sequence continues at coordinate 3,020,197 of NZ_CP151962.1, forward strand.
ATACTTCGCCAAGCGTTCTTTGCAGTAGGCAGTCAATTCTTCTGCGCTCACAGGCTTGTGAAGGACAAGATAGGCATGAGGCACTTTCCCCCATTTTTTGTCCTCAGCCCCTGAAACCCCGGCTTCGGCCACAGCGGGGTGTGAAAGCAGCACTGACTCCACTTCGGCCGGATAAATGTTTTCTCCGCCGGATATGATCAGATCTGAACGTCTGTCTAATACATATAAAAAGCCTTCGCTGTCCAAATAACCAAGATCACCTGTTTTCAGCCAGCCATTTTGAAAGGAGGCTTCGTTTGCGCTTTCCCGGTTAAAATAGCTTTTCATGACATTCGGGCCTTTGACCATGATTTCACCGTGTACAAACGGTTCACATACCTGTCCGTCCCGCTCTATTTTGATTTCACATGAAAACAGCGGTTTCCCCGCAGATCCGAGCTTTTCCATACTGAATTCCGGCGACAGGGTAACAATTTGTGAGCATGTTTCTGTCATTCCATATGACTGAAAGACAGGGAATCCTTTCTCACGGCATTCCTCAAGCAATGGCAGCGGTGCAGGGCCGCCGCCGAGAAGAATGCACCTGATGGATTCAGGGCAGCGGTTTGTTTCTTCCAAAAGACTGGCCAGCATAGTCTGCACCGCAGATATCATTGTCACTTCATGCCTGTTGATAGAATCCAGCACATCGCTTACGGAAAAACGCTGGTGAAGCACGACAGTCATTCCATAGATCACAGATTTAAATAATGCGGACAATCCGCTGATATGAAAGAGCGGCAATGCGATAAGCCAGCGGTCTTGTTCTGTTATACCCAAATTAAGAGCGGACGACACCGCACTGAAATAATGGTTTCCGAACGTTTGCTGAACTCCCTTGGGCTTTCCTGTCGTACCCGACGTATACATCAGCGTTGCCGTTGCATCCATTTGCATATAAGCCTCGATCTCAATTTCCTCTGCTGCTTCTTTCATCAGTTCATCCACATCAATCGTTTGAACGATGTGTTCATATTCTTTCTTCTCAAAGCTTGAATCTGTCAATAAAAAGCCGGATCCCGAATCCTCCAGCTGAAACAGCCTTTCATGTGTTGACAGCTTCGTATTCAAAAGCACCGCCTTAACACCAAGCAAAAAACAAGCGTGAACGGCGTATACCATTTCCGCACGGTTTTGGAGCAAAATAGCCGCAGTATCCCCTTTCCGAACCGAATGAGCGTCAAGCTGTGCCGCCATTCGCTTAGACGCGGCAAATAATTCTGCAAATGTCACGGTTTGGTCTCTATAAATGAGAGCGATTCTCTCAGGTGTCAGCTGTGCCCGCTGCATGAGCCAGTTGGGCTGTTCTGTCAGCATGTCATCATCTCCGAGGTAAAATGTCTGTATTGAAAAGAAAACAGCTTGGACCGCAAAGTCTCAAGCTGTTGGTTTACTAAGTATTGCTGATCACGGGAAACGAGGGAACTGTCCGAAATCAGGTTTGCGTTTTTCCTTAAAGGAATCACGGCCTTCTTTTGCTTCATCTGTTGTGTAGTAAAGAAGGGTAGCATCCCCTGCAAACTGCTGAATTCCAGCAAGTCCGTCTGTGTCCGCGTTAAACGCAGCTTTAAGAAAGCGCAGTGCGGTCGGGCTTTTTTCAAGCATTTCTTCACACCATTTAATCGTTTCTTCTTCAAGCTGTTCCAAAGGAACGACTGTGTTGACAAGACCCATGTCCAGTGCTTCCTGTGCGTTGTACTGACGGCATAGGTACCAGATTTCACGTGCTTTTTTATGTCCTACAATTCGAGCCAGGTAGCCAGAACCGTAACCTGCATCGAAGCTTCCCACTTTAGGTCCTGTTTGTCCGAAAATTGCGTTGTCCGCAGCAATTGTCAAGTCACATACGATGTGAAGCACATGGCCTCCGCCGATCGCATATCCGGACACCATCGCGACAACCGGTTTCGGGATGACGCGGATTAAACGCTGAAGATCCAATACGTTAAGACGCGGGATCTGATCGTCTCCTACATATCCACCGTGGCCCCGCACTTTTTGGTCTCCTCCTGAACAAAATGCTTTGTCCCCTGCACCGGCAAGCACGATAACCCCAACGTTTTGGTCGTCTCTTGCGTCAGCAAACGCATCAATCATTTCAGCAACCGTTTTAGGGGTAAACGCATTATGTACCTCAGGTCGGTTGATTGTTATTTTTGCAATGCCATTATACGTTTCATACAATATCTCATCGTATGTCCGTTTTGTTTTCCATTCAGCCATATGATGACCTCCTTTTATTCTCTATGTGAATGAGTCAGATGCTTGTCAAAAACTCACTCACTATTTTACCAAACAATCGCGGCTGTTCCACATGGACCGTATGTCCTGCTTTTGGAACAATCTCTATTCTACTAGAAGGAAGCATCTTATGCACCTCTTGATTGATGGCGCAAAATTTTTCGTCCCACTCCCCGCAGATAAGAAGCACAGGAACATCTATTTCCTCTACACGGCTCCACAAGGAAGGCTGTGAACCGGTGCCCATGCCGGTTAAACTGTTCGCAAGCCCAATCTTATTGTTCCGCAGACGGCCCGATCGTATCCTGTGCCGAATATCTTCAGCCAGCCTCTGCTGAGATGAAAACAAAGGGATATTCTCCCAATACGCAACAAATGCTTTGAGCCCGTCTCGTAAAATAAAATCAGCAAGCTTCCGGTCCCGCATAATTCGTTCCCGCCGTTCCCCAAGTGTTTTGAGCCCCGGCGTCGTGCTTTCAAGCACAAGTGCCGATACCCGCTCGGGATATGTCATCGCAAAAGAGTAAGCAAGCCTTCCTCCCATAGAATACCCAATCAATTTCACTTTGTGAAGTTTTAATTGATCAAAAATCTCGGCAAGGTCAGAAACTTGCCGGCTTGTGCTGTATCTTTTCCCATTCAGCGGGGCATCGGTTTCCCCATGCCCTAAACAATCAATTTTGATCAAGCGGGAATCAGGCAGCATCTCATCAAGAAAAGTCCATGATTGTTTGCTGCCGGTAAACCCATGCAGGCAGACGACGGCTTCGGAAGCATTCGGTCCCTCGTCTGCCACTGCATATCGGATACCATCTGATACCGTTATGTTTACAGTTCCCATTGTTTTTTCACTTCCCGCACAGCCTCATTCAGCATATCGCGATGAAGCTGGACTCTTGATTGGCGATCCGTTTTGATTTCAATCAAATGGAGTCCGGGCTTGTCTGCCTGCGGCGCGTAAGCTGTTTTGAATTCATCCCAAGAAGCCGGGCATGAATACGTTCCGCCGTAAAGTGCAGCCGCATGCTTGAAATCGAGCCCTGTCGGTGTGCCGAACAAATCTTCAAAGTGTGTCTTCTCAGAAGCCTGCGGCAAAAAGGAGAAAATCCCTCCTCCGTCATTATTGACAAGAATCACAGTAAGAGGAATACCCAGCTTTTTGGCCGCCAGCAGGCCGTTTAAATCGTGATAAAAAGATAAATCTCCAATCACAAGGGTAACAGGCGCTTTTGTTCCTTCACATACCCCCATGGCAGAGGAGACGACACCGTCTATCCCGTTTGCTCCCCGGTTTGAATAAATCCGGAAAGGGCGGTCCTGCTTTTCAAAAAACGTATCAACATCCCTGATCGGCATGCTGTTTCCCACAAACAGCGAGCTGTTTTCAGGCACAAGATGCTGAAGGATTCGATAGAGATTGCCTTCAAACGAAACATCTTCACTGCTGATTGTTTGCAGATGCTCGCGGAACCGCCCATTGACAAACTGCCACTTTTCCAGCCACTCTGAGGATCTGGCAGCAGCAGTAAGGCCTGCCATGATCTCCTCAGCAAAAACAGACGCATTACAATGAATCATATGCGCGCTTGCCTGTGTCGGGTCTCTCCACCCTCCATCCTCGTCAATCACGATTTGCTGAATCGCCGGATCATCCCTAAGCCATAAGAAAACCGGTTTTGAAACAGGCATCGGTCCAAACCGAATGACAACATCAGGACGGAGTTTCCGCTTCAGCTCATCATCTTTTAAAAACGAATCATACGCATCAATAACAGTGCTTTTATCATGAACACCATTCCGCAGATTAGACAGCGGATCCGCTAAAATTGGATACTGAAGCGCTTTTGAAAGCGCAATAATGTTTTCCTTGTCCGCATCACTATGGAGCTCTCCGCAGACGATCATTCCTTTTTCAGCCTCTGCGAGCATCTCAGCCACATCAGACAGGGACTCGCGGTCAACAGACTGCGTACCCGTTTTCACAGACACATGACGGCCTGTTCTCATTCTTCCAAACGGCTCATCTGAAAGATCCGGCATCAGCGGTTCGCGCAGCGGCACATTCACATGGACAGGCCCCATTGGGCGCTTTTGTGCTTCTCCGGCAGCGCGGCTTGCCAGCGTTCGGATGTATCTCAGCATTTGCGGAGACTCTTCAGGAAGAGCAGAGTCTGTGAAAAACTTAACAAAGTTACCGAATAAGAAGTGCTGATTAATAGCCTGCGGTGCGCCTACTTCGCGCAGCTCATGAGGCCGATCAGCAGTTAACACAATAATAGGCACCCTTGAATAATGGGCTTCAACCACAGCCGGATAAAAGTTGGCCGCGGCTGTTCCAGATGTACAGATCAATAGTACGGGACGCTGCTTCGCTTTTGCCAAACCTAAGGCAAAAAATCCGGCAGATCTTTCATCAATTTGGACATGGACGCTGATATCGGGATGCGCAGCACAAAGAACAGCCAGCGGTGTAGATCTTGAGCCCGGACAAACGACGGCGTCCGTAATTCCGGAAAGGGCGAATTCATCAATAAAACTTCCGATGTAATGAGTAATCGGGTTGACTGTCAACGCCTCTCACCTCCTAATGCAGAGATCATCGGCTTCAATTTAATCTGTGTTTCTTCATATTCCGAGATTGGTTCCGAGTCTTCCACAATACCGCACCCGGCAAACAGCCTTGCTGTGCTTCCTTCGATGAGCCCTGAACGAATGGCTACCGCGAATTCCCCGTTATCCTGGCTGTCAATCCAGCCGATAGGGGCCGCATACCAGCCGCGGGACATCGGTTCAATCTCCCTGATCACGTCAACAGCTTTTTCCTGAGGTGATCCCCCAAGCGCCGGAGTGGGGTGCAGCTTCTCAATTAAGTCAAAAATCGAAGCAGACTCGCGCAACTGTCCGACAATCGGCGTAAACAGGTGCTGAACGCTTTTTGTTTTGTACAAAACAGGTCCATCAGGCTTTTCAACCTCTGAACAGCTTGATACAAAAGCATTATGAATCATACCTACCACAATATCATGCTCAAGCAGGTTTTTCTCATCGTTTAATAATTCAAGGCCTATCCGGCGGTCGTCTTCTTCATTCACGCCTCGTTTAATGGAGCCTGCCAGACAGGAAGACATGACAGTGCCGCCGTCTCTTTTGATCAGTCTTTCCGGAGACGCGCCGACAAAAGTTTTGCCTTCTTGTTCAATTGCAAAAACATAGCTTGTCTGCTGATCGTCCAGAAGGGTTTTAAGCACCGGTTCTATTTGGATTGGACCGTCAAACGTGAGCAGCAGCTCTCGGGCAAGAACAACCTTATCATATTGTTTCCCTTTAATTTGGCTTGTGGCTGTTTCGATTGCTTTCAGCCAATCATCCTTATCCAGCTCTTCGGCTGCTGCAATCACAGCCTGATCTTCTTGCTTGAAATCGGGAACCATAAATTCCGCCGCAAAAGCTTTTAAGCCTTCTAAAACAGCTTCTGCGTCTTCTCCTCCGCTTACCCATCTGTTAACTGTTAAGAACGGGCCTTCAGCAGTCATCGTCAGCATAAGCGCAGGCACAAAGAAATCCCCTTCCGAGAAATGGTCCCATTGTGAACCTCTTTCTTCGCAAGGGTCAAAAGAAAATCCTCCGAATAACACAGGTCCCACTGCAGAATGCTGCAGCTTTTCTTCTTCATAAATATGAAAAGCCGTCTTTTTAAAGCGCTCCCATTGTTCAAAAACCTCACGATACCGCTCGCTGTTTTTTTGATTTGTCTGGAAAACCGCTTCTTTGCCAAGACCGACTATTGTCAATTCACTTTCAGGATCTGACCAAAAAAATCGATTGCCTGTATATTTTTTTGCTCCGTAATTGAAAAATGATAGAGGGTCAAGAGACTCGATTTGTCTCGAATAGCTTATTAAGACAGCATGGTTGACTTCTTTGGCTTTATGTAATGCATGTAGAACTTCCTTTCGGAACGTACGCTGCACCGTTGTCACCATGAGACATTCCTCCATAATCCTTAAAATGCTTTTAATACCATACACCTGTGTCTCCTTTGTGTCAAACACAGATCATGCAGTCCAAATGGCCTGCCTTACCTATTATAAACCTAATTTCAGAAATGAAAAAGAAACAAAGCTCAAATTTCTTTCTCCACTGATAGCAAAGGTTGTATCCGCTTACCATAAAAGGAAAACCTCCTATATTCCTCCACCCGCCATTTATGAAAGTTCTCAGGCGATCTGTTCATACTAAAGGTATGCATCACAGAGAAACGAGGCGATCACATTGCTTACGAAAGAACAGCTTCAGCATTTAAAAAATGAACTGGAACAAACGAAAAAAGATATCTTAAACCGTTTCAAAGACAATGACCATTTTCAGCTTAACTCAGCCTTTCCTTATGATTCGTGGGGTGAGCTTTCGGCATACGACAACCATCCCGGCGATCAGGCGACAGAACTTTACGAGCGTGAGAAAGACATCGCTCTCGATTTACATGAGCGAGAGCACCTTCGGGACATTGAGCATTCATTGAAGGCGATAGAAAACGGTACGTATGGCATTTGTGAAGTCAGCGGAAAGGAAATCCCTTTCGAACGACTTGAAGCGCTTCCGACTGCCACAACCCTCGCGGAGTATTCGTCACAGGACGTGGTTTCCAAAGACCGTCCGATTGAAGAAGAAACACCGTTCGGGCAATTTGAATTTGATGATGATGAAGAAATCAGAGCGCCATATGACAGTGAGGATTCCTATCAGGATGTCGAAAAATATGGTAACTCACAAACGCCGCAGGATATGGAAAACCCTCCGCTCAGCTATGATGATATGACGATGAATGCCGAAGAGAATATCGGCAATACGGAGTCTTACGAAAATTTCATCGCTACAGATATCACTGGAAAAGAAATTACCGTTTATCAAAGCAGAGCCCATGAGCGCTATGAAGAAGAACTTGACGAAGAGGGAATCATGACCACATTCGGCGATCTCCACGCTGATTGAACCCCCGATTATTGGGGGTTCTTTTCCATTTTCAGCATATCGTAAATCAGCTTCAGATAATCCTTTTGCAGGCCGATGTCATACCGCTCGCCCTCTAGCAATTTCCCGTATACAGTACATGCCCCGAGCGAAGCTTTTATCGCATCCGTTACCTGCACTTCTCCTCCGCTATCAGCTTCTAATGCCTCCAGCTCATTAAAAATATCAGGTGTGAAAATATAACGCCCTGCTGCGGCAAAATGAGACGGAGGGTTTTGTTTAGGCTTTTCCACAATATCCTGTATGCGATAAAGCCCTTTTTCAACAGGCTCCCCTTTTATCACCCCGTAATGATGTAAATCCTCCGTTTTTGTTTCTTTTAAGCCGATCACACTGGACTGATATTTCGTATACGCTTCAATCAGCTGTCCTAAAGCCGGCTGATTGGCGGAAAAAATCAGATCATCTGGCAAAACGACGGCAAAAGGCTCTTTGCCTGCAAATTGCTTTCCGAAAGAAATGGCGTCGCCAAGACCCTTTGCATAAGGCTGGCGCACATAGTGAATCCGTATATCCGGAATGCGATGCTCACTAAGCAAATGCAGTTTATTCTTAGAGGCCAAAAAAGCCTCAAGTGCCAAAGAGGAATCAAAATAGTCGACAATCAGATTTTTATGGCTCGATACAACCATCAAAATGTCCTCAATGCCTGACTCCTTTAATTCTTCAACAAGATAATGAATCACAGGCTTAGATCCTACCGGAAACATTTCTTTCGGAATCACCTTCGTCACCGGCAGATTTCTCGTGCCGAATCCGCCTGCAGGAATGATCGCTTTTTTTATCATGTTATTTTCCCCTCAGCTCATGTTTATTACATGATATTCCAAGAGCGCATCCCGATGTTTGTACATCTGAAATTAGGCGGGAGCAACTGGGCAGAAAGCGGAATCACGAACCAGCCCTTTTTTAATAGGATATTGATATATGACCAGTAATCTTGTAAAGGAGCTCAGGTGATGAAAATTTGTGTGGTTGGCGCCGGGTATGTCGGTTTAACCCTATCAGCGGCACTGGCATCCATCGGACATGACATGATATGCACAGACAAAGACGTCAAAAAAATCGGGCAGCTGAAAAAAGGAGTCATTCCCTTTTACGAGCCTGGGCTTTCAGATGTAATACTTCGTTGCGGCAATCTCTCGTTTTCTTCTGAAGTGAAATCGAGCATGGAGGAATGTCCCGTTATTTTTATCGCAGTCGGAACTCCGCCGCGTTCGGACGGATCAGCTGATACGAAAGCCCTGCAGTCCGTCATCGGTGATTTAAGCGAGGCGATCCGATCGTATAAAACCATTATTACGAAAAGCACTGTTCCGCCCGGGACTAATGAAAACATAGCAAAACTTCTGATTGCCTCCGGAGTGTCTAAAAACCTCTTTAATATCGTATCCAATCCGGAGTTTCTGCGGGAAGGCAATGCCTTATATGACATGCTGCATCCTGACAAAACAGTCATCGGTGTTCAGGAAGAAGATCACGTATCGGCAGCCATCGTCAAATCCATTTACAAACACATTGATACCCCTTTTATCGTTACAAGCTTAGCGGGAGCAGAGCTGATCAAATATGCCAACAATTTCTTTTTAGCGGCCAAAATTTCGTTCATTAACGAAATGGCCCGCATATGTGAAGCCTATCAATCAGATATCTCAGATATTTCCCGCGCTATCGGTCTAGACCCAAGGATCGGGGAGCACTTTTTGCAGGCAGGCATCGGATACGGAGGCTCTTGTTTTCCAAAGGATCTGCAGGCGCTGCAATTTGCTGCCCAGGAAAAAAACACGGAGACCTTCCTGCTCCGGGCCGTGCAGCACATTAATGACACCCAGCTCGGCCTGTATATCAAAAAAATACAGTCATTCTTCGAAACACTTCAAGGCAAGAAAGCGGCTGTACTCGGCATTTCCTTCAAACCGAATACCGATGACATCAGGAATTCTCAGGCTGTCAGACTGATGGAAAGGCTGGCGGAGCTGGGATGTGATGTTCATGCATATGATCCTGAAGCTGTACTTCCAGAACATTTGCGGCAACATGTAACTCAGCATTCTCAAGCTTTTGATGCGGTCGAAGAGAGTGACTTTTTATTTTTGGCGACAGAATGGCCTGAGTTTTTAGCGTTTGATTGGAAAAAGGCTGCAGATATCATGAAAGGGCGTCTTGTGATTGACGGGCGCAACGTACTGAAAAAAGAACTGATCGAGGCTTGCGGCCTGATCTGTACGGGAGTTGGCCGTCCATGAAAATACTCGTCACAGGAGCAGCGGGCTTTATCGGCTCCCACCTCTGCGAAGAATTACTAAAAGATAAGAAACATAACATTATCGGAATCGATGACTTTATCGGTCCTACTCCATTTTCCTTGAAACTAAAAAACCTTAAAAACCTGCTGCCGGAAAAGCGATTTACGTTCATAAAGGAAAATCTGCTGACAGCGGATCTTGCTCCCTTACTGGAAGGAGTGGACGTCATCTTTCATTTGGCGGCCATACCGGGTGTCCGCTCAAGCTGGGGCAGTCATTTTCACCCATATGCCGCACATAATATCCAAGCGCTCCAAAGGCTCCTCGAGGAGTGCCGGAAACATTCTATTCAAACGTTCGTCTTTGCATCCACCTCTTCCGTCTATGGCGAAAAACAAGGAAAAGTCAGCGAAAACACGTCGCTTTCTCCTTTATCTCCGTACGGGGTAACAAAGCTTACGGGAGAAAAGCTTTGCCATGTGTATCAACAAAGCTTTGGCATTCCAATTGTGATTCTCCGTTTTTTTACCGTATACGGGCCAAGACAGCGGCCGGATATGGCTTTTCACCGGCTCATTAAGCAGCACCTTCAGCAAAAGCCGCTTACCATCTTCGGTGATGGGCAGCAGTCAAGAGATTTCACTTATATCAGCGACTGTGTCAAAGGCATCACCGCTGTTCTTGGGAAACCCCACCTTATTGGTGAAACAGTAAATATCGGCGGTGCTGAGCGTGCCTCAGTCTTAAAGGTTGTCTCCCTCATTGAGGATATTTCCGGTAGAAAAGCAACACTGCACTTTTCGGACAAAATAGCAGGGGAACCGAGCAACACGTGGGCGGATATTTCAAAAGCAAAGCAGCTCTTGCATTATGATCCCGCCACATCCTTAAAGGATGGCTTGACCAACGAAATCGCCTATTTATCGTCGCTGTATCAGGGGGAATAAAAATGAAGCTTGCCTTTATCTGTACAGAAAAGCTGCCGGCGCCCGCAGTACGCGGCGGCGCTATTCAAATGATGATTGACGGTGTCACGCCCTATTTCAGCAGCAGGTACGACCTGACTATTTTTTCAATAGAAGATCCAGCGCTTCCAAAAAGAGAAACAAAAGACGGCGTACATTATATCCATCTGCCAAAAGAACATTACCGCGAGGCGGTAGCCGAAGAGCTGCGAGCCTCTTCCTTTGACCTCATTCATGTGTTCAACAGGCCTTTAAATGTCTCTTTATATAAAAAAGCCTCACCAAACAGCAAGATCGTTCTGAGCCTGCATAACGAAATGTTTTCTGAAAAAAAGATGACCTTCGCGCAAGGAAAAGAAGTACTCGACAATGTCTCCATGATCACAACTGTGAGCGAATTTATTAAACAAACCGTCATTGAACGTTTCCCTGAAGCCGAGGACATCACAAAAGTTGTGTATTCCGGCGTTGATTTAAACTCTTATCCGCCCGTCTGGACGATGAAAGGCTCGGCTGTCAGAAAAACATACCGGAAAAAATACGGTATTGAAGATAAAAAAGTTATTTTATTCGCCGGCCGCTTAAGCCCGACAAAAGGACCTCACCTTCTCATTCACAGCATGAGAAGGATTTTGCAGCAGCACCCTGATGCTGTACTGGTCATAGCAGGCGGGAAGTGGTTCAGCGATGACAGCGAAAACCATTATGTAACCTATCTGCGCACGCTGGCCCTGCCATACAGAGACCACATAATCTTTACAAAATTCATTCCCGCAGACGACATCCCAAACCTATTTCTGATGGCAGATGTATTTGTGTGCAGCTCTCAGTGGAACGAACCCCTCGCCCGTGTGAATTATGAAGCAATGGCGGCCGGCACGCCCTTAATTACCACAAACCGGGGCGGAAACGGAGAAGTCGTAAAAGACGAAGTCACCGGTCTTGTCATCGACAGATACAACAAACCTTCTTCATTTGCAAAAGCAATTGACAGAGCCTTTACAGATCAAGAATTAATGAACAAAATGACAAAAAACGCCCGAAAGCATGTAGAAGCTTTATTTACCTTTACCCATGCGGCCAAAAGGCTCAATACTGTTTACCAATCCGTTCTAACCCCGAAAAACAAACAATTTCCGCCGCCTTTTCTGACGCAAAATTTTGATTTGTCATCTATCAATCAGCTTTTTGTGAAAGCAAAAACATAAAACCTACAGCTCGTGTTGCAAAACGGGCTGTTTTTTTGCTGCAGAAAACATAAAAAAAGGCATAAATGTGACTTTATGCCTTGCGCTTTACGGTTTGAGAAAACCATGGAGCTGGTTTAGATTCACTTGGAAGAATGATGATTTCCACTTTAGCTTCTTCCGCTAAGTCTGGTTCTTCATCTTCATCTTCATCCTCTTCTTCATATGGGGGCACTGAGCGTTTCGAATCATGCTCCTCCTCAGGCTCTAGAGTGGTTTCGAATTTTGTTTCTTCTTCATCATCGACGATTTTGTGATCTGTTTCCTTTTCCATCGTTTCTTCTTGATATTCTTTCGGTGCATTGATGTGAGGGAGCTCTCGAATGCTGCCCACATCTAAATGCTTCTCCTCTTCTTCCTTCTCAGCTGAGATTGAGTCATGAGCCTGCCATCCCATTGGTCCAGGCGGTGTAAATACGAATTGGTCGAGATCCAGTTTAGAAATAGAGGCTTTTTGTCTCGATGACCTCATGTCAATTCGCCTCCCGATACGCTTTTATCTTTTTATACAGTTCCGGCAGTTTATCCAAAAACGAATCTTTAGATTCTTCAACAGAAATCATGTTTTGCAGCGCCCAGTTATACTTCTCATCTGACCACGTTTTCTTTTGCTTCAAATAATATTTGTGCCCGATTGCACAAAACAAATGCGGAAACGCGAGATCAATCCAAAGTACCTCGTACTGTTTTTCTGTGAGCGGATACACTGCGTCGTAGGACGCGAGCAGTGCAACCATGAAATCAGTATCCCATACAGAAAGCTTAACCATCACTTTATTCAGCAGAATACGAAGGTCTCTTGACGGCAAATCGTAGGTAATCGAGTGAAGCTCCTTTAAAAAAGGCTCCCCTTCGATCTCTGTCAAACGTGCCAATGTAAAATCCTGAAAACAGAATCCGCCATGCTCGAGCGTTTCTTTTGTCCAGGTTTCGTATTCTGAGTCATCAAGCGCCTGAAGAGCTTCTTTTCCTCTTGCCAGCATTTTATCAGCATGTTTTAAGAAAGTTTGCGAAAATACGTCATCAGGATAGGATGCTGCGATCTGCATATTCCCCTCCAGTTCCTGCAGCTTCCAACGGTACAATTTGTGCCATTTTCCCAACCGGCTTCTCTTCTTGCTTTCATCTGTGCAAACATATCCTTTTGAGTCATGATGAAAATGACCGACAAACGACATGACTTTTTTCATTTGCTCTGCATCATAGTAAATCATTTCTTTTCCTGTCACTTTGTCATATAAGCTGTAAGAAACCTGATCCGTGCCCAAGCAGCTACCGCCATTTTTTGTTTGATGAATCGGTGCTATCGGCAGCCCTTTCTCTTGTAAATGGGCATGTGCCTGAGTGATAAAAAGCATCCGCTCCGGTTTCATTTGCGCTTCTTTTAGCAGCTTTGGGCCATGATCAGTTTCGACTTCCCAGATTTTGCGTCCGCTTTTGTTCGATTTCAGCGCCACATTGTCAATATGAAAAGGATAATAGCTGAGAATTTCGGACACAATCTGTTCTTCATGCTCTTTTTGGTACACTCTGTTCACCCCTTCTATCTGTTCTTTTCATAGACGCTGAGCAGATTTTCAGCCACCCTCTGCCAGCCAAAATTGCTTTCTGCCTCACGGCGGCTGTATTTCCCAAGCCGTTCCCGCTTTTCCGAGCTGCTCAGCAAATCATTGATATGTTCGGCATATTGTTTAGGATTTTCAAAGTCATGAATGATGTAGCCGTTTTTCCCTTCCTCTATGACCTCTGGATTGCCTCCCCGATTGCTTGTAATAATAGGAAGTCCCGCAGCCATCGCTTCATAATGCACCCTTGCTAAAGGCTCCTGCCATTGCGAAGAGCATACAAATACATCTGACATGGTATAAAGGCGCGGAATGTCCTTAGGCTTCACAAATTGAATAAATGTGACATGATCCTTTTGCATCGCACCAAGGGTATGAAGATGTTTGACATAGTTATTTAATTCATTATCTCCGAACCATTTTGACCCGATAAACACCATCATGACATCGGGGTGCTCCTCAATGATGTCCGGCAAAGCCTGCAATAATATGTGCGGGCCTTTGACTTTGCTAAGCCGGCCGACAAACAAGACGATTTTTTTGCCGTGAAGCCCCAGCTCGCTTCGCATCTCTTCGCGAGCCCGCTGCCCTTCATTCGTCCAGCGAGGGTGGTACGTTTTTAAATCCACACCGGAATACACCGTTTTTGTTTTTGATCGTGCTGACGGAAAACGGCTTGTGATCGTCTGTCCGATATAATCGCTGACCGTAACAATCTGCGCTACGGAGTCGATGCAAATCTCGCCTTCCGCCTGGCTGATTTTATCGTAAGCGAACATTTCATTGTGAACGCTTAAAATAAAAACAGCATCCGGCGTCTGTTTCTTCAATTTCGGAACCCAGCTTGGGCGATTACAAACATGCACAAGATCAAAACGGCTCTTTTTCAGCTCTGCTCCAACGGCTTCTTCATAACGGTCTTCATCCAAATGCACATAATGGACACCGTCTACCTTCTCTCTATCAGCGAGATTCGGATCTTTAATAGAAAACACAGTCACCTCATGTTTTTTGGCAATTAAAGGGGCAACCGCTTCGAGGTAGATTTGAATAGCGCCTCCTCGAACCGATGGGACAGGAAGCTTCTCTGTGGCGATCAGTGCTATTTTCATACATAGCCTCCATTCCTGCATGATTTTTAACTAGTTAGAATCATGATACGGCTGAACAACCAACTTGTGCGGAATGGGACTGCCCTAAAAACAAAACGGGTAAACAACCAGATTCATCTATTAAATATAGTCAAATAACTCAATCATTTTTTCCTTTTGATTCATAAGGTAGGAGTAAAACAGGTAAGGATGTGTCCTTTAATGGCAGAAAACCATGAAGTCATTGAGGAGGGGAATTCATCAGAGCTTCCTTTATCAGCAGAAGATGCAAAAAAATTAACGGAGCTGGCTGAAAATGTGCTTCAAGGATGGGATGTGCAGACTGAAAAAATAGACGTCATTCAGGGAAACCAGATGGCGCTTGTCTGGAAGGTCCACACAGACTCCGGCGCAGTTTGTCTAAAACGAATACACAGGCCAGAAAAGAAAGCGTTGTTTTCCATTTTCGCGCAGGACTATTTGGCAAAAAAAGGCATGAATGTTCCTGGCATACTCCCAAACAAAAAAGGCAGCCTATATTCCAAGCACGGCTCATTTCTATTTGTCGTATATGACTGGATCGAAGGAAGACCGTTTGAGCTGACTGTAAAGCAGGACTTGGAGTTTATCATGAAAGGCCTTGCTGATTTTCATACAGCGTCCGTCGGATATCAGCCGCCAAATGGCGTTCCCGTATTTACCAAATTAGGTCGCTGGCCGAACCACTATACGAAACGGTGCAAACAGATGGAAACGTGGAAGCTGATGGCGGAGGCGGAAAAAGAAGATCCTTTCTCACAGCTTTATCTTCAGGAGATAGATGGCTTTATTGAAGACGGGCTGCGCATCAAAGACCGGCTTTTGCAGTCGACCTATGTTCCATGGACTGAACAGCTGAAAAAAAGCCCTAACCTTTGCCACCAGGATTACGGAACCGGAAATACACTCTTAGGGGAAAATGAACAGATTTGGGTCATTGACTTAGATACCGTTTCATTTGATCTGCCTATTCGCGATTTGCGCAAAATGATTATTCCGCTTTTGGATACGACGGGCGTTTGGGATGAAGAAACATTTCATGTCATGCTGAACGCATACGAATCCAGAGCCCCATTAACTGAAGAACAAAAACAAGTCATGTTTATTGATATGCTGTTTCCTTACGAGCTTTACGATGTCATTCGCGAAAAATACGTCCGCAAGTCTGCTTTACCGAAGGAAGAATTAGAATCAGCTTTTGAATATGAACGCATTAAAGCAAACGCATTGCAGCAGCTTATTTAAGACCATCATTTCCCCCGCATATCGGGGGTTTGATCTTTATAAGATAAAGGGTAAATAAATACATGCGGAGGTTGCAAATATGAAAAAGATTGTCGGCGCTTTAGCCGTTTTTGTGATTACATATGCGCTGTTTTCAGCCGCAGGCTACCTGTTTCCTGTGGACCAAGAATGGTACAATTCATTGAAAAAACCGGACTGGACACCAAGCGGAACTGCGATCGGCATCATTTGGGCCATCCTGTTTGCCCTGATCTCCCTTTCAGCAGCCATTGTATATGCTGCGTTTTCATTTAAAGGTGCGAAAAGCTTTTGGTTTACACTTTTGATAAATTACGTGCTCAATCAAGCATTCAGCTATTTCCAGTTTACGCAAAAAAATCTGCTGGCTGCATCGCTTGACTGCCTGCTTGTCGCCATCACAGCAATCGTATTACTGATCATTGCCAAAAAATACAGCAGAGCCGCAAGCTATCTTCTTTTGCCTTATTTTTTATGGAGTGCATTTGCGACGTTCTTATCCTTTACAATCAATTCAATGAATCTGTGAACAAAAAAAGCCGCTTATACAGCGGCTTTTTCACATCATCGGCTTGATGCCCCAAATGTCCTTCGCATATTCCCGGATCGTGCGGTCGCTGGAGAAATATCCAGAATGAGCAATGTTTACAATCGAACGCTCAGACCATTTCCTTCGCTCTCGATAATCAGCTTGAATTCGCTCCTGCGCATCTGCATATGAGCTGAAATCCTTCAGCACAAAATACTCATCATTATGCGGAAGCAGCGAGTCAAAGATCGATTCGAATTCATCTGCTTCTCCTTCGAAAAAACCATTGATCAGCTGATCCGCTACCTGCCTGATTCTCCTGTCATGCTGATAATATTCCCTCGATCTATAGCCGCCGTTTTCCTGATACGATAGAACCTCATCCGCCTTTAAGCCGAACGTGTAAATACAGTCAGGGCCCACCCGCTCAAGGATCTCGATATTTGCGCCGTCATGCGTGCCGATCGTCAAAGCCCCGTTCATCATAAACTTCATATTCCCTGTACCAGACGCTTCCTTGCTTGCGGTTGAAATTTGCTCACTTACGTCTGATGCCGGAAAAATTCGCTCAGCCATAGAAACTCTATAATTTTCTAAAAAAACAACTTTGATCAGCTGTTTGACCGCTGGATCATAATTGACTTTTTCTGCGACAGAATGGATCAGCTTAATGATTTTCTTGGCATAATAATAGCTTGGTGAAGCCTTTGCCCCGAAAATAAAGGTTTGCGGGTAGATTGAAAACCCAGCGTCCTCCTTGAGGCGGTTATACAAATACATAATGTGAAGAACATTCAGCAGCTGCCGTTTATATGCATGGAGCCGTTTCACCTGTACATCAAATATGCTGTCAGGGTTCACAACCACCCCGGCCGTGCAAAAAATCAAATCGGCAAGCTCTTGTTTTTTCTTGCTTTTGTTGTTTTGAAACTGTTCAATAAATGTAGGATCAGAGGCGTACGGTTCTAAACGGATCAGTGATTCCGGCTGTTTGACCCATTCATCGCCGATCGCCTCTGTAATGATGGCAGACAAGCCTGGATTCGCTTTTAACAGCCAGCGCCTGTGGGCAATTCCATTCGTCTTATTGTTAAAACGATTCGGGAACAGCAAGTGAAAGTCGCGCATCTCCCTTTCCTTTAATATATCGGAATGAATTTTTGCAACGCCATTTACACTGTAGCTGCCTACTATGGCCAGATGAGCCATTTTGACAACACCATGCGCTGTAATCGCCATGTCCTCTATCCTTTTCCAGTCTCCCGGATACTTTTCCCAAACTGCACGGCAAAACCTCTCATTGATCTCTTCAATAATCATGTACATTCGCGGGAGCAGCGGCTTAAACAAATGAATCGGCCATTTCTCGAGCGCTTCTGACAATGTTGTATGATTTGTATAAGAAATCGTATGTACAGTGATATGCCAAGCTTCTTCCCAGCTCATGTTCTCTTCATCGAGCAAAATCCGCATCAGCTCGGGCACCGCAAGCGCAGGGTGAGTGTCATTAATATGAATGCTCACTTTTTTATGCAGGCCGGATAAGGATTTATGTGTTTTACGGTAATTGTTCACAATGCTTTTTAAGCTTGCGCATACTAAAAAATACTGCTGCTTCAACCGTAAAATTTTCCCCTCATCATGGGTGTCGTCGGGATATAAGAATTCAGAAACCGCTTCTGTTTCCCGCTTATAAGACAAAATATTACCGCCGTGATAATGCGCATAGGGCTCGGCGTTCCAAAGCCTTAACGTATTGACAGTGCCCGTTTCATAGCCGATGATCGGGATATCATAAGGAACAGCGGTAACGATTGTGGCTTGTTCGTGGCGAAAATGCAGGCGCCCGCTTTTTTCTGTCATATGGACTTCGCCCCAAAACGGCACGTCTACTGCTTGATCCGCATTCCTTACTTCCCATACGTTCCCGTTTTTCAGCCATTGCTCAGGCAGCTCCACCTGATGCCCGTCTACAATTTTTTGCTCAAACAAACCATGCTTATAGCGTATGCCCATCCCATGCCCAGGCAGGTTCAACGAAGCAAGAGAATCTAAAAAGCAAGCGGCCAAGCGGCCAAGCCCGCCGTTGCCGAGACCTGCATCGTTCTCTATCTGAAGGATTTCCTCTAAATTGATGCCGATTTCCTTTAAACCAGCTTCTACAACATCACGAACACCAAGATTCATTAAGTTTTGCTCAAGGAGCTGACCGAGCAGAAATTCGATTGATAAATAATATGTCTGCTTCCCGGAATTTGATCTGCTTTTTTCATTCGTTTCGATCCAATCAGCGCTGATATACTCTCTGACCATATTGCCCAACGTTTTATATTGATCCAGCTTGGCAGAATCTTTAAAGCTTTTTCCGCACGTCATTTCCAGACGCTTTAAAAATAAGTCTGCAAAGCGTTCTTTACTCGAGAACATCCCGTCCACTCCTTGTCACCTGCTCGAAAATACGCTGATACTCTTTAGCCGACTTCCTCCAGCTGTAATCTGCATTCATTGCGGTCTTCACGATGCTCTTCCATACATCCTGTTGGCGATAAAACGACAGCGCTCGTTCAATCGTAAATTTCAGATCATGCGCATTAAAGGCGGAAAACGTAAAGCCATTGCCCGTTCCCTCTTCCTCCTGATAGGCACGAACAGTGTCGTAAAGACCGCCCGTTTCCCTGACAATCGGAATGGCGCCATATTGAAGAGCAATGAGCTGCCCCAAACCGCACGGCTCAAATTTCGACGGCATCAAAAACATATCAGAGCCCGCATAAATTTGATGAGCTAGCGGCTCATCAAACCCGATATAAGCCCGGCACTTCTCATGAAAAGCAAATTCTGCATACCGGAAATAATCTTCAAATTCACGTTCTCCTGTGCCCAGCACAACCAGCTGTATGTCTTGCTCCTCAAGAAGTTCGTGCATAATTCTGCGGACAAGATCAAGCCCCTTTTGTTTAGTGAGCCTTGTCACCATACTGATCAGCGGAATATCGTTTTTCTCTGGAAGCCCCATCCGCCGCTGAAGCTTCGTTTTGTTTTCCAACTTGCATGCAAGATCCCCTGAATCGTATTGCGCCTCTATATAAGGATCGCTTTTCGGCTGATAGAACGTATCATCAATGCCATTTAATATGCCGGTTACATCATTTTCCCTATATTGCAAAACCTGTTCCAACTGCTCACCATAATACGGAGTCAATATTTCATTTCTGTAAGTGGGGCTCACAGTTGTCACATGATCAGCCGCAATGATGCCCGCCTTCATAAAATTAACAAATCCGTTGCATTCTAACCTTTCATAATGAAAATGATCCATCTCAAGACCCAGCAAGTCATGTGTGACATCAGGAGGGAATATGCCTTGAAACTGCAGGTTGTGGATCGTAAGCACGCTTTTCATCCGTTCATAAAAAGGATGTTTTCTGTACTCCTCTTTCAGCAAATAATTGACCATCGCTGTATGCCAATCGTGAGTATGAACAATATCGGCTGGAACATTCACAACTTTGGCAGCCTCCAGCACAGCTCTTGAAAAAAAGGCAAACCGCTCACCGTCATCATAATGCCCGTACAACGAATCCCTGTTGAAATAGTACTCATTGTCGATGAAGTAATAATTCACATCATCTTTGGCCATATGTTCAATTCCGCAATATTGCTGACGCCAGCCGACAGCTACCGTACACTCAGCCTTTTTTTTCATACGCTTTTTCCACGGTTCAGGTATTTGGCTGTACTTCGGCAGCATCACAGCTACTTCATTGCCTAATCGTGCAAGTGCCTTTGGCAGAGCACCTGCTACATCGGCAAGACCTCCTGATTTAACAAATGGGGTGCATTCTGACACAGCAAATAATATCTTCAAGAATTCATCAGCTCTCCTTGCACCAAACCTTTTCTTAATACAAGCGGCTGCTCAGCTGTTCCTGCAGCTTCCGTCGCCTTGCCGATTTTAACGTCCTTATCCGAAATGACCTGCTCAAGAAGACAATCCTCGCCAATCTGCGTTTTTTGCATAATAATACAGTTTTTCAGCTTCGTACCCTTTCCGACATGGACCGCCCTGAACAAAATGCAGTTTTCAACCTCTCCTTCAAGCACACAGCCGTTTGCCACCAAAGAGTTTTTGACAGTGCTGTGCTTTCCGTATTTCGTAGGCGGCTCATCCTTCACTTTTGTATAGATCGGCTGCTGCGGCAAAAACACCTGCTGCCAAAAACGAGGCTGAATGAGCTCCATACTGTGGGTATAATATTTTTCCACCGAATCAATGACAGCGGCATAACCTGAATATTCATATGGGCAAATGGTCAGGGCGGAAGATTCCTTTTCAACAGCCTCCTGAATGGTTTTATAGCCTTTTTCGCTATGTCCGTAGATCAGATCCTTTAAAAGCGTTGTTGACATGATATAGATTTGCAGCGACTGGCCGTCCTGAAATACCTCGGTGACGTCGCAGCCAACCTCCTGATGGCGTTTCAGCACATATTGAAATTGAATGTTGCATACGGTATGGCTGTTGGAGATAACAGCATATTGCTGCGTGCTTCTGTGGAAGTAATCTAGATGGTCCGAAAACTGGCGAAAGGACCCGAATTCATCGTATTCGTGATGAAGATGGGGAGACGGGAAAAAAAAGAGGCCGTCCTTTTTCCGGTGCAAATCCCATTCCTTACCCGCTCCAAGGTGATCCATGAGCGAACGGTAACGATACTTCGGAAAAATTGCAACACTCCTAATATCCGCATTCACCATGTTGGAAAGCATAAAATCAATCAGACGGTACCTGCCGGCAAAAGGGATCGCCCCGAGCGACCGCTGTGCTGTTAAATCCTGAAGAGAATGCTTATATGTGGTTTCATCTATAACACCTAACATTTGATTATTGAACACTGACTCTGCCCCCTCTTCAGTAATTAAATCAATTCTTTTTCTACAAATTCCTCTGAAACGAGCAGCACCTCTTCAATGTCTTTTTCGGAGCGAATCACTGCGCCATCCGGCAGCACCATCCCATTAGGAACGATGGCATTTTCAATGACTACATGCTCCCCAATCGTCACATCCGGCATTATGACGGATGATGTAACAGTCGTATGCTTACCGACAGTCACACCTTGAAAAAGAACGGAGTGAGACACATTTCCATATACAACACAACCTTCGTTCACAAGCGAATCTTGAACCTGCGCATCAGATGAAATAAATTGCGGAGGCTGATTTGGATTGACGGAGTAAATTTTCCATTTGCGTTCAAACAGCTTCAGCTCCGAGTCCTCTTTTAACAAATCCATATTGGCTTCCCACAAGCTCTGCACCGTTCCGACATCCTTCCAATATCCCTTGAACGGATAAGCGGAAAGCTTCTTTTTCTCCTCCAAAAGCAGAGGAATAATGTCTTTGCCGAAGTCGTGGCTAGAATAAGGGTTTTGATCGTCCATCTCAAGATACTGTTTCAAAAGCGGCCAATTGAATATATAAATCCCCATTGAGGCAAGATTGCTCTTAGGGAATTTGGGCTTTTCATCAAAATGTGTGATCGTCCCATCTGGATTGGCCTTCATGATGCCGAACCGGCTTGCTTCCTCCCAGCCCACTTCGATGACAGAGATGGTCACATCTGCTTTCTTTTCAATGTGATAATCAAGCATTTTGCCGTAGTCCATTTTGTATATGTGGTCTCCTGACAAAATCAGTACATACTCAGGATCATACTGATTCAAATAATTGAGATTTTCATAAATGGCGCTTGCCGTCCCTTTATACCATTTGACTTCTGATGACTCGGCATAAGGGGGTAAAACCGTCACGCCGCCATTATATCTATCCAGGTCCCATGCACTGCCGATCCCAATATAGGAATTCAGCTCAAGCGGCTGATATTGCGTTAAAATCCCGACTGTGTCTATGCCTGAATTAGAACAGTTGCTTAGGGTAAAATCAATAATCCTGTATTTTCCCCCGAAAGATACAGCCGGTTTGGCCATATTTTTTGTTAATCCGCTGAGACGGCTGCCCTTCCCGCCGGCAAGGAGCATGGCTACACATTGTTTTTTCATCTTTTTATCTCTCCTCTTTTTTTAACCGCCCGTAAAATCGAGATGCCGTAAGGGGGGATGGTCATCGTGATATAACACGGTTTATGATGAAGTGCTCCCTTTTTAGCCGATAACGGCTTTTTGTTGATTTGCCCTGAGCCTCCATATGTTTCACTGTCACTGTTAAGCACTTCAATGTATTGAGTAAAAAAAGGAACTCCAACATCATATTGATGATAGACCACGGGTGTAAAATTACAAATGATGACAAGCGCCTCACCGTGCTTTTTGCCATAACGAATAAAAGAAAAGATTGATTGTTCGTCATTATGGACATCAATCCATTCAAACGATTGTGCACGATGGTCATGCTCATAAAGGATTTTGCTTTTTTGGTAAAAGCGGAGAAGATCTTGCGTAAAAACGCTGGCTTTCTGATGCATGGGGAAGGAGTCCAAAAACCAATCAAGCTGTTCTGTATCTTTCCATTCATCAAATTGGGCAAACTCTGATCCCATAAAGATCAATTTCTTTCCGGGATGCACTGTCATATAGCCCAGCAAAAGCCGATACTGGGCAAATTTCTGCCAGTAGTCGCCAGGCATTTTATTAAGAAGTGATTTTTTTCCGTATACGACTTCATCATGAGAAAACGGCAATACAAAATGCTCACTAAACGCATATAGTAATGAAAAAGAGATAAGCTGATGACAATGCCGCCTTTCTTCGGGCGGCGTCTCCATGTATTTCAGTACGTCATTCATCCATCCCATATTCCATTTATAATGAAAACCAAGCCCCCCTTCCTCAACGGCACCTGTCACTTGAGGCCATTCTGTAGAATCTTCCGCAATCATCATCACATGGGGATATGCCTCTCTCATGGTTTGATTGAGTTTTTTTAAAAAATCAACAGCATATGGATTCGTGTGGCGTTCATCCTGATTTGGCCAATACAAGATATTAGCCACTGCATCAACCCTAAATCCATCTATATGATAGAATTCCGCCCAGTACAACGCATTCGAAATTAAAAAACTATGAACTTCCGGTTTTCCCAGGTCAAAGTTTGCCGTGCCCCATAACCAGTTCTCCCGATCACGTTCTTCTTTGTATTCATAAAGCGGTTCTCCATCAAACATATAGAGTCCATGTGCATCTTTACAAAAATGTCCGGGGACCCAATCCAAAATGACTCCGATATTTTGTTGATGACATTCATCAACAAACTTCATCAGATCATGCGGCGTGCCAAACCTGCTTGTCGGGCTGTAATACCCCGTTCCTTGGTACCCCCATGAACGATCATATGGATGCTCATACACCGGAAGCAGTTCAATATGGGTAAACCCATGCTCCTTGATATAAGGGATAAGCGTCTGACTTAATTCTTTATAGGAATAATGCCTGCCATCAGAATGCTTCTTCCAAGACCCAAGATGCAGTTCATAAATGAAAACAGGTTTTTCATACAGCATCTTAGCCTTCTGTTTTTTTTGCCATTTTTGATCTTGCCAGCTATACCCTTCCAAATTGTAAGTAAGTGACGCTGTGTTTGGTCTGACTTCTGAATAAATAGCGTATGGATCTGCCTTCAGCCTGATCTCACCGTTATTCGTCACGATTTCATATTTATATCGTTCCTTTTCTCCTATACCTGGAATAAATAACGTCCAAATGCCATTATCATTCACTCTGTGCATCACATGCTCTTCTCCAGACCAGCTGTTAAAATCTCCAGCCACTCGTACTTCCGACGCATGAGGCGCCCACACACAGAATTCATATCCGCTTTTGCCATTCAGCTCACGGTAATGCGAGCCAAACAGCTGATAGCTTTTAAACAGACTGCCTTCGTGAAAAAGATAAACATCATGTGCTGTCGGGCTGGCAGCGGCCATGTAATCATCCTTTCTGACATCATAGTTTTCATTTATAGTATTTATTCGAAGAAATAAAAAAAAGCCCTTTCCTGAAAGCGCTTATACTTATAGACAATTAACTTCATTTTCTGAAGAAAAACGAAATATATGGAGATTTTTGTAGTCTGTTTTTAAAATAAAGAACAAAATCTAAGACATATCATGATTTAGAAAACAAAAAAACCTTGCAGGATATGCAAGGCTTCTGGATGACCCGTACGGGATTCGAACCCGTGTTACCGCCGTGAAAGGGCGGTGTCTTAACCGCTTGACCAACGGGCCGATAATTATTATATCTGTAATCATATGGCGGAGAAGGAGGGATTTGAACCCTCGCGCCGCTTACACGACCTACACCCTTAGCAGGGGCGCCTCTTCAGCCACTTGAGTACTTCTCCATTTGGCTCCACAGGCAGGATTCGAACCTGCGACCGATCGGTTAACAGCCGATAGCTCTACCACTGAGCTACTGTGGAATACAAAAGTCATGGTGGGCCTGAATGGACTCGAACCATCGACCTCACGCTTATCAGGCGTGCGCTCTAACCAGCTGAGCTACAGGCCCATGACGATATAGAAATGGAGCGGGTGATGGGAATCGAACCCACGACATCAGCTTGGAAGGCTGAGGTTTTACCACTAAACTACACCCGCAATTTTTATTTGGGGCGATTGATGGGAATCGAACCCACGAATGCCAGAGCCACAATCTGGTGCGTTAACCACTTCGCCACAACCGCCAAAATATAATGATAAATGGTGGCTCGGGACGGAATCGAACCGCCGACACACGGATTTTCAGTCCGTTGCTCTACCAACTGAGCTACCGAGCCTAAGTATTTAAATGGCGGTCCGGACGGGACTCGAACCCGCGACCTCCTGCGTGACAGGCAGGCATTCTAACCAACTGAACTACCGGACCATTTTAAAATTTGGTTGCGGGGGCAGGATTTGAACCTGCGACCTTCGGGTTATGAGCCCGACGAGCTACCGAACTGCTCCACCCCGCGATGATTAGGAATATGTATGGCGGAGGAAGAGGGATTCGAACCCCCGCGGGCTTTGACACCCCTGTCGGTTTTCAAGACCGATCCCTTCAGCCAGACTTGGGTATTCCTCCGTATAGTGGTGGACCTTGTAGGACTCGAACCTACGACCGGACGGTTATGAGCCGTCTGCTCTAACCAACTGAGCTAAAGGTCCATTGGTAGCGGCGGAGGGGATCGAACCCCCGACCTCACGGGTATGAACCGTACGCTCTAGCCAGCTGAGCTACACCGCCAAATATTTTTTGAAACCAAGTGGAGCCTAGCGGGATCGAACCGCTGACCTCCTGCGTGCAAAGCAGGCGCTCTCCCAGCTGAGCTAAGGCCCCAAGAATGGTCGGGAAGACAGGATTCGAACCTGCGACCCCATGGTCCCAAACCATGTGCTCTACCAAGCTGAGCTACTTCCCGATTTCATATAGATCATGGCGCGCCCGAGAGGAGTCGAACCCCTAACCTTTTGATCCGTAGTCAAACGCTCTATCCAATTGAGCTACGGGCGCAAAACTTAATGCCGAGGGCCGGACTTGAACCGGCACGGTAGTCACCTACCGCAGGATTTTAAGTCCTGTGTGTCTGCCAATTCCACCACCCCGGCGTGGATGGTATAGTTGGAGCGGAAGACGGGATTCGAACCCGCGACCCCCACCTTGGCAAGGTGGTGTTCTACCACTGAACTACTTCCGCAGAAATGGTGCGGATGAAGGGACTTGAACCCCCACGTCTGTAAAGACACTAGAGCCTGATTCTAGCGCGTCTGCCAATTCCGCCACATCCGCAACATGTAAATGGTGAGCCATGAAGGACTCGAACCTTCGACCCTCTGATTAAAAGTCAGATGCTCTACCAACTGAGCTAATGGCTCTTCTTACAAGAGACTTGAATATTATATCATATAAAAGTGGTGCCGGCAAGAGGACTTGAACCCCCAACCTACTGATTACAAGTCAGTTGCTCTACCAATTGAGCTACACCGGCATATATGTAAAACCGATATGTATAATGAAAAATGGTGGAGGATGACGGGCTCGAACCGCCGACCCTCTGCTTGTAAGGCAGATGCTCTCCCAGCTGAGCTAATCCTCCATAATTGCACTAACGTGCAATTGCTTGGCGGCGTCCTACTCTCACAGGGGGAAACCCCCGACTACCATCGGCGCTGAAGAGCTTAACTTCCGTGTTCGGTATGGGAACGGGTGTGACCTCTTCGCTATCGCCACCAAACAAATTGAGAGTGTTCTCTCAAAACTAGATAACAGGTGTGACATCATTCAAAATGTGGTTAAGTCCTCGATCGATTAGTATCTGTCAGCTCCATGTGTCGCCACACTTCCACCTCAGACCTATCAACCTGATCATCTTTCAGGGATCTTACTTCCTTGCGGAATGGGAAATCTCATCTTGAGGGGGGCTTCATGCTTAGATGCTTTCAGCACTTATCCCGTCCGCACATAGCTACCCAGCGATGCCCTTGGCAGAACAACTGGTACACCAGCGGTGCGTCCATCCCGGTCCTCTCGTACTAAGGACAGCTCCTCTCAAATTTCCTGCGCCCGCGACGGATAGGGACCGAACTGTCTCACGACGTTCTGAACCCAGCTCGCGTACCGCTTTAATGGGCGAACAGCCCAACCCTTGGGACCGACTACAGCCCCAGGATGCGATGAGCCGACATCGAGGTGCCAAACCTCCCCGTCGATGTGGACTCTTGGGGGAGATAAGCCTGTTATCCCCGGGGTAGCTTTTATCCGTTGAGCGATGGCCCTTCCATGCGGAACCACCGGATCACTAAGCCCGACTTTCGTCCCTGCTCGACTTGTAGGTCTCGCAGTCAAGCTCCCTTGTGCCTTTACACTCTGCGAATGATTTCCAACCATTCTGAGGGAACCTTTGGGCGCCTCCGTTACCTTTTAGGAGGCGACCGCCCCAGTCAAACTGCCCACCTGACACTGTCTCCCCGCCCGATAAGGGCGGCGGGTTAGAAGGTCAATACAGCCAGGGTAGTATCCCACCGATGCCTCCACCGAAGCTGGCGCTCCGGTTTCCAAGGCTCCTACCTATCCTGTACAAGCTGTACCAACATTCAATATCAGGCTGCAGTAAAGCTCCACGGGGTCTTTCCGTCCTGTCGCGGGTAACCTGCATCTTCACAGGTACTATAATTTCACCGAGTCTCTCGTTGAGACAGTGCCCAGATCGTTGCGCCTTTCGTGCGGGTCGGAACTTACCCGACAAGGAATTTCGCTACCTTAGGACCGTTATAGTTACGGCCGCCGTTTACTGGGGCTTCAATTCGCACCTTCGCTTACGCTAAGCGCTCCTCTTAACCTTCCAGCACCGGGCAGGCGTCAGCCCCTATACTTCGCCTTACGGCTTCGCAGAGACCTGTGTTTTTGCTAAACAGTCGCCTGGGCCTATTCACTGCGGCTCTCTCGGGCTTGCACCCTAACAGAGCACCCCTTCTCCCGAAGTTACGGGGTCATTTTGCCGAGTTCCTTAACGAGAGTTCTCTCGATCACCTTAGGATTCTCTCCTCGCCTACCTGTGTCGGTTTGCGGTACGGGCACCTCTCACCTCGCTAGAGGCTTTTCTTGGCAGTGTGGAATCAGGAACTTCGCTACTATATTTCGCTCGCCATCACAGCTCAGCCTTATGGGAAACGGATTTGCCTATTTCCCAGCCTAACTGCTTGGACGCGGATATCCAATACCGCGCTTACCCTATCCTCCTGCGTCCCCCCATTGCTCAAATGGTGAGGAGGTGGTACAGGAATATCAACCTGTTGTCCATCGCCTACGCCTTTCGGCCTCGGCTTAGGTCCCGACTAACCCTGAGCGGACGAGCCTTCCTCAGGAAACCTTAGGCATTCGGTGGAGGGGATTCTCACCCCTCTTTCGCTACTCATACCGGCATTCTCACTTCTAAGCGCTCCACCAGTCCTTCCGGTCTGGCTTCACAGCCCTTAGAACGCTCTCCTACCACTGTTCGAAGAACAGTCCGCAGCTTCGGTGATACGTTTAGCCCCGGTACATTTTCGGCGCAGAGTCACTCGACCAGTGAGCTATTACGCACTCTTTAAATGGTGGCTGCTTCTAAGCCAACATCCTGGTTGTCTAAGCAACTCCACATCCTTTTCCACTTAACGTATACTTTGGGACCTTAGCTGGCGGTCTGGGCTGTTTCCCTTTCGACTACGGATCTTATCACTCGCAGTCTGACTCCCAAGGATAAGTCATTGGCATTCGGAGTTTGACTGAATTCGGTAACCCGGTAGGGGCCCCTAGTCCAATCAGTGCTCTACCTCCAAGACTCTTACCTTGAGGCTAGCCCTAAAGCTATTTCGGAGAGAACCAGCTATCTCCAGGTTCGATTGGCATTTCACCCCTACCCACACCTCATCCCCGCACTTTTCAACGTGCGTGGGTTCGGGCCTCCATTCAGTGTTACCTGAACTTCACCCTGGACATGGGTAGATCACCTGGTTTCGGGTCTACGACCACGTACTCATGCGCCCTATTCAGACTCGCTTTCGCTGCGGCTCCGCATCTTCTGCTTAACCTTGCACGGGATCGTAACTCGCCGGTTCATTCTACAAAAGGCACGCCATCACCCGTTAACGGGCTCTGACTACTTGTAGGCACACGGTTTCAGGATCTCTTTCACTCCCCTTCCGGGGTGCTTTTCACCTTTCCCTCACGGTACTGGTTCACTATCGGTCACTAGGGAGTATTTAGCCTTGGGAGATGGTCCTCCCGGATTCCGACGGAATTTCACGTGTTCCGCCGTACTCAGGATCCACTCAGGAGAGAACGAAGTTTTGACTACAGGGCTGTTACCTCCTATGGCGGGCCTTTCCAGACCTCTTCATCTACCTCGTTCTTTTGTAACTCCGTACAGAGTGTCCTACAACCCCAAGAGGCAAGCCTCTTGGTTTGGGCTAATCCCGTTTCGCTCGCCGCTACTCAGGGAATCGCATTTGCTTTCTCTTCCTCCGGGTACTTAGATGTTTCAGTTCCCCGGGTCTGCCTTCTCATATCCTATGAATTCAGATATGGATACCACTCCATTACGAGTGGTGGGTTTCCCCATTCGGAAATCTCCGGATCAAAGCTTGCTTACAGCTCCCCGAAGCATATCGGTGTTCGTCCCGTCCTTCATCGGCTCCTAGTGCCAAGGCATCCACCGTGCGCCCTTTCTAACTTAACCGTTAAAAAGAATCACTATGTGATATCTTGTGTTACTAATTGAATGTGATGTCTACTGTTATCTAGTTTTCAAAGAACACGTTTCGAAGGAATGATCCTTCAAAACTAAACAAGACAGGGAACGTTCTGTTTATAAGACCCAAGGTCTTATATTCCGTATAATATCCTTAGAAAGGAGGTGATCCAGCCGCACCTTCCGATACGGCTACCTTGTTACGACTTCACCCCAATCATCTGTCCCACCTTCGGCGGCTGGCTCCTAAAAGGTTACCTCACCGACTTCGGGTGTTACAAACTCTCGTGGTGTGACGGGCGGTGTGTACAAGGCCCGGGAACGTATTCACCGCGGCATGCTGATCCGCGATTACTAGCGATTCCAGCTTCACGCAGTCGAGTTGCAGACTGCGATCCGAACTGAGAACAGATTTGTGGGATTGGCTTAACCTCGCGGTTTCGCTGCCCTTTGTTCTGTCCATTGTAGCACGTGTGTAGCCCAGGTCATAAGGGGCATGATGATTTGACGTCATCCCCACCTTCCTCCGGTTTGTCACCGGCAGTCACCTTAGAGTGCCCAACTGAATGCTGGCAACTAAGATC
Source organism: Bacillus sp. FSL L8-0358 (assembly GCF_038593095.1). Classification (NCBI taxonomy): domain Bacteria; kingdom Bacillati; phylum Bacillota; class Bacilli; order Caryophanales; family Bacillaceae; genus Bacillus; species Bacillus sp. FSL L8-0358. The sequence goes on from NZ_CP151962.1 coordinate 3,050,264, forward strand.
AAGGGTTGCGCTCGTTGCGGGACTTAACCCAACATCTCACGACACGAGCTGACGACAACCATGCACCACCTGTCACTCTGCCCCCGAAGGGGACGTCCTATCTCTAGGATTGTCAGAGGATGTCAAGACCTGGTAAGGTTCTTCGCGTTGCTTCGAATTAAACCACATGCTCCACCGCTTGTGCGGGCCCCCGTCAATTCCTTTGAGTTTCAGTCTTGCGACCGTACTCCCCAGGCGGAGTGCTTAATGCGTTAGCTGCAGCACTAAGGGGCGGAAACCCCCTAACACTTAGCACTCATCGTTTACGGCGTGGACTACCAGGGTATCTAATCCTGTTCGCTCCCCACGCTTTCGCTCCTCAGCGTCAGTTACAGACCAGAGAGTCGCCTTCGCCACTGGTGTTCCTCCACATCTCTACGCATTTCACCGCTACACGTGGAATTCCACTCTCCTCTTCTGCACTCAAGTTCCCCAGTTTCCAATGACCCTCCCCGGTTGAGCCGGGGGCTTTCACATCAGACTTAAGAAACCGCCTGCGAGCCCTTTACGCCCAATAATTCCGGACAACGCTTGCCACCTACGTATTACCGCGGCTGCTGGCACGTAGTTAGCCGTGGCTTTCTGGTTAGGTACCGTCAAGGTACCGCCCTATTCGAACGGTACTTGTTCTTCCCTAACAACAGAGCTTTACGATCCGAAAACCTTCATCACTCACGCGGCGTTGCTCCGTCAGACTTTCGTCCATTGCGGAAGATTCCCTACTGCTGCCTCCCGTAGGAGTCTGGGCCGTGTCTCAGTCCCAGTGTGGCCGATCACCCTCTCAGGTCGGCTACGCATCGTTGCCTTGGTGAGCCGTTACCTCACCAACTAGCTAATGCGCCGCGGGTCCATCTGTAAGTGGTAGCCGAAGCCACCTTTTATGTTTGAACCATGCGGTTCAAACAACCATCCGGTATTAGCCCCGGTTTCCCGGAGTTATCCCAGTCTTACAGGCAGGTTACCCACGTGTTACTCACCCGTCCGCCGCTAACATCAGGGAGCAAGCTCCCATCTGTCCGCTCGACTTGCATGTATTAGGCACGCCGCCAGCGTTCGTCCTGAGCCAGGATCAAACTCTCCGATAAATGGATCACAGGTTAAGTTCACCGCATCCTGCGGTGACACCTGTGTGACCTGCGTCGTGCAGGCCCTAGTTTGACTGACTACGCACATCGCTGTGCGATTTATAAAAATGAATTAACAGGTACGTTTTGTCTTGTTTAGTTTTCAAAGATCATTTCGTCACTTCTCAATGAAGCAGCTTTACCAATATAACATTCAGCTTCTTTTTTGTCAACAACTTTTTTCAAGTTGTTTTGAAGCATCTAGTTTGTGTCCGCTGTGCATCAGCGACGTTTAATAATATAACACCTGTATTTATTTATTGCAATAGTTTTTTTAAAAAATCTATAAAACAAATAAACTATAATCCTCGCCATGATTTCTAAAGCGTGTGTATCATATAACTTTCTTAAAAGAACATATACATCAGTCATGTGATCTTGTTGTTTTTTTCGTTTTCTTGTATAGTAGAAACGAACTAAATACTGATGACCACAAGGGGAGCATTAAAGCTGAGAGTGAGCGGTTTCGTTCTGACCCTTTGAACCTGTTAGTTAACGCTGGCGTAGGGATGTGGCAAAGTCAAATGAATTGCAGATCGTAAAGCAGTGCGTGGAACTTTTCTCATCCTTCCGCGTGCTGCTTTTTTGTTGTCCTTTTGGTTGTCTGTCAATGGAAGGAGATAGATATGAATCAATCTAAGCAACTGGTTCGCCTTATTGAAATTGCCATTATGACAGCGGCAGCCGTTATTTTAGACATTGTCTCAGGAATGTTTCTTAGCATGCCTCAAGGAGGCTCGGTCTCCATCATGATGATTCCGATCTTTTTAATTTCGTTTCGCTGGGGTGTCAAAGCAGGTCTTACTACAGGTTTGTTGACAGGTCTAGTACAAATAGCAATCGGAAACTTGTTTGCTCAACATCCTGTACAGCTATTGTTAGATTACATTGTCGCTTTCGCAGCAATCGGCATAAGCGGCTGTTTCGCTTCTTCTGTCCGTAAAGCCGCTGTATCAAAAACAAAAGGGAAATTGATTGTTTCAGTGGTCAGCGCAGTTTTTATCGGCAGTTTGCTGCGCTATGCCGCGCATGTCATTTCAGGAGCTGTGTTTTTCGGCAGCTTTGCTCCAAAAGGAACACCGGTATGGCTTTATTCTTTAACTTATAATGCGACTTACATGGTTCCTTCATTCATTATTTGTGCAATTGTCCTATGTTTATTATTTATGACAGCACCCCGTTTGCTTAAAAGTGACAAAGCGTAAAAATAACAATCCCCCAGCGAATTCCGCTGGGGGATTGTTCGTTATCTGTTAAGAAGTGTTTTTAAAGCTGAAAGATCCGGCCAGCCAAGACCTACTTCTTTCAGCCTTACTCCGGCAATTTCAAAGTTGTCTCCGCTACTCTTTCAGGTGAATAGGCCTGATAAAATATAATCGAGGGATTCTCCTCAATAACCCAAACAAACATACTTGAAAATCCATGTTGAAGCAAAAACTCCGCTCCTTTTGCTAAGAGCGCCCTGCCTGCACCTTGCCGCTGGCGCTCTTCCACAAGATAAATAGCGTATAACTCGCCGTCATAGCCTTCTTGTTCAGATCGAATAGGTCCAAATGAAGCAAAGCCGAATACTGAACCCATTTCGTCCTGAGCAACAAATACTCCCTTTAACGAGCGACTTTTCCATTTGTCTTCAAATTCCTTATAGTTCAGGCTGTTTAAATAATCAATCGGGATAATTTCGTGGTATGTTGTCCTCCAGCTGTCTACATGCACTTTTGCAATGTCCTTTATATCCTCTAACTTCGCTTCACGTACAGTTACCATACGGTTCTGCCCTTTCCTTACTCTGATTTTTGGATCGTTTTGGCTTCTTTGATTTCATTTGTTAATTCATTAATGCTTTGTTTTACGTTTCCTTTTCCTGAAAAGTTCTCAAGCATTTCTTTTACATCAATTCCCGAGGATGCTTTTAAACTTTCTTGCAGACTTGACATTAAGTTCGTCGCATAGCTGGTTACTTTGTTTGCTCCGCTTGATTCACCGCTTCCTCCTGTATCGACAACGGTGATTTTATCAATATTTGAAAGAGGTGCCGCTGCTTGTTTCGCGTATTCCGGAAGCATTTTGACAATCATATCGAAAATCGCCGCCTGCCCGTACTGTTCAAAGGCAGCCGCAATTTTCTCTTTTGCTTCCGCTTCTGCAAGACCTTTCAGGCGGATAACCTCTGCCTCTGTCTCTCCTTTCGCTTTTTCCGCTTCTGCTTTTGCTAGCCCGTCAATTCTTACTTTTTCCGCCTCAGCCTTTGCCATTGCTTCAATACTGTACTTCTTGGCATCGGCTTCCGCGAGCTGTTTGGCTTTCTCTGCTGCTGCGGACTGCTCAACAGAATAACGGTCTGCATCGGCTTTTTTCTTTACCTCTGAGTCGTATTGACGTTCACGGCGAAGAATTTCTTTTTCTTCTAGTTCTATTTGTTTTTGGCGTTCGATAATTTTAACCTGCATTTCCTGCTCTGTGACTTGCTGGCGCGCTCTGGCAGTCTCTAAATCATATGCTTGGTCGGCATTCGCTTTTGCCGTATCTTGTTCTCTGCGGAATTCAGCCATTTTGAGCTGATTGAGTTTTTCAGCTTCAGCGATTTCCGTCGCCCGTTCAAGTTCTGATTTTTTTGCGTCTTTATCGGCTTCTGCCCGCTTAATTCGTGTTTCTTTATCAGCCTCTGCTGTTGCGATATCAGCATCGCGTTTTACTTGGGCAATTCTCGGTTTCCCTAATGATTCAAGATAACCGTTTTTATCACGAACATCTTTAATGGTAAACGAGACGATTACAAGCCCCATTTTCGCGAGATCCTGTGAAGCGACACGCTGCACCTCTTGAGAGAATTTTTCTCTGTTTTTATAGATTTCTTCTACTGTCATTGAGCCGAGAATGGAACGAAGGTGGCCTTCTAAAACCTCCCGCGCTTCCTGCTCACGGTCGTCTTTTGATTTCCCTAAAAATTGTTCGGCCGCTGTAGCGATTTCTCCTATAGAACCGCCGATTTTAATAATCGCAGTTCCATCGGCCATTACTGGCACTCCTTGTTCTGTATAGACTTCAGGTGTCGAAACATCGAGTTTGCTTGATAATAAGCTTAGCGGCTCTGCCTGCTGGAAGACGGGAAGGACAAAGGTTCCTCCGCCGCGGACGATTTTAATACGGTTGCCGCCTTCATCGACATGAACATTTTTATTCCCCAGATAGCTCCCTGTTACAATTAACGCTTCATCAGGCCCTGCTGTACGATACTTCGTAATAAACACAGCTATTAGTGCAATTAATAAAAAGAATACAACTCCGATGATCATTATAATCGGCATTGTCATATCAAATTCCTCCTTTTATGTTAAATGGGTTCATGCGGAGTAACCGAAAGAACTCCGTTGTTAATATCTACGACTAACACCGTTGTCCCGTAACTGATCTGCTGATTATCAAAACTGACCGCTGACTTTGAAATGGTGCCTCCTATCCCTTCTATGACCACTTCACCAAACCCGTCAACCGGAACAGCTGTAATCACTTTACCGAGTCTTCCTCTGAGATCATCTTCTCTATATGCCAATGATTCTTCTGCAGATGATAATGGTACCAGTACAAAGATGTGAAGCAATACCACCAGCATGATTGAAAGGATGCAAGATAAAAGCGCAATCAGCAAGCTTGACAGAGGCAATACGAGTTCACCTATATATCCGCCCGCTGAAAAACATGTGAAAAATGAGAGCACTAATGTCGGATTAAGAAGCGGAATGCCTTCCGGCAGCCCTGCAAATACATCTCCGAAAAACAGAAATAACAGCGTAAGGCTGCCCGCAATAATAAGCGTATAAAGATAAATTGTTTGTATAGGTACTCCAAATAACTCCAATTTCCTCATCCTTTCTTCATCAATGCATTGATGAACGGCTGCCGTTACCATTTATACGAGACACCACGGGAAAAGTTTCAAAATTTTAAGACAAATAACCCATTTGAAGTGCTTTATAAATGATAATTGCTTATATATATGGTAATGTCATTTTAGGAGGAGATATGATGAGTATCTTTAATGAAGCCAGATTAGAAACGTGGAACGAATTGAAAGGACTTTCTGACGAAAAGCTGAACCAAAAGCCTTCTGCTGAAGAATGGAGCATACGGGAAGTTCTTGACCATTTGAAAAAAATCGATATGACCGCACAAAAAATGTTGAAGGAACGTGTAAAGGACGCTCCGATTAAAGAAATTGAAGAAAAACCGCTTGAGGTAGCACAGGACAGAAATAATAAACGGAAAGCCCCGAGTCATCTTGAGCCTGCGCATGATTTTATTTCAGGCAGCCAAATGAAACGTGAGCTTGATGTGGTAAGAGAGCAGCTGACTGCTGCGATTGCCTCTCTGAAAGAAGAAGATTTTGAAAGAGTGCTTCCGCATCCTGTGTTTCAAGAGCTGACTGTCAGACAGTGGATCGATTTTATCGGCCATCATGAAAAACGGCATCTCAGCCAAATGAAAGAAATTAAAGAAAAGATAGAAAGGGCCTGATTTCATCAGACCCTTTCTGCTTTTCGTTTGACTTTTCGCTGATAGGAATGAACTTCTATTTTATCACCTGTGTAAACAGCACCAGGTCTCTCCACAATACAGACAATCCCTCTAATGCCAAGTGCGTGGCGGACGAAAGCCGGCGCGAGCTTCGGTTGGTCCGGATAATAAGACTGAATGACTTCTCCCGGCTGGATACACGGATCATTTTCGCCCTCACACAGCAGAGCCGCTCCGCTCGGAAAAATAATCCGGCTTCCTTCTTTTAATGAAGTAAGATCTGGCATACCGCTGACTGCCACATTCGCCCCGAGCCATTCCGGCAAAATCCTCGGCACTCCCATTTTTAAAGCGATTTCGTTGCATTCCTCTATTGAAACAATTGAAATTTGTCTGCGGTTGAAAATTTCAGTCCCTCTTGAAAACATTGGTTCTCTGGCTCCCGCTTTTTTGGTCAGACCAAAATGCAAGTCTCCGGGGATGCCGCCATAATCAAAATCAAGCTTGTCCATTTGCTTTGTTACGAAGCTTTCTGTATCTGCGATATATAAGCCTTCCGCTTTTGCAGTCATACGCTTCCACATCAGCTGGCACCTTCCTTCTTATCTAAAATTTCCACCTATGCTTCATTATCCCAAAAAATCCCGCTCTGTAAAGGAGCGGGATTTTGATTATACCGTTTTAGGCGTAAGGTTAAAGCAGCGCTTGTAGATCCAGTTGTATGCTTTTTCATTTAAATCTCTAGGGTTTCCGAAGGTTTGCGGATCTTTCATTGCTTCTTTAGACAAGCGTTCGATCATATTAGGTGATACTCCCTGCTCTTCTAAAGTCGGCACTTCTAAATCTTCGACCAGATCATACATCCAATTGACAGATGCTTTCGCAGCTTCTTCTGTTGTCATCTTGCTTGTATCAATACCGAACGCTTTCGCAATACGCGCAAACTTCTCAGGATAGCCCTTCCAGTTGTATTCCATGACAGGGCCCATCATCGCCGCTACACATTGGCCGTGAGCGACTGGGATAATACCGCCAAGCGTTTGGCTCATCGCATGAGCCGCGCCCGCTGATTCACTTCCGTAAGAAAGACCAGCAAGCATCGCAGCCTGCGCCATTCCGTACCTTGCTTCCAGATCCTCTCCGTCAGCAAATGCCCTCTTAATGTAATGAGCAGCATACTCAATCGCCATTAAGGCAACCGCATCCGTGATTGGCTGTGCAAATTTCATTGTATAGCACTCAATGGCATGGGCGAGCGCATCAATTCCCGTCATAGCTGTTACATGCGGAGGCATTGAAACATGAAGCTCAGGATCAATGATGGTCAAGTGCGCTGCAATCAGCGGACCGCCCGTGTTGAATTTGAATTCTCTTTCTTCATCTGTGATAACCGCCCATTGGGTTACTTCTGATCCTGTTCCAGCTGTAGTGGGAATTGTCGTCAGCGGAGGAATGCGGTTTTCCAGCGGTTTTTTCCCATCTGCCGCTTCATAATCAAGCACGCTTCCTTCGTGAGTCGCTTCTACTCCGATTGCTTTTGCTGTATCCATGGAGCTTCCGCCTCCGACTGCCACCAAACCATTACAGTTCTCTTTTTTGTAAAGCTCAGATCCTTCATTCACCAGACGGACAGGCGGGTTTGGCTCAACTTTATTAAAGAGCACCACTTCAATGCCTGCTTCTTTAAGTGATTCGATTACAGGATCAGCAACACCGGCTTTATAAATCCCTGGGTCTGTGACAAGGAGCGCTTTTGAAACGCCCAGTACAGCTACTTCCTCACCCGTATGCTTGATGGCTCCGATTCCATGCTTAATCACAGTCGGAATTTCAAATGTGTGGAATTTCTGCATGCTTTCTACCTTCATATTTAATGTCATCATCAATCTCCCCCTCTTATGAATTGAACCAGTTAACCGCTGCCGGTTTTGTATTGCGGTATACATGTTTGACTTCTGTGTATTCTTCAAGGCCTATTTTTCCAAGCTCGCGTCCGAACCCGGATTGCTTATATCCGCCCCATGGCGCTTGTGCAAAGTACGGATGAAAATCGTTGATCCAAACGGTTCCCATTCTCAAGCTGGCTGCTACCCGTTCGCACTTTTCAATGTCTTTTGACCATACCGCTCCAGCCAAGCCATAGATGGTATCATTCGCAAGCTCGATTACCTCTTCTTCAGAGCTGAAGGTTTCGACTGTCAATACAGGACCGAAAACCTCTTCCTGAACGATTCTCATGTCAGAATTACAGTTTGAGAAAATAGTAGGTTCATAGAAAAAGCCGTTTTGAAGCTCAGGATCTTCCGGGCGTTTGCCTCCTGTCTCCAGCTTCGCGCCTTCCTCTATTCCGATCTCAACATATTTTTCTACCTTTGCCCTGTGCTCCGCCGAAATAAGCGGACCGCTTTCTGTCTCAGCATGAAAACCGTTTCCGAGTTTTATGCGTTTTGCTCGTTTGACCAGCTCCGCCAAAAATTGATCATGAATGGCGTCCTCAACAAGCAAGCGGGAACCTGCAGAGCATACTTGGCCGGCGTGGAAAAATACAGCGTTTAAAGCTTGATCAACCGCAACTTCTAAATCCGCGTCCTTGAAAACAATATTTGGGTTTTTCCCGCCAAGTTCAAGGGCGATTTTTTTGACGTTTCCGCTTGCCGCCCGCATGATTTTTTTGCCTGTTTCAATTCCGCCCGTAAACGAAATCAAATCGACGTCTTTGTTTACGGCAAGCTCGTCGCCCACTGTGGCTCCCGGTCCAAGAACAAGATTTGCGACACCTTTTGGAACACAGGCTTCTTCCATCAGCTTAAAGACTTTGATTGTCGTCAGCGGCGTAATCTCACTCGGCTTCATGACGATTGTGTTTCCTGCAGCCAGTGCAGGGGCGATTTTCCAGCTTGCTTGAAGGAGCGGATAATTCCATGGAGTGATCTGGCCGCAAACCCCGATTGGCTCCCTAATAATTTTGCTTTCTGAATCAGGAATCGGAGATGAAATGATCTCTCCGCCATCTTTGTCTGCCAAGCCGGCGTAATATTGAAAAACATTGGCGATATCGTCCATATCGGCCTTACTTTCTTCGAGTGTTTTTCCTGTATCAAGAGATTCAAGCTCAGCCAGCTCCTCAAGATCGCGTCTGATTAATTCCGCAATTTTCAGAACAATTTTCCCGCGTTCAAGCCCGGATAGCGATGACCATTCTCCTTTGTCAAATGCTCTGCGTGCGGCTGCGATTGCTTTGATGGCGTCCTCTCGCCCTCCCTCGCTTACAGTTGCAATTTCTTCTTGATTAAATGGGTTGATAATACTGCGGATCTGTTCTTTTTCGGCACTGATCCATTCTCCGTCAATGAATAATGTTTGACTCATATAAGCCTCCTTGACGTAAATAAAGTTTGTTAAATAAAAATTTAATGTTTTTAACAACCTTAATCTAACATATGGTTTTTAAACTGTCAAAGTCCCATTTCGATTTTTCTTTTTGACTTTTCCTCATGTTTCGTTAAGATAAAGAACATAAAGAAATAACTTAACGAATTTAATTTTCTAAGGAAAAGAGGGTCAGTATGGATGAAAATCCAGAATTTGCAGCTATAGAACAGGCTCGGGATCTTGTTATTGACTCCATTGCTGAAACGATGGATCTTTACGGAATTACCCGCAGTGTCGGGATTTTATATGGGACGATGTATATGAGGGATGAGATGACGCTTGACGAAATGCGTGAGGAGTTGCAAATGAGCAAACCAAGCATGAGCACAGGCGTCAAAAAGCTTCAAGACTTAAATGTAGTGAAAAAAACATTTCACCGGGGAATCCGCAAGCATACATTTGTGGCTGAAAAGGATTTCTTTAAATTTTTCACAAATTTCTTTCCACCTAAATGGGAGCGGGAGGTTCAAGTGAATGTAGCAGCGATCGAGGAAGCTCAAGCTGATTTACAAAAGGTTTTAAGCAAGGAAGATCTCGATGAGGATATCAAAAATGAGGCACTGCAGTTATACGATCAGCTGGAAAGCTCTAAAGCTTACTATGACTGGCTGAAACGGCTTGCTGAATCGGTGCAGACCGGAGAAATTTTTAAATTTATACCGATCGAAACAAAGTAAAGCAGAAAACGTCTGGGGAACCAGGCGTTTTTTTGATGTAACTACTACAAATTTGAAAAATACGGGAAAAACACCCCATTTACTTCCAAAATATTTGATGGTAATTTTATGTAGGTAAAATTTGTATTTGGCCTTCAGAGGAGGTGAAAAGCGGGCAGGCCTGTTTAATTTATCATTTTTTAGGGGGAATTTTGTTATGAAACGCAAATTATTATCTTCTTTGGCAATTAGTGCATTAAGTCTCGGGTTACTCGTTTCTGCACCTACAGCTTCTTTCGCGGCTGAATCTACATCAACTAAAGCTCATACTGAATCTACTATGAGAACACAGTCTACAGCTTCATTGTTCGCAACAATCACTGGCGCCAGCAAAACGGAATGGTCTTTCTCAGATATCGAATTGACTTACCGTCCAAACACGCTTCTCAGCCTTGGCGTTATGGAGTTTACATTGCCAAGCGGATTTACTGCAAACACGAAAGACACATTGAACGGAAATGCCTTGCGTACAACACAGATCCTCAATAACGGGAAAACAGTAAGAGTTCCTTTGGCACTTGATTTGTTAGGAGCTGGCGAATTCAAATTAAAACTGAATAACAAAACACTTCCTGCCGCTGGTACATATACTTTCCGTGCGGAGAATAAATCATTAAGCATCGGAAATAAATTTTACGCAGAAGCCAGCATTGACGTGGCTAAGCGCAGCACTCCTCCGACTCAGCCTTGCGGTTGCAACTAATGTAAAAGACCGGTTAACGCCGGTCTTTTTTGCGTTTTACCCTCCCCTTTTTCTCTAATCCCCGTTATCTTTTTTCTGGTTTAAAATTTAAATTGACAAACACTAGAAACAGGAGTAAATTCTTGAGTGTTCAATTTCATACAGTCTCTTTTACCGCTTAATCAAACACGAACGGGGGAACCAACGATTGGCTGTTTTATTAACAGCCTTGGGGTGAATCTTACTAAGTAAGAGGGGGTACTCTGAATCCCTAATCCGACAGCTAACCTCGTAGGCGTATACAGAGAGGAGGTCTATTATCGGCCATTCTTTGCAATGGTCTTTTTTGCTTCAAAAACGTTAATTCACTAAGGGAGATATGAACATTGGGAAGAATTAAAAATAAGCAATTTGCCGTGATCGGGCTGGGCCGGTTTGGCGGCAGCATTTGTAAAGAACTTCATAGAATGGGGCATGAGGTCCTTGCGGTTGATATCAACGAAGAAAAGGTCAATGCATATGCTTCTTACGCCACTCATGCGGTAATTGCCAACGCCACCGAAGAAAACGAATTGCTTTCATTAGGAATACGCAATTTTGAATATGTGATTGTTGCCATCGGAGCAAATATTCAAGCGAGTACGCTGACCACCCTATTATTAAAGGAGCTTGATATTCCAAATATTTGGGTAAAGGCTCAAAACTATTATCATCACAAGGTGCTTGAAAAAATCGGCGCTGACCGCATTATTCATCCTGAAAAAGATATGGGGGTTAAAATCGCACAAAGCCTTTCAGACGAAAATGTTTTGAATTACATTGATCTATCTGATGAATACAGTATTGTCGAGCTGCTGGCTACGCGCAAGCTTGATTCAAAATCGATTATTGACCTGAATGTAAGAGCAAAGTACGGCTGCACGATCCTGGCCATTAAACACCATGGAGATATCTGTCTTTCCCCCGCGCCTGAAGACATCATTCACGAGCAAGATTGCCTGGTGATCATGGGCCACAAAAAGGATATTAAACGTTTTGAAAACGAAGGGATGTAGACAAAGGTGACACTTCAAAAGGATAAAGTGATCAAATGGGTTCGGTTTACACCGCCTCAAGTGCTTGCCATTGGTTTTTTCCTTACCATTATCATCGGGGCTGTCCTATTAATGCTTCCGATTTCCACTACGAAGCCATTGTCATGGATAGATGCCCTTTTTACTGCAGCTTCCGCTACAACTGTTACAGGGCTTGCTGTTGTCGATACCGGTACTCAATTTACGGTATTCGGGCAAACAGTAATTATGGGGCTGATTCAGATTGGCGGGCTTGGATTTATGACATTTGCGGTCTTGATCGTCATGATATTAGGAAAAAAAATTGGCTTAAAAGAACGAATGCTCGTCCAGGAAGCCTTAAACCAGCCGACAATCGGCGGTGTCATTGGCCTTGTCAAAGTCCTGTTTCTGTTTTCGATCAGTATTGAATTGATAGCAGCACTCATTTTATCCATCAGGCTTGTACCTCAGTACGGCTGGTCATCCGGCTTGTTTGCCAGTTTGTTTCACGCAATATCTGCTTTTAACAATGCCGGGTTTTCGTTGTGGCCTGATAATTTGATGAGCTACGTTGGCGATCCTACAGTAAACCTCGTGATTACTTTCCTATTTATTACAGGAGGGATCGGATTTACGGTTCTGTTTGATGTGATGAAAAATCGGCGTTTTAAAGCTTTTTCTTTACATACAAAGCTCATGCTTACAGGAACGCTGATGTTGAATGCGATTGCTATGCTTGCGATCTTTATTTTAGAATACAGCAACCCTGGGACGCTCGGCCACCTGCATATAGTGGATAAACTGTGGGCGTCCTATTTTCAAGCGGTGACGCCGAGAACCGCAGGCTTCAATTCTCTAGATTTTGGAAGCATGAGAGAAGGAACAATTGTATTTACTTTATTATTGATGTTTATCGGAGCAGGAAGCGCATCAACGGCGAGCGGCATTAAGCTGACTACGTTCATCGTGATTTTAACATCTGTTATTGCTTACTTGAGAGGTAAAAAAGAAACGGTTATTTTCCGCCGTTCCATCAAATATCCGATTATCATTAAAGCTTTAGCTGTGAGCGTCACCAGTTTGTTCATCGTGTTTTTAGGGATTTTCGCCCTGACGATCACAGAACAAGCGCCATTTCTTCAAATTGTGTTTGAAACCTTTTCCGCATTCGGAACTGTCGGCCTTACGATGGGGCTTACTCCTGAACTGACAACAGCTGGCAAGTATATCATTATTGTCATCATGTTTATCGGTAGAATTGGTCCTTTAACGTTCGTGTTTTCATTCGCAAAAACAGAGCAATCAAATATCCGTTATCCTGACGGCGAAGTGTTTACAGGGTGATATCAAAAAATCCGGCGTGCAGTCGCCGGATTTTTTTATGATTCGATATGAGATTGTTTTTGTCTTTTTTCCTGTTCCGCGATGATTTCATTATCCTCCGCGTTATCACGGGTTACTTTTTGTGTAAGAATCGCACCAACTGCTACAAGTATCATAACAGCGATGTAATAACCTTTTTCATTGAGTTCCAGATTATCAGCATTATAGAGTCCGATACTAAACAAAAATACTCCCGCAAAAAAAGTAAAATAAGCTAATACTGTAAAGGCAACCGTGTTTCTGCGTCTATATTTCTGCACCTTTGTTCCCTCCCGAAAGCATAGTTAAAAAGTGATAACTTCCGTGGAATATTATACCTCAAATTCCCCAGAATGGAACAAAGAATTAAAAATACCAGTAAAAAGGGCTTAGGTTGCCTCCTTTATTTCAACAGCTGAATCATCAATCCAGCCAATAAGTTTATCATTGATTTGGAATTGGTACCATACAGACTGGCCTTTCTGTTTTTTAGACACAACCTTTATGTCTTTGCCGACGTAAGATTGGGCAGAGGTAAGCCTTATGGACCGATCATCAGTAGAAGGCTTGGACCATACATCTTGAACGGCACTGTCTTTAATAGAGGCGTTTAAATCCACAGATTTGAGGGATGGATTTACCTCATCGTACTCATCTAAATCGTATTTTTCCACAATAGCGCTGATTTTGTCAGCGTAGTCAGGATCTGTAGCATATCCTGATGTTTGCAGGGCGGTTGCCGCTTCCTTATAATTCCCTGCCTCAAGCACCGGTTTATACTTCTTTTTATTCCACGATGTGCCACGGACGAACAATTGGGCGTGATCATCCATAGATTCAAAAAACGTGCTGTATTTTCGAAACTTCGCGCGAATGGTTTTTCTTTTCCCTTTTTCAACTTCGTCCGTTTCCATCGTGACATGATGGCCTTTATAATTCCCTTTTACGCCAAAAAGGTTGTTGGCCTTAGCAGCCAGTTCACTGTTCCCCCAGTCCGATTCGAGAATGGCCTGAGCAATTGTGATGCTGGGGAGAACATGGTATTTTTCATACAAAATTTGGGCATGTCCGGACAGACTGTCTATAAACACTTGCTGTTCATCGATTTCTTCAGTTTCTTTGGATATTTCAATCGGTTTTGATAAAGTTGTCGCTAAAACAAACAGAGCTAGCGGAATCGATACAAGGAAAAATAGTGAAATCAAGAGTTTACGTTTTTTAAGTTTTTTACGGGCCATGAAAACCTTCCTTCGAATTAAAAGATTACGAATGTAAAAGAATCTACCTTTTAGAATTTTACTTGCACTTCTAATATTTTTCAATTCTTTAGGGATAAAGTTGGGAAAAGATTGCAAAATAAAAACCTTTTCGCTCAATGAAAAGGTTTTTACCATGTATCTATTTTTGTAAATTTCTGAGTGCATTCCGATATTCCGTATCATTTATTACTTTATATGAATTGACGGTTGCCTTCGACAAACCTTGTGCTGAGACGGCCTGTTTTTCCGGAGCTGTTTTCGCTTTATCATGTGGTTTATGTGCCAGCTTGTGCCCCATTCCAGTGGCATTCATACAAAATGACAAGCAGACGAGCAGCACGCTAAGGATAAAAGAAATGAAGAAGAGATCATGATAAGCAGTCATCATAGAATCCTGTACCGAACCGCTTTGTCTGGCAGCATCTTTTTTCGTGAAAAAGCCGATGAGAATGGGAACTCCCATATAGACAAACAATCTTAAAAACTGAACAGCTGTCATTCTCTTGACCAAATCAGGCAGCGGGCCTCCCATGGCAGCTCCCATCAGCCCTGCGGCGACTGTCAGGCCTGTTCCCGCTGCAAGCATGATAAACAGTGCTGCGAACATATAAAGAGATGATCGATCCTGTATATGCAGCCATTGAAAATTCACAAAGACGAGAATAAGTCCGCCAATAATACCGAGCATCCCTGGTCCGACTTTATCATATAACAGAGCGCTCAAAATGGCCGCGATCGCCACTCCGATTAAAAGAGTCAAGTTTAAAAAAATGAGATGCTCCTGAGAAATATCATACATATGACGGAGCAAGCCTTGAAAAGCAGACAGGCTGACAGCTACCGTTATCGTCCCTGCAGCTATGATCAATAAGCCAAGCACCGGTTTTGGCAGCAGCATCAGTTTAATAGATATGAAGGGGTTTTTCACTTTATATTCCACAATCAATAGACCAATGAGCAAACATAACGTCACCCCGAAACCAATCCTTACATAACCCGATGACAGCCCCCATTTTTGCAGAAAAATGAATGAAACCGCTGAGGCTGCGGCAAGGAAAACAGATAAAAGAATTCCCGCACGATCAAGCGGCTGTTCTTGATCCGCCGCTCCGTGATGCTCGTCATGGAGAAAGAAATAGCTCACCGCGACACCGATCAGGGACAAGGTGCCAAAGATGAAAAACAGCCATCTCCAATGCCCGCAGCTTGTTGCAATGGTTCCCAGGATTGTGCCGATGATAACAGAACCATAGAATCCCCCGATCAGCACAAGCAGTGCATAGTTCCTGCGTTCAATCGGGAATGACAGTACAAGCATTGGAATCATAATCATCAGCATGACGCCTGTTGCCGCCCCCTGTAAAAAGCGCCCTGCCGCCATCCATGCAATATCGCCTGAACATGCGATGAGCAGTGAGCCTAGTATAAAGACAGGTAATGAAGCCAGATAGACGGGACGAGCACCGAATTTTTTCCTCAGCAGCGGTCCTGCCGGAACTAACAAGGTAAAGGCCATATTGCCGATCAATATCGGATTTACTGATGTGAAGACACTTGTTCCAACCGCTTTCTGAACAAGGCCTTGAACTGACGACAATGCCGTGTTAGACATCAATCCCGGCCCGACCGCTAAGACGGCGAGCAAAGAAATCACCCAATAGTGTTTTGTCTTCATGTTGTCATTCCTTCCTATATGAATACATGCGAAACACATCATTTTTTGAAAACAAAAGAAGCTAATAGATTTTGCATACCATTAGCTTTCATTCTAATATTATCCCTTTCAGGGGAAATGATATTATTTTATTATAATTATGTGAATGAATGAGCATATAATCAAATATTATTTCAAATCGATTGTGTTTTGTCAATGGAGTAAATTTCAAGCACAACATAGAAAGCTTTTCCCCGATATTGTGTCTAGAACTGCACTTATGAATCCCTGCTCGTTCCCTCAAGCGAATTAAATCAGGCCGTTTTAATCCTTTCAATCCACTATTCCAACTAATAAACTCGAATAAGTTGGTGATAAGACAACATTTTGGCCGCACATTTTTTTGTGTTCACTGGGCGTTTGCCGCCTCTAAATTGTATATGGGTAAATACCATGAATTAACCTATGAAATACCAATGTAAGGAAATTTTAAATATTCTGGGAGGCAAAAACGAATGGAACTGTATGAGTGTATCCAAGACATTTTTAGCGGCTTAAAAAATCCATCGGTTAAAGATTTAGCAACATCTTTAAAACAAATTCCAAACGCAGCAAAATTGAGTCAACCGTATATTAAGGAACCAGACCAGTACGCTTACGGCCGAAATGCCATCTATCGAAATAATGAATTGGAAATTATCGTGATTAACATTCCGCCAAACAAGGAGACGACAGTACACGATCATGGTCAATCCATTGGTTGTGCAATGGTGCTAGAAGGAAAGCTTCTTAATTCTATTTATCGCTCAGCCGGCGAACACGCAGAACTCTCCAATTCATACTTTGTCCACGAAGGAGAATGCCTTATTTCAACCAAAGGTTTAATTCACAAAATGTCCAATCCGACATCCGAACGAATGGTGTCTCTTCATGTCTACTCCCCCCCTTTGGAAGACATGACGGTCTTTGAGGAACAAAAGGAGGTATTGAAAAATTCATGATTGACAGATAAACTGCTCACTTTGACTTCGCTCAACTGTAGGATTCAGAGAATGAACCTTTTCCTCAAAACAAAAAACCCTTATCGAATAAGGGTTTAAAGGTATGGAGCCAAGGGGGCTCGAACCCCTGACCTCTACGCTGCCAGCGTAGCGCTCTCCCAGCTGAGCTATGGCCCCGTATGTAACGTCATGTTTATTATAGATGATTTTTTTTTGAAAAACAAGCTGTTTCCTCTCGAATTGACAGAAAAAATAAGGCTCGGAAAAGAGCCTTATTTTTCGACTTACATCATGATCAAAAGTAAAATCACACCGAGAATAATTCGATAGATTGCAAATGGGACAAGTTTGATTTTGTTAATCAGCCTTAAGAAGAAACGGACGACAAACAGTGCGACCACAAAGGCACAGATAAAGCCGACGATGAAAAATGGCATCAGATCCGAGCTTAAGCTGTCCCAATGCTTCACGAGGCTTAGAAAGCTGGCTCCCATCATGATCGGCATCGCCATAATAAACGTAAAGTCGGCTGCCGCTCGGTGGTTTAATCCGAGAATAACACCGCCGGAAATGGTTGAACCCGAACGCGAGAAACCCGGCCAAAGGGCAAGACATTGGAATAAGCCGACTGCTATCGCCTGTTTATAGGAAATACGGTCGAGAGTGTCTGTCGCTGTTTTCCGCTTATTGACCCAGTCAGCAAAAAGCATCAGGATTGCCCCGGCAATTAAACCGATGGCCACAGTTTTGACAGAAAATAAATATTCATCAATGTAATCTTCAAACAAAAAGCCGAGAACAGCTGCAGGCACGAGTCCGACGGCAATTTGGGCAATGCTTAATTTATGTCCCTGCTCCTGGTCGCTTGTAATGTTTTTTTTCAAGCCGAGTAAGTTTAAAATTCGGTCTTTAAACACGATAGCTACTGCTAAAATGGAGCCTAGCTGAATAACCACCTTGAATGAGTTAGCAGCTTCTTCTGACATCAGATTACTTGATTTAAGCCAGATGTCGTCTACTATAATCATATGTCCTGTCGAAGAAACCGGCGCGTACTCTGTTAATCCTTCTACGATTCCTAAAATGGCGGCTACAAACAATTCCCATAGAGTCATGATTTTGATTCTCCCCATTAGACATTTATTTTTTTACATAACGGGAGCTTTCCATAAATGGAAAGCCCGTCTTATATAACTATAAACGAAAATCACACTTTATGACCCGGCGTATTTTCATTTTTTTCTTCGTCGTATAAATGTGACCGCATTTTAAACCAGTCAAATAAATGTGTCGTAATGACTTTGGCAACTGCATAGCCCGGAATGGCAAGAATGATTCCAACAACGCCAAACAGTTTGCCAGCTGTTAACAGCAGAAAAATAATTGTGATAGGGTGGATGTGAAGGTTTTTTCCCATAATTTGCGGAGAGATCAGCTTCCCTTCAATCAGCTGAACAATGGTCCAAACGATCACCAATTTAAGCAGCATGAGCGGCGATGTCACTATGGCAATGATAATCGCAGGCGTAATGGCAATCGTTGGCCCTAAATATGGAACGATGCTAGTACAAGCCGCAATGACGGCTAGCAATGAAGCATAATCCAGCCCGATAATCAAATAACCGATAAACAGCAAAAACCCGATACAGAAGCTGACAATGATCTGGCCTCTGATATAAGAGCTTAACCGATGATTCATTTCGCTTAAGACTGTGTATGTCTGTTCTTTCAATTGCGTCGGAACAAACTTCAGTATGTAGACCGGCAATTTTTTTCCGTCCTTTAACAAATAGAAAAGGATAAACGGAACCGTAACGATTGAAATGATAATCTCAGTCAGGGCGCCGATAAAATTCCCAACGCCGGTAAAGGTACTGTTCACAATTGTCGCTGCCTGATCTGAAACCTTTGTTGCGAGATCAGATATATTGATGTTCGTCGTTTGCTGGGCCTGATTGACGAAGTTGCTACCGATCAGCTGTTTCGTCTGATTTTCAACGATATCCACATATCTTGGGATGTTGTCGATTAAACTCATAATTTGTTCTTTTAAAAAGGGAATGATGGACACGATTGTGATCGTGATCAGCCCAATAATCAATAGATACAACAGTAAAATAGAATAGATTCTTCTTATTCTTCTTCTCTCAAGGAAATCGACGACCGGGTTTAACAGATAAAAAACAATGCCTGTCAAAATAATCGGAAGTGATATCGTTTTGAGCAAAACAATAATCGGGGTGAAAATAAATGATGTTTTTGTAAATACTAGAATATTTAAACCAATCAGCAGCAGCACAAGCAAAAATAAAACAAACTTATTGTCCAAGAAGAATCGCTTGAATCTGCCGCTCCATGTTTGCAACGTCTCCACTATCGTTCCTCCGTCATACATAGTTTAATTAAATTGTACACTATCGTCCCTATAATGAAAAATAAAAACCGTTAATTGCTGGAAAAGCTTTCACGGTTTTAACATTCTATTTATATCTATCATGTGATTTTATTCTATTTAAGCTATAATTTAGCTATATCATACAAAAGGAGCGATACGAGTGATACGTTTTGCAATAATAGGAACCAACTGGATTACAGACCGCTTTCTTGAGTCAGCAGCGGATATCGAAGATTTTCAGCTGACTGCTGTTTATTCAAGATCGGCTGAACGCGCTGCCGAGTTTGCTGCTAAACACAACGCTGCGCATGCCTTCTCAGACCTTCAGGAAATGGCGGCGAGCGATTGCTTTGATGCCGTATACATAGCGAGCCCGAACGCTCTTCACAAGGAACAAGCCGTTCTCTTTATGAACCATGGCAAGCATGTGCTTTGTGAGAAGCCGTTTGCTTCGAATACAAAAGAAACAGAAGAGATGATCTCAGCGGCTAAGGCAAACGGCGTTGTTCTCATGGAAGCAATGAAGACCACTTTCCTGCCGAATTTCAAAGAGCTGAAAAAACACCTGCATAAAATCGGCACTGTCCGCAGATTTACCGCAAGCTACTGCCAGTATTCCTCACGGTATGACGCGTTCAGAAACGGAACTGTTTTGAATGCGTTTCAGCCTGAGCTTTCCAATGGGTCATTAATGGATATTGGCGTCTATTGTATTTATCCGGCTGTTGTGTTGTTTGGCGAGCCAAAGGATGTAAAAGCAAACGGATATGCTTTATCTTCAGGAGTGGACGGAGAAGGAACTGTCATTCTGTCTTACGACGGGTTCGAAGCTGTTCTGATGCATTCCAAAATCTCTACTTCCTATGCCCCAGCGGAAATCCAGGGTGAAGACGGGACGATTGTAATCGATACGATTCACCGGCCTGAACGTGTTGAAATCCGCTACCGGGACGGCCGCCTTGAAAACATCGCGATCCCTGATCCTAAACCGGCGATGTTCTATGAAGCAGAAGAATTTGTCACGCTCATAAAAGAGAATAAGCTGGAATCTGAAGAAAATACATTTGAACGGTCTTTGACCACCGCAAAAATTATGGAAGAAGCAAGAAAGCAAATGGGGATTGTATACCCTGCTGATCAAGCTTAAAAAAATCCGCCCGCGTGCAAATGCCGCGGCGGATTTTTTATTAGACAATCGGAGAAGATGCCTTCCTCTTTAAAAGCACCTGTTGTTCATATTCTTTGATGTCATGAAGCCATGCCTCTTTTACCGGAACGCCCATTTGCTCACAGTAGGAATCCCAGATGGCTCCGAAAGGATATGTTTTGAATTCCTCCATCAGGGCCAGCCTTTCTGTATAGCGGCCCTCTTCCTGCAATTGTTTTAAATAGCCGTTCGGGAGAAGCAGGGCATACAATAAAGCTTTGATCATATTTCTCGTTCCGATGGTCCAGGCGGCTACACGGTTAATGCTGGCATCGAAAAAATCCAGACCGATGGCGACCTTCTCAAGAGCATGATTTCGTACAATTTCAAGAGCGATTTCTCTCAATTCATCATCCAAAACCACTACATGGTCGCTATCCCAACGAACAGGCCGCGATACGTGCAAGGCAAGCTTGTCTGTGTAAAGCAGCATGGACGAGATCTTGTTTGATACCGTCTCAGTCGGATGGAAATGGCCTGTATCAAGTAAACAAAGCTTATGATTCGTCAAAGCATAAGCTAAATAAAATTCATGAGATCCGACAACATATGATTCGGAGCCAAGCCCGAACAGCTTGCTCTCGATTGAATCAAGATTGTGTTGTTCACTGATCTCCTCTGCGAAGATCCGATCCAGTGATTCTTTTAGTCTTTTACGCGGTGTCAGCCTATCACTCGGGATATCCTTATAGCCGTCGGGAATCCAAATATTCGTCAAGCAAGGTGTTCCTAATTCTTTCCCGAAGTATTCCCCGATACGGCGGCACGCGATGCAATGCCTGATCCAAAATTCTCTGATGTCCGGATCAGGGTGTGAAAGGGTGAGTCCGTCAGCCGCTTTCTCATGCGAAAACAAGGTTGGATTAAAATCTAAACCGAGACCAAGTTTTTTTGCCCATTTCACCCAGTTTTCAAAATGCTGCGGCTTCAATTCGTCACGTTCTACCGCTTCCCTGTTTGTTTCTGCGTATATCGCATGCAGGTTTACGCGGTGCTTTCCAGGAATGAGAGAAAGAGCCTTCTCCAAATCTCTTCTTAATTCTTCAGGAGTTTGCGCTTTTCCGGGATAATTGCCGGTCACGTCAATTCCGCCTGAAAGCTCGCCCTTATTTACTTCAAAGCCTTCAATATCGTCACCCTGCCAGCAGTGGATCGAAATGGGCACTTGCTCTAATTGCCGAAGCGCCTCTTCAACATCAATTCCCCATTTTTCATATGCCTGTTTTGCACTGTCATAATTGGTTTTTATGGTCATACGGCTCTCTCCCTTTATCAGTTTTTTAATCCAAATAAAAAACTTCCTTTAGATCTACCGAAACAGGACTGAAATCCGAATTTGTTTTCATTAATGGCGACATCGATTTCCACCATCTTTGGCAAACTTCTGTGTCCGCCATCTTTCTCCATTTCTCTTCATCCTCTATTTCTAAATATGCAAAAAGCCTGCCTGTTTCCTCGTCTAGAAAAATGGAATAATGGTGTGCTCCATGAGCTTTGAGTGCTTCGGCCATCTCAGGCCAAATGTCATCATGCCGCTGCTTGTATTCTTCGTACTTGTCTTGATGGACAAACATGATACTGGCTTTTCTTTTCAAACCTTTTCACCTCTTCATCATTGAGATAGCGCTTTCAAAACAGTTTGCTGAAAGGACTGAATGATCGTGCTTCTGTCAATGTCTTTAGGTGTAAACACTTTGATCGGAAAGGAATTTCTGACGACTTGCCGGGCTTCTTTTATGTCTTTGACTTCTTTGGCAGCAATCATTTGCATCAAAAGATTTCCGGTGGCAGTTGCCTCTATCGGCCCTGCATATACCGCTTTTCCACTCATGTCTGCCGTTAATTGATTTAAGAAGTCATTTCGGGCTCCGCCGCCGATGATATGAAGCTGCTGAATCTGTTTTTCTGTGATCGTTTCCAGCTCTTTGATGGCAATCGCATAGATGATGGCTAAATTGCTGTAGATGCAGCAGGCAAGTTCGCCTGCAGTGCGAGGAGTCTTTTGGCGGGTTTGTCTGCAATAATGTTGTATTTCCTTTATCATGTTTTCTGGATTCAGGAATCGTTTATCATTTAAGTTTATAAATTGCTGGAATGGTTCTGTTTTTTCGGCTTCTTCTGCAAGCTGCTGAAAAGAATAATCTGCTTGTAACTGCTGTCTGACTTCTTGTATCACCCACATGCCGATAATGTTTTTGAGAAAGCGAATGGTGTTGTTTGCGCCGCGTTCATTTGTATAGTTGTTTTCTAAAGCAAGATCAGTTATTATCGGTGTTTTGTTTTCAATCCCGATTAACGACCATGTTCCGCTGCTGATATACGCCCAGCCATCATGTACGCCTGGCGCCGCAATGACGGCCGAGGCCGTATCATGTGTTGCGACTGTCATCACCTTGCACGCCGGGAGATCATAATCCGGGAACCACTCATTTCTTAGCTTCCCGAGCTCACACCCCGGTTCAGTCAGCGGCGCAAATTGCTGTTCCTGAACGGACACGGCTTCAAGCAATTCAGGATCAAGATTTCCCGTTGAGGCGTTTAAAAGCTGTGTTGTGGACGCGTTTGTGATTTCCGTTACAGCTTTTCCGGTTAAACAATAGCCTAAATAATCAGGAACCATCATAATTTTGTCTGTCTTTTTCAGCAGCTCACGGTCTTCTTCATACAATTGATAGATCGTGTTGAAAGGCTGAAATTGTATTCCTGTTTTTTGATAAATTGCGGCTTTTGAGAGGATATGTTCCAGTTTGTCTATTGTGTGATCTGTTCTTCTATCACGGTAGGAGATTGCTTCCCGCAACCGATCGCCTTTTTCGTCCAGTAAGACATAATCAACTGCCCATGTATCAATGCCTACGGTGCAGTGTTCATACCCAAGCGTCTTTACTTTTTGCAGTCCTTGCAGGATTTGTTTTAGCAAATGATCAATATCCCAAAAGCAATGCCCGTCTCTTTGACTGAAACCGTTAGCGAACCTATGAATCTCTTGTATGTTAAGCTTCCCTTCATTCAGTTCACCTACCATGATTCTCCCGCTTGATGCGCCTATATCAATGGCAGTATAAATCATTCTTTCACCCTCTCTTCGAAAGAGGAACAGCTGTCACCTTCACCTTTTTGTCCTCAAGAGCTTTTACCGATGCCGGATCAAGTCCAGAATCCGTAATTAGGCGGCTGACATCTTGCAGCGAGGCTATATGTGAAAACTCGCGGTTCCCCCATTTGCTTGAATCGGCCATCAAAATGGTCTGGTCCGACCTTTCGATCATCCGTTTTTTGAGCAGCGCCTGCCACTCATTTGAATCACTCATCCCATTGTGTACGTCAAATCCCTTACATGACAGAAAGGTTTTATTGACATGATAGGTCTCAAGTGAACGCTCTGCTAACGGGCCGGCAAATGATAATGATTTTTCCAGCAAAATGCCGCCTGTTGAAATGACTGATATGTTTTCTTTATTGCTGAGTTCAATAGCTGCTTTCATTGAGTTTGTAATCACGGTGAGCTCAATGTCTGGGAGTATTTTCGCCATGTACCAGGCGGTTGTGCTTGCATCGAGAATGATTCGGTCTCCGCTTTTTACATATTTGGCCGCTTCGTGAGCGATAGCTTTTTTTTCGATGACATTCGTGATTTCCCGTTCAGAAAAATGAATTTCTGATTCCTTCTGCTGAATACTGACCGCTCCTCCGTGGCTCCGGCTCAGTTTATGTTCTTTTTCAAGCTTTTCAAGATCACGCCGAATGGTTTCCTCTGTGACTGAAAATATGTCACTTAATTCGGAAACGCGGATGCTTGAACGCGTATTCACTATTTCCACTATTTTTTGCTGCCGTTCTGCTACTAGCATCAGTAACGCCCTTCCTCATATCGTAGTCCATCTTATATTTTTTATCTTAGCATATTTCTAACGCGTAAAAGCAGCAGGGACGCCGCCGTCTACCGTAATCATGCAGCCCGTTGTTTTTTCGGCTTTGGAAGAAGCGAAGAATGCAATGGCTTCGGCAATATCCTCCGGGTAAATATTGACGAGCAATGCTGTACGTTTCCGGTAATGTTCCTCCAACTGATCTGGTTCAATCCCGTACGCCGCGGCTCGTTCCTCCCGCCAGCTTGAACCCCAGATTGCCGATCCTTGAAGAACTGCATCAGGCAAAACGGAGTTGACCCTAATGCCGAATTCTCCACCTTCTGCTGCGATGCATCTTGCTAAATGGGTTTCAAGCGCCTTAACAGAGCTGTAGGCAGAGGCGTTTTTGCCCGCATAAACCGAATTTTTCGATCCGACAAATACCATGCTTCCGCCTCTATTTTGCTGTTTCATCTGTTTAAACGCTTCACGGGCTACAAGGAAATAGCCTGTTCCTAAAACATTCATATTAAGATTCCATTCTTTTAGACTTGTTTCGTCAAATGGGCTTGATGTGGCCAGCCCGGCATTATTGACGACGATATCAATGCCGCCGTAAGCAAGCGCCGCTCGTTCAAAAGCTGACTGTACGTCTTCCTCCTTTGTCACATCCATTTTGACAACCATTGCCCGTCCTTCTCCGTATGCATCGTTTATTTCCCCGGCAATTTTCTGTGCACCTTCTATATTCAGATCAGCTACGATCACGTGCCCTCCCTCAGCTGCAAATCGGCGGCATGCTGCACTGCCGATTCCGCCGGCTCCTCCAGTTATCAACGCGACTTTTCGGGAAAATTCTGCTTCCGGCGGGGCCAGCGTGAGTTTATATAGTTCGAGCGGCCAATATTCGACATGGTAGGATTCATTTTCATGTAAAGAAACAAATTGCCCCAGAGCGGTTGCTCCTTTCATCACGGCGATGGCCCTCCGATATAAAGCCCCGCTTACTTTAGACATGGCATAACTTTTTCCTGTATTCACCATTCCAATTCCAGGAATCAATATCACCCGCGGGGCGGATTCAAAGATTTGATCCCCATCCTGCTGATTGCGTGTAAAGTAAGCCTGATACTCTGATGTAAAGGTCTCGAC
Source organism: Bacillus sp. FSL L8-0358 (assembly GCF_038593095.1). NCBI lineage: Bacteria > Bacillati > Bacillota > Bacilli > Caryophanales > Bacillaceae > Bacillus > Bacillus sp. FSL L8-0358. Next base: position 3,075,708 of record NZ_CP151962.1, read on the forward strand.
TCCTGACTTGATCAGATCCGCAAGCTTGTGCACATCTTGAGTTTCCGGATTCCAATCAATGTACAGCGGAACCCGTTTTGTGTGAACAAGGTGATCCGGGCATGCCGCACCGATTTGCGAAAGTGCTGGCGCTTGGACACTGTTTACAAATTCCAAGACGTCGTCATGATCATCATAGGAAAGGATCATTTTCTTTTCTTCACTTACTGCTCCTCTGATCACAGGCATGATGCCTGCCAAGATTTGTTTTCTTTTATCCTCCGGCAGCGGCTGATACCTTTTGCCTCCGAATACCTCATGCTGATTGATACGATCGTTAATATACTGCTCGGCTTCTTGAATGATGGATATCGTTTTTTGATAACATGTTTCAGACGTCTCTCCCCAAGTGACTAAGCCGTGTTTCTCCATTAATACAAGCTCGGCGTGGGGATTGTTTGCTACGCCTTCAGCGATCATTTTAGACAAAGTAAATCCAGGACGGACGTATGGCACCCATACAAACCGGTTTCCATAAATGTCTTCAGCGATTTGTTTTCCATTATCTGCACAGCATATGCTGATAATCGCATCTGGATGGGTATGATCAACATGTTTGTATGGCAGAAAAGCGTGTAATAGCGTTTCAATTGAAGGGCGGGGATGTTTGCTGTCTATCATACAATGAGACAGGTAATCTACCATTTCTTCATCTGGCATTTGGTCCCTTTTAATCAGCGGGCGGATATCATCTAATTTCAAACCGGTAAAGTTATGCGCTTTCATTGTTGCCAAATCCGAACCGCTTCCTTTTACCCACATGACTTCTATTTCACGGCCTCTAAAATCCTTTTCCGTTGTTTTCATAGATGTATTCCCCCCGCCCCAGTTGCAGACAGTGCGGTCTGACCCGATCAGATTGGACCTGTACACCAATTCCTCTACACCTTTAGGCAGCTGTGCAGCTCGCTCTGAATCCCATATATGTTTCACCATATTTGATATTCCTCCATCCCCTTTTATTTGTATCCGTTTTCATTATATATGATTTCCGTTTGTTTTTGAATTGTTTTTGTTTATTTTTGTTTTTAACAAAAAAGAAAGCAGCAGATATGCCGCTTTCTTGTTTTATTAAGATTCAATTTTAAATTTCTTCGTAATGTCCTGAAGTTCTTCCGCCATGTTTGCCAACGTTTCCGCTGAAGAGCTGATTTCTTCCATAGACGCAAGCTGTTCTTCAGCCGAAGCTGCGATATCCTGAATGCCTGCTGAGCTTTCTTTCGCCACTGCAGAAATATCTTCAACAGCACTTGACACTTCCTGTGATCCGGCTGACAGTTGTTCAACCGTCGCATTCAAGTTTTGCAATTCGCCGGAAATTTGGGTAGTCATCTCATAGATTTGTTTAAAGCTTTCCGCTGTTTGATCCGTAATCTGCAAGCCTTCTTTCACTTCATGATTCACGGATTGGAACATCGAAAGTGAGGTGCTGATTTCCCTGACAATCTCTTGAATTAATCCTTCAATTTCCTTGGCGGAGTCTGCTGATTGTACAGCAAGTTTTCTAACCTCTTCCGCAACTACTGAGAAGCCTCTTCCGTATTCTCCCGCTCTTGCCGCCTCAATCGCAGCATTTAATGCAAGCAGGTTGGTTTGATCAGCAATGCCATTAATCACATTCAAGATGCTTGTGATGTCTTGCGATTTTGTTTCAAGGCCCTTTACAACCGCTTCCGCTTTTTGAACGGATTGGTCAATTGTTTTCATCTGGCCGACTGTATGCTCCACCAGCTTTTCTCCGCTGCCCGCTGCCTCAGAGGACTGAATCGATGATTTCGTAATGGTTGAAGAGGCCTGAGCCACTTTTGAAATCCCCTCGTTCATTTGAGAAAGATGATTTGAGCTTGTTTCCAGTTTCTCGCTTTGTGCCTCGTTGCCATCTGAGAACTGTTCGATGGCAAGTGTAATATGTTCAGTTGCCTTGCTTGTTTGGGCTGCGCTTGCCGTCAGCTCCTCAGAAGATGAAGCAACGTTTTCTACAGACGTTTGAATAACGCCGATTACAGAACGCAATGATGCAGACATTTCATTAAAGCTTTCGCCAAGCTGGCCAAACTCGTTTTTCGAGTGAATGTTAATGACTTCTGTGAGATCTCCGCTGCTGATTTTTGCAGACGTTGAGACAAGTTTTCTTAACGGCTTGGTGATGGCACGGATAATATAGAGTATGAGTATGCCGCCGATTACAATTGACACGCATAGAATGATAACCGCAGTGTTCAGCACCGGGCTTGAAGCATCTTGCAATTCACTGACAAAATATGTGCCCGCGATTTTCCAGCCAGTCAGTTTATTTGTCGTAAAGGCCATTTTCTTTTCTTTGCCTTCGAATGTATATTCAAATGAGCCTTCTTTTTTGGAATATACTTGGTTTGTCCAATCGCCGGAACCGGTTGTCCCCGGCTTAATGGTCGGATGGGCGATATATTTTTTGTTGCCAGTCGTAATAAATGCAAAGCCTTCTTTACCGATTTTGATTCTTTTTGATGCAGTAAGCACTTCATCCAGGTTTAAATCCAGCGCTATAACCCCTGAACCGTCTTTTAATTGTTTTGAAATTGTGACAACGATATCTCCTGTCGCTTCATCGGTATACGGTTCTGAGAAAACAGCTTGTCCTTTTTCCGCAACCGCCTGTTTGTACCAGTCACGTCCTGTCGGATCGAAGCCTTTCGGAACACCGCTATCCGGATATTTATAAAGCTTCTTATCTTCTGAAGCAGCATAGATTGCGCCTACATCGTCGTTAAGTGTCGTGTACTGCTTAAATTTCTCTTTCAGTAATGTTTTGTTTTTGCCTAGCAATATGTCTTTATCGACAGTCTCACTATAATAATCTATTGCTTTTACTTTATCTTCTAATTTATTTTGCAGCGTACTGTTTAGTTCTTCAACATTTCCCTTCGCACTGCTTATGAGCTCTCTGTCTAACGCATTCCAAGCTGATTGATAACTGAAATATGCTAAAACCCCAACCGGCAAAATAAGCACTGCCAGAAACGCAGCGATTAGCGGTTTGCTGATCGATGGCTGTTTGATCCATTGTATGAATTTTCCCATTCTCGTTGACTCCTCCTTTAAGATAAATCTAATATCGTCAAACTAGGATAAAAGGTTTAATAAAAAAACTAAAAAAAACACCCAAGCGCAACAAGCTTGGGTGTTAAGGCTTATTATTCGATTTTGAATCGTTTGGTCATATCCCGAAGCTCTTCCGCCATAGAGGAAAGGGTCTCTGCAGACGAGCTGATTTCTTCCATGGAAGCTAGCTGCTCTTCAGCTGACGCCGCGATATCTTGTATATGCGCTGAGCTTTCTTTTGAAATCGATGCAATGTGCTCAGACGCTCCCGAAACTTCTTCGGAGCTGGCAGAAAGCTGCTGAACCGTCGCACTCATATTTTGCAGTTCGCCGGCGATTTGGTTCGTCATTTCAGAAATGCGTTTGAAGCTCATTTCTGTTTTATCTGTGATGTCAAGTCCTGTCTGCACCTCTTGATTGACAGATTGGAACATGCCGAGTGATGTATTGATTTCCTTCACAATTTCGATGATTAATCCTTCAATCTCTTTTGCTGAATCTGCTGACTGTACTGCCAGTTTTCTTACTTCTTCCGCTACAACGGAGAAGCCGCGGCCGTACTCGCCTGCGCGCGCTGCTTCAATTGCTGCGTTTAAGGCAAGCAGGTTCGTCTGGTCTGCGATGCCGTTGATCACACGCAAAATGTTTGTAATATCTTTCGATTTCGTTTCCAATCCGCGTACGACTTGCTCCGCTTCTTTAACGGACTTGTCAATGACATTCATTTGGCCGACGGTTTGATGAACAAGCTTGCCGCCTTCACTTGCAATTTCTGTCGATTGAACAGATGAATCAGTGATCACTTCAGAAGCTTGAGCCATATTCGTCAACCCGTCATTCATTTGATAAATGTGCTCTGCTGCCGTTTCAATGTTTTCGTTTTGTTTTTCATTGCCGTTAGAAAATTGTTCAATCGCCAATGTAATGTGCTCTGTTGCCTTGCTCGTTTGCGCAGCTGATGCAGTGAGCTCCTCAGAGGAAGCGGCAACATTATCTACCGAATCCTGGATGGCGTGTATGAGAGAACGAAGTGACGATGCCATATTGTTAAAGCTTTTGCCAAGCTCGCCCAATTCATCTTTTGAACGGATATCAATGGTTTCCGTCAAATCTCCCTCGCTGATCCGCTTAGAGGAACCGACAAGCTGTTTCAGCGGTGTTGTAATCGACCGAATGATCAAAGTCATGACGATAATCCCTATGATAATAGCTGCGGCCAAGACAATTAAAGCAAGGTGTAGGACAGGCTGGGCTGCCTCATGGATTTCATCCAAATACATGGTGCCGCCGATCTTCCATCCCGTCAACTTGTTTGTGTCAAAGGCCATTTTTTTCTTATCGCCATCCATGGTGTATTGAAAATCGCCTTTATCAGCACTCAACATCTTATCGAGCCAGTCGCCTTTTAATTCAGTTCCTGATTTTTCATTCGGGTGTGCGACAACTTTTTTGTCCTTCGTCATGATAAATGCGTAGCCTTGTGTGCCGATGTTGACTTTTTTGGTTGTTTTCAGCAGATTTTCAATCGTCATGTTGATTGCGATAACGCCTGAACCATCTTTTGTCTGCTGGGCGATTGTCACAACCATCGTATTTGTCGACGCGGTTTTATAAGGGTCTGTGATCACGACTTTCCCTTTATTTGCAACCGCTTTTTTGTACCAGTCGCGTTCAACCGGATTATAGCCACTTGGCATCGGAAGATCCGGATAGCGGGTAAAGTGCCCTTTTGTGTCACTTGTATAAATGGATTCTACATCCTTGTTAATGCTGATATATTGTGAGAATTTCTCTGCAATGCTTGCATGGCTTTTTGCATTGTATTTCTCTTTTGTCAGCCATTCGCTGAAGTAAGCAGCACTGTTTTCTTTTTCGCCGATGCTGGTGTTAATGATTTCGTTTAATTGCTGTACATTTTCCAATGCGCTCCCCATCATCTGTCTGTCGAGTGAGCTGCTAGCCGATTGATACGCAAAGATCGCCAATATGACAACCGGTATGATGAGGATCGACAGAAAGGAAACGAGAAGCTTCCGTGTAATTGATCTTTGTTTTATGAGTTGGAGTATTTTTTTCATCATTCATTTCTCCTTTTTTATGCTACCCTTCATATCGGCTGGAAATGGGTAAATATATACAGCAAAAAAGAAGAAATTTAACAAAAGTAACTAATTTCCCATAAATAAATAGTATTTTAGACCTATTATTTATCTACTTTAAATTGTTTTGTCAGATCACGGAGTTCTTCAGACATTCTTTCAAGCGTCAGTGCAGATGAACTAATCTCCTCCATGGATGCCAGCTGTTCCTCAGCTGAAGCGGCGATATCTTGGATGCCATCCGAGCTTGCCTTAGAAATGGCTGTGATATCATTTGAAGCTGCGGAAATTTCTTGAGCTCCCGCTGACAGCTCCTCAACCGTCGCATTCATGTTTTGCAGCTCGGAAGCAATTTGATTGGTCATTTGCGATATATGTTTGAAGCTCTGTTTAGTTTCATCCGTCATGACAAGCCCTGTTTCAACTTCTTTGTTTACGGACTGAAGCACGTTCAGTGATGTGTGAATTTCTTTTACTATTTCACTGATCAGCGATTCAATTTCTTTTGCTGAGTCAGCCGACTGTACCGCGAGCTTTCTCACTTCCTCAGCGACGACTGAGAAGCCCCGGCCATATTCACCCGCTCTGGCAGCTTCAATGGCGGCATTTAAAGCCAAAAGATTGGTTTGATCCGCAATGCCGTTGATGACACGCAAAATATTCGTGATATCCTTTGATTTGATCTCCAGCCCTTTCACCACTTGTTCCGCTGCTTTTACGGAATGGTCAATTGTGTTCATTTGGCCTGCTGTTTTCTGGACGAGTGTCTCCCCTTTACTTGACACTTCTGTTGAATCTGCTGATGTCTCTGTAATCACTGCTGCAGCCCGCGCCAGCTCTGCCAATCCGTCATTCATTTCATTAATTTGTTCGGTTGTCGTTTCTATTTTCTCGCTTTGGCTTTCACTGCCGTTTGAAAATTGCTCGATAGCCATCGTAATGTGCTCAGTGGCTCTGCTTGTCTGGTCTGCCGATGCAGTCAGCTCTTCAGACGATGAGGCAACGTGCTCTACTGAGTCTTTGATCCCGTGAATGAGCGAGCGAAGCGAGTGTGCCATATGATTGAAGCTCTCGCTCAGAACGCCGAGTTCATCTTTTGAATTGATTTCAATCGTTTCGGTTAGATCGCCTTCACTAATTTTTTCAGCGGATGCGACAATGCGTCTCAATGGCTTTGTGATGGATCGAATCACAAAATAAATCGCCGTCATTCCAGCTGCGATGGCAATCGCCAGAACGATTGAAGCCATGATCAGAACCCTGCTTGCAGCATCGTGAATCTCGTTTGCATACATCGTGCCGCTAATTTTCCAGCCTGTTGTTTCGCTTGTTGCAAATGTCATTTTTTTCTTTTTGCCTTTGTACGTATATTCAAAGTCCCCGCTTTTATCCTTGTAGAGCTTATCAACCCACTCCCCTTTTAGCTCTGTTCCCGCTTTTTCTCCGGAGTAGGCGATGACTTTCTTGTTTTGGTTCAAGATAAAAGCATAGCCTTCTTTTCCGATATGGATTCCTTTCGCGGTAGTGACTAAGTCATCAATTTTCATATCAATGGCGACAACGCCTGATCCATCCACCGTTTGACGGGCGATGGTGACGACCATTTTTCCTGATGAAATCGATTCATAAGGCTCAGTGACAATTGTTTTGCCTTTATTGGCCATTGCTTCTTTGTACCAATCTCGTTCCAAAGCATTAAAGTCACTTGGCATGTCAGCGTACGGATAACGTGTGAATTCCCCGTCTTTGCCGCTTGAAAATACCGCAGCGACATTATCATTCATTTGGATAAATTGTTTAAATTCCTGTTTCAGCTCTGTTTTCTTTTTATCCTGAAATTTTTCTGCTGTAGCCCAATCGCTGAAATACGCGAGGCTTTTTTCAGTCGTGCTGATTTTATCATCAATGATGTGATCTAATATCTGAACATTTTCCTTTGCGCTTTGCGTCATCTGTACATCAAGTGAGGCAACTGCTGATTGATAAGCGCTAACCGAAAGGGCGGTTATCGGAACAATTAAGATCAGCAGGAAAGAAATAATAAGTCTCCTTGCAATTGATGATCTGCGAATAGTGGTGAGTGTTTTTTTCATTTCCTTTTGAACCTTCTTTCAATAATTTACAAATTATATCGGCGGATCTTCCTTTAAATTACATTGAAAATGGAGGAAAAAATGAAAAATAGTTCTAAATTCACCTGTTAAACTAGGACTTTATTATTGTTTACCATATAAAAAAACAGCGCTTTGATAGCGCTGTTTTTCGGTTTTTACTCGATTTTAAATTGTTTCGTCAGATCACGAAGCTCTTCTGCCATCTGCGCAAGAGTGGTCGCTGAGGAACTGATTTCTTCCATGGAAGCAAGCTGTTCTTCAGCTGATGCGGCAATGTCCTGGATGCTTGCCGAGCTTTCTTTCGACACGTCTGCAATGCCGCTGACTGCTGCTGAAACATGCTGTGAACGGTCTGACAGCTGCTCGACGGTGGAATTCATCGTCTGCAGCTTGCCCGCGATTTCGTTTGTCATGCTGAAAATGCTCTGGAAGCTTTCTTTTGTATTGTCTGTGACAACAAGTCCGGACTGTACTTCCTGATTGACCTCTTTAAACATGTGAAGAGAGGTGTCGATTTCTGCGACGATTTCTTGGATCAGCTTTTCGATTTCTTTTGCTGAATCGGCTGATTGGACAGCCAGCTTGCGCACTTCCTCCGCTACGACAGAGAAGCCGCGTCCTGACTCTCCGGCACGCGCCGCTTCAATGGCTGCGTTTAGTGCAAGCAGGTTTGTTTGGTCAGCGATTCCGTTGATGACTCTCAAAATGCTTGTGATGTCTTTTGATTTTCCTTCTAAGCCTTTGACAACAGCTTCAGCCTGCTGAACAGATTGATTAATCGAGTTCATTTGTCCAACTGTCTGCTGCACAAACTTCTCACCCGTTCCGGCGATTTCCGTTGATTGGATAGATGCCTTTGTAATATCTGACGATGTTTGTGAGACTTGCTGGAGTCCTTCATTCATTAAGTTCAGCTGATGAGAGCTGGATTCAACCTTTTCGCTTTGCTCCTCGTTTCCGTTTGAGAACTGCTCAATCGCCATCGTAATATGCTCGGTGGCTTTACTCGTCTGCCCGGCAGATGCGGTAAGCTGTTCGGAAGATGCAGCCACATTGTTCACCGAGTCCTGAATAGCGCTGATCAGCGAGCGGAGAGATTGTCCCATTTCATTGAAGCTTTCCCCAAGCTCCCCAAGCTCATCCTTTGAATGGATTTCGATCGTTTCGGTCAGATCCCCCCTGCTGATCGTTTTCGATGATTGAACAAGACGTTTTAACGGTTTTGTAATCGAACGAACGATAAACAGAATTAAAATTCCGCCTGCCATAATGGAAGCAATCAGCACAATCATTCCTGTTGTCAGCACAGACTTTGAGGCATCCTTAATTTCATCCATATACATTGTGCCGGCTATTTTCCAACCAGTCAGTTCGTTTGTAGTATAGGTCATCTTTTTATCTTCGTTATTAAGAGTATACTGGAGTTCACCGCTGTCATTCGCATACATTTTGGCTACCCAGTCGCCTGAAAGCTTTTCTCCAGCCTTATGGTTCTTGTGGGCGACATAGGTTTTGTTTTTTGTTGCAATGAAAGCATAACCTTCTTTTCCGACCTTGATTTGTTTCATTTGTTCTAACAATTTATCAATGGTAATATCCATGGCGACAACGCCAGATCCGTCCTTCAGCTCCTGTGCAATGGTAATGACCATGCTTCCGTCACTCGCAGCCACGTAAGGATCTGTCACGACAATTTCACCGCCGGCCTTCATCGCATCCTGGTACCAAGGCCGTTGTCTCGGGTCGTATCCTTCCGGCAATTTTTCTTTTGGCGCTTGTACGTAAGTGCCGTTATCTGCGCCCCCATAAATTCTGGCTACTCCTTGATTAATAGATACATATTGTGAAAATTTAGCTTTGATCTCTTCTTGATTTGATTTCCCTTTGAATGCGGATCTTTTAAGAGATTCACTGAAAAAGGTGACTGCTTTCGCTTTTTCTCCCAGATCATTTGTAACAGTTGTATTAAATGTATCGACACTGTTTTTCGCATTTCCCATAATTTCCTGATCCAGCTTTCCGCTGGCGCTTCGGTAAGAGCTAAATTCTAATATAAGGATAGGGATAATGAGAATCGCAATAAATGAGACGATTAATTTCTTTGAAATAGACGGTTTCTTCAGCCAATTGATAAAAGTCTTCATGTCACTTGCTCCTTCAGGTTTGATACAGTATATATCGGCTGCTTAAAAAAGTTTTAAAATAAAAAATGGAAGAAGTTCTTTTTAGCTGTCTTCTGCCTTTTTAACTTTCATTGCCCAAGCTCTTTGCATATCTTATAAAAAACAAGGGGGGGCTAAACATGATTATTGTATCAGGACAATTGCTCCGTCCCCAGGATATTGAAAATTGGCAGATTGATCAAAATCTGAATCCGCTGTTAAAAGAGATGATTGAGACGCCTGTTCAGTTTGATTATCATTCAATTGCTGAACTGATGTTTGAGCTTAAACTGCGGATGAATATTGTAGCAGCGGCAAAGACGCTGCACAAAAGCGGGGCGAAGTTTGCCACTTTTTTAAAAACATACGGGAATACAACGTATTGGAGGGTTTCACCGGAGGGCGCCTTGGAGCTGAAATACAGAATGCCGCCTTCAAAAGCGATTCGGGACATTGCAGAGAACGGCCCGTTTTATGCGTTTGAATGTGCAACCGCAATCGTTATCATTTATTACTTGGCCTTAATCGATACAATCGGAGAAGATAAATTCAATGCCAGCTTTGACAGAATTATTTTATATGACTGGCATTATGAGAAATTGCCGATATATACGGAAACAGGACACCACTTTTTCCTTGGAGATTGTTTGTATTTTAAGAATCCTGAATTTGATCCGCAAAAGGCGCAATGGAGAGGCGAAAATGTAATTTTACTGGGGGAAGATAAATATTTTGCCCATGGTCTTGGAATCTTAAACGGACAGCAAATTATTGATAAGCTGAATTCTTTTAGGAAAAAAGGAGCCTTACAGTCAGCCTACCTTCTGTCTCAGGCGACCAGACTGGATGTTCCGTCTCTTTTCCGCATCGTCCGCTAAAAAGCCCCATCGCCTATTTTCCGGACGATGGGGTTTCAAATGCCTTTCGTTTTCGATAGAAGGGGGCTGTGCCGAAATATTGGTTCGCAGCCCACTCCATTTTTTCAAGGTCATTTCTTGTCACGATTGGATCCTGGCTGCTCCATTTGATAAAGCGGACAAAATAGTAGCCTTTGATAGGAACCATTGTAACTTTTGAGTGAGGCCAGCCTTCAAATACAAACTCAATTTTCCCTCTTTTTTTATAAGAATATTGAAGAATGTTCATATCTGTCACCTCAGTTTATCAAGTTACGTTCGGCAAAGCTCGGTACGTTTACATCCATTGATTGACTATCCCTCATGCAGGCTTTCCTTTTTATTTCGCATATGGATTAGCTTTTTGAACATGTCGTGACTGAGATAGCCGAATGCCAAGCGCGCCTTCATTCGATAAAGCGGCAGCCGGGGCGGGTGTGACAAGCCCTCCGGCTATCGGCGTTTGTTCAGCGATCATGCTTTTGTCAAAAAAACAGCCTATTATCCCATCATTTTGATATAGCATGTCCGGGTGCGAGGGCCGTCAAATTCACAGAAATAAATGCCCTGCCACGTTCCAAGAATAAGCCGGCCGTTTTCCACAATGACATGCTGTGAAGCTCCGACTGTACTCGACTTCATGTGTGCAGCTGTATTGCCCTCCATATGGCGGTCCAGCTCATGTTCCCACGGATATACCTCATCAAACCTTCTGAGCATATCTTTTTTGACGTCCGGATCGGCATTTTCATTAATTGTAATGCCCGCAGTCGTATGCGGACAGTAAATCAGCGCTGCGCCGCTCGTTATACCTGTTTCTTGAAGAAACGCTTCCACCTCCCGGGTGATATCTATCATTTCATCTCGTTTGGTTGTTTTGATTTGCAGTGTTTTCAGCATTTGTTTCTCCTTTCGTTTGTCCGCTCTCATCGCTTAATTCGTTCTGTGTTCTTTTTTTTCCTGTTAAACCGCTCTCATAAACCCGATAAAACAAAAAAACTCCAGTCTAAGGCTGGAGTTTAGCACCATAGATATATTCTTGCTTCATACGGCTTTAAGAGTACTGATGTCATATGCTTGTGCGGCTCTGTTTCAATATTTGACAAGACGAGTGCATCTGATGACAATGGCAATCCAGAGTGCCTGAACAACGCCGGTGTTCCTGTCAGATTGGCCGCAATCAGTGCAGTATGGCTCTCGTTTTTCCGAAGATATGCAAAGATTTGCTGATCTTCCGGTACAATGAGCTCGTATGTCCCGTTAATAAAAACATCATATGTTTGGCGCAGCTTGATCAAGCTTTTGTAAAAATGGTAAACGGATGTTTTATCGTTTTTTTGCGCCTCGGCATTCAGCCATTTGTAATTCTCATTGATTCCGATCCACGGTTTGGCCTCAGAAAATCCGGCGTATGGACCAGCATTCCATTGCATCGGCGTTCGCGAATTGTCTCTTCCCTTTTTCCAGACAATCTTCATCACATCCTCGTGTGATGTGCCTTTCGCCGTTTTGGTTTCATACAGGCGTTTCATCGCGACATCATCATAGTCATCAATAGATGGAAAAGCCACGTTCGTCATCCCGAGTTCCTGTCCCTGATAAATAAACGGTGTGCCTTTCATGAGAAAATAAACAGCGGAAAGCGCTTTTGCACTTTCTTTCAGGTACACTCCGTCGTCTCCCCACACAGAAACTGAACGGGGCTGGTCGTGATTCTCCATAAACAAAGCATTCCAGCCGATCCCTTCCAGACTGTCCTGCCAGTCAGTTAAAATTCGTTTAAATGCAACGATATCAATACTTTCATTGATCTCTACATCCCACAGGCCGAGATGCTCAAATTGAAAAATCATGCTGAATATGCCGTTTTTTTCTCCAGCCCAATCAGCTGCTTCTTTTGCAGCGACGCCGTTTGCTTCACCAACTGTCATAATCGGATAGCGGGAAAATGTGTTTTCCTTCAGCTCTGTTAACAAATCCATAATACCGTCAGCATTCATATGATAAGGAAAGGAAGGGACATAGTCCAGCCCCTTTGGATTCGGCATGTCGGGAAACCCTTCTTTTTTCTTAATATGCGTAATGGCATCCACCCGAAATCCGTCAATTCCTTTATCAAGCCACCAATTGATCATGTCATAAACGGCATTCCTCACCTGTTCATTTTCCCAATTCAAATCAGGCTGTTTTTTATCAAAAAGGTGCAGATAATACTGGCTTGTCTTTTGATCATACTCCCAAGCCGGCCCGCCGAAAATGCTTTCCCAATTGTTGGGCGCTTTTCCGTTTTTGCCGTCTTTCCAAATATACCAGTCGCGCTTTTCCGAGTGTATGGATGAACGGGATTCTATGAACCATGGATGTTCGTCGCTTGTGTGGTTCACCACGAGATCCATAATCAGCTTCATATCCAGATCATGAATGTCACCAAGCAGCTCGTCAAAATCTTCCATGGTGCCAAACTCGCTTAATATGTTTTGATAATCCCTGATATCATAGCCATTATCGGCATTCGGTGAATCATACAGCGGGCAAATCCATATGACGTCAGCGCCCAGCTCTTTTATGTAAGAAAGCTTGGATCTGATTCCTTGAATATCCCCGATTCCGTCGCCATTTGAATCTTTAAAACTGCGGGGGTAAATTTGGTAAACAACGGCTTCCTTCCACCAAGACTTTTTCATACAGCCACTCCTTCCCAGTGTCCATCTTATATATCCTATGTAGAAAAAAGGCTTTACAGCATTGCTTTTTAAGAAATGACTTGATGACACAAAAAACAGCCGTTTGTTCCCCGGCTGTTTTTTATCAAAAATCAGTTTTTTTAATTTCTACAAAACGGATGTGATGATCTTCGGCGTCGAGGATTTTAAATTCACAGCCCTCCGCGTGTATCACATCCCCTGCTTTCAGCTCCATTTTTTGCGTTAGAAGCCAGCCTGCAATCGTATCAATTTCTTCATTTTCAATCGCAATGTCGAGAAGGTCATTCACTTCGTCTATTAGCGCTTTTCCATCCATCACATAATGGTGCTCGCCCTTTTTCAGGATGTGCGGTGTTTCATCCTGATCATACTCATCGCGGATTTCCCCGACGATTTCCTCTATAATATCCTCTACAGTGACAAGCCCCGCCGTTCCCCCGTATTCATCTACGAGAATCGCCATGTGAATCCGCTCCTTCTGCATGCGGATTAAAAGCTGCTGAACAGGAATGCTTTCAATGACTCTGATAACGGGCCTCATGATTTGATTCAGCTTTATCGGCTGGCCGAGAAAATAAGCTTTAAACATATCTTTGCTGTTGATGATCCCTAAAATATGATCCTTGTCATCTTTGATGACAGGGTAGCGCGTATACCGTTCATTAATGATGTGATGAATCGCCTCTTCAAGCGACTGCTCCAGAGAGATAACCGCAATTTCTGTCCGCGGAATCATAATCTCTCTCGCTACCCGGTTGTCAAATTCAAAAATCTTATTTACATAGCGGAATTCAGACTGATTGATTTCTCCCTTTTCATAGCTTTCAGAAAGGATCAGCCTTAGTTCCTCTTCGCTGATGACAACCTCATGCTCCTTTACTGAATGAAAGCCAAACAATTTCACAAGAAAGCTTGCAGAGCCGTTTAATGCTTTAATAAACGGGTACGTGATTTTATAAAACCAGATCAGCGGCTTTGCAATCCATAAGCTTACAGCTTCAGCTTTTTGAATAGAAACCGTTTTCGGGGCAAGCTCCCCCATCACCACATGCAAAAAAGTGACGATGATAAATGCAACTACAAATGTGACAATGTGGTTAAACGGTTCCGGCATGCCTGTCATTGTAAATAAGGGATGAAGAAAACGTTCAAATGTAGGTTCACCAAGCCACCCAAGGCCGAGGGCTGTAATCGTAATCCCGAGCTGGCAGGCTGATAAATACTCGTCAAGATTGGAGATGATTTTATGTGCGGCTAGCGCTCGGCTGTCACCGCTTTCGATGAGCTGATTGATTTTTGAACCTCTGATTTTGACGATCGCAAATTCCGCTGCAACGAAAACAGCCGTAATGCCAATCAAAACAAAAATGGCGATCAATTGTAAAATAAGCAAAAAAAGCCCTTACCATAAATGGTAAGGGGCCACCTCCTTAACGTTAATTCTCATCACGACCGTTTAAGAAAATCATCACAAAACGAAGTAGTTCAAACAGGGAAACCAGGGCGGCGGCCACATACGTTAAGGCAGCAGCACTCAGCACTTTATTTACCCCATTTTCTTCATTGTTTCGGATGAATCCTTCTGACACAATAATCTGCTTCGCACGTGAACTTGCATTGAATTCGACAGGCAATGTAATCAGCTGGAAAAAGACAGCCGCTGAAAACAGTATGATGCCAAGCCCGATCAAATTCAGGCTGCCGAGAAGCATGCCTCCTAAGAAAAGCAAAGGAGCTACACCGGATGCAAAATTCACGACTGGGAAGATTTTATGTCTCAGCACAAGCGCACCATATGACTCCTGATGCTGCAAGGCATGTCCGACTTCATGGGAAGCTACGGATATGGCGGAAATTGAGCGGCCGTAATAGACCGGCTCAGATAAACGCACCACCCGTCTTGTCGGGTCGTAATGGTCTGTTAAAGTGCCTCTTACCGGTTCGACCGGCACGTCGTAAAGACCGTTTATATCTAAAATCCGTCTTGCCGTTTCTGCCCCTGTACGTCCGCTTGAGGCTTCCACTTTTGAATATTTTTCAAAGTTGCTCTTTACTTTAAATTGTGCCCAAAACGACAATCCCAATGCGGCTATTGTTAAAAATATAAACAGCATTTTTTCATCATCCTTTTTCCATGATCATTTCTCTATTACGATTATTTTAATGAGTTTTCTTTCCCGTGTACAGAAATGCGCTTTTTCTTCCGGCTTGGAGCACACAATCCAATCAGCAAAAAGAACAGGCCTGCTGAAAACAAATAAAAGGCGAAACTGCCGGCCAGTTCTTTCAGAAAATGAAGCCAGGAGAAGCTTCCGGAAAAGTGATTATATGAATTCAAATCGAAAATAAACAAAATCACCGCGGATGCCGCCAGCTGCGTACCGATTAAAACCACGATCGTTCTTTGAAAGATCGTCATCTTTTTCATCCTTTTTGTTTTAGTTTATGGAGAAATCCGGTTTTATATGTTTTGTACATTTTTTGAAAAACATCACCGGAAGTGGGACATACTGTTAGAAAAAAAGCACGGGTGTGATGGAAGCTATGAAAGTGACGAGTGAGGAAAAGGAACAGCTGAGCACAGCAATCGACCGAATGAATGAAGGACTGGACGCGTTTATCCAGCTGTATAATGAATCGGAAATTGATGAACCGCTTATTCAGCTTGATGATGATACAGCCGAGTTAATGAAGCAGGCCCGAGATAAGTACGGCCAGGAAAAGCTAAATGAGAAATTAAATACAATTATTAAACAGATTTTATCCATCTCAGTATCTGAAGAAGGAGAAAAAGAATGAAATCAAATCGGATATTTATTTCATGGCTCAGGTGGCCGTTATTTATCCGAATCGGGGTTATTATTTTATGTCTGATTCTTTTGTTCGGCCAAATCATTTATATACTTGAGCCTAAGCAGTTCACTTCGGTATTCGAAGGCATTTGGTGGGCTGTCGTTACGGTTTCGACAGTCGGTTATGGAGACTATGTGCCGCACACGCCGCTGGGACAGGCAGCCGGAATACTGCTGATTTTGAGCGGAGCAAGCTTTGTCACAGCGTATTTCGCTACGTTATCAGCGGCCGCATTCAGCAGACAGCATCGCTACATCGAAGGAAAAGTTGCTTACAAAGGCCGGGACCACATCATTCTGATCGGGTGGAATGAAAAAACAAACCGGCTTTTGAAGGACCTTCAGCTTGCCGCCCCTTCCAAAACAGTCGTACTAATCGATGAATCCTTAACAGAAGGCCCGCTTATTGAAAACGTTCATTTCATACGCGGGCACGCTGCCGATGATGGGACACTGAAACGGGCCAATATTACTGAAGCGGAATCAGTGATGATTACTGCCGATCAGTATAAAAGTGAAACTGATGCTGATATGCTGTCAGTGCTGACTCTTTTATCTGTTAAAGGGCTTAATCCCCTTGCTTACTGCATCGTCGAGATTTTGACTGACCGTTTTGTCACCAATGCGGAGCGGGCAGGCGCAAACCAAATCATCGGAACTTCAGAATTTATCAGCCGGGCGATGCTGCAGCATTACCAAGTCAAGTTACGGCCGTCTAAACAGCAGAACGGAATCAAGCTGACACTTGATCAGCATGTGGAGCTTCTTGCTGTTCCTGACGAACTAAAGGGAGCGGCTTACAAAACCTGTGTTCTCTATTTCCTTGATCACAACACAACAATTATAGGCGTACAAAAAGAGGAGGGGCCGATGATTTCCCCTCCTCTTACATACAAGGTGCTCGAAACAGACCAATTCCTTGCTATCTAGTGTAACAGAACATCCTCCAATTCTTTCACGAGAGAGGCGCCGATATCCAAAAATGCCGGATCAATTTCCGCGTCCCGCCTTTCCGGTTCGGAAAATTGATTAAACAGTGATTGGAAAGGCCCTCCCTCGGCGTGATCGTCAACATCCGCCTGAAACACCTGTCTCAGCATAAATGGCGTTCCGATCCGGACGGCCGCCCCTCGTTCATCGAGACTGCCCTGTACCGCATTGACGGGAATTCTTAAAAATAAATAGCCGTCTCTATCATCAATTTTATAATCAAAGTAGCCATGATCGTATTCCCAGCCGCCGTTTATCACATAACCGAGCGGCTTCATCACTTGTTCCAGTTCTTGAAGCAGAAAAGACTGCCCATCTATCGCGGAAGGTATTGGTATCATCAGAATGCCCCTTTTTTCACTTATCCTGTCCTGCCGAACAAGACTTCATTCAGAGGCGCCTACATGGAAATCGTTGTTTCTTTCGCGCCGCCAACAGAAAAGAAAGCGCATTCAATTAAGAAGTAAACAGCCATTGCCGCTGCAAGCCATACAGCTGAATCCCAAGACACATAAACAACCGTTGCATAGAGTCCTAATTTAGTGAAAAGAGTATGGGTTCGTTTTAAATGCAAAATCCGATGTACCGCATCGGTAAAAAGGGCAAGCGGCAAACCAATGAGAAGAAAGGCGTGGATGAAAACATGTGACAGCGTGCCGCCAAAGCTTGAAGAAAACTCCGTATACACGGCATCAAAGGAGATAAGGAAACTTAAAATAGCTGCAGAAAAACCGGCAATGATGAGATGTTTAACCAATTGTTTCATGAACATCAGCACCTTTCTGATTTTATAAAAAGCCGACCGGCAAATGCCAGTCAGCTTTCTCACATTAATCTTCCAGACGTTTTTCAAGCTCTGCTTTTTTCTCTTCAAAGCCAGGTTTGCCGAGTAACGCAAACATATTGACTTTATACGCTTCTACACCAGGCTGGTCAAACGGATTGACGCCAAGGAGGTAACCGCTCATCGCGCAGGCTTTTTCGAAGAAATATACAAGGTATCCAAAAGTATATGCATTCAGCTCAGGAATGTTAACGATTAAGTTCGGAACATTTCCGTCTGTATGGGCAAGCATTGTACCTTGGAATGCTTTTTTGTTAACGAAATCAACAGTTTTACCGGCTAAATAGTTCAAGCCGTCAAGATCGTTATCCGCTTCCTCAATTGTCAGTTCATGTTTAGGCTTCTCTACGTTCAGGACCGTTTCGAATAAATCTCTGCGGCCTTCTTGTACATACTGGCCTAAAGAATGAAGGTCTGTTGAATAGTTCGCTGAAGAAGGATAAATGCCCTTCTCATCTTTCCCTTCGCTTTCTCCGAACAGCTGCTTCCACCATTCCGCAAAGTATTGAAGCGCCGGTTCGTAGTTGATGAGCATTTCAATTGTTTTGCCCTTATTATAAAGGACATTGCGAACAACCGCATATTGGTATGCTGGGTTATCTTCCAGTTCAGATGTTGCAAAATCTTTGCTCGCATCCAGGGCGCCTTTCATCATGTCATCAATGTTGACGCCGCTGACAGCAATCGGCAAGAGACCTACAGCTGTTAAAACTGAATAACGGCCGCCGACATCGTCAGGTATAACAAATGATTCGAAGCCTTCTTCGTTAGAAAGCGTTTTTAATGCGCCGCGCTCTTTATCAGTTGTTGCATAAATCCGCGCTTTCGCTTCTTCTTTACCGTATTTCTCTTCAAGAAGCTTGCGGAAAATACGGAAAGCGATTGCAGGTTCAGTTGTCGTACCTGATTTAGAAATCACATTAATAGAGAAGTCAACATCTTCAAGAAGATCCATGACGTCTCTCATATAAGATGAACTGATGTTGTTCCCGATAAAAATGACTTGCGGATTGCCGCGTTTTGCTTTTGGCAAAGTGTTATAAAACGCGTGATTCAGCGCTTCAATCGCTGCCCGCGCTCCAAGATAAGAACCGCCGATGCCGACAACAAGCAAGACATCAGAGTCAGATTTGATTTTTTCCGCGCTTTTTTTGATGCGCGCGAATTCTTCTTTATCATAATGTTCAGGGAGGTCCACCCAGCCTAGAAAATCGCTGCCCGCGCCTGTTTTTTCATGGATATTATGGTGTGCTGTTTTTACAAAGTCCCGCAGATATGTAAGTTCATGTTCGTTGAAGAAAGTCAACGCTTTTGAGTAGTCAAAGCGTACATGCGTCATTGCTTGTCCCTCCATAACGGTATAATGTTTTCATCTTTCACTTTATATGAACTTATCTGTGAAATCAAGTCAAGAAGAAAGGGCGGAATGACTGGATTCCGCCCTTTGGGTTTATAGAGACGCGCGAAGGATGGCAAGCACGTCATCTTTGTTCAATTTTTGGAAGTTGCCGAAGCCGCCGTGTTCCATTTCCTTGGCTGCGATATCAGCAATCAGCTCAAGCTTTTCTTCTCCAATATTGTAATCAGCAAGACGAGAAGGTGCACCGAGGCTTGTCCAGAACGCAGACAGTTTATCGATTCCTTCAAGCGCAATTTCTTTATCTGTTTTGCCTTCAGTATCAATGTCAAACATGTTGAGCATAAGGTTTTTAAAACGGCCTACATTTGTATCAAGCGTGTATCTCATCCAGTTTGGGAACAGTATTGCCAAACCGCCCGCGTGCGGAATATCATATACAGCTGAAACAGCGTGTTCCATTGTATGAGAAGCCCAGTCACCGAAGTATCCCATTTGGAGCGTGCCGTTTAAAGCAATAGTACCAGCATACAAAATCGTTTCACGAAGTTCGTAGTTTTCCAGATCTTCAAGAAGCTTAGGAGCTGTTTCGATGACCGTCTGCAAAACAGCAAAGCACATTCTATCCTGAAGCGGCGTGTTTTCAACATTGTGGAAGTATTGTTCGAATACGTGGCTCATCATGTCAACCATGCCGTATACTGTTTGATTTTCTGGAACGGTGAACGTATTTTCAGGGTCTAAAATAGAGAAACGCGGATGAGTGACATTGCTGCCCCATACAAATTTCTCGTTTGTTTCCCAGTTTGTAATCACGGAATCAGGGTTCATTTCAGAGCCTGTTGCAGCAAGAGTTAAAACAGTGCCAAACGGCAGCGCATCCTCCGCTGTTACTTTTTTGCTGAAAATATCCCAAGCGTCGCCATCGTATTTGACGCCAGCTGCGATTGCCTTTGTACAGTCAATCACACTGCCTCCGCCGACAGCAAGCAGAAAATCAATGTCATGCTCTCTGCAAAGTCCTATGCCTTTTTCCACTGTCGCAAGACGCGGGTTCGGCTCTACACCTGACAGCTCATGAACAACAGCGCCCTCTTCTTTTAAAATGCCTGTGACTTGATCATAAAGGCCATTGCGTTTAATGCTGCCGCCCCCGTAAACAAGCAGTACATTTTTGCCGTATCGTTTGAATTCTTTTCTTAATTGTTCAAGCTGACCTTTTCCAAAAATCAGCTTTGTCGGATTATAATAAGTGAAATTTTCCATAGTAAAACCTCCAAATGATGCTGGTAAAAAACAGATTTTCCATTGTAACATAAGTTGACAAAAAAGAAAAAGGGAAGCAGCCAAACGGCTATTTCCCCTTTTTTTATAGTGATGCTTTCAAAATTGACAGCACATCTTCTTTGTTGAGTGATTTAAATTGGCCGAATGTACCGTTAGCCATTGCCTTGTCAGCAATTGTGTCAAGCTGCTCATCATTAATATCATAATCAGCAAGACGGTTCGGAGCGCCAAGGCTTGTCCAGAATGCGGACAGCTTATCGATACCTTCAAGGGCAATTTCTTCATCCGTTTTACCTGCTTCTTCAACATCAAACACGCGAACTGCAAGCTGTTTCATGCGGGCAGGGTTTTCAGACAATGTGTGTCTCATCCAATTCGGGAACAGAATCGCCAGTCCGCCGGCATGCGGAATATCATAAACGGCTGATACTGCATGTTCAATATTATGAGTAGCCCAATCCCCTCTTGCCCCCATAGAAAGCATGCCGTTTAATGCGATTGTTCCTGTGTACAGGATCGTCTCACGCAATTCGTAATTTTCGAGATCATTGATCAGCTTAGGCGCTGTTTCAATGACTGTACGCAAAAGTGATTCACACATGCGGTCCTGATACGGCGTGTTTGATACATGATGGAAGTATTGTTCGAATACGTGGCTCATCATGTCAACCATCCCGTAGATCGTGTGGTTTTTAGGTACGGTGAATGTATTCACCGGATCAAGAATCGAAAATTTAGGGAATACGAGCGGGCTGCCCCAGCCGTATTTTTCTTTTGTTTCCCAGTTTGTAATAACAGATCCTGAGTTCATTTCTGAACCAGTTGCAGCGAGAGTCAATACCGTTCCGAATGGCAAAGCATCTTTTGGCTGATGCTTTTTCGTAACGATATCCCACGCATCACCATCATACTTCGCTCCTGCGGCAATCGCTTTTGTACAGTCGATTACGCTTCCGCCTCCGACAGCCAGCAAGAAATCAATGTTTTGTTCTTTACAGATGGCAACACCTTTATTAACAGTCGACACACGAGGATTCGGTTCCACACCTGCTAATTCATGCACGGTAGCTCCGGCTTTATTCAGCTGTTCAATCACTTGATCATACAGGCCGCTGCGTTTAATGCTGCCGCCTCCGTACACAAGCAATACGTTTTTTCCGTAAGGTTTGAGTTCCTCCGGAAGTCTTTCCACTTCGCCGCGCCCGAAAATTAATTTGGTCGGATTCCAGTATGTAAAGTTTTGCATGACATCTCCTCCTTAGATTTTTTATTATGCAGAATGTCCTCACCACATGTAAAGCAATCAGCTCTCACCGATCAGCATACCAGATGGTTTTATTTTGCAAGATGCTGGGAAAGAAGCTGATATAAGCGAGGGCAGGCCAGCTTCCCTCATATGGAGAATGCATGTATAGATTCTCCAATATGTCACAATCTATAACTGTTTTAATAATTCATGGAGGAGGTTGCAAAACATGAGTACCATTCAAAGAATTTGTCTTGTATTAACCATCATTGGCGCCATTAACTGGGGACTGATCGGATTTTTCCAATTTGACTTAGTAGCGGCTATCTTCGGCGGCCAAGGGTCAGCTCTTTCCCGAATCATTTACGGACTTGTCGGAATCGCCGGCTTAATCAACCTCGGTCTGCTATTTAAGCCAAACGAGGAAAGATCACGTGAAGAAGCAGCAAATCCTGAAATGCGATAGGATATCAATCTGAAATAGGATTTTGCATGAAATCAAAAGCACCGAACATTCCTGTCCGGTGCTTTTTTTCATGCTTATTTTTTGATAAGGTCTTTGCGGTTGGACATTTCGATCCACTCTTCAAGCTTATCTTTTAATGTGTTGAAACCTTGTGGTGTAGAAGCTTCTTCGCTTACTTGAGCAGCTTTAGGTTTTCTTGGTTTGCTTTCTTTTTTCTCAGGCGCAGCTTGTGTCGCACGAATTGAAAGGCTGATTTTGCCTTTTTCTTCATCAACAGCAAGTACTTTTACTTGTACTTCGTCGCCAACTGAAAGGTGCTCGTTGATATCTTTTACGAAACCGTGAGTCACTTCAGAAATGTGTACTAAACCTTGAGTTTCTTCATCTAATGCAACAAACGCACCATACGCTTGTAATCCTGTAACTTTACCAGTGTAAACACTGCCCACTTCAAATTTTGCTGCCATTCATAACAACTCCTAAGTTAAATTAAATATCTGTTTATACGCAATTTAAAATTATATCACACATGTCTTATTTCCGCAAAGAAAACTTTTTCATAAAAAAATCAGGTTTATACACAGCAAAAAGGGGGTAAACTGAAAATACCAAAGGCTTTCTAGTATTCCCCCCTTTTATTGGATGCGAACAAAAGGTTCGTATCTTTTTTTATGTTGTTTTGTGCAGGAAGCGTTTCATTCTGACTAACGCTTCTTGAAGCTGTTCAATCGAGGTGGCGTATGAACAACGGATATATCCCTCACCGCTCGGACCAAACACACTTCCAGGAACAACTGCCACTTTTTCCTGCGTCAGTAGCTCCTCGGCAAACTGTTCTGAACTCATTCCCGTGCTTTTAATAGATGGAAAAGCATAGAAAGCGCCGCCCGGATGATGACAGCTGAGACCGATTTCATTGAGCGATTCTACAAACAGATTCCGTCTTCTTCGATAGCTTTTTTTCATTTTTTCTACGTCTTCCATGCCGTTCTTCAGGCCTTCAAGGGCGGCAAACTGCGCCATTGCGGGCGCACACATCATCGCATACTGATGAATTTTAAGCATTGCATCCCGAAGCAAGGATGGTGCCGCGGCAAAACCGAGCCTCCAGCCCGTCATTGCAAATGCTTTTGAAAAGCCTGAGATGACTACCGTCCGTTCCTTCATTCCCGGTAATGCCGCTATACTTGTAAATTCCTCATCATATGTCAGCTCCGCGTAGATCTCGTCGGCTAAAACGATGACATCATGTTTTTTGGCAAACTCAGCAATCTCATTCAGCTCTTCCTTCGAATAAACCGAACCTGTCGGATTCGATGGTGAGCAGATGAGAATGGCCTTTGTTTTTTCAGTGACTGCCGCTTCAAAATCAGCAGCCGTTGCTTTAAATCCTTTGTCTGCCGTTGTATGAACGTGAACCGGGATACCGCCTGCCAAAGAAACAAGCGCATCGTACGCCACAAAACATGGCTCAGGAATGATGACTTCCTCACCTGGATTCACAATGGCGCGGATCGCAATATCCAAAGCCTGACTTGCCCCCACTGTCACAATCAGCTCATTATCTGGCGAGTAGCTAAGATCAAACCTGTTGCTCAAATAACGGCTGATTTCCTCCCGCAATGAGTATAAACCCGCATTGGCCGTGTATGACGTATATCCTTGTTCAAGAGAGAGAATGCTTGCTTCGCGGACATTCCACGCGGTGACAAAATCAGGCTCGCCGACGCCTAAAGAAATGACGCCTTCCATCGTTGCCGCCAAATCAAAGAATTTGCGGATGCCGGATGGTTTTATTTGTTGTACATAGTCTGATAAATACGAAGTCATTTACGGTGACACCACGATTCTTTTGTCGTCGTCTCCTGTTTCAAACACTTTGCCGTCATGCTTGTATTTTTTCAGGATAAAATGGGTTGTCGTAGATACAACTGAATCAAGCGTTGACAGTTTATCCGAAACAAAACGCGCTACGTCAGACATCGAATTGCCGCGAATCACGACAGACAAATCGTATACGCCTGACATCAGGTAAACTGATTCAACCTCTTGGAATCGGTAAATCCGTTCCGCCACTTCATCGAAACCGACGCCCCGCTTCGGCGTTACTTTGACGTCGATCATGGCCGTAACGCCCTCATGTCCGTCTACTTTTCGCCAATCAATCATAGCGGAATAATCAATAATAACCTTTTCTTTCTCCAGTTTGTCAATAATTGTTTTTACTTCATTTACAGGGATGCCCGCCATCTTTGCGATTGTTTCTAAATCGGCGCGGCTGTTTTCGTCTAAAATTTCTAATATTTCTGTTTCTTTTTCTGTCAATTTCATTTGATTCACACCTTTGCAATGTCAAGAAATCTCATGACATTATATCACGTTTTTTGACGAATGCTAAGAAAAAACGAGGAGAAACTTCCGCTAGAATTGACAATTTCAGGGCATAATACAACCATCAAAAAAAGGGAGTGACACAGAATGGAGGCGGTTTCACCAATAAGGCGGTTTACGGTCGATGGAGTCAATGTATACTACGAACATTATCAAAATCCCGGCAGGCAAACGCTGGTCTGCGTACACGGTTTTTTATCATCTGCATTCAGCTTCAGAAAAGTAATTCCTCTCCTTCGGGACAAGTACGACATCATCGCGCTTGATTTGCCTCCTTTCGGCCAATCTGAAAAATCAAGAACGTTTATTTATACCTATCAAAACCTTGCTAAGCTTGTCATTGGAATTTTGGAGCACTTGCAAGTGAAACAGGCTGTGCTTGTCGGGCATTCTATGGGCGGGCAGATATCGCTGTCTGCTGCTCTCCAAAAACCTGAGCTTTTTTCAAAGGTTGTGCTGCTTTGCAGTTCAGGGTATTTAAAACGTTCACACCCGACGATCATTTTCGGGACCCATATCCCGTATTTTCATCTTTACATCAAACGCTGGCTCTCGAAAGAAGGCGTGATGAAAAATTTATTAAATGTGGTGCATGACAAATCGCTGATTGATGAGGAGATGATTGACGGCTATGGCAGACCGTTTCAGGACGAGCAGATTTTCAAAGCCATGACAAGGTTTATCCGCCACAGAGAAGGAGATTTAGAACCCGAGCAATTGAAGAAAATGAACAAGCCTGCTCTATTGATTTGGGGCGAGGAGGATCGAATTGTCCCAATGGAGATCGGTAAACGGCTGCACGCGGATTTGCCTAATTCCGAGCTGTACTCACTTGGCCAGACCGGACATCTGGTGCCTGAAGAACGGCCTGAACTTGTTTCTGAACACATTGCTCATTTTATCAATTAAAAAAACCGGTGCTGAACCGGTTAATTAAGGCGTGCAGGAGCTGCTGTTTTTAATGAATAAAAGCTGGCCTGCCACTTCCCGGCAGCTGGCGATCGGCAGCGTTTGTTCAAAAGAAGTTTCAAATATTTGCTGAATGCTTTTCGCCAGCAAGTCGGGATCGTTTTCATCATAGACTGCCTGCACGACATCAACAGCCTCCGTTTCGTAAAACTCTTCTCCATATTTAAACGGGTCCCATTTGGCAATAATCTTAATCATTTCCCTGACCGCTTGACTTTCTTCCATATTCATCACCGCTTATAATAAAATTTGCAGTTCTATCTTATCATAGTGAAGCTTAGAAGAATAAACATACATGAGGGGGTAACAGAATGAACTTTGATAAACGAGAAGAACGCCTTGGCACCCAATCGGTCAAATGGGATAAAACAGGCGAATTATTTGGCGTGACAGACGCCCTCCCGATGTGGGTGGCAGATATGGATTTTCGCGCCCCGGAAGCGATAACTGAAGCGTTAAAAGAGCGTCTTGACCACGGTATTTTTGGTTATACAACTCCAGATCAAAAAACGAAGGATGCTGTGTGCGGATGGATGCAAAACAGGCACGGCTGGAAGGTAAATCCGGAAAGCATCACATTCAGCCCCGGCGTTGTAACAGCTTTGAGCATGGCGGTACAAGCTTTTACGGAGCCGGGCGATCAAGTAGTTGTTCAGCCTCCAGTTTATACGCCTTTTTACCATATGGTGGAGAAAAACGGCCGGCACATTTTACATAATCCGCTGCTAGAAAAAGACGGCGCATATGCAATGGATTTTGAAGATTTGGAGACAAAGCTTAGTGACCCAAGCGTTACATTGTTTATTTTATGCAATCCTCATAACCCTTCTGGGCGTTCATGGAGCCGGGAAGATTTACTGAAGCTAGGCGAATTGTGCCTTGAGCATGGCGTCACAGTTGTATCGGATGAAATCCATTCCGATTTAATGCTGTACGGACATAAACACACGCCGTTCGCTTCGCTCTCTGACGATTTCGCTGATATTTCCGTAACATGTGCTGCTCCAAGCAAAACATTTAATATCGCCGGATTGCAGGCTTCAGCGATCATTATTCCGGATCGCCTGAAGCGCGCCAAGTTTTCCGCAAGCCTTCAGCGAAATGGTTTAGGCGGACTGAACGCGTTTGCCGTCACTGCAATCGAAGCCGCGTATTCAAAAGGCGGACCGTGGCTTGATGAATTGATCACTTACATTGAGAAAAACATGAACGAAGCGGAAGCCTTTTTGAGCACCGAGCTGCCAAAGGTCAAAATGATGAAGCCGGATGCATCATACTTGATTTGGCTCGACTTCAGCGCTTACGGCTTGTCCGATGCAGAGCTTCAGCAAAGAATGCTAAAAAAAGGAAAAGTTATTTTAGAGCCCGGGACGAAATACGGGCCTGGCGGAGAAGGATTTATGCGCCTGAACGCGGGATGCTCTCTTGCAACCCTGCAGGACGGCCTGCGCCGCATCAAAGCCGCATTATCGTAAATATAGCTGTAAACGCCTTTACGTCTTCATTTGTAAAGGCGTTCTTAATAAAGGAATTTTATATTTTACTTCTAATATTTAGTGTTATAATAGATTCATATTTTATACGAAAGGATTTCACACGAATGGAAATTCTAAAAGACTATCTTCTGCACATCTGCTTTATTTTGTTTCCTATTCTTCTTTACCAAGTGTTTTGGCTTGGAAAACCTGCGATTCTTGTGCCAAAAATAAACAGCGGTTTGGTCACGCTCTTCGCCTGCGGCGCCTCCGTTTTATGCATTATTTTCCCGATTCATGAAATGGACTACATACAATACGGCCTTCAGATGATTCCCGTTATCATTTGTTTATTTTACATTAGTACCGCTTCCGGACTTACAGTCGCCGCATCTGTCCTATGTTTTGAACTGCTTTTTTACGAACCTTCCGCAATGTTTGTTTTCACTTTGCTGCCTTTTCTTATCATTATCCCAATCTTATTTCAGAAAAAATGGCCATTCATGTCCAAAGCGAAAAAACTGCTGCTGTCTTTATTGATCAGCTGCGTGGAGATTTTCCTATTTTTCGCCTCAAGCTGGATTCTTTCCGCCTTGAATATTTTAAATTTTCAAAAATCAGGAATTTTCCTTTACGAGGCGGCAGTCTCAGGGCTTTTCCGCTCCAGTGTTCTTCTATTAAGCATCTATATTATCGAAAGCATCGCCGAAAATATCGCCCTGCGCTCACAGCTTATCCATTCTGAAAAAATGACGATTGTGAGTGAACTGGCAGCGAGCGTCGCCCATGAGGTCAGGAATCCGCTGACAGTTGTCCGCGGGTTTGTCCAGCTGCTTTTTAATGATGAAACCCTACAAAACAAGTCGAGTGCAGATTACAAAAAGCTTGTACTGTCAGAGCTTGACCGGGCGCAAGGCATTATTACAAACTATCTCGATATGGCCAAACAGCAATTATACGAAAAAGAGGTTTTTGACCTATCAGCCCTTATCAAAGAGACAAGCTCCCTTATGGTGTCGTACGCCAATTACAAGTCAGTAACCGTCGAGGCTGAAACAGAGTCGGACCTTTTGATATACGGAGACGCAACAAAGCTGAAGCAGGCTGTCATCAACCTGATGAAAAACAGTATTGAAGCGGTTCCTCATGGGAAGGGGATGATCCACATATCAGCCAAAAGAAACGGCCATACGATCATGATTAACATCACAGACAATGGGGTCGGGATGACAGACCATCAAATGCAAAAACTCGGCGAACCTTATTATTCCTTAAAAACGAACGGAACGGGACTCGGCCTCACCGTAACCTTTTCCATTATTGAACATCATCACGGGACCATTTCATTTAACAGCAGCTTCCAGAAAGGCACTACGGTGACCATTAAGCTTCCCGCTGATCTTCCTCACTAGCAAATCGATTGGAACTTTAATAGAATAAATGCGAGGTGATGACAGATGAGCACGTTTGAGACAGGCTCTATCGTTAAAGGATTTTACAAAACAGGTGTATACATAGGAGAAATCACAGCTTGCAGGCCGCAACACTATTTAGTGAAAGTGAAAGCAGTTCTTACCCATCCCGCTCAGGGAGACCTTCATCATCCAAAACAGGCGGATGTGCCATTTTTTCATGAGAGAAAAGCGCTTGCATATGGTGAACAGACCAATATCCCCCACCATATGGTGAAGCCTTATGACGGTGAAGTGCCGGATTATACCGAATCTCTGCGGGAGGCGACAGCACAGCTGAGAGCCAAGTTGAATGAGGATGGTTCGGAGTGGGCAAAGCGCTCCCTACATAATCTGGATATTTTAGAAAAAGAATATTTTAACCTGCCATGACCCAGTCTGACAAAAGATTGGGTTTTTTACGTCGCGCGCTTCAACAGTTCGGTTAAATCGATTCTTTCGCCGATTGTGGGCGGTTTTGGCTTTTCGAGATACTGCTTATCCTGCTCAACAAGCTTAAAAAGTTTATATGCTGTGAGAGCATCATCAAGCGCTTTATGATGGGTGCCGGTTCCGGAATCTCCATACTCTTCGGCAGCTTTCCATAAACCCGTCAATGTCCGGTCTCCAAAAAAGTTTTTGTATTCAAGCGATAAATCTCTCATTTCTCCCTTAAACGGGAAAGGGATATGGTTAAACATACAGTTTTGTTTCAGCACTTTCATATCCATGTTTCCCCACGTAATTATTGTGCTGTTTTTCTCAGGATCCAGCTCGTTTAGTTTACGGATGAAATCCTCGAATCTCATTCCTTCGTCTACCTGTTTTTGGGTTATTTTTAAAAATGATTTGCAGCGTTTCGTAAGCTTCGGGAACTTTTTCGGTCTAACATAGCTAGAAAACGTCTCAACCACTTCATCATCAATCGACTTTACAATTCCAGCTTCAATGATTTCCGGGAAGAAGTTTTGAGGACTGTACTTTCCATCAGGCATTGTAAATTCGAAATCAATAATGAGTAAGCTGTTTGTCGTCACCTTTTTACACCTGCCTTTCCTCCGATCAGAAAATGCTATCTTTATAGTATATCAATTCCCCTTCTCGACATTTCTTCATTTTCTAAAAATAATGAATTTTCCCAGCCGCTTCGTTTCTTTTAAATTGTGAATCGTTTCTTTATAATTAGTAAGGAACCCGAAATAATAAGAAGGTGATGTTATTTCTATCCGTAAGAAAAACTTTGTCATTGTGTGGCTGGCGAACTTTTTTGTCTCCGCTAGCACAACGATGATCGTTCCTTTTCTCTCCTTATACATTGAGACGCTCAGCTCTTTTTCAAACGGCTTTGTGCAAAGGTGGAGCGGCTATGTGTTCGGCATTACATTTCTCATGGCGTTTTTGGTATCCCCGTTTTGGGGACGGTTCGGAGACAAACGCGGATACAAGAAAATCCTTATGGCAACCGGAACGGGCATTGCCCTCAGCATTTTCTTCATGGGCTTTGTTACATCGGTGTACCAATTGTTTTTTCTGCGTATGGCAATGGGTCTTGTAACCGGATTCATCCCGACATCTCTTGCGATGATTTCGGCACAGACTCCGAAGAGCTCAGCCGGCAAAACACTTGGCACGCTGCAAATGGGGCAAGTGTCCGGAAGCTTGTTCGGCCCGCTTTTGGGAGGCATGCTTGCTGATCGTTTCGGCTTTACGTATACCTTTTTTATCACATCCTTTGTGATTTTCTCGTCTGTTCTTCTCGTGTTATTTGGTGTCAAAGAAAAGCCTCTTGCAGAGAAAACAGCCAAACGAACGTCTTACTCGAGAAAAGAAGTGCTCTCCTATATTTTTCACCATCCGGCGCTGTGGGTCATGATGCTGTTAACCATGCTGATTCAAACAGGCAATTTCAGTATCCAGCCCCTGCTCGCTTTATATGTAAATGAGCTGCACGGACCTGTCAATCTTGCCTTTTTCTCCGGCATGGCATTTTCAGCAACGGGGCTCGGAAGTTTGCTGCTGGCTAGAAAATGGGGTGATCTGGGCGACCGCTACGGCCACCGCCGCATTTTAATCGGACTTTTGCTCGCCGCCTCTTTCTTTTTTATTCCGCAGGCGCTCGCGTCCTCACTCAGCGTGCTCCTTGTTTTCAGATTTTTATTCGGAATGGCGATGGGCGGTTTGCTGCCATGCATTACGGCAGCGATCCGCGTTCAGGCTCCCGGCAGCATTCAAGGTGAAGTTCTCGGCTACAATGTCAGCTTTCGCTTTTTAGGAAACGTGCTCGGGCCTCTGCTCGGCGGAATCATATCGAGCCACTTTACCATTTCGGCCACCTTTTACGTCACAGCGTTTCTCTTTTTCGCCGGCGCCTGCATGCTTTGGATCATGCAGAAACTTCGGAAAGATTCTTATGCCAAAGCAAGCTGATTCCGAGAAAAAACTGAGGAATCTTCTAAATTTAACCTTCTCGTAATCTCAAAAGAATGGTACGATATGGCTAGAATTTAGGAGAAAAGAGAGTGACCATGTTACGAAAAATAATCGGATGGATTTTGCTCCTTTGCATAATCCCATTGTTTGCATTTACAGTTATCGCTTCCGGAAAAGAAGTAAAACAAATGAAGTCCCTGGATCAGGTGCTTGATAAAAATATTGATCTGAAAGACATCAGCCTTGTTCAGAACAGCTACATGTATGACAGGGACGGCTCCCTTGTCTCGGAAATCGTCAGCGACCACGAAAACCGTGTGCTCGTTCCATTTAACAAGATTCCCGAGGAAGTCAAACAGATTTTCTTAACATCTGAGGACCGCCATTTTTACGAGCATAAAGGCTTTGACTTTATGGGAATGGTGCGGGCTACTGCTTCTAACGTAAAAGACAAGAAAATTGACCAGGGTGCCAGCACCATCACACAGCAGCTTTCAAGAAACTTGTATTTGAGCCACGAACGCTCCTTCAGCCGCAAGCTGACAGAGCTCGCGTATTCCTATCAGCTGGAGAAAAAATATACGAAAAATGAAATTCTTGAAGCTTACTTAAATACCATTTATTTCAACAACGGTGTTTACGGCGTCGGTTCAGCAGCTCAATTCTATTTCAGCAAACCGCTGAAATCTCTCACAGTGGGAGAAATGGCTTTTATCTGTGCTATTCCTAATAACCCTACATTATATGATCCTCTCAAGCATTTTGACTACACGAAAAGCCGTCAAGAACGTTTGCTTAAAGGGCTAAAAGATGCCGGGGTCATTACGGACAAAGAGCTGAAAAAAGCCGTAAAACAAAAAATCAAACTGGATGTTGAAAAAAGAGAAGACAAATATCCTGACTACGTTTCCTACGTCAATGATGAATTCACTCAGCTGGTGTCTGAATCAGAAGGCTTTGATAAACGCCTTCAAAAAGCATCAGGAAAACAAAAAGAAAAGATCGAGAACGAGCTGTCCGCAAGAGTCAGCACGCTGATGAAAGACGGTGTGAAAATTTATACTGCACTTGATCCGTATATGCAAAATCAAGTTGTGGCACAAATGAATTCCAAGCTCCCGTATGCGGACGTACAGGGCGGAGCGGCTGTGATTAATCACCAGACGCATCAAATCATCGCTCTATCCGGCGGGAAAAACTATCAAAAATATGACTTTAACCGCGCCTACCAGGCGTACAGGCAGCCGGGTTCATCCATTAAACCGCTTCTTGATTACGGCCCTTATATTGAACAGACCGGCGCGACAACAAGCAGCACCATTGATGCCAGCAAGTTTTGCAGCAAAGACTACTGTCCGCAAAACTACAATAACCGCACTTACGGCACAGTGACGCTTGATACGGCGTTTAAAAATTCATATAATACCCCGGCTATTAGAATGCTCGACCGCGTCGGCATCCAAAAGGCATTCAGTTATATTGAGCCGTATCATTTTGCCAAACTTGTCGACAGTGACTATCTTCTTCCGGCGGCGCTTGGCGGATTTACAAACGGCATGACGCCTCTTGAGATGACAAAGGCTTATACGACATTCGGAAACAGCGGAAGCTATACGCCGAGCCATGCGATTACAAAGGTGACAGACCTTAAAGGAAAAACGCTTTATAAATGGAATGATAAAGCGACTCAAATATTCAGCGTCCGCACGAACATGCAGCTGAAAAAACTGATGTCTTCCGTTGTGAAAAGCGGAACAGGGAAAAAAGCATATTTCAATGCGCCTTACATCGGCGGTAAAACCGGAACATCAAATGATTATCACGATATGTGGTTTGTCGGCCTGACTGATACGTATACAATGGGTGTCTGGGTCGGAAAGGACACACCGACCAGCGTTGAATATCTTCACAGCATCAGCCCTCAGCTTTCCATCTGGAAAGGAACGCTGCAAGCGGCTTATTAAAGGATCGGAGGGGATATGGAGTGACTTCAGAACAAATTCCAAATCGCGTTTTGCTGTTTGACGGTGTCTGCAATTTATGCAATGGCGCCGTGCAGTTTATCATTAAACGTGATCCGGACGGATTGATTTCTTTCACATCGCTGCAGTCGGAAACAGGACAGAGCCTGCTGAAAAAAAGCGGGCTTCCGACTGATCGGTTTGACAGCTTTGTCTTTATTGAAGACGGCCAAGTGTACACAAAGTCAACTGCAGCCATTAAGGTTTTCAGGCATCTGCGAGGCCCATGGCGGCTCTTCGTCCTGTTTTTCTCAGTGCCGAAGCCTGTCAGAGATATGGTCTATTCTTTCATTGCCAACAACCGCTATAAGTGGTTTGGCAAAAAAAATGAATGTATGCTCCCCTCCCCTTCTATTAAAAAAAGATTTTTACCGTAAATAAAAAATGGCTAGGAAGCTAGCCATCACAGATTGTTGACAAAATCCTAAAACGGCTTCGTTTTAGGATTTTGTCATCTTTTCAGCGTGATTGAAAACTTTTGAAGTCGATGAAGAGCGAGCATTGGATGTGAAACGGCGGAAACCTGAGAATCTAGCCGCCGTTTCATTGCGTATAGAGCACGAAGCGCAAATCTGACCACCAAACGCTGAAATGGCTAGCTTACACAGGTAAGCTAGCCATTATGCTATTATAAAGCTTGATAAATATGAACAGAATACCGATAACAAAGGTAAACCAAAACAGCAGTTCCAATAGAATGAATCCAACTAATGACATGAGAGAAAGCGTCGAATAAATCCGGTATACGGTAAACACAAAGTAAGCGAGCGTGACGACCGCAAACCAGATCACAATCCAAATGACATTTTGCAAGAGCACAAAGGATAAGATTCCGCCGCCCAAATAAATCATGGAACCCATTCTGAGTTTTTTCAGGTTGTTCCCTTCCGGATCATTAGCAAAAAACAGCAATGACAGCTCGGTCACGGTATTTGCAATTAATTTCAGAGCGGACAGAACCATAAAATATAAAAGTGCAAAGGCAGCAAATAACGCAAGCCTGATTCCTTTCTCTGAAAAATAATCGAGCATTCCATCATACATTCCAAATGAAGACAGCATCTTCAACGCATAAAGTGAAGTTGAGATGGATAAGGACGAACTAAAAAGCAGGATCGCAATCAGCGGAAAATATCCTGTCAAATAAGTATTTTTCATATAAAAAAGTCCCTTTCTATAATCTACCTCATTTATTATGGAGGACTTAAAACACATTGACAAGATAAATTATTCCATTTTTTCTCCTTTTTACGAATTACGGTCCCAAATCTTCACAAAGCAGCATTTTGAGAGTAAAGTAGTACGCAGGAATCATAAAACGTAAGGAAGTTTTATATGAAAAAAACATTAAAACTGCAAACCAGACTCACCATATTTGTTTGTATCGTTGTATTAATCGCATTGCTCATTACGTTTTTTACAGTCGGTGCCCAAACCACCAAACGAATTAGAGATCAGGAAAAGGCCACTGCGCTGCAGACTGCTGAAATGGTAGCTGAGGCGCCGATGACAGCCGCTGCTTTAGAAAGCGGAAAAAAACAAAAGGAACTGCAGAGCTACACAAAGCGGGTTCAGAAAATTACCGGCACGGAATTTGTTGTCGTCATGGATATGAACGGTATCCGCAAAACTCATCCTGACCCGAGCAAAATCGGAAAAAAATTCAGAGGCGGTGATGAGTCCGAGGTATTAAAAGGGCATGTCCATATCAGCACAGCCTCTGGCACGCTCGGGAAATCGCAGAGAGCGTTCGTCCCTGTCTACGCGGAGAATGGAAAACAAGTCGGTGCAGTCGCGGTCGGCATCACCGTAAATGAAATTGATGAAGTGATCAGCCATAGCTTACGGCCGCTTTACTTTATTATTTGCGTCAGCATCTTCGTCGGTGTGATCGGAGCCGTTATCGTCGCCCGTACAGTGAAAAATATCATGTACGGACTTGAACCTTATGAAATTGCGACTCTGCTTGAAGAACGGAGCGCGATGCTGGAATCGACGAAGGAAGGAATACTCGCTGTCGATGAACATGGCAAAATTAAACTTGCCAACGCGGAAGCAAAACGCCTATTCGTCAAAATGGGCATCAACACAAATCCCATTGATCAGGATGTAGATGACATCTTGCCGAAAAGCCGCTTGAAAAAGGTCATTGAGACCAAAAAACCTCTTCAAGACAGAGACGTCCGCATTAACGGGCTGGAGCTTGTGTTTAATGAAGTTCCTATCCAGCTGAAAGGACAAACTGTCGGAGCGATTGCAACATTCCGCGACAAGACCGAGGTAAAACATTTAGCTGAACAGCTTTCCGGTGTTAAAATGTATGCAAACGCACTGAGAGCGCAGTCTCATGAATTTATGAACAAACTGCATGTGATATTAGGTCTCGTCCAGCTGAAAGAGTATGATGATCTTGGAGATTATATTAAAGATATAGCCATACAGCAAAAATCAGAAACAAGTGAAATTATAAATGATGTCAAAAGCTCCGTACTGGCCGGTTTTCTGCTCGGAAAGCAAAGCTTTATACGTGAGCAGGGCGCAAATCTTGATATTGAATGCAACGGTGTCATCCCGAACGCGGCAGACCCTTCTGTCATCCATGAGCTCATTACAATCATCGGAAATCTCATCAACAATGGCTTAGACGCCGTTGCCGATATGCCGAAAAAACAAATCACCATGTCCATGCGCTTCCATGACAGCATACTTGATATTGAAATTACCGATACTGGAGCAGGCATGTCCGAAGAAGACCAAGCCAAAGTATTTGAACAAGGCTATTCAACAAAGGGCAAAAACCGGGGATTCGGCCTTTATTTCACACAGCAAAGCATCGAAAATTTAAAAGGCCAAATGATCCTCACAAGCGAAAAGAATGAAGGAACGACATTCAGTATTCGCATCCCGTACGAACCGAAGGAGGAAAATCATGATTAATGTACTAATAGTTGAAGATGACCCCATGGTGGGTGAATTAAATAAACGATATTTAAGCCAAATAGATGGCTTTCAGCTGAAAGGCATCGCTTCTTCCTTTCAAAGCGCTCTGCATATTTTAGGCGAGCATCATATCGACCTCATTTTGCTTGATATTTATATGCCGGGAAAAAACGGGCTGGAACTGCTGACGGAATTGAGAGCCCAAAATGAAGCGGTTGACGTGATTGTCATCTCAGCGGCCAGCGAGCTTGACGTGATCAAGAAAACACTTCGGTACGGAGCTGTTGATTATTTAATCAAACCATTTGAATTTGAACGATTCCAAACGGCTCTGTCTGATTACAGACGAAAACAAAAGGTGTATTCAACCCATCGCAACATGAGCCAAAAAGAACTGGACGCCGAGCTTTTTCAAAAGAAAGAAGCAACAGAAAAAGTGCAGCTTCCTAAAGGCCTGACAAAAAGCACGCTGAAGCTGATCTGGTCCAGTATCCAGTCATTTGAAAATGAATCTTTTACGACAGAAGACTTGGCAAAGCACACAGAAATCTCTCAAGTATCCATACGAAAATACTTAAAGTTTCTTGAAGATATACAGGTTCTGAATGTAGAAATGGCGTACGGAACGATCGGAAGACCTGTGTTTCAGTACAACGTCAACAACAGTAACCTTAACGGAATAAAGCAATATCTATAAGAAAAACGCACTGCTTGCTTTGAGCAGTGCGTTTTTCCTGTCATATCTCTTGCCAAAATGCTTGATTCTATTGTTGTTAAGTTATACAAGAATAACAAAGGGCCTTTCAACATTTTTAAGCAAACAATTCTAAAAATAGATACTTTTTAAAAAATTATGCGAAATTCTATTTATTTCTTATTAGTTAAATGATAAATTATGATTGGTAAGTTGATCCCGAAAAACTAAGTCATAAGTCTTAATTCAGAAAACGATGTCACGGTTTTCCGCCCGGAACGCCTTCCGCATCCTTCTCTTCCCCGCCTTTCGAAGGAAATACTCACACCACGCTTATTCAGGGAAGAATAGAACTGTCTCAGCGCATTCCATTTGTTATTATCAGAAAATTTTATCGATTATAAGAAATTGTTCAGGACAGCCCATCACATGACTGGCCGGATCAGCTTTGAACCAAATTTTTCTGGGGGGTTATATCTTGAATAAACGAAAAATCGGATTGGCGATGTCACTTGTGATCGCAGCAGGCACCATATTAGGAGCATGCGGAAACAGCGAAAAAAGCAGCGGCTCAGGCGAAGGCAAAAACAAATTCAGTGTGGCGATGGTTACTGACGTAGGCGGAGTGGATGACAAATCGTTCAACCAATCAGCCTGGGAAGGCATCCAAGCCTTTGGGAAAGAGAATGGGCTGAAAAAAGGCAAAAACGGTTACGACTACCTTCAATCCAAATCAGATGCAGACTATACAACGAACTTAAATAAATTGGCGCGTGAGAATTTTGACTTAATTTACGGCGTCGGCTACTTAATGGAGGATTCAATCAGCGAAATTGCTGACCAGCGCAAAAATACAAACTTTGCGATTATAGATGCTGTTGTCGATAAAGACAACGTCGCAAGTATTACGTTTAAAGAGCAGGAAGGCTCATTTCTCGTCGGAGTGGCCGCAGCC
Organism: Bacillus sp. FSL L8-0358; assembly: GCF_038593095.1. Lineage (NCBI taxonomy): Bacteria > Bacillati > Bacillota > Bacilli > Caryophanales > Bacillaceae > Bacillus > Bacillus sp. FSL L8-0358. Next base: position 3,113,172 of record NZ_CP151962.1, read on the forward strand.
CTATCAAGCAAATCAGGAAAAATCGGCTTTGTAGGCGGCATGGAATCAGAGTTAATCAAAAAATTCGAGGTCGGCTTCCGTGCCGGCGTGCAAGCAGTTAACCCTAAAGCCGTTGTAGAAGTGAAATACGCAGGGGGGTTCGATAAAGCCGATGTCGGTAAAGCAACCGCCGAAAGCATGTATAAATCAGGCGTAGATGTTATTTATCACTCTGCGGGCGCCACTGGCACAGGCGTCTTTACTGAAGCGAAAAACCTGAAAAAAGAAGATCCAAAACGCGATGTCTGGGTCATCGGTGTCGATAAAGACCAATACGCAGAAGGCCAGGTAGAAGGAACAGATGATAACGTCACCCTCACTTCCATGGTGAAAAAAGTAGATACAGTCGTTGAAGATGTAACGAAAAAAGCGAGCGACGGAAAGTTCCCGGGCGGCGAAACACTTACCTACGGGCTTGATCAAGACGGAGTCGGCATTTCTCCATCTAAACAAAATCTATCGGATGATGTGATCAAAGCGGTCGATAAATGGAAGAAAAAAATCATCGACGGATTGGAAGTCCCGGCAACCGAGAAAGAGCTGAAAACCTTCAAAGCTGAATAAGAATCGCAGGGATAAGGAGGTCGAGCCCTTATCCCTTGTTTTTCTTTTATTTTGAAAAAAGGAGCGGTCAATCAATGGAATATGTCATTGAAATGCTCAATATCCGTAAAGAGTTTCCTGGTATCGTCGCCAATGATAATATCATTCTTCAAGTCAAAAAAGGCGAAATACACGCGTTGCTCGGTGAAAACGGGGCGGGGAAATCAACGTTGATGAATGTCCTTTTCGGACTGTATCAGCCGGAGCGGGGTGAAATTCGGGTGCGCGGCGAGAAGGTGCACATCAACAGCCCGAACAAAGCGAATGACCTTGGAATTGGAATGGTGCACCAGCACTTTATGCTTGTTGACACCTTTACAGTTGCTGAAAATATTATTCTCGGGAAAGAGCCAAAGAAGTTTGGCAGAATTGACCGGAAGCGTGCTGGCCAAGAGGTGCAGGACATTTCCGATCGATACGGCCTGCAGATCCATCCTGAAGCAAAAGCAGCTGACATATCAGTCGGAATGCAGCAGCGCGCAGAAATATTAAAAACCCTCTACCGCGGTGCCGACATTCTGATTTTTGATGAACCGACGGCTGTTTTGACGCCTCATGAAATTAAGGAACTGATGCAAATTATGAAGAACCTGGTCAAAGAAGGGAAGTCCATCATCTTAATCACCCATAAGCTGAAAGAGATTATGGAGATTTGTGACCGCGTTACGGTTATCCGTAAAGGAAAAGGCATCAAAACCCTTGATGTCCGTGATACAAACCAAGACGAACTCGCCAGTCTAATGGTCGGCCGTGAGGTATCGTTCAAAACCGAAAAGAGAGCTGCTCAGCCGGGAGCGGAAGTGCTTGCGATTGACGGCATAACTGTAAAAGATACCCGCGGAATAGAGACAGTCAGAGATTTGTCTCTTTCTGTCAAAGCGGGAGAAATAGTCGGCATAGCCGGCGTCGACGGAAACGGGCAATCAGAGCTGATCGAAGCGGTGACAGGACTCCGCAAAACAGATTCAGGAACAATCACCTTAAACGGAAAACAGATCCAAAACCTGACGCCAAGAAAAATCACTGAATCCGGGATCGGGCATATTCCTCAGGATCGCCATAAACACGGTCTCGTCCTTGATTTTCCAATCGGAGAGAATATCCTGCTGCAAAGCTATTACAAAAAGCCGTATTCAGCATTGGGCGTTTTACATAAAGGCGAAATGTACAAAAAAGCATGCAGCCTGATCACTGAGTACGACGTCAGAACGCCGGATGAATATACACACGCGCGGGCATTGTCAGGCGGAAACCAGCAAAAAGCGATTATCGGGCGGGAAGTAGACCGAAATCCTGATTTATTAATCGCCGCCCAACCGACTCGCGGCCTTGATGTCGGAGCCATTGAATTTGTCCATAAAAAGCTCATTGAGCAGCGTGATGCCGGGAAGGCCGTTCTTCTCCTCTCGTTTGAGCTTGAAGAAATTATGAATCTCAGTGACAGAATCGCCGTTATTTTTGAAGGACGCATTATCGCCAGCGTTAACCCGCAGGACACCACTGAACAGGAGCTTGGTCTCTTGATGGCCGGAAGCACACAAAAGGAAGCGGGGAAAGCAAATGGTTAAACGACTCTCTCATTTACTCGTGCCGCTCACCGCAATCATCCTTGGTCTTGCGGCCGGCGCGTTGATTATGCTTGTGAGCGGCTACAGTGTGGCCAGCGGATATTCGGCTTTGTGGAATGGGATATTCGGAGAAATCTATTATGTCGGAGAAACAATCCGGCAAATTACGCCTTATATTTTATCCGGATTGGCTGTCGCCTTTGCATTCCGAACCGGACTCTTTAATATCGGCGTCGAGGGCCAGCTGCTCGTCGGCTGGACAGCAGCGGTTTGGGTCGGTACGGCGTTTGACGGACCGGCATATATTCACTTGCCGCTCGCATTGATTACAGCGGCAGCTGCAGGAGGATTATGGGGGTTAATTCCCGGCATTTTGAAAGCGCGATTTTACGTTCATGAAGTCATTGTCACCATTATGATGAATTATATCGCGCTGCACATGACCAATTACATCATTTCAAACGTTTTGACAGATCATCAGGACAAGACGGGGAAAATTCACGAATCCGCCTCCCTCCGCTCTCCTTTTCTTGAACAGATCACCGATTACTCACGGCTGCATTTGGGAATCATCGTTGCCCTTCTCGGAGCAGTTATCATGTGGTTTATCATCAACAAAACTACAAAGGGATTTGAGCTCCGGGCGGTCGGGTTTAGCCAGCACGCTTCCCAGTATGCCGGCATGAGCGTGCGGAAGAATATCATGACCTCCATGCTTATCTCCGGCGCTTTTGCAGGCCTTGCCGGAGCCATGGAGGGCCTAGGAACATTTGAATACGCAGCAGTGAAAGGCGCATTTACCGGCGTAGGCTTTGACGGTATCGCTGTCGCTCTTCTCGGGGGAAACACAGCCGTCGGCATTGTACTGGCAGCATGCCTGCTTGGCGGGCTGAAAATCGGCGCATTAAATATGCCGATTGAATCAGGCGTTCCATCAGAGGTCGTTGATATTGTGATTGCCATTATTATTCTGTTTGTGGCTTCAAGCTATGCGATTCGTTTCGTCATGGGCAAATTGAAGAAAAAGGGGGCGAACTAAGTGGACATTGTGCAGATTTTATCTATCATTGTCCCTGCCACACTCGTCTATGCGGCCCCGCTTATTTTAACTGCTCTCGGCGGCGTGTTTTCCGAGAGATCAGGTGTGGTAAATATCGGTCTAGAAGGCCTCATGATTATCGGGGCGTTCACCAGCGTGTTATTTAATTTATTTTTTGGTCCGGAATTAGGTGCCGCCGCACCTTGGCTTTCGCTCCTTGCCGCCATGGCAGCAGGCGCCCTGTTTTCACTGATTCACGCGGCAGCGGCGATTTCGTTTCGCGCCGACCAGACAGTCAGCGGTGTCGCCATTAACATGCTGGCGCTTGGGGCAACTTTATTTATCGTCAAACTGATCTACGGCAAAGCGCAGACAGACAAAATTCCAGAGCCTTTTTATAAGACGAAAATCCCCGGTTTGGGCGATATTCCCGTCTTGGGAAAGATCTTCTTTTCGGATGTCTATTATACGTCTATTCTTGCAATAGCACTTGCCTTTATTTCCTGGTTTATCTTGTTCAAAACGCCGTTCGGCCTTCGTATCCGTTCTGTCGGAGAGCATCCGATGGCGGCCGATACGATGGGAATCAACGTATATAAAATGCGCTACATCGGCGTGATGATCAGCGGATTGTTCGGCGGTCTCGGCGGCGGCGTATATGCCTCCACAATTGCGCTTGATTTCACGCACTCTACCATCTCCGGGCAAGGCTTTATCGCCCTGGCAGCGCTTGTATTCGGAAAATGGCATCCGATCGGAGCACTGGGGGCCGCCCTGTTTTTCGGATTCGCCCAAAGCCTAAGCATCATTGGATCGCTGCTCCCTCTTTTTAAAGACATACCAAATGTGTATATGCTGATGGCTCCTTATGTCTTAACGATTCTCGCTTTAACCGGCTTTATCGGGCGGGCAGATGCGCCAAAAGCCAATGGCGTGCCTTATATTAAAGGAAAAAGATAAAACATTCTCCCCTGGGAAGACGATTCTCAGGGATTTTTCTAATCCAAAAGACCCCCTTATTTTAATTGTTTATTAGTTTTTTAACTTAAAAAAATATGAAGTGTTAACGCTTTCTTGTAGACTGTAACAAACAATACATGGGGGTGTATGACATGGGAGCAATTCCAAAAACGGGGACAATTTCACCTGAGCAAAAAGACTCACAGGGGAAAAACCTGTTTCAAAAAATCTGGTCTTGGGAAATCGGTGTGATTCCTCTGCCATTATACACAGTATTAGCTGTTATTATTATTCTTGCAGCCTATTACAATGAGCTGCCGGCAAATATGCTTGGCGGGTTTGCCATCATTATGATTCTTGGTGTGTTTCTCGGAGACATAGGCCAACGCATACCGATATTGAAGGATATTGGCGGCCCTGCTATTTTATCTTTGTTTGTTCCTTCATTTTTAGTCTTTTACAATGTACTGAATTCAACATCTTTAGACGCTGTAACCAATTTGATGAAAACGTCTAACTTCCTTTATTTCTATATCGCTTGCCTTGTTGTGGGAAGTATCCTCGGTATGAACAGAATTGTTTTAATACAGGGGTTTATCAGAATGTTCGTTCCACTGGTTGCAGGAACGATCGCGGCCGTTACAGCCGGCATCCTTGTCGGATTTATTTTTGGCTATAGTGCCTATGATTCCTTTTTCTTTGTTGTTGTCCCAATTATTGCCGGGGGAATAGGTGAAGGAATTTTGCCGCTTTCAATCGCCTATTCACAAATACTGGGCTCATCCGCTGATGTATTTGTGTCTCAGCTGGTTCCAGCCGCAATTATAGGAAACGTTTTTGCTATCATATGTGCAGCCTTAATGAAAAAGCTTGGCGATAAGCGTCCAGATCTAAATGGGAACGGACGTCTCGTAAAATCTAAAAAAGCAAATGAGATTTTCAATCAAAAAGAAGCCGAAGCAAAAATTGATTTTAAACTAATGGGAGCAGGAGTTCTGCTCGCGTGTACATTCTTTATTTTTGGCGGGTTATTGGAGAAATTCATCTTCATCCCGGGCGCGATCTTAATGATTATTTCAGCTGCGGCTGTCAAGTATGCGAATATTCTTCCGAAAAAAATGGAAGAAGGCGCTTACCAGCTTTATAAGTTTATTTCTTCAAGCTTTACATGGCCGCTGATGGTCGGTCTCGGCATCCTCTTTATTCCGTTGGATGACGTAGCGTCTGTGATTTCTATTCCGTTTGTCATCATTTGTATTTCAGTTGTTATCGCGATGATTGGTTCTGGATATTTCGTAGGCAAGCTGATGAACATGTATCCGGTTGAATCCGCAATCGTTACCTGCTGCCACAGCGGCCTCGGCGGAACGGGTGATGTTGCCATTTTATCGGCATCAGGAAGAATGGGCCTTATGCCGTTTGCCCAAATTTCAACCCGTCTCGGCGGTGCAGGCACAGTTATTTGCGCGACAGTGCTGCTTCGTTTTTTCACTTCATAAACAGAAAGAGTTCCGTTTTATGCGGAACTCTTTTTTTATTTATTCACAATCCGAATATACTCTCGGGGACCAAACGGCAGATCCTTTGATTCCGTCTCACTCATTCTGGCTGACAGGTGGTGCTCCAGTAAATACAGCTCCCACTCATCACTAGCCGCCACACCGCTGCGCCCGTCATATTGATTCAACATGAATGCCCCTGCAAATACTGAGCAGAATAAACCTGAGCACATCACGACTTTTCTTTTCACATGACCAGCTCCTTTCCTTCAGCTTGATCAGGATTGATTTTAAATATACAAATAACCTCTTTTTTGTTAGACTTATTTTGAGGTCAAAAGAACTCATAAAACCCATTACAGCAGTTCGAAGCGTGGCAGCTTGCAGAAAAGTGCGATATAATTTGGACTAGGTCGTTTGACCGTATATTTCATACATAGCGCATTTTTCAATTGAGAACGAGAAAAGGAGGTCTTATCTTTGCAGCTCTTACATCTTGCTATTTTATCGCCTTTTTTATTTGCTTTTATCATTCCCTTCTTGGCAAAATACGCAAAAAGAGTGCATACGGGCTGGTTTGTGTTGATCCTGCCCGTCTTGCTGTTTATATACTTTCTCCCAATGATCAGGATGACACAATCTGGAGAAACACTTCGATCGGTATTAGAGTGGATTCCGTCACTCGGCATTAACTTTACCGTTTATATAGACGGCCTCGGGTTATTATTCGCCTTACTGATCACAGGCATTGGCTCTTTAGTCACTCTTTACAGCATTTTTTATTTATCGAAAGAAAAAGAACAGCTTGGGCCCTTTTATGTCTACTTATTGATGTTCATGGGCGCCATGCTCGGCGTCGTTCTAGTAGACAATGTCATGGTTCTCTACATGTTCTGGGAGCTTACAAGCCTTTCATCCTTTTTGCTGATCGGCTATTGGTATAAGCGGGAAAAGTCGCGCTATGGCGCAGCCAAATCACTTTTGATTACGGTCAGCGGCGGGCTGTGCATGCTCGGCGGATTTATTCTCCTTTATTTGATAACGGATTCCTTCAGTATTAGAGAGATGGTTCATCAGGTTCAATTAATTGCCGGCCACGAATTGTTTATCCCGGCTATGATTCTCATTTTATTAGGGGCTTTTACGAAATCAGCGCAATTTCCTTTTTACATCTGGCTCCCTGACGCGATGGAAGCTCCGACGCCTGTCAGCGCTTATCTCCATTCAGCCACTATGGTAAAAGCCGGCATTTATGTGATTGCGAGATTCAGTCCTATTTTCGCCTTTTCAGCTCAGTGGTTTTGGATCGTGTCCCTCGTTGGCCTCTTTACGATGGTTTGGGGTTCATTCCATGCCGTGAAACAAACTGATTTAAAATCGATTTTGGCGTTTTCAACCGTCAGCCAGCTCGGCATGATCATCTCCATGCTCGGAGTCAGTGCTGCGGCCCTTCATTACGGCCATACAGAATATTATACAGTTGCCGCTATGGCTGCCATTTTCCATTTAATCAACCACGCTACTTTTAAAGGAAGCTTGTTTATGGCAGTCGGGATTATCGATCACGAAACAGGCACACGGAATATCCGGAAGCTAGGCGGCCTGATGGCGATTATGCCGATTACATTTACCATTTCCTTAATCGGGACATTTTCAATGGCCGGCCTACCGCCGTTTAACGGATTTTTGAGTAAAGAAATGTTTTTCACAAGCATGCTTCGCGTGACACATTTCGACCTGTTCAACGTGCAGACATGGGGCGTTCTGTTCCCTGTTCTCGCCTGGATCGGAAGTGTATTTACGTTTATCTACAGCATGAAATTGCTGTTTAAAACATTCAGAGGAAGTTACCAGCCTGAACAGCTTGAAAAACAGGCTCACGAAGCGCCTGTCGGCATGCTCGTACCACCGGTCATTCTTGTCGCTTTGGCTGTCAGTCTCTTCTTTTTCCCGAATATATTGTCGTACAGCCTGATAGAGCCTGCGATGAACTCAATCTATCCGACACTGCTGGACGGCCATGAGAAATTCCACGTTCACATTTCACAGTGGCATGGGGTTACAACGGAATTGCTCATGACTGCGGGTATTGTTGTGATCGGAACAATTGGTTATTTGTCGCTGAATAAGTGGAAGGGAATCTATAAACTGTTTCCTTCGAAACTCACACTCAACCGGTTATACGATAAGCTTTTGACTCTGATGGAGAAAGGCTCTTACCGGGTCACAAAACAATATATGACCGGGTTTTTAAGAGATTATTTGCTGTATATCTTCGCTGGTTTCATCATTCTGATAGGCGGAGCTTTTGCCATTAAAGGCGGATTTTCATTTAAAACGGAAGGCATGGCTAAAATCGGCGTATACGAAATCATTTTGACGCTTGTCATGATCAGCGCCACAGTGGCGACTGTTTTTGCTAGGTCAAGACTGACGGCGATTATTGCACTCGGTGTTGTCGGTTATACACTTGCATTGTTTTTTGTCATTTTCAGAGCGCCGGACTTGGCATTGACTCAGCTCGTCATTGAAACGATTTCTGTGGCACTGTTTCTGCTTTGCTTCTACCACTTGCCGAAACTGAGGCTGAAAACAAAAACGAGAACGTTCCGGATGACGAATTTTATCATTTCTTTAGGCGTCGGTATTATCGTTACTCTGCTCGGTATCGCATCCTCAAGCCAGCGGACAAAAGACAGCATTGCGTCCTTCTTTGTCAAACACAGCCACGATCTCGGCGGAGGAGATAATGTCGTCAATGTCATTCTTGTTGATTTCAGGGGATTTGATACAATGTTTGAAATTACGGTATTAACGATAGCCGCTCTCGGCATTTACAGCATGATTAAAACAAAAGTAAAAGAGGAGGGGAAAAGCGGTGAATGAACAAAAAACAAATGACTTGATTCTTCAAACCGCGACAAAGCTTGTATCCTTTATCATTTTGCTTTTCTCTTTCTATTTATTTTTATCAGGGCATAACGCGCCCGGAGGAGGCTTTGTCGGCGGACTGATCACGTCCTCTTCCATCGTTCTCTTGCTTCTGGCATATGATTTAAAAACCGTGCGTTCCCTTTTGCCGGTCAATTTCATTTATGTCGCGGGAGCCGGCCTTCTGCTCGCTGTATTAACAGGCGTTGGCTCCTTTGTCTTCGGAGCTCCTTTTTTAACCCACACATTCGGATACTTTCAGCTGCCGATCCTTGGGAAAACGGAGCTCGCCACAGCGACGATATTTGATTTAGGCGTTTATCTTGTTGTCGTAGGCATAACGATGACCATTATTCAAACGATTGGAGAGGAAGAATAATGGAAATCTTAATGGCTGTATTAGCCGGTATTATTTTTATGGCTGCTACGTATTTGCTGCTGTCTAAAAGCCTGCTTCGCGTCATTATCGGAACAGCACTGTTAAGCCATGGCGTTCATTTAATGCTTTTGACTATGGGAGGATTAAAGAAAGGCGCCGCTCCGATTTTGAGCGAGCATGCCAAATCATTTGTCGATCCGCTTCCGCAAGCCCTGATTTTGACCGCAATTGTCATTTCTTTTGGCGTTACATCATTCATCCTCGTCATGGCCTTTCGCGCTTATCAGGAATTGAAATCGGATGATATGGATCAAATGAGGGGAAATGATCAACATGAATAATTTTGTTATTTTGCCAATCCTGATCCCGCTTTTGTCGGCTATTCTTCTGATTTTCATGGCGAAGAATCTTATGCTCATGAGAATCTTCAGCACGGCGGCATCGGCCATCGGGATTGTGATTAGCGGCATACTTGTACAGACTGTCTTCACAAAAGGTATCCAGACACTCAGCTTAGGCGGATGGAAAGCGCCGTACGGCATTGTGCTTGCCGCAGACCAATTCGCCAGCCTTCTCGTTCTCACAACAGCGATCATCGGTTTATTGGTTGGGCTTTATTCTTTCCGTTCTATCGGTGAAAAACGGGAGCGCTCCTTTTACTACTCCGGCGTTCAGTTCTTGCTTGCCGGCGTCAGCGGAGCGTTTTTAACAGGCGATTTATTTAATATGTACGTATTTTTTGAGCTTCTGCTTATTGCTTCCTATATGCTGATTGTATTAGGCGGCACAAAAATTCAGCTGCGGGAATCCCTTAAATATATTGTATTTAATATCGTATCGTCTGCCCTGTTTGTCATAGGGGTCGGGTTTTTATACGCTGTAACCGGCACGTTAAACATGGCGGATCTTAGCGTGAAAATCAGCGAAACAGGACAAACCGGGCTGATCACTGTGATTGGTGTCCTGCTGCTTTTGGTATTTGGCATGAAGGGCGGAATCTTCCCCCTCTACTTTTGGCTTCCAGGCTCTTATTACGCGCCACCGGCAGCAATCTCCGCGTTGTTCGGCGCTTTGCTGACAAAAGTCGGGTTATATGCGATTGCGAGGGTTTTCACATTGATTTTTATTCACGACACAGCCTTTACCCATCAGCTGATGATTTGGCTGGCGGCGCTGACTGTGATTTTCGGTGTGATCGGTTCACTCGCTTATTCGAATGTCATGAAAATTGTGATCTATAACATTATTACCGCTGTCGGCGTGATTTTGTTCGGTGTGGCAGTACACACCCCCGCATCCATTCAGGGCGCGATCTACTATCTGATTCACGATATGCTGATTAAAGGCGCTTTGTTTATGCTGGCGGGTACGCTGATCGCATTGACTGGAACTGCGAACCTGCATAAAATGGGCGGGCTGATCAAACGCTATCCTGTTCTTGGATGGATGTTTTTCATTTCTGCTATTTCTCTTGCAGGCATTCCGCCACTGAGCGGATTTGTCGGCAAATTTAAAATTGCAGAGGGCGGCTTCGCAGAAGGTGAATTTACGATATCCATGCTGATTCTGCTTTCGAGTCTGCTCGTACTGTACTCTGTGCTGAGGATCTTTATACATGCGTTTTGGGGCGAAGAAAAAGAAACGCCAAAACCAAATCATCGAACAGCTAAAGGACTTCTTTATCCGGCAGCTATTTTTCTCTTGCTGTCCCTTCTCTTCGGGTTGGGTACAGAATGGGTGTCGCCTTACGTAGATCAAGCGGCCGAGACGCTGCTGAATCCGGAAAAATATATCGAAGCTGTTCTGAAGGAGTAGATCGCATGGCATTTCAAATTTTATTAAATGTGTTTCTCGCTTTTTGCTGGATATTCTTAAGCAACAGTCCAAGCGCCGCAGGATTCATTACAGGCTATATTCTGGGAATGCTCTCTCTCTTTTTCTTCCGGCGCTTTTTCACTCGCCAGTTTTATCTATGGAAATTGTTTTCTATTATCAAGCTCTGTTTCATTTTTATAAAGGAACTGTACCTTGCCAATGTCAGTGTGATGAAATCAGTCTTATCTCCAAAATTGAATATCAGACCGGGTATTTTTGCTTTTAAAACTGAACTGACGAAGGACTGGGAAATCACCCTGCTTTCCCTGCTCATTACACTAACGCCGGGAACCTTGGTGATGGATATTTCTGATGACAGAACAATACTTTATATTCATGCAATGGATATCGAGGATGCGGAAAAAGCGATTTTTGATATTCGGGAGTCATTTGAAAAAGCCATACAGGAGGTGAGCCGCTGATGTTTACGCTGATCCTGCAAATCGCGCTCGGCATTATGGCAGTGTCTACCTTTTTGTATGTCATTCGTGTCATTAAAGGGCCGACTGTGCCTGACCGGGTCGTGGCTCTGGATGCAATCGGCATCAATCTGATCGCAATCACGGCGCTTGTCTCCATTTTGCTGAAAACAAGTGCGTTTTTGGATATTATTTTGCTGCTGGGGATTTTATCGTTTATCGGAACGATCGCATTTTCCAAGTTCCTGGAGAAAGGAGAGATTATCGAAAATGATCGAAACCGCTAAAGTCGTTGTGGCTGTATTCATATTGCTGGGCGCTCTTGTATGCCTCATTGCTTCATTTGGCGTACTTCGCCTTCCCGATGTGTTTACACGCGCTCATGCTGCTTCTAAAGGCTCAACATTAGGTGTCAATATGATTCTGCTCGGTGTCTTCTTCTATTTGTGGTTTGTGACGGGGGAGCTCTCCGCTAAAATCCTGCTTGGGATTCTCTTTATCTTTATTACGTCGCCTATCGGCGGGCACTTGATCTGCCGTGCTGCGTATAACTCCGGCGTCAAGCTTGATGAGAGAAGCGTACAGGATGACTATAACGGAATCAGAAACTTTGTGATTAAACGAAAAGAGGATTCTTATTTATAAAAATAAGCAGCCGGACAGGCAGAGTTCCGGCTGTTTTTTTATTTCTTGATGACAGCCAGCGTGCATCTGGATATACAGATCAGCCTCTCTTGCTCGTCATATATGTGAATGTGATAGACAATCGTCGTTCTGCCGATATGAACGGGCTCGGCTACCGCCTTTACCGTTCCTTCCTTTACAGATTTTAAATGGTTGGCGTTAATCTCCAAACCGACACAAGCTTGTGTTGTGTGATCAATCAAGTTCTGTGCACCTGCGCTCGCCGCGGTTTCTGCTAGGGCCACTGAAGCGCCCCCATGCAAATATCCGAACGGCTGCACCGTCCGATGATCCACCGGCATAACCGCAATGCATCGTTCCGCTGTGTTTTCAACAATCTCAATACCAAGCGCTTCAAGCAATGTGTGTTTCGTATCCATCATTACACCCCCTAATTTAAAGTACACCGTCTGATTTCGCAATCAAAACCGCTTCCGTCCGGGAACCGACATTCAGCTTATTGAAAATCGATGTCAAGCTGTATTCAATGGACCGCTTGCTTAAATGAAGGGCATCTGCGATTTCTTGGTTTGTAAATCCCTTTTCAACTTCTTGAAGAATCAGGCATTCTCTAGGTGTGAGCACATCTTGTTCTTTTTGAGAGGAAGGAGCCGGCTTTGTTTTTTGCTGAGTCATCAGCTGTTTAAAGTAAGCAAAATCGACTAAAATTTCTCCGTTGAGTACGTGGTATATGTATTGGGTGATCTTTTCTTTAGATTCCGTTTTGCTGATGGCACCGTGCAGACCCGCACGAATCGCTTCCTCGAAATAATCCTCGACCTCATAACCGGTATACACGATAATTTTACAATGAGGATTCTCTTGTAAAATCTGTTTAGAAAGCTCCATCCCATTGACCTCGCCGCCTAAATTCAGATCCATTAAAATGAGATCATATGACGAGAAATCATGCTGCTTGATAAACTGTTCGCTCGGTTCAGGACTGAGACAATCAACAGACAAATTCGAATCCGTTTCCAAAATTGTCTTGGTGCCTTCCATGACAGCCGGATGGTCATCAATCACTAGTATCTTTTTCATGTTTTCCTCCCTTTTACTCACTCTTTTCCATTTTATAAAAAAGACTTGGCCTGTGCCAAGTCGTTTCCGTTATAAATCCATTACAATTCGATTTCAATATCAGCCTTAAAGCCCTTTCCTTCACTTGTTTCAATCCGAAGGCGCCCATCTAAAGCCCTGACTCTCTCCTTAATGCCAGAAAGCCCCATGCTCATAGAATGCTCAGTATTTTTATCTTGATCAAACCCTACGCCATCGTCCTCATAATGAAGAACGATTTTGTTTTGAATACTGATGAGCATAATCAGCACATCCGTCGCCTGAGAGTGCTTAACCGCATTAGACAGAAACTCTTGAATGATCCGGTACAAATTCAGCTGCGAATCCAGATCAAGGGAAGCCGTAAATCTCCCAGTATTTAAACGGATATGAAACGGAACCCGCTCCTGCTGCTGCGCCACCAGCTTCGACAGCGCCTTCACCAATCCAAGATCATACAGAAGCTGCGGCCGCAGCTCATGACACGTCTCCCTCGTCATCGAAATCACATCAGACATCTGCTCATTCATCTGTACAAGCTTGTCCTGCACCTCTTCACGGCACGGATTATCATCCTTCTTGAAATCACCCAAAAACAGCTCACACTGGCGTTTTAAGGAAATCAAATCCTGAAGAACCGAATCGTGGAGATCGCGGGCGAGATCCGAGCGTTGTTTTTCCTCGATCGTATACATGAGTTTTTTGAGCCATACGGGGTTGGATTCTTGTTGTTTTATTTCTTCTAAATGACTCATCAGTTCTTCAATTTTCATGACGTTTTCGATCGATACGTTTGTATAAAAAGCCAAAGTTTTCAGCCAAGAAAGTTCTTCGAGTGTGAGACGAGGCGTATTCATTTTAGATAAACAAAGGATCACAAATGATTTACCACCGCGTTCACCTATTTTCATGACAAAACCTTTATTAAATTCAACGATTTTCCCTATTTCGGATGTTACTTTTCTAAATTCTTTTTGATAGACTTTTTCAAATGAATTTTGATTAAGTTCTTCATAGAGTTTAATACTTCCATCAACTGAAACCTCATAAATATGGGCTCGGCTTACAAGCGAAACCTCAAGTATTGTAGTTTTCAGTTCCTCAAATACTTGGATCAAAGAAGTTGAATCTCTAATCAGCTGCGTAAATTTATATATACTGTCTTGATAATTAAATTTTTCCGAAACTCTTTTTAATCTAAATTTGAAATCAAGTACTTCCTTATAATAAAAGACCGCCACCATAATAATATACATAAGAATCGCCAGTCTGAAATAATAGAAATCTCCAGCTGGATTTCCTATTAACTCGAATACCGTAACTAAAATAATTGTGGGCGTTAATGCTAATATTCCATAATATTTTAACCTGCTCAAAATAAAATCCACATTATAAATTTTATTTGTCATAAATTGATAAACCAAAGAGAATGGTATTAGGAACATAAATGAAGCAGCTACAAAAGAAGAAATCCCATCAGTGCTTAAGAATACATAAGGTATTATATATAAAAACAAAAACGGCGAAAAAGATAAGATATTAATTATGGTAAGAACTTTTATAATATGTGCTTGTTCAGTATCCTTACTTTTAATTAAAATAGATCCAAAATATACGCTCACGATTATAAATGAAATAAAGAACGAAAGTAAATTTATTTTAGGCACATAATGTCTAAAGAAAAGTTGAGTTCGCAACAATTCAAAAACTAGATTTAGTACTGGAATTGCATATAATATAAAAACTTTTTTGTTAAATAACACAGTGCCAAGTTCTTTAAAATACTGATACAAGAAAAGAAGATAGTTAAACATTACAGATGTTAAAGTGAATACCATTATACATCTGCTTAACCAATCTCCCTTTGCAGATCCACCCGCACTTAAGTATGCTAAAGAAGCAGATAACAAGAAAATGATTAAAATCAAAGCAGAGAGTAGTTTTTTCGATTCATTTATTTTTAGAATGAAGAAACAACAAAATAGACAGGCTATATAAAATATTAATGGGATCACAAAAGTAGTAAAATTCCCATCATTCATTAAATCAGGCTTAATTTTAACCTTTTCTCCATCTCTCTCGACGACTATTGAACTCACATGGTTTGAATTATATTTTTGAACTTCAAGAGGACGCTTAACTTTATGATTATTAATACTTTTGATGACGTCCCCTTTTTGTATGCCTGAGTAATAAGCCGTAGAAAATTCCTCAATATTTGTTATTACAACTTCATTGTCTTGATTTTCGGCTACTGCTGCACCAACTAAAAGTTTACTCGAACTTATATATGTTAAATAAGTTACATAGACTAAACTAACTAAAATCAAAAAAATTGAAACTTTGTTGTACCATGCCTTCATTTATTAAAGCCTCACGAAGGAACCCAATTACCATTAGTATAAATTTGCAGCCCTCTAAAGGCATCAACTATACTTTTCAATTGATCCTTATCTATATTTAATAAAGAGGCTCTGCCTTCTATGACCTCATCTAAAACTTCTGGATTTTTTACTAAGTATCCGACTATTTCCTGCATATAAATCCTCCTTTATTTTATGATTCCTGTTATTAATTTTTTTATTTTATTCTCTTGCAATTCTAATCTAGCAATTTCTTTCTTTAGTTTTTGTAATGACAAGTGTTTCATTACAAGTAAATATTGCACTACGCCTGCCTCAGTTAATTTTTCTTTTATTTGTTTGGGATTCAATGATAAGAACAACTCAGCATTTTCATACCAACTCAAGATTTCTGCAGAAGCTGCATTAAAACGTTTATTTAAGTATAAGTATGCCAATGTGTTTTTCTTCTGAATAAAATCGTTATTTAAATAATATAAACCTTGGTAATCATTTTCGATTTGTGCAATAATCCCAAGTTCATAAGAATAAGAAGCTACAATGGGATGGTATTTGCCTGTTGCCAACATTACTCCCATTACACAGGGCAATGCCGTTAGCGCTCCTGATTTATTTTTGATCATTTCAAGACAGGCTTCTTCAGTTTGCGGCGCATTCACAATATCATCATGCTGGCCTTGAATTGATTGTAACGCAAAATTCAATATCTCTTGTGTAAATTCTGGTTCATGACTAGCTTGACACATCACTTGTATACTTAGGGTGTAAAGAGCTGTAACTGCATTTAAAGCGATTGACGAGTCAATCTTCATCCAGACAGCACTTCCATTATCTTGATCCTCTAAGTCATCATAAATATCGAATGAGAGTATAAGCAATTCAATTCCGGCAGCTAGCAATTCGATTGCTTTTTGGTCCTGACCGTTAAAAGCTAAATAATGATGAAGAGCCAAATCGGCAAACTCAAACGTATCCTTAGACTCAATAAAATTCTGAAGATATCGTTCCAAGTCCTGATTCATTATTTTTTGGCTTACAATCTCCTTCATTTTCTCCTTGATCCGGACAGAATCTAAACATATCTGCTCAATAACGACTTCCCCCCTCCCATTCCATTTTACTAAATGGGACATTTAAAGGACAGCAGGTTTTTCGTTTTTTAACAATCATATAATACTTTATCCATTTATTGTATCGGTAGAACGAAAAAAAAGACTTGTTTCCAAGTCTTTTTCACGAAATTTTCATTGCATAATTGTATTTATCGAGTTGATCAATGCTTTTGTTAATGTTTCGTAATGAATCTGTCGTTTCTTTAATATCAAGTTCGAGTCGGAATAACAATTGTTTTACTTCTTCAAGTTTCTTTTCCATCGTTTCCACACTCCTTTTTTTGAAAGATCAATGAATTGTGTATGGTGAACGAGTCCTAGGTATTTGATCTGTTACTAATAGTGTATCTGCTTTCGGCTCATTTTTCACCGAAAAGTATACAAAAAAGTCCTGCGTGACACCGCAAATCTCAATAGGCCCTTATACTCAAAGGAATCACAACAAGAACGGGACTATCTCTCTATTCGAAAGAGCGTTTATTTCTGCTCAAATTGAGAAAGATTCTTAATTCCCTTGATTTTAACGTGTTTCGCATTTTCACTAAGCAAGACTATAGTCCTTCATACCGTATTTTCAAAATTGAATATGCGATTCTTGGCGTTTCCTGACCGACAAACACCGAAAAAGACCGCAACGCTAAAGTTGTGGCCTTTTCGCTTTGTCATATTCGGCAATTAGGGATCTATAATATAGAAACATCCCTTTTGTGTGAGGTGCTCCCATGAGATATCGTTATCCCTGGTTTTACGTGTATCCGTATGAGGTACGCCGTCCGCCCGCTCCTGCCAACAATATTGATACCTTTATCCGTTCAGCGAAGCAGGCCGCGGGGATATTTGCGGATGCCCAGCTCGTTCTCGGCCGCATTGCGGGCTCGCGGGAGCTCTCGCGCCGCATTCTGACCGCAGCCGAGCAGTCCGATAAACAAACCATAAGGCGCCTGATCAAACAAATGGGCGTCCGGCATGAAGTGGATACGGTCTTTAATCCCGACGGCATCTACATCAGCCTTATCGGAACGCAAAGCCGAATGATTCTTGCTTTGCGGTGGTCAGAGGACCGCAATCATTTTGCGTCCATAAGATTATGACACCATTCCAGAGCCTCAAGATAACATTCATACGCTTCTTCTTTGTCGAGTTGATTGCCTAATTCCGAGCAAGTGTCCCAGTTGTTGCTTTCAATTAATTTCACAAGCTCAAGCATTTGGTAGTAGTCGTTTTGATGGCCTAATAATGCTTGCCCGACTTCATCTTTTAAAGGCAATTCTTGAACAATTTCCTCTATTTCTCTATGCAGGAGGGTGTCTATGAGAGAAAACATTCCGATCAGCATATAAGAAGCAGGCTGCGGCCGGGATGTCTTTCTCGCCAGCAGTTCGCAAAGCTTTGCTCTTATCAAAGAAATCTTAATGATTTCGTGCTTGCTGGAATGCCCTTTCCTGCTTAAATCCTTAAAGGAAAGAATATATATCCACCGTTTGATTTCATTAAATCCCAGCAGCATAATGGCCTGTTGAATGCTTTCAATTTTCTGGCTCAAACGGCTGTGGGATGAGTTTAAAAATTTTAAAATTTGATAGGACAGTGATAAATCCCGCTCTATGTACTCTGTCACACGCTTTATGTTAGGCTGCTCTTTGCTCAGTTCGTTAAGCAGTTCATAGTAAGAATAGAAATGAGTCGATAGGTCATGCCCGCTGATGATGCGCGGCTCGCTGAAAAAGTAGCCTTGGAATAATTGAAAGCCGTCTTGGACCGCCTGTTTATATTCTTTTCGGGTCTCTACTTTTTCCGCTAAAAAAATCAGGCCGCGACAGCCGTAGGTTTGCAAAATTGTTCTGCGTTCCATTCGTGTTGTTTTGAGAAAATCAATTTTCAATATATCAATATAGCTCATGAGTTTTTCCAGTAAGTCCTCATCTTGCGGGTTTATTGCATAAAAATCATCAAGCGCCAGCATATACCCCATTTTTTTCAATTCTTTGCATCTAGAAATGAGGGCCGGCGTGATCGGTATATCTTCAAGGATTTCAATGACAAGCTGTTTCGGATTGAAGGAGGTGGGAAGATTCGAAAACATCAGGCTTTCCGTAAAATTAACAAAACAGCGTTTCCCTTCCGTCAGCTTCTCAATTCCGATGTTTAAAAAGCTGTTGATCACCAAATCTGTTGTTGCCTGATCGCCGTCTTTAGCGCTATACACGTTCTCTTCGCTTTCTCTATACAGCAGTTCATAAGCAACAACCTGTTCTTTTCTATTAAAAATAGGCTGTCTTGCAACAAACACCCTCATTGATTTATCCCCCTTACAATACGCGCGGCTTTCACCCCTAAGTATATCAAATAATTTGACGAAAATTGTCTAAACATGAAAAATAATATATACATAAAGAAAACTGGCCCTTCGCGAACGAAAGGCCAGTTTTTCTTTATTCTTCCTCAAGCTCTTCTTCAATTCTGCTTTTCACTTCGTGGATCCGCTGCATTTTATTGCTCCAGCAGTCCTCGCTTAAATCAACCGGGTATTCCTCCGGCTTGCTGATTCTCTTATATTCCTCCCAAAGCAGGCTGAGGTTATCCTGCACATACTGCTGTATGTCTGAAATCTCAGGGTTTTGGTAGCAAAGAATACCCTTCTCAAAAATCAGCTCATGAAGATCCTTCGCATAAAAATTCGTGACAAATTTGCTGATGAATGTATGAACCGGGTGGAACATTCTGAGCCGCTTCTGATCATTCACCTGCTCATCATAAAGCGCAATATAGTCGCCTTCAGAATGATGGTTGGACTGATTAATAATGCGGTAGACTTTCTTTCTGCCCGGTGTCGTCACTTTTTCAGGATTGGACGAAATTTTGATCGTGTCAACCATTTTCCCGTCTTCTTCAATGGCAACGAGTTTATAAACTGCGCCGAGAGCCGGCTGGTCATAGGCAGTGATCAGCTTCGTACCGACACCCCAGACATCAATGCGCGCTCCCTGAGCCTTTAAATTCATAATGGTGTGCTCATCCAAATCGCTTGAAGCAATCACCTTCGCATCTGTAAATCCTGCTTCATCAAGCATTTTCCGGGCTTTTTTTGACAGGTACGCCAAATCGCCGCTGTCCAGACGGATGCCAATGAAATTAATGCGGTCGCCGAATTCCTTGGCAACCCTAATCGCGTTCGGCATGCCTGAACGAAGCGTGTCATACGTGTCAACTAAAAAGACGCAGTCCTTATGTGTTTCCGCGTATTTTTTGAAAGCTGTATATTCATCGCGGTAAGCCTGCACAAGCGCATGCGCATGTGTGCCGGAAACCGGGATATTAAAGCGCTTTCCGGCTCTTACATTGCTTGTCGCGCTAAAGCCGCCGATTAAGGCTGCTCTCGCTCCCCACATGGCCGCATCCATTTCGTGTGCCCGCCTTGTTCCGAATTCAAGCGCAACTTCATCACCAATGACGCCTTTAATCCGGGCAGCCTTTGTTGCGATTAATGTTTGATAGTTCACAATGTTGAGCAAAGCTGTTTCAATCAGCTGCGCTTCTACCAGGGGTGCCTCCACCCTCATAATCGGCTCATTGTTAAAAACGAGCTCTCCTTCTTTCATGGAGTAAAGTGAACCTGTAAAAGATAAGCCGCGCAAATATTCAATAAAATCTTCATGATACCCGAGTTCATCCTGTAAATAACTCAAATCGCTATCCGTAAACTTGAAATTTTCCAGGTATTCAATGGCTTTTTCCAAGCCCGCAAATACGGCATAGCCATTTTCAAACGGAAGCCTTCTGAAAAACAGCTCAAAAATCGCTTTCTTTTCATGAATGCCGTCTCTCCAGTACGTTTCCGCCATATTGATCTGATAAAGGTCTGTATGTAATGACAGGCTGTCATCTTTAAATCCGTACTCTAACACTGTTTTTCCCCTTCCTTACTCTGCCACTTGCGCTCCGATGCTGTTTGCAAAATGGGAAAGAGCCCATGCGTGCCCCTCCTGATTAAAGCTGGCAACAGCTTGTTTATGCACAACAATCCGAAAACCTTTGTTATATGCGTCAACAGCTGTATGCAACACACAAATATCTGTGCAGACACCGGCAAGGTGCAGTTCGCCAATCTGCCGCTCTCTGAGTTTGAGCTCTAAATCAGTTCCCGCAAAAGCAGAATATCTCGTTTTTTCCATGTAGTAAACATTAGGCTCATGTTCATGTTTCTGATATAGAGGCAAAAGCTTTCCGTACAGATCTTTTCCTTCCGTGCCTTTTATATTATGCGGAGGAAAAAGACGGGTTTCAGGGTGATATTGATCCCCTTCATCATGAGAATCTACTGCTAATACGACGTAATCACCGTTTGTGATGAATTCTTCAGTTAAATTGACGATCGCCTCTTCAATCATTCTGCCGGGCTCCCCGCAGGTCAATTTTCCGTCACTCGCCACAAAATCATTCGTATAATCAATACAAATAAGTGCTTTTTTCATAGCCGGCCTCCCCGCCATCAGTATGAGAACATTATATCTTATCTCCAGTTGTAAGTGAATTGCCATGAACAAAAAGACAAACGGTCCGTTTGTCTCTTAAGATTTCAGCACTGACCGATTATAAATGTCGTCCTGAATATATATCAATTCACGATTCACAGCGATGTCAGCCACAATGACGATGCCTAAAGGCGTATGAAACTGAAGATCAGATACAATCTTGAAGGGCACTCCGTACCGGTTCGCCATTTGGATATAAGGAGAGTAAGACTGATACTGAAGCTCTCCATTAATCAAAAGGGTGACGTTATGGCTGTTTTTCAGCTCGTGCTCTGCCTCTTTATAAGGTTTGCTTCTAAGCACCTGTCCTTTCGTCAATGCCAAAACGACTCTTTCTCTTAAAGAGCCTAAAAACAAATGGCGCTCGTCAGGCTTTGTCTCCAAAGGCCCATACATTCCTTGCTGCAAATAGAGATCCATTTTATCTTCACTCAAAAGCCTGTCCTCCCGTCTTGTTTGTCTTCATTATCACCTGATCAGGCAGGAGCTAAACTTTCAAGCGCCGTTTACATTTCTGTTACCCAATGAATGATTTTTTTGGCCAGCTCACCAGCAGGGGTTTCCTCTGTATGCCGGCGCAACGACGCTTCCAGCCGTTCAGGCAGAGTTGCTTTATCTTCTTCATAGGAAATGATCGTGCTCCACTCCAGCTGCGGTACCGCTACAAGCGTGCGCAGTTCTTTTCTGTTTTCATGCAGATACACGTCCGTGATCATTCCGGTTTGCGTATTGATATTTGCTTTTCTGATTTTCATAACATGACCTCTCTATTCAAAGACTACCCATATTATACAATAAAAAAGCAACAGCCTCTTGTGAAAAGGCTGTTACCCGTTAAACGAAACTGTTTCATCAGTGATATCGGCATCTTTGAAGAGAGTTTTACTCGTTTGGTTGTTAATCTTTACAAAATCACCAAGCTGAAATGCGCCTGACCCCGCCCCTGAATGAGCGACGCTTTTGGGCGAAATCGCAAATACGTCTCCAAAGCTTGCCGCGGCATTACCCGTAACTGACATGATATAAATCGGCCCCACAATTGCAGGCATTTCCCCACCTCCGCATTGATTTACAGCATCATATGCAAAGAGCCGATAATGGTGCCCGCCTATTCAGCTGGCTTTGCGTTTTCCTCGAGTCGTGACCGCTGGCGCAGCTTGATTAAGCGGACAATATTCAGGAAGAACGCCTTCACTACCGCATAAACCGGCACCGCTAAAATCATGCCGAGAATTCCGCCGAAGCTTCCCGCTCCGATTAACAGCAAAATAATCGTAAGCGGATGGGTATTCAGCCGCTTTCCGATCACAAGAGGAGACAGCAGGTTTCCGTCCAGCTGCTGAACGATGACGACTACAATAATTGCAAACAGCGCTTTGGCCGGCGAGTCCATAAAACCGACAATGACAGCCGGCGCGGCACCGAGAAAAGGCCCGACATAGGGAATGATATTGGTAATCGCCATGACAATCCCGAGAATCAGGGCATACGGCAGTCCGGCAATTAAATAGCCGATAAAACACGCTGTTCCGACAAAAAGACAGATTAACAGCTGCCCCTGGAAATATGCCGCAAGCGTATCGGATAAATCTTTAAAAATCTTTAAGCCTTCTGTCCGATAAGAAGCCGGTAGAATTTTTACTGCCAAATGCGGAAAGCGGTGTCCGTCTTTCAGCATGTAAAAAAGGATAAATGGAACAGTAATAATAACAAGCGTGATGTTTGTCACGACACCAAACACCGCAGATAAACTGGACGTGATATTTTGCGGCAGGTTTTGGAGAAAACTTGTCAATGACTGTTCAATTTTTGATATCGATACATAATCCTGGTTCATCATCCAGGTAAACCATTGAGAATGGGACAAATCCTTTGTCAGCGCCTGAATCTGTTTTATATAATCAGGAAGGTTGTTAAACAGCCCTGTCACCTGTGAGGTGATGATAGGTCCGACTGACGCTGAAATAAAGGCAAGCAAACCGATAAACAGTAAATAGATCAATAGAATGGATAATGTCCGCGGAATTTTTTTCTCAAGCAGGCGGACGACCGGATTAAATATGAAATACAAAATTCCCGCAATTAGCATCGGGAAAAACAATGTCGAGATAAAAACAATAAACGGCTGAAATACAAATGAAACTTTTGTTGCTACAAAAATAATCAGCAAAACAAATAAAATCTGCAATGTCCAAAAATGGACTTTTGATTTCAACAAGCTTTGTTCCTCCTAGTTTTTCTTTGTCTGTCAGATAAAAGAACTTATACCCCATCATTGTAACAAAAATGAACTCATATCAGAACTCTTAATATAATGAAAGGAGTGTTGGTGATGAAGGCCGTGACATACGATACAGATTCAGAACTGGCTTATATCTATGTTCTTCCTCCGAAAAAGAACAGTAATGTACGGACTGAGGAGCTCAGAGTCAATGATTGTCTCCTGCTGGATATCAGCCAAGACGGCAAAATCGCCGGATTCGAATGTTTTGGTGAGGCAGCACACCTCTGTGCCCCATTTGCCGGGAAATCCCGGCTATATGTAAAAGATTCAGAAGGTTATCATTTTCGGGTCTGCCAGCATGCTTCAATCCGTTCCTGCTATACAGTGTACGGCGTCACTTTCTGTTTTTCAGATGGTAACTATCAGGAATTTGCCGGTTTTGACCTTGACGGAACAATGTATCATAGTACATTTTTACAGCGCTTAACTGAAAAATAGGACGTCCTGTTGTACGCCTATTTTTCATGCGCAAGCACTGTTAGACCCGCTCACTGTAATCTGGGGTGACGGAAATCATGTGCTGGATTCTGATCAAACAAACAGAATTTCGGGCTCCTTCAATTGTGATATGGTCAGGTTTTACATCGATCAGTCTGCCTCTGACCGTATCTCGTACTGTCTGTATAACGAACCTTGAGCCGATGAGCTTTTTAATGGTCTGATAGACATAAGGATCGACTAAAGAGACCAGTTGCGGACTACCTTGGTTGACCATACTTTTATCCCCTTTGTGTGTTTTATCTCAGCTTATGCCGCGCTTATGGATAATGACACAGGCTTACCTGATAAAACAAAGGGGTGCGGAGATTTTAGGAGAATACGTTTGGAAGCGGGTGTAAAGGAAGTATCGATGAAGCGGAGACAGCGAAGAAAGCTGGCGCTGTTCCGTACTTATACAGGCTTTATCACGGATGCCTGGGCTTGGTCGATTAATTGGTCCAGCTTTTCTATTTTTTTTCGTGCGGTTGAAGGATCAATTTGGCGGTAATGATGGTGGCCGCCCGGCTCTTCATCCAGTTCGTCCGCTTTTTTGACAATCTGCTGCAGCGTGTTTTTATCTAATTCGCCTTCAGGCAAATAGGAATCTGTATGAAGCAAAATAGCTAGTGCAATCTCTTTTGCCGCTTTCGGTTCCTCGCCAAGCCGAATCAGAAGCTTATGCGCCCGTTCCGCCCCTTTAATGGCATGAATGTCATTTCTTTTATATTTCTCATAATCCCACTTTCCGTCTGTATACCATTCATAATGGCCGATGTCATGAAGCAGTGCCGCTTTTGCTGCTAAATCAGGATTAATGTCAGCCTTCACAGACAGCCTGTATGCATGATAAGCGCAGGCAATCGCATGTGCCACGCCGGAACGCTGAAGATATTTTTGTGCAATTGGATGGGTGAAAACATCCATTAATGTAACCTTTCTCATGGAAACCCCTCCTTTAGATATTTTTAGAATCCTAACATAATTTGCAGAGAAACTCAATTCTTATGTCACATCATTTTGATCTTCTTATCATCATTGTTATACCCTAAAAGCAGCGTTTCAGTCAGTATATGCGGCTGTTCAATAAAATGCGCTGGCTGTAGCCTTTTGTATAAAAAAAGAGCAGAAAATATCTGCTCTACAAAAACTCTTTAATATCATAAATGCGGCCGTTTTCCGTCCCTTTTTCTAGTAAAGAAAGCAGCGTGCCGGCAATAAAGTCCGGACTGCGAAGGCTTCCTGTTTCATTTAATTTCCGGAATCGTTCAATGTGGTGGAAATCCTTTTTCGATGAAGAACGGATGACGGCCTGCATCTCAGTGTCCATCACTCCAGGTGAGAACGAAATCATGTTCACCGGCAGCTCTTCATCCTCCTGTTCAAATCCGAATGTCCTCGTAAACATGTCGAGCCCGGCTTTTGAACTGCAATACGCGCTCCATCCCTTATATGGATTTTTGGCGGCTCCTGAAGTAATGTTGACAACCGTCTTTTTGCCGCTGTATGAAGCAAACCGTTTTGTAAACAGCTGACTCAAAAGCACGGGCGCAGTCAGGTTCAGCTGATAATGGCGCTGAAGCTCGTCAAGAGACGCTTCGCCGGCACGTTTGATCGGCGTTACCATTCCGGCGTTATTAATAAGGGTAATACCAGAATAACGATCTGGATCGATGGATGAGAGCAATGTTTCAAATTGCTGTTCAGCTTCTTCAAGATTGATGAGGTCTATTTGATGCTGCGTTAGTTTTTTGTGAGAGACATCCGTTTTCGTTCTGGATAAGGCGTGGACTTCATGCCCCTTTTCTAAAGCCTGTAATGCAATGGCTTGACCCAGCCCTTTTGACGCTCCGGTGATGATATAAAGTTCCATTGGAAACCTCCTTTTCCGTTATTATTGTACGGCACCGCTTTTACACAACACAAGCACGCGGCCTACGCCTTCTTGTTTTCCTGCGCTGTGACTTTTGGGATGAGGAACACGATGCCTGCAATTCCGAGCAGGATCAGTACGACATAGATCATCGGCAGCAGCAATGATGATGTTTCTTGTTCATCTTCTGTTTCCGTTGATGATGTCTTTGTCATTGGTTTTTCAGCAAAAGTAATTCCAAGCTGTTTCGACTGGGCCGCAATCGTGTTGGAATCCTCGGCATTTGTTGATGTAAACAAATCTTTTATCAGCTCGGCGTCCTTGTCCTTCGGTTTATCAAAAGTGATATCCTTCTGTTCCTCAGGCAGTTCTGTTTTTTCTTCATAGTAGGTATCTTCATGTAAATAATTCGTATCGATTTCGATGTCTTTTTTCTCATACTGGTTTGGCGCGACATCTGTATTTTCTTCAGTTTGGGCAGCAGCTGCAGAGGGTATGAAAAGGGAAAAGGAGAGCATACAAATCATGATCCCCTTTTCCATGCTGCGATTACGCTTCATACGTTTCATCGCTTTCTGCTGTGTGTTCAGCCATCAGCCGGATAATCAGCGGCAGAGCCGCGGCAATCACCGTAATGATCAGCAGAACTGTTATTCCCATTGTAAACAAGTGCCCAGTACCGTACTGGATGTCGATATATACTTTCGAAACCGGATCTTCAAATGTAAAGTTCGGCATGATCAAATCAATAAGCGGTGCGACATAGAATAGAATCATTGCCGCTGAAGCAACCCAGCCAGGGATTGATCCGAATCTGAATGCCGTCCGGATGAAGGCAGAGCTTGCGACCAGCAATAGAATCGTAAACACCGACCACTTAATCGTCTGATCGTCCGGCAGTGAATAAATATTCAAACCGAACAAGCTGATCATAAGTCCGACAAGGATATTCAGAATTCCGAATAAAGCTCCTTTGACGAGAAGCGGTGCGTTTTGGTAATACGAGCTGAAATAGCCGATTAACAGACTGCTGATCAACACAATGACAAGGATGACAACCGGAGGTACCGTCTGAATTTTTTCTTCCGGAACCTCTCCGCTGATTTTAAGCGGATTCGCCAAGTAATCATATACATAGCCATTGTTTTGCCCATCTACTAATGTGTTTCCGAGTATGCCGTATACGTCATTGCGCACGAGTTTCGTGGAAGCGACATTTTTCCCCCAGTTGTTGTTTAAGGTGTCGGCTTTCGCTTGAACATCATTGACGCTTTGCTGCATGTTGGTTGTGTAATCAATGATGCCTGACTGGCGATCAGACAATGAACCCATCATGTCTGACATTTGCAGCACTTCCTGGCCGACTGTATCTTGGACACTCAGTGCCATGGTGCCAGACAGCCCATCGTTGCTGAACGTCGCAGATTCCTGCGTTGCGCCCGTTACAAGCTGTTCTGTCGCTTTTGCGGCACTTTCAGAGATTTTCGTCAGTTCGTCGAGAACACCTGCTTGAGAGTCACGGATAAATCCGCTGTAGTCGTCCGCAAATTTGGTCATTCCGTCGATGAAGCTGTTAATGTCTTCATCAGTTTGCATCGTGTTGTTCTTGAGAGCTTCCCAGCTGGCTGATTCTTCAGGTGAGAGAGCCAGGACTGATTTGACGTTGCCCTGCTGGCCGTCAATAGCGCCGGCTTTTGCAGCACTGTCAATCGTACCGGATAATACAGAATCATAAACAGATAGATATTTATAGTATCTCATTAAAGCGGAGATGCTTTCTGTATTGATTTCTCCTGAAAACTGAAGCTGATCTTTATTTTCAAGCTCGCGAATCGCACTGTAAATCCCTTCAAACTCCCGCTTCCGTTTCGCTTCGAGTCTTTTGAGATTATCATCGAGTGTTTTCACCTGGTCTTTGAGATCATCTATTTCATCATTTAGACCGTCCATTTGCTCTTTCAATTCTTGAAGCTTCTTCTTCAGTGCTTCATTATGTGTATTTTCTTTTTCCTTCAGCTCTTCTTCGATTTGCTTAATTCGTTCTGACGCTTTGCTGAGCTGTTCTTTTGCTTTGGCGATATCAGAAATGTCATCGTTTCCTGGTTGATCTTGGTCCCCAGGCTCCGTCGTATCTCCGCCGCTACCGGTATCTCCTGAATCTCCGGTTCCGCCTTCATTTGCCAGCTTGATAAATTGAAGGGCTGAATCAGAAGATGCAGTCTGTTCGGCAGATGTGCCCTTTTCGGTTTGTCCGCTGTCGGACGCACCATCAGAGGCATCGCCGTTCTGCTCCTGACCGTCTGTTCCCTTCTGCTGGTCTTGATCGTGAGTACTGCCGTCCGTTTGTCCGTCATTACCGGTATCACTGCTGTTATTGTCGTTCCCTGTGTCGCCCTGCGTATCATCGGGATTTGTACTGCCCCCGTCATCAGGTTTTTCTGGATTATCAGTGGACGGATCGTCTGGTTCAGTACCCGGGTCCTCCGGTGTTGGGTCCTCTTTTTCAGGCTCCTTCAGATTGTCTGAAATATCCTGAATATCAGCAGCGATATTTTTCAGTTCTTCACGCTGTTTTTCAAGATCAATTTTGAGTTCTTCAGGATCTTCTTCTTTAGGGTCTTTATCTTTATCATTGTTGTCAGAACCATCGTCTATGACTGGGTCGTCCCCTTTCGCAACTGTCAATGCCTGACGTGCCGGGACAAGCAATTCATACACCTGATTTAGTGCAGCCTGTCTTGATGCGGCCTGATATTGTTCGATTAAATTACTTTGGATTTTTGCCATGCCAAGTTCCTGCTGGGACACTTGCCCTTCCCTAATTTGCTGGGCGTTTGCCAGCACATTACTGGTTTGTCCGAGCTGTGTCTTCGCTTGGCTGATCCCAGTTGCCAACCCGCTCATGCGTTCGCTGAACTGATTCGCCTTTTGCTGTGCTTGGATGGCATCCAGACCTGTCCGGATTTGCTGCTGTGTTGAATCTTGGGCTGCCAAAAGCAGCTTTTTCTGATTTTCTTGATATTCTTTGTATCTTTCAACTGTATCAATGAATTCTTTCAGCGTGTTTTTGGCTTCCTCCGCTGTAGAAGCTTTTTCTTTTGTCGTGCCTTGCGCTTCATTCATTGATTTCTTCAGCTCATCGATTAAGTCTTTTTGCTGTTTGATTTCACCTGCTAAATCATTAGAGCTTGGTTTGTAAAAGTTGTACATGACATTCTGGAATTCAGATTCTTTATTGACGATCTTGTCAAATTCTCCTCTGACGTTGTCCACTTTTTGTGAAACAAAATTCCAGTATAAGGCCGACATTTTTTTGTTCATTGTCTTTTGGGCATCCTCAAGCTCACGCTGAACTTTTTCTTTGTTAACCGCATTCAGGTTATCTTGAATGCTGAATTCGAGCGTTGCTTTTTGAGGATGGTCTTTGTCATAGCTCAAAATGTTTTTTGAGAAGTCTGAGGGAATGTAGACGATCGCATCGTATTTCTTTGAAGCGAGACCGGTCTCGGCCGCGCTTCGGTTTACGACCGTCCACGAATAATCAGGACGTTCACCCAGAACGGCCGCTACTTCCTTGCCGAACTGGGCGGATTTGTCCTCTTCATCAGACTTTACCTCATCACTCAATACGCCTGTGTCTTCATTCACCACCGCGATTTGCCGGGTGGAATTGACTGCTTTTTTCGTTGGGTCGTCTCCGATAAATCGGAAAAACAACACCGGCAGCAGCAAAATGATGATGACGGCGGATATTAACTTGATCAAGCTTTTTCGTTGTTCTGTCATCTAGCACTCTCCCTTTCAGCAGAACATAAAGGAATTTGAACTTTTTGCTCCTTCCCGTTTTCCACAACATATCCGAAGCCCGGCTGAATCTCAGGCTCCTGTCTTTGGTACGGGAGAGGAATGACATTTTGCTCAGATTTTTTCATCAGCAGAATCGCGTGGCGGATTTGCTTCATCTCAGTCGTCAAGGAGTCATAGCCTTTTGAGAATTCGCTGTGATTTCCGCCCGGGATAAAGCTGAACCCAAGATGAGCGTATGATTTCATGAAGTTAGCGAGACGGTCTTGTATTCTCGTATCAATCGTCTGCTGGAATCTCGTTATCCCGTCAATCATCAGCACCACTTGTGAGAATCGCAGATTTTGCGCGTCTCCTTGGCGGACGGCTTCTACATACATGGCCTCTCTTGTTTTGAAAATGTCTTCTGCTGTTTCAATCCACTGCTCAATATCTTCTTTCGTTTCCAAATATGAAACATCTGATTCCTTCGCATAATGAGATAAGCCGCGGTCAATCGAGTCAAACAGGCCGATCATTTCAGTTTCATCATCAATCAGATGTTCGAGCATTACTTTTAAGACGTTTGTTTTCCCGCGCTGAGTCTGGCCTAAAATCAGGCAGTGCTTATGCTTGCCTAAATCAAAATAGACTGGGCTGACTGTTTCTTCATGAAGCCCGATCGGTACAGATAAAGGCTTGCGTTCCAGCTTGAAGCGGATAGAAAATTCTCTCGTCGACAAGCTCTCAGGCAGCATCGGAATCGGTGCCGGCTGCTCCATTGAAGCAAATCGCTCTTGAAGTTTCTGTACGTCTGATTTCAGCTCGTTGAACATGCCGATATCATCATCAGCGTCAACAGGCAGGAACATTTGCGCGAAATAAAGCTCTTCCTTTTGAATGATGACGCGTCCCGGAATCGGCTCAAGATTGAATTTCGGACGGCCATAAATGGAATATCCTTCTGATTGATCCATGAGATAATGGACAACCTTTGTTTTCAAGTTATTTAACAATGACTGGCGGACAGCATTCACCCGCGTTGCTGTCAGCATAAAGTAGATACCCAAGCTTTGTCCGTCTCTGGAAAGCTGGACAAATTCCGATTCAAGCTCATGCATCTCATCCTTGACAATGTCAAAGTTGTCAATGGTGATAAAAATGAACGGAAGCTCTTCTTCGCTCAGCGCATTGTACATTTTGATGTGGCTGATTTCTTTTTCCCGGAACAAACGTTTACGGCGGTCAATTTCTTCTTTGATGCGAATCATGAACTTTTCAATTTTCCTTGACTGGTCCATCAGGAAGTAATCCGCGGTATGCGGGAGCTTCGCTAATGGCAGCAGCGTTCCGTTTCCGAAATCAAAGATATAGACATGAAGCTCTTCAGGTGTGTATACGTCCGCAAAGCTCATCAGGAACGTTGCGGCTGTAATCGATTTTCCGTAGCCCGAAGAGCCGAAGATGCCGATATTTCCATCTTCCATCATCTTATAAGCAATTGGCGCCTGTCTTTGCAGATCAGGTTCATCGACATACGCAAAGTGGAAATGGTCTTTTTCGTCTGAAGGGAAAAGAGTGCGCGGAATACGTTCCGCAAGCGGCGGCAGCCAAGGGCTTGGCAGCTTCTCGATTCCCATTTCATCTTGGATGCGTTCAATTTCGTCAACTACAGCTTCGATTTCGGTTTGAACGTCTTTTTTCGCGTTATCTTCGGTATCAACCTCAGAAAGCGGGATCAGACCCGTATCTGTAACAATCGCGATTTCATCCTCGGTACCGTAGACTTCCTCTAAGTAAGGCGCCCCGCTCCATGCAGATTGGAACAGCTCATACACTTCATTGTTTCCGACCTGCAAATAGCCGCGGCCTGTTACGGTAATGTTTGCGGCATCGCTGTTTTTCAAAATTTCTTTACTGTCGGTGGCATCCTGGACCTTGAGCGCTACTTTAAAGCGCGAGTTACTCCAGATCTGGTCGTCGATGATGCCGCCTGGCTTCTGTGTCGCCAAAATCAAATGAACGCCGAGGCTTCGTCCGATACGCGCGGCACTGACAAGCTCCCTGATAAAATCAGGCTCCTCGCTTTTCAGCTCGGCAAACTCATCAGAAATTAAGAACAAGTGAGGCATCGCCACTTCTGCTTTCCCCTGCTTGTACAGCTTTGTATAGTCATTGATGTGATTGACTTGATACTGGTCAAACAGGCGCTGCCTTTTTTTCAGCTCGCTTTTAATGGAAGCAAGCGCACGCATACTGAAGTTTTTGCTTCCTTCAATATTTGTGATCGTGCCGAGGAGGTGGGGAATGTTGCGGAACGGCTGCGCCATTCCTCCGCCTTTATAGTCAATTAATAAGAAAGCCGTTTCGTGCGGATGAAAATGCACGGCAAGTGACAAGATGTAAGTCTGGAGAAATTCACTTTTCCCTGATCCCGTTGTCCCCGCAAGCAAGCCGTGCGGACCGTGTGCTTTTTCGTGAAGGTTCAGATACACAATGTCATCTTTCCCTTTATAGCCGATCGGCACTGACAGCGACTTCGACGATTCACTTGTCAGCCACCTTTGCTGAATGTCGATTTCTTTTACTTCCTTTGCATGAAAAAGCTCCAGGAACGATACCGTTTCCGGAATGGAATTCGTAATGCCGACCTGGTGGTTCAGCGTCCGCAGCGTGCGTGAGAACCGTTCGTTGTCCTCACGCTGATGATGATCGAGACGGAACGGAATTCTTACCGCTTTTTTCTTTTGTATTAAAATGTCGCCTTCATGCTCATTGATGTAGCGGACAAGAGTTGTAATGTTTTCCGACAAGCTTTCCTTTGTTTCCGCTGCGACAATTGTCGAGATGCCCAGATGCTCATGCTGTCCTTCTAAATATTCGAGAATGACATGCTCAGAGATCAGCTGCTGATTCGTGATGACAAATACAAAATGCGGTTTGAACTGCAGTTTTTCTTTGTCATCTTCGAGATCACGCTCTCTGATCAATTCGTAAAGTGAAGACAGGAGCTGATCTCGCGTTTGCTCATTATAAATAAATCCTTTTGCATAAATATGAGGCATTTGAAATTGCGGAAGCCACTTCATCCACTCCCAGTCTTTATACTCTTCTTCATGAAAAATAAATACAAAACGCAAATCGTGATAGCTGTTAAAGAACGACAGCTGTCCGATCAACTGGTGAATCTCATTTTTCACAATTTGCGATTTACC
Source organism: Bacillus sp. FSL L8-0358 (assembly GCF_038593095.1). NCBI lineage: Bacteria > Bacillati > Bacillota > Bacilli > Caryophanales > Bacillaceae > Bacillus > Bacillus sp. FSL L8-0358. The sequence goes on from NZ_CP151962.1 coordinate 3,145,866, forward strand.
GACAAGCCCCATCGGACCTTCTGCCAAATCGACCGTCACCGGCGCATTGCGGATATCTTTATAGACGCGCTGCATGTGCTGCGATTTCTCCATAAGGTCATCGATATCACGATTCGCCAAGTCTCCGCCGCTCATATTGATTTCATAGCTTGACGGGACTGTTCCCGTCCCAAGCCGCAGCTGGAGATAATCCTTGCTTTCAAGTGATTTTTCCCAGATCCGGTCACTGATTTCACTTGTTAAGTATTTCATTTGTTCAAATGAAGGAAAGTGAAATTCAAGAACCTGCTTTTGCTTTTCAGCAAGTGCCTGAAGCTCTTTCCGCTTATTGTCTAAGTAAAGCTTATATACACGCTCCCGTTTTTCCTCGCGTTTTTTCCGCTGGTTTTTATCCCGGAAATATTGCACTGTCGAGGTAATGAGAGTCATCATAAACATCGCCAAAGAAACGAGTATAAATATACCGCGCGGCTGGATGATGGCAACTACGCCCATCACGATCAGCATCACAAGCGGAGGCAGGATGACGAGCCACAGCCCTCTGTTGGTTTGATCGCTCTCCTGAGAGGGAAAACTGAAAGAAACGCGGTCATCCGGCAGATCGTATACCATCCGCGGCGTTCTTCTGTACTGCGGATATTTTTTCTGCATTTCTGTACTCGGTTTGACCGTTTCTGTTAACGCTGTTTCAAACTGGGCATAATGAACAATTTCTAAAAGGTCTTGTTCCGTCACCCTCATTTGCGTGAAGTTCCAGAATATTTCATCCCCCGGCTTGAGCGGCGTATTGGCGTTGATCTTCTCTCCGTTCAAGAAGATCGTTCCGCTTTCAGGGCGGACCGACCAGCTGCCGCCTGCACGAAGCAAAGAAAACGTGCTTTGTTCTGCAAATGCAAAATCTTGCGGATTCAGATAAATATCTGCATTCGTTTTTTCTGAGGAACATACAATTTCATCCCGATTTCCCGTAAAATAAACGGATTTCTCAGGTTCACTGCCCGTCAATATCAAGCGTATATCCTGCTGATCCGTTTGGAGAGTAAATGATATATCCGCCTCAATCGTGCCGAGACAATCATTTCCCAGGAAAACTTCGTATTGGCCGCCGGATTCCTTTCTTTTAAGAGAAATCACTCCGCTATTAAATGGAATGGAGCTGATCGTAACGGAATCCTTCACATCAGGCCCTATGGTCACCGGATGAGACGACGGGAGGTTAGAAAGATTTAATTTTTGAACGTTATTTTGGTAAAAAACCCATAATAGACTCAAATGGCGAACCCCCTTACGGCCGAATGGCAGCATGCGATGACCTGTGCTTCATGTCTCACGTTATTTGTCATCTTTTTTCTCATCTTTCTTTTCTGTTTCTTTTTTCTCGTCTTCTTTTTTCTTCTGTTCTTCTTTTTTCTTCTGTTCTTCTTTTTTCGCTTTTTCCTCGGCTGCGGCTTTTTCTTCTGCCGCTTTCTCTTCTGCTTGTTGTTTTTCTTCGTCTGTTTGTGTCTGTTCTTCGCTTGTATCGACTAACGATGTTTCAGAATTAGACTGTTTATTTTCTTGACGTTCTTTTTGGGCTTTTTCAAGCTCACTATTTACTGAGTCAAGTTCTTTTTGTATGTCTTCATCATTTGTATCCTCAGATAAAAGCTGCTGTTTATATTTAGCTAGGGCAAAGTAAATATAATCATTGTATTCAAGCTTACGGCCGATACTGATCGCTTCTTTGTATTCTCCTCGACCATAATCAATCCAATACAAGAAATGCTGAGGGTCTGATTGAAGGGTGACTAAATTATTTTCTATATTTTTGGTTTTTGCACTCCCCAGGTTTTCGACCTCAACATAGGACGTCGCCAGCTGATACTGCACCGATTCAGGCAGGCTTTCCGCATCATACTTGGACAGTGTGCTGATGACTTCACTGTACTGCTTGTTTAAGAACGCACGGTTGCTGTCCACTATCGCCTGGTGCTTTGGCTGCGCGAAAAATAAGGCGTACATCGAATAAATAAGTGCCGGTACAAGCAAAACAATGAGCCCCAGGCCGATATATCGCTGGATGTTCCACTTCTTTCTCGGGATATGTATGTATGTTTTTGCTTTGGCTTCGAGCTCATCAATATGGGTTTGAATCAGCTCGAGCAAATCATCATAGGATTCCGCATCTAATATCGCCTTTGCCTCTGCGGAGAACGTCAGCGTTTCATTGAATTTCAGGTAGTCTTCAAACGCAAAAGCGCCGTCAACTGCCAAAGCCGCTGCCGCTTTCAGCTCCTGCCATACTCTTTCCTCATCACGCTCGTAAGGAGGAATGCTTTCTTTTACTCCATAATGGAGAAAATAAGGCGTAAGCCCTTTATCGAATACAATGTTTTCAGGAGCGACAATCAAATTCAGCCTCGACAGATTGTGCTGCTGTACGGCTTGAACAAGCTGATAGGCAAACTGCCATTTACTTTTTTTATCCTTAGCTTTCATGAAGCGGAATGCTTTATAGGAGGAGGGAGGTTGGATTGTGATGATTACTTCATCATCCGTCACATCGATTTCTTTATGAAAAAATGGATTTATATCTTTGATCACGTTAGCTTCAAGACCGTCGAGAAGCTTTATTTTTTCCCGTTGAAAGGTAAATGTATAGCCGGCATCTGTTTTCTCGGCAACAGCTTCTAATTGGTTTTCTAAATATGATTTTTGTTTACCTGACATTCAACCAGATCCTTTCATAATATTTCTAGCCGGTCTCCGTTTGTAATGCCGCAATCAGACAGCTTGCATTCTCCGGAAAACACCTTATCCTTGTTCACCACTCTGATCCAGTGCCCTTCGCGCGGAGGCATAGATACGCTTTGGGCCTGCCAAGCAATATCAATTACTTTTTTCACCGGGTGGTAATCTGACAATCTGAGATCAAAGACACTGCCGTTATAATGTTTCAAATCTATTGTAATATCAATATACATTTAGGATCACCCTTACATAGAAAGAGCGCCGTCTTCTTTTGAATCAGGCGCTCCTTCCCTTTCATACTGTTATCCGCGGATTTGATTTGCGATGTCTTGGTCAGTAGACTCAAGTGTATTTGCTGTTTGATCAAGCTGCTGATTCACATCTTGAAGCAAATCTGACATTTTGATAAATGAAGGTTTGAGCTGCTCGTATTGATCTGCGAACGCTTCGCTTGAAGCACCTTCCCACATGCTTTTCAAATCAGAGATCATTCGGTTTAAACGATCAACCTGATTTAATACTTCTTGGCTTTCAACGCCGTATTGCTTCGCCATCGCTCTTAGCTCTTCGGGTGTGACACGAATTAATCCTGCCATATTCCTCATTACCTCCTGTGCCATCAGCCTAAATATGGGCTAATTCACTTATTTTTAGAACGTCATTATTATAAAAACAGTTTTTCGGCATAGTCAAACAAATATGTTTTAATTTTACAAAATGAGTCCAATGGTTTACCCCGAATCACTTAAAAATGACATATAATGTAAAGTAAATAGGTTTATTTTCTTAATCTTCTCTTCATTCTCCGAATAATCCAAAAGACCCAAATAACTCCCCAACTCCCAAAAAAAACCTTTCAGAAAATTTGATGCTACAGCACCATTTCTGAAAGGTTCAATTTTTTCTTTCCTTAATTAGTCTCGCCTCCGATGACTTTCTTAGAAGATTAATAGGATAAGCTGTCGTATTATATGAGGCATACAACTGTCCTGCAAAGAGGCGATTACACCGCCAAATGTATATAGAACGTTTCTCTCATGAAATTGTTTTTTTGCTTCTGTTCTTTGTTGTTGATTTTCACAAACAACAACAATCATAATAAAAGGAAGGGGATGAGATGTCAAAGAGAAATCAAGCAAGTAGGGAGATTTATGACCATGCCGAATGATCCGTTTAAATATAGTTTTGACAGACTTGAAGATGTGGCTGATCATATCAGCGACGTTCTGCGGTGCCCGATCACCATAGAGGATGTTAACCACAAGCTGCTTGCCTACAGTACACACAGCGACTGCACAGACCCTGCCCGGACGTCTACCATTATTGGCAGAAGGGTACCGGAGAAGGTGATTAACAAGTTGTGGAAAGACGGGACAATTCCAGCTCTCTTAAAAACGGACCAGCCGATCAGAGTCAAGCAAATTGATGAAGTTGGGCTGAGCAATCGCGTCGCTATTTCGATTTGGAAAAACAAGCAAGTGCTTGGCTTCATATGGGCGCTTGAGATCCAAAAAACATTGTCCGATGAAGATCTGCTGACATTGCAAATGGCAGCAAAAGCAGTGAGAAATAAGCTTCTCAAACTTCAAATCAGAAAAACGAAAAATGAAGAACGCAGCCAAGAATTTTTCTGGAAAATGCTGACCGGACACATCCATCAGGAGGATGATATGGCGGATGGGTTCCATAAGCTTGGAATGGCCGCTCCTTCAGAGTTTTCCGTTATGATCATCCGCATAAATGGCGAGCTGACTGAAAAAATCGAACAGCAGCTGCAATATTTACAGGAAACGACCCAGCAGGTTTACGTGCTGCTGGCGACCGTAGATTCCAATGAACTTATTATATTAACCTCACCCAAAACAGATCATCCTTTTCAAGATTTAAAACAGTTTGCTTTCAGTACGCAAAAACAGCTGAAGGAGCGGTATAAAATAGAAGACGTTTCTATCGCTTTTGGCGGAATATACAACTCTATTTCTTTTGTCTCCCGCTCCTATCAGGAAGCATTGTCCGTCTTAAAAACGAAGGAACGGTTCGCTGAAGAGACCAAACATCTTTTCAGCTTTTCCGAGTTAGGCATTTATCAATACTTAGATGTCTTAAATGAAAAACGGAAACAGGCGGGCCATTATAATTACTCGCTTTCCAAACTGGAACAATATGACCGGGATCACCAGTCAAATCTGGTAGAGACGCTAGAGCGCTTTATTGAAGCGGACAGCAACGTGAATACCGCTTCCAAGCTGTTAAATATACACGTTAATACGTTGAATTACCGACTCAAGCGGATCAGCCAGATCGCTGAAATTGATTTGAAAAATGTGAATCAAAAATTCACCATCTATTTAGATATCAAACTTCGGCACATGGATTTGTGAAATTTCACAAATCCATGTTTTTTTATTTTCTTAATCAAACAAAGAATTTTCCAAAATATCAAGCTACACTAAAAATATCACAGATACAGGAGGAGACAGATATGATCATAGGGGTTCCTAAAGAGATAAAAAACAATGAAAACCGTGTCGCATTAACACCCGGGGGCGTTTCTCAGCTCATTTCAAACGGCCACCGGGTGCTGGTTGAGACAGGCGCGGGCCTTGGAAGCGGATTTGAAAATGAAGCCTATGAGTCAGCAGGAGCGGAAATCATTGCTGATCCGAAACAGGTCTGGGACGCCGAAATGGTCATGAAGGTAAAAGAACCGCTGCCGGAAGAATATGTTTATTTCCGCAAAGGACTTGTGCTGTTTACGTACCTTCATTTAGCAGCTGAGCCTGAGCTTGCACAGGCCTTGAAGGATAAAGGAGTAACTGCCATCGCATATGAAACGGTCAGTGAAGGCCGGACATTGCCTCTTCTGACGCCAATGTCAGAGGTTGCGGGCAGAATGGCAGCGCAAATCGGCGCTCAATTCTTAGAAAAGCCTAAAGGCGGAAAAGGCATTCTGCTTGCCGGAGTGCCGGGCGTTTCTCGCGGAAAAGTAACGATTATCGGCGGCGGCGTTGTCGGGACAAACGCGGCGAAAATGGCTGTCGGCCTCGGTGCAGATGTGACGATCATTGACTTAAACGCAGACCGCTTGCGCCAGCTGGATGACATCTTCGGCCATCAGATTAAAACGTTAATTTCTAATCCGGTCAATATTGCTGATGCTGTGGCGGAAGCGGATCTCCTCATTTGCGCGGTATTAATTCCGGGTGCTAAAGCTCCGACTCTTGTCACTGAGGAAATGGTAAAACAAATGAAACCTGGTTCAGTCATTGTTGATGTAGCGATCGACCAAGGCGGCATCGTCGAAACTGTCGACCATATCACAACACATGATCAGCCAACATATGAAAAACACGGGGTTGTGCATTATGCTGTAGCGAACATGCCGGGCGCAGTCCCTCGTACGTCAACAATCGCCCTGACTAACGTTACTGTTCCATACGCACTGCAAATCGCGAACAAAGGGGCAGTAAAAGCGCTCGCAGACAATGCGGCACTGAGAGCGGGTTTAAACACCGCAAACGGACACGTGACCTATGAAGCTGTAGCAAGAGATCTAGGCTATGAGTATGTTCCTGCCGAGAAAGCTTTACAGGATGAATCATCTGTGGCGGGTGCTTAATTCACAATGAGCTTGCAGAAAGATTTCTGCAGGCTTTTTTATTTTTTAAAAGGAAAAAAGAGACCATTTCACGAATTATGACTATGAAGTTGATCATAAAGGAGGATTCATATGGCTGTTCAGCAATATGGCGTGTTAAAAGGCATAGTCTTAGACATGAAGCGGGAAACAGATGATGACAGTCCTCATTTCCAAGTCAAAATGCTCGGTGAAGAGAATACGTATTACAGGTGCGCCATCAATGTGATGTCCAGTTCTGAGGAATCTGAAGTTTTGTATTTGGCTGACGATCAGTTTGATTCGGGCTCAATTACCATCCTTCCGAACATGCCGTATGGATATACAAGGATCAATGAAGCAAACCGTGAAGTGGCACTGGATTATGTGCGGGGCAATTTGTTTGACCCGCGGGAAATGAAGCCTTTGCCTCATGAAATCACGGGACCTGATAATGATTTAAATGATTTTATTGAAACCTATATGAAGAAAGCACAAGATGAGAAAGCGCCGGTTTATATATTCGGTTCAAAATTCGGACCTGAACAGGCTGCAGATAAAATATTCGGCTTTACCCCGACCAACGGAATGCACAATATCCATATGAATCAAGGGAATGCAATGGATACCCGCTGGAAAAAAGACAACGGCTCTTGGCATGACGGGGGTATTCTGATTCAGTTTGCAGATCAGTGGGCCGCTGTGTTTTTAGCGTTTTTATCCCAATCTTGGTGTACCGATGAAAACGGAAACCCGGTCAGGGATTGTGATCATACCCAAACGTCTGCGTAAGATAGAAAAAGAGACTGCAGCGAGCAGTCTCTTTTTGATACGATTACACATTTTCAACAGTCTTTAGGCTGTTTGGCCTCATATCACTCCAATGCGATTGGATATAGTCCAAACAAGCTTCACGCCCTTTTTCCTCATGAACGACTGTCCAGCCGCTTGGCACATCTATAAAACCGGGCCATAGGGAATATTGGCCTTCTTCATTGACCAGCACCAAATATGTGCCATCCGCATTTTCAAAAGGATTTGCCATTCTATTTCTCCTCCCTTATTTATTCAACTCTTCCAATTTGACAGCGAGAACCTTGCCGATTTGAGCCAGAGGTTCCGGCTGACATAAATCTTTATGACGGCAGTCGATGTCGATTTGTTCAATCTGTCCGTTAATATAAGGCTTCCACGAGTCAGGTTCAATCGGATCAAACCATTCAGGAATGATTGTTGATCTGAAAAACAAAACATTTCCACGGAAGGTTTTCGGCTTATAGGAGCCTAAAATGCCGACAGAATTGACATACGTATTCTTCAAATTTAAAATGACCGTTTCATCCAAGCTCGCAAGCGCACTGCCGTCTCGGCGAAGAATCTCAATCGCCGCTTCAAAATCTAGCGGTTTGTCCCCTAAGCTGTCTGGATCGTACCCGCCTAACGCCAGAAGGGCAATAAGCGCTTCCTCATCATCCGGTGCCTCTTTTATAGGAAGGAAGTGGTTCGGATAGGCATCCAGCATCACCAATAGGGAAACTTCTTCTCCTTGATTTTGCAGCTGGGTGGCCATCGCTTGAACGACATTCCCGCCCAGGGACCAGCCCAGCAGATGGTACGGGCCTTTTGGCTGGACCGTTCGGATTTGTTCAATGTAATCGGCAGCCATGTCATCAAGTGTTTTCGGAAGCTCCTCGCGCTGCCCGATTCCCCGTGCCTGCAAGCCATAGATCGGATAATCCGTTCCTATATTCGTCATCAAACCGGCATAGCACCAGCTGAGTCCCCCTGCCGGATGAACACAGAATAAAGGAGGCTTGTCTCCGCTTGTTCGGAGCGGCAGCAGAACGTCAAGAGCGCTTTGGCTTGATCCCATTTCAAGTCTTTCAGCGAGCCCGGCTACAGTAGGTGCTTCGAACAAGTTGCCGATGCTGAGTTCAACGCCGAGCGCTTCACGAATGCGGCTCATGAGCTGTACAGCAAGCAAGGAATGTCCGCCTAAATCAAAGAAACGGTCATCAATGCCGACACGCGGCAAGTGAAGCACCTCCATAAAGAGGTCACAGAGAATTTCTTCCTGCGGCGTTCTCGGTCCTCGTCCTGTCACTGCGAAATCCGGAGCGGGCAGTGCTTTGCGATCAAGCTTTCCATTCGGTGTCAGCGGCAATTCTTTCATCGTCATAAAGGCAGCAGGCACCATGTAATCCGGCAGTCTCTCCGCAGCATATTTGCGCAGTTCCGCCGTATCAAATGTTTCTTCCGAAGGGATGACATAAGCTGCCAACCGTTTATCTCCCGGCTGATCCTCACGAACGATCACTGCCGCATCTTCAAGCTGCGGATGCTGAACAAGTGCGGCTTCAATTTCTCCTAATTCAATCCGGAATCCCCGAATTTTCACTTGATGGTCTGCACGGCCGACATAGTCGAGGGAACCGTCAGCGCGGAGGCGGGCCACATCCCCAGTGCGGTACATCCGGGTGCCTGGAGGACCGAACGGATCAGCTATGAAGCGTTCAGATGTTAAACCAGGCCGGCCTAGATAACCTCGTGCTAACCCCGCTCCTGATACATACAGCTCTCCGGCAACACCCGGCGGAACCGGCTGCAGGCGTTCATCCAGCACGTATACACCAAGATCGGGAATGCCGCAGCCGATCAAGCTGTTTGCCCGTAAAGCTGCCATGCTTCGGTCTAATTCGATATAGCTCACATGCACCGTCGTTTCTGTAATACCATACATATTGATAAGCTGCGGTCTATTTTCAGGGTGGCGGTTGTACCAATCCTCTAAACGGCTGAGTTCAAGCGCTTCTCCGCCAAAAATGACATAGCGCAGACTGAGTGCCTGTCCGAGATCCGGCTGTTCCCGTTCCGCCTGCATAAACTGATAGAAAGCAGATGGTGTCTGGTTCAGAACGGTCACACCCTCTTTGACAAGCAGGCGCAGAAACGCTTCTGGCGATCTGCTGACGTGGTGAGGCACGATTACAAGACGTCCGCCATGCAGCAGAGGACCCCAGATCTCCCACACCGAAAAATCAAACGCATAGGAATGGAACATGGTCCAGATATCGTCTGAGCTGAAACGGAACCAGTGCTCGGTCGCTGCAAATAAACGTGTTACATTTTGGTGAGGAATCATCACACCTTTTGGAACACCAGTTGAGCCGGATGTATAAATGACATATGCCGTATTCAAAGGCGAAAGCGGCTGAGTCCTATCCTTATTTTTTGGATTCTCTGCAGGGTACGTGTGTAGTTTCTCTGCCAGCTCGGGATCATCCAGCAAGATTTTCGGCACGTTTTCAACTAGCGGAATGTGATTTGCAGCTTTAGTGTTCGTCATGATAAACGCAGGCTGTGCATCTTTTAGCATAAAAGCAATTCGATCAGCCGGATAATCCGGATCAAGAGGGAGATAAGCTGCCCCGGCTTTTAGCACCGCCAATAGGCCGACAGCCATTTCCAACGATCGGGGCAGTGCCAATGCCACAAATTGCTCCGGCCCGACACCTTCACTAATCAGCATTCGGGCAAGCCGGTTTGCTCTTTCATTCAGCTCTGCATAGCTCAGTGCCTGATCTTCATATACAACGGCAATAGCATCAGGACGTAAAGCAGCCTGCTTCTCAAACTGCTCTGGCAAACTTGCGTGCGGAATCTTTTCAGATACACTTTGCCAATCTGTCACCATGCTGCTGCGTTCCTCTGGCGCAAGAATATCCAGATTTCCGATTTGCTCGTTAGGATCAGACTCGGCAGCCTCCAACAGGCGCATCAATCGGTCAGCAAGAGCCTGAGCAGTTTCCCGCTTGAAAAGATCAGTGCTGTATTCAAGCAGTCCTTCCATTCCGTTTGGTGTCCCGTCAGCAAGGCGATCTTCACTGATTTCCAGCGTCAAATCAAACTTGGCAGAACCGACACTGTTGATTCGCAGGCTGCTCTCCATATCAGGAAGATGCAGTTCAGCGTCCGGTGTGTTTTGGAACGCAAGCATGATTTGGAATAAAGGATGCGTCGCACGCGAACGAGCCGGATTGAGTACCTCTACTAGTCTCTCAAACGGCAGATCCTGATTGTCATAGGCGGCCAGATTCACTTCCCGTACTCTGTCTAGAAGCTCGCGAAAGCTTGGGTCACCGGACGTATCAGTTCTGAGCACCAATGTATTAATGAACAGCCCTACAAGATCGCCCAGCGCATCATCATTCCGTCCCGCGATCGGACTGCCGATCGGAATGTCGGTGCCCGCCCCGAGCCTTGTCAATAAAGCGGCGAGACCGGATTGAAGCACCATAAACAGGCTCACCCTATTTGCGCGAGCCAGCTCCTGCAATCGCTTGTGAAGCTCGGGCTCAATACGAAAATGAATCGTATCTCCATCATGACTCGGCTCAGCCGGACGTGAATAATCGGTTGGCAGTTCAAGCTGATCAGGCAGGTTTTTCAAGGTTTCTTTCCAGAAAGCAAGCTGTCCGGCAATCAAGCTATTTGGATCATCCTCGTTTCCAAGCAGTTCTTGCTGCCAAAGCGCATAGTCTGCATACTGCACAGCAAGAGGCGCCCATTCGGGAGATCGTCCGTGGCAGCGAGCTGCATAAGCCGTCCCAAGGTCTCGGGTCAGCGGTGTTAAGGACCAGCCGTCCCCGACAATATGATGGACGAGAAGAAGCAGCACGTACTCGTCAGGACCTATCACAAAAAGCTCGGCACGAAAAGCAGGTTCAGCTGCAAGATCAAAGCTGTAGCGTACAGCTTCGGCAAGCCGATCAGAAAGCTCCTTCTCAGCAATTTCAGTAACATGTAACTCAGGATGGGCTTGATCGACAGCTAAAATATGCTGATAGGATGTCCCCTGTGATTCAGGGAAGATCGTCCGAAGGCTTTCATGACGGCAGACGAGGTCATAAAGTGCCGCTTTCAGCAATCCTTGATCCAGCTCACCCGACAAACGGACAGCAACCGGAATATTATAAGTAGGACTCGGTCCTTCCAGACAATGCAGGAACCATAGCCGGCGCTGGGCAAATGATAGCGGGATCTTTTCAGGCCGCTCAGCTCTCTGCAAAGCGGGACGTGCACTCTGCGCCAGATCAAGATGGGCAGCGAGTCCGGCTACTGTCGGTTCGTCAAAGAGCTTGGCGATACCAAGTTCGGCTCCCATTACCTCGCGAACGCGGCTCATCAGACGGGCTGCAAGGAGAGAATGGCCCCCAAGCTCGAAGAAACTGTCATCGATACCGACGCGTGCCAAACCGAGAACCTCTGCAAACAAGTCACACAATATCTCTTCCTGAGGAGTCCGCGGGGCCCGATCACTGACAGATCTGCTGAAGTCTGGTGCCGGCAGTGCTTTCCGGTCAAGCTTGCCATTAGGTGTTAACGGCAGCTCGTCCATCTCCACAAACGCCGCCGGTACCATATAATCAGGAAGACCAGCCCCCATATAACGACGAAGCTCTGCAGTATCAATAGCAGCATCAGCGACTACATAAGCCGCCAATCGTTTGTCTCCCGGCTGATCTTCCCGTACAACAACCGCGGCCTGTTCAATGTCCGGATGATTGGCAAGCACGGCATCAATTTCTCCAAGTTCAATTCGGAATCCGCGAATTTTGATTTGATGATCCGCCCGCCCGATATAATCCAAAGACCCATCGGCGCGCCAGCGGGCCTGGTCTCCGGTCCGATACATCCGAGTTCCCGGCGGTCCGTATGGATCTGCAACGAAGCGCTCCGCCGTTAAATCAGGGCGATGGAAATAACCTCTGGCCAAGCCGGTGCCTGCAATATAAAGCTCTCCGACAACTCCCGGCGGCACCGGCTGCAATCCATTATCAAGCACATACACCTGCGTGTTCCAAATCGGTTTCCCAATCGGAGGAACGCCCTTCAGCCCTTCTTCAAGAAAAGCTGCTGCAGACCAAATCGTTGTTTCAGTGGGACCGTATAAGTTCGTGACTGAACAATGAAGGTCTTGAAGCGCCTGCAAAAGACCGCTCGGCAGCGCCTCGCCTCCTACAAGCACTCTAAGCCCCCGAAGTTTCTCAGGTTCACTCGTTACCAAAGCGTGCCACAGTGTCGGTGTCGCCTGCATGATGTTAATATCGAAATTTTCAATCATTTGACCTAATGCCTGCGGCTCACGGATCGTTTCTTTCTTTGCGATCACGATTTGCGCTCCGCTAATCAGCGGAAGATATAACTCCAATGCTGAAATATCAAAAGCGACAGTCGTCACAGCCAACAGCCTGTCTTCTTCTCCTAGAGAAAATGCCTCCTGCATGGACAGCAGAAAATTGCTTAAGCTTTTCTGTGTCACAACGACTCCCTTCGGTCTTCCTGTTGATCCTGAGGTATAGATGATATACGCAGGATGGTCAAGAGAAACCGATACATCCGGATTTTCCGGCGAATAGCGTTTTATAATCTCCTGTGTAACAGCCTGATCAAGCACAAGCTCCGGTACAGCCAGGTTATCAGGCAGACTGGCTGCTATTTCCTCAGTCGTTATGATGCATGAAGGTTTCGCATCCTCCAGCATGTAAGAAATACGGTCGGCTGGAAACTCCGGATCAAGGGGGAGATACGCCGCACCAGTCTTGAGCACACCAAGCATTGAGGCCACCATCTCAGGGGAACGCGGCAGCGCCAAAGCGACAAATTGCTCCGGACCAATCCCTTTTTCGATCAACAGACGCGCGAGGCGGTTTGCCTCTTCATTGAGCTTATGATAGTTGACTTGAATGTCATCACACATGAGAGCGATACGTTCTGGCGTAAGAACTGCCTGCTTTTCGAACATGTCCTGAAGGCTGACCAGCTTCTCGGATTTTGCCGTCTCATTCCATTTAGAAATGACTTTTTCTTTCTCCTCTGGCAACAGAAGCTCCATGTGCCCAATCAGCATGTCCTCTCCGGCAGAAGCCGTTTGCAGCAGCTGCAGGATACGCCGCTGATGAAGCTTAATATCAGACTCACTGTATACCTCGGGATTCGCATCAACATCAATTCGCAGCCCGCTGCCGTCTGTTCTGTCATATACATTGATTGATAGATCATCAACAGGACCGGCTGAAAGATTATGCGTTGTGCCCCGGGCGCCGGCAAAGTCGAGACCGTAATCAAACGGCATAAGATTGATTTGAGGGCCAAATAATCGATGATTTTCTCCTATCAATTTCAGATCGCGCCGAAGCTCTTCATGGCGATACTTATGATGTCGCCGAATACTGCGGATTTCCCGGGAAATTTGCTGAATCAGTTCAGAAAAGCTCATCGAAGAGCTTACCGTCAGCCGGAGCGGGAGAAGGTTCATCACCATAGCCGGTACATTCAGTGATGCAGACCCTATCCGACCCATCATGGGCAGGCCGAGCACAACATCCTCAGAGCCGGTCATACGGTGCACATAAACAGCTGACACCGCAATCATGACTTCATGCCAGCTTCCTGAGAAATAGCGCGCCGCTTCTTTTAACGCGTTTACATCAGACGGAGGCAGATATGCCGTATGACGAAGAAAACTGTTAGATGTTCTTGGCGCCCGATCAGCCAAGCTCACAACTTCAGGTGCATCTGCAAAACGGTCCAGCCAGAATTGACGATCCTTCTCATACTGCTCTGATCCGCGATAATCTGTATCCTCCTCCAAAATGGCCTGGAGAGACCCAAAGGAACGGCCTTTAGCTGTTTGTCCTTTTATAAGCGCAGTATATATACTTGCCACACGCTGGGCTATCAGGGAAAAACCGAAGCCGTCGATCGCTATATGGTGAATGCGCTGATACCAAAAGAAACGATCAGGCCCGGCAATAAACAGAGCTTCATTAAACAAAGGGTCATGCCCTAAATCAACCGGCTTTGCTAAATCAGCTTTCATCCAGTTTAATGCTGTTTTTTCCGGATCAGGCACAGAGCTGACGTCAATGACGTGCAGCTGTACATCCGGAGACGGGTTTATCATCTGCCAAGGCCCGTCCATATTTTCACCGAAGCGGACATGCAGCGATTCCGCTTCCTTGATCACGTGCCGCAAAGCTTCTTCAAAAAGAGCAATATTGATTGGTCCATTGATTTCTATATATTCCGCTGTATTGTAGATTGGATTGTCCGGATCAAGCTGCTGAGCAAACCATATGCCAGTTTGCGCCCCGGTCAAAGAATATTGAAGATCTTTTGTATCAGGCATCCGTTTGTTTACCCTCCTTTTATAAATAATCCGCGTTTGGCAGCACTTGCTGGCTGCGGGTTGTGAGCAATTTCTGCCATTCTTCGATCGTTGGGCGTTCAGCCAATTCTACGAAAGTCACCTCTGCCCCTTCACGGCGCCATTGTTCAACCAATGTCATGATCCTTACCGAATCAAGACCACGATCGAGCAAATCCTCTTGATCTGTGATGTCTTCCGGTGTTTCTTGAAGAAGCTCAGCAATTTGTTTACGGATATTCTCACATGTAAACACGTTCTTTTTGCCAGTGTTTGCTGGCGTTTTTTGAACGTCTGCCGGCGCATTCTGCAGCTGATCAAGAAGACTGTCAGTCATCACGGTAAACGCACAGCGTCCAGCCGCATAGTCCAGCGCCATTTGATGTTTTTCTAATGAAAAATCAGCAACTGCATCTCCCACAAAAAAGGCTTTAATATCCTCCATAAATGCTTCACATGCTGTAACTAGACAGCCGATATGGGCGTAAATTCCTGTAATGATCAGCTGATCGCGTCCCTCTTTGCGCATCATTTCAAGCAGATTCGTTCTCTTAAACGCGCTGTATCTCCATTTTGTCAGCACAAGATCATCATCCTCTGGTGCCAGCTCGGTTATAATTTTCTCCTCATAAGGACCGCTGTTTAATCCCGGGCCCCAAAAGTCAGTCAGCAGCGCCCGGTCAGCCGGATTTTGGCTTCCCGGCTGTGCGGTATAGACAACAGGAATCCCAAGCTGAACACATTGATTCTTCAGCTTTCGTATATTCGCTGAAAGCTCTATTACCGGAGACGCTCCCGCTGTGAAAGCATCGACAAAATAGTTTTGCATATCGTGTATTAACAAGACAGCCCGATTCGGATCAGGCACCCATGATACTTTGTTTTGCGGCATATCAGATGCTGTCGGCATTTGATACGGCTGAATGGCAGGTATAGCCATTTGAACACTTCCTCTCAAATTGTTGTTTTATTTTTTTGACCCTGCAAGAAGTTTCTCGGAAATAGCTTCACGAAGAGCCTTTTTGCTTACCTTTCCTACCCCTGTCTGCGGAAAGGATTCGACAAATTCAACTCGATCAGGGATTTTATATGCCGCCAGTCCGCGCTCTCTCAAAAATGCTTTGAGCTCTGTGGCTTTTGGGGCTTCATCCCTGGGAATAATGAACACACAAGATCTCTCACCAAGAAACTGGTCAGGCATGGAGACCATTGCCGCATCATGGACAGCTGGATGCGCCAGCAGATGATTTTCTACCTCTTCAGCCGCAACCTTTTCTCCTCCACGGTTAATTTGATCCTTCGCCCGGCCTTCAACGACAATATAGCCGTCTCGTGTCAGCCTGACGATATCACCCGTACGGTAAAAACCGTCCTCAGTAAATGAAGCGGCGTTATGCTCTTCTGCCTTATAGTAACCTCGAATTGTATACGGTCCCCGCGTCAGCAGATGGCCTGTTTCACCAGGTTTTACGTCGCGATCATGATCATCCCAAACACGCACTTCATCATATGGGGACATCGGTCTTCCTTGGGTGTTGACAATGATCTCCTCAGGATCATCCAATCTCGTATAATTGACGAGACCCTCTGCCATTCCGAACACCTGCTGCAGCGTGCAGCCGAAAACAGCTTTTACCCTGCGCGCGGCTTCAGCACTAAACTTGGCACCGCCGACCTGCAACACTTGAAGGCTGGATAAATCGTCACGGCGTGAGGATGCCGCATCCATCCATACCATCGCAAGAGGCGGAACAAGAGCGGTTATCGTGACCTTTTCGCGTGCAATCAAAGGAAATGCGTCATCTGGACTTGGAGAAGGAGATAATACCACTCTTCCTCCAGCGTATAATACGCCGAGAACGCCAGGTGAGCTCAGCGGATAATTGTGTGCCATCGGCAGCGCGGCCAAGTACACCGTGCTGTGGTCGAGCCAGCAGACCTCCACACTCCGCTTCAGGCTGTATATGTAGTCATCGTGGGTCCTCGGAATCAGTTTCGATAGCCCGGTGCTCCCGCCAGAAAGCTGGAGGAACGCCACATCCCAAGATTTGACTTCAGGCAGTTTTACAGGTTCTGTATGCAAATCCTCGAGCGGCAAAAATTCCTCTGCCTCACCTGCGACAATGATGTTTTTCAAAGTCGGCAGCTTGCTTTGAACCTGTCTGGCAAGCGAACGGTAGTCAAAACCGGAATATGCGTCGGGAATGATATATGCAGCCGCTTCAGCAAACTCGCAAAAATATGTAATTTCACTGCTTCGATGAGAAGGCAGTGCGAAGACTGGAAGCGCCCCCAGACGGAAAAGCGCGAAAATGACTTCAAAAAACTCTTTGATATTTGGCAGCTGCACCACAACACGATCCATCTGTTGAATGCCGAGCTTTTGAAATCCGGCAGCCAGGCGATCAGCCCTTGTGTCAAGCTCTCGATAGCTCCAATGGGTGTTTCCGCATGTAATGGCAATGCGATCACCATATTTGGCTGCTCGGTCCCTTAACAAATCTCCAAACGTTTCACCGGCCCAGCAGCCGTTCTTTCGATAGGTCTCAGCTAACTCATCAGGCCAAGGCGTAAATCCTTTCAGCATGTTGTATCCCTCCAGCAATTCATTCTGTTCATATGTGATCCACGCCCATTGCCCGCAGCATTGTCCGAAACTTTGCGGACGTCTCCTGAAGCTCGTCCTCGGGCTTTGAACCGGCCACAACACCAGCTCCAGCATACAGGCGGAGTGAGCGTTCTTCTGCCTCTGCACAACGGATGGTCACGATCCATTCTCCGTCACCGGCATCGTCACACCAGCCGACCATGCCGGTAAAGAAACCGCGGTCAAATGGTTCAATGCTGAGAATCGCTTCTCTTGCAAGATCAGTCGGTGTTCCGCAGACTGCTGGCGTCGGGTGGAGCGCCGCCGCCAATTCAAGTGCAGTTACAGACGGATCGGAAAGCTCTCCCTTAATCACGCTGGACAGGTGCCACATCGTTTCCGTTTTGATCAGTGAAGGCTTCTCCGGAACCTCCAGCGTCCGGCAGAAAGGTCTCAGCGCTGCCGCAACCGCGTCAGCGACAACCGCGTGCTCATGAAGATCCTTTGCGGAAGAAAGCAATTCAGCTGCCCGGCGCTGGTCTTCAACAGGATCATTACTGCGCGGCCTTGAGCCGGCTAATGGATTGGAAACGACCTGTGTTCCCATCCTTGAAACGAGAAGCTCCGGACTTGCTCCGAGCAATGTTCGGCGGGGAGACGTTTCCTCCTGGCTGGACACGTCTGCGGCAAACGTGTAGCCATGCGTGTTATGCTGAGCCAGATGGCGAAGCAATTCATCCGTCTGAATCGGTTCAGGCGATGTCAAATGCAGCGATCTGGATAGGACGATTTTGCTGAGTGTTCCATCGGCAATGCGTGTCAGCCCTTGTTCAACACCATTTTTATAATCCTCAGGTTCAGGAACAGGCTTTATGTGGTATGTATGCCCAGCCTGCTGTTCCTTTTCCTCATGATCAAATTTAAGCGGTCCTGACCAGCGCACTTCCTCAGGTACAACGAGCCGCGCTGCTTTTACTTGATCAAAAGGAACGGCCCCGACAACAAGCGGCCGGCTTTGCCCTGATTGTTTTGCCTGACGCAACGTCTCTGCAATTCGGCCAGAAAGGGTTTCTATTTGGTTTTGCCCGTCTGCCTCCGGTACGATTTCACATATGCCTTTCGCTAACAGTACACGATGAGGAGACGCTAAGAAAAAGGCGCCCGGCTGATATTCATGAAGCAAATGCTCCGCTTTTGTTTCTGTTATAACGTTTTGATCCAACATTCTCATGAACCTCCTTTAAATTCAGTTACACGCCTAAGGTCGCGCCGCCATCTACGACTAAATTATGCATCGTAATATGCCCTGCCTGGCCAGAAACCAAAAAGAGCACCGCATCCGCAATATCCGAAGGCTTGGCTAGTTTTTTGAGCGGGATCCCTGTTTTAAATGTCTCAAGTGATCCTTTTATGACTTGCTCCGCTCCATTCTCGTCGGCCCATAATGACCACTGCATGTCTGTTTCCGTTGATCCGGGAGATACAATGTTGCAGCGAATATTGTATTCTGCAAGCTCAAGGCCAAGGCATTTCGTAAACATCACAGCCGCAGCCTTTGAAGACGCATATGCCGCCATAGATGTTCTTGGTACACCGGCAGCATTCGATCCAACTGTTACAATCGAACCTGATCTTCGGTCCATCATATATTTGCTGACTGAACGCGAGGCGTTAAATACGCCAGTCGAATTCACTGAGAACGTCGCCTCCCATTCCTCATCGCTAAGTGAATGGATCAGTCCCGGGCGAAGGACACCCGCTACATTCACTAAAATATCAATCGGCCCCATTTCACGTTCAATGCGCGCCGTGATCTCGTCAATCGCCGCGCTGTCTCTCACATCCGCAGGAAAAGCTTCTGCATGGCGGCCTTCTGCTTTGAGGCTGTTCACAACCTTATCCAGCTTTTCAGGATTATAATCAACTGCCGCAATATGTGCGCCTTGACTGGCAAGCGTCCGCGCAACAGCTTCGCCTATTCCTTGGGCAGCCCCTGTTATAAAAGCAATTTTTCCCTCTATACCCTTTGCATTCATATCATCAATTCCTTTCTTCGCTCTAAATGCCGAACAGACATCCAGCGAAAAAGACTGCTGCGCCTTGAAAAACGCAATCTATTGATAATGATTATCATTATCAATTATAAAAATAATCATATCCAAATGTCATGTGACAGTCAAATATAATTTCAGTGACAAATATTTTTTAAAGGCAAGGCTGAGTATGTCTCAGCCCATTGATAGATGCGGTCCGTCAGGGTGAAGCGCAAAACGCAGCGCCCGGCTGACCAAAACTGGAAGAACTGAAATATGTCCTTCTCCTGAAAACTCGCAAAATTCTGCCCGTATGCCTTGTTCAGATAAAACGGCCAGCCGCTCATAAAGCTCCCTCGCATTGTCGTTCATCCGGCTTTTATGATGCTGCTCCAATTCTCCTGCGGCAAGCAGGATATTGATAGGCTGATTGTTTTTCTTGGTGAGAGAGACGAAATGGTCCGTTTTCTCGAGAATAAACGGTTTATTCCAATGAATGGACGGACTTCCCGCGACATATGTTTGAAACGCATCGGGCTTTGTTAGCAGCACCTGCAGCACGAAAAGCCCTCCGAGCGAATGGCCAAAGATTGTTTGTCTTTTTTTATCAATCTGGTAATCTCGTTCTATCTCCGGTTTTAAATCCTCTTCAATAAATCTGAAAAAGCCCTCCGCTCCGCCATGCTCCGGCCATTCTCTGCCGTCGGGCCTTTCCGGCAGCTTCGATTGGGCTGTTGGCATTGTAAAATCCCGGTGGCGCGCTGAGGAGAACGGCTCCGCTGTCTCATAGCCAATGCCGACGATCACTGCAGGGATCACCCCGGTTTTTTCGGGTCGGCGTCCCTGTATTCGAACGGCTTCCGTCATCGTTCCGAAGACAGAATTGGCATCCAGCAGATAAATCACAGGATAACCAGCGGGTGGCGGCGGCGTACTAGGTTTCGAGATAAAAATGTGATAGGTACGGTTTTCATTGCGTGAAGACATCATACGCACTTCCGTACCAGGAATCGTAAATGCGTTTGATGTCCCGCCATTTGTCCGGTCTGTTGTTTGCTCTTTCATGCAGTACGACATTCCTCTCCTTAAACTAAACCGCAATGTATGATAATGATTTTCACTATCAACTAGACACCTCAAATAATAGGTTTTCTTCCAAAGAAAGTCAACTTTTTCCCGAATAAAAAAGGCACCTTGATCAAATAAGGTACCTGCAGACTAACAATATGGAAATAAAAACCTAATAAAGATGCGGATTGTCCTATTTGAAATAGAACCTTAATCCCATGTAAATCTTTGATTTTGCCAAGGATCGCCTCTCATGTGATAACCATTCCGCTCCCAAAAGCCAGGGTGATTTTCTTTCGTAAATTGGATGCCGCGCAGCCACTTGGCGCTTTTCCAAAAATACAGATGCGGAAATACACCCCGCAGCGGAAAGCCGTGTTCAGGGGTTAAAGGTTCGCCATTATGCGCATAAGCCAGAAGGGAAGTTTCCGCTAAGAAATCATCAAGTGGCAGATTGGTCGTCCAGCCCTCTTCAGCATGTAAAATGACGTAGCCCGCTTCTTCTTTTACACCCGCTTTTTCCGCTATATCACAAGCCCGCACGCCTTGCCACACATTATCAAGCCTTGACCATCCCGTGACGCAATGAATGTCATTTTTCGATTCATACCGTGGAAAGGCTTTGACATCTTCAAAGCTTAGCAGCATCGGATAGTCAACCAAACCGTATACTTGAAGATTCCATTTCGTCATATCTTCGTAATATGGGACATCTCCGGTATGAAGCACAGGAAATGAAGTGGTGACGTTTTGATTTGGCGGCACTCTTCCAGATTGATCGGACTGTCTTGTTTTTCCGAAATACATATGGAGCCCTCCTTTTTGTTAACCTAATTTAAAATCATGTTGACAATCTTTTTGTTCTTTATTACTCTATGATTGTGTATGTCAACCTAAGGGGGAACAACGATGAAACAACGTAAACTTCGTGCGGGAGATATGGCGCTGATTGGCATGTTCGCCGCACTTATGGCTGTCGGGGCCAACATTACATCAGTAGCACCCTTTTTACAAGTAGCCGGCATTCCGCTTTCGATGCAGCCGTTTTTCTGTCTCTTGGCAGCTTTGCTTCTTGGCAGCAAACGAGCAGCGATTGCCATGATTGTATATGCACTTGTGGGATTGGCCGGAGCACCTGTGTTTGCTCAATTTTCAGCAGGCTTCGCACCGTTTGCAGGGAAAAGCGGCGGGTTTATTATCTCATACATCCCGGCAGCATTTGCAGCGGGATGGTTTTTAGAACGAAACATTCAGCCAAGTAAAATTCGATTTCTCATTGCTTCACTTATCGGAACGGCGATCATGTATATCATCGGCACTACCTATATGTATCTTGCACTGAAGCTGTGGATTCATACGCCAGTGAGCTACGGCGCGGCTTGGGGCTTTATGATTTGGTTTATGGTAAAAGACACAGCGCTGGCTGTGATATTGTCGTTTATCGCACCAGCAATCTACCGCTCTATTCATAAAGCAACCGGCTTTAACAGAAATCACATATCGTCCGTGTAAAGCCGTTCTATTGGACGGTTTTTTTATCATAACGAGAAAAGGCTCCCCAGTAAAGGGGAGCCTTTTTCCTATAAAACAAGCGCTGCAATCCAGCCAAAGATGACAAGCGGAATATTATAAAATATAAATGTCGGCACACAAGTATCCCAAATGTGGTGATGCTGGCCGTCCGCACTCAAACCTGAAGTCGGTCCAAGCGTACTGTCACTGGCAGGTGAACCGGCATCGCCAAGCGCAGCAGCAGCTCCGATAATCGCAATCGTTGCCATCGGGCTGAATCCAAGCTGCATGCATAGAGGCACGAAAATGGTTGTGATAACAGGAATCGTCGCAAAAGAAGATCCGATCCCCATTGTAATTAATAAGCCGACAATGAGCATCAGCAATGCGCCCAAGGACTGACTGTGTCCGATAAAACCGGCTGACGTTTTGACCAGTGACTCGACATCTCCGGTTTTCGTCAATACGTTTGAAAATCCGGCTGCAACAAGCATGACAAAGCCGATAAAGGCCATTAAAACCATTCCATCAGTAATCAGTGAGTCCGCTTCATCACGCTTCATCACACCGCTGACAAACAGAACAATCAGACCAGCGAGCGCCCCCATAATCATTCCTTCTACTCCCAAAGTCTGAGATAAGTAAAGCTGGACGCCGAGTGACACAACAATGGCTAGAACCGCGATACCAATACTTTTTCTCGTATATGGCGATGCTTCTGCACCTGAAATGTCTTTTGTTTCATATTGTTTCGGTTTACGGTATACGATCACTGATAAAATAAGGCCGACAACCATACCTGCAACTGGAATAATCAGTGCGTACGGAATATCAGCAAGCGGAACGTTTAATCCGGCATCCGCCATATTGTCCTTCAGCATGCCTTGGAAGATTTGGCCGAAACCGACCGGAAGCAAAATATAAGGAGCCGTTAAGCCAAATGTAATTACACACGCGATCAGACGGCGGTCCATTTCAAGTTCATTAAAGATTTTCAAAAGCGGCGGAATCAGCACCGGGATAAACGCGATGTGAACCGGAACGACGTTTTGCGAAAAACAAGATACAATTAAAATAATCAGCACAATCAGCACTTTAGACAGTGCTTTTTTTCGAGAATCTTCTTTATTTCCGATTAATTTAACGGAGGCTTCCACCATTGCGTCCGGAAGACCCGTTTTCGTCAAAGCGGCGGCAAACGCGCCAAGCATGGCGTAGCTGACTGCAACGGTGGCATTTCCGCCGAGACCGTCTGTGAAAGCTTTAACCGTTTCGCCAAGACCGAGCCCGCCTGTTAACCCGCCGGCTAAAGCGCCTATAATTAATGCGATAACAATATTGACACGCAGCAGGCTTAATACAAGCATAAGCAGGACTGCGATGACGACTGCATTCATGATGATACCCCTCCAAAAATCCTTTAGTTTGCTAATGTAGTAGATAAATAAAGTACGAACGTATCGTATCATAACCGATCCACTTTAGTCAACTAAAGATTTCGGAAGAAAAAAATCCCTGCCGCATCATACAGCAGGGATTTTTCATTACTCGTTTTTATCTTCTTCCAATGTAAATCGCTCCGCAAGTGTAGCCAGTGTTCTTGCCATAACGCCGGTAGCCCCTGACGGCCCGAAGCAGGTTGCTTTATTGGCAGTCGCTGTGCCTGCAATATCAAGGTGAACCCAAGGTGTTGACTCAGCGAATTCACCAAGAAACGTTCCTGCCATAATCGCATGTCCCTCGCGTCCCGGTGAATTGTTGAGATCCGCCATTTGGCTGCTTTTCACGCGTTTTTTATCCTTCTCTGTGATCGGCAGCTGCCAGATTGCCTCGCCGCACTCTTGTGCAGCATCAGCTACCTGCTGGTAAAAGCTTTGATCATTTGTCATTGCACCGGTTGTTTCTGTTCCTAATGCCACAACGACGCCGCCGGTAAGCGTAGCTACATCGACAAGAACTGACGCGCCATGCTGTTTCGCGTATGTAATGCCATCTGCAAGCACTAGCCTTCCTTCAGCATCCGTATTAAGGATTTCAATTGTTTTTCCGCTTAAAGATACGATCACGTCATCCGGCTTCATGGCCCCGCCGGAGATCATATTATCGGTTGATGGAATAACGCACAGCACGTTTTGCTCAGGACGAAGCTCTCCGATCGTTTCCATAGCCCCGAGAACCGCAGCTGCTCCTCCCATATCTGATTTCATGCCGACAATTCCAGATTTCGTTTTAATGGAGTAGCCGCCTGTGTCAAAGGTAATTCCTTTCCCGACTAGTCCGACGACGTCTTCCCATTCCTTTTTGCCCTGATATTTCAACACAATCATTTTCGGCGGTTCGGTGGAGCCTTGGTTTACCGCAAGTATTCCGCCCATACCGAGCTCTTCCATCTCTGATTTCTCCAATATCTCACACTCAAAATCATATTTCGCCGCAAGCTCCTCAGCATACGAAGCGAGGTCAGTCGCTGTCAGCATGTTTCCCGGCATATTCACAAGCGTTCTAGCCGAATTTGTCCCTTGTCCGTATGCCTGGCCGACGCGAAGCCCCGCCTGCACTTCCTGTGTATCTTCATCTGTTACAACATACACGGCTTCAATTTGTTTGTCAGGCTCATTTGATTTGTGCTTATAATCCTGCACCTCATAGGAAGCAAGCAGGCAGCTCTCAGCTAAAGCATGAGCGGCATCGGCTGGAGGCACGTCTTCCGAAATAAACGTATCAAGCAGGACAGCAGTTTCTTGTTTTCGATCTTTATGAATGGCTTGAAAAACATGAGCAAAACGTTCCTTCGCCTGTTCAAACGAATAATTTGCTTCTCTCCCCAGACCAACGAAATAAATCCGTTTCATACCCGCAGAAGATGGAGGGAATACTTTTGATACTTGATTCGGTTTCGCAGAGACATCACCCTCTTTTAAAAGCTGTGTCAGATGGCCTTCGAGCATTTCATCAATTTCCAACGCTTTTCCTGTCAGCTGGCTTTTTTGAAAAAGCCCGACCACAAGGGTTTCTGTATGCTCTGATTGTTGAACCGCATAAAACATGAGGCTTACACTCCTAACGTAATGGGTATTTGTAATGAACAATGGTATAATAGGAAAAACATTCTTTCCACTATACTTATTTTAACAAACAACAGTCTAAGACTTGCTTTTTTCTTTTGAAACACGAAGGATTTTTCAAATAGAAAGGATGTCGCCGATGGAACTTTTAACGAATTTTCCTTTATTATCAAGCCTGGCCGCAATTATTTTTGCTCAGGTCATCAAAGTGCCCATACAGTTTATCGTGTCTAGAAAACTGGACTGGTCGCTGGTCACAAGCACAGGCGGCATGCCCAGCTCTCACTCCGCAGCGGTCACTGCACTTTCAACAGGCGTAGCCTTGGAGCATGGATTAGGCTCCTCACTCTTTGCGGTTTCCGCCATTTTCGCCGTCATCACCATGTTTGACGCAACCGGCGTCAGACGTCACGCCGGTGAGCAGGCAACAGTCATTAATAGGCTTGTCATTGATTTTAACCGTTTCGTAAATGAAGCAAAAGACTTCCCTAAGGCTGAAGAGAAAGAAAAGCAAAAAAAGCTGAAAGAGCTTCTCGGACATCAGCCGATCGAAGTCTTTTTCGGAGGCCTCACAGGTATTTTACTGACATTGGTACTCGCTTACTTTTTCATGTAAAAAAACGCTCCTGCTTTCGCTGGAGCGTTTTATTCTTTCACAGTTTTATATTGATTTCTGAACACTTGCAAAGATTTTGTTTCATTGAGCTTCTCAAGCTCATCCTCGGTAATCTTTCCCGTTCCCTTTTTAATCACATATACATCAAGGGTTTTTTTGCCCCATTCATTGTATACATCTTTGACTGTCTCAAAGTACAGATCAAGGCGGTTTCCCTTAATAGCTGATCCTGTGTCGGCCACAACTCCGAGACCGTAGTTCGGAATGAATAAAATTGTTCCGATCGGGAAAACGGACGGGTCAGCAGCAACCGTGGAATATAAATCCCGTTTCACTTTCACACCTGAATATGTAAGCCCGTATAATGGATCACCGGGATTTTTGCCCGTCGACTCAGCTCCTGCTGTGTAGCCTGTTGCTGTTACTCTTTGGACTGGATATTCATCCCAATCAAATGCCTCTTCTAACGGTTTTGTTTTATCCTCAGCCGCGGACGTGGTTTGTGTTTGTTTCTGCTGCAATGCTTTTAATGTCAGTCCTGCATGCTTCAAGTGCTTTTCCTGATGTTCCTGCACCCATTTTGACAAGTCCTTCGCTTCAATTCCTGACACTGATAAAAATGTCGTGCCAAATGCAAGCAGAAATAAACAGGTCATCAGCAAACGTCTGATCATATTCAACATCATTCACCTCTCCTCCGAATCATTGTTCCCAAGTGGAGAGAGCATTATTCAAAATGGTGAATGAGCTGAACGCATAAAAAAAGCTTTCTTTAGAAGAAAGCGGCATTTAAAACATTTGATATCCTCTTTTTCTGAGCATGTTGATCGCTATACCGGACACGATGGCGCCGGCCAAACCGCTGGCTAAAATCAGCACATCGGCAGCCGCTAATGATAAGACACGATGAAACAGGCTGGCAAAGGATTCTCCCGGCGACTGGACATAGCTGATCAGCTTTTCTTTGCTGATAATGAAAAGGCATACAATCGGATAAATCACAGCCATAATCCAAGACATTCTCAGCAGCATGTTTAATAAGAAACCGATTCCAAAAAACAAGACAAAAAACAAAACAATTGAGATGATTACGACTGGCAGACTAATCAACCTATTCCACCCCCCTGCGTTGTTTTTAGTGTAACGCGGGGGCTGAAATAAAGTCAACGGCTGGAAAAAGAATGACTGTCTTTTCCTGTCCCCTGGCAAGACGGACAAGTCTCTGAACCGCCGAGAATCAATTGAAAATATCCTTTTCCTGAACAAAATGGGCATGCATGTGAAGCGGTTGTCGTTGCAGTTTTCATCTAATCATCACCCTTTTTCTTAATTTTCTGATAATATAACATATCAGACTGTCAACAATAAAGTCAGATCATGTGACAAATCTTTTGATGTAAGCGGAAACATACTTGTTTTCCTCTCGTTCTCTTTTTATTTTGGCGTTTTTTAATAAAGAAAACCCGCTTCCGCGGGTTTTTAGAAAAACTTGAACTTGCCTTTTTTCAGTGTCAGTCCGAGTCCGCCAATCATAAACAGCGAGCGGTTATCAATGACTTTTTTCATAAACGAAGCCGGCGTGCCTTTCAGCTTTCTGCCATAAACAACCCCAACCGCGTTATGCTCGCCAAGAGAAGCCACTGTTCCCTTAATG
This sequence comes from Bacillus sp. FSL L8-0358, assembly GCF_038593095.1. Lineage (NCBI taxonomy): Bacteria > Bacillati > Bacillota > Bacilli > Caryophanales > Bacillaceae > Bacillus > Bacillus sp. FSL L8-0358. The sequence continues at coordinate 3,172,956 of NZ_CP151962.1, forward strand.
TCCGGCTTGAATTCCTCAAGCTCTCCGCCTTTAATTAGCCTGCCAAGGTTTTTAGCAACCGTTATGCCCTGCTGCATTGCAATTTGCGCAGTCGGCGGATACGGACGCTCTGTATCTTCATTCATAAACAGCGAGCTGTCGCCGAGAATAAAGACATTGTCATGTCCTGGGGCGCGAAGATCAGGGTTGACTTTCACCCGGCCGCGCATATTTTCAAAACCGGCTTCCTCTACAATCGGATGGCCGCGGACACCTGCTGCCCATACAACGGTTTGCGATTTGATCTGCTCTGGTTCCTCATCTTTTTTGCCGACTCTGACTCCTTCCGGGGTACATTCTTGTACAGCTGTGCCGATCTTGAACTCAACTCCGTTTTCCTCAAGGAAATGTACGGCGTAATCAACAAGTTCCGGATCAAAGCCCGGCAAAACGGTCGGCGCTGCTTCCACACAAATGATGCGGACAAGACTTCTGTCAATGTCATACTCCTTACAGAGCTCCGGCACGCGAGCCGCCAGCTCGCCAAGAAATTCAATTCCCGTAAATCCGGCACCGCCAACAACGATCGTTAACCTGTCCGGCCGTTTTTCCGCTTCCGTATTGTAAGTCGCAAACTGCAGCTCAATATGTTCCCGCAGCAGGCGCGACGTGTTGATGTTGGCGATCGGAAACGCATATTCTTTCAAGCCTTTAATGCCGAATGTTTCAGGCACGGCGCCGAGCCCGATGACTAAATAATCGTACTGCAGTTCTCCATTCGCAAGCACAACTTTTTTCTCATCAATTTTGATTGCCTTTACGGTATCCTGTACAAAATTCACCCGTGACTGGTTGATTACATCTTTTATCTGATAACGGCAGCGGTCATGATGGAGCGTACCCGCGCTCGCTTCATGCATCCATGTCGTTTCATAATGATAATTGTGTTTATTTACAAGCGTAATTTCAGCATCATTCGGACCGACATATTTCGTCAGCCTTGTCACCGTCATCAATCCGCCATATCCTGCACCTAAAATCACGATTTTGGGCTTATTCAATGCCATCACATCCACCTTCTCTTTTTTTGCTTTTGTTAGACCCATAATAAAATCATCATTTGTGTTAGCTTCAGCTAATTGGCGGGATTTTATGAAATATATTGAAAAGTTTTTTGTGAAGTCTTTACCCATAGCACTATTATCATGTTTATCCGGCTGGCCCAAGAAACATTCAGAAAAAGATCATTTCATTTGGTTATTATCGTAGCGGCCTGCGGAAATATTTTCAAGAACGGATGGGCACGTTAGATCCTTACGATTTTTTCTGCTGACTCGTCAATTTGAACGGCAATATGGTATAATTAATAACAATTTTCATTTAGGAGGCAATTTTCGTATGCGAGAGGATACAAAGGTTTATGATATTACAATTATAGGCGGGGGACCGGTCGGCTTATTCACTGCTTTTTACGGCGGAATGAGACAGGCAAGCGTCAAAATTATCGAAAGCCTGCCTCAGCTCGGCGGACAGCTTAGCGCCCTATACCCTGAGAAGTATATATATGATGTAGCGGGATTCCCGAAAATCCGCGCGCAAGAGCTTATCAATAACCTAAAAGAGCAAATGGCGAAATTCGACCAAACCATTTGTCTGGAGCAAGCGGTTGAATCTGTTGAGAAACAAGCGGATGGCGTGTTTAAGCTTGTAACAAATGAAGAAACCCACTACTCTAAAACGGTCATCATCACTGCAGGAAACGGCGCATTCAAACCGAGAAAGCTGGAACTTGAAAATGCCGAGCAGTATGAAGGCAAAAACCTCCATTACTTCGTTGATGATCTGCAAAAATTTGCCGGCAGACGCGTTGCGATCCTTGGCGGTGGAGATTCCGCGGTTGACTGGGCGCTTATGCTTGAGCCGATCGCAAAAGAAGTATCGATCATTCACCGCCGCGACAAGTTCCGTGCGCACGAGCACAGTGTGGAAAACCTTCATGCGTCGAAGGTTAATGTCCTGACACCATTCGTCCCTGCGGAGCTGATCGGCGAAGACAAAATCGAACAGCTAGTGCTTGAAGAAGTGAAAGGCGACCGCAAAGAGATTTTAGAAATTGATGACTTAATCGTCAACTACGGTTTCGTTTCATCTCTTGGACCGATCAAAAACTGGGGCCTGGACATCGAGAAAAATTCCATTGTCGTGAAATCAACAATGGAAACAAATATCGAAGGCTTCTTTGCAGCAGGTGACATTTGTACATACGAAGGAAAAGTCAACCTGATTGCCAGCGGCTTCGGTGAGGCACCGACAGCAGTGAACAACGCCAAGGCTTACATGGACCCGAAAGCCCGCGTACAGCCTCTTCACTCAACAAGTCTTTTTGAAAATAAATAATAAAAAAGGAGCTTGTGTCTGCGACACAGCTCCTTTTTTATTTGAAGATATTGATATAATTCAATGCAGTTCCTACAACCAGCGCAATCACAAGGGCTGCGACTACCCAGATCATTGCCATAATAATACGGTCCTGAATCTTTTGGGACTTCGGTGTTTTTTCTTCGTTTTGGGCCATCTTATTCGCTCCTTTCCCATGTCCATGCCATAAAGAAAGCCTGGTGCTGAACGACCAAGCTTTGCTGAACGTATATCATTCGCGTTTTGATCCGCTCTCTAAGACCATTCGTTAAAACTATGATACCTAAACTCACCCTGCATGACAAGCTTCGGCACTTGCACCATACCTGCCAGGAAATCATAATGTTTGACATCCTAAATAAAACAGAGTACATTATAGAAGGCGAACATTTCATATAATATCATTTTAAATATTCGTTTTTAGGAGTGAAAAACATGGAAAACGTATTTGATTACGAAGATATTCAGCTAATTCCTGCAAAATGCATTGTAAATAGCCGTTCAGAATGTGATACATCCGTACGTTTAGGCGGACGTACATTTAAATTACCCGTCGTCCCTGCCAATATGCAGACGATTATAGATGAAAAACTAGCGATTTCATTAGCCGAAAATGGCTACTTTTATGTGATGCACAGATTTGAGCCTGAGACACGAATTAATTTTATTAAAGATATGAACGCACGCGGCTTATTCTCTTCTATCAGCGTGGGCGTCAAAGAGGAGGAGTATGAATTTGTCCGCCAGCTGGCAGAAGAAAATCTGACTCCTGAATACGTGACAATTGACATTGCTCACGGGCACTCAAATGCTGTCATTGAAATGATCCAGCACCTTAAAAAACATTTGCCGGACAGCTTTGTTATTGCTGGCAATGTCGGAACGCCGGAAGCGGTCAGAGAACTTGAAAATGCGGGAGCGGATGCCACTAAAGTCGGCATCGGACCGGGAAAAGTATGTATTACGAAAATCAAAACCGGCTTCGGCACAGGCGGCTGGCAATTAGCGGCGCTGCGCTGGTGTGCCAAAGCAGCCAGCAAACCGATTATCGCCGATGGCGGCATCCGCACCCATGGCGACATCGCAAAATCAATCCGATTCGGCGCAACGATGGTCATGATCGGTTCACTATTTGCCGGACACGAAGAATCGCCAGGCCAAACGATCGAAAAAGACGGAAAGCTTTACAAAGAGTACTTCGGCTCAGCCTCTGAATTCCAAAAAGGCGAAAAGAAAAATGTCGAAGGCAAAAAAATGCACGTGGCGCATAAAGGCTCAATCAAGGATACACTGATTGAAATGGAGCAGGATCTTCAATCTTCTATTTCTTATGCAGGCGGAACAAAGCTTGACGCCATCCGCAATGTGGATTATGTGATTGTGAAGAATTCCATTTTTAATGGGGATAAATATTAATCATAAAAAAACGCCAAGTCAGCGGTTCTCCGCTTGAGTTGGCGTTTTCTGCTACTTCTTCAGCAAAGTAAGCTTATATTTGCTTTTTGAATTTATTTTCCATCAGTTCTGCCATTTGTTTTGCATTTGGATTTTCTTCATTTTGCAACTGTTCAATGATGTTCATATAATCCGTTTCATTTCGGTTCTGGCTTAATTTATATGCCGCTTGAATGTCTTCCACCTTAATCTTAAATCCAACGATGCCTTTCAATTCACTTTCTAAGAGTTTTGGAGAAAGCTTATCCCATAATACAGGATTGTCACGATGCTTTTCGTATTTCTCCAGCATGATTGTTAATTCTTCTGCTAATTCATCTTTCTCTAACATACTTGCTTTTCCATACATGTGGACAGCCTGATAATTCCACGTCGGAACATTTTCGCGTGAATACCAGGAAGAAGAAATATAAGCGTGCGGTCCCTGAAACATCACAAGCACATCTTCACAGGCTTCAAACGTTCTCCACTGAGGATTTCCATAAGCGAAATGCCCCGTAATATAGTAATGATCGTCTTTTTTATTGAATCCTAACGGCAAATGTGTGGCAATTGGTTTTCCTTGTTCTGTTGTGACAATCGTACCAAAGGAGTTTTCTTGAACAAAATTCCAAATGTCTTCAGCATTTGTGACTTTAAAATATTTTGGAATATACATCATCATCCACCCTTCGAAAAATATTATATGAGTGTTTTAGCCATGATTAAATCCGTTTGTTCTTCATCACCCATATAAAAAGAGTGGGCGCCGGTCTGAACAAACCCCATTTTCTTATAAAAGGCAATGGCATTTTCATTTTTTTCCCACACACCTAGCCAAATGTTCTTTTTATTACGTTCCAGCGCAATTTCTATAGCTTTATTCAACAGATGTTTGCCAAGCCCATGTTTTTGAAAGCTGTTCTTTATATAAATTCTCTCGATTTCAAGTGATTCAGCACCCATTTCTTCAGACTGAGCATCATCGATATTGACCTTTACATATCCAGCGATTTCATGATCAAAGTAAACAAAAAAGAATTGCGAAGACATATTGGATAACTCTTTTTCCAGTTGCTCAGTGTTAAATGCGCTTTCTAAATAGGATTTCATATTTTCAGGTGAGTTCTGTTCTTTAAAAGTGTCATTGAATGTTTCAATACTCAATTGTTGGAGTGTTTGTAAATCTTCCCGGCTGCATTTTTTCATTTTTACACTCATTGTTCGGATTCAGCCCCTTTATTAAAAATTCAATTGTCTTGTGTCCCTTTTTAATATATTTAAACACGGACAGATACTGACCTTGTTACCATTCCAAAAACCTTCTTCATCATCAACTCCCTAACTTTTTTGTTGTAGATGCAACAAAATATACTCCGCATTAAATATAGCGTAATTTTGATGTATTTACAACAAAAATCAAACAGCAATGCGGATTTTCTCTTGCCGAAGTTCCCGGAACTCTCTGCATCATTTCCCCATAATAAAAACGCCTCCCTTAACGATGATCTATCGCTAAGAAAAGCGTCAGTAATAGTTGCTATCCGTTTTTAGTGCTTAGCACTCTTCAGGCTTGCCTGCATTCGTTGCTGTTCTGAACGAAGAACCGCATCCGCATGAAGCGATGGCGTTTGGATTGTCGATGGTGAAGCCGCCGCCGAGCATGGATTGTTTATAATCAATCACGGTGCCGTTCATGATGTCAAGGCTTTCTTTGTCAACTAGAACAGTGATGCCGTGCTGATCAAACACACTGTCTGATTCACTCTTTTCATGCTCAAAGCCCATGCCGTAAGAAAGTCCGCTGCAGCCGCCGCCTTTGACGCCTACACGCAGAAACGCGTTTTCTTCTTCATGCTCTTTCATCATATCTTTTATATGCAAAGCTGCTGCTTCTGTAATTGTTACCGGGTTGCTCATCATTGTGAACCTCCTTTTAAAAACCGGTTGCTGTCTTTTATTATAAACATGATCGTCCCAATTCTCAAACAAGGTGTTTTACAAGAAATAGACACCCTCACAAACGGTTTCAGCCGGCCCTGTCATCATTACATGGCCGTTATCTTTCCAGTTTATCACCAAATCCCCGCCTGCTAAATGCACCGTGATGTCTTGATTTCGCTTTGATACGCCGTTTAATACAGATGCGACCGCCGCTGCACATGCTCCTGTCCCGCATGCCTGAGTAATCCCTGATCCCCGTTCCCAGACGCGGAAATGCAATTCTTGTTCATTCACAGTTTCAACGAATTCCACATTGATGCCTTCCGGAAATCTCGGATCTTTCTCAATCACCGGCCCCAGTGTCGTTAAGGGTGCCTGTTCAATGTCTGCAATCGGAAAAACGATATGCGGATTTCCCATTGAAACGGCAGTGCCTGTTAGTTCTACTTCACCAAATGCCATCGTTTCATTGATTGTGCGCTCTTCCCCGCCGTCAAGCATCGGGAGCTCGGATTTTGTCAAGCGCGGTTCGCCCATATCGACAGTGACCACATTCACTTTTCCGTTTTCGACTTGAACCTCCGCTTTCACAAGCCCGGAGAGAGTTTCAATCAGAAAAGATGTTTCCTCAACCAGCTTATGCTCATATGCGTATTTTGCGACGCAGCGCAGGCCGTTGCCGCAGTTTTTCCCTTCAGACCCGTCATTATTAAAAATCCGCATTTTAACAGGCGCTTGGTCTGATGGGCATATCAGGATCATTCCGTCGGATCCGATCCCTGTATAAACAGAAGAAACCTGAATTGCAATCTCTGACAGTTTTTCTTCTGGAAGCTGTTCTTCAAATTGATTCACATAAATATAACTGTTTCCCAGGCCGTGCATTTTGGTAAATCGAAATGAGTTCATAGGTGCCTCCAACTTTTTTTCTTTTTCTTAGTATAAAAGCTATTATAAGCGGACACAATACAATTATCCCCCGTTTTTCATACATAAAAGCTCCTTGCACTGACGCAAGGAGCTTTTATCGTTTATATAAACATGCCGGCAATGGCTGCGCTGAGCAGATTGGCTAATGTTCCTGCAAGAACAGCCTTCAGGCCGAGACGTGCGATATCTGAACGGCGGCTGGGTGCTAAACCGCCAAGCGTACCAAGCATAATCGCAATTGATGAAAAATTGGCGAATCCGCATAACGCGAAACTGATAATGGTAGCAGTTTTCTTAGAAAACTCGCCGATGTGCGGACCGAAGTTAGAATAAGCGACAAACTCATTCAGCACCAATTTCTGGCCGATATAGCTTCCCGCCTGCAATGCTTCATGCCAGGGCACGCCAATCAAAAAGGCGATAGGAGAAAACACATAGCCGAGAATGGATTCTAATGTTACGCCTTTTAAACCGAACAAGCCGAAAGCCCCGCCGAGAATACCGTTTACTACAGCGATTAACGCAACAAACGCAAGCAGCATCGCCCCAACGTTTAACGCAATTTGCAGTCCTGTTGACGCTCCCTTTGCAGCTGCGTCAATGACATTGGCTGCGCCTTCACCTTCATCCATTTTGAAATCGCTTTTTACGGTTTGCGTTTTTTCCGTTTCGGGTATAATCAATTTACCAAAGACTAGTCCAGCTGGAGCAGCCATAAAGCTGGCCGCCAGCAAGTATTCAATCGGAATACCGAGTAGCGCGTACCCAAACAAGGTAGATCCCGCAACTGCCGATAGACCGCTCGTCATAATCGTAAACAACTCAGAGCGCGTCAGCCCCGCAATCAGGGGTTTGATCACTAACGGAGATTCTGATTGTCCTACAAAAATATTGGCAGCAGCCGCCAGAGATTCCGTTTTGCTTGTTCCAAGGAGCTTCGACAATCCGCCGCCAATGACACGGAAAACGAGCTGCATGATTTTCAAATGATATAAAACTGCAATCAGTGCTGAGAAGAAAATGATAACGGGCAGTACACTTAATGCAAATGCCGGACTGTCTCCGACCTTTAGAAGCGGTCCAAAAATAAAACTGATGCCTTCATTCGCATAGTCAATCAGAAGCTGTACACGGCTTGAAAACCATAAAAAAACAGCGCGTCCCGCTTCCCATTTCAACACGATGTATCCAAACGCCACCTGTGTGCATAAACCAACGATGACGGTTCTTATCTTAATATTGCTTTTCTTTTCTGAAAATAAAAACGCGATAGCAATGATCGCAACTGCGCCCAGCAGCCCCCACAGAACATTCATGAATACTCGTACACCTCTTAAATTTTATTTAAAAAAATATCTTTTATACGATAACAATAATATTTTTTGATGTCTACACATTTTTTTAGTTCTTTTGTACGGCAAAATAAAAAAAGGGCCTGTCCAGGCCCTTTTCTTTAAAACATTGGATTTTCTTCAATAAAGGTATATATATTCTCAACAAGCTCGGCAGGCGTTTCACCCATGACGACTTCTCCGTTTACCAGAGCGAAAAGCGATTCCATGCATGTCCCGCAGTAGCTTAAGCAGCCATATTCAAGGACATCAAGGTTGGGATCCTTCTCCAAAATCGCCCGGGCTTCCTGAGAGCCGTGAGCCAGATTGCTGACACAAAATTCAATCATTGGATTCATGCGGTTTCACCTCACATATGTCCATTATCGCGAATTTTTCACTATTCGTCAAAGACAACGGATGATTCAAAATTTATTATCGTAACATATTATTTCTCAAATAACGTTTTACTAATTTGTGTTTTCAGGCTAAATTGTAGGTTATTTTGAAACTATTATTGTGATTTTAGATCAAATTCGATATAATTCTAGATGTTATTTTACATAGTTCGTATTTTCTTCAATGTGTCTATCATACTCTTCGGATTAAAGGGGAATTCAAATGAAAAAATTGGTCTTGATCGGCGGAGGTTACGGGAACATGCGTGTTCTTCATCGCTTATTGCCAAACCAGCTGCCTGATGATGTTTCAATCACGTTAATTGACAGAAATCCTTATCACTGCTTGAAAACAGAATATTATGCCCTTGCCGCAGGCACAATTTCTGACCATCATATCAGAGTGTCATTCCCAGAGCACCCTCGCCTGGATGTCCAATACGGTGATATCACATCAATTGATATTGTACAAAAACAAGTGCTGTTCCAAGATCGTGAACCGATTTCTTACGATGACGCCGTAATCGGGCTCGGCTGTGAGGATAAATATCACAACGTGCCGGGAGCGCCTGAATTCACCTACAGTATTCAAACCATCGATCAGTCCCGCGAAACCTACCAAAAGCTGAATAATCTGAGCGCTAATGCCACCGTCGCCATTGTCGGAGCGGGCTTAAGCGGCGTTGAGCTTGCAAGTGAATTGAGAGAAAGCCGTGATGACCTGAACATTATTTTGTTCGACCGCGGTAATCTCATTTTATCAAGCTTTCCCGAGCGTTTAAGCAAATATGTGCAAAAATGGTTCGAAGAGCACGGTGTCCGCATTATTAACAGGGCAAATATCACAAAAGTAGAAGAAGGTGTTGTGTATAACCACGATGATCCGATTTCTGCAGACGCCATCGTGTGGACAGCCGGCATCCAGCCAAACAAAGTCGTCAGAGACTTAGATGTGGAGAAGGACGCACAAGGGCGTATTGTATTAACGCCTCATCACAATCTTCCAGGTGATGAACATCTGTACGTTGTCGGCGATTGCGCCAGCCTTCCTCATGCACCGAGCGCCCAACTGGCAGAGGCTCAAGCAGAGCAGATTGTCCAAATCTTGCAAAAACGCTGGAATGGAGAAGCCCTGCCTGAATCAATGCCTCAGTTTAAGCTGAAAGGCGTCCTCGGTTCACTCGGAAAAAAAGCCGGCTTCGGGCTTGTTGCTGACCGTCCGCTGATCGGCCGTGTTCCGCGTATGCTGAAATCCGGCTTGCTGTGGATGTATAAACACCATAACGGTTAATGATAGAGAAGAACCGCTGATCAAGTCAGCGGTTTTCTGTATACCCATGCTTCTCCATTTCCTCATAAACGTCTTTTAATTTTGGATTGCCTTCACCGACAATTTTGTCTTCTACGAGCACAAGCGGATAAAAATACTCGTCATTTCTGATTTTTTCCGCAAGCTCTTTCGCATGTTCATTGTCAAGCGGCTCATGAATATCGATGTACTGCATCTCAAAAGGCTGATTTGGATATTTTCTTTTCAGCGCAGCCTCAAGCCACTCGTATGTATCCTTGGCTGTCGGCATATTTACACAGCTCGCACAAACGGTTTCTGCCCCGTATACGCTGAGCATGACTGGTTTCATCACTTGTAAACGCCCCCTTCTCCTATGTAAGTCTTTTCTTTTAAGTATACAGAGCCAAAGGACGTTTTTATAGAAAAAAACCGTTTTTGTGTTGAAGTCTGAATGTGCTATAATAGGGAGAGCAACTTTGCAAACCAAACAATAGATTTTTATTGTTACACTGAATATAATGGTTTTATGACGACGAAAGGAGCGAATGTCATGACTGAAGTTGAAATGAAAGAACAGGTGCAGGAAGTACTGGACAAACTTCGTCCGTTTTTACTTCGTGACGGCGGTGACTGTGAGCTTGTAGACGTAGATGAAGGTATCGTTAAGCTTCGTCTTCTAGGCGCATGCGGCAGCTGCCCAAGTTCAACAATTACGCTGAAAGCCGGAATTGAGCGCGCTCTTCTAGAAGAAGTGCCGGGTGTCGTTGAAGTAGAACAAGTTTTTTAATAAAGCAGCCAGGCTGATATTTGATCAGCCTGGCTTTTTTATTAGAGATGTTGATCAAACCATGAGCTGATATAATTCAGGCGCTTGATCCGCTGTCTTGGGTGTCCGGTGCGTGATAAATTGTGCGATGCATTCGGAAAACGGACAAGCATGGTTTCCTTGCCCATTTTTTTCAGAGCGATAAACAGCTGCTCCGCCTGCTCGATCGGGCAGCGGTCATCCCGCTCGCCATGCAGAATCAAAAGCGGTGTCTCCACGTTTGCTGCGTATTTTAAAGGAGACCGGTCCCAGAGCATTTCTGTGTCCTCAAACATGTCATGCCCAAGCTGCCAGTCTGTAAAGAAAAAGCCGATATCACTGACGCCGTGAAAGCTGATCCAATTTGATATCGAGCGCTGGGTGACGGCAGCTTTAAAGCGGTTCGTCTGCCCGACGATCCAGTTGGTCATAAAACCTCCGTAGCTTCCGCCTGTGACACCGAGCCGCTTAGGATCAATATGCGGATCTCGTTTGATAGCCTCATCCACAGCTTGCATCACATCGTCATAATCCTTTCCTCCATAATCTCCTCTGACCGCATTCACAAATTCCTGTCCGTAGCCGTGGCTTCCTCTCGGATTGATATAAACGACCGCGTATCCTTTCGCCGCCAGCACCTGAAACTCATGAAAATATGTATGCCCGTACATCATATGCGGACCGCCGTGTATGTTGAGAATAAGTGGATATGTTGTCTGACCTTCCATTTGTGCAGGCTTCATCAGCCAGCCGTTCACCGTCACGCCGTCTTCTGTAGCATATTGGATCTCTTCAGGTATTGATATCGTATGCTCACTGACAAACTTGTCATTCGCGCCAGTCAGCTGTTTCTCTTCCTGTCCAAGCGGGATACTGTAGAGCTCACTCGGTCTGTCCGGCTTTGTCACACTGGCAATAAAGTGCTGTTCATCAGGTGAAAGAGAAAAGCTATTGATGTACTCTTTTTCCAGACGAATCGGATACACAAGGCCTTCAATCGAAATATAATAGATGCCCGTACTGCCTTGATCTGTGCCGATGACATAAAACCCTTGGCTGTCCTTTGTCCAAACCGGGCGCTGTTCGGCACCACCGATCAATGAATCACCAATCAGTGCATCCGCTAAGTGTACGTCTAGCATTTCAGTCAGACATGTGAGGCGGTCATGTTCAATATCATAAAGCCATGCCTTTTCGAGCGTTGCATTCTGATATTCCTTTTCATTTCCAAGCAAAGCAAGATACCTTCCGTCTGGTGAAAATGAGCTTGATCCGAATGAGCCGCGATGAGGTGTAACCTGCTTAAGATCTCCAGACTCCAGTGACATCATGTAAACATCATGCGGCTTGCTGGCATCATCTGTTTCAGTTAAATTAGCTGAGAAAACAAGCCATTTGCCGTCAGGAGAAAAAGCAGGATCACCATGATCAGCTTTGTGACTTGTCAGCTCCTTCATCTCACCCGACTTTACGCTGACAAGCACAAGCTGGGCATACGCACCTCTCGTCAGCCCTTTGCCGTCCCGTTTGTAGGAGAGGCTTTGCACTTCAACAGGTTCATAGCTGTCCTGCTCCGTTTTTTCTCGGTCATCAATGCTTTCTCCCTCTCCCAAACTGACAGTGACCAGAATCGATTCGCCATCCGGGGACCATATTGGCTTTGACACGCCATACGGGATATCAGTCAGTTTTCTCGCTTCTCCGCCTTCAGCGCTCATCATATACAGCTGTGCCGCATCGCCTTCTCGATCAGAAATAAAGGCAAGCGTGCGCCCGTCCGGAGACCATCTTGGGTCGGTGCTTCGCTTTTCTCCATGTGTCCAAGGAACAGACCCGCCCGTTTTCGTTTCATAGATCCATATATTTGATGTATACGAATCTTTCTCTTGATTCACTTGTGATTTTACATATGCGGCACGGGTGCCGTCTGGGGCGTATTGAGGATCGGTCACAGAGACAATCGCAGTGATGTCGTCTGCGGTTATCAGCTTTTTCATATTCATCTCCTCCTTTTTACATGTATTTCGTTTTTCTAAATAAAAACTCCTTTATCTTCAGCAAAAAAAAGCGCCCTCCGCTGACGCTGAGGAACGCTTGGCATGATTTATACACTTTTTACTTGATATAAAGGATTTCGCTCTATTATACTTCCCTCTTTCGGAACGGTCAAAGCGTCTACTTCACAATGAGGGAAATGAAGCGCGAGCTGTTCTTTTAGCTCTTCTCCCTTTCCTTTTTCGGTCATGACAAGAATCGTCGGGCCTGCTCCGCTGAGAGCCGTTCCATATGCGCCCTTCATCTCGGCGACGTGCTCTACTTTTGACAGCTCAGGCACAAGCATCGCCCGGTACGGCTGATGGAACATATCCTTCTTCATGATTTTCCCGACAAGCGGCCAGTCCTTGGACATGATCGCAGCAATGAGGATATTGCTGACAGCACTTGCTTTTACGGCATCGGCATATGGAAACTCCTTCGGAAGCACGTCTCTCGCGTCTCTTGTCAGCACTTCGTAAAAAGGAATGACAACGACTACGTCAATGTCAGCATTCGGGACGCGGATCATTTGGGTCTCGTCATCCTCATGCAGGCCGATCACAAGTCCGCCGACGAGAGAAGCGCCAGCATTGTCCGGGTGTCCTTCTTCTAGACTGGCTAAATGCAGCTTGTCCGCTTCAGACAGCTTTAAGCCGCATAATTCATCAGCCAGTTCAATGGCCGCTACAATCGCCGCGGCGCTGCTGCCAAGGCCGCGTGCAAGCGGGATGTCGCTCCACACCTTCACATGGACAGGAGGCATTTCTTTTCCGTACAAATCTGCGGTCCGTTTAGCCACTTGATAGATCAGGTTATCTGTACCCGCCGGAATTCCGGCGACTGTTTCTGTTTCAGCCTCAAAAGACCATTTGTCGCTTTCAAAGACGGTCAGCTTCAAATATCTGCTGAGCGCCATTCCGACTGAATCAAAGCCGGGGCCTAGGTTAGCTGTGCTTCCGGGAACAGTGACAGAGAACAGCATGTCGGCTTCGTTCATACACGGGCCGCTCCTTTTACATATTCAAGGATGCTGTCTTCATCAGTCGGCAATGTGACAGGCTTGATTTCTGAAATGTCGACCGCTGTATTCGGATCTTTCAGTCCGTTTCCTGTTAACACAGCTACGACCTTGCTGCCTTTCGGAATTTCTCCGGATTTCACCTGTTTCAGCACTCCTGCGATAGACGCGCAAGAACCTGGTTCTGCAAACACGCCTTCTACACGGGCGATCAGCTGATATGCGTGAAGGATTTCATCATCAGTGACTTCGTCAATTTTCCCATTGGATTCCTCGGCTGCCTTTACAGCTTTGTCCCAGCTTGCCGGGTTTCCGATACGAATGGCTGTCGCTATTGTTTCAGGATTTTCAATCACTTCATTGCGCACGATTGCCGCCGCACCCTCAGCTTCAAAGCCGCGCATTTTCGGAAGGCCTGTGCCGTTTTTCTCATGATATTCCTTGAAGCCCTTCCAGTACGCAGTGATGTTTCCCGCGTTTCCGACCGGGATCGCTAAAACATCAGGCGCTTCCCCCAGCTGTTCGCACACTTCGAAGGCAGCAGTTTTTTGGCCTTCAATGCGGTAAGGGTTGACTGAGTTGACAAGGGCAATCGGTGATTTCTCACAGATGGAACGGACAATTTTAAGCGCATCGTCAAAGTTTCCGTCAATTGCGATAATCTCGGCTCCGTACATGACAGCTTGAGCGAGTTTTCCAAATGCAATTTTTCCGTTCGGGATGATGACAATGCATTTCATGTTAGCACGGGCTGCATATGCTGCCGCAGCAGCGGAAGTGTTACCTGTTGACGCGCACATAATCGTGTCATTGCCTTCTTCTTTTGCCTTTGCCACAGCCATAACCATTCCGCGATCTTTAAATGATCCCGTAGGATTGACGCCTTCCGTTTTGACATGAAGCTCAATTCCGAGCTGCTCAGACAGCTTCGGCAGGTGAATAAGAGGTGTGTTTCCTTCATGTAAAGTCAGCGCCGGTGTTTGATCTGTTACAGGTAAAAATTCTTTATATTGATGGATAAGTCCTTTCCACATTAGCTCCAACCGTTCCCTTCTACACGATATGTGCTTTTGACTTCTTGAACGACTTCCAAATCATTTAGGTTTTGCAGAATATCACTGAAATCAGCTTCTGATGTATGATGTGTGACAATTACGATTTCAGCTAACTCATCATGGCCTTTAATTGGCAGCTGAAGGATTTTTTCAAAGCTCACGCCCCGCTCTGAGAACACAGATGTAATTTTCGAGAATGAACCAACCTCATCTTTTACATGAATTCTTAAAAACTGCTGTGCATAAATGTCAGACGGCGATTTCATGTTTTTCTCATATTGCGGTCCGACAAAGCTGTTGCCTGTTACACCAAGGCGCATATTTTTCATGACAGCGACGAGGTCAGAAACAACGGATGTCGCTGTCGGCATGCTTCCGGCTCCCGGCCCGTAGAACATCGTCTCACCGACAGCCTCGCCGTATACATAAACGGCGTTAAACTCATTATGAACAGCAGAAAGCGGATGGTGGTCAGGAAGCAGTGTCGGCTGTACGCTGACCTCGATTTTGCTGCCGTCACGCTGAGCAATCCCGATCAGCTTCATTGTATAGCCGAGGCGTTTGCTGAAGCTGATGTCCTCGTCTGTAATTTGGGAGATCCCCTTTACTTTGACGTCTTCCAGATCCACGTTCATCGAGAAGCCGAGGCGCGCCAATATCGCCATTTTCCGTGCGGCGTCAAGCCCTTCCACGTCAGAAGTCGGATCAGCTTCGGCAAAACCGAGATCCTGCGCTTCCTTGAGCACTTCCTCATATGGGCTTTTCTCTTTGATCATTTTTGTTAAGATAAAGTTTGTTGTGCCGTTCACAATTCCCATCATTTTTGTAATTCGATCTGATGAGAGGCCTTCCTCTAACGTGCGCAGAATCGGAATCCCGCCGGCAACACTGGCTTCAAAGTAGATATCGCATCCATTTTCCTTCGCTTCGGCAAGCAGCTCGGAGCCGTACACAGCCATTAAGTCCTTGTTTGCTGTGACAACATGCTTTTTCGATCTCAGCGCGTCGACCAAATATTGTTTTGTCTGCTCAACTCCGCCGATCACCTCGATGACGACATCAACATCTGGATCATCAATGACATCATACACTTCTGTCGTAAGCACTTCCTTCGGCAAATCTACTTCTCTCTTTTTCTCTAAATCTTTTACAAGCACTTTTTTTATCGTAACCGGACAGCCGACCTGATGCATAAGCTTATCCTGATGGTCTTGAATAATTTTAACGACACCGCTTCCGACGGTACCTAAACCTAAAAGCCCTACACGAATCGCTTTCAAAAAAACTCCACCTTTCTTTTGATTGTCCTCTTGAAAAATACAATTGTTAACTCAACACAGACATATAAGTTACAAACATTATATAAGCCCGCTCCTGTTTTGACAAGACAGCACTAGGCTGAATTTTGCGAATGTAAACGCTTAACGCATTGATATGACAAGATTCTTTATTTTCTAATTATTTTTGTCAGATTTTCTCCTCACCCTGAGCTGCCTTTGCCGAGCCAGCTGACGCGTGGAACAAACAGCTTCTGCGCCCGCATATTCATGAATTCCTGCGCTGTATTGAGAAATTGTTCATAACGCCCACAGTCATTAAGAATGAAGTCAAGTTGTTCTTCAAAATAATGCTTTTCTGATTCTGATGACATGTAATAGCTTTCCACGATTTCAAAATAATGAAGCGGGAAAAGCAGACGGCTGTATAAAAGGCGTTTCGAAAACGAAGACAGCGGTGTGACTTGCTCGTATTCCTGTAAAAAGAGAAAGCCCTGCTGATTAAAATCTTGTCTGTGATGCAAATACGTATGCCTCATATATTCAGCCAAATCACGGGAAGCGTGGTCAAACACCCAATCCGCCGGAATCCTGATCAATGATTCCGGTGACCATGTATGCCTTTCCATCCGCTGATGGCATATCGTTCCTGAATCAGCGGCTTGGGGCTTGTCATCCAGCTCAGTGTCCACTAAATATTGTATCGCGTTTTCTGACAGTCCTAAATAATATGGAAATGATTCGATCATTTTTTTATCGAATGGCTCATGCGGAGGGGTCTGAACCTTTCTCTGCCAAAATGCTTCCAGCTGATCAATTCGTTTTCCCCACAGATCCTTCCACTGGCCGATTCTTCCGGCTGCCTTCACCTCATATGGATATCCTCGGCCTTTTCGGTGAAATTCCGCCAGCTCCGCTCCAATGGAGAACGCCCTATTTGAATAAGGGGGGGCCGCCTTCAGCAGAGCGTACGTTTTTCCCTCATGTTCAAATGTCAGCTCACCTTCTTTTGTAAAGATAAAAACCGAAACGTATGGGTCACTTTGTTCTTGTAAATACTGACTCATGTAATAAAGCTCCGCCAGCTCTGTTTCTGAGAATTGGGAAACGGGGACAATCAGAAAGTATGAATTAGGCGTCTGAAAGCATTGATATGTGTGCTGATACATGGAAAGCTGCCTGATGTGAATGCCGTATTTTTCTTTTATTGTACCTTTCACCATGATCACCTGCCTGTTGAATTAGGGCTCATCACATCGTAGTCATACACAGCCGGAATTATGAATACATATTTTAATCCGAAGAAGGCGCAAGAAAAAGTCGTAAACTTCTCAAGCATTTTGTATAAACTAGTAAAAAAGATTGGGTGAAGCTGATGTCAGAAAACGAACAATTCAGTCAGATGGAAGCTAAAGCAAGAGCACGGATGAAGGAGCGCGGCGTTGAGGTATCAGACATTGCCGAGCTTGTCTTTTTTCTTCAGAAAAAATATCATCCGGATTTAACCATTGATGAATGCACGCTGAACGTCAATCGTGTTCTCGCAAAACGCGAGGTGCAAAACGCGATTTTAACGGGCATTGAATTGGATGTTCTTGCTGAGCAGAAAAAACTGTCTGAACCGCTGCAAACGATGCTGGAAATAGATGAAAGCCTATATGGAGTAGATGAAGTTCTGGCATTTTCCATTGTGAACATTTACGGATCGATCGGGTTTACGAACTACGGTTACATCGACAAAGAAAAACCCGGAATCCTTAAACGATTGAATGATAAATCAACCGGTGAATGCCATACCTTTTTAGATGACATCGTCGGAGCGATTTCCGCCGCAGCTTCAAGCAGACTTGCACACCGCGCGCGGCATACAGAATAAGGGCACCCTTTTAGGGTGCCCTTTCAGCGTGTCGACAAACCCTCGCATTCGTTGTCAGGCCTGCGCTTCGGTGCTCACGAATTTCAACATTCGCCGTGCTCCGGTGCTCGGCCTTCCTAGACTTCAAAGGTTTTCAATCACGCTGAAAAGATGACAAAATCCTAAAACGAAAACGTTTTAGGATTTTGTCATCAATCTGTAAGGGTACCTTTTTTGGGTGCCCTTTTTTCAAATGTATGGAATCCATTCAGTCAGAGAGTCAATGGCGTGAGTCGGTTTTTCCATATCGTCTGTCATATGTTCTCTTTTCGTTACGCCTGTGTGAACGAGCAGCGTATCCATACCCGCGTTAATGCCGGCCATAATATCAGTGGCGTAGTTGTCGCCAACCATGAGTGTTTCAGACACATCTGTGCCGAGAACGCGCATCGCCTGCTCCATAATAATTGATTCCGGCTTGCCGATAAATACAGGCTGTACACCTGTAGATACGGTTAACACCGATGTCAGTGAACCGTTTCCCGGCAGAAGCCCTCTTTCAGTCGGAATCGCAATATCTCCATTAGTGGAAATAAAGCGGGCACCATTTCTGATTGCCAGGCAGCCGACAGCAAATTTTTCGTATGTAATGGAACGATCGATGCCAACAACGACAAAGTCCGCGTTTTCTCCGCCAAATGTCAGGCCGTTTTCTTCAATCGCCTGGCGGATTCCTTCCTCCCCAATCACATACACAGACGCGTCTTTTTTCTGCTGTGCAATGTGCTGGGCAGTTGCCATGCTGGTCGTGAAGACCTGCTCTTCTGTTGCCGGAATATCAAAAGACACGAGCTTGTCCGCTACCTGCTTCGGTGTGCGCGAAGAGTTGTTTGTCACGAAAAGATAAGGAACGCCGCGATCTTTCAGCGTTCTGACAAATTCACACGCTTCCTCGATTTTTTCCGTGCCATTGTACATCGTTCCGTCTAAATCAATTAAATACCCTTTATATGTTTTCATATCCAACACTCCTGTGGCTTTCCAGTTGTTATTTAAACGCGGAAACAGGCCCTAGCTCTGTTTCCAAATAGCTTCTGATCCGTTTCGGGAAGTCCTGAAGAGCTGTTTGATGCGCCTTGATCAGCCTGTAAAGCTCGCCGCTGTCAGCGAGCAGATACTGTTGAACCAACGTTTTGCGGTAGGCGATCAATTTTTTGAGCTCAGCACCCTCTTTTTCCGTGACAACTTTCTCATCAACAAGTATATCCATAATGTCGTCATAGCTGCCCGGGTCCCGCATAATAAAGCCGTCAATCATGTCATTGCCTGTATCCAAAATGCATTCGATTAACAGATGGCCTATACGCTGAAGTGCCAATCCCCCGATTTCAGACTGCCAGTCTGTTTGTGAGTCAAATAGCGCCAGCTGGTGCTCGAAGAATCCTAGTGTTTTCTCGATTTTGCTTCTGTCAACAAAATACATGACAGCATCCCCTTTGTGTATATTTATTTTCTGATCCGTTTCAAGACAAAATACGCACAGCCGAAATTGCAGTATTCGTAAATATATTCATCTAATGTGCTGATTTTCGTTTCGAAGGTTGCCTTTTGATTCTGGTCGTCAAAGAAGCCCTTGAGCCTTAACTGACCGTATCCCCAGTCTCCCACAATATAATCGTATTTATTTAATATATCGGAGTAGCGGGCTTTAAAAGCCTCTTCGTTGAAGCCGTCTTTGAAATTGTGCACCAATTCAAATTCGGCATTTTGAATAAGAATCATGAATCTCACCTCTTTTTCACTCATTCCTATCATAATTCATTGCCCCGTCCCCATCAATTGCTAAAGAATAAATCATGCGATTTGGCTACCCTACACATGAGGAGGGATTTATAAATGAAACGAACCGCTGTCAGCTTCTGCCTGCTGACTGGACTTTTATCCGGGTGCGGAGGCGCAGGATTGGATAATGCCCAAAATGTCCGGAATCAGACGCAGAATCAAACCAAACCCATTCATGTGTCGGACCGCAACGAGGCTTTTAACAGGCATAATGAGAACGAACAATTTGGCTATGTCCGCTATCAAAAAGAACAATTTGACGGAGACCAGCAGAAAACGCCGGTGATGAACCGGGAAGAAACCGCTCACATGATATCAAGTTTAACGGTTCAGCTCCCCCATATTCAAGATGCTGCGACATTGGTGACTGACCGAGAAGCGCTTGTCGTATACAAAACCGATTCTAAAAACCGGGAGCTGACCGCCGATCAGGTGAAAAAAACAGCGGCTTCCGTGATACCGCGATACTATCACGTGTATATTTCCGATAATCCAAACCATATGCAGTCCGTCGAAAATTACAGCAATCTCGGCTCTGGTTCAAGGGATATTAGAGAGATCATGTCGGGGACGATTCAAGAAATGAAAACCTCCCCGCAAGGAAGCCCTGTCTCAGAGAATGAAAATGCCAATGGAGAAACGCGTCAGGACATGAAAATCGATAGGAATGACAAAAACGCCAGATGATCTGGCGTTTTGGCATTATGCTTGTGCTTGACGCTTTTTAGATGCTTCGTTTACTTGTTCATCCGCATGGTAAGAGGAACGGACAAGCGGACCGGCTTCACAATGGCTGAAGCCTTTTTGCATCGCGATTTCTTTTAATTCTGCAAATTCATCAGGATGGTAGTATTTTTGGACTTTCAAGTGTTTCTTCGTCGGCTGCAGATATTGGCCGATTGCCATAATATCCACGTTGTTCGCCAAAAGGTCGTCCATTACTTCAATAATCTCTTCTTTTGTTTCGCCGAGTCCGATCATGATACTTGATTTTGTCGGAATGTCAGGCTGCATTTCCTTCGCACGGCGCAAAAATTCCAATGAACGGTCGTACGTCGCACGCGCGCGGACTCTTGGCGTCAGGCGGCGAACCGTTTCGATATTGTGATTCAGGATGTCTGGGCGTGTATCCATTAAGGTTTTTAGGTTATCGTAGTTTCCGCCCATATCAGACGGCAGTACCTCAATTGTTGTGAACGGGCTTTTTCTGCGGATCGCACGGACCGTTTCCGCGAAAATGCCTGCCCCGCCATCTTTCTGATCGTCACGCGCAACAGCCGTAATGACCGCGTGTTTCAAATTCATAAGCGCGACTGAATCCGCTACGCGTTCCGGCTCTTGCAGGTCAAGCTCAGTTGGAAGGCCTGTTTTGACAGCACAGAAACGGCATGCTCTTGTACAAACAGAACCTAAAATCATAAATGTCGCTGTACGTCTGACCGCCCAGCATTCATGAATATTCGGACATTTTGCTTCTTCGCATACGGTATGAAGGTTGTTTTCCCGCATGAGTTTTTTGAGCCCTGTATAGTTTTCATTTGTATTTAATTTAATTTTAAGCCATTCGGGCTTTCTGAGGTGTTCGTCTTTCTTTGCCAATTCCCATCATCTCCAATATCCAATATACTCAATTTCTGACACGAAACATTCTGAAAACGAGAAAGGTGCAGGTTTTAGTTCTGCAACAAAAATAATGTTTTTCTAACTAAAGAAAGTCTTTTCTTTAGACACTTTAACATAGGAAAAATTTCTCGACAAGGGAAGATGATTACTGACATTTTTAAGCCGGGTTGCCGCAAACTATGTGTATTCAATATGAAAGGAGATTATTTTGTGAAAGTTTTGTTATCCGCTCTTCTTCTCCTTTTGTTTGCATTTGAGCCTTCTGCGTCTGGAACAAAGCTTTCAGATCCAGTGCTGTCGAAACGGATGGAATTATATCATAAAATCGAAGCTGTGACGCAGATCCCTTGGTATGCGCTCGCCGCTGTTGATCAGTACGAAGAAAACGTGCGGAGCAACCGGAAAGATCTGCCTGACAAGGCGGGAATCATCAGCATCTATATACCCGATGACATCTGGAGCGGGCCTGAAAACCCGAATCCGAAAGATGATGCGCCGTTAAGCATTAAAGTGTTTGACGGAATCGGAATGGATGGCGATGGAGACGGGAAAGCCGAGGTCAGCAACGATGAAGATATTTTGTATACGTTCAGCCAATACTTACTGTCGTATGGCACAGATGAAGACAACATCCGGATCGGGCTTTGGAATTATTACCGGCGTGATCAGACAGTGGGGATCATATCTGAATTCATGAAGCTGTTTAAAGCCTACGGCCATATTGATCTGGGCGAGCATGCATTCCCGCTTCCGATCAGAACCGATTACAGCTATCGAAGCACGTGGGGAGATGCCCGCGGCTTCGGAGGAAGGCGGATTCATGAAGGTACGGATATCTTTGCCCATTACGGCCTTCCTGTCAAATCCACATGTTACGGTGTAGTTGAAATGAAGGGCTGGAACCGCTTCGGAGGATGGAGAATCGGCATCAGGGACATTAACAATACGTATCATTATTTTGCCCATCTCAATGGGTTTGCCAAAGGGATTAAAACAGGACAAATCGTTGAGCCTGGCCAAGTGATCGGATCAGTCGGCAGCTCCGGATACGGCCCGCCGGGAACCGCCGGGAAGTTCCCGCCGCATCTGCACTATGGCATGTACAAAGATAACGGAAGAACCGAATGGTCATTTGATCCATACCCGCATTTGAGGGCGTGGGAGCGATATGAATACCAAAAAAAGAAGTAACAAAAAGCCGCCTCTTCGACAGGCGGCTTATTTGCTGCTTTTTTCTTTTTTTGAATCAGCACCGTCTTCTTCTTTGCTGCTCGGGAGCTGGACAGAAGGCGTGACACCCGAGCCGCCGCTTCCATTATAAAACTGCGGCACTTCGCCCTGCACTGCTTTAATCGATACAGGAACATTATTTGTGACGACAGCGGTTTTGCTGGCAAATGGAATGATGACCTTCACTTTAATTTCGACAAAGATGCTGATATCAATAAGTGCGTTATTTATGCCATACGGCTTGATCTTAGTTTTGACATCTGTAAAAGCGTCACCGATTAAATTGAACCGGACCGGGATTTTCGGCCCGAGGTTTCCAAGAAGGCTGTTGCCGGTTACCTGTCCCAGCGGAATGTTGATCATAATGTTTTCACTGGCGCCGCTGTGTCCGGTATGGGTTTCCATCTCTTTCAAATGAGCCTGAAGCTGCTTTGTCACTTTTGTTTTCACACTGTTTACAACCTGTGTATTAAAATCGATTGTCGTTAAGTTTCCGTTTTCATCAGAATTCATTTGAAACATATCTTTCATATTTTCACTGTCAGACATATAGTCCTCAATCGAATCCTGGATCACCTCTGTCGCTATACGCTTCGTTTCCATCTCGCCGATGTCCATTAAAACAGGTTTGATCGAGCCATTGATCATCCAAAGGCTGACCGTTGTTGACAGGATAAAAAAGACAACTGACAGGAGCATCACGTAACGGAAAGGCAAAGGTCCTCTCTTGCGAAAAGGGCCGCGATATCTTGGCAAGAAAATCCCCCCTTACATATCACAATGTATGCTTGTAAGAGGGGACATAGTAATAGCCGGGGCCAATTTATTTTATCTCACCATTTTTAAAAGCGCTTCTCTGCCGCTCATGCCGACTTTGATGCCAAGATCTTCTGCGGCGTACGTGATGGATTCTAAAGGTGCGTCTAACAGCTGGTCAATGGTGCGGACACCAACTGCGCGACCCGCCACAATGCCGCGCTCCTTTAATTTTTCATTCAGCAGCGCCACATCTAGCGCGCCGCACATAATGTATCCGTGATCATTGGTGACGGCCATAAAATTCGTTTTTGGAAGTTTCACTGTCACAGCTGTAAAAGGCTGTCCTTCTATCATGATCGGTGTCAGATTTACCACGTCAACCACTCCCTTCATTCATCACTTTATGATGAAGGGCACAGCTTGTTGTGGGCTGACTGCCTTATTGCGCAAGCTTCCAAGCAAGCAGATCCCGCAAAAATTCCGGCATAAAATATTCTTTTTCTGCAGCGTCGCGAATCAACGGAAACAGTTTGCCGAGCGTAAACATATCAAGCACCGCAACGGAGTATTGTTTATGTTTTTCAATATCTTCCCCGTTCAGTGTGATCCGGGTGACGTGGGTGATCCCGTCATCGAGCCGTTTCGTTTCTACCTCAACGCCGGCATACACCATTTTCCCCATCACTTCTCCGCGGAAGCCGAGTCCTTTGATCCGGAGCTGCTCCACTTGTTCGGAAGCGGCATGGACAATGGTTTCCTTCAATTCTTCTCCCGTCAGGCGGACAGCCACCGGGTTGATCGGATGCGGACAGATGCGGTGCAGATCCAGCTTTGTCACAGGACCTGCTTTTAGCGGACCGAGAATGACACCTGAATTGACCATACTGATGTCCGTCTCGCACCATTCCTTTAAGGCGTACGCCAAAAGCAAAGGCAGCTCTGATTCTTCAAACCACTTCACCTCAGCATCTTGTGCAAGCTCTGCAACGGCATCGGACAGCTTCGCCTCGGCTTCACGTTCTTTTTCATTGAGAAACGCTTTTGTTTCTGCGGATTCTCCTGTCCATTCCGCCATGTTCTGCACAGAAGCCGTTTTGCTGATGATGCTTCGCTGTACGCTGTCCACCGTGATTTCTACACAGCCGACATAATGCCCGTATTTCTCGGCGCTGGCCAGCAGTACCCCATTAACCACTTGTCCATCTTCAAGCAAATGATGGGTATGTGATTCGAGGATTACATCAATCTCAGGCACCGCTTCAGCCACTGCTTGATCATCAAGAATGCCTAAATGTGACAGCAGAACGATAATATCAGCCTGCCCTTTCACTTCCTGAATGGTTTCCTTTATGCTTTCAAGGGCATCCGTTACTGTCCATCCCAGC
Organism: Bacillus sp. FSL L8-0358; assembly: GCF_038593095.1. Classification (NCBI taxonomy): domain Bacteria; kingdom Bacillati; phylum Bacillota; class Bacilli; order Caryophanales; family Bacillaceae; genus Bacillus; species Bacillus sp. FSL L8-0358. The sequence continues at coordinate 3,197,567 of NZ_CP151962.1, forward strand.
TTGTCATAAACAGGATAATACGGCACAGTTACACCTAAGAAAGCAATGGACATACCGTTTTTCAATGATTTGATATGGTAAGGCACCGCCCAGGACGGACGGTTTCCATTTTTATCAAACAGGTTAGAGACGATGACAGGAAATTCAGCATGATCATATAAGGCAGCAAGCTCTTCATGCGGAAGCGTAATCCCTTCGTTATTGCCGATCGCCGCTCCATCAATGTGAAGGCGGTTTAAGAGATCGACATTCGCTTTTCCGAATGTCGCCTCTGTCACGAATTGAAAACGATCAAGATGATCGCCAATATCAAAAACGAGCGTCTCTTCGCCGTATGACTGATGCTCTTTTCTTTTCTGCTCGATATAATCTACAATTTTCGGCCAGTTTTCAAAATGGCTGTGCAAATCATTTGTATGATATAAGCGGAGCTTCTCCTTCATAATATCTCTCCCTAATCGTTCAGCTGAAAATGCCTTCATAAATGAGCTGGCAGCCGATCAAAATCAATACGATCCGCATGATCATAACGATCGTTTTCGTCTGCATTTTTCTGTTGATGGCGGCGCCAAGCTTTCCGCCGAACCAAGCGCCGGGCACAAGCGCGAGGGCGTAAAGCCAATTGACGTGCCCGGAAATCATATGTGAAACAGACCCTGTCATAGAAGACAGGAAAATAATAAACATGGACGTTGCCACCGCAACCTTCGGCGGAAACAGAAATAACAGCATCATCGCCGGAACCATCAGTGATCCGCCGCCTATACCGAAAAGTCCGCCTAAAAAACCGACAACAAAGGCAATGGCAATACCGACAGAGGCCTGATATGAGTACGTATAAGGCTCACCGGCATCATCCTGAAATGTCCGGATAATTCCTTTGTGCGCTTTATTGACCGGCCGGGCTTTCGCTTTCAGCATTAAGGATAATGAAATCAGAATCATAAAAATGCCAAACCAAACGGAAAACGAGTTTGAATTGAACAGCTTTGACACGTAAGCCCCGATCATGCTGCCGGGACCCGAACCGATAAAGAAAATGAGCCCGCTCTTATAATCAACGGTTTTATATTTAATATAAGCCAAAGTTGAAGAAAGGCCCGTAAAAATAATGACCAAAAGCGAAGTTCCAATCGCAACCTGCGGCGTCACATCCTGAAACAGCTGCGTCACTGTGCTTAAAAACATCAGAGACGGCACAATGACAATTCCGCCGCCAAGCCCGATCAGACTTCCTACCGTACCTGCGATTAATCCCAGTACGACCAAAATCACAAACGACATCAATAAAAACCTCTTTTCTAAAATAAATCGAGCTGTCTCGGAGCAAGTCCGCTGTACTCGATATCAAGCAGTTCAAGCATCTGCTTGCCATTATCCGCGGCGTCACCGCCGGAATTGTTGTTGAACAGGACAAAAACATCCTTACATTGCTGCTGCAATTCATTCAAGTGCTTTTTCCAATCCTCCAGCTCCTGTTGGTTGTAGCGGTATAAGTACCTGACCTCACGCCAGTTTTTCCCGCCATCAGGCTTCATCCAGCCCTGCTTGTTGCGTCCGTGAAACCTGACGAGCGTTTTGTTTTCATCGGTCGCGCGCAACACAGTCGGAACGCTGCCTTCTCCGATTTGCGGTTCATCACAGACACTGTGAATCCAGCCTTCCGCTTTCATAAATGAAAGCGTCTGCTCATAAAATGGCGGCGAGAACCAGGAACGGTTTCTGAATTCAAGCGCACAAGGGATATCTCCCATTTGGTGCTTGCACCATCTCAAATAGGCGACATTCTCCTTCTTGCAGTCAAACCAAGGCGGAAATTGAAACAGCACCATGGCGAGCTTATTGCTATGTAAATATGGCGTTAAAGACACCTTAAACGCATCAAACATCTCCTCTTTTGAGTCAAAGGGAATTTCGCCGCGCTGATGCCCTGTCATGCCTTGATATGCTTTCACGATAAATTGGAAGGTTTCGGGCGTTTCCTTCACCCACTTTTCATTATTGCGCGCCGGCTGAATCGCGTAAAAGCTCGCGTCTAATTCCACGATCGGAAAATGGGAGGAATAGGCCTGCAATTTTTTCTGGCTGGCCGTTTTCGGCGGATAGATGCTGTCATGATCCCCCCACCCCGTCAGTCCGATATAAATCACACTCATTCACCTCTCTTCCAGTTTATCACACGTGTTTTCAGGTTTCCTCGGAAATGCTGTACATATGGCGGGAAAATGCAGAACGAAGATGCTGATATTGTTCCTCATTCGTATCTAAAAACGCCTCTTCTCTTGAGGAAGGAATATGCTGATATTCAATAGGCGCCTGAAACTGCTCACTCGTAAAATCGTACATCACACCCATGATGCTGTTATAAAAATGCCAGCTCTCACCGACTTTTGTTTTGAAAATCGTGCCGCCGAAATGGTCTTGAATCACCAATGCCGTCACGCCGCATTGGCCGCATGCCGGGCATTCTTCCGTCCATTTAGAGCTCGTATGGCGCGACCAAGATTGCTTAAGTATGTATTTAACATGTTCCATTGCCTCCGCCTCCTTTTAAAAAAGATACCACGTTGATGAGATTTTAAAAACTAGAACGGAGGAAATCAAAAAACCCGGCGGTAAAATCCGCCGGGCTTACGAAGGAACGACCAGAGCTCCGTCAATTTCAGTGACTTTTTCCCCGTCATTGTACACGCACCGGCCTTTGCTGTAAGTGGCCGAAATGCTGCAGGGAAATGTATGTCCTTCGTAAATGCTTTTTTTATGCTTTGCAAACATCGATTCTCTTGTAACAGTGTACGGCTCCATGCTGACGAGCACGAAATCTGCATCACACCCCGCCTCAAGCCGCCCTTTTTTCTGAAGGCCGAATCGTTTTGCAGGGGCCGCCGCTGTCCATTCTGCGATGGTTTCAAACGGAATCTGATGCTCAAGCGCCAGTTCCAGCATTCCTAATAAAGTGAACTGCCCGCCGCTGATTCCGCCCCATGATAAAAACATGTTATCCTCCCGTTTCAAGGATGGACGGCAGGGGGAATGGTCTGAGGAAACCATGTCAATATCCCCGGCAATGAGCGTCTCGATCAGCGTCTCTTTTGATTGCCGTGACCGGAGCGGAGGCGCGCATTTTGCGACAGAGCCCCTTTGCCGTAAATCGTCATGGCTGAACAAGACATAATGCGGACATGTTTCAACCGAAACATCAAGACCTTCCTGTTTCGCCTCTCTGATCAGCCGGACCGCTTTCGCCGTGCTGATATGGACAAAATGAACCGGACAGCCTGTCACCTTCGCATACTGAATCGTGCGATACACCGCTTCAACTTCTGCTTCCTCCGGGCGGGAGGCGGCGTACGCATCCGCGTCCACCTTTCCTTTATTGGCCAAAACCATCTGCAAGTAGCTTGTGATCGCGTCACTTTCCGCGTGGAGAGCGAGGATTTTTCCTGCAGCCGCGATTTCTGCCATGCCTTTGAGCAATGTCCGTTCATCAACAGAGCGGAACTCATCAGTGCCTGACTTTGATAAAAACGCTTTAAACCCGATCGCTCCCGCTTCAGCCATTGGACGGATGTCATCGATATGGCCTGGCACAAGGCCGCCCCATAGCGCAAAATCCACGGCAGATTTTTGCCTGCCTAGCTCAGCTTTTGCGAGAAGATGCTCTGCCGTCACGGTTGATGGAATACAGTTGAGCGGCATATCAAAATAGGTAGTGCAGCCGCCTGCGGCCATCATTTGAGAACCTGTTTCAAACCCCTCCCAATCCTCCCTGCCCGGTTCATTAAAATGAACATGGCAGTCTATCACACCAGGAAACACGTATTTCCCGTCTGCCTGGATGATTTCCGTCCCGCTTGCTTCAATGTCAGAACCTATCTCGGCAATGACACCGTTTTGAACTGCAATCTCAGCTTCTATAACGCCATCTGGCGTAACTGCCTTCGCACCTTTTATCACCATATCGTAAGCCATATTGATCCCCCCATGTCAGGATGACGATTTTTCATGTCAGTTTATGTAACACAACCAGTTCTATTTTCAACAGTTTACTGCTACTATGATCGTATTACATCAGCAAAACCGCTAGAATTCCTATTGAAAATTATTCACCTTAACCAATGTTTTTATAGAAAAGGAGAATGCGCTATGAATATTTTTGATGTGATGAAAATACCGGCTTTTGAAAACGCCAATTTAATCGCTGGAAAAGCAGGAGGGGAAAGAGAGGTTCAGCATGTCAATATGATGGACGCTCCGGATATCGCAGACTTTTTGCATAAGAATGAATTGCTCGTCACCACCGCCTATCACCTGAAGGATCACCCGCATCAATTATCTGAACTGATTCGGCAAATGGCAAAACGCGGCTGCGCGGGCCTCGGCATTAAAACAAAGCGCTATCTGGAAGATATCCCGAAGGAAATCATCGAACTGGCCGATTCATATGCGTTTCCAATCATTGAGCTTCCGGAACACATCCGACTCGGCGATATTGTGAATGCCACACTCAGCCATATTCTCGATATGCGTTCTAACGAGCTGCAGCAAGCCATTTACGCGCACAAAAAATTCACAAACCACATTATGAGCGGCAAGGGGCTGCAATCCCTCCTCAAAAAGGTGTCAGACCTCCTTCAGCTTCCCGTGCTGCTGCTTGACCAGCATGCCAAAATGCTGTCTGCGTCTCATCAGATTTCAGTTGAGACCGAAAAGCTGAAAGGCACTCTGAATACCGTATCCGGGCCATTTTTCACTTGTTTCTCTACAATCTCAGATCAGAAAACATATTCTGTCCTGCCTATTTATAATCACGAAAAAAACTGCGGCTACCTGCTGATACCGGACATGGTGCAGGCCGGCGATAAAGGATTGATCCTCACTATTGAACAAGCGGCCAACGTCATTTCCTTTGAACTGCTGAAGGAAAATGCGCTGAAACAGTTCAGCCGGCGGGCCCGCAATGAGTTTTTCAACAATTTTATTGAGCGGTCCTTTTCTTCAGATGACGAAATCAAAAACCGGGCGAAAGAATTCAAGCTGCGCTGGGATCAAAAATACATGTGCATTGCCGGCAAACTCGATCGGAATGATGAATCAATCAGCTTTACAGAAAATCAGCTCGCTTCCGACAGCGTATTCGAATTTCTTGAAGGTGAATTATCAGCCTTCCCGTTTCCGCCTCACTTCTTTATGAAAGGAAATGTCGGCATTATTTTAATCGAGGCGACAGACAGCTGGAGTGAAATGCACGCCTCGGTGATCAGCTTTTTAGAACAGTTTCAAACACAGGTCAGCTCTCAATTTAAACGAACCGTGTCCTTTGGCATCAGCAATATCTGCCAAAAGCTCATTGATGTTCCCGACGCTTTCACAGAAGCTTCTGATGCTCTGCAATCTGGACATTTGTCAAGAAGCACCGCATTTATCCAGGTGTATCACGCCAAAGATGTGCCTGAGCTTCTGCGCTTGCTCCCGGTTGAGGATTTGAAGAAATTTTACAACTCCACGCTTCAGAGCCTCGCTGAAAAACAGCAGGAGGATCAAAGCCTGCTTCATACGCTTTCCGTCTATTTAGAGACACACTGCCAAATTTCAGAGACGGCAAAGCGTCTGTACGTTCATCGCAATACGGTCATATACCGCCTTGAAAAATGCGAAGAGCTTCTGGGTAAAAGCTTAAAAGATCCTGAAACAACGATGCGTTTGCGGCTTGCCTTACGTATGCAGCGGCTGATCAGCTAATGCTTGTTACATTTTCTTACAAAATGAATCATTTTTCGTCACTTTCAGCAATCACACCTGTCTTTTTCAGCTACTGTATCCAATGACACCCCTCGATCGGCACGATATCATGTTACTAAAGTTCACATACAGGGAGGGACTATAGTGAAAAAAAGATCGTTTAAGGTGTTTACGCTTAGCCTGCAGCATGTGCTCGCCATGTATGCAGGTGCGATTTTGGTGCCCCTGCTTGTCGGCAGGGCGCTGAATGTAACAACTGAACAGCTGTCCTACCTATTGGCGATTGACCTGTTAACATGCGGCGTCGCGACGCTTTTGCAAACCTTGCGCGGAGCATACATCGGCATCGGGCTTCCCGTCATGCTTGGCAGTTCATTTGTGGCCGTCACCCCGATGATTGCAATCGGCAGCAATTACGGCATTCACGCGATTTATGGTTCCATCATCGCGGCCGGTGTGTTCATCTTTTTGTTTGCGCGTTTTTTCGGCAAGCTGACTGTGTTATTTCCTCCTGTCGTAACAGGTACCGTTGTGACCTTGATCGGCCTTTCACTTGTTCCGACAGGTGTGAAAAATATGGCTGGCGGCGAAAAAATAAACGGCAGCGCCAACCCCGAATACGGTTCGCTCGAAAACCTTCTTCTCTCTGTCGGTGTCCTTGTTCTGATCTTAGTCCTCAACCGCTTTCTCAAAGGATTTGCCCGAACACTGTCCGTTCTGATCGGCATCGCCGCCGGAACAGCGGCAGCAGCGATCATGGGCAAAGTCAGCTTTTCTTCTGTGACAGAAGCACCGTTCTTCCAATTCCCGAAGCCTTTTTACTTCGGAGCCCCCACGTTTGAAATCGGTCCGATCTTAACGATGCTGATCGTCGGAATCGTCATTATTGTGGAATCAACCGGCGTTTTTTACGCAATCGGAAAGATATGCGGCAGACCTTTAACTGAAAAAGATCTCGTCAAAGGCTATCGAGCGGAAGGAATCGCCATTCTCATCGGCGGGCTGTTCAATGCCTTTCCTTATAATACCTTTGCGCAAAACGCCGGCTTATTGCAGCTGACCAAAGTGAAAACAAGAAACATCGTCGTTACCGCAGGCTGTATCCTTGTCTGTCTCGGACTGATTCCGAAGATTGCCGCCCTTGCATCTGCCGTTCCTGCTGCTGTACTTGGCGGCGCGACCGTCGTCATGTTCGGCATGGTGATTGCCTCCGGCGTCAAAATGCTCAGCACAGCGGGTCTCAAAAATCAATACCACCTCCTGACCATCGCATGCTCAATCGCACTCGGCATCGGCGCCAGCACGGTCCCCGGGATTTTTGCTGAATTCCCCGCTCCGATTAGAATTCTGGTCAGTGACGGCACCATCACCGGAAGCCTGACCGCCATCTTTTTGAATCTATTTTTCAGCTTGCGCGACAAAAAAGAATTAACAGCACAGCAAACAGAACTTCCGGTATTAGAACATACACTCGCATTAGAAAAAGAGGTGTAAAAAAGATGAAGGAACAGCACAATGCCTTACAGCTGATGATGCTGGGGCTTCAGCACATGCTTGCCATGTATGCGGGAGCCATTCTCGTTCCGCTGATCGTCGGAGCGGCGATCGGGCTGAATGCGGGACAGCTGACGTATTTAATCGCGATTGATTTGTTTATGTGCGGGGCGGCAACTCTTTTGCAGCTCTGGAGAAACCGATATTTCGGCATCGGCCTTCCCGTTGTGCTTGGATGCACGTTTACCGCAGTCGGCCCGATGATTTCCATCGGCAGTACTTACGGTGTCCCAGCGATATACGGTGCCATTATCGCCGCAGGACTGATTGTCGTCTTAGCCGCGGGCTTCTTCGGGAAGCTTGTCCGTTTTTTTCCGCCTGTTGTAACCGGATCAGTCGTCATGATCATCGGCATCAGCCTGATTCCAACGGCAATGAATAACCTGGCCGGAGGTGAAGGAAGCAAAGAATTCGGCTCACTGGACAACGTGCTCCTCGGGTTTGGCGTCACAGCTTTTATCTTATTGCTGTTTTATTTCTTTAAAGGCTTTATCCGCTCCATAGCGATTTTACTCGGTCTTATCGCAGGAACAGCGGCTGCATATTTCATGGGAAAGGTCGATTTTTCTGAGGTCTTGGAGGCGTCTTGGCTTCATGTTCCGTCTCTGTTTTATTTCGGATCGCCAACCTTTGAGCTGCCGGCTGTTGTCACGATGCTTCTCGTTGCGATTGTCAGCCTCGTTGAATCGACAGGCGTTTATTTTGCGCTTGCCGATATCACAAACCGCAGGCTGTCGGAGAAAGATCTGGAAAAGGGCTACCGGGCAGAAGGCCTTGCGATTTTGCTGGGCGGCTTATTTAATGCATTTCCCTATACAGCTTTCTCACAGAATGTCGGCATCGTTCAGCTTTCAAAGATGAAAAGTGTCAACGTCATCGCCATCACAGGAATCATACTGGTCGCGATCGGCCTGGTTCCAAAAGCAGCGGCCCTGACAACAGTGATCCCCACCCCAGTTCTCGGCGGCGCAATGATCGTCATGTTCGGCATGGTCATTTCTTACGGGATCAAAATGCTATCCAGCGTTGACCTTGATTCGCAAGGCAACCTGCTGATTATCGCCTCTTCCGTCAGCTTGGGGCTTGGCGCTACAACAGTTCCCGCGTTGTTTTCATCTCTTCCGGGCGCGGCCTCTGTCTTGGCAGGAAGCGGAATTGTGATCGGCAGTTTGACGGCCATTGCACTGCACGCTTTTTTTCAAACCAAACAGCCGAATGGCGCAGACATAAAAACGTAAAGGAAGATGCCAATGTTCACAATGGATGACCTGAACCAAATGGACACACAAACACTGACAGACACACTTGGCTCTATTTTTGAACACTCTTCATGGATTGCGGAGAGATCCGCAGCACTACGGCCGTTTTCGTCCCTTTCTGATCTTCACCGCAAAATGACTGGCATTGTAAAAGCCGCGGATCGCGAGACACAGCTTGATTTAATCAAAAAGCATCCCCGGCTCGGAACAAAGAAAACAATGAGCGATGACTCGGTACGAGAGCAGCAGAACGCGGGGCTCAGCAAATTAGAACAGCAGGAATACGAGGAGTTTCTCATGCTGAATGAACACTATTATGATCGCTTCGGCTTTCCTTTTATTTTAGCGGTGAAGGGAAAGACGAAACAGGACATTCACCAAGCCCTGCTGGCAAGGCTTGAGAGCGAACGAGAAACGGAGTTCCAGCAGGCCCTTATAGAAATTTACCGAATCGCCCGCTTTCGTCTGGCTGACATCATCACTGAAAAAGGAGAGACGCAAATGAAAAGAACTATGTCTTATGGCAAAGGAAATGTATTTGCATACCGAACGTTTTTAAAACCGCTCACTGGAGTGAAGCAAATCCCAGAATCATCTTTTGCCGGGAGAAGCAATACCGTTGTCGGTGTTGATGTGACATGCGAAATTGGCGGAGAAGCCTTCCTGCCATCATTTACAGACGGAGACAATACTCTCGTCGTGGCGACGGATTCAATGAAAAACTTTATCCAGCGCCATCTCGCATCCTATGAAGGAACGACAACCGAGGGGTTCCTACACTATGTAGCTCACCGATTTTTAGATACCTATTCTCATATGGACAAGATCACTCTGACTGGCGAAGACATTCCGTTTGAAGCAATGCCTGCATACGAGGAGAAAGAGCTTAGCACAAGCCGCCTCGTCTTCAGAAGATCGCGTAATGAACGAAGCCGCTCTGTGCTGAAAGCAGAACGAAGCGGGAATACCATAACGATTACAGAGCAATACAGCGAAATCATGGATCTTCAGCTCGTCAAGGTGAGCGGCAACTCCTTCGTCGGCTTCATCCGGGACGAATATACGACTCTCCCGGAAGACGGCAACCGCCCGCTGTTTGTCTATTTAAACATCAGCTGGCAATATGAAAATACCAATGACGCATACGCTTTTGATCCATCCCGCTACGTTGCGGCTGAACAAGTCCGCGACTTAGCGAGCACCGTTTTTCACGAGCTCGAAACCCCTTCAATCCAAAACTTAATCTATCATATCGGCTGCAGAATATTAGCGAGGTTCCCGCAGCTCACTGATGTCAGCTTCCAATCTCAAAATCACACGTGGGATACGGTTGTCGAAGAAATCCCGGGCTCAAAAGGAAAAGTCTACACCGAACCGCGCCCGCCATACGGTTTCCAACATTTTACCGTGACAAGAGAAGACGCCGAGAAAGAAAAACAGAAAGCCGCTGAAAAATGTCGGAGCCTGAAAGCCTGATGGGAAAACTGACAACCCATATTTTAGATTTAACCTGCGGCAAACCAGCGGCGAACGTAAAAATTGAATTGAAGCGGCTGGGCGAAAGTATTATGAAAGAGGTTTACACTAACAATGACGGCAGAGCCAATGTCCCTCTGCTGGCTGGTGAAGAGCTGGTGTCCGGAGAGTATGTGATGGAATTTCATGCAGGAGACTATTTTGCGAATAAAAACGTGAATACGATCGACCAGCCGTTTTTAACCATCGTCACCGTCCGTTTTCAGCTTGCAGATCCAGATGCACATTATCATATCCCGCTCTTGCTGTCGCCGTTTGGTTATCAGGTGTATAGGGGGAGTTAAGAAGGAAGCCCGCCGGTGAGGCGGGCTTCTATTTGCACTTCAATAAACTTTTGATCCTAGGACAGTACTTGCAGTGATCCCACGCTTAGTGAAACAACAGCTTGAATAAACATTCACCAATATTTTTCAGGATAATTGCCTACGAGAAAAATATCCTGTAGTCCTTTCATTTATAAATCGAGGTTTCAAACTAATAAGTCAGCTCTTAGCAGCCGAGCTCCCTTTTCTAATCCTATAACGAAAAAATACTTTGAAGACAATTGATGCTGTTTTAATAGTTTTGATAATGGGTTCTCTCTTACACCTTTAGACAAAATATTCATTTTTTCTTTTTTAGACTTAAATCTATGTCGAAAATGATCGTTTGGCATATCTTATACTATCTCCACTAAAGGAGGTGACATTATGGGATTCTACAATTCTGGTGGATATAGTGGAAACTCTGGTTACTCAAACGGTTTCGGGAGCTCCTTCGCTTTGATAGTGGTGCTATTCATTTTGTTGATCATTGTTGGAGCAGCTATCTTTAATTATTAAGTTTAACTTTCCTTGCCTCCGCCGTATCCAACACCTCCCTGTCCGACAGACGCCATAAGAAGTTTTTATGGCGTCTTTGCTATGGATTCACTAATCATTTTCTAATCCAGAAGCTATCAAGTTCTACGAGATTTATCGTGATGTTTCCCACAGCGCTTCTGCGTCTTGACCGCGCTGTCTGACTGAGGCTAAAAAAGTCCGGCTTTTAAAAGCCGGACTCCCGTCTACCCCCGTTCAACTCTCTTCTAATCCTGCAAGCTGACCGCATAATCCCGCCATACCCGGTACACCGGCACAAATTCCCCGCCAGCCCTTCTTCTATATCTTCGTCAGAAGGTTGAGGGGTTTCCCGAAACAGAGCTTTAAGCGCAATTATCATTCCTGGGGTACAGTAGCCGCATTGGAAGCCTCCTTCTTCCAGAAAAGCGGTTTGGCAGATATCCAGTTCCTCTTTTTGTACGCCCTCGATTGTTGTAATGGAGTGGCCGTCCACTTGGTAAGCCATGGTCATACACGCATTGGCCAGTTTTCCGTCGATTAAAATAGAGCAGGCTCCGCAGCGGCCGATTCCGCAGGACACCTTTGTCCCGGTCAGCTGAAATTCCTTTCTAAGCAGGTCACTCAGATGTGTCGTAGGAACGGCAGCAACCTCCCGCTCCTGTCCATTCACGGTCATTCGGAACTGTTCCTTTTTTACAGGAAATGGCCCGGCCTCTTTTACGTCCATTGCTTCAGCCCCTTTCTGTCTATCGCTTCAAGCAGCTCTTCTCTTGAAATCGGCAGCTTATTAATCCAACATCCGACTGCATCATGTACTGCCTTTACAATCGCCGGAGTGATGGCGATCGTTCCGATTTCGCCAACACCGCGCGGTCCATATGCATCACCCTTCATTAGTTCTTCTATTGCGATCACCTTCATGTTAGGAACGTCTTTAACTCCAGGGATCAAATAGTGATCTAAATTTTCCGCAGCATAACGGCCGTCCGTCATTTTGGCTTCCTCCATCAGTGTGTAGCCGAGTGCCATGGCAGCGCCGCCTTCAATTTGACCTCGATAACCCTGCGGACTGACAACCGGACCTGCCGCAATAGCATGCTCACAATCTATCACTTTGACATCGCCTGTTAACAGATCTACCTCCACCTCAACGGCAGCCGCTCCAAATGAGTAGAGGAAATGGCCGCCCACCACAGGATCAGGCGTTGTTGGAAAGTCAAAGGCCGTTTCCTCTGCCAAAGGGCCTTTTTCAGCCAGCTCCTTATACGTCACCACGAGCGCCTTTGTGTTTTTGTCACGCAAGCCTGCAGCGCCGGGAATAAGGTTTTCCGCTGAACAGCCGTTCCATTCTGCCGCCCTTTTTTTCAACTGAGCTAGAAACGGCTTCTTCAAACGCTGGATCGCGTGCCACACCATGCTTGTGCCGCGGGATGCTGTGGAGGAGCCTGACTTCGGCACTTTTGCGGTATCCCCAATAACAATGGAAATATCTTCTGCGGCACAACCCAGCTCCTCCATGACAATATGTTCAATCGCTGCTAGAATCCCCTGTCCGCATTCTTCAAATCCGAACGATGCTGTGATTTTGCCTTCACTCGAAAGGGACAAACGGCCTCCTGCCGCATCCATTCGGCCATATCCCAGCCCGCCGCCGTGCATTGTAATTGCCGCTCCCGTGCCTCTTTGCAGATACCCGCAGTTCCGGCTTGTTCTTGTAAGAATGGGAGATTTAGATATGGCATTCAACACCTGCGCCGCTCCGTCAGTTGGTGCAATTCGATGCTCAAGCGGTCCCAAGTCATGCGGTTTTCTGATATTTTTTCTTCTCAGCTCCAGCGGGTCGATGCCGAGCATGCCGCTGAGACGATCGAGATGGGTTTCGAGTGCAAATGTGATTTGATTGCCGCCAAAGCCTCGGAATTCCCCCGCCACCCCGTTGTTCGTAAATACTGATATTCCTTCAGTCCGGATATTCGGAATACGGTACGGCCCCGCGGCATGCTCGACAGAAAAATCAAGAACAGCCGGTCCGAGCGTAGCATATGCGCCTGTGTCCGCCACAATTTTCACGTCATGCGCCAATAGATTTCCCGAATGATCCGCACCCGTTTTTATCGTAATCTTCATCGGATGGCGCTTAATGCCAGAACGTACAGATTCCTTTCGTGTCTGATGGATTTTGACAGGACGTCCGCTTTTCAGTGACAAAAGCGCGGCATACGGCTGAATATTCAGCTCATCCTTCCCTCCGAACGAGCCGCCCATCGGACTTGACACAATCCTTATCTTCTCTTCAGGAATGTCAAAAATACGGGCAAGCTGGAAACGGTCTTTATAGCCGTGCTGGGTTCCTGCATACATCGTAAAACCCCCGTCGTCTTCCGGAACGGCTACGCCTCCCTCCGTTTCCATATACGTATGCATCTGCCGCGGCAGCTCATAGGTTTCTTCAAGGACTGTGTCAGATGCTTGAAACCCTTCTTCCACATCGCCGTTTAAAAAAAATGCGTGGTGCAGGATATTCCCGTCCTCATGCAGTCTTTGCGCATTCGGCCGAAGCGCTTTTTCTGGTGAATCCATGACTTCCAGCTCTTTATATTCAACGTGAATCAGCTCCAGCGCCGCTTCCGCGATTTCCTCCGATTCTGCAGCAACTGCGGCGATCGCATCCCCGACATACCGCACCCTGTCCTCACATAAAACCGGCTGATCAGGGATGACAATGCCAAATCGGTTTAAGCCGGGAACGTCTTTATGTGTGACGACGGCCTGCACGCCTTCCATTTTCTCAGCTTTTATGGTGCAAACCGACACAATCTCTGCATGAGGATAAGCACTTCTCAGCACCTTGCCATACAGCATTCCCGGAAAGCTGAGATCGGTCATATATTTCAATTCCCCTGTGACCTTACCCCTTCCATCCGGCCTGACTCTTGACGGTTTGTTGATGATCATTTATTCCCCTCCCTCAGCCATCAGCTCTGCCATGATGACGTTGGCAGCGGCTTTTTTTCTGTATGCCGCTGACATAAAAGCATCTGAGGAAAACGGCAGCTCATGGATAAGTGTTTTGTACAGCTCATGCGAGTCCCACCCTGGTGCCATCCATTTCGCTTCGCTGTCCAATAATCTCCTAGGAGTGATATCGGCATGACCAGCGGCGAGGCGAATGCCGCCGTCTTTCAAAAAACGTCCAGCTGCAACAGCAGCCGCTCCTGTAAAAGCCTGTCGCCTCCCAAGTTTACGGTAAAATACACGCTCTCCCTCCGTCCGCGGGATGATGACACGCGTGACGATAGCCGTTCTAAAGTCTTCCTCACTGAGCCAAGCGCCAAGCGGCAGCCTGATGAGCTTCTTTTGATATACGATAAGCTCAGCATCAAGCACAAGCAGAAGCGGAATGAAATCACCGATTTTACTCGCTATGTTGCCGCCAATCGTGGCACGGCTGCGGATTCCCGGTGCGGCGACAGCAGAAGCAGCGTCACTGAAACAGCCAAGCGCGCTCTTGATCAAAGGGTTCTTTCTGCATTCATTCAGTGATGTGAGCGCCCCGATCGACACGTGGGTGTCACTGGCGCTGATCCCTCGCATCTCGTCAATCCCTTCAAGGCTGACAAGGTGCTGTTTCGGCAGAGTTCCTTTGTCCCACTGAAGCTGAAGCAGCGTGCTTCCCGATGCGGCACACACATCCGGAGCAAGCTTCTCTAAAAGCGAATAGGCCTCATCAAGCGCTGCCGGCCTCCATAATTGAATATTCATCCTTGCTTTTGTCACTTGGCCGTTCAAGCCATCGCCCTCCTTATCATGTCATATTCCTCGGGTGTATCAATATCGTCCAACTCGCCGCTATCCTTTGCCTCCAAAACCGCTCCTGCTCCAAGCTGTCCGCTTTTCAGGAGCCTGCGAGCCCCTTCATCTCCCGTTAACCCCTTTACATAAGGAAAACAAGCCGACGAGAAGTAGATTGGCGGGGTGAACGCCCCTAAAAACGATGACACGGCAAATGACTCAGGAGCCAGAGCCACAAGGGCATTGAGATGATCGACGGAAAGCTGAGGCTGGTCGGCTAACAAAATGACAACGCCGTCCGCCCCCATGCTTTCTGCTTTTCTCACCCCGCTGCCGACTGAATGCCCCTGACCCTTTTCTGCGTCTTGGCAAACGTGCAGGCTCCAGCGTTTTTGAAAAGGCGGAGCGTGATACGGCGCTCCTATCCACTCAAGGGAGGCATGTTCTGTCCGCTCGACGACCAGCACGTGATCAAGGCGGGACGACAGAGCAGTTTTCAAAGAAAGTGAGCCTATGCTTTCTCCTTTTAGCGGCAAAGCCAGCTTGTTTTGGCCCATTCTTCTGCTTTTGCCGGCAGCGAGAAACACGCCGATCAGATAGGGGTTTCTCATACAACCGCCACCCGTTTTCTTGTTTGAATAATTTCTGCAACTACACTTACCGCAATTTCCTCTGGACCTTCCGCACCGATTTTCAGCCCGACCGGACTGTAAAAGTGAGACGGAGGATGTTTTCCGTTCAGCAGCCGTTTCGTGCGGTTTGCCGAACCCAACAGTCCAATATAATGGAGGTTTTGAGAAAATAAGAAGTTGATGATCGTTTGATCGTGCTGATAATGATGGGTTGCCACAACAGCTGCATCATGCGGAAAAAATTGAAATTTGCTAAGCATTTGTTCCGGAAAAGCGGTAATCAGCTGATCCGCTTTTGGAAAAAGAGAGGATGTACAATAAGCGGGCCGCCAATCCGTCACGATAACAGAAAACCCTGTGTCAGCCGCCAAATTGGCCAGCGGTACAGTATCCGGTCCCGCCCCAAACAGAATGAGGCGCGGCTTCGGTTCAATTCGCTGAATAAACATGTTAGTGGGTGGATCGAAATGCGGTAAATGAAGCGTTGAAACAGTACGTTGAATATCTTGCAGAGGCGCGTCCGGCCAGTTGCCAAAATGCCCGTTCTCCGTCAGAAATAAATAATGGGAGGATCCAATCTTTGTAACGGAAGTGACAGCTTTGCCTGAATGAAGGCAATCCCTCACTTTCTCATAGTGCCGCCTTTTTTCCTGAGTGATTCGCTCTGCATGAACATGAATAATGCCATTGCACCCGGCTCCCATGCCCCAAGAAAGATCGTCCTCCGACCGCATGTCGTAGGGAATCAGCGTTGGTGTGAGCTGATCGCCCAGCGCACTGATTCGTTGGCATAAATCTTCTTCCACACACCCGCCGCTCAGCAAGCCAATCCGTCTGCCATTTTTCTTAAAGAGCATAGAGGCGCCTGCTTTTCGATACGCGGAACCTTCCACTTGAACAATTGTCGCCAGTACAGCCTCCTCCTGGTCTTCCAGGAGCGCATCTAACATCGTGTGAAAATTTTCCAATGCTGCATCCTCCTCTCGAAAAAAACAACTAATTCAGCGTGATTTTATGGGTAACTTGTATAAAGAATAGACGATGGAAGAAAAAATGACTCATGATTTGTCAGAAAATGAAACACATAGAAAGAGGATTTGTAAAAAGAGTCAAACGAAGAAAATCAGATTGGAGAAAACACGAAATCATATCGTTAAAAAGCTTGCGGAGTTCCGCAAGCTTCTCTTTACACCGCTGCCTGGCGGTCAGCGTTTTCATACACATCCAGCGCTGCTTGGAGCGCTTTTCCTGCTTCGATTCCTGCGTGATGTCTGAGAAGCACGGCCTCTAACCCGGCAAGCACGAATAGCACGTTTTCTTTTCTGCAGCTGTACCCCATCGTGCCGATTCTCCAGATCTTCCCTGCAAGCGGGCCGAATGAGCTGGCGATTTCAATGCCGAATTGTGCCAACAGCATGTCACGGACAGACTCGCCGTCAATGCCGCCGGGAATTTCGACACAGGTAACAACAGGCATTTTGCAGCTGTCATCTCCAAACAATCTTAGCCCCATTGCCTTTATCCCTGCTGCTAATGCGGCTTCATGGTGCCGATGCCGCTCGAAACGCGTCTCAAGACCTTCTTCAAGCACCAGTCTGACTCCCTCACGTAAGGCGTACAGCATCGTCGTCGCTTCTGTATGATGATTGAGCCGTCTTTCGCTCCAATAATCCTCAAGCTGGCTCAAATCAAAGTAGTTGCTTGTAATTGGCCGATTTCCCGAAAGTGCTGCCCTGTCAGCTTGTGTCGCAATCCCGCGTTCCACCTTTTTGCGAGCTGCAATCACGTCCGCCACCCGCTCATTATATGTAATCGGCGCCATTCCTGAAGGCACAGACAAACATTTTTGCGTTCCGCCGATGGCAGCGTCAATCTTCCATTCATCGACTTTAACCTCGCAGCCCCCAATCGTTGCGACTGCATCGACGATAAACAATGCATCCTCGGTGCGGCAGGCTTCGCCGATGGCTTTCAGCGGGTGAATCCGTCCTGTCGATGTTTCTCCATGCACCATTGCCACAATTTTCGGCTTCACTTTTTTTATCTCCCGTATGATGTCCTCCGGGTCAAAAACCGTTCCCCATTCGCACTCAAGCATATGAACATTTGCCCCATATCGCTCTGCGATTTCAGTCAGCAAATAACCGAAACGGCCGTAAATGGGAATGAGCACATCATCTTCCGGCTCTATCACACTGGCCAGCACTGCTTCAATTCCCGCCCTTGAAGTGCCGTCAATCGGGTATGCCCAGCGGTTTTTTGTTTGGAACAGCTCCCGAAGCATCTCCATCGTTTCATTCATAATACCTGTAAACGCCGGATCAAATTGGCCGACAACCGGGGTGCTCATTACTCTTAATACACGCGGATCAACCTCAACAGGCCCTGGCGTCATAATCGTTCTTAACGGGGTGCATAATTCTCTTCTGCCTGACACAGCCATTCCTCCTTTATCAGTAAGCCAGTTTGTATAATAAATCAGTCAGTGCGCGGACGCCGATCTCAAGCTGTCTGGCTGACGTATATTCCTTCGGTGAGTGGCTGACGCCGCCTCGGCTTGGCACAAACAGCATACAAGCAGGATAGCGCCTTCCGATCATTTGCGCGTCATGCCCTGCTCCGCTCACCATTTCCTCACAGCTGAAGCCGTTTTCTAATGCTGTTTCAAAAGCCGCAGCCTTCAGCCTTTCGTCCATCGGCACAGGCTCTATCCGCATATATTCATCAATCACGGCGCGAATTCCTTTTTGTAGGCAAATGCCGTTGATCAAAGCAACCATGTCTTGATGAAACTGCTCCAGCACATGCTGATGCTGATGGCGAATATCGATTGAAAACTGGACGCGGCCCGGTATGACATTGGCTACATTGGGCTCTGCCGTTATTTTTCCGCATGTCAGACGGAGCTCCTCCGGCAGCTCCTCCGACCGCAGCAGCAGCTCATGAATGATACGGCTGCTGGCTGCGAGCGGGTCCTTGCGCCATTTCATGGAGGTGGTTCCCGCATGATTGCATTCCCCCTCCAGCGTGACGAGATAGCGCCTCTGCCCCGCAATGCTTGTCACAATCCCGAGATCCCGTCCTGACATTTCCAATGTCTGTCCCTGTTCAATATGGAGCTCAACAAAAGCGCTGATATCTGTCCGATATGCTGCCTGAAACACACCTTTGCCAAAACCGTTCTCATGCATCGCATGTTGCAGCGAGACTCCTGATTCGTCTCTTGGCTCTGCTCCATCCTGTAATGAAAAAACACCCGTCATATTCCCTGATCCCCAATAGGTCATTGGAAAACGACTGCCCTCCTCCTCACATAAAGATACCGCTTCAAGTGTTTTTTTCGGCGATCCATATGTCTCTTTGAGCCGCTTTATCGCAAGCATCGCCGCCAGAACACCATAGGCGCCGTCGTATTTTCCCCCATTGATGACAGTATCGATATGTGAACCGGTTACAATGACTTCATCCGGAGACTGGGTGCCCGAAAGCCTTCCAAACACATTGCCGACATCGTCGAATCTTGTGTCAAGCCCGAAAGAAGACATTTCCGTTTTCACGGCAAGCTGTGCGTCCATCCACTCTTTTGTGTATAAAAGCCTCGTTACGCCGCCATCCGCAGACGCACCGTATTGGGCGAGCCATTCAATATAATCTGTGATGCTGTTTTTTACTGAAAGCTTCTGCTTTTCCATGTACTCCCCCCTCTGGCCGCTATGGTGACTTCATTATAGAAGGAGGAACATGATAGTTCATTGACAGATTAACCAAAAAAACGTTTATTTTTTAGTCAAAGTATCTATCCAGCAACCAGATTCACCCTATATGTCACAACTATTTTGATGTAAAGCTCAAAAGAAAACACGGTAAGGAAGAGAGCCAGCAAGAGCGAAAGAGAGGGTCAAAATGCCTTTCATATGAACAAGCTCAGCTTGCCAGAGAGGCGATGTTTGCGGAACAGATGAAAACAGAAATGCCGGCAGCTCGCAAAAACAGGACCTAAAGATATGGGAACAGGAGATTTCCGCCTCCTCCAAAGGGACTAATTTACAATTTTAATGAAAAATATACAAAATGACACTTCTATCCTTTATTTCAATTTTAGATAATAGACATGATCTGATAAAAGGAGGGCAAGTGATGACAAAAAAAGCATGGTTTCTGCCGCTCGTCTGTGTATTACTGATTTCCGGATGGCTTGCGCCGGCAGCTTCAGCAAGCGCGCAAACCGCATTAAGCCTCAATGACCGATTGGCGTCTTCCCCTTCAGGAACAGGGAGCCTTCTCTCATTAGCCGCCCCCGCTGCACCCTATGCTGACACAGATACCTATTATGAAGGGGCTGAAGGTAAAACAGGAGACTCGCTAAAAAGCACCCTTCACCGTATTATCAGCGGACACACGATGCTGTCCTACAGCGAAGTGTGGAACGCGCTGAAAGAAACGGATGAAGATCCGAGAAATCCGAATAACGTCATCCTGCTCTATACGAATGAATCGCGGGCCAAAAACCTGAACGGCGGCAATGTCGGCGATTGGAACCGCGAGCACGTCTGGGCGAAATCCCATGGCGATTTTGGTACGAGCAAGGGACCTGGTACTGATATTCATCATTTACGCCCAGCCGATGTTCAAGTTAACAGCACAAGAGGAAATATGGATTTTGACAATGGCGGCACTGAATATGCGAAGGCACCCGGAAATTATTATGACGGCGATTCATGGGAGCCCCGTGATGATGTGAAAGGCGATGTTGCCCGCATGCTGTTTTACATGGCTGTCCGTTACGAGGGTGATGACGGCTATCCTGATCTTGAGCTTAATGATAAGACAGGCAACGGCTCAGCTCCTTATCATGGCAAACAATCTGTCCTGCTCGAATGGAATAAGCAGGATCCGGTTGACGACCGCGAGCGGAAAAGAAATGAAATCATTTATGAAAAATATCAGCACAACCGCAATCCATTTATCGACCACCCTGAATGGGCGGACGAGATTTGGCCGTAAGAAAAAGGTGCTCCTTTTGAGGAGCACCTCAGATTGTTGCCAAAACCCTAAAATGGTTTTCATTTTAGGGTTTTGGCATCTTTACAGCGTGATTGAAAACCCTTGAAGTCTAGGAAGGACGAGCATAGGAGCGGAGCGAATGTTCTAATTCGTGAGCACCGAAGCGCAGTCCTGACAACGAATGCGAGGGTTTGTCGACACGCTGAGGTGCTCCTTTTTGGGAGCACCTTTTTCTAATACACAGCCTCTTCCGTTTCCGCATCGAAAAAGACGACGTGGTCCATTTTCACTGAGAGCTGGATTGAATCGCCTGCATAGATTCGCGTGTTTCCGTCCAGGCGGACTTTGAGCCGCTCGTCCCCAGCCATGACATGCACTATGAGCTCCGAGCCCAGATTTTCATTCACCTCCACCTTCGCTTGAAACACTGAATCAAACAACTGGTCATTTCCTGTCATTTGTGTGATGTGCTCCGGCCGTACACCGGCAATCATCTGTTCTCCGGCATATCCCTTTTCCTTCAGCCGCTTTGCTTTTTCTTCAGGAATATGAAGCCGGATCGAAGAATTTGTGAAAAACAGCTCGCCATGCTGCTGTTCTATGATGCCTTTCAAAAAGTTCATCCCAGGAGAGCCAATGAAGCCTGCGACAAACAAATTGGCCGGGTAATGATAAATGTCATGAGGTTTCGCCACTTGCTGAATTTCCCCTTCATTCATGACGACAATCCGATCTCCCATTGTCATTGCCTCGGTCTGGTCATGCGTGACATAAATGATCGTTGCCTCTAATCGCTGGTGCAGCTTGCTGATTTCTGTCCGCATCGTCACTCTTAGTTTTGCATCCAGATTAGAAAGCGGCTCGTCCATTAAAAAGACCTTCGGCTCCCTCACAATCGACCTGCCAAGCGCCACCCTTTGCCGCTGCCCGCCGGAGAGCGCCTTCGGTTTTCTCTTCAGCAAATGTTCAATTTCTAAAATTCTAGCTGCCGCATGAACCCGCTCGGCAATTTCCTGTTTCGCCATCTTTCTGAGCTTTAATCCAAACGCCATATTATCAAAAACCGTCATATGCGGATAAAGCGCATAGTTCTGGAATACCATCGCAATATCACGTTCTTTCGGCGGAAGATCGTTGACCCGCTCCCCATCAATAAGAAGATTTCCTTCAGAAATGCTTTCTAATCCAGCCACCATCCGCAGCGTTGTTGATTTTCCGCATCCTGACGGCCCCACCAGCACCAAAAGCTCCTTATCCTTTACATTTAAATCAAAGTCCTTCACGGTTAATTGTGAGTGATATGATTTTTTGACGTGTTCAAATGTTAATGAAGCCATCAGAAAAGTCCCCCTATCTTTTGACCCGTTATTTCGTCACTGGAAACAACTTGGTCTTTCTGTTATTTTTAGAGTAATCGATTCCCATTTTTGCTATATTTCTAAAATAAAAAATGTAAATTTGTATTATAACGTCATAATACATTATAATATAAATAATAGGTTAAAAGGAGGCTACCCTTTGTTAAACAACGGAAGTTCTACACCTTTATACATTCAGCTAAAACAAATCATCACTGATGACATCAAAAAGGGCGTGTATTCCCCAACCGCCAAGCTGCCTACCGAAAACGAGCTTTGCACCAAGTATAACGTCAGCCGCATCACCGTCAGGAAAGCCATTCTCGATTTAGTCGAAGAAGGCTATCTGATCAGGCAGCAGGGAAAGGGAACGTTCGTTAAAAGCCCTAAATTAAAACGAGAGCTGATCGCTGTAAACGGCTACTCGGAATTTATGGAATCAACCGGCAAAAAACCGAAGCATCATGTGCTGTCCCATGACATCATTCCAGCGTCAAAACCCATCGCAGAAAAGCTTCAAATCCATCCCGAGAGCCCTGTCGTTGAATTAAAACGGATTTTATATAATGATGATCAGCCTCTCACCTTTGAAGTGACGCATTATCCGCTTGATTTGTTTCCCGGCATTGATACCTTTATTGCTGACGGCGTCTCCATGCATGATATTTTGAAACAGCAATACAAAGTTGTACCCACGCACAATACGAAGCTATTAAACGTTGTATATGCCCAACAGGAGGAAAGCAAATACCTGGATTGTGATATCGGGGATGCGCTGTTTGAAATTGATAAAACGGCTTTTACATCAAACGACCAGCCAATCTATTGCTCATTGTTTTTGATGCACACAAACCGTGTCACTTTTACCATCAACAGCCCCTACACATAACAGGCATAAAAAACGAGACACTGCTTATAGTATTCTCGTTTTTTCACTGCTTCCCCCGTCCTCCAAGCGATAAGGATAGCCATAGCCGAAAGCTCCGTACACACCGCAAGTTTTCGCAGCCGTTTCGGCGGCTTGGCGCAAAGCGTACGTTATATCCTGCTTCACGCAAAAGGCAGTCAAAAAGCCTGCTATAAAAGAATCTCCCGCTCCAAGTGTATCTATTATATCAGCTTCCACAATCGGCTGATGATAGACTCGATCACCCGCAGACAGGATTGCTCCTTGGCCCCCTCGGGTCATACAAACCATTTTGGCTCCGTACCCATGAGCTGTTTTGGCAAGCTCACCGCATTCCGACTCACTCAAATCGCTTCCTGAAAAAAACGCATACGTCACATAAGGACAGACCCTCCTCAAATAATCATCCTCCCGATTGGTTGAAAAATCAAATGAGACAGGGACAAGCCCGCACAGCTGCGGAAGATCGTTCTCAAGCCTGCTGTACACGCTCGTATGCAGCAGATCATGCCCGCTGATAAAAGATACATCTTTCTCCTGAAACGCGAGGCGAAGCCGGGACTGAATGCCGCCTTTATTTGACCTGACAAAAATGCGGTCCCCCTGTTCATCAAGGGTGACAATCGCCATCCCGTTTTCTCCGTGCGCCTGGCGGATATAATCTGCATTGACCTGCTCCAGCTTGAGAACGTTCAACAGATGCGCCGCGGCTTCGTCATTGCCGACGATTCCGATATAGGAAGACTCATGCCCGAGCCGCTTGGCAAGCACAGCAACGTTTAAGGCATTTCCTCCCGGGTAAAATGTTTCTTGATCCTGGTAGTAATCTACAACATTATCTCCAACCGCAATCAATTTCATAGCGCTTCCTCCTTTATCCTTTTACACTGCCGCTTGCAATCCCGCGGACAAAATATTTCTGCATCAATAAAAATAGAATAATAATCGGCGCGGCTGAAATCGTTAACCCCGCCAGCAGGACGCCCCAGTCTGTCTGCAGCGCGTCTCTGAACTGCATCAGCCCGGCTGGAATGGTCCGCAAATTCTCATCATCTATGAAAATAATCGCAAACATAAACTCATTCCATGTATGGTAAGCCGTCAAAATGCCGGATGTCACCAAAATCGGCACGCTCATTGGTAAGAAAATTCTGAAAAATACTCCAAAACTTGTACACCCATCCAAATAGGCAGCCTCCTCCAATTCTTTGGAAATAGAAAGAAAATAAGAGCGGATCAAAATGATGGTGAATGGGATCCGATAAGCCGCATACGGCAGGATTAACGCCCAATACGTATTGTACAGGCCAAGCGACTGAATAATAGAATAAAGCGGCACAAGACTGACCTGCGGCGTCAGCATCAACCCGCCAAGACATAGCACCAAAAAGAATCCTTTTCCTTTAAACTCAAACCGGGAAAGGCCATACGCTGCCCATGCACTGATAAAGACAGTGATCACACACGTCAGCGCCGTAACGATGACACTGTTCATAAAATAAGAAGAAATCCCCTGGTTCCAGGCGGAAACAAAATTTTCCGGATGCCACGAAGACGGCAGCGACCAGCTGTGCTCAAAAATATCGTCAGAGTTTTTAAAGGCGCTCATCACCATCCAGAGAAGCGGATAGGCAATCGCAATCAGATAAAGAAACAGAAAAACCCACACAGACGTTTCTCCGATATACCATTTTCGTCTAGGCTTTCTTTTCACCTCAATGTGCTGGTCAGGCACAGGCTCCAATCTGAACGAATCTGTCTTCTTCTGAGGCAGCATCAGTTACTCCTCCTTTCCGGTTTTAAAGAACTTCATTTGCATGAGCGATAATGCAAGCGTAATGATTAACACGACAGTGGCAATCGCTGAGGCGTAGCCCATCATATCCTTTGTAAAGGCGCTTTTATATAAAAACGTGCTCAAGACTTCTGACGCGTTTCCCGGCCCGCCGCCTGTCAAAATGTACGGCTCATTAAAGACCGTAAAGGCCCCGGTCAGCGTCATGACCACCGCAACAAAAGACATCTCTTTCGTCTGGGGAACAGTAATATGAAAAAACTGCTGAATTTTACCCGCGCCGTCAAGCCGGGCCGCTTCATACAGTTCATCCGGTATTTTTTGAATCGACACGATGTACAGCATCGCAATATAACCGACAGATTGCCACTGGGACACAAAAATGACAGAAAGCATAGCTGTGCTGTCATCCCCGAGCCAGGCCCTCGTCAGCTGATCAAGACCGATGGCCTGAAGCAGCTGATTCAAAAGCCCTGTCTCCGGATTGTAAATAAAATCAAACAAAAGCGCGATCACCGTCATTGAGATGACAACCGGCAAAAAGAAAACGGTACGAAAAAACGGCGACCATTTTCTGACCAGCTTATCCTCAAGCACCGCCGCCAAAATCAAACCGCCAAATACCTGGCATACAATTGAGATCACTGCATAAAGCACATTATTGGTAAGTGCCTGATAGAAGACAGGATCATGAAATAATTCAACATAGTTTTTTAAGCCGATAAACGTTTTTTCCGGAGAAAATGAGCTCCACTGAAACAGGCTGAGGAATACATTCTCAAAAATCGGGATATAAACGAAAAGTAAAAAAACGAGAGCGGGCACCAAAAACAAATAGGGGATTATTTTATTCTGATTGACCAAGGGTATCTCATCTCCTTTATAAAAAGAAAAGGTGCGAAGCTTCACCTTTTCTTTGATTTATTCAGCTGACGCCCTCACCTGCTTTGCTGCCTTTTGAACGGCTTTCATCACCTGCTGCGGTGTCATGTCGCCGCCAAGCATTTGCTGGACACCCGTTAGGTACGCATCTGCGACTTCAACATCGACATCCATATCAAACCATGGAACCATTGATTTGGCATCAACAATATGCTGAACGGCTTCACGCTGAATGGCTGTTGCATTTTCTTCAGTAGCCGTACCTTGCACTGCACTGTATTTCCCGACATCTTTCACGAGCTTTTCGCCCATTTTTTTCGACGTCAAGAACTGCAAAAATTCCATCGCTTCCTTCGGATGTTTTGTTCTTGAGGAAATCATGAATCCTTCCGGCGCTCCCGTTAACGCTTCTGAAGATCCTTTCTGCCCGCTGATTTCAGGAAATGGGAACATCCCGAGATTAACCGGTTCAACCAGCTTGATTTCCGCTGTTTCCGCATATATCATCGCCGACTTTCCGCTCTTAAATTGCTGTCTCACATATTCGTGGTCGACGGAGTTTACATGTTTATTAAAGTAAGGCATCAGCTCTTGAAGCTTTTCAAGTGCTTTTACGTAGCCTTCATCAGTAAATTCACCCGTTTTGGCGTTATAGTCCTTGTCTCGCGTTTTTTCATCGACCATCCGCTGATTAAGCGTGCCGATATAGTGCGAGATTGTCCAAGTCGCCTTTGTTCCGAAGCTGATCGGTGTGTAGCCATGTTCTTTCAGCTTTTTTGACACATCGATTAATTCATCCCACGTCTTCGGGGGATCAAGATTCAGCTTTTGGAAAATGTCTTTATTATAGAAGAATGATTTAGCGTCCATTTGCCACGGCACGCCATATTGCTTGTTTTCATAAGTAAATGGTGTAATTTGCGATTGAACGAGCTGTGATGACCAATCGGTGTCATTTTTGTAGTAGGACGAGAGATCAAGTGCTTTATTGCCTCTGATAAATTTAAAAGCAAACTCATCGCTCCAAGAGAAGTAAATGTCAGGAGGGCTGGTGGTTCCCAGCATGACCTTAATTTTATCTTTATAGGAGTCATTTAAAACGGCTTCAATTTGTATATCGATATCTGGGTGTTCTTTTTCAAATTCCTTAACAACCTCTTCAAAATAACTTTTTTCCGGCTCCTTCGGCCATCTGTGGAAAAATTTCAATGTCACCTTTCCGTCCGCTGAACTGCTTTGGCTCGAACAGCCTGCAATGGTGAACATACTGATAGCTGCAATGATCAAGAACAACAACATTTTCTTCAAAGGGTTGGCCTCCTCTGGACATTAGACTATAATGTTATATAACATTATAGTCTAATGCATAATGGTTCTTCATTTTCAGATCAATACTCAACTTTCCACATGTATCTTCTATGAGATAAAGGATGATTTCTCGCCTCTGCCAGCTCGTCTGCATAGCTTCTCAGCACACGATTGAGAACGAGCGGAGCAAGGTAGCCTTTAACTGAATCGTCAATTGCAGTGAAGTCGTAAGATGCAGCATCAAGCACAGTGAGCTTTTTGCCATACTTTTTCGAGAAGGTAAGCGCCCGCTCTTCAAGAGATCTTGTTTCATCTAAACCGAGCAGGATGATAAACGGCACGGATTCATCAATAATTTCAAACGGTCCGTGAAAATATTCTCCGGCATGAATGGCGTGGGAATGAATCCATTGCATTTCCATGAGAATGCAGATGCTGTAGGAGTAAGCGACACCGTAGTTTGCACCGCTTGCCATGGTATAAATAATGCTTTCTTTTTCATGGGCTTTTGCAAATTGCTTGGCGTTGTCAGCTTCCTGCTTAAGGGCTTTTTCATATACAGCCTGCAATTGATCCAAGCCTTCAATTGCTTGTTGGAATTTCGTATTGTTTTCTAATACTTGCAGGGTTCCAAAAACGATTTGATACAAAACGCCATAGTTTGTATTGATCGCAAGCGCCTCATCACCCCAATCGTACTGGGCAACATATTGCGCTTCCTGCGCTAAAGGAGACTCCGGTTTAAACGTCATCGCAATCGTAAGTGCGCCCTTTCCCCTTGCAAACGCAGCAGCTTTGACTGTCTCCGGGGTATTTCCCGAATGCGAGCACAAAATAACAAGAGACTTTTCACCAAGCTGAACAGGGTTGCGCTGAATAAATTCGTTGGCGCTGTAGAGGTCGGAGTTTATTGATTTTGACTCTCTGTCAAACACATACTTACTCGGATACATAATGGCAGAAGACCCTCCGCATGCGACAAAGAATACATGATCAATGGTTTTCCCTTTCAAATCCTGCAAGAAAGCTTGAACCTCACGATTTACTTTTGCTGTGGCCTGACTCAAATCCTTCACTCCCCGTTTTTATTATATAACGTTATATAACATTATATATTGTTATATTAAAGTCCGCGGGTAGGATTGTCAACATTATTTTCTGAAATTTCTCAATAATTTATTCGAATGATAGACAAAGGGTCTATAAGCGAAAAAATGCCCAAATCAAAAGCCAGAACTTGACTTAAGCTCTGGCTTCGCTGTTCAATCCGCAGACTGACGTCTTATTTAAAAAATACCTTGTCTATATTGTACTTCGATTGCTGTGTATTGATGATATATGTTTCGTAAATCTCTCTTTCCATTGGATCATCAACTACACATACCTCAATTTTATATACTTCATCTCTGTGATGTTTGATCGGTGAAACAGTGTCTTCGAAATGCTTCTTAATTCTCTGTCTTAACTTTCTAGCTTTACCGACAAACAGCAGCTCGTCATGAATGTTGTAAAACATAAAAATGCCGCCTTTGTCCCTTGGGATCTGGTGAAAGTCAATGAAGCCGTAAATCGCCTTTATTTTCGGCTCGTTATCATTAGCTGACTGCTGTCGTTCAGTGATGGTGACATTCGGTGCGGGTATATCAATTTTTATCAAAATCAGTTCACGTCCTCTTTTTCATTAAAGATAAATGCTAACACATACAGAAAAGAAAAGCTAGAACAGCTTTATTATATTTGTTTGTTATGCTCTTACTTATTATGCAAGTGCTCCGGCTGGATTATAAGGACTAAGGTCTAATTCTGTCTGCTTTCCGAGAACTAGCTTTGCGAGCTCTGCACCCAAGAACGGCCCCATCGTCAGTCCAGAAGCACCCAAACCGTTTGCAGCGTACAGGCCTTGAACATTCGGCACGGCCCCTACGACCGGCAGAAATCCCGGTGTAAACGGCCTGAAGCCCACTCTTGTTTCAACAGCAGCCGCATCAGCAAGACCCGGTGCAACGGCTAACGCTTTACTCAATACTTCGTGCTGGCCTCCGGCTGTCACACGAAGATCATCAAGACCGGCATCGTTTTCGTGTGTGGCGCCGGCTACAATTCTGCCGTTATCAAACGAAAGAATGTATTGATCACTCGGCGGCATTACAACCGGCCACGATCCTGTATCTGCATCTGTCATTTCAAAATGCATAATCTGCGCTTTTTGAAATGACACTTGAAAATGAACGCCAAGAGACTTCAATATCTCATTGGCCCATGCTCCCGCCGTCACAATGACCGCGTCAGCCGCAAACTGCTTTGCATCAGTTTGCACGCCGGTGACTGTTCCGTTTTCAAAAAGCAAAGACGCATTTCCTTTGATGACTGTTGCGCCGCGTTTCTCTGCAGCGCTTAAAAGCGACCGGCACAGCGCTCTTCCGTTCACACGGGCGGCACCGCTGATGTGAACCGATTCATAGCCGTCAGCTAAAATCGGAAACAGCTTTTTCGTTTCACTTGCAGACAAGCGGGTAATGTCGCCGATTTCCGGCGCATCCTCCCGTCTCTTATATGCCCTTTCCTCCATTTTATCGAGTTTAGACGCATCAGTATGAATGCTGATGGCACCGACACGTTTGTATCCTGTATCCGTTTCACCGTCTTTTTCCAATTGATGGATTAAATCCTTATAGTACCGTGCTCCCCCCTTAGCAAGCTGGTACCAATCCTGATTACGGCGCTGCGAGAGCCAAGGACAGACGATTCCTGCCGCCGCATCTGTCGCTTGTCCCGGCTCTTTCCGATCAATGACAGTAACGCGAGCGCCTGATTTTGCGAGATGATAAGCCGTCGACGCGCCCAGAATCCCTGCGCCGACGATGATGTACGAATTCATATGCAAACACCTTTTCTATTATAATGTCTATTCATTTTACCAAATCAAATGCTTTCCTTCGACCTTTTGCCCTAATGTGGAAAAACCGCGAAGTTCGTCCAATCTCTTTACTCTCCTATCGAATATCCTGTCACTATCAATAGAGAAAGGATGATACCATGAGCGAAAATCGTCATGAAAATGAAGAAAACAGACGCGATGCGGCAGTCGCAAAAGTCCAAAACAGCGGTAATGCAAAAGTCGTGGTCAACGTGAATACAGATCAGGATCAGGATCAGGCACAGGCGCAGTCACAAGACGGAGAAGACTAATGAACGAAAACATCATTCCTCTCAACAGACATACTCAAGAGATACCCACTACTGAATCTGTTATCAAAAACAGCGGCAACTCAGAGGTCCATATCGACATTCACATTGATACAATGCCAATTGCTTTTGCTATATTATGCTCTGCATTAGCCGCAAAGCAGATGACAAAAGAGGAATTCGATATGGCTTATACTCAATTGCGAGAGATGAACAGAGAAAATAACAGCAGATCATCTGTAAAGCAAATTATCAATCAGGAGACAGAAGAAGAGTAAAAAACCGCGGGCCCTGTGGCCAGCGGTTTTTCTTCTGCATACAAAAAGGACGCGACTGAATCGGTTACTTCTGTACAATTTGAATAAGGTTACCACATGTATCGTCGAAGACAGCTATTGTGACTTCGCCCATTTTTGTCGGTTCCATCGTAAACGTCACGCCTTTTTCCTTTAATCGGTTGTACTCTTTTTGAATATCTGCAACGCCAAACATTGTGGCCGGGAAGCCTTCGGAGAATATCTTCTTTTGATACTCCTTAGCGGCAGGATGTTCATTCGGTTCGAGTAAAAGCTCGGTTCCGTCTTGATCATCTGGAGAAACAAGCGTTATCCACCTGAATTTCCCCATGGGAACATCCTCCTTTTTTACAAACCCCAGTTTTTCTGTATAGAACTTCAGTGCCTTGTCTTGATCTTGCACGAATATACTAGTCACAATGATTTTCATATTGTTGTTGCCTCCTTTGATATTTATGGTGCATGGTACTGTGCAAACAATCCGGCTTCAAGCAAAACAAACCAACATTTGTAAGAAACTCAGTACTGGTTTTATAAAATTACTCTATCCATCCTTTCAGCAAATTTTTAAGCGGTTCGTTGTTGAATATAAGTACTCGATATTTTCCCTTTCGTTTTGATGTTACGAGTCCTGCATCCTCCAGTACAGAAAGGTGTTTAGCTATCGCCTGTCGCGTAATAGAAAGGTCGTACTTTGTAATAAGACGTATCGTAAGTTCATACAACGTCAGCTCGTTGCGTTCAGATAATTCGTCTAATATAAGCCGCCGAGTCGAATCGCCGAGTGCTTTGAATATAGCGTCTTTGTTCCAATTCATATATTGAGTATAAGCAACTCATTGGTTGCATGTCAAGTATAAGCAACTGTATGATTGCGTGATATAGAAACTGAACCTATCCGGCGCAGGTCTGAAATATTCTAATCGATAAGGAATTAAAACCATTAAAATAACAGTGGATATGTCTCTGAAAAATAAAAGAAGACGAACTTCAAAAGTTCGTCTTCTACAATCAAATTCGGCACGCCGGCCATTTTAAAAACTATCTCTAAACCCCTTGATAAACAAAGGAGTTTTCATCATTAACCAATAGAACCTTCCATTTCGAACTTAATCAAACGGTTCATTTCAACTGCGTATTCCATTGGAAGCTCTTTTGTGAATGGCTCGATAAAGCCCATTACGATCATTTCAGTTGCTTCTTCTTCAGAAATACCGCGGCTCATCAAGTAGAAGAGCTGCTCTTCAGATACTTTAGACACTTTCGCTTCGTGCTCCAATGAAATGTTATCATTTAAGATTTCATTGTAAGGAATTGTGTCTGAAGTTGATTTGTTATCCATAATGAGCGTATCGCACTCGATGTTAGAGCGGGCGCCTTCCGCTTTGCGTCCGAAGTGGACGATTCCGCGGTACGTTACTTTTCCGCCCTGTTTTGAAATCGATTTTGATACGATTGTAGATGATGTGTTTGGTGCAAGGTGAATCATTTTCGCACCTGCATCCTGATGCTGGCCTTTACCCGCAAGAGCGATAGAAAGCGTCATACCGCGCGCGCCTTCGCCTTTTAGGATACAAGCCGGATATTTCATTGTCAGCTTAGAACCGATGTTGCCGTCGATCCATTCCATTGTTGCGTTTTCTTCACAGACTGTACGCTTTGTTACAAGGTTGTAAACGTTGTTCGCCCAGTTTTGGATCGTTGTATAACGGCAGTAGCCGCCTTTTTTCACGATGATCTCAACGACCGCACTGTGAAGTGAGTTTGTTGTGTAAACAGGCGCAGTACAGCCTTCAACATAATGAACACTTGCTTCTTCGTCAACAATGATCAGTGTACGTTCGAACTGACCCATGTTCTCAGAGTTGATACGGAAGTAAGCTTGAAGCGGTGTTTCAACCTTCACGCCTTTAGGCACGTAGATGAAAGATCCGCCGGACCAAACAGCTGAGTTAAGCGCCGCAAACTTGTTATCAGTCGGCGGGATTACTTTTGCCCAGTGCTCACGGAAAATATCTTCATTCTCTTTCAGCGCGCTGTCAGTGTCTTTAAAGACGATACCTTGCGCTTCAAGATCTTCTTTCATGTTGTGGTATACAACCTCAGATTCGTACTGAGCAGAAACACCCGCAAGGTATTTTTGTTCAGCTTCAGGAATACCGAGCTTGTCGAATGTTTGCTTAATTTCTTCAGGAACTTCATCCCAAGAACGCTCTGAACGCTCAGACGGTTTTACGTAGTACGTAATTTCGTCAAAGTTCAGTGAGTTTAAATCTCCGCCCCATTGAGGCATCGGCATATTGTAGAAATGCTCAAGTGATTTCAAGCGGAAGTCAAGCATCCATTGAGGCTCTTCTTTCATGCGAGAAATTTCTTCTACGATTTCTTTTGTCAATCCGCGCTCTGAACGGAAAATGGAAACGTCCTTGTCGTGAAAACCATACTTGTATTCACCAATATCAGGCATTTTTTTAGCCATCCATTTTCACTCCAATCCTTTTAATTGCCGCCTTCTTCTTTCGCGACTCCTTTTTCAAGTGCTTTCCATGACAGGGTTGCACATTTGATACGGGCCGGGAATTTTGAAACGCCTTGAAGGGCTTCAATATCCCCGAGATCTATAGAATCATCATACTCTTTCCCTTGCATCATATCCGAGAAAATCTTAGACATGGAAAGGGCAGTTTCAATATCTTTCCCTTTAATCGCCTGAGTCATCATCGAAGCGGATGCCATTGAAATGGAACAGCCTTCCCCTTCAAATTTCGCATCTTCCACGATGTCTCCGTCAAGCTTCATTGTCAGTCTGATGCGGTCGCCGCATGTCGGATTGTTCATATCCACGACAATGCTGTCATTCAAAACCCCTTTATTTCGCGGGTTTTTGTAATGATCCATAATCACCTGTCTGTACAATGTATCTAAGTTTGCATTAAAAGACATTTGTAAAATACTCCTTTGTCTTTTGAAGAGCTTCCACAAGCTTATCAATCTCTTCCTCTGTATTATACAGATAAAAGCTTGCTCTTGCAGTAGCAGTTACATCCAGCCATTTCATCAGCGGCTGCGCACAATGGTGGCCGGCTCTGACTGCGATTCCCTCCGCATCAAGCACAGTCGCCACATCGTGCGGATGAACATCATCAAGGTTAAATGTGACAAGCCCGGCACGCTCTTCCGGCCCGTAAACCGTTACGCCGTCAAGCTGGCGGAAGCGTTCAAGCGCATAAGCTGCAAGCTTGTGCTCATGGCGGGAAATCTCATCAAGACCGATTTCTTCGAGAAAATCAATGGCGGCACCGAGGCCGATTGCTCCTGCAATAATCGGCGTACCCGCTTCGAATTTCCACGGAAGCTCTTTCCAAGTTGATTCATAAAGCCCGACAAAGTCGATCATTTCACCGCCGAATTCGGCAGGCTCCATGTTTTCCAGCAGGGCTTTCTTTCCGTACAGCACACCAACACCAGTAGGTCCGCACATTTTATGGGAAGAAAGCGCAAAGAAGTCGCAATCGAGATCCTGCACGTCAATTTTCATGTGAGGCGTGCTTTGTGCACCGTCCACCACAATGACAGCCCCATTGTCATGAGCGATTTTCGCCATTTCTTTAATCGGGTTGACCGTGCCGAGAACATTAGATACATGAGACACCGCAACAATTTTTGTGTTGCTTGTGACCGTTTCTCTGACGTCTTCTAAAGAAATCGTTCCGTCTTCCTGCAGCGGAATGTATTTTAATGTGGCGCCAGTTGCTTTTACAGCCTGCTGCCACGGAATGATATTCGCATGATGCTCCATGTAGGTGATGACCACTTCATCACCAGGTTTCAGGTTGGCGCGCGCATAGCTTAACGCCACCATATTCAGTGATGTGGTCGTGCCTTTTGTGAAAATAATCTCAGCCATTGACTTCGCGTTAATAAACTTGCGGACTTTTTCACGCGCTCCTTCATAACCATCTGTCGCTCTGGTTCCAAGTGTATGGACGCCCCGGTGAACATTGGAATTGTATTGGTTATAATACTTATCCAGTGTTTCAATGACAGCACGCGGCTTCTGGGAAGTCGCCGCGCTGTCGAGATAAACGAGATCATGTCCGTTCACTTGCTGATGAAGGATCGGGAACTGTTCACGAATATCTGTGATATTCATTACTTCACTTTCCTTTCGATAACAGAAACTAATTGTTTCTTAACGCCTTCAATCGGAAGTTCATTTACTACCGGTGCAAGGAATCCGTAAATGACTAAGCGTTCTGCTTCTTCTTTCGGAATTCCGCGGCTCATCAGGTAGTAAAGCTGAATAGGGTCCACACGGCCGACAGATGCCGCATGTCCTGCAGTTACATCGTCTTCGTCAATTAAAAGAATAGGGTTTGCGTCTCCGCGTGCTTTTTCGCTGAGCATCAGCACGCGTGATTCTTGCTCCGCATTCGCTTTAGAAGCGCCATGTTCGATTTTGCCGATTCCGTTAAAGATAGAAGAAGCGGAATCCTTCATCACACCGTGCTTCAAGATATAGCCTTCAGAAGCTTTACCGAAATGAATGATTTGTGTTGTGAAGTTTTCTGTTTGCTCTCCTCTTCCGACAACAACCGTTTTCGTATCGCCGTATGTGCCGTCACCGTAAAGGTTTGTGGTGTTTTCGGAAATCGTGTCGCCGTCGTTCATCAGGCCGAGAGCCCACTCGATTTTGCTGTCGCGTCCGCGCGCAGCACCGCGGCGGTTCACATAAGTTGTCACACCGCTTGACAGATTATCCACCGCACCGTATGTCACGCTGGCATTATCACCTGTGATGACCTCACTGATAATATTGAAGACAGCGTCTTTCGGGTTTACAGTGCTGATGTAGTTTTCTACATATGTTACAGAGCTGTGGTCTTCAGCCACAATCAGCACGTGGTTGAATAGAGCTGTATCATTGCTTTCGTGGACATAAACAGCCTGAACCGGCGTCTCCACCTGAACATTTTTCGGAACATAAAGGAATGCTCCTCCGTTAACAAGAGCCGCGTGAAGTGCAGTTAACTTATGTTCGTCAACCTTCACGCCATCCTTCATAAAGTATTTCTCCACCAAGTCGCTGTGCTCACGTGCAGCAGTCAGAATATCAGTGAAGATGACGCCTTTGTCTTTCAATTCTTGAGAAAGAGAAAGATGTGCCGGCGTCTGGTCACGCTGTACGTATAATGTTTTATCTTCGTTTTCAACGTCGATCAGCGCTTTCACTTCATCAGTCAAATCTTCTAATGAAGAAAGCGGTTCGTTATCAACTGTATGCTTCGCGAAATTCGTGAAGTTCCAGTTTGTGATTTTTGTTTTGTCAGGTTTCGGCATCGGCAGATCCTCAGCTTGTTCAAGAGCCTGTAAGCGCAGGTTCTTCAGCCAGGCAGGTTCTTGGTGCTTTTCGGAAAAGCTTTTGAGATACTCCTGATCTACGGATAGTTTTGTACCTAGTGTCATATTAATCCCCCTAACGCTTACGCTTCTTGGCCAACAGTTTCGTCTTCAATGCCAAGTTCTTGTTTGATCCAGTCATAACCTTCTGCTTCAAGACGCTGTGCAAGCTCTGCACCGCCGGATTTTACAACGCGGCCTTGCATCATAACGTGAACAACATCCGGAGTGATGTAGTTTAACAGGCGCTGATAGTGAGTGATCATCAGGCAGCCGAAGTTTTCGCTGCGCATTTTGTTGATTCCTTTAGATACAACTTTCAAAGCGTCAATATCAAGACCTGAGTCGATTTCATCAAGGATGGCGATTTTCGGTTCAATCATCATTAATTGAAGGATTTCGTTGCGTTTTTTCTCCCCGCCTGAGAAACCTTCGTTAAGATAGCGCTGAGCCATTTCAGGGTCCATTTCAAGGAACTCCATGTTTTCGTCCATTTTGCGGATGAATTTCATAAGAGAAATTTCATCGCCTTCTTCTCTGCGCGCGTTGATTGCTGAGCGAAGGAAGTCGGCATTTGTCACACCGCTGATTTCACTTGGGTACTGCATCGCAAGGAATAAGCCTGCCTGCGCACGCTCGTCCACTTCCATCTCCAGTACATCTTTGCCGTCAAGCGTGATGCTGCCTTTTGTTACTTCATATTTAGGATGCCCCATAATAGCAGCTGATAAAGTGGATTTACCAGTTCCGTTCGGGCCCATTACTGCGTGGAATTCTCCACCTTTTATTTCAAGGTTTACACCCTTTAAGATCTCTTTCCCTTCGATTTCAACGTGAAGATCTTTGATCGTTAATGTTGAAGCAGCCATATCTATACCTCCAAAAATATATAATCATTATTCTCATTTTATTCTCATTCTAATTTTATAACAAATGAAAAGTAAATACAACTTTTTATCGTGCCTTGCACATTCCTCAAGTTTAACAAAGATCAGCACTTTATTAAAGCGATTGAAAAAGAAAAAGAGTGGATTCCCACCCTTTTTTAAAAGATTGATTTTCTCAATAAGCTCCCGCAGAAATCCGCTTGCTTTTTTCATAATCAAGCTCTCTCTGCCGCTCTACTTTCATTCTTGTTTCCAGCCGGCGTCCATATTCCTCGTATCCAATTCCGTGTGACAGCTGCATCGCTTTTTCCATTTCTGACGTATAATCGAGGTTCAGTCTGTCCTGGCTGCTGCAAATAATGAATCAATCCCTTCATATATTTGCTTTTTATTGTACCAGTGCTGCGTTGGATGCCGCAAAAACGATATGGCGTGAAATAGCGGCAGATGAGACGAAAGCATCCTTTCAGATCAAATGAGAATGGTTTTTCGGAATATTCCTTCTCTTAATGCGTGGTGTTTCCGAATTCCTCAATGCACTGTTGAACGACTGTCACGCCTTGGCTGAAAGCAGCGCCGCCTCCAAATGCCGCTGCCACACTGACAGCTTCGAGAATGTTTTCTTCTGTCGCTCCCTGATCAAGACAGCCTTTTGTATGATAGATCATGCAATATTCGTCCTGAGCATTGATGGCAATTCCGAGGGCGATCAGCTGTTTTTCTCTTTCAGTCAGAGAATTCCCGGCAAAGCACTGTTCAGTAAATTCGTTAAATTTTCTTCCCATCAGGGGCATCTTTTGTTCAAATGTGCCTAAACCATGTTTATATTGTTTTAGCGCGTCCTGCATGCTTCCTCTGTCTTGATTCAAAGAAAATCCCTCCATCTGTTTAACATTCCTTTTTATTATGAACAGCTTTTAGGAAAATACGCGAAAAAAACCCCGGAATTCTCATCCGGGGTTTCACCGTGTCAGCAAACCCTCGCATTCGTTGTCAGACCTGCGCGTTGGTGCTCACGAATTACAACATTCGCTCTGCTCCAATGCTCGGCCTTCCTAGACTTCAAGGGTTTTCAATCACGCTGAAAAGATGACAAAGCCCTAAAACGAATATCGTTTTAGGGCTTTGTCAATAATTGAACCCCGGATTTCTCATCCGGGGTTTCTGTCTTATTCAGATACAGGAAGCACAGCTCCGTCGTATTTTTTCTCGATGAAGTCTTTGATCTTTTTAGAGTGAAGAACTTCCATCAGCGCTTTGATTTTTGCAGAATCTTCTTCGCCTTTTCTTACTGCGATGATGTTAGCGTATGGGTTGTTTTTCGTTGATTCTACTTCAATTGCATCTTTTTTAGGATTTAATTTATTTTGGATCGCATAGTTTACATTGATGAAGGCCGCGTCTCCTTCTTTGTTTTCATATGCTTTTGCCGTTAATTCAGGCGCTACTTTTTTGAATTCAAGGTTTTTCGGGTTTTTCTTAATGTCTTTCAATGTTGCGTCAACTGTTTCCACCTTAGAATCAAGAGTGATTAATCCAGCGTTTTCAAGCATTGCAAGCATACGGCCTTGTTCAGCAACGTTGTTTGTCAGAATGATTGTCGCACCGTCTGGAAGGTCTTTCAGCGATTTGTATGTTTTAGAGTAAATACCGAATGGCTCTAAGTGAACAGCACCGGCATTCACAAGTTTGTAATCTGTGTTTTCTTTCATTTCTTGCTCAAGGTAAGGAATGTGCTGGAAGTAGTTCGCGTCCACTTCTTTATCAGCTAAAGCTTTATTGTACATTTTGTAATCACTAAGCACTTTCACTTTCAGCGTATAGCCTTTTTCTTTCAGCAATGGTTCAGCTTCTTTTAAAATTTCCGCATGCGGTGTTTTCGTTGCCGCAACGACAATTTCTTTCTTGCCGGATTCAGCGCCGTTATTCGAACCGCAGGCAGCCATAACTCCTGCAAATACAAGCAGTAATGCACCCAAAAATAGCTTTTTCAATGTAAATCCTCCCTTATCGTTTGTCTATAATATTTGTTATTAGATCACCGATGATTTGAATAATAAACACGATGATTAAAATAAACACAGTAGCAACGAAGGTAACATCAGCGTTATTAGACTGATATCCTTCTACGTACGCAAGGTTTCCAAGGCCTCCTGAACCAATGGCTCCGGCAATTGCCGTTGAGCCGATCAAAGCGATGGCAGTAACCGTAATGCCAGAAATAAGAGCAGGCATTGATTCCGGAATCAGCACTTTGAAAATAATCGTAGACGTTTTCGCGCCCATTGATTTAGCGGCTTCAATCACACCTTTATCCACCTCACGCAGCGCGATTTCAACAAGGCGCGCGTAAAATGGTGCCGAGCCGATTACCAGCGCCGGCAATGCGGCGTTTGGCCCTAAGATCGTGCCGACTAAAAATTTCGTAAAACCTAATAGTAAAATAATTAAAATAAGGAACGGAATCGATCTGAATATGTTAACAACGGCCGAAATCACAGAGTTGACCGCTTTATTCTGCCAGAGGCTTCCTTTGCTCGTCAGAAAGAGCAGCAAGCCGAGGATGACCCCGATGACAAAAGCAAACAGTAAAGAAATCAGCGTCATATAAAGTGTTTCATATGTCGCGTTCCATAATTCAGTTAAATCAACGTTCGGGAAGTATTTTTCAAACATTCGTGATCACCTCTGCTTTCACCTGTTTGTCATTAATGAATCGGATCACGTTTTGCACTTCTTCCTCGTCTCCGTCAATGTGGATGAACAGTGAACCGTAAGCCCCATCCTTCGTCTGCGAAATTTTCCCTTGCAGAATATTGACGCTGACATTGAAGTTTCTGATCATCTCTGTAATCAGAGGCTGTTCAGCTGACTCACCGACAAATGTGAGCTGAACCATTTTTCCTGATGCTGTATCATCAAGAAGGTGCTGAAGCGTCTCTTTCGTTTCTTCCGGCTCTGTCACCTGCTGAACAAATCGTTTTGTCATTTGTTCCTTTGGATTTTTGAAGACATCGAGAACCTCGCCTTCTTCGACCACCTTGCCGTTTTCCATGACGGCGACTCTGTTGCAGATTTTGCGGATGACATGCATTTCGTGCGTAATCAGCACAATCGTCAAACCGAGTCTTTCATTAATATCGGACAATAGATCCAGAATTGAATCTGTCGTTTGCGGATCTAATGCTGATGTCGCTTCGTCACAAAGGAGAACCTTCGGATTGTTTGCAAGCGCTCTGGCAATTCCGACACGCTGCTTCTGACCGCCGCTCAGCTGAGACGGATAAGATTTTTCTTTTCCTTCTAAACCTACCAGTTTAATCAGTTCATTGGCGCGCTTGATCCGCTCGCTCTTTTTCACTCCGGCAATTTCCAAAGGAAACATGATATTATCTCTGACAGTCCGCGACCAAAGCAAATTGAAATGCTGGAAAATCATACTGATCTCATGGCGTGCTTTTCTTAAACCACGTCCATTTACTTCATTAATCTTGGTTCCCGCCACTTCCACGGTTCCTGAGGTTGGTTTCTCAAGGCCGTTCAGCAGACGGATTAAGGAACTCTTACCAGCTCCGCTATATCCTATAATTCCAAAAATCTCACCTTTTTTAATTGAAAGCGAGACATTTTGGACAGCATTGACATCTCCATGTTTCGACTTGTAAACTTTTGAAACATCCTGAAGATTGATCAAAGCAATCACCTGCCTTAACACTATTCTAAGAAATCTTCCGGTTTTTTCTGCAAAAGAAAAGCCTTTCTGCACACTTGAGCAGAAAGGCTTATATAAAATGCCTTTCTCTCATCTTTCAAAGCGCTGAACGCTTCGTGTGAATTGGCACCATTTCAACAGCGTTGATGGTTGCCGGGCTTCATAGGGCACTTCCCTCCACCTCTCTTGATAAGAGAAATATATAGTCTTTTTCGTCCGGAAATTCTTAATGTAGAATAGCACGGCGAATGATTAAATGTCAATAAAATAAATGATGTCAACTTTTACTATTATAATAATTTATTATTTTTTAATTTTTTAAAATCCTCTGAAAAAATCCATTTGTCAGCCAGAGAATGGCTTCCAGTTTTAACAGGGCCCTGAATGATCCCTTTACTTTGAGGCTTCCGCTCTGAATCAGGTGCTGAAGGGAAATGTCTCCGTGCAATAAATCAATAATTTCCGTTTGGTTTCCGTAAAAGGTCAGGTTGGACGTTTGGGGCGGGGAAACTTTTTTCATTTCTCCCTGTTCGTTTATTGAGACGGTTAAGGCTTCTGCTTCTCCTTGGAAGGTAATGAGCAATGTTGAGGCATTCAAAAGGGGTTTTAAAAACAGATGCTGATACTCATCTTCTAAAACTTCCGCTTTCTCCATATGTACAACCTCCTATTTGTTGGTCATACATACACATTTCTCTCTTTGTCGCAAGAACCCCTTTATAAAACGAACGACAATTTCATTGGATATGCTGAGAAATATGTCATAAATGGGATGCGGAAGATGATTTTTGTTTGATCAGCTCATATAAATAAGAAACGGAATGAAATGCATATCCTCTTTCGACCATCTTTCCGCCTTTAAACAGCAGAAAACAAGGGACGCTTTCAATTTGATACGCTTTTGCGAATGTCGGAGAGTAATTGACATTGTTTTGATAGAAGGCGACATCAGGCAGCATTTCTTTCACCACTGTCAGCATTTTGCTTGCAAGCTGGCAGGTGCCGCAAAACGGAGTATATAAATATAGAAGGTACACATCATCTTCAATGTGGTCAAGTTCGTGTTCTTGGAGTTCTTTCATGCTATACACCTCGGGACTTTCTTTCAAGAAAAATAGTATGGACATTCAGATTCGCACGCAGCAATACAGAGGCGACATGGTGCCTGGGCGCAGCCGCTACTTCCTTATAGGCTCTGTCGATATGGAGATGGCAGGCTTCATTAAATTCACGCTTCAGCTGTTTTCTCAATTTCTCACCTGATTCATCAGCATCAACTAATATATAGACGTCTTTATCATAAAGCTCGTCAGCCAATTCCTCAAGCCTCAGCTGGCTGATTGTTCCGTTTGTGCAGATAATGCGCACCGGCTCATTCAGGACGCTTTCGATTTTCTCTTTATCTGATTTCCCCTCGACAATCATAACCTTTTCCAGCTCATCCATCTTCATCTTGTTCACCTGCCGCGTCAAATTTGAAACGTTCAGATTGTAAAAGAAGGCAGTGAAATTCACCGCCAACATTAACACCAGCCGTTTTCGTAGTCACAATCTA
Source organism: Bacillus sp. FSL L8-0358 (assembly GCF_038593095.1). NCBI lineage: Bacteria > Bacillati > Bacillota > Bacilli > Caryophanales > Bacillaceae > Bacillus > Bacillus sp. FSL L8-0358. Next base: position 3,239,193 of record NZ_CP151962.1, read on the forward strand.
CATATTTTGCGTCGTCTCCAGAGACCACATCGGCTGTCTTATAAAATTTCTCATTTTCAAAGGAATAACCGGACTTAAGCTCATATTCATTCATGCTTGTCATTTGGCCGATCATCTCATTATCATGATATAACGAGAGCCGGCCATTTTGAAAGCGGCCCGTCACGTCATTGGTGACATCGAGCTTTTGTTTGTCGAAAGCCATATTGGACACCTCCCATAACGTTAGCGTGTCCAATTGCTTTTACGGCTATCCTGTTTTAGTCTTCTTGTGTCATCTCTTCGTATTGCTCTGCTGTCATCAGTTTTTCAATTTCAGAAGCGTCAGATGGCTCAACGACGATCATCCATGCTTTTTCGTACGGAGATTCGTTGACGAATTCCGGACTGTCATCAAGATCTTCGTTTACTTCCACAACCGTTCCGTTAATCGGTGCATAAAGCTCAGATACCGTTTTAACGGATTCAACACTGCCGAATGGCTCGTCCGCTTTGATTTCAGCGCCCACTTCAGGAAGTTCGACAAACACGATGTCGCCTAATTCGGACTGGGCAAAATGCGTAATTCCGATTCTGGCTTTTTCTCCTTCAACTTTTACCCACTCGTGTTCTCCTGAGTAACGCAAATCTTTTGGTATGCTCAATTGAATCCCTCCATTTTTTACAGCACTACAATAAGAAGATACCACACTTTTCAAAAAAAATTTACATTAAGCCCAGTTTTCTTCAAATTGGTCTTCTTTAAATCCGACAGTCACTTTTTCGCCGTCTGTTGTAAGCGGGCGTTTGATCAGCATACCATCTGAAGCCAGCAGCTCGAGCTGTTCGTCCTCTGACATGTGATACAGCTTTTCCTTGAGATTGAGCTCGCGGTATTTCATGCCGCTCGTGTTGAAAAATTTCTTGAGATCCAGCCCGCTTTTTTCATAAAGCGCTTTTAATTCTTCTTTGCTTGGCGGCTGCTCAGCAATATGTATTTCGTTTATTTCTTTCCCATGCTCTTCAAGCCACTTCTTTGCTTTGCGGCACGTTCCGCATTTAGGGTACCAGTAAAAAGTTAACGACATCTTCTTCCCCCTCAATAAAATAATCGAGGTTATTTTAACACAGTTTGTTTTAAAAACCTAAAACAGTGCTTCTTAAAAAAGAGCTCCGCGCATGCGGAGCTCATGGCCAATCAGACAATATATTTCTCAGCCTCAAAAATGCCTGCCGCCGCCTCGCGTTTTTTCTGAATCACGTTTTTAGGCGTTACGCGTGTCAGCTTGCGCAGAGCGGAAAGCATCATGCGGAGTGAATCTCCTTCTTCCATTGCGATAAGGGATTCCTTCGCATGCGCTTCAATTTCGTTAAAGGCCTCTTGAACGAAAATTTCTGTGTACAGCACCTTTTGCGCTGCTTTTTCAGCGCCTTGTGCGGCAATGGCCTTTTCCGTTCTGAGCACGGCTGATTCCATTGCGTATACATTGCTGACGATATCCGCTACGTTCACGAGAATTTCTTGCTCACGATCGATCGCTTTTCCGTATTTTTGCGCGGCTAGGCCGGCAGCAAACAACGCAATTTTTTTGGCTTGCTTGACGATATATTTCTCCTGCTCTAAGACGCCGCTTCCAGGCTCTTCAGGCATAAGCATCATGAGTTCTTCCTGCAGCGACTGCGCTTTTTCGAATAAAGGCAGCTCGCCTTTAAGCGCTTTTTTCAGGAAGGTGCTTGGCACGATTAACCGGTTGATTTCGTTTGTGCCTTCAAAAATCCGATTGATCCTTGAATCCCTATAGGCCCTTTCTACTTCGTATTCCTGCATAAAGCCGTAGCCTCCATGAATCTGCACGCCTTCATCAACGATATAATCAAGCGTTTCAGAGCCGAATACCTTATTCAGAGAGCATTCGATGGCGTATTCCGCAATCGATTTGGCAATTTGCCGGCCGTCCTTGAGATCTTCAGCCGTGAACTGGCTCATATTATCTTCAAACAGCCCGACGGTTCTGTATACAGAGCTTTCCATCGCATACAGCCTTGAGGCCATTGTCCCGATTTTTTCCTGTGTCAATGAAAAACCAGCAATCGGCGTTTTAAATTGGCGGCGCTGATTTGCGTATGCCGCAGACAGCTCGATGACGCGTTTAGATGCGCCGATTGTGCCAACCGCCAGTTTGTAACGGCCGATGTTTAAAATATTAAAGGCGATGACATGCCCTTTGCCGATTTCTCCGAGCAGGTTTTCCTTTGGCACTTCAGCTTGATCCAGAATGAGGGTTCTTGTCGATGATCCCTTGATTCCCATTTTCTTTTCTTCCGGTCCCGTGGAGACACCCGGGAACTCTTTTTCTACAATAAAGGCTGAAAACTTGTCGCCGTCTACCTTGGCGTAAACCACAAATACATCGGCAAAAGCAGAGTTGGTAATCCACTGTTTTTCCCCTGTTAATACATAATGGGTTCCTGCTTCATTCAGCACAGCTGTTGTTTTTGCTCCAAGTGCATCAGACCCAGAGCCAGGCTCAGTCAGAGCATAAGCGGCGATCTTTTCGCCTGAAGCGAGTCCAGGCAAATATTTTTTCTTTTGTTCTTCTGACCCGAAAAAGACGATCGGCAAGGAACCGATACCGACATGCGCGCCATAAGAAAGAGAAAAGCTTCCCGCACGCGAAAATTTCTCAGTGATGAGTGCCGAGCTGATTTTATCAAGGCCGAGCCCTCCGTATTCTTCCGGCACATCGGCGCCAAGCAGCCCTAGTTCGCCCGCTTTCTTCAACAGTCTGACAGAATGCTCGAATTGATGGTTTTCGATATCATCTATATGAGGAAGAACATCTTGCTCGATGTAATCCTCTGTTGTTTTCGCAATCATTTTATGCTCGTCAGTGAAATCCTCCGGTGTATACATTTGATCGTATGTGACATCCTCGATTAAAAATCCGCCGCCTTTTTGTACTTCAGCCGCTTTTTTTGCCATTTGTTTTTCCCCCTTTAGCATAATTCAAATACACCGGCCGCTCCCATCCCGCCGCCGATACACATGGTTACGACTCCAAATTGCTCGTTTCTCCGTTTCATTTCATGGATGAGTGAGAGTGTAAGCTTTGTGCCCGTACAGCCAAGCGGGTGTCCAAGCGCGATTGCGCCCCCGTTGACATTCACCTTTTCTTCATCAATTCCCAATTCTCTGATTACTTGAATGGCCTGTGAGGCAAAAGCTTCATTCAATTCAAACAAACCGATGTCCTGCAGCTGAAGTCCGGCAAGCTTCAAAGCGCGCGGAATCGCTTCCACCGGTCCGATTCCCATCACTTCCGGCGGCACGCCGCCTACCGCAAAGGAGCGGAATTTCACAAGCGGCTCCAGGCCAAGAGCATCGGCTTTTTCCCGGTCCATCAGCATGACAGCCGCCGCTCCGTCACTCGTCTGCGAGGAATTGCCCGCAGTCACCGTCCCGTCAACGGAAAAGGCCGGGCGCAATGTCGATAAGATGTCTGCAGTCGTTTGCGGGCGAACACCTTCATCCTGAGAAAACACAAACTGTTTTTCCATAGGCTTATGGTTTTCTCCAATTTCTGTCACCGTCACTTCTACGGGTACAATTTCATCTTTAAATTTTCCTTCTGCAAGGGCTTTAGCAGCGTTTTGGTGGCTGCGAACGGCAAACGCGTCTTGATCCTCACGGGAGACGCCGTATTTTTTCGCGACTTGCTCAGCTGTGTGCCCCATGCTCATATAATATTCCGGTGCCTTTTCTGCCAAAGCAAGGTTCGGACGGGTAACATGCCCCATCATCGGAACTTGCGACATGGATTCTGCTCCGCCGGCGATCGCTGTATCGTAGGCGCCCAGCATAATTTTTTCTGCTGCATATGCAATAGACTGAAGGCCTGAAGAGCAATAACGGTTAACTGTAATCGCCGGAACTGTGTACGGCAGGCCCGCGAGCGCACCAATATTTCTCGCCATATTAAGCCCCTGCTCCGCTTCAGGCGTTGCACAGCCAATAATCAAATCGTCAATATTGCCTTCGTAGCCGCCTGCCCGTTTCAGTGTCTCTTTTACACAAATCGCTCCCAAATCATCCGGGCGAACGGTGGCCAACGATCCTTTTTTTGCTTTTCCAACCGGTGTTCTTGCACCTGACACAATGACTGCCTCTTTCATAAGCTCCCTCCTAATTCCGTAAAGGTTTACCTTTCACAAGCATATGCTGCATTCTCGCTTGAGATTTTGCCTCTCCTGCCAAACTCAAAAACGCTTCTCTTTCGATCTCCAATAAATACTCTTCATCAACCTCTGTACCGAACGGCACTTTTCCGCCCGCAATGACATAAGCGAGTTTTTTCGCGATCTTGAAATCATGCTCAGATATATAGCCGGACAGCTTCATCTGCTCAGCGCCAAGCAAGAGTGCCGCATAACCGGTTTCTCCCGGCACCTTGACCTTTTCTTTTACAGGCGGCCGCCAGCCGGTATCGTATAAAGATGCGGCCAGCTGCTTCGCATCGTATAACAGGTGGTCTTGATTCACGCTGATCTGATCCGTTTCTTTTAAGATGTTCATCTCACGAGCCTCTTGAGCGGAAGCGGACACTTTCGCCATCGCAATCGTTTCAAATGTTTTCATTGCCGCATTCATCGGATCAAGGCCGCAGCGAAGATGATTGATGTACAGCTCTTTGTTTCCCCCTCCGCCAGGGATGAGGCCGACACCGGATTCCACAAGTCCCATATAGGCTTCGCTTGCCGCTTGAATGCGCGCCGCCGGCAGGCATACTTCCGTTCCTCCGCCGAGCGTCATGCCAAATGGCGCGGCGACGACCGGTTTCGCACTGTATTTGATCTTCATCATCGTCTCCTGAAAACGGCGTATCACGAAATCAACTTCCAAAAAGTTGTCGTCTTGGACTTCCATTAAGATCATGGCAAGATTCGCGCCGACGCAGAAATTTTTCCCTTGATTGCCGATGACAAGCCCCTTATAATTCCGCTCTGTTTCCTCTAATCCTTTGTGGATCATTTGAATGATATCGAGGCCGATCGCATTGCTTTTCGAATGAAATTCAAGAAGGGCCACATCATCTCCAAGGTCAATTAAGCTTGCTCCGCTGTTTTTCGCAATCACGCCTTTTGTTTCTTTAAGTGCTTGTAAATGAATTCGTTTTTTGTTTTCTTTCACGGCTCTGTATTCGCCGCGGTCATAATAAAATACCGTTCCGTTCTCTTTGATGTAGAAGGTTTCATTTCCTTTATCCAGCATCTCTTTTATCCAGCCAGGCATATCTGCTCCAAGCTGCTCAAGCTTTTCCGCTGACTGCTTGAGGCCGATGGCGTCCCACATTTCAAAAGGTCCCAGTTCCCAGCCGAATCCCCACTTCATGGCTTGGTCAATCGCATGAATATCATCGGCAATCTCGCCAAGCAGCTCGGCTGAGTAAAGCAGGGTTTGAGAAGTGATATTCCACAGCAATCTGCCCGCTCTGTCATCTGTATAAATAAGCGCTTTCATTTTGGCTTTTGTCCCTTTTGCCTGTTTTGCCGCTTCAAGTGCCGGTGATTTCATTTTTGTCCGCTCGCCGTAAGTAAGCGTCACTGGGTCAAGCTCATAAATCGTTTTTCCTTCTTTTTTATAAAAGCCTTGGCCGGCCTTACTTCCGATCCACCCTTTTTCCAGCATATCGTTCATGAAGCTTGGAAGGCGAAACACTTCTTTTTCATCGCCATCAGCTTTGTCATACACATTTCGGGCCACATGGGCGAATGTATCGAGGCCGACCACATCAAGCGTTCTAAAGGTGGCGCTTTTCGGCCTGCCGATCAGCGGTCCTGTGATCGAATCAACCTCCCCGACCTGATAGCCGCCTTTCAGCATTTCTTGGACTGTCACGAGAAGCCCGTACGTCCCGATGCGGTTTGCGATAAAGTTCGGTGTGTCCTTTGCTGTAACAACGCCTTTCCCGAGGACATTTTCTCCGAAAGCTGTCATAAACTTTAAAATATCAGGATCGGTTTCCTTAATTGGGATGATCTCCAGCAGCTTTAAATAGCGTGCGGGATTAAAAAAATGCGTTCCGAGAAAATGGGCTTTAAAATCATCCGACCGGCCTTCAGCCATTTCCTGCACTGATATGCCGGATGTGTTGCTTGAGACGATGCTTCCAGTCTTTCGATGTTCATCCACAAGAGCGAAAATTTTCTTTTTGACTTCAAGGTTTTCGACAACGACCTCAATAATCCAATCTGCTTCTTTCAGTTTTTCTGCATCATCCTCCAGATTGCCCGGTGTAATATAGGAGGTATTTTTCGCTGATGTGAGGGGAGCGGGCTTTTGTTTCAGCAGTTTTTTCACCGCCTGCCGGCTCAGCCTGCTGCGCACCTCCGGACTGTCCTTCGTCAGCCCCTTTTTTTCCTCTTCCTTTGTCAAATCGTTCGGCACAATATCTAGCAGCAGGACAGGAATTCCGATGTTAGCCAAATGCGCCGCAATCCCGGAACCCATTACCCCCGATCCTAAAACGGCTGCCTTCCGAATGTGTTTGTGCATGAGATATCCCCCTTGAACATTGAATGAATAGTCATTCATTTTTTGGCTAAAAAAAATGAAACCCGTTTCTTCTTTCATCTTAAAAGATTTCCGGTTCGACTTCAATAGCTAATTTGTTATTTTTTTGTATGAAGCCTATAAAAGTCGGGCAACTTAAGCCCGGAGGTGAAGGGAATGGTACGAGAGAAAAAAAATCCGTCTTCAGCGGCAGTCAGCGCGGCGAGCGTAAAAGGAGATGCCGGTCCGACTCAGCATTACGGCGGCGGAAAACGGACAAGTCAAAATCAGCAGTATAAAAAACATAACATGGAACAATCATAATGCAGCTGCTTCCCGCGGCTGCTTTCACTTTTTCAAAATTCCTTTTAACACAAACGCTGCATTGGCAGGCCGTTCGGCAATTCTTCTCATAAAGTAGCTGAACCAGTCCGTTCCATATGGGACATACACACGCATTCTGTAGCCTTCCTTGGCGAGTTCCTTCTGACGCTCCGGCCTGATGCCGTATAGCATTTGAAACTCAAATTGCGACGCGGGGATTTGATGTTCGGCGACGAGCTGTTTCGTAAATACAATGATGTCATCGTCATGTGTGGCGACTGCCGTGTAGTTCCCGCTTAACAACTGCAGCTTTATTAAGCTCTGAAAATGAAGGTCCGTTCCTCTTTTGTCAGGAAACGCTACAGCCGCAGATTCTTTATAAGCGCCTTTTACAAGTCTGAGATTCGGCTTTAAGTCCCGCATCTTTCTGATATCTTCTGCCGCCCGGTACAGATACGCCTGAATGACCGTGCCGAGCTTCTCAAATTCCTGTTTGCATTGCCTGTAAATAAAAAGTGTCTGTTCATAATGCGAATAGTCTTCCATATCAATGGTCACAGCAACATCATATTGCTTCGCAACGGAAAGAATGGCGCGCAAATGAGTAAGAGCAAGTTCTTCTGAAAGATCGAGCCCGATTGAGGTCAGCTTAAGTGAAAGCTCTGAATCCAATTGATGTTCGGCAATGGCTTGAATGGCTTTCTTGCATTCCTCTGCGACTTGGTTCGCTTCTTTTTCCGAAGCTGCATACTCGCCTAAATAATCAATTGTTGCACACAAACCGGATCTGTTTAGCCTTTTGACGGTCTTAACCGCCGATTCAATCGTATCCCCTGCGACAAACCTTCGTGCTCCAAGCCGCGTTCCGTATGCTTTTGCGAACTTGGTAAGTGTTTTATTTTGAGATAAGAATAAAAACACATGTCTCAACATCCGACTCCCTCCCGCCGTCATCTTCAAAACACCTGTATATAACTCCCAGTCTGAAGGAAACTATAAAATGAACAGAAACCAAAGGAGGATCACAATGGATAATCAGCAGCAATCTCAAATGCCGCCTTCCGTTATTTCGACAAAGGATCATTTGTATCTCAATGACATGCTGAACTGGAATTTGCTCGCGATGAAAAAAGCGCATTTCATGGCGCAGCAGTGCCAGGATCAAACGTTAAAGCAAGAACTCGACCGCGTCGGACACATGCATCATGATCACTATCAAAGAATATTAAAGCACCTGCAGCCAGGCCAGCAGCAGTCCGGCTACATCCAATAAGGAGGCGCCAGAATGAATCAGCAAAATCAAAAAATCAGCAACCCGCAGACACCTGTACCGACAACATCGGAAATGAATGACAGAGATTTCGTCAACGAACTGCTGACAACCGAAAAATACATGACAACAGCTTATTGCACTGCCTTGCACGAATTCAGCCACGAGTCTCTTTATCAGGATATTCAATCCATTTTTGATGAGTCACAAAAAGCGCAAAGAAAACTGTATGACCTCATGTTCCAATATGGATGGTATTCTGTTGAAGCGGAGGATGCACAAAAGCTGCAGCAGTCCTATCAAAAATTCCAGCAGACCATTCAGCAGCAGTCTCCTTATCAGCAATAACAATATCAGTAAAAGGATACGATGTTCTTTCGGGCATCTATCCTTTTTTTTTGTGTAAAACCAGTTGACTTTTCATTTACGCTTATTTATATTTAATAAGCATTAACTATTTTGTCATCAAAATATATATACAGTGTATGTAACAGAGGGGAATTGAATATGAAGAGTGCGGATCAGTTAATGTCCGATATCCAATTATCGCTTCAGGCGCTCTTTCAAAAGATACAGCCTGAAATGCTGGAAAGCATGGAGAAACAAGGTGTCACCCCAGCGCAGCTGTTTGTGCTGGCCAGCCTAAAGAAACACGGCAGCCTCAAAATTTCTGAAATTGCCGAGCGTATGGAGGTGAAGCCAAGCGCGGTGACGCTGATGGCAGATCGCCTTGAACAAAAAAATCTTATCGCCAGAACACACAACACAAAAGACAGGCGAGTGATTGATCTCAGTCTTACTGACGAAGGAGACAGAAAGTTCGAGGAGATTTTGGCAGGCAGAAAGGCCATTATGGCGCGCTATCTTTCCTTTTTGACGGAGGAGGAGATGCTGCAGGCGGCGCATATTACAGCAAAGCTCGCACAAGCAGCAGAAACGGATGAAAAGCAAAACATGAAAAGAGGAAATGGATGAAAATGAGTAAAGAAGGCAAACAATCAAAACGAACGTTATTAATAACAGGCTTAATTATTGCCATGTTTTTTTCAGCCCTTGACGGTACCATTGTCGGAACGGCCATGCCGAAAATTGTCGGTGATCTGGGCGGTTTAAGCATGATGACCTGGCTGACAACTGCATATTTGTTAACATCAACAACCATTGTTCCAATTGCCGGTAAACTGGCTGATTTATTGGGACGCCGCATTGTCTATGTATCAGGTTTAATTATTTTCATGGCCGCTTCTGCTTTGTGCGGAATGGCCAACAACATGACAGAATTGATTATCTTCCGTGGACTGCAGGGAATCGGCGGAGGCATCATGATGCCGATGGCGATGATTGTCATCGGTGACTTGTTCACAGGAAAACAGCGTGCTAAATTCCAAGGTGTCTTTGGCGCAATTTACGGGCTGGCTTCAGTGATTGGGCCGCAAATCGGCGGCTGGATTGTAGACTCGTTAAACTGGAAATGGGTTTTCTATATTAACCTGCCAGTCGGAATTATTGCGGTTATTTTTATTGCCAGAGGATTACAGGGACGCCAGCAGACTGGTCCGATCAACTTCGACATCGCTGGTATTTTCACAATGATTGTCGGTGTGGTCAGCCTCCTGCTCGCCTTAAGCTTTGGCGGAAAAGATTATGCATGGGATTCATGGCAGATTCTTGGGTTGTTCGCTCTCGCACTGATCGGCATTGTCAGCTTTATCATCGTAGAATCAAAAGCAAAAGAGCCAATCCTGCCAATGTATTTATTTAAAAACAGAACATTTACATTTCTAAACTTGATCGGCTTCTTTATGAGTATCGGTATGTTTGGCGCCATTACGTTTGTTCCTTTCTTTATGCAGGGAATTGTCGGTGTAAGTGCGTCTGAATCGGGTACAATTATGACACCGATGATGATTTCTATGATTATCACAAGTATCATCGGCGGACAGCTTGTTTATAAAATTGGGATTAAACCGCAAATCATTACAGGCATGCTGGTTATGGCCGGCGGATTCCTGCTGTTAACGACATTGGATCTCGATACAAGCAAGCTTGTCGCTACATCTTTTATGGCGATTATTGGTCTGGGAATGGGTCTTGTTATGCCGATTCTGACATTGGCTTTACAGGAAAGCTTTTCGAAGGAGGAGCTTGGAGTTGTCACTTCATCCAGCCAATTCTTCCGTTCTATCGGCGGAACATTCGGCATTACCATGCTGGGAGCCGTAATGAATGCGAGATCAGGAAATCTATTAACAGATAAATTGGTGCCATATTTAGACTCTCTTCCGGCACAGGCAAGCTCGTTTGCCGCCCAGCTAAAGGGTATGATTGATACAAATCCGCAAGGACTGCTGCAATCACTGTTCAGTCCGGACGCAGCCAAACAAATCCCTGCGGCTTTCTCATCCCATATTGTGCCAATTTTAAAAACATCGTTGATGGATTCGCTCCACAGCGTGTTTTATACGGGCCTGATCTTTATCGCAGTCGGAGCCGTATTCACCTTGTTCTTAAAACCTATCAAGCTATCAAATAAGAAAACGGAAGACCAACAAGAAAAAGAGAAAGCGGCAAAAGCCGTTGAATCACCTTCCCATTAATAGAGCACCCCGCGGGTATCAATCCGCGGGGGTTTTTATTCAATCATCTGGGCTCTTCCATTTCCGAAAGACCAATCCTCAGCCTGATTTCCGGCCAGCATGATAAACACATCTTCTTTTCTGACACCAAGCTCGGAATGAATCCGACTCGCGATTGAGCGGTAAAGTGCTTTTTTCTGTTCAGTTGTTCTTGACTGTTTCAGTGTAAAATGAATGTATATCAGTTCATCAGTACGCTCGACTTGGAGATAAAATGGATCATAAAAAAATTCGCTTTTTTCATATTGTCTGATGACTTGGAAATAGTCATCTTCCGGCACATTGATTTCTTCAATCATCGATTGGTGGATAGTCCTGCTCAGTTTTTGAAGCCACGCTTCGCTTCTTCCCGACCGTAAATGAATCTGTACAAATGGCATCTCCCTGCATCCCTTTCTTTACAGCGTCTGTCCGCTGTCAATTGTGATAATTTGGCCTGTGAGTGATTCCTGTTCAATTAGTGAACAAATCAATTTGGCAACATCATCTGGTTCAGCAATACACTGCAGCGGCAAAGAGCCAATCATGCTTTTCATTTTTTCTTCCCGGCCGGCCCACCATCTCGTTGCCACAGCTCCTGGTGCTACACCGCTTACTCTGATTTCAGGCGCTAAGGCGTGGGCCAATGATTTCGTTAAACCGTGCACCGCTGATTTTGATACTGCGTAAGGCATAGATGAGCCGGCACCAGTTACCCCTGCGATGCTGCCGACGTTTACAATCGCCCCGGCCTTGCTTTTCTTCATGAACGGAACCACTGACCGCGCGCAGAAAAACATCCCTTTCACATTGACGGCATACAGCTCATCCCATATGTCTTCTGTCGCAGCCTCAAGATCATCCATTGGAATATGCCATGTAATGCTGGCATTGTTGACTAAAATATCAACCGTGCCGTGTGTGTTCACGATTGCTTGAATCATATCCTGCACGTCGCTGTTTTTGGATACATCTGCTTGGATGGCGAAGGCTTGCCCGCCAGCTTTTCGAATCTTTTCCACTGTTTCCTCCGCTTCTGATTGCGAGCGTGAATAATTCACCGCCACAATCGCCCCGCGCTTTGCCAATTCCATACTGGCTGCTTTTCCGATTCCTGTGCCGCCCCCCGTTACGAGAGCTATTTTGTTCAAGACATTCATTGCCGCCACTCCTTGCTGTTGACTAAAGTATATTTCTGATTCCATTGTAATCCAGCTTTGATGTTACGTATAATGATTGTTAAAGATACTAGATATCACTCAGATTGATAGCAAACGAACGGGGGAGTTCAAAATGGAAAGCGGAGATTTACGTGTGTTTCAAATGGTAGCCCTTGAAGGGACCATTACGAAAGCAGCCCTGCAGCTTGGCTATGTGCAATCGAATGTCACGGCCAGAATTCAGCAATTGGAAGCTGAGCTGGGTACCACACTGTTTTTGCGTCATAATCGGGGCATGACACTTTCTGCAAGCGGAAAATTGCTGCTGGACTACGCAAATAAAATTATTGGCCTTCTTGATGAAGCGTCTAAAGCGCTCTCATCCTCCGCAGAACCAAGCGGGCCGCTTATGATCGGCTCCACTCAGACAACAGCCGCGGTAAGGCTACCAAAGCTACTGGCATCTTATTATGAAGAACATCCAAACGTCCAGTTGTCTTTAACAACAGGACATACGCAATTTCTCCTTGATAAAGTTCTTCGTTATGAATTGGACGGCGCGTTTATCGGATGCGAATGCCATCATCCTGAGCTCGAATCCTATCCTGCGTTTGAGGAAGAACCAGTAGTTGTTTCGGCTGCCTCCGTGCCCGATGTTGAGGAAGCCATCACAAAGCCGATTCTCGTATACAGCACAGGCTGCTCGTATCGAGAAACACTTGAAAAATGGCTGCGTTCCGTCGGTGTCACACAGCCGGTCATTATGGAATTTGGGACGCTTGAAGCAATTATCGGCGGGGTTACAGCAGGTCTTGGCATCTCGTTGCTGCCAAGAACGGTTGTGCAGAAACATGAAGCAGAAGGATCAATTCGATTGTACCCGCTGCCTGAAGCTCTCAGCCAGATGAAAACAGAATTTATTGTTCGAAAAGATTCGTTTATCAGCAGCGCGCTGAGAACCTTTATGGATTCCTTTACGCCAGATAAAACGGCTGAATCACAAAAAAGCAGTCTGCTATAATGAACAGACTGCTTTTTGGCTATTGTTTGTTTCGATGCGCTTCATTTAATTCCTTAATATGCTGAATGATCTCTTTAATGCCCTGCTTTGCATCAGGGTATGTCGCATTCCAATGCTTAGCGAGCGGAGGCATGCTTTTGGCTATATGGGTGTACAAAATCCATTGCTTCACTTCTTCTTTTAGCTCATCGTGTGTTTCACCAAGCAGAAGCTCAGTATACTTCTCCAGCAATCCATCCAGCTGCTCCTGAAGTTTTTGTTCCATTTTCCATCTTCCTTTCGAAAAAACAGCAAGGAGCTTTCTCAATTGAAAGCTCCTTCGCTGCGTTATTTATCCATGTGATGTGAAAGCCGCTTCCTGGACAATGCATCTGCCCCTGCCATGAGGAATGCAAAGAGGCGTTCCGAAGAGCGGGTCCTGTGTAACCTGACAGTTCATAGAAAACACATTTTGCACAAGATCACAAGTGATGACCTCTTCCGGACGGCCTTCTGCATAAATCCGTTTATCTTTTATGGCCACAAGATGATGCGCATAGCGGCACGCCAAGTTTAAGTCATGGAGAACCATAACAATCGTCCGGTCTTCCTTTTCATTCAGCTCAAACAGCAAATCAAGAATTTCAATTTGATGCGTCATGTCTAAATACGTCGTCGGCTCGTCAAGAAGGATGATATCCGTTTCCTGGGCAAGCGTCATCGCGATCCAAGCCCGCTGGCGCTGTCCGCCTGACAAAGAATCAACGGCGCGGTCAGCCATGTCCTCAAGCTTTGTTGCTTTAAGCGCTCTTTCAACTGCTTCCTCATCCTCTTTTGACCACTGCTTCAGCCAGTTTTGGTAAGGATATCTTCCTTGCTTCACCAGCTGATGCACCGTCAGCCCCTCTGGAGCCGAAGGACCTTGGGGCAGGATTGCGAGCTCTTTTGCGACTTCCTTCGTCGGAAGCTTGGCAATGGCTCTTCCTTCCAGCAGTACTGAACCGCCTCTCGGCTTCATGAGGCGCGCTAATGAACGTAAAAGTGTCGATTTTCCGCAGCCATTGCTGCCAATAAATACGGTAATTTCACCTTTGGGAATTGTTAAATTCAACTCATCAATAATAACGGCATCCCCGTATCCTAAGCTCAGCGTTTCTGTAGAAATTGCACTCATACCCATAACCGCTCCTTTTTGCTGGCTTTTTAGCAGCACTATGTATTGCACGTTTTCTATATACATGCTTTTAAGTCAATTGTCATCAATGCAAGTGATTCCGATATTCAGCCATTTGATATGGTCATATATCCCTCATTGTAGCAGAAAACACTGACTTTGAAAATCATTTTCAATTAGTTTTATGGACATAATTGACGTTTATGGGTTTTTTATCACAAGATTACTTCTTGATTTCTCTGATGGAGCCGTCCTTCAGCTTCAATTTTAAATCGATATGATCATAATGACTGTCCAGATTAAATGCTGCCAGCACACTTTGTATCACTTCTGTTTCAGCCATTTGGTCTGTCACGGAAAGCTCGCTCAAAATCATTTTCATCTCATCCAATGCTTCTTCTCCCTCCTGATTGACACCAGAGAGCTTATCCTGTATTTCCGCTTTTTCCTGAGTCCCGTTCTTTGTATAGATTCCTTCATAACGGTTATGCTCACCATCCCCGTAGCTCACACGAAGCGAAAAATTGCTGTAGGGAACGGATTTCAGCTGGGTGACGGCTGTATTTTCTCCTTCTGCCTGCTGCTGGTCTTCATTGAGACGGCAGCCCGCAATCAGAACCACTGCGAGACATACAGCCCCGGCTGCTCTGACCAAATGCATATGTTTCCCCCCTGTAGGATTCCATTTATTTTAGGTATATCCAGAGAATGAAATCCTCATTCAGAGAAGAATTGAAAAAGCCGGGGCATATAACGCCACGGCTTTTCTTTAAGATTCGGTCATTTGCAAAAAGGTTTCGGCGTCACGCACAGCCAGCTTGATGGCATTCTCCCAGAAATCGCGCTTCGTGATGTCAGCCCCCAAATGCTTCATGGCCAAATCCTCCACTGTCATAGAAGCCGTATCTCGCAATAGCGCCATATACTTCTCTTCGAATGCGTTTTTTTCTTCAAGCGCCAGCGCGTAAATGCCAAGAGAAAACAGGTAGCCGAATGTATAAGGGAAATTGTAAAACGGCACCCTCGTGATGTGAAAGTGAAGTTTTGATGCCCAAAAAAGCGGATGATATTCTTCTAACGCATTGCAGTATGCCTCTCTTTGCGCCTCTTCCATCAGCTCATTCAAGCGGCTGGCCGGTACCACTCCCCGCTTTCGTTCCTCGTAGAATCTCGTTTCGAATAGAAATCTTGCGTGAATGTTCATGAAGAACGCAACACTTCTTTGCACTTTATCCTCCAGAAGAACAATCTTTTCTTCCCTGGTCTCGGCTTGCTGGACAGTCGCGTCCGCCACTATCATCTCTGCAAACGTTGAAGCTGTTTCTGCAACGTTCATGGCGTAGGAACGGTTTAACGGCCTGACGTCGAGCATTGCTTCCTGATGGAACGCGTGTCCGAGTTCATGCGCAAGAGTAGAGACATTTGAGGCGCTGCCCGAAAATGTCATGAAAATCCGGGATTCCCCGCTGTCTGGAAAGCTCGTGCAAAAGCCGCCGACTCTTTTTCCACTCCTGTCTTCCGCCTCAATCCAGCCGTCCCGAAACGCTTTTTCAGTGAATGAGGACAGCTTTTTGCCAAACGTTGAAAACTGGCTGGTAATGATATTTGCGGCTTCATCATATGAATAGACCTTTCCGTCAGAACCGATCGGTGCCTCGACATCGTACCAGCTGAGTTTTTCAAGGCCGAGCATGGATGCTTTCCGGTTCAAAAACTGAACGAACGGCTTCTTGTTTTCAGTGATGACCTGCCACATCGTATCAAGTGTTTCTTTTTTCATCCTGTTAATTTGCAGCGGTTCCTTCAGGACATTCTCCCAGCCGCGCGCTTTATAGGTTTCAAGCCGGAATCCCGCCAAATGATTCAGCGTGCTGCTGAAAATATCCTGCTTGCTCTCCCAAGCTTGGCGGAAACGTTCATATACTGTTTTTCTGACAGCACGGTCTTGATGGTCCATCATATTCTCCGCCTGACCGACAGACAATTGCTTGTTTTCACCGTTTTCCTCATACGGGATCGTCATTTTCCCGACAACCATATTGTATAAGTCACTCCAAGCGTGATATCCGTCCACCGCAAGGTTTCCGATCAGTTTTTCTTTACCGGGGCTAAGCTTTTCGGCAACCCTCTGTCTTCTTTCATTTAATATGTAAGATACATCGCGCAATCCCGGTTTTGTTAACAATTCATTCCACACGTCTTGATTAATGTCCACAAGTTTATGATCTAATGTAACGAGCGACGATTGAAAATCTGCGGAAAGCCGGTTCATGAGTGCCTGATGCTCTATAGCCTTTTGATCATTGATATTCTGGGCCTGGAGGCAAGCAACAAAAGCGCCGGCCTGCTGAAGCTTGACGGATGTCTGTTCGAATAAATCAAGCAACGCGGTCAGCCCTTCAGCCTCTTCAGGCGATTCAGGCACCTGAAACGCATCAGTCCTGTCTTGAAATGCACGCAGACTTTGTGACAGCTTCTCAATATATCCTTTGAATTCTTCTGATTGGCTCCCGCCCTTAAAAAATGAATCAAGATCCCATCTTTGGCCTACCCCTTGCAGCGCCATATCACAAAACCCCTTTCCTTCTTTCGTTCTATTATAGAACAATTCTGAATTGTTGTATAAAAATTTCTTTTACAGACGTCATTTCCTGTTCAGGATTGTACAATAGCTGTAGCAGTTTAATAGGAGGGTTAGGATGAATAAAAAAATAGCAATCGTAACGGGAGCGTCCAGCGGCTTCGGTCTGCTGGCAGCTGTAAAGCTTGCCCGATCATTTTTCGTGATAGCGACATCAAGACAGCCTGAAAAAGCGGAACAGCTTCGGGAATTGGCTGCAGCACACAATGTGTCTGATTCTATTCACATTACAGCTCTCGATGTCACCGATGAACAATCTATAGTCTCATTCGGAAAAGCCGTTAGTGCTTACGCCCCGATCGACTTACTCGTTAACAATGCCGGAACGGCTTATGGAGGATTTATCGAGGATGTGCCGATGGAACATTTCAGACAACAATTTGAAACGAATGTCTTCGGTGTGATCCATGTGACAAAAACCGTTCTGCCTTACATAAGAAAGCATGGCGGCGCAAAGATTATAAACGTGAGCAGCATCAGCGGACTGACCGGATTCCCAGCGCTGTCGCCATATGTTTCTTCCAAGCATGCATTGGAAGGTTTTTCTGAAAGCCTTCGTATCGAGCTGCTTCCGTTCGGTATCGAAACCGCTTTGATTGAGCCGGGCTCATACAAGACATCGATCTGGACAACGTCATTATCAAATTTTATGTCGGTGCCTGCTGACGATTCAGCCTATCATCAATACTATAAAAAGATCCTTTCCTACGTTCAAAAAAACGGAGAAGAAAGCGGAGATCCCCAAGAGGTTGCCGACCTCATTTACCAATTGGCAACAAAACAGCACATAAAGAAATTGCGATACCCGATCGGAAAGGGCATCAGGCTCACCCTGCTATTCCGATCGCTTTTTCCTTGGTCTGCGTGGGAGTCTATCCTGAAGAAAAAGCTATTCAGATGACATAAATTATAATAATTATAATTTAGTATTGATTTTTATTTAGTATATGATATAATTAAAACAACAGATCACAAGGAGGACGTTATCTTATGAAAACTGAAAACGCAAAAACAAATCAAACATTAGTTGAGAATTCAATGAACACACAATTATCAAACTGGTTTCTTTTATACTCTAAGCTCCACCGTTTCCATTGGTATGTGAAAGGGCCTCATTTCTTTACATTGCACGAGAAATTTGAAGAACTTTATGACCATGCGGCTGAAACAGTCGATACCATCGCTGAGCGCCTGCTGGCGATTGGCGGACAGCCTGTTGCCACAGTGAAAGAATACACTGAGCATGCATCTATCACAGACGGCGGAAACGAAACATCAGCTTCAGAAATGGTACAAGCATTGGTAAACGACTACAAACAAATCAGCAGCGAATCTAAATTCGTGATCGGCCTGGCTGAAGAAAATCAAGACAATGCGACAGCGGACTTGTTTGTCGGATTAATTGAAGAAGTTGAAAAACAAGTGTGGATGCTTTCCTCTTACTTAGGATAAAAAAAGCTGAACCCTATTTGGGTTCAGCTTTTTGTTTTTTTCTTAGCTTGAACGGCTTTCTGTCTGCTTGGTCAGTGTCGCGTTCAACGTTTTCGTTTTTCCCTTTCGCAGCACTTGGATTGTTGTTTTATCTCCGACTTTTAAGTCTTTGTAAAGGATCTGACGGATATCCGCACTGCTTTCCACGTCTTTACCGTTTAGTTTGACAATGACATCCTCAGATTTAATACCTGCTTTTTCTGCCGGTGAATTTGCTTGAACTTCTTTTACATAAACACCTTTGCCCAATTGATCTCCAAACAGGCCGAGCGTATTTTCCTGATAAGTTTCAGGAACTTGTGACATGTCAATCATCTGCACGCCTAAAAACGGACGGTCCACCTTCCCGTTTTGCAGCAGCTGGTCAACAATCGGCTCGACATCATTGCTTGGGATCGCAAATCCAAGTGATTCCACGCCGCTTTCGCTCACCTTCAAGCTGTTGATGCCGATGACCTGGCCGCTTGCATTGATTAATGGGCCTCCGCTGTTCCCCGGGTTGATCGCTGCATCAGTTTGCAGCACGTTCATTTCCACCGTCCCTTGTGTTGTATCCACATCAATTGTCCGGTTCAATCCGCTAATGATGCCTTGTGTCACCGTACCGGAAAACTGCTGTCCGAGCGGGTTACCGATAGCGATTACCTTTTCGCCCGTGCGCAGCTGTGAAGAATCACCAAAGCTCGCCACTTTTTTGACGTTCTTGCTGCTGATTTCCAAAACTGCCAAATCAGTAATGGTATCGCTGCCGACAAGCTTGGCAGTTTCCGTTTCTCCGTTGTATAGCGTAACAGTCAGCTTGTTCGCGCCTTCAACGACATGGTTGTTTGTAATGATATACGCTTTATTGCTGTCTTTTTTGAAAATAACACCTGACCCGGTTCCGCTTTCACTTTCTGAGCTGGAGCCTCCTCCCGTGCCGAATGTGTTATTTTGAGAGGTTTGGATATTTGAGATTCCGACAATCGTAGGCTCTAAATCCTCTACCATATCAGCGATATTTGATGCGTTCGTTATCGGCGCCGTTGTAAAATTATCAGACTGCACCTGTTTATTTGCGGAAGCGGTCTCGGTCGCCTGATTTTGGTCTGACGGCAGATAAGGCGCGATGCCAAGCATGAGGCCCCCGCCGATAATACCGCCTAAAATCGGGCTCAGCCATGCGGCTCTCCGTTTCTTTTCTTTTTTCACAGCCGTTTCTTGCTTTTCCATTTCTATAGCAGAAGCCGTTTCCTGCCGTCCCGCTTCATACGACACAGGCGCGTCAAGCAATTCTTGTTCAGAATGTCCTATCAGTTTCTGGTTTTCTGTATTCTGCTGTTCTGTATGTGAAGGTTCAGTTTGATGTTGATCGTTTTGGCCATCACGTCGATAATCCATGTTCTTACACTCCTTTAACGGTTATTCATTTATCGTTACATATTCATCGCATGTACAAGTTCAATTGTCCCAATAATGAGGAGAAAAGCAAAGCACCAAAATAGAATATGTTTGATCATCCTACATCTTCCTCGCTCTTTTTCTCTTCCTTTCTTCCCTTATACATATCATAAACAAACATTGTGGGATAAAAATGAAAAGAATATGTGAAATTATGAAAATTGCCTGCCGTATGTTAAAACTAGTTTATAATGACGTTGAAAGGATGTGAAGAGCCTTGTCATACACCATTTATCTAGTTGAAGATGAGGATAACCTGAATGAACTGCTGACGAAGTATTTAGAGAATGAGGGCTGGAACATTACATCTTTTACGAAAGGTGAAGACGCCAGAAAGAAAATGACACCGTCTCCCCACCTATGGATTCTCGATATCATGCTGCCGGATACCGACGGCTATACATTAATAAAAGAAATCAAGGCGAAAGATCCTGACGTGCCGGTCATTTTTATTTCCGCCCGAGATGCGGATATTGACAGAGTGCTTGGCTTAGAGCTTGGCAGCAATGACTACATTTCAAAGCCGTTTCTGCCGCGGGAGCTGATTATCCGTGTGCAAAAGCTGCTGCAGCTCGTATATAAGGAAGCTCCTCCTGTACAAAAAAATGAAATTGCCGTCTCCTCGTATCGGGTCGCTGAAGACGCCCGCGAGGTCTATGACGAAAACGGGAATATCATCAATTTGACGTCAAAGGAATTTGATCTGCTGCTATTATTTATCCATCATAAAGGGCATCCGTACTCTCGTGAGGATATCCTCCTAAAAGTGTGGGGGCATGACTACTTCGGAACAGACCGGGTCGTTGATGATCTCGTCCGGAGACTGCGCAGAAAGATGCCTGAATTGAAGGTGGAGACGATTTACGGTTTCGGCTACAGGATGATGTCATCATGAAAAACAAGCCGCTCGCGTTTCAGATATGGGTTGTCATATCCGGCATCCTGTTAGCGATATCGATTTTACTGCTTGTGTTATTTTCAAACACGCTGCGAGATTTTTTCACTAATGAAACGTATACGACGATCGAAAATGAGCAGCATGTTCTGACAGAGTACCGCCTGCCAGGTTCGATTGAAAGGCGCTATTACAGCGAGGAAGCGACGGCGCCGACAACTGTCCGCTCCGTACAGCACGTGCTCCTTCCTGAAAATGAAGAGGCTTCTTCAGACAAGGATTTAAGCATTCTGTCATCTTCATTTATCCACAAGGTGTACAAGCTGGCTGATAAGCAGGAAGCTAAAAAGAAACGTTACAGCGCCGACGTCAATGGAGAGAAAGTGTTTTTTGTCATTAAAAAGGGACTTTCCGTCAATGGACAATCAGCGATGATGCTCTCTTACGCACTTGATTCTTATCGGGACGATTTGGCCTATACCTTGTTCAAACAGCTTCTGTTTATTATAGCTGTCGTCATTTTATTAAGCTGGATTCCGGCTATTTGGCTTGCAAAGTATTTATCAAGGCCTCTTGTATCATTTGAAAAACACGTCAAACGGATTTCTGAACAGGATTGGGATGACCCAGTAAAAGTGGATCGGAAAGATGAAATCGGCAAATTGGGCCATACGATCGAAGAGATGCGCCAAAAGCTTGTGCAAAAGGATGAAACAGAAAGAACTCTATTACAAAATATCTCTCATGATTTAAAAACGCCGGTCATGGTCATCAGAGGCTATACACAATCAATTAAAGACGGGATTTTTCCTAAAGGAGACCTTGAAAACACTGTAGATGTTATTGAATGCGAAGCCCTTAAGCTGGAGAAAAAAATAAAGGATTTATTATATTTAACGAAGCTGGATTATTTAGCGAAGCAAAAAGTGCAGCACGACATGTTCAGTATTGTGGAAGTGACAGAAGAAGTCATCGAACGATTGAAGTGGGCGCGGAAAGAACTATCGTGGGAAATTGATGTTGAAGAGGATATTTTGATGCCGGGCGATCCGGAGCAATGGAACAAACTCCTCGAAAACATTCTGGAAAATCAAATCCGCTATGCTGAGACAAAAATAGAAATCAGCATGAAACAAGATGATCGAAATATCGTGATCACCATTAAAAATGACGGTCCGCATATTGAAGATGAGATGCTCTCCAGCCTCTATGAGCCTTTTAATAAAGGGAAGAAAGGCGAATTCGGCATTGGTCTAAGCATCGTAAAACGAATTTTAACTCTTCATAAGGCATCTATCTCAATTGAAAATGACAAAACGGGTGTAACATACCGCATAGCAGTGCCAAAATAGACTGTAGATGTTTTGCAGTCTATTTTTTTATGTGAAAGAATAGCCGTTAAAATCTCTGTAATTTGTTTTGAGCGGCTGTTTGCATTGATGAACCCATTTTTTCTCTGACAAGGTCTGCTTCGGATATTTGACTTTCTCCACTTTGATTCCTCTGTTTCGCAAGCGGCTGATCATTTCGTCCAATTCTCTCATTCTAGATTCACCCTTTCGCTTGAGCTTTGACCATTCGGTCATCTCAATTTATAATATAAATAATACATGATAAAAAAACAAGTTACAATAAGGTTAATTTTATAACAGACGGTGTGACTATATGGTCATATCCTAGCAGGCCTCCGGGCTCCGAAAGGGTGGAACCATTGAAGGAAAAAGAAAAACTGATTATTGAAACAGCCTTAAAACTATTTGCCCAAAAAGGATACAACTCAACATCAGTTCAGGAAATCGCAAAAGAATGCAAAATATCTAAAGGCGCTTTTTATATTTATTTTCCTTCGAAAGAAGCGCTTCTTCTCTCTATGCTGAACTACTATTATGATAAAACGTTTACCCGAATTTTAAATATTAAAACGAAGGGCGACAGCCCCAGAACGGCTTACCGTAAACAGCTGACCGTCCTCTATGAAAACATTCTTGAACACAAAGATTTTATCAGCATGCAGTTGAAGGAGGGTTCTCTGCCTTACACAGAAGAAGTGGAGCAATGCGCAAAAAAAATCCGCCAGTCCTCACTTCAATTTCATATCGACAGCCTGCTGAACATCTATGGAAAAAAAGCGGAACCGTACACTGCAGAGCTTTGTTTTTTAATAGAGGGCATCAGCCAGATTTACCTGGAATGCATGATTTTGCTAGGGTACACTGTGAAGCCGTCTCAATTAGCTGATATCATTATGAATCGAATTGATGATATGGTAAAAGGCATGTCTGAACGAAACGATAAGCCTTTCATCACATTGGAAGAGGCGAGCTCTTTATTCGGGCCTCTTACGCACGGACGGCCTGACCCGCTGACTGAATCGATTGTGAAAAGCCTACGTGACAAAATTAACAGCTTAAACACAAACTCCTCTCTTGAATTATCGGAGAGCTTGGACATACTTGAAGCAGAAATGAAGAAAAAAACACCGAAGCTGGCGATCATAAAAGGAATGATTCATAATCTGACGGAGTCTGAAGCTCTCGCCAAAGATGCGGAGCAGCTTAAATATTTATTAAAACAGCAACATATTTAGAAGAACGGCTGCTTAAAAAGCAGCCGTTTTTTCCTTCTATTACGCCTTTGGTTTTACCATGTCTTCCGGCTTAACCATTTCGTTAAATTGCTCCTCTGTCAGCAATTCAAGCTTCAAAGCTGCTTCTTTGAGCGTCAATCCCTCTTTATGGGCAAGCTTGGCGATTTTCGCCGCGTTTTCATAACCAATATGCGGGTTCAGCGCCGTAACAAGCATTAATGAATTTGACAGGTTTTCCTGAATGGTTTCTTTATTAGGCTCAATACCGACAGCACATTTATCATGGAATGAATTCATGCCGTCACTGAGCAGCTGCACAGATTGCAGGAAGTTGTAAATAATAACAGGTTTAAACACGTTCAGTTCAAAGTTCCCCTGACTCGCCGCAAAGCCGATTGTCGCATCGTTACCCATGATTTGCGCTGCGATCATTGTTAACGCTTCGCTTTGTGTCGGGTTGACTTTACCAGGCATAATGGAGCTTCCCGGCTCATTTTCAGGAATGACGATCTCCCCGATGCCGCAGCGAGGTCCGCTGGCGAGCCATCTGACATCGTTCGCGATTTTCATCAAGTCAGCCGCAAGCGCTTTTAATGCGCCATGCGCATAAGTGATTTCGTCATGGCTTGTCAGCGCGTGGAATTTATTCGGCGAACTGCTGAACGTTTGGCCGGTCAGCTTAGTGATCTCTTCTGAGACAAGCTCTCCAAACTCTGGGTGGGCGTTGATACCCGTTCCGACAGCCGTTCCACCAATTGCAAGCGCACGCATTTTATCTGTCGCTTCCAAAATCATTTCCTTCGAACGGTCCAGCATGTGAACCCATCCGCTGATTTCCTGTCCGAGGGTCAGTGGCGTAGCATCCTGAAGATGCGTGCGTCCGATTTTGACAATATCATTGTATGCTTTTGCTTTTTCATCCAGTGTATTGCGAAGCTGATCAAGCGCCGGCACAAGCTGCTCGTAAACAGCCAAAACAGCGGCAACATGCATCGCAGTCGGGAATGTGTCGTTTGAGCTTTGGCTTCGGTTCACGTCATCATTTGGATGAATCGTTTGATCAGAGTTCTTCTCTTTTAATAAAGCAGTCGCACGGTTGGCTACCACTTCGTTCATGTTCATATTGCTTTGTGTGCCGCTTCCGGTCTGCCATACGACAAGCGGGAAGTTATCATCATACTTGCCTTTGAGCACATCATCACAAACCGCTGCAATCGCTTCTGCTTTTTCAGCATCCAGATTGCCGAGGCGTTTATTAGCTAGAGCAGTGCTTCGTTTCAAGATTGCAAACGCCTTCACAACACGCATCGGCATTTTTTCAGAACCGATCTTAAAGTTCTCCTTGCTTCGCTGTGTTTGGGCGCCCCAAAATTTATCAGCAGGAACTTTTACTTCTCCCATGGTGTCTCGTTCAATTCTGTATTCCATTTATGTATCCCTCCATAACGGTTGCTTCAATAGATCATAATTCGCCAATGACACAAAAAATCCTTTTTATTTTTCGATCTTGGCAGATTTTAATTTTAATTCAAGATATACGCGGGAATCCTTTGAATATTTGTATTTTGGATTCGTCCTACCGTACTCCTTTGATGTATAAGAGACATCATAATGCTTTTCAAATGATCTAATGAGCTGTTCAATTTCTTCTTGTTTTCCAGCTAGCCTTACCTGTGCCACTTCGTATCCTCCGCTTTCATAAAAAAACTTACTCCATGAAATACTCTAACACAGTATATCATTTTTTTAACAGGAAAAGATAACCTCTACTAAGGTTTTGGATAAGAGGTGACCTCATTGGAACAAACAGAGTTTAAGGAATATATACACGATAATTTAGCATTGGTGCTGCCAAAATTAAAAGAAAACGATGATCTGGTGAAAAACAAAAAAATGCTTGCGAACGGACTGGTTTTTTACTATCTCTATTTCAGTGAACTGACTGATGAGAATAAGGTGTCAGAAGCCATTAAAACTTTGATTAAAGATGAGGAGACCTTAACGCTTGACCAGGTCAAAAAACGCCTTGACCAGCTTGACGCAAGACCTATTGAAACCGCAAAAAAAACGATTGAATCGATTCTCAACGGCAATTGTGCTGTGTTTATCAACGGATTGGATAAAGCCTATATTCTGACCACAGGAAAGAAAAAAACAAGAAGCCTGACAGAGCCGACAACTGAAAAAGTGGTACGCGGCCCAAAAGTTGCGTTTGTAGAGGATATTGATACAAATCTCGCTCTGATCAGACAAAGAACCTCTCATCCCAAATTGATCACCAAAAAAATCATGATCGGCGAAAACAAGCTGAAGCCTGCAGCCATTATGTACATTGAAGGCAAAGCAAAAAAGTCCGTCATAAAAGAAGTGAAGGCGCGGCTTAAAAATATCCAGCTGGAAGATATCCAGGACAGCGGAACGCTCGAGGAGCTCATTGAAGATAATAAATATTCACCATTTCCGCAGATTCAAAATACGGAAAGACCTGACAAAGTATCTTCAGCCCTGTTTAACGGCCGTGTGGCAATTTTGGTCGACAGTTCACCATTTGTGCTGCTGGTGCCGGTTTCTCTCGGCATCCTGATGCAGTCCCCGGATGACTACTATGAACGCTGGATTTCAGCATCTCTTATCCGGTCGCTGCGCTTTGCTTCTATCTTTATCACCTTGTTTTTGTCATCGATTTATATTGCACTTGTTTCCTTCCATCAAGGGCTGCTGCCAACCGCGCTCGCCGTCACGATTTCGGCAAACAGGGAAAACGTGCCGTTCCCTCCGATATTTGAAGCCCTGCTGATGGAAGTAACCATCGAGCTGCTGAGGGAAGCCGGGCTGCGTCTCCCCAATCCGCTCGGACAGACGATCGGTCTCGTCGGGGGCGTAGTCATCGGACAGGCGGCTGTAGAAGCGAATCTCGTCAGTTCGATTATGGTCATTGTCGTCAGTGTCATTGCCCTGGCATCCTTTACCGTTCCTCAATACGGAATGGGTCTATCTTTCCGGGTGCTGCGTTTTATTTCGATGTTTTCCGCCGCTATTCTAGGGCTGTATGGGATTATTTTATTTATGCTTGTCGTATATACGCACTTAACGAGACAAACGAGCTTTGGGTCTCCGTATTTTTCGCCGAATGGATTCTTCAGCCTGAAAAATACGAGTGACTCCATTATCCGTCTCCCCATTAAAAACAAACCAAAAGAGGCGAATAATCCAAATGAGCCAAAAACAGACTCCACTGAAACTTAATACCTTTCAAGGTATTTCTATTGTTGCAAATACAATGCTTGGGGCCGGACTTTTAACATTGCCGCGAGCGCTGACCACTAAGGCTAATACGCCTGACGGCTGGATCACGCTGATATTAGAAGGTTTCATTTTTATTTTCTTCATTTATTTAAACACGCTCATTCAGAAAAAACATCAATACCCTTCACTCTTTGAGTATTTGCAGGAAGGGCTTGGGAAATGGATCGGCAGCATCATTGGCCTTTTGATCTGCGGCTATTTCCTCGGCGTAGCCAGCTTCGAGACCCGGGCAATGGCTGAAATGGTGAAGTTTTTCCTGCTGGAGAGAACCCCAATTCAAGTCATTATTTTAACGTTTATTTGCTGCGGTATTTATTTAATAATTGGAGGTTTAAGTGATGTGTCGCGGCTGTTTCCCTTTTATTTAACGGTAACCATTATTATTTTGCTGGTTGTATTCGGAATCAGTTTTAAAATTTTTGATATCAATAATTTGCGTCCTGTTTTAGGCCAAGGCCTTGGCCCCATTGCAAACTCCCTTACTGTCGTTTCCATCTCTTTTTTAGGAATGGAAGTGATGCTGTTTCTCCCTGAACATATGAAGAAAAAGAAATACACGTTCAGATATGCGTCTCTAGGATTTTTGATTCCGATTATCTTATATATCCTGACGTATATTATCGTTGTCGGAGCTTTGACCGCTCCCGAGGTGAAAACGCTGATTTGGCCGACTATTTCTCTCTTTCAGTCCTTTGAGCTTAAAGGCATATTCATTGAACGGTTTGAATCGTTTTTACTGGTGGTCTGGATCATCCAGTTTTTCACCACATTTGTCATTTACGGATACTTTGCCGCTAACGGGCTAAAGAAGACATTCGGATTATCGACTAAAACAAGCATGGTGATTATCGGCATAACGGTCTTTTATTTTTCTCTCTGGCCGGATGACGCCAATCAAGTCATGATGTATAGCGATTATCTTGGCTATATTTTTGTCTCCCTGTTTCTGCTTCCCTTCATTCTCTTTTTCATTGTAGCTCTCAAGAGGAGGATTACAGCAAAATGAAAATCCGGATTTTATGTATGTTTATATGCACCCTATTGCTGTCCGGATGCTGGGACAGTGAGAATATCGAGGAATTAAGCTTAGTGATCGGAGTAGGGCTAGACAAGCCTGACGATGACAATTTAGAGCTGACACAGCAAATTCTCGTGCCGAAAAAAATCAGCTCCAAGGAGGGCACTTCTTCTGACCCGACACAGCTTTCTATCACAAAGGGTGAAACTGTCCATCAAATGATGAGAACATCTGCATTAAAGCATAACCCTACGTTTTCACAGCATTTGCGTCTCATTCTGCTTTCCAAGAGCGTGATTGCGGATGAGATTGGAATGGATGCGATCATTAACCAGTTTGTCAGAGACAACGGAACAAGGAGGAGTTCGTACGTCTTTATCACCGACGGCCGAACTAAGGATATATTTAAAAAGAATGATGAAGGCGAGCCCGCATCCAATGTGATTTATGATCTGACAGAGAATAATAAGGTTACGATCAGAATGATGGAGCCTGTTACATTGGGGGAGATTTCAGAACACTTAACCTCTGACGATTCATTCCTCATCCCTCATGTCGGTGAGGAAAACGGTAAGCTCGCAATAAACGGAGCCACTATTATAAAAAATAAATTATGGCACCGGGATCTCACCCCGATTGAGGTTCAAAATATCAACTTATTTTCAGGCACTGTCGAGGGAGGCGTCATTGACTTGAAGCGCGATGGCCATCTCTTTTCTTATGAAGTATATTCGAGCAATCGGAAGATCAAGACGGCCTATAAGGACGGAAAGTTCAAATTCACTGTCACCCGCAATATTGAAGGGCGTCTATCTGAAGACTGGAATCCCAATGAAGATTCGTTTAAGGATTCATATATCAAAAATATTGAAAAGACAGTTGAAAAACGGGTACACGATACAGTAACAGCATTTATTACAGGGAAACTCCAGAAAGAGATCAAAGCGGACGTCACCGGGCTGGGAAACGAGGTCAGAATTCATTATCCTCAAAAGTGGAAAAAGATTTCAAGAAAATGGGATGATGATTATTTCAGCAATGCGGAAATAGACTACCGGGTCAATGTGATTGTCAGAGACTTCGGAACGAAAGGCGCAAACAAATAGCAGCCGCCTAATTTACGAGATGATTTCGGTGTGCGTACACCGCCGCCTGCGTCCGGTCACTGACATCCAGCTTTGATAAAATATTGGTAATATGTGTTTTGACTGTTTTAATCGTAATAAACAGTTCCTCGCCTATTTCTTTGTTTGTCTTTCCTTCTGCGATCAGGCAGAGTATTTCGAGCTCCCGTTTCGTAAGTGATTCATGCGGGAGCGCGTTTTCACCTGAGTGGCGCAGCCTGGATAATACTTTTCCCGCCACTTTTGACTCCAGCTTCGGCTCTCCCTTGCTTGCGGCGCGGATGGCATCAGCGATTTCTGCCGCTTTTGAGGTTTTCAACAGATAGCTGAGCGCGCCAGCTTCAATAACCGGGTACACTTTGTCATCATCAATGAAGCTAGTGAGCACAATAATTTTCGGGTCGGAAAGCTCCCGGCAAATTTGCTTTGTAGCTTCAATGCCATCCATTCCCTCCATGACAAGGTCCATTAAAATGACATCAGGCGACAGTTCCGCAGCAAGCCGAACACCTTCGCTGCCGTCCGATGCTTCGCCGATGACTTCAATATCGGGCTGCGCCTCCAAAAAAGCCGCGAGCCCCATTCTGACCATTTCATGATCATCAATCAATAATACTCGAATCACGTTCGTTCTCTCCTTTTTCTTCCGGGAAAATCGGGACCTTCACTTCGATTTGGGTGCCTTTTCCTTCTACTGAAATCACTTCGGCGACCCCGCCGATTTCACTTGCACGTTCTTTCATAGAATTCAAGCCGTATGAGGATGCTTTTACCTGGTCCATTTTAAAGCCTTTTCCATTATCAATCACCTTCAGACGGAGCTGGCTGTTCTTTATGCCCAGAATCACGGTTACTTTTGACGCTTTTGAATGTCTAAATACGTTTGAAAGGGCCTCCTGCACGATTCTGAACAAATGGTCTTCAACACCCTTGGATATCGCTGTGTCCTGTATATCCCACTCAATATCAATCGGCTGCTTTTTTCGGAACTCGTCCAAAAGCTCCGTAAGACCCTCCTTCAGCCCTTTTCCTTCAAGGGTAACAGGCCGTAAATGGAGCAGCAGCGCCCTCATCTCATTTTGGGCTTCGCCTGCCATATGCTCGACCATCTTGATCCGCTTGACTGTTTTATCATCAGCACCCTTGACATGTTCCAGCACGGCTGATGTCATCATCGATATTGCAAAGAGCTGCTGGCTGACCGCATCGTGAAGATCTCTGGCCAATCGCTGGCGTTCTTCTGAGATAACCGACTTCTTCATTTGCGCCTGCCATTCCGCACGTTCATTGGAAAGCTTCTGCAAGGATGCTACTTGAAGCTCCACGCGCTTCGCCATTTCATTCAGCTGATCGGCGGCCAGGCCGATTTCATCATCACCGAGCGGCGGTATCCGATAAGCGAAATTGCCGTTTTCAAAGGTTAAAATGGATTCAATTAATGTATCAATCCTTGTCTTCAACCGATTGCCGTACATATACCCTGAGGCGAAACCGACGGTCACGCTGATCAGCAGCAAAATCAGGATAAACGGAATTCCGAACCAGCTTGATGACAGCAAAACAAGCGGATCGAGCCGATAGTAAAACATCATAAAGGAAATCAGGCAGGCAAAAAGGAGCAGGCTGATTCCCGTTGTCATGCGGATGGCGCGCCATTGGAGGCTGGCAAGCATTTTTTTTCTCATACGTACTTCACATCCACATCACCGATAAATAAGGAAACGGACACTTTGACCCGGCGCTTTGACTCGCTGAAATCGGTTGACGCGGCATATACCTTCGTGCTTAATCCGCTTTTCTTCGAGCCGATCAGATTGATGTCTCCTATAAAAACAGCCGAGCTGACAGCTACTTCAAGGTCCGATGGTACATAAATATCAACGTTTCCAATGACTCCGCTAATGACGATTGTACTTTCTCCCTCAGGAATCATTGCTTTAGACAAATCGATTTTGATATCACCGATAAAACCAGAGACATTTAAATCATTCAGGTCAAACGGCTGCTTCATCATTTGCAGCTCTCCGATAAAAAAGCTGCGCATGTCGGGATGTTTTACATCTTTTGGCGGCTCATGATGTTCTTTTTTATTGAGAGTGACCTGTTTCTCATTCGGTTCAAATATCGGCTTCCCTTTGATAAGCCTGTAGCCGGCGTAAATCAGAAATGCGGCAAACGCATAGCCGAATAAATTAAAGGTGATGCTGAAGAGGTTTTTCAAAAATAGAAACGCGGCAAAGATATACATGACGGAGCCAAGCCAATCACGGGAATATTTTTTAAGGAAATAGCCGGCAATCAGAAAAAAGAGCGGCCAAAACAGCAGATCGCCTATTCCGATAATTTGCAAAAACATACTGATGCCGAATAAAGCAATGATCAATCCGAGAAGCTGTTTTTTTGTCATTCCTGGTGTCCGCCTCCTTTCTTCTGCCTGGTGCTACCGTATCGCTAGATCCCCGCTGTCCGTTTTGATGTCGATTGGATGCCGGCCGCTTCCTTGCGTGCCTGTGATGTGATGCTGTTCTTTATGTGCTTTATCAGCAAATGAATACGGCGAACTGACGTCACCGCTTGCTGATAAAGCATTGACTGCAAAGCTGCCGTTTTGGGGAAGGCTTAAATTAGCATAACCGCTCGTCAGCGTGACAGATACGGGACCGGTTACCTTTTTCAATACAGCATTAAAATCTCCTGAAGTCATTTTCACATCAAGAGAGCCTGATACATGAACCAGATTTGCGTCCCCTGAAGCTAAATCAATGCCGGTTGTTTTGGAGACGGTATTTGAAATGGAAACATCCCCCGATGATGCCTTCACTTTCAGGTCTTGAAGGCGGACGTCCGTCACGCTCGTATTTCCGCTCGCAGATACTGCGTTCAGCCCGGAAAGCGCAAGATGGTCATTCCCGGCCACAGACACGTCGCCGCTTGAGGTTCGTACTGCCAGATCACCTTTATAATCATACGGAAGCCTGACGATAAGAGTTGAACGGTTAAACCCATTCAAAAATTGAAATTCTTTTTCCTTTACGGTCAGCTCCAGTTTTCTTTTGTTTTCAGTAACAAATAACTTTCCTGAGTCTCCTGAAATGCCTGCCGATATGTCACTTCGTTCTTCCGCTATAATCCGGACATCCTTGCTATCCGACTCAATGACCATGCTGTCAATGTCCCGCGGCGATGCGCTGGCTGAATCGGCTTCTGTGCCATTTATGAAACCTAGGCCTGCAGCAAACACATCTTTTACGACAACGGCGAAAAAAACCAGAATACCGGCAGTGATCAACAGTTTGCCAAGCATTTTTTTCATTCGGTTTCATCCTTCTCATTCATTCTATTATAAAGGAAAAGCTTGCGAATTGATACGTGCGGAAGGGAAGGACTTGACCGCAAATCCTTCCCCGTTCCGCTTATTCATTTGCCGCTTGTGTCTGGTCTGATTTTTGCAGTGAAAGTGTCCGCATTTTTTCAATCTCCGCTTCCACATCGTCTGCGAATTCTTTACGTGTAAGTTCTGTGCCGGCTTCCGCTGACTTTGAATAATTCGCGCGGATTTCCATTTCTTCAATACGATTTTCAATACGTAAAAATTCACGATACGCGCTTTCACTGTCAATTTTGTCAAATGTCGTATTCATATGCTCTTTAGCTTTCGCCGCATTTGCCCGCGCAATCAGCGCCTGTTTTTTATCCTTTACGTCCTGAAGCTTTGTTTCAAGTGCAGCCAGCTGCTCTTTCAGATCAGCCAGCTGACTGTTTGCCTGTTCATAGGAAGCTTTATGCTCAGCCGCCTTCCCTTCTAAATACTTCATTTCAGTCAGCGCCTTTTTCGCCAGTTCTTCTTCACCCGCGTCAAATGCGAGCTGTGCCTGATTTTTCCGTTTGCCAGCCACTTCAGCGGCTTCTTCATATTTTTTCTTAAATTGATAGGCAATCGTGTGCTGTTTCACAATTGTTTGCTTTGCTTTTGCGATGTCGC
Organism: Bacillus sp. FSL L8-0358; assembly: GCF_038593095.1. Taxonomy (NCBI): domain Bacteria; kingdom Bacillati; phylum Bacillota; class Bacilli; order Caryophanales; family Bacillaceae; genus Bacillus; species Bacillus sp. FSL L8-0358. The sequence goes on from NZ_CP151962.1 coordinate 3,271,749, forward strand.
TTTCCATATCGCGTACATATTGATTCAGCATCACCTTTGGATTCTCCATTTTATCAAGTCCTTCATGAACTGACGCAACAAACATGTCTCTGATTCTTTTTAATACCATACCTAATTCCTCCTAATATATTGATATTATTTTTTCTTCAAAAATTCTTCCCATTCGTCATCAAAGTGAGATTGGTAGGCAGCAGAAGCCGGTTCAGGATCAAAAGATGATACACCGTTATCAGCTGATCCGTTTTTCATCAGCTTCCAGCCGTAATACACCATAGCGGCTGCCAATGCGATTCCGACGACAAACGGAAGTGAGCAGATGAGCATAATGGCTCCGATACCGCCCACGATGATTCCCGTGATGGTTTTTCCCGCGGCAAACCTTTTGATTCCTGCGTATGTCATTAAGCTCCCGATGGCGAGCGGGATGATAAAGCCGAAGCTTCCTCCTCCAAAAAAGACAGAGATCCCAAATACAATTAATAAGAATCCGCCTACTGTTTTCTTGTTTATCTTCATGCAGATCCTCCTTTCGTTTTCCTTGTCTTCATCTTATACAAGTTGGAAGATATGCAAAACGAATCAGAGATTGATTTTTATATAAGACCGGAGTCGTATCTGGCACCGGACCCATCGGCACAAAAAAACGCCATGCACGAGGCATGGCGTTTTAAAACCCTTTATAGATGAACACTTGCTTCCCTTTCTTTAATCAGGTCGGACCTTTCTGCTTTGGCCAGTTTTGTAAACAGCAAGATTCCGATACCCGCAATAATTTCTACAATCCCGCCGACAGCGATCACTTTACCTGAGCCGAAAGCATTAGCGGCATACCCGCAAATGACAGCTCCGGCAGGAATCGAAATATTTGAGATCATATGTATAACGGCGTAAACCTGCGGCTGATCCTCACTATCCACAGACGTCTGGATAATCGTGTACTCAGGAACATTAACAGCACTGACTGCGGCGCCAAAGGTAAAAGCAGCGAAAAAGACGAGCGGCAAAAAGGTATTCATCCCGGTAATAAAGAAAGCAAATCCTTCAATAATGCCGGCAGTGACGAATAACAAGCCGTACCTGTTTACCTTGACTTTCGCCAGCACAAACCCTAATAAAAACGCGCCCGCGGCGGTGGTGGCCTTTAAAAGCGAGTATACGATCGGCTGGCCGTTTAAATCTTCCGCAACGTATACGGCAGAGAGCGCTTCCCATGGGGCAGCCGCGAAATTCATAAAGATACAGTAAATGGCGAGCGGATATAAAATCTGGTGTTTTCTGACGAGCCTAAAGCCGCGTTTCAGTCTTCCGATATATGTGCCTCTCTGTGTAACAACCGCAGACTCTGATTGAGATTCAACCGCAGTGTACTTAATAAAAAGAACGAGAAAACCTGACACCAAATAGAGCACAAGTGCGATAAGCATGGTATAAGAAGGACTGATAAATGTAAGAAAAGCGCCGCATAATGTGACAGCCCCAAGCCGGACAATTTGAGCGGAGGATTGCAGCACAGCGTTTGCTTTTTGAATGCCCTGTTCATTGACGATTTGAGGAATCAAAGCGATAGAGGCGGGATTGTAGGCAGCTCCAGTGGCTGAATGCACAATCATAAGCGTCATGACAAACCACAGCGGAGAGAAGCCCGCAAAATGACATAGAGGGATAATCAAAACAATCGCCGCCCTTGTCAGATCTGAAAAGTACATCCAAAATTTCAGCGTGGTCTGTTTCATAAAAGGCCCCGTCACAGGCGCCAGAACGGCTTCCGGCAAAAAAGTGACCGCAATCAATAAAGCAGTGCCGATCGCACCTTTGCCGTCATAAATTAAAAACCATAATATTGAATTAAATGCGAACATATCGCCGGATATCTTGACTATTCTTGAGAAAAACAGATAATTGAAATTTCTCTTCCAGATGCTATCACTTTCAATTAAATTCACCATCCATCAGAGCCCCCCACTGCCTATTTTTTACATCTATTTATTACAATATCTCATTTTTCCATTTTTCAGTCAATAATTCATAAGGTTCATTTTTTGTCGTAAAATGGGAAATTGACAGAGTGAAAAACAAAAAAGCCGGCATATATTTGAACACGCCGGCTTTCGGTTTTCACTTTTTATGATTCGCTGCTGTTTCGGTCCCGAAACACAATGGCACTTCTTTCATATTCTACATCGCCAATACCGCTTCTTGCATTCACAACCCGGGCGGCGGCAAAGAAATAATCGGACAGACGATTGAGATAACGCAGCACTGTTTCATGAATCTCCTCCGATTTCATCAGCGCCACCACTCTTCGTTCTGCCCTCCTTGTAATGGTGCGGGCGATATGGAGAAGCGAAGCACCCTTTGATCCGCCTGGAAGAATAAATTTCTTCAGTTCCGGCGCTTCTGCTGTATAGGCATCAATGCGCGTTTCTAAAAAAGAAACAGATTCTTCCGTTAGTTTATAGTCTTTTCTTTCTGTGACGATTGCCAGATCGCCTCCGCAGTCAAACAGCTCATGCTGGATGGTCAGCAGCTCGGCTGTCAGATCTTCAAAGCCGGGCTGCCCGGAAAGCTCTGCCAAAGCAAGCCCGATAAAGCTGTTAAGCTCGTCAATCGTGCCGTAGCTTTCGACGCGTAGGCTGTCCTTGTCCGTTCTGCCCCCGACTAAGCCCGTTTGTCCCTTATCGCCTGTTTTTGTATATAGTTTCATACCCTGAATCTCCTTTACAGACTTATTCAAACAACTCAGCAGCCTCTTTTACACATTCAGCTGTCCCTTTCTTTATCAATTGATTCAGCCGCTGTTCTATGTTTTCGGATTGCTGAGTTTGAGTCGCGGCGATGAGAATATCACCTGTGCCTCTTCCGTCTCCCAGCACTTTCGTCCGTTCTGCTTCGGCAGCCATAAGAGCCTTGATGAAGAATTGATCTGCCGCATAGCCGTTAATCAAAATCCAAATCGAAAAGCCGGTCTGAACGCATATGAAAACGGATAACTCTCCGTCTTCATATGTTCGATACACGAAACGGTCAAGTCTTTCTGGAGAAGCCATCGCACACGTCTCCTGCAGTTGAAAACCGCTTTCTGAAAGACAGGCCGTAAGTCCTTCTATCGGATCTGGCTGATCTGGCAGCCGTTTATGGATCAGCGTCCTGCTCCACGAAAACCCTGCACCGATAGGCGTCGAGGACAATGTTCGAAGCGGGATTTCCGTTTGCAGAAGAATGTCATCACGCCCCGCTTGGAGCAATGCTTCAAATGGGATAGACTGCCGCTTCACGCTATCTTTTTCAGGCTGAATCACAATCATCGGTTTATGTGAGCTTTGATGTACCAAGGCGGTGACATCTGTATCGTACACCGCCTTTATGCTTTGTTCTGTGACAGCATATTCCGGTTTTTGCTTAGGCCCGGCGGTACCGTTTTTCATAAACATGAGCTCATCACAGTACAGGCTTGCGGTGTTCAGATCATGAAAAACGCTGACAGCTGCCAATCCGCTTTCTCTCGTCAGGCGTTTGATCAGATCAAGCAGGTCTTTTTGATAAGCCAGATCGAGAAAATTAGTCGGCTCGTCCAAAAATAAAATGCGCGGCTGCTGCGCCAAAGCTTGTGCCAAATACACCCGCTGCTGTTCCCCTCCGCTTAGTTCGCGAATCGGCTTTTGCGCAAAATCGGCCACTCCTGTTTGCTCCATTGCTTCCTGTACAATGGCTTCATCCTTTTCAGTCTGCTGTCTGAACAGTCCCGTTTGGAATGGATATCTGCCAAAGGCTACAGTTTCTTCGACGGTAAAGGTGAAGGCTTGATCCGTTTTTTGCGGCAGGACAGCCATGATTTGCGCCAGTTCCTTCGGTTTATAGTCCGCCAGCAGTTTTCCGGCCAGATAAACCCTGCCTTCCTTGGCCGGCAGCGTACCTGTCAGCAAGTGCAAAAGCGTGGTTTTTCCGCTTCCATTAGGGCCAAGAATTCCGAGAAATTCTCCCTTCTCCACGGTTAAGCTGATATTGTTAATTAGGCGGCTGTCGCCGTATCCTCCCGACAGCCCTTCTGCCTTCATCATAAGCTTCTCCCCCCGCGGTGCTGCCGAATTAAAATAAGAGCGAACACAGGCGCTCCCGCCAAGGACGTAATGATCCCGATCGGCAGTTCAATCGGCTCAATGATGGTTCTGGAAAGCAGGTCGGCTAAAACGAGAAATCCTGCCCCGAGCAAGGCGGACAGCGGCAGTAAATGCCGATGGTCCGTTCCCCACAAAAGCCTTGTGATATGCGGAATCACAAGGCCGACAAAGCCAATCGTACCCGATACTGCCACAGCGCTTCCCGTCAAAAGAGATCCGGCTATTAGAATCATCATCTTCCTCTGCTGAACGCTGACTCCAAGAAGCTTTGCTTTATCTTCTCCATATGTCATCACGTTCAATTCCCTTCCGTTTATAATCAATAAAATGGTTCCCAAAAGAAAAAACGGGAGAAACAAAATAACATAGCTCCAGCCCCTCATTGAGACGCTGCCAAGCAGCCAATGCACAATCGGAAGCAGGTTGTCTCCTGTCAAGGCGATGATAAGAGAAATAAATGCGCCCAAAAAAGAGTTGGTGATGACACCGGTCAAAATGAGGGTGGAAACAGACATCGAAGCATGAACGAGGCGGCTGAAGAAAAGGACCGCCGCCATCGTGGCAAGTGCCGCGGCTACACTCACAACCGGGAGTGTAAACCCTCCGATGACAGGAAGGTGCAGACCTAAGAACAGAGTCACAACAGCTCCGACTGAAGCACCGGATGACACACCTAGCGTATAGGGATCAGCAAGTGGATTTTTCAACAATCCTTGAAAAGCAGCCCCTGCAATAGAAAGAGCCGCCCCCACAAGGGCGGCCAGCACAACTCTCGGCAGTCTGATATTCATCATAATATTAGTGTACATCGGATCATCAGAACCAATAGAGCCGCCGAAACCTTGATGCCAAAAGACACGAAAAACAGCGGGAATAGGAATATGCAGGCTGCCGCAAGAAATTCCTAAGATGATGCTCACGGCTAAAAATGAGAAACCAATGATATATGCGGCATAACGATTATTCCTTAAACGTATCCGGGTAAATGCTTTCCGCAAGTTCTTCGACCCCTTCGATCAGACGGGGACCGGAACGTGTCACAAGATCAGGGTCCACATCATATACACGATGATGTTTCACAGCATTGATTTCGCTCCAGCCATCGCGTTTTTCCACAGCTTTCGCTTTCACACCGTCCGTTGTAACAATTGCATCAGGATTGAGTTTTACGATCGCCTCGTCTGTCATTTGCACCCATCCTGTCTGATCCGCAGCTGCGTTTTTAGCATGGATGACATTCAGCATTTCATTCATAAACGTATCTTTTCCGGTTGTATAAATGTCAGGATCAGGAGAAACCTCGATAAATACGCTTTTCTCCTCGTCTTTTGAAATGGTTTTCGCTTTTTCTTGAATATCCTTTAGATCTAATTTCATGCTTTTCACGAGCTGATCAGCTTTTTTCTCCGCCCCGCCAGCTTCTCCGATCATTTCAATTGATTTGTACACCTCGGAGAATGATTGTGCATCATTGACAGTCAGCACTGTAATGCCCGCGTCCTTCAGCTGTTTGATGGCATCCGCTGATGCTGACATGGAAGACTCATGGGCCAGAACGAGATCTGGTTTTAGAGAAATGACTTTTTCAACATTTACATTCATATCTCCGACTTTCTCAACCTTTTTGACTTCCTTTGGATAGGTATCGTTTGTGGTGACACCGACCACTTTGTCACCAAGGCCGAGTGCGTATGTAATTTCTGTGTTGCTCGGCATTAATGAAACAATCTTTTTTGGCTCTTTTTTGATGGTTACATCTTGGTTTGACGCATCATCAATGGTGACAGGAAACGCTTCTGTTTTTTGTTTTGCCTTTGAATCCTTCTGATCCGCAGGATTGCCGCAGCCTGCCAGCATAACAGCAGCCAACAGGAGCGCAGTCCATATCCCGGCTTGTTTTTTCATAATCTTTTCCTCCTAAACGAACTAAAAAAGCATCTCTACGACGGTAAAGATGCTGTAAACAACACAAAAAAGCCTATTGTTTACACATCATCTGTCCTCGCAGAATTCGTGCTGATCAAACAGGCAGGTATCCTGGCTCTTGGCGCTTGGCCAATTACAGTGGCGGGACCGCACCGGCTTTTACCGGTTTCCCTTTTAAGCCGGCTGTTGTTCACGGACCGGCACCTATTTGACATTCGTATCCTTTTTTCGGAGTAATTATACTATATGACTGACAGGCTTGTATATGTGTCCTGAATGACTTTTCCCCGTATTGTGTATGGGAGCAAAATCCTCGTAAACACTAAATTTGATCTTGTATACTTAATACCATCATCAATCAAAAGGAATGATTCTTATGGATTTACAGCTAAAAGACAAACTCGTCTTAATCACCGGCTCGACGTCCGGCATCGGGAAAGCCGCCGCAAAAAGCTTTCTGCAAGAGGGTGCGGCAGTCATTGTCAACGGACGCAAACAGGATACTGTCGATCGCACGATTGAAGAGCTTTCTGGCTATGGAACAGTGCACGGTGCTGCTGCCGATTTGTCAAAAACAGATGAAGCAGCGGCTTTTATCGAAAAAGTAAATGAAATCGGTGATATCGATATCCTTGTCAACAACCTTGGTTTCTTCGAGGTAAAAGACTTCGCCGATGTGACAGATGAAGAGTGGAATCAATATTTCGAAGTGAACGTGATGAGCGCCGTTCGGACAAGCCGTCACTTCCTTCCAAAAATGCTTGCCAAAAACAGCGGCCGTATTTTAAATATCGCAAGTGAAGCAGGCGTCAAACCGCTGCCAACGATGATTCCATACTCAATGACAAAAACGGCGCTGATCAGCCTTTCAAGAGGAATGGCTGAAATGACAAAAGGCACAAATGTGACGGTCAACTCAGTGCTCCCGGGACCTACTTGGACAGAGGGCGTGGCATCCTATATGGAAGGCGCCGCACAAGCAGCCGGCCAGGATACAGATACATTTATCAAAGACTATTTCAAGGTCAATGAGCCAACCTCTCTTATTCAGCGATACGCGACAGCAGAAGAAGTCGCCAACACAATCGTATTCCTCGCGTCTGACGCCGCATCCGCCATTAACGGCACGGCACAGCGTGTGGAAGGCGGCATTATCCGTTCTCTGTAGTATAAAAAAACGCATCCGTGTTTCGGATGCGTTTTTTTATACGTCTCCAGCAAATGGTACCGGCTGATATCCGCCTGTTTCCAGTTGTGCTGAAAACAACCCTCCAGCGTGAGGCTGCTCGTATCTCTCTTTTTCTGTCATTTGTTCTGTTGCCGTTGTAATGTAAAGGGTTTTTAAGTCTCTGCCGCCGAACGCGCAGCACGTGACATATTTAGCCGGCACGCTGATTGAATTGATCTCTTTTTTCTGAAACGGGTCAATGTGAACAACGCGGCTGCCGCCAAACAGCGCCACCCACAGCATGCCATTTTGGTCAATTGTCATGCCGTCCGGCAATCCGTCCGACTGATCAAAACGATAGACAGGTTCTGGATTCGAAACATCTCCGCTTTGAGGATCATAGCTGTAACGCACAATCTCCTGCGTCGGCGTATCGATGTAATACATCAAATTCCGCTCGCGGTCCCAATCCAAACCGTTTGAGGTGGAGACTTGATCCTTGATTTTGACAAGACTGCCGTCTAGATTCAAACGGTACAGCGACGCCTGTTTTTGCTCGCCTTCCATGCTCGTCGTCCCCGCCCAAAGCCTTCCGTAAGGGTCACATTTAGCATCATTAAATCTCAGGCTCTCATGCATGTCCTTCGGCTGTTTAATTTTTTCCAAGCTGTCATCCCGAAGATGATACAGGTAAAACCCGTCCTTCATCGTCATAATCAGTTCATCCTTTGAATATTTCGCAAGCGCCGTCACAAAGGATTTGAATTTGATTGATTGGTTGATTTTTTCTTCAGGGTCAAAGATATGGAGTTCGCTCCCCAGGATATCAACCCAATATAAGCGGCCGTTTTCTTCATCCCATAACGGGCCTTCTCCAATCACTGCCCGAGTGTCTGCTTCCAATACTGCATCCATGTGTTACACCTCTTTAGCTTCAGTCTATATATTGTTATTCCCGGCAAAGAGGTGTCCAAACCACTTGATGTTTAATGTTTTTTAAAAAGGATGGTAATGACCGTTCCAATGTTCATTCTGCTGTTCACATGGATCGTTCCGTTATGGAGATGGACAAGCTCCTTGGCAATCGCGAGCCCGAGACCCGTTCCGGCAGTTGAATCTTTTGTGTTCGTCCCTCTGTAGTAACGGTTAAACAAATGGGTAATCGTTTCTTCATCCATTCCTTTCCCATTGTCCTTCACCTTTAAAGATATATGATTTTTTGTTTGCTCCAGAATGACTTGAATCTCTGTTCCTTTGCCGTTGTGCTTCACGGCATTCCCAAGGAGGTTTTCTAATATGCGCCTGAACCACGCTTCATCAAGGGCAAATTCAATATGCTCTTCTTTGGATACAAACGAGATATCATAGCCTTCAGAAAACGGATTTTTCTTAAAATCCTCAATGACATTTTTAAAAAACGGGATAAGGCTAGTGAGATTTCTCTCAATAGGAAGAGCATCATTTTTCAGCCGATACGTTAAATTTAAATCTTCAATCAGCTTGGACATGTATTCAGATTTTTCTCTGACAACCTGCCCCATTTCTTTCACTTCTTCCGGCGACCAGTCATACTGCTTCGACTCGAGCATCATGCTGTAGCCGTAAATGCTGCTGAGCGGTGTTTTTAAGTCATGTGACAAACCGGCAATCCATTCTTCCCTTGTCGCCTGGATTTTTTCTCTGTTTCTTTTATCCCTTCTCAGCGTTTCAGTCAGCTGATCCATTGATTCAAATATCTCACCGAAGAAGCGGTACGGCTGTTTGATTTTTCCCTTTTTATTTTTGCTGACAGGACGGCCTTCCCGGTTTCTGGGTTCCTCAAGCTTCCCTTTTGACAGATTGACCAGCCATCTAATCGTGTGAAAAATCGGCAGCCCGAATCGGAACATATACCAAACGGTCATCCAAATGATATACATGAACAAAACGGCCATCACGAGAAACATCGCTTTTAATACAACCTTCAGGAATGATTTGTTAAACTCCTGATCGGTTACATAGACTGGGTTCGGCACCGTAGCGACCATCCATCTGTCTTTATTGAGGATCTTAACGGAAATTTCCCGCTTATAGTTCCAAGGCTTAGAGCTGTATTTAAGCAGCTCCAGCTGGTTCATCGTTTTTCTTTCGCTTTTTGTACTGTTGATGCTGTCGAGAATCTTTCCATTGCTGTCTAACAGGTAAATGGCGCCTTTTTTCCGTTTAATATAGTCGATGGTACTGGACTTATAGTGCGCTAGTGAGTCTATCTTTTGTTCGCGCTTTTCAACCGAAGTCAGGAGCTGTTCACTTTTTGATTTCCAGCCGGACAATAGAAGATACGACTTATCTTCAATATTGATGGCCCAATAATTCAGTTTATAGTTATGAAGCTTTTTGGTTTTATAAATAGACAAAAGCTCTTTCTTGGTATAGGTGCCAGGCACGTCTTTTGGCACGCTGTAGGAATAATCAGTGTTTCCTTCCGAATCAATGATTTGCATCCAGCCGTGCTGTTTATCAACAGATTTCTTCAGGAAATTATCCACTTCCCATGTCCCGTCTTCGTTTACATCGAGATATGCCTCAAGTGTGTCGGTCGTTGCCTTCGTCAGCCCTGAATTGGATTCCGCATCGCTAAAACGAGCGTCTAAATAGAAAAACGACGCAACAAGCATAACCGTAAGCAGCAGGATCACAATCAGCATCTGGCCGAAAAAGTGAAACAAAAACTTCCATCTTAACCTCATGACCGCTTGCCTTCAGGATTTGGGATAAAACGATAGCCGAGACCTCGAACGGTTACAATATACTCCGGATTGCTCGGATCGCGCTCAATCTTCTCCCTAAGCTTGCGAATATGAACCATGACGGTGTTGTTGTCACCGTAGGAAGGATAGCCCCATACTTTTTCATATATTTGATCTTTGGAAAGCACCACGTTAGGGTGTTCACAAAAATACTGCAAAAGCTGCAGAAGCTGGGCTGAACAGGCAACGGCTTCCCCGCCTACGATCAACTCGGCATTTTGCGGAGAAAAAGTAAAATAATCATATGTGTAGGTTTGATTTGAACTCGTTTCTTTCGATTGATATGTACGCTTGAGATGTGCTCTGATCCGCGCCGCTAATTCCAGCGGATTAAATGGTTTTGTGATATAGTCATCAGCTCCAACCGCAAAGCCCGATAATTTGTCCGCGTCGGATGATCTTGCCGTCAGGAAAAAAATCGGAGCGTCTGAATACTCTCTGATCAATGTGCAGGCTTCAAAACCGGACATTCCGCCCATCATGACATCCAGCACAATCAAGTCAACTTTATTGGCCTTCACAACGGGAATTGCTTCTTCTGCGCTTGCCGCATCCAGTATATTTCGATAACCTTCTTTTTCGAGAACGCGTTTGATCATGTCCACAATCGCTTTCTCATCGTCTACGATTAAAATTGACGCATTTTCCACTTTTATGTTCCTTTCTGTCACTGTTTTTTTCATCTTATCATTATATCGTTTATTTATGGTACATTTTTGAATACATTGGAGCTTGGCAAATCAAAACAGCAAAAAAGGAGCAAACAAGCGCTCCCTTTTGATGTTTTTTCATATGAAAGTATTATGAGTTCTCATCTACCATGTACAAAATAAACTCCCAAAATCCCGGGACATCCTGACACAAAAGCATATCAGCCTTTTCAAACATTTTGATCTTCAGCTCTTGCTCTAAATCTTCTCTTTCTTGATAGGACGTATTGCTGAGTTTTTTTCTGATCATCGGTGAAAAGCATGCAATCAGGTGCTCAATGTCATAAGTCTCGTCTTTTTGTTTCTTTTTTTGTTCAAACTGGCCGTCCACAGCTTACTTTTCCCCCTTTTTTTGCGCCGCTAGCTGCTTTCTGATATTCTCCAGCCCCTTTTTATGAATGTTGGAGATGTTTTGTCGGGACTCCCCTAATGAATCTGCAATCTCCTGCATCGTGGCACCGTGAAGATACACTTTTGTCAGCACACTTTTTTGTTTGTCAGTCAGCTTCTGAATCGCTTGGTAGAGCTGATAATCCTGAACATGCTGGCTCAAATCATCCTGCCTGTCTAAAAATTCTTCAAATGCATCGCTTCCTGTTTCGGAAGGAAGCCGATCTCCTGCCTCCGGATGATCAACCGTCAGCGGATACCGTTTTTGATTTTTGCGAACCCGCTTATCAAAATCAATAGAAAAGATACGAATCATTGAATTCATATACTTGACGATGCGGATTTCTTTATAAAACTGCTTAAATAGCTCGTCCAATGATTTTGCATCTTTTTCGTTAGGGCTTTCCATTACGTTTTTGAACAAACGGTAATGCTGAGGATTGCTCAAAAAATGCTTCACGATGGGATGCTTCATTATCTCCTTACATTTTGACCGTAAAAGACTTTGATAGTCCATCAAACCGCCTCCCTACTAAATTAAATGAAGGAAAGCAAAAAAAAGTAAACTACTACTTTCCGACTAGTGTCTTCCAAAATACTTTGCAGCAGTTTACGTTTTATCGGATTTCCTTCACTTACATACATGACTGCAGAAAAAGAAGGGAGGTATTTTCCTATGGATCAGGTTTTTATAGAGGAAGTCGTAAAACAGATCGGCAATTTGGGGTTTCCCGCGCTGATTGCAATGTATCTGCTGACCCGATTCGAAAAGAAGTTTGATCAACTAATAGAACTAATGACAGAACTGAAAGATCATGCAAAAAAATAATTTTTCAATCGAAGTTGACTTTTCACTGGTTTTTTTCACTTAACAAAACAGAAGGGAAAACGAAAGGCCTTTCACCTTCTCTTTCTGCTATCACATTTACATTTAAGGAGGAAACATTTCATGAAAAAACAAAATGACATTCCGCAGCCAATTAGAGGAGACAAAGGAGCAACGGTAAAAATCCCGCGCAATATTGAAAGAGACCGGCAAAACCCTGATATGCTCGTTCCGCCTGAAACCGATCATGGCACCGTCAGCAATATGAAGTTTTCGTTCTCTGATACTCATAACCGATTAGAAAAAGGCGGATATGCCCGTGAAGTGACAGTACGTGAATTGCCGATTTCAGAAAACCTTGCATCCGTAAATATGCGGCTGAAGCCAGGCGCGATTCGCGAGCTTCACTGGCATAAAGAAGCTGAATGGGCTTATATGATTTACGGAAGTGCAAGAGTCACAATTGTAGATGAAAAAGGGCGCAGCTTTATTGACGATGTAGGTGAAGGAGACCTTTGGTACTTCCCGTCAGGCCTGCCGCACTCCATCCAAGCGCTGGATGAGGGAGCTGAGTTCCTGCTCGTGTTTGACGATGGATCATTCTCTGAAAACAGCACGTTCCAGCTGACAGATTGGCTTGCCCACACTCCAAAAGAAGTCATTGCTGCGAACTTCGGCGTGACAAAAGAAGAGATTGCCAATTTACCTGGCAAAGAAAAATATATATTTGAAAACCAACTCCCTGGCAGTTTAAAAGATGATATTGTGGAAGGGCCGAACGGCGAAGTGCCTTATCCATTTACTTACCGCCTTCTTGAACAAGAGCCGATCGAATCTGAGGGAGGAAAAGTATACATTGCAGATTCGACAAACTTCAAAGTGTCTAAAACCATCGCATCAGCGCTCGTAACAGTAGAACCCGGTGCCATGAGAGAACTGCACTGGCATCCGAATACACACGAATGGCAATACTACATCTCCGGTAAAGCTAGAATGACCGTTTTTGCATCTGACGGCCATGCCAGAACGTTTAATTACCAAGCCGGTGATGTCGGATATGTACCATTTGCAATGGGTCATTACGTTGAAAATATCGGGGATGAACCGCTTGTCTTTTTAGAAATCTTCAAAGACGACCATTATGCTGATGTATCTTTAAACCAATGGCTTGCCATGCTTCCTGAAAAATTTGTTCAAGCGCACCTTGACTTGGGCAAAGACTTTACTGATGTGCTTTCAAAAGAAAAGCACCCAGTAGTGAAAAAGAAATGCAGTAAATAAAAGACTTGCGGCTTGCAGAGAGCACTCGTTCTCTGCAAGCCTTCATAAGGAGCTGAACCAGTGAAACATCAAAACCCTTCAAAACGCTTATTGCGGCTCTCCATAAAGTACTTGCTGGCCGCAGCAGCAGTGGTGTTGACCTATTTTGCTGTCATCTATATATTGTTTTCTTTAGCGGGAACGAGCTACCGCTCATCAGCTCATGTCCTGCTTTTTGCCGTGGTATTCCTTGTTCTCGGATTATGCTTTGAACCATTTGAAAGGCTGATGATACATAGCTTTACATTTTTCAAGACAGGAAAACGTCTATTCATTCTCCTTGCCGGCATTGTACAGCTGCTGTTTTTGTGGATGACTGCTCATACAACAGACCAATTGATCAGCGACATCTGGCTGTCCACCACAGAAGAAATGATTGTTGCAGCCGCTTTTTTGATTTTAGACAAATGCAACTCGGCTCTTCCCAGCTAAAAAAAGAACGCATTCCAATTGGATGCGTTCTTTTTATTCATAGCGAAGCGCGTCTACAGGCTGAAGCTTCGATGCCTTGATGGACGGAAGCAAGCCGAAGATAATGCCGACTGCCATTGAAAAGATGAGTGCTCCGACAACAGCTGGAATAGAGACGATAAAAGGCATCGGAAAAATGACCGTCAGCAGCTTGGCGATGCCGAAGCCCGCCAGCACACCGAGTATTCCGCCAATGCTTGTCAGCACAACAGCCTCGGTTAAAAATTGAAATAAAATCACACGCCGCTTAGCACCGAGCGCTTTCTTAATTCCGATTTCCCTCGTGCGCTCCGTTACGGAAACGAGCATAATGTTCATGACGCCGATACCGCCCACCAAAAGTGAAATACTGGCGATTCCGCCAAGCAGCAATGCAAATGACTGATTAAAGGACTCTACTTCCTGCGCGATCTCCTGAAGATCCATTACACTGTACTCTGCTTTTTCCAGCTCAGCTTCTGACAGCCCTTGGTTTAAAAGATCCGCAGCCATTACACCGGCTTCTTGGATATGCTCAGAAGAATCGGCCTGCACGGCAATCTGTGTTGGCGCGTCAAATCCTTCAATAAGAGGCCACACTTTTTTCGGCACGTACAAAACCGGGTTCGCGTAGTCGCCTTCAAACATGCTTTCCTGTTGATTTTTTTCTTTAAAAACACCCACGACCTTAAACGGCACACCATTCATCTCAATGCTTTTATGCAGAGCTTCTCCATCTGGAAACAGTTCATCTCTGACAGCTTCATTGATCATCACCACTTGGTGTGTGCTGTTTAAATCATTTTCCGTCAGCTTTCTCCCTTCGGTTATTCGGATTGGAAACATGTCGAAGTAATCATCGTCCACTCCATACACTTGGGGATACGAAACGTTTGTTAAATGAAAAACGCTCGCGCCTTCTGACAAGTAATATAAGGATAATCCTTTGACCATCGGATCTGATTTGATCGCCTTTACTGTTTCTTCCGCTACAGGCGGCGCGGACGCATACGACACCTGAGGGCCGCCGCTCTCCTCTTCTCCGCCAGACGGCTGGTAGACAACATTGATGGCGTTGTTTCCCATGCCGATCATACTTTGCTTTAATTGCTCACTTTGGCCCTTCAGCATTGAAACAATCGCGATGATTGCCGCTATGCCGATAATCACGCCGAGCATTGTCAGAATGGATCTTAATTTATGAGAGAAAATGGATTGAAAGGAGATTCGAATATGTTCAAGCATGGCTGATATCCCCTCTCTCATCTAATACCAGCTCTCCGTCTCTGATAAAAACGGTTCTGTCAGCTTTTTTGGCGACGTCCGGGTCGTGGGTTATCATAATAATGGTCTTGCCTTCCCGATGCAGTTCAGAAAACAGTGACAAAATTTGTTCACTTGATTTGGTATCAAGCGCCCCGGTCGGTTCATCAGCTAAAATAAACCTCGGCTGATTGACAAGGGCCCTCGCTATCGCCACCCGCTGCTTTTGGCCACCGGACAGCTTAGGCGGTTTGTAGGAGACCCTGTCTTTTAATCCGACCTTTTCCAGCGCTTCATATGCCCGTTGCCTTCTCTCTTTTTTCTTCACTTTATTGTAGATCATCGGCAGCTCGACATTTTGCAGCGCGGTGAGACGCGGCAGCAAATGGAAAGTTTGAAACACAAACCCGATTGATTCATTGCGAATTTCGGCTAAAGCCCCGTCTTTCCCTTTCAATATATCGATCTGGTCAAGCGTATAGGATCCTGAGGTTGGCCTGTCCAAACAGCCGATAATATTCATTAACGTTGACTTTCCAGAACCGGAAGGCCCCATAATAGCTAAAAACTCCCCCGCCTGAACAGTCAGATTGATATGTTTCAAGATTGGAACTTCTTCTTTTCCCAGCTTGTACGACTTCGAAATATTATTCAGTGTCAGCATTGACTGTAACCTGCTTTCCTTCCTTGACCGCGGGATCAGGATAGATCACATAATCTTCCGGCGTCAGGCCGCTCTTAATTTCCACCATGTCATTTTCATCAGTCTCTCCGATTTCAACAGGCTGCTTAACCGCTTTGTGATTCTCATCAGCTTTCCATACGTACGGTTCGCCGTCATCCTGAATGACCATGTCGGACGGCAGCTTGATCGTATCCGCATCAGCATTATCACTCATCACTTCGATGTTGACATGATAGCCGACTTCAAGACCTTTATGGCTGTCTAATAAAATGGTGAAAGGATAGTTAGAGGACTGGGGATTCATTTCTTCATCAGCAAAGCTTTCTGATTCTTCACCCTCGCCTGCTCCCGCTGGAAGCTTGCCGATCGAGGTGACCTTTCCTTTCCACTCGCCCTCACCGCCTGTTTTCAGCGTGACCCTGACTTTGCTGCCTTTTTTGATCGTGTCCATTAACAGCTCATTGATTTGGCTTTTGACCAGATATTTGCCCGTCGAAACAATCTGGATATACGGGCCCGTTGCCTGGTCACCTGTTGCACCGTCAGCGATATCCTGATTAACGCTTTGAACGATTCCGTCATGCTTGCTTGTAATGACATTGGAACCTTTGTTTTTCGTCAGGCCAGCCAGTTCTTTTTGATGCTGCTTCAGTTCAAGCTGGCTTGTTTTCAAATCGAATTTGGCTTGGTCAAGTTCATCTTGAAGCTGGGTTTTCTCTTCTTTCCCTGCCACTTTCAGCTTCTTTTCCGTTTCCGTTATTGATTTTTGCAAACGGTTGATTTGCAGATTTGTCATTTCAATTTGCAAATTGGCTTGCTCCACTTCATCAGAATGATCCTCGCCCTCATACTCAAAAAGCTTATCGCCCTTTTTAACCTGATCGCCTTCTTTGACGTATGTTTTTTTAATGCTGCCTTTTTCTGAATCTATGTATACTTTCTGCTGTTTCTCAGGTTCAACCTTTCCAGAAAACGTTTGGCCTGATTCTGAATCTCCTCCCATGTATACCGCGACCGATTCAGCATAGGGCTCCGATGATACGGCAACTTGATTCATGTGAGTAAAAAAGTAAAAACCGCCAGCGCCGATCCCAGCCAATACAAGCACACCGGCACATATCGCACCGCCAATAAGCCATTTTTTCTTCTTGGACACAACGATCTCCTCTTTCTGTAAACTATGTAATATTTTCGAAACATTCTAACCAATATTATCTATTAATTCAAAAAGACTTGCAATCTTTTTATTGAAATGACGAAATCAAATAGAAAAATTGTATTTTCAAAACCGAATAAAAAAAAATCCCGGCTTCAAACCGGGATTTTTTCATACAGTAACTAGCTCTTTTTCATTTTTAATCAAGTCATATGTCAAGCATACAGGTTTATTTGTACGGGGATCAGTCACGATTTCGGCATCAATCTGAAATACCTGCTTCAAAATGTCCGGTGTCATGACCTCCAGTGCAGTTCCTTCCTTGATGACCGTGCCTTTTTTGAGCGCGATCATATAATGAGAAAAACGAGCTGCATGGTTAAGATCATGAATGACCATTAAAATCGTCCGCCCTTGCTCTTTGTTGAGTCTGTCAAGCAGCTGCAGAATTTCAAGCTGATGTGCAAGATCAAGATACGTTGTAGGTTCATCCAGCAGAAGCAGTTCCGTCCCTTGCGCAAGTGCCATGGCAATCCACACGCGTTGACGCTGTCCGCCTGACAATGCCTCAATCGACCGTTCAGCATATTCAGCCATGCCTGTTTCTTCAAGCGCCCATTTGATAATCCGGCGGTCTTCGTCATTTAATCTGCCGAATCCTGATTGATGCGGAAACCTGCCGTACGACACCAATTCGTGCACTGTTAGGCCGCTCGGCGCTTCAGGTGTCTGTGGAAGAATCGCCATATCTTTCGCAATGTCCTTTGTAGACATTTTATGAATCGCTTTGCCGTTTAAATAGACGGCACCCGCATGTGAACGCATAATTCTGGACATTGTTTTTAAAATCGTTGATTTCCCGCAGCCGTTCGGGCCAATTAAGGTGGTAATTTTCCCTTTAGGAATCGATATATTTAAATCCTCTACAATCACCCTGTCGCCATAACCGATTCCAAGCTGTTCCGTTGATAATGAATTCATATTCGGCCCCCTCCTAATTCGCTTTCATCAATAAATAAATAAAGTAAGGCGCACCTAGCACGGAAATGACAAGTCCGACTGGAATTTCTGATGGTGCCAATACATTTCTCGCCAGCGTATCAGCAAGCAAAAACAGGAATGAACCGATGAAGGCGGAGACCGGTATCAGCGTCTGGTGACGTGGACCTGTCAGCCTTCTAGCCACATGCGGCGCGATCAATCCGAGAAACGCGATGCCCCCCGCAGCTGCCACGCATGAAGCGGCAAGAGTGACCGCCGCCAGAAGAAGAATCCGTCTTTCTCTTTCAACAGCGGTGCCCAGCCCGGTCGCTAATTGGTCTCCGAGCTGCATAATGTTCAAATAGCGTGCCTTATATAAAGTAAACAGAAGCAAGATCACAATCCAAGGGAGAATCGCCCAGGTCATATTCCAGTTCGCCCCCCATATTGAGCCGGATATCCAAACCGCGGCTTGCATAAAATCATGAGGGTCCATCTTAAGCTGAAAAATCAGCAACAGGGCATTGAATCCGGCATTCACCCCTATGCCGACTAAAATCAGCCGAATCGGTGTCACGCCTTTTTTCCATGCCAGAATATAAATGAGAAACGCAGCGAGGATTGCTCCTGCCAAAGCACTGAACGGCAGCATAAATGTTCCGAAAAAGCTGAGATCTGAAGCTGACCCTTGAAAAAAGTATATAAAAAGCACTACAGCAAGTGAACCGCCGGCGTTAATTCCGAGAATACCAGGCTCGGCAAGTTCATTTTGAGACACGCTTTGCAAAATGGCTCCAGCTACGGAGATCCCTGCTCCAACAAGCAAAGAAAGGATGATCCGAGGCAGCCTGAACTCAAATAAGACAAGTTCATCACGCGCCGTTCCTTGGCCGAAAAAGACCTGAAGCGTTTTAAGCGGTGCAATTTTGATAACGCCCAAATTGAGACTGATAAAAAAGACCACCACGATAAGCAAAAAGGTCACAGCCATTACAATGAGCGGTTTGTTTGTTTTTGTTTTCATTACAGCCCTCTCCTTTCACGACGTGCCAAATAAAAGAAAAAGGGAACGCCGATAAGAGAAGTCAGCGCGCCGACAGGCGTTTCAAAGGGCGCATTTACGAGTCTGGCCGCTATGTCAGCAAAAACAAGCAAAACAGCACCGAGCACCGCCGAGCAAGGAATGATCCACCGATAATCCACACCAACCAAAAAACGGGTAATATGCGGAATGATCAGCCCGATAAATGCAATGGTGCCGGCAATGGAAACCGCAGCTCCTGTCAAAATCACTACAATAAGCATGCCAACCAGTTTCACCGCTGATGTATATTGTCCAAGCCCTTTTGCCAGATCGTCACCGAGACTTAACACTGTCACAGACCGGGCGATGAAAAACGCGAGCGTTAAACCGACAGCCCCTGCAATAAGCAAAAGCTGGACCCCCGACCATTTCACACCCGCTACCCCGCCTGCGTACCAAAAGCTGATATCCTGAGCGACATCAAAGCGAATTGCAATGGCAGTTGAAATGCCGGTAAAGAAATAAGTAACTGCCGTACCCGCCAGAGCAAGCTTTACAGGCGTAAGTCCGCCCCTTGAAAACATGCCTATGCCCATTACCGTCGATGCCCCCAGCCCCGCTCCCGCAAAGGACCATAGCACAAGCCCCATTGCAGAAAGTCCGGGAAAAAAGGCAAACGCAATCGAAACCGCAAACGCAGAGCCTGATGTCACACCCATAATCGAAGGCTCTGCCAAAGGGTTTCTCGTCATCCCCTGCATGATTGCTCCCGACACTGCCAACAATGCGCCTACAAGCGCGGCAGCCGCCGTTCTCGGCAGCCGAAGATCATGTATAATTTGGTGAGATGTCTTTGTCGGCTGATAATGAAAAATGGCGTCCCATACAGTGCGCAAATGAATATCTGCTGCACCGAGGGATATGGATAAAAATGCGCCAAGGCAAAGCAGGCATAGACCTGCAATAAGGACGATGACCGCGCCATATGTCCTTGACGTCCATTGGATTTCTTCTGATGCAGTCCGTATATTTTTATGTTGACTCAACTGCCGTACTTCCTTTCTGTTACTGATAATGATTATCAATTGCTGTTTCAGTATATCACTTTTTTCAGCTGATTTAATAGAGTGTTTTGAACAAAAATGAAAATGCATTTGCAAAAATATCGTGTCAACCGGCACTTGCAGTGGTATAATCACAGATGATAATGATTCTCTTTTTCATCTATTTTTTAGAAAGAAGGTATGAGATATGACCCATATATACAAGAAACTCGGAGCCGCGTTTTTTGCTCTGTTATTGATTGCAGCGCTGGCAGCCTGCGGGAATAACTCAGAAAGCAAAGGTTCTGCCTCTGATTCAAAAGGCGCAGAAACCTTTACATACAAGGCTGAAAACGGAAATGTAAAAATCCCGAAGCATCCTAAACGGGTGGTTGTCATGGCAGACGGCTATTACGGCTACTTCAAAACACTCGGCATCAACGTTGTCGGTGCGCCTGAGAATGTATTTAAAAACCCTTACTACAAAGGAAAAACCGACGGCGTCGAAAACATCGGAGACGGCACTTCGGTTGAAAAGGTCATTGATTTGAACCCTGACCTGATTATCGTCTGGACAACACAGGGCGCTGATATTAAAAAGCTTGAAAAAATTGCGCCGACTGTAGCAGTAAAATACGATAAGCTCGACAACATCGAACAGCTGAAAGAATTTGCAAAAATGACAGGAACTGAAGATAAAGCTGAAAAATGGCTGGCTGAGTGGGATAAAAAAGTTGCGGCAGCTAAAACAAAAATCAAAAAAGCGGTCGGTGACAAAACCATTTCCATTATGCAAACGAACGGAAAAGACATTTACGTATTCGGTAAAGACTTTGGAAGAGGCGGAAGCATTATTTACAAAGACCTCGGCCTGCAGGCTACAAAGCTGACAAAAGAAAAAGCCATTGACCAGGGGCCAGGTTATACAAGTATTTCACTAGAGAAGCTCCCTGACTTCGCCGGGGATTATATATTCGCGGGTCCATGGCAATCAGGCGGTGATGATGGCGGCGTATTTGACAGCTCCATTTGGAAGAACCTGAACGCCGTTAAAAATGGCCATGTATACAAGATGGATCCGATTGGCTTCTACTTCACAGACCCGATTTCATTAGAAGGCCAACTGAAGTTTATTACGGAAAGCTTGACTAAATAAACAAAAGAGCCGCCTGCCCGCGGCTCTTTTGCTGATTTATAAGGAACGGCTCAATTTGAATCATATCGGATATTTTCTTTGAGCCATTCATATTAAGCTGCCTCCTCATCGCGATCAGTTTTTTTATGCTGGAGAGACTGAAAAACGTTTTTTGCATATTCGATTGTGCCTTAAGGTTTTTCTTTCGATTTCAGCTTTCCTGTCAGCTAGGTTAACGAACGGATTCCTAACAGGAGAAATTGTGATTTTATAAAAAAGACACCTGAGCAAATCAGGTGTCTTTTCATTATGCTTGTTTTTCTTTCTGGAACTTTTTACTCACAAATGGATAAACGATCAAGCCGACAAAGAATAAACCGATGCCGAGGATAAATGTCGTTAAATCTGCTGTGCCTGTTACGATAACAAACACGGAGTATGCACACGCCAGTATCGCGATCAATCCGTCTCTTACACGGGAGCCTTTCAGCTGGTCATACGTTTCACCTTTGATGACTACCTTCAAGCTGTAGATTGCAGATACCAGATACGGAATTAAATATGCAAGTGTAGCCGCTGTCGTTAAAAATGTAAATGCGTCACTTATTGTCCGGGAAATAACCGAGAAAATGAAGACCTGTGACATGACGTTTGTAATAATGAGTGCAATGACCGGACTTCCCTTTTTATTCGTTTTTGCAAAAAATGCCGGAAAATCTCCTGCTTTAGCAGCTTGGTATGGCACCTCAGAGCCAAGCAAAATCCAGCCGAGCATCGTTCCGAATAAACAAAGGATAGCCAAAAGCGCCATAATCACGCTTCCCGCGTTTCCAACAATCGCATAGAGTACATCAACAAATGGTTTTTCAGAGCCGACAAGCTTATCATGCGGCAGAACACCCATCGTAATTAAAGTCACAATAATATATATGCTCAAGGCAATCAGCAAGCCGGTAATTGTCGCACGTTTCACATCACGCTGAGAGCGCGCACGGCCGGACAGGATCACCGCGGATTCAATTCCGACAAACGCCCACAGTGTAGAAATCGCGGCGTTATGAACCTGGCCGCCAATTCCAATGCTTGTGCCGTTTTCTCCTTGAACCGGGAAATAAAAATGACCGAATAATGTCGTTTGAAACACAAACAAACCGGCAACGATAAAGAAGACAAAACCTAATACTTTAGAAAGCGTTGTGACAAAGTTTAATTTACTTGCGCCGTTAATGCTGGCAACAAGAATCGCGTGCGTTCCCCATAACAAGATCGTACATACGGCAAACGTCAGTAATTGGCCGAGTGTCACCTCTTGCCCGCCGATCGAAAACATCTCACGTTTATCAACCAAGATCGGGAAGAACGAAGTCAAGTAACCGGCGAGACTTGTGATGATCGCCACGTTACTGATCCAGCTCGCCACCCAGTAGCCCCACACCATTGTGAAACCTGCAGCGTTTCCTTTTTTCGGGTCAGAAAACAGCGCTCTTGCATAACTTTGCGGTCCCGCTGTCAGTTCAGGCTTGCGAATGGACAAGTGTCCGAACACAAGTGCAATCATCAGCACGCCGGCACCTGTCAAAAGCCAGGCGGACGTAGCTCCAAACGGACTCGCAATTGAAGCAAGCGAGCTCGGCAAGGAGAAAATTCCTGATCCAACCATATTTCCAACGACAAACGCCGTTAATAACCAAAAACCCCATTTTTTTGTCTGTTCCATTCCAGTACCTCCATGATTCTTTGTACGGACCAGACCCCGAGATCATATAAACGCAAAAAAAGCCTGAACAAAAGTCCATGCTTAAAGAAACACACACCCTTGATCTCCGGATAGCCCTCCGCGAAAAAGCACGCGGCAGTCCTGCACTTATTCAGATACAGTCCCAGCATAGAGAAGGATCGGCTTTCTCCACACTTCGGCGCTGATGCCTTTTACACATGTTTAACAGCCCCTGTCAGCCTGGCATGTGTGACTCATCATCCGCGCAACCTCTACCTCACTGAGAAAGAGTGAGGATTTAATTATTCAGTTACTCCCAGAAGGTTATCAAAGAAAGGATGATCTGTCAAAGGGAACAGATGGAAAATACGGATAGAGCCAAGCCCTATCCGCATGTGGTTATCGATTATTTTTCTTTTTTTGCACAGCTTCTTGAAGCGGATCATCTTTTAGAGCTGAACCAGCATCTTCAAGAGCTCCTTGGATTACGTTTTTTTCTTTTTCGGAACGTTTTCCTTTATCTTTATTAAAGAAACCCATTCGTATCACCTCTTTTAAAAAATAGGTACATGTTTAAGATGCCTCTTTCCTGAAAAATTATGCGGGATATTTTTTATCGTCCAAAGTCCTGTTGATCAAACATACATTCTCTTGATATATTTGTAATTCAGAGATTTTTTGCAAAAGATAAAAGGAGAAGCGGCAAATGACAGGAAAAACACACATCATGGGAGGCATCGCTTCTTGTACGGCAGCGGCTTATTATTATGGATTTGATCCAGTGCTTATGACTGCGTCAGGCGCGGTTGGAGCATTAATACCCGATATCTGCCACACACAAAGCAAAATCGGGAGAAAATTTCCTATTTTATCGAAAGTGGTCAGCTCCGTTTTTGGCCATCGCACCTTTACACACAGCTTACTGTTTATGCTCATCATGTTTTTTATCACTTCTACATACATTCCAGATAAAAACATATCAGCCGGCCTGATGATCGGAATGGCGAGCCACTTGATTCTTGACGCTTGGACGGTGAACGGAATCAAATTATTATTCCCTTCAACGATCCGCGTTCGGCTTCCATTATATATGAAGACAGGCAGTTTTTCTGAGCAGCTCGTGCTAGCCGGCCTGACCCTTGCTTCATGTTACTACTTTTATATGCTGTTTCATGGGCGCATGTTTTAAACATGAGTGCTGAGACTTGTCTGAACCGGCTGTTTTTAGTAGGTTTTACTTAAGAAGCATTTCATGCAGATGATCAAGAAAACGTGAGGAGTCATATTGATGAAAGGAACCTTTTTTCACAATCAGCGGTTTTTATGTTTTTCGATCTTATTTATGTGGATCAAAACGTATGTGATATATAAACTCGGCTTTGATTTGCAAATCGATACTCTGTTGGAGGAGCTAATGCTGCTGGTCAACCCGCTCAGCTTTATTCTTCCTTTATTCGGGATCGGCCTGCTTCTGAAAGGAAACAAGCAGCGGGCCTTTTTGCTGATTGCCAATCTGGTTCTGACTGTCATCTTGATCTCCAATACGATTTTTTACGGCTTTTATATCGATTTTATTACCATTCCGGTTTTATTTCAGGCCAGCAACATGAGCGATATGGGCAGCAGTGTAAAAGAACTGTTCCATCCTCTGTTTATCGCCCTGTTTGTGGACTTGGTTTTTCTGCTGCTGTTCGCCAGAAAAACCAAACACCCACAGACAAAAGCCGCTCCCCGCACGATCAAACGGTACTATGCAGCTTCCTGCGGCATGCTTTTATGCACACTGGCACTTGCAGAAGTACAGCAGCCGAAGCTTTTGGCACATTCTTTTGACCGGGAAATGCTAGTCAAAAGCATCGGTCTGTTTCAGTTCCATATTTACGATACAATTTCTCAGACTGTTAATATAAGCGCGAAAGCTTTTGCCGATGAAGACAGTATAACTGCCATTAAAAACTACACAGAGGCTGATTACAGCAAGCCTGATCAAAGCAAATTCGGTCTTGCAAAGGGGCGCAATGTCATCTTTGTAACACTTGAGTCGACCCAAAGCTTTGTTCTGAATGAAAAAGTAAATGGAAAAGAAATTACCCCATTTATGAATGATCTCATTAAAAAAAGCTATTCCTTTGATCATTTCTATCAGCAAACAGAACAAGGCAAAACATCAGATTCAGAATTTATCGTCGCTAACTCACTGTATCCTTCCCTTAGCGGCGCCGTCTTTTTCACGAAAAGCGACCATCAATTTCATACGATGTATAAATCGCTGAAACAGCACGATTATTATTCAGCCGTCTTTCACGCTAACCATAATACATTTTGGAACAGAGATGTCATGTACGATACGTTTGGCATTGACCGCTTTTTTGATGTTGATGATTTTCATGTCACTCCCGGGACATCGACAAGCTGGGGCTTAAAAGACAAAGAATTTTTAGAGCAGTCCGCCGAAAAGCTGAAAAGCCTGCCGCAGCCGTTCTACAGCAGTTTTATCACGTTAACGAATCATTTTCCGTTTGAGATTGATGAAAAGGATCAGCTGATAGATGAATTCGATTCAAGCAGTGATCTGTTAAACCGCTATGTGACCACGGTTCGCTATGAGGATGAAGCATTGAAGCATTTTATCCAAAAACTGAAAGACGAAGGCTTATACGAAAATTCGATGATCGTATTTATGGGAGATCATTACGGCATTTCTGAAGCCCATAACGAGGCAATGGCTGAGTTTTTAGGGAAAGACGAAATCACACCGTATGACAACGTTCAGCTCCAGCGGGTGCCGTTTATCATACATATCCCGGGAATCACCGATCAAAAGCCGGAAACCATCCCTGATGCCGGGGGACAGGTCGACGTCAGGCCGACGCTGATGCATTTGCTCGGCGTTGAGACAAAAGGCGATATCCAATTCGGCAATGATTTGCTGTCGGGCGACCGCACCCCATTCGCCGTTCTGCGAAACGGCAGCTTTATTACGAACGATTATATATACACAAAGAACACGTGCTATAGCCAAAAAACAGGTAAAGTGCTGGAAGATCAGGATGCGTGCCTCCCTTACAAGGAGAAAGCAAACGAAGAACTTTCTCTCTCTGATAAAATTTTAAATGGTGACCTGCTCAGGTTTTCCGAATGAAAAAATCCCTCTATCAAGAGGGATTTTTTACGTTTCCAATATCACCTTGCCAGTCAGCTTCGTTTCATAGCCGTTTAAATGAGACAAATTCGCCTTGTAGTCCTCAGAATTCAAAATCTCCTTCACGGCTTTCAGCAGCTGCTCATGTTTTTTCAAAACAACGATATCATATTGTTCGTCGATGAGCGGGATAAAATCAACACTGCCCATATGTGCCGCGTGCTGCGCCCCGATTCCCGCGTCAGCCTGTCCGCTTGAAACTTGTGAAGCGGCAGCGTAATGATCGGTCACGATATCGCCGTATCCCTTTACATCAGCCGGATTCACACCAAGCAAGCCAAGCTGTTCATCAAGGAGCACCCTTGCGCCAGAACCCTTTTCCCTGTTGATGATCCGGATATCGGCTCTTTTCAAGTCTTTCCAGCCTTGAATGTTTTTCGGATTCCCTTTTTGCACATACAGTCCTGCTTTGCGGAGAACGACATTGATGAGACAAAACGGTTCACCTGTCAAAATCCGTTTTACATAAGGCGCGTTATACTGGCCCGTTTCAGCATCGTACAAATGGAGGCTGACAATGTCACACTTGCCTTGATACATATCAATCAGGCTGTTTAAGCTTCCTTTGTATTTACGGAGCGGCGTCTCCTGAATGGCACTCTCCAAATGCTTGCTGAGGAGATCCATCGAAATGTCCTGTCCGCTGATCATGACATTCGGTCTGCCGTCCGGCTCAGCCTCCTGCACCTGTTTCGGCGCTTCTGTTGCAGCGATGGGCTGAGACATTCTCATATTCGTTTTATATTGCTTTAAATCTTCTTCATCCACACGCATCTGCCTTCCGACACGGTAAGCAGGCAGCACGCCTTTTTTAATCAAATCATAAACGGTCAGCTTTGATACCTTCAGCAGACCTGCAACTTCTTCTATCGTATAGGAAGAGGTTTCATTCATCATCATCACTCTCCTATTTTATTATACCTTTTCGCCGAATGTAAAAAAACCCACATAAACCAAACATAATCAGTTATAATTAGTTATATCTAATGATAAGGGGTGCAATCATGTTTAAGAAGTATTCTATTTTCATCGCAGCCTTAACCGCTTTTCTGCTTGCAGCAGGCTGTTCTTCAAACCAGTCTTCAACTGACAGCGAGAAAAAAGTAACGTTAACCATCTCAGCTGCGGCCAGCGCGCAGGATGCACTTGAGGAAATCCAAAAAAATTATGAAAAAGATCATCAAAATATTACCATCCAAGATAACTATGGCTCATCCGGCGCCTTGCAAAAACAGATTTCTCAAGGAGCAGGAGCAGATCTGTTCTTCTCAGCTGCTGAGGATAAATTTAAAAAGCTGATAGATGATGGAGATATCGCAAAAAAAGACAGCACTGAATTAGTCGGTAATGAAATTGTGCTGGTCGTACCGAAAAACGGAGATTCACCTGTGACAAGCTTCAGCAATCTGGCTGGATCAGAAAAAATCGCCCTTGGCACTCCGGAATCCGTACCGGCAGGAGCTTATGGGAAAGAATCACTGACAAAGCTGTCTTTATGGGACAAAGTGAAGGATAAAATTGTGTATGGAAAAGACGTTCGCCAAGTTCTTTCTTATGTTGAAACCGGCAATGTAGACGCAGGTATTGTTTATAAAACAGATGCCCTGGTCTCGAAAAAGGTCAACATTATTGACGAGGCAAAAGCAGATACTCACAGCCCAATTGTCTATCCGTTAGGAATCGTAAAAGATACAAAACACCGTAAGGAAGCGAAGGAATTTTACGAATACCTGCAATCTGATGAAGCAATGAAAGTATTTGAGAAATATGGCTTTACTGCCGAGTAGCATAAGCGCTTCAGAATTTTTCACACCCGTTGCGCTTTCCTTTCAGGTGGCGGCAGTTGCCGGAATTGTTGTCATTATTCTCGGAACACTTGCTGGAGCATGGATGTCACGGGCATCATTTTTCGGAAAAACGGCACTCGAAACATGTTTTATGCTTCCGCTCGTTCTTCCGCCTACTGTTGTCGGTTTTATTTTGATCGTCATTTTCGGAAAGCACAGCTTCATCGGACAAGCCATCGAGTGGATCTTCCAGCAGCCTGTCATTTTCACCTGGTGGGCCGCTGTGATCGCCTCGGCTGTTGTAGCCTTTCCGCTCATGTATCAATCAGCCAAAACCGGATTTGCTGACATTGACCCCGATATACAAGGTGCGGCAATGGTAGACGGCGCAAGCAGATGGAAAGTGTTTATCCATATCTCCGTCCCGCTTGCCTATCCTTCATTGCTGACCGGAAGCATCCTCAGCCTTGCGCGGGCGCTCGGAGAATTTGGCGCAACACTCATGTTTGCAGGGAACATCCCCGGTGTTACGCAAACACTGCCGACGGCGATATATGTCGCATTGGATTCCGGCAACAATACCCTTGCCTGGGCATGGGTCGTCTGTATTGTTGTCATTTCCTTTTTGATGCTGTTTTTCATTCAACAGAAAAAAACGCACTAAAAAAACTCCCCGCAACGGGGAGTTTTTTGATTAAAACAGAAGCTCATCAGGATTTGGGCCGACACGCTCATCTTTATTTAATGCGTCAATTTTGTCCATGTCTTCTTGAGACAATTCGAAATCAAAAATATTAGCGTTTTCGATGATACGGTGTTCTTTAATGGATTTTGGAATGGTTACAACTTCATGCTGCAGATCCCAGCGCAAAATCACTTGAGCCACAGATTTATTGTGTTTTTCAGCAATCTGTGTCAGTACTTCGTTATCCAAAAGCTGTCCCTGCATGAGCGGAGACCACGCTTCCAGCTGAATGCCTTGCGCTTTGCAGTAATCTCTTAATTCTTTTTGCGTCAAGCGAGGGTGAAATTCAACTTGGTTCACCATCGGTTTGATTTCAGCATCTTTCAACAGCTCTTCTAAATGATGTACTTGGAAGTTGCTGACGCCGATCGCGCGGATTTTGCCGTCCTTGTACAGCTTTTCAAGCGCACGCCATGTATCTTTATATTTATCTTTGCCAGGCCAATGGATCAAATATAAATCTAAGTAATCAAGCTGCAATCTTTCCAGGCTTTTTTCAAAGGCAGCAAGCGTTGTTTCGTAGCCTTGATCTTCATTCCACACTTTTGATGTGATGAAGAGCTCTTCTCTTGCCACACCGGATTCTTTAATCCCGATGCCAACGCCTTCTTCATTTTTGTAGATCGCTGCTGTATCAATACTGCGATAGCCATTTTTAATTGCCGCTTTCACTGATTCAGTCGCTTCATTACCATTTTCTACTTTAAAAACACCCAGACCGAACCAAGGCATTTCAACTCCGTTATGTAACTTTACAGTATCTTTTAAACTTGTTGGCACTTGAACATCCACCCTTTCACTGAAATGTAAGCGTCTATATTATCTCACATTCCTCTCAGCCGATACCAATAATACGCTTAAGCCCCTCTTTTTGCTTCTTTTTTCACAGCACAGGCAAATCCAAACACTATTTTTTTCCTATTTTAACAATATTGAGATTACAAATACATTGAGCAGGGTATGCGTGTAGTGTAACCAAATGAAAACAAAGGAGGAAACAACTTGAAACGTATTCGTATCCCAATGACACTTGCTCTTGGAGCCGCTTTGACAATTGCCCCTTTGTCCTTTGCTTCCGCTGAAGAAAATCCTGCTCCGAAGATCTCGCAGACAACTACTGCTGGAACAACTGCCGCTGATGTAGGTTTAAACGTCAACCTAGATGTACTTGGAATTGCCAACCAGATCGCTGATGCCATCAAATCCGCACAGAATAGGGATGGCTTTGTGAAAAACCTCATGGAGTCTTCCTTCTACGCGTCCGGCCAAAAATATAACGTCATGGTCTTTAATTTAAGCCAGGAATATGAAGATCATTTGAACGGTGTGCAATTTTACGGCTCAGCCGTTTACGACGGCATTACGTATGGCATTTGGGTATTTGAAGACGGAACCTTTACAAACAAAGGCGATGGCGGCTGGATCAACTGGGCCTTCAGAGGCTGGTTCGACCGGGATGGCAGCACTGTCGCATTTCATCGCCCTTAATATAGAAAAAAGCTGGCGCTCTAACGCCAGCTTTTTTGCTGCATTTATTCGCCGCCTTCAAGCATGGCGGCTTCGACATCATTAATGTATTGGCGAAGCTCATGGGAGATGTCCCGGGAAATTTCCCTCTCTTCGAAGAGCGTTTGAATTTCATTTCTGATCGCCTGCACAGCCTTCAGCTTCACTTCCAGCTTCTGATTTTCAAAATGGGCACTTGATTTTAACTCATGATGGCTGTGCTCCAGCCTGAAAATTAACTGCTTATAGAATGTAATGACAGATAAAAACACTTCTTTATGCTCTTCCGTCTTATGTTTTTCCAAATATTCTATCGCTGCTTTTGCCGTTTTCACTCTTGTTGCCCGTATCAATCCCGCTTCATTTAAAATCGACATCTCCGGCTTTTTATGTTCACCGAAGAAAATCCAATACATCAGCCTCTTGAGCCTTGTTTTTGATAATCCGACTTTAAACGGGTTGGCATACAAAATTTCCAACTCGTTAAATCGTTCTTGCAGCACATTTGCTGTTTCTTCCGGGATATCTCCCCGCTCCAGCATTTTCATCAGCGCCTCTTGCTCAGCCTTAACCCCCTGCGCACGGACTTTTCGCTCGTGCTTCTTAATGCGATTAGATGATGTATACTGCTGAAAACGAAGATTTTTCATTTTCTCATTGTATTCAGCTATCACCGCAAGAGAGGCCGTTTTGTTTGTCTCATTCATGTCCTCTTTAATCGTTTGAAGGGCTGTTTTGATCAATTTGCGTCTCGCCGTCAGGAGCTTCTTGTTTCGTTCCTCGTCCTCTTCTTCTTTTTCAGTCAGAATCGGCAGCACAACGGTAGCAATGACAAGCGTGCATAAAATGACGCCGGCTGCTAAAAAGAGAATCAGATTTCTTTCCGGAAACGGCGTGCCGTCCTCCAGGAAATACGGAATGGAAAAAGAACCTGCAAGCGTTACTGCTCCACGCACACCGGAAATCGAAATTAACAGCGTCGAACGAAGACCCGGTTTATAGATGTTCTGATCTTTATTAAAGAACCATTTGCCGTTCCAGAAGAACAGCACCCACAGGAATCTCAGGAGCATTAACGTAAATGTGATGACTAGGATATAGCCAATCACCTTCATGTTGCTGATGGCAGTGTCGTTAAAGATAACAGAAATAACATCAGGGATTTGCGTGCCGAGAATAACGAAGACCAGGCCGTTCAAAATAAATAAAATAATGTTCCACGTACTTGAGGAGACAATTTGCAGCTTGATCATCGTTGATTCCAGACGATCCTGTTCAACCGCATGGGTAATACCGCCAGCCACAACAGCTAAAATGCCGGAAACGCCGATTTCTTCAGCTGCCAAATAAATCACAAACGGCGTCAGAATTTGAATCAGCATATGCATCGTGACATCCTGCATGCCAAGGCGGCGCAGAAATAGGCGAAAACGAATAATCAAAAATGAAATGACAACCCCGCACAGCAAGCCTCCGAGAGAAATAAAGACAAAGCTGACAGCCGCTTGTGCTAATGAAAATGCACCAGTCACTGCCGCTGCAATCGCAAACTTAAAGGCCACCAGACCTGATGCATCATTCATCAGCCCCTCACCTTCCAGCAGGCGAAGAATCCCTTTTGGCATTTTCACTCTTCCTGATAATGCGCTGACAGCGACGACATCAGTCGGTGAAAGAATGGCCGCAAGTCCAAAGGCCGCTGCCAGCGGAATAGCAGGAATCATCCAGTGAATCGTGTAGCCGCCTACAATCACAGTCGCAAATACAAGGCCGAGTGCAAGCAATAAAATCGGAGCCCTTAAATTCCAAAGCTCTGCCCTCGGTGTCCTCTTTCCATCATTAAATAGCAGAGGCGCGATAAAAAGAACAAAAAACAATTCGGTGTTTAATTCAAAATGAAGTCCCTGTGGAAATGAGGCGGCAAGAATCCCAAGAGCCACTTGAATCAGCGGCACCGGAATAAACGGAATAAACCGGTTCACGATATTAGAAATCGCAATAATCGTTAATAATACGAGCACAACTAAAAATATGTCCAAATGCATGACCTCCTTCGTCTGTTGTGTGTCGGCATGATGAGCCAAAAAATCTGTTTGTCTAAAAGCCCTTGAGCTAGGGTGGCCTTGCATACGCTATGTGGTTTCGCAGGAGTTCTCTCCACACTTGTCTTCTTTTATAGTACCCTTTTTAGGGTATTTTTTCTCATGATATGCTCACAGTGAACTTTTTTGCAGCAGAGCAAATTACAGAAAAAAGAGACAGGAAGCTACTCCCTGTCTCTCGTCTTTCTTTCTCAATCATGAAAATTCGTACCGTCAGTTGTTGCTTTGATAATGCCCGCGCGGATGACAAAGTCACCGAAATGCTCGCCTTCCTCACGTTCTTTCGCATAGCGGGAAAGAAGGATGCGCAGCTCGCTTAAAATGTCTGCTTCACCGATGTTTTCACGGTACATTTTGCTTAAACGGCTTCCGTCAAACGCAGCGCCAAGATACATATTATATTTGCCCGGCGCCTTTCCGATAAATCCGATCTCACCGAGTGCATGACGTGCACAGCCGTTCGGACACCCTGTCATGCGAATGGTGATTTCCTGATCACGAAGGCCGTTTTCGTCAATAATCTCTTCAATCTTATCTAACAGGGTCGGCAAATAACGTTCTGCTTCAGCCATAGCCAATCCGCAGGTCGGAAGAGCGACGCATGCCATCGAGCTGCGGCGAAGCGCTGAATAGTGCTTGCCGTCAGTTAGTCCGTATTGTTCAATTAAAGCACTGATTTCTTCTTTTTTATCGCTTGAAACGTTCGCAATCATTAAGTTCTGATTGGCTGTCAGCCGGAACTCACCTGTATGAACTTTGGCGATTTCCCGCAAGCCCGTCATCAGCTTATAGTCATCGTAATCCGTTATACGGCCGCCTTCGACAAACAGCGTGAAATGCCATTTATCCTCGATGCCTTCCACCCAGCCGTAGCGGTCGCCGTTATGATCGAAATGATACGGCTTCGCTGCTTCCAGGCTCCAGCCGAGACGGTTTTCCAATTCTTCTTTTACGTTTTCTAAACCGAGGCGGTCAACTGTGTATTTGAACCGCGCATTTTTGCGGACAGAACGGTTGCCGTAATCACGCTGAATCGTAATCGTTTTTTCAGCAACGTCATACATTTGCTCAGGCCGGCAGAATCCGATCACCTTGGCTAATTGCGGATATGTCGCAGTATCGCCATGCGTCATTCCCATACCGCCGCCGATTGCCACGTTAAAACCGATCAGCTTGCCATCCTCGACAATCGCAATGAATCCGAGATCTTGTGAAAAGACGTCAATATCATTAGACGGCGGAACGGCAATACCGATTTTAAACTTCCGGGGCAGGTAGAGCGGTCCGTACATTGGCTCGACTTCTTCCTCCGGCGTGCCGGCAACTCTTTCCTCATCAAGCCAAATTTCATGATAGGCCCTCGTCCGTGGCAGCAGATCATCACTTAATTTTTTAGACCACTCGTATACCTCTGAGTGGATTTCAGATTGATAAGGGTTTGATGCACACATGACGTTACGGTTTACGTCTCCGCAGGCCGCGATCGTATCCAAAAGTGCTGAGTGGATCGTCTGAATGGTTTTCTTCATGTTCCATTTCAGAATCCCGTGCATTTGGAACGTTTCACGTGTCGTCAATTTTAATGTGCCGTTCCCGTATTTCTGGGACAGGTCATCCATGACAAGCCATTGTTCAGGCGTCGAGACGCCCCCTGGCATACGCACGCGCAGCATGAACTGATATGCGGGCTCAAGCTTCTGCTTTTGGCGTTCATTTCGGAGGTCGCGGTCATCCTGCAAATAACTGCCGTGGTGTTTCATCAGGCGGTTGTCATCATCCGGAATTCCGGCACTGATTCGATCGAGCATCACTTCTTTCAGCGTGCCGCGCAAATAATCACTTTCTTTTTTAATGCGTTCAACATCACTTGGAGAGCCGTCCGGTGCTTTTAGAATTTTGGTCACCATGTTGAAAAACTCCTTTCAAGTCAAATCAATATACATCACGCTGATAGCGTTTTTGCTGCTGCATATCAGCAAGATAAGCCTCCGCTTCTTCGCGGCTCATATTGCCTTCTTTTTCGATAATTTCAAGTAATGTGTTATGGACGTCATGCGCCATGTGCTTTTCATCTCCGCAAATGTAAACAGCCGCTCCTTCTTGAAGCCATTCAAACAATTCTGCGCTGTGTTCGAGCATGCGGTGCTGCACATATACTTTTTCTTCCGTATCACGCGAGAACGCCACATCCATTTTTGTCAGCACACCGTCTTTGAGCCAATTCTGCCACTCTGTCTGGTAAAGGAAATCCGTGACAAAGTGCTGATCGCCAAAGAACATCCATGCCTTTCCTTCCGCTCCCGTCTCCTCACGCTCCTGCATAAACGAACGGAAAGGTGCGACGCCTGTCCCAGGGCCCACCATGATAATCGGTGTTTCAGGGTCTTTCGGAAGCTTAAAGTTTTGATTGTGCTGTACATAAACCGGCAGTGTGTCTCCCGGCTGCAGTCGTTCCGCGCACAAAATCGAGCAGACGCCTTTTCGTTCACGGCCGTGCGCATCGTAGCGGACTGCGCCGATTGTTACATGCACTTCATCCGGATTTGCGGATAAACTGCTTGCAATCGAATAAAGGCGGGCAGGCATTTTTCGCAAAATCGAGACAAACTCCTGCGCAGATACACTAAACGGGCCATAGTCACGGACGAGATCAAGCAAATCGCGCCCTTCAATATAGGCTTTTACATTCTCCTCATTTCCCGGGGCTAAAAGCTCTCTAAGCTCGTCGTTCCCTGTCAGCTGGGCTGCCTGTTCAAGAAGCGGTTTTGTGAGAACGGTAATCTCATAGTGAGAAATCAGCGCTTCTTTCAGCGGACGGACATCACCTTGCTTATTAAGCGTCACAATTTCTTCCGGGTCCCAATTCATTTCCTTAAGGAGCAGCTCGACAAGTTCCGGATCGTTTTCCGGATAGACGCCGAGGCTGTCACCAGGCTCGTAAGTCAGGCCAGATCCTTCAAGAGACAGCTCCACATGGCGTGTTTCTTTATTTGATCCTCTGCCGTTTAAATTTAAATTTTCTAACACTTCAGCCCGAAACGGGTTTGTTCTGGAATACGAAGACTCACCGGTTTGTGACGCAGCCGCCGGCGCAGGCGCGGCGCTTCCGCCCCCAGCTTCAATTAATCCCTTCAATACACCCTCAAGCCATTCGGCTGCCGGTTCATCATAGTCAAGATCGCAATCAACGCGCGGAGAAATCCGTTTTCCGCCGAGTTCTTCTAAGCGCTGATCAAATTCTTTCCCTGTCTGGCAGAAAAATTCGTACGAACTGTCACCAAGCGCCAAAACAGAAAAGCGCAGGTCTTCAAGCTTAGGCGCCCGTCTTCCGTGCAGAAATTCGTGAAACGACAGCGCGTTATCAGGCGGCTCACCTTCTCCATGCGTACTGACGACGATTAAAAGATTGTTTACCTTCTTCAGCTGATTCGGCTTAAAATCGCTCATGGATGAGACGGTCACTTGAAAACCGCTCTGTTCAAGCTGCTTGCCGGCATTTTCTGCAAGCCCCTGTGCGTTTCCCGTCTGTGAACCATAAAGAACGGTCACTTCTTTTGAAACGGCCGGTGCCGGTGCTTCCGCAGACACAGCTGCAGCCGGCGCACCCGCAGTTTCTTGGGCGGAAACAGATTGAGCGGATAAATATCCGCTCAGCCAGATTTTCTGGGATTCGGTCAAGGTCGGCAGAAGGCGGTTAAGGAGCTCTGCCTGCTCCTGATTAAACGGACTGTTCATTACCTGAAGTTGCAACGTATCCACCTCACAAAGTTATAAACTGATCGAAAATTGCATCTAATTGAACTTTACCGGAATACTAGGCTTAAGTAAAATATATTTACATGATGATAACTATTAAGAATCCTAATGATAAAACGGCTATGCTTCATGTAAATAGAAAAAAGAGAAGGACTCCCTTCTCTTCATTCAGCCATCTGATATAAGTGAGGCGGCACAGCGGTTACAAACGGACTGGCTTCACCTGTATAAAATACCGCCAGCATGTGCATCGCACGCGTGCACGCAGTATATAAAAGCCTGCGGTCGTGCTCTGTATGATAGTGTTCTTCAGATGCATCATAGACAAGCACTGCGTCAAATTCAATTCCCTTTGCTAAATACACCGGAATCACGCAAACACCCTTTTGGAATGGTTGATTTTCTTTATGAATCAAGCGAACATCTGTATATTCACTCATGTGGGCGTGCGCCTGTATGCATTGCTGCGCAGTCTTGCAGATGACGGCTATTGTTTCGTGCCCTTTTTTCTTGAGCCGGCCAATTTCTTGCGCGAGCTTTTGGCAAAGGCTCTCATGTCCTTCAGTTTTGACAACGAGCGGCATTTCCCCGCTTCTATTAAACGGCTCAATATCCGCTCCATCTTGAAGCATCGCTTTGGTAAACTCGACAATCTGCCTTGTTGATCTGTATGTTCTCTTTAAACGAACATACTCAGCAGGCTCATCCTCAAAGCACGCATCCATACGCTGATCCCCGTTTATGGTATGCGCGTAGATGGACTGATTGATATCACCGAGCACTGTCATGCTGGCAGCCGGAAAAATGCTTCTCATGTAAGCCATCTGAAACGGTGAATAGTCCTGGGCTTCGTCAATAAATAGATGTTTGATCTTCGTATTTTTCTTTCTGCCCTCAATCAGATCCTGCATATAAAGAAACGGTGCCGCGTCCTCATAAAGCAATTTATTATCCGTAAATGCCGAACGGGTCAGCTCTCCTATTGCCGCCATCTTCTCATGCTGAGATTTTCCTCCCCAGCCAGAAAACAATTGCAGGTACAGCTGTTTCACATCAAGAAATGCAAGGAGCCTGACTGCCTGTTTGAGCGGTTTGAAAGCTTTTTTCACAATGATGGCGGCAAGCAGCTGCTGCTCTCTTTGATAATCGTTAAACGTACTCTCGCTGAACCGTTTCCTTTCCTGCAGTTTTTTGTACACGTCCAAGTAGTCCTCTTTGTCAAGCAGCTCAGCTTCATGAACAACCCAATCCTTTCGCCGTTCCTTTTTCTCAAGCTTGTTAAGCTCACTCAGCAGCCACTTCGCGGTTTGCTCCATCCGATTCGGAATGGAGTGATTTTGATCCAATGAGTAAAAATAGGATTGAATTTGCTCCTTTGTGATCAGCTTTTGTCCGCGGAATATAATATTTTTAAAAATCATCCCTTCAGAGGAAAGCCGTGTGACGTATTCATTAATGAATTGCTGAAAGGATAAACCCGCCTTCCATGTGATTCCCGCAAGCCTTGTTGGAAAATCGCCTTCCTTTGTTTCGGTCAGGCAATATTCGAGCTGATCAAAGGGGCTTTCACATTTGAACTTGCGGCCAAGACGATGCTCGATATATTCCTGAAACGTCGCCTGCTCCATATTCTCTTCTCCTAACTCCGGCAAAACAGAGGAGACATAGCTGTTAAATAAGAAGTTAGGAGAAAACAAAACGATTTGTCCGGCATCAATGACACCGCGGTGCCTGTATAACAAATAAGCGACACGCTGAAGCGCAGCCGATGTTTTCCCGCTGCCAGCCGCTCCCTGCACGATCAGGATCTTGCTTTTTTCATTACGGATAATCTGATTTTGTTCTTTCTGAATCGTAGACACGATGTTTTTCATTTGGGTATCGGAGTGATGGCTCAATACCTCTTGCAGCATTTCATCGCCAATCGTCATATCGGTATTAAACATCGCCTTGAGATCGCCGTTTTTGATCATAAACTGGCGTTTCAGCACCATTTCCCCTTCTATCGTTTCACCGGGCACCTCGTACTCCGCTTTTCCTGGGGAATAATTGTAGTACAAACTTGATATCGGCGCCCTCCAGTCATAAATCAGAAAGTGTTCCTCCTTCTTATCCAAACAGGAAGCTAAACCGATATAAATTCGCTCTGCCTGCTCCTCGCCGTTTTCAATAAAATCAATCCGGCCGAAATAAGGCGATTTTTTTAATTGATGAATTCGTTTGAGCTGCTGATCCATGCGCCGATGATTGTGTTCCCGATCAGACAGCAGCTCTGCCTGCTGCTTAATGCTTGCCATCGTTTCAATCGCTTCATGGGCATCATCAAAATTAACCTTAACATCCTCCCAAAAGCTTTTTCTTAATCCGATGACATCATGCTTCAACCCGCCCGCAGACGTTTCCAGAAACCGCTCTTTTTTTTCGAGCTCCTGCAGCACCTCATCTATTCTCGACTGCTCTTCCTTCCATTCCTTATCCTGCTGATTCATGAACGGCACCTCCAGAAAATAGTTGACAAACATAGATGAAATACTGTAAAATATAATTGGATACATATATTAAATATATGATGAAAACTGACAAATACAATTTATAATAGCACATTCACCCAACATCGTTCAAGGTTTGGGTTATTTATATGCAGAAAAAACCGATTTCAACTCGAAATCGGTTTTTTTGCTATTAATTATCTAAGCGAAAAGAACGGTTTGGCAGCTTCCAATTAAACATATAGGAACAAACCCGGCAAACGACGAGCACGAAAAACAGAACGTACAAGCCGAACGAGTTCCCCAGCCAGCCCAAGCCGACGATTAAACCGCCGAGAGCCGCCCAGACTGCATAAATTTCTGCCTTCAGCACAAGCGGTTTGCGCCCGGCAAGAAGGTCACGGATGATTCCGCCCCCGCTTCCCGTCAGCACAGCAGCCACGATCACGGCACTAAGCGGATGGCCCATTTTGACGGCATACAGTGCGCCTTGGATAGCAAAGGCAGCGAGGCCGATCGCATCTGATAAATTGCCCCACTTATTCCAATGCTTCAGCAGCAGCTTCGGAAACAGAAACACAATTGTAATAGATAAAAGCGCGATTTGAAAGTACGCTCCCTGCTCCCATAGCGCTGACACCGGAACACCGATCAGCAAATTGCGGATCGCTCCTCCTCCAAAAGCTGTGACAATCCCTAATATATAAACTCCTAAAATATCATATTCCTCTTCCATCGCAACAATTGCGCCGCTGACTGCAAACGCAATGATGCCAATCACACTGAGCAGCTCCCAAGCCATTCTGATGACTCCCTTTTATGTTTGTTAAATTTTCTGACGACCTCTAGATTTTATAATCGCTCAAGGGTAAAATCAATAACATTTTTATGAGAAAAAAAGATAAATTTAGAGGGAATACGGCTATTGCTGATGAACATGAGTTTGCGAAATTAAAAAAGCGCCCGGCATACGCGGGCGCTTTTTTTGTTATTCAGATTTTTCGCCTTTCAGCAGGCACATAAAAATGATAATCAGGATAAAAGCAATCAGGGCCAGGAATGGAATCGTAATAAAACCAAACCAGTTAATATATTGGCCCGAGCACGGCACGCCGCTGACACATGGCTTAATGCCGCTAAAGCCGGGCACTTTTTGCTCTAAGTAATGCATGATCGAAATGAATGCCCCTATAATCGCCATCGGGAGCACATATTTTTTCACTCGTGTGTCCCCTTGAAAGGTGGCGATGCCTAAAATCAGGACGAGCGGATACATGAGGATACGCTGGTACCAGCACAGTTCACATGGAATAAACTTTCTGATTTCACTGAAATACAGGCTGCCCAGCATAGCGATAAGAGCCACAACCCAGGAAGCATATAAAAATACGATTCTATTTTTCATATCGTTACTTCCCTTTCAGCTCTTTTTCTATTGTCTCTTTGATTTCATCATAATCCGCAAAATTTTTGATCACTTTATCATTGACGTAAATCGTCGGTGTTGCCTGTATGTTCATTTTTTGATTAAGGTCAGAATCCTTTTCCACTTGAGAAGCGAATGTTTCCTTATCAAGATTTTCCTTGAGCGTCTCAGGTTTTATCTTTGTGGTGCTTTTTGCAAGATCACCAAGGAGGCCTGGGGTTACCCATTCCTGTTCCGTATCCGGCTGTTTTTCGAACAGCTTTTCATGGAAATCCCAGAAAGAGTCAGGGTCTTCCTTCCATACTTCTTCAGATGCAAGAGCCGCTAATCTTGAACCTTTTCCATGGAACATGACGTTCACGAAAGAAAATTTCACATCGCCCTTATCAATAAAGTCTTTTTGTATTTTTGGAAAGATGTCACTGTTAAACACCTTGCAAGACGGACATTTGTAATCTCCGAATTCTACTACAGTTACCGGTGCATCGTCCTTGCCAAGCACAGGCTGCCCTTTGATAGACGGCTGTCCGGACACCGCATCATTGCCTTGTTCCGTTTTGTTATTAATGATGACAATGGCTGCTAGCAATACAACAACCACAACCGTAAGGATGACCGCGAATTTCGCAGAAGACTGCTGTTTCTTTTTCACTCCGACACCTCATCGTTTTAAAATTAAAAAAGAAGCGGATCGCAATTGACCCACTTCTTTATTTTAACAAGACAAGCGCTGATAAGAAAACCCCGAAAAAATGAATTCTCTCCGACAATTTATTTGTTTTTGAGACGCATGACGCGCATGGCGTTCGCCACAGCAAGCAGTGTAACGCCGACATCTGAGAAAACCGCTTCCCACATGGTCGCAATTCCAAATGCACCAAGAATGAGAAAGATCGCTTTCACACCTAAAGCAAAGCCGATGTTTTGCCACACGATTCGCCGTGTCCGTTTCGCAATCCGAATCGCTTCCGCTATTTTTGACGGCTGATCTGTCATCAGCACGATGTCTGCGGCTTCTACTGCGGCGTCTGAGCCAAGGCCTCCCATCGCGATCCCTATATCTGCGCGGGCAAGCACCGGCGTATCATTGATGCCGTCACCGACAAAAATGAGTTTTTCATTAGGTGAAAGCTTAGCTTCCAATGCTTCGACCTGCGCGACTTTATCTTGCGGCAGCAGCTCTGCATATACCTCACCAATCCCAAGTTGTTTTCCGACGGCTTCTCCCGTTTGTTTCGAATCACCCGTCAGCATAGCTGTCTGTTTGATCCCAAGCGACTTCAGATCAGCAACCGCTTGTGCTGCGTCTTCCTTTACTTCATCTGCTATGATGATTGCTCCGGCATAGCGTTGATCAACAGCAACGTGTACGATTGTTCCAGCATTTTCATCGGGGACATCCTCAATTTGTTCTCTTTCCATGAGCTTTTTATTCCCAGCAAGGATCTCAGTTCCATTTACCTTTGCAAAAATGCCGTGGCCGGAGATTTCTTCGTATGACTCAATCTCATCGGAGGAAAGCATTTTCCCGTAAGCTTTACGCACAGATTCAGCAATCGGATGCTGTGAATGAAGCTCAGCGTATGCCGTCGCTTCAAGTAATCTATCCTTTGTAAAACCTTCCGCGGGTTTGATTTCTGTCACTTCAAAGCTGCCTTTTGTTAGTGTTCCCGTTTTATCAAACACCGCGTATTTGACTTGATTCAAAGCTTCTAAATAATTGCTTCCCTTTACAAGCACTCCAGCCTTTGAGGCCGCTCCAATTCCGCCGAAGAAACCGAGCGGAATGGAGACAACAAGCGCACAAGGACAAGAAATCACTAAAAAGATAAGCGCGCGGTACACCCAATCGGAAAGCGCGGCGCCAGAAAGAACAAGCGGCGGAACAAAGGCCAGCAATACCGCGATGATCACAACAGCAGGTGTATAATACTTGGCAAACTTCGTGATAAAGTTTTCTGTCCGGGCTTTACGGCTGCTCGCATTCTGAACCAAGTCTAATATTTTTGATACTGCTGATTCCTGATAGCCCTTTGTGACTTCAATATGCAGAACACCGTTTTGATTGATAAAGCCTGACATTACATCTTGTCCTTCCGCAGCTTTTCTCGGAACGGACTCACCTGTTAAAGCAGATGTATCAACCATCGCTGACCCTTGCACGACCTTACCGTCCAGGGGTATGCTTTCTCCCGGATTAACCACAATGATGTCTCCTGTCTGAACGTCCTCCGGGGAAACCTGCTCGATGCCGTTCTTTGTTTTGAGATTGGCGTAATCAGGCCGTATGTCCATTAACGCACTAATTGATTTTCTGGAACGGCTGACCGCGGCTCCTTGAAAAAGCTCACCGATTTGATAAAACAGCATAACGGCGACGCCCTCAGGGTATTGCTGAATCAGAAAGGCGCCGATTGTGGCAAGAGCCATTAAGAAATGCTCATCAAACACCTGACCGCGGATGATGTTTTTGACTGCGCGGATCATAATGTCACCGCCGATGATCAAATAAGCACCGAGGAAAAGGAAAAATTCAATGGTTCCCGAATGAACCAAATATGCCGCTGCGCCGAGAATGACAGCCGCCGCCATTCTGATCAGCATATTGACCATTCGATTACGATAGCCATCATCAGCTGATTTCTTTATATGCTTTTGGCGAACCGTTACATGCGGATCAATTGATTTCACTTTTTTCTCTACTTTATTCGTGACCCATTGCTCTTCTTTCCCATCGGCTGAGACAGTTAAGGTGCTTGCCGCAAAATTTACCGCGCATCCGTCAATGCCTTTTATGCCTTTGACTCCATTTTCGATTTTTTGGGCACAATTGCTGCAATCCAAACCGTCCAGAACGTATTCCTGTTTCACTAGTCTCACCTTACCTTCCGATTTAGGGTTCCCTTTTCAAAGCGTATCAATGAGTATTCAATTTACTTTACATATATGAGCATATACTCATATATAAGTTACACCTATTATATGTTGTTTTCCAAGAAAGTGTCAATGAAAAACAAAAACCGGCATATAGCCGGTTTTTCATTTTACTTTTTGCAGACGAAGAGCATTCAGAACAACGGAAACGGAGCTGAATGCCATTGCTGCTCCTGCTATCCACGGTGCTAAAAATCCAAGTGCTGCGATTGGGATGCCGAGGCTGTTATAGCCAAGCGCCCAGAATAGGTTTTGTTTAATGTTTTTCATTGTCAATCTGCTCATGCGGATAGCATCGACAATGCTGTTCAGATCGCCGCGAATCAGTGTAATGTCTGCTGTTTCCATGGCAATGTCCGTGCCGGTTCCAATCGCCATGCCGATGTCAGCTGTGGCAAGCGCCGGCGCATCGT
The DNA here is from genome assembly GCF_038593095.1 of Bacillus sp. FSL L8-0358. Classification (NCBI taxonomy): domain Bacteria; kingdom Bacillati; phylum Bacillota; class Bacilli; order Caryophanales; family Bacillaceae; genus Bacillus; species Bacillus sp. FSL L8-0358. The sequence continues at coordinate 3,314,810 of NZ_CP151962.1, forward strand.
TAATTCCGTCGCCTACCATTGCCGTCTGGCGGCCTTCTTTTTGCAGGCGGGCAATTTCTGCTGCCTTTTGTTCAGGAAGGACTTCTGCAATGATATTCGCAATTCCCGCTTCCTTCGCAATGGCTTCTGCGGTTCTGCGATTGTCTCCTGTCATCATGATGACATCAAGACCCAACTCTTTCAGACGGGCAACAGCCTTCCGCGACGTGTCCTTAATCGTATCTGCAACCGCTACTAGCCCAGCTGCTTCTCCATCAATGGATACAAGCATAACTGTTTTCCCTTCTGCCTCTAGCTCTTCCATTTTGGCGAGAAGAGCCCCATGCTCGACCTGTTCGCTCTCCATTAATTTTCTTGTGCCGACGAGAATGCTTTTTCCTCCGGCTTCAGCCAAAATGCCTGCGCCGACTTTTGCTTCAAAACGGGTTAGGTTCGGTATCTCAAGCCCTTTATCTTTCACGCCAGCAATAATCGCTTCGCCAAGCGGATGCTCTGATCCCGTTTCCGCTGCCGCTGCAAATTGAAGCAAATCTGTTTCTTCAAAATGGCCGAATGGAATGGCATCCGTCAGACGCGGCTTCCCGTTTGTCACGGTTCCGGTTTTATCAAGAACAATGGTATCGAGACGATGTGTTTTTTCTAAATGCTCGCCGCCTTTAAATAAAATCCCGAATTCAGCAGCGCGTCCAGATCCAGCCATTATGCTCGTCGGAGTGGCAAGACCGAGGGCGCAAGGACAGGCAATGACAAGAACCGCAATGAACTTGCTGATCGCTTCAGCAAAATCGCCAGGAGCCGCCCAAAGGTACCAAATGAGAAAAGTGAGAACGGCAATCCCCAATACAATTGGCACAAAAATGCCTGAAATCTGGTCAGCGAGACGCTGGATCGGCGCTTTTGACCCTTGTGCTTCCTCAACAATTTTGATGATATGAGAAAGCGCAGTATCCTTTCCGACGTTGACAGCTTTAATTTTCAGGAAACCGTTTGCGTTAACGGTTGAACCTGTCACGCTGTCACCAGGATTTTTGTCAACAGGAAGACTTTCTCCTGTAATCATCGATTCGTCAACCGCTGAGCGGCCTTCAACCACTTCTCCGTCGACAGGAATTCGTTCGCCAGGTTTGACGTAAACAATGTCATTAACAAGCACTTCGTCGATCGGGATGATTTGCTCCTGTCCGTCTCTTACAACAGTCGCTGTTTTCGCTTGAAGCTTCATCAGCTTTTTAATCGCATCCGAGGAACGGCCTTTTGCTTTTGTTTCAAACAACTTGCCTAATAAAATCAGCGTCAGCAAAATCGCGCTTGTTTCATAGTAAAGGCCGTCTGTATGCCCGTGAGAGCCAAGGCTTTGAAAAGTAAGATAAAGACTATAAGCGTAAGCAGCCGTCGTACCGAGGGCGACCAATACATCCATATTGGCGCTTTTATTTCTGAGCGCCTTATACGCACCCACATAAAACGGCCATCCGATCAGAAACTGGACTGGTGTCGCCAGCGTAAATTGCATCCACGGATTGAGAAATATATCCGGTACCCAAATGAATGATGTAAATGTAAAATGGCTCACCATCGCCCAAAGCAATGGAAATGACAGGACAGCTGAAAAAATCAGTCTCGCCGTTTGCTTCCGTTCTTCTTTCTTTTTAGCAGCAGCAGCCTCACTGTCCTGTTCACCCTTCAACTTTAGCTTATATCCAAGCTTATCTACCGCTTCTTTCAAATCGCCGACAGACGCTTCTTTTGGATTGTATTCGACCGTAACTGTTTCTAAAGCGAAGTTTACTGGAGCGTTTGCGACGCCTTCTATTTTGTTAAGCCGCTTTTCAATCCGATTGGCGCAAGCTGCACAGGTCATGCCTTCAATATCGAATTCAGCTTTTTCTGTAACGACGTGATAGCCCAGCTTCTCTATTTTTTCTTGAATCGCTGCAGTCCCTGTTTCAGCAGGATCGTAGATTACATTTGATGTTTCCGTTGCCAGATTAACATTTGCATCTGTGACACCGGGCATCCGCTTCAGGCCTTTTTCAATTCTGGCAGCACATGCCGCACAGGTCATACCAGAGACCTGCATCGCGATTTCCTTTTGTTCACTCAACATACTCACTCCTTTATATACACCTGGGGGGTATATAAAAATGAAAGAAATATCGCGCCTCCCTAAAGGCGCGATACCTTGAATCACTTGGCTACATCATAGCCCTGATCTTCTATCGCATCCGCAATATCTTTGACTGATACTTTGTCAGCATCAAACGAAACATCGACTTTACCCGCTTCCAGATTGACATGAACGGCACTGACGCCGTCCAGTTCTCCTACGCTTGTTTCTACTGCTTTGACGCAGTGCTGACAAGACATTCCTTCAACTTGCAATGTTTTTTGTTCCATATCAATTCCTCCTGTTTATTCTTTCTGTTTTTATCCTACCATACCCCCGTAGGGTATTACAATAAAAAAACGCTTTATGATTTTGTGAACTTTTTAAATACGTCCAAAAGCTCAGAAATGGCCTGTTCCCCGTCTCCGCTTTTGATGGCATCTGCTACACAATGATGGGCATGATCCTCAAGCAAATGAAGCGCCACATTTTTCATTGCCGCCTGAACAGCTGAAATCTGCACAAGAATATCTACACAATATCTGTCGTTTTCCACCATGTTTTGAATGCCTCTGACTTGACCCTCAATCCGCTTTAGCCGGTTTGTAATCTGTTCTTTTTCTTTCGAGCTTTTATGGTTTAATGTTTTATGTTCGTTATGCTTTTCCATGCGTACACCTCTGTTTAATGATATTAATTCCCATTATACTGATTGTCCAAACGGTTGTCTAAGCATGCCGCCGCAAAAAATGAATCAGTTTGGTTTTACCATTTGATCAGGAGGGTATATACTTCTGATGAAAACGCTTTTAAAGGGGAGAAGAAAAGTGGATACAATAAAGGTTGGGATATTAGGATACGGATTGTCCGGTTCTGTTTTTCACGGGCCGCTGCTGGCTGTTCTGGATGAGTATCACATCAGCAAAATCATGACATCACGGACAGAAGAAGTGAATCGGGATTTTCCAGATGCTGAGGTTGTGCATGAGCTTGAGGAAATCACAAATGACCCTGCCATTGAGCTTGTCATTGTCACCACCCCGAGCGGCCTTCATTACGAGCATGCTATGGCATGCATACAGGCCGGAAAACATGTTGTGATGGAAAAACCAATGACAGCAACGGCCGAAGAGGGGGAAACATTAAAAAGGGCTGCCGATGAAAAAGGCGTATTATTAAGCGTATATCATAACCGACGCTGGGATAACGATTTTTTAACGATTAAAAAGCTGATCTCTGAGGGATCCCTTGAAGATATCAATACATATCAAGTATCCTATGACCGCTACAGACCTGAAATTCAAGCGCGGTGGCGGGAAAAAGAAGGCACTGCCACTGGTACGCTATATGATCTCGGCTCCCACATCATAGACCAAACCCTGCATTTATTTGGGATGCCTAAAGCCGTGACTGCAAACGTGATGGCTCAGCGGGAAAATGCCGAAACGGTTGACTATTTTCATTTAACCCTGGATTATGGCAAGCTTCAAGCCATTCTATACGGAGGATCAATCGTTCCGGCAAACGGACCTCGTTATCAAATCCATGGAAAAGATTCCAGCTTTATCAAATACGGAATTGATGGACAGGAAGACGCACTCAGAGCGGGAAGAAAACCAGAGGATGACAGCTGGGGTGCGGATGATCCGAAGTTTTACGGACAGCTTACAACCATTCATGGCTCCGACAAAAAAACAGAAACGATTCCATCAGTAAATGGCTCCTACCTTACCTATTACCGTAAAATAGCGGAAAGCATACGGGAAGGTGCTGCGCTGCCAGTCACTGCTGAGGAAGGTATTGATGTCATCCGCATCATTGAAGCCGCGATGAAAAGCAGTAAAGAGAAACGAACCATTATGCTGGAGCAATAAAACAAAAGCCTCCCCAAATAAGGGGAGGCTTTTTCATTAGAATGTTTTTCCTGCTTCTTTCGCACGCGCAATCGCGTCTTCTTTGATTTGCTGTGCTTTATCGGGCTCCGCATTATGTCCCTCTACGAAAATGCCATCGAATGATGGTACGCCGAAGAAGTTCATCATGATGCCGATGTAGCGGTGCCCCATTTCCATCTCAGCCGCAGGGCCTTCTGAATAGTAGCCGCCGCGCGCTTGGATATGAATTGCTTTTTTATCAGTTAACAAGCCGACAGGACCTTGTTCTGTGTATTTGAATGATTTTCCTGCAACAGCAACAGAATCGAGATACGCTTTCATCACTGGCGGGAATGAGAAGTTCCATAAAGGAGTAACAAATACGTACTTATCAGCTGATGCAAATTGATCGCTAAGCTCTCCCAAACGGCCTACTTTCGCTTTTTCGCTTTCAGAAAGCTCTTCAAAGCCTGTACCTGACTGAAGCTTTCCCCATCCGCTGAATACATCTGCGTCAATGTGCGGGATGTTTTCTTTGTACAAATCGATATGTACAACTTCATCATTTGGATTCGCTTCTTTGTAAGATTCGATAAATGCTTTACCTGTTGCCATACTGTACGAAGTTGCTTCGTCATGCGGATGAGCAGTGATATATAATACTTTTGCCATTTTTACCAGCCCTTTCGTTTTAAAAGTCACACATCAATTATTATCATACAAATGCATAATGATTATTCTGTCTCTCTTAGACTTTATTATAGAGACAAAGAAATTTACTTTCAAGTAAAACATCTCGAATTAAAGATTATTTAACTTTTCAAAAGCTGTTCTCAAGCCGGAATACAGCGCGGACAGTTCTTTACTGATTCGAGGATAATGAGGGACATGCGGCACTTGAATATCCGCAGGCATCCTTTTCATGATAAAGGATTGCTCAGCCTGTTCAAAAAACGCCCGCAGCTGGTTGATCTCTTCATCAGAAAACGGAGCAGGCGGACTGCGGTGAGCTTGCGCCGAGAGCAAATAGTACCCTAAGTGCTGAGCACCGGAAATGGCAGGCCAGAGCGCATCCGCATTCGCATGAGGAAACTCTCCAAGCGCCTTGTCATACGCATCCCGAAGCCTGACAAGACTCACCCTTAACTTGTGTTCGTCGGCATTCTGCCCGGTTAACAGTTTCTCCATAAACTGCCCTTCCAACCGGATGACATTCCGCACAAGTTCTGGCAGCCGCTTGGTTGAAAACCGCCGCCACAAAAGCATTGTTCCCAACAGCCCGATCACGCTGCCGACAGCTACATCAGTCAGCCTCGCTATCATAAAATAACCGGCACCCGCGCCGCCATGCATACTTTCTGTGATAACAAGCGCATTTGCGGTTAAAAAGGGAACAGCCAGCGCATAATTGCGGACGATCAGCATCTCAAGAAGACATTGCAGCGCTGCAATACATAACGCAATATAAACACCGCCCGGCTTAAAAAACAAGATTGCGCCTGCCAGCATAACACCGATCACCGTTCCGGCCGAACGCTGAATAGCCCTGTGAAGCGTAAAAACCACAGTAGTGCCAAGCATGACCGCTGCTGCCGAAAGCGGAATCCAATAGGAACGTGCAAAGCCGAATGCGAGGGCAAACATATCGGCGGCAAACAGAACAATTCCGTACTTTAACGCTCTAATCAAAACTGGAGACTTCCAGTCAAAAGCATTTCTCAAAAAGTAAAAAGAGGATGGCAGGCGGCTCGGCTCCCCGTCAAGCTGCTTATCAAAACGTCCTGAAGCGATATGCAAAACCTCATTGATTTCTTCAAACAGCTTCCGCCTAGACTCAGATTCGTTCTCATTAATCTGAAACGTACCGGAAACCCGTGCATGCGCAAGCATATCTCCGGTTTGGCGAAGTGCCTTTTCAATCTTTGCAGTCTCTCTGTCCGGCGTTTCAGCTGAAAAATGAATAATGGCAAGGAATATGTCGTCAGCTTTTTCAAGGAGGCGGAAAAATCGTTCATCATGCCGCGATTTTTTCCGTTTATTCCCTTTCCCAAGAACCGTTTGGCGGGCTGTTCTAAGCATGAGCACCGTCTGATGCTGTGCGTTATGAAAACCTGGCGTTCCGACGGCTGAAAGACATGCAGCCAGCTGATGATATGTTTTTTGCAGCACCGCTCCCTCCGGTCCATGTTTGTTCCATAACCAGCCGATTAAAGCGATGCCCATGGCGAAAATGCCTCCGAGAAACGTCAGTACCGCTCTGAACAGCGCTTGTGAAGGATCGGCCGGCAGCCCGGAACTGACTAAAAAGGCAAGGACAAAAAACATCGGCGCAGGGCCTTGAATGCCGAGCGCGCTAAAAATAAACATCGCCGCTGCACCGATCAGCCCCAAAACAGCCGACATCATCCAAAGCGTCCCGGACAAAAGCGTCCCTAAACCAAATGAGAGGGCGATCCCAAAGGAAACCAAGAGCAGCTTCATGGCGCGCTTTTTGTACGATTCACCGCCCGCATATAAATAAACAAAGCCTCCGATACTTGCAATTAATCCGTAATCCGTGTGACCTGCCAATGCACCGACCAGCACAGGAAACCCTGAAGCGAAACCTGATCCGATAGCCTTTTTCCAAGGAAATGGATTTGCATGAATGCGAAAGGCATCCTTCACAATAGGCATGATTCTTTGATTGTTCGCAGCAGTTTTGTTCATTTGACAAAATCCTTTTCAATGAATGTGTAGAACTTTTCCCGTTTCTTCGCTTTAGTATGCCCAAAAAAGCGGTTAGCTTCTCAATTGGTGCGCCCGATAAAAAAACAGAGACTTATACCGTCTCTGCTTCCTTACATCAGTTTATTATCATAAAAGCGGCACCTGTCAGGACTGTTTTGTCCTTCTGCCTTCCTTCAAGAGCAGGTGAATAAAAAATAAAGGATAAATCAATAGATACCCATTAAACAGCCACCACACAAGATCAAAGTCCCTGCTGAATGTCCAGAATGATAGCGCCTGCAGACCTGAACAACAGGTCAGCACAAGAGAAATCAGCGCCATCAGCTTCCAATCAGCACGATTCACCCGCTGTAAGTACAAGCTGTACAAACCTGTGACAGAAATCAGGATATCCAGCGGAAAAAAAGACCAGTTCCAAGCGATCATAAACGGATGGTCATGATGTTTAAAAGCCCAGTTTTCCGGTATGAGCGAAAACCCGGCTGACAGCCAGTACAAGATAAAACCGATATCAGTCACGAGAAAAAACAGCTTCATATATCTCATTTGTACTGCCCGCTTTTATGTACCGGCTCAGACACCGCAGCATGATCGATCAGGTTTAAAGACACAACACCGGCAATAATCAATCCAATTGAAATGACTTTCATGACACTAACATGTTCTTGAAAAAACAAAAAACCAACGACTGTAATCAGGACAATTCCCATCCCTGACCATACAGCATAAGCAACTGATACATCAATGGATTTAAGCGTAAGCGTCAGAAAGAAAAGACTCCCTCCATAAAAGAAAATCAACAGCAAACTGGGAATAAGCTTTGTAAAACCAGACGATAGCTTCATGCTGACCGTTCCCGCAACCTCAAACAAAATCGCCAAGCATAGAAACACCCAATTCACGTCGCATCAGCCTCCTTATCAGCTGTTATACCGTTAAACAAAACATCTACAATTGATTCAAGTACCTCTCCTGTCGTGAACTGATGTTTCAGCGGATATTCAGGGTCATACACTTGGTTGATGCTCCCTATATACATGTGAACAAACAGGTCCGGATTGATGTTTCTGATTCTCTTTTGCTGTTTGCACTCGTTTAATAATTCTAGGACAATGGCCCATTCTGCCTTAATAAACGTGTCTAATGTAAGCCACGCATCGTAATGGTATTTCTTTAGTTCATTTAATAATCCCATGTTCAGCAGTTCCATCCCCTGCGGAAGGCTGATCAGCATTTTTTTCACCTTTTGGAGCACATTTAAACTTTCATTTTCATAGATGTCTCTTTCCATTTGCTTCATTTCAGCTATAAATTGTTCGACAACCGCCTCAACAAGCTGATCTTTAGATGAATAATATGCATAGAGCGTCCGCTTGCTCGTTCCCAGCGCTGCAGCCAAATCATTCATCGTAAATGAAAATCCTTTCTGCTTGATCAGCCGGATGGTTTCCGCCATAATTCTTTTTTCCACATTAATCCCCCGCTTTCGGTACCAAGAAAACTATTTCGGTACCAATATTATACGTCAGAAATTTATGGAAATCAACAATATATAAAAAAACCTCTCCTGTTGGGAGAGGTTTAAAAGACACTGCGGACCAAACCGCCGTCTGCCCGAAGTGCCGCGCCATTGATCGCAGAGGAAAGCGGGCTGCTTAAAAATGTAACGAAGTGGGCGATTTCTTCCGGACGGATCAGTCTTTGAATAATAGATGTCGGCCGGTTTTCTTTCATAAAACGTGCCTCAGCTTCTTGAACAGTCAGGTTTTCACCAGGATACAGCGAGTTCAGCATGGTTTCCACACCCTCTGTTAAGGTAGAGCCCGGCATGACGGTGTTGACTGTGACATTCGTGCCGGTTGCCAGCTCCGCCAAACTGCGGGAAATGGACAGCTGCATCGTTTTTGTCGCACTGTAATGGGCCATTTCCTGTGACGGCATAATCGCCGCTTCACTGGCAATGAAAATCACACGCCCTTCTTTTTTCTCTATCATGTTATGCAAATACCTGCGTGTCAGCCTTACACCGCTCATAATATTCACTTCAAAAAAACGAAACCATTCATCGTCGGGAATATCAAAGTACTCCGCCGGTTCAAAAATCCCTAAATTGTTGACCAAAATATCAACCTCTGGATATGCCTGAAACAGCTCATTGCAGCCTTCTTCAGTTCCCAAATCAAATGCGGCCGGATAAAGAACCGCTTCAGCATGTTGTGTTTTCAGTTCATCTATCGTCTGATTCACTTTCTCTTCCCGGCGTCCGTTAATGATCACTGCCGCACCTTCTTCAGCTAACGAAGAGGCAATAGCTTTTCCGATCCCTGATGTCGAACCGGTCACCAGTGCGGTTTTTCCTTGTAAATTCAGCTTCATTATTCATCCCTCCGTTTTTGATTTCTCTTATTTATTGACAGAAATCTGATTGGTGAAACATCTGCTCTGCAATCAGTATGAAACAGCTGGGTTTGAAATGGAAGTACGCACTTTTTGGTGCCTGTGGTTTGGAGAAAAAATAAAGCAGAACCTCTTAAGAGGTTCTGCTTTGTCAGTATGTATGGAGACGGTGGGAGTCGAACCCACGTCCAGAAACATCGATTACTTAAGCGTCTACGAGCGTAGCCTGCATATTTATGGTTTCACTCATCTTCTTGCCTGCGGGCGGGCCTTCCGAGAGCTAGTCTGTTCATCTCTTCTTACGTTCTCAGACAGGAACGCAAGCGTAGCCTACTTGGATGTGCTCTTCACAGACACATAGGCAATGTCAGGAAGAGCTCGCTGCGCTTATTAGGCAGCTAATGCTACGTTTTGGTTAAAACTGTTAGTTTTGCCAGTTATATTTAAGTGCGTGTTTACGAGATCGCCTCTCGGCTCGCAGCTCAAGCTCGATCCATCCCTGTCGAATCCGTAACGTCCCCTTGGTATAAGGGAAATACGGGAGAAAATATCAAGCTCTCACTCAAACTGGCTATAGTCTTATTATAACATGATCACGGCTCTTTTCAATTGTCAAATCCTTCAAATGAATGGCGTCGTGATCTGATCGTGAACACAGTATAGCACAGGCCTGATTTTCGAATCAAGCACTATGCCTTAGAAGCCTTTTTGACTGTCTCTGAACGCTCTTTCGATTTCCCGCTTCGCGTCCTTGCGCTTCAGATCTTCCCGTTTGTCATAGTTCTTCTTCCCTTTTCCAAGGCCGAGAAGCACTTTGGCAAAGCCGTTTTTTAAATACAGCTTCAGCGGAACGAGAGAATAGCCTTTTTCCTTTGTTAACCCGATCAGCTTATTAATCTCCTTGCGGTGCATTAACAGCTTTCTTGTCCGAAGCGGATCGTGGTTATAGCGGTTTCCCTGCTCATATGGGCTGACGTGCATATTGTGGAGAAACACTTCTCCCCGTTCGATTTTGGCGAAGGAATCCTTAAGGTTTACGCGGCCGGCGCGAATCGATTTGATTTCGGTTCCTTGCAGAACGATGCCTGTTTCATAGGTTTCTTCTATAAAATAATCGTGATTGGCTTTCTTATTTTGAGATAATACTTTTCCTGACCCTTTTGGCATGCCAGAACCTCCTCTCTCTAAGGAAAAACTGTCCACCTTTTGCGATACGCTCTATTTTACCAAATGTCACGTACTGCTACAATGAAAAGCTGTTTCCGAAAGAAAGCAAATAGAGCGCTGCGGCCCTATTTGCTGGTTGAGCTGCTATTTCTTCTTTTTCCGTTTCTGTTTCGGAGCATTCTGGAAGCCGCGTTTTTTCTTTTTCTTCTTCGGCTTAGTGAACCACTCCCCTTTTTCCTCAGACGGAGCTGGAGAAATAGGTGTATTGGTGCTTTGAACACGTTTTCTGGCAGGCTTTCCGCGTTTTCTGCTCCGGCTGCTGTCCAATTCTCTCGGACGCCGCGGAGTGCCCTTCATGCCGACAATTTCAAAGTCGATATTGCGCTCATCTTTATTGACATCGACAACCTTGACTGTGATTTCATCCCCGATGCGGAAGACGTTGCCTGTCCGCTCGCCAATCATTGCGAAATGCTGTTCGTCAAAGCGGTAGTAGTCATCTGTCATAAAGCTGACATGGACGAGTCCTTCAATTGTATTCGGCAGCTCGACGAACATTCCGAAGTTTGTCACAGAGCTGATCATGCCGTCAAACTCTTCACCGATTTTATCAAGCATGTATTCCGCTTTTTTCAGATCATCCGTCTCACGCTCGGCGTCAACTGCACGGCGCTCCATAGATGATGTATGTTCGGCGATATCCGGCAGGCGTTCAGCCCACTTTTCCTGTGTCGCTTCATCGACCTTGCCGTTGATCAAATACGTTCTGATCAGACGGTGAACGATTAAGTCCGGGTAACGGCGGATCGGCGATGTGAAATGCGTATAGAATTCCGTTGACAGACCGAAGTGCCCCAAGCTTTGCGGGTCGTATTTCGCCTGTTTCATCGAACGGAGCATAACAGTAGATATAACCGTTTCCTCTGGTCTGTCACGCACAGCGTCCAGAATGCTTTGCAGCGCGCGCGGATGAATATTCCCCGCCGTTCCTTTCACCACATAGCCAAAAGTCGTCACAAATTCTAAAAACTTTTGCAGCTTTTCAGCATTCGGCTCTTCGTGAATCCGGTATATAAACGGGACATTCATCCAATGGAAATGCTCCGCCACTGTTTCGTTTGCCACAAGCATAAATTCTTCAATCAGCTTCTCGGCTACAGAGCGTTCTCTGATCACAACGTCTTTAACCGCTCCTTCGTCATCAACAAGCACCTTTGCTTCTTTGAAATCAAAGTCAACGGCGCCGCGGTCCATCCGCTTATCGCGAAGAATTTGAGCCAGGCGCTCCATGTCTTTGAACATTGGAACAAGAGGCTCGTATTTTTGCTTCAGCTCTTCATCATCGTCAACAAGAATTTTATTCACATCTGAATATGTCATTCTTTCCGTTGTTTTGATGACACTTTGGAAGATCTCGTGCTCTGTCACCTGTCCCTGACTGTTAATTGTCATTTCACAAGAAAGCGTCAGGCGGTCAACCTTTGGATTTAAGGAGCAGATGCCGTTTGACAATCTGTGCGGAATCATCGGGATGACACGGTCAACCAGATACACACTTGTCCCTCTTTCAAGCGCTTCTTTGTCAATCGGCGAGTTTTCGGTTACGTAATGGCTGACATCAGCTATGTGAACGCCAAGCTTGTAGCTTCCATCTTCAAGCTTCGTCACGGTAACTGCATCATCCAAATCCTTCGCATCCGCACCATCAATGGTGACAATCACCTGGTCACGGAGATCACGGCGGTCTTTCAGATCTTTTTCATCGATAGTGTCAGGCGTACTTGATGCCTGTTCCATCGCGTCAGCTGGAAATTCTCCCGGCAGGCCGTGCTTATGAATGACCGATAAAATATCAATGCCCGGGTCGTTTTTGTGGCCGAGAATGGTTTCAACCTCACCCTCTGCGTTCATGCGGCCTTCAGGATAGCTCGTCAGCTTGACAACAACCTTATGCCCTTCCGCAGCTCCGTTTTTCCCATTTTTCGGAATGAAGATGTCACTCGTGATTTTTTTGTCATCCGGAATGACAAAGCCGAAGTTTCTCGTTTCTGTATACGTGCCGACAACCCGCTGAATCGCTCTTTCTAAAATCCTTATGACGGTTCCTTCCTGCCTGGAGCCGCTTGACTGTGAATTCAGACGAACCATGACGATATCGCCGTTCATTGCCGTATTCAGCTCATTAGGCGGAATAAACACATCACTTAACGACGTATCCTCAGGCAGCAAAAAGGCGAATCCTTTCGCATGGGCTGAAATCTTTCCTTTTATTAGATTCATCTTCTCCGGAATGCCGTAGCGGTCGCTTCTCGTCCGTACGATAAGCCCTTTTTCTTCCAAGGCGACTAACGCTTTGACGAGCTCTTTAAACTCCTCGGCTTCCGTAATATTTAACATCTCCTCAAGTTCCTGAACGGTCAGAGGTTTGTACGCCTCTTCCTTCATAAACGAGAGAAGCTTTTCCATAAATGCTTCTTTTTCCATTATCCGACCTCCTGTAGATTACCAATCGAGCTTCTCTAAAAATTCATACACATCCTGATGGACGAGGTCACGTTCTTTGTCGAGTGTAATGACATGCCCTGATTCCTCGTACCATTTCAGCTGTTTATCATCAGTTTCCACTTCGTTGTAAATAATATTGGCGCTTTCGGTATTAATCATGTGGTCATGACGGGCCTGCACCACAAATGTCGGTGAATAAATCATATCGACATTATTCCGCACATCAGCAATTAAGTCTTGCAGCGCCTTGAGGGTATTCATCGGCGTTTTTTCGAATTCTTTCATTTCCTCTTCAATTTGCTCAGGGCTTTTCCCCTCAAACTTTTTGTAATTGCGAGCGTATGAAAGAACGCCTTGATACATGACCTCTTCACTCTTAATATGCATCGGTGCGCACATTGGGACAATTCCCTTTATGGGTACAGTGTAACCCAATTTCAGCGAAAAAACCCCGCCAAGCGACAGTCCGCAGGCAGCAATGCTCTCATAGCCTTCAGATTTTAAGTATTCATAGCCATCCATTACGTTTTTCCACCAGTCTTCGGGCCCCGTATGTACAAGTTCTTCAGGCGGGACGCCATGTCCTTCATATTGAGGCGCGTGGCACGTATAGCCGCGTTCATTCAAATATCGTCCCAGCATCCTTACATCCGCTGTATTTCCTGTAAAGCCATGCAGCAAAAGCACCGCTTTGTCTCCGCCTTTAAATGTAAATGGTTTTGGTGTCACAACTTTCATGCTCATGTCTCCCTTTCTATCTGCACGATCATTTTAGTTTTCCACAGTTTAATCAGAAAAAAACGTTTTGAATATCATCAAGAAACGTGAAAAAGGCCTGACTTCACATCAGACCTTATACAAACATTGCCCTATAGGATATAAGCAAGCGCAATCGTTAACACGAAAAACAAGACTGCCAGCACTACCGTAATGCGGTGCAAAATTAAATCAAGACCTCTTGCTTTTTGTTTCCCGAAGAGCTGCTCCGCTCCGCCTGAAATCGCACCAGATAATCCGGCGCTTTTACTGGATTGAAGCAAAACGACAATAATAAGTGCAATGCTGACGATAACCAATAAGGTAATCAAAACTGCGTGCATCCCATACACCTCCAGACTCACTGGCTACATTACTTCTATTTTACATGAAAAAGGTTGGCATGTCACGCTGTATCAGACGCCAAAAGGCCGGATAAGACGTTTTATCTTGGTTACCCTAGTCATATGAAAAGGTCAAAGGAGAAAAGCGATGCCGCTTATCAGCATAGACAGCAGGAAACATCTTTTTTATGAAGAATATGGCCAGGGAATCCCTATCATTTTTATCCACCCGCCGGGCATGGGACGCAAGGTTTTTTATTATCAGCGCCTTCTATCCAAGCATTTCAGGGTGATTTTTCCCGATTTAAGCGGCCACGGTGATAGTGATCACATCGATCAGCCAGCGTCTATTTCCTATTACGCAAACGAGATCGTGCAATTCATGGACGCTTTGCACATTGATAAAGCTGTGTTATTTGGGTATTCTGCCGGAGGCTTAATCGCGCAGCATATCGGCTTCACCCGCCCGGACAAAGTGTCACACCTTATTCTGTCCGGCGCCTACCCCGCTGTTCATAACGTAATCGGCCAGAAGCTGCACAAACTGGGAATATATCTGCTTGAAAAAAACCCCGGTTTGCTCATGAAAATCCTCGCTGGCAGCCACACAAAAGACAGACAGCTTCGCAGCATATTAACAGACCATATGAAAAAAGCAGATCAGGCACATTGGCATCAGTATTATCTGGATTCACTTGGCTACAACTGCATTGAACAGCTGCCCCGCCTAAACATGCCAATGCTGTTTATGTATGGCGGCCTGCGGGACTGGACCTTTACAAACGCAGGCTATTACCGAAGAGCGTGCAGACATGCCGAATTTTTCAGATTGGAATATCAGGGACATCAATTGCCGACAAAACAATGGAAAACGTGCAATGAGCTGGTGACAGGGTTTGTGCTGACACATCATTCAAGATAGAAAACGCTTGGATCTCCTTGCGTTTTCTCTATCTCATTGACTTTTGTCAACAAAATCATAGTAAAAAAGATCCTCAAATTTCAAATTAAAATAGTGAAGCATTTTACCAATCACAAGCTGCCCCGGCCGTCTTTCTCCATTCAGCACGCGGCTCAGTGTGGCGGGTGAGACTCCGATTTCCAGCGCAAGCTGATTAAGGGAATAATCGTTATTAACCATATACTGCAAGACATAATCACGTCTAATCTGTATCTTTTCTACTGGCACTTTCCTCACCTTCCATTCCTGAAAAACTTTTTTCTATACTTTTACATTACGGCTTATGTTAACTTTTGTCAATACATTTCCAGTCTACCTATTCCCTTTAGTCAATAAACATACTAAAATATGAGTAACAGTGAGGGACGGGGTGAGATATATGGAAAGCTTTGGCGAACAATTACGGGCATTGCGTGAAGAGAGAAAGTTAACAGTCAACCAGCTGGCGACTTATTCAGGCGTAAGCGCAGCCGGCATCTCCAGAATCGAAAACGGAAAACGGGGCGTTCCCAAACCTGCCACCATCAAAAAACTGGCAGAGGCCTTAAAAATTCCTTATGAGGGGCTTATGTACAAGGCTGGTTACATCGAAGAAGTGCATGAAGCCAGGGCCCCTTATGAAACGAAGTGCAAGCTGCTTGAAAAAGCGGAGGCCTATGATCTGAAAAACCTTGCGCTTCTTGAGAACGAAAAGTGGCAATATCTCAATAAAGAAGATTTGCTCATGCTGGATCATTATTTTTCGTTTATTTCAGACGAAGCCAAAAAACGGTCTGCTGATGACTGACTCTTGATAGAAATGTGAGGCGATAGACCATGTCACCGTTCGGACAGCAATTACGGGAGCTGCGCCGCGCCCGCAAACTGACAGTGAATCAGCTTGCGGTGTACTCAGGCATCAGCTCGGCCACCATTTCAAAAATTGAAAACGGCAAACGCGGGACGCCAAAACCCGCCACGATTAAAAAACTGGCAGCCGTCCTGAAAGTGCCGTACGAAAACCTCATGGCCGCCGCAGGTCATATTCAGGCCTTTCCTGAAGAAATCCGCGAAGCATCTGAAAGCTATCAATCCGTTTATGACATTTACCAGACGGCTGTCACTCGCGGAGCGGAGCACCTCCCGATTTTCAATAGTCAAAAATGGGAACATCTCTCAAAGCAGGATATTGAAAATCTCAGCAAATACTTCGATTTTTTGTCTTCAGAAGCAAAAAAACGGGCCTCTTCCTCATAATCCCCTGTTTCTCTTTCTATATTTTATCAATCACGCTTGCATACCCTCCCTCGTTATTTGCGTTATAATAGTGACAGACGAGGTGAAAAGTATGAACCAATCAGAAATGTGTCCTAGATTTGAAAAAGCAGTCGACATCTTAAGTAAACGCTGGGTCGCTTTAATCGTATTTCAGCTCTTGAACGGGTCTCAGCGATTTAGCGAAATTGAAGCAGCACTTCCAAATCTAAGCGGCAGAGTTCTGTCAGAACGGCTGAAAGAACTTGAGCTTGAAGGAGTAGTGAAGCGGGATGTCATCCCTGAAACTCCGGTTCGCATCGAATATTCATTGACTGATAAAGGAAAGGCGCTAGCACCCATTTTAGGTGAGATTTCTAAATGGGCGACTGAATGGATTGACCCTTCCTTTCTTGACTAATTGCTAAAACGGTTCTGATCTCAAAGACGAGAAAAGAGCCGTTTTTTATTTTTTTCCAGGTAAAAAAACGATTTCTCAGCCGATATATAGTACATCCACACATTACGTTTTTAAAGGAGACCACTATATGCGACTGACGATTTCCCGCAAATTCAGCCTGGTATTTTTGACACTGATCCTGATCAATTTACTTGTAGGCGGAATAGGCGTTCTTAATATGCAGCATATCATTCAAAAAACAGATGAAATCAACACGAAATGGATTGACGGCATCAAAGAAATCACATCGATTAATTATGTAACCGAGCACCTGTCTTCAAAAGAAAAGGACTTTCTGATTTACACAGACAAAAGCAAAATGGATACACTTGATCAAGAAATGAATCAGATCATTGAAGACATTAACCAAAAGCTCGATAACTACGAAAAAACGATCTCCAATGATAAAGAGCAGAAACTGTTCGAGCAGCTTCAAACTGAAGTGAACACCTATATGGATATTCATGCGCAAATTATCGAAAGCGGCCGCACAAATGACATGGACAAAGCAAGAGGTTTATTGGTTCAGACTGAGGCCAGCTTTGAGGATATGAAAAAAACAATCACTCAGCTTGTTGACTTAAATCAAGAAGGCAGCAACACAGCGGTAAAAGAAACGAAGGCCGTCTATCATAAAGGGCTCATTTACACTGCTTTGCTTGTGGCAGCATCGATCCTCATCAGCATTTTCATCTGGCTTTATATCACGCGAAACATTGTAAAGCCTATCATTCGCATGAAGGAATCTGCCAATCATATTGCCGAAGGCGATCTGTCGAACGATATGGAGCCGCTCAACTCAAAAGACGAGCTGGGTGATCTGAATGAAGCGCTGCAAAAAATGGTAGGGAATCTGAGAGATATTGTCGGATATTCTAAAGAAATATCAAGCCGGGTTCTTTCTTCTTCACAGGTGCTTGCAACCGCAACGAATGAAACAAGATCCGGCAGCAAACATATTACCGAGACGATGAACGAAATGGCTGAGGGCTCTGAACAGCAGGCCCAAGACGCGGTGACGATTGCCGAATCGATGAATGAGTTCACTGAAAACATTGATAAAGCCTATAATCACGGCATCACCATCAGCGATACGTCTCAAAACGTTCTCGAACTCGCGGTAAGCGGAAACGAAAATATGGCTACGTCATTACAGCAAATGAAAACCATCCATCATATTGTTCAAGAAGCCGTGCATAAAGTGAGATCACTGGAACAGCATTCTCAGGATATCAACAAGCTCGTTCAGGTCATCAACGGAATTGCCGAGCAAACGAATTTGCTGTCCCTTAACGCCGCGATTGAAGCTGCCCGCGCAGGAGAAAGCGGCAAAGGCTTCGCCGTTGTGGCAGAGGAGGTCAGAAAGCTGGCTGACGGCGTTTCTGATTCCGTGCAGGATATTACCCGGATTGTAGGCGGGACACAGCAGGAGATCCACACTGTCATTACGTACTTGGAAAGCAGCTTTACAGAAGTCGAAAAAGGAACGGAAAACCTGACAGACACCGGACAGGCTATGCGGCATATCAAGCAATCCGTCACTCATGTTGCAGACAGCATTAAGGAAGTAACGGATGGCCTGAAACAGTTAACAAACCAATCGATTACTATCAATCAATCGATTGAAAATATCGCTTCTGTATCCGAAGAGTCGGCCGCCGGCATTGAAGAAACATTTTCAATAACCGAGCAATCCGCCCATTCGATGGATCAAGTGCTTCAAAATGCTGAAGAGCTTGAGCAGCTGGCGAAGGAGCTTAATGAGAAGATGGGTCAGTTTACGATTTAAATAGAAAAAAGAGGCTGGAGTCCAGCCTCTTTTTCTATTCTATGCAGCTGATTGAACGTGTTTCGCCCCGGTTCTTTTTTTCTTCACCGGACTTAATGCCCGCTCCAGCCAGGCCATGAGCAAATCCGCCCCTACCGCCATCACCGCAGTTGGTATCGCTCCGGCTAGAATAATCGCAGTTCCGTTTGTTGCGTTTGAGCCGCGGACAATCATGTCCCCAAGGCCTCCGGCACCAACAAATGTGCCAATCGCTGTAATTCCGATGGCAATGACGAGAGCCGTGCGAAGGCCCGCCATAATGACAGAAAGTGCGAGCGGGAGCTCAACCATTCTGAGCACTTGGAATTTCGTCATACCCATTGCTTTTCCCGATTCTAAGTAGGCATGCTCAATACTGATAATGCCTGTGTACGTGTTTCGAATAATCGGCAGCAGGGAATACAGAAATAATGATAGAATCACGGTATTTGCGCCGAGCCCCATAACAAGCATTAAGACGGCCAGCATAGCGAGCGCCGGGATTGTTTGAATAACGTTTGTTACTGCAAACACCCAGGCTGACAAACGGCGAAAATGCGCGATGAGGATTCCGACCGGAACCCCGACGACAGCGGCAAACAATACGCCGTAAGCCGACATGAGAAAGTGGCGGCCGAATTCATCCATGACGTAACTGCCATTCTGCGTGTAATACATCATTAACTGTTCAAACACGTTCATTGACCTCTTCCCCCTTTCACGATTCGAAGTAGTGATGTTTTTCTAAATATTCCTTGGCAACGACAGACGGTTCTTTGAGATTGCCGTCGACTTCATAGTTAAGCTCCTGCATCGTGGCTGTGTCGATTTTCCCGAGCATTTTCTTGATGATGCCTTCAAGCTCAGGATGTTCTTTGAGCACCTTTTCCGGAACAACAGGAGAGCAGTCGTACGGCGGGAAAAATTGTTTATCATCCTTTAGCATTTTGAGACCATAGGACTTGATTCTTCCATCGGTTGAATACGCAAGCACAATGTCCATTTTTCCGCTTTTCACCGCGTCGTACACAAGGCCGATCTGCATTGGATACGTGCCGCCGAATGTCATGCCGTAGGTTTTCGTAAAATCCTGATAGCCGTTTCCTTTGAGCTTCATCCAATAGTTATCAACGCCCAGCTTTAATTGCGGCGCCCATTTTTTAACGTCTGATACGGTCTCTAAATGGTATTGGTCGGCCAGCTCCTTGCTGACTGTAAAGGCATATGTATTATCAAACCCGTAGGAGTCATACCACTTTAAATCATATCTTTTTTTAAACTCCCGCTGAGTAAGCGCCAGCGCTTTGTCCGGATCTTTTTCAGGTTGCATTCTCAGCGTGCCTGTCAGCGCGTCTCCCGTATATCTTGTGGCCGCAATGTCGATTTCATCATTCATTAAAGCCTGCTGCTGCACCGCGTTGGAGCCAAGATTTTTAATCGTTGTTGTTTTGAGATCAGTATGGTGTTCGATCAACTGGCCAAGCATGCTGGCGATGATTTCTGATTCGCTCATGCTTTGCGCGCCGATTTTAATGGTCTGGTCTGCAGCAGCGCTGAGACCAGGAAGCGAACAGCCGCTCAGCGTCAGCGTTGCCGCAAGTGCTAAACCTATCATTAATTTGAGATATTTTCTTTTCATGAGCCGCCTCCTTATGACAATTCCTTCAATCTCTGCATGCCGGCAGGTGTCAGTTTTCGTTCAGCAACTGCCAGCACATAATCAATCACAATTGCCAATAACGTGACAGGTACCGCGCCCCCGATGATATATTCTGGCTGATATAAATTCAGTCCGATAAAAATGTAATCACCCAATCCGCCGCCTCCGATAAAGGAAGCAAGCGTGGCCCAGCCGATTAAGTAAATCGTCGATGTCCTGATTCCCGCCATGATCACTGGCGCGGCAAGCGGCAGCTCCACCAAGCGGACTTGTTCAGCCGGCGTCATTCCGATTCCTTTACCAGACTCGAGCAGATTTTTGTTGACGCCGCGAATGCCGGTATACGTGTTGCGAAGAATCGGCAATACGGAATAGAAAAACAAAGCCACAATGGCCGGAACCTTCCCTACACCAAGGAGCGGAATAAAAAAAGCGAGGATGGCCAGACTCGGCAGCGTCTGAATGATATTGACAATGCCGATAATGGTGCCGGCTCCTTTTTTCATTCTGGCAAGCACAACCCCTAGGGGGACGGCAACCAGCACGCCTAAGATCACAGCAATGAGCGATATCGTAATATGCTCGTATGTTTTATAAAGAAGCTCGCTCCCATTGGTTTGCAAAAATTGAACAATATGATGCATGACTTATCGCCCCTCCCTATGACAATGCTGCGAGCTGCTTTTCTTCTCCCCAGAGGGAGTCATACACGATGTCGACCAGACTTGCCCTCGTCACAATTCCGATCAGGCGTCGGTCTTCATCCACAACGGGAACATATTTGACACCCCGTTTTAAAATTTTGCGGACCGTGTCGCGCAGCAGTGTGCCGCCCAGTACTGTGTATATATCATCATGTAAAACTTCACTTATGAGATTGGCCTTTTTCCGGCTTTGATCAATGATTTCAACATCGACATAGCCTTGCAGAACGTGCTCGTCATCGACGACCAGCAATGAATCGACCCGTTCCTGCCTCATCAGCTGAATGGCCTCAGAAAGCGTTTTATCCGCGGTGATCGTTACAGGCTGTGTGTTCATAATCTGGTCAACCCGTTCAACATCCGGGCTGGATGATTGAATCAGCCGCTCCTTGCCGATAAATTCCTCAACAAATTCGTCTGCCGGATTTCTTAAAATGTCATCGGGCGTTCCAACTTGAACGATTTCTCCCGCTTTTAAAATCACAATCCGGTCTGCCAGCTTAATCGCTTCATCCATATCGTGGGTAACAAATACGATGGTTTTATGTAAGGTTTTTTGCAGTTTTTTAAATTCTTCCTGGAGGGAATCCCTCGTAATCGGGTCGAGTGCCCCAAACGGTTCATCCATTAAGATAAGCGGCGGCTCCGCGGCAAGTGCCCGTAATACACCAATTCGCTGCTGCTGCCCCCCGCTTAATTCATGAGGGTAACGGTCTACATATTCTGGCCCCATATCGACCAATTTTAAAAGCTCACGCGCCCGCTCTTTCCGCTGCTGCTCCGGCCATTTCAGCAGTTTTGGGACGAGTGAGATATTCTGCTGAATGGTCATATGGGGAAACAGGCCGATCTGCTGAATCACATAGCCAATTTTGCGCCTGAGCTCTACAGGATCCTGGTCCATGATGTTTTCGCCATCAATGAAAATCTTCCCGGCGGAAGGCTCAATTAATCGGTTAATCATTTTCATTGTTGTCGTTTTTCCGCAGCCGCTCGGCCCGATAAAGCAGATAAATTCGCCTTTTGCAATCTTAAGATTTACGTTGTTCACGGCTTTTTTGCCGCCCTTGTATGTTTTCGAGACATTTTCTAATGTCAGCAAACATCGCACCTCCAAAATTAAGTTTATTCAATTTGTTCAGTTTAAATTTAATTTTTCAGATAATTGAATGCTTCCCATTATAGAATAAAGTTTATAAAATAAAAAGTTTACAATTTGTTCATATTATTTATAAAGTATGTGTAAACGCTGATTTACCCGCATTGACGTGTGTTGATCTCCTTATTGCTCCAATTTCCTGCCAAATTCTCTTTTGACAGCATTTTCGCCGTATCAAAAATGTGGTATATTGACATCGGAATTGTTAGCTGAAAGGATGAAACCGTTGGAGAAAGATCCGTTAACGATCATTGAACAGGCCGAGGACCATTTTATAGAAAGAATCGCGGAAAACATGCATGCATTTGGAATGCCCTCTACCGTCGGACGAGTGCTGGGCATTATTTATATGAATCGAAAACCGATGACGCTTACGGAATTATCTGAGGCCACCGGCATGAGCAAAACACGCATGAGCCAGGTAGTGCGGGAAATGCTTGATGCCAACATTGCCGAGAAGGTGTTCGAAAAAGGCGTGCGAAAAGATTTATATGAGGTTGAGCAGGACTACTATCAAACATTTATCACGCTGTTTTCAGCCACCTGGAGCAAAGTCGTCAGCAAAAACAAAATGATGCATAAAAAACTCAATCGGGAGCTGCTTAGCGTGTTGGATGAAGAGCTTACTCCTGAAGCGGAAGAAAAAGTGAATGAACTGCTGAAAGAATTAAAGGAATGGCTTGATTATTATAATTGGCTCAGCCGTTTGATTGAGTTTTTTGAGAGCGAAGAAATTTTTAAATATGTGCCGAAGCCGTAAAGAAGTTCCCAAAATTGATATTGGGAACTTCTTTACGTACAATCCAAATGATAAAATATCAAATTTTCCTCATAAAATAAAATTAAATATATTTTACAGTATTTTATTTATTATCCAATTTTTGTTGATTATTCTTACTAGTTATTATATAATCTTTTTGAAATGATTACATTGGCTTAAAGGAGGTAATCCGAATCAAAAAAAAGGCAATTACAACTATAACAACTATATGTTTCCTTTCATTTTCTACTTATTACTATTGTAACCTTTCACCTCAGAATCCACTGTTCAAAAAAAATTTTTTGCAACAATTGTCTCCCCAAGGCTTTGGCTTTTATAGTAAAAGTCCTACTGAAGAAAACATTTCATTTCACACAAAAGAAAATTTAAAGTTACCTAATGCAATTCCAAATAACTTTTTTGGGATAAAAAGAGAAGGAAGAGTTCAGGCAATAGAATTAGGCAAAATTGTTGAGAATATCGAACAAAAGAATTGGAAAACATGTGAAAACAACACCTCCTGCACAAATTTAGAGAAACAAATGAAGCCTATTGAAGTAAAAAAAAGCAAAGACTATACACATCTGAGCAAAGGAGAGTATCTTATATACCGACAGAAACCACTCTCATGGTATTGGATAGATTTTAAACAAACAACCTCTTTTGAAAGAAAGGTGCTAAAAATAAAAATAATATGAAAATATTAAATAGTTTCGAAAGTTATATTGACACCTATAATCCATGGAAAAATACATATGCACTTTCTAGAAGTTTACTTGGTTTCTCAACATTACTAGTTTTATTATTTAATAGTGCTGATATTTTATTTAGTTATAGTGCAAATAATGTCACATGTGAAAATGTCTACATCCCCACTGCCTTTTGTTTTGCTAACAAATATAGCATTAGTTTTGAGGTTATAAGATACTTAATGATTTTTATATTAGCTTTAGTGGTTATAGGGTGGAGGCCTAGATACACCGGTTTTTTCCACTGGTATATCTGCTATAGCATTCAAACTTCGGCTTTAACTATTGATGGCGGTGAACAAATTGCAACTGTTCTTTCATTTCTTTTAATTCCGGTTACATTATTAGATTCAAGGCAAAATCATTGGAAAATAAAAGATATTAATTATGACTCTTTCACAAAGAAGATAGTATTATTTTATTTAGTGACAATAATTAAAATTCAGGTCTTTGTAATCTATTTAAATGCAGCTTTAGAGCGTTTGAAAAATAAAGAGTGGGCTGAAGGGACAGCAATTTATTATTTCTTTTCTGATCCTGTTTTTGGATTGCCTGATTATCAACTTAATTTATTAAATCCACTGCTGGAAAGCAACTATATTGTTGTCTTCACTTGGTTAGTAACTATTTTTGAGCTGTTCTTAGCAGCAAGTATAATTTCTAATATCAGAATAAAAAGAATTGCGCTAATATTGGGAATAATATTTCACATAGGAATAATAATCAGCATTGGTATTGTAAGTTTCGGGTTGATCATGATATCAGCATTAATTATATATCTGCATCCTATACAAAAAAATATCAATATGAATTGGTGTTCTCCTTTATTTAAATATATATCCCAAAAAGGCAAAAGGAATTTTAAAAGATTAGGAGGTGAATCAGTCAAATTTCTTACAAAATTGTTTCATAATATTTAAATACTGGAGAAATAATTTAATGGAGGTATAATAAATTGAAAAGTAAATTACTTAGGATAATGATTGTTTCCATGGTGTCAATTTTGGTTTTTTCATTAGTAGGTTTCTCTAATGAGTCCAGTACAACAGCTAAAGAGAACAATACATTTACTGGAGAAGATTACTTTAGAGGACTTTTATTTGGCCAAGGAGAAGTTGGTAAATTAATTTCAAGCGATTTAGACCCTAAACTCGTAAAAGAGGCGAATAGTACAGAAGGTAAAAAGTTAGTGAATGATGTAGTCAAATTTATAAAAAAAGATCAACCACAATATATGGATGAATTGAAACAATCGATTGACAGTAAAGACCCTAAAAAACTCATTGATAACATGAACAAAGCAGATCAACTTATCCAAAAATACGCCAAGAAAAATCAAAACGTAAAATACTCTTCCAGTAAAGTAACTCCATCTTGCGGGCTTTATGCTGTCTGTGTAGCAGCTGGATATTTATATGTTGTAGGCGTTAACGCGGTTGCATTGCAAACCGCTGCCGCCGTAACAACTGCAGTTTGGAAATACGTTGCTAAATACTCCTCTTCAGCTTCTAATAATAATTCTGATTTAGAAGCTGCAGCTGCAAAAACCCTAAAATTGATTCATCAATAATCCATTATAATCAAGTGTCTTGCGGGTAACTCCGCAAGACACTTTTTTAACGTGAACCGTTTACCTTTTTGTCATAAAGATAGGAAGCAACCGTTGAAATAACTAATGCTAGCAGCACTAACACAATCATAATTATAATAATATATTCCCCTGTAAAAAATGAAAGAATGGCTATGATAAAACCACACGCTACAAGTACTTTAGAGGCAAAACGATTCCCCAGTTTCCAAACAGTCTCATCTTTTAATGTCCAAGGTGTCCTCAATCCGATAAGATGGTTTTGCTCTGCTAGCTGCATGGAATTTCCACCAATAATTAAAAAGATGCCAACAGCAAGCCCAATTATTAAATCAATATCCAATTCGTATCCTAAACTTATTAAAAGGGTTGAGAGCTGTAAAATATATAAAAGGATTAACATATTATTAGAAGCTAGGAAAAGCAATGCTTTATTTTTTTGCGTAGACTTAATCGTTAACATATAAAAAGTAAGATAATAAATAAGTATAACAACAGGTATAATAAAAAGTGTTAGAGGTTTAGATATAAAGGCAGACGGCTTATTTCCTGACCATTGTATCGGTATTTCTTCCGGAAGGTACTGATAAAATATAATTGAAGTCAAGAAACTCAAACAAACAATAATTATGGAAAATATATTTTTCTTCATAAATCGTTATCCCCTTTATTTATAAAGTTAAGCATCCAATTTATTGAGTCTTGAAGTACTGTTGTATTTAAAGAGTAATAGATAAATTGCCCTTTGCGGTGGTCAGCTATGACTTCCGCCTGTTTTAAAATATTCAAATGGTGAGAAATACTCGGTTTACTGATATTAAAATGTTCTGCAATATCTCCCGCGGTCATATCCCCTCCTTTTAACAAATCCAAAATTCTCCTCCTAGTTGGATCTGATATAGCTTTGAAAACATTATTCATAGGGTTTTCTCCTTTTCAAAAAACATTTAGACATTTAGATGTTTGTATAAATGTATTATTATTATAACTTGAATCTTTTCTCAAAACAACCTTAAAATTGGTAATTCCCTTCTGATATTTGAAGATTTTTTTAAAAATGCTTGTTAACTTCAACGCTGGAAAGTATCGTTTAACGGGACTAACACAGGTTTTTCATAAAAAAAACACCCCTGTTTGATTTAAGGGACTGACCCCATAAGATGAGACAAATAAAAACACCTTCAAGTTTGAAAACGGATGATTGTTATCCGAAATTAGACTTGGAGGTGTTTTTTCTATGGGGACAAGAGTGAGTTATCCGGTTGAAGTTAAACAGAAGGCTGTAGAAATGAGATTGGCAGGCGTGCCTATGAAAGAGATCATGCAGAAATTGAATATTAAGAATAAGACACAGGTTCAGACATGGGTTAGATGGCATAAGGCTGGGGATACACATCGATTCGAACAGCCTGTTGGAAAGCAATACACTTACGGAAAAGGTCCGGAGTATTCTTCCGAATTAGAGAAACTGCAGGCAGAGAATCGTTATCTGAGACAACAGAATGAAGTTTTAAAAAAGTACAACGAATTGGAAAGGAAGTTGATAGCGAAACGTCAGTCGAACTTGTAGAAGTATTGCACAGCACAATGACCGTGCAGGATATCTGTGTTCATTTAGGTATCTCACGTGCGTCTTATTATCGTTGGAAGAAGAATCTGACGAAAGATCATCCCAAGCGCCATTTGGAAAAACAAATCGGCACGTTGTGCCGAGAGCACAAGTATCGATATGGATATCGGAAAATCACAGCCATATTAAAAAAGGGAATGTGTATCAACCATAAAACGGTTCAACGTATTATGCAGGAAAATCAGTGGCAGTGCCGAGTTAAGGTGAAAAAGCGTAAGAAGAATGGGCAGCCATATGCCGTAGTCGATAATATATTGGATCGGAACTTTCAGTCTGATCGCCCTCTTGAAAAACTAGTAACGGACATCACTTATTTGCCTTATGGACAGAAACAATTGTACCTTTCCAGTATATTGGATTTATACAATGGAGAAGTGATTGCTTTTACGATTGGAGATAAACAGGACACAGATTTTGTTCTAAATACACTTGATCAGCTGCCAACACTTCCCGAGAACTGCGTGTTACATAGTGACCAAGGATCTGTGTATACATCTTACGAGTATCAGAAAGCTGTTAAAACAAAAGGCATTACCATGAGCATGTCCCGCAAAGGGACGCCCGCTGATAATGCCACCATCGAATCGTTTCATTCCTCATTAAAGTCTGAAACGTTCTATCTGAACAGCATTGATCGTACTACGACCGCCATCGTAGAACGCACTGTCACAGAATACATTCATTATTATAACAATATTCGTATTCAAACGAAACTAAACAACCAATCACCGATAAACTATCGGCAATTGGCTGTTTAAAAGGTGTTTTGATCCCTGTCTCAAAAACGGGGGTCAGTCCCTTAAATAGAGGTGGTTTTTCTTTCAGCTATAATATAGTTTCTTTTCTTCTTTTTAATCGGGCTTAACGCTCGTTCAAGCCAACCCATGACCAAATCGGCAATCACCGCCATCAGAGCTGTGGGGATCGCTCCCGCTAATATAATCGCGGTTCCGTTTGTGGCGTTTGATCCTCTGACGATGATGTCCCCGAGACCGCCAGCACCGACAAATGTCCCGATGGCCGTAATGCCGATGGCAATGACAAGCGCGGTGCGCAGGCCGGCCATTATGACCGAAAGCGCAAGCGGAAGCTCGACCATCCGCAGCACTTGAAATTTTGTCATCCCCATTGCTTTTCCGGATTCAAGATAGGCGTGCTCAATACTGATAATCCCAGTATACGTGTTTCTAATAATCGGCAGAAGAGAATACAGAAATAATGACAATATCACCGTATTAGCGCCCAGCCCCATGACAAGCATCAGCACGGCGAGCATGGCGAGAGCCGGGATGGTCTGAATGACGTTCGTGACCGCAAAAACCCATCCGCTTAATCTTCTGTATCTGGCTATCAGGATGCCGAGCGGAATTCCAACAATGGCGGCAAATAAAACGCCGTACACCGACATCAGAAAATGGCGGCAAAACTCCTGCAGCACATAACCGCCGTTTTGCGAATAGTATGTGCCAAGCTGCTGTAGTACTTCCATATGATCCACCTCTTTTCTTAGTCAAAATAATGATGTTTCTCTAAAAATTCCTTTGCTACGACAGACGGCTCCTTCAGCTTGCCATCCACTTCATAATTAAGTTCCTGCATCGTTTCCGTGTCGATTTGCCCAATCAGCTTATTGATCACACCCTCAAGCTCCGGATGCGCCTTAAGCACCTTTTCCGGAATCACCGGTGAACAGTCATACGGCGGAAAGAAACGCTTATCATCTTTTAAGATTTTCAAGTCATAGGCTTTAATCCGTCCATCCGTTGAATAAGCCAGAACGGCGTCCATTTTCCCGTTTTTGACTGCGTCATAGACAAGCCCGATCTGCATTGGATAAGTTGTGCCGAATTCAAAGCCATATGTGCTGACAAAGCCTTTATACCCGTCGCCTTTTCGTTTCAGCCAAGCATTGTCGACGCCTAATTTATATTGGGAGGCATTTTTTTTCAGGTCGGACACGGTGTTAATATGCTCCTTTTCCGCAAATTTTTTTGTTACGGTGAAGGCATATGTGTTATCAAAGCCGTAGGAATCAAACCATTTATAGGAAAAGCGCTTTTGAAACTCATTCTGCACAATGTTCAGCGCTTTTTTCGGATCTTTCTCCGCTTCCTTGCCGAGGGTGCTTGTTAAATCTGTTCCGGAATAGCGCGTGGCTGAAATATCAATGTCACCGCCCAGCATCGCTTGGTGCTGAACATAGTTTGAGCCGAGGTTTTTCACTAAAGCGGTATTCAAATCTGTATCGTGTTCAATAAGCTGCGCGATCATATTCGCTACAATTTCTGATTCTGTCATGCTCTGCGCCCCGATTTTGATCGTATCGTCAGAAGCGCCGCCTAGACCCGGCAGAGAGCAGCCGCCTAGCAGCATGACAAAGACGAGAGCAAACGCGCCAAGCCATTTGATTTTTGTCATTTTCAACAGAGCCAACTCCTTACGAAACTTCCTTCATCCCTTGTAAGCCTTTCGGCGTCACCTTTCGTTCTGTCACGGCCAGGACATAATCAATGATAATTGCCAGAATTGTGACAGGCACGGCACCGCCAATGATATATTCAGGCTGGTATAGGTTCAGGCCGATAAAAATATAGTCCCCGAGGCCGCCTCCCCCGATAAACGACGCAAGTGTCGCCCAGCCAATTAGGTAGATCGTTGATGTGCGGATCCCCGCCATGATGATGGGAATCGCCAGCGGGATTTCAACGAGCCGAATCTGCTCCCAGCCGGTCATGCCAATCCCTTTCCCCGATTCCAGCAGGTTTTTATTTACACCTTTAATGCCGGTATACGTATTGCGCAGGATCGGCAGCACCGAATAGAAAAATAAAGCGACAATCGCAGGCACTTTTCCTACGCCGAGAAGCGGAATAAAAAAGGCTAAAATCGCCAGACTCGGCAGGGTTTGCACAATGTTTACGAAACCGATAACCGCACCTGCGCCTTTTTTCATTCTGGTGAGAGCAACGCCGAGCGGCACTGCAACGATAATGCCCAATACAACGGCTATGAGTGAAATATATAAATGCTCTCCTGTTTTATACAGCAGCTCTCCGCCGTTCGTTTGCAAAAAAGTCATCATGTGATTCATCTTAAAAGAGCTCCTCCCCTGGTCAGATCGTCATGAGCTGGTTTTCCTCGTCGCCCCATATGGAATCGTACACGATATCAACGAGGCTCGCTCTTGTCACAATCCCTGCTAAATGGTTCTGTTCATCGACGACCGGAACATACTTGATCCCCTGCTTCAAAATTTTTCGGACTGTATCGCGAAGAAGCGCCCCTTTTTGAACGGTATATATATCTGAACGGTATACGTCGCCAACGATGCTCGCTTTTTTGCGGTTTTGATCAATCATTTCCACATCAACATAGCCCTTCAGCACGTTTTGCCGGTCCACAACGAGCAGCGAGTCAACACGTTTTTCTCTCATCAGCTGAATCGCCTGAGAAAGCGTTTTGTCCGCAGATACCGTCACCGGCGTTCTGTTCATCATTTGCTCTACCCGCTCGATATCCGGTCTTGACTGAATCAGGCGCTCTTTCCCGATAAATTCTTCAACAAACTCATTTGCCGGGTTTCGAAGAATCTCATCAGGTGTGCCGACTTGAACGATTTCTCCCGCTTTTAATATCACAATCCTGTCAGCAAGCTTAATCGCTTCATCCATATCGTGGGTTACAAACACAATCGTTTTGTTTAAGGTTCTCTGCAGTTTTTTGAATTCTTCCTGAAGGGAATCACGCGTAATCGGATCAAGCGCTCCGAACGGTTCATCCATTAAAATGAGAGGGGGTTCCGCTGCCAGTGCGCGCAGCACGCCGATTCTCTGCTGCTGTCCGCCGCTGAGCTCATGCGGATAACGGTCTAAATACTCTGGGCCCATATCCACAAGCTTTAACAGCTCGCGCGCCCGTTCTTTCCGTTTTTCCTCAGGCCATTTCAGCAGCTTTGGTACGAGTGAGATGTTCTGCTGGATGGTCATATGGGGGAACAAACCAATCTGCTGAATTACATAGCCGATTTTTCTCCTCAGCTCAACCGGGTCCTGTTCCATAATATTTTCTCCGTCGATAAAGATCCTTCCAGACGATGGTTCTATCAGCCTGTTGATCATCTTCATCGTCGTCGTTTTTCCACAGCCGCTCGGGCCGATAAAACAGATAAATTCACCTTTGGCAATATCTAAATCAATGCTGTTCACAGCTTTTTTGCCGCCTTTATATACTTTTGACACTTGTTCCAATTTCAGCAATCCGTGCACCTCCGCAGGTTTCCTTTAAATTTTCTGAAAAGTATAATCCTTATTATAGTTTGAACTTTGTAAAATAAAAAGTTTACAATGTGTTGAAATTATATGTTATTTATAGATTATTTATTGTTATGACCGAGACGGAAAGGGTGTTCTTACAATTACGCCGGATACCTCCCACTTCCTCTGCATTCAGCTATTTTCAACACCAGGAAGAAATATGATATATTGACACCATCAATTGCCATTTGAAGGGATGATCAGCTGTGAAAAAAACCGCTCTCGACATCATTGAACATGCTGAAGAGCATCTCATTGAGAAGATTGCCGAAAATATGCATACGTTTGGAATGCCTTCAACTGTCGGACGTGTGCTCGGAATTATTTATATGAATCGAAAACCAATGACCTTAAGCGAGCTCTCTGAGGCAACGGGCATGAGCAAAACACGGATGAGCCAGGTTGTCCGGGAAATGATCGATGCCAATATCGCCGAAAAGGTGTTTGAAAAAGGCGTACGAAAAGACCTTTATGACGTCGAGCAGGATTATTATCAAACCTTCATTTCTTTATTCGCGGCGAATTGGACAAAGGTCGTGAGCAAAAACAAAGTGCTGTATAAAAAATTAAACCGGGAGCTGAGTGATCTTTTACAAAGGGACGGGCTTACCCCGGAAGCGGAAGAGAAAGTCAATCAGCTGCTGAATGAATTAAAAGAATGGCTTCAATACTATGATTGGCTGAGCAGGTTGATTGAATTTTTTGAGAGTGAGGAAGTCTTTCGGTATGTGCCGAAAACAAAAGAAAGCAGCTCTCTAAAATAAGAGAGCTGCTTTTTGCATCATGAGGTTAAGACCGGAAACATGCCTTTCAGCCCGGCACCAATCATCCCGACCGCAACCACGGCTAAAATTAATCCCATTAGTCTGGTAATCACATTCATCTCGGTTTTTCCGAGTTTGCTGCTGATAAAAGCAGAATAGTGGAAAAAGAGAAAGGTCAGGGCAATAACGGCGGCTATGCCGATCATGACAGCCACATAATGACCAATGCCGCTATGACCGGCGGAAAGGCTCATCACTGTTGCAATCGTTCCAGGCCCAGCAATGATCGGAATGGATAAAGGTGTGACGGATATATCCGCTTTTTCCTTGCTTTCCTTATGTTCATCATGGTGAAGAGATTGCACGTGTGATTCTTTCGCATTCAATAGATTATAGGCAATGCCGAAAATGAATATGCCGCCCGCCACTCGGAGCGCGTGAATGTTGATATCAAACAGTTTAAAGATAAGATGGCCGAAAACCAAAAAAGCCGCGAGAATAAAAAAGGATAAAATAGCTGCCTTCCGGGCAATCGCTTTTCTTTCCGCTGCAGTATAGCCTTCTGTCAGCGTCAGAAATATCGGTACGTTTCCAATCGGATTCGATACTGCGAATAAAGAAATGAAGACGTGAACGATGAATGAGAACATCATATACCTCCTTGTTGATAGTCTCTGCACAGGAAATAGAATTATTCTCCACCCTTTTACCCGGAGGCGATTTCCCGGTAAACCCTTTATAGCCTGTCAGAAACGCGCCATGCTACAATGAAGTGACAAATTGAATAGGAAGGACGTATACAGATGTTCAAAAAAATTGCGGCAGATGCCTTGGGCTTATCTGATATCGGAAAAATTATCGAACCTCAGGACTATGACAAAACAGACGCAGATGATTATGTCATGCATGAAGATAATGAGAAAATTTATTTCTTGATTAAAACAAAAGCAGACGAGTATTGCTTTACGAACCTGGCCCTGATCCATGTAGACGGCGAACGCGCCACTTCCTCAAAACGTACGTTGAAACGCTATCCTTATTCGCAATATAAAATCTCTGACGTTTTTCTTGAAACTGCCGGAAAAGTGGATTTGGATGTTGAAATTAAGTTCAAGCTGGGCGGTGAACAATTC
This sequence comes from Bacillus sp. FSL L8-0358, assembly GCF_038593095.1. Lineage (NCBI taxonomy): Bacteria > Bacillati > Bacillota > Bacilli > Caryophanales > Bacillaceae > Bacillus > Bacillus sp. FSL L8-0358. The sequence continues at coordinate 3,347,611 of NZ_CP151962.1, forward strand.
GACATTGATGTCCACAAAGACCAGATTGAAAAGTTAAAAGACCTTTATAAAGCACTGCTTCGCATCGCTGAAACAACCTATGAAAATGACATTTTAATCAATCAAGCGGAGCAAAGCTTAGATAAAACAGTGACGATTCTTCACCATACCCGCCCTGAGCACGTTAATATTGAAACGCAATACAAAGAGCTGACCGAATTCGGTTTTACTTGGCTGACATCCGTTCGCTCGCAGTATCATATTAAGGATTTTGGGGATGTATTTGAGAAATATATTAACAACTAGATAAAAAAGACACAGCTGCTATCAGGCACGTGTCTTTTTTTGTATGAATATTGATTACTTTACAACTTTTTTCTTTTATAATAAAACTATTAGTCTATTTTCCCTATATTACATGTAAAGGAGTTATTTTATGTATTGTCCTCAATGCGGCCATCAAACAGATGGCGGAAATTTTTGTGAGAAATGCGGATCACCGCTCCCCGGTCAATCAGGCCACCAGCATCCAGCTCAAACCGGAGCCGCTGCAAAGCAAGCAGCAAAACAGTTCGGTTCATTTGTCTTATCCGTCCTGAAACGCCCTTATCAGGAATGTAAAACAACAGGCGGAGAGCAGCTGATCAGCGCAATCATTACGATGGTTCTTTTTAGTTTGCTGACCCCTTTGATGTTTTATATTCTTTTTTCAGACGGTCCCGGAAGCGTAAGCTTTACAGCAATCTTCTTAGAGCCAACCATTTATTTTATTTTATTTCTATTTGGCCTGCATGCATTCATCTTTTTCGCCCTGAAAATCGCGGGAAACCAAGTATCTTTCAAGGATTCATTCTCAAGATTCGGAGCGTTTCTCATACCGTTTACGGCTATTTTGATTCTTGCCCTTTTCTTCTTTTTATTACATACAGACATTTGCTTTACCATATTAGCCGTTGGTTTAATCGGTGCATTCTTCGCCATTCCTCCTGCGATGCTGAGCAGTTACCAGCATTCATATAAAGGGAAAATTGATGTCATTTACTCAACGATTGTGATTTATCTGATCATCTGCGTTACATTTCAGCTTATTATCGAACACTATGTCAAAGAAATTTTCCGTTATATGCTCTTTTAAAAACAACCCCATCACCTGCTGGTGATGGGGTTGTTTTATTGAATAGACGTTAAGTAAATTCTTCCGTTCTTCACTACGCCGGTGTAGGTCCAGTTATATGTTCTGAGCTTTGGACTGCCGCCTGATTTTGTGATGTAGAATTCTTCATACGTCTTAATCGTGACAGCCGACCCATTTTGGCTCCAGCTTTTCACTTCATAGTTATTAAAGTCTTCTGTTGTCCCCTCTTTATTTAGTTTCGCCACGAGATGCTGCTGGTCGGAGTAAAGGGAACTTCCTTTTTCAAGGCTGTCTTCCATCAGTGAGAAATTATTTTGATTCACGGCATCTGCCTGACTTTGCAGATAACTGCCCATAAATAATGTCACTTGTTCATCTGTAACATTGCCGCTTGCAGAGCTTTCACTGCCTTTGTTTTTCGAGCCAGCCCAGGCGGAAGTGTATGTCTCTGGTTTATCATTTTTGATTTTCTTTATATTTGTGCCTGCAGATTCGAATGTTGATTCTGCATCTTCGAAAATCCATTTTTTCTGTTTTTTATCATATGAAAGAAGATATTCATAACTCGGACTGTCGTCAGTCATTTCAGATTTTGTATAGTCGTTATACGAAGAAGACTGGTGAAGTTCTATTCCTGTTACGGATACCTGCCACGTTCCGTCGTTTTTCTGAGAGAGGGCAAATGTGTCCAGGTCAAAATCAGTTTCCAAGTATCTATCTTTTAAGTATGAATCCGCGCTTTTCATAGAATCGACGGTGTCCTTCGTCTCCGCCTTCCAATTGGCACTTGCCTCTGTCATCTGGGCTGTATTCCCATCAGATAGAGCTTTGGAGTATTGTTTTGTTGTTTTGACAATTGTGTTCATAATCTGTTCCTGTGTATCTTGATCAGGAATTAACGGTAACTCCATTTCTTTATCATCGATCGGAACGCCGGCAGTTTTTGTTTTTCCCCACGGAAATTCTGCCTCGACTGAAGCTGTCATTGATCCATCTGTCAGCAGCGGACCATATGTTACGGATTTGAACGGATCTTTATGAATTGATTTACCGTTAATCAGCAAATCTCCCTTCCCGCTCTTGATGTCATCCGCTAAGCTGAATGTCACATCGTCTGCTTCCAATGAGAGATCAACACGAAAGCTGTTATCGCCAACCGCCTGAATGTCTTCCTTTTTCACAAGGTCAACGACATCGTTTTTCAGTTTGGCTGAGACTGTATATTCGCCGGGAATGTACGGACCGAGGGTTTGTGCTTGATCTGCTTTCTTTACAGATCCGGCTTCCTCTTTATTGACATATAAATCGGTATTTTTATAATTGCTGGTCACTTCAAAATAAACAGGTGCTACCTTTAAGTCGTAATGGTCAAATACCAGCAGGCTTTTTCCGTCTTTTTCTGCGTATACGATATCCTTCTGGGCTGTTTCATCACGCAGCGATGCAAAAAGTTCATCTTTTTTGTCTGGATGATCCTTCAAATATGTAAGAAACGGTTTTACATTATTTTTAGTGAGTTTAAGATTGTCATTTACCGGTGTAAGCAGAGTCGCGATTTGGTCCTGATCCCCATCATTTACGGCCTGTTCAAACTTGTCGACTAACCTATCCTTTGAAGTAAAATACGCTCCGGTTTTATATGCGGCGAATAATATAACGCATGCTGCGGCAATGCTGCTCCATAAAATGATGGTTTTCTTAGGGATCGGTTTTCGCGGAGCCTGCCTTGTTTCTGCAGTGCTAGTTGTTTCTTGATTTGCCTGTTTGCTGCCCCCTCCGATCGGGGTGCCGCATTGTTTACAAAACTTGGCTCCTTCATTATTCTGGGAGCCGCAATTCTTACAAAAAAACATGACTTTCCTCCTATTCTACTAATTTGATAACATTTACTGCTTTTCATATTTTATAATAAAACAGAATGAAATTGGGAACGAATGAAAAAATTAAATGTCTATCAGACTAAAAAGGTGGAATGAATATGCAAAAGCTCAGGATTGAATTAGGAAAAGAAACAAATGACGAACTATATGATCTATTGCTGCTCGCCGATCCATCGAAAGACATTGTAGATGAATATCTTGAGAGGGGAGAATGTTACACAGCTTGGGCCGGTGATGAGCTTGCAGGTGTTTATGTATTGCTAAAAACAAGGCCGCAAACAGTTGAAATTGTAAATATTGCGGTAAAAGAATCTCTTCAGAAGAAGGGCTTTGGCAAACAGCTTGTACTTGACGCCATCGAAAAAGCGAAGGAGCTGGGGGCGGACACGATTGAAATCGGCACGGGGAATTCCAGCATTCATCAGCTTTCTCTCTATCAAAAATGCGGATTCCGCCTTCAGGCGATCGACCACGATTTCTTTGTCAGACATTATGATGAGGACATTTTTGAAAACGGGATTCAATGCCGCGATATGGTAAGGCTTTATTTGGATCTTTAATAAAAGAGCTGCCGCATGATCATCGGCAGCTCCTTTATATAGAAATTAAAAAAACTGATTCGCTTTTTTTCCGGTATCCCGCTGCATTCCTTGCCTCACTGACAATATAAAAAAAGTCAGGACGAGAGTCAGACCGACAGCCAGAAAAATATAATCAGCGTCCATAAACACAAGAAGCACTGTGTAAACAGCTGCTGAAAGAGGTTCTCCCATCTTTACAATAGAAAAAATAAGCGCGAATATTCTTCCGAAGTATTCAGTCGGAACCGTCTTTTGAAAATACAGAACCGTTTGCACATCAATATAGGAGATGATGACGCCCAGCACCAAAAAAATGGCACATTCCAGCCCGCTAAGCGGAAAAAACAAAAACATAATGAGCAGCCCTACCGCTGTTAAAGTTCTGGGATAAAGCCGTTCTAGCCGCTTCGTATTCCACTTGAAAAATACAGCAAGATTCCCTAAGAGCATACCGCCCTGAAACATTGAATACATGATAGCGAACCATACGGAATAGTTCTCATGAAAACGTTCCACTGCAAGAATCGGCCCCATTACAGAAATAAACCCGGCAATGACAAGATTTACGATAAAAAAATAACCGACAGCAGTCATCCAAGATGAGTTGCCCTTCAGCATTCTGTAGCCTGTCTTAAGGGCTTCTGCCCCTTTGCTTTTTAGGCCGGCAGATTCTGAAATGTGAATAAGGGCAATCAATGCAGCGGATACGAAAAATGCCGTCCCATTTATGAGAAACAGAAGCCCAAACGGAATCGCCGCAATCAAAACGCCGCTAATCAGCTTTCCGACGATCAGACCAATAAGTTCGCTAGTGTTAATTAATGAAGTCGCCTGATCGAGATGTTTCTGAGGGACAAGCAGCGGAATAAGCGCCACTTTCGCCGGGGAAAAGAGCATCGATTGCAGCGATAAACAAAATGCGCATACACCAATGATCCATACAGTTAACAAACCGTTCGCACTAAGGACTGCCAAGAGAATCATAATGACTGCTCTTCCAGTATTACACACATACAATATGGATTTTTTTCGTATTGAATCAATTAAAGGTCCGGTAAACATTCCGAATGTCAATGGAACGAGCTCGATAAAAGAAATCACCCCGACTAATATTTTGCTTCCGGTCAAATCGAGCACTAGAAGCGGAAGCGCGATGAGCCAGACGCCATCCGCCGCGGAAGAAAATACTTGTGCAGACCAAAGCTTTGCATAATTTGGTGTTCGATATGCCGAATTACGTCCGCTTTTTTTCTTCATCAGAAGCACCGCCGAACCATTCTAATGTTCTCCATGATTCTTTTCTTTGTGTATAGTCCTCTTCCATCACTTCAAATACGATACCCGTGCCATCCCCGCGGTGTATCTCCTTTAACATCTCCGCCGCTTGTCTGAGCAATGGTTCATTAATCGTTCCTTCAGCGGGATGACGCCCTTCAAAACAGCGGACATCACCATGCGGGAAGGCTAGCTGGCGAAACGAACTGAAATGATAATGTTTAATGCTGTCCTTTAAGGAAAGAAACTGAAAAAAATCAGGGTATCTCAGCTTTTCATCCCTGAACATAAGTGATGATGACAGATGTGTCTGATAGGTAATGGCCCAATGACACAGATCCCATGTAATGCCGACATGTTTTAAACCGAGCTGAACCAGCTCCTCAAAATCCTCAGGATAAATAAAAATCGGGTCAAAGTCTTCGCCCAGATTCCCGATAATCGGCAGATTTTCGACTCCAATCCATATATCCGTCCCTTTCAGCTCATCATCAAACGCCGCAAAAAATTCAATGACTTTTCTGCGATTTCCTTCTAAGTCATAGCTTTGAAATTCTTCAACCGACATAAATTGATTGGCATGAACAGTTATGCCCTTAGCGCCGTACATATCCGCAAGCTCTGCAAAATGCAGCAGACGGTCCTTTATATGCGCTTCGTGAACATAATCCGCATTGTCGGTGGGAAAATGAAGTGTCAATAATGACGGCTCAAGCTGTTTTGTGTAATCAAGTGTCCGCTTGAAGGTTTTCACATAATCGGTTTCTTCAAACGACTTTCCGTCGAAGATGTTGGCTTCAAGACCGTATCCTGCTTCGACCCATTTTTTATCGATTTGCTTCGTGTCTAACCCGAAAAACGGTATTTGCGCAATCATCCGTCACCACGTTCCTCTCACAAGCATAAATGCTTCTGCTGCAGAAAAACCCGATTTAGCTCCCCATACGTATGCGTTATTTTCTATCGCTTGCAAGGATCGCGGATGCGGGAAATCCCTCAGCTCCGAATCATAGCACGCCATGGCCTTCAGCTTCAATTCAAGCTCTTCTTCTATATTAATGAAGAAATTTGCATGGAATTGATCCTTCTTCAAGTAGTTCCACTCTGTCGAGGATAAGGTCTCGTATGCCAGAACCTGTTTTACGGAATGACCTGGAAGCGGGCGGGTTGCCGTCATCACCGCTCTGAATACAACAGCATGGTCAATATTAATGTCACCGCCATATTGTGTATATACGATATCGGGCTGAAACCGTTCAATTTGTTTTTCTGCCTCTTTTACGACATCCAGCAAATCCATTGAATCCAGCCTGTTATCAGGAAGATTTAACCTGACAAAATCGCTTATGCCGAGCGTGCTAAGCGCTTGTTCCGTTTCACTATAGGAATGCTGCATGATTGAATCACAAGGTTTTTCATAGTCTTCTTTTCTAGACGATTTTCCTTCAGCCATAATGACAGCCGACACACTGTCTCCTTGACGGACATGTTTCGCCAACGCTCCGCCGACGCCGATAATTTCATCGTCCGGGTGCGCCGCAAATACCATTACTTTCATCATATTGTCCCCCTTTGATTAACGTCTCGCAAATATCCGCGCCGCAGTTCATAAGCATATCAAGCATAGAGAGGTGAGGAATGTGCTCTCCGAACAACTGCGGATAATGAATGGCCCTGATTTGCTGGTATTCGATTGTAATTCCGCTTCTATCAAAATCACTTTCTATTAAATAGTCTGATCCTTGGCTGCCTGAATAATAGTGATCAGCTCCAAGTTCTTTACAAAGCGCGAGCACAAAATCACTCTTTTTTTCATTACGGCATTCGAGCTCCGACACATAGCAAATTGGCGTCGATATGCGAAGTTCCCGCAGAAAAAAATTAATGATGAACATATTTAAATCATGAAGGTACTCCCATTCACGCTGATAGACATCTTTAAAAAACATTTGATATTCCTCGAAATAGGGAGCCTTCGCATAATTCATTTTAATCGCCATCCAGTGTTTCTTCCGCCAGTCCTGCTCTTGGTCGATTTTCATATCACGAAGCTCGATATCCTTATAATTTTTCATCTGCAAAGGAACAGTCAGCCACATGGGGCCTTGGGAAGTCTTGATTCTGTTCCGATTGAGAAATCCCTTTTTCTCAAACTGGGCTGTATCGTGAATGGCAAATACATCTGATTTATGGATTTTTTCAAAAAAACCATACCAGGGGAGATAACTGGACTGATGGCCGCTTACCACTTTTACTCCGTTTCTGTGAAATGTCGACATCGTTTCTCTTCAGCTCCCCAATATCGTTTCGGTCTGGCAATTTCTTTACTGTGGGAATATCCAAAATCAACCCATTGCAGTTTCTTGCCGATGGCGAATGATAAAGCGTTCCGCATCAGCAAATAAGAGGCCTGCGTTTCTTTTCCGGCAGGGCTGTTTACATTCTGCCAATAATAGAAATGGGAATGGTCATATAGAAAAATACTGCTGCTGATCATGTCAGCCTCAAGAAACGCCCCCACCCAAAAGACTTGCCTTCCAAGGCTTTCTAGCAGCTTTTGAAAAAAATCCTGACTCAGCATATAGGCTGCGCCGATGGCTGCTGTATGCTCCTTATACAATTCGTAAAACTCAGAGAGTGATTCTTGTCCGATTAGGCGGACGGACACATTTTTCTTTTCCGCATATCTGACGGCAGTCCGGGCTTTTCCTGAACAGTTTGTCCATAGCTCTTCAAATGTATCGGGAAGCGGCAATATGTGTGTGGCTTTTTCCGCCCAATGTTCTCCCGTTTCTTCGATAAAAGAAGTTTGGCCATGCGGAAGCAGGAGCCGCGATAATTTCTGTCCAAATAAAGCCTTGATTTCGCTTTGCAGCCATTCAAATGAAATCGGACGGTCTGAAATGACGCCGCCGTATCCTATCATATTCCCGCTGAGCAAGCCATTTTGCTCAAACACCGGAACATATATCACTTGTCCGCCGTCCGATGTCAGCTTAACAGGGTGAAACGAGGTATTGGGGAGCTCCTCCATGAGCTTCCCCCAATCATAGCTTTGAAACAATCCAGCCTGAAAAATGCCAGCGGCCCGTTCCCAAGCCTGAGGCGTTACGGAAAATGCTGTTTTTTGCATGATATATCACCAACATTCATTTCTTATTCTTTTGCTCTGCATACGCTAAAACGGTTTCAGCAATATACTTCACCTGCTCTGTGCCAAGAGGCGGTTTGAACGGCAGTGAAAGAACCCTTTTCCACAGAGAATGTTCATCCTCTTGCCGTGAATAAGGCTGATACAGCGGAATAAGGTGCAGCGGAAGGTAGTTCCAGCAGGTTTGAATCCCTTTTGCCGCTAAATAAGCAGAGCAGTCGTACCTTTCCCCTTCATGAGGGAAGACGATTGTCAAATAGTTCAGGCTTTCTCCCTCCTGCGGCTGAATCATCTTGATCCCGTATAACTCTTCTGCCCGTGCAAAAATGTATTTTGCCGTCTCCAAATTTCTAGATGAGTCTCTCACCAGCCGCTCCATTTTTGACAGCTGGTATTCGATAATGGCTTGCCTAACCGGATGCATTCGCAATAAAGGGACAGTAGCAGGTTTTTTCGGAAGAACTTCAAGCTTGCTCGTTTTCATGGAGGTCTGAACACCCGTTTTTCTGAATAAGAAGGATAGAGTCCTGGATCTTATCAAACCCTGTATTCGCTGCTGTCTCATATAAGCATCATAATCAGCATTGACTTGCTTTCGCTGTTCCATCGGCAGCCTGCCGTTTTTGTCCAGAACTTCTTTTCGGGCGATTAACGCTCCGCCCCCTATACTGCCGAGGGGCTTTGACGGCCCAAAGCTCAAGATGCCGAAATCCCCCAAACCGCCTGCAAAGGTTCCGTCTTGTTTTGTAAACATGGCCTGAGCGGCATCGTCAATGACATGAATACGCTTCTCTTTCGCCCACTCGACAAGTTTCATGTTTTCCTTCCGGCCGTAAACGTGTGTCAAAATGACAGCGCATGTTCTCTCGGTTACTTTGTTTTTCACATCTTCAAAGGATAGGGACAAATCATCATCCAGATTGGCAAACACTGGGGAAGCTCCGGTTTGAAGCACAGCGTCAATTACGTTTGGACAGCTGAATGATGAAAAAATCACTTCTTTTCCAGGCCCCGCTCCGGAAAATGTCAATGCAAGCACCAACGCTGCGCTTCCACTCGAAGTCAATTCGATGCTCTTTCCATAGCGTTTTTCCAATTTTTCTGCCAACGTTGTTCTTTTAGCTGAGATTAAGTGGGTGAAAAAACTTCTGCCTGAAAGCTGCCCCGGATAAATCGGAAACTTGATCTGTTTGGGGTTTTCAGGATAATGGAAGTTTTTGTTTTTGTCTTTCAATTTTAATCAGCCTCAGGCCTTCATCTAGGTTAATTTTAGGAGCATATCCAAGCAGACGCTTTGCCTTCTCGATCGAAGGAGCACGTTTGAAAATTTCAATGTCTTTCCCCCGGACACCATCCTCGCCCAGCTTTTTAAATGTATAATGCTCTTTCTCCCTGCCAGTCATCACGTTGATTTTCTCTGCCAGTCCTTTTATAGTGATTGGCAGATCGTTTCCTATGTTGAAATCTTCATAGGCACTCCCTTTGTACAGCAGCGCAAGGTATGTTCCGTTCACGATATCACTAATGTAGCTGAAGCATCTGATTTGGCCGCCGTCTCCGTAAAGAGGAAGCTCCGCGCCAGCTTCGGCCAAACTGAAGAACTTGTTTATGACAAAGTCCTGACGCTGCTTCGGGCCGTACACATTAAAGTATCGGACAACTCTGACATGCAGTGAGGCTGATGCCTGCTCCTTCAAATATTCCTCTGACTTTAATTTTGCTTTTCCATAAGCGGATTTAGGGAGCTTCTGGCTTGATTCCGTATATGGATAATCTGGCGAATCTCCGAACACTTCTGAGCTGGAGGAAAAAAGAAGGGTCTTGATCCCCAGCTCCTTGCATACCTCCGTTACGTTTTTCGTTCCTTCAAAATTCACCTTGATTACGTCCTCTTCATTGCTGCGGCAGCTGTCTACTCCGACCATTGCCGCTAAATGAACGACAGCATCTGCTCCTTTTAATGATTCCCGAAGCGATTGACGGTCTAAAATATTGGTTTGGCGGAATTCTGCCTGAAAATCCGGCTTTTTTTGATCAGCGATGATCGTATGATAGCCTTTCTTCTGTAATAACCCCGCTAATTCACTTCCTATAAAACCTGCTCCGCCTAAGATAGCAATGTGTTTCATTGTCCGACCTCCTGGCTTAAAGATAAAACATCTTTAATTGATTGAACGATGTATTGACAATCTTCCTTCGATAATTGGCTATAAAGAGGCAGTGATACAATTTCAGGAAAGATGCGTTCAGTTACCGGCAGCTTTGCAGGAAAATACTCTCTATAGTAGGGATGCATATGCACAGGGATAAAGTGGACACTCAACCCAATATGTTTCGCTTTCATCTCTTCAATAAACTGGTCTCGGTCCATTTCTTCGTGTTTTTTCACCCGCAGAATGAACAAATGCCAGGAATGTGTGATATGGCTAGGGATGTCTGTTAAAGGAAGTTCTGCTCTTTCTGGATGATTGATAAGCTCAGACGCATAATAGTTTGCGATTCTGGTCCGTTTTTCTTGGATTTCAGCAGCCCGTTTCAATTGAATGAGCCCAAGAGCAGCCTGGATATCTGTCATGTTGTACTTAAAGCCGGGAAGTAACACATCATATCGCCAGCTGCCCTTTTCACCGTATCGATTCCAAGCATTTTTTGTAATGCCATGCCATCCATACAGTCTTGCTCTTTCGGCAGCCTCTTCATCCTTAAGAATAAGAGCTCCTCCTTCTCCCGTCGTTATATTTTTAGTGGCATAAAAACTGAAGCATACGGCATCTCCATGTGTGCCGATCATCTTCTCGTTATACCTTGTCCCAAGCGCGTGTGCGGCATCTTCAATCAAGTACAGTCCATTTTCCTTGCATATGCTGCTAAGCTCATCCAAATTTGCCGGATAACCTGCAAAATGGACCGCAATGACCGCTTTTGTCCGCGGTGAAAGCTTTTGTCTCACATCTTCCGGATCTATACATAAATCATCCTCGCAAATGTCGGCAAACACCGGGGTTGCTCCTACATGCAAAATGACGTTTACACTTGAACAAAACGTGAAGCTTGGAACAATGACTTCATCTCCTTCTCCTACACCGAGTGCAAGCAAAGCCATGTGTAAGGCAGCAGTTCCTGAATTACAGCTGATTACGTGCTCCGCTCCCAGACATTCGCCAAGCTTTTTCTCAAATTCAATCACCTTCGGGCCTTTTGAAATCCACCCCGACTTGATCGTTTCAACTACAGTTTCCAATTCTTCGTTTGTCATATCAGGTCTGTGAAAAGAGATAAATTGTTTACTAATGACAGTTCCCTCCTATAGTGTGATAAGTTTTGCATTGTCAGCCATTTTTTCTCTGCAAATGTTTCTCGTATCGAAAATAATAGGAGCTGTATCCTGCAATATACTGTAATTGATATCATCATGATCTGTATGAATAATGACGACATCATATTGGTTGATCTGCTCCTTGGTGAAAGGGACGGAGTGCTTGATGCTGCCGTCTTCCAGGCAGATTTCACTGATAAAAGGATCATAGTAATCTATCGTGCATCCCTTTTTCATCAAATCATCGATAATTGCAAATGCAGAAGACTCACGAGAATCATTGGTATTTTTTTTATAAGCAGCACCTATTAATAAAATATTGCAGTGTTCTTTATCAACCAGCTTCATGGCATAGTCGGACACTGAAAATGGCATTTCAGAATTGATTTCATCCGCTAAATCAATCAGCTTTGTCTGCAATCCCTTTTGGTTAGCTATCCATTTAAAATAAAAAGGATCAATCGGTATGCAATGGCCGCCTACACCAGGGCCCGGGCTGAATTTTTGAAACCCGAACGGCTTCGTGTCTGCCGCATTGATCACTTCCCATATATCAATATCAAGTTCTCGGCAATTGAGTGCCATTTCATTGATGAGAGCTATATTTACATAACGGTAGGTATTCTCTAGGAGTTTAGCTGTTTCTGCTACTTCAGGTGAGGTTACTGGATGAATGCTTGTAACGATGGTGTTGTAAAACGCTGAGGCAAGTTTTGTGCAAGTCCGGGTCATTCCGCCAATCACTTTAGGGATATCGGCGACTTCGTAATGGCTGTTCCCAGGATCAATTCGTTCAGGTGAATAAGCTATAAAGAAATCGGAGCCTATGTTGACCTGCCGCCCTGCTGCCATTCTGTCAGCAATTTTTTGTTTTGTTGTGCCCGGGTAGGTTGTACTTTCTAAAATTAAAAGCTGATTTGGCCTTCCGTAAGCCAGCATGGTGTCAACTGCACTGTCTATGTAGCTAAGGTCGGGTATCTTATCTTTTTTGTTCAAAGGTGTCGGAACACATATCACAATAATGTCGCAGTGTTCTATGAGAGACATATTCTCACTCACTTGAAAACGCTCTGTGTGAAGTGCCTCTTTTAATTGGCTATCGTCTACATCTCGAATATGGCTGTGCCCGTCTTTCAGCAAAGAAACTTTTTCGCTGTTCCTATCAAAGCCGATGACGTTGTATCCTTTATTGACACATTCTAATGCAAGAGGAAAACCCACATATCCCATCCCCAATACACCTACAACAGCCTGTTTTGTTTCAATCAATTCTAAAAGCCGCTTATGACTGAGGTTTCGAGCTTCTTTTGTGACAGGATTCATTTTTGGACCCCCTATAAGATAGAAAAGGATATATTTTTACAAAATTAAACAATTATCGATCGATACTGCAATTATAACAAAAGTAAAAAAACGGTAAATGGGCTTTGTCTCCTTTTATTTGGTAGGGCATTATGATGCGATTTACGATTAAGTGTAATTTTTTATGCCTAAGAAAAGGTATTTATCAGGGGGATAATGAGAATATTTCCTCTATTTGAAAGAATATATAGAAAATTTTAAAAAACAGGCCGAGGCCTGTTTTTTAATCTATATTTGCCTCTTGTACTGCAGATAACAAGAGCTGTCCCGCTTCGTTCAATCTTTCTTTGCTGATATGTGCGATGTTGTCTTTTTCGGTGTGATACCATGACCCAGGCTCTTGCGTATCCGGACTGAGCCAAATCCAATTAGCCGAAGGTATGCCCGCTTCATAAAATGACACGTGGTCCGAGTATCCCAGCTGTGTGAGACGAGGGGCTTCAAGCTTTGCTTTGTGAGCGGCATTTACTGCATAATTAATACTTGCATTTTCCTTGCCATCCGGGGTCGTTATATACATTTGGCTTGCGTCTTTCCAGTCAGTCGCAATCATATCAGCATTAAAGTTTGCACGGCTGTGTTTGATTTCATCCGAGGTAAGCGTACTGACATAATATGAGGAACCCGCTGACCACAGCTCTTCAGCTCCGAAAAAGATAAAACGGATTTCTTTGTTTTTGGGAAGGTGCTTGCTTTGCTCAATGATCTCTAGTACGGCGGATGTGCCTGATGCATTATCATCAGCCCCAGGTGCATCTTTAACTGTGTCATAATGCGCAGTTACATAAAGAATATCCGGGTGTTTTGTGTGCTGCGCTTTGCGTGTCCCTATTATGTTTTGTGAAGCGCGGTTTCGATAGTCCTTAAATTGAATGACAGCCCGCTTTTCTTTCAGTAAAGCTTCCCCGTCTTCTTTTTTCATTCCGGCAGCCGGTATCGTGATATGTTTTGGTTTTACCGGTCGGATCGCGAGAGGTTTTGTCTTGCTGTTATAAATAATGACAGCCTTTGCGCCGGCAGCTTGGGCGCTTTTTAATTTCTGAGATACTGATATTTTTCCCTCTCTCATAACGGCGATTTTCCCCTTGGCTTCTTTTTCATCAAGATTGAGCCCATAGCCTCCGTCTAAGACCGCACCCTCCACTCTCTCTTCATTTTCCACAGCGCTCTTATCCGCTGATCGTATTGGATATTCATGATCGCCTGCCATTACTGAACCAGAATAATATGTTTTCACATGAAATGGCTGAATGCGAACAGCTAATCCCTCATCTTGAATCCGTTTCGATATGTATGACGCCGCTTCTTTTTCTTTCTCTGTCCCTGTTTCTCTCGGACCTATGACCTCACTCAGTTCATGAATGGTTTCATATGCATGCTCCTCATCAAACAACGGAGCCATCTCAGAAATAGAATGAGACTGTATCCCGTTCACCTGTACAGCTGAAGATCCCCATATGACGCTTCCAGCCAGTGCCGCTGACATCAAAATCATTTTCATTTTTACATTCCTCCTCTTATTCACCCCTTTCTTTTCGGTTTTGCTGTCTTGATTCCTTTAAAATGCAACAAAATGAACATTAGTTACCAAATCAAGGTAATGAGATAGGCGGAGAATAAAAGCTGAGGCTAGGAAAGTTTGCATAAAAAAGCCGCCGAGAAAATCCCGGCGGTCTTTTTATTACTTGTTTAAGTTGTAGAAAGAGTTGATACCGTGGTATTGAGCAGTTTCAGCCAACTGATCTTCGATGCGAAGAAGCTGGTTGTATTTCGCAACACGGTCCGTACGAGACGGAGCACCTGTTTTGATTTGTCCTGCGTTTGTTGCCACAGCGATGTCAGCGATTGTGCTGTCTTCAGTTTCACCAGAACGGTGAGAGATAACAGCTGTATAGCCTGCGCGTTTCGCCATTTCGATCGCATCGAATGTTTCAGTCAATGTACCGATTTGGTTTACTTTGATCAGGATAGAGTTGCCTACGCCGTTTTTAATACCTTCAGAAAGTTTTTTCGTGTTTGTAACGAAGAGGTCGTCACCAACAAGCTGAACTTTTTTGCCAAGACGCTCAGTAAGAAGCTTGTGGCCTTCCCAGTCGTTTTCGTCAAGTCCGTCTTCGATAGAGATGATTGGGTATTTAGAAACAAGCTCTTCATACCAGTCAACCATTTCAGCAGATGTTTTCACAACGCCTTCGCCAGACAGATGGTATTTGCCATCTTCTTTGTTGTAGAACTCAGAAGATGCAGCATCCATAGCGAGTTTAACTTCTTCGCCAGGTTTGAAGCCGGCTTTTTCGATTGCTTCAACGATTGTTTGAAGCGCTTCTTCGTTAGAACCAAGGTTTGGAGCGAATCCGCCTTCGTCACCTACAGCAGTGTTTAAGCCTTTTGCGCTTAATACTGATTTCAGGCTGTGGAAGATTTGAGCGCCCATGCGAAGTGCTTCACGGAAGTTAGGAGCACCTACAGGCATGATCATGAATTCTTGAATATCCACGTTGTTATCAGCATGCTCTCCGCCGTTTACGATGTTCATCATCGGTACAGGAAGCGTTTTTGAGTTGAATCCTCCAAGGTATTGGTAAAGAGGAATCTGTAAGAAATCAGCAGCAGCACGCGCACAAGCCATAGATACGCCAAGGATTGCGTTCGCGCCAAGTTTGCCTTTGTTTTCAGTACCGTCAAGCTCGATTAAAAGCTGATCGATTGCGTTTTGTTCAGTTACATCAAAGCCAAGAAGCTCTGGAGCAATGATTTCGTTTACGTTGTTAACAGCTGTTAACACGCCTTTTCCAAGGTAACGGTCTTTGTCGCCGTCACGAAGCTCAACCGCTTCGTATTCACCTGTAGAAGCTCCGCTTGGCACTAATGCGCGGCCGAAAGCTCCTGTTTCTGTATATACTTCAACTTCAACTGTTGGGTTGCCGCGGGAGTCTAATACTTCGCGTGCATAAACATCAACAATGTATGGCATGAGTTTTGTCTCTCCTTTTGATTTTCAAATTATTTTTGAATTAAAGATGTTCCTGTCATTTCTTTCGGTTTTTCAACACCAAGAAGGTCTAATAACGTTGGTGCAAGGTCGCCTAGGATTCCGCCTTCACGCAGCGTAATGCCTTCTTTCGTTACAATCACAGGGACTGGGTTTGTTGTATGCGCAGTGTGCGGTTCGCCTGATTCTGTAATCAGAATGTCAGCATTACCGTGATCAGCGGTAATGATGGCATGTCCGCCTTTAGCAAGAATCGCGTCAACGACTTCACCCAAGCATTCGTCCACTGCTTCAATTGCTTTAATTGTTGGTTCAACCATTCCGGAGTGGCCGACCATATCAGGGTTTGCGAAGTTAAGAATGATGGCGTCATGCTTGTCAGCTTCAATTTCTTTGACAAGCGCGTCCTTCACTTCATACGCACTCATCTCAGGCTTCAAGTCATACGTTGCAACTTTAGGCGAGTTGATGAGAATACGCTCTTCACCCGGGAATTCAGCTTCACGGCCGCCGCTCATAAAGAACGTGACGTGCGGATACTTTTCAGTTTCTGCAATTCGAAGCTGTTTTAATCCGTGCTGAGATAATACTTCTCCGACTGTGTTATCAAGATTTATCGGTTTAAACGCTACATAGCCGTCAACTGTTTCACTGAAGTGAGTCAGGCAGACGAAATACAGGTTCTTTGGATAATTCTCGCCGCGGTCGAAGTCACGGAAGTCTTTGTTTGTGAACGTGTTGGAAATCTGGATGGCGCGGTCCGGTCTGAAATTATAGAAAATCACAGAATCGCCGTCTTGGATTTTCGCAACAGGCTCACCGTTTTCTTTTGTGATGACAGATGGAATCACGAATTCATCGTAGATACCATTTGCATATGAATCATCAACAACATCCAGGGCGCTGCGGTAAGATGGGCCTTCGCCGTACGCCATTGCGCGGTACGCTTTTTCTACACGGTCCCAGCGTTTGTCGCGGTCCATAGAGTAGTAACGTCCGGAAATGCTGGCGATTTCACCCACACCGATTTCCTTGATTTGATCGTTCAACTGGTTGATGTACGTTTTCGCTGTCTGCGGACCTACATCACGGCCGTCAAGGAAGCCATGGATATAAACCTTTGTCAGCCCTTCTTTTTTCGCAAGCTTTAACAGTGCGAATAAATGGTTGATATGACTGTGCACGCCTCCGTCAGATAAAAGACCGAACAGGTGCAAGGCTTTGTTGTTTTCTTTCGCGTTGCTGATCGCGTCAAGGAATGTTTGATTGCGTTCGAACTCTCCTTCACGAATGGCAACATTTACGCGTGTTAAGCTTTGGTACACAATACGTCCCGCACCGATATTTAAGTGACCTACCTCGGAGTTCCCCATTTGCCCTTCAGGAAGACCTACAGCCTCGCCTGAAGCAGTCAATGTTTGATGAGGATACTGGTTCCAATAGCGGTCAAAATTCGGTTTTTTCGCTAAAGCGACTGCGTTCCCTACTGTTTCGTTACGTAATCCGAACCCATCAAGAATGATGAGTGCAGCTGGTTTTTTACTCATATTGACCTTCCTCCAATAATTGAACGAATGACTGTGGCTCAAGGCTCGCGCCGCCGACCAAAGCACCGTCAATATCGGACTCTGCCATATATTCTTTAATGTTTGCAGGCTTTACGCTTCCGCCATATTGGATGCGAAGCTTGTCTGCAGCTTCTTGGCTGAAGCTTTCAGCGACGGTTTTACGGATATGCGCACACACGTCATTCGCATCTTTCGCTGTAGAAGATTTGCCTGTTCCGATTGCCCAGATTGGCTCATACGCAATAACAGAAGCAGCAACTTGTTCTTCAGAAAGACCAGCAAGGCCTTTTTTCACTTGGTCAGCAACAAGATCATTTGTTTTGCCGGCTTCACGCTCTTCAAGCGTTTCACCTACACAGATGATCGGCACAATGCCGTGTTTGAAAGCTGCGTGTGCTTTTTTGTTAACTGTTTCATCAGTTTCAGCGAACATTTCACGGCGCTCAGAGTGGCCGATGACGCAGTAGTCAACGCCAAGGTCTTTCAGAGCAACCGGGCTGATTTCGCCTGTGAACGCGCCGCTTTCCTCGAAGTGCATGTTTTGAGCGCCGACTTTTAGGTCAGTGCCTTTAACAGCAGAAGCAAGCTTTTCTAAGAAAAGTGCTGGCGCGCAAACAACAGCTTCAGCTTTGTCTGCTGCTGGAATGGAAGATTTCACTTCTTCAACGAAGCTGACAGCTTCGCCGAGTGTTTTGTTCATTTTCCAGTTACCGGCGATAATTGGTTTTCTCATCTGTTCCACTTCCTTATAGCAGTTTTGAGATTATTTATCGTTCAGTGCAGCTACCCCTGGAAGCTCTTTGCCTTCCATAAACTCAAGGGATGCGCCGCCGCCTGTTGAGATGTGGCTCATTTTGTCGGCAAGGCCGAATTTTTCAACCGCTGCCGCAGAGTCTCCTCCGCCGATGACAGAGTATGTATCTTTCGCCTCTGCCAATGCTTCCGCAACCGCTTTTGTTCCTTGAGCGAACAAGTCGATTTCGAATACGCCCATTGGTCCGTTCCACACGACAAGTTTGCTGTTTTTGATGACGTCAGCATACGTTTCGCGTGTTTTCGTACCAATGTCGATTGCTTCTAAATCACTAGGGATTTCAGAGATCGGCACAATTTTCACGTTTGCATCGTTAGAGAAATCATCTGCAACGAGTACATCTTCAGGCATGTAGAAGTTAACGCCTTTTTCTTTAGCGCGGTCCATAAATGATTTCGCAAGCTCGATTTTATCCTCTTCAAGAAGAGATTTACCGACTTCATAGCCAAGCGCTTTTACGAAAGTATAAGCAAGACCTCCGCCGATGATCAGGTTGTCTACTTTATCAAGAAGACTTTCGATTACACCGATTTTGTCTTTTACTTTCGCTCCGCCGATGATCGCTGTAAACGGGCGGTCAGGATTGGAAACCGCTTTTCCAAGTACATCAAGCTCTTTTTCCATTAAGAAACCTGCAACTGCTGGCAGATGCTCGGCAATTCCAGCTGTAGATGCGTGAGCACGGTGGGCAGCACCGAATGCGTCATTTACATATACATCTGCAAGCTCAGCAAATGCTTTTGCAAGCTCAGGATCATTTTTCTCTTCACCAGGATAGAAACGTACGTTTTCCAATACAAGAACGTCTCCGTCCTTCATCTCGGAAATTTGTGCTTTTACAGCATCGCCGTATGCTTCATCCGCTTTTTTCACTTCTTTGCCAAGCAGTTCGCCGAGACGTGCAGCGACAGGAGTTAAACGAAGCTCCTCAACCACTTCGCCTTTCGGGCGGCCTAAGTGGCTCGCAAGAAGGACTTTCGCGCCTTGGTCTGCAAGGTGTTTGATTGTTGGAAGCGCAGCACGGATACGTGTATCGTCTGTTACTTCCCCGTCTTTCATTGGAACGTTAAAGTCGACGCGGCAGAATACAACTTTGCCTTTTACGTCGATGTCTTTGAGAGTTTTTTTATTCATGCCTAGGAGATCCTCCTTCAAAATGGTTTGCATACAGCACGAAAAACGTGAAACCGTCTGTTCAAGCGATAACTCCGCTAGGGCAGATCGCAGTCTTTTTCGGCACAGGGCAGTTCGTCTAAAAGCCAGGGCAGCGGCCTTAGGCGAAAGCGCCGGAAAGCTGCTTAAAACGCGGTCGTTTCTCTATCACAGAGCGTTTTCTGAAAGCCGGTCTTCATGGAAAAAGGGAAAGGGAGTCCGTCCCCTTCCCTTGTCCGCTTTCATTATAGCGCTTCTATTCGAAAGAACCAAGTCAGGTCCTTTTTCAGCTATAAATTAAAGACCTTTTTTTGCGATGTAAGCTGCAAGGTCAACAACGCGGTTAGAGTAGCCGCTTTCGTTATCGTACCAAGAGATTACTTTTACCATGCTGCCTTCCATAACCATTGTAGAAAGAGCATCGATTGTAGAAGAGTTTTTGTTTCCGTTGTAGTCGCCAGAAACTAATGGCTCTTCGCTGTAGCCAAGGATTCCTTTAAGGTCGCCTTCAGCCGCTTCTTTAAGAGCTGCGTTTACTTCTTCAGCTGTTACTTCTTGGTTCAGTTCAGCAACCAAGTCAACTAGAGAAACGTTTGGAGTTGGAACACGCATTGCTCCACCGTTCAGTTTACCTTTTAGTTCAGGAAGAACTAGAGAAACTGCTTTAGCAGCACCAGTTGATGTTGGGATGATGTTTTCAGCTGCTGCACGCGCACGACGGTAGTCTTTGTGCGGAAGATCAAGGATTTGCTGATCGTTTGTGTAAGAGTGAACAGTTGTCATCATACCGCGTTTGATGCCGAATTTATCGTTAAGTACTTTTGCAAACGGCGCAAGGCAGTTTGTTGTGCAAGATGCGTTAGAGATAACATCGTGGTTAGCCGCATCGTATTTATCTTCGTTAACACCCATAACGATTGTGATATCTTCTTCGTTAGCAGGAGCAGAGATGATTACTTTTTTCGCGCCAGCTTCTAAGTGTTTCGCAGCGTCTGCGCGTTTTGTGAAGAAACCAGTAGATTCAACTACGATTTCAACGCCTTGTTTGCCCCAGCTAAGTTTAGCAGGATCGCGTTCTGCAGAAACTTCAATTGTTTTGCCGTTAACAACAAGGTTGTTACCGTCAACTGAAACTTCAGCGTCTAATTTTCCGTGTACAGAATCATATTGTAAAAGGTGAGCCAGCATGTTAGCATCTGTTAAATCGTTAACCGCTACTACCTCAACTTCAGGATTGTTTAATGCTGCGCGGAATACGTTACGTCCAATACGACCAAAACCGTTAATACCGACTTTTACTGCCATGATTGTTTCCTCCTTTAAATAAGTGAGAGATATTTATATTGAGGGATTATTCATCCCTTAATAACTTCTTTGCGGCTCCTTCGTCTGTGACGAGAACCGTTTTGCGTGGCTTTTTAAAGTAAGCCTCGATCGCTTCGGCTTTTGATGATCCGCCCGCTACCGCAATAATATCGGGGATGGCGTCTATGTCATCCAGCTGCATTCCGACAGAATGCACTTTGTGAACCACTTCGCCGTCCGCGTTAAAATAGTAGCCGAACGCTTCCGTCACCGCGTCATTATCATCTATTTTCTTTAAGTCTTCTAAAGGCGTGTTTCTGCGCTGAGCCATAGTTTTAGCTTCGCCGATTCCATGAACCAGCATACTCGCTGATTTAATAGTGTTCAGCACCTCTTTGACAGAAGGCTCTTCAATAATAGATGAATAGGCGCCTTGTGACAGCTGTCCCGGAACAAACAAAAGCCGGTAAGTGCCTGAAGCCTTCTCCGCCATATGCGCGCATATGGTGTTCGCCTGGTTTTTCACGTCTTCGCCTAAACCGCCTCTTGCAGGCACAAACAAAAGCTCGCGGTTTTTAGAATCCGGCGTCATCATTTCGGCGACAGCTTCAATTGTCGTACCGCCAGTTACAGCGACGATATTTTTGCCTGAAAATCTTTTTTTCATACATGCGACAGCCGCTCTTCCCATTTCTTTTTTGACCCATGGGGATTGGTCGCTGTCTCCGGATACGATAATGGCATCCTTTAGATTTAAACGTTCTTTTAATGTCTTTTCCAAAAGAGTCAAACCTAAAACATCTTTCATCGTATCTTCCAAAACAGAAAGCAGTTCATAGCCCTCTTCTGTCAATGTCATGCCGTTTGTCTTAATATCGACCAGGTTCTGTTCCTTTAAAAACTGAACCTCGCCCCTCAGCACACGCTCGCTGATTCCGAGACTGGCAGACAGGCTTCTTCGCCCGATGGGTTCTGTCAGCCTGATATACTGCAAGATTTCAAACCTCTTTTGCATAACGAGCAGAAGATCAGGCAATAATTTTTTTTGAGCTTGTATTAACTGGTTCATGACTCAAACGTTCCTTCCTTTTTTGCTGGACATTATATGTCCCGCTATGACAAAAAACGTCCCGTCATAGCCAAAAAAAATCATTTCTGCTTTCTTTAATTATTTTAACAGGGTGGAATTGTTTATTCAACTGTTAAGAGCCAATTCATCGACAATATTCGCAGAGTTTTCATGCCGCGTCGTTTTATCCAGCAATATTTTATCCTATATATCTTTATCTTATACAGAAAGCGCCAAATGGTGCATCCCAATATAAACAGCCCTTCCCGTAGAAAGGGCTGTTTCATTAAAGCGTTTTCATTTTATCCAAAGCTTTTCAATTTCCTCGAGCGATTTGTTCTTCGTTTCCGGACAGATCGTAACGACAAACAGGAAACAAAGGATGTTAATCACCGCAAAGATCCAAAATGTATAGGCGAGCCCGAAAGAATCGATCATCATTGGCACAAACTGTCCGATCGCCCAGTTTGCTCCCCATAAAAAGATGGTCGCAATGCCCGCGGCCCGCGCACGCAGATGGTTCGGGAAGATTTCAGAAATCATAATCCATGTGATCGGTCCGACCGAGACACAGAAAGCAGCGACAAAACCTAATATAAGGACGATCATCATGATCCCGCTTGTTAACTCAAAATAAAACGACGTCCCGATTAAAATCATAAAAATAGCCATAAAAGCAGAACCGATGGACATCAGTTTTTTTCGTCCGACTTTATCGATCAGCAACACCGCAATAACGGTAAAAATGACTTCTACAACCCCGACGATACAAGTCGTCACAAATCCGGCGTTTTGCCCGAATCCCATCATTTTAAAGATTTCCGGCCCATAGTAAGTAATCGCGTTCATGCCGATGACTTGGTTAAACAGCGCCAGCAGGATTCCAATGACAAGCGCCTTCCTGAGACCCGGCTTAAACAGCTGGGAGAGCGACCCCATTTGTTCTATTTTTAAAGAGTTCTCAATGTTCTTTAATTCTTCTTTTGCAACAGTTTCTCCATTAATACGTGTCAGTATCTTTAAAGCTTCATTTGTTTTGCCCGCTTTCGCCAGCCATCTCGGACTTTCCGGGACGACGAGCAGGACAAGGAAAAAGATGACGGACGGCACCATTCCATAAGCAAGCATCCATCTCCAGCCGGTGTGCACGCCCCATTCGTATGTTCCAGACCGCTGCACAGCTAGATTAATAAAGTATGTTGCGGAAATACCCAGTATCGTAAAGAGCTGATATAAGGAAGACAAACTTCCGCGTATAGCGGGCGGTGCCGCTTCTGTAATATACGTAACAGAGAGCGATGAGCCCATCCCGATTCCCAGCCCCCCGATAATCCTTGCAATGATTAAGGTGGACACGTCTTGTGAAAGCGCTGAAACGATTGCTGATATCGCAAATAACAAAGCGGCTGTCATTAAAATTTTTCTCCGGCCGAATCTGTCACTTAAAAATCCGGATATCCCGACGCCCACAACTCCTCCAATCATAATGCTTGAAATGACAAGTCCCTCCATAAACGGACTCAGGCTGTATAAATCTTTCAGAAAACCGATGGCGCCAGAAATCACTGCCGTGTCATAGCCATACAATAAGCCGCCAAGCCCCGCCGCACATGAGATCAAAATGACAAATCCCATTGAATGGCTTCTTGTTACAGGAACATTTGGTTCTAATTGAGTTGGAGTATTCTTCATTTCCCTGCCCTCCCGAATGTTGAGTAAAGCGTTTACATTATACTTTTCAATTGTACGTACTTATATTAAAATTTAACGAAAATTACATTTAATTAGTACGTACAAATATAGAATAATCTTGTTTGCATTTTCTGTCAATGTTTTCTTACAAAGAACGCTGTGATATACTGAAATTTGTCCGTATACATTTTGGAGGAATGGATATGTTACCAAAATACGCGCAAGTAAAAGAAGAAATCAGTTCATGGATTAATCAAGGCAAAATACTGCCCGATCAAAAAATCCCTACCGAAAACGAATTAATGCAGCAATTCGGCGTCAGCCGGCATACCATCCGCAAAGCGATCGGAGACCTCGTATCACAAGGTCTGCTGTACAGCGTGCAAGGCGGAGGCACCTTTGTCGCTTCACGCTCTGCTAAGTCAGCGCTGCATTCCAATAAAACGATCGGTGTTTTGACAACCTACATATCAGACTATATTTTCCCGAGCATCATCAGAGGAATCGAGTCCTATTTAAGCGAGCAGGGGTATTCTATGCTTTTGACAAGCACAAACAACAACCCGGACAACGAAAGAAGAGGCTTAGAAAACCTGCTGTCCCAGCATATTGACGGACTCATCGTAGAACCGACAAAAAGCGCCCTTCAAACCCCAAACATCGGCTATTATCTGAACTTGGAGAAAAACGGCATTCCTTTTGCGATGATTAACGCGTCATATGCCGAGCTTGCCGCGCCAAGTTTTACCTTGGATGATGTGAAAGGCGGGATGATGGCGGCGGAGCATTTGCTTTCTCTCGGCCACACGCATATGATGGGTATTTTTAAAGCTGATGACACACAAGGCGTGAAACGGATGAACGGATTTATACAGGCGCACCGGGAGCGTGAGTTGTTTCCTTCTCCGGATATGATCGTGACATTTACAACGGAAGAAAAAGAATCAAAACTTCTGGAGAAAGTAAAAGCCACACTGGAGAAAAACAGCAAGCACATGCCGACAGCCATTTTTTGTTATAACGATGAAATTGCGCTGAAGGTGATTGATATGCTGAGGGAGATGGATCTTAAAGTGCCGGAGGATATGTCTATCGTCGGGTATGATGATTCACATTTCGCCCAAATCTCAGAAGTGAAACTAACCTCTGTCAAACATCCGAAATCAGTGCTTGGAAAAGCAGCCGCCAAATATGTCATTGACTGCTTAGAGCATAAAAAGCCGAAGCAAGAGGATGTTATATTTGAGCCTGAGTTGATCATTCGCCAGTCCGCACGAAAACTGAATGAATAAAAAAAGCAATGTATGGGTCTCCCCGCTACATTGCTTTTTTTATAGCTGTTATCTGTTTTTCCAAACGTCAGCGATGATTTCAAACGAACGCATTCTGTCTGCGTGTTCAAAGGTTTCTGAGTTAACCATAATTTCGTCAGCCTGTGTCGTTTTGACGAAATCTTCAAGCTTCGCCTTCACTTCTTCCGGACCCCCGACAATCGTGGAGCTCAGCTGCTCATTGACCATCGCTTTTTCATACGGGCTCCAGATTTGATCCATATCCTCAACAGGCGGTTTAAGCTGGTTCGGCGTACCCCGGACAAGATCAAGAAACCTTTGATAATGCGAAGTCGCAAGGTGCTGCGCTTTCTCGTTTGTATCTGCCGCGATAATGGTGACACCGACCATCGCATACGGTTCGTCGAGCACGTCTGACGGCGTGAAGGAATTGCGGTACAGCTCCAATGCAGGAACCGTATTCGCCGGTGAGAAATGAGCGGCAAAGGCAAACGGAAGACCTAGTTCACCTGCCAGACGGGCGCTGAAGCCGCTTGAGCCCAGCAGCCAAATCGGCACATCTATGCCCTCTCCGGGAATGGCGCGAACTTGATTGCGCACATTTCCTGACGGTTTAAAATAATTGCGCAGTTCCTCTAATTGTTCTGGAAAATCCTCACTGCTGTTGATGTTTCTGCGGAGCGCTCTGGCTGTCAATTGGTCTGTTCCCGGCGCACGTCCAAGCCCCAGATCAATCCGCCCGGGATACAGTGTTTCCAGTGTGCCGAATTGTTCAGCAATGACTAATGAAGAGTGGTTCGGGAGCATAATGCCGCCGGAACCGACGCGGATTTTCTTCGTGCCTCCGGCAATATGGCCAATCAAAACTGCAGTGGCGGAGCTTGCAACACCTTCTATATTATGATGTTCAGCAAGCCAGTAACGGTGATAGCCCCATTCCTCTGCCCGGCGCGCCAAGTCCATGCTGTTTCGGAATGATTCTGCAATCGTTCCTCCCTGAACAACCGGAGATAAATTCAAGACAGAAAGCAAGGTATCTTTGCGTTGGTTGTTAGACATATTGTTCTCCTTTGCAAATGTGTTATCAGTAAACAGCCCAAAGCTGTCAGGTTATGATTGAAAGAACTTCTATCACACCATAACACAACTGCATTCAGGAATAAAAGAATTTGATTCGATGAAATTCGAACAATATAAAACGAACGCTTTGGACCGCTATTCTGCTCCAAACAGCTCCTTAGCCATCTCAATAAAGAGCTTAGCCGCCAGAGAAGCCTCCTTTAGCGACGGAACAGCAAGCTGCACATCACGGTATACCTGCGG
The DNA here is from genome assembly GCF_038593095.1 of Bacillus sp. FSL L8-0358. Lineage (NCBI taxonomy): Bacteria > Bacillati > Bacillota > Bacilli > Caryophanales > Bacillaceae > Bacillus > Bacillus sp. FSL L8-0358. The sequence continues at coordinate 3,373,497 of NZ_CP151962.1, forward strand.
GTCCAAGTCCCGGGTCACCACATGCTCCGGAAGCGGCATCCCCGACATGGACATTTCTGATAAAATGGCCAGGCCCAAGCCTTCTCTGATCATACTGATCGAGGTGTTGATGTTATAGACCGTGAAAGCTGGGTGCAGCGTAGCGCCCGCCTGCCTGAACATATCGACAAATGGTGATTCATAGCCTCCGTCACAGACGATCATCGGTTCATGGTCAAGATCTTTCAGCGTAATGGCCGAATGACTGGCAAGCGGGTGATCGTCCCTGAGCACGACAGCCATTTTGTCTTTTTTCAAATGAATGTACTCCATCTCCTCTGTTGGATACAGAAGAATCCCAACATCTATCATCCGCGTATGAAGCCATTCCTTGACTTCATTTACAGTTCCCTCGTGCAGCACGAGCTCAAGTTTCGGATATTTTTGTTTAAATGCACTGATCAGCTTCGGCATAAAATAAGCCGAAGCTGTTGAGAATGTGCCGATATGGATCGTTCCCAGTTCAAGCCCTTTTTCCGCTGCTGCTACCTGCTCAACTTTTTCAATGCCTTTTAAGACTTCTCTGATGTGTACTAAGATCTGTTTTCCCGTATCTGTCAGCATCAGGCCATTGCGGCGGTCACGTATGATCAGCTTTACATCAAGCTCAGCTTCGATCGCAGAAATCGCATGGCTGACAGCCGGCTGTGTCATGTTCAGCGCCTGACCCGCTTTTGTAAAGCTTCCCGTTTCAGCTATTTTCACAAAAACCTTTAATTGTGTAATGGTCATAACAATTTACTTATGCTCCTTATAAAAAAGATTCATTTTATTTATCTTATGTTCTACCGTATCATATGATGGAAAAGTTCCACAAGGAGTGAATAACAATGAAGCAGCTCTCAAAAACGCGGACAGCTCTCCTGCTCGCATTTCTCGTCATCATGTGGGGCGTCAATTGGCCGCTGTCCAAAGCCGCGCTCGCCTATTCTCCGCCGTTATTGTTCGCGGGCATCCGAACGCTGATCGGCGGGCTTTTATTAGTCATTGTCGCACTGCCGCGTATTCATAAATTACGCTTAAAAGAAACGTGGCCGATTTATCTTGTTTCTGCTCTTTTAAATATTACGTTATTCTACGGCCTGCAAACGATCGGGCTGAATTATCTTCCGGCCGGCTTGTTTTCTGCAATCGTCTTCTTCCAGCCTGTTCTGATGGGTGTATTTTCTTGGCTGTGGCTCGGCGAATCCATGTTTGTAATGAAAGTGATCGGCCTCATCCTCGGTTTTGCGGGAGTAGCCGTCATTAGTGCTGCGGGCTTTGGCGGGCATATTTCTGTCATTGGGGTTCTGCTGGCTCTCGGCTCCGCAATCAGCTGGGCGCTCGGGACGGTATATATGAAAAAAACAGGCAGCCGCGTCGATTCCATCTGGATGGTCGCTCTGCAGCTGACGATCGGAAGCGTGTTTCTGCTTATATCCGGCTTTTGGACAGAAAGCTTTTCGGCGATCCAATGGACAGCTCCGTTTATTACGAGCCTGCTGTTCATCTCCGTATTCGTTATCGCGCTCGGCTGGCTTGTCTTTTTTACGCTTGTCGGTTCAGGAGAAGCAAGCAAGGTCGCATCTTATACTTTTTTGATTCCGCTCATATCAATCGTGGCCAGCTCCATTTTCCTGCATGAACCGCTCACCCTTAGCCTCTTGGCAGGGCTGCTGCTGATTGTCACGAGCATCTGTCTCGTGAATACAAAATCAAAAGCGCAGAAAGCAGCGGCGATTGGTATAAACGAGAAAGCTGCACAATAATAAAAACCCTCTTGCCGGATGCGGCAAGAGGGTTTCTTATTTACTGATGCTTGCGTCCTTTAACCAAATATGCAACTGTAATCAAAAGGTAGATCGCCGCAGTAATGCCGGTAATGACAATTGATGTTGTCATGATGACCCCGATCAGAATGGCGAGTAGTGCCACAATCGCAAACCATGTCGTGTACGGGAACCATTTTACATAATAGGCCGGTGTTTCCGTTTGCTGTTTTCTCGATTTCAAATGGGCGAATCCGATGATCAGCCAAATGAATAAAACGGTATATCCCAATGATCCCATTAAATAATTAAATGTTTGGCTTCCTGCGAACAGAGAAATCAATACGCCAATATAGAGAGAAGAAGTGCACATCAGAATCGCAAACATCGGTACGTTTTTCGATGAAAGCTTAGAGAAGACCTTTGGAAGCCTTCCGTCACTTGCCTGTGTATACAAAATGCGTGATGATCCGTATAAACCTGAATTCATAGAAGAAATGATCGCCAACAGGATGACTGCATTCATGATATGATCCGCGCCCGGAATGCCTACCATTTTAAAGACCATCACGAAAGGACTTTCCGGAACGGAATTGACTTGGTTCCATGGAATCAGGCTGACGATGATGAAAAACGGCAGCAGGTAAAACGCGACAATCCGTGTCAGTGTGCTGCGGACAGCTTTCGGAACAACCTTTTCCGGATTTTTTGTCTCTGCAAGCGTTACACCGATAATTTCTGTACCGCCGTAAGAGTAGATGACGACAAGCATCGCCGTGATCAGCCCTGTGCCGCCGTGCGGGAAAAATCCGCCGTGGTCTGTCAGGTTGGAAAATCCGGATGCTGTATGATCACCGAAAGATACAAATAAGAGCAGCAATCCCAGAATAATAAAGATAATAATAACGGTAATCTTGATCATTGCCAGCCAATATTCAGTTTCGGCGAAGATTTTAACAGAAAGCAAGTTTACAATCGTGACGATAAGAGAAATTCCTAATGCCAACACCCAGATCGGGCAGCCCGGCAGCCAATATTGAATGAAAATCGCAGCTACAACAGCTTCAGCCGCAATGTTAAGCACCCACATTTTCCAGTAGATCCAGTCCAAAAAGTAAGCGGCGTAATTTCCCAATACCTGCTGGACAAGATCACGGAAGGTTCTGGCGTTACGGTTTCGAACAGCCATTTCCGCCAGCCCCTGCATAATAAACAGCAAAATAATCCCGCCGAGCAGGTATACGATAATGACAGATGGCCCTGCCACATCGATCGCTGAGCTGCTCCCCTTAAATAAACCTGCGCCGATTGCTCCGCCCAGCGCCATCATCATAATATGGCGGGACGTCATCGTGCGTTTTAACGTTTGATTGTCGTTTTTCATCCTCTTCTACCTCTCCTTCTCGTTTTCAAAAACAAAAAAGCCCGCCGTCTCCTACCTAATCTAATAGATAAAGAGACGACGAGCCTTCGGCTGACCGCGGTACCACTCTTGTTGATTCTTCATGAAGAATCCTGCTTTTGACCTGTAACGAAGGTTAGCCGTTAAAACATAGGGAATATTCAATCTATTCCGTTCCGTCTTACCACTCCCGGGCGAGTTCAAAGAAGAATCAGGCTGCGTCGCACCACCCCGCAGCTCTCTGTTCTGATCACTTTCTTTTACTGCTCCCAATCTATGTGTTTTAGTTTTCTGAAAAACTCAAATTTTATGATCTGAATATATTAACATAATATACGTGCTTCTCTTTTAACTGTCAATAACTTCAGAGAAAAAAGAAACTGTTATTTTGTCCCTTTTCGAATGGCTTTCCAAAAGGATTCTGACTCGTTTCCTAATGCGTAAACTGAAACACCTGCTATTTTATATTGCTTTGCCAGATGGCTTTTCGTTTGAACGGTTTTTTCGTTTTCATACCACACAACATGTTTATGCTTCTTTTTGTCAACATAAGAAAACGTCATCGAGCCTGATTCTTTGTTGAATGCCGGCTTTGCTTTTTGTTTTTTGATGAGGGATTTAAGCTCATTCCATTCCCTTATTGTGCTGGTACTTCCGTCTTTTACATCCCAGTCATAGCCGTACGCAGGGATTCCCATGATGACTTTATTGGCTTTGATCTTTTTGACTGAAAACTGCAGAGAGCTTTTGATCCAGTTTGTGCTTGCCACTGACCCCGGCTCACCCCAAATGCCATGTTCGTCGTAGGTCATGACTTGTACGAAGTCGGCATATTTGCCGATTTTCGCATAATCATACGGCCAGCTCCAGTCATCATTTTTATCATCGGCGCTTTTGGCCGGAACGGATACCATTGTTTTAATATGTTTCTTATTCAAAGCCTGTGAGACATATTGAATGAAGTTCGAGTACGCAGCGCGGTCTTCTGGATTTACTGCTTCAAAATCGATATTGATTCCGTAATATGAGTGCTTTTTGGCCAGTGTAATTAACTGATCTGCGAATCGTTTTTTCGCTGTTTTATTGCTCATGACCCGACTCGCTAAATCTCCGTCAAAATCATAAATGGCATCATTATAGTTTGAAATGACAGCCCATGTCTTGATTTTTTTCTTTTTCGCATATGTCAGCTGCTTAGTTGGGGCATCGCCAATCACATGTCCGTTTTTTTCAAACGCAAACGTATCGGTTGCGATGGCATTCATGTATGTATGATATTTCGTAAGAGAATTGTATGAAGCCGTATCCCCAGTCGTGTAGCCTAGTGTCATTCCGGCTGCCTTCGCTTCTGTTTTTGTATACATAAACAGAACAATCGCAATCGCCAGTGAAACCGCTATGATCAGCCATTTTTTCATCGCATTTCCTCCTATTTCAAGTCATACTCTTCTCATCGGCCAAAAAATTGGAAGTTGAAGTTTTTTTCAAGCAAAAAGCCCGGCATATGCCTGCCGGGCTTCCTGAGTTCAGCGGTCAGAGACGAGAATATATGCTGCCTTTACAGGTCCGTGCACTCCTACAACTAAATCCATTTCAATGTCTGCTGAGTTGCTCGGTCCGGTAATGTAGTTGATACATGAAGGAACAGTGACACCGTCCGCAATGTTTTGGCGGATGATATCACTGGATTGTGTCATTCTCGGTACAATGCTTGATTTCGGCACGATCGCAATATAAGTCGTCGGCAGAAGGCTGACAGATCGGCCGATGTCTTTTGAGGAGAAGAGGACAACCGTCCCCGACTCAGCCAATGTCATTTCGCTGAATGTAATCCCTACATTGGCTTGCTCCGCTTTTTTGATATTGTCCTCGCCTTTGTCAGCATCCCACTCCCAGACCGGCGTTCCTTCACTCGGCCAGTCCTTGTTGAGCAGGCTTTTCAGTCCGTATTCTTCAAAGCGGGGGTCCTTCGGAATGATGACAGGGCCTCCGGAAAAGCGGCTGACTTGCTCACGCAGGGCATCGTAAAGGCCGGTTGAATCCGTTTCAATCAGCTCTGTATGGATTTTGACACAATGGTTTTTGAGCACTGTGACTAAGTCATCCGCTGAATATCCTTCAAGTGTTTTATATTGCGGCTGATGCGCCCATTCAGGGACTGACACGCCTCCTGTTCTTCTTTCTCGGCCCAGGCTGGATGCGATTCGGTTTAAAAAGCTCTCTTGATTCTGAATGGTTCCCTTCGTCATCACTGCTCCTCCTTCGTGCGTTCACTTGTTTCTCTGTCCGCAAACCAGTCTCTGAATCTCGATTTATGCGGTGCCGGGAAGTCGCGGATCTGGGTCCAATTTTTAAGCGGGCCGGGCCCTTTCGAAATTTTTTCGTCCTCTGTAAAAGGCGTCATGGCGGCCGGCGCCCATTTTGAGCCCATTTTGTAAAGTGATAAAGAGGATGCGCCAAGTCCGAATGCTTTCATTGCAAGCTTTTCACTGATCGGCGCTCTTCCTTCTTTTTCGACGATATTCTGACGATGCTTGAGTAGCAGCTCATGAAGCGGGATTTTGACCGGGCAGGCTTCTGAACAAGCAGCGCACAGTGAAGACGCGTACGGCAGCTCCTTATAATCGTCATAACCGCCGAGCAACGGCGATAAAACCGCTCCGATCGGCCCCGAGTAGATTGAGCCGTATGAATGTCCGCCGACATGGCGGTACACAGGACAGACATTGATACAGGCGGCACAGCGGATACATTGCAGCACAGACTGGAATTCCGTTCCAAGGATATTGGATCGTCCATTGTCAACGATGACAAGATGGAATTCTTCCGGACCGTCCACTTCACCTTCCAGCTTCGGACCCGTCAAAGCTGTAATATAACTTGTCAGCCGCTGTCCGACAGCACTTCTTGTCAGCATGCTGACTAGCACTTCAAATTCAGAAAATGACGGGACAATCCGCTCCATTCCCATGACGGTAATTTGTGTTTTCGGCAAGGTGCTCACAAGCCGTCCATTTCCTTCATTGGTCACAAGGCTGACGGAACCCGTGTCAGCGATGGCGAAGTTACAGCCAGTAATGCCGATATCCGCTTCCAGAAACTTTTTCCGGAGAATGGCGCGCGCATGCATCACCAGCTCTTCCGGTTTTTCTGTATGTTGATAGTCCAGTCTTTCTTTAAACACATCGCGTATCTGCTCTTTATTTTTATGAAGGGCGGGCGCTACGATATGTGACGGCGGATCGTGATCATCAATCTGCAAAATGTACTCGCCGAGATCGGTTTCTACGACTTCACAGCCTTCCTTCTCCAGCACCTCATTCAGATTGATTTCCTCTGTGACCATTGATTTAGATTTCACAATCTTTTTCCCGTTCTTCTTTTGAATGACATCACGAATATAAGAAGACGCCTCTTCCGCTGTTTCCGCGAAATAGACATGTCCGCCTCTTTTCGCCACATTTTCGGCAAGCTGTCCAAGATAGAAATCAAGGTTTTCAAGGACATGCTGCCTGATTTCCTCTGATAATGAGCGCCACTCCTCCCAGTTTCCCAGTTCTTCTGCTGCCTCTAGGCGCCGCGTCCGCAGACGCTCCTGTGCACCCGAAACAGCGCCTCTCATAAATTCATTATCAATCCCCTGTGATACCCGCTCTTTAAAAGCGTCAGTACCGATTTTCATCGCCATGATCCTTTCCCCCTCTGAATCCAGTTTTATCTGCTGTTGAGCACTTCGGCGATGTGCATCACTTTGACATTCTTATCTTTTCGGTCAAGCCGTCCCCCGATATTCATCAAACAGCCGCAGTCAGCACCGATCAGCACCTCTGCTCCCGTTTCCTCCACACATTCGACTTTTTCATCAACCATCTGCTCGGAAATCTGCGCCATCTTGACGGAGAACGTTCCTCCAAATCCGCAGCAGTTATGTTTGCCCGGAAGCTCTGTAAACTGCAGGCCCTTCACATGGCTCAACAGCTTCATCGGTTCCTCCCGAACACCCAGCAGCCTAGTCATATGGCACGACGTATGTAAGGTCGCTTTTGTATGAAGGGTCGCGCCGACATCCTCTACCCCAAGGACGTTCACGATAAAATCTGTCAGTTCATACGTTTTATCCGCCAGCTTTTGCGCTTTATCGGCCCATTTCGGGTCATCCGCAAATAAGTGCGGGTATTCCTGGAACATCGTTGTGCAGGAACCGGAAGGACTGACAACATATTCGGAATCCTGAAACGTTTCGATCATCCGTTTCATTGCTTTTTTGGCGTCATGTACATAGCCGCTGTTGTAAGCCGGCTGTCCGCAGCAAATCTGCCCTTCCGGAAAATCAACCTCACACCCAAGCCGCTCCAGCAGCTCAACCGTTGCTTTTCCGACATTTGTTTGAAACATATCAACAAGACAAGTGACAAAAAGTGAGACTTTCATGATGAACCCCTCTCTCATCCCCAATATATGATCAGGTCATCTGATGACCTGAGTTAAAATAACTATATGAATATCGTACACTATTCTGACAATGGAAGGAAAGGGTTTTCTAGGGATATTTTCATTTGTGGCATATCAAAAACACTCCCGATCTCCCAGGAGTGCAGTATATGGTTAAATCCAGCCCTTTTCCTCAGCGATGCTGGCGGCTTCTGTCCGATTTTTCGCATTAAGCTTTTGGATGATTTCTGAGATATAGTTTCGAACTGTGCCTTGAGATAAATAGAGCTCCAGCGTAATGTCTTTTGTTGTCTTACCTAAAGCCGCAAGCCTCAGAATTTCTTGCTCTCTAACGGTTAGCGGATTTTCGTCTCGCATCATATTAAACGTCAGCTCGGGGCTGAAGACACGTTTTCCCTTTACACATTTTCGAATGGCATCGGCCAGATCGTCAATTTCGCCGTCTTTCAGCAGATAGCCATGTGCACCGGCTTTTACGGCACGTTCAAAATATCCGGGGCGGGCAAAGGTGGTTAAAATAATGACCTTGCTGACGCAGCCTTTTTTCATTAATTCCTCTGCCACATCCAGCCCACTTCGAACCGGCATTTCAATGTCCATAATGCATACATCCGGCTCCAGCTTCAAAATAGCATGTAGCGCCTCTTCCCCGTTCAATGCTTGTCCGATGACTGTCATATCCTCTTCTAAATCAAGCAGAGATCCCAAAGCGCCTAAAAGCATTCGCTGGTCCTCAGCAATAAACAGACGAATCATTCTTTTCGTCCTCCAATCATTCTGCTTTTTTAATAAGCGGAATCGTCAGTGCCACAACCGTTCCGTTATGATCTGAAACCGTTAATCCCCCTTCAATGAGCATGAGCCGTTCCTCCATTCCCCGCAGGCCATTCCCAAACATTTTCTCCTTCGGCGCTCCCTTTCCGTCATCCCGTATCACGATCCTCATTTTGTCAGCAAACTGAGAAATGGTGATGGCACAGTGGGTTGCTTTGCTGTGCTTGATAATGTTAGTCACGGCTTCCCGCATACACATACTGATAATATTTTGAGTGACGGGAGATATCACTGAAAAGTCGTCGGCTCCTTCGTATTGAAAGGTAATGTTCCCCGCTCTTAATATGTGCTGAATGTTTACGAGCTCCTCTGTTATCGTGACTGTTCTCATATCAGAAACCAGCTCTCGAACTTGCTTGAGTGCGGAGCGTGAACTGGTTTCCATTTCTTTTGCCTCAAGCTTGGTCCGTTCTGGATCAGATGCAGCCAGCCGCTGAATGAGCTGGCTTTTTAATGTAAGCAGCGACAGGGTGTGACCAAGAGTATCGTGAAGATCACGGGCGATTCGAACACGCTCCTCTCTTTTAGAGAGTTCTTTTATCTGTTCGTTGGCTTGTGCAAGCTTATTTTCAAGCTCAATTCTCCGAAACATAGAACGAATGCCGAATGGAGAAATGAGCATAATGACGAGAAACGGGAGAACAGAAAAAAGCTCCCGGAGCGAGACCGAATTCGCGATAAATTGGTATAGACATGGAAAAAGCAGTATAAAGATTAAAGCGCAGAACGCACGGTTAAAATTCGTTTTCTCTTTATAATAACCAACAAAGTTTGCCGGGAAAAAACCTAAGTAAATATAGGTGATATTGTAAAACACACTATACATCAAAATAACCGCCATTTGCACGATAAGCCAATATGTAAACGAAGCTTTGCCCACGCTGCAGAATAACTGGCGATATGCCGCTACAAAAAGGAGCAGCATGCCATATCCGATCCCCTGTTTGACACCTGATTCTTTTAATAAAGAGAGGAACGGCATAATCGTATACACCAGAAAGATATAAGGGAAAAACCCGAATTCCTTCGGGAAAATAGATATTGCCTTTTTCATGTATTACACCGCTTCTTGTTTTCTTCTTATATATTTAGATAGTAGCATGAAGAGCATCATATAAGCGATTAATATCAGAATATTTTTCCAAGTCGGACTCCCACCCCGGACAAGTTCCCACGCTCCGCTCCCGAAATGATAAGACGGAAGCCACTGGCCAATGTTCTGCATCATGTCAGGCATGACCTCAAATGGCATCCACATCCCTCCGCCTAAAGCCAGCAGCATATAAAGCACATTACTGATTCCGGCCGCTGTTTCTACTTTTCTCATGAGGCCGATTAGTGTGCCTAATGCTAAAAAAGGCAATGCGCCAAACAAAATCCACAGTCCGCTCATCATCCATTCAAACGGTGACAAGGCAATATCATTGATGATTGCGCCGAACAGAAATATGACGGTAATCGATAAAACGTGAATGACACTTTGGCCGATCATCTGAGCTGATAAATAGATATGATCCTGAAGAGGCGTAAGGCGGATAAAGGCGGCCCAGCCTTGTGACCGTTCTTGTACCATTCGGATGCCAAGCGTCATGATAGAGGAACCCATCACGCTGAAGACTGTCATCGACATCAGGTAATGGGCTTCCCATGCACGTTGATCAGGGACGTTGGTATTCACTACATTTGTAAAGAAATAATAAAAGGCAATCGGCATGATCAGAGACCAAAGCACAAAGTACTTGTTCCTAAGCACCCTTTTCATTTCAGCGATGCTTTGCTTTTGCAGCATGTTCACTCACATCGCCTCCCTGTTGCCGTCAGCCAGCTGGCGAAATGCCTCATCGAGCGTCGCTTGCTCAATTCGAATATCTCGTGCTGGGATGTTTTCTTGAAAGATCAGCGCCAACACTTTGTCTGTATTTGATGTCTGGATGATGGTTCTCTCATGCTCGTGGATCACTCTCTCGACTTCCGGGTGACAAGACAGCCTTTCCAATGATTCACTTGGATGAAGCGTAAAGGAAACAGACTGTTTTTGAATTCTTGAGCGGATTTGCATTGGTGAGTCGTCTGCAACAAGCTGTCCTTCAGTAAAAAATAGGATTCGCTGTGCGGCATCGTCTGCTTCTTGTAAATAATGAGTTGAAAAAATAATCGTTTTTCCTTGGTCCGACAGTCCGTGAATGGTCTGCCAGAATCGGTGTCTTGATGAAGTGTCCATGCCGACTGTCGGTTCATCAAGTATAAGCAGCTCCGGGTTCCCGGCAAGAGCCAAAGCAAAGCTCAAACGGCGTTTTTGTCCGCCGGATAATTTTTCTGCTCTTGTTTTCAAATCTTCTTTGGTGAGTGCTGTTAACGAAACGAGTTCTTTTATGGACAATGGATTCGGATAATAGCTCCGGAAGAGTTCAAGGATTTCATCCACCTTAAGGCCCGGCATGACACTCACTTCCTGAAGCATTACACCTATTTTTTCACGAACCTGTTGATCATCAGGAACCCCGTTAAATAGTTTGATTTCTCCCTCACTCGGTTTCAGCAATCCTAATATCATAGAGATGACGGTCGTCTTCCCTGCCCCATTTGGCCCGAGAATGGCTGCAATTTCTCCTTTTTCAATACTGAAGCTGATGTTGTTTACAGCGGTTTTTCGCTGGAAATGTTTTGTCACGTTGCTTACTGTTACTGCTTCTTTCATCACATGAGCACCTCCTGATCGTTTACATTGATTGTAAAATGACGGAGAAGACGATGTTAGTATGGGGTGTCATGATGATGGAGTGACAAATGTCATTTTCTTTCTCACCGCCGGTGTCTAGGCAATCCTCCTCCTGCATCTTCCAATTCATCCATCTTTTCTATCTCCCATGTCCTCTTTCTTTTAAACTGCTGTGACATTCATAGAAAGATACACTCTTCAAACCATCCGAGTGTTATGATAGACATATTGAACTTTATATTACTTTCCGGCTGAAAGGAGCCAATCATGAACGAAGCGATTTTGTCTAGAAATCATGTGAAGGTGAAAGGCAGCGGCAAAGCATCTATCATGTTCGCACCTGGTTTTGGATGCGATCAAAGCGTGTGGAATGCCGTGGCACCTGCCTTTGAAGAAGATCATCGGGTGATTTTATTTGATTACGTCGGTTCGGGACATTCAGATTTGCGCGCATATGACCTGAATCGTTACCAGACACTTGACGGCTATGCCCAGGATGTTCTTGATGTTTGTGAAGCTTTAGATCTGAAGGAAACCGTGTTTGTGGGGCACTCCGTCGGGGCCTTGATTGGGATGCTTGCATCCATCCGCCGCCCGGAGCTTTTTTCCCATCTGGTGATGGTGGGGCCTTCTCCTTGCTATTTGAATGATCCGCCTGAGTATTACGGAGGATTTGAAGAGGAGCAGCTCCTTGGCTTGCTGGAGATGATGGAGAAAAATTATATCGGCTGGGCAACTGTATTTGCGGCAACCGTTCTGAATCAGCCAGATCGGCCTGAAATTAAGGAAGAGCTTGAAAGCCGTTTTTGTTCTACTGATCCTGTCATTGCCCGCCAATTCGCGAAAGCGGCGTTTTTTTCTGATCACCGAGAGGATCTTTCGAAGGTAACGGTTCCCTCTCTTATTCTCCAATGTGCAGATGATATCATCGCACCTGCAACAGTAGGTAAGTATATGCATCAGCATCTGCCTTATAGCAGTCTGAAACAAATGGAGGCTCGCGGACATTGCCCTCATATGAGCCATCCAGATGAGACGATACAGCTGATCGGCAATTATTTAAAAGCACACGTGTGATATAGGAACGAAAGGGATAGAGGTGACCCTCTTAGATGGACAAACAATTGAATGATGCACCATGCGGTTTCCTCGCTTTGTCAGAAGAGGGGTCGATCATAGCTGCCAACCGTACCCTTATCAAGATTCTGGATTATGAGCCGGAGCAGGTTATCGGCCAGCATATGAATATGATGTTGACCATTCCCGCACAGCTTTTCTGCCAGCTTTATTTTTTTCCGCTTTTGAAATTAGAGCATCACATCGAAGAAATATACATTTCCCTGAAAGCTAGAGATGGAGAAGAAATTCCCGTCCTTATCAATGCGGTTGTAAGAGCTGATCGCGGAGCATCTGTCACCGAGTGTGTTCTGATTCCAATGCGAAAGCGAAATGAATATGAAAATGAGCTGCTGATAGCCAGAAATGAGGCTCAGGAAGCTTTGCTTGCCAAACAGAAAGCCAATGCGGAGTTAGAAATTGCCTTGGAAACGCTGAAAGCAAAACAAGAAGAACTTCTTGAGATCAATAAACAAAATCAACAATTTAAATTAAACACCAAAAGAGAGCTTGAACTCGCCAGAAAGATCCAGAAAAACTCGTTGACTGAACCGATTGTAAACGATCTGGTTCAGATTGACTCTTATTACAATGCATCGAGTGAATTGTCAGGTGATCTTTACGGATATTATCAAATCGATGAACACCGTTACGGCATTATTATCCTTGATGTGATGGGGCACGGAATTTCATCTGCATTGATTACGATGTCTCTTCATCCTTTGTTCCAGCGTCAGATCACGCAAGGTCTCAGCCCCGTTAAAGTTATGAAGGAATTGGACCGGCACCTTCACAGCTTGTTTCAAAATGATGAGGAAGCAAGACATTATTGCACTGCTATTTATCTCGAGATTGATATAGCACGGCAAAGAATTGATTATGTCAACGCAGGGCATCCGCCGGCACTTTGGCAGGACGATAGCGGAACTCAACATCTGCTTCACGCGACTTCACCTCCGATCGGGATGTTTGAAGACTTAGAGTTTCAGTCAAGCAGCCTTTCATACACGGAGGATGGAAGATTGCTTCTGTATACGGATGGCGTGATGGATCCTACGGCTTCATGTTATTTATTTGATTTACTAAAGGATCATCCTGATTCGCCAATCGCTGACCTGAAGGAGAAAATCCTTACATCACTGCAGCATCAAAAGGAAGCTCATCATAAGAGTGATGACGAATGTTTTATATTAGTTGATGTAAAATAAAATGATCCATGAGACATAACAATGATTTGTTACATCTCATGGATTTTTTTGTTTCAGCGTTTCTTTGGAATATGTCCTGACTCCGCATATTGAAACACTTGCAAGGAAGGCAGCGGGTGTCCATTAAAATCAAATAAAGCTTGATTATCTACAGCACTTCCCCCATACCACTTCCCGGCGTCTTCAGGATCGTATTCAGCAGCATAGCTGGAGGCCCACCCTGACCCGTATGTTTCCCATAACACTTTGTTTTTCTCTATCTGTGTCTTCGGCCCGACTGGAATCCACGCCGGCTCCCAGTAGAAAACACCAAGTCCTGCTTTGCCCGTATTCGCCACTGCCTCCATTACATCTCTTACTGCAGTTGCCTGGCCTTGAACAGAAATTGGATATGGCAGCGTCTGCCCGCTTTTTGGTGCTGTATTTCCATGCCCATCGCCATCCTCAGCGGTATAGGTGTACGATGTCTCCGCCACCATGACTTTTTTGCCGTACGTATTGGCAACAGCCTTCAGCACGGAGGTCAAATTTTGTAATGTCCCATGCCAGAAAGGATAATAGGAGCTCGCAAACACATCATAATCCACTTTGTTTTTGCTGAGTGTTTCCGCAATAAATGAATACCTTCCAGCCGTTTCAGGATTTGTAAAATGCAGGGCGACCAAAATATTTGAATTTGTCTCCCTGACCGCTCGGCTTCCTTCATTAAATAATTGGCACATCTTCGTCCAATCAGTCTCACCGGCAAATCCTCCTGTTGTTTCATTTCCAACCTGAACCATGCCGATGTCAACGCCTTCCTTGATCATCTTTTGCAGGCTTTGTTTCGTATACTCATAGAGCTTTGCTTTTTTTGCTTCAAAGCTGAGATTCGCCCAGGCTTTGGGCACCTTTTGTTTCGCTGGATCGGCCCAGAAATCAGAGTAGTGAAAGTCGGCCAGCACCTTCATTCCGTTCGCTGTCGCTCTTTTTCCGATTTCGATGGCTTTTTGAACATCATTGTTCCCCCCGCCATACCCATTGCCATTTGAATCATACGGGTGATTCCAGATGCGGACGCGAACATAGTTGACCCCAGCCTGTTTTAAAGTTGTAAAGATGTCCTGGCGTTTTCCGCTTGTATTGTAAAAGGTGACACCGCTATTTTCCAAAGCAATAACGCTGGATACATCTGCCCCTTTGATAAAATCCTTGTTCATCCCCTCTACTTTTTTAACAAAAAGATCATCTGCCCGAAGCTCTGACACGTGCTTCTTCTTCTCAATGGCAGCGGCATATCCTGTTGAACTACATGCACTCCACACCATGGCAGCCGCAAAGAACATTTTCACTTTGCTTTTCATGATTTCATCCCCCTAATACTTAGTGAGCGTTTTCATTCTATAGAAAAAAGAATCCGCCCATATCGAGCGGAGCATCAGCCTAATGTGTGTTTACGACAATTCTCACTTCATACTTTTCCATCGTCAGGTCGCCTGACAACATGTCTCCTGTCATTATGTCCTTCACACTCTGATCAAACGTGACCAGCTGTTTTTCTTCCGTAAAATTCATGACAAAAATATAATCATTGTCCTGATCCTGCCTCGCTTGTACGGAGACGCCTTTTCCGTGCCGAACCGGAAAAACAGGTGAAAGAGACAGGTCTGTGATCAGACCCTCATAGAAATCACGCTGAAATTGATCCTCCAAACGCGCGCCGATAAAATACGCCTTGCCCTGCTGATACTCATGGCTTGTGACCGCTGGCGTGCTCGCATAAAAATCTTCTTGATACACCGCTTCCACTGAAGCTGTCTTTACATCAATCACGGTTGCATAATCCTTCATTTCATATATTTGGCTGCGGTAGCTGACAGCGTTTCGATCCTTCGGATACAGGGTGTCCGTTTCAAGAGGCTCAACTCCAAATATAGCTTGAAGATCCGGATGCCATCCGCCTGTGTATGTTAAGTCATGCTCATTCACAATCCCGCTGATATACGTCATGACTAAGGTACCGCCGTCAGCCGTAAACGCTTTTAAACGGGAAATGGTGTCCTCGCTGATTAAATACAGCATCGGGACGATCAGCAGTTTATATGGTGAAAAATCTTGTTCTTTCGTGATGACGTCGACAGGGATATCGTGTTCCCAGAATGTGCGGTAATGCTGCTGAAGCGTTTGCGGATAACGTTTTGTCGCCTTCGCAAACCCCTGAGCATCCTCGAGCGCCCAATGATTTTCCCAGTCATATAAAATCGCGGTTTGAGCCGGCCTCTTCGTTCCGACAACTTCGGACAGCCGTTCCAATGTCTCGCCTACCTTGGCCACTTCTTGAAAGACGCGGTTCTTCGGGCTATTGTCATGATCCACAACCGCTCCGTGTAATTTTTCTGATGACCCCCGTGATTTGCGGTATTGGAAATAGAGAACGCTGTCCGAGCCGTGGGCAATCATTTGCATGGATGACAGCAGATTCATGCCCGGGCGCTTTGCCTTGTTGACGTTATGCCAATTGACCGCGCTTGGCGTACACTCCATTAATAAGAAAGGCTGCTGCTTCAAGCTTCGGTACAGGTCGTTGATAAAACCGACCTTCATCGCCAAATCAGCTGTGCTTTCCCAGTCATTGTGCCAGACAGGATAAGCGTCCCAGCTGATGACATCGACATGCTTTGCAAATTTGCTGTAGTCGAGGCCCTGATGCGGGATCAAATCCGGTGTGTCAGCCATAAAATTCGTTGTGATAGGGATATCAGGCGTCAGTTCTTTCAGCGGAATGATTTCATTTTTATAAAACGAAATCGTTTGATCAGTGACGAACCGGCGCCAATCTAAATTCAGGCCATGCAAGCCATTTTCACCGATCGGCGAAGGGCTTTCAATTTGTGACCAGTCATTGAACGTATGGCTCCAAAAAGGGGTCCACCACGCATGATTCAATGTCTTGAGGCTGTTGTCATATTTCGATTTCAGCCACTCCCGGAAAGCATGCTGGCATAGATCACAGTGGCAATCTCCCCCGTATTCGTTTGAAATGTGCCACATTAACAGCGCCGGGTGATGTCCGTATCGTTCTGCTAATAAGCGGTTGATATGCCGTGTCTTTTCTCGGTAGACTTTAGATGTGAGGCAGTGGTTGTGCCTTCCGCCGTGCAGCTGTTTGACGCGGGAGGCAT
Organism: Bacillus sp. FSL L8-0358; assembly: GCF_038593095.1. Taxonomy (NCBI): domain Bacteria; kingdom Bacillati; phylum Bacillota; class Bacilli; order Caryophanales; family Bacillaceae; genus Bacillus; species Bacillus sp. FSL L8-0358. The sequence continues at coordinate 3,390,176 of NZ_CP151962.1, forward strand.
TGACGCGCAAAACTTCCGGATAGGTTTGCGACAGCCAGGCCGGACGGGCTCCGCTCGGTGTTGCTAATATGACCCGGCCGCCTATACTGTGAATCCGCTCAAAAATATCATCCAGCCATTCAAATTGATATACGCCCTCCTCCGGCTCAAGTGCGCTCCATGCAAAAATGCCGACAGAAAACGTATTCGTATGAGAAAGCTTCATCAGCTTGATATCATCGGCTAAAATATCGGGCCGATCCAGCCACTGATCGGGGTTGTAGTCTCCCCCATGGAGCATAAATTTTGCTTTTGTTACGTGCGTTTTTTCAAGCTTTGACATCACATTCTCCTCCTTGTTCTTTTAGCCCTTCGTTCCGCCTGCGGTTAATCCGGACACAAAATTCTTTTGCAGCATGATAAAGATGACGGCAACCGGTATGCTGATAAGCAGGGCTCCGGCCGCAAATGTCGTATAGCTGGCCCCCATGACATCATTCACTAAATTGAATAGACCGACGGGCAATGTATATGATTCAGGCGTTCTCAATATGGTTGAGGACAACACAAAATCTCCGAGCGGACCGGTAAAGCCGTTCATGGCCACGACTGCCGCCATCGGTTTTGATAATGGCAGAATGATCTGGAAGAAGATTCTGGTGCTGCTGGCTCCGTCAATCTTGGCGCTTTCGTCTAAATCCATCGGAATGGAATCCATGTACCCCTTCATCAAATATGTATTCATAGGGATCAGGCCGCCGATATAAAGCAAGATTAGCAGCCAGTGGCTATTGATCATTCCCAAGATTTGCGCCAACACAAACAAGGCAATTAAAGCTGAAAACTGAGGAATCATCTGCAGCAATAAAAAGAGCGTTAAAGCGTATTTCCTGCCTTTGAAGCGAAAGCGCGAAAACGCATAGGCTGTAAACGTCACACAGAGCAAAGACCCTGCCATTGTAAACAGGCTGATCTTCATTGAGTTGAGATACCACTGCACATATTGAAGGCTTTCTTTGCCCGCAAATAATGCTTTGTAATGGTCGAATGTTGGATGCTTCGGAATGATGGATGTACTGATTAAGCTGTTGCCAGGGTTAAAGCTTGCGCCTGCCGTCCAAAGGAGAGGATAAACAATGATGACCGCCATAAAGGCTAACAACAAGTAAGAGAAAAGGAGACGGATATATTTCCTGACCTTCATATCTGCCAGCATGCCTTATGCCTCCTCTTTAAAAGACTTTGTCTTTCTGAACTGCCACAATGCGATGGAGATAACAAATACAGATAATAAAATGGTTAAAGCCGCAGCAAGTGAATATTGGCTTGACTGCATTGTCAATTTATAAATCCATGAAACGAGGATATCTGTCCCGCCGGCTGTTGATCCGGTTACAGCCGGACCTCCGCCATTGAATAGATAGATAATATTAAAGTTATTAAAATTAAACGTAAACTGGGTAATGATAATCGGAGCCATTGCAATGAACACCATCGGAAGCGTGATGTATCTCAGCTTTGAAAAGACAGAAGCGCCATCTATCGTAGCTGCTTCATACAGATCGTCCGGGATGGATTGCAATACGCCTGTTGAGACGAGAAAGATGTACGGAAACCCAAGCCAGCCCTGCATGAGAATCAACGCAAGCCTCGACCAATTGGCATCTGTCATCCACGGAAGCGGATCTATCCCGAAGAAAGCCAAGATGTCGTGATTCATCGCACCGAAGCTATCATTAAACAGTCCCGCAAAAATTAAAATTGTCACAAAACCGGGAACGGCCCATGGCAAAATCAGAATCGTCCGGAAAAAACGTTTAAACCGAAGGTCTTTCTGGTTAACAATGATCGCGAGAAAAATCCCCAAGCTGACTTGCAGTGTGGATGCAGCAAGTGTCCAAACCACCGTCCAAGCCAGTACATCAAAAAAAGTCGACCTCCAAATATCAACTGTGAAAATATTTGCGAACGTTTGAAAACCGACCCAATCAATTAATTTTGCAGGAGGAGAATGATACAAATCATAGTTTGTAAACGCTAATGCAAAGCTGAATAAGATAGGAAAGATCACGGCGAAAATTAAAATAAACAAAGATGGGCCGCTGACGACATATGGATAGCCCTCAGAAATGATATGCTGGTATTGTTCCTTTAAGGAACTTAATGGCTTGTTTTCATCACGCTGTTTTCCGCTTTGGAACGCATCGCGAAGATTCACGTAATACACCGCAAGGCCAAAGCAGGTCACGATGACAGCAATAATCCCTTCCGCCAGCAGAAAAACGGAATTATCCCGCGGCACTTCTGTTCCCAGTGTAAAGATTCCCCAAAACCCCATACTGAGCAGATCTCCAAAGACCGCAAAAAACGATGCGCCTAAGAAAAGAAAGACAATACCTTTTATCCATTGCTTGTTATAAAATTGCCCGAGTCCCGGAATGATAGAAAGCAACAAAGCGACTTGACGATGCTGCACCGTTTTCACCTCTCTTACAATACAAATCTAGCTTTCTCTTTATTTTCCGCTATGCTTTGCCTTAATTTGTCCTTTGGCCGTTTCAGCTGCTTGGTCCAATGCTTGTTTCGGATCTGCCTTCCCTGTTGCAACCGTCTGTAATGCTGAATCAGCCGGCGTCCATATTTCATTCATTTCCGGAATATTTGGTGTTGGCTCTGAGAAACGGGATTGTTCAGTAACAGCCCGTGCCGCCTCGCTTTTCATAATAGCCGGGTCATTGGCTAGGGATTTCACAGCAGGAACTTCTTTCGTTTCTTCATATCGTGTTTTAGAATTTTTTTCATTTGCCAGGAAAACGGCTAATTCTTGCGCCAGCTCTTCATTCTTTGAAAATGCACTAACGTTGTAGCTTTTGACGCCGATAAAGGAGCTCATGTTTTTCCCATTTTCCAGCTTCGGCAGTTTCGTAATGCCATAATTGATTCCTGCTTTCGAAAAAGCTTCTACATTCCATGGACCAGAAATAATTGCGGCGGCTTTTCCTTCTGTGAACAGCGATTCCAATACGTTAATCCCTTGTTCTCCAATAATGCCAGCCGGGAACAGACCATCTTTGTAAAACTTCTGAATCAGCGCCGCACCTTTGACAGCTCCTTCATTATTGATTCCAATGTCTGACGGGTTATAGCTCCCATCTTTGGCCTTTCCAAAAATGTATCCGCCATATCCGCTCATCACACTTTCTGCATAATAAATTTGATCGAATAGGGCTAAAAAGCCAAATTTGCTGCCATCAGCAGTCTTTTTGGAATAGCCGTACCACTCTTCCAGTGTTTTGGGCAATTCCTTTTCGGAGATGAGATCTTTGTTGTAAAAAAGCACAGTCGTTTCGACCGCTTTTGGCAGTCCATAAAGCTTTTGATCTACCATTTGAGACTGAATGGAAGCGTCAGTATAAAGTGATTGAACGTCTTTTTTGACATGTAATTCCTTGAGTAATCCTTCCGTGACAGCGGTTCCGATTTGGTCCCCTGGCATTGTTAACACGTCAGGGCCTGTGCCGGCCGGTCCGTCCATTCGCAAATCTTCAATCTGCTTGGCATACGGTTTTTCAACGACTTTTACCTTCACATCATGCTCTTTTTCAAACGCAGCAACGGCGTCTTTAATGCCGATGCTCTTTTCTTTATCCTCCCATACAACAAGCTCTGACCCTTTTGAACTCGATTTGGCGCTGCTGCTTTCCTTTGGGCCGCAAGCCGCCAAGGATAAACTGACAGCTGCGCAGAGCATGAATACGGAACACTTTTTTGCCATTTTCATTGATTGTCACCCTTTCGGTAGGAATGAAAGCGCTTTAAAGATAATATAGCACGCCTGAGAAAATGTGTAAACAAACTATTTACCTCTTTGAGTAAATTTTTTTACCTAAATAAAAAATGACTTAGTTGTCCTAAGTCATCCTTCATTCATACTCTTCCTGACGATTAATTCTGCGCCCACATATAATGTTTTTACCGTTCTTCTCTTGTCCTGCACTTGTTCAAGCAGTAATTGAACAGCATTTTTACATAATTCATGTATATCAATATGAAACGTCGTCAGAGGAGGCGAGACATACTTCGCGAAGCTGATGTTGTTGATACTCACAATGCTTACCCTGTTTGGTATGGCAATTCCTTTTTCGTTCAGGGCTTGCAGGCAGCCCACTGCAATCGGGTCCGCTGCAATCATAAAAGCAGTCGGAAGCTGATCGCCTAATGTGTCGATCGCTGCTGACATCAGGCGGTAGCCGTTTTCTACAGAGAATCCGCGATGACAGAAAATATAGCGCTCGTCCAGCATGGCTTTTTCCCTCATATAGGATCTGAAGGTTTGTTCACGGATGTCCATTTCATCCTGATTGGTATTCGGATTTTTGTATGTGCCGCCGATAAAACCGATGCTCTTATGCCCCTTCTCAGTCAGGATGTTTACCGTCTTCTTTGTCATTTGTGCCAAATCGGGCCTTACCGAGTCAAAATGATCGGGATCAGGAGTTGAATCGATGAACACGCCATTTTCAGTGAGATTTCTGAGGAAAGCCAGCTCTTCATCTGAAAATGTGCCAACGGCAATAAACCCTTCCGTATGTTCAGGAATGCTCTCGATTCCATCCGCTATTTTATAAGTGGTCATATCGACATTGAATGCTTTCGCCAGTTTCTCTACTTCTAATCTCATCGTTTTAAAATAGACATCTTCTAATTCTTCTTTCTCTGTCAGCCAATATAAAAACGCAATATGTTTCACCAGCGGCCTTACTGTTTTTTTGCGGTAATTGAGCTTTTCCGCCGCTTCATAGATTTTCTCCCGTGTCTCATCAGGAACAGAAAGGCTTTCATCGTTATTTAAAACGCGGGAAACGGTTGAGATTGAAAATCCCGCTTCCTGCGCGATATCTTTAATTGTCGCCATTGCATCTGCCTCCATTATTCAGCTCGCATTGATTTAGTAAAATATTTTACTTTCTTTTTCACAAATGTCAAGTGCACAAAGCTCTCTGGCTGCCTCATGTAAAAAGACTGAACCATTTGCGGCTCAGTCTCAGTTGTTCGTATCATTCGGAACCGGCGGAATTGCCCGGGAAATGAGTTGGTTATTGCACATTTTCCTCGAAATATCCCGAAAGCACATCTTCCACATTCGTCAAATGCGCCAGCATGGCGGCTTCCGCCTGTGCACCGTTCCCGGCAGCCACAGCATTGTAAATCCGTTCGTGCTCCTCATACAGCCGCTGAACGGAGGTCTTCTTGGAAAACAGCCAGATTTTCCTCGTTTCCCTCATTGTTTCCAGCAGCAATGATGACACGTGATTCATCAAGTGTTTAAGAAGTTCATTTTGAGAAGCGTCCGCAAGCGCAAGATGAAATGCAAAGTCTGCTTTCTCTCCCAACTCCCCGTCCGCTTCAATGCTGCCCATTTCCTTTAGTGCATCCTGAATTCTTTCGAGATCTGCTTCTGTCCTTTTTTCAGCCGCTAGTGAAGCCACGCCGATTTCAAGCAGTTTTCTGACCTCGAGCAGCTGCTTGACGTCCTCTTTTTTCATCAGAAGGGCGGCTGAGAGCGGCTGAGAAATTTGATTGAGCTCAAATTCCTTCAGATACGTGCCTTCTCCCTGTTTCATTTCGACAAGCCCCATCGCCTTTAGCGCAGAAAGTGCTTCGCGAACCGCTGAACGGCTGACTTGAAAGCTCTCAGCAAGCGCCTGAACAGAGTCCAGTTTATCCCCTGGCTTCAATTCGCCGTTTTTGATCATATCTAATAGTGCATCCGCTACTTCTTCATATATTTTTTTTGTTTTAATCTGTTTGTATTTCAATGCAATTCACCCCGTAACTTGTAGGTCTGGCTGTTTACGATCTATTATACTCTGTTTTGTGGGCCGCCAAAAGATTTTGACTATTTTGTCAAAAAGTCTTGTACTTTGATTTTTTTCAAAATATAATGCTAGGTAACTGGTCTTATTACCCAGTCATCAGATGATCATATCATCTATAGAAACCGCTTACATATGGCGCCAGTTTATGTTTCAAGGAGGGGTTTGGGATGCAATGGACACAGGCATATACGCCTATAGGGGGAAATTTGCTATTATCAGCGCTTGCCGCACTTGTACCGATTATTTTCTTTTTTTGGGCACTCGCGATTAAACGGATGAAGGGGTATACAGCAGGCTTGGCCACATTGGGGATCGCCCTTATCATTGCTGTATTGGTTTATCGGATGCCGGCGGAAAAAGCGCTGATGTCCGCGACACAAGGAGCCGTATACGGATTGTTGCCGATCGGCTGGATCATTGTGACGTCTGTTTTTTTGTATAAAATCACTGTGAAAACGGGACAGTTTGATATCATTCGCAGCTCTGTTCTCTCGATTACTGATGACCGACGGCTTCAAGCTCTCTTGATCGCTTTTTCATTCGGGGCTTTTTTAGAAGGGGCAGCAGGCTTTGGAGCGCCGGTCGCCATTTCTGCCGCGCTGCTGGTCGGTCTCGGCTTTAATCCTCTTTATGCTGCGGGGATCTGTTTGATCGCCAATACGGCGCCGGTTGCCTTTGGGGCAATTGGGATTCCAATTACAGCCGTAGAAGGGCCGACAGGGATTCCGGCGATGGAGATTTCGCAAATGGTTGGGCGGCAGCTGCCGTTTTTATCCGTATTTATTCCTCTTTATTTAATCATCATCATGAGCGGGTTCAGGAAAGCCTTGGAGATCTGGCCGGCGATTCTCGTATCCGGTGTTTCCTTTGCTGTTGTTCAATATCTCAGTTCCAATTTTTTAGGGCCTGAGCTGCCCGATGTTTTGTCAGCTCTTGTTTCAATGGCTGCGCTTGCTGTGTTTTTGAAATGGTGGAAGCCGAAAACAACATTCCGGTTTGCCGGTGAACAAGAGTCGGCCGCCTCAATTGAAACGGCGCGCACAAATCCGGCAGCGCCTGCATACAGCGGCGGACAGATTTTTAAGGCTTGGTCGCCATTTCTGCTGCTGACGGCGATGATTTCCGTATGGGGCATTCCATCTGTCAAATCTGCACTGACCGGGCATTATGAAGGCTCTGCGGTGTTCTTGAAATGGCTGAATGCTGTTGGAGAAAAACTGACTTTTGCCCCCGGTGTGCCTTTTTTGAACAATCAGATTGTCAATGCTGACGGTACGCCGATTGAGGCGGTTTACAAGCTTGAGGTGCTTGGTTCGGCCGGCACCGCGATATTGATTGCCGCAGTGCTGTCAAAGTTCATCACGGCGATTTCGTGGAAAGACTGGGGAGCCGTTTTTAAAGAAACAGTCCAGGAATTGAAGCTTCCGATTTTGACCATCGCTTCTGTCGTTGGTTTTGCCTATGTCACCAACTCCTCGGGAATGAGCACGACACTCGGGATGACACTCGCGCTGACAGGTTCGATGTTTACCTTCTTTTCGCCCGTTCTCGGCTGGCTCGGCGTCTTCATTACCGGCTCGGATACTTCCGCCAACCTGCTGTTCGGCAACCTGCAGAAAGTCACCGCATTATCAGTCGGCATGGACCCCGTTCTGTCTGTGGCCGCCAATTCTTCAGGCGGTGTCACAGGAAAAATGATTTCACCGCAGTCGATAGCGGTGGCGTGTGCCGCCGTAGGACTCGCCGGAAAGGAGTCAGATCTTTTCCGCTTTACCATTAAACACAGTCTGTTTTTGCTGCTGCTCGTTTGTATCATCACCTTTTTGCAGCATCACGTATTCAGCTGGATGATTCCTTAAAAAAATCCTCCCGTCTAGGGAGGATTTTATTTATATCGCTTTCTCGCTGCCGATGACGGAATATTCATTTGATCGCGATATTTTGCCACGGTGCGTCTCGAGATTTGGATGCCGTGTTGTTCATACAGCAAATCGACAAGCTTTTGATCTGAAAGCGGTTTTGTTTTGTCCTCTTGATTGATCAGGTCTTCAAGATGCATTTTGACTGCATAATTCGACGCATCTCCCTCTCCAGAAGCCTCGGCTTTTGCTGAGAAAAAGAGTTTCATCTCAAACAGCCCGTAAGGCGTTTGTATTGTTTTCCCTTTAATGGCCCGGCTCACAGTTGATTCATGAAGGCTTAGACAGTCCGCCACCTCTCTGAGAGTCAGCGGCTTCATTGCGCTTCGCCCTTTCATAAAGAAATCCTTTTGGCGTGTGATCAGTTCATTGATAATTCTCGTGATTGTCTGTTTTCGCTGCCGCAGCGCGCGGCTCAGCCAGCGCCACTCCTGATATTTCGCAGATAAATAGGAGACAGTATCCTGACAAGAGCCGGATGATAAAAGCGTTCTGTACTGCGGATGCAAATCGATCTCGGGAAACGAGCGGGTATTCAGTTCCGCTGCGATGTGCCCGTTTTTTACAGTGATAAAAATGTCAGGCTCAATATACACATCTTGCTCTGGCCGGGCAAACAGAAGACCAGGTCTAGGATGAAGAGCCGCGATATCATCTGAGATATCTTGAATGGTATGAAGCGGAATTCCTGTCTCCACTGAAAGCGCTTTCCATTTTTTTTGCGCAAAAGCATCAAAATGAGCTGAAACCAGCATTTCCGCTTGTTCATTTCTGTTCGGCAGCCGCTGTAATTGAAGAAGGATGCATTCCTGCAAAGATCTCGCGCCGATTCCAGCCGGTTCTAATGACTGGAGTTTTGCCAAAACAGCCTCCGCTTCCTTGGCCGATACAGATAATCGCCGTGCTGCCTCCTCTATATCTTCTTCCAAGTACCCGTTTGAATCAAGCGAATGAATCAGATAATTAAAAATCTTTTTTTCAGTGTTTGTCAGATTCATATCGAGTGACTGCTGTTTTAACGCATCCTGCAATGTTTTTTGCGGATCACTTAATTGAAGGCCCGCTTCCTGTGCATTCATCCTGTTTTTGTTTGTTTTATGGTAAGATAGTGGCGGTGTGTCTGTTTCCTTTCGTTCAATAAGAGGGTTTTCCAGTGAGAGCTCATCAATGTACTCGGCGAGTTCTGCCGAATGATAGCCAAGCAGCGTGATGGCCTGCCTGAGCTCCTGTGTCAGTTGAGGCTTTAATACTTGTACTTGCTGAAGTTTCATATCCATCTTGCTCACTCCCCTTTCTTCATTGTACATGATTGAGATCACACCGTATACATTTATGAAAAAGGAGCTGCCAAAGAAATGTCTGAACTTTTTTCCGTCCCTTATTTTATTGAGAATTTAAAACAGCATATTGAAATGAATCAGTCTGAGGATAAAATCCACGCGATGAACAGCTACTACCGTTCCGTCGTCTCAACACTCGTGCAGGACCAGCTGACGAAAAACGCAGTTGTCCTGAAACGGATTCAGCATTTAGATGAAGCATACAACAAAGTCAAACGTGGAGAATCAAAATAAACCTTCCGCTCACATGTGAGCAGGAAGGTTTTCCTTCTTTGAGGCGTTCTGGATGAGCCGGGTGCTTGGCACTCCTTCCATCCAGGTATGAAAATAATTGGCGTTTTTCCCATAGGAATTATCAATGACCGTATTTTCTTTTTGAAGAAGAGAGGACAAGATGTGTCCGTGCAGCCTTGACGTTTCCACCGATTCGTAACGGCTGAAGAACCGAATCGCTTTTTGGACGATATAATCCGAGTATTTTTCCCATATAAACGCGATCGGCAGAGGGTTGCCCGCTTTTTTGTTCAGGACGTTCAGCGTTTGGAGAAAAGCGATCGTCCGGCGGTCTGAAGCTGACAGGACCGTGCGCCAGTCGTAGCTTTCCGCTTCTGCGTGTTCCTGGAGCGCCTGGTTTGCTTCATGATCTGTTCGGATAAATCTCAGCTTTTGATTGGACGGCTGCTGCGTGGGAACGACGGGAAACAGCTGATGAGCCATATCAGGCAGAAGCTGAATGTGATTTCTTGTAAAATAAGCCTGCGCCGTAGCATAGGAGGCTTTTTCCCTTGTCATGATGTGAAGGTTCGCATGCTTAGAAAATATCTCTGCCGTCCGTTTGAGGTTGTCTTTGTCTTGAAAATAAATCGATTGCGGCAGGATCACAATTTTGTGGTTCGGATAGGTTTGGACGATTTTCTCTCTAAAGCCTTGATAATACGGATACAGATCCCCGAAGTTTCCGCCTCCCTGGCAGACGATGATGAGATTAGGATCCAGCTTTCGCCCGACTGGAAAATTGTCAGGATTCCAGCGTTTTCTGACCCGAATCCCGTATTCTTTAAAGAAGGCTTCTGTTCCTTTCATAATAAATAAATCCCCTACATTCCCATATAGAGGATAGTCAGCATATATAATCTCTGATTGTTTCGGAATGACGTCGAGCAGCCCGGACAGTTTCTGTTTCAGGCCGATCATCGAATGCTTGCTGTCCATTTCTTCACCTCGGCAGTTTGGAATAAGTGCAGTAGCACATCAATGACCCGGTCTTGCTCATCTTCTGTCATATTTGACCCTGAAGGGAGACAGATTCCCCGCTTGAACAAATCTTCGCATACGCTTCCTGTATCTTCATGAGAATAAAATAAAGCCGGATCGAACAGCGGCTGGGTATGGAGCGGCTTCCACAGCGGACGGGCTTCAATGTTTTCTTCAGCAAGACGTTGAACTACGTCATATGGGCTGAGCCCGTTATCAAGTGTGAGCGTGGTGAGCCAGCGATTGGATACGCCGGCTGCGTACTCCGGCATAAAGCGGACGCCGTCTATGAGACCAAGCGCATTTTTGTATCTCGTGAAAATGGTCCTTCTTTTCTCCACACGCTCATCCAGCACCTCAAGCTGGGCAATGCCGACGCCGGCTAAGATATTGCTTAGCCTGTAATTATGTCCCATTTCACTGTGCTGATAATGAACAGCCGGCTCTCGTGCCTGCGAAGCGAGAAATCTTGCTTTTTCAATTGCTGCTTCATCATTTGAAACGAGCATCCCTCCCCCTGATGTGGTAATGATTTTGTTCCCGTTAAATGAAAAAATGCCGAAGCGCCCGAAAGTTCCGCTTTGCTTCCCTTTATAGAGTGTACCCAGAGATTCGGCTGCATCCTCAATGACAGGAACTCCGTATGCATCACACAGGCTTACGATTTCATCCATTTTCGCACTCTGCCCATATAGATTGACGGCAATAACCGCTTTTGGCAGTGTTCCGTTTCTTTTCGCTTCCTCCAATGCTCTTTCAAGGGCTGTCGGCGACATATTCCACGTATCAGGCTCAGAATCAATAAAGACGGGCACCGCTTTTTCATATAAAATCGGATTGGCGGTTGCTACAAATGTGAAGGACTGGCAAAACACGCTGTCACCTTCTTTTACCTCGAGTAAACGCAGCGCGAGATGAATCGCCGCCGTTCCTGAGCTGACCGCAGCTGCTGCTTTTACACTGACTCGTTCTGCCAGCTGTTCTTCAAATGAATTCACGAGCGGCCCAAGCGGCGCAATCCAGTTTGAGCGAAAGGCTTCTGAAATATAGTGCTGCTCCCTGCCGCTCATATGAGGGGGAGATAAGTAGATTTTTTTATGCATAGAATCATCCTTTGTTTGATGTTTGAATGGAAGAAATGATGCGTGCCGGAGCACCGGCCGCCGTTACCCTGTCCGGTATGGGACGGATCACCGCGGAGCCGGCTCCGACAATGCTCCAAGCCCCGATTGTGATCTGCGGTATGACGGATGCACCAGTTCCGACGTGAGCGCCTTCCTGAACGGAAACCGCTCCTGACAGCGTGACACGCGGGGACAGATGAACGTAATCGCTGATTTGATTATCGTGCTCTGCCACTGCACCCGTATTGATGATGCAATGAGCGCCGATGCGCGCATCCGCCTGAATGATCGCGCCCGCCATAATTACTGTCCCTTCCCCAATGACAGCCGACCTGCTGACGATGGCTGACGGGTGAATCAATGTAATAAAATCATCTTTCCTCAGTCCCAGTCGCTCCGCCAGCTGTTTTCTGACACTGTTATTCCCAACAGCAATCAGAAACAGCACATCAGGAATGAGCCTGCGTAGTTCAGTAACGGCTTCCGGCGGTCCTGTGTACCATTCTTTTCCGCCTTCGAACGTTTTGAATTTATCATCCAGCACCGCGGCTAAGCGCGTATCTGAGCGGGCGTTTATCAGCTCTCTGATCACCTTTCCGTGTCCGCCGTCACCCACAATGGCCACGTTTTTCATGAGGACACATCTCCGCTTCCGGTAAACCGTTCCGCGGTCACATGATTGGTTTGCTGAATCCCTTCTGAAACAAGGACCTTTCGCACCGTCAAACATAAAATTTTCAAATCGAGAAAAAATGACCGGTTGTCAACGTACCAAACATCTAATTCAAATTTCTTTTCCCAGGAAATCGCGTTTCTGCCATTGATTTGCGCCCAGCCTGTGATACCCGGCTTCACCTCATGGCGCCGTGCCTGTTTTTCTGTATAAAGAGGCAGATAGTCCATCAAAAGCGGCCGCGGCCCGACAAGGCTAAGATCGCCCTTCAGGACATTCAGGAGCTGCGGAAGCTCATCAATGCTCAGCTTTCTGATCAGCCTGCCCGTTTTCGTCAGCCGGACTTCATCGGGCAGCAGATTTCCCTCACTGTCCCGTTCATCCGTCATTGTCCGGAACTTGTATAGGGTGAACGGTTTGCCGTTCAGGCCTGGCCTTACTTGCTTAAAGAAGACAGGTGATCCTATTTTCAGCCTGACAACGGCGATGGTGAACAGAATGATCACACTCGTACAGCACAACAAAAAAATGGCGGCCGTCAGATCAAAAAGTCGTTTCAGGATCAAAGATTCACAGCTCCTTTCGTTTTTCGAAACCGTTTTAATACCAGCTGTCTTTCCTCTTTTGTACAAACGAGCATAAAAGCGAAAACAGCGTAGCAAAAGCTGACTGCCACTCCCGTCGCTATCAGTGACGGCCAGCCGTCAATCTTCACAACGAACTGAATTGTCTTACAGACCGTCCAGGCAAATACAGCGGCTGAAAGAGGCCCGATTATGCCTTTAAAGAACACGTGCTTTTTGTAGCCTGTAATGCGGGATACGTAAAGCGGCGTAAAGATGGCATTTTTTAAAATAAGAGAAATGGCCCCTGCCAATGTTATGCCGTACAGACCGAGATGAGCTGGCCCGCTCAGCGTGACCGCCAGCACCACATTCACCGCACCTAACAGCAGGGTAACAATTGCCGGTGTTTTTTGTTGATTAAAAGCGGTCCATATATAAAACAGCGGCATAAAGGCGAGGCTGACAACCAAGTATCCGGCATGAATAAATAAAAGCGGTGCTATCGACGAAAAGGACGGTCCGAGCCAGATTGTCAAAAAAGGCCCCGCCAATCCGCCCAATAAGGCAGCAGGAAGTGCAAGCAAAAGACCATTAAGCCTTACTGCCTTATTTGCGTAATTCATCAATCCTTCCATATCGCCTTTTGAATAATATGAAGTCATGATAGGCGCAAACAGGGATGCGACCGTTCCGGCCAAGCTGCGCAAAAGCAGCGGAAACTGGATAATCGCCGCGTATTTCCCGGAGGCGGACGCCCCAAGCATCAAATTGGCGGTTAACAGATCAATCTGCAAAAAAAGCAGGACGCCGATTTGATTGACGGAGCTCCATGCGCCCGCTTGAAACAGCTCCTTGCTAGTGCGGAATGAAAGATCCTTCATACGAAACGAAAACCATGGAATCAGCTTTTTGAAGAAATAGAAAGACAGCACAGACGCAATAACAGCACCAGCTAAAGCTGCAAGCTGGATCTGCCAGATTTTCGGCGCAAAGTATGCAAACAGGAGCAGCACAGACAGCACCCGTATAAGCATTTGCACCGCCTGAATGGAACTGGTGATATAAAGACGGTTGGCATAAAATGGTGCAGCGCCGAAGCCGGCCATCAGAAATGTTAAAATAAACAGCACACTGCCGATCAAAATCGACAACCGCACATCTGCCAAAAGCGCTTGCGGCACATTCATGACGCGGTCAATAAAAAAAGCCGAACCCGCAAGCGGCAGCAAGAGCAGCAATGAAATCAAAACAGAGGCCGCTAAATAATTGCTGATATACGCATTTGCTTTCTCCCGCTCTCCCCTGTGGGCAGCAACAGAAAAGAACCGAACGACAACCGAGCTGAGCGCCACGGTGATAACCGAAAAGTAATTAATCACATTTTGTGTCAAGTGAACAAAGCCAAACGCTTCCACACCGAGCGTTTTGACAATAAAAGGCGTCATCCAAACCGACAGGAAAACGGACAAGAGAAAAGCCGTGAGATTAGCACTGAAATTTATCGTGAATTTCATGCCTGCTTCGCACTGCCTTTCATTGTCCCCCGCTGCTCGAAAAACAGCTTGATGAGAAAAGTGAGCCGCCATTTACACAGTGCTAATACCAAACGCTCTCCTCTTAATAATTTCTCATGCTGAAACGGTGTATGTCTGACAGCCTGCCGCACCATGTCATAGGATAAAATCTGTCTGATCTTCTTTTTGATGTCTCTCGGCGAATTCGGAGAAGCACAGGCATTTGCCAAAAGCATCGGAAGCTGGTGCCTGCAAATGTACACATTCAAATCTTCTTTGCATGCGCCTGCTAAGCCGTAGTGATTGTAGAATGCGATTTTAGCCTGATATTGTTTTTGAAGATGTTCATCCATCGCCGGCTTATAAGGAATTTCTGTCAGGCTGTTCGGGTTTTCACGATAAATGTACAATCCTTCATCAAGCATTTTTACCCGCTCCGCTTCGCAAAAAGCGGACAAATTGAAGGGAGAGTCTTCAGCAAAACGGATGTCTTCATCAAACATCAGATTCGCCCTATCAAAAAGCTCACGGCGGTAAAGGTAACGCCATACATACCAGATAAATCTCGTTTCGTGAGCATGTTTAAGCCGTTCAGTCATTTCTCGTTTTGTCAGCACGCGGTTTGCCTCAAGCTGCGGCGGCACATATGTCCGCCTGTCCGATGACTGCTTGTAAAAACCGCATCCGACGATGTCGAGCCGATTTTGCTCCGCTTCTTCAGCCAGCCTCTGGAACATGGAGGATGATACATAATCGTCTCCGTCTACAAAGCCGATGTAAGTGCCCCGCGCGGCCTTTATTCCCGTATTTCGCGCTGAACTAAGCCCGCCGTTTGCCTGATGAATGACCCGGATTCTCGCATCCCGTTGTGCATAGTCCTCTGCAATTTCGCCTGAACGATCCGGTGTTCCGTCATTCACGAGGATGATTTCAATATCAGAAAGCGTTTGGCAAAGCAAAGAATCAATGCACTCCCCTATAAATGGTTCAACATTATACATCGGGACAATAATGCTGACGAGCGGGGTCATTGCGCTTCACCGCTGATTTTGTCACGCAGACCTTTAAAATACACATCTCTCTGAAAGCCTGCACGGGGTGTTTCTTTTGTTAAAAGCTCATTGACTGCGGCTGTTACGCGCTCTGGCTCCGGATGTTCTATCAGCTTCATGAACGGGATGTCTTTAAGCCATTGATAGCCCTCCATTACTTTATGGTCAAAGGAGCGAATGACAACACACGGCGTTCCTGTCAGCGCGCAAAAAATCATGCCATGAAGCCTGTCAGTGACGACGGCTTCTGCGCTTTGCAGCTTAGACCACAGTGCTTCAAGTTCTTGTTCGCGTGTATCGCGGCTGACCCGGCGCCCGATCGTTGTCGTAAAGGATTTGATCTCGCCGAATTCCTCAAATAACGCAGCCTTGACCCGGTTCCTCTGGTCCTCCTGAAGCACGCTTTCCTGATCCTCGCGCAAACACATATAAACCCCTTCGCGTTCTGCGGGGGCCTTGCTTCTGTCTAAATACAGCACCATGTCCGGCTGCTTCAAAATTGTTTTTTCTTGAAAATGCTGTTTCATAAATTGATACGTTGTTTCATCCCGCGCCATCAGCAACAAGCCGGGGTGCGCATTATAAATTTTCTGTGCCCGTTTCAGCTCTTTGCGCCCTTTTTTCGTGTCAGAAAAATGGGCCGTTGCCGGAAGCTGGACAACCCGATAGTCATGGAATGTGTTAATGATGAAGCGGCGCGTCCACTCCTCATAACGGTATAAATCCCCCATGTTTCCGCCGCCGATGATAAAGACCATATCCTCCGGATGGCGCGAGCGGATCAGGCTTTTTGCTGATTTGTAAATGTCCTTCATATCGACCTCGACGATGTCAAAGTCCGAGTATTCTTGCTCAAGAAATGCCTTGCTGGCATAAGCAATTGCATGATCTCCCAAATTGTCATGGGACGGCAGCAGGGTCAGTATGATTTTTTTCTGATGTGCTGCGGCCTTTACCGGCTGATCTGCCGCTCCCAGCCAATATTGGGACGGGTATTTGACCTTTAGCAGCAGCCATTCTGCAAAATTGATTTTCAACGATTGTAACGACATGTCCTCACCCTCTGTTTCTCATTTTGTACTCGATCACCCGCTGATACACAGCCGATGCCATAGCGACGAACGGAATCATTCTGTATTTCGCCATCAGAAGCAGGCATGACCGTTTTGCGTCAAAAGGAGCAGTACCCGTTTTTGAAAGACTTTCTTGAAACACCGGGTCCGCGCATATCACGCCAACATTTCTAAGCTTTTCAAACAGCCGGCGGCTACCGCTCGTTTTCCATTCATTCAGCATACAGATGCTGCTGTGAAGAACGATAAAGGTATCAAGCTCCTTGCGATACTCCTCCAGTTTGTTGTTCTCCTGTAAAAACGCCGCATTCGCCTCATACAGCGCAAGTCCTGATTCAAACAATTTTTTCTGATAGCGCTGCACAATGGAGGAAAGGTGAATTCGGTAATGATAGAGCGGCGTTTTTACGTAGGATACTGAGCGGGCGAAAAAATGAGCCCTGAAGCTGAAAAACTGATCCTCGACATGCTCCAGCTCGCCTCGGAGCGGAAACGATAGCCGATGGGCTTCAATCATGCTTCTTCTGTACAGTTTGTTCCATGAAAACCCTCTGACCTTCCCTTCGAATAACGCCTTGATATAGTGCTCCTTCGGCCGATCCTGATAGGTTTGGGCAATGTCTGAGTCCATGGTTTTGCCAGTGTCCTCAAACTCTGCGGCGTAATTGCAAATGACCAGATCAGTTTCATCGCCTGCTGCCCGGAGCATCTGCTCGCAATAATCAGGTTCGATCCAATCGTCTGAATCGATAAACGCGATAAATTCGCCGCGTGCTGCCTCAATGCCTTTATTCCGAACCGCACCGAGACCCTGGTTCTCTTGATGAATCACCTTGAACCTGTTGTCCATATTGGCGTATTCTTCTGCGATATCCGGGCTGGCGTCTGCTGAACCGTCATTAACAATGATGATTTCTATATTGTCCACTGTCTGGTTCCGCAGTGATTCGAGACACGTTCTGATATATGTTTCTGTGTTATAAACAGCGACTAGCAGACTAACCGCAGGTGTTTCCATAATGACCGGCTCCTCTTGCATAAATTACCGGGAAAAAATCGTTCTGTAAGGCAGAACGGATGAATCAACCGGCATAAGCAAATAACTGTAAAGAAAATAACAAACAATGATAGCAATATAGATAAGGGCATTCGATTTTTCATCAAATATCCTGACGAAATAAGGGACTAAGATCATTTGATACAGACCGAAATAAATATTGAATCTGGCAAAAATCACGTCCTTTGTGGCCAAAAGGCCGAATAAAAAACCAAGCAGGCACAAATTTACGACAATATCGATTTGCGGCCATAGACGCCGCAGTCGTTCTTTATAGCAAAATGCAAGAAACAGCGGCAGAACCAAAACAGCGATTTTGATCACATTCATTCCATTTGTGTTCGTCATGAGCCATTTTTCATAATGGCTGTATGAGCTGTTTTCAAGTACAACAACAAAAACAGAAATAAATTTTTGATATAAAAATGTCATGCCGAGAAATAAAGCGGATAGGCCAAATATCGCCGGTGACCAGGCTTTTCTTCTGACAATAAAGTACACTGGAATCATAATTAGCGCCGACGAATGAAAGAGCGAGCTGACCAGCACAATCAGGAAATATCGCTTCCAGTTCCCGCTGATGATATAACGGATCGCCCAAAACAAAGCAGCTGCGACCATGTATTGCCTGATGCCGTTAAAAGACGCGTAGTAATGAAAGGTTCCCAAAAATAAAAAGACACTCAGCTCAAACGGCCTGCCATAGTCGGCGAGTGTCTTCATAATAAAGCTGTAGGTCACGACCGCCACCGTAAAATACATGATTTGAGGATCTTCCGTGATGAAATTCATCAGCCAAAGGAGTGCGGTAAACCCCGGATCTGTCGCTGTTTTTGCTGTGCCGAAACCGAATATCTGCCACACATTTTGATAATCGCCCGCCAATTCGTACAGCAGCGTGTACGTCTGAAAATCCGTGCCGACTCGATAGCGGAGACCTGACACGAGCACAAGTGAAGCGAGCGGAATCCAGATCAAAAGCTTATTCGGCCGATACCCCGTGGCAAGCGAATCGTCACGGCCGCCGCACATTTTAGCGAACCAAGACCAAATAAATACAATCCCCATATTGACGGCATATACAATCATCGGTTATGGTCCTTTTCCGTGCTGATGTTGTATACATTCAGCAGCGCTCCTACATTTTGCTGTGCATCGTAGCCAAGTTGAGCGAGTGTTTCTTTGATGAACTCACGCTTCGGCCTGCCTGCGGCGGCCGCCCTCGCAATGGTTTCAGCCCAGACGCTGATCGGCTCAGAAAGGCTTAATCTTGTGACAAGCCCGAGACCGGCGTCGACTTTTTCTGTAATGCTGTCTGAAATGATGCATGGAAGCCCCGACGCCTGCGCTTCCACAAGCACAACCGGCAAGCCTTCGTACAGAGACGGCATGACAAATACATCGAATGTTCGCATCAGTTCATGGATCCGTTCTTCCGTGCCTAAAAAGAGGACGTCTGAAAGCAAATTCTGATGCCGCGCCTCCTCCTCTATCTCCCCGCGCAACGGCCCGTCTCCCGCCAGAACGAGCTGAAAGCGAACGCCTCTTTCTTTGAGATGTGCGGCAAGTTTCAGCAGGAACGCGTGGTTTTTCACTTCATGAAACCGGGCCACATGGCCAATGATGAGCCGGTCGGCTGCAATGCCGCGTGCTGCTTTTTCTTCATCAGCCGCCTGCCCATTTGGGGCGAACAACTCAAGGTCAATCCCGTTAGGAAGAAGGTGAACACGCTCCCGCTCCATATTGGACTGTCCAAATAAAAACCTGCCCGCATCCTCTCCGCAGGCACACAGCGCTGTCGCATTTGCCAAAATGAGCCGCCTGAACACCATCAGCTGCAAGCGATCCTTCCAATTGAAGCCGGTCTTCCAAGACGTATTGTGGGAGTGGCATACCCTGACCGGCACTCCGGCGAGCCTTGCCGCAAGGGCGATAAAACCCGTTTGGAAATCCGTGTGCGCATGAACGGCGCTGAACGGCCCGTTTTCTTTTATCGCGTTTCTCACATTCCTCACAAATGTAAGGGGATTGCTTTGCCCAATGCTCGGGACATAAAAAAGCCGCCCGCCTAAAGATAAAATCTCTTCATCGTAAGCGCACGGATCATTTCGATGCGTTAAAAAGTCAAATTGCACTTTGCTTTTGTCCATCTTCCGATATAAATTCATTACCATGGTTTCCGCGCCGCCCCTGTTCATGCCGCTGAGAACATGGAGCACGCGCTTTTGGCTGCTATTCATGCTTGACAAGCCCTTCCTTTTGGTTCATCACTCTTTTTTTATGGTAGCGATTCATCACGGCTGCAGGCATAAACGCGCGGATTAACGGTTTTGCGATATATATGTAATCAGATAAAGGAAGCTTCAAGCGTCTACACGCCTGATAGACAAGAATGGCATTGTCGATTGAATACGTAAATGACCGCCGTTTGAATGCATCGCTGTCTTCCCTCACTTTATACAAGGCTTCCTGAAGATTATAGCCCCTGAAGCCCTCTTCAAAAAAGCGAAGCCACAAATCAATATCTTCCATTCGTCTCGTCCGCCGCACCGACCGGTAGCCTTTCAGACTGCGGTAGGCACTCGCTCTCATCATAATCGTGCCGTGGCAAAATGGGGTCCCTTTTGCCATGATGCCCGGCTCCGGAACAGAAGGCAGAATGCGGGTGCCTCTTACGCCAAATTCATCAAACACAAGCATGCCGGTGCCAACCACCTGATAATGTCGGTGCTTTTCTAAAAACGCGACCTGCTTTTCCAGACGGCGCGGAAACGAAAGGTCATCTCCATCCTGACGTGCGATATAATCGCCTGTCGCATGCGAAAGACAATGATTTAATGATGCGGCAAGCCGCTTATTTGTTTTGTTTTGAATCAGTTTGATGCGGTCGCTGTAATGAGCGGCATACTGCTTCGCGATGCGGAGCGTGCTGTCTGTTGACGCATCGTCGCACAAAATCAGCTCCCAATTTTTATAGGATTGGCTGAGTATGGATTCTATGCTTTCTGCCAAAGTGCGTTCGCAATTATAAATGCCCATAATGACAGAAACTTTCGGTCCTGAGTTCATACGCTTTTCTCCTTTGTATCCATATCCATGTAGGCGGAATAAATATCTGCCATTTCTTCCACCGTTCGCGCCTCCGAGAAGCGCAAGGCTGTTTTTCGGCCTTCCTGTCCCAGCTTTCGGCAGAGTACCGGCTTATGGTAAAGCTGTTCAATCCGGCGGGCAAAAGCAGCACTGTCACCGATTTTGATCAGAAAACCGTTTTTTCCGTCGCGGATGATTTCCCGATGCCCGCGATTATCTGTGGCGATCGCCGGTTTTTCTGCCGCCATTCCCTCAAGCACATTCATGCCGAGGCCCTCTCTAATGCTGGATGCGACAGATACATCCGCAAGCTGAATCAGCTCATGTATGTCGCTGCAAAAGCCGTAAAAACAGACATTGGCGGAAGCGCCAAGCTTTTCAGCTAACGTTTGATACGTTTGTTCCATGGCCCCTTCCCCGGCAAACACAAGGCGAAGCGAAGGAATTTTTTCTTTTAGCAAGGCTGCGGCTTCAATTAACTGCTTCTGGTTTTTGTTCAGATTGAGCTCAGCCGGATAAACCAATATAAAATCATCTTCACGGAATCCGTGCTTTTCTCTGAGTCTTTGCTGCTCTATCGGACTGACAGGCCGGAAACGCTCGGTATTGACACCAATGCCGTGAATTTTCTGCGTCCTTCCGCCCGGCCTTTGAAGTCCTTTCGCCCGTGTGTAATCCTCTTCATTAATCGTAATCAGACAGTCCGTATATGCTGAAAGCCATTTCTCGACCGGATAGTAAAGAAGCCAATTTTTCATTGGTGCTCCTTTGCAGAAGTGAAATCCGTGCGCTGTGTACAGCACCTTTGTTCCGTGCCGCCGTGCCTGCCTCGCCGCCAGTCTGGCGAGAACACCGCCGACCGGTGTATGGCAATGGACAATGTCGTATTCATAGGTGTCGATCACTTTCTTCAGCTGCCTATAAACGGCCAGGTTCTGAGGGTCAAAAGGTGACCTGCGAATCGGAATGGAGAATTTCTCATCCACATACGGCAGCTTGGTTTGTCCGTTCGCGGCGACATGAACCTCCCAGCCCATTTGCTTGAACCATTTAAAATAAGGGAGGTGAAAGGCCTTAAAATGATAATCAACAGTCGCGCAAAACAATATCTTTTTCGTCATTTTCACACCCCCTAATGAACGCTAGCAGCCGTCATTTCTTCTGATGTATTGATTGCCGCAAACAACCTCGCTCTCAGGTCGGCTTCCGGCAGCTCATGAAAATCCTCGATAAAGCGCATCAGCACCGGCCAATCGCCGTCCACCGCTTTACCGATGTGAATTTTTGGAAAGATTTGTTCAGCATGGACTTCATTTTTGTTCAGTAATTCTTCATACATTTTTTCGCCCGGACGAATGCCTGTGAATTCGATCGGAATCTGCTCAGTCGTGTAGCCGGACAAATGAATGAGGTTTTTGGCTAGATCCACAATCTTTACGGGCTCTCCCATATCGAGAACGAAAATTTGACGCCCTTTCGCCAGTGCCCCAGCCTGAATCACAAGCCTTGATGCCTCGGGAATCGTCATGAAATAGCGGGTCATTGCCGGATGTGTTACTGTCACCGGGCCGCCTTTTTCAATCTGTTTTTTGAAAATCGGAATGACGCTGCCGCGGCTCCCGAGTACATTGCCGAAGCGAACAGCGACAAATTTGGTTCTGCTGACTTTCCCAAGATTCATAATAATCATCTCTGCGAATCGTTTTGTCGCCCCCATTACATTGGCTGGGTTCACCGCTTTGTCAGATGAAATCAGCACGAATGTCTCTGTTCCCGACATATCGGCTGCTTCCGCGACATTTTTTGTTCCGATAATATTGTTTTTGACCGCCTCTTCAGGGTTGTGTTCCATTAAAGGCACATGCTTATGGGCAGCTGCATGATAGACAACATGCGGCTCGTACTTTTTCATCAAGGTAAACATTTTATCGCGGTCCTGCACATCAGCGATTTCCGTATGGAACACAATGTGTTTGCCGAATCGTCCGTTCAGCTCTGTATAAATCGAATGAATGCTGTTTTCCCCATGGCCGAGCAGAATGATTTCCTTAGGCTGAAACGCGCTGATCTGACGGCAGATTTCTGAGCCGATTGATCCGCCCGCTCCCGTGACGAGAACTGTTTTTCCTTTGATGCGATTCGAAATTTCGCTAGTGTCGAGGGTTACCGGCTTTCTGCCGAGCAAATCCTCAGCTTTTACATCTCTGATTTGTCCGGCAGTTCGCGTGCCAAGCAGCATTTCATCAAAATGAGGCATAATTTTAATGCTTACTCCGGTTCGCACACATTCTTTATATAACACCTGAAGCTCATGGGTGCGGAGTGAAGGAATGGCAATAATAATATAATTAATTTTGAGCTTTTGCACCGCAGGCATGATACTTTCTTTTCCGCCGATTACGGGCAGCCCCATAATTTCTAATTTATGCTTCGTTTGGTCGTCATCAATAAAAGCGACCGGTATGATATCAGGTTCATCTTTCGAAAGCAGCTGCCTGACCATCAGAGTCCCACCTGAACCCGCCCCGATAATCAGCGCGCGGGACGAGGCGCAGCGTTTTTTTCTGATGCTTTCGTTTAATACTCTGGATAAAATACGGGTACCTCCAATAGACAAAAGCTGAAGCACCCAGCACGCGGTTAACAGACGGAAGAACATTGTATGATACACAGCATACTGAATGACGCCGGTCACAGCGGCGGAAAGCGTAATGCCCTTAAGCAGGACAATCAGCTCGCCGAGTCCGGTGTATGTCCACACCTGTTTATACTGATTGAACAGGAAAGCACACACATGATAGCTGAGGAGCAAGCTGACAGCGGTAAGCAGTAATGCTCCGGAGTCATAAAATTGATAGGAATCTTTTAAAAATTGATATCCTGCAATAACTGAATTTAAAACGAGGTAAGTATCCAGCGCAATAATCATTGACAGTCTTCTCCGGTAACTCAACCTTTTCCCCCCTAATTCTTTTATCGGTTTAGCTGCGGCGGTTTTCGTCTCTCCAAAAAATCGGCAGCAGCTAAACCGACAATACGTCCTATGTATATATCAGATAAGTGGGCATTTAACCCATCCTCACGCCCCGCCAGCGACGACCAGCATCTAAGGCAGCAACTTCAGCTGCCCACAGCAGAGCCGAGTGCCTCCATTGATACAGGTCAGGAGACATCACCTTTACAAAAACTAGTAGGAATAGTGTTCCGATTTTTTCATTTTCTTTTTGTTTAAAAGAGCGCCTAACAGCTTCGCATTGGATTGTTCCAGTGCATCCTTTGCTTTTAGAACGGTATCGGTTTTTGTTTTTCCGCTTAAAACGACGAGCACGCTGCCGTCTGTCTGATTTGCTAGAATCTGAGCATCCGCAACAGCCAAAAGCGGAGGGGAATCAAAGATGACGAGGCTGAATTGTTCATAGATCTCAGATATTAAATCTCCCATTGCTTTTGAAGACAGCAGTTCTGCCGGGTTTGGCGGGGTCGGCCCGCTTGTCAGTACATATAAGTTATCGATCGGCGTCTTTTGCACCGTCTCACTGAGTGAAGCATTGCCGACCAGCACATTTGTCAGCCCGGTTACATTATCAACCTGAAACGTCTGATTGATGGTCGGCTTTCTTAAATCGGCATCCACCAGCAGTACTTTCTTTTCCTGCTGCTGCGCAAAGACAGCCGCAAGATTCGCTGCACTGAACGATTTACCTTCACCAGGCACAGAGGAGGTGACGAGGATAGATCGCAAGTTGGTCTGGACAGATGAGAACTCAATGTTTGTCCGAATGGTGCGATATTGTTCCGCAACAACTGATTTATTGTGTAAAACAGATATTTGAGCCAAACCTCGCCTTGCTTTCTTTTTTCTAAAGATCACTCGCTTCACTCCCCGAAATGTTTTATCCCGCGATTCCGCCCTTTGTGGACATCAGGAACGGAGCCTAAGCATGGCAATCCGGTTCTCTCGCTGAGCTGCCGTGCGCTTTTGCACGTATCATCGAGAAAATGCAGAAAAAATGCCAGTGTAATGCCGCCCATGACAGCAGCGCCAAAAGCCATGACCATATTTCGCAGCCTGGCCGGCTTGATCATCGGGCTTTCAGAAGCCTTCGCCTCTGATAATATATGTACGCCTTGTACATTCATTCTTTCATCTACTTCTTTTTCAAACTTGTTCACTAATGTGTTCGCAATCTCAGCTGCTTTCGCCGGATCGTGATCCTGAACGGCAACGTTGATTATTTCTGATTCATTTTCACTGCTGGTAACCACTTTTCCTTTCAGCGAGGAAGCCGATTCAGATAGGTGCAATTCCGCCTTAACTTCTTCCATCAAGGCAGTGCTTTTCATAATCGATTGGAACGTGCTGCTATACTGAAGATTTCGCTGGATGTCACTGAGATTCGAGTTTTCTTCACCGTCTGATTCATGAACCAGCACCTGTGTCGACGCCTGGTAGGTCGGTGAAATGACCTTAAATTGCACAAAACCCATAATAAGGGTGACGCCGATTGTGATGAGCAGAATCAGCACGAATCTGTGTCTGACAATCGCATATAATTCTTTGAAACTCATATTCTCATTCATGTATTCATAGCCTTCAGCCTTCCCGCGGCTGGCTTCCCGCGCCCCTTTCTGTTAATGATTGGATTATAAAAGAAAACGTTATTATTTAAAAATTGCAAAATAAGCCAATAAGTTCTCTTTAGAGAACAAAATCATGATTTTCCTCTAATTTACTGCACTTCCCTTATTATTTTAAATTTTATAAAGAACGAAAAATTCCTTATAATGAACGAAATAATGACAGGAATAGAGGAGAATTTCATATTATGATTGGAAGAATTATCCGTTTGTACCGTAAAAGAAAAGGCTATTCTATTAATCAGCTGGCTGTTGAGTCAGGCGTATCCAAATCCTATTTAAGCAAGATTGAAAGAGGCGTTCACACGAATCCGTCCGTTCAATTTTTAAAAAAGGTTTCTGCCACACTGGAAGTTGAATTAACAGAATTATTTGACGCAGAAACAATGATGTATGAAAAAATCAGCGGCGGTGAAGAAGAATGGCGCGTACATTTAGTGCAAGCCGTACAAGCCGGGATGGAAAAGGAAGAATTGTTCACTTTTACGAACAGGCTGAAGAAAGAACAGCCTGAAACTGCCTCTTACCGCAACCGTAAACTGACGGAATCCAATATAGAAGAATGGAAAGCGCTGATGGCAGAAGCAAGAGAAATCGGCTTGACTGTCCATGAAGTCAAATCCTTTTTAAAAACAATGGGAAGATGATGATCGGTTAAGGGCTAACGTTCGCATCTATAGGGTAAATCTGTTTATAATGGGGGAAAAAGGGAGAGAACACAATGACTCATCAAATAGTAACGACTCAATACGGCAAAATAAAAGGCACAACGGAAAACGGCGTGCATAAGTGGAAAGGCATCCCCTATGCCAAGCCGCCTGTCGGACAATGGCGTTTTAAAGCACCTGAGCCGCCTGAAGTGTGGGAAGATGTCCTTGATGCCACAGCGTACGGCCCTGTTTGCCCGCAGCCGTCTGATTTGCTCTCACTGTCGTATGCCGAGCTGCCCCGCCAGTCCGAGGATTGCTTGTATGTCAATGTATTTGCGCCTGACACTCCAAGTCAAAACCTGCCTGTCATGGTGTGGATTCACGGAGGCGCTTTTTATCTTGGAGCGGGCAGTGAGCCATTATATGACGGATCAAAACTTGCGGCGCAGGGAGAGGTCATTGTCGTCACACTGAACTATCGGCTGGGGCCGTTTGGCTTTTTGCACTTGTCTTCATTTGATGAGGCGTATTCCGATAACCTTGGGCTTTTAGACCAAGCCGCCGCACTGAAATGGGTGCGAGAGAATATCTCAGCGTTTGGCGGTGACCCCAATAACATAACAGTATTTGGAGAATCCGCCGGCGGCATGAGCATTGCCGCGCTGCTCGCTATGCCTGCGGCAAAAGGCCTGTTCCAGAAAGCGATCATGGAAAGCGGCGCTTCTCGAACAATGACAAAAGAACAAGCGGCAAGCACTGCGGCTGCCTTTTTACAGGTCCTTGGGATTAATGAGAGCCAGCTGGACAGATTGCATACTGTAGCAGCGGAAGATTTGCTTAAAGCGGCCGATCAGCTTCGGATCGCAGAAAAAGAAAATATCTTTCAGCTGTTCTTCCAGCCCGCCCTTGATCCGAAAACGCTTCCTGCTGAACCAGAAAAAGCGATCGCAGAAGGGGCTGCTTCCGGCATTCCGCTATTAATCGGAACAACCCGTGATGAAGGATATTTATTTTTCACCCCGGATTCAGACGTTCATTCTCAGGAAACGCTTGATGCAGCGCTCGAGTATTTACTAGGGAACCCGCTGGCAGAGAAAGCTGCCGATTTGTATCCGCGTTCTTTGGAAAGCCAAATTCATATGATGACTGATTTATTATTTTGGCGCCCTGCTGTCGCCTATGCATCCGCACAGTCTCATTACGCCCCTGTCTGGATGTACCGGTTCGATTGGCACCCGGAGAAGCCGCCGTACAATAAAGCGTTTCACGCATTAGAGCTTCCTTTTGTCTTTGGAAATCTGGACGGATTAGAACGAATGGCAAAAGCGGAGGTTACGGATGAGGTGAAACAGCTTTCTCACTCGATACAAACAGCATGGATCACATTCGCCAAAACAGGAAACCCAAGCACCGAAGCTGTGAATTGGCCGGCGTATCAGGAAGAAACAAGAGAGACGCTGATTTTAGATTCAGAGATTACGATCGAAAACGATCCCGAATCTGAAAAAAGGCAGAAACTATTCCCTCCAAAAGGAGAATAAACATGGGGAAAACAGGATACATTGGTGCTGCCATTGTTGTGGCCGCTTGTATCATTATTTTATCGGCCGTGATATGTTTACGGGACACAGTCTATTACCAGCCTATGCGCTGGACTGGCATCATACTGTTTTTCACGGGAATTGTGATGGTTCCCGCATACTCAGCAAAAAGAAAACCCGGAAAAGAGAAGTAATTCTCTTTTCCGGGTTTTTATGTTTATTATAATTTTCCCGCGCGAATATCGTCTGTCATTCCCTCATAAGGAGCCTTCGAAATCACTTCTTCGTTGTCGACTCCTTCATTTTTCAGAAATGTAATTTCCGCAAATT
Organism: Bacillus sp. FSL L8-0358; assembly: GCF_038593095.1. Taxonomy (NCBI): domain Bacteria; kingdom Bacillati; phylum Bacillota; class Bacilli; order Caryophanales; family Bacillaceae; genus Bacillus; species Bacillus sp. FSL L8-0358. The sequence goes on from NZ_CP151962.1 coordinate 3,417,855, forward strand.
CAGGTACAACGTATTTTGGATACGTTTCATATTTTTCGCGGGATTCTTCCATCAAATCAATGTGGTCATTTTGGTAGCAAACCGTAATTTCAGGATGTTCATGCACCCATTTCGGGAAGAAAATAATGCCGTGCATGCGTTTTTCATTTGGCATAAAGTTTAATGAAACATCCGTGCCAGTCGGCTCTGTCCAAGACACTTTATATACGCCTTCTGTCAGTTTGACAATATTCACTTCCTGATCCCGAACCCAGCGTCCGGCAACCATTCCGCTATGAATTCTATAATCAATTGTATGGTCATTTTTAATATAAATCTCGTATTCCCAGCCGTTTTCATACGTATAAATCATGTGGCTTCCGATAAAGTTTTCCATTTTTCACACTCTCCTTAGTCTTTTACTGCACTTCATAAATGTCTAGTCGAACGTAATCAGGGGTTCTTTCTGCGGAACCGATAAACAAGCGGTCATGGAGCCATTGATAGGCTTCACTGCCTGTTTCAAACGTCGGTACCGTACGGAAATAAACATGCTCAGGATCAATAATTTCCCCGGCTGCCGCTTGTTTTCGAAACGGCTCGCTGACTTGCCGTAGTCCATTGTTTTCAATGTAAATCAGTTCATGATCTGCTGTTTCAATCACATACCTGGCAGATAAATCGGTTCTGCCGTCAGCGCGAATCATTTGTGAATCGGCACCGCCCGGCAAAATACGTCCCTTTACTTCCCCGGTTATTGTTCCCGAACGAATCGGAATGAATCGTCTCAGTCCCAGGCCTGTCTCACCAATCGTGATAGGCGGATCAACCTTGATTTCTAAAGAGGCGAATGGTTTTAAAGCCGGCTTCTTCACGAGAACCACCTCACCTCCAGAAAAAAATCATGTAACTATTTACATGTTTACTTTAACACTATTGCAGTTAACTGTCAAACAATAGGAACATAAAAAAACAAGGACTGTTTGAAGACAGTCCTTGGCTGAAGCTAGCTTTGATAAGCAAGATATGTGCTGACAGTGCTTTTGGCAAGACAGGCAGAGGAATCTATCATCGGAATCTCACTTTGAATATGATTTAACAACGCATTTAAATCCGTGCAGGCTGAAATGATGATGTCTGCATGCTGACTGATTTCTTCATATAGCGTCTGCCACAATACTGGTGTATGCTGCATATGATTTGGCTGTTTGATTGCGGCGATTAGCTGGTTCACAGCCTGCTGCCAATGGTCCTTGTGAACAACTTCTTTTCCATTTTCCTTCAGAACTTTTTGGTAGATGGCGGATTGGATGGTTGGCTCTGTTCCTAAAACAACCGCTTTTTTTGCAGGCTGCGGAATCTCTTTTATCGTTTCCTCAACAATATGTAACATAGGAACCGACAGTGCCTGCTGAATCTCTTCATAGTAGACATGCGCCGTATTACAAGGCAGCGCAATGAAATCAACGCCTGTTTTCTCGAGCTTTACCGCCCCGTCGATAATCGCTTTTTTCATCTCAGCATGGTCAATTGGACGATCTGCATAGAAGGGCGTCGGGCATGAATAGATCATCATGTGCGGGTAGTCAATATCGTTTGAAGCCCCATACAGCTTCTGACAGTAATCAATCACCTTATCAATAAACGGCGAGGTCGATTTCGGCCCCATTCCGGCTAATATTCCGATCATCAAATTCATTCCTTTCTAATTCGTACGGACTGCTTCTTCCTCTGAGCCATCCTCATAGAGGATAAAGCTTTTCGCAGCATCCTCACCTAACGTAAACTCGACTTCAACAGACAATGATCGCAGAAAGAAACGTGTTTCCGAGAAAGGAAATAACTCCAGTCTCAGCTGTCCGGTGATCTCCAAATAAAGCCGTTCATTCTCGGCTGTCACCTGTGCAGCCGTCCCATCCTGCAACAGGTAGCTGCCAACATAGCGGCTGTATATCGCCGTATCAATAGCTTTTTTCTTTTTATCAGCAGGACGTTCCGGGACCTCATATGGCTGGCCAAATAGAATATGTTCCGCCGCCTTCAGAATCGCTTGTTCATATTCAGTATCCTCTTCCTTATTACTCAAATAAATCAGCGTTTTACGATGATCGATATATCGGATCATCATCGTCGAATAGCCGGGCCATCCTCCGCTGTGGCTGACAATCCGCCCTTTTTCAGGACTGTTTTGCAGTACCCAGCCAAAGCCATAATCAATTGTTTCTCCATTGTTGAGGCGCACTGGAGAAAACGCAGATTCCTTAGAAGCCTTGCTGATTAAATCGTCCTGATATAAAGCCTGATCAAATCGAAACAAATCGCTTGTGACAGAGTTCACAGTCCCGTCTCCCTGTATGCCATCGAGATACACAACATAGTCCGTTTCCTCTAAATCATCAGGGAGGACGTATGTTTCGGAGTGTACATCATACACATATCCATATGCATAATGATCTATTCGCTCAGGCGAAAGCCTCCTGTTATACACTCTTGTTTCATTCATGCCGATTGGTGAAAAAATACTTGTTTTCATAAAATCCGCATAGCTCATGCCAGATGCTTTTTCAATGATAACCGCCAGCAGCACATACCCCGTATTGCTGTACATCCAGCCTTCATTCGGCTCAAAATAACCGGGCAGCCCCTCATTCATCAGCATATCGACAATATCCTGATTCACCGCAATCTTGTGTGAATCCCAATTGGCAAAAAACCATCCCATATAATCAGGAAGCCCTGACGTATGGTTCAATAAATGCCGAATCGTTACGCCCTGATACGGAAAACCGGGCAGCCAGCGATCCACTTTATCCTCATAGCCAAGAATCCCCTTCTCCTCCAGCAAGATGATTCCCAATGCTGTAAAAGGCTTTGACAAAGACGCTAACTCAAACAAAGAGTTGGTTTTCAACGGGCGTTTTTCCGTCATTTCCGCATAGCCAAAAGAGTGGTGATATAAAATATCGCCACCCTCCGCAGCCAGAACCGTCCCGTTAAACTGATGTTTTTCGCCTAATGTCTCAAATAACGTCTGAAGATTCTTTCTTTTATTCTGCTTCATTCCTCCACCTCCCATATCTCTGTACGTAACTAACCTACTAACGTTTCAAATATTTTGAAAACAATAAAAAAAGCCGATTAATCCTCAAATAGGAAAAATCAACTTTAATATAGCGGTATTAGATCTGCATGAATCAAAAAATCCTCTTTTATGAAGTCGGAGAAGGAACTCTAGCGGCTGCAAAATGGGTTCTCGCAGTCGCTTGAATGACTCCTGCGGCAGTACTCCTCATTGCAACTGTCACCGTATCTCCGGCGTTTAACTGAAGAATTTCCGTAATGGCTACGACAGCGGGGAGATTCCCTGCTTGAAATTGGTTATTTCCGCCGCCTACCACATCTTGATTCACGAGAAATACGACTTCTAAGTTGAAGCCAACATTCGCATTCGCTTGAAATTCAACTGATGCATTAAGAGAATACACGCCTGCTGTTCTCGGGGAAAATATAGATGTGCCGGGGTTATATTCATTCGCCAAATCAAATTGCACATTTTGAAAAAGGACTCCGCTAGCTGCATTTGCAGCCACTGACAGATTCGCATTGCTGGTAGCTCGGAAAGCAGAAATAGGCTGGTTACTATTTGCCGTAATTGGTGCGAAGAGCTGGTTTTGTTGAGCTGGCGGGGTATTTCCATTTCTGCCTTGCATGACACTTGGTGATAAAAGAGGTTCCGGTCGATCGTTCCTCATAATCCATTTAGTTGGCCGTGGCGGCATAACTTTTTCCTCCTTATAAGCCTTAAGCTTCTATCTTTTTTTGCTAGTTAATACATTATTATATTGATCGTTACAGACATTGAAACGGTATCTGCCCGGACTGTACTCAAAAATAGAAATAACAGCAGCATGTTCCCAAAACGAATTACTGCTTTTTAATCCAAGAGGCATGCTTCACCAAGCATCAGCTAATCTTATATGAAAAACCTCAGTTAGAGATCCTTTTTAATCGATCAATAGAAAAATGAGATATTGTCATATTTTCTGAATTATGATGAAAAAGGCAACTTTATGCCCATGCAACAGAAGCTATAAAAAATACAGAGAATGAAAAGAAACAGATAGATTTTTTAGTTCTTTAGGCCCGTAGTCCACAAATCCTTTTATGATTTACTATCAAACAAAAGAGGAAAATAGACCAGTTGCAATCCAAACGAGAGTCTAATAGAATGAGGTCGAAAAGTAAATCGCGCGGGTTTGTTACTGATAAAGCAGGCAAGACCTAAAATGTGTAAAGGGCAAAGTGTATACTTTGGCGCCACCCCTTACATATTTTAGGTCTTTTTTTATTGTGCGTAACTAACTTGCCATCTTCAAACAGGAGGGCTGGAAGAAGCAGACCGCTAACACAGTACATAAAAAAGGAGACATGAACGATGAACATCAAAAAGTTTGCAAAACAAGCAACAGTATTAACCTTTACTACCGCACTGCTGGCAGGAGGCGCTACTCAAGCGTTTGCGAAAGAAACGAACCAAAAACCATATAAGGAAACATACGGCATTTCCCATATTACACGCCATGATATGCTGCAAATCCCTGAACAGCAAAAAAATGAAAAATATCAAGTACCTGAATTCGATCCGTCCACAATTAAAAATATCTCTTCTGCAAAAGGCCTGGACGTTTGGGACAGCTGGCCATTACAAAACGCTGACGGCACTGTCGCAAACTATCACGGCTACCACATCGTCTTTGCATTAGCCGGAGATCCTAAAAACGCGGATGACACATCGATTTACATGTTCTATCAAAAAGTCGGCGAAACTTCTATTGACAGCTGGAAAAACGCTGGCCGCGTCTTCAAAGACAGCGACAAATTCGATGCAAATGATTCAATCCTGAAAGACCAAACACAAGAATGGTCTGGCTCAGCGACATTCACATCTGACGGTCACATCCGTTTATTCTACACTGATTTCTCCGGTAAACATTACGGCAAACAAACACTGACAACTGCACAGGTTAACGTATCAGCATCAGACAGCTCTTTGAACATCAACGGTGTAGAGGATTATAAATCAATCTTTGACGGTGACGGCAAAACGTATCAAAATGTACAGCAGTTCATCGATGAAGGCAACTACAGCTCAGGCGACAACCATACGCTGAGAGATCCTCACTACGTAGAAGATAAAGGCCACAAATACTTAGTATTTGAAGCAAACACTGGAACTGAAGATGGCTACCAAGGCGAAGAATCTTTATTTAACAAAGCATACTATGGCAAAAGCACATCGTTCTTCCGTCAAGAAAGTCAAAAACTTCTGCAAAGCGATAAAAAACGCACGGCTGAGTTAGCAAACGGCGCCCTCGGCATGATCGAGCTAAACGATGACTACACACTGAAAAAAGTGATGAAACCGCTGATTGCATCTAACACAGTAACAGATGAAATTGAACGCGCGAACGTCTTTAAAATGAACGGCAAATGGTATCTGTTCACTGACTCCCGCGGGTCAAAAATGACGATTGACGGCATCACGTCTAACGATATTTACATGCTTGGCTATGTTTCTAATTCTTTAACTGGCCCATACAAGCCGCTGAACAAAACTGGCCTTGTATTAAAAATGGATCTTGATCCTAACGATGTAACCTTTACTTACTCACACTTCGCTGTACCTCAAGCGAAAGGAAACAATGTCGTGATTACAAGCTATATGACAAACAGAGGATTCTACGCAGACAAACAATCAACGTTTGCGCCAAGCTTCCTGCTGAACATCAAAGGCAAGAAAACATCTGTTGTCAAAGACAGCATCCTTGAACAAGGACAATTAACAGTTAACAAATAAAAACGCAAAAGAAAATGCCGATATCCTATTGGCATTTTCTTTTATTTCTTATCAACATAAAGGTGAACCCCATATGAACTATATAAAAGCAGGCAAATGGCTAACCGTATTCCTAACCTTTTTAGGAATATTGCTGTTTATCGACTTATTTCCAAAAGAAGGACATGACCAAAAAACAAAATCAAAACAGAAGCCGGACTACCGGGCGGCATATCATTTTACGACGCCGGATAAATGGAAAAATGACCCTCAAAAACCGATCTATTTTGATGGCAAGTATCATTATTTCTATCTATATAACCGGGATTACCCAAAAGGCAACGGCACAGAATGGCGCCATGCCGTCTCAGAGGATTTGGTGCACTGGACCGATGAAGGCGTGGCGATTCCGAAATATACGAACCCGGACGGTGATATTTGGACCGGTTCCGTCGTGGTGGATAAAGAGAACACAGCGGGCTTCGGGAAAAATGCGCTTGTCGCGATTGTGACACAGCCCTCAGCCAAAGACAAAAAACAGGAGCAATATTTGTGGTACAGCACAGACAAAGGAAAATCATTCAAATTCTACAGTGGCAACCCCGTTATGCCTAATCCGGGCACAGACGATTTCAGAGACCCGAAAGTGATATGGGATGACCAAGATAACAAATGGGTCATGGTTATGGCTGAAGGATCAAAAATCGGCTTTTATGAATCCGATAATCTTAAGGACTGGCATTACACAAGCGGATTCTTCCCAGAACAGGCGGGAATGGTGGAATGTCCCGACCTCTACATGATGCGGGCAAGCGACGGAACGAATAAGTGGGTTCTCGGCGCCAGCGCGAATGGCAAACCGTGGGGCAAACCAAATACGTACGCCTACTGGACCGGAAGCTTCGACGGAAAAGAATTCAAAGCGGATCAGACTGAAGCCCAATGGCTTGACTATGGCTTCGACTGGTATGGCGGTGTGACGTTCGAAGACAGCAAAAGCACAGATCCATTAGAAAAACGGTATGCGCTTGCCTGGATGAACAATTGGGATTATGCCAACAACACCCCGACAATGAAGAACGGCTTTAACGGCACAGATTCTGTCATACGCGAACTCCGGCTGAAGGAGCAGGATGGAACATACAGCCTCGTCTCACAGCCGATTGAAGCTTTGGAGCAGCTGACTGTTTCAACTGACGAAATAGAGGATCAGGATGTGAACGGATCAAAAACATTGTCGATGACAGGTGATACGTACCAGCTTGATATGGATCTTTCTTGGTCAGAGCTAAAAAATGCAGGCGTCAGGCTCAGAGAATCAGAAGACCAAAAACGCCATATTGATGTCGGCATTTTCGCCGAAGGCGGCTATGCATATGTCAATAGAGCAGCCACAAATCAGCCTGACAAAAGCAATACCTTTGTCGAAAGCAAAGCACCTTACGATGTAAGCAAACATGAAGCACATGTAAAAATTCTCGTCGATAAGACAACGATAGAAGTATTTGTAGGCGACGGGAAAACCGTTTTTTCAAATGAAGTCTTCCCAAAGCCTGAAGATAAAGGAATTACCCTTTTTTCTGACGGCGGCACAGCCTCCTTCAAAAATATAACAGTGAAACACTTTGATTCGATTCATGAATAAAAACAGGGGCAGCGCAGGCTGCCCTGTTTTTTTATTAGGAGCGGTATTCTCTGTTACATATTGGGCATTGTAAGAAATATAAGGCTGGTTTCAAAGGAGGAAGCGAATGTCTAAACAAGGAAATTTTCAAAAATCAATGTCGCTGTTTGATCTGATTTTGATTGGGATGGGAGCCATCTTTGGATCAGCGTGGCTGTTCGCTGTCAGTAATGTCGCTTCAAAAGCAGGGCCCTCCGGCGCTTTTTCCTGGATCCTCGGAGGAGCCATTATTTTGTTAATCGGGCTCGTATACGCAGAGCTCGGAGCCGCTCTGCCCCGTACCGGAGGCATCATTCGATACCCCGTTTATTCACATGGCCACCTTGTCGGCTACTTAATTTCGTTTGTCACGATTGTCGCTTATACAAGCTTGATTTCAATTGAAGTGACCGCTGTGCGCCAGTATGTGGCCTATTGGTTTCCCGGCCTGACCATTAAAGGGTCTGATTCGCCGACCATTTCCGGCTGGATCTTGCAGTTTGCCCTATTATGCTTGTTTTTCCTGCTGAATTATTGGAGCGTCAAAACCTTCGCTAAGGCGAATTTCATCATATCGATTTTTAAATATATTGTGCCGATTACCATCATTATTGTGCTGATCTTTCATTTTCAGCCGGAGAATTTATCCGTTCAAGGATTTGCACCGTTTGGATTTACAGGTATTCAGGCTGCCATCTCGACAGGCGGCGTCATGTTTGCGTATCTCGGCCTGCACCCGATTGTATCAGTAGCAGGTGAAGTCCAAAATCCAAAACGCAATATCCCGATCGCTTTAATCATTTGCATCATCGTTTCTACCATCATTTATACTGTTTTGCAGGTCACCTTTATTGGTGCAATCCCGACAGAAACACTGAAACATGGCTGGCCGGCAATTGGCCGGGAGTTCTCATTGCCGTTTAAGGATATTGCGGTCATGCTCGGGTTAGGCTGGCTTGCAACGCTTGTCATTTTAGACGCCATTTTGTCTCCCGGAGGAAACGGGAATATCTTTATGAATACGACATCCCGCCTTGTTTACGCCTGGGCGCGTAACGGCACATTATTTGGCATATTCTCAAAGGTCAATAAAGATACGGGGACACCCCGCGCTTCACTTTGGCTTTCGTTTGCCCTGTCCATTTTCTGGACACTTCCCTTTCCTTCGTGGAACGCGCTCGTCAATGTCTGTTCAGTCGCGCTCATTCTTTCATATGCGATTGCACCCATTTCTTCAGCTGCGCTGAGGGTCAACGCGAAGGACTTAAACAGGCCGTTTTATTTAAAGGGAATGAGCATTATCGGGCCGCTTTCCTTTATATTTACAGCGTTTATCGTGTACTGGTCAGGATGGAAAACAGTCTCCTGGCTGCTCGGTTCACAGCTCGTGATGTTTTTGATCTATCTCTGTTTCAGCAAATATACGCCTAAAGAAGATGTCAGCCTCGCTCAGCAGCTGAAATCAGCCTGGTGGCTTATCGGGTTTTATATTATGATGCTGATCTTTTCCTACATCGGTTCTTTCGGACATGGTTTAGGGATTATCAGCAATCCCGTCGATCTCATTTTAGTCGCGATCGGCTCACTTGCGATTTATTACTGGGCAAAGTATACCGGGCTCCCAAAAGCCGCCATTGATTACGATAAATAAAGAAGCAAGAGGTTTCTTGCTTCTTTATTCTTTACAAACATACATACACGCGATAAAATGAATGAGAGTCAGTCATTATTGGAGGTGTTCCTCATGCCAAAACAAACATCAGGCAAATATGAAAAAATTCTGCAGGCTGCCATAGAAGTCATTTCTGAAAAAGGCCTCGACAAGGCTTCTATTTCTGATATTGTCAAAAAGGCCGGCACTGCCCAAGGAACATTCTATTTGTATTTCTCATCTAAAAATGCCCTCATACCGGCCATTGCAGAAAATCTTCTCACCCATACACTTGATCAAATCAAAAGTAGGCTGCATGGGGACGAGGATTTTTGGACCGTTTTAGATATATTAATTGATGAGACTTTTCTCATTACAGAACGCCATAAGGATATTATTGTCCTCTGTTATTCCGGGCTTGCGATCGACCACTCCATGGAAAAATGGGAGACGATCTATCAACCTTATTACTCCTGGCTTGAAACAATTATCAACAAGGCCATTGCAAACCATGAGGTAACGGAAGGAATCAATTCAAAATGGACGGCCAGAACAATTATCAACTTGGTCGAGAACACTGCGGAACGATTCTATATCGGATTTGAACAAGATGAAAATGTTGAAGTGTATAAAAAGGAAATTTTTACTTTCTTAAAACGGAGCTTAGGCACTGCTTAAAAAATGACTGGGTAACACCGCTCATTTTTTAATGTTCTAAAAATGACTGACGTTCATTCATAAAATAGAGAGGTGTTTCATTTGAATTGGGTTCTTGTTTTTATTGCAGGGCTTTTAGAAGTTGTTTGGGCCTCTTCCCTCAAACATGCTGATTCGCTTTTGGATTGGATCATCATTTTTATCTTAATCGCGGTCAGCTTTATCCTGTTGATCCGCTCTTATCAAAAAATCCCGATGGCCGCGGCGTACACTGTGTTTGTGGGAATCGGAACCGTCGGAACATATCTGACTGGAATTGTTCTGGGCGAATCCTTCTCAGCAGCCCAAATGTTCTTTTTAGCTTTATTGCTGGCTGGCATTTTAGGAATGAAATTATTTACGAAAGAAAGCAAATCTCAGCCGGGAGGTGAACAATAATGGCATGGTTTTTATTAGTGATTGCCGGCATAGAAGAAATTATAGCTGCCATTGCCATGAAATATATAGACGGAACAAGAAAAAAATGGCCGATCATTGTGATGACTGTTGGATTCGGCTTATCCTTTTACTGCCTTTCCCAAGCAATGATGGTCCTGCCTGCCGGAGTCGCTTATGCCGTCTGGACTGGCATTGGAAGCATTGGCGTTTCGGCGGTCGGGCTCATCTGGTTTAAGGAGCGGTTTCAGCTTTCACAGGTGATTTCACTTTGCCTTATTCTAGCCGGCGTCATCGGCCTGCGTCTTACGTCATCTTCATAAAATAAAGGCATATACAGCTGTATATGCCTTTGCCATTAAGCTTCGTGATGTTTTTGAAGATGAAGCGGCGGCGGGATGAGCCAGCCTTTGTTTTTTAGCAGCCTTAAGTATTTTGCGCCGGTTGCCGCTTTCGACATATGAAATTGCCCAAACATCATCGCAATATCCTCACGAATCGATTGCCCCATCATTTTGCTGCATGTCACAAGACCTGCAGCATTTGCTGCTGCCGCGGAGGCCGCCACATCCGGATCGAGAAACCGTGCGCCAGGCGGAATATCGTTAAGATCTGCTGTCGGCGGTTCAGGAGAAGCCGGCGGCAGCGCCACCCCGTTTTCTTTCAGGATCGTGCTGACCTGTTTGATTTCATCTTGGCATTTTTCAATAGACTCACGAAGCAGCTTCTTCAGGTCGTCATCACCGACATGATTCAATAGCATTTGGTAATTGCCGACCATTTTATTGCCCGCCATCACATAACTCCACAAGCCGAATACCTCACCATAATGCATCGGTTCATCCTGCGGATTTCCGCTTAAAATACCCATGTTCATCCTCCTCGCAAATTCATATCGCATACATTCCATAACGTGCCCGGTAGGAGGAAAATTTATGTTTCAGCAAGAAAAAGATTTATGAAACAAAACAAAAAAGACAAGAGCGGCAAATCGCCAAACCCTTGTCTTTCCTGTTGTTCTATTGGACGCGCTCGGAGGGATTCGAACCCCCGACAGACGTGGTACCGGAAACCACCGCTCTATCCAACTGAGCTACGAGCGCAGAATGACTGCGTTATGAGAACGTCAGCACAACTTATTATACGATAATTCCATTCAAATAACAACCCTCTATTTCGAGAGGCCGTTTTTTAAATAGACAAAGCATCTTAATTGGCAATCTGACATACGATGGTTTGAACCCCTGTATTTTTGGGGAAAATGGGAAAAAGAGACGACTTTGCATATCAAGCCAGCTTTTTGTTTGACCTTTATTGACCAAAAATGTATCATGTAACTACATACTTACCTAAAAGGTGAAGGAGGAGCATTATGAATTTAATACCTACAGTCATTGAACAAACGAACCGCGGGGAAAGAGCGTATGACATTTATTCTCGTCTATTAAAGGATCGTATCATCATGCTTGGATCTGCGATTGATGACAACGTTGCGAACTCCATCGTGTCACAGCTTTTATTCTTAGCAGCAGAAGATCCTGAAAAAGAAATTTCTCTTTACATCAACAGCCCGGGCGGCTCTATTACAGCCGGTATGGCGATCTATGATACCATGCAGTTTATTAAGCCGAAGGTATCTACAATTTGTATCGGCATGGCTGCGTCAATGGGCGCGTTCCTGCTTGCAGCCGGCGAAAAAGGCAAACGCTATGCGCTTCCAAACAGTGAAGTCATGATTCACCAGCCACTTGGCGGTGCGCAAGGTCAGGCGACAGAAATTGAAATTGCCGCGAAACGCATTCTCTTGCTTCGCGACAAATTAAACAAAGTCCTTGCTGAACGTACTGGCCAGCCGCTTGAAGTGATCGAACGCGACACAGACCGTGATAACTTCAAGTCTGCTGAAGAAGCGCTTGAATACGGCCTGATTGACAAAATTTTGACTCACACAGAAGACAAAAAGTAATAACACAACCTGCAAGAGCTGCGTCTCTTGCAGGTTTTTTTCATTTCAAGGAATTGACTCCCTTAAACACTTTTTATTCTATACTGCTCCCATTCCTCATGTAACAGCTCAAGCGTCAAATCATTCGTCTGCCTCACAACCAAATCAGCACCAAGCATCGGCTGTCCTTGACCGACACCAACCGCAAACATCCCCGCAGATTTGATTGCAGAAATGCCTGCTTCTGCGTCTTCTATTGCCGCGCAATCAGCAGGGGAAACATCGAGCATCGCTGCAGCTGTTAAAAAGATGTCAGGATCAGGCTTCCCCTTCGCAAGAGCCGTCGGATCAACAATGGCATCAAAATCATCGATAATTGCCAATCGTCTTAAAATCTCGGGGGCATTGCGACTTGAAGATGCTAACCCGATTTTTATATTTTCGTTTTTCAATTGACATAGGAGCCTGCCAATCCCCGGCAAAAGATCTTCCGGCGTCAATTTGCTGATCAACGTTTGATAATCGTGATTTTTCTGATGCATAAGTTCTTGTTTCTCCGCATTTGTATACTTTGTTTCCGCACCGCCAGAGATCAATATGCTTTCAAGTGACTCTTCTCTGCTGATTCCTTTTAGCCTTTCATTCATGTCTCTGTCAAAGGGGATATTGATTTGTTCTGCGATGTGCTTCCAAGCGAGAAAATGATATTCAGCCGTATCTGTTATCACTCCGTCTAAATCAAAAATGACCGCTTTCATATACTAATGACCATCACAGCTTCATAAGGTTTGAGGCTAATACTCTTTAAGTCAGCCCGCTCCTGCGGATAGTTTGAAATCAGCACTTTCCAACGCTCATGAATCAGTTCTGGAGGCGCTTCGAACAGAGCCTTTTCTTCCGATAAATTCACAACGACAAGAAGCTTTTCCCCTCGATATTCTCGGAGGTAAGAAAAGACCTGCGGATCATTCTCCTGCAACAGCTGATAATCGCCATATATCATAATCTTATATTGCTTTCGTAATTGAATGAGCTTCTGATAGTAAAAGAAAATCGAATCTTGATCTTCCAAGGACTCTTTCACATTGATATCTTGATAGCGGGAATTTACCGGTATCCATGGGTCTCCGGCTGTGAATCCCGCATGTTTTCCGGCATCCCACTGCATAGGTGTTCTCGCATGATCCCTTCCTTTTATCATCACGGCTTTGACAAACTCTTTTTCTGACATCGTTTTGTTTTCGACGACTAGTTCACGATATGCATTCTTTATTTCAAGATCATCATACATCTCCAGCGGCATATCGCTGTTGACCATGCCGATTTCTTCTCCCTGGTAAATAAACGGCGTTCCTTTCATGCCGTGCAAAACCGTTGCAAATGCCTTCGCACATTCCTTACGCAGTTTCCTGTCATTGCCCCAGCGGGAAATAACCCTCGGCTGATCATGGTTCTCAAAATAAAGGGTATTCCAGCCGACATTCATTAACCCGGTCTGCCACCTTGTCATCGTCTTTTTTAAAGCAATCAAATCAAACGGCTTGATCTGCCATTTCCCATTTGGCGAGTTTTGTTCTGTATCAATATCCATATGTTCAAATGTAAAGATCATATTCAGCTCTTGCCTGCTTGCATCTGTGTACTTTTTCGCCTCTTCAATATCAGAGCCGTTTGCCTCTCCGACTGTCATGCAGTCGTAATGAGAAAGCACTTCCCTGTTCATCTCTTGAATAAACTCATGAAGACGTGGGCCGTTAGAGTGATAACGGCCGACAATATAGCTGCGGCTATGATCCGTTTCGTAGTCCGGAAAATCGGTGTATTTAGAAATAGAGCCGATCACATCCATCCGCCAGCCGTCAACGCCTCTATCCATCCAGAATCTCATTACATCATAAACTTCCCGGCGAACGGCTTCGTTTTCCCAATTTAAATCAGGCTGTTTTTTCGAAAAGTAGTGCAAATAATACTGCCCTGTTCCTTCATCGTATGTCCACGCTGAGCCTGAAAAGATCGATCCCCAATTATTCGGCTCTGAGCCGTCCGGTTTAGGATCTTTCCAAAAATAATAATCCCGGTAAGGATTGTCCTTCGACTTGCGGCTTTCAGCAAACCAAGCATGCTCATCTGATGTGTGGTTCACGACCAAATCCATGACGATTTTCATTCCGCGTTTATGGACTTCATCAATCAGCTGAAACATATCTTCATTTGTCCCAAACTTTTCATACATGTTTTTGTAATCGCTGATATCATATCCGTTGTCATCCTGCGGGGAATCAAATACCGGGGAGAGCCAGATGACATCCGCCCCGAGATTTTTGATGTAATCCAGCTTTTGAATCACACCTTGCAAATCCCCGAATCCATCTCCATTGGCATCATAAAAACTGCGCGGGTAAATTTGATAAACGACAGCTTCTTTCCACCATTCACTCATTAGGCGTTCTCCTTTCACATCGTCCCTGTAGGACAACTGGTTCCTCATAAACGTTCATGTGCAGCGGCTCGCCTTTTACAAGCTCAAAAATAACGCGCTTTTCGTCAACCGTCACATTGATTAATCGATTTCGATAATTGATGTTGAATGAATATTCGTCCCATTCTTTCGGCAAAAACGGAGCAAATGACAGCGTCTCATTCGCGGTGCGCATGCCTGCAAAGCCATGAACGATTGCCAGCCAGCTACCCGTCATTGAAGTAATATGCAAGCCTTCTTCCGTATCATGATTGTAATTATCAAGATCAAGCCTTGCTGTGCGCTTATATAATTCGAGCGCTTTCTTTTCCAGCTTGAGTTCGGCTGCGAGAATCGCATGGACAGAGGGCGATAGGCTTGATTCATGAACAGTCATCGGCTCATAAAATTCAAAATTTCGCCGTTTTTCTTCTATTGTAAAACGGTCATTAAAAAGATAAATGCCTTGGAGAACATCTGCCTGCTTAATAAAATTGGAGCGGAGAATCTTGTCCCATGACCAATTCTGATAAAGAGGCCGCTCCGCTGGATCTAATTCGTCAACTGCTTGCAGGTCTTTGTCCAAGAACGTGTCATGCTGAACGAAAATTTGCAGTTCTTCACTAAATGGATAGTACATGTGCTGGATGATTTCTCTCCAGACTTTCAATTCTACTTCCTGCACATCCAGAAGGCGGCGTTTCTCCGCTGAGATACTTTCGAGACTTTGTAGAGTATACTCCAACGTCCAAGCCGCAATGACATTCGTATACCAATTGTTGTTAACGTTGTTTTCGTATTCATTCGGCCCTGTGACGCCATGGATCATATACTTATTTTTTCGTTTCGAGAAGTGAACACGGTCGGCCCAAAATCTGCTGACTGCCACAAGAACGTCTATCCCGTATTCTTCCATATAGTTACGGTCGCCTGTATAATTGATATAATTGTAGATCGCATAACAGATCGCGCCATTGCGGTGAATTTCTTCAAAGGTGATTTCCCATTCGTTGTGGCATTCATCACCGGTGAACGTCACCATCGGATAAAGTGCCCCCTTCATCCCCAATTTTGCCGCGTTGCGTTTAGCAGCCTCCAACTGATGATAGCGATACAAAAGCAGGTTTTTCGTCACCTCCGGCTCGGCTGTCGCCAAATACATCGGAACGGCGTACGCCTCAGTATCCCAATATGCTGCACCTCCATATTTCTCGCCAGTAAATCCTTTCGGCCCGATATTCAAACGGGCATCGCCCCCGTAATACGTCGAGAATAACTGAAAGATATTGTAGCGGATTCCTTGTTGTAGCTCCTCATCTCCTTTAATCTCAATGTCCGCTTTTGCCCATCTTTCCTTCCATCGATCAGTGTGCCTCCGTTTTGCATCTTCATAGCCGTTCTCTACCACTTCCGCCAAAAGCTCCTTGGCTTTCAAAAAAAGCTCTTCCTCCCGAAAATCACGGGAAGTCGTGACAATCACAAACTTTTTCAATGATGCCTTCGTTTGGTAGCTGTAACGATTCTCAACAAACATTTCAGTCGTTTTAAAGCTTTCATGGACAAAACCTTCTGTCACGTTTGCCATTGCGGTTAAAATCGTGAAGCGCGGTGTTCCAAATGGATTTTCGATCGTTTTTGCTGCTAAATGGCCGCTGTGAGAATCAGCACCTTTCGCTTCCTCCTGCCAAAACTGTTCTTGGTAGTTAGAATCTTCATTTGCCACATTTCCATCCAGGTAAGGAACAAGCGTAATGACAGCATCTCCCGTCAGGCACTCCGCTTCATAATGAATCGCACAGAGTTCTTTTACGGCAAGGCTAAGAAACCGCTCTGACCTGATTCTGACGGATTTATCCTGAATGCGGACAACAGCGCTTCGACGCAGAATCCCCTCTTTCATATTGAGTTCTACCTCAAATGATTCGATTGGGTTTTGATGGAGATCGATTTTTTCACCGTCAACATATAAGCCTATGCCCATAAAGTTCATCGCATTGATCACTTTTCCGAAATATTCTGGATACCCGTTTTTCCACCAGCCTACTCGCGTTTTGTCGGGGAACCACACGCCTGCAATATATGTGCCTTGGTGACTGTCGCCTGAATAGCCTTCTTCAAAATTCCCTCTGACCCCCATATAACCATTGGCAAGAGACGTCAGGCTTTCCAGCAGCCGTGTATGCTCCTTATTAAATGTATTTGTTTTGATTTTCCATTCATCAATCTCAAATAACCGCTGATTTATCATCATTTCCTCCCGAATGTAAGTTTCCATTATCACGGCGGATTTTGGTCAAATATCTAAATGCAAAAGAGATCATCAAAGTAACGCCACACGAATGGATCATCAATACAGTAATCAAATCAAAATGAACCATGCCGATAGCAGCTGCCGCAAATGCCGGCAGTGCTGATGCGCAAATCGCTATAGAGGCCGCTTCCTTGAATGATGCAATAGAGACCATGTTTGATATTTTTGTGATCCAGAGGCCTCCGGCAAGAACAAACGTTAACAAAAGCTGGATCATAGAAACCACCGTATATGCCAGCATCATGGTCATCGGCTTATACTGTGCCAACCATAATGTATCGATCAAAACCTCTACATCATGGACGTTTGGTTTCTCGAGCTTAACGTCCATTTTCGCATAGCCAACAGAAAACCCCGTTTCGTTTTGATCGGTGATCACCAGTTGATCAGGTTGAAATATGATGGCGTTTTCAAATCCAGTTACTTTCAATCGCCCATTTTCACCGCTTGTCTCATATTCATGCTTCATATCGACTGCCATCACATTCTGCCCATCTTCAACCCTCTCAGAGCTCTTCCCGCCTGTTAGTTTTCCGTTCCTGATTTGAAACCCCTGTAATTGATCAGCAAATTGATCATTAACTCCTTGAACCGCTGACGGCATAAAAGATGCAACGCTGAAGCGATCCATTTTCACAAACGAAACCGTTAACGGCGCCATTAAGCAGGCCGTTAAAAACATAAAGAGAAAAGAGAGCTGCATCCAGCTGAAGGTATTCCCGTAGCGGCAAACACCTGATGGAGATGCAGCCGCTTTCAGGCAGCGGATGATAAAGCTTTTATTCTCCAGATTCTTCATTGAATTACCCCTTTGTTCCGCCGGCTGTCAAACCGGACACAAAGTTCTTTTGGAGAAAAAAGAATAGAACGCATATCGGCAGTGCGGCAAGGATGGCACCAGCCGCAAATAGAGCTACTTTTTGCTGCTGCGGATTAGAAATAAAGGATTGTAATCCTACAGCAATGGTCAGCCTTTCCGGTGAGCGAAGCAAAAACTTCGCCAGCAAATAGTCGCCAAACGGTGCCATAAACGCCCAAAGCGCTTGTACCGCGAGCATTGGCTTAACAAGCGGCAGAACAA
The DNA here is from genome assembly GCF_038593095.1 of Bacillus sp. FSL L8-0358. Classification (NCBI taxonomy): domain Bacteria; kingdom Bacillati; phylum Bacillota; class Bacilli; order Caryophanales; family Bacillaceae; genus Bacillus; species Bacillus sp. FSL L8-0358. The sequence continues at coordinate 3,435,871 of NZ_CP151962.1, forward strand.
TTGAAGCGAAAATCCTCAGATGTCCCGCTCCGTCAATTCGCGCGGCTTCATCAATTTCTCTCGGCACAGTATCAAAATAACCTTTCATCAGCCACGTGTTCATCGGAATTCCGCCGCCGATATAGATCGCTGTTAAAAACCAGTATTGATCGAGTGCGCCTATTAGCATCGCCAAGACATAAAAAGCAGTCAGCGCCGCCATTGTCGGCACCATTTGAATGATTAAAAAGAATACCAGGCTCTTTTTTCTGCCTGCAAACCGATAGCGGCTGTACGAGTATCCGGCAAGTGTCACGATTGTAACCTGCAAAACCATGACCGATAGCGCGATGACAAGTGTATTGCTGTACCAATTGAGATAAAGCGTCTCGTCAAATAGCCGCTTAAAATGACCCAATGTCCAAGAACCCGAAAAATCGAGCTGAAAAGCCGCCGAATTCCCCACACGGAATGCTGATGATGCCGTAATCAGCAACGGATATATAATGACAATACTTAAAAGCGTCAAAAAGAAATACGTACAGATTTTATTAAGCATTCTGGCAGTGCTCGCGTTCACCTACATAACCTCCTCATTCCCAAAAGCATTCGATTTTTTGAAAGCAATCAGTGAAATTCCAATGACAATGAAAGAAATTAACAGTGTCACAGCCGCCGCAACGGAATATTGGGGTGATGTGCCTGTTGTCAGTTTATAAATCCACGAAATTAAGATATCGGTCGATCCGGCCCCGGCTCCCACACTGCCTGGCCCTCCCTCATTAAATAAATAGATGATCGAGAAATTATTGAAATTAAACGTATACTGAGTAATCATCACGGGTGCTGTGGCAAATAAAATCATAGGGAATGTAATATGCCGAAAACGCTGAATAAAAGTGGCCCCGTCAATCTTTGCCGCTTCATACAATTCACCTGGAATCGCCTGAAGCACTCCCGTTACCATGACATAAATATATGGAAAGCCAAGCCACGTCTGAATCATAATGAGGGCTGTCTTTGTCCAGAAAGGATCAGTCTTCCACGCGATCGCAGGCAGCTCAACAAACGGCAGGTGATTGAATAGTGGAATCACCTGTGCATTCACCGCTCCTATGCTGTCGTTAAACATGTTGGAAAAACTCATGATTGTAATAAACGCCGGAACAGCCCATGGAAATAAGAAAATCATTCGAAATATCCGCTTGCCTTTTATAAAACCCTGATTGACGAAAAGGGCCGTCACAATACCTAAAATGATTTGCAGCGTTGTTGCACAGATTGTCCAGATAACCGTCCAGCCCAGTACATTCACAAATGTTTCACGATAGGAGCCAAGGAAAAAAATATTTAAGAAATTTTTAAACCCGACCCAGTCAATCAGACGATTAGGCGGAATATGATAAAAATCATAGTTTGTACATGCAACAAACAGAGTCACCAAAACCGGAAAAATAATCACAAACACCATCATGATATATGCCGGAAGTGTAAATAGATATGGAAACCCTTTATCGCCCGCATGACAGATCATATCCTTGGCTGTTGTATTGACTTCCAAACCCGCCGCTTTCATTGCGGCGGTCTTACGCGAATCATGAATATTAAAGATATAGAACATGAGGAAAATCATTGTCACGATCAATTGCAGCGTGCCTTCAATCAGCATAAACAGCGAGTGATCTTCACCGGGAACACTTCCCAATGTCATCAATCCGGTTAGCGCCTGTATACCGAAAACGCATAATTCAAAAGCAAACAAGCCTGTGATGGCAAGAAATAAGAGCCCCTTTGACAATTGCTGATTCGCAATCTGCCCAAGTCCTGGAATGATCGATAAAAGCCCTGCCTTTCGTTTTTGCTTTGCAAGTGTGTGATGTTTATTCATTTTTTTCCGCCCTCTATTCTTCCGGACGCTATCCCGCCGTTTTATTTCACATACTTTTCTTTAATATTTTCCTTTATGACGTTTACAGCATCATTCGCTGATGTTTGTGTCGATTTTTTTCCTGAAGCTGCATCAAAAATCAAACTTTCCGCTCCTGTCCATACTTCAGCCATTTCCGGAATATTTGGAGTCGGCGTCGCTGTTTCATATTGTTTAATCACAGCTGACGTCAGTTCATTCTTTTGCTCATCGGCTTTCTTCCTTGCAGCAGTGTTGGCCGGAACTTCGTTTGTATCCTCATAAAAAGCGTAAGCATTGGCATCATTTGCCGCATACTCAAGCCATTTTTCAGCCAGCTCGGGCTCTTTTGTATATTTTGAAGCTACCCAGCCTTTACCGCCCGCAAAAGGGGCATATTCTTCTCCATTGGGCAATGTCGGGATGGGAGCCGCTCCGTAGTTCAATTTAGCCTCTTTATAGTTGGCAGCTGACCAAGGACCGCCAATGATCGCAGCCGCTTTGCCTTCTAAAAACATCTGCTGAATAAAGTCGTCTGCGCTTGAATTGTCTTGCATTCCTTTCGGCCAATATGTTTCAAACCATTTCTCCGCATATTTCACCGCTTCTACAGCCCCTTTATTGTTCAGGCCGATGTCCCCGGAATCTGTGCCGTTTTTCCCAAACACATATCCGCCGTATCCAGCCAATAAGCCGTACGACATATAAAAGTCAGTCCATTTTGCTAAAAATCCGGTTGATTTTCCTTTTTCCGAAGCAAACGCGAATCGAGGATCTTCCGTTAACTTTTCAAGGTCTTTAAATGTTTTTGGCGCTGTTTTTAAAAGATCTTTATTGTAATACAAAATAAGTGTCTCAATGACTAGCGGCATTCCGTAGACTTTGCCGTCAACTGTCACCTGCTGCATTTCTTTATCACCAAAGCTTTTTGTATGAGATGGCTTAATGTCAAGCAAATGTCCTTGCTGTCCCAAACCGCCGATCCGGTCATATGCAGAAAGCATAACATCAGGCGCATTACCCGCCGGGCCATCAAGGGGAAGCGCCTCCAACTGTTCGAACATTTGCTTTTCAATAATTTTTACTGTGACATCATTCTCTTTTTCGAACTTTGTTTTTATGCTTTCAATGTATTCTTTATACGTTTCTTCGACAGACACAGTCAGCACCTTTTTGCCATCAGCGCTTGCTGGATTTTTTGAACTTGAGCAGGCGGCAAGGCCAATTGCCAGGAATGATGCCGCCAATATGGCGAACCCCTTTTTAAAAAGAACCATCTCTTTTCCCCCTTCTATTTACGAAACTATAACAATTGTATTGTCCTGTAGAAAGCGGTTACAACAACTTTTGATTTGTTACCGATAACAGAATGTTATACAGGGGCGGCAGCACTCAAAATCAAAAATTCTCCCGGCTGAACGGCAATGACATCGTGATGCTGAAGCGGTTGCTCTGTCCATGCATCACAGATCCTCTTATTCCTTTCAATATTCAAATCCAGTAAACTGACATGTTGAACCGCATTTCCTTGATTAAAGAAATAAATCAGTATTTTTTCATCAAGAGTCCGTGAAAAGCTAATAAAATCGTTTTGGTCATCCAGCAGATTCCACTCAAGATTTCCTTCTGTCAATAAAGTGTTTTCCTGCTTGCGTAAAGCAATTAACCGCTTCATAAATTGCAGCATGTCTTGGTTTTGCTTCTCCTTTTCCCAAACCATACATTTCCGGCATAATGGATCATTTTCGCCGTTCAGCCCGATTTCCGTTCCGTAATAAATGCATGGTGAGCCTGTCTGGGCAAACATAAAGGCCAGCAACGCGCGTGCTTTCTTCTCATCATTGCGGCATCTCGTCAAAAGGCGCTTTGTATCATGGCTATCCAGTAAATTAAACATCACCTCATTGGCTTGCTTTATCCCATTCATCAAATGCGCATTGACACGGTAGGCCATACGTGAGGCTGAGATCGTCCGGTCAGCAAAATATTCAATCATAGGCTCTGTAAAAGGGTAATTCATCGCCGCATGAAATTCATCCCCTCTAAGCCAAGGTTCGGCAGAATGCCAGATCTCACCTAAAATATAAACGTCAGGCTTTTCAGTAGATACAGCCTGCCTAAATGTCTTCCAAAAAGCGTGATCCACTTCATTTGCGACATCCAAACGCCAGCCGTCAATGTCAAATTCGCGTATCCAGTACAAAGCAATATCAAGCAAATATTTCTGCACCTCGGGATTAGCCGTGTTTAGCTTCGGCATATCAGCTGTAAAAGCAAATCTGTCATAATTGTCGTCTGTAACGGGAAAAGAGTGAATATGGAACCAGTCCTTATAGCGGGATTGATCTCCATTTTTGACGACATCCTGCCATTGCGGAGACGCGCTTCCTATATGGTTAAAAACCGCATCAAGCATAATTCTCATCCCCCGCTGATGCAGCTGGCTGACCAATGTACGAAAAAGCTCAGGGTCCCCGAAATGCGGATCAATAGAAAAGTAATCCAGCGTGTCGTATTTATGATTAGAAGGTGCGGAAAAGATCGGTGTCAGATAAATTCCGTTCACCCCTAAATCCTCTAAATAATCAAGCTTGTCAACAATCCCTTGTAAATCCCCTCCAAAAAAATCATTGACGTCCGGGTCCTTGCTCCCCCACGGCAATGCATTCTTCGGTGACAAGTCTTCTCTTCCATTTGCAAAACGCTCCGGAAAAATTTGATACCAAACTGTTGACTTGACCCATTCAGGCGCTTGAAATGTATCAGCCTCGTGAACAAACGGAAATTTAAAGTAATAATGAATCGTTTCCAGTGTTTTTTCGTTATAAGGGCATACATCCGAACTTCCGAAAAAGATGTCTTCATGATCGTCTGTTACAACAAACGCATATTGTAAACGCCTAAATGGCGGCACCACTTCAGCAAACCAATAGTCATGCATTTCTGTAGCAGCAATTTTCCTCATCGGCTGCTCGTTTGCCGACCACTTGCCGTCGTTGTACTCATAGGGATCACCCCAAATGAATCGAATGTGATCTGCATCACCTTTTTTCGTCCGAATCTTGATATGCACAGTCCGCCCATCATAAGAATAAGCATCGGTGCTGAATGGCTGGTGGTGAATCGCTGCATATTCCATCATGTTTCCCCCTTTGATTTCCGTTATATTGAAGCCGGCTCATAGTTTGAAAATATCATGATGAAATTGTGGGAACAATCCTTTTCACCCTGTTACCGATAACAGAATAAGGCGCTTACAGCGTTGATTGTCGTACAATTAGCTCTGGTTCAAAAAATAGGCTTCCTTGTGCAGCACCGTCTTCATTCATTTTTTTCAGCAACATTTTCGCACAGGCTTCCCCCATTTCAACAACAGGCTGTCTGACCGTAGTCAAGCGCGGCGAGGAGATGCGATCAAGAAACACACCGTCATTCCCGGTAACCGCAACGTCTTCTGGAATTCGCTTTCCAAGGGATTGCGCCGCACGAATGACGCCGAGCGCGATTCGATCAGATGCGCAGACAAATGCGGCCTGATTGTCCATGGATTTCAGCAGTACTCTTGCAAGGCATTCACTTTTCTTAGAACTGTTGTCGATCCAAAACATATTCGATTTTTTAAAGCTTTTATTCATCGCCCGTATATACCCCTGTTCTCTTGCACGTTCGAAAGGCTCATCTAAATCAATGCCAAAAAAGACAACTTCCCGCTCCCCCAGCCCCATAACATGGCGGGTTGCCATAAAAGTGCCTTTCTCGTTATTCACATCGATAAAGTCATAGCCCATTTCATTTTGCCCAAATACGACGAGTGGCTTCTCAAAGGCTTTTATTACACCTTCAAAATCGTTCTTTCTCAAGCCGGTGGCAATAATGCCGTCACATTGGCCAATATTAAGAGAATTTCTTGTCACAAGCTGGAGAGCATAGTGATTGCGATCCAGCTCCCTGCTGATTCCTGTCAGCAGGTTCATGTAATATGGTTCTGTCGTATCCATTTCCTCAAGTATCAATAGTTTCACAACCTGTGTTCTGTTTTGCACGAGCGCTCTCGCCGCATAATTAGGGATGTAATTCAGCTCTTTCATCGCAGAATGAACAAGCTTTTTCAATTCATCTGTCACCGTCTCAGGGTGATTGATCACTCGTGATACCGTCATTTTCGAAACATTTGCTTTTTTCGCCACATCTGACAATGTTGCCATTTTCATCCCCTCCTTATCTGTGCTTATTATCCAAACTAGTGATAAAGTCCTCTATTACTGCTAAATATACGATGCAGGCAAAAGAGAAATAAAAAAGAGATTTCCCTTAAGGAAACCTCAATTTGTTAAAAACACTCGATTTTTCATGGATTCATACGCTAGGTGGCAGACTCATTCTCTCCACTTCCACGAGAAAGTCTGTTTTTTAAATTTCTGTCCACTTTTTTTCTAAAATCGGATAAGAATAACTTTGCATTTGCTCAATTAACTCATCCGGCCGTGACGAGCTGTGAATCAGTTTTAGGTGCGATTCGTTAGAAAACCCTTCTTGAATGCTGTATTTCACCATTTTCATCATTGGTTCAAAATATCCGTTTACATTGTACAGTCCGATTGGCTTTTGGTGGATGCCGATCTGTGCCCAGCACAGCACTTCAAATAATTCTTCATATGTACCGAAGCCGCCCGGCATCGAGATAAAGCCGTCCGCCAGCTCGCTCATTTTAGCCTTTCGTTCATGCATCCCGTTTACTTCAATCAGCTCAGTCAGATTTTGATGGACAACCTCCCCGCTGAACAAACCGCTCGGCATGACCCCGATTGCAGTTCCGCCGTTTTCCATAATCGCGTCAGCAATCGTGCCCATCAAGCCTACGCGGGAGCCCCCATAGACAAGGCCGATTCCCTGCTCAGCCATATACACGCCAAGCTCTGCCGCTTTTCTTTTATACGCTTCATTTCCCCCAGGGTTTGATCCCGCAAATACACAAATGGTTTTCATCTTGTCATCTCCGCATCTATATATCGTGTTGAATATTCAAAAACACACTATATATTGTCCCATCTTCATGTGATAATATCAATATGAAATACATAAAGAATGCAGGAGTGATGAGGTTGCAGCTGGCTGATGCAGAAAAATGGATGAAAGAGTTTTACGAGAAAAGAGGCTGGACAGAATACGGACCTTTTATTCGCGTCGGCTTTTTAATGGAGGAAGCCGGAGAACTGGCCCGGGCTGTCAGGGCGTATGAAATCGGCAGAGACCGGCCGGATGAGAAAGAATCGTCACGCGCTGAGCTAAAACAAGAATTGATTGAAGAAATGGGAGATGTCATCGGAAATATCGCCATTCTTGCTGATATGTATGGTGTCTCTTTAGAAGACGTCATGAAGGCCCACCAAGAAAAACTGACAAAACGATTTGAGCATGCATAAAAAAGCGGCCGCGATGGCCGCTTTTTTTAACCTGTGATTTCATCATGGTGATCAAAGAAATGCTGCTTTCCTATTTTGTGAAAAAGGCCTGTTTTATGCAGCAGCTCCTTCGGCTGCGATTGCAATCCTACAATCATCAGCTTTCCATTGTGGCGCTTAATTCGATTCATAATGTTCCCAAGCACCGCTTCAGCTGACGTATCCATATAGTGCACCTTATTCATGAGCAGAATGAGGGTTTTCGGTTTTTTCTGTACATGCTCCAGCAATGACGATTCAAGGGAATCAATTGATCCGAAAAACAGCGGCCCTTCTATGGCATACATGCTGACAGATGGATCTTCTCTCTTCGCCAGAACAGGATGCGATTCCTGATTGTGGATGCGGGTCGCTTCGCTCATTCTTCTGATAAAGAACACAAATGCAAGCAGCAATCCGGTTGCCACACCGATGATTAAGTCAAACAGAACTGTAAGGGCGAAGGTCGCCGCCAAAATAAAGGAATCAGCATTTTTCAGTCTCAGCATGTTTGCGACTTCCTTGCGCTCACTCATATTCCATGCGACCACCATGAGAATCGGTGCCATACTGGCGAGCGGCACATGGGACGCATAAGGCGCAAATACAAGCAGGACAAGGAGAACGACTACGCCGTGAACGACGCCGGAAACTGGGGAAACCGCTCCGTTTTTTATATTGGTCGCCGTTCTCGCAATCGCTCCTGTAGCCGGGATTCCGCCAAACAGGGGCGCTGCCATATTCGCAATCCCCTGGCCGACAAGCTCCTTGTTGCTGTCATGCTTTGAGCCCTTCATGTTATCAGCGACCATTGCGGACAAAATCGACTCAAGTCCTCCAAGAAGCGCGATGACAAGCGCAGCTGGAAACAGCATAACCATTTTATCGAAAGTAAGCTCAGGAAACTGAAATTCAGGCAAATGGCGGGGGATTTCTCCATAAGTTGACCCAATCGTTGCCATGCGGTCAGGGAAAAAGACAACCGCGACCACTGTGGAAATAAGAAGCGCCAACAAAGCGCCCGGCACTTTAGGCATCACCTTAGCGGATACAAGCAAAATGACGAGCCCGATCACAGCTGTCAAAATGGCATACACGTTAAAGGTGCCGAGCTGCTGCACAATTTCAAACATGTTGTGATGAAAGTTCTCATGTTTTTCAACATTTCTCAATCCGAGAAAATTAGCGATTTGTTCCGTAAAGATCAGCACGGCAATTCCGGCTGTAAAACCGACGATAACGGGTTTAGGCACGAATTTCATTATTTTTCCGAGCTTAAACAGCCCAAACAGTACCAGCATTACTCCTGCCATAAACCCCGCAATCAGCAGATTTTCCAAGCCGTACTGCATGATAAGGCCGAATAAAATCGGGACAAAGGCGCCCGTCGGACCGCCAATCTGATATTTTGATCCTCCAAACAAAGAAATACAAATCCCTGCTATAACAACAGTGTATAGCCCATATTCAGGCTCGACTCCCGAGGCAATGGCAAACGCCATTCCTAAAGGAATTGCCACGACACCTACTACGATACCTGCAATCAAGTCTTTCTGAAATTTCTGCAAATTGTACCCCTTGAATCTCCCTGAGAATCGCATATTTTGTTATAACCTCCCTTATGAGTGATTGTTTATAAGCTCAGTTTCATAACCGTTAATGACCACATCAAGTTTTCCTGTTTCAGGATGAATGACAAGTCCGTGAACCGGCACTTTTTTCGGAAGCAGCGGATGATTCTTAATCATGTTCACACTGTGGGAAACGCTTTCTTCCACGCTGTGAAAACCGGTCAGCCACGTTTTCAAATCGAGTCCGGCGCTCGTCAGCAAATTCAGGCAGCTATCCTCCACCCCGCGTTCCTTTGCTTTCTCAAGAATCGAGGACGCATTCAGCCCTGACATTCCGCATTCATGATGGCCGACAATGCATACCTCTTCAGCCTGCAATTCATAAATCGCGACCAGTATGCTTCGCATCACGCTTCCAAATGGGTGAGAAACGATGGCTCCCGCGTTTTTTACAATTTTAGCATCACCGTTTTTAAGCCCCATTGCTTGCGGAAGAAGTTCTGTAAGCCTTGTATCCATACAGGTGACAATGACGAGCTTTTTCGAAGGAAACTTTGTCGTTTTGTACGGTTCATACTTCTTCTCACTGACAAACCGCTGATTGTGTTCCAAAATTGATGTTAAAGAAACCATTTGATTCATCTCCCATCCATATGATTTTGCAAGCCTTCTTACCCAGCTTACAGTAAGGAATTATAGCATAGGAATAAGCCAAGAAAAGGCTTTCAAAAAAAGACACTATAATTGGACTGTAGAATCAAAACATAAACATTTATATCTTTCAAAGATAATAAAATTTATATTTAATGAATCCTATAATCCGGCTGCAGCTCGCATATTGATGATTTGTCTGACAAAAAATATGGGTGAATTCTGATAATTAAAAAACTTTTTTAAGCAGATTTAGCTGTTCGATCTCCATTTTAAGTTCAAAAGAACCAGAAAATAAAAAGAACGCAGCTATATTTTTAACATCTATTTATTTCCGCTATAATGAAATAGACAACAGCCATAAAGGGGGAGCCTTGTTGAAACCATTTGTATTTATCACAAAACCGATTCCTGAAGAGATTGAAGCATTCATCGGTGAACATTGCCGTTATGAAGTATGGCAGGAGGATACGCTTCCGAGTGACGTGCTATTTGAAAAATTAAAAGATGCGGAAGGGCTTTTAACGTCAGGGACTTCCGGCCCGTCAATCAATCGTGAGTTGCTGGAACACGCGACTAAGCTCAAAGTGGTCAGCAACCAATCAGTAGGCTACGATAACTTCGATATAGAAGCAATGAAAGAAAGAGGAGTCATCGGCACTCATACACCTTATACACTGGATGACACAGTTGCAGATCTGGCTTTTTCACTGATTCTGTCTTCCGCCAGACGTGTTGCCGAACTGGACCGTTTTGTCAGAGCAGGAAAATGGGGAACCGTGGAAGAGGAAGCGCTTTTCGGAATTGATGTTCATCATCAAACGTTAGGCATTATCGGCATGGGCAGAATTGGAGAACAAGCAGCGAGACGCGCCAAATTTGGTTTTGATATGGAAGTGCTTTATCATAACCGACATCGCAAACAAGAAACAGAAGACAGCATCGGCGTTAAATATGCAGAGCTTGATACATTGCTGGAGCAATCTGATTTTATTCTTCTCATTACGCCGCTGACTGATGAAACCTATCACATGATAGGAGAACGTGAATTTAAGTTGATGAAGGATTCAGCAATTTTCGTCAATATTTCCCGGGGAAAGACAGTCGATGAAAAAGCACTGGTTCGCGCTCTTCAGGAAGGCTGGATCAGGGGAGCCGGCTTAGATGTATACGAAAAAGAGCCTGTCACCCGAGATAATCCGCTCCTGCAGCTGGATAATGTCACGCTGCTTCCTCATATCGGTTCAGCAACAGCTAAAGTGCGCTTCAACATGTGCAAACAGGCCGCCGAAAATATGATCGCAGCCATTCAAGGACAAACACCGAAAAATCTCACAAGAGAATTTCAATAAATCAAAAATCCGGTCTGATAACAGACCGGATTTCTATTACATACGCTGAAGAACAGCACGCTTATAAATATGGCGGGTGACGATATAATAAACAGCCTGGAATACAAAATAAATGAAGATGACAATTACGGCCTCAAGAAATAAATTGGAATTCAGCATATTACTTAACGCTGCATACGCAAAGCCGGCGTGAATCGTACCTGCGATAAATGGGATGAAGAATAAAAATCCTATTTGCTTTCCAAGGATCGAGTGAACCTCTTTGTCCGTAACCCCTATCCTTTTTAACGCTAACACCTGCACTCTCGTATCTTCTATTTCCGTAAACATCCGCAAATACAGCATGCTTCCTTGCACGATAAAAAACAGCACGCTGACAAACAGACCAATAAACAGCATTAATGCAACTCCCTGCTTCACAATTTGATAACTAGGAGCACGTGTTTGAAAATCAGATGTATGTTCTTTCGGCACCATGTTTTCAAGCTTTTCAGAGACACCCACCGTCTCCTGCCAATGCTCAAGCTCATAACCTACCATTCTCATCTGTTCCTTCAGCGGCACATCCTGTGACAGACTGTCAAAGCTCTTTTCGCTGACAACCAATAAACGGCTGACTCCATCGACAGACATCAATATCCCTTTGTTTTGCTGCTTTTTCATGACGTAGGAAAGAGTTTTTCCTGACTTCATATGAAATGCTGCTGTTTCCCCTTCTCCAAATGTGTCTTTCACCATCATTTGAAAAGAAACATTAATAAATGCTTCATTTTCTTGTAAATGAATAACTGGGAACCCTTTTTCCTTTGCGACTTGATTATAGACTTTTTCTGAAATCAGCAAAGCTTCCGCTTCCATCTTCTTATTTCCATACGGCAAGTCTGACTGAAAAGTGACAGGAATCCCTGTGGCATCCACCTTATACTTGATAACAGCATGAGCTTTTTTCAATGTATTCTCAGCCGTCTCAGGCTTCATGACCTGAAAGCGGGAAGCATCCTTTTCCACCCAGGAAACAGACTGAGGAATGCTTTGCTCCTCCTGCCTTTGTAAATCGGAATAAAACATATAGATGACACCTGTAGCTGTTAATATGACCGCTGTAATGACAGAGGTTAAAAACAGCATGCGTGCATGATCCTTCAGCCTGAATATCATGTTGGAACGCACAATGATATTTGTGCCTTTGTAGAAGCTGTGTTTCTTTCGGTACAGCATGCGGAAAAACGCCACACTGCTTTGGGTAAAAAAGAAATACGTGCCAATTAACACTAAAATCAAAATTGGAAAAACCCGAAACATCATGTCAATTGCATTGGCTGTTGCAGATAGGTAATAACCGCTGCCAAGACATAGCAAAGACAATACAGTGAGCCATTTCGAATAAACCGGCAAACTTTTCGGCTTTTTGGCCGATTTAATCAGTTCAATGATTTCCAGCTTCCGAATCCGTCCCAGTGATAAAATGAGCAGCGTCTGAAACAGGATGAGAAAGCCGGCAATTGTCATCACAAACGCTTTCGGCACAATGGCAAACGAAATCGGCACCTTCACGCTGAGCATCCATGTCATGATCATAAAAAACAGTTTTGAAAATAACAGGCCTGCTCCAATGCCGGCCGCAATCGCCGCAAGAGAAATAAGTGACTGCTCATAATAAATCATCTTGCGAAGCTGCTGCTTTGATGTGCCAAACAGTGTCAGCAGCCCAAACTCTTTCTTTCTTGCCTGCAAAAACGCTGAATTGGAATATGTGATGAAAAATATACAAAACACAATGATGACGACAAGAGCTGCGCTCAAGCATGTTTTGACAAGGCTTCCGCCATATATATTGTCTTCATTGACATCAGGATGAAAAATAAATGATGTGAAGACAAAAAACACCGAAACGGCAAACACACAGCTTAAAAAGTAGGCCACATACCGTTGCAGATTCCCAAGAATGTTTTTACGGGCGATAGTTCTCAAATTCATGAAAATCGCCTCCCAACACACTCAAGGTATCCAATATACTTTGATAAAACACCTGCCTGTTTGTTCCTCTGTGAATCTCTGAAAAGAAACGTCCGTCTTTAATAAAAACAATTCGTTTACAGAAACTTGCTGCTGTGGCATCATGCGTAACCAACAGAATCGTCGCTTCCTTTTCCTCATTCAGCTGAGCCAGTGTGTTCATCACTTGCTTTGCCGATTTTGAGTCGAGGTTTCCTGTCGGTTCATCGGCAAGAATGAGCGCCGGATTGTGAATAATCGCTCTGGCACAAGCTGCCCGCTGCTGCTGTCCGCCCGACACCTCATATGTGCGGTGATCGAGAATATGCTTGATTTGCAGCGTATCTGCCAGTTCATCCAATCGGGCTTCCATTTCTCTCAGCTTAACCTTATCCAATGCAAGCGGCAAGAGAATATTTTCACGAATCGTCAGCGTATCAAGCAGATTAAAATCCTGAAAGACGAAGCCGAGTTCTCTTCTGCGAAACAAAGCCAGCTCTTGGTCCTTTAACGTTTTCGGCTGAATGCCGTTGATCATCATCTCGCCCTGGGTCGGCTTATCAATGGTAGCCAGCAAATTCAAAAGCGTGGTTTTTCCGCTTCCCGACGGCCCCATAATCCCGACAAATTCTCCTTTTGACACACTGAGATCAAAGGCGCTGAGCGCTTGGTATGATATTGTTCCTTTATTTGAATAGTACGTTTTCGATAGGTTCGTTGTTTGCAACACGTTCATGTTCTGCTCCTCCTTTTTCTTTATTATAAAAAGGAAGTCAGCATCCTCCCATCGAACTTTCTTGCAATTCCGCTCCCCAACCTTACAATGCTGTCACATTCACGAGGGTGTCACTTGAAAACACGATGGTCATCACAGTGCCAGCCCCTTCTTTTGATTCCGCATACAGCTTATGGCCGAGACGGATGCACACCTGTTTTGCTAAATAAAGGCCCATTCCAGTTGCCTCTTTCATGGTTCGTCCGTTTTCTCCGGTAAAAAACGCGTCAAAAATCCGCGGCAGATCCTGCGGCGGTATGCCGATTCCTTCGTCGGCAACCGACAATCGCGTCTCATGTCCCTGTGTTTCAATTCGGATTGTAATAGGGTCTCCGACACCTTGCTTTGAATATTTTAAGGCGTTGAAAAGGATTTGCTCGACAACAAAGGAAAGCCACTTTTGATCACTGGAAATCTGAATGGCATTTGGCGGCACATGTAATGTTGGAAAAAGGCGCCGTTTAATAAACTGACGTTTTTCCTGATTGATCAGTGAACGAACCATTTCTGCCAAATCAAAGGTTTGCGGCTTTACATCAAATGCAAATTCCTCCAGCCGGGCCGTTTGCAGCATCATATCAAGACCGTGGCGAAATCTCTCATTCTCATCCTCCAGCTCCTCTAAAAACGTCGGAAAAGAGGATGAAGTTCCGTTTTTTCCTTCCTGAATCATTAAGGATATGACGGATACCGGTGTTTTCATATGGTGGACCCATTGGTTGGTGAAGGTATAATGCTGTTTTTGCTGATTGATATATTGTGAGAGCCTGCTTTCGTATTGCTGCCCGAGTGCGTTGATCATTTTCGTCCAAAGCGCTTGCTCTCCTGTTCTTGGCTTTCGGGCTTTCAAAGACTGTCCGATGTCATTCGAAGAAGAGGCTTGTTCTGCAAGCTTTTTAACATATGTGAGAAAGGAAAATTGCCGAACATAATCAGCAGCAAAACCTGCGGCTAAAAGAGTACCGGGCAAAATCCATATGTACATCATATTTTCTTTGGAAGGTTCTGCGCCGCTCTCTACAATGCTTAAATACGCAATCAGCATGGCGGACCCTATCCCTAATAATGAAAATAGAATAATGGCTAAGCGGTCGATGAGATAAGTCTTTAACACTCCGCTTCATCCTTCCGATTGACTTGAAATTGATAGCCTTGTCCTCTGATTGTGGAAATGCAATCTGTCAGTCCTGCATTCTCCAGTTTTCTCCGCAGCCGGTTGACATTGACCGTTAACGTATTGTCATCGACAAAATCAACGTCATCCCATAACGCCTCCAATAGTTCATCACGAGAGACAATTTTTTTATGCTCCCTCACAAAAATAGAGAGAAGCTGAAATTCTTTTTGTGAAAACAAAATACGGACGCTGTTCCATTCGGCCTCATTCTGATCAGGATAAATCGTCAGCCCGCCAAGCTCCACTATTCTGGATTCCTGCGGCAAAGAGGGCGAGTATTCACCATATGTGCGGCGCAGGACGCTTTTGATTTTGGCCACCACTACCTCTAGATGGAACGGCTTTGTGATATAATCATCGCCGCCATTTTCAATCGCCATTACCTGATTCAGCTCATCGGTCCGTGCCGATATAAAGATAATCGGCGCATTGGAAATGGTACGGATTTGCCTGCACCAATAAAACCCGTCAAAAAAAGGCAAGTTGATATCAAGCAGCACAAGATCAGGCTTCATTTCTGCAAATTCCAATTTTATATCATTCAGCCGTTCAGCAATTTTCACTTCATATCCGTATTTTTGAAGATGACCGCCCAGCAAAGAAGCAATCCGCTCATCATCTTCCACAAGCAAAATCCGATACACGTTGATCCCCCTTATATGTACATCACGATGATTTTTCTAGAAGATTCCAAAATTATTATAGCATGTGCGGAATAGTAAATCGGTCTTTTTCTTTTTGTTATGATAGAATGATAAAGGTAAAATTTTCATAATAGGCAGGTGTCGTGATGAAGAAAATCATGCTGTTTCTGGCAATGACGTCAATTCTTTCAGCATGTCAGCCCAACTATACCGGGAAATACATAGAAATTGGGGATACACTAACTGACTATACCAAAGAGTGCTTTAAAGAGAATGAAATTCCTTATAAATACGAAAAGGGAAAACTGTATATCCCTGAAGACGCATTTGATACAGCAATCTACACTTGTTCATAAGAAAAAGCTTGCAGATAACCTGCAAGCTTTTCACGTTACAAAAAATGAGTATTTAATTTCTCTTCAAATCCTGAAGGGCCGATGTCGCTTTTTTGAATGTTACCGCCGTTTTCATAAATCGTAAAATGGCGCTCTGACATGACCATCCTTCCGCTCGGCGTCAGCTTTGAGGCAAGCAGGGACTTGTTAAAAGGAGACTTTTCATGAGAGTGAATGATGTCCTTCATGTTATCTAAGTCCCCGAGATCACTCTCTTCAAGAGTAAAGGCGTACCCAATTTGCCAGCCTTCTCCTTTGTCCATCAGCAGAACATGGCTGCCCTTTTCTGTCTCTTCTTTTTTGATTCGGAATGACCCGACTGGTGACTGTACCGTTTCTCCGGAAAGCGGTATCGGCTGGAGCGCCAGGTTGATGCCGAAGCCGATATCAACGAGGTAATCGCCGTTTTCCGCAGACAGCCATACAGCAGCATGCGTCCCTTCTAGTGCCCATCCCTCTTGATTGCCTGCATAAACCGTTCCTCGAATGAGCTTCACATGAAACCCGGCCTCACGCAAGACAAAATAAAGGAAACCATTTAGATCGTAGCATAGGCCGCCGTGCTGATCTTTGAGCAGACGTCGCCATAGCTCTTCTTTTGTGATCTTATAATTCTCTTTTGCAAGTACGGCACGGTTTTCGAATGGAAAACGGTATGCCATTGCTTTGAGAAAAAGGGGAAGATCGCCGAAGCTGACATGATCTTTTTCCCAGCCAATTTTCTGAAAGCAGTCTTTTAGAAAGTCACTCATTTTTATCACCTAAACTTCTTCTTGAACGTAAGCAGCCAGCTTCTCCAGCGCCTCTTGTTCATCTTCTCCCTGGGCAATCAAGGTAACCTCAGTGCCTGTGCTTACCGCAAGGCTCATCAGCCCCATGATGCTTTTGGCGTTTACTTTTTTCCCATCCTTCTCTAGAAACACATCTGACGTAAACCGGTTTGCTTCTTGTACAAACAAAGCAGCAGGACGTGCTTGCAGTCCTGTCTTTAATCGAACTTCCACTTTCTGTTGAACCATAAGGATCTCCCCTTTTCTTTACGGTTATTTTAAAGTGACGGATTGCCCTGTCCGCAGCTGTTCTGCGATTTCGTCAAGTTTTCTCAGCCTGTGATTGATCCCTGATTTGCTGATTTTCCCGCTTGCTACCATTTCCCCCAGCTCTTTCAGCGTCACTTCCTGATAATCAATCCGAAGCTGCGCAATTTCCCGAAGTTTTTCAGGCAGCGCCTCCAGGCCGATTCTTTCATCGATGTATTTAATATTTTCCACCTGTCTCAGCGATGCGCCGATCGTTTTGTTTAAGTTGGCTGTTTCACAATTGACGAGGCGGTTGACCGAATTTCTCATGTCTCGGACGATTCTGACATCCTCAAATCGCAGAAGCGAATTGTGAGCGCCAATTACGTTCAGAAACTCTGTAATCTTTTCAGCCTCTTTTAAATAGGTAATGTAGCCTTTTTTCCGTTCAAGCGTTTTGCTGTTTAACTGAAACTCATTTAACAGGTCACATAATGAATCGTTATGCTCCTTATAAAGAGAGAAGATTTCTAAATGATACGAGGAGGTTTCCGGGTTATTGACCGAACCTCCTGCCAAAAATGCTCCTCTCATATAAGAACGCTTGCAGCATCTCTTTTTGACCAGCTCTTTCGAAATACTTCGTTCAAACACAAAATTCTCCCCGAGTATTTTTAAATCCTCTAAGATCGCTTTTGCTTTTTCTGAAAAACGCACAATATAGACGTTATTCTTTTTCAGCCGCATTTTCTTTCTGACCAACAGCTCGACCGACACATCATATTGTTTTTTCAGCAATGTATAGATGCGGCGGGCAATGGCCGCGTTTTCGGTTTGAACATCGAGTACGAGATGGCGGTTTGTAAATGATAAAGCTCCGTTCATCCGAATGAGTGCAGACAGCTCGGCATTAATGCAGCAGTCCTTCACTTCCAGATTCGTTAATTCTTTTTTTGTTTCTGATGCAAATGACATATAGCCACCTCATTTCAAGGCTTCATTCTTTCAGTAAATCAACAAGAAGAGAGGCCACTTTATGTGTATCGTGACGTATTACGTCATTTTTATACGTTACAATTTGATCTCTGATGACTTCAAGCCCCATCGCTTTCAGCTCTTCAATATCAAAATCAACAGGACGCGCAGATTCCTTTTCGTACTTACGTTTTATTTCGTCGGGAATGTCTTCACTGTTCACTAATATCGTATCAATAAAACCGCAGCCCATATGCTGATTGAGCGCTTTCACATGATCAGCAGCGGTGTAATGGAGCGTTTCGCCGGGCTGAGTCATCACGTTGCAAATGTATACTTTTTTCGCCGGCGCCTTTATCACTTCTTCCCCGATTTTTGGGACGAGCAAATTGGGAAGAATGCTTGTATAGAGGCTTCCCGGGCCGATAATAATCAAATCCGCTTCCCTGATCACGTCTATTGTTTCCGGCAGCGGATCAATCTGTTCAGGCGTGAGAAAAACACGCTTAATGCGCTGTCCGTATTCTGGGATCGTTGACTCGCCTGAGACCACGCGGCCATCTTCCATCTCAGCATGCAAAACGACACTGGCATTGGCAGCCGGCAAAACCTTTCCTCTGACATTCAGCACCTTGCTCATTTCAGTGACAGCGTGAAAAAAATCACCGGTTATATTTGTCATCGCTGCCAAAATCAAATTCCCGAGAGAATGGCCTGTTAAGTCATTCCCTTTATTGAAGCGGTGCTGAAAAAGATCTTCAACAAGTGGCTCCACATCGGATAAAGCGGCAAGCACATTTCTGATGTCTCCAGGAGGCGGAATTTTCAGTTCATTCCGCAGACGGCCAGAGCTTCCCCCATCATCGGCAACTGTTACAATGGCCGTGATGTCAACAGGTTTATGCTTTAAGCCCCTAAGCAATACAGAAAGACCTGTACCGCCGCCAAAGATGGCAATTTTCGGCTTTTGTCCCATCTTATTTCCGGCTTCTCTTTTCAATGTCCCGGTGAGTAACATGAGTATAGTAATCCTTTTTGAAATAATCAGCTAAATTCTCGGCTAATGTCACAGAGCGGTGCTGGCCCCCTGTGCAGCCGATCGCAATGACAACCTGGCTTTTTCCTTCTCTTTTATAAGATGGAAGCATAAAGCTCAGCAGATCAATTAATTTCTCATTGAACTTTTGCGTTTCATTCCACTTCATGACGTAAGAGGAAACCTCTTTATCCTTACCAGTCAGCGGCCGCATGCTTTCGATATAGTACGGATTCGGCAAAAATCTGACATCAAAGACGAGATCTGCATCAATTGGAATACCGTATTTAAAACCAAATGACATGACATTCACGGTAAATGTCTCTCCTTGGTTTGTCGCAAAGTGCTTCACGATTTTTTCACGCAAATCACGCGGCTTCATGTCAGACGTATCGTAAATGATTTGAGAGCGGCCTTTTAATTCCTCAAGCAGCTCTCGTTCCAGTGCGATGCCTTCAAGCGGCAGGCCAGTCGCTGCCAGCGGATGCGAGCGTCTCGTTTCTTTATATCTTGTGACGAGAATGGAATCCTTCGCGTCCAGGAATAAAATTCGCGGTGTGATCCACGGATTTTCGGCCATTTCATCCAGCGCTTCAATCAGCCGGTCAAAAAATTCGCGGCCGCGCAGATCCATCACGAGCGCAACTTTGCTCATTTTCGAATTTGATTCCTTCATCAGCTCTAAAAACTTCGGAAGCAATGAAGGCGGAAGATTATCGACGCAGAAATAGCCGAGGTCTTCAAAGCTTTGGATCGCGACAGTTTTCCCCGCTCCCGACATTCCGGTTATAATGACAAGCTGAATATCATGTGATTCACTAACACTCATCTTTCTCCCCCCTGACTTGTCTTTCTATTTGATGTGCTGCGGGTCTAAACGATAACTGAGCAGCTCAAATTCCGGTGTATACGTAAATGTGCCGTGCAGCAGCCCTTGTCCCTTCATCATAAAATCAAGGATATGGCCGTCTCCAGGGGCCATAGGCAGGTTCTGAATGTCGTTGACATCGTGCCACTGCAGTTTGCCTTCCTCTGATTCTGATACATTTTGTCCAGTATAAGAATCCGCGACAAACGTAAACATCATCCACTCGGAGACAATGTGGTCACCGTCTTTAATAATAAAGGTAAAAACGCCTTTTAATTGAGGATTTATGATATAGATACCAGTCTCTTCTCTGTACTCTCTGATGACGGAGTCTCTGACTGATTCTCCGCTCTCCATCTTGCCTCCCGGCGCGACCCACCATCCGCGTCTCGGCTTTTGAAGCAGAAGAACTTTGTCATCCGTCTGAAGCACACAATTTGTCACTCTTTGCAAGTACGTCACCTAACCTTCGTCCTGTCATCGTCTCTTTATTATACCGCTTCAAGATGCCTCCCACAATGAAGAGACATTGACAATCTTTTCTTCTATTTTACAGCATATTCATTCCTTAATTCAGATGATTTTGCTGTAACTGGCATTCATCTTTTATTTATGGACAAAAAAAGGACACGGATAACTGGAGAATCCGTGCCAAAAAAGTGTATTCATTATAAAAAGGGGGTCAATTACTTTATTAATCATAACCGAAAAGCATTACACATGTGTTACAGCGGAATTAAAACCCAGTAACGTAATGTGAAACTCGTATGACAACCCTTTTTATTTTAAGGTTTTCAGCGTTTCTTGAAGCTCTTCGACATAATGCTGTACGCTTTGTGCCGCAATACTTCCGTCTCCTGTAGCCGTTACGATTTGGCGCAGTGATTTTTCGCGAATGTCTCCGGCAGCGAAAATTCCTTCAACCTTTGTCTCCATGCGGTCGTTTGTTTCAATGTAGCCTTCTTCATTCGTAATGCCCAGATTCTCAAACGGTTTAGACAGAGGAAGCATGCCGATGTAAATGAATACGCCGTCTGTTTTGAATTCACTTTCTTCACCGGTTACCGTATCGACAAGCGTTACGTTACCGACTTTGCCGTTTTCCTCATGAATTTCCTTCACGGTTTTGTTCCATAGGAAGTCAACTTTTTCATTATCAAATGCTCTCGCTTGAAGAATACTTTGAGCACGGAGTTTATCACGTCTGTGAACAATCGTTACTTTTGAGGCGAAACGAGTCAGATATACGCCTTCTTCAACCGCGGAATCTCCGCCGCCAACAACGACTAGTTCTTTGCCTTTAAAGAAAGCGCCGTCACATACTGCACAATAAGATACACCGCGTCCGCCCAATTCTTTTTCGCCAGGCACACCGATTTTTTTATATTCCGCACCTGCAGCAATGATGACAGCACGGGCTTTATATTCTTTTGAACCAGCTTTGACTACTTTGTACTCTTTGCCGTCAACGACTTCTTTAATATCGCCATAAGCGTATTCAGCGCCGAATTTTTTCGCGTGTTCAAACATTTTGTTAGAAAGCTCAGGCCCAAGGATACTTTCGAATCCAGGATAGTTTTCTACATCTTCCGTATTGGCCATTTGTCCGCCAGGAATTCCTCTTTCAATCATTAATGTCGATAAATTCGCTCTTGATGTGTATACAGCGGCCGTCATCCCAGCAGGGCCCGCGCCGATTATAATCACGTCATAAATTTTTTCTTCTGACACACTATTCACTCCTTAAACCATCTTTTCGAAGTTTGGGCTCTTTCTTATAAGATAAGAATCCCCATCAAACGTATTCCTTACCCATATCCTATAAAATCTCATGGTGATACGCTATTTTTTTGCTCATTTTTTTCGAAACGCGATTAAATGTATTTCAAAAGGGTATGCATATTAATAAAGAAAGAGCCTTCTGTTTATAGAAGGCCCATGTCTTATTTATTATTGAACAACACGTCTTACATTACCATTGAAGTATTTTTTCCAGTAAGGGTTATTCATAGAATCAATTGAAACACCATGTGAAGAATTGTCGTTAAGGAACGTTCCGTTTCCTAAATAAATCCCAACGTGACCGTTTACTTTGTATGTGTCAAAGAAAACTAAGTCTCCGCGCTTCATTTCTGACGGGCTGACAGCTCTTCCTTTATTAATTAAAGTGTCAGTGCTCGTTCCGCTAACAGGTCCAAGGTTAACACCTGCAGAAGCGTATGCCCAGCGTACGAATGATGAGCAGTCAAAAATACGGTTGTTGATATCAGACTGAGTGCGTCCGCCGCCAAACTTGTACGGAGATTGTCCTACAATGCTTGAACCAACGCTGATCGCGCCTTCAATTCCGCCGGAGTTGTTGATAACAGTGCCGCCTGAATTGCTGTTTGAGCCACTGCTCTTCTTAGAAGATGAGCCGTTAGACGAGCTGTTTGATGAACCGTTAGAAGAATTGTCTGAAGAATCATCAGATGAGCTTGCTTTTGCTGATTCAGTTGTAGCCGTTTGACTGTCATCTGTTTGTGTTTCATCAGATGCTTTTTGTGCTTCTTCCTGCTTTTTGATCAAAGCAGCTGCTGCTTCTTGTTCTTTTTTGATGCGTGCTTGTTCAGCTTCAGTATTTGCTTTTTGATTTGCAAGTTCAGACGCCTCTGATTTTAATTCAGAAATCGCTTTAGCCGTTTTCTTTTGGCTTGCTTTTGCTTCGTCGAAAAGCTTGTCTTTTTCATTAAGCTGTTTATCAAGGTCTTTTTGCATTGTTTCTAATTTAGCCAATGCAGCTTGAACTTCTTTCAGCTTGTCATTCAAATCCGCTTCAGAATCTTCGAGCTTCGCTTTATCCTGCTCTTGCTGTTTGATTAAATCTTTGTCTGCGTCCACAATAGATGAAACCGCAGTCGCACGAGAGATAAAGTCACCAAAGCTTGTTGATCCTAAAAGAACATCTATGTATCCTTGAGATCCGCCGCTTTCCTGTAAAGAACGAACGCGTTTTTTCAGGATTTCATTGCGTTTTTCGATACGTGCTTCTGTTTCTTTAATCTCTTTTTTCAGTTTTTTGATTTCTTCTTTTGTTTTATCATTTTCTTCTTTTTTATCTTCGATCTTGTTGCTTGTATCAAGCGCCTTATCGTTAATGTCTTTCAGTTCTTTTTCAATCTTTGATTGATTTTCCTGAAGCTCAGTTAATTCTTTTTCCTTCGCTTCAATGCTGGAAGCAACCTCAGATTGCTTGCTTTCGATTTTTTGTTTCTTTTCATCTAATGTTTCCGCCGATGCAGTTTTACTTGTAAATGGGATCAAAAAACTGCTTGTCCCGATGACGGAAGCCAAACCAAGTGTAATTAAACTCTTTCTCACTTTTTATATCCTCCCTTTTACTGTGAACCTGTCCTCATTTGGAATCGTATTTTGAACATCAAGTTTCGTTCCTCATACTCTACGAGGAATGATGGTTGTTTATGGTTAATTATTCTGTGCATCTCTTATTCTGGTTGTATAGCGTTTATTTCACATCATATGTAAAAAACACTAATTCCTTATGTACGAGAATCATTATACCATCAAGTTTCGACAAATTAGCGATAAATTTTATTACATTTATGTTTCAAACAGATGTCAAGTCACACATCATTTGTCATTTTTCTTAAGCGTGTAAAAAAACTGTCGATATTATTTTCTTAATATAATCTATCAAACAAAAAAAGAGTCGATTAAATAAATCGACTCTTTAAAATTTACTATTCTAGAATATCATCAATATATTTCATATATTTCGTCAACGTTGCCGGAGAGATGCCGAATCGGGCCGCTGTGTCTTTTTTCGTGTCTTGCTTGCCATGGGCTTCTTTCCAAATATAACAGATGGCTGCTGCCCAGCCTTTCTCATTCTTCAACGGAGCGGCTGCACGAATTTGCTGGATGACATGGAAAACCCAGCAGCTCATGACTTCTGTTTTCATCTCTTCTTTTTCAGCTTGCTCTAATAGTTTGACCGTTTGATAGGCGAAAAGTGCATCCTCTGAAACGTCAGCAGCCGCAGAATCTCCATTTAGAAGCAGCTTTACAAACTGATTTTCAAAAGGAGCGGTGATTCTCTTTGAGCGTATCACCGCTTCAAGATGCTCCGTTTCTCCCTTTGTGCTGCTGATATAATAGGCTGCGAGACGCTGCTCCACAGATGAAGGAAGAGCTTCCCTCCGCTCTATCCAAGGCGCCGGGCGGTCTTCGCCGGGATATTGCGACTCGACTTTTCTCCAGATCGTCTCGGCAAAGTCGGTATGTCCCGTAAAATAAGCAGAGCAGGAAAGCCAGTAAAAGAAGGTGTCGTCACCTTCAAAGCCGGTTTTATATAATGATTTGAGCCATTTATATCCGATCTCGTAGCGGCCGACAAGCGCCAAAGTAGCACCCAATTTATAACGCTGCTCCATTAGCATCGGATAGACATTGGAGAGCTGATCACTCAATTCCGCCACTTTTTCATCTTCTCTTTCATAATAGTAGAAAACGAGAAGATTGCATAAGGCGTGAAGATTTCCTTCATTATGAGAAAGCACTTCATAAGCGGTTTGCTTCGCTTTTACAACGTTTCCTGAATAGAAATAGGCAAGCGCGAGATTGTTGTATGCTGACCAAAGCTCCGGATATTCAGCTGTGATTTCCTCAAGCGCCGCAACCGCTTCAGCAAGCTGGCCGCTTTCCAGCAATGACTTTGCCCGATCCTGTTTCACCAGCAGTTCATCCTGATCATACAAAGAATCCTCAATGCCGTCGTCTCCTAAATCGAGCAAATCAAGCAGACTATCGTTTTCTTCGGCGAATTCACCATCCGGGTCCGCATCAGAATAAGCGGCCGCTTCTTTATAAGCTTCCTGGAAGAGCCCCAGATGGGCAAAGTTATTCGCTTTAAAGTAATGGCACTCCGGCATTTCGGCCTCCAGATTTGCCATGATATAGTCAAGAAGATCGTTCGACTCTTGATATTGGCCCATTTCCGAATAAATGACCGCAAGCTGTGAAAGCATCTCTGAATCCTCCGGCTCCAAATGAACCGCGCGCTGAATCAGTTTGCTTGCCCGTTTTAGATTGCGCTCTTTATACGCTTTCAAGCCTTTATGAAAAAAATATTGTCCATCTTGAAGCAGCTGGACAATTTGTGCGTGATTTTTATGTTCAGAAGTGTGTTTTCCCACAACTACCCTCCGTTTTATACAATATTACCGTCAGTAGTATACCATAAATCGTAAGCCCCTCAATAGTTCAAAAGGAAGGATTGGGAAAATCCCTCCTCTTTTTTATTGGCTGATTCGACCAAAATTTACCCGGCTTTGTTTTCTAAGTCCGCATTCATTTTCAGCTGCTGTTCAGCAAAATCCCTATAAAGACCATGGGAAGCCATTAACTCATGGTGTGTTCCACGACCGGTAATTTCCCCTTTTTCAACAAACAAAAGCTGGTCCGCATCTACAACGGTAGATAATCGGTGAGCGATAACAATCGTTGTGCGGCCCTCCATCAGCACCTCCAGCGCCTGCTGAACTGATTTTTCAGATTGGCTGTCGAGACTCGAGGTCGCTTCATCGAGCATAAGAATGCTTGGGTTACGGAGAAGCGCTCTCGCAATCGCGATTCTTTGCCTTTGTCCGCCTGACAGCATAATGCCGCGTTCGCCTACTTCTGTATCAAACTGATTCGGCAGCTCCTTTATAAAATTGAGCGCATATGCCATCTCCGCGGCTTTTTCGATCTCAGCATCCGTCACATCTCGTTCTAACCCGTAGCAAATATTTTCTCTGATTGTCCCGGACATTAACGGGCTTTCCTGTGATACATACCCGATGTGCTCCCGCCACGATTCAAGCGAATAAGTATCAATCGGCTCGTCCCCCAGCCGAATGGATCCTGCAGTCGGAGAATAAAAGCGTTCAAGCAGCTTAAACAGCGTCGTTTTCCCCCCGCCGCTCGGACCGACAATCGCTGTGACTTTACCTGCTTCAATGACAGCGCTGACCTCTTTTAAGATCAGCTGATCAGGCTTATATCCAAAAGACACGCGATCAAGCTGGATAGGCAGATGCGCATTTTCAATTTGTTTTCCTGTCACTGTATCTTCCTCTTCCTCTGCCAAAATCTCAATCATTCGTTCTGTTGCACCGATTGATTTTTGCAGCTGTGTGAAAAACGTTGTAATCTGGCCCATCGGCATAATAATTTGAAATAAATATAAAATAAAAGCCACGAGCGCTCCGGCTGTGAGCTCGCCTGATGAGACCTGCATGCCGCCATATCCGATCACTGCGACAAGCGCTGCCATTAACACGAGTGAAATAAGCGGGCCGACAAGCGATTGAACCTTGGCTTCACGAACTCCAAGCTTAAATAATGAGGAAATCCCCATCTTCCCGCGCCCATATTCGACATCCTCCGCATTTGAAGCCTTGACGAGTCTGATTTCCGGGAGAATTTGATTCAGCAGGCCTGTAAAACGAGCCGTTTCATCTTGCGTTTCCCGTGAGATAGAAAACATCTTGCGGCCAATTGGCATCAAGATAAGAGCGGCCAGCGGAACGACCACTAACACAAGCAGTGTCAGCTTCCAGTTCATAATAAACAAGATTGTCAATGATCCAATGACAGAAATGATGCCTGTAATAAACCCGCTGATATGGGTTGTAATCAGTTCTTTGACCACCATCGTATCATTCGTTACACGGCTGACTGTTTCCCCGGAAGCATTTGTGTCGAAATAAGAGACAGGGAGCTTAATTAATTTCTTCCATAATAAATCCCGCAGCCCGGAGATGATTTTTTGTCCATTATAGTTAAGCGCATAGGTGGCATAAGCGCTTAAACCGGCCTGAACGAAAAACACAAGCGCGATCAACCCGATTTGCATGCCTGACAGATTTGACATAGAAAAACCATCGACAAGCTGCTTCGTTAATAATGGAATGAGCAGGCTGACCAGCGTGGTTACAACACTGAGAGCAAGCGCAAATGCGAGCTTTCCATAGGAAGGATTGGTCCGTCTTACTAATGCAAAAAAAGGTTTCAATTTACTTTTAGATTTTTGTTTCTGGGTTGGCATATATTTTTCCTCCTGTTTCAGCGTTCAGAAAGGTGAAATGTATAGCAAAAGGATGATTTTTACTCTTTCTCAATCATATCAATGGAGAAAGACTTTTTCAGTATATTTTTGCCGTGATCAAAATAAAAATCTCCCACTCATTGTTTGAATAGGAGATTTTTATGTTAGACATCTTTCACAGGCTTCTTTTTTCTGTAAGTCAATGTTACATCCTGCTGTCGCAGGTCTTCAATTATCATTTTGTACCGATCAACTTTTGCTTTATGTTCTTCTTTTATCATCTCAAGGGCGGCTTTTCGTTTTTCGCTTTTAGACTCAAGCTCTTTTTTTATTTTTTTTACAATCAATCCTTTTTGCCCTTTGATTTCCTCTTTTAATGAAGACTCAAATTTCTTTGTCAGGCTGAGAAAGTCGTTGATCGGTTGATTGAGGGTGCCCGCTTTCCCCTTCATTTCATCTTGGGTAAGAAACATATAGGTCGTTGATACAATTTCTGTTTCACTTTCTGAAAATAAGGAAGTCACTCTTCATATTCCTCCTAAGGCTGAAAATCAAATAACTGAGAAATCATTTCTTCTTTTTCAAACAGCTTTTCAATACTCTCGCGGATATTTTTGATAAAATCTCTTTTTTCTGTTGTCTGTTTTTTTAATTCAGCAACAATCCCATCATTAGCAGGAAGCGCACCTGTGTGGAATGATTCATGAACTGAGATTTTCTCCAATTTATCGAATGTGTGGCTGAAACCAGCTGCAAGCCGGAATTGAAGATCGAAGGCATAATGCGAAGGGTTTTCTTCCATATGATGAATAGCCGTGATGATCGCCTGCTTTTTGTCTATGAAGTCTTCATCGATTTCCTGACTGTAAACCTTCTGGTACTTAGAAATCGCATCTTCCATATCTTCAACGATTTTCATACCGTTTTGATAGATTCTGACAGCGGATGAGAGATTGACTTGAATCGTTTCTCCCGAGCCGCTCTTCCCTGTAAAATAAATATCGGAGCCTTTATAGCTGAAGCCTTTTTCCTTTGACAAGGCGTTGAGCATTTGAACGATGCTGTGGCCGTCGACGATAAGTTTTAGTGCGTCTTTTGTTTCTGTGTCGAGTGTTTTCAATGAGGACAGAATTGATTTTACGTAGTCCACTATTTCACCAACGTCTTTTAAAGCTTGCATAAATTGGCCATGTTTTAGATGGTCTATGAAATGTTCGTACCGTGATTCGATGCCTCGCATACTCGCATTAATATTCGTTAATTCTTTTTTGATGACTTTCTTTTGCGTTTCATCAATATAACCATTTTCAGCTAACTGATCTACGACCGGTCCGCTGTTTCTCAACAAGGTATGAAGAAAACCTAAAAACGACGGCAGTTCCTCTTTTATTCGGCCATACATTTGCTTAACATCATCAAAATGCTCATATAGGACACTTACTTTCTTTAAAGCGCCGTCTGTGTTTTTCACTTTTTCAATCAGGTCTATGTCTATCCCGCTGGCTGCCTTTATAAAACCGTTCAAGCCGTCTTTTTCATAGTCATCCTTATATTTTTGAAGGAATTTTTGAATTGACCTCACATCTTCGTCAGGAATCCCATCCATAATGTTTCGGATGCCTTTTACACTTGTATTTGTATCTGCCATCTTCACATCACCGAATGTAATGAAATCGGCCTTGCCGCTCGCTCCGTACAACGGGTCGTCTTTTGAGATGCGTTGGGTGATGTTTGCTGTTACGCCTTTGTCTTCATAATATTTTTGGATTTCTTTTTTTAGCTTATCTGGTGGGATATCATTTATATCTTTTAAGCGTCTAATATGAAATTTATGCATTAGCCTATCTCTCAAATTCAAATCAGTTGCTAGCAGGTGGTCAACGCTTATTTGAGCTCCGTTAACCCCATAAACCTCATCAAATTCTCCGTCAATTAATTGAACCATCACCTGATTATTATTTGCCAGTGAGTGGCCCATAGCAAAGGTCTTTAAATCATGAGAATTCTCTGTTTCTCTTTTGGCATTTCTTACAAACTCTTTTGTCGCTTGGTACTGGCTGTCATCTATCCCTAAAAAGAGACCAAAGAAATTGTATGACCAGTCTTCGTTATCAGCACTCCCCTCTGAAATAATATGAAGTTGATTAACGTGTTGTTTATCATCCTTAATATAAATAGCTGTACCATCATATCCGGACTCTCTTATTGATGTATCTATTTTCGAATTTTTTTTAATAAGTTCATTAGATGTGTATATTTCCAGATTTTTTGGAAGATCTCGATGTGTTTCTTCTTTGTATATTCGACGCACCTCGACTTCAAAATCTGTTTTAGCTCTCTTTATTTCACTTTCAATATTAGAAGCAAATTTTTCTTTATAATCGTACTCCAAGTCAATTAAACGCAGCTTTACATTTTCATTTTCAAATATATTCTTATTTTCCATTTTCTCTATTTCTCCTTTTTAACTTTTAAAAAGGTAATAGAATCAATTATTTTTCGAACTTTTTTTTCTGCTTCTTCTTTCTTTAATGAACAAACCTCTTTACCCTTATAGCAAGAAAAACGAAAAGAATACTCTATTCCTAAATATTCCTCTTTTTTAGATTTAACATAACCAAAAAATCTATAAGAAAAATTATTCTTTTCATCCACATCATCAAAACTGCTTTTCTTTTGAGCAGAATATACAATTTTATCAGATAGCTCTCTTTCTTCGTATTTTCCTTTATAGCTATTTCTGCCGCTTACAATGTCAAGCATTGTATCCTTGTCATTCGCAAAACTTTTTTCTTGATGATAATCTAATTGCCCGTCATATTGAATGTTAGTTTTTTTATTGAAACTATCAAATACTATTGTTTCCTCATTTTCACCTTTACTTGAAAGATCAGGTACATACTCCCCATCCTCCGGAAACAACATCCTAAACCCTTTCAGCTTAGATTCAAGCAAATAATACCCTGGCTCCTCTTCTTTCGTTGACACCATGTACTCTCTCGTTTTTTCATCTAGAAACGCCGGAACTTGCGGCAGGTCTTTTGGATCCATGTCTTTTGGTTTTACGGCTTCTGTTTTATTGTCATTTGTGGTGTTTTTATCATTGTCTTGCATACTGCATCCTCCTGTCAGGGCAAGTAATAAGCTAAAGCAAATACATATGATCTTTTTCATTACGAACCTCCACGGGTTTTGTGAGAATAGAATTCTATTTTCATACCGAAAATAATCCTATTGACCTGGTTAATACGTGATTATTTTATCCTTTTCTATGTTACATCATGGTGGAATTTGGATAAATAGGAAATCCGACTTGGTTTTGATCTCCTTTCACTAACAAATCAAGCAAAACACCACAAACACATCAAAATACCTATTTCTTTTTTCATAAAATCGTTTATCATACGGCTCTTACTTAACCTCTTCATCTTTATAGTAGGTGAATCGAAACGAATACTCTATTTCCCTTAATTCTCTATAAGAAAAACTATTCTTTCCCTCTATATCATCAAAAGCCTTTTTCTTTGAGCAGATATCTCTCTTTCTTCGTATTTTCCTTTACATATCGCCAAAGGTAGTAGAGTTTATTATTTTTTTAACTTTTTCTTCATTGTCTTTCGGGTTTTGTTCACATGTATTTGCATTGGCGGAGCAGCTAAACATAAAAGAATATTCCATCCCTAAATAATCTTGTTTTTTCGATTTTATATAACCAAGGAAGATATAAGATGGTGTCTCTTCTTTGTCAAAGTTTTCTTGTCTTGAGGCAAAGTAAATATCTTTATCCTTCGTTTCTAATTTCTCAAAATCACCTTTGTATTCATTTTTACCGCTAATAATATCCAACATATTCTCCGGTTCGTTTATAAACGATTCATTTTGATAAAACTTAACTGAAGCATTCATTACTATATTCGTTTTTTTATTAAAACTATCAAAAAATAGTGACTCGTTTGTCTTTGAAGTTTCTGAGTCGGAATACTCCGCATCCTCCGGAAACAACATCCTAAATCCTTTCAGCTTAGACTCAAGCAAATAATACCCTGGCTCCTCTTCTTTCGTTGACACCATGTACTCTCTCGTCTTCTCATCTTGAAACGCCGGAACTTGCGGCAGGTCTTTTGGATCCATTTCTTTTGGTTTTAAGGCTTCTGTTTTATTGTCTTTTGTGTTGTTTTTTTCATTGTTGTTCATACTGCATCCTCCTGTCAGGGCAAGTAATAAGCAGAAGCAAAGCAAGATGATTTTTTTCATGACGAACCTCCACGGGTTTTCGGCTAATTTGCCTAAATCATTTTTGACCTTAATTACAAAGTGATTTTTAGCCTTAATATTTTTGTATTCATTTTATTTCTCCTGTTTGTTGTAAAAAGGTGATCGATTTTACGTGTTTTTTAACCTGGTCTCCTAAATGATCTTTATCTAACGTACAAGACTTTCTATTATTTGGACATCTAAACATAAACGAAAATACGATACCTGCTTGTTTTTTCTCGGGTGAGTTAATATAACCGAAATATCTGTATGAAAAGTTGTATTTGTTTTTATCGTTTTGAAAATGATTTTTCTTATGAGCAATATAAATATCTTTGTCTGCGTGCTCTAGCTTTTCAAAATTGCCATTATAACCATTTTCATTCCTTACTTGCTCTAACATTGTCTCAGGATTATTAATAAAAGATGTTCCTTGGTAATACTCTATTTGTGCATTTAACATTTTATTTTTTGTTTTATCATAACTATCAAATGCGATAATTTCTTCATTTTCATCACGAATAGACAAATATTTCGAATATTTTGCATCCTCCGGAAACAACATCCTAAACCCTTTCAGCCTAGACTCCAGCAAATAATACCCCGGCTCCTCTTCCTTCGTTGACACCATGTACTCTCTCGTCTTCTCATCTTGAAATGCCGGAACTTGCGGCAGGTCTTTTGGATCCATATCTTTTGGTTTTAAGGCTTCTGTGTTATTGTCTTTTGTGTTGTTTTTTTCATTGGTGTTCATACTGCATCCGCCTGTCAGAGTAAGTAATAAGCAGAAGCAAAGCAAGATGATTTTTTTCATGACAAACCTCCACGCGTTTAACTGATAGATTGTTACAACATGATTATTTAGTTCTATCCGTATTACAATATAGAATCATACTGAAAAAAGACCGCCGCGTTCTATCGGCAGTCTTGACCAGACATGATTGTTACTCTTTTTTCGAATAAAATACTCTGGATATAAACAGGCCAATGACTCCTAACAAGATGAATAAGACCGCTCTCCAAACAATATCAATCGAAGCAGAATCTATTAAAATTATTTTGGCAAGTGTAATGAATAAAAAGATCAGCCCAATTCGGTTCCATGTCTTGTCTTTGGTTGCGTAATAAACAGCATACATCACAATGACAAATATAAACCATGACAGGGATACTCCTACGTTTACTGATACGCCGTCAATCCTATTCGACATCCATATGGATAATTTGCTGAAGAATACAAGCAGCAGCAATGAAACAGCGGACGAAACAACAGTTGTGACTTGTTTATAATGTATTTTCTTCGAATACAGATAGCCGCCAAAAAGTGAGCTGATCAGCAGCAGCCAAGAGACAATGCTGAGAACGTGTAATGAACGTGCCGGGTATTGTATGAGGCCGCAGGCTGCCTGTAATAATACAATCACTCCAGCAATGCCGATCAACCAGCTTTTTTTGCGGTATGACACGTAACACATCATGATTCCTTGTAAGGTGAATATGATGTACAGCAAGATCACATTTTCAGATAATGCATCCGCTGCCAATACATTAAAATAAATCATAGAAATGAGAAAAAACGTATGTTTGATTTCGGCAAATTCTTTACTTTTCCATAAGCTTAACAACAGGTAAAACACAAATGCAGCAGTATAAAAGACGTATAAGGCTGTATCGTTTTTCATGTACAGGACAACCCCTGTGATGAAAACGACAAAAGCTCCGATTGTAACAGCTGTAAGATAGACAGCTTTTTTAAATTGGCTGTTCGATCGTAAGGCTGATAGAATCGTAATCGCCTGCTGTAGGATAAATACAGCAAGTGTCCAACCCGTCACCTGCGCATCTGTAAATGATAAGAAAGCAAAAATCGCTAATATGAAAGCATAGTTTGCTATATTCCATGCTACGCTGTACTTTTGTTTAACTGTCTCATATATTAAGCCTGCGAAAACCAATGACTCATATACATAAAAGATGTATTCATTTCCTTGTTTCCCGCCAAATAAAAAAGGATACAAGTAAACACCTGCGACGATAATCGCAATCAGTGTTTGTGATCGGTATTTCCTTGATATGTACACACCGCCCGCAACGCCTGCAGCAAGAAGGATCATTGTAAGCGGCGTCGGTATAATCTGGTACAGCATGTTACCCGCAAACAAAGAAACAATATAGACAATATTACTGCCCGCCAATAATGAACTGCCCAATACACTGGCATTTTTCTTATGTGACCTGCTACCGAGAACATATAGCACAATAGAGACAATAAGTCCTGCCCCTACCCTCATATATGCGTTGATCCAGCCTTTTTCTGCAGCTGCCACAAATGCCCAAATCATACCAAGAAGAAAAACAAAAATAAAGATCTTCGGAAGCCAATTTCCCGCCATGTTTTCTAAAGTACGGTTCTCTTTTCGCGGAGCCGGCGTCTTTTGTGGAACTTCGGTTTCCTTGTTGACTTTTGGGTGCTCATCCGTTTTGACTACTGTTTGTTCTTTCTTGCCAGCAGCGAGATATGCGATCTCCCTTTTGACACTTTCCAGTTCTTGTTCTAAACGTCCAACTCTTTTGTTCAGTTCATCAATTTTTTCGTTCACCATTCTCTCCTCATTTTTCGAATAATAGCAGCCGCTTTTTCATACTATGTCTTTTCCTCACTATCCTGACCGGTTTGTATAAAATAATCCTAAAGACCTGATATCCATTTGAGATTTTCATTCTAAGTCATGTTACATCATGGGAAATTTTTGTTAAATAGGAAATTCGATTGGTTTTTTTATTTCTTCTATTAGGACAAGACAAATGGTTCAGCTGAAACAAATACATAAAAAAGGAGCTGACATATGAGCAGCTCCAATCCTTTTATTTCTCAGAATGGCGTTTTTTCAATACGTCAAGCACATCATCCAGCGGCAAGGCTTGTTCTCTGAGCAGGACAAGCAGGTGATACAGCAGGTCTGCCGCTTCCCATTTGAGTTCCTCGCGGTCCCGATTTTTCGCGGCGATGATGACTTCGGATGCTTCTTCTCCGACTTTTTTCAAAATCTTATCGACGCCTTCACGGAAAAGGTAAGTGGTGTAAGCTCCTTCAGGCATCTCCGCTTGGCGTTCCGCGATCACGCGTTCCAGTTCGTTCATGATGCCGAATCGGCCTGCGGTCTGTTCTTCTGTTTGTTCCTTCATAAAACAGCTGTAGCTGCCAGTGTGGCATGCCGGGCCGGACGGCTCTACAAGTAAAATCAATGCGTCCTGGTCGCAGTCATACCGGATACCTTTGACGGCTTGCGTGTTCCCTGAGGTTTCTCCTTTATGCCATAACGCTTGGCGTGAGCGGCTGTAAAACCATGTTTCCTTCGTTTCCAGCGTTTTTTCGTACGATTCCTTGTTCATATACGCAAGTGTCAGCACTTCTTTGCTTGCCGCATCCTGCACGATGGCAGGAATTAATCCCTCCTCGTTAAAACGCAGTTCATCTGCCTGTTTCATCTCACATTCACCCCGTATTCTTTCAAGTATGATTTCACTTCTTTAATCGATGTTTCTTTATAATGAAAAATTGAGGCGGCCAGCGCGGCGTCGGCTTCTCCTTTTGTAAAAGCCTCAAGCATATGCTGTGCGTTTCCCGCGCCTCCCGAAGCGATAACAGGGACGGGGACAGCTTCGGAAACAAGCTTTGTCAGCCTGTGGTCGAAGCCTTTTTTCTCACCATCAGAGTCCATGCTTGTCAGCAATATTTCTCCTGCACCGCGTTTGACGCCTTCTTTTGCCCACGCGGTGACCTCCCAATCTGTTTTCTTTCTGCCGCCGTGCGTATAGACCTTATATGTGTCAGATTCTTTGTCATACTTGGCATCAATGGCAAGGACGATGCATTGAGAACCGAAAAACTCGGCTCCTTCTGCAATCAGCTCAGGGCGAAGAACAGCTGCCGTGTTCACCGACACTTTGTCAGCTCCGGCACGCAGTATCGTTTTCATATCGCTGAGCTGATTGATGCCGCCGCCGACTGTAAACGGAATCGCAAGCTTCGCGGCAACCTGCTCCACAACGTCAACCATCGTCTTTCGTCCTTCATGCGAGGCGGAGATATCAAGAAAAACAAGTTCATCCGCACCTTCTCGGTCGTACACTTCGGCGAGTTCAACTGGGTCACCGGCATCCTTCAATTCGAGAAATTGAATTCCTTTGACAACGCGTCCTTCTTTGACATCAAGGCATGGAATAATCCGTTTTGTGATCATTTGCGCTTCACCCTTTCAAGCGCCTCACACAGCGTAAACTGATTGGTATACAGCGCTTTTCCGATGATCGCTCCAGAGACGCCGTCCGTCTCATAGCGGGCGAGGGCTTCGAGATCCGTGACGGAGCTGACTCCGCCTGAAGCGATCACTGATTTCCCCGTTTCCTTCGCAAGCTCGACCGTGCTTTTAACATTGGGGCCTGACAGCATTCCGTCTGTCGCGATGTCAGTAAAAATAAAGACTTCCGCACCTTCATTGGCTAGCTCTTTGCCCAGTTCAGTTGCCTTAAGGGTTGATGTTTCCAGCCATCCCTCTGTTGAAACAAAACCGTTTCTCGCATCCAGTCCGATTGCAATTTTCTCGCCATATTGTTTCAGCATTTTTTTGACAAACGGAGGGTTAGAAACTGCTGAGCTTCCCAGGATCACCCGATCGACTCCTGCTGATAAATATTCATAGACGTCTTTTTCGGAACGGATCCCGCCGCCGATTTCGACTTTCAGGTTCAGCTTTTGCGCAATCTCAATCACATGGCGGTCATTCACTCTTTTCCCTTCTTTGGCTCCGTCGAGATCAACGAGATGGATCCATTCGGCACCCTCTTTCGCAAATAACGCAGCCATGTCGTACGGTGAATCGCCATATATCGTTTCCTTATTATAATCCCCTTGAACAAGGCGGACACATTTGCCGTTTCTCATATCAATTGCCGGATATAATGTAAAAGCACTCATTTTTTCACCTTCTGTTCTGCTGCCATTTTCGTAAATTGGGTTAAAATAGACATTCCGACCGTGCTGCTTTTTTCCGGATGAAATTGGGCGCCGAAGACGTTTCTTTTTCCGACTACAGCAGGCACTCGCACACCATAATCGGCGCTTGCCAGAAGCGCATTCTCCTCCATCCCATCAATGTAATAAGAATGAACGAAGTAAGCGTAGCCTTGTTCTGTTTCAGACAGCAGCGGAGATTCATTATGAAAGGAAAGACGATTCCAGCCCATATGCGGAACCTTCAGCTTGTTTCCTTTTTCATCTTCTGCTTTTAGCCTGACTGCTTTACCTTTTAGCAGCCCGAGCCCTGAAGCGGTGCCGTTTTCTTCGCTTTCTTCAAATAAAAGCTGCATGCCAAGGCAGATCCCGAGAAGCAGCCTTCCCTCTGAGACCATATCGTGAATCAATTGATCAAGCTTCGTGTGGCGCAAATTGTCCATCGCGTCTCCAAATGAACCGACTCCCGGCAAAATGAAGGCATCAGCTTCTTTCAGCTCCTCCGGCTTTTCAGAAACAAAATACGGTACGCCGACACGCTCAAGCGCCTTTGAGACACTGTATAAATTGCCCATTCCGTAATCTATCACGCCGATCATTTACAGCATCCCTTTCGTTGACGGTATTCCTTTAACACGCGGATCGATCGTTGCCGCTTCATCAAGCGCGCGTCCCAGCGCTTTAAAAACGGCTTCAATCATGTGGTGGGTATTTGTGCCATAATGAACGATGACGTGCAGGTTCATTCGAGCTTCTAGCGCCAGCTTCCACAAAAATTCATGTACAAGCTCCGTATCAAAAGTTCCGACTTTAGCAGCCGGGAAATCAGCGCGCATTTCTAAGTGCGGCCGGTTGCTTAAATCAATCACAACTTGAGCAAGTGCCTCATCCATCGGTACAAACGCCGATCCGTAGCGTTTGATTCCCTTTTTATCACCCAAGGCTTCGAGCAGCGCCTGCCCTAAGCAGATGCCGATGTCTTCGGTCGTGTGGTGATCATCTATATCAACATCGCCCTTTGCGTTAATCGAAAGATCGAATTGCCCGTGTTTCGTGAATAAATCCAACATATGTGTCATAAACGGCACATCTGTTTTGATATCCGCTTGTCCCCCGCCGTCTATTGTAAATGCCAGCTCAATATCTGTTTCGTTTGTTTTCCTGACGCGTTCCGCTTTTCTCATTTAGAAATCCTCCGTTCTCTCGCTTCAATTGATCTGGCATGGGCTTCTAACCCTTCCAGTCTGGCAAAAGCCGCGATGCTTTCGGCATGTTCTTCAAAGGCTGATTGACTGTAAGAAATAATGCTCGATTTCTTTTGAAAATCTGTTACGTTTAATGGACTTGAAAATCTGGCTGTTCCGTTTGTCGGAAGCACATGGTTCGGTCCGGCAAAATAATCACCGACAGGCTCGGGACTGTATCTGCCTAAGAAAATGGCACCCGCATGTTTGATACTCCCAAGCAAAGCTTCCGGAGACTGTGTGATGATTTCTAAATGCTCTGGCGCGAGTGTATTGACAGTATTAATCGCTTCCACCATTGTTTCCGCCACATATATACAACCGTAATCTCTCACTGAAGCTTCCGCTATTTCTCTACGCGGCAAGGTTTTCAGCTGCTTACTTACCTCGGCTGAAACCGCCTCGGCCAGCGCCATGGAATCTGTGACAAACACACATGAGCTGAGCTTATCGTGTTCCGCCTGTGACAGCAGATCGGCTGCAATTTCGCTCGGAATCGCTGTTTCATCAGCCAGCACGACGATTTCACTAGGTCCGGCAATCATATCGATATCGACATCGCCGAACACTTCTCGTTTGGCAAGCGCGACATAAATGTTGCCCGGACCCGTGATTTTATCGACCGGCTCAATGGTTTCTGTTCCGTATGCTAACGCTGCAATCGCCTGAGCGCCGCCCATTTTGTAAATGTCTTTTATGCCCAGCTCGGCTGCAGCAACCAAAACTCCAGGAGACAGCAGACCGTCTTTTCCCGGAGGCGTGACGAGAACGATTCTTTCAACGCCCGCTACAAGCGCCGGAATCACATTCATCAAAACAGATGAAGGATATGCGGCCGTTCCCCCCGGCACATATACACCGGCGGAATCCAGCGCCGTCACTTTCTGCCCCAGCATTGTGCCGTCCTTTCTGTGATAAAACCAGGAGGATTGCAGCTGTCTTTCGTGATATTCCCTAATATTTTCGATTGCCTGCCTAATCACCTGAAGAAGACGTGAATCCAGTGAGGTGTATGCCTCCTCAAATTCTTCTTTTGTGACCAGCGGGCTGTCTATTTCGATGCCGTCAAATTTCGCCGTGTAGCTGCGAACCGCCTGATCACCGTTTGCTTTAACATCTTCAATAATGGACCGGACCGTCTTTCTTTGCTCTTCCGTTCCGGCATCGATGGAACGCTTGAGAGAAAGCCGTTCCGTTCCGCTGATGGTTTTGATCTTCATTTTGCCGTCTCTCCTTCCACAACGAGAGATAGGCGGGATGCCATTTCGTCAATCACATCGTCTTTCATGCGATAGCTAACCGGGTTGACAATAAAGCGAGAGGTAATGTCACAAATGTGCTCCGTTTCAACAAGCCCATTTTCTTTCAGCGTCTGTCCTGTGGAAACAATGTCCACTATCCGATCTGCAAGCCCAATGAGCGGAGCCAGTTCAATTGAACCGTTGAGCTTAATGATCTCGACTTGTTCTCCCTGCTCTCTGAAATAACTGGAAGCCACATTTGGATACTTTGTCGCGATTCTTGGCGCTACGCCGCTCCAGTCTGTATTCGGAAGTCCGGCGACAGCTAAGTGGCATTTGCTGATTTTTAAATCCAGTACCTCATACACATCGCGTTCCTCCTCCAGCATGACATCCTTGCCCGCAATTCCGACGTCTGCCACGCCATGCTCCACATACGTGGTTACGTCCATCGGCTTCGCTAATATGAAACGGAGATTTTCCTCCGGCACATCGATGATCAGTTTTCTCGAATCTTCAAACTCCTCAGGCAGCCTGTAGCCTGCCTGCCTCAGCAGCCCTGCCGCTTCTTCAAATATCCGGCCCTTTGGCATCGCCATTGTGAGTAACTTACCCATTTTGCTCTTCCTTTCTGGCACCGATAAAATAAGTGACGTTTGCAAAAGATTTTGTCATCTGGTCGATATTTTCTATTCCCGATAAATCTTGAAGAACCACTTTGTTCCCTTTCATGCGTTCTTCATTCGCATAAGCGATGGCTTGCGCCCGCTGCTCTTTGCTGAAAATAACAGCGTCTATATCACATGGTTCTTCTTTCATATGAAGGGCTTCAATCAGCCGGTCGATCCGAAGCCCGAAGCCTGTTGCCGGTGCAGGTGAATCAAAATGGCCCAGCAGCTTGTTGTAACGGCCGCCGCTTCCAATGACAAAACCGACATTCTCGGCGTACACTTCAAATAAAATCCCTGTGTAATAGCTCATGTGGCTGACCATATTCAGATCCAGGCGGACATTTTCCGTACATCCGTAATCCTCAAGAATGTCCCACAGCGCCTTCAGCTCATCAACCACGCTTTTTCCTTGCGCAGAATCGACGATTTCTTCGGCACGTCCGCATACTTCTATACCGCCCCGCAGTTCAAGGAGCTCAAGCAGCCTGCTTTTATCAATGGAGGAAAGCGGGAGAGACTTGACATGCTCTCTGTAACCGACGTAGTTCTTTTCATATAAGAACCTCCGCAGCACATCAGCTCGTTCAACGTTCCCGAGCACCTCAACAAACAAAGCATCCGCAATGCCGGCATGGCCGATGGCAATTTTAAAGGATGCCAGCCCAGCGTTTTTCAATGCCCCGACGACTAAAGCAATGACCTCCGCATCCGCGCTCGTCGTGCCGTCACCGATTAACTCCACTCCGACCTGCTCGAACTCAGCCGGACGTCCGCCTTCACGCTCCTGAGCCCTGAATACATTTGCCGCATAGCCGACTCTTAGCGGATGACCGTGTTTCAGAAGCTTCGATGCCGCCACCCTTGCAATCGGCCCCGTCATATCCGGGCGAAGCACCAATGTCTTGCCGTCCTGATCAAGTAGCTTAAACAGCTGCTGCTCTTCAATTGCTGACTGGACGCCAACGGTATCGTAAAACTCCAGTGTCGGCGTTTCCATAAATTGATATCCCCATTTATCAATCAAATCGGTTAACGATCGTCTCACCTTTTTTTTCGTTTCGTATAAACCGGGCAGTGTATCTCTCATGCCGTGCGGTTTTTCAAACATAAACATCAACCCGAGCACCTCCGCTGTTATCTTATGAAGGAAAATTCCGAATCCTTTAGTTCGCTAATATGATAATATGTTAGCAGATGAAAGAATGAAAATCAACGCTTAACTTCAGTTAGGATTTTTTTAGTTCAAATATCCTTCTCCTCATTATGAAAAATTCATGAATAATGTATTAAAGGTACGTAATATCTCAAATTCTTTATGTTTGGCATGCTATAATACAAATCAAATAGAGAACAAGGAGATAAAGATGAAAACACTGCGAACTCTATGTGTCCTGATGATTCTTTCAGGCGTTATTTTTTTCGGACTTAAAATAGATGCAAAAGATATAGATATTCCTTTTTTGAACAGCCTTAAAAAAGTGGTTTCTGATAGCGATACAGACTCAGCTGCGAACAGCAAAAAGGAGCTGAAGGGAAGCGCAAAACCGCTGGATGTCATCCTTTACAATCAAATGGACGCACCCCGGCTCTATAACGGTTGTGAAGTAACAAGCCTTGCGATGGTGCTGAATTACGCGGGATACGACGTGACAAAAAACACCCTGGCAAATCAGGTTGCCACAGTGCCTTTGACATACAGCAGCGGATTAAAGGGTGATCCGAATGACGGATTTGTCGGGGATATGGCGAATGGCCCTGGTCTCGGTGTCTACCATCGACCGATCTATCAGCTGGCGAAAACCTATGCGGGAGACAAAGTGTCTGATCTGACTGGAAAAAGCATTTCTGCTGTTTATGAACAGCTTGAAAAAGGCAATCCAGTTTGGGTTATTACGACAGCCAACTTTACGCCAGTTGACAACATGCAGACATGGAAAACGCCAAACGGAACGATAGAAATTACGTACAGCGAACACAGCGTCGCCGTTACGGGATATGATGATAAATATGTGTATCTCAATGATCCGTATGGCTATAAAAACAGAAAAACCGATAGAACAAGCTTTGAAAAAGCGTGGAAACAAATGGGCAGCCAGGCCGTGGTTATTCAAAAGTAAACACCTGAAAGCCTCACTATGCTCTATCCTGAGCAAATACGACAATATTCATGCTTTTGGTTTCAATCGGTAAGATCGATTCATTTTCCATTTATCACCCAAAATTGTCTTTACTTTCAGGCTGTCTGTTTTTATGATTAAAGCAGATTCAGCCTTGCCCCGATCTATGTGAGAGAAGCCGGTGCAAGTCGCTGACGCTTCTCTTGCAAAAAATGAAAGATATCCGAGGAGGATTTATCATTGAAAAAATTCGTGTCTATCCTATTTATGTTCGGTTTGGTTATGGGGTTCAGCCAGTTTCAGCCATCAACCGTTTTTGCAG
Source organism: Bacillus sp. FSL L8-0358 (assembly GCF_038593095.1). NCBI lineage: Bacteria > Bacillati > Bacillota > Bacilli > Caryophanales > Bacillaceae > Bacillus > Bacillus sp. FSL L8-0358. The sequence continues at coordinate 3,477,608 of NZ_CP151962.1, forward strand.
CAGACAAAGTGGTGCACGAAACAATTATCGTACCAAAAAATACAACATATGACGGGAAAGGACAGCGGTTTGTGGCAGGGAAAGAATTAGGCGACGGAAGCCAGTCAGAAAACCAAGACCCTGTTTTTCGTGTGGAGGATGGAGCAACCCTGAAAAATGTGGTGCTTGGTGCACCTGCCGCTGATGGCGTACACACTTATGGAAACGTTAACATTCAGAATGTGAAATGGGAAGATGTTGGTGAGGATGCGTTAACGGTGAAGAAGGAAGGAAAAGTGACGATCGACGGCGGTTCTGCTCAAAAAGCGTCAGATAAGATATTCCAAATCAATAAAGCCAGTACATTCACAGTGAAAAACTTCACGGCGGACAATGGCGGGAAGTTCATTAGACAGCTTGGCGGTTCAACCTTCCACGTTGATGTGATCATCGACAAGTGCACCATCACAAACATGAAGGAAGCGATATTCCGGACGGACAGCAAAACAAGCACGGTCAGAATGACAAATACACGCTACTCTAATGTCGGTCAAAAATGGATTGGTGTTCAGCATATTTACGAAAACAACAACACTCAATTTTAACCAAAAAAGTCCGCTGATATTATTCAGCGGACTTTTTCAATCTTTCTTGCATTTCTTCCTTCGTATAGATGATCCTCATCGGATTTCCGCCGACAAATGCCCCGTCAGGCACATCCTTATGGACAAGCGTTCCGGCGGACACAACTGCGCCATCTCCTATTTTCACCCCGGGCAGAATGGTCGTGTTGGCACCAATCATCACTTCGTCTCCGATCAGAACTTTGCCGATCCGGTATTCGTGAATCAAATACTCATGGGCCAGAATGGTCGTATTGTACCCGATGATTGTATTTGTTCCGACTGAGATCTTTTCCGGAAACATGATATCTGGCATCACCATGAGGGCAAAGGATGTCTGTTTTCCAACCTTCATCCGCAGAAATGTACGGTACAGCCAGTTTTTCATCCCTATAAACGGCGTATATCTCGCAATTTGAATGACAATGAAATTTTTGACGACCTTTAAAAAAGGTACCGTTTGATAGACATGCCACAGTGAGTTGGCCCCCGAGACCGGATGACGATCTGTTTTTCTCACAGATTACTTCACTCCAACAATTTGTAATAGATCACTCATTTTCTCAAGCATAAAATCCGGCTCATGCTTCGCCAGCATTTCCGGCCCTTTAATCGTCCATGCGACTCCTGCGGTTTTTGTTCCGGCGTTTTTGCCTGCCAGCACATCGTGGTAATTATCTCCGACCATAATGGCTTCCTCGGGCTTGCTTCCTAACTGTTTCAGCGCTAACAGCACAGGCTCGGGATCAGGCTTTGCATTCGTCACATCATCAAGGGTGACAACTGTTTCAAAGAATTCGCCGATTCCCGTGAGCTTGAGGCCCATATTGACAGTATCTCTTAATTTTGTTGTCACAATTCCTAATGTAAAGCCGGCTTTTTTTAATGCATCCAGGGTCTCATATACCGTTTCATATTCAGTCACGAGTGAATCATGCATGTCATGATTGTACGCTCTGTACATGGCGATCATATCATCGCATTTTTCAGGATCCATCGAGGAGAAAGTTTCAAAAAGAGACGGCCCGATAAATGCAAGGACATCTTCTCGTTTATACTTGCTCGGATAATAATGCTCCAGTGTATGCAAAAAGGACGCGATAATTAATTCATTCGTATTAATAAGCGTTCCGTCTAAATCAAACAGAATCGTCGTTACTTGTTTATCACTCATATTGCTTCCTTTCCAACCGCTGAGGGTTTCCATTTTTTCCACGTGTGCGCAATAGCCATTGTCAGCAGAACTGCTGTGGTGACACGAATCAAAAGAAGCGGCCAGACCGGTATGCCGAGCGGAATAAAGACAAGTGTATCTTCTACGACCGCGTGGCAGGCAACGAGAAATATAAATGCCAATGTCATATCCCGCCTGCTCACGCCGTCATCCTCAACAGCTTTGATCATAACACCCGCTCCGTAGGCCAGACCAATCGTCAGTCCCGCCACCATCGTCATAGACGTATTTTTATTCATGCCAAGCAGCTGCGTAAACGGAGACAGCCACCTGGAGAACCGAAGCAGCCAGCCTAAATCTCTTAAAAACTGGATGATGATCATCAGCGGTATGACAATTGCCGCCAGCTGCAAAACACCAAGTCCGGCTTTCGTTAAGGCTTCTGCCAGCATTGCCAGCCAGCTGTCTGGCGCCGCGCTCTTCGCAGTGATAAAACCGTACTGCGCCGTTTCCTGTCCACCATGCCAAATGAGGTTGATGACGATGGCTGACACAGCGGCCAAACCGATGCGCACCGCCAATATAACGCCAATTCTGATACCAACCTTTGCGGCAACTGTCGATTCGATAATCAAGTTATGACAGAATGAAAGCATAACAGCTAAAATAAAGACTTCTTTTACAGACAAATCCAATGTCAAAATCGCGGCAATTCCCGCATACAGATTCAGCATATTTCCCAGTACAAGCGGAATGGCCGCTTCACCAGAAAGCCCGAAGAGACCCATTACCGGTGTGATCAGCCGTACAAGCCAATCCATGACAGGGGTATGCTGAAGCAAAGTGACCAATAGCGTTACCGGGAAAATCACTTTACCGAGCGTCCATGTTGTTTGAAGACCTGCTGCAAGACCGGCCAGAAAGATCTTCTTCATCCCTCATCCCCCTTTGTTGACGTCTACTCCGCGTACCGCTCCTTCGAGTATCCCTTGACGCGTCTGAAGATGATGGCTGCCACAGCCAAAACAATCAATACGATTGAAATCACCTGAGCGATGCGAAGTGAATCAGTCAGCATTAAGCTGTCAGTCCGCATTCCTTCAATAAAGTATCTTCCGATTGAATACCAAATGATATAGATCAAGAACATCTCGCCTCTACGCAAATTCGCTCTGCGCAGCAGCAGTAAAACAATGACGCCGACAAAACTCCATAGTGATTCATATAAAAAAGTAGGATGATAATATTGCCCATTGATGTACATTTGATTGATGATAAATTCAGGCAGGTGCAGGTTTTCTAAAAAGGCTCTGCTGACAGCCTCGCCGTGCGCTTCCTGATTCATGAAGTTCCCCCAGCGGCCGATCGCCTGGCCGAGCAAAATGCTGGGCGCGGCAATATCCGCAAGCTTCCAGAACGAAAGGTTTTTCACTCTCGAAAACACATAACCCGTTAAAATGGCGCCGATTAATCCGCCATGAATGGCAATGCCGCCCTTCCAAATCTTAATGATTTCTCCCGGATGTGCCGCATAATAATCCCATTCAAAGGCAACGTAATAAATTCGTGCGCAAATAATCGCAATTGGAATGGCAAACAGGACAAGATCAATAAACGTATCTTTCTGCAGCCCCCGCTTTTCACTTTCCCTCATCGCAATCCACAGCCCGAGCAAAGCGCCGAGACCGATAATGATTCCGTACCAATGGACGGCTAACGGCCCCAGCTGAAATGCTATCGGATTGAGTGGTTCTATCGCTTCATTCATTTAACGCCAACTCCTATTCTCCTTGTTCACCGTCTTCAATGACATCCGCCAGCTTGTTGGTAAATTGTTCAGCGGCATTCAGCCCCATCCGCTTCAATCTGAAGTTCATTGCTGCCACTTCGATGATGACTGCAAGATTTCGGCCTGGACGGACGGGAATCGTCAGTTTTGTAATTTCTGTATCAATGATTTTCATGGTCTCTTCCTCAAGTCCGAGCCGGTCGTATTGCTTGCCCTGCTCCCAGAGTTCAAGATTCATGACAATCGTGATTCGTTTATTGCTTCTGACCGCGCCAGCGCCAAATAGCGTCATCACATTGATAATGCCAAGGCCCCTGATCTCAAGAAGGTGCTCAATTAATTCCGGAGCGTTTCCCACAAGAGTATCCTGATCCTCCTGCCGTATTTCAACGCAATCATCGGCAACAAGGCGATGCCCTCTTTTCACAAGCTCCAGCGCTGTTTCGCTTTTTCCGACGCCGCTTTTTCCTGTGATCAGCACGCCGACACCATATATATCGACAAGAACGCCATGAATTGCTGTGGTAGGCGCCAGCCTGCTCTCAAGGAAGTTGGTTAAACGGCTTGACAGTCTTGTCGTTTTTAGCGGCGATCTGAGGACAGGCACCCCATTTTTCTCGGAGGCGTCAATCAGCTCCTGCGGGATGGGCATATCTCTAGAAAGAATAATAGCTGGTGTTACATCAGTGCACAGAGAATCCATTCGCTGTTTTTTCTCCTCTTGAGGAAGCTGTTCAAAGAAAGAAAGCTCTGTTTTTCCGAGAAGCTGCACGCGCTCTCTCGGGTAATATGTAAAATATCCGGCAATTTCAATGCCTGGTCTTGATAGGTCACTCATTGTAATCGGGCGGTTAATTCCTTCTTCTCCGCTGATTAATTCCAAATTGAACTGTTCCATTACGTCTTTTGTGCGAACCTTTGCCACGATATGTTCCTCCTGTTCCGGGCTGCCCCGAGCTTGCTCACAATACTTTCATTTTATCACTTTCGGGCTTGAACCTAAAACAGATTTTATAAAAGGGAGGAAAACACCTCAACTGGTCTAGATCACTAGTCTGAAAAAGAGTAAAATAAAGGTATTCAAATTCCAGAAAGGCGGATCATCTATGGCAGAGAGTCTTCTTATCAAAGACATTGCGATCGTGACAGAAAATGAAGTAATTAAAAACGGCTATGTCGGAATCAATGACGGAAAAATCAGCACAGTTTCAGCAGAACGGCCCAAGGAGCCATATTCAAAAGAGATTCAAGCACCTGCGGATTCCGTTTTGCTTCCCGGCATGATTGACATTCATATCCACGGCGGCTATGGCGCAGATACGATGGATGCAAGCTTTTCCACGCTCGACATCATGTCGTCAAGACTTCCCGAAGAAGGCACGACGAGCTTTTTAGCCACAACGATTACCCAGGAACATGGGAACATTTCTCAAGCTTTGGTGAACGCAAGAGAGTGGAAAGCGGCTGAAGAGTCCTCTTTATTAGGTGCAGAACTGCTCGGCATTCATTTAGAGGGCCCCTTTGTTTCGCCTAAAAGAGCCGGAGCACAGCCAAAGGAGTGGATTAGGCCTTCGGATGTTGCGCTTTTCAAAAAGTGGCAGCAGGAGGCGGGCGGACTGATCAAAATTGTTACACTTGCGCCGGAGGAGGATCAGCATTTTGAACTGATCCGCCATTTGAAAGACGAATCGATTATCGCGTCCATGGGGCACACGGATGCCGATTCCGCATTGCTGTCGGATGCCGCAAAAGCAGGGGCGAGCCATATGACTCATCTGTACAACGCGATGAGCCCGTTTCATCACCGAGAGCCCGGAGTGATCGGAACGGCGCTGGCCCATGATGGGTTTGTGACAGAGCTTATCGCCGATGGCATTCACTCCCATCCTTTAGCTGCAAAGCTTGCTTTTTTGGCGAAAGGCAGCAGCAAGCTCATTTTAATTACCGATTCCATGAGGGCAAAAGGCCTGAAAGACGGCGTATATGAGTTCGGCGGCCAAAGTGTGACGGTAAGAGGACGAACAGCTCTTCTTTCAGACGGAACCCTTGCCGGTTCGATCCTCAAAATGAACGAAGGCGCACGGCATATGCGTGAGTTTACAAATTGCTCTTGGACGGATATAGCTAATATAACTTCTGCAAACGCGGCCAAACAGCTGGGCATCTTTGACCGAAAAGGCAGTGTGACTGTGGGAAAAGATGCAGATTTGGTGATTGTCAGCAGTGATTGCGAGGTGATTCTCACCATTTGCCGCGGAAACATTGCATTTATATCCAAGGAGGCTGACCAGATATGAAAGTAATGGAATGTCAAACATATGAAGAGCTAAGCCAAAAAGCAGCCAGAATAACGGCAGATACAATCAAAGAAAAACCTGATGCCGTTCTCGGGTTAGCGACGGGCGGCACACCGGAAGGCACGTATCGCGAGCTGATCCGCCTGCACCAAACTGAGAATCTCTCATTTCAAAACGTCACTACAGTTAATTTGGATGAGTACGCCGGACTTTCAAGCGATGACCCGAACAGCTATCACTTCTATATGAATGACCGTTTATTTCAGCATATCGATAGCAAGCCTAGCCGGCATTTTATTCCGAATGGAAATGCAGACGATTTGGAAGCCGAATGCAGACGGTATGAACAGCTAGTCGAGTCCCTCGGCGGCACTGACATTCAGGTTCTCGGCATCGGCCGAAACGGACACATCGGCTTTAACGAACCGGGAACGTCTTTCAAGTCGCGAACTCATGTTGTGACATTAAATGAGCAAACCCGCCAAGCGAATGCCAGATATTTTCCTTCCATAGACAGCGTGCCGAAAAAAGCGCTCACAATGGGAATTCAAACGATACTCTCAAGCAAGCGCATTCTGCTGCTTATTTCTGGAAAAAGCAAAGCGGAAGCTGTTCGTAAGCTGTTAGAAGGAAACATAAGCGAAGATTTTCCCGCATCTGCTTTGCACCTGCATTCCGATGTTACGGTTTTGATTGATCGTGAAGCCGCGTCATTAAGACCTTGAAAGGAACATGCTGACTTATGAATATCAATAAACAATCGCCTATTCCAATTTATTATCAGATTATGGAGCAATTAAAAAAACAAATTAAGAGCGGAGAGCTGCAGCCGGATATGCCTCTTCCTTCGGAGCGCGAATATGCCGAACAATTCGGGATCAGCCGGATGACAGTTCGCCAGGCGCTTTCTAATTTAGTTAATGAAGGCTTGCTCTATCGCCTGAAAGGGCGGGGCACCTTTGTCAGCAAGCCAAAAATGGAACAAGCACTTCAAGGGCTGACAAGCTTTACCGAGGATATGAAAAGCCGCGGGATGACACCGGGCAGCAGGCTCATTGATTATCAGCTTATTGATTCAACTGAGGAGCTCGCGGCTATATTAGGCTGCGGGCACCCCTCCTCTATCCATAAAATCACTCGGGTGCGGCTGGCAAATGATATTCCAATGGCGATTGAGTCCTCACATATTCCGTTTGAGCTTGCGGGTGAATTAAACGAATCGCATTTTCAGTCGTCGATCTATGATCATATTGAAAGGTACAACAGCATACCGATTTCCCGTGCAAAACAGGAGCTTGAGCCAAGCGCTGCCACCACGGAAGAAGCGAACATTCTTGGTATTCAAAAGGGAGCGCCGGTCCTATTAATCAAACGAACAACATATCTGCAGAACGGAACTGCTTTTGAGCATGCAAAATCCGTATACAGAGGCGACCGTTATACATTTGTCCACTATATGGATCGTCTTTCATAAAAAAAGCCTCCAACCCTTTTTAAGGATTGGAGACATGGCGAAAATCAAACTGGTCTGGTGCCGGACGATATGTTTCTTTTTTCGTCTTGAACTTCCAGATCGGTGATTTCGTTTTGCCGTTAAAACTGTCTTCCACTATAATGTACCAATAATAAACAGACTGCGGTTCAAGATGATCCCAGCGGAATTCAGCTGTATCCCCGCTCTTCACTTGCTCCCGTTTTCCGAGCTCTTCATTGGTATATACGTTACATTCAAAATAATCCGTTTCCACCTTTTTGATTCTTGGCTTCAAATCAAGCGAAAGGGAAAATTCATCCTTGTTGCCATAGGTATCCGTATCATAGTAATTCTTATCCTTTACATACGGAGAATACGTCGATACGTGCACCATGTCATTGGCCTGGTCAAATTGAAGCAAACGCAAATACCCTTGACCGCCTTCTGGCCCGCCCTGATAATCGGCCAGCATTTGATGCACAAGACGATCCGGTTTCCCATCACCATCATCATCCAGCTCATCTGTTTTTCTCATCGCACTATGATAATGCCCGCTCAACACCATCACGACATTCGGGTTCGGCTTTACGATTTCTTTGAATATTTTCTCTCCGATTGGGCTTCTGTTTCCGCTGACCAGCAAATACTCATGAAAAGCTAAAATTGCCATCCGGTCAGGGTGTTTCTTCAACACCTGATTCATCCACGTGATGTCTTCATCCGTAATGCCCCATCCCATGTACAGCATGATATAATCATTGCCGTTGCTAGAAATCAGGTCATAATGTCCGCGGTTGTTTTTATAGGAACCGCCATAATGCAATTTTTTATCAAAACGATCGCTGCCAAAATATTTGCCAAACGCCCTGTAGGAGCCGTCCTTATGCCCGACATCGTGGTTGCCGGCCAGCACGCCGTAAGGAATTCCGCTCTTATCCAGAACGGACATTGACCGATCAGCGTTTTTCCACTGTCTGATATCAGCGGAATCATCTACAATATCACCCGTGTGGAACACATATTTGATATTGAGCTGCTTTTGATTATCTTTTATCCATTCGGTCTGTTTATCAAAAATATGCGGATAGCTTTCGGCGTAATACTGTGTATCAGACATCCAGACAAATGTGTACATATCCTTCGCAGGGGGAATTTCATCCTGTACAATCACATTCATTTTCGACTCCCGTACAAAATCGGCGGCAATCACAGACGCTTTCAGCGTAAACGGTTTGTCATCCTTCGCGACGAAGCTGTCAACTGGCTGCCATTCGTTTGTCCGATAATTCCAAGCATACATCGTCACCTTTCTCCCCGGCAAAGAACTGCCCTTCCAGACTGCTTCAGCCAGATCATTCTCATCAATTGATGGATCAACCGTCACTTCAAAGCGATGATAAGGGAAAAGCTCTTTGTTTTCTGTCGATACTGTTTTTCCATCAACAGCTGATACCCGCTCCAATTCTTTATTCGTAAATGGGGTCTCCCTTTCCGGCACAAAGCTTTTCGGCGGTTCAGTCAGTGACGCGTGCTTAAATATTTTCACATGATTGCGCGCTGTATATTGAAATCCCCTATAAAAACCAACATCCATGGCATCATTCGTCGGATCTTTCACCCGTACAGAAAGCTTGGCCTTATGCGTGTCGGCTTCGCTGTCTATAACCTCCGGCTGGTCCGGATGCTCTCGTTCGGTTTTAAATATCCTCTCAATCACTGTTTTATTGCCCGCGAGATCCGTTGCTGTCACTTTTAGAGAATGTTTTCCCGGCAAAAGGTCAGAAGATGACGTATGATATGGGAGTGTAATACTTTCTCCATCTAAAGACGCTTCCGCTTCCTCAATTTTGCTCCATTTATCATACATATCCGCCTGCAGGATAAGGTTTCCTTTATACGTTTGCCCCTCGGTGATATTCGGCTCAATGTGAGGTCCTGAATTATCTACCCGTACAACCAGGCTGACATTTTCCTTGCCGTCGCTTGCTTGAATATGGTGAGCGCCTTCAGAAAGCTTTGATGTATCCCACTCCAGCAGCTGTGATGTAAACAGTCCGTCAGGCAGATTGAACTGGAATTGCCAGCTTTTATTCGAGCGCTGATTATCGCCAATAAAAAGTTCCTTCTCAGGGGACACCCTCTGATCCCTGATCACCGTTCCATCCGATAACACCAATCGGGCGTTTTTGACTAAGAAGTCATCACGGTTTTCAGCCGTATCAAACGGAGACACCTTCGAACCCGATCGTATTGTAATACGCTGCAGCTGCTTCCCTTTCCGAAGCAGTGTCTCTGGCAATGGAACAGAATAGGTGCGGTATTTATTTGTTGTATCATCGAACACCTTCAGCACTTTGCCTTCCATCGTTACCGCGTTTTTAAAATAAAGGTTCGTTTTCCTCGTATCGAATGCAAAATATACTTCTTTTTCCATCGCGGGCTCTGTCACTTGTTTTTTCCCGTCAATCCATAGCTTAATGCGGTCAGCTCGCCCTTCTGTCGTGGCTTTGAGAAATTGAGTTCCCGACAGCGTGTCTCTGTTTTCAATATTCATCCGCAGACCGTGCGACTTGCTTGTTTGTTTAATATCAATCATTTTGACCGGCGTTCTCGCTTCATTGATCCCGTCCCCGGCCGCCACATAATACTCTAGCTGATCCTTCCCGATCAATTCAGGCGAATACACAATATAATGGTAGAGATTATCGTTGCGGTCTTTTTCAGCAAGAATTCGCTTAAACGGTTTGTTCTCATCCGTCCGGTAGTAAAAGGCCGCTGTTTTCACTAGACTTCGGTCCCGTATGTCAGCCCGCAGCTCAATGCTTTCAGCAGGGCGGACAGGCTTGCGGTCAGTCAAATCCTCAATGACCGGCTTTTCTTTATCGAGCTTGATTTTCCGTTTCTGCTCGGGCACCTGTGCCTGTAATACGGTTCCAGGAGACGGATTCTTTTCCCCGATTGAAATGTTCAGAAGTTCTGCGGTTCCGTTCAGCGGATACTTATAAAGCACTGATGACAGCCGGCGCAGCGCATGTTTCCGATAATGCGCAACCGAAATGTCCTTTCCTGTATTCGTTGATATCACAACGGCCCGCGGCCTCGTATTGGCCATACCCTCTGTCTCGTCTATCACCGCGAGATTTTTTCCTTCTTTTAGTTGTGTCTGATAATAACGATTGAAATCCTCTGACGTCAATTCTGGATGCCCGGCAGGCTTCAGCCAGACGACAAACGTTTCGCCGGATGGTATCAAGATCCTTTCATCAGGCCTCCAAATCAGATCGGAGTCAGGCCCTTCTTTTGGGTAGCGGTAACGGATATGGTAGTCTTTAAAATCAATCGTTCTGTCAGTCGTATTAAAAATCTCAATAAATTCATAACCGTCTGCGCGTCCTATGTTCTTCGTATCAACCGCCAGCTCTGTGATCAGAAGCTCCGGAATATGGGCAAGGTCAGCCTGGTATCCTTCAAGCTTCAGTTTCTTCGTCTCCGACTTCACCCGCTGCTTCCCATTCGACATCACAATGTAATACTCAAGCTCGCTGTTCCAAATCAAACGTTTCGGAATTTGTGCCAAAAACTTGCGGACCGCTCCGGGGGTCGGGTCCATCGGCACCATTTTGTAGCCCAGCTCATTACTTTGTTTATAAAAAAGAAAGGCGGAAAATGCTTGATACGAATTATCGCGAACTTGAGCCTCAATCATTAGATTGTTTCTCATTTCAGCTTTCACATCAATTTGAGGAGGATTTTCAAGCAAGGGTATGTAATGAGGCGTTTGAAATAGTTCCTGCTGTACAACAGGAAAAGCTTTCGAATCATGATGGCCGCCAGACAAAACGGAAAGAAAAGACAGTAATATAGAAGCAATAACCGTGTATTTCCTCATCAAAGCACCTCCCTTTTCATGTATTTTGCGTCTGAACAGGGAAGCTTATGAGTTCATTTTTAAACAATATCCAATCTGACAAAGCAGATGGTATACGACATATACGCGGGACTGCTGACAAAAAGCGAACACTTCACTTCACAATTTTTTAAGGAGGCTCCAGAACATGTAAAAAAGCTGCCTTTGCGGGCAGCTTTTTTTATTTTTTTCTAAGCGGCTCTAAAATGCCTTTTTGAATCAGCAAATGGAAGACCGACAGGATAACGGATGCCCATATCGCTGTGCCGAAGCCGTCGATTTGAAAACTGTCACCCATAATGGACGCGGTCATCATAAGCGTGATGGCGTTAATCACAAACAAGAAGAGTCCAAGCGTCACCATGGTGACCGGCAGTGTAAAGATAATTAAAAGCGGTTTAATCAGCACGTTTAAGATCGATAAAATGAGGCTGGCGATAATCGCTGCCCCAATGCTGCTGATATGGATGGAGTCAATATATCCATCAATGACGATTAATAACAATGCATTGACTAAAATGCTGACTGCCCATTTTACCATGTCATTTCATATCCCTTTCTGACGGGACGATAAAAATCCAAATGATATAAATGAGCAAAACCGGGAAGACACTTGTCATAATGGCTAAGATGACAGTTATGACTCTGAGGAGTGATGCGTCCCAATTGAAATATTCCGCGAGACCTCCGATAACACCGGCGATTTTCTTATTTTTTTCTGAGCGATAAAGCTTATTCATTCGATCACCTCTGTGAGTACTTTAGTTTGATGGCGCCTGTTAGTGATTCTGAGAAGACGGTGATGTTTTGATCATGTGCCTGATTTGAAGTGAACATCATTTCTTTTTGAATGGTATCATTTTTTTCCTTCAGCATCTCAACATCCATTAATTCATGGGACAGCGAACCAAGATTGCTTTTCAGCTCTGCCTTCACTGCGAGATCGTCCGGAATCGCAAGCTCCACACTTCCAGTCGTTGTTTTTGCATAAATGGAGCGGCAGTCTGATTCTGTTACGTTAATCGCAATATTTCCGTTAAAGCTCTGAACGTCAATGGATTCGCTTTTCCCTCGGAGATCGATCAATCCGTTAATGGTTTCCGCTTCTATCGTTCCGCAGCTGTGGCTGGCGAGCTTAATTTGCCCGTTGGCCGTTTCAGCTATGGCTTTTTCGGCTGTTAAGTGCGAGAACGACAACACGCCGTTTGTCGTTTTCGCTGAGAACTCTTTTACATGTAAATGTTCCCCTCTGACCGGACCGTTAAACAGCTTCACTCGAATCTTATCATACTCCTTCTGAGGAATATACAAAGTGACATTCGTTTTCATCGTCTTTTTCTCAGTACGGATAAAAAATTTATTACCTTTGATTTCACATTCAATATGCTGAAGAAATGCGTGTCTCGCCGCATCCTGGCTGTCAGCGCGATATACCTTCGCCTGGCATTCCGCCCTGATATCGTCATCTTCCCAAGGGACGATATTCACGCTGCCATTGGCAATTTGCAGCTCAACACTGGAAAAGTCAGTATCTTTAAATTGAAAAATGTGCTGAACATCATACGCATGGCCAAAGTTTAAATCAAGGTCAACTTCCTTGACCTTTTTCACAGCAGAATCAATCCAGTCAAACAGCTTGGCTCCTAAAGACGGCTTGCCGCTTTCTTTTTTTGCCGTTGTAAATGGCTCTTCCTCGTCATGAACGTGAACTGAGAGCGCTGTGATTTTCTCTTCTTTTTCCTTGTAGTCACTGTCAAGCTTTTCAATCAGTGTCAAAGCTTCTTGTGCTGTAAGCTTTCCTTCCTCAACAAGCTTAAGGATTCGTTCCTTTTCTTGCTTCATTACGATCTCCTCCCCATTGTCTACTTATGCTGCACGCAGGACCTTAATGCCCTGAATCACATTCCAAATGATAATGCCAATGACAACTAAGAAATAAATAACCGCTCCCCCGATGATTACAAATACAGGAAGCAAGCTGTCTCCATCAATCGCAACGGCTCCGCCAAGTAAAGCAATAAAAAGGAACAGCCAGCCGACAAACGGAACAATGTGAGAAATAAGAGAGCGTATCGCATGGCGTTTTGTTTCTTTCTCATTTACAACAAAATAAGCGACAATCGGCACAATGATTGGCGCAATGAACACACTGAAATAACAAAGTGATGCAATAATAGCTTGATTACGGTTCAATTCATTCCACACTCCTATTGTAGATTGTCCATGACAAAAGATCAGGGACGTTTTACTTATTTATACGTTTAAAATCTCTTCAGGTTTCAAATTCATTCTTTAGACATGCTCCGATTTACGGAAATTGGATTTTAAAAAGTTTTAGAAGTAGAATCTTCCGGCTATACCGATTACAATATGTAAAAAGCTTACGGCAACCAAGGAGGCTGGACAAGCAATGGAGAAAGATCCCAGTGACTATACAGTAACACAAGAATCAGTGTTAAAGCTGATTCATGAACAAAAAAGAATGAATCGTGAAATGATCGCCGAGCTTGAGCAGATTCACGGACCCTTCCCGATCTCTCACGATATCCAATATATAAAAGTGCTGCTCGACAGCAGCAACACGCATATTGTTCAAGATTTAATGAGTGTAAGTAAGCAGCTGTATAAGAAGACTTTGTAATTGCGGAAAACATATCATTCATTATAACTGAAACAAAGTTAAAGGTTAGATGACAATATCTTGCCTTTTTTGTTTTGAAAAAACAAGTGATTCCCTGGCTGTCACAAAATGATTGTAACAAAAAAAGCCTGCCGGCACATCCAGTTAATGGACTCTGTCGGCAAGCTGTAACTAACAGAAAGAGATAGCCGTTCAAAATTAACGTAACAATTGAAGCACGTTTTGCGGCTGTTGGTTTGCTTGAGCAAGCATCGCTTGAGAAGCTTGAGAAAGAATGTTGTTCTTTGTGAAATCGCTCATTTCTTTCGCCATGTCAACGTCACGAATACGAGACTCAGCAGCAGTCAGGTTTTCACCAGAAGCGCTTAAGTTATTGATTGTGTGCTCTAGACGGTTTTGTACCGCACCAAGTTTAGCACGTTGGTTTGAAACACTTGTAATTGCACTATCGATTTTAACAATCTCAGTGTCAAAACTAAAATCATCTGCTGAAACATCGATACCTTTTACTCCTAAAGTTGTTGCATCCATGTTACCAATTGTAACATTAATATTTTGGCCAGCATTTGCACCAATTTGGAATGTAAATCCTGCTGTTTCACTACCGTCTAAAAGTTTTTTTCCGTTAAATTCAGTACGTTGAGAAATTCCATCGATCTCTTCAGTTAAAGCATCCATTTCATCTTTAATTGCAGTTAAATCTTCAGTTTGCTGTGTCCCTGTGTTTCCTGCTTGAACAGTAAGTTCACGCATACGTTGAAGGATTGCATGGGTTTCAGTCAATGCACCCTCAGCTGTTTGAATAAGAGAAATTCCGTCTTGAGAGTTTTTAGAAGCCATTTCAAGACCTCTGATTTGTCCTCTCATTTTTTCAGAAATCGCAAGACCCGCTGCGTCATCTCCCGCACGGTTGATGCGAAGACCAGAAGAAAGTTTCTCCATGTTTTTTGAGCTCGCACTGTTGTTTGAAGACAAACGGTTTAGTGTGTTAAGCGCTGCAATATTGTGGTTGATTCTCATGTGAAAAATACCTCCATGTGTATATGTTTTTGAAATCAAAGACTTCCTTTTCTTGATTTCTGGCGTATCAGACTCCAATAAAGCTTCTAACCTATGTAGATTCAGTTATTGCTTAAGGATGCCTTTAAGCCCCTTAATAGGGTTTGTCTGCTTAATTTGGAAATCTTCATCCGCCTTTCAATTCATATATCGACAGCAATTTGTAAATGTTTAGGCGTTTTCCCAAAGAAATTTTACCCAAAGACGATTCTAAACCTATTATGCCGTAAAGAAAAAGCTTGCCTGCTAAGTCCAAGGATGGACTTGCTGACAAGCTGTCCCCTCTTAACAGAGGGTTTTAAGATGTAGCTGTTTCTTTCGCTTTCAAGAGCGATTTCATGCGTGTTTTGTCACGTTCGATAACAGGCTTCAAATAACGGCCTGTATATGATTCTTCCACTTCAGTGATTTCCTCAGGCGTTCCTGACGCGACAATGGTTCCGCCCCCGGCTCCGCCTTCCGGGCCCAAATCCACAATGTAATCGGCCGTCTTAATGATATCAAGGTTATGCT
This sequence comes from Bacillus sp. FSL L8-0358, assembly GCF_038593095.1. Taxonomy (NCBI): domain Bacteria; kingdom Bacillati; phylum Bacillota; class Bacilli; order Caryophanales; family Bacillaceae; genus Bacillus; species Bacillus sp. FSL L8-0358. The sequence goes on from NZ_CP151962.1 coordinate 3,493,064, forward strand.
CAATAACCAGTACAGTGTCTCCGTTGTCTACCAACCGTTGCAGCACGACAAGAAGCCTGGCGATATCGTCGACATGCAAACCTGTCGTCGGCTCATCTAAAATGTAGAGCGTGCGTCCGGTCGAGCGTTTGTGCAGCTCTGATGCGAGCTTCACGCGCTGCGCTTCTCCGCCTGACAAGGTCGTCGCCGGCTGGCCGAGCGTAATATAACCTAAACCAACATCATAAAGGGTTTGGAGCTTACGTTTGATTTTCGGGATATTTTCAAAGAAAGAAAGAGCATCTTCAACCGTCATATCAAGCACATCAGAGATGCTTTTTCCTTTGTACGTCACTTCAAGCGTTTCACGGTTATAACGTTTGCCGTGACACACCTCGCATGGAACGTATACGTCAGGAAGGAAGTGCATTTCTATTTTAATAATCCCGTCTCCGCGGCAGGCTTCACATCGTCCGCCCTTCACGTTGAAGCTGAAACGGCCTTTTTTATAGCCGCGGACCTTCGCTTCATTTGTCTGCGCGAATACATCACGAATGTCATCAAATACACCGGTGTATGTCGCAGGGTTGGATCTCGGCGTTCTTCCGATTGGCGCCTGGTCAATGTCAATGACTTTGTCTAAATGATCCAAACCTTTAATCTCTTTATGGCTGCCGGGCTTCGCTTTCGCTTTATGAAGCTTTTGCGCCAGCGCCTTATGCAAAATTTCATTAACGAGTGTACTCTTTCCTGAACCGGAAACACCTGTAACTGCTGTAAACGTCCCAAGCGGGAACTTGGCATTCACTTTTTTCAGGTTGTTTTCTGAAGCACCTTTAATTTCAATGTAACGTCCGTCCGGCTTTCTTCTTTCAGGAGGCAATGGGATAAACTTTTTCCCTGATAAATAGCTGCCCGTTAATGAGTTTGGATCTTCCATCACTTCTTCCGGCGTACCCGCAGATGTCACCTGTCCGCCATGAATGCCGGCTCCCGGTCCAATGTCTATTAAATAATCTGCTGCCATCATCGTGTCCTCATCATGTTCGACAACAATCAGCGTGTTCCCGAGGTCTCTCATATTTTTCAGAGCGCTGATCAAGCGGTCGTTATCACGCTGATGCAGACCGATAGACGGCTCATCTAAAATATAAAGCACACCGGATAAACGCGAGCCAATTTGAGTCGCCAGCCTGATGCGCTGCGCCTCTCCCCCGGACAATGTACCCGCTGCCCTGCTCAATGTCAGGTAATCGAGGCCGACTTTGTCCAGAAAGCTTAAGCGCTCCACAATTTCGCGCAAAATCAAATTGGCGATCTGCATATCCTTCTCAGAAAGGGTGAGATCTTTAAAGAAGGCAAGTGCGTCGGCGACAGACAGCTCGGTAATTTTTCCAATGTGGCGGCCGTCAATCAGTACGGCAAGCGCCTCTTTCTTTAACCGATAGCCTTTGCACGTCGGACAAGATTTCTGAGACATATACTGCTCCATTTGCTCACGGATGAAATCGGAGCCTGTCTCCTTATAGCGTCTTTCAATGTTGCGCAATACGCCTTCAAATTGAATTTCACCTTCGCGGATTTGTCCAAAATCATTTTCATATCGGAAATAAATCAGGTCATCTCCGCTGCCGTACAGCACTTTATCCAGTTGATGCTTCGGCAAATCTTTGACCGGCACATCCATATCAATCCCGTAGTGGGTGCAGACTGCCTCAAGCAGCTGAGGATAATATTGTGAGCTGATCGGTGTCCAAGGGGCAACCGCATTCTCCTTCAATGACAAATCTTGATTGGGGATGACAAGATCGGCATCCACTTCAAGCTTCATTCCGAGACCGTCACACGTCGGACACGCCCCGAACGGACTGTTAAACGAAAACAGACGCGGCTCAAGCTCACCAATTGAAAATCCGCAGTGCGGACAGGCATGATGCTCGCTGAACATCAGCTCTTCCTCACCGATGACATCGATCATAACCCGTCCTTCCCCTAAACGGAGCGCCGTTTCCAATGAATCTGACAGCCGGGCTGCCACGCCTTCTTTCACGACAATCCGGTCAATGACTACCTCAATAGAATGCTTCTTGTTCTTTTCTAATTCGATATCGTCGGAAAGCTCAGCCATCTCGCCGTCAATTCTGACTCTGACATAGCCTTGTTTTCTAATCTGTTCAAGCACTTTGACATGAGCGCCTTTTCGGCCTGAGACAATCGGCGCCAGCACCTGAAGCTTCGTCCGTTCCGGGTATTCCAGAATTCTGTCCACCATTTGCTCGATGGTCTGGGATGTAATCTCAATTCCGTGCTCCGGACAATGAGGCTTCCCTACTCTCGCATATAAAAGACGCAGATAATCATAAATCTCAGTTACCGTACCGACAGTAGACCTCGGATTGCGGCTCGTTGTTTTCTGATCAATGCTGATGGCGGGAGAGAGCCCCTCAATTGCATCCACATCAGGCTTATCCATTTGCCCTAAAAACTGGCGGGCATAAGCAGACAGCGACTCGACATACCGTCTCTGTCCTTCAGCATATATCGTGTCAAAGGCAAGGGAGGATTTACCTGATCCGGACAAACCCGTGACAACGACAAGCTGATCTCTCGGAATCGTTACATCTATATTTTTCAGGTTATGCGCCCTGGCTCCCTTCACCTCTATCCGATCCATAGCCATTTGTTCATCATCCTTCCGCTTTTAGCTCTAAAAGTAAATCGCGAAGCTCCGCGGCTCTTTCAAAGTCAAGCGCCTTGGCGGCTTCCTTCATTTCATGCTCCATCTGTTCAACGACTTTCTGGCGTTCTTTCTTCGTCATTTTCGACAGCTTCGGCGCGGCTTTTGTTTTGTATTCCGCTTTATCCTCAGCTGCTACTGTGGCACGAATGACATCGCGAATTTCTTTATTTATTGTTTTCGGCGTAATGCCGTGCTCTTCGTTAAACCGCTCCTGCTGCTCGCGGCGGCGTTTTGTTTCATTAATCGCAATTTCCATAGACTTTGTTATTTTATCGGCGTACATAATGACGCGGCCTTCCGCATTTCTCGCTGCCCGTCCAATGGTCTGGATCAGCGAACGCTCCGAACGAAGGAAACCTTCCTTATCCGCATCCAAAATCGCAACAAGGGATACTTCGGGAATGTCCAAACCTTCCCTCAGCAGGTTGATGCCGACAAGCACATCGTACTTGCCAAGGCGAAGGTCGCGGATAATTTCAATCCGTTCAAGCGTTTTGATCTCAGAATGCAGATAGTTTACTTTAATGCCGATTTCCTTTAAATAATCGGTCAGATCCTCTGACATCTTCTTCGTCAAAGTTGTCACAAGCACCCGTTCATTCCGCTCGATTCTTGTTTGAATTTCGCCGATCAAGTCGTCAATCTGGCCTTCGATTGGACGTACGTCAATAAGCGGGTCAAGAAGCCCCGTCGGACGAATGATCTGTTCGACCATTTCATCTGTATGTTCAATCTCGTACGGCCCTGGTGTTGCTGATACATACACGATATTGTGCATATGCTTTTCAAATTCCTCAAAACGAAGCGGACGGTTATCAAGCGCTGATGGAAGCCGAAAGCCGTGATCCACGAGCACCTGTTTCCGCGCCTGGTCTCCGTTAAACATGCCGCGCACCTGAGGAATTGTCACATGCGACTCATCCACCACGATCATAAAATCGTCTGGGAAATAATCAAGAAGCGTATACGGCGTTGAACCTGGAGGCCGCAGAGTCAAATGTCTTGAATAGTTCTCGATGCCGGAGCAGAACCCCATTTCACGCATCATTTCAAGATCATATCTTGTCCGCTGCTCTAAACGCTGCGCTTCAAGCAGCTTGCCGTTTTCGTGCATGACCTTCAGCTGCTCCTCAAGCTCTTTCTCGATATTTTGAATCGCCTTCTCCATTTTCTCGGCCCGCGTTACGAAGTGGGATGCCGGGAAAATCGCAACATGATCTCGGTCGCCGAGAATTTCTCCTGTCAGCGCATCCACTTCCCGAATCCGTTCAATTTCGTCACCGAAAAATTCAACTCTGACACAATGCTCATCACGGGATGCCGGAAAAATTTCCACTACATCCCCGCGCACACGAAATGTACCGCGCTGAAAGTCGATATCGTTGCGGGCATATTGGATGTCTACAAGTTTTCTGAGCAGCTCGTTGCGCTCAATTTCCATTTCAGTCCGCAGTGACACAACCATTTCCCGGTATTCCTCAGGCGAACCGAGGCCGTATATACAAGACACACTCGCAATAATAATGACATCTCTGCGCTCAAACAAAGCTGATGTGGCGGAGTGTCTCAGTTTATCAATTTCATCATTAATACTAGCGTCTTTCTCTATAAATGTATCCGTTTGAGGCACATACGCCTCCGGCTGATAATAATCATAGTAGCTGACAAAATACTCGACAGCATTGTTCGGAAAAAATTCCTTGAACTCACTGTAAAGCTGTCCAGCAAGGGTTTTGTTATGGGCAATCACGAGAGTCGGCTTATTGACTTCTTTAATCAAATTAGACACCGTAAATGTTTTCCCAGTTCCTGTCGCACCCAGCAGAGTCTGATGCTTCTTGCCCTCCTGAATTCCTTTCACAAGCTTTTCAATGGCTTTCGGCTGATCTCCCTGGGGCTGATATTTCGAGACTAACTCAAAGCGATCTTTCACAAAAATAAGCCTCCGTTTCTTTAACGAAATCTTCCTATAGATATAGTAACACAATGGAAAGCAAAATCACTAAAAATACGAACTAAAGTTCGGTGGTTTTTTATTTCCAGCTGTTTTTGTGTATAAAAAACCTGCTTTTAAAACGTAAAAGCAGGTATTCAGTCTTTATATTCATTATGTCCGATTTATTCTTCTTTTTTCTCTGCAGCTTTTTTGGCCATATACAGTCCGCCAGCCACAAGAGACACAACATCCAATCCTACAATAAAATACGTTTCTGTATAGCCTTTTAAATAAGAGGCAAACAGCAATGCAGCTGTTAAAGCGATCGCCACATAATGATTAAAGGTGACTCTAGTAAATAGAACAACAAGCATAAAAGGGAAAAACAATGCAAAAACGGCTTTTGTAATCAACAAAAACCCTCCTCAGGGATTCTTCATCTGATCTGATTATAGTAAAAAATGAAGAATCGGACAATCGTGCATTCGCTCCCTCTACTACACCATACCCCTTTTCAGCCAAAATCAATCACCATATTTGCATTTTGGTACCGGTCAAAACTTATTCCATGGTGCCGCTGTTCTAATCAGCGGCACTTTTTTTATTACATCATCAAGTCCGCCGCCAGATTCCGAGAATAAAAGAAAATAGGCATACAGTACCAGTACGGCCGCATTTTTCATGATAATCTAACTAACTTAACTATTCATTTTATTTAGGACTTTCTGCGTTTGACAGCATTTTCCTGAAAACCTACAATTGAACGATAGTGTTCACTATCATTTTTGAACACTGGCTCCGTCATAAAAACTAGAGAGAAAAACAAAATGAAGGAAAGAGGGGTTTCAAATATGTATTCTGTTTTATTTCGCCAGGCAGAAGAGTCCAGCCAGCTGGCTGGAGCAAAAGGAATGAATTTGATTAAATTGACCAAACACGGTCTTCCTGTTCCGGACGGGTTTATTATTCAAACGAATGCGCTCGCACGTTTTATGGAGGACAACCAGCTTCAAGAGACTAGTGAAAACGTCGAAAGCGGGATCATTTCCGGAACATTTTCGGATGAGCTGAAAAATGAGCTGACTAGTTCCTTTTATAAGCTTAGAGAATCATATCGATCCGTAGCCGTGCGTTCTTCGTCTGCCTCGGAAGATTTAGAAGGCGCCTCATTCGCGGGTCAATATGAAACCTACTTAAATATCAAAACAGAGGAAGAGTTTCTGGCTAAAGTGAAAGAATGCTGGGCCTCATTTTTTTCTGGGCGGGTCAGCAGCTATAAGAAAAAAATGAACAATCAAATCGCAGAGCCGTTAATGGGAATAGTCGTTCAGGGGCTGATCGATTCAGAAATGTCAGGTGTTATCTTCAGCCGCAACCCTGTTACCCATGATGATAGAGAGCTTTTAATCAGCGCCAGCTACGGGTTGGGTGAAGCTGTTGTTTCAGGAAGTGTTACCCCAGACACGTTCATTGTTAATAAATCTTCGTTTGAGATTCAGAAAGAAATAGGTGCAAAGGAAATCTACATGGAGTCTGCGGCAGAAGGAATTGCTGAAAAAGAAACGAGTGAAGACATGCGCAGCCGTTTTTGCCTTACAGATGAACAAGTGATTGAATTGGCTGAAATCACAAAAAAAACCGAAGACCTGTACGGATATCCTGTCGATATAGAATTTGGAATTGCTGATCATCAAATATACCTTCTGCAAGCTCGTCCGATTACAACCATTGATCAGGACAAAAAGGCGGCAGAAGAAAAACGCAGCTTCATGATTACCGACGCTGATATGAATGATTTCTGGCTTAACATGGAGTCTAATATTGAAGGTCCGGTGAGTCCGTTATTTTCATCCTTCATCGTGCCGGCATTGGAATATGGCTTGAAGAAGAGCATGCAAAAGTTTCCGATTGGTGTAGTTGTTGATGAAGTAAAACTTTATCGCGGACATATTTATTCCAAAAACCAAGGCGGACAGCAGCCTCCTTCTGAAGACTGCGGCAAAGAGCTTTTCCCGATTTTATCGGAGCATATGTATGACATCATCAATCACACATACCTCCCTTTTTACCGGACACTGGACCAGCTCGCACAAACTGAGCATACCGCAGAAAGCGCACTGGATGCTTTTCAAAAACTAAAGGCCTTTTATCTCACAGCTTATGAAGAGCACTTCAATATCGTTTTCCCGCAAATCCTTTTAACAAACAAACTGCAAGCGATGTATCAGGACATTCAAGGAGAGTCCGAAAACGCTCATTTTTACGAGATGCTGACAGGAAAAATGAACAAATCACTGGAAACGGACCGTTGCTTATGGTTATTTTCTGTGGAAGTTCAGGAGAACCCGAACCTTTTGGCCATTTTTGAAAACAACAAGCCTGAACAGCTCCAGGAGAAATTGGAACAAACAGGTGAGGGAAGACACTTCCTGAAGAACGTCCATGAATTCTTGCAAGAATACGGATGGAGATCTGTTAAAAGTCATGATCTGATTGAACAAATCTGGGTGGAAAATCCGTATTTCGCTCTGGCCAATATTCAAAATTATGTCCGTAATGGCTATCATTTTGACAATGAATTTCAGAAAACGAAAGAAAAACGAGAGAAATTATACAATGAATTCTTGGAAAACATAGAAGATCCCGGTTTACGCACCGAATTTGACCGCTATTATCAATGGACACTGAACTCTGCAAATATAAAAGATGATCACCACTTTTATATTGACGCCATGCTGGATGCCAAGGCGAGAATCTTTTTGCTGAAGATAGGTGAATTGCTGGCGGAAAACGGTGTCATTCAAGATCGTGAGGACCTTTGGTTCTTATATGACGACGAAGTGGAACAAGCGCTTCTTCACCCTGTATCCCTGCAAGAAAAGGCTGAAAAACGCAGACAGATTTTTCATGAGTATGAGCTAGCCCAAGCCCCGGCCTATCTCGGCACCCCGACAAAAGAACAGCTCAAAGCTGCTGAAGAAATTGTCGGCGCTGTGATAGAGGATGAAAAAAACACAGAGAATCATATTTTTGGCATTGCGGCATCAAGCGGCATTGCGACAGGTCCGGTGAAAATCATTCGGGACGCCAATGAATTTTCTCAATTCGCGCCTGGGGCCGTACTCGTTTGCAAGATGACCACACCGCTATGGACCAGCCTGTTTCAAGACGCCAAAGCAATAATTACAGACACAGGCGGCATTTTGTCTCACGCTGCGATTATTGCCCGTGAATACGGCATTCCAGCCGTTCTCGGCACACGCACGGCAACCGAAAGACTGCGAGACGGTGACATCATCACTGTTGACGGAAGCAGCGGCAAAATCACAGTTGTCAGCCGATCCTGATGCGTCCCCCTCTTTCTTATACAAGCGGGGCGGGTGTATACTTGTCCTGCCAGTATATTCGTGAGGTGAAACGTATTGAGACCGACAAACAAGAGAATCCTTGACGCTGCCATGCAGCTGCTCGTCAAAAAAGGATATCGCGCAACGACTACAAAAGAAATTGCAGAAAAAGCAAATGTAAGTGAAGCGACGATTTTCAGGAACTTTAAAAACAAACAAGGACTAGTTGAGGCTTTGCTTTCTCAGCATTCTTCAAACAGAGGCAGCATTTTGGAACAAACAGAAGGGGATTTGTACAAAGACCTGCTTCATATCGGAACCTGTCTCTTGGAGGAGCTCGAACATAGAAAAGATATCATTAAAATCAGCTTTCGTGAACCGGCCATGTTTCAGGATGTCATTAACCACGTCACTGAATATCCCCAATTTATGAAACAGCTATTGGTTGATTATCTCAAAACGATGGGTGAGAAAGGGGTTATTCAGACAGGAAATGAAGCGGAGCATGCCGACGTGTTCATGTCGATTATTTTCGGTTATTTCATTCACCGTCTCCACTTAGGAGACCGGGTCATATCAATGCCCCAGGAAAAAATGCTGGAGCACAGCACAGCTCTATTTGTCAAAGGAATTTCTGCTGATTAACTCCTTGGCATAATAAAAAGGAGGATCCCAATGAGCTCAAGAAAAGAATGGGCGCTGATCGTCTCGCTATTATTGGGGGCCATTCTGGTTCCCATTAATTCAACGATGATCGCGGTCGCGCTCTCATCTATCTCCCATACGTATAACGAGTCCATCGCAAGCATCACTTGGGTGGTTACCGTTTATTTAATCGTGATGGCAGTCACACAGCCGATTGCAGGAAAGCTCGGTGACATGTACGGCAATAAAACAATGTACTTATGGGGAGTCGGCCTTTTTCTAATCGCATCTCTAGGCTGCGCCCTTTCACCGAGTCTGCTCCTGTTAATTGTTTTTCGGGCATTGCAGGCTGTCGGCGGGGCATTGCTTACGCCAAACAGCATTGCCATTATCCGGCATGTTGTTTCTGAAAAACGCCTGCCGAAAGTGTTTGGATTTTTCGGACTGGGTGCGGGACTTGGTGCAGCACTCGGGCCTTTTATCGGCTCTATACTGATTGACAGCTTCAGCTGGCATTCGATTTTTTGGGTCAACATCCCGTTCCTCGCCATTGCTTTATTTACGGCATTAACGATGTTTCCTCAATATAAAGAAAATAAATCTGACGCGCCGCTGGATATCATCGGCTCTCTCTTGCTTGCAGGCAGCATCGTTTCAATTATCCTGCTGACGAAAAATGAGGCTCCATGGGGATATGCGGTATACAGTGTATTGATACTTCTTTTTGTTCCGCTTTTTTTCAGAAGAGAAAAACGTACCCAGCACCCCATCATTGACTTTGAACTGTTTAAAAGCTCAACCTTTACAAATGCGAATCTATCAGTCTTGTTAAGCAATTTGATGATGTATGCCGTCTTATTGATTATGCCGTTATTTATGACGAGCCAATTTGGGCTTAATACGTCTAACAGCGGGATGGCGCTTTCTGTATTTTCGATCTTCATGTCAGCCAGCAACTGGGTGGGCGCGCAGCTCCATCACAAATGGGGAGCAAAAAAAATCATTTTTCTTTCATTTGCCATGATGGCTGGTGCGAATCTATTATTTTTTCTGTTAAGCAGCTCGCATTCTGTCTTGTTCCTCATGCTCTCTCTTATCCTTGGCGGGCTCGCTTCCGGAGTCGGTCTGACCAGCATGCAGGTTTCATCCCTTGCCACAGTAGACCCCGGTATGTCAGGAGTGGCATCCGGGATTTTCTCGACCTTCCGTTATTTCGGAAGCATCATTTCATCAGCCTTAATTGGCCTGATTTCGGGATATCACATCCTATTTATGATTCTCTTTGCTGTATCCATCATCGGCGTTTTTGTTTCATTGGGCATCAAATCTGATGAAACGGCACGGATAGAAAAAAACTCAGCGTAACACAAAACAGCCCGGCATCGCATCTTCCTGCGGTGCCGGGCTGCCTTTTATGATCCGGAAGCGGCTGCTTCGTCTTCACGGTCATCCTTTACGAAGAGGATGCCCAATTCATGATGTTCTCCTTCATAAGAAGCTCGCTGGTCAAAACGAATTTCTCCATTCAAACCGATAATTTCAAGCTTCACATATGCACGGTTATGCTGAAGCGCTTCATAGAAATCAGAAACGTTCTTGACCGGTATGCCATTGACTTTCGTTATGATTTCCCCGATTTTCAATTCCAGATCCTCAGCCGGCGTATTGGGGATAATCCCAAGCACCATTAAGCCCTGATCCCTTTTCGAGAAATAAAACGGAGCCGCGTTATCATTCACTCTTTGCTTTATGGACAGAAAAATACGCCCTAACAAAGCAGTACAGACCGCTGCACCCGCAAGCGGCGTCCACAGTAAGCTCGCTGCACCGAGAACTGCGACAGCAAGACCGAGAATACAAACGCGTTTCGCTGTGATCCTTATACTCGTTTCAGGCAGCGATCCCTGTACCCTTTGTCCAAATCCGACAAAGTAAGGAATCCATAGAAAATGGAATGAGCCGGGAACAGTAAACACGGGCCACCAGCTAAGGTGCGATTCTAAACCATTACCGGGCACGAGAAGGAACAGCGGCAAAAGCCAAACCCGGTTTGCCAGCTGCTGTCCGATCGGCAAACCGCGGCTGCTTACGACAAGTGCCGGTGATGTTCTCACATGCGCAGAACGATAAGCAACCGCTCCTTCAGTGATAATCAGCAAACCTAGAAACACAGCCACAGCCGGCCAAACAACTGCAAATCCTTGCGGAAATCTCTCTAGAAAGGGCTCCGCCTGATATATTTGCAGTCCAAAACCTATCAGCATACTCACACTGACGATATATGCAGCAGACATCCAGTTTGCGCGAAGAGTGAACGCTGCCGCTGCAGTGATAACGGCAATAATCGCAAGTAAACCGAGAGGAATCGATATTCCGAGTCCACCTAAAATAACTGACAAAAGAAGACCTGGAATCAGTCCCTTTGTATATGTAAATTTCAGATCATCATAAATATCTGCTATTCTTGTATGAAAGGTTTTTCGTTCCCGTTTGATTCTTACATAGCCGAAAGCCAGGGTTATGATGATAAAAAACCAGAAAAGCGGGTGTAAGAAGAACAAGCCCGCGCTTTTTAACAGTTCAATTCCCCATTGAACAGACACTATCTCTCACCGCCTCAAGCCAAACATGTTACTCATATTCTATCAAATATTAAATGGCTTGGATATCCTCAGGAGAGTTTATCTCTCTTGCGTCATCCACAGCGTGACATTCGATAGTGAAAAATCCTTTAAATAGTGGTTGACATCCACATCCAATAACCCGCTGATTAGATGCATCGACCTTTTTATATCTGTCAGATTAATTCCTAATCGCTTATGGTTTTTCATTAAGTAGTTAAAATAATGTTTGGCGCATTCCTCATTAATGTCATTTACTGATTCGACATTGGTGTAATTGACCAAATATCTGCTGAACAGCATAAGAAGACTTAGTGCTTTTGTAGCTGAAAATGTTACGTCTTGTGTTCTGTCTTTTAATTGTTCCACTAATTCATAATATTTTTTTTCACGCACAATACTTGCCCTCTTCAATTGTGAACCCCCATTTTCTTTATACAGATAAGCACGGGCCAGTATAAGCAGCAGTACTGGAGTGCTAACAAGCATTCTCGCTAACGTTACTCTTTAAATACCTGTCGTTCAGCTGCCATTAACCTGATTACTGTTCTTTTTAGAACCTTCTTATATTGTATGAAGTAAACAAAGACTAGGCAACTTGCAAAAGTTTCATTTTAAATGCATATTAACTCGTTAGAAAGTCTCTCTCATATATTGATATCGGGTAATAACAGTCCTTTATAAATGTTTATTTGTGAAAATTTTTTTAATTTCTTGTCAAAAACTCATTTTTTATGTGACTTATGATCCATAATCTCTTTAAGCACAAAGAAACAGGAGATGGGATACCATCTCCTTTAATTGACAAATAATGATTTCAATGCTGTTTGAAGCTGCAAATCATTTTTTTCATCTGACTTTTTCTTTTCTATCTGCTGATTTAATGTCTCTGCAGTGCGAGTGTCGATCACACCGGTTTTATTCAGCTTGTTTTGATCCTGAAAAGCCATAACCGCTTTTTTCATGTCTTTGCTGAAATAGCCATCCTCACGTCCCGGATCAAAGCTGAGACCTTTTAACAATACCTGCGCATGCTTGACGTCTTCATTGTTCATGTCCACTTTAAGCGGCTCTTTCAGCTGTAAGGGCCCGGCGGAAAAATAATCGGGCTGCTTAATCGCAATGGTCGGTTCAATTCCTTTCTTATGAATCCAGTTTCCATTTGGCGTCAGCCACTTGTAAAGCGTTAATTTGATGTTGCTGCCGTCCCCCATTGGCACAGCCTGTTGAACCGTTCCCTTTCCAAAAGACGTATCGCCTACAACATCATAATGGCCAGCTTCCTTTAATGCGCCGGCAAGAATTTCTGATGCAGAGGCACTTCCTTTATCCGTAATCACATTGACAGGGTACGCTTTTTTATGGGTCAATGTTGAAAAATAACGTTTTTTATCTCCATTGCGTTCAGCAATCTGAATATACGGCTGGTCCTTTGTAACGAAATGCTTAAGAATTTCTTCCACACTTTGAAGATATCCGCCCGGATTGCCGCGTACATCAATGACAAGTCCTTCTATTTCTTTTTTCTCAAGCTCCCTTAGCGCTTTTGCAAAATCCTCTGCGGTGTGCTCAGAAAAAGTAGAGATGGCAATATATCCGACAGAATGCCCCTGTACTTTTTTCTCTGATGCAAAAACCGTTTCGAGCGGAATCTCAGCTCTCTTGATCCGGAATGACAGCTGCTTCTTCGTTCCAGGCCGCTGAATCTTCATTGAAACGCTGGACCCTTTTTTTCCTCTTATTTTTAACACAGCGTGGTTTAAATCCTTGCCTGCCATCGATTCTCCATTGATGCTGATAATTTCATCATTAGGCTTCAACCCGGCTTTTTCCGCTGGCGATTTCTTGAATGGGGAAACAATAATAATTTTGCCGTCTTCCATGCCAACCTCAGCCCCGATGCCTTCAAATGAGGAATCAAGAGAATCAGAAAATTGCTTAGCTGTCTGCTTGTCCATGTAAACAGAATAAGGATCATTTAGCGTAGACAGCATTCCCTGGATGGCTCCCTCGAGCAGCTTTTCTCTATCTACTTTTTCTACGTACTCATTCGAAATTAACTCATACGCTTTTTCGATTTTGTCCATAGCTTTATCCCGTTCAGAGTCAGCTTGGGCCGTCGCGGGAACTGCTGCAGTCTGGGGCTTATCCATCTCAAGCAGGTTGATTCCCGCATATACACCGGCGCCTCCGAACAGCATGCTCCCTGCTGCTATCACAGCCATTATTTTTTGATTCATCCTTTACTCCTCCTGTATGCCAGACTGTCTTTACCAAAACCTAGAGATAGTATATGTAAAGGATGGAGATTTCATGTAATCATAGAAGAAAAAGAAGGCAAATGAAAAGCCGTCCCGAAAGCGGAACGGCTTTTTCACTTTATACTCGCAGAAACTTGCGGATGGAAGTCAGACTTCCCCATACTCCAATTACTGCGCCGATTGCAATCAGCACTAGCGAAACTTGGAATACAAATGGATTATAAGGAAGAAGAGAGACAAATGATCCTTGAACCTTTGGAACGACCCATCCGATGACGTACTGGTAAGTGCTCAGCACCAGTGCAATCGGAATCACAGAACCGAAAACGCCTAGCAGCAATCCTTCAAGGAAAAACGGCCAGCGGATAAACCAGTTTGTCGCGCCGACAAGCTTCATGATTTCAATTTCTTTTCTTCTTGCGAAAATTGTAATTTTAATGGTGTTGGAAATTAAGAACATCGCCGTAAATACCAGGCCGATAATTAACGCGATTCCAATGTTGCGGGAAACGCCGACCACTTTAAACAAACGACTGACCTCTTCTTTTCCATAAGTGACTTTATAAACATGATCCATTTTTTCGATCTTTTTCGCCACGTTCGGCGTATCATGCGGATCTGTCGTTTTGACGACAAACGCATCATTAAGCGGGTTTTCCTGATCCTTCATTGTCAGGGATTTTCCGCTGTCACCAAAACTGTCAACCAGCTGGTCAAGCTCTTTTTCTTTAGATGAAAAAGTGACACTCTGAATACCCTTCAGTTCCTTAATATCGTTCTGAAGCTTGTCCTGTGCCTTCTGATCTGCAGTCAGATCAATCAACACTTTGATTTCGACTTGCTTTTCTGCATTCGTGGCCATGTTATTCAAATTCAGCATAATCACTAAAAACACGCCGACTAAAATCAGCGTAACGGTTACAGCACTAATGGACGCAAATGTCATCCATGTGTTTCTACCGAGAGATTTAAAACTCTCACGCAAGTGGCGCCCGAGAATTTTAATCATATGAACCATACTCCCCTCTTGACTCATCACGCACAATGATACCATCTTCGATTGCAATGACACGTTTCTTCATGGTGTTTACGATTTCTTTATTATGTGTCGCCATCACGACTGTTGTCCCGCGGTTGTTAATTTCCTCCAGCGTCTTCATGACTTCCCAGGACGTATCCGGATCAAGGTTTCCTGTCGGTTCATCAGCAATGACAACATCAGGGTTGTTCACAATTGATCTGGCAATAGATACACGCTGCTGCTCCCCGCCTGAAAGCTGGTCAGGAAATTGTCGCGCTTTATGCTTCAGCTGCACGAGATCAAGCACTTCAAGCACCCGTTTCTTAATGACAGACGGCTGTTCTCCAATCACTTCAAGGGCAAATGCCACATTTTCAAAAACAGTAAGTTTCGGAAGAAGCTTGAAATCCTGAAAGACAACGCCTATTTTGCGGCGCACGAAAGGAATCTCTTTTTCTTTAATTGTCGCGAGATCTTTATGATTGATTAAAATTTGTCCTTTTGTCGGTTTTTCTTCTCTGTAAATCATTTTAATAAAAGTAGATTTACCCGCTCCGCTCGGACCAACAACATACACAAACTCGCCGGGATGGATGGTAACAGAAATCCCATTGAGCGCTTTTACGCCGTTCGGATAGGCTTTATATACTTCCTTCATCTCTATCATGAAATCACCTAATCTTTTATATCATTTTATCTATCACACGGTCATACTCTTCGAATGCATTCGACAATTTATGACCCATTCATTTGTAAAAAGATGAAAAATCTGAAAGTTCCCTTTTTCAATACACTTCATTATACGTCAAATTTAGACATAATACTATTACAGTTTCTTTTCATTCATATTGTCAAAGCATAAAAACATCCTTGCCGGCACTCAGCAAGGATGTTTTTATCTTACTTTTTTTCTGACAGCCATTTGGCAATAACAGCGGCTTCGTTATCATCTACAAGCCCCTTTGGCATATTGCCGCGGCCGTTTTTAATAATGCCTTCAATTTTGTGTTCATCGTATTTGCCTCCGACCTCTTGGAGATTAGGCCCTGACACACCTTCTAAATCCTTGCCGTGGCAGCCTACGCAGCTTTGCTGATATAATTCTTCTCCTTCAGATGCAGTGGCTTCCGTCTTGCTGCCGGTGTCTGTCTTCTCTTCTTTTGCATCGTTTGATCCGCAGGCAGCCAACAGAACAGAAAGCGCAAATCCAAGCATTAGTATCGATAACTTTGATTTCATGTTGAGAAGCACAACTCCTTTACGATCTCTTCCATATTATAACCTCGTTTAAGCGCGTTTGAAACCCTCGCCCAGCACCTCGCTCGCGTCTGCTACAATCACAAAAGCTGACTCATCAATCTGTTTGACGATTTGTTTCAATTTGGTGAATTCAGTTTGCCCAACCACGCACATTAAAATCGGACGGTCATCGTCAGTATATCCGCCGACTGCAGAAATTTTTGTCACGCCTCTGTCAATCTTCTGTAAGACAGCCTCCTTGACAGCCTGCTCCTGCTTTGTAATGATGAGTGCCATTTTTGAGCGATTAAAGCCGACTTGCACAACATCAATGGTTTTGCTGGACACATAGACGCCAAGCATGGCATATAAGCCTTGCTCAATATTAAATACGATCATAGCCGTAACAACAATCATTCCGTCAATGATGGCGAGGCACTTCCCCAATGACAGACCGGAGTACTTATGAATGATCTGTGCAGCCAAGGCTGTACCTCCCGTCGAACCTTTCCCTAAGTACACAATACCAATTCCGATACCTATCCCGACACCGCCAAAAATCGCCGCCAAGAGTTCATGATGAGTGGCGGGCTGAATATCCCTTGTCAAAAACACTACTAGCGGCAAAAACACAGAACCTGCAAGTGTCTTTAGTCCAAATTTCCCGCCGAGCAAAATGACGCCAGCAATAAATAAAGGGATATTAATAATCCACTGTACATACGCTGCTTCAAAACCATATGATTGTAAAATCGTACTGATCCCGCTGACACCGCCGGCGGCAATCTTGTTCGGAAGCAAAAATACATTAAAGGACACGGCCGTAATCGCTGCTCCTAACAATATGTATACATAATCCCGCAAAATCCACAATGTTTTATTCCGTACGTCCATCATATATCCTCCGTTTCTTCCAATGCTCTCCGATAGCATTTTAATCCTTCCCTGATTAGATGTAAATAACACCCAAATACAGTGGTAATATGCTAAAGCAGCAGTGAAATCAAGGATATAAGGAATAAAAAAACACACCCGTATGCATCAGGTGTGTTTTTCAGCTTATGAAAGCTTAGAACGGAGGTAGGCATCAATGAACGTATCAATGTCACCATCCATTACAGCTTGAACGTTCCCCATTTCTGTATTAGTCCGATGGTCTTTTACCATGGAATACGGATGGAATACATAAGAACGGATTTGGCTGCCCCAGCCGATTTCTTTTTGTTCACCGCGAATTTCATCCAGCTCTGCCTGCTGCTCTTCAATTCTGCGCTGATACAGCTTGGCCTTCAGCATTTTCATGGCTCTTTCACGGTTTTTAATTTGTGAGCGCTCCGTTTGGCATGTCACAACTACGTTCGTCGGCAAGTGAGTAATCCGAACGGCTGAATCCGTCGTATTGACGTGCTGTCCGCCCGCGCCGCTTGCACGGTACGTGTCAACTTTAATATCCTCCGTACGAATATCAATATCAATTTCATCGTTAAATTCAGGCATGACTTCACATGAAACGAAAGATGTGTGGCGGCGGCCTGATGAATCAAATGGTGAGATCCGCACAAGACGATGGACACCTTTTTCTGCTTTGAGATACCCGTAAGCGTTGTGTCCTTTGATGAGCAATGTCACTGACTTGATTCCAGCCTCGTCACCTGGAAGGTAATCGAGTGTTTCTACTTTAAAGCCGCGGCGCTCTCCCCATCTTGTATACATTCTAAGAAGCATAGAGCCCCAGTCCTGTGACTCTGTACCGCCAGCACCAGGGTGCAGTTCTAAAATCGCGTTATTTTTATCATACGGCTCGCTGAGAAGAAGCTGAAGCTCAAACTCATTGAACTCTTTTGTTAATGATTTTAGTTCTTTTTCAAGCTCAAGCTGGAGATCAGTGTCCGGCTCTTCTTTCAAAAGATCATGAGTCATTTGTAATTCTTCGTGAGATTCATTCAATTTTTTATACGAATTGACATAATCCTTTAAACCGTTTGCTTCATTTATAACCGTTTGAGCTTTTTGCTGATCATTCCAGAATTCCGGATCAGCCATTTGTTCATCTAGCTCAGCAATGCGAGCCTCCTTTGATTCGAGGTCAAAGAGACCCCCTAAAGTCCGCTAAACGAGAAGCCATATTTTCGAGCTCTGCTCTGATTTCTGATAATTCCATTTCATTCACCTCATTAAAAGATCCGCAGGCGCCTGCAGGCGCCGCGGTCAGTAAACTTGCCGGAGCGAACTATTCAGTACGGCCGCAGCAATTTTTATATTTTTTCCCGCTTCCGCAGTGGCATGGGGCATTTCGGCCGATATCAACCACTTTGCGAACCGGTGCTTTCTTTGCTTTTTTGTTATCGTCGCCTTCTTGCGGCTGATGAGCTGTTGTTTGGCCTTGTACAACCTCTTCACGCTCCAGATTGTTTTCAATCTCAGCTTTCATCACAAATTTTGCGACCTCGTCCTCTATTGATTCAATCATATGCTCAAACATCGCAAAACCTTCCATTTGATACTCACGAAGCGGGTTCGTCTGCGCGTAAGCACGAAGGTGAATCCCTTGGCGGAGCTGATCCATCGCATCAATATGATCCATCCATTTAGAATCAACGGCACGAAGAACGATAACTTTTTCGAATTCGCGCATTTGCTCTTTGCCGAATTGCTCTTCCTTCTCATTATATTTTGTGATGATACGATCCATAATGAGCTCAAGCATTTCATCCGGTTCTTTACCGAAGATATCGCTCTTCTCAAGCGCACCTTCATCAAGATAAGTTGTGTTGATAAGATCAACGAGACCGTCAAGCTTCCACTCCTCAGGAAGCTCTTCTCTTGGCGTATAGGCTGCAATTGCGCGTTCGAGAGAAGACTTGATCATATTTTCAACGATTTCACGCAGGTTTTCAGAGTCAATGACTTCAAAGCGCTGCTTATAAATGACCTCACGCTGCTGGCGGAGAACATCATCATATTGCAGAAGCTGTTTACGCGAATCGAAGTTATTGCCTTCGACGCGTTTTTGAGACGATTCAACCGCGCGAGATACCATTTTGCTTTGGATTGGAGTAGAGTCGTCCATGCCGAAGCGGTCGAGCATCGCCATTGTCCGCTCAGCTCCGAATCTGCGCATCAATTCATCTTCCATAGAAAGATAAAATTGAGTGATCCCCGGGTCTCCCTGACGTCCGGAACGACCTCGAAGCTGATTGTCAATCCGGCGTGATTCATGTCGTTCTGTTCCGACAACAGCGAGTCCGCCAAGCTCTTTTACACCTTCGCCAAGCTTAATGTCCGTTCCGCGCCCCGCCATGTTAGTCGCAATCGTCACTGCGCCTTTTTGGCCGGCCTCTTCAATGATCTGCGCTTCACGTTCATGGTTTTTGGCATTTAACACTTGATGCGGAATTCCTTTGTTTTTAAGCAGCTTAGAAATCAATTCAGATGTTTCAACGGCAACCGTACCGACTAGAACAGGCTGTCCCGTCATGTAACGCTGTGCGACATCCTCCGCAACTGCCTTAAACTTTCCTTCCATCGTGCGGTAAATTAAATCCGGGCGGTCATCACGGACAACTGGCCTGTTGGTAGGGATCATGACAACCTGCATGTTGTAGATGTTGCGGAATTCTTCTTCCTCTGTCTTAGCCGTACCCGTCATACCGGCAAGTTTTTCGTACATCCGGAAGTAGTTTTGGAACGTAATCGTCGCCAAGGTCATGCTTTCGTTTTGAATCTCAAGCCCTTCCTTCGCTTCAATCGCCTGGTGAAGCCCCTCACTGTAGCGGCGGCCTTTCATCAGACGTCCCGTGAAGGAATCAACAATAACAACCTGTCCGTCTTCCACTACATAGTCAACGTCCTTTTGCATCGCAACGTGAGCTTTTAAGGCCTGGTTGATATGGTGGTTGAGCGCGACATGCTTCACATCAAAGAGGTTATCGATGCCGAACGCTTTTTCCGCCTTCGTCATTCCTTCTTCAGTAAGCTGTACAGCTTTTGTTTTGATATCGTACGTGTAATCCTTCTCCGCTTTTAACGTACGGACAAAAGCATTTGCCTGTACGTACAGCTTAGTGGATTTTGCAGCTTGTCCAGAAATGATAAGCGGTGTTCTCGCTTCATCAATTAAAATAGAGTCAACTTCATCAATTACCGCAAAATGAAGCGGGCGCTGAACCATCTGCTCTTTATATAGAACCATATTGTCACGCAAATAGTCGAAGCCAAGCTCATTGTTTGTAGAGTAAGTAATGTCAGCGGCATAAGCTTCCCGTTTTTCGTCTTTTGACATTGAGTTTAAATTCAAACCGACAGTCAGACCGAGAAACTCGAAAATTTTCCCCATTTGCTCAGCGTCACGGCTTGCCAAGTATTCGTTGACAGTCACGACGTGTACGCCTTTACCTGTTAACGCATTTAAATAAACAGGCAGGGTAGACGTTAATGTTTTCCCTTCCCCTGTTTTCATTTCCGCTATATTTCCGTCATGAAGCGCCACGCCCCCCATGAGCTGGACTTTAAACGGAAACATGCCTGTTACGCGGCGTGAAGCTTCTCGAACAACAGCGAAAGCTTCAACAAGAAGATCATCCGTTGTCGCCCCTTTTTCAAGACGCTCTTTAAATTCAATTGTTTTATGTTTCAACGCGTCGTCAGAGAGATTTTCATAGTCTCCGCGAATCGCATCAATATCGTTAGCAATTTTTTCGTATCTATTCAGCGTACGTTTTGTTGGATCAAACATTTTATTTAAAATTCCAAGCATTTATAACGCTCCTCTATCTTCACATGCCTATTTTAGAGGCATGTATAAATAATTTACTAGTCCATGTATACCTCTCATTATCATATCATACCTTTTGTTATTTCCAAAGAATTTGCAAATAAGAAAAACAAAAACCTTCCGCGGACATCACGGAAGGCTTCTCTTCATTATTCAGTCGGTTCAATTAAGCCATATTTCCCGTCATTTCTGCGGTACACGACATTTGTAAGGTTTGTTTCCGCATTTGTGAAAACAAAGAAATTATGGCCGAGCATATTCATTTGCAGGATCGCTTCTTCACTATCCATCGGCTTTAAATTAAAGCGTTTCTGACGGACAATGTCCAAGCTCTCCTCCTCTTCTATGTCATCCTGAACCGCAATATCTGTATCAGAGCCAAGACCGTTTGCCAATAAATATTTTGGAGAGCCCTGCTCACGGAATTTACGGTTTACTTTCGTTTTATGCTTACGGATTTGACGTTCCAGTTTGTTTGTTGCGAGATCAATTGCGTTGTACATATCCTCGTTATGCACCTCGGACCGAAGCGCCAGATCTGTCATCGGAATCGTAACCTCAACCTTAGACTCCTTGTCATTGTAAAACTTCAAGTTGACGTTCACATCAGCATCCACGCTATGGTCAAAATAGCGCTCAAGCTTGCCGATCTTCCTCTCGACATGATCCTTTAACGCGGGTGTCACTTCAATATTTTCTCCTCTGATGTTATAGTTCATCAAAGAACGCCTCCCTTTTATTAAGGATATGTATCTATTTCTCTTTTACCCTTTACAATTCCTGCTGAAACATAAATCTTTTGTGAAAATTCAGTGAACTTTGTCGAATTTTGTTTGTATTTGCTCTGTTATTGGCGGTTCGGAGGTATATGTATATGCTGATTGAACGAAACAAATACCTCACACACGCCTAATTGATTAAAAAGGGTTCCATACATTGATGAATAGACAGCATCCATTTTCTATAATGAATCAGAAAATGTCCCTTTAAATACTCACTGAACTCATGAGAGGGAAAAGAGAAAGAGACCAATTGATCAAACTCCGCAAAAATTTGGTCAAATGCTTTCACACAAATTTCAGCACACCGTGAATCCATAATGAAGAGAAGTGTTGAATGTGTTGAATCCAAATAAAAAAAGGCTTGGATCAGATCTTGGTAGATCCGATCCCCTTCTGTTTTTGATAAATTCTCTTCAGCCTCTATCAAATAACACAACCCTTCTTCAATGGTAAAAAGAAGATGATAATAAGCTGATAAAAGCGTATAATCTTCAATGCTCTTCAAGGCACTCACCTATTTACGCTTGTCATAATATGTGCCGTCAATCGTAATGTTGTTATAAGGATTTAAATACGTGGTATGCATCACACGTTTTCTTTTCATCTGCTGAAGTTCTGCTGCGATTGACTGCTTCAGTCGTTCCATTTCCTTCACAATAAGCTGATCCCATGTCAGCACTAGCTTCATCTGCTTTCGCTCTTCTTCTGAAAGCGGCAGAGATATCTCCTGAATCAGTTCAGACCGTTTAGCCACAAAGTCTTCAATTTGTTTTAAAAGCTCATCGCTTTCCGGCGTATTTTGTATGTGTGACAGCATACTCTTCGTCTCAGTGTATAGTTGATCTATGTTATTCATGCGATCCCGCCTGATCCGTGCCGGTCCTTCCGTTCACTTTGAATGGCTTGTTTCCAAGCATCGCGAAAATCTGTTACATAGCCTTCAACCTCAGCCAGCATACTCGTATCATTTTTGATATTTGCCTGTACCAATCTTCGATACATATAATCGTACATCGCACCCATGGAAGCGGAAAGCTCTATGTTACGGTTAAGTGTAAAATTTAATTCCTGAATAATATTTTGCGCTTTAATCAGATTCTCATTTTTACGTTCCATATCATCATTCTCAATGGCCTGAGAGGCAAGTCTTATAAATTTTAAACAGCCATTATACAGCATAAGCGTCAGCTCCCCGGGTGTAGCCGTATTCACTGAATTTTGCTGATAGGCTGTATATGGATTTTGGATCGCCATGTGTCATCCTCCAAATTACATTTATTGTACAAGAAGCTGTGATAAATAGGACGCTTGTTCGTTCATTTTTTGAATCGCAGAATCCATTGCACTGAATTTTGAATAATAGCGGTTTTCTATTGTGGTCAACCGGTCCTGCATTTTGGTAATATTAGTGCTGATCGTGTTTAAATTTTTACCGATTGAATAATCATTGGTTCCCATTGTCGAGTTGCCGGCTTTTGCTTCAATGCTCTTCACCGTACTTTTCAGGGTGTCACCGATGCGTTTCATAATCCCTTTATCACTATAGGCGCTGCTGTTCGTTCCGCTTGTAAATAAAGCGGCGACACTTTGCGGATCTTCTTGTATCTTAGCTTTCAGTTTGTCTTCATTAATCTCTAGATGTCCTCGCATTTGGTAAGCACCTGACGTTGTGATGCCAAATTCAGTTAATTGATAGGTTTTTCCATCCGCATTAACTTGAGAATAAAAATCAGTCCGCATTTGGTTCGTACCAGTGCTGATACTAGTATCATTTTTCAGCAAACCGCTTTTTGCCTTTTCCTCCCAGAGTTCTACCTCTTTATCGGTCATTGCTTCTTTTTGTTCACTCGTCAGCGGCGCATAGTCTCGGTATTTTTCTTCTTTCAGCTTTCCATTCAGGCTGTCAACCAGTTCATTGTATTTATCTACAAACTCTTTGATTTGGTTATAAATCCCGTCAACATCAGTAGATACAGATGTGGTAACAGGGCCTGTTGCTGCAGTTGTATTTTTAATTGTGTAGGTAACACCATTAACTGTAAAGTTGTTTGTCAGCTTCTCCATTTCAAAGCCGTTAATTGTGACTTTGGCATTTGTGCCTTCTTTGTAAGCAGTGAGCTTATTATCAGCATCCAAAGAAAAACCAAGCTGACCGGACATAAAGTCAGCTGTAGCAGAGTCTGCTGCCTGTATACTGCCTCCTGCACCTGTTGCTTTAGAAGAAAACGCAATTGTTTCTACGTACTCTGTACCATTCCAAATTTTATCTTTAAAAGCTGATACTCCTAGATCTGAGCTGTTAAGTTTAGAAATCACATTATCAATCGTATCGGCGCTCGTCACACTAATGTTCACTGTTTTTGCCGTTGTTTCGCCAGGCGCAACAACGTTAAATGCCAAATTGTAATCGCCTTGAGTGTATCCCGTATAATTGTTTGCCTTATACGTTGCTGCGGTTGCCAAGCTCGCCACTTCAACAGTAGAAGAAGAGTTTGCTGCACTTGCAGTTCCTGTAGCAGTTAAAACAGATTCGTTTGAACTTGTTACAGTTTTACTCTGAAACGTACTCGGATATGTCAGCTTATTATTAGACATATAATCTTGTAATTCTTTTATTTTTGAGTTTACTTCACGATAGCTGTCACGCTGCCATTCAAGAGTCTGCTTTTTTTGTGTCAGCTTATCAAGCGGCGCTCTTTCTGTCTGCATCAGCTTTGATACAATATCATCTATATCCATTCCTGACGCCAGACCTGTTATTCTTGTGACCATCTCAAACCACTCCTATTCTACTTTTTTTCATCTACAAATAACCCAAGAAATTCAGTCATAGCCGCATAAAAATCAAGCCACCGTTTTGGTGGAATTTCGCGGATCACTTCATTTGTAGAGTCCTCTATTACCTTTACATAGTATTCATTTAACTTGTCATGAAGCTCGAACTTCAGATGAACTTGCGAAGGTTCCAACAGCTTGTTCATTTCCCCCACCATTTCAGCAAGATTGGTATATGAAACTTGATGAACAGGAACCTCGTTATCATTATCTTTCTGATTATGTATTTGAGTATCATAACGATCCCAAACAGGTTGTAACGTAGTGAGCCTTTCAATGTTCAATTGATCATCCCCTATGCCCCAATCTATCGTTTATATCGACTAAATGGAGATAAGATTACACATATTTTTGGAAAAAAATCTTCTGTTTTAGATTTCTTGTTTGGAAATACATTTATAAAAAGTTAGTGGAGAATCCGGTTATTATATCATGAGTTAGTGACAGGATGAGGAATGATTCGGAGATAGAGATAGAAATATAAATTAAAAGACCCTGGCAACGCCAAGGTCTTTTTTAAAATTAACGTAACAATTGAAGTACGTTTTGCGGCTGTTGGTTTGCTTGAGCAAGCATCGCTTGAGAAGCCTGAGAAAGAATGTTGTTCTTTGTGAACTCGCTCATTTCTTTCGCCATGTCAACGTCACGGATACGAGACTCAGCAGCAGTTAAGTTTTCAGAAGAAGCACTAAGGTTGTTAATAGTGTGCTCTAGGCGGTTTTGTACCGCACCAAGTTTTGAACGTTGGCTTGAAACACTTGTAATTGCAGTATCGATTTTAGCGATCTCAGTGTCAAAACTAAAAGTAGCTGATGACACATCAATACCTTTTACTCCTAAAGTTGTCGCATCCATGTTGCCAATTGTAACATTAATATTTTGGGTAGCATTTGCACCGATTTGGAATGTAAAACCTGCTGTTACACTACCGTCTAGAAGTTTTTTTCCGTTAAATTCAGTACGTTGAGAAATACCATCGATCTCTTCAGTTAAAGCATCCATTTCATCTTTAATTGCAGTTAAATCTTCAGGTTGCTGTGTGCCAGTGTTACCAGCTTGAACAGTAAGTTCACGCATACGTTGAAGAATCGCATGAGTTTCAGTCAATGCACCCTCAGCTGTTTGGATAAGAGAGATTCCGTCTTGAGAGTTTTTAGAAGCCATATCAAGACCTCTGATTTGTCCTCTCATTTTTTCAGAGATCGCTAGACCCGCTGCGTCATCTCCCGCACGGTTGATACGTAGACCTGAAGAAAGTTTCTCCATGTTCTTTTGCGCTGCACCATTGTTTGAAGACAAACGGTTCAGTGTGTTAAGTGCTGCGATATTGTGGTTAATTCTCATTGTTTTGTTCCTCCCTGAATATGTTGTTTAGGCACGTCCTTGTGCCTTATTTTTGTAACTGGCGGAGTCATTTGCGCCTCCTTCCGGCTACATCATTAATATCGGATTGTCTCTGATTTTGTTAATACAAAAATAAAAAAATCCTCACTTTTTTTGTGAGGATAATGCGGAGATCACATCGCTGGATAACGCTGCTGCACGGTTATTTTCTTCCTGAATGGTCAAGTAAATTTCTTTCCTGTGAATATCAATATGCTTTGGGGCGTCAATTCCAAGCTTCACTTGATCCCCCTCAACCGCAATCACTTTTACTTCAATATCAGCACCTATTTGAATCGCTTCGTTTATTTTCCGCGATAAAACTAGCATGATTCTCCTCCAATCGGATGCTTTGTCGTATATGAGGAGTCGTGTAAAACGACTTGCTTAGCCATCATGTTCTTGCGATTCACAATAATGGGAGCCAATAAATTCGCAGTAGACTTTTCAAATGGCTCTGCCATAGTCAATATCGTCATGACTTCTACGTCTTGAATATTATCGATATCCAAAAGTTCAGCAGTTGATTCATCAAGGTCAAATTCATAATTCTTAAAAAAGATAAACGGACTTACGACGATGAATGCAAGATTTTCTGAAGTGACGGACTGCAGTGCCACGAATGGAGAGTCTTCTGAAAGCGGAAGTATGACAAATTGTTTTTCTTCTAAAAAGCCTGGAATCCCGCTTTCAAAAAGAATGATTTGCTCTTCTTTTATGTTCATTTGGCCATGGTACTTCGTATGAATGATCATTGTTCACGATCCTTTTCTTTTTACTTTTCGGGTGATTCTTTCGGGTATTCTACATCTATATTTAAATCAGGGTATTGGAGCATGTCAACCTTAACATTTCCTGGCGTATATTCAACAATTGGCTTATGCGGCTCAGCCTGAATAACAGGCTTTCGCGGCGTAATCTGAACATCAAGCTGTGACGGAGTATATTGTATTTTCACCCTAGATAGAGAAGGAGCATAATTTTCGCCTAATTGAATTTGGTGCATTTCAGAGTTCCTCCTTGCTTGTGAAGCGATTGGGTTCCCCTTATTTTCAATCCTCATAAGCTCGTCGCCTTCTTCTGCAGTGCGTGCTATTCCCTCCATTACATCCTCATGCCCTTGTTGGGCGGCTTCTTCAATTCTCTTGAAAACATGCTTTCTGTCTAGTTCTTCCCATGCTTGTGTCTGGTCAATCGTGAGTTTTCCAGGTGTCACCGATATTTCCATTTCCGCACTCGGCTGTTCGATCTCTAGATCAGCTTGAGGCTGCTCCATTTTTAAGCTGGCAGGCGTCGTTGTTAAACCAATTTTTCCTTGAACACTATGCATAATCAATCTGGGAATCTGCATCACTCTACCTCCTGAACTATAAAAAAAGCGAACTCCTAAGAGCCGCTTACTTTAAAAAGTCAATCAATGTAGGCTGAACAATTTGCGCATTAACAGCCAGAGTAGCCCTGTGAACGCTTTGCTGCGCAATAAATTCAGTTATTACTTCTTCCAGTTCTACATCTTCATTATCTGATAACACTTTTGTAGCTGTTTCTTCTTGAGCTGACAGTCTTGTATTAACCAGTTCAAGACGATTATATCTCGCTCCAAGATCAGATCGTTCAGCACTCATGCCGTCAGAAAAATGATCAATACCATCTAAAACATTGTCCATGCCATCTAGCGAACCAGAATTTAGTGCTTTCTCAAAAGAATCAAGCATTTCAAATACATTTTGCCCGCTTTCAGAAGTGCCTCCAAAAGCTGACTTTGGATCTGAATTCACTTTCAATGACATATTATTTGATATATTGACTACGACATCAGCTGTATCAGAAATTGTATAAGTTCCGTCTCCGTTATCTGTAACCGGAGGCTTATCTGAATTTGTGCCATTAAAGATATATCTGCCGTTCACTTGTGTATTCGCAATATTTAAAAGCTGTTCCTTTAACTGCTTTACCTCTACGCCAATCGCTTGCCGCTCCGACTCGCCGTTTGTATCATTTTGAGCTTCAACCGCTAATTCTCTGACCTTTGACAAGATGTCAATTCCTTCTGTAATGTTTGTTTCTGTGTTTTCGAGCCAGGTAAAGGCTTGAGAAGCATTGCTTTTGTACTGCTGCACTTGAGACAGTTGCGTATTATACTTTAAGCTTTTCATTGCTACTACAGGATCGTCGGAAGCTTTTGAGATTTTTTTCCCTGAAGAAATCTGCGACTGGAGTTTATCCAGCTTCGTGTAGCTCGAACCGATATATCTCAGTGAGTTTTGCTGTATCATGCCTTGTGTTACTCTCATGTGACTCTACCTACCTTCCTCCAACACCCATGCCGTTGATCACTTTATCAAGTAATTCGTCTTGTAAAGTCACCATTCTTGCAGCTGCATTGTATGCGTGTTGGAATTGAATCATATTCGTCATTTCTTCGTCTAAAGAAACTGCGCTCATTTGCTGACGGTTTATGTCAGCATCATTTAGCTGTGTTTCTGTATTAGACGCCAGTCGATTAGCCTCTTGAGCTTCGATCCCTAACTCGCCAATCAGACCCGCATAATAATCTAAAACACTAGTTTCTTTACCGTTAATGGTTATTTTACCGGTTAAAACATTTGCTAATTTTGTAGCATTTGCGTTATCGTTGGCTGCACCAGTCAGTGAGAAAGCAATGTTTGCGCCTTTTGAATCTATTATGCTGTCAGCCACTTTGATCTTGCCCGCCGCGCCCTTGGCAGGTTCAGTTTCACCGCCAGTAAAATCAAAAAAGTCTCCGCCTTGTTCACCGCTCTTGGTCACACCATTTCTGTGCACTTCATTGAAAGCTTTCGCGAATTCAAGCGCCATATTGTCAAGATCAGAAAGCATTTCCGGGTATACGCCCTTTTCTTGGCCATCTGCTGTTATATACCCGTAAGACTCTATAAATCCTAAAAGGGATCCCTTGCTGCTGAAGGACTCCGCCTGCACAGCTGTATCTCCGATTGAAATACTTGATACTAACCCAGTTTCATTATCATAGTTGGCTGCAAGTTCTGAAACCTCGTAATTTTTACCGTCCAAAACAGTTCCTAGCGACTGTTTATTCTTATCAAGGATTTCAATTGATACAGTTCCTTCAGCAGATGCAAGTGCATTCCCGCCTGATTTGTTGTAGCTGACTTTGATATCAACCATTGAGGATAATTTATCGATCAGCAAATCTCGCTGGTCATATAAACCATTCGGAAGAAGCCCGACCGGCTCTACTTGTGCAATTTGCTTATTTAAACTGTTTAATTGAGAAAGCAGAGAATTGACATCCAACACAGTTGTATTTAGCTCTGCTTTTAAATTCGATTGGACATTTGTAAGTGATTCAGAAATATAATTAAACGTTTCAGCTACAGCTTGTCCTTTTCGAGCAACAACAGAACGTGCACTTTCTTCATTTGTATTATTCGATAATTCCTGCAGAGAATTCCAAAACGAATTGAGCACACTGTTCAAGCCGCTGTCATCCGCTTCATTTAAAACGCCTTCCATTTGGGACAGAGCTTTGGCCTTCGTGTCATAGTATCCGGCACTGTTGTTTTGAAGACGGTATTGGTAGTCAAGAAAGATATCTCTTATTCTCTCAACTGATTTTCCTTGAACGCCCGTACCCATTTGTCCCGCTGTTTTTTCTGCGTTTTTAGATACAGCAGGGAAATAGTCAGTTGCCTCCAATGAGACCCGCTGTCTTGTATAACCATCAGTATTGGCATTTGCCACGTTATTTGCAGTAGTGCTTAACGCTGCCTGCTGAGCGCTTAACGCCCGCCTTGCAGTTTCAAGCCCCATAAAGGTAGATGTCATTTTCTGAATTCCTTTCTGCTAAGCTTTTGAATCAAACAGTTTCATTTGGCTGCTTTTCGGCAGCTCAGCTTTAATTGATTTGCTGTAATTGAAGTTATTTTCCTTAGGAACCAGCATATCGTACGAAATAGAGATGAATTGCAGCGCGTCTCTTGTCAGCTGCCTATTCATCTCATTTACTTTTTTCAGACGTCCGAGAACTTGAGAAAGAGATTCGTATAGTTGTTCCAGCTCTTCCTTTTCACTGCCTGAGGTTTTGGCGATACATGCGGAAATAGTATTATTTTCGCTATATCCGAGAAAGGCCGAAGTTGTTTTGATCCGGTCATCTTCTGTCTGCGTGATCGCTTGAATATATTTTTGCTCTTTTGTCAAAATGTTAGAAAGCTCTTTTGTTTTGCCGGCTTTGAGCGCTTCCGTCTTTTCTTCAGACAGCGTGAGCAGGTGCTCATGCAGAACGCAAAGTCGCTTCAATTGTTCAATAATTGCCTTCGCTGACATGGGCTTTCTCCTTTTTTATTGCTTTTTATAAAAATTAATCATATTTTTCGCGATATGATTTGCGTCTACTTTGTATGACCCGTTTTCAATTTGCGCTTTAAGCTGCGCAATTTTTTCCTGTCGTGAACCAGCGACTGCGTCGGATGCATGTTGCATTTCTTTAGCCTGTGATGAAATTTCAATTTTATCTTGAGGCTGTGCAGCAGTTTTTTGCACCGCTTGCTTATCATAATTTTTTTGATATGGATTAACGGATTGTGTTCCAAATTGATTGATTTTCATAGGATTCCTCTCGCTTTCCGTTGCAGTCTTTAAACAATCTTAACCCTTTTATCGACTGCGTTTTCAGTTAGTTTAGGGAATCAGCTGTTTTTGGTATTATAGGCATAGTATGTGTCTTTTTTACTATTTTCTTTCTCGATTTTCAGAGCATCCTCGTGGTTCAAATGATCCATTTGATCCTTAATATCGGACTGGCAAGCCTTGCAGAACTTGCCTTCTCTAATCGATGTCCCGCACCTTTCACAAGGGTATGCCAAATTAGGAAGATGAGTGATCTGAATTCGCTTCTGCCTGATGAATTTCAATATCAGCTCTTCTTCCACACCTGTTTCCTCAGTTATCCGGCTCAAAGTTGATTGCCGATTTTCCTGTTTTCTTAAAAATTTATAGACAGTCTCAAATGATTTTTCTTCTTCCTTAATACACGCCTGACATACGGTTTGCAGCTTTGTTTTTAAAAATAAAGCATTGCATTTCGGACAATTCGCCAGTTCTCCCATCTTTTTTTCTCCTTATTCAATAATATGCCTTTGTCAATTTCTAGTGATTATATCGGCATAAAAACAGAATCATTTAGCTTCTGATCAAGGTAAAAGATGACACTGAAGCGGCGTTTCCTTTTTCTAATAAGCAGCGGGCTGCGAAGTGCAAGGTGGCGCCTGTTGTATAAAGATCGTCTATTAAAATGATATTCATACCTTCTGTTGAATTATTTTTTGTGTCAAAAATGCGCTCTGACAGCAGGCGTTCTGTTTTCTTTTTCTTTGACTGTTTCTCATTATTCAGGCGAATGAGGGGATGGTGGGAAGGCCGGTCTAAACATTCTGCCAAGAGCTGTGCCTGGTTAAATCCGCGCTCTTCTTCCCGTTCCTTGCTCAGCGGAATAGGTACAAGAACAAAATGCTTATCGGGGTAAACCTTAGAAAAGGTTAAAGAAAAATCACTTTTAAATGCATTTATGATTTCTGCATCTCCTCTAAATTTAAAACGGGAGAGCGTTTCTTTCATCATATCATTATATGTGTAAACTGAACGGTTTTGACGCAATAGCAAACTGTCTCTAATCCTTGTTCTCCACACCTCGCAATCCCTGCATACGGCATGAACAGATTGAGGTCTGCCGCACAGAGTGCAAATATGTCCTGTGATTTTATTTAATTTGCTTCTACAAGAATAACAAACCTTTTCATCAGGCTTTAATAAAAAAAGGGCTCTCCATGTAACATCTTGAGAAAATTGCGAATCACATAATAAACAGATCAGTTTATGAATGCCTCCTCCTGCTTCGTTTGACATAAATCGCTTGGACTCTCTGAAACTACAGCAGCAGATTCAGCCAAAATGACAAGCATTGCTGTGTTTTTTTGTTTATCTACCAGCTCAGCTTTCGTATATGCGATCTTTTTAAGATCAGTAACGTAGGATGGACTCACTTTGTTTAAAGAAAGTGCCAATACATCGTTTTGGCATACTTGGCAAGTACAGGCCATATGAAGCTGGTCCATATATCGGTCGAGCAGTTCTTTCATTACGATTTCTTTTGAATTGACAAGCATTTTTACAGCTCCTCATCATCGGTTATATGAGTATACTGTACCACGTTTTCAAATAATGGCTAGTCTGTACATTCAACTTTTGCTGCCAATTCATTCATTTCTTTTATATGCTTTCTTGCATCGAGCATACTCTTTGTTTTGCCGAAGTGAAAGAAAATGACATCGCCGTCCGCATATTCTTTATGCCGGCCGGTTCTTCCTGCAATTTGAACAAGTGCGCTTTCCGTAAAGATAGGTGATTCCGCTCCTAGTACACCCGTTTGCACCTTGGGGACTGTGACGCCTCTTTCCAGTATTGTTGTTGTGATTAATAGATCGAGCTGACCATCTCTGAATTGCTGCACTTTCTCCTTTCTATGCTTGTCTTCCGCGTGCACAGATGCGGTTCGGCAATGAACACCTCTAAAGCACGCAGCAGCCTTTTCCAGAATAGAAACGGAAGGAACGAATAAAAAAACAGGCCTCCCTTCTTTTACATGAAACTCTATCCATCTTTTCACCGCTGGCGGAATTTTATTTCGGTTTAATTTCTTCTTCCAGTTTCCACACCATACAAAGCGCGGTTCGGGTAAAGGTTTCCGGTGGTGTCTTGCGGGGATGCGAACTGAATGTAACTGTCCGTTCAGTGCTTTTCTTTTTAATTCTTTAGGAGGTGTTGCACTTAAATAAACGAGGGTGCTGTTTTTTTTTCTTGCTTTTTGAACAGCGAATTGAAGGGTTTGATCAGCAGAATATGGAAAAGCGTCAACTTCATCAATGATCATAACATCGATTGCATCTTTATATCGCAAAAGCTGATGCGTAGTGGAAATCATAAGCGGAGATAGCCGCCCTTTGTCATCGCTTCCTCCGTAAAGCGCTGAAATGTCAGCACCCTGAAAGGCAGCCTTGAGTCTTGGAGCAAGCTCTAATACAACATCGGTGCGAGGTGTTGCAATACATACACGCAGTCCTTGATTTAACGCTGATTCAATACCAGGAAACAGCATTTCTGTTTTGCCAGCGCCGCAAACCGCCCAGATGAGGAGCTCTTCTTTTTTTGATATTGCTTCAATTAATACATTGGCGGCTTTTTGTTGTCCGCTTGAAAGCTTGCCATCCCATGTCAGTTTAATTGACTTCCAGTTTGGTTCATTTTCCTCTTCCCATGAATATAAAGGAACCTCCTCACTCACTCTGCCCATCATGACACAGGAACGGCAATACAGCTTATTCTTTCCAGATGAGTGATAAAAAGAAAAATACCGCTGATCAGTTTGGCCGCACCTATTACATCTATATCCCCGTTTATTTATGGATATAGAATTTTCAGCAGTGATATATCCATTCTTGATATGCCATTCAATCATCTCATCGGAAAATGAGAGTTCAGTCCTGAGCAAATGACGGCTCCGAAGCGTCTGCTGCAATTCTTTTGAAAAGGAACTGTTTTTTTCAACTGGCACATTCACATAGCACGCCTCCTTTCGAGACAGTATGCCTGAATGAATATTTTCTGTCCAACTATTAAAATAAGAATATAAAAAATCTCCGCTCTAAAAAACGGAGATTTTACATTATTTAAAACACCAGCAAATTCCTAACGCACCTTCACCCAAATGAGTGCCGATTACCGCGCCAAAATAGCTGTTATAAAATTCAACATGAGGATATTTTGCAGAAAGCTCTTCAATGATTTTCGCTGCTTCTTCCTCTCGATTAGCGTGGATAACAGCAGCTCGCATAGGCAACCCTTTACTCGCATCTTCGTCTAAAAGCTCATAAATACGCGAAATTGCTTTTTTACGTGTGCGAATCTTCTCAAAAGGCATAATTACCTTATTGTCAAAATGAAGGATAGGCTTTACCTTTAGAAGACTACCAATGAAGGCTTGGGCGCTGCTTAATCGCCCGCCGCGCTGAAGATGAGCTAAGTCATCTACCATAAAATAAGCTCGAACTGTTTTTTTCATTTCTTCCAGTTCTTTTATAATATCTTCCGGCGATGATGCTCCGTTTTTGATTAATTCAGCAGCTTTAAGAGCATAAAAGCCTTGAGCCAAGCAGCTGATCTCTGAGTCAAATGGATACACATCAATATTGGCGACCATCGAATCAGCCGCTGCTGCACTGCTGAATGTTCCGCTGATCCCGCTGGAAAGATGGATACTGATAACCGCATCATAAGACTTGCCAAGCTCTTCATACAACGCAACCAGCTCGCCGATTGGCGGCTGAGAAGTCGTCGGGAGCTCATTATGTTTTTTCACTTCTTCGTAAAAGCTTTTCCAGTCCAACTCAATTTCTTCACGGTAAGTCTCCTCCCCAAAAACAACCTGGAGAGGGATCATATGTATCTGATGTTGTTCACGCATTTCTTTCGGAATATATGCCGTGCTGTCTGTTACGACTGCAATATTCATAGCTTCGATACCTGCCTTATTGCTTTATAACTCTATTGTAAGGGAAACGGCAGCCTAAAAAAAGACCTGCCTAGA
This sequence comes from Bacillus sp. FSL L8-0358, assembly GCF_038593095.1. Classification (NCBI taxonomy): domain Bacteria; kingdom Bacillati; phylum Bacillota; class Bacilli; order Caryophanales; family Bacillaceae; genus Bacillus; species Bacillus sp. FSL L8-0358. The sequence continues at coordinate 3,527,271 of NZ_CP151962.1, forward strand.
AAAAGGCAAGTCTCCTATTATACTATCTCATTTCTACCCAGCCATTTTTAATGGCGACCACAACGGCCTGCGTCCGGTCGTTTACATTCATTTTTTGTAAAATATTGCTGACATGGTTTTTAACGGTTTTCTCACTGATAAACAATGATTCACCAATACCGCGGTTGCTTTTTCCGTCTGCAAGCATCTGCAGCACTTCACATTCCCGCCTAGTTAAAATATGTAATGGTCTGCGGATTTCAGGGTAAACCTCATGTTGAGGGTGTGCCGAAACTCCGCTTGTTGCAAGGCGGCGGAATTCGTTAACGAGGTTGTGAGTAACCTTCGGATGGAGGTAAGATCCGCCCTCAGCCACTACTTTAACCGCTTCAATTAATGTATCAGCATCCATCTCTTTCAGCAGATAACCCCTTGCACCTGTTTTCAGGGCATGCGTTACATAATTTTCGTCATCGTGAATTGATAGAATAATTACTTTAGATTCAGGATACAGCTCTACAAGCTGTTTTGTAGCTTCCACACCATTTACGTTTGGCATATTGATATCCATGATCACAACATCAGGATGATAGTGCTCAACAATACGAGCCGCTTCGTCTCCGTCATCACCTTCGGCTACCACTTCAAAGGTAGGTTCAAAATCCAATATCCGTTTAACACCTTCACGAAATAACTGATGGTCGTCGATAATAACAATGTTTACTTTAGTCACAAGCCACGCCTCCTTGTATTATTGTTCTATATACTCTAGCATTCGGTCAATATGCCTTTTGGCTCTATTTTACAAATCATAGTCAAAGAGATAACGGAACCTTAATCATAATAAATGTCCCAAGACCTATTTTCGAATCTATTGTCATCGTTCCTTCCAATAAATCTACTCTTTCTTTCATGCCCAGCAAGCCGAATGATTTGTTTTTCTTCTCTTTCGCTTCCTTCAGGTCGAACCCTTTACCGTTATCTTTTATCATTAAAATCACAAAATCCTTTGTGATCTCAACTTTGACTGTAATTTCTTCAGATTCAGAATGCTTTAGCGCATTAGACACAGCTTCCTGTGCGAGCCTGAAGAGCGCAACCTCAAACTGAGGCGCTAGCCTCTGATCCTCTGTTTCTCCAATGCACTGAAAATGTATTTTGACCTTCCCGTTATATTCCTCGGTTGTATATAGATATTTTCTTAAAGTTGGAATCAGGCCTAGGTCATCAAGGGCCATCGGTCTTAAATCATATATAATCCTTCTCACTTCGTAAAGGGCATTCCGAACATTTTGGCGGAGATTTTTAATTTCTTGGAATCCGTCCTCTGCGCCCCGGTCACGGAAAATCCGCTCGATTAATTCCGATCTCATCATAACATTCGCCAGCATTTGAGCGGGTCCGTCATGGATTTCTCTTGAGACTCTTTTTCGCTCTTCTTCCTGCGCCTCAATAATTCTTAAGCCGAAATCCTGTTTTGCCTGAGCATCAGCAAGAAGCAGTCCAACTTCGCGCAAATCCTGATTCAAGTAGTTGAGTACAACTGTAATTTGGCTTACTAATGATTCTGACCGCTCAATGATTTCCTGAAGCCCTAGCAATCTGCGCTCCAAATCGTCCCGCCGTTCGCGCAATTGCTTCTCACGTTGCTGGATCATCGTCAATTCTACCTGCAGCTTATGGGCTTTTTCATAAGCATTGCGGATTTCCTCTTCACTGAATCTATGAAAATTACGGCTGACCTCGGATAAACGGTTTCTCGCATGGCGGGTTTGCACTTCAAGTTTATCGCCAAGCTCGATCACTTCATACACCTGCTGTTTAATTTGTTTCAGTTCTTCGACCAGCTGTTCATACTGCTGGCGTGACTGCTCCCCGATTTGAAAAACCTCGTCCTTGCTCCCGTCAACGGTTTTCAGCATCTTCATCAAAATAGAATCCAGCACTTTGGAATCCATCTTTGTTTTATTCATAATTTCCCTCCGTCACGGCGTTGTCATATATTTTTATTATAAATGTAATTGATCTGCAAATTATGTCGAATTATAATGAAAGAATGCGTATATTCTAGAAAAAAACATTTTTATATACTATCTACTCTTTATGATACCAAAATACGCACAAAAATTCTAAAGACTGTACGAATTTGTATAGGCAGTCTTTTATGCTTAGCAGGAGGGTCAGCTAGCATGCTGCACAGCTATTTTACTGTGAAAGAAGCAGGAGAACACGAGATTGTTATAGAAAAATCGCGTTTTATCTGTCATTTAAGCCGTGTTTCTACCGAACAAGAGGCACAGGAATTTATACAGAAAATAAAGAAACAGCACTGGAATGCGACTCATAATTGCTCGGCTTATGTTATTGGCGAGAATGATCATATCCAAAAAGCCAATGATGACGGGGAACCAAGCGGTACAGCGGGAGTGCCGATGCTCGAGGTTTTAAAAAAACGCAAACTGAAGGATACTTGCGCCGTCGTTACACGCTACTTCGGAGGCATTAAGCTTGGGGCTGGCGGATTAATTCGCGCTTATGGGAAATCAGTGTCTGAAGGATTAAATCATATAGGTGTTGCAGAACGGAAGCTTATGCGAATCATGCATACCTCCGCAGATTACACATGGCTTGGCAAGATTGAAAATGAATTAAGGGAGTCACAATTTCTGTTAAAGGAAATCCATTATTCAGAAAATGTTGAATTCGAAACATACGTCGAAGAAAAAGAAACAAACGCTTTTTCTGAATGGATGACAGAACTGACAAATGGAAAGAGTGATATTAAAGAGGGAGAGTTGACGTATCTTGAAAAAGCCGTCAATCACATAAAGGAGACTGAATAATGGCTGAACGCGTTAGAGTGCGTGTGCGAAAAAAGAAAAAGAGCAAACGCAGGAAAATTTTAAAAAGAATTATGTTATTGTTCGCCCTTGCATTATTGGTAGTTGTAGGGCTTGGCGGGTATAAACTTTATAAAACCATTAACGCTGCGGATGAATCATACGATGCCCTATCCCGCGGGAATAAATCAAATCTTCGCAACGAAGTTGTAGACATGAAGAAAAAACCGTTTTCTATTTTATTTATGGGAATAGAGGATTACGCGACTAAAGGACAAAAAGGGAGATCAGACTCTCTTATTGTTGTTACCCTTGATCCCAAAAATAAAACCATGAAAATGCTGAGCATTCCGCGTGACACACGTGTGCAATTAGCCGGTGACACAACTGGAAGCAAGACGAAGATCAATGCCGCTTACAGCAAAGGCGGTAAAGATGAAACAGTTGAAACTGTTGAAAACTTCTTGCAAATCCCGATCGATAAATATGTCACAGTTGATTTTGACGGATTTAAAGATGTGATTAATGAAGTCGGCGGTATTGATGTAGACGTGCCTTTCGATTTCGATGAAAAAAGTGATGTAGACGAAAGCAAACGGATTTACTTCAAAAAAGGCGAGATGCATTTAAACGGCGAAGAAGCCTTGGCATATGCCCGGATGAGAAAACAGGATAAACGCGGAGACTTTGGCCGTAATGACAGACAAAAACAAATCTTAAACGCGCTGATTGACCGAATGTCAAGTGCAAGCAACATTGCTAAAATTGATAAAATCGCAGAAAAAGCCAGCGAAAACGTTGAAACCAATATTCGCATTACTGAAGGTTTAGCGCTTCAGCAGATTTACAGCGGCTTTACCAGCAAAAAAATCGACACATTGAGCATTACAGGTTCTGATTTGTATTTAGGGCCTAACAACACATATTACTTTGAACCTGATGCTACAAATCTCGAGAAAGTCAGAAAAACGCTTCAAGAGCATTTAGATTATACTCCTGATACAAGCACTGGAACTTCCGGTACCGGAAGTTCAACAGACGGAACTGACAGCTCAAGCAGTTCTGGCAGCACTGGAACAACAACTGACGGGACGACGAGCGAAAGCAGCTATTCGAATGACAGCAGCACAAGCTCAAACAGTACAACGAATTCAACAACTGATTCATCCTATTAAAAAATGCCCGGTCCTTTTAGAGGATTGGGCATTTTTGCGCAGAAAAAAACTCCGGCACATAAGCCGGAATTTTTAATTCCTTTTCACCAGCCGTTTATAAAACTTTGTAAACGGCTTAAATTTTTCATTCACGAGCCCTGTCACTTCTGCTATGATTTGCATAAAAATAATTAAAATGAAGATAATAAACAAAGAAAGCCAAATTGTGGCACTTTTAAGTACAATCGCACTGATACTGAAAATAAATCCAATTAAATAAATAACTAAGACCGACATCCGATGTGAAAGGCCAAAGGCCATCAGTCTATGGTGAATATGCGATTTATCAGGCGCTGAAATCGGCTGTTTGTTTAATATTCTCCTGATGATAGCAAAAGTTGTATCAAAAATCGGTACGCCTAATATAATAATCGGGATAACGATACTGAACAATGTGACACTTTTATACAGGCCTAATAATGAAAGAATCGAAATACTATACCCTAAAAACAGTGATCCCGTATCTCCCATAAAGATTTTTGCCGGATGGAAGTTGTAAAACAAAAACCCCAGCGTGCTGGCAATAACGACTAATGAGAGTGACAGAATGAGCACTTTTCCGCCGGATAGCGCCATGACAGCGATCGTTGACAGGCCGATAACAGAAAGACCGGCAGCAAGGCCATCCAATCCATCAATCAGGTTAATTGCGTTCGTGATGCCGACAATCCATAATACCGTCAGCGGATAAGCCATCCATCCTAACTCAAATCGTTCTGTTAAAAAAGGTACTGAGAAAAAGTCCATTTTTAAGCCGGTGCTTACAATCATAATGGCTACACCTAATTGAATCAAAAACTTAACTTTTGCACTTAATTGATATTTATCGTCAAGAATACCTAACACAATAATGATGAATGCTCCGACTGTAATTGCCGTCATCCTTGTTTCTGTGTAAATACCGGATGCAAGCACGCCTGCAACCACCCCGATAAATATGGCCAGCCCGCCCATGCGGGGCATGATTTTGTCATGTACTTTTCGATTGCTGGGCTGGTCAACTGCACCTATTTTAATCGCAATCCTTTTTACGATTGGGGTTATGATTAAAACTGTCAGCAGCGAGACAATAAACGCAACAACAATGCGAATCATGCGTTCGTCAAGCATAAAGAAGTCTCCTTTGGAATTAAATGAAGTCTTTATTTATATAGAGAACCGTTCCTTCCATTATACCTTCTCCTTAGTTATTATAACAAGCTTCATCAAAAAGAAACACGTATAATCAAAAAACGCGCATCCCAATTTATAGGACTACGCATGTTTTTGAATCCCTGTATATTTCATAATTTGTCTAAATAAGCAATTCCAATCTTGTGTGCGAGCGATGTTTCGGCGCATTTCTTTATAGGTTTCGTCTCCGTTTTGTCCGAGAACTTTTTCACAAGCTGCTATAAATTCAATTGGATGATCACCTTCTACATATTCGTATACATACGGCTTTTGCATTTTTGAGGTTGACGGGAGATTAGAGCCGACGACAGGTTTTCCTGCCGCTAAAAATTCAAATAGTTTCAGCGGAAACACAGCTTGATTATACGATGATTTTTTATAAGGCATGATGCCAATGTCGATAAGCTCCATATAATGAGGCACTTCTTTTGGATCTGCCGGACCGGTCCATATGACATTGGGAAGCCTCAGCAGCTCTTGAAATGAAACGTCACCATTGGTGGCATCCGGGCCAACCCATAAAAATGTCCAATCAGGCTTTTGCAGGGCGGCTTCTTCAATCATTTTAAAATCGAGCTTCGGTTTAATTCCGCCGATAAAACCTAACACTGTTCCTTCTCTCCCCTGCAGTATACTGCGATCGGGAGCTTGTTTATTTGCAGAAAACAGCTCATACTCCACACCGTTTTCCACAGTATGAACCTTTTCTCGTCCTGCCGTCAGTTTTTTGTCTACTTCCTTGTGAAGATAATCTGATGAACAGGTTATTGAATCTGCTCGTTGTATAATTCTCAGCTCTGCCGATTTAATGACTTTTCGCCGGAATTCAGACAGCAGATTTGATCGGCCGCTGATCGGCGCCGCCCATAAGTCACTGCAGTCATAAATGACCTGATCCCAAGGATACAGCGAAGACAGCAGCGGGAATCCGGGAAACGTGTACCATAAACAGCAGCGTTCACCGTTTGCAGAAGCAGGTGTAAGCTCATCGAGTAATGGGGAGAGCTTATGTCTGTAAAAGACATCGGTATATCGTCCGAAACGAAACATTTTTTTCTGCAGCAGGTCTTTGACAGCGAATTGCCTGATGCCAGAATGGACTTCCTGAAACTCTTTCCCTTGGGCACGCGGAGCCGGACATACCCAAATAACTTCCTTCGTTTCCTCCTGAGCAGCTAAAAATTCTGCCAGCCTGTGCCTTCTGTATCTCAATTGGTCTTTTCCCCATTCAGCAGTGGCAACGATGACATGAATGATTGCTTCTTTTGTTTCCACCTTCATCACCTTTTCTCTCTGTTTGCGGCTATAATCTTTTTTTCACCGCGTTTTTTGCATATTGAACAAAACACCATGTTGCTTTCATAAAATGAAGCCGTTCGATCTCCCTGTAGACAAACCACGTTTTTTTCGCAGCCTTCCATTTGTTGCTGGAAATTGAGTTATTGACAAGCCGATATTCAGCCAGGCATTCATTCATTCCATAGGCAGTAAATCCTTTTTTTAAAAGAGACAGCCATGTGGCTAAGTCCTGTCTCGTTCTGATATTCGGCATTTGGATCTGTCCCGTTTGCTCCCTGTCAATCATCACCGTCAAGCAGCCGATAATTGTATTTTTCAGGGCGTCATCGTACGTCAGGCTTTCCGGCGCATGAATAAATTTATCGAGCGGGGTCCCATCCTGCGCCATTAAGCTGTAGCCCGTGAAAGAAAACGCACAGGAGCGCTCCATCATAAACTCAAGCTGCTTTTCCAGTTTGTCTTTTTTCCATTTGTCATCACTGTCCAAAAAAGCTACGTAGCGCCCTTGAGCGCGTTCCAACGCTTTGTTGCGAGCAACCGCAGCTCCGGAGTTCTCTTCCAAATACACCACATGAATTCTTTTGTCTATTTTTTCATACTGCTGTAAAATATCGCGGGTCCCATCCGTTGAGCAATCATCCACGATAATCATTTCCCAATGAGGATGGCTCTGATCTAATACCGAATGAACCGTGTCTTCAATATAGTCACGCGCATTATAGGAAGGTGTAATGACAGATACGAGAGGTTTCCAATTGGTCATGATCACATCTCCATCGTATGATTTTAAAAGGATTCCCTGAAAAATTCAGGAATGACAACGAACATAAAGGCAATCGTAAGGCCAATCATAACACCGAGAACTGCTTTCTTTTTCGGAGACATTCCGCCGCCTGCTGTCTCACTTACGGTTTCGGAATCAGTAACACTTGCCGCTTTCAGGTTAAGCTGTGTGTTTTTGAGCTCATATAAAAATCTCTCTTTATCCACTTTGGAATCCTCACTCACCGACTCGCCTTCAAGCGCGTCTATGCTGCTGCGGATGACGGCTTCTCTTTCTGCATACAGCTTTTGATCGTTTTTGAGGAAGGTGGAGGATATGGCGTTTAAGATAGATTCCGTTCGATCCTTATCCTCGTCGCTATAGCTTAAAGTCAGTAACGATTTGGATTCCGTTTTGATTGTAAGCTTCTCTTTGATTTCTGCTACATCTTCATCCTTTTCATCAGGAAGCGCCTCCTTCAAAAAAGAGTCGCTCTTTAGCAGTAGCGGAATCTCTTCTGTGCTGTTATAAACCGGATGATCATAGCTCCCCACAGCCAAAGTATCTTCAGCTGTATAGCTCTTTTGATCAGCGATCTGTGACGGCAGGATATACCCCGCCGCACCTAATATAATTGGCACCGCTATGATCCAAATGATATTTTTTTTTATGCGACGGGCTATTCTTATCAATATATCGTTCATATAAGTCTCCCTGCTTTTTGTAGTCTGTTTATCTGTACATCGGCTCAGGCATTTGTCTGGATCGCCTTAACACATTCACGGCGGCGATGACGAGCGCCATAAACACCCAATGGAAAAATAAATTTGAAACAGAGCTTGGGCTGATACTTGATACCAGGAAACTGACCATAGCGGTAATAAGTCCTTCTGTGATCAGTTTTGACTGATTTTCTAATTTTCTTTCATAAAACTTGTAAAGCACCCATATGAGGTAGGCATAAACGGACAGATATCCCAGCATGATGAACAAGCCAAAATTAGCAAGAATTTCAACAAGCCAGTTATGCACCTCTGCCACATTGTCAGTATCATATACAGCATAATGCTCAAGATAATAGGATACATTTCCTGCTCCGACTCCGAATCCGTATGAATCAAGGAAAAAATGCCAAGCGTTTTTCAGCAGATTTGCCCGAGCCACATTTGATGGAAGTCTGTCATGAAATGAATGTAGCGTCTGCGGGGCCAGAAACAGCCCCCAAAACTTTGAATAGATTTTGCTGGCGAAAAGAACTGCGAAAAGAGCAATTCCCGCCGCCGACAGCCATATAGCCATTTTCTTTAAAACAGGCGGCAATACAATGAAGATGTAGACAGCAATACCTGCAAAAATCCCCAGAAGGCTGGCTCTTGAACCAGTAGCAAAAATTAAATACAACGCACAGAGCGAGAGCACAAGGCCAACCGCCTTGATGTATCCATTCTTAATGTTTTTCATCATCGTGATGTAAAAAAAGAAGCTGATGGATAAAAAGGTCGCAAAGTCATTTTGATTAAAAAAGACCGATGTCGGATAATGCTGCTTATACTCCGGTCCGCTGTACAATGTGGAACTCGCAAGATGATGGTGGGTGATATGATTGTAAAAACCAATGATCATCAGAAATACCGTCATCACCAGCCAAATGGCATAAACAATCATCAGCCGCTCCATTTTTTGCACGTACATGACAATAAGATAAATGAAGAAAATTCCCATTGCCAATAAGGCTAAATACTTGAGGCCAACTGTTACCGACTTGGCCCACAGCAGAGAAACAAGGCCATATATAAACCAAAAGGCGAAAAAGAGCAATATCCCTTTTACTTGCAGCCCATGCCATCTTTCAATATGGGTTCGATTCCGAACCATGCCGAAAATATGAAGGCAACCCGCTGCAATGAGCAGAAGCCGGTAAAGGAACAAACTGAAAAATCCAAGATGTATAGCGAAAAATGCATTATTTAAAAAAGTGCAGGCGATCAAAATATAGATTACAGCCATAAAGAGCCGTTCTTTTGTTGTAAATGCGGTTGCAAGCGTCAGTAAAAACAGGCCAATTGCCAACACCGCAAGCACAACAGCCATCTGCATGAAACCTATATCTTTGTGGATGGCTCCCAGCAATAGGACGACTCCAAATATAGCAGCGGCCAGTAACGCTAGCGTATGGACCGCTGATCGTTTGATACTCACATGTTTAACCCCTTTCCTGATGTTTCAGGAGCCGGCGACCGAGCCTAGCAGCCGGCAGCTTCAACCAAGTAACACTTTTTCTTTTTATAAATTGACGCTTCCCAAGTCTTTAGCCAATTCTTCAAGCGGCAAGCCCGGAAAATACTTGTCAGAGGGTTCCGTTCCCCTAACAGCGGGACGGCCGATAGAGTGATAAATGTATCCGGCTGCCTGCATCTCTTCAAGTGAAAATAAATTTCTGCCGTCAATGATGACTGGCTGTTTTAAGAGGGTTTTCACTTTTACAAGCTCCATTTCTTTCACTTCCGGCCAATCCGTTAAAATCAGGCATGCATCAGTGTCTTCAATCGCAGCATACACATCTGTGTAATACTCGACCTGTTCGCCAAGGATCGCTGAAGCTTCAGGAATAGCAATCGGATCGTATGCTTTTACATGGGCGCCCAGCTGCTGCAGCATGGGGATAATATCAAGCGCTGGAGCGGATCTCACATCGTTCGTATTCGGTTTGAAGGCTAATCCCAGGACTGAAATGGTTCTCCCTTTGACGCTTCCCATAACAGTCAAAAGTTTATCTACAATATGAACACGCTGCTTTTCGTTCGTTTCAATGACAGCTTCGATGAGCTTGAATGGATAGCCTGCCGATTTTGCGATTTGAAGCAGCGCGGTTGTATCCTTTGGAAAACATGAACCGCCGAATCCAATACCCGCTTTAAGGAACTTTCTGCCGATACGGCTGTCAAGACCAACACCATCAGCAACTTTTGAAACGTCTGCGCCGACTCGCTCACAAATGTTTGCGATATCGTTGATAAAGGAAATCTTTGTCGCCAGAAATGCATTCGCGGCGTATTTAATCATTTCTGCACTTTCTAGGTTTGTTTTAATGACAGGAGCATGGAATGGCTGATGAAGTTCCTCAATGATGGCAGCGGCTTTATGACTTGTTGAACCAATCACGGCACGCTCCATATTCATCGTGTCATGAATCGCTGACCCTTCCCGAAGGAATTCAGGGTTAGATACAACATCAAATGAGTATCTACCCTTTGAGGCTTTTTGAACGATAGATTGCACCAGTTTCCCTGTTCCAACCGGGACTGTGCTTTTATTTACGATCACTTTGTAGCCGTTAAGATGCTCACCGATTGTTTTCGCCGCCGCTTTGACGTACGTTAAATCAGCTTCACCTGTTTTGGACATAGGCGTTCCGACTGCAATATAAATAATATCTGAGGCCCGAATGGCAGACGGGATATCGTTCGTAAAGGTCAAGCGCTGATCCAGCACATTTTTTTCAACTAAGTCTGCAAGCCCTGGTTCATAGATTGGGATTACCCCATTTTTCAGACTTCTGATTTTTGATTCATCGATATCACAGCAAACAACTTTATTGCCGATCTCCGCAAAGCAAGTGCCTGATACGAGTCCTACATAACCTGTTCCAATGACAGCTATTTTTTTCACAGCGCTCAACCCTCTCCTGTAAAATGATCTTCCTATTTATATTGGTCGCAGTGTCTTACGATTAAACGGAAGTTTTCGTGACCGTCTGATACTGATGATGCAAGGCCTTGGCGTTTTTTCCTGCGTCAAATTGAGCCTGCACGGTTTCATACAAGTCATCTGCTACTTCCGGCTTCCATATTTGCTCATGTTCGTACCGAGTGATCGCTTCTGCCAAGGCTTGAGCGGATTTCGGTTTAATCAGCAGATGTTGGTGCTTTCCGAATAAAGACGACACTCCGCCAACATCCGTACAAATAACAGGAACCCTTAGCGCCAGCGCCTCAATCACAACAGTCGGCATCCCCTCACTGTAAGAAGGAAGTACAAATAGATCTGCCGCAAGTAAATAGTCTCTTACCTGATGATTCGGCACTTGGCCTGTGACGATATGCCCCTTCTGCGTCAGCGTCGATTTTGCGGGACCATCCCCGACAAAGACTGCCTTAGGAGAGTCCTGCAGCGATTCTATCGCTTCAGACAGTTCAAAAATGCCTTTCTCTCTGACCAGCCGGCCGACATAGACAGCCAGACGCTGATCGAGCGGGAGTCCGAGTCTTTTTCTGATTTCCTCTTTCGTCTCCTCATTCTCCTGAAAGCGGCTGAGCTGTATGCCGATTGGCAAAACCGAGCTGTCAAAGCCCGAAAGCTTTTTGGCTTCTTCCTGAAGCTTGTGGCTGACTGCTAAAACAACTGACGCAGAACCTACGGCACGCTTGAAGGCTTTAAACGCTCCTTTGCTGTAATGCGGATAGACATTCACATCACTGCCATGCAAGGTCAGGACATAAGGAATTTGCGCTGACTCTGACACGACTGCCGCAGCCCCGCCCGATGGCATGGCAAAATGCGCATGGATCAGATCCGGATATAGGTCGCGCTGTTTCATGGTTTTTAAAACGGCTGATGCGATTCTCCGATGAGGCTGCGCCCACTTCAGCTGGCCGGGAACTGCCCGATAGAAAGGCCGGTAAACCGGTATCCCCTTTCTAATCTCATACTCCGGTCTGGCATCCTTTTTTCGATATGTCTTTTTCAGCATGCGGACAGGTGCTGAATGAAAAGGCCGTGGGCATATCACAGTGATATCAAGCCCGAGTTTTTGCAGCTCTTGCACCTGTGTCTCATGAAACACACCCTCTCCGGGTTTCATACTGCTCGGATATACGCTTGTGATCCACAAAATCTTCATGACAAACGTCCTTTTCTTAGTAGTTTGCTTTTCGTTTGAGGGTACGCTTTTACCAAAAGAAAGAGATAGCACAGCGCCCCGGCCGCAACTGAAATGGCCAGCCGCATTTCTGCCTGCAGACTGAAGTGTTCGGTACTGAGGCTTACACCAAACGCGATGATGCCCATCGCCGCAGTAATCAGAAATGGCTTCATAATCGACTGGAAATAAGCCGAAAGGTTAAGCTTGATGACATATGCCAAAAGCCAGCGCCCAATAAGGAAATTAACAACGCTGATAATGGCATACACCCATGCGACTGTCAGCAGGCTTCCCGTCTGTACAGCTGCAAACAGTGATAATCCGTACAGCAGCAGTACGCCGGAATCCCAATAAAACGCTAAGTCAGCTCTTCCTTTTGCCAGCAGTACAGATCCATTTGGATTCATGAGCACTCTTAGTATCCCGACAATGGCCAGAACATTCAGGATCGGAACAGCAGCAAGCCACTTTTCTCCGAAAACCGCTGTGATAAAGGCGTCTGACACAGACACGAGCCCGATTAACAGCGGAAACGAAACAAGCGCCAGCATTTTTGTCATATTCAGAAAGCCTTCTCTGATCACGCTGTTTTCATATTTGTTTTTTGCGAAAACAGGGAATGCCACCCGTGTGACAATCGGATTGATCTTCAAAACCGGAATGGTGACAATCTGATAAGCGAGGTTATAAATCCCCAATGCTTCAGCACCAATAAACCGGCCGATCAAAATCATGTCGATATTTGCTCCCAGTCTGTTCACAAGACGGGATGAAAGCTGAAAGGCTCCAAAAGAAAAGAAATCCTTCATGCCTCTCAAATCAAAAACAAAAGCAGGATGCCACTTTTTTCGGTATACAGCCCAATATAAAATCCCTTTACTGGACTGCAGCAGGACTTGAGAAATCACGTACGCCAAAATCGCATCCATCATAAAAACCGCTATCGCTAAATATCCGAATGACAATACATTTGAAAAAATCTCTATTTTGCTTAACGTATTAAAATGCAGCTGCTTTTGCAGCATATACTGATATTGCTGTCCAATTGGCGCGATCAAAAACATAATCGCCAGAATCCGAACCAGAAACACCAGCTCTTCTCTTTGATAAAATCCCGCAATGACAGGACTGCTCACATATAAAAGAACAAACAGCAAAACGCCCGTCATAATGTTAAGCCAATACAATGTTGACAGCTGGCGCTCCGTCGCGTCGTCTCTCTGAATTAATGCTGCGCCAAAACCCATATCGAGCACAATCTGGGCGAAAACTGTAACCGTTGTGATCATGCCGACAAGCCCAAATTCTGTTAAGGTCATCATATTTCCAAGCAGGGCAAACTGAACAATTTGTATGATTGTAATACACATAGTTGAAATACTTGTCCACTTTGCACCGCTCATGATTTGTTTTGTAATACTTGGCATCATATTCCCTACTTCTTTTTAAGCTCAGATTGATGGTGAATAATGGCATTCTGTTTTATCTTGCACCATCACCCGTCCAAACTACTTTACAAGTTTTTAACATAATTTTTAATTCTAAAGTGAAAGTCAGATTGCGAATGTAATATAAATCAAATATCAGCTTTTCCTTCGGCGTCATATCGTAACCGCCGTTCACTTGAGCCCAGCCGCTCAATCCCGGTTTAACAGCCAGACGCTGTGTAAAGCCTGGAATCTCATTCTGGAATTTTTCCGTAAATACAGGCCGTTCCGGACGAGGGCCAATCATACTCATATCGCCTTTCAGCACATTAAACAGCTGAGGAAGTTCGTCAATTCTCGTTCTTCTGATAAAAGCTCCGATCCTTGTCACCCGCGGATCTTGCTTCTGTGCCCAAACCGCCCCAGACTTCTCGGCATCTATTTTCATGGAACGAAGCTTATAAAGCTTAAATGGTTTCCCGCCTTTCCCTACGCGTTCCTGCGTATAAATGGCAGGCCCCGGCGTCTCCAAACAAATCAATATTGAAAATACCGCAATCATTGGCAGCGCAATCGCCAACCCAATGAGCGCAAACCAAATATCCATTACGCGCTTTATTGCCAAATAACGAGCCGTCTTTTCAGATAATGTAAAAGAATGTATTTGCTGAACTGAGAATTCACGACTCACATTCATGCTTTTCTCTGCACTCACTGACACACACCTCACGATTTGTTTGGGATGTTATGATGACCTATGCCAGTCAGTTTAGCAGACGGATGTTAATTGGATGTAAATGGTATGTTAAGAAGTGTGAATTTGTTATTTTTTCTGACATTTATCCGTAAACTTTTTATTGTTTTAGACACTTTTTTTAAAAATTAAGCATATTATTTAAAAATTAAGCATATTATTTAAAAAAAGAGACAAATCATTTTACTGATTTGTCTCTTTTCGTTGAGAAGCATTTAATATTGAAAATAAAACTTTGATTTAGAGGTTAACAGCTTGTATTGAACCTCAACCATTTTACTAAAGAATAACATGGATTTTCGTTCCACGTTCCGTGTGTCCAGGACAATTGTTTGGTTATCCACTTTTGCACTGATTTTATTTTGGGAAGTATTTATCGCAAATTCAATTAATCGCTCTTTCTTTACATGAACTAGCTGTTCAAGCAAACTCTGCACGTTTACCGTCAATTTTGTGCAATTAGGCTCTAACTCTATACGTTTTACCGGTAATGAGATTTCAGACTGTCCGGTATTCACAATGATTTTTGAATGATTTGGCAAACAGATTTGCTTATCTTTAAAAATAAATGATAAATCTTTTGATTCTGTTTCATATGAAAGTTCTGCTTCTGTATAGGCATGTTTCTTTATATCAATCGAAAGATTATCGTAGTTCATTGTGAAATATGGTCTTGCACTGAAGACAAACAAAGCATTATGCCCTAAATACATCGTTTTTGTAGAATACTTATACGCAGCACGCTTGTTTCCGATTCTCGCCCTTAATTTGTAGCCGTCTATCGACGATTCAATAAAGAAATCCCAAACGCCTAAATCTTCTTCTGCAGATGCCAGTTCATCAAACTTGCACTCAAATGTAAATGTTGAATTTTCATACTTAGCCGGCGCAATGTATTTTTCCGCCTTTGTATCGCGATGAACAAATACTCCTGTCAGAGATTGATTTTGATTCATTTCATCATCAACCAATTTGTGTTTAATGGTTCCTTGAATGCTGAGGCTGCGATCGTTAAATTCAATATTTTGCAGATAATGCTCAAGCTTATTTTTATAATTCACTTTTAATAGTTCTTCAGAAATTGGATATCGCTCTAAGCTCGGATAACGTGCAATTAAATCCCCGTTATATACAACACAGAACTTTTTAATGTCTTGTTCCTCACGCTCATACTGGGTTAACCCCTGCAAATCATTATTCCGAATAAACAGCAGACGCAATTTGATATGCGGAAGCACAAATTGATCAGCCTCTTCAGGTACTGCATGAATAAATGAAGACAAATATTTAAACCATTCAGCTCTTTCTTCATCGGTCTTCATTTTTATTGTGACATTTTTTGTCCGCGAAAAATCGAAATGCCTGTTTAAAAATACTGCCATCAGTTTAATTTTTCTTCCTTCTTCCAGGTCACTAGCCTTGATAGCAGAAATAATATCTTCCATTGCTCCATAAAAGTTCTCTGGGGGAACATAAGCAACACTCATATGTTCACCGTCTCTTTTGACCAGATAGTAATAATCATAGTCAGCTGAAACAGAAATCTTCTTTGCCTTTAAATAAGCGTTCATTGTGAAGACTTGATCTTCCGCTGCTTTTATGTGAGTAGGGAAGATGATTTGATTTTCTTTTAAAAGTGAGGCTTTAAACAGTTTTTGGGGTCCCAATGTGAAAACAATTTTGGAATCAACCAAATCAACATCTGGGTTTGTTTCCTTAAACATTGATTTGGGAACACCTCGGCCGTTTATCCCTTTTAACTTACCTAAAGTAATATCTGAATCATTCTCTCTTGAGAAATTGTACCATCTTAACAATGCTTCATTGCCTAGATAGTCATCGGAATCAACAAACAGGATGTATTCACCTTTGGCAATTTTTATTGCATCATTCCGCGGCGCACCTGGACCGCCTGAATTTACGGTTCTTTCAACAACAACAATATTGTCATATTTCTTTTTATATCGATTCAAAATGTCTAAAGATGAATCCGTAGATTTATCATCGACACATATAATCTCATAATCCTCTTTTGGCATCGTTTGGTTAACTAAGCTATCAAGACATTCGGAAATAAGATCTTCTGAATTATATACAGGGATAACAATGCTTATTTTCATCGATTACCTCACTACCCTAATGGATCGGTTATATTTTTGCCTGATAATTATATCAAAAACATCTGTCAATAAGAATAGGCCTAACCTTAAATTTTGTTAAACTTTTACATAGCATATGTGGTTTAAAATTTTTCTCATTTTATCGTATAAAAAAGCTTGCCGGCAATTCCTGATGGGTTCTGCCGGCAAGCCGCTATTGATGTCTACTAATTTAATCCCCTAATAATATCCAATGATTCCTTCATATATTGCTTGAGCTGCTTTTTCTTGATACAAAGCACTCTTTAACTTACTTGCGTCGTTCGCATTTGAAATGAACGCCAGCTCCACTAAACTGCTCGGCATCGTTGATTCTCTGATGACATGGAAATTCCCGATTTTCACGCCGCGGTTTTGAGTATTGAGTGCTTTATAGAGTCTGTTTTGTATTTCTGTCGCAAGCCGTTTGCTGTTTTCTGACTCATATTTTGTATAATAGTAGGTTTCAGTACCGGTTGCTGCTGGGCTCGCTGAATTGGCGTGAATACTCACAAACAGGTTTGCATTATTGCTTTTTGCTTTTGCAACCCGCTCTGAAAGCTCTAAGAAAACATCTGTAGATCTGGCCATAATCGGAATGGCTCCACCATTGGAAAGTTTGCTGTTTACAAGCTTAGCAACGGCAAGGTTAACATCTTTCTCCTTTAAACCATTACCGACCGCTCCGCTGTCATAACCACCATGTCCTGCATCCACAAATACCTTTTTGCCAACAATCACATTTTTCAGCTGATTCACAACATTTGTGGTAACTGAAATGGTTCCCCCAAGAACTGTGAAAGTGTTCTTGCTATTTGATCCGATGACTGTTCTTGTCGCAGTCGGCAATGAACCGGCGTCAGTAAATAGCATTGGGCGATTTTGCTTCGCCGCCAGCACAGAACCCGCTAAAGCATCTGCATATTGATAGCCATTGCTGACAAATGCAGCTTTTGATGAAGAATAATACTTTTTCGCTATGTTGGCAGCCACTTCAAAACGGCTGTTCCCGCCGATCCTTGTTGGTGATGGCAACTGGCTGTAAACGCTTTTTGAGACACTGATTTCTCCCCCGACCACAATAGTCGATGTTGTTCCTTTGCTGTTCATCGCATTTTTCGTTGGTTCGGGAATAGAGCTTGCAGTCGTCAGAAGAATTGGAATACCATTACGGGCAGCATAAGAACCGATTGCCAGACTGTCAGCATATGCCGTTCCATTTGCGATTACTGCTTTTGAATTTGAAGACAATTTTTTAGAAATATTTTGAGCAACTTCATAGCGGCTTCTTCCGCCGATCCGTTCCACATTGGAAATACCCAATTTTTTAATGTCGCTTACAACGTTGTTAGAAACACTGATCGTTCCGCCAATGACGATGACCTTGCTCGGTTTAAGCTGGCTGATTCTGTCTTTCGTCGGTGCAGTCAGTTTAGATGATTCCGTCAATAGAATCGGGGCATTGTATTTGTAAGCCAAAGGTGCAGCAGTTAATACATCGGCATATGCTGTTCCGTTTGCTATAACAACCGTGCCTGCACTGCTCCAGCCTTGTTTTGATACATTTACTGCAACCTCATATCTGCTTGCTCCATCCAGCCTTGTAACAGAGTTGGCCGCAAACGCATTTGGTACAAATAACACGACTCCTAGTATCAGCATAGGTATGCTTTTAAGAAAGATCCGCAAAGATAGTCCCTCCAAAGATTCATAATGATTCATAAATCAAATAACGAACAAAGGAGGCATCTCGCCTCCTTTGACTCTAACAATCTTTTAATAGCTTGATAGAGTTGTTCCCGGATAGTAAAAACTTAAAATTGTTGTATAAGATTGTCCGGCAGCTGCTCTGGCATTGGCTCCGTACTGACTCATGCCTATGCCGTGTCCGTATCCTTTACCGCTAATGAGAAAGGCGTTTGTATTGCTTGAGACAGAAGCATATGTACTCTTCATATTGGAAGCGCCAAGCATCGTTCTCAGCTCTGTTGCAGGTACAGTAATTGTTGCTGTTTTTTCACTGAGGCTTCCATTTGACAGAATATAGCCATTTGATTTTTCTTTCACGAAATATGAGAATGTGACGCTTGCTGTTTCCGGCCGCTGACCGGCAGTTTTCTCCGTGCTGAATTTCACACTGGATATTTTCGTGATTTTGATAGACTCGGCATTGCTGTATTTATTTTTAATAAACCAGCTTTTCAAACCGCTCAAATATGATGAGTTTGTTTCATTTTTAGAGCTCCACCAAGAACCCGGGCTTTTCAGATTCAGACTACTCTTATCAAGCTGGGTTTTATTTAAAGACAGAGACCAGCTGATTTGCGGGTCGTACGTATCTTTTTTGGCGATTAAATAAGGAAGCTGGCTGCTCCACACCTCACCGCTCGCTTCTGTGTAGCCTCCGTTGCTTGAGGAATACGTAGCTGAAATCAAATTCCCACTGTATTTCAAAACTTTTCCTTTTGTAGCTTCGACCACTTCTGAAGTTTTTGAATTCCAGTCATATCCGCCATATACCTGAAAAGCGGTGGTGTCTTGTACTTCTTTTCCGGCCGAACTGATGGAATAAGTTCTCGCTGCGACAGCTTGGGCTTTAAGCGCTTCTTTCTGCCAGCTGGCCGGCATTTCATGAGGAACAACACCCTTTAAATAATCTTCAAAGGGGATATTCACATTGATTGGCCGAACATATTTGCCTGACTCTATTGTAAATTTCATGTTTCCGAGATATGGCGTTCCGTTCAGACTGATAGAATTTGTAGTTGCATATTTTTTAGGCTGTGCTGTAAAAGACGTTCCAAGCGTCTTGATTGCAGTACTGTTTTTATAAAGCACTAGGTTTCCGCCGGTTAACTTGACTGTATATCCAGTTCCTGCAAAAGTATCTGCCAGTTTGTTCTTTAGCGTATCACTGATGGAAATGCTTCCTCCAAGCAGCGCAAATGACTGAGTTCCTTTTGACGCTACTACATCAGCGACTGGTGACGGCAGGCTGCCTGATTCAACTAGCAGTAAAGGGCTTCCCTGCTTTGCTGCAAGCACAGATCCCGTTAATGCATCCGCGAATGTTTGGCCGTTTGACATAAATACCTTTGTTGCTTTCATATTTAATTCTTTAACGATATTGGCAGATACCTCATATCGGGAAACGCCGCCAATCCGTTTCACAGTTGCCTTCTTTTTTAATGCAGCTTCCACACCAGTGCTGACACTCAACGGACCGCCGACAATTGTAACCTTGCTTGGAATTTTGTAATCACTGCGGATGTTATTGTCTCCCGCAAGTAAAATCGGATAACCGTTCATTGCAGCATATGGAGCGATTGACAGGGCATCCGTAAAGACCATGCCTGTGGCCACTACTGCCTGGCTGTAATTCCCCATCCGATCGGCTATGTTTTTAGAAACCTCGTAACGGGTTGCTCCGCCAATCCGATCGATAGAACCATATTTTTTTAATGTATTTTCTACATTTTTAGAAACACTGATTGTCCCGCCAATGATGAGAATATTGTCAGGATTTAATTTTGCAATTTCGCTTTCTGTTTTTGGTGTTAGCGAATCTGCGTCTGTTAATAAAATCGGTGCATCGTACTTTTTGGCAAGCGGGGTAGCTGAGAGCGCATCGGCAAAAGCGTCCCGATTTACAATGACCACAGTCGTTGGATTTGTCCATCCGGCAGAGGCGACATTATTGGCAACATCAAAACGGGTTGCTCCTCCATATCGCTCCGTATCCGCAATTCTTGAGCCGGGAATTTCATATCCGCCTGTGATATCGACATCCAAACTTGATTTGCTGCCTACATAATTACTCAGCTTAACCGAAATGGTTTTATCAGCGGCTTTCGCAGTCTGCATAAACGCCGGGCATGCTACAGCCGCCGCAGTGACTGACGATAGAAGCAAGAGCTTCATTTTTTTCAAAACATGGAACCCCCTAAGAGTTTTTTATTACTTTGTCTCAAGATCCTTAAGCATTAAAGCGCCATTTGAATCTTTTGTATATTTGACAACAACTTTTTGCCCTTCTGAAATGCTGTTCATTTTGTCCTGAAGGTCTGAACCAACCTGAATCGACGTCTCTTTATCATCAATAGTGACTGCAATTGTATGGCTGTCCGCCAAACCGGCAAAAGTGCCTTCCTTCGTTACTGTCTCTTCTGCAGCCGCATCCTGGCTGTCTGAATTTGTTTCTGCTCCTGATGTGTTCTGAGCTGTGCCGCACGCAGACAAAAGAAGCAGCATTGAGAACATTAAAATAGCAATTTTTTTCATTCCTATATCACCTCTCCACTTTTTATCGACAATTTTAAGCTTATTTTAAGATTTCTTTCAAAACAACGAAAAATTTTTGCGGATTTTCTTAAAATACCGAAACATTTGTTACAAGGAGCCGTCTATTGTAAAGAATCAGACAAATTTTAGTTGTTTTCAAATATTAAGAAACTTATAATCGTACTAGATTACAAAAAAGCGAGGACTTTATTATGAGAGCTGAAAAAAGAAAGAAAAAAAGAAAGGCGTTACTTGTCATTTTAGCCATTGTGGCCGTATTTGTACTCGGAACAGGCGGCTATGCATACTACTTATGGCATAAAGCAGCTTCAACCGTGGCAAGTATTCATGAAAGCATTGATAAATCGAAAAAGAGGGATAAAGAAGTCAGTATCAATAAAAAAGATCCTTTTTCCGTCTTAATCATGGGTGTGGATGAACGCGACGGCGATAAGGGCCGTGCCGATACGCTCATTTATATGACCGTTAACCCAAAAACGAATACAACCGACATGGTCAGCATTCCGCGTGACACGTATACAAAAATTATCGGAAAAGGCACAATGGATAAAATCAACCATTCATACGCTTTCGGCGGCACGCAGATGACGGTAGACACTGTTGAGAACTTCCTCGATGTCCCGGTTGATTATTTTGTAAAAGTGAACATGGAAAGCTTTAGAGACGTTGTTGATACACTTGGCGGCATTACAGTTAACAGCACATTCGCGTTTAGTTATGACGGTTATTCGTTCGGCAAAGGAGAAATCACGCTGAATGGAAAAGAAGCGCTCGCTTATACCCGGATGAGAAAAGAAGATCCGAGAGGCGACTTCGGACGCCAGGACCGCCAGCGCCAAGTCATCCAAGGTATTATTAATAAAGGCGCTAATATTTCTTCTATCACGAAATTCGGAGATATGTTTAAAGTTGTTGAAGATAATGTGAAAACGAACTTGACCTTCGATAACATGTGGGATATCCAGTCCGATTACAAAGGTGCGCGGAAACATATTAAACAGCACGAACTAAAAGGTACAGGCACGAAAATCAATGGAATTTACTACTACCAAGCTGATGAAAGCGCCCTTTCCGATATTACAAAAGAGCTGAAGGAAAGCCTCGAAAAGTAAAACAAAAAGAAGCTTCGCACAATGTGCAAAGCTTCTTTTTTATTTGCCTGTAAATGAATCCGGTTGTTCTTTCCGATACCCGTAATGAAACAGCAATTCTTCCACAATCCGGCGGGAAGCCTCTCCATCTCCATACGGATTAGAAGCCTGGGACATTTTCTTGTACTCATCATGATCAGTTAACAGCTGTTTTGCCAGCTGATAAATGTTTTCCTCATCCGTCCCTGCAAGTTTCAGCGTTCCCGCTTCCACTCCTTCAGGCCGTTCCGTCGTATCACGCAGAACAAGCACCGGTTTCCCGAGAGATGGGGCTTCCTCCTGCACGCCGCCCGAATCTGTCAATATAAAATGCGATTTCGCTGCAAAGTTATGGAAATCAATCACCTCTAAAGGTTCAATCAGATGCACTCTGTCAGAATCACCAAAATGCTTCTGAGCCGCTTCCCGGACAACAGGATTCAGGTGCACAGGGTAAACGACTTGTACATCTTCAAATTCCCCTACAATTCTGCGGATGGCCTTGAACATATTTTCCATTGGCTCACCCAAATTTTCCCGGCGGTGAGCGGTCAAGAGAATCATTTTATCCTTACCCACCTGATCGAGAACAGGATGTGAGTAACCATCCCTAACCGTTGTGTTGAGTGCGTCAATCGCTGTATTGCCCGTTACAAAAATAGAGGCGGCCTTTTTGTTTTCTTTTAATAAATTGTCTTTCGCCTGGCCTGTCGGAGCAAAATGCAAATCAGCAATCGCCCCTGTCATCTGTCGATTGAGCTCTTCCGGAAACGGGGAATACTTATTCCCTGTACGGAGCCCCGCCTCCACATGACCGACAGCAATTTGATGGTAAAAAGCGGCTAGGCTTCCGGCAAACGTCGTCGTCGTATCACCATGGACAAGCACAATATCAGGTTTGATATCTTTAAACAGCTCATCCAATTTCACAAGTGCGTTGGACGTAATCTCTGCCAGTGTCTGGCGCTCCTTCATAATGTTCAAATCGAAGTCAGGCTTGATGTGAAACGCGTCTAACACCTGATCGAGCATCTGTCTGTGCTGTGCAGTGACCGTTACATAGGAATCTATTTCAGGATATTTTTTCAATTCAAGCACAAGCGGTGCCATCTTGATCGCTTCAGGCCTGGTCCCGAAAACGGTCATAACTTTTAGTTTTTTCATATTTGTCACCTGGTTTCTTTGTTTAACGGGCTGTTAGATAGAATTTCGATTGGTCCGATTGTATAAATAGATCTACTTTCTTCTTTATTTTAAAGCACCATAGCTTTTTTTCAATATTTTTACTGCAAAAGTACACACTGACATCCTTTTTCGGAACCAATGTGGTTTTATAAGAATTAATGGATAAAACAATATTGGTGTTTTGTAAATAAGCCGGAGCAAACTTTTGCTGAACGAGATTCCGATCAACCTGTATCACTGTCCCATCAGCTGAACTGATTTGATTTTTTATTGGTATTAAAAACTCTTGGTTATTGCATTCGAGCAATAATAAAGATTGCTTCGGAAAAAACAATTGGCTTCCAGGAAATACGAACGTTAAATGCTGGTCCGAATCATTATCTCTGAATTCGACTTTCAGAACTTCCTGCTTTCTGATATCCACCGACAAATTATCATAGGTTTTAGTAAAGTACGGCCGTGCGCTGAAAGCATATTCCCCGTTATTCCCAATATATTTAGCATGTTTTGAATAAGGATACGGTTCTCTGCTGCTGCCAATTCGGACGCGTTTTTTATAGCCGTCTATCCCCGATTCAATAAAGAAATCCCAAACACCAATATCTTCTTCATGAATAGCCAAATCAGTAAACTTCGTGAGAAATTCAAATTCTCCGTCCTTAGAATACACTGGGGAAATGATTTTTTCAGTTTTTCTATCACGGTGCACCCAAATGCCGTATAAAGTTTGCATAGCTTGATGCTCTGGTTGTAAAGCCGTGTGGGTAACCGACCCTCTTAATGTGAAGGTGTTGTCCTTCATTTGAAATTCGCTCACGTAATGACTGATTTTGTTTCTGTCATCAACAATCCGTTCATTCTCTGCCAAATGATATGAGATAAGGCTGGGATAGTTTGCTATGATATGACCATTTTTAACTGACGTATATTGTGCCATATTTTCTTTATCAGCTTCAAACTGCTTTAAGCCCTTTAGGTCATTATGGCGTACAAAGTGTAATTTTAACCGCGTATGAGAATGAACAAGTTTATCAATTTCCCGTGGTATATTTTGTTCAACAAAATGATGCAGCTCTGTCATCCATGTTTGCTGCTCCCGTTCGTCCTCGATTGTTACGGTAAAGTCCGTTGTTCTGGAAAAATCAAAATGACGATTCAAAAACTTCGCCATAAACTTCATTTTGCGATTATGTGAAAGACAGCTATTACGAATCATATCTATGATTACCTTCATTGCGCCATAGTAGCTTTGAGGCGCAACGTATGCAAACGTCATGTGCTCGCCGTCATGCTGTACAGCATAGTAATAATCATAATCGGCCAAGACAGAAATTTTGTCCGCTTCTAAATAAGCCTGCATGACAAATACCTGATCCTCTGTAGCCTGTATATTAGAGGGGAAATATATGTCATGCATTCTAAGCAGTGAAACTTTAAAAAGTTTTGTCGGTCCTATTGAGTAAACAAGCGGAGATTTTACAAGATCCGCCTCAGGTTTCGTTTCCTTAAAAATAGCTTGCGGGACCGATCTGCCGTTTACACCGACCATTTTCCCAAGCACAATATCTGAATCATGCTGTTTTGCAAATTGATACATTCTCTCGAACGCTTCGATTCCTACATAATCATCGGAATCAATAAAAAAAATGTATTCACCGTTCGCAGCACGTATCGCTTGGTTTCGCGGCTCCCCCGGCCCTCCCGAATTTTTTTCTCGTTCTATAACCGTTATATTAGAATACTGTTCACTGTACTTTTTTAATATTGAAACCGTGCCATCCTGTGAACAATCATCTACACAAATAATTTCGTACTCATTATTCGGCATGGTTTGTTGAACCAGACTATCCAGGCAGCGGGAGATAAAATGTGCTGAGTTGTATGTGGGTACTGCTGCAGTGATTTTCACCATGACACCTCTATCCTTATCCGCTTCTATTTCTTCACATAAAGCTCATATAATGAACAAAAATGGTGCAAAAACGTACTATTTCGTTATTTCAAATACTTCTTCCCATCTTTCAAATAATCGGGCTTCACTATATTCAGTATCCATTAAGTTCTTTGCATTTTTTCCGTATTGAATGGCTCTCTCAGGGTTGTCGTACAAATAAATGATACTTTCAGCAAGCATGTCAATATGATCAGGTTCTACAAGCATTCCCGTTTCGTGTTCTTTTATGAGCTCCCTCGGGCTGTATTTCACATCAAAACTGATAACAGGGGTTGCGCACGAAAACGATTCACAAATCGCGAGACTAAACCCCTCAAATTTTGATGTTAATAATGTGGCAAGCGCCTGCTGATAAAATGGAGCGGGATTTGCGACATACCCTTTTAAATGTACATTATCTAACTTAAGATCATCGATCAATTGCTGGTATTCCTCATAGCCGGGACCGCTGCCATATATATTCAGGACAATATCCGGCCGGGATTTTTTTACGATTCCCATTGCTTTTATGACCTTATCGATCCCTTTTTCCTCATGATATCTGGCCACCATGACAAACTCGTTTTTCTTTTTTTCATACGTTTGTAATTTTTCAAGCCTTCTTGGTGCATGAGGAATAACAAAAATATTATTGTTCGACTCAAAATCCTTCATGATATCTTCTTTTTGTTCATTCGTTAATACGATCAGCCCGTCATAATCCTTAATATGCTCCATCGCATATTGATGATTGTTTCGAACTTTGCTGCCTAACGTATAAGGATAATCTAAATGATTTGAGTGAACACAGTAAAATCGTTTTGCCAATCCTGCACGCATTTCATTTACTTTTGAAGCACTTCCGACTCCATCACAGATGATAATAGGGTCCTTTTCTTTCTCACATAACGTTTCAAGCCAATGTGTATGAAACTGGTGCTTGTTTTTGAAAAATACAGCTTCCTTTTCATCACGGCCAAACAGCATAACTCCTTGACTGGCTCCTGTTTTAAAATGGTACCATTCTGTTAAATAACAGAAACCGTCGGGTGCTGTGTAGTGAATTTGATTGATTTTTCCGCTTCTTGTATCGAAAATCACAGTTTTATTTACATAACCGCCATGAAAGAATTCTCGCTTTGTCATTTGCATATTTTCATTGAAATGATCTACATATAAAAGATTATCCGACTCATCCCATTTTTTCTTTTTTATATATAAGCCATTCTTGAAGTATTCCGTTTCTAATTTTTCCTCATTATGATACGCAGCGTATGGTTCTTCAAAGCGATTACGATTTTGATCATAGTAACTTTGTTGCACTTCCCCAACTTTCATATGCTTATGCTGATTTTTATAGTCATCATAAATATTGAGGATATTCACATCAGCATGCAGCCTTCCAGCGCTCTTCAGCACTTGCTCAATCTGATCATAATTGTCTTTATAATCAAGTGTAACCAAATCGATTTTATGGCCGCGCTCCGCAAATGTAAAAGATCTTGACATCATAGAGCTTGTAATGCCGCCTTTTTCAATGTCTATTTCATATATTAGTGAAAAGATCCTTCTCATCTTCAAGCTCCTTCTTCTGGTAAAACCTTGTCTGCTATTTTTTCACAAACAGCCGTTTCATTAATTTTCTCCGAAATCCTTCGGCAGTCTGAACACGCAAATAATTATTTTCTTTTTCTAAAGTAACTTGCCAGCCTGAAATACTTTGTTCTGATAATGGAATTTCCTTTGAATCGGTTATTCGCACACCTGATGCAAAGAAGCTATTATCCCACTCGGAACAGAGATACAATTCAATGGTGGACAACTGATCTAATACAGAGTGAATACGAAGTGTACCGCTTACGGTAAATATTAGTTCTTCCTCGCTGTTTACTTTTGCGTTAAACGTGCTTTCAGTGCCGCTCTTTTTATTTTTTAACTTCCAATACATTTTATGGCGGCCAACAGAATGGGGAGGAATGCAGCCTTTAAATTCAACCTTGGATGACAAATATAAATCGGATTTTGATTGCCATTCTGCCATTAACAGCTCAACATTCATATCCTTCAATTGATTATTAAATGGCACCTGATCTATTAGTTTGTCCACAAAACGCTTGCGGGTAAACGGCTCTTCAGAAACGTAATAAATATTTGTGCGAGGCCCCGTATTTTTAATTATGTCATGATATCTCTTCAAGGAAGGAACCACGAAAGCACCAAGGTGGCCTATTTCCTTTTCAGGGTTTTCCAACATCTCATTCGTCTCTATAAAACCTAGATACATGGAGGAATATTCAACTGAAAGAGTTTTTAATGTAGTATATAACTCAATTTCAGAAGTCATATATAAATAATCCGCTTCCTTTATCAAGCGGCTCAGAAAATAACGGGAAAGTTCATTTTCTGAATACAATACACTGACTATATTCTCTTTTTCGTCAAAAATGACAATTTTTTCAGTTGTTCCATCATTCTTATACCATTTTGTCATATAACAAGTGCCATCTGCCCTTAAATAAAGATGCTGCTTCGGTTTGTTAGTGTCCAGATCCATGTACATTAAGCTGTGTACATATCCAGACAAATCATATTCTTCCCTTTTAAATCTTTGCCTGCTTTCATTAAAGTAATCAATGACAGCAAGTTCTCCTGATGCTGTAAACCTTTGATATTTGATATAACGTCCATTATTGTAATAACGATAAATTGGCTTATTTGGTTCTTGAATATATGTTAAACCTTCTTGTTCAATCGGATGCTTGATTTTATCTTTCTGAGGTTCAGAACCTTTAAAGTAGCTGTACATATTAATAACAGCAGTATCTTTAAAAGAAGAAGGCCCATTGGGCTCATGATGTAAAGTGACAATTTCCATTGGATAATTCCAATCGATCGTATTGATACTAAACTTTTTTGCAGCATTCAGCTCTTGACAAACAAATGCTAATTTTGGAGTAGAAACCTTAATCGTCATCATCTATTTATTACCTTTCGAATAAATTCGTACAGTCACATTTTCAGAACTACATTATATCACTTTTGCTGAGCAGGCTCTAGAGATGAAGAAGCTGTTATATTTCTTGAAATACCGAATCAGGTGAAACTGTTTTATCTATCAATTAATGATATTTTTGTGTATTTCCTCGACCCCAAAGTCACTGAATTGACTCTTGTTTAATATTGGTTTTTCTTATATGATTAAATGTGTTTAACAGAATGAAAATAGGGTATTGATGAGAAAAGAAACTCAAACATTTTAAATACTCAGCATTCAAAAGAGTGACCCTAAATCTGTTCTTAAGGAAGGTGCTTTGAAATTGAAAAAAGTACGTAAAGCCATAATCCCTGCCGCAGGTCTCGGAACGAGATTCTTGCCGGCTACAAAAGCAATGCCGAAAGAAATGCTTCCTATCGTTGATAAACCTACCATTCAATACATAATTGAAGAAGCTGTTGAAGCCGGTATTGAAGATATTATTATCGTAACAGGAAAAAGCAAGCGTGCGATTGAGGATCATTTTGATTACTCTCCTGAGCTTGAAAGAAACCTAGAAGAAAAAGGAAAAACTGAGCTACTTGAAAAAGTGAAAAAGGCTTCTAACCTGGCTGACATTCACTATATCCGCCAAAAAGAACCTAAAGGTCTCGGACATGCTGTCTGGTGCGCGCGCAACTTTATCGGCGATGAGCCGTTTGCGGTACTGCTTGGAGACGATATTGTTCAGGCTGAAACACCAGGGTTGCGCCAATTAATGGATGAATATGAAAAAACACTTTCTTCTATTATCGGTGTTCAGCAGGTGCCTGAAGAAGAAACACACCGCTACGGCATTATTGACCCGCTGACAAGTGAAGGCCGCCGTTATCAGGTGAAAAACTTCGTTGAAAAACCGCCTAAAGGCACAGCACCTTCTAATCTTGCCATCTTAGGCCGTTACGTATTCACGCCTGAGATCTTCATGTATTTAGAAGAGCAGCAGGTTGGCGCCGGCGGAGAAATTCAGCTCACAGACGCCATTCAAAAACTGAATGAAATTCAAAGAGTGTTTGCTTACGATTTTGAAGGCAAGCGTTATGATGTTGGTGAAAAGCTCGGCTTTATCACAACAACTCTAGAATTTGCGATGCAGGATAAAGAGCTTCGCGATCAGCTCGTTCCATTTATGGAAGGTTTACTAAACAAAGAAGAAATCTAAACAAAAAGGCTATTGGACATTCATCCAATAGCCTTTTTTATTTCAACATCAAAGTCAGTGTATGCTCTTCATTATCAACGGCGAAGACCTGATCAGCTGTATTCACAAGAAAACGCTTCTTGCTGCTGTCATACAATACATCGCTATCACTTAAGGATAGTGACGCCGGGTTGATAGGAGAAATGTTATGAAAAATAAGCTCTGTTGCTTTATCATTCTCCAGCACATAGCTGATTTTTTCATAATCAAAATCTAACGTTTTTCTGCCGTCAGCTGTATCCCCTTCAGTATATCCATTCAACTTGGATTGAATGCTGGTTCTGCTGTCCCCCAGGAATTTCAGAAAGTATTCATAGGAAGATGCTGCGTTTTGCGAGACATAAGACGTAAATGCAGCGGCATTCAATTCAGCATGTTTCATGTTAGTTGCAACAGCGCTCTTTTTCACAAAATAATACTGTCCGTTAAAATTAATTTTCGCTGCTTGTTTGCCTTTTGCAGCTACCGTCACTTTTGTACCGAATGGCAGTGTAACGTCAGCCTTCTGTTTCAAACCCTGATCCTTATAAGCAGCCACTTTTTCATTTGCTATAAACCCTTGCTTATTGACTGCGGTTAAGCGTTCCTCTGACTTGCCCTTTGCATCGCCATGATGATTCTTCACTTCATTTTGCGGAATAGCCCCAAACGAAGCAATTGTACGAAGCGGAGCATTAAAGAACATCGTTCCTGCCATGAATACAGTCAGGATAGACAAAATAGCAATTTGAACCGCATTAGCCAATGATTTCGGCTTTTTCTTCTTTTGGCGGAAACGGGCAAACGCTTCAGGATCTTCTTTCTTCCGCTCTTCTGTCTGCTCTTTTTTATATGTCTCTTTTTCTTTTTTCGACAGCTTATTAAACCAGTCAATAAACGCTTTATACTCTTTGACAACCGTTTTTGTTTCATCAAACATACGAAGCTCGCCGTAGTGCATCCAAGCGACGCGGTCACACATCTTTTCAATCTGACCGATTGAGTGGCTGACAAAGAAAATCGTTTTTCCTTGCTTTTTAAACTCATTTATTCTGTCTACACACTTCTGATAAAACGTTTGGTCCCCTACAGAAAGCGCTTCGTCAATAATTAAAATGTCAGGGTCAATATGCACGGAAATCGCAAAACCGAGACGCGATTTCATCCCGCTGGAATAGTTTTTAACCGGCTGATTAATAAAATCGCCAATCTCGGCAAATTCAACGATGCTGTCATACATATCATCAATTTCTTTATTGGTTAACCCCATCATCAAACACTTGAGCCGGACATTGTCCCGGCCCGTTAATTGGTTATTTAAACCGGCAGCAATCGCAATCAGCGACGGCTGGCCGTTCATTTCAATTTCACCGCTGGTCGGCGGAATAATTTTAGCCAGCAGGTTAGACATGGTTGATTTCCCTGATCCATTTATCCCTACAAAGCCGATTGTCTCTCCCTCATACACGTCAAAGGAGACATTCCGCACAGCAAAAAAACCATTATCCTTAGCCGGAAAAAACAATCCTTTTATCTTGTCCGATTGTTTTTTATACAAATGATATTGCTTTGAAACATTTCGAAACGAAACTTTTAGTTTCATCGTACAATCTCCTTACGTATTAAAGAAAGTCAACAAACTTGTCTCTGAATTTCATATGCAGAATAGAACCCACTAACAATAAAAGGAATGTGAACAGCCAGAAATACAGCGTGTACTTCATGTCTTGGAAAAACCATTTTCCGTCTAAGAAGCTGTTCCTAAATCCTTCTATCAGATAAAAAATCGGATTCAGCTTAAGCACAGGCAGAAGATTCGGGTGATTTTTCCCGAGCTGCTCTGAGATATTCCAAAAAATCGGAAGTAAAAAGAACAATAATCTGGTTACGGCCTGCAGCAGAAATTGATAATCTCTGACAAGCACACTGATTGTAGAGTTAAACAAACTAAATGAAAACATAAACACAATCATGCAGATTAAATAGTAAATATATTGTATCCAATGCAAGCTAGGGTAAACACCGCTTGCTAAAAGGACAATGACATAAACACCCATCATTACAAAATAACTAAATAAATTTGAAGCAATCACGACAGAAGGCAGTGAACTGATCGGAAAATTCATTTTCGCCACCATATTGATCCGTTTAAATACACTGTTTGATCCATCCAGAATCGTCGGGCTAATAAAAAACCACGGGATCAAACCAGCCAGCATCCAAACAATAAAAGGCACTTCTCCAATACCTGTTATGACTGGCTTGCTGTTACGAATCCCCATACCAAATACAAACCAATACGCCAGCATTTGAATGAGAGGATTGAGAAACTGCCATAATACACCAAGATAATTCATCTGATACTGAGACTTTGTCTCATATGAAGCTAAGCGCAAAATTAAAGGAAACGATGTCACTTGCTCTTTTACGATTCTTACTAATGCATTCATTGTTTATCTTCCTTAGACTTAAATGATTTTTTGGATCTTTCGGTTAAAGAAATTTGAAAGCACCGGTGAATATTGTAACAGATGTTGAGGTTTTTTTCACTTTTAAAAAGTAAAGAGAAGTCCCGCAGAACTTCTCTTTACTTTAAAGTGTCAGTATAGGGCAAATTAAACTCACTTAGCAACTTTATTATTATCTAATTCCAAAATAGCTTTATAAATACGATTCCTATTATTTTTATCAGTATATGCAAAAAAGTTATCTACTCTTTTTCTATACTTATCTTCCATACGACTATTGTTTTTCATATAATAGATAACTTTATCAACTAAGTTATTATGATCTTCTATTACATCACCAAACCCCATTTTTTTATAATCATAATAATCAAGTTTAAAATGGTATGACTTTTCGTATTGATAATAAATAACAGGTTTTTTCTCATATGCAAAATCAAACGCAACAGATGAAAAATCAGTAATCATTATATTAGAAGAATTAAATAGCATTTGATAGCTGCTGTTATAGTCGGCAAACTCCACATACTCATGCTTTTCAAAGTCCTCAATCTGTTGCTGAATGTCTGGATGTGGGAAAAAAGTTATTTTATAATTGTTGTTCTTAGCAAATTCGATTAGCCGCTCATCATTAATCAAAGCATTATACCTAGCAAAGTATTCACTATCTTTGAATTTGGGGTTGTACGGTCTTACTCCTTTTGCCTGATCTTTCGGTAGTACAATATCTTTTCTCCAAGTCGGCATTATTAAAAGCTGCTTTTCTCCTTCACTCTTCGTAAGATTATCGTACCTCGGAAATCCCCCCAACAAGATATTTTCCTTTTTATAATTGTAACTCCCTTTCACAATTGACCGATATTCAGGTTTGGCAGAAGTGACTAATAATTTGATATTCTTACTATATTTATTTAACCATTCAGAATGATCTGCCATTGTTATTCCATGCTGCAAAAAGACAAACTGAAAATTAAATAAATCTCTAAAATAAATCTCCATATTGAAAAATGGATTTACAACCCATATATCTGCATGTGTCGATATTACTTTGGAAGAGGATAAGGTTAAAATTTTATGTCTAAAAGATCTGTATGGTATAACCTTTCCATATTTTTTAATCCTGTCGTAATCCTTGCTATCTTTTTTTATTATAAAGTATTTTTTTGCCCCATCATTCTGGTTGATTGCATATTTAAAGAGGTGCTCGGCATTATCATCAGCTTTGTCTTGTCTGTCTATGAATAACCATACTGGTTTTCTATTAAAAATAGTGAAAACATGGTGTGCTATTCTTGCCACAAGTGCCTTCTTAATCGCTGATTTTCTTTTTTTTGATTTTCCCCCTGATTTATGAAGGGATTTTAAGAAACGAAACTCTTTTATAAATCTATTTTTAACATTGTTTTTTTCGAACATTAATCTTTTATAATTATAATAAAAGATATAATCCTTTTTAGCTGCATAAGCGTTAAATAGGTCATTTGACAAACCTGAATACTTAAAGAACCGAAGCTTTGCCATTTTTCTTTTTTTACCTTTTGCTATAAAAAATTCAATATGGTGATTGCCAGCAAGATAGCTTTTGGGAATATCTATAGAAAAACCAGGATATTTTTTTATTACCTCTCCTAAACTTATATAATCGTTATGACTTCTTTTTATTTTCTTAGCTTTTATTTTTGTTTCTCCAATTTTAGCATAAAAATTAAAGCCTTTAGAATTAAAAAGAGAGCTCCAAAATCCTTCAATATGAATAGAATCCTCATTTTCTTCTAAAATCTCAATAGTTAAAGTTTGATTCGATAACTTCGAAACAATTTTATCTTCTCTGAATAAATAATAATCTTGTTCAGTTTCTTTTTCATATACATACTTACTATAATTTTCACCGTGTTTTATTTTTAAAGCATGATATAGATAGAAATGGCTGACACTTTTTGTATTAATAATGACATCGTCGTCAATATACGATAACACTTCTCGTATCAATGTTAAAAATTCGCGGTATTCATTTTCGTCTAAAGGTGTTTCACTAATATCCTTAATCAATAATTTCCACTTCAAGTCATGCATAACCATGTATTGAAGAAACAAAGGTATTTTCTGTTCATTATTTTTGGTGATATCGATTAAATTCTTGGAGAAAGTGATAAGTGAATGGTTAAACCAATTCTTATTTGCTTTAGCAGTCTGCATGGCAGACGATCCATCTTCTCTAACTCTATAATGATATTTTGCCTCCTTAACAAGACCATACTTTTTCTTTTGCGATATAATTAAATTAACTAGCTTAGCATCTTCACCTATTTTACAATTTTCATCAAACCTGATATTTTTCAAGGCATCATTTTTTATAAATGTAGAACAGCAATGAGTTAATATATGATGTGGTTCTTTTTCCACATCCAATATTCTCGTTGAAGAAAACTTATTATTTAGATTATGTTCTCCAGTTCTTCCTTCCTCAAAAAATATTGGGATTGCTACAATATCAATTTCATTCTTATGTTGGTTAAAGAAGTTTAAAACATTTTCGAATGTTTCTTCTGAAACTAAATCATCCGGATCCAAAAATTGAATATATCTGCCTTCAGCATACTTTAAACCATAATTTCGGGCACTGCTCACTCCGCCATTCTGTTTCTTTACATATACAATATTTTTTGGATATTTTTGAGCATATTCTTTACAAATCATTTCACTTTTATCGGGGCTTTCATCATTCACAAGTATTAACTGAATATTCTCAAAACCAACCGTCTGGTTAATAACGCTTTCTATAGCATCAGTTAGATATAACTCAACATTATAAATCGGCATTATAACACTGAAATCATAGTTAAAACTCTTTTCGTTCATAAAAGATTACTCCTAACAAAATGTTTATATGAATAAGAATCCGGGTAAATAAAAGTAAAAACAATGAGAGTGCTAAATTTTTGAAAAAACATGATTAATTTAGTAAAATGTATGAAAAGGATTCCTTACTTGTTTTTTAAAGTCTTTGTAAGAAAACTTTTAAAAATGTTTACATGGTTAAGTTCTAAAGCATCATTTGGTGTTTTTAGGACAAAGTCAAATGCAAGGGCCCAAATCGGTATTTCTACAACAAAACCAGCATATCTAAAATCTCTTAATTTATATCCCCATACTTCAATTGTTTTTTTCAGTTCTTTTCGTTTACATACTTTTAATCTATTAAAATATTTTATATATAATCTGTCATTTTCTTTCATCTCATAATACTGGTTAATAAAGTGCCCTGTTAATTCAAGTCTAAACCCTTTTATTTTTGTCGAAGTAACAGTACATGAACTATGCAGTACTCTTTCTTTTTTTATATCTTCTAGAGCTTCTGTATTTTCTTTTAATAAGTGAAACATAAATTCTTTATAGTACATCGGCATATCTTGTTCTTTTATAAATTGCGGATCAATAAATTTTAAAACTTTAATAAAATCATCAACAAAAACTTTTTGTTCTTGTTGATCTAAAACAGACTTATAAACATCTCTATAGTTCGGATATAAAAACAGTTTCATATGATATACAATTAAAAATTGCAGATAAGGCAAAACTATATCATATTTTTTTATTGAATCCATCAACAAAGTCATGTAACATTCATTCAACAAATATGTGTACCTTTTTTTGTTAAACCACGAACGATCAACTAATGAGTTCTGTTCTTTCCGTTTTCTATAAAAATACTTTCCTTCTGCAACTGCTCCGTATCTTTTTTCTTTCAGTAATAACTGATTAAAAAAGATAGCGTCTTCCCAAAACTTTATAGATTCATCAAACAGGACGGTACGATTTAGTGTATGTCTTCTGTAAAAAGTGCCGCCAATATAAAAGTGAATAGCTTTATAATCGTTGAGAATATTTATAACTCTTGTTCCTTTTTCAAATCTATTATTTAATTTATGTTCGCCTTTTTTTTCACCTGTGTAATAAACAGGTAATACCGCGATATTTACATCTTCGGAATCACAAAAAAAATCATAAACACTTTGCAGTGCATTATGAGACAATGCATCGTCAGAATCAAGAAAACCAATAAATTTAGATTTTTCGCTTACATTTGATAATCCACAATTTCTTGCAGCAGAAGGTCCAGAGTTTTCAATTTTCATGATTTTAATATTATTAGGATATAGATTTTTAAAGGACTCACAAATTTGAGGACTGCTGTCAACACTACCATCATCTATTAATATCAGTTCTATATTTTCCTGAAATCCTATTGACTGGTTAATGACACTCTCTATTGAGTACCTTAAATAATTCTCAGAATTATATATTGGCATAATTATAGAAAACATGTTTGTACCTCTTTATTTAGAAGTTAAAGGATCGTTTCAATTACTCTTTTAGAAGCCTTGCCATCTTCTAAATTACAAAATTCATTATAAAAATCCTCATAGTTATGATCTATATAAGGATTATGTAACAACTCTATTACCGTATCTATAAGTTCTTCACTTGTTTGAACCAAGTTTCCTGGCGTTTTTTGCTGAAAATTAAAGTAGAAACCTCTGATAGAGTCTCGATAAGCCGGGAGATCATACACAAAAAATACGATGGGTTTTTTTAAATTCATATAATCAAAAAAGACAGAAGAATAATCCGTAATCAATAAATCACTAATTAAATATAAATCTCGAATATCTTTATATAAGGAAACATCTTTCACAAAATCTTTATATTTCCCTAAATTAAATTGTTCTGAAACTAGATAATGCATTCTTAAAAGAATAACCACAGAGTCCCCAAGCTTCCTCTTCATTTCCTCTAAATCAAATTGAAGTTTAAATTTATACTGGCCAACTTTCTTAAACTCATTGTCTCTCCAAGTTGGTGCATATAAAATTATTTTTTTATCTTCGCTAATTTCTAACTCTTGTTTTACCCTATTTATTAAAGATTCTTTATTTGGTGAATATAGAATGTCATTTCGCGGATAACCTGTTTCTAAAATTTGTTTTTTAAATTGAAACGCTCGTTTAAAAATTTCAGTCGAGTAAGCATTAGGAGAAATTAAATAATCCCATTTGCTAGCTTCCTGCAGAAAATTCTGTTTATATTTTTCGGTTGTGGTTCCGGGCATATGCACTTCATCCATATCATTAGCAAGTTTTTTTAGCGGAGTGCCGTGCCACGTCTGTACATACAATGTGTTTTTTGGTTTTGGAATCCATAAAGGGAGCCGGCTGTTTGTAATCCAATATTTCGCTGTAGCCATGTACCAAATCCACTTAAAAGAAAACCTTTTTATATATGCTGCATCTACGCCGTCTAATGCCGACAAATATCGTTTATCAATGCTCCATATCATTTTATAATCATATTGATCTTTATTTTCCTGTAAATATTCATAGATTGCTCGGGGATTGCAGCTAAACTGTTTTCCTGAGTAGCTTTCAAATAAAATTAATTTATTGTTTCTTGGCAGAAGAGCAAAAATCTTAAAAAGAACTGAATAGACCCTGACTAATAAACTTCTGCATTTTTGTAAAATAAAAGATTTCATAATGAACTCCTTAAAGAGTAAAAAATTTATATTTGCGCAAACAAGAAAAAAAGAAGCAACTGAATTACTTCAAGCCTCTTTAAGTTAGTGCTTCTATAAACTAGCCATGTCTTCTTTGATTTGGGTAGTTGAAATGCCTTCTGTTCTCGGAAGGTAAATGACCTCACAATATTCCTTTAAGAAGTCAAATTTCCCTTTCCAATCATCGCCGATCACAAATGTATCTATATTGTACTTTTGAATATCTGAAATTTTTTGTTCCCAGTTTTTTTCGGGAATCACTTCATCCACAAAATCAATTGTTTCTAAAATGAATTTTCGATGTTCATAGGAATGATGCGATTTTTTTTGTTTTTGAAGATTAAATTCATCTGTAGATAATCCTACGATTAAGTAATCACCCAGATTTTTTGCTCTTTGCAGCAGCTTCATGTGTCCATAATGAAATAAATCAAATGTTCCGTACGTTATCACTTTCTTCATCAGATAACATCACCTTCCAACCGTTTTCAACTGAGAGTACCAGAAAAAAACCAAAAACCTTAACAGATTGTTTATAATTTCGACACATTTTTTACGTACCATTAATATTGAACAATAATAGCATAAGTTCCTATAAAAGTTAAGGCTCTTTAAAAATGTCAATCACCAGCATTTTTTGGTATCATCGTTGTATTGATGTATAATTTTTACAGGTCTAATGTCTCATCCATACCCATTATAACAAGTTTTCTTTTTCGAAAAAATCGAATCTTTTGTCGCGTTTTTAAGTGAAACGATTTTCTTTCTGCTGCGTCATTTATTTTGTACGCCCTCCTCATATTAATTCATCGTCAAAACGTGAAGGAATTGTAATGTGAATGTTAAAAGTTCCTAAAGATTTTTGTGGTAAGATAGAGTAAAATGTTTTCAGACAAAGAGTCTTTAATCAAACTATACGAATGACACGTGTTTTTTATAGACATATAGATGAAAAGGAGGGTTGATACGATGCAAACGAAACCCATTAATCAATTAGATTTTGTAGACGGTGAACTGACTTCATTTGTATCACATTTAGAAACGTCATTTTTGGACCAGAATAAAGGTGCGTTCATCGTAACAGCGAATCCTGAAATCGGATTTGAAGCGATTCAAAATCCGCGTTATGAAGCGGTTCTTTCATCTGCTGATTTTATTTTGCCGGATGGCATTGGTGTAGTGTTGGTTTCCAAGCTAATTGGTAAGCCGCTTCAATCCAGAATCGCCGGTTATGATTTGTTTACGTCTTTGCTTGAGAAGGCTGATCAAAAGAAAAAACGGGTTTTCTTTTACGGTGCAGCTAAACATGTGATTGCTCAGACAATCGAGCGAGTCAAACGTGATTATCCTGGGATTGAAATTGCCGGATATTCTGACGGTTATGTGAAGAATCAACGTGAGGTGGCAGACAAGATTGCAGCCTCAAATCCTGACATGGTATTTGTTGCTTTAGGTTATCCTAATCAGGAGTTCTTTATCCATAAATACCGACATCTATTCCCTCAGGCTGTTTCTGTAGGGCTGGGCGGAAGCTTTGATGTGTTCAGCGGCAATGTCAAAAGAGCGCCCTCATTTTTTATCCGTTTTCACCTTGAATGGATGTACAGGCTGATCACAAACCCTGCGCGCTGGAGAAGAATGCTTAGCATTCCTAAGTATGTTACAGCCGTGCTGAAACATGAACGAACTTCAGCAAAGCCGCAATATACAGGACAGGTCAAAGATCAATCACGCCATCTGTAATGGGCCTTAAAGGAGCTATGGTATGTAATGAAATGCATGAACCTTTCGCTGTGCCTGCCGACAATCCGCGGCAGCCGTTTTGAGCTGATGACAGATTGAAATCCTGGTTTGCGTTTTTTTACTATTTGTTCATCAAAGTCATCGGCGCATTGCTGTTTTGGGTCAAACCGGGAAGTCAAGTGACCCTTCTTGTTTCCTTTCCTGATAATGCCCGGGCAATATTAAAGGAATATCAGATGGGACACTACTCATTTCCCATTCATGTACTTCTGACCCAGCATGCCAAATCGCTGGAAACAGAATTTCCTGAGCTTACTGTTTCAGTTATTAACGAAAAACACCCGCTTCATATATATAAAGCGGTCTTTTCTATGCTGAGCAGTAAAGCTGTGATTGTTGATAACTATTTTGTTTTGACAACCGTTTTGACCTGCAGACCTGATATCGAGTGTATCCAAGTTTGGCATGCGAATGGAGCGTTTAAACGATTTGGGTTAAAGGATATCAACACACAGAATCGTTCGCGGGCTGACGTGAGACGCTTTCGCAAAGTGTATGCTTCATTTGACCGGATTGTCGTCGGTTCTGAACATATGGCTGACATATTCAAGGAATTCTTCGATATAAAAGGTGATAAATTTCTTCGGTTTGGCGTGCCTTTAACCGATGCTTACTATGAGGTGAAGGAAAACAGCAATGACCTTAAAAGCAAATATCACCTGCCGGCAGAGAAAAAAATCATCCTGTACGCGCCAACCTTTAGGGATCATCAGTTTGAAAGCTTTTCGCTGCCGTTTTCAGAAAAACAGCTGCAGCATGATTTAAAAGGAGAATATTTACTTGCAGTAAAACTTCATCCTGTTATGAAGCAATCTGCTGAATTACCTGGGGATAGTGCGTGGATAAAAGACGTATCAGATCTCCCGCTTGCAGACCTTTTAAAAATGAGTGATCTGTTAATATCAGATTATTCTTCTGTCCCTTTTGAATTTGCTTTGCTGGACAAACCCATTTTGTTTTATACGTATGATATGGAGGCTTACAACAGAACCCGCGGTTTAATCCGCCATTATACAGAGGTAATCCCCGGGGTTCCTTGCCGTGATTCAGGAATGCTCTTGGACCAGCTGAAAGATATGAACAGGCTTCAAACTGAAGTGGAGCGCTTTTCACGTGAATGGAATCTGTACTCGAGAGGGAATGCCAGCAAGCTGCTTTTAAGCTATGTAAATGAGAAATCAAACTGATCTTTATATATAATAGAGATCGGTATTGCAAATAATATGAAAACCTTTTATAAAACATTATGAGTTGTAGTAAGGAAGGAGTCATTTTATGATTTATGCTGAGATTCTAGCCGGTGGAAAAGGTTCCCGCATGGGGAACGTCAATATGCCAAAACAGTTTTTGCCGTTAAATAAACGCCCAATTATCATTCATACGGTTGAAAAGTTTTTATTAAATGACCGTTTCGATAAGATTTTAATCGTCTCCCCTAAAGAGTGGATTAACCATACAAAAGACATTTTAAAGAAATTTATCGGGCAGGATGATCGCCTGATTGTCGTTGAAGGCGGCAGCGACCGTAATGAATCTATTATGAGCGGCATCCGCTATATTGAAAAAGAATTCGGTATTCAGGATGATGACGTGATCATCACTCACGATTCTGTGCGTCCGTTTCTCACTCATCGCATTATCGATGAAAACATTGATGCTGTTCTTCAATACGGCGCGGTTGATACTGTTATCTCAGCCATTGATACAATTATTGCTTCAGAAGACCAGGAATTTATTTCTGATATCCCTGTCCGCGATAACATGTATCAGGGGCAAACACCGCAAAGCTTCCGGATCAGCAAATTGGTCGAGCTTTATAATCAACTGTCCGATGAGCAAAA
The DNA here is from genome assembly GCF_038593095.1 of Bacillus sp. FSL L8-0358. NCBI lineage: Bacteria > Bacillati > Bacillota > Bacilli > Caryophanales > Bacillaceae > Bacillus > Bacillus sp. FSL L8-0358. Next base: position 3,568,206 of record NZ_CP151962.1, read on the forward strand.
AGCTGTCCTTACTGACGCTTGCAAGATCTGCTCGTTAGCAGGTGAAAAAGTGAAGCTGGTCCGCGGTGAAGTCTTTAACATTAAAGTAACGACACCATATGACTTAAAAGTGGCTAATGCCATTTTACAGGAGCGAATTTCACAATGATTAATCAAACATATCGTTTAGTTTCTGCCCGACAATTTGAAGTGACATATAAAGATAAAGTTGTCCATTCAGATAAGGTCGTCGTCCGTCCTACCCATTTATCCATCTGTGCTGCAGACCAGCGTTATTATACTGGCTCACGCGGCAAAGAAGCGATGGACAAAAAACTGCCGATGGCTCTGATCCATGAAGGGATCGGAAAAGTCATGTTTGATCCGACAGGCACATTTAAAGTCGGAACCCGGGTTGTTATGGTGCCAAATACACCGGTTGAAGAGCATGAAGTCATCGCGGAGAATTACCTGCGGTCCAGCAGATTCCGTTCAAGCGGTTATGATGGATTTATGCAGGATTATATGTTCATGGCGCCTGATCGGCTTGTTGAGCTTCCAGACAGCATTAATCCGCATGTCGCAGCCTTCACTGAGCTTATTACAATTGCAGTTCACGCGCTTTCCCGCTTTGAGCGCATGGCGCATAAGAAGCGTGACACATTCGGTGTCTGGGGGGACGGAAATCTCGGATTTATCATGACGCTTCTACTGAAGAAAAAATATCCAGACAGCAAGGTGTTTATTTTCGGAAAAACACCTTACAAGCTTGATCATTTTTCTTTTGTTGATGCAGCTTATCAAATTAACGACATTCCTGAAGATGTCAGAATTGATCATGCCTTTGAATGCGTGGGCGGACGCGGCAGTGAAAGCGCAATTGAGCAAATCATTGCCCATGTCCATCCTGAAGCGTGTGTAGCGCTCTTAGGCGTGTCTGAATACCCTGTTGAAATTGAAACAAGAATGGTGCTTGAAAAAGGGATTACGCTGATCGGCAGCAGCCGCAGCGGACGCGAGGATTTTGCCCGTACTGTAGACTTTTTAGCTCAATACCCTGAAGTCGTTGATTATTTAGAAACATTAGTTGGCGGACGCTTCCCGGTACGCAGTATTGAGGAAATTACAAACGCGTTTGAAGCAGATTTGACTTCATCTTGGGGAAAAACTGTTATTGAATGGGAAATTTAAACAGTGAAAACATTCCTTACACGAATTGTAAAAGGAGTATTCGGCACTGCTTATAAACTATTGAGCGCTTTATTACCAGTACAGCACAACAAAATTGTCATAGCTTCCTATCGTGAGGATCATTTAAGTGATAATTTTAAAGGTGTCTATGAAAAGCTGAAGCAAGATCCGTCTCTTCGCATCACCCTGCTGTTCCGCAAGATGGATAAAGGGCTGATCGGACGAGCTGCATATTTGCTTCATCTTTTCAGCTCGTTATATCACCTTGCAACATGCCGCGTGCTTTTGTTGGATGATTATTATTTTCCTTTGTATGTTGTGCCAAAACGAAAGGAAACTGTTGCCATCCAGCTTTGGCATGCTTGCGGCGCGTTTAAAAAATTTGGCTACAGCATTGTGAACAAGCCGTTCGGCCCTTCTTCTGATTATTTGAAGATTGTTCCCGTGCATTCAAACTATGATTATGCCATTGTCAGTGCACCCGCTGCCGTTCCGCATTTCGCCGAAGCCTTTCAAATGGAGCAAAAGCAGATTTTGCCGCTCGGCATTCCAAGAACGGATTATTTTTATCATAAGGAACATATTCGCACTGTACTGGATGAGTTTCATCGGGTTTATCCTGAACTGAAGCATAAAAAAAAGCTTTTGTATGCTCCTACTTTTCGAGGCAGCGGACATCATCAAGAGGGTGACGCTATACCGCTTGATCTGCTACAATTAAAATCGGCGCTAAACCATAAAGATTATGTCGTGATCCTCCATCTTCATCCGTATATGCGCAAACATGCGCACACGGAAGAGGATGATTTTGTGCTGGATTTAACTGATTCGTACTCTTTGTACGATTTGATGGCAATCTCTGATGGGCTGATAACCGATTATTCTTCAGTTATTTTCGAGTACAGCCTGCTGAAACGTCCGATGTATTTTTACTGCCCGGATTTAGAAGACTACTTGGAAGAACGTGATTTCTACTACCCGTTTGAATCGTTTGTACCCGGGCCGATTTCTAAAGACGTTGCATCGCTTGTATACGATATCGAGAGTGATCACGAGGCTGATACGAAACGTATTGAAGATTTTTCACAGGCATTTATCACCCATCAGGACGGCAAATCTTCAGAGCGGGTGGCCGATTTTATTTCATCATTTTTAACATCTGGTGCCGATTAGGAGAAAGTGAGGTACAAAGTGAAGCTGGCAAGAAAGATCAAGAACAGACTTTTCAGATCAAAAAAGAAAACGCAAAAAGAAAATGCAGCTGTCATTGTCCATCCAGCTGATAACAGGGTTTTTTCTCTTTTTGATAAAACGAAGCGAATTGAAGAAAACCAGCAAGTCCCTGTCAGAAAGATTTCTGAGTTTTCTTGGAATGGGTCAATTTTAAAAATTGCGGGTTATATGTATATCAAGGGCCTGCCGCTTCAAAAAGAGGATCAGGTTCGAAAACGTTTATTATTGGTGAACAACGGTGTTTTATTTACAGCTGTTTCACTGCGGGATGTTCCGGTAGATAAGCTGTCGATTGATACTTCAAATGTGCCTGGAGCCTATAAGTGGGCAGGATTTTCACAGCAGATTAACTTTTCTAAGCTGATGAATGACAAGCCTCTTCCGCAGGGCGAGTATAAGCTGTTTCTCGAGATTGAAGCTGTAGATGACCAAAATGTAAAACATCAGGAAGTGCATACAGTCGGAAATGTCAGTAATTTCCTCTCTAATGATGTGTATGCCACAAAAATGGAATTTCATTCTGCTAAAAAGCTGATGAAGTTCAATTTGATCGTTAATTATGATGAGGGCGAAAAGACGATTAATTTGTCTTGCAACAAACTGCAGGAAATTGATCCGAGCCTTTTGGAGCTGGATACTGGAAAAGAGGCAAACCGCTTTTTGCGCAAGCTGAATACAAGCTTATTCCATTTTGCTTATGATGTATTCCGCCTGCTTCCAATTAAGTCTAATAAAATTGTCTTTGCTTCTGACAGCCGGCTTGATATGACAGGAAACTTCGAATTTGTTTATGAAGAGCTGCTGAAACGTGAAGAAAATTTTGATTTCAAATTTTTCTTAAAGAGCAGCATTCGAGATAGAAAAAGCCTGTCTGAACTGATGTCTATGGCTTATCATTTTGCGACAAGCAAAATCATTTTTATAGATGATTTTTATCCGATTATTTATCCGTTAAAAATCCGTAAAAATGCGGACCTTGTCCAGCTGTGGCATGCTGTCGGCGCCTTTAAGACATTCGGCTACAGCCGAATCGGTCTGCCGGGAGGACCGTCACCGCATTCGAAAAACCATAGAAACTACACGAAGGTTATTGTCAGCTCTGAAAATATACGGAAGCACTACGCAGAGGGCTTTGGGGTAGACATTGAGAACGTCATTGCTACGGGCGTACCGCGAACAGACTTTTTCTTTGATGAAGCGAAGAAGGCATTTGTAAAAGAACGCCTTTATACAGAATATCCGTTTCTGAAGGACAAAAAGGTCATTCTTTTTGCTCCAACCTTCCGCGGAAACGGTCAGCAATCAGCTCATTATCCTTTTGAAGTGCTTGATTTTGACCGTCTGTACCGTGAGTTAAAGGATGAATATATCTTCTTATTCAAAATTCATCCATTCGTACGAAACGATGCCAATATTCCTTATCAGTACAGCGATTTCTTTTATGATTTCTCTTCGTTCAGGGAAATTAACGAGCTATTGCTCGTAACAGATATTCTGATAACGGATTACTCTTCTGTTTGCTTTGAGTATGCTTTATTAAATAAACCAATGATCTTCTTCAGCTATGATGTAGATGATTATATTCGCAAACGTGATTTCTATTACGATTACTTTGACTTTATTCCTGGCCCTCTTGCGAAAACGTCTGAGCAAATGATTTCGATCATTAAAGAAGAGAAGTATAACTTTGAGCAAATTGATTCATTTGTTCATTATTTCTTCGATGATCTTGATGGAAAAGCAAGTGAGCGAGTCGTCGATCAAATTGTTTTCCCTCAGGAAGAAGAGCCATCCGAGGATAAAGTTCTTAAAAGATAAATCAAAAACACCTTTTGCAGCCGCAAAAGGTGTTTTTTTTATTGATATTCCGGAACATCAAAGTAAAGTGTATAACCGTCCAGCAATGAATACAGGCTGTACATGCGGTTTACTTGTTTGTACGCCCAGCCGATGTCTGTTGCGTATTGATGTGTCGCTGTAGCTGACCATCTCATTTTGTACAGTGTGTCCTGATTGTAAGCTGTGTTGTGGATATACGATGAGCCTATGAATTTAGCTCCTCCGATAATGGCCGCTTCTGGTGTGAACCAGCCCTGCTCGTACGCATATTTGGCTCCGTAGTAATTCGGATTGCTGTCGTATGCTCCAATTCCATACATGTTGTATACGGTTTTTCCGTTATAGGTTAATCCATTGGCTAAGGCGGATGTCCCGTTTCCTGTTTCAAGAAGAGCGTGTGAGATTAAATACAGTTCGTTGATGCTATATTGATTGGCGGCATCGATAAATGCCTTTGCTCTCCCTGTCAGGATGCCTTTACCCGCAAGCACTTTCTGATTGACCTCAGTAACGCTGAGGCCCGCTGTCTGTGACAGCTTGAGAAATTGGAAGTAGTATTTGCTGTCTCTGGAAAAGTTATTCGGATCCACGTATTGAACTACTTCACCACTGCTTGCGTTTCGCCAGCCCAAATTGATCTTAGCCCAGCCGTTTATCTGTCCGATGATTTTCACTTTATCGCCTTTTTTAAATTGGCCGATCACGTTTGTCGGGCTGACTTCCGGCGTTGACCGGATATTTAGTACATCAGCCGTAACGGTTGATGTTGCTGTATTAATGTACGTGAGCGATACGTAAGCCGCTCCGTCTGTTTGCGGACTTACTGTCATTTGTTTTTGGACCATATCACGAAGCGAGAGATTGTAATTTGTTTTCATGATTTGCGGGCCGTTTTTGATCTTCACGATAGATGATGTCCATCCGTATAATTGTTTTAACCTCGTTGATGCCGCAGCAGCTGTATCATTGCCTGTGAACTGCTCATTTACGTTGATTTTATAAAGCGTATTGCTTTTCGTTGTGTAGCTGGGGGTTACACTTTTCGATTTAAGATAGGTTAACCCATTGTTCAATGCTGTTTTGCTGCTGAGCTGTGTTGTCACGATTTTGTATTGTGTATATGCAGTCTGGCCTGTTTTTGATGTTGTGACTGCGATTTTATTTTGTTTAAAAAATGTTAAAACGCGGTCAATCTCTTCTTGGCTGATGATAGCTTCAGTTGTGATTTGATAGCTGCTCGCAGCTGTCTGACCGGTTTTCTGGCTTGCTGCTGATATATGATTTGATTTGAAAAACGTGAGTGCCTGATTGACTTTCGTTTGATCAAGCAGAGATTCGGTTGTGATTTTAAACGTGTCAGCTATTTGTTTTTTGACGGATTTCGCAGAAGCACTCAGCTGATTTTTCTTTAATATGTTCAAACCCTTTGTGACTTTTGCTTGATCTGATGTTTCTTCTGAGATAAGCTGATATTGATTTTCTGCTGTTGATCCAGCTGCTATTTTTGCAGCTTTTACTTTTTTCTGAGCAAAGAAGGCTGCTGCTTTGTTTGCTTGCTGCTCGCCTAAAATCTTTGCCGTCGTGATTTGATAAGCGGCAGACGTTGCCGTTTTTTTGACGCTGGATGACGTGTAATGCCATTTTTTCTTTTTAAAGAAAGTGTTTACTTTTTGAAGCTGCTGTTTTGTTATACCCTTCATATTCACGGTATATGATGTGCTTTTTCCAACCTGTTGATAACTGCCGGATACGCCGGTGTTTTTCTTGATTTGGCTGATGGCATCCTTTACTGTATTCAGCCCTTTGAAATAAGCTGATTGGACATTGTATGACTCAACGGTTGTTTTTTGATTGATGGACTTGTAGCTGCCTGTGATGCCAGTGCTCTGTTTCAGCTGCTGCAATAGAGTCTTGGCATTCGCTTCACCTGAAATGGAGGCAGTTGTGAACGTATAATAGGCTTGTCCTTTCACGGTTTCCTTTAATGATGCCTGCAGCCCCGATTCCTTTTGAAAGGCGTTTTTGATCTGCGCAGCTCTGCTGTCTCCCACGATTGTGCCAGACTGAATGGTTGTGACAGACACCGTGTGTGTGATGGGCTGATACGAGCTTTTAATCCCCGTTTGCTTAGCCAGGCTCTGGATAAGCGCCTTGACCTTTGTCTCATCAGCAATGTCTGATGTCATGACGTTCATATAGGGCTGAGCTGCTCCGTAAGCTTTTACAGCGCCAGCCACTCCCGTCTCCTGTTTCAGCTTTGCTAGGATAGTGTTGGCCTGTTTTTCTCCGGAGATGGCACCTGACGAGATGGTGACATATGGCTGTTTGCTTCCAACAGGACTTGACGTTCCTGTAATCGATGTCTGTTTGGCGAGTCCGCTCAGTATTGCTTTCGCTTCTGATTCGCTATAAATGCCTGAGGCGAAAATTTGGTAGGTCGTTGTTGTGCCTGAAGCCTGATAGGAAGCATCCCAGCCAGTATCTTTTTCCAGTTTGGCGACAGCTTGTGAGGCTTGGCTTTCTGTACTGAACGTATTCGACGGCGCTACTTTATATAGTGAGTAGTCGGTATACGCGGCTGCCTGGACAGAACCAGACATGGCAAAAAAGGCAAGGGACGCGGCGGATAGAAGCATAGGTGCGATTAGTCTCTTTTTCATTCCTTCTCCTCTTTCTTATTCTATGAGTATATAAAACTAGTTTATTTATCGGCACGCGCATGCTTCATTTATAGGTGAATCACTTCCATTTTCTAATAAAAAAAACTTAATCTCGAAGTGAGATTAAGTTTAAATATGAGACACGATAAGGGTACAAGTCCCTTTTATCGTAAAATCGGGCATTTGAGCCGGCAAAATAAAGTGATCGCCTTTTTTGAGCGGACATGTTTTGTCCTCATACATGAGCAAACCGCTCCCTTCTATCACGCTGCAAATCAGAAAGGATTCATCCTGAGCCATTTCAGCTTCGCCATTGATGTCCCATTTATACACCGAAAAATATTCCCCTTGGACAAATGTTTTAATGGTTATGCCTTTTCTTGATTCTGTCGATTCATCTATATACCCGTCCACATGGGGAACCGTAGCGGCATTGACCGCTTTGGCAAAATGAAGCTCTCTCGGACTTCCGTTGCTATCAAGACGGTCATAATCGTACACCCGGTATGTGGCATCTGAATTTTGCTGAGTCTCTAAAACAAGGGCCCCCTTGCACAATGCGTGCAGTGTTCCGCTCGGCACATAATAGAAATCACCCGGTTTAATTTTGATTCTTCGCAGCAGGCCCTCCCAGTCACCGCTGTTGATCATTGTGACAAGTTCGGTTTTTGAGCGCGCCGTATGCCCGTAAATGATTTCTGCGTTGTCCTTACAGTCGATAATGTACCAGCATTCCGTCTTGCCGAGTTCTCCCTCTTCGTTTTCTCCGGCATAGTAATCATCAGGGTGAACTTTAATTGACGTATCTTCCTTCACATCCAGCAGCTTTGTCAGAAGCGGGAACCGATCCCCCTCTACACCGCCGAATACTTCACGGTGCTCTTCCCAAAGCTCGATCAATGTCTTTCCTTTATACGGGCCATTTGCAACAGTGCTCGGTCCTTTTGGATGAGCGGAAATGGCCCAGCATTCCCCCGTTGATTCTGAAGGAATACTGTATCCAAATCTATCTCGTAAAGCGGTTCCGCCCCAGATTTTTTCTTTAAACACAGGCGTTAGAAAAATCGGTGATTGCGTCATGATCCGTACCCCTCCCCTGTAAATAACTGATCATCATTTTCCCGGTGCGCCCCTCTTACAAACGCCCGTATAAGCTGTCTTTTTCCGATGACAACATATGTACAAAGCATCATCTTTTCATTACCCCTTCAAAGAAAACGCTTCCTATCTATTATATCACGTCGAAAAGAAGCTTTGTTTCAGCCTTTTCCTCGATAAGAATAATTCTCCTTTTTTGATACAAATTAATAAAACCGTCAATCTGTTTACGAAGGAGAGAAACTATGCAAATCGACTCTGATCTCCAGAACAATTTAGACACACTGAAAAAAACATTGGGACAAAACGACGATATGATGTTTTATACATTTGCTTTCGGAGATAGCAGACAAAAGGCGTGTTTACTGTATATTGACGGTCTGACAGAGAATAAAATGCTGGCGCAATACGTCATTTCTCCTTTACAAAAAGAGGCGTTAGCCCATAAGGAACGCTCGATTGAAGACTTATCCGCCTTTTTTTTCGGCTTTCACCACAGCGTTGTTTCTACAATGAAAGAAATAGAGCAGCTCGTTTTTTCAGGGCAAGCCATTTTGCTCGCTGATGGCTATCGCGGAGGATTAGCTTTCGACACTAAGTCAGTCACAACACGCAGTCTTGATGAACCCTCCTCCGAAGTCGTGGAACGCGGTCCTAAAATAGGATTTATTGAAAAACTGCGGACAAACACGGCGCTTTTGCGTGAACGGACGAGTGATCCTAATCTCGTCATCAAAGAAATGACACTCGGAAAAAGGACGAAAAAGAAAATCGCTGTCGCTTATATTCAGGATATCGCCCCCGATTATGTCGTCAAAGAAGTGTTTAAAAGGCTGAAATCAGTTAATATAGATAATTTGCCCGAATCGGGGACGCTTGAACAGCTGATTGAAGACGAACCATTTTCAATTTTCCCCACAATATTAAGCACAGAACGACCAGATCGTGTAGAGGCTGCACTGTTAGAAGGGCGAGTGTCCATATTAGTGGATGGTACGCCGTTTGCTTTGATTGTACCGGCTACGGTTGACGAATTTATTCATTCGCCCGATGATTACAGCCAGCGCTGGATCCCAATGTCACTTGTACGCCTTCTTCGTTATTCCAGCATCCTGATCACCATTTATTTGCCCGGTCTGTATATTTCTCTCGTTTCTTTTCACACCGGGCTATTGCCGACTAGAATGGCCATATCCATTGCAGGCAGCAGGCTTAACGTACCGTTCCCGCCTTTTATAGAGGCCTTTATCATGATCTTTACGATCGAATTGATTCGAGAAGCCGGATTAAGGCTGCCTAAGCCTATTGGACAGACAATTGGCCTTATCGGCGGGGTCGTCATCGGACAGGCAGCTGTTCAGGCACAAATTGTCAGTGCGCTTATGGTCATTGTCGTTTCTGTCACAGCACTGGCATCCTTTACCGTTCCTTCATACGCCTATAACTTTCCTCTGCGGATCATTCGGATCGGGGTTATGATAAGTGCAACAGCGCTTGGCATGTATGGCGTTATAATGGTTTATCTGTTTGTGATTGGCCATCTCATGCGCCTGAAAAGCTTTGGACAGGATTATATTATTCCAATGTTGGCAATCCCCGGACAGGATTTAAAAGACACGGTGATCCGCATTCCTACTATATTCTTAAAAAGAAGACCGACACGAAACGATCCTGAAGATAACATCAGACAAAGGTGATGGCTATGAGGAAATCAGAGCATAAACTGACATTTATGCAGACGCTCATTATGATCAGCAGCACACTGATCGGCGCCGGGGTCCTAACCCTTCCCCGCTCAGCTGCCGAAACCGGCAGTCCGAGCGGATGGCTTATGATACTGCTGCAGGGCGTTATTTTTATTATCATTGTTCTGCTTTTTTTGCCTTTCCTTCAAAAAAACAGCGAAAAAACTCTTTTTAAGCTCAACAGCATGGTAGCTGGAAAATTCATCGGCTTTCTATTGAATTTATATATCTGTCTATATTTCATTGGGATTGTTTGCTTTCAAGCTCGGATTTTGGGAGAGGTTGTCGGATTCTTTTTGTTGAAAAACACGCCAATGGCAGTTGTGGTGTTTATATTTCTTGCAGTTGCCATCTATCATGTAGGCGGAGGCGTTTATTCAATTGCAAAAGTATACGCTTATATTTTTCCTATAACCCTTATTATTTTTATGATGCTTCTGATGTTCAGCTTTCGCTTGTTCCAGTTCGATTTTATCCGGCCTGTTTTTGAGGGAGGCTATCAAAGTTTTTTCTCTTTATTCCCTAAAACACTATTATATTTCTCAGGATTTGAAATCATTTTTTATCTCGTCCCATTTATGAGAGATCCGAAGCAAGCGAAAAAGGCTGTTGCTTTTGGGATCGGGACTTCTACAGTGTTCTACAGCATTACTTTGTTCATTGTGATTGGCTGTATGACTGTGGCTGAGGCAAAAACTGTGACATGGCCGACCATTTCCCTCATCCACGCATTAGAGGTTCCGGGTATTTTTATTGAACGATTTGATCTGTTTTTACAGCTGACCTGGACAGCTCAGCAATTTACCTGTATGCTCGGATCCTTCAAAGGCGCCCATATCGGGTTAACGGAAATCTTTCATCTAAAAAATAAAAACAATGCTTGGCTGCTGACTGCAATGCTGGTTGCGACGTTTTTCATAACGATGTATCCCAAGGACTTGAATGACGTGTTTTATTACGGGACGCTTCTTGGATATGCTTTCTTAATTGTGATTGCAATTCCATTCTTCGTCTGGCTTTTAAGCTGGGTACAGAAAAAACTTGGGAGGGGTCAGCTGCAATGAAAACAGCAACAAAACTCGCAGTCATGTTTCTTATGCTGCAGGTTCTCTGCGGATGCTGGGATGTCAAAAATATTGAGAAACTATCCTTCGCCAGAGGGCTGGCGATCGATGAGACAGATGATCACCAGTACAAACTGACGTATCAAAACCTTCTTCCCCAAAGCGAAGACAGCCAAGCATCCGGAAAACCCGAATTTGTCAATGTGACGTCCTACGGGAAAACGATCCTGGAAGCAGTCAGTGATGTATCCATCAAGGACCCTCCTGTTTATAGCGATCATTTAAAAGTGATTCTTTTGGGAGAAAAACTGATGAGGAATCAAAATGTAGACCAAGTCTTCAACCACTTTATCCGGGATGATGAGCTGCGGCGAAGCAGCTATTTGATGGCAGCCAGAGGGAATGCAGCTGATGTTTTCACAAAAGGAAACCCCAATCAGCAGCAGCCGATGCCCTCAGAAAAACTGATTGATTTGACAACTCACAGCGGATATAACGGTAAGATTATGATACCGCTGCGCATCGGCAGAGCATCTATATACTCTCAGAACGGGTACAGTTATCTTATTCAAGCCGTGAAAAACCAAAAGGGAAAAGCCAAGTATGACGGTGCAGGCGTTATCAAAAGAGGCAGCAATAAACTTGTTGGGTTTCTTTCAGCTGATGAAACCCAGACACTGACATGGGTCATGGGGACGATCCAAGGCGGTGTCATGCCAACGACAGATAAAGGACATCCGATTACGTTTGAACTCAAAAAGTCAAAAACGAAAATTAAGCCGATCATTGAAAACGGAAAGCCTGTCTTTCAGATTTCTGTTAAAACGAAGGGCATCCTGACAGAAGACCAAAACCCGAATGAAAACTCCTTTAGCAAAAGATATTTGCACAGGCTGGAGAACATTTTTGAGAAAAAGCTTGAACGAGATGTAAAGCAGGTGATGGATAAACTGCAGCACGAGTATAAAACCGATCCGGTCTTTTTATCAGACCACATAAGGATTCAACACCCTGACTACTGGAATAAAGTAAAAGGACATTGGGATGAAATATTTTCTGAGGCTGATTTTAAGTACGATATTTCTTTTAAAATCATTAACTTTGGAACGGTGGGAAAGTAAGCAATCAAAAGGGTGCGCATGATCGCGCACCCTTTTTTATGTCCCAACAGTCTGCTGTTTTCCGGCCGATCCTCCCTGTCCGTTTTTGTCCCGTAAATCCTGCTCAATTTCTTCAAGGCTTTTTCCCTTTGTCTCTGTCACTTTAAATCGGACAAATAAGAACGCCATGATACCGATCGCGGCATAAATCAGGAATAAATAACTGATTCCGATCGCTTCCATTAATATTGGATAGGTTAGTGAAACAATCAGTGTCCCAACGTGCAACATTAAGGTCGAAACACCGGTCCCGATTCCTCTGACGTGAAGCGGGAACAATTCAGGAAGCATCACCCACACAACCGGTCCCCAGCTGACCGCAAAGACAACGATAAACACGCCTAAACAAATGACGGTCGTCCATGAGGCAGCCGGAGTGTTATCGAAAAAGAGATTTACTAAAGCGAGAACGATCAAGCTGATCACCATGCCCGCATTCCCGAATAGCAGTAACGGTTTTCTTCCAATCTTGTCGATGATTTTAATCGCTATTAATGTCATGAGAACATTGACTGTGCCGATTCCGACCGTGCCTAAAATCGAAGCGGAGTTTCCAAATCCGACGTTTGTAAAGGTCTTTGGCGCATAATAGATGATCGTATTCGTTCCGATAAATTGCTGCAAAAAAGCGAGTCCCAAACCGGCAATAAGCGCTGGGCGCACCCATGGATCGAACAGCTCCTTCAGGCCGCCTTCATCCTGCTTTTCCGCTTCTTTTATATCATGTATTTCCTGATCAATATCTTTTGTGCCACGCAATTTTTCAAGAATTTTCTTCGCTTTGCTTTCTTCGCCATTCGTGAACAGCCACCGCGGGCTCTCAGGCATAAACAAAATGCCAATGAGCAAGAGCAATGACGGCACAGCAGCCAATCCAAGCATCCAGCGCCACGCTTCGGCATCGGCAAATATGTAATTGACAATGTAAGAAAGAAGGATGCCGACCGTGATCATCAGCTGATTCAGTGATGACAGCGCCCCGCGTTTATGTTTTGGCGCCAGTTCAGATAAATAAAGCGGCACGATTGTCGTCGATGTTCCGACTGCAAGTCCCAAAATGATGCGAAACAGCACCATGACTCCCGTATTTGGGGCCAGTGCCACACCAAGACCGCCTATACAAAACAGCAGCGCGGCCGCCATAATTGCTTTTTTTCTTCCGAAACGGTCAGTCAGCTTACCAGCCGCTCCTGAGCCTAATATCGCCCCAACCAGTAAGGAGCTGACAACAAGACCTTCTGTAAACGCGTTTAAGCCTAACTCCTTTTTCATAAATAAAATAGCTCCGGAAATCACTCCGGTATCATAGCCATATAACGCGCCTCCAAGAGCTCCGAAAAAATAAAGCCATATATTTGACTGCTTTTTCATAAAAATGACTCCCTTTCTCCATCAGCTGCAATGACATTGTCTGTGGGATTTTTTTAGAAATCTTTTAGCCTCTTTTTCCGGCTATTAAACCTTTTTATTTTGCTGATCATAAGTTTTCCAATCATTTACTTGTATTTTTTTCAATGTCGCCGAAACATTTTACCTGCTGTGGCGTCCAATATAAGGTGATTCAGCACATCATCGTTATCAATTTTCAAAAACAAGAACTTATAAATATAGGAATATTTATCGAAAAATGTCTTTCGGGGAGTTGCCCCATGGCAAATAGAATGGTACGCTTCAAATATTAAAGAAACGTGAGGTATTGATATATGGAAGAACGATCACAGCGCAGAAAGAAAAAAAGAAAACTAAAAAAATGGGTGAAAGTCGTTGCCGGATTAATGGCTTTTTTAATCATTGCGGCAGGCTCTGTCGGCGCCTATGCTTTTGTAAAGCTGAACAATGCTTCTAAAGAAGCTCATGTCAGCCTTGCACGCGGAGAACAATCTGTAAAACGGATCAAAGAATTTGATCCTGGAAAAGATTCTTTTTCTGTATTGCTCTTAGGAATTGATGCCAGGGAGAAAAACGGCGAGACCGTCGATCAGGCAAGAAGTGACGCGAATGTGCTGGTTACATTTAATCGGAAAGAAAAAACAGCTAAAATGCTGAGCATTCCGCGTGACGCCTATGTAAACATCCCAGGCCACGGGTATGATAAATTCACACATGCTCACGCTTACGGCGGCGTTGACTTGACTGTGAAAACAGTTGAAGAAATGCTGGATATTCCCGTCGATTATGTCGTAGAAAGCAATTTCACGGCTTTTGAAGACGTCGTAAACGAGTTAAATGGCGTCAAAGTAACTGTAAAAAGCGATAAAGTCATTCAGCAAATCAAAAAAGATACAAAAGGTAAAGTCGTCCTTCAAAAAGGAACACATACGCTTGATGGGGAAGAAGCGCTCGCTTACGTAAGAACACGTAAAGCGGACAGTGACCTTTTACGCGGGCAAAGACAAATGGAAGTGCTGAGCGCCATTATAGATAAATCAAAATCATTGAGCTCAATTCCGGCTTATGATGATATTGTGGATACGATGGGGCAAAATTTAAAAATGAACTTATCTCTTAAAGATGCCATCGGCCTGTTCCCGTTCATCACTTCATTGAAATCAGTTGAGTCTATTCAGCTGACGGGTTATGATTATGAACCTGCCGGAGTTTATTATTTCAAATTGAATCAGCAAAAGCTGCAGGAAGTTAAAGAAGAGCTGCAAAACGATTTAGGTGTATAATGAACGGGATGGCGATTACGCCATCCCGTTTTACATATTTCCTTATTGAAAATTATCAAAGTAACGATTAGCCTTAATTTATATGGATTATGTTTCACAGGCAAGCTGAACATACTACACGAAGCAGCTTCATTTTTAAGGAGGTTCCCCTACATATGAAATGTATTGCGATTGATCTAGACGGAACATTACTGAATAAAGAAAGCGTCATTTCTGCGGAAAACAGAGAGGCGATCAAGCGGGCCGTTGATGCCGGCATTCTCGTCACCATTTGCACGGGAAGAGCGACATTTGATGTAAAAGCGCTGCTGGATGACTTGGACATCCCTATCATTGCAGCTAATGGCGGTACGATCCATGACACGGGTTACCGTTTGATCAGCCGGACATTAATGGATCAGGAAGCCGGTAAAGCGATTGCTGATTACTTACTTTCAAAAAACATTTACTTTGAGGTATATACAGATGACCATCTGCTTTCTCCTTTTGACGGCGAAGCTAAGCTGCACGCGGAGCTTGACATTCTAAAGAGCGCAAACCCAAACGAGCAGACGGATGAATTGTGGCAAGGAGCCATGACTCAATTCAAACAGTTTGGCATTAAACCAATCCCTCATATCGAATCGGTTTTTGACGGCGGTGAAAACATTTATAAGCTTCTTTGCTTCTCCTTTGATATGGACAAGCTGAAACAAGCGAAGGAAGAACTGAAGCATCATAAAAAACTGGCTCAAACCTCTTCAGGAAAACATATTATCGAAATCCTGCCGGCCTCGTCAGGAAAAGGACGCGCGTTAACAAAGCTCGCTGACCTATACGGAATTGAACCACAGGATATCTATGCGATCGGCGATAGTCCAAACGATTTATCCATGTTTGAAGTCGCCGGACACCGTATCGCCATGGAAAATGCGATTGATGAATTAAAAGAAAAAAGCACCTTTGTCACAAAAAGCAATGACGAAAATGGTGTGGCCTACTTTATAGACCAGCTTCTTTCAGGACAATATGCATAAAGAAAAGACTCCAGAGATTGGAGTCTTTTTCTTTTATTGCACCCGTATACTTCCTGCGTATTTATCCTTCCAATATGTGCTCGTGTTCATATTGGTGATGGTCACGCCGTTTGATAATGTGACATGAACAACTTGTCCGTTTCCGATATAGATGGAGGGATTTAAGCTTGTTGATTGAAAGAACACAATGTCTCCCGGCTTCAGGTCCGCCTTCTCAATCTTAGTTCCGGCATTGTACTGGCTTGTTGCGTATCGAGGCAGGGAAATACCAGCTGCTTTCTGGTATACATATTGGACAAATCCAGCTGTATCAAATCCTGTCTCAGGTGTTACTCCGCCCTGTTTGTAAGGCACTTCTCCGACATAAAGCGTCGCTTCGGAAACAATCGGATTTTCTTTCGGGATTGTCAGGTTGTCAAATCGGCGAATACCCGTCATCTTCGATTTCCAGTAATCCTCTGACAAATACGAAATGGTTACTTTTTCTGACCGGCTTGCCTGAATGAACCTGCCTGCGCCCGCATAAATGCCTGCATGTGAAATTCCCGTTTTATACGTATTGCTGAAATAGACGACATCACCAGGCTTTATGTTCTGAGGGGCTACCTTCTCGCCCACTGCCCACTGCTGTTCGGCTGATCGCGGCAGATAAATGCCGAGTGCCTGTTGAAACACATATTGCACAAGCCCCGAGCAATCAAAGCCCTCTGACGGCGTGCTTCCGCCAAACACATATGGGACACCTATATATTTTTCAGCCTCCTGTACGACAGGAACATCAGCCGTTGCCGGATCGGCAGCGATTCGTCTCGCCCCGATATAAGTTCCGCTCCAATAGCTGCTTTTTTTGTAATTGGTGATGATAACCCCTTTTGACTGTGTACTGTGAACCATTTGGCCGTCTCCGATATAAAGGGCGTCATGTGTCGGAACAGTGCCGGTGCTTCCCTCTTTCTTGAAAAACAAAATATCACCCGGCTTCAGGTTTTCCGGCTTTACAGCTGTTCCGATTTTATACTGGTCGTTTACAGATCTCGGCAGATGAATATCAGCCTTACTGAACACATATTGTATCAATCCTGATGGATCGAAACCCTCTTTCGGCGTTTCCCCGCCATATTTATACTGATATCCAAGCAGGTTTTTTGCTTCGCTGACAATCAATTCTGATGATGTATCAGCTTCCGCAATCTCCGCTTTTGTCATAATTGGAACCAAAAAACAAATGATAACCGCCACAAGCAAAAACTTCTTCCAGTTTGCCAGTGTGTTCACTTTTATTATCTCCTCCTCTTTTTGCAGTTTTAACATCGGTATTTTTTTGAATATGTTAAGAGACTTTTTGATATTTTTACAGAATGAATATGCTGGGCAAATAAAAAGAGAGTGTCTCATCAGACACTCTCTTTTTTGAATTATTTATTGGCGTTTACCGGTTCTTCCTGCTGTTGGATTTTATTCATTTCCATATCAATCTTCTGTTTTTCCTGATCTGTCAGCTGATCATTGAATTTAAAAGCTGACATAAACATGAACACGATGGCTACGGCAACAAACGGCCAGATGGCTTTGACAAATTTCATCTTTATCACTCCGTTTATTTAGATTTTAGTTTGTCACTATGATCAATATCAAACGTCAGTTTTCCGTCTTCTACTTTCCAAGCGAAATTAGAGTCTTTCGTCAGTTCGCGAATAATGGTTTTCTGTTTAAGGCTGTCTTTTTTCACAGGTGCAGGTGTCGCTTCATGGATATCGATCGGTGTCACTTCAAAGCGGCCTGTTCCATTTTTCTTCAGGTGATACTGAACCAGTGCACTGTCTCTTGTTCTCGTCCAGCCCTGGTCAAAGACAAAGTTGCCGAGGCTGTAGAAAATGACGGTTCCGTTATATACTTCAATCGGTTCTAAGACGTGCGGGTGATGGCCGACGATGATGTCAGCTCCCGCATCAGACATGGCTCTTGCAAGCTGGCGCTGGCGGTCGTTTGGATCATTGTCATACTCTTGGCCCCAGTGTGACTGCACAACAACGATGTCCGCATGTTTTTTCGCTTCTGAAATCATAGGGATGAAGATTTCAGGATCTGCGGGCAGCACGCCCGGCGTATTCTTTTTAGCCGCGAAACCTTTCCCGGACACATCGGTAAAGCCAAGCGTCGCAATCGTTACCCCGTTGACTTTCTGGTACGAAATTTTCTTTTTCGCATCACTTAAGCTGTATCCCGCTCCAACGATATCAAGGTTTTGCTTCGCAAATTCTCCAAGCGTATCTTTCATGCCCTGAACGCCGTAATCCATTGCGTGGTTGTTTGCGCTGTTGAGAACCGTGAAATTCATATCCTTCAAGACTTTCACTGATTCCTTATTCGTCTGCAGATGAATCTCTTTATCTGCTTGTTTATAATTCTTTTGATAGGTTACCGGGTTTTCAAAGTTTCCTGCTACATAATCCGAGGCTCTAAAGATCGGTTCAACATATTGAAAAATACTGTCTGCCCCTTTTTGCTCCGTTACTTTTTCAACATAGCGTCCCATCATAATATCGCCTACAAATGAGGCTGAGAGTACGTCGTCAGAATACGTTTTGACCTTCGGCGTTTCCGCTTTTCCCGCCCACATGAAAGCGAACATAAGGACAAAAACGATCGGAATGGCAATAAATACGTGCTTATTGGTTTTCTTTTTTTGCTGTTTTGTCAGCTTTAGCAGCTTTTCATGAAAGCTCAGTTCTTTTTTCATCGTTTGACACACCTTACATTAAATTAAGTAGTAAACAAACATGATAGCAAAGGTCGCTCCGCTCAATAGCAGCGTGCTTCCGAACGTAATGGTTAAACCTTGTTTCTGAATGGTATTGGCAATTAAACCTGGCACGATGATGCCGATTCCTCGAAATTCTGCGATTTCAAATGGTACAATCGGGTATAGAAAATCAAACGCGATTTTTAGGACGATCCCTGTTATCAGCATGGCAGCGAATTTTCTGCGTCCGTACAAAATCATAAATTTCGATAAACCGTATTTCACAATAACATAAGTGAGCAAGCTCACTAGCAAAACAAGTAAAATAAAGACCGGCTGATTAAACACAAGTCCTAAATATCCCGGTACAACAAGTCCTGCCGGCACGATCCCTGTTTTTTCCGCAAAAATTAAACTGAGTAGTACACCTAAAATTAGTGCGATGTATAAATCTGATCCGAACATGTCTGCATTTCCCCCTAGCTTACGAGCTGCTTAACCTTGTATTCGTGGATTTTTTCAATTAAAGGCTCTGCGGCACCATGAATATTGCCGACGCCATATATGACACGGTTGTGCATTCTTTTCTTTAACAATTCCATAATTTCATCTGTTGACTTATACTCTAGATCATGCAGTTTGTCTGCAGGAATTTTGCCTTCTTCGTAGGCTTTTACGATCGGTTCTGTTGTTTCACCGATTAAGATCAGTTCACTTGCTTCAATATAAGGCAATACGTCATTTGCGAATTGCTGTGTCCGATCGACACGGTCTGCGCGGCAGTTCATGATGATGATCGGATCATCGGTCGGGTAACCGATTTCTTTTACACGTTTCCATATATTCAAAGTAGAAGAAGCGTCGTTTGCGGCAAACCCATTAACAAAGTGCCCAGGCTCGCTCGGACTGATCAGCGGAAGAATTCTCATTGCTCCCGGATCTGGCGGCGCATTCAGCATTCCCTTAAATGCTGTTTCTTCGTCAATGCCGAGTGCTTGAGCCACACCCAGCGCCAGAGAAGCGTTATCAGGGAATACCATGTATTCAAATTTACGTAAATACTCATCTGTAATTTTTGAGTTATCAGCAATGATGACTTTTGTGTTTCGTTCTTTTGCTTTTTGTTTAAAGAACTCGGTATATTCACTATCTGTAATGACAAGATGGCCATTATAAGGAATTGTAGCGGTAAACGCTTCTGCAATTTCATCAAGCGTCGGCCCCATGACATCCATATGGTCTTCTAAAACATTCACAATGACGCCGATATTGGCCTGCAGAAGTTCTTCTTGAAAGATGATTTGATAATCTGGGTTAACAGCCATGCATTCGCTGACAATCGCGTTAGCCCCTCTATCTACTGTTTCTCTCATGACTTCTTTTTGCTCTCCGATATTCGGCCCCTGAGGTTTCCGTTTAATCGGCTTTTCCTCCGGTGTGTCCCAGTAAATCATTCTTGCATCTGTTCCTGTTGTTTTTCCAACAGTCTTGTAACCGGCTTCTATTAATATTCCGGTTGTCAGCCTTGTCACAGTCGATTTTCCTCGGATGCCGTTAATATTCACCCGAACAGGGAGGGCATCAATGTTTTTCTGATGTCGTCGTTTTTCTAATATTCCGATGACCAGTATGACAGCACAGGCTATAATGAGTAACCACATTGCTTTTCGACATCTCCTTCTATATTGTTGTAAATTCATTCATCAGTATATAGAATCACTATGAATTCTCAATCGGCATTATGTAACATAATCTTCCCTAATCGACTAAGCCAAACTTCTCGTTTGAAAGAGATTTTATACCTACAAACTGTTTTCTATTTTTGGAAAACAGCAGGACTTATACCTTATCACTTTTTTAAAAAATCGAAGAGAATGCGCTTTCATTTTTCTCCTGATATCCTTCTGGACGTATAGTCACATCCTGCTGTTTGTATTTAATATGCATTTCAAATCAATCTTTTTTTCAGCCTGTGTTATCAAGCATCTCCTGCTATCATGCGTGTTTCCGGTTCTTATGAACACAAAATAGTTTTATCCTGTTTCTTAAGGACAAGGTCATAATGTCATCCTTTCTGCATGGAATAAGCAATATTAGGCCCATTCCAAAATGACTAAGGAGGTTCCAGATGAAAACGCTAAACATACGAGTCCGAATTCTCTAACATAATTAAACATTTTCTGGGATGATAGTCTTTTCTGTTTCTCACCATTTACAGGTCTAAACGCATGACTTTGAAACAATTTTAATAAAACTTAATATTTGTTCATGAAATCTTCATCCATATTTGTGAAGACTTTGTCAAAAAAAGAGTGAAAACCTTAAATTTTTCAATTATATATACAATTTACAAGTAGATTTCTTTTGATATTTTTATTGCCAACTTCGGATTGTTCATGATAATCTATCTATGTAAACGGTTACATAAACAAGGAGGAGCTGTTTTGGCTACAATTAAAGATGTCGCCGGAGCGGCGGGCGTTTCAGTTGCGACGGTTTCCCGCGTCCTGAATGATAACGGCTATGTACACGAAGAAACGCGAACGCGTGTCATAGCGGCGATGGCGAAGCTGAACTATTACCCGAACGAAGTCGCCAGATCTCTATATAAAAGAGAATCCCGACTGATCGGACTTTTGCTCCCGGATATCACAAACCCTTTCTTCCCCCAGCTTGCCCGCGGTGCGGAGGATGAATTGAACCGGGAAGGCTATCGCCTTATTTTCGGCAACAGTGACGAGGAATTGAAAAAAGAACTTGAATACCTTCAAACCTTTAAACAAAATCATGTCGCAGGCATTATTGCCGCAACGAATTACCCGGATCTCGAGGAATACAGCGGCATGAATTATCCAGTTGTTTTTCTGGACAGAACACTAGAAGGAGCCCCTTCTGTGTCCAGTGACGGTTATAAAGGAGGAAAGTTAGCCGCCAAGGCTATCATTCACGGAAAAAGCCAGCGCATTACACTCTTGAGAGGACCCGCTCACCTGCCGACCGCTCAAGACCGCTTTAACGGCGCTTTGGAAATCTTAAAGCAGGCTGAAGTTGAGTTTCAGGTCATTGAGACGGCTTCATTTTCAATTAAAGATGCACAATCGATGGCGAAGGAGCTGTTTGCCGCTTATCCAGCGACAGATGGTGTGATCGCGAGTAATGATATTCAAGCCGCTGCCGTTTTACATGAAGCATTGCGGCGCGGAAAAAACGTGCCGGAGGACATTCAAATTATCGGCTATGATGACATTCCGCAAAGCGGACTTCTGTTCCCGCCACTTTCTACAATTAGACAGCCTGCATATGATATGGGGAAAGAAGCTGCCAAACTGCTTTTGGGTATCATCAAAAAACGGCCGCTGGCAGAAACGGCAATTCAAATGCCTGTCACCTATATAGGAAGAAAGACGACAAGAAAGGAAGATTAAGATGCGTAATATTTGTGTGGTTGGTAGCTGTTCTATGGATTTAGTAGTCACCTCGGATAAACGCCCAAAAGCCGGTGAAACGGTTCTTGGCACGTCCTTTCAGACTGTGCCGGGCGGCAAAGGAGCAAATCAGGCCGTTGCCGCAGCCAGACTTGGGGCTCAAGTGTTTATGGTCGGCAAGGTTGGAGACGATCATTATGGAACAGCTATTTTGAATAATCTCAAAGCTAACGGCGTTCGCACTGACTATATGGAACCGGTTACACATACGGAAAGCGGAACCGCTCATATTGTGCTTGCTGAAGGTGATAACAGCATTGTCGTTGTCAAAGGCGCGAACGATGACATCACCCCAGCGTATGCGTTAAACGCGCTCGAACAGATTGAAAAGGTCGATATGGTGCTGATTCAGCAGGAAATCCCAGAAGAAACGGTTGATGAGGTGTGCAAATACTGCCATTCTCACGATATCCCGATCATGCTAAACCCGGCACCGGCCCGCCCGCTCAAGCAGGAAACAATTGATCACGCCACCTATCTGACGCCGAATGAACACGAGGCATCGATTTTATTCCCTGAGCTTACCATTTCTGAAGCTCTGGCGCTTTATCCGGCAAAGCTCTTTATTACAGAAGGAAAACAAGGCGTCCGCTATTCGGCTGGCAGCAAAGAAGTGCTCATCCCGTCCTTTCCTGTTGAGCCCGTTGATACAACCGGAGCCGGTGATACGTTTAACGCAGCATTTGCCGTGGCCCTGGCTGAGGGAAAAGACATTGAAGCCGCATTGCGGTTTGCCAACCGTGCCGCTTCCCTTTCTGTCTGTTCCTTCGGTGCCCAAGGCGGAATGCCGACAAGAAATGAAGTAGAGGAGCTGCTGTCATGAAAAAACACGGTATGCTGAACAGCCATCTTGCCAAGATTTTAGCCGACCTTGGCCACACTGATAAAATTGTCATCGCGGATGCCGGACTGCCTGTTCCCGACGGCGTTTTGAAAATTGATCTTTCACTGAAGCCGGGCCTTCCGGCTTTCCAAGATACAGCGGCAGTACTGGCTGAGGAAATGGCGGTCGAAAAAGTCATTGCTGCAGCTGAAATAAAAGCATCCAATCAGGACAATGCGAGATTTCTAGAAAATCTTTTCTCTGAACAAGAGATTGAATACCTTTCTCATGAGGAGTTTAAGCTGCTGACAAATGAAGCAAAGGCAGTCATAAGAACAGGAGAATTCACACCATATGCCAACTGCATCCTGCAGGCGGGTGTGCTTTTCTAGAAAGGAGGATGAAACATGCAGATTGAAATGAAAGACATTCATAAAGCATTCGGAAAAAACCAGGTGCTGTCAGGCGTTTCCTTTCAGCTCGTGCCTGGCGAGGTACATGCATTGATGGGAGAAAACGGCGCCGGCAAGTCCACGCTTATGAACATTTTGACAGGCCTGCACAAAGCAGATAAAGGTCAAATCAGCATAAACGGAAACGAAGCGTATTTTTCCAATCCAAAAGAAGCGGAACAGCATGGAATAGCCTTTATCCATCAGGAATTGAATATCTGGCCGGAAATGACCGTTCTTGAGAATCTATTTATCGGTAAAGAGATATCCTCCAAGCTGGGCGTCTTACAAACAAGAAAAATGAAAGCGCTAGCAAAGGAGCAGTTTGACAAACTCTCCGTCTCTCTTTCTCTTGATCAAGAAGCCGGCGAATGTTCCGTCGGACAGCAGCAAATGATCGAAATCGCAAAAGCGCTTATGACAAATGCCGAGGTCATCATTATGGATGAACCGACCGCAGCGTTGACTGAACGTGAAATCAGCAAGCTCTTTGAGGTCATTACAGCGTTAAAAAAGAACGGCGTCTCCATTGTCTATATTTCGCATCGCATGGAAGAAATTTTTGCGATTTGCGACAGAATTACCATCATGCGTGACGGAAAAACGGTAGATACAACAAACATCTCAGAAACTGATTTTGATGAAGTCGTCAAAAAAATGGTCGGACGGGAGCTGACTGAACGATATCCAAAACGCACTCCTTCTCTCGGTGACAAAGTATTCGAGGTGAAAAATGCTTCCGTAAAAGGGAGTTTTGAGGACGTCAGCTTTTATGTTCGTTCCGGTGAAATCGTCGGTGTTTCGGGATTGATGGGAGCCGGCCGGACAGAAATGATGAGAGCGCTGTTCGGCGTTGACAGGCTGGACACGGGTGAGATATGGATCGCTGGGAAAAAAACGGCTATTAAGAACCCGCAGGAAGCCGTGAAAAAAGGTCTCGGCTTTATTACAGAGAATCGCAAGGATGAAGGGCTCCTGCTCGACACCTCGATCCGCGAAAATATTGCCCTGCCCAATCTGTCCAGCTTCTCACCAAAGGGTCTCATTGATCATAAGCGGGAGGCTGAATTTGTCGATCTGTTAATCAAACGCCTCACTATCAAAACAGCATCACCGGAAACGCACGCACGCCATTTATCAGGAGGAAACCAGCAAAAAGTGGTGATAGCCAAGTGGATCGGCATCGGACCGAAAGTGCTTATCTTGGATGAGCCAACAAGAGGTGTGGATGTTGGCGCCAAACGAGAGATTTATACGCTGATGAATGAGCTGACCGAACGCGGCGTCGCTATCATCATGGTGTCATCAGAGCTGCCTGAAATTCTGGGAATGAGCGATCGGATTATCGTTGTCCATGAAGGCAGAATCAGCGGAGAAATCCATGCGCGAGAAGCAACACAAGAACGAATTATGACACTTGCCACGGGAGGGCGGTAATATGAAAACGGAACAACTGCAAACAGAACAAAAACGGATTCACTTCGACGGAGTCATGCAAAAACTCGGCCCGTTTCTTGGTTTATTTATTCTCGTTATCATTGTATCTATTTTAAATCCCAGCTTTCTTGAACCGCTGAATATTTTAAACCTGCTTCGCCAGGTCGCCATTAACGGATTAATCGCGTTCGGGATGACCTTTGTCATTTTGACAGGCGGCATTGATCTTTCTGTCGGCGCTATTCTTGCCCTGTCCAGTGCTTTAGTTGCGGGGATGATTGTGTCCGGTGTCGATCCGGTTCTCGCGATCATCCTTGGCTGTATCATTGGTGCCGTACTAGGCATGATCAACGGATTATTGATTACTAAAGGAAAAATGGCGCCCTTTATCGCCACGCTTGCGACCATGACTGTGTTTCGCGGACTGACGCTAGTGTATACAGATGGAAATCCGATTACTGGACTTGGCACAAACTTCGCTTTTCAGATGTTCGGACGCGGTTACTTTTTAGGCATTCCTGTACCGGCGATTACGATGGTTCTTGCCTTTGTCATCCTTTGGGTGCTTCTTCATAAAACACCATTTGGACGCCGGACGTACGCAATCGGCGGCAACGAGAAAGCCGCGCTCATTTCAGGCATCAAAGTGACGCGCGTGAAAGTGATGATCTATTCTTTAGCCGGGCTTTTATCCGCTCTTGCAGGTGCCATATTGACTTCCCGCCTGCATTCGGCCCAGCCGACTGCGGGGGAATCGTACGAACTTGATGCTATCGCGGCAGTCGTCTTAGGCGGAACAAGTCTTTCTGGCGGCCGAGGACGCATTGTCGGCACGTTAATCGGGGTGCTGATCATCGGCACACTTAATAACGGACTTAATCTGCTTGGCGTCTCATCATTTTATCAGCTGGTTGTCAAAGGGATTGTTATCTTGATTGCGGTATTATTAGACCGCAAGAAGTCAGCTTAGGAGGGTTTTCACATGAAAAAGGCTGTATCCGTCATTTTAACGTTATCATTATTTTTGTTAACCGCCTGTTCGCTTGAGCCTCCCCAATGGGCAAAGCCGTCAAACTCGGGGAACAAAAAGGAATTCACCATTGGCTTGTCCGTCTCAACGCTTAATAATCCTTTTTTTGTCTCATTAAAAAAGGGTATCGAAAAAGAAGCTAAAAAACGGGGAATGAAAGTCATCATTGTTGATGCACAAAATGATTCATCGAAACAGACGAGTGACGTGGAAGATTTAATTCAGCAGGGTGTTGATGCATTATTAATTAACCCGACTGATTCTTCGGCGATCTCAACGGCAGTAGAATCTGCAAACGCAGTCGGTGTGCCCGTCGTAACAATCGATCGATCTGCCGAACAAGGAAAAGTTGAAACCCTCGTTGCTTCCGATAATGTAAAAGGCGGTGAAATGGCCGCGGCGTTTATTGCCGACAAACTTGGAAAAGGAGCAAAGGTGGCAGAGCTTGAAGGCGTCCCCGGCGCATCTGCCACACGGGAACGCGGCTCAGGATTCCATAACATCGCAGACCAAAAGCTCCATGTTGTCACAAAACAATCAGCTGACTTTGACCGCACGAAAGGCCTGACTGTCATGGAAAACCTGCTGCAGGGACATCCTGATATCCAAGCTGTTTTTGCTCACAACGATGAAATGGCGCTCGGTGCTCTCGAGGCAATTAACAGCTCGGGAAAAGACATATTGGTGATCGGCTTTGACGGCAATAAAGACGCGCTCGCTTCCATTAAAGATGGAAAGCTGTCGGCCACCGTCGCTCAGCAGCCTGAGTTAATCGGTAAACTGGCTACAGAAGCAGCAGATGATATTTTGCACGGAAAAAAAGTGAAAAAAACAATATCCGCGCCTCTTAAACTAGAAACACAAAAATAATTGTCACGGGATCAGATTTTTATCTGATCCTTTTTCATGTTTAGGAACCTGCGATAACGTGAATAGGGATATAGAATGAATTATTTCTCTTACGTGAGGAGAGGAACGGCATGAACAAACCAACAAAAATATTTTCAACATTAGCACTTGCGGCTGGAATGACTGCGGCTACTGCAGGGGGCGCTGGAACGATCCATGCCCAACAGCCAGAAACAACGGTAAGCATTGATGATTTATACAGTTATCCGATTGATTCTTATTTGGTATCAGCAGAGGCTCTAAATGTCAGAACGAAGGCTTCCGCATCAAGCCATAAAGCCGATACACCACTGCACTTAGGAGATAGCCTAAAGCTGATTTCCTTCTCAAATGCTGACTGGGCAAAGGTTCAGTATAAAAACGGAAAGATAGGATTTGTATCCACTCATTACATTGTAAAAGCAGCGACAACGGTAAAAACCAAAACAAAAACAAAAGTATATACATCCGCTGATGGAAAGAGCATTAAGACTCTTCCAGCAGACACAAGCGTTTCTTTTTTAGGCTGGAGTAAAACGAATAAAGGCGGTTTTGATTTTGATTGGGTATTCGTTGATTACGGCGGTGCGACAGGTTATATGAAAACAAAGGATTTACACATGACAAAATAACTGAGAGGGATTCCGTATTTATGCGGAATCCCTTTTATTATGAATGGATTTGTCACATTCCCAAGATATTTCTCAGGAAATATTGTCGTATGCTGTGTCGAAACCTTACATGATCATCGACATTTTTGTTCACGCTAAAAAGCGGAGGTGTAAATATGGATCAATTTGAAGCAGCATATGAATCGTATAAAGCCCGGCAAACAACTGTCGATCAAGAAAATGTTCCATCTGGAAAAGAAGAAATTATTGCGGTTAGAAGAAATGAGGAAGACAATATTATCGCAGTGAAAACCAATACAGGAAGAGAGCTCGACTACCCTACCGCGCTGTCAGAAGCAAAAGCAGGAAAACTCGCTCATGTTGATGTCTTCCATAAATACGGGCGTGACATTTTGCGAAGTGAACCGGACGGCATTAAGGAAAATAACCTGTCTGAGCTGCCGGATTTTTAAGCAAATACAGCCCTGCCGTATGTTCGACAGGGCTGTATTTTAAACAAAAGGCTGCTGGATGTATTCGGCTAACCGTTTTGCACTGAGAGAAATATCCTCTGCAGCTGCATAATTCACGCCATAGAACACATATGGAGGCAGATACTTCATGCCGATCAGATTACTTGTAGCCTGAAATGGTTTCAATAGCTCACTGATCGAGTAATGATTTGCTCCGCCCGCTTGATATTTTTCCGCTTCGCTCCCTGTTGATACAGCCAGCATCAGCTCCTTGCCATGCAAGGCATTTCCTTCTGAACCAAAAGCCCAGCCGTAAGTCAGCACAAGATCCTGCCATTTTTTCAAGAGCGGCGGAGAGCTGTACCAATATAGCGGGAATTGAAAGACAATCCGATCGTATTCCTCGCACAGCTGCTGTTCCTTCGCAACATCTATTTCTTCATCCGGGTATTCCTTATAAAGATCCCGTACTGTGATATTGTCATGTTTACTCAATTCATCAGCCCACGCCTTATTAACAACTGAGGTCTCCATATGAGGATGCACTGCCAAAACCAATATTTTCATCAGACCACACCTTTACTGTTTTGATGTTATTTTATCTAAAATCAGGAAAAGAGCCAAATAAAAAGAAAGCCCTGCTAAAAGGGGCTTTCTTTTTTTCTTTTATTCAGGGCTTCCTTCAGTTGTTTCGATATCTTTCGCAAAATCAGGGTTATCCAGATTCGCATTAAAGAAATCCGCTGTGTTCGGAAGTCTGAGATTCATGTTCATTTTTTGAGAAATCGTAACCGTGCAATCCTCAAGCACATAGTCAAAAACGTGTCCGCCTGAATTGCGTCCTTCGTCAATGAAGTGCAGGTGATAGCCAGAAACGGCGATTCCGTTTGCATAAGCTGGTGTCAAGAAACCTACGATCGTTCCTCTCACGTTGTCGAAGTTGAAAATTGGCTGTGTTTTGACCGCTTCAACCATTGGCACGTAAGGTTTTTCTTGAAGTTCTACCGTTCTTGTCTGCACCTTTTTAAACAATCCGTCAATACGAATTGCATAAAATAAGTTTCTGCTTGGCAGCAAGCTGTTGATCTCTTTTTCAAAGTCTTCGCGTGTCATTTTCGCATCAATTTTGTGCGTCATGTCCGGTGTAAAGAACGTAAATGAACAGAACGGAGAACGATCCCCGTTTTGGACTGGTGTCGCAGTTCCGTCTGAACGGAGACGGTAAAATTCGCCGTCAAACCCAATCAGCTCTCCGTCAAGCTTGTTAAAGGTTCCGATACCGAAGTCTCCATATTTCGGAATCTCTGACAGTTCAAAATCCCCGTCATATACTCCGTCTAATAGAGAAGTCATTGTTGATACTTGATAAATCTGGCTCACAGGCTGATCTTTTTGACCGCGGCTGAGCACTTGAATGTTGCTTTCTCGTTTCATATTCCCTTCACTCCTTTTATTTAGTGCTGTTCATAAAACAGTGTCGTGATGCGCAGAGTGCTAGAGAGCTTTCGTTTTCATGAGTTCTCCGAATTCTTTCGGAAGCTTGTCACTTGCTAAATTAATGTTATCACTGTAGTCAACCGGGACATCAATGATGACAGGACCTTCAGCGTTCATGCCTTGACGCAGAACATCTGCCAGCTGGTCTGGTGATTCTACGCGCAAGCCAGTTGCTCCGAAGCTTTCCGCATATTTCACGATATCGATATTTCCGAAATCGACCGCAGATGTACGGTTATATTTTTTCAATTGCTGGAATGCAACCATGTCATATGTGCTGTCGTTCCATACAATGTGTACAATTGGTGCTTTTAGTCGAACCGCTGTCTCTAATTCCATTGCTGAGAATAAGAAACCGCCGTCACCAGAGACAGAAACCACTTTTTCTCCCGGTTTCACCAATGAAGCGCCGATTGCCCAAGGAAGCGCAACGCCGAGTGTTTGCATACCGTTACTGATCATTAATGTTAACGGCTCGTAGCTGCGGAAATAACGTGACATCCAAATGGCGTGCGAACCGATATCGCAAGTTACTGTAACATGATCATCGACTACATTACGCAACTCTTTAACGATTTCAAGAGGGTGCGCTCTGTCTGATTTCCAATCTGCAGGCACCTGCTCACCTTCATGCATATATTGTTTTAAATCAGAAAGGATTTTCTGCTCACGCTCTGCAAATTCCACTTTTACAGCATCGTGTTCGATATGATTGATCGTGGACGGAATGTCACCGATCAATTCAAGATCAGGCTGGTAAGCATGATCAATGTCAGCGATAATTTCGTCTAAATGGATAATTGTCCGGGCTCCATTGACATTCCAGAATTTCGGATCATATTCAATTGGGTCATAGCCGATCGTCAGAACGACATCCGCCTGCTCAAGCAGCAAATCGCCAGGCTGGTTGCGGAACAAACCGATACGGCCAAAATACTGATCCTCTAAATCTCTCGAAAGGGTACCGGCAGCTTGATATGTTTCAACAAATGGAAGCTGAACCTTTTTCAAAAGCTTGCGAACCGCTTTAATTGCTTCCGGTCTTCCGCCTTTCATGCCGACCAAAACGACAGGAAGTTTTGCTGTTTGGATCTTTGCAATGGCCGCACTGATTGCATCATCTGCTGCAGGACCGAGTTTTGGCGCTGCAACAGCACGCACGTTTTTCGTATTTGTGACTTCATTCACAACATCTTGCGGAAAGCTCACAAAAGCGGCCCCAGCCTGCCCTGCTGACGCTATCCTAAATGCATTTGTAACAGCTTCCGGTATATTTTTTACATCTTGAACTTCTACACTGTATTTTGTAATCGGCTGGAATAGCGCCGCATTATCCAAAGATTGATGTGTCCGTTTTAAACGATCTGCACGGATCACGTTTCCAGCAAGCGCAACGACAGGGTCTCCTTCAGTGTTCGCTGTCAACAGGCCTGTTGCCAAGTTAGAGGCACCCGGTCCTGATGTGACTAACACGACTCCCGGTTTTCCAGTTAAACGGCCGACTGCTTGGGCCATGAATGCTGCGTTTTGTTCGTGCCGGGCAACGATAATTTCAGGTCCTTTATCTTGTAAAGCGTCAAATACCGCATCAATTTTTGCACCTGGAATGCCAAATACATGTGTGACACCTTGCTCCACTAAGCAATCAACAACAAGCTCCGCCCCTCTGTTTTTCACAAGGGATTTTTGTTCTTTTGTTGCTTTTGTCAACACCCTCACTCCTTATTATGCATTTTAAACGTAAAATTTTAAATATCTTGTGATAAGTTTCACTATACACTCTTTGGAAATTGACCTCCAATATCGATTCGCCTTATGATTAATATGTAATACGAATTATTAACCTATGGAAAGGAATGCATATTGAATGGAGCTTCGCCATCTTCAATACTTTATCGCAGTAGCCGAAGAGCTTCATTTCGGAAAGGCTGCCCGGCGGCTGAACATGACGCAGCCTCCTCTCAGCCAGCAGATCAAACAGCTGGAGGAAGAAGTCGGAGTTACGCTTCTGAAAAGGACAAAACGATTTGTCGAGCTTACCGCAGCAGGAGAAATCTTTTTAAATCATTGCCGGATGGCATTGATGCAAATCGGACAAGGAATTGAACTGGCACAGCGGACGGCCCGCGGCGAGCAAGGCCTTCTCGTAATCGGTTTTGTCGGATCAGCTACATATGAATTTCTGCCGCCGATTGTCCGGGAATATCGTAAAAAATTCCCATCTGTGAAAATAGAACTGCGTGAAATATCCTCGTCTAGGCAGCAGGAGGAGCTACTAAAGGGCAACATTGATATTGGTATACTTCATCCTCCCTTACAGCATACAGCTTTACATATCGAAACCGCCCAAAGCAGCCCTTGTGTTTTAGCTTTGCCTAAGCAACACCCATTGACTTCTAAGGAATCAATTACGATTGAGGATTTAAGAGATGAACCAATTATTACTGTTGCTAAAGAAGCATGGCCTACTCTATACATGGATTTTATTCAGTTCTGTGAACAAGCGGGCTTCAGACCCAACATTGTCCAGGAAGCCACAGAATATCAAATGGTGATTGGTTTAGTCAGTGCCGGAATTGGTATGACATTTGTTCCTTCCTCAGCCAAAAAATTATTTAATTTGGATGTTACTTATCGAAAAATGGACCAAATACAGCTTAATGCAGAATGGGTTATTGCTTACCGCAAAGACAATCATAATCCGCTTATAAAGCATTTTATTCATATTTCAAATTGTCAGCAGACAAGAACTAAAGAGAGTGATGCAGGTACATGAACGATACTTGCAATCTCTTTTTTCTTTTGGGTTTCTTATGGAAATTTTATTAATTTAATATAATCGCTTAGTACAACTTTATATCAGTATACGTATACATACAGTACAAATAGTTGGCAAGGACATTAGTAAGCGCAGGACATTAGTTTGATTTTAAAAATGAAAGATAGAGAGGTGAAGTAAATTATTGAGTTCACCGGCATATTCACATTGCTCGCTTTTTTCGTAACAATGATTTTTATTTTCTGGAGACCAAAAGGACTAAATGAAGCTATCCCCGCCACATTTGGCGCTTTAATGGTTTTATTGTGCGGAAGTGTGTCATTGGCAGACTTAGGGGAAATCGGAACAAAAGTCACGGGTGCATCGGTTACAATCCTTGCCACTATGATTATGGCCATTGCACTAGAAAGCTTTGGTTTCTTTTATTGGGTGGCTGCAAAACTGCTCCAACAATCCAAGGGTTCAGGCATCAAGCTTTTTTGGCTAACCAATTTGCTCTGCTTTCTCATGACCATTTTCCTGAATAATGATGGGAGCATTTTGATCACAACTCCAATCCTTTTGCTTGTACTAAAATATTTAGGTTTAAAAAAACATCAAAAAGCCCCATATTTATTAAGCGGTGTTTTAATAGCCACAGCCTCTAGCGCACCGATTGGCGTAAGTAATATTGTTAATTTAATTTCTCTCAAAATAATTGGAATGGATCTATATCTTCACACTGCCATGATGTTTGTCCCTAGTATGATGGGACTCATTTTTATGACTTGTCTACTGTTTATGTTCTTTTATAAACGTCTTCCCAAGAACCTGCCAGATATACCGAGCCATTTTCAGTCTCTGCGGCATAGAAGGTACCATCCTCTTCATTCGCCATCAGCTCCTTTACCAGAACAAAATCAAACAAAAATCATGTTGTTTGTGCTTGCATTTGTTTTTCTCGTCAGAATGAGTCTATTTGCAGCATCATATACCGGTATTTCTGTTCCTCTAGTCGCTGTCATCGGATCTTTTATCCTGTTGAGCTGGAGATGGATTTATTTCAAAACCTCCCCAAGAGACTTGTTATATAAATCGCCTTGGCACATTTTTATATTCGCTTTTACTATGTATGTCTTAATTTATGGTCTGCATAATATTGGATTCACTGAGTTACTTGTGAATTATTTTGAACCCGTGGTTTCTGGAAGCCTCGCCCATGCAACTTTCGCATCAGGTATCTCTACTTCTGTTTTTTCTAATCTCTTTAACAATCATCCAGCGTTAATGATCAGTACTTTTACCTTAACTGAAATGACCCTGAATCCTTCAACAACAAAAATCATCTACTTGGCAAATATTATCGGCAGTGATATCGGTTCATTATTATTACCTATGGGAACCTTAGCAACGCTTATTTGGATGCATATATTAAAACAGCATGATGAAAGCATTTCATGGGGCGAATATATAAAAACGACCATTATCATCATTCCGCTGACTGTTCTTTTTACGTTAACATGTTTATATTTTTGGATCAGTTGGTTATTTCTTTAGCACAGTATGAAACGAAAAACTGCCTTCTGCTATTCAAGAGGGCAGTTTTGCATACACTAGGGAAGATGCATTGTCTTTAGATGATTTAACTTCCAAATGATTGGCTCTCCATTTGCGTTAATAAGCTCAATGATATTATTAGAGACATCCTTTAATAGACCAACTTTTTCTGGCACCTCTCCCATATCAAATATGACCAATTCACCAATATTTTTTTTGATCTGCTCCTCAAAATTACGCACAAGAGGAACTTTGGAAGGCACGACAGGCAATTGTGAGTTGTCAAGAGTGTACGGTGTTTGTTCAGTTGAATAAGGGGTAAACCATTTTAAATGATGCATAGATATAAAAAGGATTTTAAATACGGGTGAGAAAAATACAATATAATCGTTTAAAACATTTGTAACATACCCATGGATCGATCGACCCCCAGTTACATAAACTTCAATAAACTGGCCTTTGACCTTGTTTAATGTATTTCTATATGAAAAAGCTTGAGTTTCTGCCTCTATCATTGGATCTTCCGGATTGATCAAAAATGGCTTCTCAGTACTGGTCATTATTTTCGCCTTGTTCATTTGATGAAGATGCAACAAGGGAATATAAAGATAATTGCAGCCATCAAAAATAACAAAAATATCCTGTCCGATATCTATAAGGGTGCCGACAAACCTTGTATCTCCTGAAATGACAACCTCAACATCTGTGTTAAGGAATTGATTCAAACCTTTCACGATTCTCCTCCTTTAACTGAAAAAGGGCATCACTTAATCTGATGCTCCTCCATTATCTATTAATATTTACGTTTCCAGTGATAGTCTATCGTTCTGACAATCGTTTCATAGCTATAATCTTCCTTTTGTTTTCCTGAACTTTTTAAGGAACTTGAATAGCCTGATGATCTTGATGATTGATAATCTGAAGATCTTGGTGATCGTTTAGATGATTTTGATGAACTCTTTGAACCTGATGAGCTGTATGATTTTGATGATTGATAATCTGATGATCTTGGCGATCGTTTAGATGATTTTGATGAACTCTTTGAACCTGATGAGCTGTATGATTTTGATGATTGATGATCTGAAGATTTTGATGATCGTTTAGATGATTTTGATGAACTCTTTGAACCTGATGAGCTGTATGATTTTGATGACTGATAATCTGAAGATTTTAGTGATCGTTTGGATGATTTTGATGAACTTGATGAGCTATATGGCTTTGAAGAAATTAACGAACTGCTGTACACTTCTTCTTTTTGATCTGTATCATCGCTGTCTTCCTGATTTTGATGCTCATTCTTTTCATCCTCTTTTTTGTACGACCCTTTTGGGCCTAAGCTGATGCTTTTTATGTGAAAAGGATAGATGCGAAGCACCTCTTGATTTTTCACTATAGTATAATGGCCGTCGGCATTATCTACAAGGATACCCTCAATGGCTTCCGGACCTCCACGATTAATTGAAACCCATTTATGAGTCAGACTCTTAAAAACCTCGCTTAAATAATCAGCTTCCAAGACACCTGATGGCGTCTGTCCTTCTATTTTCAAATCGGGCTCATGTTTACTTATACTCTTGATGTGATGGATATTAAAATACACTACCCCATCCTCATTTGTGTTTAACGCAGCGTAATCATCTCCCAGCCAGACCAATCTTCCTTTTTTAGATTCCGGACCCCCTTGATTAAATTGAACTGATTGGTTCATTAATTGTCCGATTAAGCTATGAAAATCGTCAGCGTCGGGCATTTCCTCAGTCTCAATTGTTGTAGTGCTATTATTGGTATCCTCAGTAATACTTTTCACATGATCCAACTGATAATAAATTATTTTTTTTTCAGCTTGTAAAGCAATATAATCTGATTTTACAGCAGTTAATTTTCCTTTTTTAGATTCCGGACCTCCACGATATACAGTAACAATTTTATCTTTCATTGAATGCAAAAAGTTATAATAAGATATTTCATCATTTGAATGATACTTCATTCTCCTCTTGCTCATTCAAGTTCCTCCTAGTCACTTATACATAGATGATAAACATATTGCATATATACGTGTCACGTTTATTTGTTGAACTAATTCAATAGCCTAATTGTCGCTTTTTCAGCAGAATACCTATTTTCACACATTCATAAAATACTTAAATTATTTTTGAGGTATTGTGAACGGTTTTTAATATATTCACAAATCACATCCGGCTCACGGTCAAAACGCTCAACATCATTCTTTTTATATGGGTCCATCAGGATAAAAGGCCTAATCCGCTCATACATCGCCATTATTTTCGGTTCCATATATTCTATCGTAAAAAGAGATTGAAGCGTTTTTTCTAACAGCCGCTTGTATGACTTGCGAAAATCGGATTCATCCAATATCCGGGCGGTTAGTGTATTAAATCCTTGAATTCTTACATAATCGGCAGCCATCCGCTCTCCATGGATATCCCTGCCCCAGGTCGCATCATAATCCCAAGGAATCACCTCAAATAATCCGGTTTCCCCGCTTCTGTATAATGCGTAGTTGTGCACAAACCCGTCATAGTTCGAGGTGAATACAATACCGGCAAGCCAGCGCAAATACTTATCGACATCCACGTGTTTTGTCACTTCTGACTTAAACTGAGCTTTAGGGACAGTATTAATTTTAAAAATCATATCCTGTAAATAAAAATCATCTTCCACAGTCCCTGTCTTCTTTTCATATCCAAGCTCCAGCGACGTCTTCGTTTCCTTTTCCAAATCGCTCATCAGAGAAAAGTTAGCATCATCATCCACCGCGTAAAAAATCGCGCCATCAGCCAGCTTCCTTTTCGCTAAATAATATTCATCAACGGATTCAAGTTCAAGATAAACCCCTTCATTCTTCCCATTCACCTTTACAAACACAAACTCTGCTTTTGGTGACAGTGTCCCTAGCTCCGAGAAAAAATCCAGAGACAATTTGTTTCTCATCAAGGAAGGGTCTTTGTACTCCGCATTTAAGTGAATCTCTCGCGCGCCGCGGAATGTTTTCGGCTGATAAAAGGAAATATGGTATGACTTCTTTTTGAAGTCTCTGATATGTGATCCCCGATAAGCGATATCAATATCCAGCCTTTTTTGATTTACCTTCATCACAGCTGGCACCGGATCATCGTCCCATATATCCTTTTTTAATTCACGCAAATCTTTTGGATGAACAAACAGCTGATAAAGCGGTAAATTGGATTGATTCTTCATCCATAATCCTCCTTACAAATTTTAGGCTTTTATTTTTATAAGATCTCAGCGGAACACTTATACACTTTTTAAAACCGCGCGTACTATGAGGGTAGTAAGGATCTTCATCCTTAACATCATTTTTAAAAGGAGGATTTCAAATTGGGCCACTATTCCCATTCTGACATCAAAGAAGCGGTGAAATCCGCAAAAAAAGAAGGTTTAAAGGATTATTTATACCAAGAGCCTCATGGAAAAAAACGCAGTCATAAAAAGTCGCACCGCACTCACAAAAAATCTCGCAGCCACAAAAAATCATTCTGTTCTCACAAAAGATCTCGCAGCCACAAAAAATCATTCTGTTCTCACAAAAAATCTCGCAGCCACAAAAAATCATACTGCTCTCACAAGAAATCTCGCAGCCACAAAAAATCGTACCGTTCTCACAAAAAATCTCGCAGCTATAAAAAATCTCGCAGCTATAAAAAATCTTGCCGTTCTTACAAAAAATCTCGCAGCTACAAAAAGTCATACTGTTCTCACAAGAAAAAATCTCGCAGCTATAAGAAGTCATGCCGCACACACAAAAAATCTTATCGTTCCCATAAGAAGTACTACAAAAAACCGCACCACCACTGCGACGACTACAAAAAACACGATGATTATGACAGCAAAAAAGAATACTGGAAAGACGGCAATTGCTGGGTAGTCAAAAAGAAATACAAATAATCTAAATTTTCATTGTTTCAATAGGCTGCCGGCGGAGGTACGGAAGCCTATTTTTTTATTTGCCCTGTATTAGATATATGTCATGACATAACATATGCAACCCGCATCATTTGGTTTCCTTTAAACCATTTCGTTATAATCAAGGTATCCTAACGATAAAGGCGGTTGTTGCTATGTACATATTTCAAGCTGATCAGCTTAGTGCCAAAGACACATACAAGCTATTGTCAGGTACCGTTATTCCCCGTCCCATTGCATTTGTGACAACACTTTCTTCAGGAGGAGCGGTCAATGCCGCGCCTTTCAGTTTTTATAACGTCGTCAGCTCAGATCCTCCGCTTCTCAGCATTTCTGTTAACAGGACGGAAGGACGCCAAAAAGATACAGCGCGAAACGCAGTGGAGAACGGAGAATTTGTTGTTCATGTCAGTGATGAAGCCATCATTGAAGATATCAATGAAACAGCTGCAAGCTTAAGGCCGGATGAAAGCGAGCTTACACGCACCTCGCTTCATCCTGTTGAAAGCAAAGCTGTTTCAGTTCCCGGCATTAAGGAAGCCCGCGTTCGCTTTGAGTGCAAATTAGAGCGGCATATTACCTTTGACAATGATCAAGGCGTCACTACAGCAGATCTGCTCATCGGAAGAGTTGTCTGCTTCCACCTAGATGAAAAGGTGTATGATGCAGAAAAGGGATATATTTTAACGGATGAATTAAAGCCTGCCTCACGATTGGCGGGAAATCACTATGCCAAGCTCGGGGAAGAATTCACACTGATTCGTCCCAGCTGAAGAGAAGGACTATTTAAATAGAAGAAACTAGTCAAAAAGACCTTATGATTACAAAATATCGCCTGTAAAAAACTGAAAAAATATCAAAAAAAAGAACACCCAGAGTAAGCTCGGGGTGTTCTTTTATGAAACGTTTTTCCTTTTTCTTCGTATAAAGGTAGATTAGGAGGAATTGGAATGACAAACTTTTGGATTTTAATGCTGATCGCTATTACCATCAGTCTCGTCTCTCAATTTTTTATAAAGAAAAAATACGGTATTGATAAATCCGGCTGGCGATATAAGCATGTCAGCAATACACACAAATGGATCGAAATCACTTTACTTATTTTGTTTGTGTTTTCACTCTCCTTTTTTCCAGTTGAATATTTGCTTCTTTTATTTTTTATTGTGATTGACTCAATACGAATTTTTATGGAGTGGCATTATAGACCTGATGATAAACAGTATATGTACCACATTGTAGAGGTCTCCCTTATGTTTGCGCTTTTGATTTATATTTGTATCCTATAGTTATTTAAATCCCCACAGCCGCTCCGTCCCCCCGAGGATCGGCTCCGCCTTGGAGAAAGCCTTCTTCATCAACTTTGATTGCAGCCGCGTGTCCCATCAGCGGATCATAGTCACCGACAACCTCCACGAGATGTCCGCTGTCTTTCAGTTTTTGGATTGTTTTGTCTGTGAATCTGCCCTCAACTCTGAGACCTTCGTATTCTTCTCCCCACGTTCTGCCCCATACCCAGCGCGGTTCGCTGATTGCCTGCTGTGGATGCATTCCGTAGTCCAGCATTCGGGTAATGATGGCCGTCTGGGTCTGCGGCTGGCCTTCGCCGCCTTGTGTACCGTACAGAATTTTCGGCTTTCCGCCTTTACAGACCATAGCCGGCATCAGCGTATGGAAGGTACGCTTTCTCGGTTCAAGCATGTTGACATGATTTTCATCCAGTGAGAAAAATGATCCGCGGTTTTGCAGTAATATGCCTGTATCACCGGCAGTGACTGCCGATCCAAATTCAAAGTACAGGCTTTGGATGAATGACACTGCGTTGCCATCCGCATCGATTACGGCCGCATATGCCGTATCACTTCCCACCGGCCTGCTTTCTGCCGGTACTGCGAGATAGCCGATTTCTTCTGCCAATTGTTTTGCATAACGTTTGTCCAAAAGCCTTTCAAGCGGAATGTCTGCAAACGCCGGATCAGTCAGGACGGCATCCCGATCTAGAAAACTCTTTTTCAATGCCTCCACAAGCACATGATAATACTCAAATGAACCGTGTTCGATTTGGGTGAAATCATAGTTTTCCAAAATGTTCAGTGTTAATAAACCGGTAAATCCCTGAGAATTCGGCGGCGCCTGATACACACTGTATCCTCGATAATCACTTGATACAGGCGCTGCCCACTCACCCCGATGCGCTTTAAAATCATCGATTGTCATGTAACTGCCGTTATTCTGTAAATGTGAGACAATCCGCTGAGCGAGATCTCCTTCATAAAATGCGCTTCTTCCTTTTTTAGCAATCAAGTTCAGACTGTCTGCAAGCTCTTTTTGCACAAACCGCTCTCCCGGGACAGGTGCTTTGCCCCTTCTCGTGAAGATGTCAGCCGTGTAAGGCGTGGAGGCCAGCAATTCAATATTCTTTTCTGTGTGACGACACTGATCAGCTGATACAGGAAACCCATTTTGGGCATAATCGCGTGCGGGCTCCAATACATCTGCAAGAGACAGACGCCCGTACTCCTTCAGGACCGCATCCCAGCTATCAACCATTCCCGGCACGGTAATGGCACTGTCAATTCCCCGCAGCGGAATCGCGCTTTTTCCCTTATATACATCTCTCGTTACGTTTTTTCCTGAACGGCCGCTGCCATTGTAGACTTTTACTGCCTTTGTTTCCTGGTGAAAAGTCAGCCAAAAGGAATCCCCGCCAAGTCCGGTCATATGCGGGTACACAACCGCAAGACAAGCACTCACCGCAACAGCGGCGTCAAACGCGTTGCCTCCCTTATCCAGTATGCGGTTTCCGGCTTGAGAAGCGAGGTAATGCGGACTGACGACCATTTGCTTTGTACCGATGACAGATTTGTTCATCACAAGTCCCCTTTTTTAAGAAATTTTCTTCAGTATAGGGAGCCTGATTTTTCACATCTACTGATCCGGCAGAAAAACTGACGAACTTTCTTCCTTTCGCAAATAATAAGATGTTTTGACATTCATTTCGAAAACAAATGAAAAATTATAATTTCGAAACGTAATTTTTATGGTAAAATGATGTCTAAAAGGCTACGAAAGCAGGTGGAGCAATTGAGTCATGAATATCAAATCCCCAACCTTGTACTTGATGAGACTGATAAACAAATTCTCACGATTTTGCATGAAGAAGGCAGAATTTCTTATACGGATCTTGGCAAAAGAGTCGATTTGTCACGGGTCGCCGTCCAGGCCCGTATCAACCAATTAATTGAAGCCGGTGTTATTGAAAAATTCACCGCTGTCATCAATCCCGCTAAAATCGGCATTCATGTTTCCGTGTTTTTCAATGTCGAGGTAGAACCGCAATTTTTAGAAGACGTCGCTCTTAAGCTTGAGGAAGAGCCTGCGGTCACCAGCCTTTATCACATGACAGGCCCGAGCAAGCTGCATATGCATGGGATCTTTGCCAACGATCAAGAAATGGAAGAATTTTTAACAAAACGGCTGTATCCATTGCGAGGCGTCGTCAGTGTTGATTGCCAGATGCTGATCAAACGATACAAAAGCCGTATGGGAATGAAGCTGTAAAGGAGAGAAACGAATGAAAAACCATCCTTATCGGGATATGACGGCCGCAATGGTTCGCACCGGCATATTAGGGTTCGGCGGCGGACCTTCCGTGATTCCGCTGATCCGCCATGAAGCGGTCAATAAGTATAAATGGATTGACGATGATGAATTCGGAGAAATATTAGCAATCGCTAATGCGCTTCCCGGACCGATTGCCACCAAAATGGCTGCTTATCTGGGCTTTAAGCTAAAAGGCACATTAGGTGCAATTGTGGCGACCCTCGCCCACATTCTGCCTACATGTCTTGCGATGGTGGGCTTGTTTGCGGCTGTAAATGTGTTAAGCCATTCAGCAATTGTTGCAGGCATGATTGGTGCCGTCACGCCGGTAATTGCGGTAATGCTCGGAATCATGGCGTACGAGTTTGGCCAAAAAGCGCTAAAAGGTTTCGGCTGGGTCACCGGCATCCTGTTTTTTATCATCGCTTTTATCGGCCTGCAAACTTTACAGATTAATCCCGGCCTTGTCATTATCATTTTCTTAGCGTACGGGGCGTTTCATTTTAAACTGAAAGACAAAATCACAAATAAACATTCAAAAGATAAAGGAATGTCAGCCTCATGATATCGATCTATTTATTTATGGCGTTTTTTATCGCAAACCTACTGGGATATGGCGGCGGACCTGCGTCTATTCCGCTAATGTTTGAAGAAGTCGTAAACAGATACAGCTGGCTCTCAAACGATCAATTCTCAAATATGCTAGCACTTGCGAACGCTTTGCCGGGCCCGATCGCCACGAAAATCGCTGCGTATGTCGGCTACAGCGCAGGCGGGTGGCCCGGCTTCCTAATTGCCCTGATCGCAACCGTCGTACCGTCGGCGCTCGCATTGATCGTCCTGCTGCGCATCATCCAGCGCTTCCGCCAATCACCTGTCATCAAAGGCATGACGCTGTCCGTCCAGCCTGTCATCGCGGTCATGATGCTCATTCTTACCTGGCAAATCGGCGCAGACGGCATCAAAGCGATTGGCTGGGTCCAATCGATCGTGATTGCGGGAATTTCGCTCCTTGTCATGACAAAATTCAAAATACATCCGGCATTTTTGATTATCGCGGCGTTTTTATATGGGGGCCTTGTGATCCCTCATTTATAGAAAAAAGCACCTGGACAGGTGCTTTTTTATTTTGGTCCAGAAATGTCGTTTGATATATGGTTCCTCTCATTCACAGATTGTCCTGTATATAGGAATCATTAAAAAAACTTGCAGATTCCGGCCTGCAAGTTTTACACGTGATTTTTCTGATAAAACGTTCGCAAAACATGTGTTTCAAGGTCAGCCAGGCGGACAGGAATCGGCAGTCTGCTTTCTTGATTAAGCAGGCTCAACGTAATTTGATAACTGCTTTCTAAATCAATGTTATTTCCGCAAGACAAGAAAATAGGCTTCACATCCCGCCGCGTTCGCAGCGCCCGTCCATATACCTCGCCGTCAATGATAATATCAGTGTATGCACCTATTTCATTTTCAGGCGTCACGAAATCGCAGCCTTTGATTTTGAGATAGGTTTTCGCTATCCCAATCGTCGGCTTATTGAGAAAAAAAGCCGCATGGGTGGCAACGCCCATATGGTTGTAATGCAGATATCCGTTGCCATCAAACAAGAAGACATCCGGCTCCGTCTCCAGCTTTTTCGCCGCCTCGATGATCAAAGGCAGCTCGCGAAACGCAAGAAAACCCGAAACATACGGCACGCTGATTCTCCCCATGCTGTGCACTTTTTCAATGACTTCTTTTGTATCAGCATCAATCACGATAATACTGCACACCCCGTACGGTTCTCCATCCTGCTCCCAATAGGCCAGGTCGACGCCTGCGCAGGTGTTGATGGAGTTGGGATGGATCGTGTGGGATAGGTTGATTTTATGGATAAGGGATTGTTGTGTTTTTACAAATTCTTCTCTGTTTAGGTTGAAAGAATGTATTTGTTTAACATGCATCTAAAATCAATCCTACCTCCTGTTAACTAGTGTCTGTTTTTCTTTGTATTCATTTTCACTTTGAAAATTGTTTGAAAACTTACAACTCCAGGTTCTACAAACTTTATTAATAGTTTTAATTAAATGTTTAACTACATTTCATTATTCGTAACTTTGTTTAATATAAATTCTATATTTTTAACTATTTCAATATGGCTATTTGTCTGAAATTCATACATGGGTTGATCCCAATCCTCATTTTGCATCATAACTAGTTGATAAAATCCATTAGCATCCGCATCTGGATACCAACCTAAATCAAGTAAGTAATTTTTACGAGAGTATGTTAATTGCATTAAATCTTGTGAAAAAAACAACCATTTTTCATCGTCTGGTGCTAGTTTTTTCGGATCAATTTCTCTAAAACTGTTTTGATTTATGGTCCATCCTTTTGGAATCCTTAAGGGTTGTAAACTTATTTCTGGCATTTTTTTTATCTTTCTCATAAAAGCCTCCTATTACTTATCAATACCAAGTTGTTTTAAATACTTATCTAATCGACTTCCAGCAATCGGATGACCATGATATTCACCACCAGAAAACTCCGCTCTAATCCAGCTTGTTGGTGTACCTAGATCATAACCGACTGTTTTTCCTGCATCATAAATGAAATAATAGTTGTTATTTCCATTATCAATAATATGACCTTTTAGAAGTGCCTCTTTTTCTAAAGCTTTATTATTCACATCTGGTAAGTACTGAGCAGCTTTTTTACCTGTCATACTAAAACGTTTTGCTTCTTCAGGTGTTTTAGCCTTAACATGTTTATGGCCATGCGGAGTAAACGAAGCATTATTAAGCATCGTTCTAAATTCTTTACGACCATAATATCCATCGTGCGCTACTTTATCGTGATTTTCAGAAATGTTAGGACTATGAGAACTTCCCTTACGACCGCCATCACTAACCATCTTCACAATCCCAAGATCCTTAACAGCCGTCTTTTCCACATGTACACGGACTGTTGGGATTCCGAATGTGAAGCCATCCGGAGTTACAGGGCGTTCTGCGTACACGCGGACGTTTGTTGGGACTTTGAATTGTTTTACTTTTTCTAATGTCTTGTTAGCTGTTTGAACTTTTGAATGGGTTGCAAGCGGGATGCCTTTATCAATATGTTTCGCCAGTGCACCGGCTCCAACCAAACTCAGCACAGCTTCCAGCGCCCCTTGCTTCCGCTTCTCCTCAGACACTTTGTTTCCAAACATATCCCGTCCCGTGACGGCTTCTGAGAATCCGTTTGACGCAACAAGGCCGTATGCGCCCATTTCTGTCATTTTGAGAATGTCTAAGGATTTGCCTGTTTTGTAGGCGTCTAATGCGTGTTCAGCAGCGATAGCTGCTTTTCCGGTTTTGTAGATGGCTTTTCCGCCTTTGAAGGCCCGGCCTGCCCAGCCGACGACTGGTATAAATCCGGCTGCCATGGTGCCGACTGTGACGCGTTCAAAGCCTATACTTATTTACGCTATATAAAACAGTGGACAACAAACTAATAAAAAAACCTTGAAAGGCTTCAGTGCCAATCAAGGTAGAAAATCAAACCAACTCGAAGCGTTTATTTGTTTTTAATAATGCCTTAAGATTTTTTAACAATACTATTAATTCCTTCAAATATAATATCTCTCATAACTTCATTATTACTGTTATAATTTCTTTCATTTCTAATTTTATTAAAAACCTGCTTTATAACCCC
Organism: Bacillus sp. FSL L8-0358; assembly: GCF_038593095.1. Lineage (NCBI taxonomy): Bacteria > Bacillati > Bacillota > Bacilli > Caryophanales > Bacillaceae > Bacillus > Bacillus sp. FSL L8-0358. The sequence continues at coordinate 3,612,837 of NZ_CP151962.1, forward strand.
ATCAATCATTATTGTTAATCCTTCTATATCTTCTTCACTACCCTCCTTTTTAAAACTTTCATTTATTATTACCAAGCTATCATCTTTTGACATTTTATTTTCTCCTTTACTCTCTTTCTTTCTCATTAAAAACTTTGTCTATATAATTTACATCATCAAAAATCCAGTATCTATCCTCTTCAGGAATATAACTAGTAAAGTCTTCCCGAACCCCTGTCCAATTATTAGGAACATAATTTTCAAAAGGTAATAACTCAGGATACAGCGAAAGAAGCATTTTTTGATTAAAGTCTATATATAATGATGGCCTTAATTCTAGAATAGTACTTTCATAATCCTGATGTTCAACTAACTTCTTTAATTCTGAAGACGGGATAATATAGTCAGTATATTCTTTTAAATAAAGACGATAATTATCTTCATTTACAACTGAAATGTTATTTCTTAGAGAAAGAGCAAAGTCCATATCAAAACTAAACCCGTTTTTTTCATAGGCTTCTTTATATTTTATGATATCTAGTATCCAAACATCTCTTTCTGTTAGATACCATGAGAATTGAGAAGAAGTCTTTACCCCGACTATTATATTTTGGGCATACTCCGGTTTTAATAACAACGAAAACACCACTTTCTCATTCTATTTTTTTGGCTGAATGCCCATATTCCTCTAACCACTCTATCCATGGTTCCGCCGGAAGTTCATAACTAACTCCCGGTGTCGTAGGATCAACAAGCTTTGGAGCAGTTCTCCCCTGGTTACGAGGGTTTTTAGTATATCCATACTGATCAATTACTGTCTCCTTGATTAAATCATCAACCTCTTTAGGTACCTTAAATTCTACAATTTCTCCGCCTGGTCTTGCTACATCTCGATAATATTTAGCGTGTTCTAAATTGTAAGCACTTATGTTTAAATCAGCATTTTTAATAGGAATAGCAATGCTTCCATCACTATTTACTTTAATTCTATACTGACTTGTTTTATTTCCCGCTCCTCCTCCTTGAACTCTGTAATAACTTACTGATTGTTCGACAGGATCGACAGCTTTTTTACTTGATTGTAACTTATCATTATTTACTTTCTTCGTATATAATTGTTTCTTCTCTGGCTTTAAGTCAAATGTATGGCCAGTCGAAGTAACAATCTGTTCTTTATTTATATGACCACTTTGCTTAATTTTAGAAAAAGAATAACTCTTATCAAGATTTCTTCCCATCGATAGCGTATTGTCAACCGACTTCGCCAATGCACCAGCACCAACCAAACTCAATGCCGCTTCCAGCGCACCCGTTTTCCGCTTTTCCTCAGACACTTTGTTTCCAAACATATCCCGTCCCGTGACGGCTTCTGAGAATCCGTTTGACGCAACAAGGCCGTATGCGCCCATTTCTGTCATTTTGAGAATGTCTAAGGATTTGCCTGTTTTGTAGGCGTCTAATGCGTGTTCAGCAGCGATAGCTGCTTTTCCGGTTTTGTAGATGGCTTTTCCGCCTTTGAAGGCCCGGCCTGCCCAGCCGACGACTGGTATAAATCCGGCTGCGGCCATAGCTCCTGCTGTCACACGTTCTGCGGTGGAGAGTTTTTCTCCGGTAACCGGATCAACGCCTTCGGTTGCTCTTTTATAATCATAATAGCCAGTGACTTCTCCAGTAAAGTTGCAAACTCCATCCCATGTTTTTTCGTACCACGGTTTGTTTGCTTCTTCCTCGGCTTTTTCCTGGAGCCGTCTTGCTTCTGCTTGCTGGGTTTTTGCATCGATATAGGTTGTTCCTTGATTTTCTACTTCAATGACGCTTTTGTAGACTTCATTGCTGTGGAAGGCTTTTTTGTCATAGTACATAGGAGAAGCGCTCTTCCCGTTGCTGGTGGCCTGCATGAGAACGGAATATTTGGTGAGCACTGCGTTGTCCAGAGATTCTAAATTTTGATATTCAGTGGTCAGGGATTCATCAAGTTTATCGACAGCTGTGATCGTGTCACGTCTGATTTTTTGGGCATCGCCCATCTTATCTGCATAGTCATCAAGCGTGTACATGTCGAGATCAATAATATCGCTGATGCCTGACAAAATAGAATCGATTTCTTCTTTATGAGCGGAGACAATCTCTGAGGCTTTCAGGTCTCCATTGGGCAGCTCATGATCCAAAAAAGAAGTTTCCACATATGAATCATTCAGTTCTTGATCTTTAATATCTCCTGAAATGCCATTTAAAAACGCAATTTGAGCAGAGACAAGCGTCAGCCAGCTGTCTACGATTTCCGCCTGCCCCTGAAAAAAATCTTTAATATTGTCCGCGCCTTTTCCTTTAAAATTGTCGCCTAAATCTGCAACTCCCTGAAACGCTTTTTTCAGCGTATTCAGCTGCTCTTCAAGCGTCTCATATTGCTTTTTTCTGCTTTTCGCTTCTTCGATTAAAGATTTTGATTCAAATACTTTACTCATCGCACTGCCCTTTCTGTTCTATTTTACCGCGATCGCCTCGTCCTGCTCTTTGAGTGAATCTACATTATCCTTTGTATCCTCGATATTTTTCTGTACCGCTTTTTTATAATCTCCGAGCATGGTTTTGATGTTCTCCTCACGCTCATGATATTTTTTCGTATAATCGAGGCTGTTTTTTCCGTTGGATCCTGCGGCGCCAATTGATACGTCAGCAAGCGCATCTTTGACAGACTCTAATGTTTTGATGACTGTATCGTACTTCAGCTTAATTTCTGACATAAAAAAGATCACCACCATTTTAGTTTACTAATTTGTCTTCCTGCTTCTTCTACGAAATCTTCTCCCTTTTCAAGAAGATTTGCTGCACCATTTGCTATAACCAATTCTGCTGCATAATTAGCTTTTTTTAACTCAAGACTAAAAATTTCTCCACTAATCGAAGACATATACTCGTTATATTTATCATTCACAATCTTAGATGCTTCCGATTTCGCCTCTTCTCTTCCCTTGTCGAAATCATCGGCTTTTGTTCCCGTCCAATGCTTGCCCAATTCTGGTTTTACAATTTCTTTGATTTCAGTGATTGCCTCTTCTTGCAGCGTGTCTATGTCCTTTTTTGCTTTTTTCAGCTTTTCGATCTTGTCTTCCACGTCGGAAATTTTTCCGTTGAGCGAACTTTTGATATCCGCTAGCATACTTTCATAACCCATCTGAATCACCTCTTAATACTCAAAAAGTCGTATGGAGGGGCTGATGAAGATAGACTTTTCCATACTTTATTTCCATATATTATATTTTAAAATAGCCAGAAGGCGGCTTAAATAGGGTAAATGGCTTAATTTAGGCATATAACGCTCTTGAAATGTAGGTATTTGATCTTGTTTTTGTTCGTTATACAGCTAATAAAAGCGTTTTATAAAATGAAATCACCTAATGTCATAGTTATAAAGGCACTTGAAAGAGGCAGATGCTGTTGATCTGCCTCTGTTCATGTTTATGTTCTTCATCAGTTCGGCCACGTCTGATTTTGTCATTTGGCTTATATTATTTCCGTTGCTGATCCTATTGGCATCAGGTGTGACCCTTTGGATCAAAAGCTTGTATTAGCTGCAGTCCCAGTTGTACAGAACGTTTGAAAAGTCTTTTTTCCTTAGATCGTCAGGTGTGATGAAAAAATTGGCGATGCCGACGTCTCCCCACATTGAATCGATATCATCGTCTGAATCAATTTGTAAAAGCATGATGGTGTGTTCTTTATATGCGTATTCCCGCGGATCATGCTGGGTAAAAGCAAGCGTATCCGCCGATTTTATGGCCAAATCCGTTTTCAGCCAGTTCATTATAAATGTCTTCTTCATCCTCGCCGAACTGACCAAAGAACTCCATTGTTTCCATGCCCGTAAACTGCTCAAATTGAAAATCTGTAGGCAGCACCCATTCCGAAGATTTCACAGGCTCGACTGCCGCTTCTGATAAAATCGGAAAATCACATTCGCCTGTGCCGATAAATGAAAAATCAGAAACAAGCTCGTCATCGTTTTCTATGATATTTTCAAAATAGATCACTCTGAAATTCTTTTGTTCACATCGATCGTCAAAATTCAATCCATAGACGTCATCATGAACAGAAATGTAGAACTGCAGGATACCTGAAGAAGGGTAGCCGTCAAGCTGGGGAATGTGTGAGAAATTAATCTGTGCCAGAAGCTTCATCGGCTGTCCATTTTCATCAGTCGGGTATGTTTCATGCTTGGGGAAATAGGGATCACCGGCAATTTTGCTGTCATATCGTCCTGCTTTCCCTTTTCTCACATTCAGTTTCACGTATTCTTTCGCTGATTTCTCCAGCAATTCGCGGTACGGTCTCATTTTTTCAGGCAAATGATTCATCAGATTCTCTCCTTTTCCGGCATCTCCAATTATTTTTGGAAGGTTTTATTTTCTGGTTTTCTTCTAATGTTTTTCAAACGAATGTTTAAAGAAGCCCTACTTCTGCATAATTTTCCAAACAATAGTTAAATAGTAGCAAATGTATTCAGCACCCCGCAATAGATGAAAAAAAGACTGGTGCGCAACCAGCCTTTCTTGTTCAACTATTGAATTGCACCTGACGGAACAACCGCCTTCCGACCGACAGAATAATACTCCACTCCTGAAACCAGAGCTTCATCCAATGTGTAGCAGTTTCTGCCGTCAAATATGAGCGGCGTTTCCATCAAATCCTGATAAGCCGCTAACGGAAATTGTTTAATGTCAGCCCAGTCGGTTAAAATCATGACGGCGTCAGAACCTTTGACAGCTTCCTCGATCGTCTCTTTATATTCAACAGCTTGCGGGAGAACATGCTTTGCATGGCCAACTGCAATGGGATCGTAGGCTCTGATACGGGCGTCGAGCGCAGCGAGACGGTCTGCAATAACAATTGACGGCGCTTCTCTCATATCGTCGGTATTCGGTTTAAATGACAGGCCTAAAAGGGCAATCGTTTTTCCCGTCACCCCGCCGAGCCTGTTCAGCGCTTTATCAACCAGCATCGCCTGCTGATTGTTGTTGACTTTGATAACCGATTTCAGCAGTTCAAAATCATGCTCGACATTGCCGGCAATTTGCACGAGGGCGTTTGTGTCCTTTGGAAAACAAGAGCCGCCGTAGCCTATGCCCGCTTTTAAAAACTGGCTCCCGATCCGCTTATCCTGTCCCATCCCGTACGCGACTGCTTCAATATCGGCGCCGACCTTTTCACATATATTCGAAATTTCGTTTATAAAACTGATCTTAGTGGCCAGAAAAGCATTTGAGGCATATTTGATCATCTCGGCGCTTCTGATATCCGTTTGGTAAATCGGGATTTGAAACGGACGGAAGAGCTCTTCAAGCGTATTTGCTGTTTTCTCATCGTCCGTCCCGATCACGATCCTGTCACCATGAAAGGTGTCATAGATCGCCGACCCCTCACGCAAAAATTCCGGATTGGATGCGACCGAAATACTGACAGGCTCCGCTAAATGTTCAGTGATCAGTCCATTAATCAAATCGTTTGTCCCAACGGGCACTGTGCTTTTCGTTACCACGACTGTATCTCGTTTGACATGCTTTGCGATGCGTTTGGCCGCATCTGTAATTTGCTCCAGATTGGCGTGCCCGTCGCTTTTCTGCGGTGTGCCGACCGCTATAAAAATGATGTCTGCCTGTGCCAAGCCTTTCTCATAGCTCGTTTCAAAGTTCAGCCGTCCATCAGCTGTATTTTTTCTCATCAGCTCTTCAAGACCTGGTTCAAATATGGGGGAAATGCCCTTTCTCATTTCATCAATCTTGTGAGCGTTAATATCAATGCAGGTTACATGATGTCCAATCTCAGAAAGAGAAACACCTGTCACAAGACCGACATAGCCTGTTCCGATGACTGTTATATTCATTGTTTCCCTCCAACAGTTAAATTGCTGCTTTGCAGCTTCCGTAATATCGTATGAGAACATCCTATCATGAATGCGAATGATCTCCCGCATAGCCTGTCGGGTACAGCCTGTACAGATTTCTGAAATGTGATTCAACCATACAATACACTATTATATCGCTCTCAAAAAGAAAGTGGTGAAATGAGAATCGGCTGTTAAAAAAGACCAAACAATTTTCTTCTTTTGACCGGTTGCGGAGGCTGTCTGAAGATGGTCTGATTCCGCAGGAGAAGCTCTGCATTTTCCGTCAGCATATAAGGAAGTTCCGAGCCGAATTCTTTCTCTAGAACATAAAGAGCCTCTTGAGTGTGAAAATTTCTCGTTTTCACATTATGGGCATCTGAGGCTACGAAATGGATCAAATTGGCTTCAACCAGCCGGAGAGAAAATGCTTTCAGCTGCTTGCCGAAGGTCCCCGCAAGACTTCCTGAAGTAATCTGAGATGCTGCTCCTTTTTCCACAAGATGATACAGCAAGGACGGGTTTTCGCGAATTTCCCTGTTGCGTTCAGGATGGGCGATAACCGGAATATATCCTTTCAGCTGCAAATCATAAAAAAGCTGCTCCGCATATCGGGGAACGTGATCAAACGGAAACTCAATCAAGATGTATTTTGTATCATTCAGCGAAAGCAGCTGCTGTTTGGCAAGGTCTTGTTCCACCTCACCGTAGATTCTGATTTCCTGTCCCGGAAGCACATGTAAAGGAATGTCTTCTTTGATTAAACGTTTGTTTAACTGATCTGCTGCTTCTCTGACTGCGGCTGGCTCGTTTTTATACACACCGTTGTTATGATGAGGTGTCGCAATGATCGTCCGGATTCCCTGACGAACAGCGGCTCTTGCCATTTCTATGCTGTCGGCCGAATCACCTGCCCCGTCATCCATTGCAGGAAGAATGTGACAGTGAATATCGATCATGTCCTAGCCCCCCTTTTTTCGCAAAAATAAATAACGGGCACGATGCACGTTACTTATTTTGCATGAAATTGTCCTTGTTTCCGTAATATCCGTATTCAGAGTGCTTCGAAAGTTTTTTGCCGTTCATAATCGCCCCAAGGAGCTTGCTTTTGCACGTTTCAAGCGCCTCTTTCGCTTTTGCGGCTTGTTCTTTTTCTGTTTTCCCGCTTGAAATAACCAGAACAGAACCGTCTGCCACGTTGCCTAAAATCTGTGCATCTGCTACGGCAAGAATAGGCGGCGTATCAAAAATGACCATATCATATGCCGCACACGCTTCGTATGCAAGCTCCTTCATCCACTTCGAGGAGAGAAGCTCGGCCGGGTTTGGCGGGATCGGGCCGCTCGTCAGCACGTCAAGATGTTTTTCATTCGATGCTTGTACAGCCTGCTCCATAGAGCTTTTCTTTAATAAAACAGATGTTAAGCCAACCGTATTTTCAAGAAAAAAGGCCGTATGTACTGTTGGTTTTCGCAAATCAGCATCAATCAGGAGCACTTTTTTTCCCTGTTGGGCGAATACGACAGCCAGGTTGGCGGCCGTTGTCGATTTTCCTTCCCCCGGACAAGCCGATGTAATCATGACTGATTTCATTTGCCGGTCCACTGAAGCAAATTCTATATTCGTGCGAATCGTCCGATATTGTTCAGAGTTCAAGGATTTCGGCTCTGTCATTGCAATGACATTTCTCCGCATCCACGAGTCTCTGCTTTTTCTAAGCGCCAAAATGTCCACTCCCTGTTTTTTCAGATTGGAAACCCTGTAAGGTCTTTGCTGTTTTCTGCTCATTCGCAATGGTGGAAACTGTCCCTAAAACAGGTATGTCCAGCAAGGATTCGAGCTGCTCTTCCGATTTGATCGTATTATCCAAATGCTCAAGCAGGAAGGCCAGTCCGATGCTTCCCGCCAATCCGGCCGCAAACGCGATGGCAATGTTTAGAAGCGGCTTTGGCGATACAGGGGACGGATGTTCTGAAACCTCGGCTTTTGACAGAATGCTGACATTGTCAACATTCATAATGGATGTGATTTTGTTTTGAAAAACAGATGCTATAGTATTGGCAATATGAGCCGCTGTTTCCGCGTTTTCATCCCTGACTGATATGTTGACCACTTGGGAGTCCTGTTCGCTGGATACGGTAATTTTGTCATTCAGTTCTTGGGATGTCATCGACAGGCCCATTTCTTTAATGACTTCATCTAAGATGGCAGGGCTCTTAATGATGACATTGTACGTATTGATTAACTGAAGATTGGTTTGGACATCGTTAAATTGGACTTCTTTTCGTTCATTTTTCGATTGGTTGACCAGAATCTGAGTTGAATTTTCATAGATGGGTGTAAGTGCGAAGAAACTAATGAGTCCGCCGGCAGCAGTGGCAGCTGCGGTTACAATCATAATCAAAAGTATGCGTTTTGTTAACGTTGATAATATCTCTTTTAAGCTTGTAGATTCTCCCATGATACCTCCAAATCTCTTATAACATCCTTTTCCATCTACGATTATACAACGTTGAAACCGCATTTCTCCAGCTTTTCACGTGACATAATTCGACATTTTTTTACAATGCGTTATGTGAGTACTTTTTATGTAAGCGCTATATTTACTGTGTTGACAGCGCTGTCTCATTTTCTCTTATTCGTGCAGTCACGTCATCTCGCATAAAAAAATCCCGCTAAAGGCGTGCGGGATTTTTATGTTGCATATCCATTTTTAATATGAGAAATCAAATTTTCAAGCATTTCCTTCGTCGTCATCTCAGATGACTGCTCACCAATTTCATGTGCATGCATCAAAATTTTCAGAAATTCTTCTTGATTCAATTTCTTTTCACTCATCTTTTTTTTCCTTTCAGCTTCCATTAAGTTGAAAACACGATTATTATATGATGCTGGTTATCAATTTGCAATCTCTAATACATCATTCGACACATTCCATTTTTTATGTCCTTTTTTAGGAAAAACTTTTTAAGGCCGATGTGTTGCGATATAATAGAGAAATTGGATCTTTTTATTACGTGACTCGGTTAGGAGCGATAATCATGCTTCAGAATATGATTTCCAAAGACGATGTGCTGGCGTCTGCTGAACAGCTAAAAGAACTTCTTCCTTACAATGAGGAAAATGTTCAGCTGATCAAAAAAGCCCTTATTTTATATCGGCAGGATTCAGTCTATCGTTTACAAGCAGTGAGTCCGACGGAAGTTACGGCTTACGTGCAGGATGTTGTGCCTGTGCGGGTCACATTGAACTTGTTTGTCATAGTCAAAAGCGGCTGTTCATGTCCGTCCGGAAGAATCTGCCGCCATATGCTGGCTGTGTTTTTATATGTATATGCAATGTTCGAGCGAGTGGGTACTTTTACAGAGTATTGGCTGGAGAGGGAAAAGCTTGAGGAAAGCAAAGAGCTCGTCCGCCGCCAGTTTCAGGAAAAGGTGCTGCCTAATGAAGAATCGCTTTCAAGCTGGCTTGCTTTTTTTGATTCAGAGTTTTCTCTCTGGCAGGCACGTACGCCAGAAGGCAGCCAAAACATGCAGGGCCTCTATTACGGCTACCTGTCCGCATTAAAAAAACATGCGCCGAACAAGCCGGAGCTGAAAAGCCTATACCAGATTCATTCCGCGATTGCGGTTTGGCTTCGCATGTTCACATTGATTGAAGCGGGCAAGCTGAACCCCGAACAAGATTTTTATTCCCTCAATCCGTACGTTGAACAGCTGATGGATACAATCTACAGCTCTATTGATAAATTAAAAACATACGCGCTGTCTTTTGCGCTTGATCCGTTTTTGGATAAAACACCGGATGTTATCCGAAACTTGCTGTTGAAAGAAGAAATTTTTCAATATGAACGCATCCGCATCTTCGGTGAAATTTGGAGTGCACTTCTGCCACGGCCAAAATGGGTGGCGCGCGAACAGGAGATTTTGAAAAAAGAAGCCGGACGGCGTTTTTCTCCTGAATTACAATTCGGCCGCCTGCATTTGGAATTCCTGCAAAAGAATGATGACGTTATTTTTGCGGAAGCAGATCAATTCCCGCCAGAAGCGCTCCCTTATACATTCCAATGGCTGAGTGAAATGACTGCCAAGAAGGACTGGAAACGGCTTAAAACATGGTACCAGCAAATTGAGCCAATTGCGATGGGTTATACGAAGCTGGATAAGCCGTTTAAAGAGATTCGCGATGTGATCGGCGAGCTGTTCCTTCTGTTGAATGCCTATGTGAAGCAAACCAATGATCAAGCGCTGTTTGAGCGCTTTGCCGCGGGCTGTCTGCCGTATACGTTCACAGAATACAGCCATCATTTATATGAAAAAAAACGCTATGCCGAGTGGATTGAAATTCATAGCCTTGTCGGCTTTTCCATCAATGAAATGGATAAAATGATGCTCAAGGAAATTGCAGCGAGCGACCCTGAGGCGCTTATACCGGCTTACCATAGAGAAGTGGCTTTTTTCATTGATCAGAAGAACCGCAGCTCGTACAAGGAAGCCGCCCGGTATTTGAAAAAATTGCGCACCCTGTACAAAAAAGCGAAAAAGCAGAAGGTGTGGGAGCGGTATATTCAGCTGCTGAGCTCGCATTACAAGCGCCTGCGTGCGCTTCAAGAAGAACTGCAGAAAGGAAAGTTGATTGATGGCGAGTCTTAAAGAAATTCTCATCCACGTCGAACAAATGGAAGATGGGTCATTTACGCTCTCAGCCTTTGATGAAAATGAGCAGCCTCTTCCCTACAGCCATATGAAAAAGCATTTGTTCCAATGGCATGAATCCTCATTTTACGGAACCTTTCTAGAGGATGTCAGCTTCATCGGGACGACTGCTGTCCTGCTATCTCCATGGATGACTGTAGAGCTTCTCGGCAAAAACTCGTTCAACTCATTCAGCTCCGTGCAGCTTACAGAAGAAACGGAGCCGCTGATCGAGGCGGCATCGACCATCTATGAATTTATCGCGGACGGCGATTTTCTGCCTGACTATGACGCATGGACAAACGGTGTTTTTCGCTGGAAGGACCGCGATAATATACTGGAAGGCTTTACTGCGGAATGGTTTTCCGCTGCCGTACAGGATTACATCCAATACGACGATGACCTGCGGGAGAAATGGGAACATATCAAGGAGAAATCGCCTGCGGTTACGTCATTCCGCGGCCATTTTCTTGATGAAGAGGATTTTCTGGAAGGCATTGGCTGGATTGACGACCAATCTCCATTTACTGTCGGCTTGCGCTTAAATGAACCAGACTTTGACGGAGACGAATGGAAGATCGAGATGTTTTTACGCGATAAAAAGAGCGGCGCTGTAGAATTCTTTGACGGACTGAAAAGCCTCAAAAAATCGTGGCAGGCGTACAGCGATAAAATCGCGCGTGAGCAGGACCGCTTTCACAGAACGGTTCCATGGCTATCGTTTGATTCCGGGACAACGCTGATCTCAGAGGAAGAAGCCTGGATCTTCCTGTCAGAAGCAAGTGAGACGCTTGTCGATATGGGGGTAGAAATCCTCCTGCCGTCCTGGTGGCAGATTGTCAGAGACAGCAACATGATGCTGAAAGCAAAGGTGTCTTCCTCCCCGCGCGGCGAGTCATTTGTCGGCATGAATGCACTGCTTGATTTCAACTGGCGGTTTGCGACAAATGGAATTGAACTGACTGAGGCTGAATTTAATGAGCTTGTCGCCAGCAACAGGCGCCTTGTTAATATCCGCGGGCAATGGGTTAAAATCGATCCGCAGTTTATCAAACAGATGAAACGCCTGATGGAAAAAGCAGAATCAGAGGGACTCCACATGTCTGATATTCTGGCACGCGAGCTAATGGATCAGCAGGATGGCGGACTTGAGGATTCGGATCTGATTGATACATCCGCTTTTGCCGGCATTCAGTTTGATCTGTCTAAACAGCTCAGGTCACTGATTCGAAAGCTCACTGCCGCAGAAAACCTGCCGGAGCACGAAGTCAGTCCTTCTTTCAAAGGAACGCTCCGCCCTTATCAGAAATACGGCATGAACTGGCTGCTGTTTCTGCGGGAAAGCGGTTTTGGCGCCTGTCTGGCTGACGATATGGGGCTTGGGAAAACGATTCAAATGATCGCCTATTTCCTTCACGTGAAGGAAAGCGGCCGGCAAAAAACGCCTCATTTGATTATTGCGCCGACATCCGTACTTGGCAACTGGCAGCGGGAGCTTCAAACCTTTGCCCCTGATCTGTCTGTCGCGCTCCATTATGGGCCGCGACGGCCAAAGGGTGATGATTTCGCCGCGCATTATGAAAACGCAGACGTGGTGCTCACTTCATACGGTCTGTCACATGCCGATACTGAAGAGCTTTCTTCTGTGACATGGAACACGATCTGCCTTGATGAAGCGCAAAATATTAAAAACGCGCATACGAAGCAATCACGCGCAATCAGGAAGCTGAAGGGGCTTCACCATATCGCGCTGAGCGGCACGCCGATGGAAAACCGACTGACTGAGCTGTGGTCTATTTTTGACTTCATGAATAAAGGCTACCTCGGCAGTTTGACCGGCTTCCATAAACGCTATGTGCTGCCGATCGAAAAAGACCGGGACGAAAAGAGAATCGGACAGCTTCAGCAATTAATCCGGCCATTCCTTCTCCGCCGGACGAAACGGGATGAAGAGGTCGCGCTTAATCTTCCTGAGAAGCTGGAAGAAAAAGAATTTATCCCGCTGTCAGCCGAGCAGGCATCCCTTTATGAGCAGCTCGTCAAAGACACTTTTGACCATATGACATCCCTGACCGGCATGCAGCGAAAAGCGCTGATCCTCAGCATGCTTGGACGGCTCAAGCAAATATGCGATCATCCCGCGCTTTATTTAAAGGAAGAGCAAACCGAGCTGCTGGCCGGCAGATCAGTCAAGCTTGAAAAATTGCTGGAACTGATGACAGCGATCCGCGCCCAAAACGAAAGCTGCCTGATTTTCACGCAATACATTCAGATGGGGAACATGATGAAGCGGCTGCTTGAAAAAACGTTCGGGGAACCTGTGCAATTTTTAAATGGGAGTCTCTCCAAGCAAGAGCGGGATACACTTGTTGAGAAATTTCAGAGGAAAGAATATCCGACACTGATTCTTTCACTCAAAGCTGGAGGCACCGGACTTAATTTGACCGCCGCCAATCACGTCATCCATTATGACAGATGGTGGAACCCGGCGGTTGAAAATCAAGCGACTGACCGTGCATACCGCATAGGCCAGGAGCGCTTTGTCCACGTTCATAAAATGATTACGACGGGAACAATCGAAGAAAAAATTGATGTCATGCTTGAATCCAAGCAAACCCTGAACGATCAAATTATCCAAAGTGAAAACTGGATTACCGAGCTTTCCACACAGGAGCTCGAAGAACTGTTTACATTAAGCGCTACAGCGCAATAATCATGACTAAAAAAGCTGGCTCTAAAAGAGCCAGCTTTTTTCCGTTCATAGCCGTCACGCCGAACTTCCAAAAAATCCGTTACGCCGGTTATCAACAGGATGCGCTTTTGTGGCAGCACATATACTTACAACAAATGTTTCATCATATGTGCGACACCATGTTCGTCATTGGTTAAGGTGACAGCATCGGCTATCGATTTGATGTCTTCCCGGGCATTGCCCATCGCTACACCTTTTCCCGCAGCCTCCAGCATCGATTTGTCATTTAAACTATCACCTACAGCAGCGGTTTCCTCGAGCGGAATATTCAGCTGTTTTGCAAGCCTCTTCAGCGCCTGCCCCTTGGAAGCTTTGCGGGAAGAAAGCTCAAAGTTGTGCTCAGCCGAACTGACAAGCGTCAAATCTTCGGCATGCTCATATCTTTTCCAGCCTGCCTCAAGCTTTTCTTTAAAGAAAGAAAAGCCGAGAATATTATAAAAATCGATTGGCTGATCGGCTTCAAACAGCTCTTGAAAGGAGTTAATGTAAGCAAAGCCCGATTGGCTGTATTGCACCTCGGCCGCCTGCTTAAGGACAGAAAGATCCGCTTCCGGATTTGCGCTTCTGAATCTGTCCAGCTCAACATCAAGAAGTTCTCTGCCGTTTTGCGGAGTATAAATCGCTGAACCTGTGAATACCTCATAATAATAGTTTTCCGACTCAAGCCATGAGAGAATATCATACGCCCGTTTCTTATCAATCGTTTCGTGATGATAAAGCCTGCCGTCGGGATCGTGAATGACGGCGCCGTTTGCACTGATGACCCATGTTTTGATCCCCAGCGGTTCAAAAATTGACTTGACGTCAAAATGAGCGCGCCCAGTTGACACCACCACTTCAATGCCATCCCGCTGCGCCTGCCGCAGTGCGTTTTCATTTTCCAAGCTTACCTGATGCTTGCTGTTGAGTAAGGTTCCATCTAAGTCAATCGCAATTAATTTCACGTTTGTCAGTCCTTTCCTTCATCCTGCTCTGTCACGAGAAGCTCAACGCCGTTTCGGTCAAGCAAGTCACAAAATGCCTGATTCGGCAGCCTGTCTGTAATCAAGAGGTCGATTTCATTCAGTTCCGCATACTGATAAAAACTGGTGCTGCCCAGCTTCGAATGGTCTGCAAGCGCGATGACCTGCTTTGCCTGCTGTATCATTTTCCGCTTCACCATGCCATCCTCTTCATGCGCAATTGTAATGCCATGTTCGGAAATACCGACCACACCAATCAGCGCTTTATCAACATGGTAGCTTGAGAGTTTTTCAATCACAGAGGACCCGTACAGAAAGCGGTGCTCCTTTTCCAGCTTGCCTCCCAGCAGATAAATTTCAATTCCCTCTTTATCGGACAGCACATCCGCAAGATTAATCGAATTGGTGATTACCGTACAATCAACCGCATTCAAATGCTTTGCACATGCCTGAACAGTTGTAGAGGCGTCTAAAATCACCCGGTCACCATCATGAATAAGCGATGCTGCAAGCCTGCCGATTTTATTTTTTTCCTCAGACACTGTTTTCAGGCGGCCGGAATAGCTTTGAATTTTCTGATGCACAGTCGGCAAAATGGCGCCGCCTCTTGTGCGGATGATGGCATTCTGTTCCTCAAGTTTCACAAGATCTCGTCGCGCTGTATCCCTTGACACTTGCAGGAGCGTACAGATCTGCTCCGTTGTAATTCGGTTATGCTGTTTTAAAAAATCCAAAATCGCTACTAATCTTTCTTCTTGGTACACGCCCTCATTCCTTTTCTCAGCAATCATTTATAAGTGATTATAAGTTTTTATTTAATTTTATTCAACATTAATAAGTGATTTTAAGTAAAAATGCGTCGAGAGAACCAATTTTTCCTAAGTGGACAAAAAGAAAGAACCAGTCTGGTCGACTGGTCAATTTTGAGGGGATGATGCGAAGATCCGGATAATGGTGAATGGATAGATAACGGGAGGAGCAAGGGTTGTCAATCAGCAGCTTTTTCCCGGGGTTTAGGGTCCATAAAACGAACAGTGTCAGCCAACACTTCTGTTACATACACGTTAACGCCTTCCGCGTTTTCATAGCTTCTTGTCTGAATCCGTCCGCTTACGCCGATGAGAGAACCTTTTTGGCAATACAACGCCGTGTTTTCAGCTGTTTTTCTCCAAAGTGTGCAATTGACGTAATCAGCTTCGATTTCACCTGAAGCATTCTTGAAGCTGCGGTTCACCGCGAGCGTAACATGTGCAACTGCCGCACCGGCGGAAGTGTAGCGAAGATCAGGATCTTTTGTAAGACGTCCGACAAGCATGACCTGATTGAACATGCGATTCCTCCTCTCCTTGCGGTTGTATGTATTGTAAATGATGCAACAAGAAAAGAAAAACGCTTAAAAATGGCTTTCAGCCTCTGTTTTTATCTTTCGTTTTCATTTTTCCTTCAGCTAAAAACATCTTTTGCTTTTTTCCTTTGAAGAAATATGTACTTTTTAAAAATCGGAAAAAGATTTGCTTTGTCAGCCAGTTTTGCGTATTCATGCGCACATAGGAAGAGCCATCCCACGCAAACCACTGAAAGCTCAATTTTTTTTCCGGCATTGACAGCTTGATTTTATACTGCTCCATGCCATCTTGTGTTTCGTATAAAAAACTTATTCTTCCTTTTTTGTTCAGATGAACCTCAAACACTTCTTTACGGCTTAACATATATGTTACTTCCTTTTGAATCAAATGACTTTCAGAAGGAACGCCGTCAATATAAATTTCTTTTAAACGAAATTGATTCATACCACATCTCTCCGTAATCCATAGTCAGTTACAGTATAATGAAAAAATAGAAATTATTAAATGTTTCGCTCATACAAAATTCTTTAGCCCCAACATTGCAGGATTTTTTCCTCGAAAACGTTTATGTTATAATGGAAGGCAAGAAAACTTTGGAAGTAATCGGGGTGAGAAGAAATGAAAACCTTTAAACTGGTTGACCTGAATGTGGAACGAGTGGACAAGGAAGAACAATCAATTGAACAGTTTCCCCTTATTGACGGACTGATTATAAATAAAGAAGACGGTGAAAATCACTGGCTGATTGAGGCGCTTGTACAGAAAGAACATCTGTCTTTTTTTGAACAGCTTCAAAACAGCCAATCTGAAGCCAAAGTATTTGTAACGATCACGAAAAAAAGCAATCGCCCCGCCCAGCTGACAGCAGCAGTGAAAAATATCGTCAAGCTGGAAGAAAGCATCCAGGTTTTACTCTACGGACAAATGGTCACAAGAAAACAGCAGGGCACTGAAACCATTCTCGAGTCCCTTGTAAAAGAGGGCTATACAGGAACAAAACTCATTGAGGCATTTAAGCAAAAATTATAAATATGAGGGGGCATGTTCCCCAAAACAGACACAGAACCTAAGAGCATCACAACAGACATTTAGAATAGATATGTTCTGCATGAAAAAAGCTGCCGTTTTGAACGGCAGCTTTTCTCTTCCATATTTAATTTGTATGGCCAAAAGAATCAACCAATTCCCCTTTCACAACAAGGCGCCCTTCAGTTTTGACAGCCTTGTCACAGGTGATTAACGTAATCTCTTTTTTGTTTGTCTCCTCAATTACATCTGCATCCATTTCCGATATGATGTCTTTAGATGTTACAGAATAGATATAATCCTTTTTAAAATCCGTGATGACAATTTGGGCACCTGTTTTTATGTTTTCCAGAGGTCCGAACAGAAGACTCTTTTGCTTCAAATGATGGCCCGCCAACGGATAATTTCCCTCGCCCATTTTTTGATCCGGGCGCATCGTTGCCGCCCCTATCAAAAGATTTTCATTGGTTGTGCCTTTTACGATCGGAAGCTCCAGATCGACACTTTTAATTGTTATCCGACCGATAACCGCTTTTTGATCGTGATCAAAGCCGGCTTTTACAGCATCCATTAACTCAGGCGGCTCGATTGAATCAAATTGAAATTCCGCTTCTCTCTCATTATTTTTTTTCAGCTGCTCCACAGTTAAGGCCGATTCACTCTGGCTTTTGCTAAGATAAGCTATAATTCCACCTTTGATATAAGGAGAAGAGAGCAGCAGCAGTCCGAAAAGGATGAACACCGTAATGATCATTTTCTTGTACATGCAAAAAACCCTTTCTTATGCATCCTTCTAAAAACGCTTCGTATCACTTTTCAAAAAAGCACCTGATCGATTCTTCGATGATCAGGTGCCTTCAACTTTATCCTTTTCTTTGTTTCTTTCTTGAGGCAACAGCTAAGCCTCCGCCTGCCATAAGGAGCAGGATACCGATCATTGCTGTCAGCATGCTGTCTGTATCTCCGGTTTTTGGGAGGGTTTTGTCTGTGTTCGACTGACCATCCGAGCTGCCATCTGTACCATTGGTATTCGGATGATCTCCATCGTCTTTTCCATTTCCACCCGGTGCAGGTTTATCAGGATGATCATGCTTATCAGGCGTTGGTGTTTTCACTTTTTGATTAGAAACAACGATCTCAACAGCTTTTGACTGTCCTTTTTCAATTGTGAATTCAATCGGTGTTTCGTCAAGTTGGTAACCTTCGAGTGCCTTCGTTTCAATCAACTGGTAGCTTCCCGGCGCAAGGCCTTTTACAGTGAACTGCCCATTTTGATCTGTTTTCCAGAGTTTAGAAAGCTCTTTTCCATACCCGTCAGTTTTTACAGGCTTGCCGCTTTCATCCAATAACTTGAATTCAGCGCCCTCCAAAACGGTATTTTTATCGTCTTGATCCACTTTTTTCACATTTACGTCACCTGGTGCCAATATGTTTTCCGCAGTGATTTCGACTGGTTTCGTGTCTGTATTTGTGATCTTGAACGATATAGGAGTTTGGTCCAACTCATAATCCTTAGGCGCTTTTGTTTCGACAAACTGATAATCGCCAGCTTTGAGGCCATGCACTGTGATTTGTCCTTTGTCATCGGTAACCAAACCGGACTTCAGCACTTTGCCGTTGGCGTCTGTCAAATTGAACTCTGCGCCTTGCAGAACTTTATGTTGATCATGCTGATCCACTTTTGTGAGGACAACCCGGTTCTTCGTATTAACCGCTGTTACTTCAACTTGTTTAGGTTTGCCGCCGTTTTCTGCCTTAATGGTGAATGGCACAGGGATGGCGGATAATAGATACCCGTCTGGCGCCTGTTTTTCGATAAATTGATAGCTTCCCGGCGCTAACCCGTCAACTTCAATTTTGCCGCCTTCTTTTGAGACTAGATCGTCTCTCACTGTTTTCCCATTGCTGTCCGTGATTTTGAATACCGCGCCGGCTAAGCCTTTTCCATCTTGATCTTCCTTCGTCAGCTGAACCGATCCTTGATAGTTCACGACGATCCCGGCATCCGCGGATTTTGGCTTTCCTGCTGCTGATTCAGAAATGGTAAACTCTTTTTTCTCCGTGTTTAGCACATAACCGGATGGCGCTTTCGTTTCAACAAAGGCGTAACGTCCCGGCGCAAGGCCCGAAGCCTTTACTTTTCCATCTTTATCGGAAGTCAGCTCTTCTTGAACCGTATTTCCTTCCTCGTCGACAATGTTGAATACTGCACCTTCAAGCTTCTGGCCTTCAGCATTTTCCTTCGTCAACTCAACGGAGCCTTTATGATTAATGGCGATCCCGGCATCTGTAGCTTCAGGCTTTCCTTCAGAGGAATCAGAAATCTCAAACTCTATTTTCTCAGTGTTCAGCACATAACCGGATGGCGCTTTTGTTTCCACAAAAGCGTATTGTCCCGGTGCAAGGCCTGAAGCTGTGACTTTCCCGTTTTTATCTGAGGTCAGTCCTTCTTGAACCGTATTACCTTCCTTGTCGATAATCTTAAAGACGGCTCCTTCAAGCTTCTGGCCATCTGCATCTTCCTTCGTCAGCTCAACAGAGCCTTTATCGTTAACGGCGATTCCGGCATCTGCGGCTTCAGGCTTTCCTGCTGCTGATTCTGAGATGGTAAATTCTTTTTTCTTTGTATTCAGCACATAGCCGGCTGGCGCTTTTGTTTCCACAAAAGCGTAATGGCCCGGTGCAAGGCCCGAAGCCTCAATTTTTCCGTCTTTATCTGAAGTCAGCTTCTCTTGAACGATCTTTCCATCTTGATCGACAATGTTGAATACTGCGCCTTCAAGTTTCTGGCCTTCAGCATTTTCCTTCGTCAGAGAGACTTTTCCTTGATAATTGGTCATTGCCCCCAAATTGACGTCAGACACTTGATTCTTTTCATTCTTTGCGATTGAGAAGTGAATCGCTTTTGTATTTACGATAAAGCCTTCAGGAGCTTGTGTTTCTGTCAAGCGATAGTAGCCCGCCGGCAAACCGTTCATTTCTACTTTTCCGTCTTTATCAGATTTTATATCTGTTCGTATGAGAGTATAGGTGCCGTCATTTGACTTTTTCTCCAGCTTGAAAACAGCACCCGCCAAAGGATTGTTTTGTTCGTCTTGTTTGATAAGCGTCACCTTGTTCTGTTGATTTACGACTTTGTACAGCGCTTCTGGCTTGGAGGAGTTGCTGTCTATCTTTACAGAGACTCCTTTTGCATAAGCATCACTGATGGTATATCCGTCAGGCGCTTTTACTTCTTTTAATACATAGGAACCGTAGCGAATATTTCCGAATGTAAGCTTCCCGCCGGCATCCGTCGTACCAGTGCGGAGGAGCTGTTTGGAGTCCTCAGACCATAACTGGAATTCTGCTCCTTCAAGAGCTTTATCGTCCTCTCCAGTCTTAAAAATCGTCAGGCTTCCTTTTTCTCCGGATCCGGAACCGTCGCCGCTTGAAATGGCAACAAAGATCGAGCTGCTGTTTTCTTGAGTCTGCTCCTTCACATTTGTTCCTGAAATGGACACCTTATTTTTAACATGGCCGCTCGTGCCGGCTATGTTAATCAGAGACCGGTATTTGATCACATAAGCGCGGTCAATTTGTTTATAGCTGCCTATAAATGTCAGGACAAATGATTGTTCACCTGTTGTATTGTCCGTTTTGATGTCTAACGTGTAGTCTTTGTCTTTTTGAAGCTCGACATCTCCCGCGGTCAGATTTCCGCCGCTGTCTTTGACCACTCCGTTTTCATCATACTTTGCTTGATACACTTTAAAAGAATCCGCATCTAATATTTGATTTTCATCCGGCGTATCAGTAACTTTTACGTCATCCAGCGTTGATTGGCTGGAGTTGACATTGATGTTCCAATCGATGTAGCTTCCATTTTGTTTGCCGCCTTTAAAAACCAGGCTTCCTCCGTTCGTAACTGAAACAGAGCCTGTCAACGTGCGGTCTGCATAACCGTCATTATAGTATGTTGCCTTGTTTGTATACTGATTCTGATCAATGACCTGTCCTTTGAATGATGTCTTAAACTCAATCAGATATGGTACAGAATCGCCTGTTTTAAGGTGTACCGTCAGCGTGCGTTCATTTTTCGCAGAAGGCTCTTCGACATCATACTTGGAAGGATCAAGCGCGTCTCCTTCTGTGATCGAGCCGTTTTTATTGATCGTATAACTCTTAACGACAACGGAACCTGGCACAAATTGCTGAGGATCTGTTATGGCATCTTTGATATAAGGGTTTTTCGTCGGCTCGCCATTATAATTGACACCGATTTTCCACGTGATTTCCTTTGAAACCGCGTTGTATGAGCCGTTTTTGAAACCATTATTTGAAGTCTGATGATTCGGCGTAAAACCGCTTGATACCTTATTCGTGCGCTCAGTGCCGTTTTGATCAGTCCATGTCGACTGAGCTGTATTCTTAACGCTTTCGTTAGAATAATCGGCATTGAATGTTGTCGTATAAGTGATCTTAAATTGACTGTCTGTTTTTGCATAATCTCCGATCAATGCCAAAGTAAAGCCTTTATGATCAGGTTTTTTTGTTAACGTGTAGTCTTTGTCTTTCTGTAATGTTTTGTTGTTCGTTGTGTCTTGAAGCTTGAACGATTCATCAAGCAGAACCATTCCGCCGCTTTCAAATTGGTCATCTAAAGTCCAATTGTTCATCAAGTATTTATTTTTATTAACTGTAATCGTCCAATCAACCGTCTTCTTCTCATAATCAACGTTTGAATATCCTTTGATGAGATTCTGCTGAATGGCTATTCCAGAAGCCTCTTTTGAATCCCCTGTTCCGGTCACAACGCTATTGGTGTATGTTGTAGATTTATCAATGATCACTCCGCTGTTGACCTTTGTTTGATATATGATTTTGTAAGCGCTCGTTACGTTTTTATTAAATTTGACTTCAAATCCGCTTCCATTATCGATGAGCGTGTAGTCTTCGCCTTCCTTTAAAGGCGTGCCCGCTTGCTCACTGCCATTCTGACCAAAGGTAATAGGAATAACCTTCAAAGAATCTTTCACAAGATGCAAATCACCAGTTCCAAAAGAATCTTTAATACTGGCCTTGGATTGGTCGATCTGTTTCTCACCGTAGTTGTATGCAAGAGCCCAGCTGAATGTTTGAGATTCTCCATCATAGCCGGTCGATGATTTCGCGATCATTTTTCCATACTTGGCTGCAACAGTGGCTTCTGCAGAAATGGGTTCCAGGTTGTCTCCGCTGAATGCCGCCTTATTCGTCAGCGTTATATTTCCGCCTTCACTCGGCTTCGCACTATTGTCAATGTCGGTTTCGTATACAAGGCGGTAGGCTGAATCAATTGTCCCGTCAAATGTGACATTTCCTTTTGAATCAACACTGTAGCCGGAAGAAACTTCATTTCCTCTGCTGACAGAACCATCAATGTTCACATTGAGTTCATACACTTTAACTGAACGGTAGATTACGCCATCTGGAAGGCTTTCCGTGAGTTTGGCATTTTTGACTTGATCCAACTTTTTATTGACATCGACCGTCCATGTTACTTTACCAGGGTTGATGCCTTTATCCAGCACACCTGATTTATCAATGGTTTTACTCACATTGGGTTTAAAATAAACTGTTGTTTCAGGAGTATCGGAATTTACAGGGAATGGAATCTTTTGTGTTGTCGAACCCGTTATTTTTTTCTCGTTGAACTGCGTATTGATAACCAATGTGCCTTTGACATTAGAACTGTCTTTTACCTCGCCGTTAAATGTCATCACCACATGTCCGTTCGTATCAATAGAAAATGTCCCGTAGGTGGTGTCTCCGGCGCCTAACGGCAGGTTCACAATGTCATTATGCATAATAAATTCTTTAGGCAAATCAAATTCATATTTATCGCCGGCATTGATCGTTTTTCCTAAATCGTCAGGAATAGCCCAATCAATTGAAATTTTCACCGGAGAATTCGTATTGGCGCGATTGCCCTTGTCATATGGCTTTCCGTTTTCGTCCGTCAATGTCACGCCGGTTAAAATGTTTTGCGTGATTTGTTTTTCTTCAGTTTGCAAGCTTTTGAAAGCTGATTGACTTGAGGATGACACTTTTTTTGAATCATCACTCTTAGAGGATTCGCCGCTCTTAGAGTCTGACGGTTGCTGTTCTTCCTCTTTTTGATCCTTGCTGACTGAAGGTGCAGGTTTGTCATCTGTCCCTTCCTGATCACCCGCAGTATCAGAAGAGTCATTTTTTGGATCTTCCGCCTCGGCATCTGGTGTCTCCTCTTTCTTAACAGGGATGATCACCTGCTGGGTTTTGCCTCCCCCTAGCTGAAAAAGGGCTGCTGCTGTATGTTCATCGTCTTTTACATCTGCAGTAAATTTAGCTGACAATGTAATGGTCCCCTTGGCATCAGGAGAATCCGCAGATGCAGTTGTTAATTTTACCTTCATGGTGCTGCTGCCCGCCGGCACTTGATAGCTGCCGATGACCTGATCAGCAGATTTGATCTCACCTTCTGAACCTTTATCAAATGTAAAGCTTTTAGGTATCTCCACATTGATATCCTGTTCGCTATCTGCTTTTTTGTCTTTTTTCAATGACCATTCATATGTCAGTTTCACTTCGTCCCCCGGTGTTAGTGCCGGTTTGTTTCCTTTTGATCCGTCAACAATCTGGCCCTTGGCGTCCTTAACTGTTACCGAATCGAAGAATTGGCTGTCACTTGACGTTACGTCCACAGCCTGTGCTGTAAGAGTATAGCTGGCGATCTGGCTGAAGAAGAAAAAGATGGCAAGGCTTATGATCATAACGATCCGCCCGCTTTTTTTCAGCCCTAAGGGAAAACTCCTCGTTCTCAACTTTTCATTCCTCCCTTTCTTATCTATCTTTCACTTGCCGATTGATCCGCGAGACCATAACATCATGTCTCATCCCCCAAAAAGAACTGCTAATACCGAATGAGTTTCAAAACTAAGATTTGCCATCCGAACCAAACTACATTGTATGAAATGGAACTATACAATTTCTGTACAACTCAGAAATCATGTATGATTGAAGTGAATTGGAGAGAGTTGAAGTTTCACCCAGGAGACATATGGCGAGAGCCTTCCCTTTAAGTGCACAAAAAAACCAGTGTGCATCGAAAGGCAATCGACACATACTGGTTTGGAGTTCTTTAATTAATTTGATCCTTCATTTGTTTATAACGCTGATATTCTTTTATCGCCTCTTCTACCTTCCCGTTTTTGTTGAATAGCTGCAGCTTGTATTGCATAATTTTATGATCGCAAGGCTCAATTTTCTCCGCTTGCAGGCAAATGTCCATCGCTTGATGATCGTTCATTTCATGAATATGATAATCGATCAGTTCATAGGCCTTTCCAAGCCAAAGCTGGGAAAGACGCGTCTTTTCCGGTTCTGCCCAAAGATAACCGTGCTCCATTAGGTAATGATTTTGATAGGACATGAAAATATCCATGTGCAGAAGTAATGTAGCCGTATTGAGCGGCGGCGCCCCTTTTAGTGATTTTTCCCATTCGACAACATCGATTTTTGCGCCTGAAAGCCGAAGAATATATCCAGTATCAGTCTTCTCGATAGTTTGGCTGAAAGGGATCTGGCTGAATAATTTTCGTATTTGATAAATGGTTGAGTAAAGTTGGGTGCTTGCTTTTGAAACATCGTAATGAGGCCAAAAAAGATCGATTAGCATGTCTTTACTGACCACATGGCCTTGATTGTGAAGCAAAAATAAGTATATTTCACGTGCTTTCGACGTTCTCCACTTGACTGGAATGCTTGTTTTGACATCCTTTAAGGTTTGATGAAACTGCAAGCTCCCAAAACATTGGATGGAAAAATGCGCCTCGGTATTTTCTGCATTTTGTCTGAGCATATTATTCGTTTTGATTCGTTCAACAGTTGTCTCAAGCCGCTTGTATATGACAGGCTTCAGCAAATAATCAATGGCATTCAGCTCAAACGCTTTGATAGCAAACTCATTATAAGCCGTGATGAAAACGACTTGGATATTTTCATTCATCGATTGAATCGCCTCAGCAAGCTCAATGCCGTTTACCCCCGGCATTTCAATATCAAGAAACACCGCATCTACAGCAGGAGTCTCAGGATGCTCTAAGGCCTCAACCGGATCTTGATACGCCATAATAGATTGAAAGGCGTTTGTTCGTTCAAGCATTTTCTTAAAATGAAGCAATGCCAAGTGCTCATCATCAACAATTAACGCTTTCACAAAACATCCCACCCTATATGTAAAATCGAGATATCAGTAAATAACTTCTATTATATCATGACAAATAACCCCTTTATCTGGATTCTTTTTCTTTCTATTGTAGTTTTTGAAATTTTACACTTACAATATTTATAAAAAAGCAGGAATTTAGAATGATCCTATTTGAATAAAGGAGCCATGATATGAAAGAGAAATTGATCTTCACTTCGATTATTTTCGGTTATGCTGCATTCTTTATGGGCTTCATAGCCATTGACCATTTTTCCGGATCAACGCTTCCTGCGGCAAGGCATGGGGTCATGAACTTGGAGAATTGGGATTTTCAGAAGGATGGGAATGTACAGCTGAACGGAAAATGGACATTGTATCCAAATCAGATTCTGTCACCAAAAGAGATCGCTTCAGCAAAAGGAAAAGATTCTCTCTTCGTTGATGTCCCCAGCAATGTGAAGCTAGCCAAGCAGGGTATCAATGTGGATTACGGAACGTACAAGCTGACCATCAGATCAAAGCAAAACAATCAGGTTTTTGGGATCAGCACGTCGTTTATTTACAGTGCCAATCGCATCTATTTTAATGGACAATTCATTGGCCAAAGCGGCAGCCCTTCAGATAAACCTGATTTTGCGGCACAAAACCGCCCATATACGAGCTTTTTTACGCTTCACAAGGGTGACAATGAACTTGTCGTACAATTTTCGAACTTCGGAAAAACGCCGGGATGGGGAATCGCAAAGCCAATTACTTTTGGCACCCAGGAGCAAATAGTCCGGGAAAACAAAATTTCCTTTCTTAATGATACAATCATGATTACAGCTTTTTTCATTACCGGATTATATTTTCTGGGCTTTTTTCTGCAAAGAAAAAAAGATAAACATTTGTTGTTTTTTTCTGTTATGTGTCTTCTGTTTTCGTTCATTATTCTGATGATCGGAAAAGAGCGGATTATATTTCTCCTTTATCCGTCAATTTCATTTTCATTGCTAAATTCATTGAGGGCCATCTCTACAGTGCTTGTCAGCATTGCGGTTTTTCTTTATCTCTATTTTGCTTACAGAGAGATTGTTTCAAAGCGTTTTATTCGCATAGCCACCGTTTCTTCCGGGCTGGTCTTAGTCACAGATTTTTTAACTGTCGGTTTTATCGGCCATGCCTCGTACATCTTACATTCTGTGCTAGCCGTCTCGACCTTGGTTTATATTACATATATTTTTACGATTGCTGCGATCCGCAAAATGGAAGGAAGTCTGTATCTGACCATCGCCTCTATATCAATGAGTGCTTTTGTCATTTTAACCACCATTTCAGCTTACAGCGGCAAAACAGCCTTTTCTTTTAATTCGATTTATTCATTGCCAACAGTTATCGCTTTGCTGGCGATCGTTCTGCTGATGGCGCAGCAATTTGCCGGAGCATTCCGTGAAAATGAAGTGCTGTCGTGGAAATTGCTCAGAATTGACCGGCTAAAGGATGAATTTATTGCCAAAACATCACATGAATTTAAAACACCGCTGAACAGCATCATTAATATATGCCAGACCCTGCTGGCCGGCAAGGGAAAAAGAACGATAGAAGAAGAGAAAGAAAATATGCAGCTCGTCATCCGCATGGGCTACAGGCTGTCCAATCTGGTAAATGACATCCTGGATTTAGAAAAAATAAAGCAAGGCATGCTTCAAATCCACCCGGTTCCTGTTGATATTTATACTTTAGTTTGTTCGGAAATGAATTTCTACAACCTCTTATCGAGACATAAAAACTTAAATATCATGAACCATATCCCAGACGATCTTCCTTTGGTGCTCACAGATGAAAACCGCTTCCGCCAAATATTAACCAATTTAGTAGACAATGCAATCAAATATACAACAGAGGGCCAAATCACACTTTCTGCTTCAAGACTGAACGATAACATGATCAAAGTGACAGTAGCAGATACAGGAAGCGGCATTTCAGAAGCCGATCGCCAAACCATCTTTGAGTCTTTTCAGCAAGCCGAAAAGAATAAAGACGATGGTGCCGGTCTTGGCCTCAGCATTGTCAAACAGCTGGTTCAGCTCCAAAACGGAGATATTTGGGTCGAATCAGAAGAAGGAAAAGGTTCGGCATTCCATTTCACCTTCCCGATCGCCCAAAATGAATCACTCTCTGAAACAAAGAAACGTCTTCCTGAATTACAATCCGAGAGAGATCTATCAGATATCTCATTTAGCACGCCTTATTACTCTGAGAGTATTGACGCTCCAACCATTCTGATTGTCGATGATAACATTGACAGTTTAAAAATTTTAAACGATATGCTTGAAGGTGTGCCCTACAATGTGATTGCTGCGAAGAACGGAAAGGAAGCATTAGAAATCATCTCTTGCACGAAGCTTGATTTGGTTATTTTGGACTTGATGATGCCGGATATGACTGGTTTCGAAGTCTGTATGAAAATTCGCGAACGATTCAGCATGGTTGATCTTCCGGTTCTGATCATTACAGCTGCCATTATCGGCCATGACAAATACAAGGCTTTTCATGCCGGAGCGAATGACATTTTGCAAAAACCTTATCATTACTCTGAATTTATGGCGCGTATTCAAAATCTGATCATGATGAAACATACAGCAAATCAAGCCACAAGAATGGAAATGGCATTTCTCCAGTCGCAAATCAAGCCTCATTTTCTTTATAATGTATTAAACACAATTATTTCTCTCACTCATTTGGATATTGAAAAGGCCCGGGAGGTAACAGAGGAATTTACCAACTATTTAAGAATGAGTTTTGACTTTCAAAATACATCAGCCATCAGTTCCTTCAGACATGAGCTTTCGATTATCAATTCCTATCTTTCTATAGAAAAGACGCGATTCGGTAATCGGCTTGAGGTTCTTTTCGATATAGATGAAGATATTGACTTTATCCTTCCGCCTTTAATGATTCAGCCCTTGGTGGAAAATGCCGTTCTTCACGGTGTCAGCAAGAAAAGAGGCGGAGGATGGATCAAACTGACAGCTAAAAAACAATGCAAAAATGAGTATCACATCAAAGTAGAGGATAACGGTGCCGGGATGACTCCGGAAAAACAAAAAGACCTCTTATCAACGGATTTTGATCGCAGCGTCGGATTGAAAAATATCAATCAGCGGCTGAAACATTTTTGCGGCAGCGAGTTGATGATCAGCAGCACTCCGGATGCAGGCACCTCTGTCTCAATGCTCATTCATCTCGCTGAAACAACGGAAAGCCCCGCGGGACTGAAGGACATAGAACGAACTTAAACGAAAATTGAGATAAAAAAAGACGCCGTTTCTAACGGCATCTTTTTTATTCCGGCGACTTTGCTTGCTGCTTCAGCAGGTCTCTGATTTCTTTCAGCAGCTCCTCCTGCGCATCCACCGCTTCCTCCGCAGCCTCTTCTTCTGCTGCTTCTTTTTTGCGCCTTAACCCATTCAAAGTCCGAATGACGATAAAAATGGAGAACGATATAATTAAGAAGTTCACAATCGTCTGTATAAAGCTGCCATACTTCACTACAGCATCGCCAAACGTAAACGACAGGCCTGAAAAGTCAAGCCCTCCCAGCAGCAAACCGACCAAAGGCATAATGATATCATTTACTAGAGATGTGACGATCTTTCCGAAAGCGCCGCCTATCACAACACCAATCGCAAGGTCTACGATATTCCCCCGCATGGCAAAGGCTTTAAATTCATTCCACATACAATCACCTGCTTTTCTATATTTGTAAAGAAAAAAAGACAAATGTGCCGCTGGCCATCTGCCTTTTTTCAATTATTCTCCGAGGGCAAAAGTCAGTTCTACTTCGCAAACGACTTCGCCATCAACTGTGGCAACGCCTTTTCCGCGCCCGATTGTGCCGCGGGCACGAATGATTTCAACCTCAAGGTGAAGCTGGTCACCAGGCTTGACTTGTTTTTTAAAGCGGCAGTTATCAATTCCTGCAAAAAAAGCCAGTCTGCCGCGGTTTTCTTCTTTAATCAACATCGCAACAGCTCCGACTTGAGCGAGTGCTTCTACGATTAATACGCCGGGCATAACCGGGTACTGAGGAAAATGTCCGTTAAAGAACTCTTCATTAGCGGTTACATTTTTATAGCCTTTTGCCCGTTTGCCCTCTTCAACTTCCGTAATCCGATCCACAAGTAAAAACGGATAACGGTGAGGAATAATTTCTTTAATTTGCTGAGTATCAAGCATTGTCTTGACATCTCCTTCATCTGCATTAGTATGTATAGCAATCATCAAAGATCCAATCTGTACATTTGAAAAGTATATTATGAATTAATCTCTTTTTCAACCGCGCTAAAATGTAACCAACTGTCAATGAGAGCCGTCAAAAGTTATGATATGATAATTATAGATTTTACCAATAGCAAAGAGGTAGGAAAATGATTTCGAAGTTTATTGAAAAAAGAATGCTAAACATGTTAGACGAGTGGTATTCCGCAATGAGCAAACGCAAAATGAATCACGTTTGCACACTGAAAGAGAAAATTGATCAGCACCTTCCGAAGATCAAAAAGAACACAAAACTTTGGATGCGTTATCAATTGTTTCAGGCCCGCCATCAGCTGCTTTTTGAAAACCAGAACGGACTCGATTCATTGTTCGATGACCTATATGGCCTGGAAGACAAAATGGATGATGAATTGAAATATTATCTGTATTTTTTCTCTGGGTTATATGAGATGGTAAAAACAGCTCCGAAACATGCAGTACATCATTTTAAAAAAGCTGAACAGTACCTGGCCGCCATTCAAAATACGTTTGAAGCCGCTGATTTATATTATCAAACCGCCGGCGCCTATTACTTGATGAAATCACCGCCGCTTTCCATCCAATACGTCAAAAAAGCATTACACATCTATTTGCACCAATTCGGCTATATCAAAAAGGTAATCACCTGTAAGCTTTTGCTCGCCGTGAATTATATTGATCAAGAACGCTATGAAAAAGCTGAACAGCTTTTCAAAGAAATCATTAAGAAAACCCAGCAACTACATGACGAAAACCTGCTATGCCACGCTTATTATAACCTTGGCTTTTTAAAAGCGACCGAGAAAAAAGACCAGGAAGCGCTTCTTTACTTTAGAAAAGTATTAAAGAATCAAGAATTTGAAATGAATTCACCAGTCTCATATCTTCATTGTGTGTACGAGTCTGTCAGAGCGCTTTTTAAAACAGGAAACATCACAGAAGCTAAAGCCGTCCTTCAAAAAGGAAAAGAATTATCTGAAAAGGTAGACATTCAAACCATTTATTTAAAATTAAAAACGCTTGAAGCCCTCTACACATCAGCCGAAGACCCCTATGAGCAGCTGCTCGAATATGTGCTTGAATTAGAAAAAATCGAGGCGTGGGTGGATTTAGAAGTGCTGTTAGAAGATATTACGGAATACTACAAAAAAAAGGACGATTTCGAAAAAGCCGCTTTTTTTATCATGCGCGGCTGATTGAAAAACGCCCATTTTCTTATTATCTGACTGAATTGATTAAACCGAGCATTTGATCTCCCATTGTGATCGTTCTGCTGTTCAGCTGATATGAACGCTGGGACGTGATCAAATCTGTCATTTGTTCTGAAATATCGACATTGGACATCTCAAGTGAGCCCTGCTGCATGCCGATGTTTTGTCTATTAGCGCCGTTCAGCTCTTCAAAAGCTGCCGCATTATCAATAGAGAAAAGGTTATTCCCTTCGGATTTCAGCTCTTGAGGGTTATTCACTTGGACAACGCCAAGATTAAACCGCTGAACCGCGTTTCCGTCAGATGCGGTTAAGGTGCCGTTCTTATTGATGGTGATATTCTTCATTGAGCTGTTGATGTTCACTGTATTGCCGTTCTCATCAAGTACGGGATACCCATTTCCAGTGACGAGTTGCAGCTGGTTGGCATTCGCAGCGGACGGCGTTACATACAGCGCCCCGTCCCTCGTATACTGGCGGTTTCCATTTACATTTACCTGAAGATATTGGTATGGAGACGTAAATGCGATGTCCAGATCGCGATCCGTCTTCTGAATGCTCCCTTGATCAGAGACAAGGCGTGAATTCATCATCGCCCCGACGCCAAGGCGCAAGCCGGGCGGCGTTTTTCGGGCTTTTGCCACTTCCTCGTTTTTTTCATCAACCTGATCGAATTGCTGTCTGACAAGCTCAGAAAAATTCGTATCTTTTGCCTTATAGCCGGTTGTGTTGCTGTTTGAAAGGTTGCTGCTGATTGTGTCAATCTGCTGCTGCAGCTGGTTTAAGGTTGTTGATGCCGTTAGCATTGACCTGAGCATAGTTGATGTCCCCCGTTTTTTCTTCCGTTATCTTAAATTTTCCCAATTTCATTTGCTGCTTTATCCATACTTTTATCGTAAGCCTGAATAACCTTCTGATTCGCCTCAAACGATCTGTACGCTTCAGTCATTTCTGTATAGGCGCTTGTCACATCCACGTTTGAAAGCTCTGAGACGCCTTGTTTTAATGAATAGGATACCTGATTATTTCCGGCTGCGCTTGGCAGATCATTACCGTCCGCCGTGCTGTACAAATCATTTCCGTCCCGTTTGAGATTGCGGACATCTTCCGCCATTCTGACATCAATCTGGCCGGCTGTGCGTCCGTTCGTTGTCACAGTACCGTTTTCAGACACAGTGAAATTCTCATTATCAACAGTGATTGGCTGGCGATCCGTCGATAAAATAGGGCGTCCGTTGATCGTCAGCTGATTGTTCTCATTTAGTGAAAATGTGCTGCTTTTTGAATAACGGATTCCATCCGCTGTTTGAACCGGATAAAAAAGAGCAGCTTTTTCATTGGTTTCCGCATTCATCGGAACTTGATTTTCGATCAATGCAATGTCTGTAGGCTGGTCTGTGGACTTCAGGCTTCCCTGTGTAAAGAGAGGCTTGAGCTCCTGCATATATACTCCGGTATTCACGGAACCTATTTCCGTCCTTGATGTCCCGGCCGGAGATTTTGATTCTATTCTGCTGAGCAGCATCTCAGGGAACGCGCGCATAGAGCCTTGATCAGCTTTATATCCTGATGTATTTGCGTTAGCAATATTATTTGAAAGCATTTCCGTTCTTCGCTGCTGGGCAATCATTGCGGATGTTGCTGTATATAATCCTTTTAACAAATTTCCCACCTCTAAAAATGGCATTTTTTCCAGTTGTCATATAGGAACGTTCGTTCTATAATAAAAACTCAGTATTTTATCCTATTATCGTCATTTAACATCTTTTCGTGAAGGCTTTTTCATAAAAAAACCTCATTCTTTTTCAGAATGAGGTTTGTGAAATCAGCTTAGTTTGCGTTTAGGAAGCTTGTCCATATTATCAAGCATGACACCTGTGCCGATGGCTACGCAATCCATAGGATTTTCAGCAACGAGGACCGGTACCTTAAGCTCTTCGGCAAGCAGCTGGTCAAGGCCGTTTAAGAGTGCGCCTCCGCCGGTAATAATAACGCCGCGGTCAATAATATCAGCAGAAAGTTCAGGCGGTGTTCTTTCGAGCACTTGTTTCGCAGCCTGAACAATAACAGCGACAGACTCACGAAGGGCTTCTTCAACTTCTTTACTGTTGACTGTAATTGTTCTTGGAAGACCGGAAACCATATCCCGTCCGCGAATGGAAATTTCCTCGTGACGTGCGTCTGGGAAAACAGTTGCGACTTTAATCTTAATATCCTCCGCAGTACGTTCGCCGATCAGCAGCTTGTACTCGCGTTTGATATAATTTAAGATTTCCATATCAAACTTGTCCCCAGCCATTTTAATAGAAGAGGAGGTGACAATATCGCCCATTGAAATAACCGCGATATCCGTCGTCCCGCCTCCGATGTCTACAACCATGTTACCGCTTGGCTGGAATATTTCCATACCCGCGCCGATAGCGGCAACTTTAGGTTCTTCTTCAAGGTACACATGTTTCCCGCCGCTTTTTTCTGCAGCTTCTTTAATTGCTTTTTGCTCAACGGATGTAATATTCGTCGGGCAGCAAATGAGCATGCGCGGCTTTGAGAACAGGCCTTTTACATTCAGCTTGTTAATAAAATGTTTCAGCATTGCTTCTGTTACTTCAAAGTCAGCAATAACTCCGTCTTTCAGCGGGCGAATCGCAACAATATTCCCAGGTGTACGTCCAACCATTCGTCTTGCCTCTTCGCCAACCGCCAGCACTTTGCCGCTGTTTTTATCAAGTGCAACAACGGAAGGTTCATTCAGAACAATTCCTTTACCTTTAACATGGATCAGTACATTTGCAGTACCGAGGTCAATACCAATATCCCTTGCAAACATCTATTTATATCCTCCTTGAAAATCTGTTTCACAGTAAATATCCACATTGTGCCCTAATTATATATATTATCATAAAATATAGAAAAAAAGTTGGAAGCACAATAAGTTCTTTACAAATTTTTGCGGATGTTTTATGAACGATTTCAAGAAGGCAATGCCAGGTGATTACGATTGCTGAACAGGCTCTCCTTCGAGAATTTCATCTTTTTTATATTTGAGCTTTGTCGCTTCTCCTCCTCTTAAATGCCTGATGGATTTATGATAATCGAGTATTTCTTTCACTTCGTTTGCCAAGTCGGGGTTAATTTCAGGCAGACGCTCTGTTAAATCCTTGTGTACTGTACTTTTGGAAACACCAAATTCCTTCGCAATGACACGAACGGTTTTCTTTGTCTCCACGATGTACTTCCCTATCTTGATTGTTCGCTCTTTGATGTAATCGTGCACACCACTCGACCTCCCTAAAATGGATGTGAGAAGTGTGAAATGAGATCCGTATTCTGTAAAGAGTCGTTCATTATGCCGCTTCTTCGTTGTATGGTTTTAAAAGTAAGTTTGTGAAATATGCCCACGATCCCTCACCTCAAACACTCTCTTTGTTAGGTTTGTAACAGTGTATTAGCATTCTTTTGGGAATATGCTAAAAACTCAATAAGGACAAGGGGTGAAACGAACTTTTTCAGATTCAGCAAACTATTTCGCGTCACTAAATTTTCATCTTTACAACTATTGATCGCTCCTGTAAAATGAAATAAGCAATTAGTTACTTAGGTAAGTTTTTTAGAAGGAGACCGACATGTCCTACGTCAACAGACACCTCATTCATCAAATCAACCAAAGCGCCCGCCTGATTGCCAAGAAAGCCAATGAACAGCTAGAGCCATTCGGCCTTTATTCATCTCAATGGTCAGTTTTATATTGTTTGCGTACGATCGGACCAATGACTCAAAAAGAGATTTGGTCCTATTTAAATGTGGAAGCGCCGACTGTGACTCGGACGATCAAACGCCTGGAGGAGAACGGCTGGGTTCAGAGACGGCAAGGTGAAGACAAACGGGAAAAACTTGTTGTCCTCACAAAAGAAGCCGAGAAAAAATACGAAGAAATCAATGTGAAAATGCTGAAATTCGAGGAAGAGCTGCTTGCAGATTTCCGAGATGAAGATAAAGAAGCTTTTTCTCATTTATTCCGCATGTTTTTACAACAATGAAAATAAGGAAGTGACATACATTTGAAAAAAGCGGATGCGATATGGACCAAGGATTTTATTATGGTTCTGCTTGTCAATTTATTTGTGTTTGTGTTCTTTTATACATTTTTAACTGTATTGCCGATTTATACACTGCAAGAGCTTGGCGGCACAGAATCACAAGGCGGGCTTTTAATCAGCCTGTTCCTTCTGTCTGCGATCATTACACGGCCTTTCTCCGGAGCCATCGTTGAGCGTTTCGGGAAGAAAAGAATGGCGATTGTATCAATGGCGCTCTTCGCCCTATCATCTTTTCTGTATATGCCGATTCATAACTTTTCCCTGCTGCTCGGATTGCGGTTCTTCCAAGGGATTTGGTTCAGCATTTTAACGACTGTTACAGGTGCAATTGCCGCTGATATTATTCCAGCCAAACGGCGCGGTGAAGGGCTTGGATACTTTGCCATGTCTATGAACCTCGCTATGGCGATCGGGCCTTTCCTTGGTCTGAATTTGATGAGAGTGGTAAGCTTTCCTGTATTCTTTACAGCCTTTGCGCTGTTTATGGTTGCGGGCTTACTTGTTTCGTTCTTGATAAAAGTGCCGCAAAGTAAGGACAGCGGCACGACTGTATTCCGTTTTGCGTTCTCGGATATGTTTGAAAAGGGCGCACTCAAAATTGCGACGGTCGGTTTGTTTATTTCTTTCTGTTATTCAACTGTCACATCATATCTGTCTGTATTCGCCAAATCAGTTGACCTTTCGGATATCAGCGGATATTTCTTTGTTTGCTTTGCGGTGACAATGATGATTGCACGCCCGTTCACAGGGAAATTGTTCGACAAAGTCGGACCGGGCATTGTCATTTACCCATCAATCCTGATTTTCTCTGTTGGACTCTGCATGCTGTCCTTCACACATAGCGGCTTAATGCTTCTGCTTTCAGGGGCGGTTATCGGTCTTGGCTACGGATCAATCGTTCCTTGCATGCAAACATTGGCGATTCAAAAATCTCCGGCTCACCGCTCCGGTTTTGCAACGGCAACGTTCTTTACCTTCTTTGACAGCGGAATTGCTGTAGGATCGTATGTATTCGGATTGTTTGTAGCATCTGCCGGCTTCTCTGCCATTTATTTAACAGCGGGGCTGTTCGTTTTAATTGCCCTGCTTCTCTACACGTGGAGCCAGAAAAAACCTGCAGAGGCTGAAGGAAAAGTGTCTATTGCAGAATAAATTTCAGGCTGCCGGGAAATCCCGGCAGTCTTTTTTACATATAAAAAACGGCGTCCCTCTCGGTTGAACGAGAGAACGCCGCTTATGGCATATTATTCAATGACTTTCCGCGCAGGTGAATCAGGATCTAACGAAAAATCATAGGACGCTTCATCACGAAACATCGGATCGGCATAAATGGATTGCTGATCGTTTTTTGTTGCTTTTCGATACGAAGAAAATGAATCATATTCTTTCTTTTTCCACATCCATATGCCGTCTTGATCCGCTTCCTTGTGGTACACGTTATGATTGACCGTATTTCCTTCATTTTCTGTAAAATCGTTTCCGATAAATAATCTGGAATCACCGGCCGTCAATATATTCTTTTCAATTGTGTTGTTTTTCGTATCGTACTGCAGCAGCAGCTGTCCGCCGTACAGTCCCTTTGTGTCATTCCGGTACATAATATTACGGGCAATCAGAGAATTGCTGGTGCCGCCCCGCTTTTTGTCATATCCTCCGATTGAAATACCGGTGTAAGCATTGTTGTACACTTTGTTGTCTGTGATCTGAATGGCATTTGCATACTTTCCTTTGTGTTCAGACGTTGCTTCAATCCCAATATCGTTATCGTAAACTGTGTTGTTCTTAATTTCGATATCGTGTCCTCCATCGACATAAATCCCGCCCGCTGAGTATTCATCTCCATAAGCAGGATTGCCGTAAGTCGAGTTTTGATAAACTGTATTGTTTTCTACGACTCCGTTTCGTACATAATCGTTTTTATCCGCGGTTCCCTCATAACCAATAAGATCGATCCCGATGTTGTTATTGTTGCGGACCAGATTGCCTGCAACAGTGAACCCGTCGATATTACCGTTTAGCACAACTGCTTCACTCGCTCCAAGCGTCAGATTCTCAACTGTATTGTCCTCGATTTGGATGTCTTTCATGCTGCCAGTCCCATAAACTGCGATTCCGTGAGCATTTCCTTCATCCGCTGTTGTCTTAATACCCCGGATGTGATTATCCTTAATGGCGATATGACTGCTGGACCCTGATACATAAATCCCTATAGCAGTTGCTTCCTCAGATGAAACAGAAAGATCTTGAATTGTTAAACCGCTGATGGCAATGTCATGTTTATCGTGAATACGAATAAGAGGTGTTTCATATTCAGCGTCCGTAAGGGATTCACCGCTAATCACGACGTTTTCATTTTCATAGTTTCGGAATGTGATAGGCTTTCCGTCCCTACCGCTGTGCTTTACATCAAGGATTTCATGATACGTGCCCTCCCGAATCATGACAGTTGTGCCGGCAGCAGCCTTCTCAGATGCGTGTGCCAATGTACGAAACGGTTTTTCTTTTGTTCCTTCATTTTGATCACTGCCATTTGGAGAAACATATAAGCAGTCTTCGCATCCTTCCTCATTTGCCTTTGTCTTATCAAAAACACAAGCGAGGATGCCCAACGTTACAATACCTGCCAAAAGGATAAAATACCATTTTCTCATTTTCGATTCCCATTTCGTTTTAGAATAGATTTCTAAAACCATTATAAATGCTCTATTTATGGAAAACCATTTCAAAAATATGAAAATATACCGGCAGATACCTTATTCAGCCTGGCGGACCTGCGCGTGTTCAACCGTTTCAATCGCCGACGATGCAGGCGGGTGAACACGCATCAGAACAATATAGAAAAGAAAGGAAATCAGCACACCTACAAACCAAGAAATATCGTATAAGCTCTTCAATACAGGAACATACATGCCAATCAGCGAAATCAGCGCTCCTAACATTGTGGCTGCAAACGCACGGTAATTGTAGCCCTTCCAATACACATACCGTCCTGTTTCGGAATACAGGTCTTCTACCGAGAGCTCACGTTTGCGAATGATAAAATAGTCGGCCATCATCACGCCTGCCACCGGTCCAAGCATGCCGCCTATTAAGCCAAGAAACGCATACACGCTTGTCGCGCTCTCCATCAGCTTCCATGGAACCGTAAATAAAGCGAGCAACGCTGTGATAAAGCTGCCACGTTTGAAATTGATATATTTCGGAAGGGCATTCGCTATATCATAAGCGGGCGATACGATGTTCGCCGCGACATTTACAGAGATCGTGGCGATGCAGAGCGTGATCACGGACAAGACGATGACATAAGGATTATCAAACCGCGCCAAAATATCGACAACATCCCAAATCGGCTCTCCGAACGCGACCTGCGAGCCGGAGGTCACCGTAATACTTGCGAAGGCGAACAGCGCAAATGTTCCCGGCAAACCGTAAAATTGCCCTTTGATTTGCTCTTTTTGTGTTTCAGCAAACCGTGTAAAATCAGGTATATTTAAGATCAATGTCGCCCAGATGCCGATGATGCCAGTAACTCCGGCAGCAAACGGCCAGAATGTTTCTGAAAACGTATGAAACTTTCCTGGTTGAGAGTATATCGGGCCCAATCCTCCGGCAATATCAACGGCCCACCATACCATGCCGCCAAATACCAGATACACTAAAGGCCCTGCCCACACCTCAAAACGTTTAATCGACTCCATGCCGTGATGCAATACGAGTAAATGAATGGCCCAAAAGAATACAAAGGAAAGCAAACCAGATAAGTGAATGCCGAGAATGTTCCACTCGCCGCCAATTTCTCCCCAGCCCGGCCACATATTCAAAAGCAAAATGTTCAATGCCGTGCTACCCGCAAAGGTCTGGATGCCAAGCCACATGATAGCTGTAAACGCCCTTAGAAGCGCAGGGATATTCGCACCGTATATCCCGTAAGAAGCCCGAATGATCACTGGAAACGGCAGCCCGTATTTTGTCCCCGCATGGCCGTTTAAGGAAAGAGCGCCAAATAGGATAAGCGATGCCGTAATAATGATCGCCAGCACCTGCCAAGGCGAAAGGCCGATCGCAATTAATCCTCCCACCGTCGCGTAGGTCGGTATGTTATGTATACATCCCATCCAAATGGAGGCAAAGTTCATTGCTTTCCACGTCCGTTTTTCCTGTCCCAAAGGCACCAGATCTTCATTGCTCAGCCTGTTGGATTGCTGCTGACTCTCTTTTAATTTCATAGCCGGCTCCCCTTTCCATATTGTCTATATGTCGTCACACGTTATGTTTTTTGACATTAGATGTCACTTAATATAACTGAAGAGTCTGACAATAACACTGGCTATGATATACAATTTTCCCATTTGTATTTGAACAGCTTAAACAAGAAAAAGAGACAGACCTCAGAGTCTGTCTCTTTCTCAAGTTGCAGCTTTCATTAATGCAGCAAATCTAACAGCCATTAACAGGCTTGCTCCGCCCGCTATGATCATAATGATT
This sequence comes from Bacillus sp. FSL L8-0358, assembly GCF_038593095.1. Classification (NCBI taxonomy): domain Bacteria; kingdom Bacillati; phylum Bacillota; class Bacilli; order Caryophanales; family Bacillaceae; genus Bacillus; species Bacillus sp. FSL L8-0358. The sequence continues at coordinate 3,651,756 of NZ_CP151962.1, forward strand.
CCCATCATATCAAAATGGGCTGCCGTGATTTCTTTACCAAAAAGAACGCCAAGGATCACCGAAGACAAAATCGATCCTAGGTAACGGCAGGTTTGAAACAGGCCTGAAGTCGTTCCTACCATGTTGGAAGGACTCGTTTCCAGCATCGCTGCCTGAAGCGCGACATTGCCCAGTCCGTAGCCTATACCCAAGAGCGACAGAATGAGGCCTTTACCGATGGTCTGGACATTGATAAAAAAGATGGTTAAGAGCACGGCTCCAGCCGTCATCAAAAGCGCTCCCGCAAAGATCGGCTTGACGACACCAGATCGGTCGATCCATTTGCCAGTTAAAGGTGACACAACGATGCTCATTCCAGACATAAACAGCATAAACAGGCCGCTCGTTTGAACAGAAAGATGCATTTCATCCTGAAAGTAACTTGGCAGACCAAAAAATAAACAATAGAAGAAAACATTCAATAAAATAAACTGAACATACACGGCTGACAGGTTACGTTGTGTTTTAAACAGACGGACATCAATAAATGGCTTATCCGTTTTCAGCTCGCGCCAGACAAACGCACAGAGCAGAAGCAAGCCAAGCACACCTTCAACCGCATGCGGCGACGTGCTGAACGACAGCAAAAAGGATAGAAGGAAAATGATTCCTCCGGCAAATAAAACAATTCCAAGAATGTCGAGCTGCCGAATAATGGTTTTGATTCCTGCCCCTTTTTTCTGATCTTTCGGGAACATATACAGGCCCAATAAGAAGCTGAGGATAATAAACGGCAAATTAACGATAAAGATCGCCGGCCAGCCTCCCCATACAATCAAAAACCCGCCGACTGTCGGCCCCAGCGCCGTCATGGCGGACGCAAAAATAGAGAGTACAGCCAAGGCTGAAGCTTGGCGCTCATGAATATGATTCCGAATCAAGCCAACACCTGACGGATAAATCGCACTGCTTCCCACCGATTGAAACAGCCGCATGACCAATAATGTCATAAACGTCGGCGCAAACGGCGCTCCGATGGCAGAAATCGCAACAAGAATAAGCCCGAATAAAAACAAGCGTTTCCGCCCAATCAAATCACCGAGCTTTCCCGTTACGGGCTGCGCTACGGCACTCGCCAAGTAAAACGAGGAAATCAGCCAGGAAACCGTTGTAAACGAGAGGTGAAACTCATGCTGGATGCTATGGAGCGCAAGAGAGATCATAGACGAGTTCAGCGGATTCAGCATTGTTCCCGAAGCCACCGCTGTTAAAAAAACAGCCCGGCTTTTTTTCGATAACATCATTTCACTTGTTCCAGAAACTCTTCCGTTGTCCGCGATTTACCGATTCTCGGGAAAATAAAGCGCAGTGTGGCTTCATGCTCTTCATCACTAAATGTGGACATGGCATCTGTAATAAAAATCTGCTGATAACCAAGCTGAAATGCCTCCCGTGCTGTGCTTTCCACCCCGATATTCGTTGCGATGCCGCACAATACAATCGTATCAATGCCGCGGCGTCTCAGCTGCAAGTCTAAATCTGTGCCAAAAAAAGCACCCCATTGCCGTTTTGTCACAGTATAATCGCCATCCTGCACACCGATTTCCGGAACAAATTCGGCCCAGTCCGCCGGCATTTCCCCTGAACCTCTCTGCGCAGGCTCATCCGTTTGCGGCTTCAGGGCGTCCGCTCCATCATGAAAGGCTACATTTACAAAGCTGATGAACCCGTTATGTTTCCGAAATTCATCTACGAGCTTTTTCGCGTTCGGGACAACCTGGCCGCTTTGATCAATCGGCACAATTCCCTTTTGTAAATCAATGATAATCAATGCTGTTTTTTGAAAATCAATGTTGAGTGTATTCATCATACGTCTCCTCCTGATACTGTTAGTGTTTCTCACATTGCATATTTTACTCTTCACACTGCCTAGGTTCTTTTATGATGCTTGTGAAATTCTCAGAAGGAGCGTTTTCTCATGATTTTTCTTTTATGTAGTAGTAACAGGTTGTGCATACGAACAAACCGGCCAGCACTGTAATCATAAGGGGCGTCATCGCTTCATCACCTGCCTGCTGTCTATCGGTTCCTGCCTGAAAATGCCTATGAATTTGCGGCGGTCCATCCAAAGCAGGATGAGACACATAACCATTAATATCGTGCTAAGATCCTGCACGCCAATATCAAAACAATAGTTAATCAAGACGATGTTCACAATAATGGGCATAAAAATAACCGCCCCTAATGCAGCTGTTCGCGGAATCAGTAATAAAACAGCTGCCAGGATTTCACCAAAACCTATAAACAGTTCATAGACATGAGAATAACCGAAAAATGTCCACGCGATCGTAAACCCCTTCCCGGCAGCCGCCTCGATTTCAGGCGTCACCTCGCCAAACTGGCCAATCACCACTTTCGCCAGACCGTACACGAAAAAATTAAAGGCTAAAAACAATCGGAACGTCGCGGGAATCGACTTGCGTACCGCTTTCCTCAGCCTGCCGCCTTTATTCATCTTACATCCCCCTCAGTGTATCATTTGATGTAGTACACTTAATACAGTATAGAGTATTCTAATTAATGTCAATTCCCTTTTCCGCTCATATGAATAGCTTCTTTTATAGATATAAAGTCTTATATCGTAAAAAATGCCGTTCTCCTTTCTTTCTATCCCTCGATAACACTCCTTAAAAACCATGTTAGGAAATCTTACATGAAAATGTTTTATCATTCTTTTTTCTCTATAATGAAGAAATATAATAATTGCTTTTTATTCTGAAAGATACGGAGGAATGAGACATGCAAATGGGCGATACAGTTTTTATGTTCTTTTGCGCTTTACTCGTGTGGCTGATGACCCCGGGATTAGCGTTATTTTATGGAGGAATGGTAAAGAGCAAAAATGTGCTGAGCACTGCCATGCACAGTTTCTCTTCCATTGCCATCGTTTCCATCGTTTGGGTGCTGTTCGGATATACACTTGCCTTCGCACCAGGCAATTCAATCATCGGCGGACTGGAGTGGGCCGGCCTCAAAGGGGTCGGATTTGATCCGGGAGATTACAGCGATACCATCCCCCACTCGTTATTTATGATGTTCCAAATGACGTTTGCCGTTCTGACTACAGCGATTATTTCCGGGGCTTTCGCAGAGCGGATGCGATTCGGCGCTTTTCTTTTATTCTCGGTTTTATGGGCCTCTTTGGTTTACACACCCGTAGCGCACTGGGTATGGGGCGGCGGCTGGATCGGCCAGCTTGGAGCGCTCGATTTCGCTGGCGGCAATGTTGTTCATATTTCCTCCGGTGTGGCAGGACTTGTTCTTGCTATTGTGCTTGGCAAACGGAAAGACGGCACAGCGTCTTCTCCGCATAACCTCATTTACACCTTCTTAGGAGGAGCTTTGATTTGGTTCGGCTGGTTCGGTTTTAACGTCGGCAGCGCTTTGACCTTAGATGGTGTAGCCATGTACGCCTTCATCAACACAAACACCGCGGCTGCAGCCGGGATCGCCGGCTGGATCTTAGTAGAATGGATCATTAACAAAAAACCGACAATGCTCGGAGCGGTATCTGGAGCAATCGCCGGGCTTGTCGCCATTACGCCGGCTGCCGGATTTGTCACACCGTTCGCTTCCATTATTATTGGCATCATCGGCGGGGCAGTTTGTTTCTGGGGAGTATTCTCGCTTAAAAAGAAATTCGGATACGACGACGCGCTTGACGCCTTTGGCCTGCACGGGATCGGAGGCACATGGGGCGGAATCGCAACAGGATTATTCGCAACAACCTCTGTTAACTCAGCGGGCGCAGATGGGTTATTTTACGGTGATGCAAGCTTAATCTGGAAACAAATCGTCGCCATCGCCGCCACTTATGTTTTTGTATTTATTGTCACTTTCGTTATTATTAAAATTGTAAGCCTCTTCCTTCCCCTTCGCGCAACTGAAGAAGAAGAGTCACTTGGGCTTGACTTAACGATGCACGGGGAAAAAGCATATCAAGATTCTATGTGAGGAGTGACGCTATGAGCGGTCAAATGTTCAAGGTAGAAATTGTAACGCGTCCGGCAAATTTTGAAAAGCTGAAGCAGGAACTCGGAAAAATCGGAGTGACCTCTCTGACTTTCTCCAATGTACACGGCTGCGGCCTTCAAAAAGCACATACGGAGCTCTATCGAGGGGTAAAAATAGAAAGCAATGTATACGAGCGTTTAAAAATAGAAATTGTGGTCAGCAAGGTTCCTGTTGATCAAGTGACTGAGACCGCTAAAAGGGTGCTGAAAACGGGATCACCGGGTGACGGTAAAATATTTGTCTATGAAATCAGCAATACGATCAACATCCGCACAGGCGAAGAAGGACCTGAAGCACTTTAATATCGGTACGAGATTCGGACACTCCGGATCTCTTTTTTTGTGCACAGAATCCCCCCAGAAACCGCGATTCCTCTTCGAATTCTCTTCAAGCGCCGTTATTTCAGACAATCTCTATTTTTATTTGAAACTTTTCATGAGTAAGATTAGTCTACTAAATATAAAAATGTAAAAGGTGATTATTTGAACTACGAAATTTTTAAAGCAATCCATGGACTATCTCATCACAATTCAGTTCTCGATTCCATTATGGTCTTCATCACGGAATATGCCATTGTCGCCTATGCCCTTATCCTATTGGCAATCTGGCTGTTCGGGAACACACAAAGCAGAAAACATGTGCTATACGCAGGCATCACAGGAATTGCAGGCCTTGTGATCAACTATTTGATTACGCTTGTTTATTTCGAACCGCGCCCGTTCGTTGCGCATACAGTGCATACACTGATTCCGCATGCTGCGGATGCTTCATTTCCAAGTGACCACACGACAGGTGCATTAGCGATTTCTATTGCGATGCTTTTCAGAAACCGCAAAATCGGCTGGCCGCTTGTCATTTTTGGGCTTTTGACAGGCTTTTCGAGAATTTGGGTGGGACATCACTATCCGGTAGATGTATTGGGCAGCCTCGTTGTCGCCATCATTATCGGGTTCCTTTTCTTTAGATTTTCAGATCTGCTTCGCCCGTTCGTCGATTTGGTCGTGAGGATCTATGAAGCCATTATCAATAAACTGACGAAAAAACCAACCGATCAAAATTTCTAAGAAAGACAAAAGCCGGCGTCTTTAACCAAGACAGCCGGCTTTAATATTTCTCATACATCTCTTGTTTTCTTCGCTTCGCCAACACATATAAACCATAAAACAACCCAATTCCAACAGCATCGATGAGCACATCCCGGATACAACCATTCCTGCTGAAGAAGAGCTGAAGAACTTCTGTGAAAAAAGCAAACGCGAATGAGCCGGCTGCAGCTGATCTTATGCTGCCCCGCTGTTTCCACAGCAAATATGTCAGCACAAAGAAGGAAAACGCATGTCCGATTTTTTGAATAAACGCTTCAGGTACAGTAAGCTCAGTAAAATCCATAACTAAAAATTGAGACAGATCAGGGTGCGGCTGAAAATGAAAAGCCACCGTTTGCGATACGACCATGCCGCTGAAGCTTTCCGTACAGACAGAAAGCAGGATAAAAAAGATCCAGCCTGCTAGCAATAGGCGGTTCATGACATAACCTCCTTTATAGCGGACGTGCCTACATGTAACTACATAGACGGTAAAACAAAGCAAAAAGTAACAGAAAAAAACGCCCATCACAAGGATAGACGTTTTCTTCATTAAGACTGTTCAGTGTCTTCTGTTGTGCTGCTTTCTTTGGAACCAGATTTGTCAGTTGAATCATCCTTTTTCTCACCGGATTTTTCTTCTGTTCCTTTTTCAGTTGATCCGTCCTTTTTCTCGGAAGATTGCTGAATGGATTCTTCTGTTTCTTGGGTGGCAGCTTTTTCTTCAGCAGCTGCTGCTTTTTCAATAGAAGAAACTGGTTTGTCCATAAAGTTTAACGGATTCATTGCGACCCCATCTTTACGGATTTCAAAGTGCACGTGGTTTCCGCTGTCTTCACTGTAAAGGTTCTTGCCAGATTTTCCGATCACTTGATTTTGTTTTACTTTGTCACCTTGCTCAACGCTTACTTCGGAAAGAGATTGATACACAGTCGATAAACCGTCGGCATGTTCTACTTCCACAACATATCCCAGCACTGGATCTTTTTCAGCTTTAACAACCGTACCGCTCAGAGAAGCAGAGACATCGAAATCTTTTCCGTCTTTCTCAGCTAAGTCAATTCCTTTGCTTAGGCTGTACGTGTTATTATAGGTAACGAGTGCTGCTTCTTTCTCTTCTTTTGCGGCATCGGTTTCATAGAACTTTTTCACAACAGAAACGTTTTCAGAATCAACAACCGGCATTGCGACATTTTCCATTGACTTTCCTACTTCAACTGCATCGTCGTTGTTGTCATATGCGGCGTTTCCGCCGTTATCAGCCAACTGATCCTTTACCTCATCATTTGATACTGATTGATACCAAAGGACAGCTGTTAAAATGACGGCCGCACTGACTAAGTAAATTGCAGGGAACACCCAGCGTTTACGAAAAAACTGCTGAAGTTTTTTGACTTGAGAAGTTTTCTTTTCTTCCTCTCTCATTGTTTCATCACCTCAGCAACATTCTGAACACTTTTCTGAAAATATATACACCTATCCAAAAAACTTTTTTAGATGTAGTTTGCGCAGACTGTTACGAAAATATGTCATTTTTTTTTGAGAGGAGTGCCAAAAACGTATGAACATGACATTGCGCCTTGCTGAAAATAAAGATCTGGAGGCTGTTGTTGCGATTTATAATTCAACGATTGCTTCTCGAATGGTAACAGCCGATACCGAACCGGTAACTCCTGAAGACCGGATGGAATGGTTTTTAGGACATACAGAGGCACGTCCGCTCTATGTGGCCGAGGACGAAAATGGAAACGTCGCTGCCTGGATCAGCTTTGAAACATTTTATGGAAGGCCAGCCTATAATAAAACAGCGGAGGTCAGCATATACATTGACGAAGCATGCCGCGGCAAAGGTGTTGGATCATATTTGCTTCAAGAAGCGCTCCGCATTGCCCCGAATCTTGGCATCCGCTCACTTATGGCCTTCATTTTCGGGCATAATAAACCAAGCCTGAAGCTGTTTGAAAAGCACGGGTTTGCAGAATGGGGACTATTCCCCGGCATCGCCGAAATGGACGGGAAAAGATACGATTTAAAAATTTTAGGGAGAGAGCTTTCATGATTAGTCTGGATAAAGATGAAAACGAAATTGAAAATCATAATGAAGAAAATAGCCTCGTTGAAGAGGAGACTGCACCTGTTGAGGAGACCCGCCAGCTGAGTGCCTCTGCTGTCAAGTCGCTATCCGACATTGCCAAGTGGGGCAAAATTTCTGGCATCTTGTTAATCATTATGGGATCGCTTGTCACTCTGACCGCCTTGATGACAGTGATTGGCGCCATCCCGGGCGTACTGCTCATTATATCAGGCGTATTTTTGATGCGCTCAGCAAAAGCAGCCGCGGAAGCCGAAGGAAATCTAGCCGGCAGCGCTGGCGAAAGCATGCTTGAAAATTACGGGACATTTATAAAAATGCAGCTGTTTTATGCAGCATCCAGTATCGTTACTGTCCTGATCGGGATTATTGTAGCCATTTTCGTGCTGGTGGTAATCGGCATTGCTGCTTTTGAGAACACGCCTTCGTATGATGATCCGGATTCTTATTATTATGAGGATGATCCGGTGTTTGAATAATGATGAAACAGGACAGGGCATGAGTTCCGGATCAAACGGAACCATGCCTTTTTTATTTGTCTATTTTCCGTAAAATTATCAGTCAAAGCAGGCTGGCATAAACACCAAGTCTTGAAGCAAGCATACAATCTATTAAAATGACTCGGTCTTTCAACTCGAAAGCGGCATCAGCAGGTTTGTCTCAATAAACATAAAGGAGTGGGACATTTGGAAAATAACAGCCCTTCGGAAAAAGTAAAAGTGATAGCTGAAATCGCAAACGCCCATCAAGGAAAAGAGGAGAACCTCAGAGCACTCATCAAGGCTGCAGCTGAAAGCGGAGCAGATGGTGTGAAATTTCAGTGGTTCAAATATGACTGTATTGCAACACCTTGTTTTTTTGCTTATGAGTCGTATATCGAGCTGTTTTTGAATGAAGACGTATGGAAAAATTGTGTCGCATATGGAAAAAGCCTTGGATTAGAAATATGGGTGGATATTTTCGATTTATGGGGAGCAGAGCTTTTTTCGCACCTTCAGCGTGACATTGACGGCATTAAGCTTCCAACAACCATCCTTCAATCCACGGAGATCATGAAAACGATAGGTATGACTGAGAAGCCTGTGCTCATCGGAGTTGGGGGATGGTATGAAGAAGAGATTGATCAGTTGATGCCGCTTGTAAAACAACATATGGACAATCAGCTCATACTCATGCACGGATTCCAAGGATATCCCACAACATTAGAGGATATTAACCTAAAACGGGTTCAACATCTAAAGGAAAGATACAAGGTTCAAATTGGATTTGCGGATCACATTGACGCAGAGCATCCGCTTGCAGCCGACCTTCCTGTCTATGCGTTTTTCTCAGGGGCCTCTGTTATTGAAAAACATATAACCCTAAACCGGGCAGCTAAAGGGTTTGATTATTATTCTTCACTAGAGCCAAACGAATTCAAACTAATGACAGAAAAGCTTAAGCAGGCCCAAATTGCAGCGGGGTCAACTGAAGTAAATGAATCTGAAAGAAAGTATTTGCACGATTCCTCTTTACGTGTGACTGCTAACCGGGATATAAAAAAAGGAGAAATTATAACGCTGGAAAAAACAAGTTACAAAAGATGCGGAAATGAAAATGCACTGATGCCTTTACAAGCCGAAGACGCTTTCCCTCAAGTCGCAACTGCTGATTTATCGTTAAACCAGCCTGTTACACCCAACGATATTAAAAAACCAAGAATTACGATTGCGGTAATATGCCGGCTAAAATCGACCCGTTTGCCAAAAAAAGCGTTGCTCCCGATTTATGGAATTCCATCTGTCGAGCGCTGTTTAATCAATTGTCTGGCTGTCCCTTCTGTTGACGAAGTTGTGTTGGCAACGTCAAATCTTCCTGATGACGATCCGCTTGAAGCTTTCACTCTAAATGGAAAGGTCAGAATCGTAAGGGGTTCCCCCGAAAATGTGGCAGAAAGAATGCTTGAAGCCGCGGCGTTAACAAAAGCCGATATCATTATCCGGGTGACCGGCGATTGCCCAGCGGTTTCACCTGAAGTGCTTCAATATTTAATTGAACAGCACTTGCAAAAAGGAGCAGATTATACTCAGGAACTTTCAAGTTCAGCAGGAATTTCCGGGAATATTATTACTGTTGAAGCTCTTCAGCGGCTTGTACAGCAGCCAAAACCGTTAACCCATACAGAATATCTTTCTTTTTATTTTGTAAACAATCCTTCCCTATTCACCATCAATCAAGTCAGCTTGCCGAAAGAACTCCATTATCCATCTTGGCGATTAACCCTAGATGAACCTAAAGACTTAGAATTGTTTGAACAAATATATCAAAACCTGGATGTCAAAAACGAACCGCTCTATTTCAGCCGGATAAGAGATTATTTAACAGAAAACCGGCACATTTCAAAGATCAATCAAGATGTGTCGACTAAATGGATCGATCAGGCATCATTAGTAGAGGAAATCAACAAAGCAACGCTGTTACCTTGAAATAAATAACAACTCGTGTCCGTATCCCAAGTCATACAAAAAAACACACCCGGATCGTCTGAAAAATCTCAACAATCCGGGTGCAGATCTTCTTTAATACATTTTTTTGCGTCTGTCTTCCTCAGTCAAAAATTCAACAAAACTCCGCATCGCAAAAGGCTCTTCCTTTATTTGTCGTGCGTAGGAGCTTTTCCGCTCTTCTGAAAGGATTTCGCTCTTTTTGATCCTGTTCAGCATATAGATGTGAACCGTTTTTTGGATTTGTTTATGCTGATAGCCTGCCTCTTTAAAAAATGCGAGCCCGAGCGCCGCCAAAAGGGCGAATATGCCTGCGCTGATCAGGGACTCCCTGTCAGCTGAAGCATGAAATAGAAAAGCAGCTAAATTAAAGAGAGAGAATGCAGCAAGCGGAATAGCAAGAAAACGGTAAATGACGGTTTTTTTCATGAAAGGCTGTACGGCCTTTTGAATTTTTTGCATTTCTGTTTTGATGAACCCCGGCATTTGTTCGACTCTGTAAAAGTTCATATAATCCTCCCCCTTTATTTGATGTTTCAAGCTTCACGAACGTTATCATATGTGTTTATTTTAACGCAGGTGCAAGCTGGTTTTAAAGAAATCTGCCCGTATTTTTCACGAAGAATCTGGATCGCCGCTCTTTATTCTTTTAAAATGTGAGTGTTATAATTTGTAATGGGAATCAGATCACTGTTATTCATGGAATACTAATGGCAATCTTCTTGATAAATATGAATGAGCGGGGTTACAAAGTGAGTATTTCTTCCATCCTTTTATCACTTTTTTTCATTTTAAATATTCTTTTGGCCATCATTGTCATCTTCAAAGAACGGCGCGATGCCAGTGCATCTTGGGCGTGGCTGCTTGTTCTTTTCTTTATTCCCGTTTTAGGCTTTATTTTATACTTATTATTCGGCCATAATCTCAGACGCAAGCATTTGTTTCAATGGGAAGACCGGAAAAAGATTGGAATTGAAAGGCTGCTGAAGCATCAGCTTGAAGATTTAGAAACCAAGCAATTTCAGTTTAACAACCGGGCAACCTTTGATAACAAAGATTTAATTTATATGCTGATTATGAATAACCATGCTGTGTTTACAGAGGATAATTCAGTTGACGTCATTACAGATGGACGGGATAAATTTCAGCGGCTGCTGAGTGACATTTCAAAGGCTAAGGATCATATCCATTTACAGTATTATATTTATAAAGGCGATGAATTAGGCAAAAAATTGCGCGACGCTCTCATCCAAAAGGCGAAAGAAGGTGTTCAGGTCAGAGTGCTTTATGATGAACTCGGGTCCAGAACGCTGAGAAAAAAGTTTTTTAAAGAGCTTCGCGAGGCTGGCGGGCATGTGGAGGTCTTTTTCCCGTCAAAGCTCAGGCCGATTAACCTGCGGCTGAATTACCGGAACCATCGAAAGCTTGTGATCATAGACGGTATGACCGGTTATGTCGGAGGTTTTAACGTCGGAGATGAGTATCTAGGGCTTAATCCGAAATTCGGTTATTGGCGGGATACGCATATCCGGCTGCAAGGAACGGCCGTGCACGCCATCCAAACACGGTTCATCCTTGACTGGAACCAAGCTTCTCATCACCATACGCTGACATATATTCCAAATCACTTTCCTGATTACGGCCCAAAAGGCAACGTCGGGATGCAGATTGTCACAAGCGGCCCTGATTCGGAATGGGAACAAATTAAAAATGGCTACATCAAAATGATTTCAAACGCCAAGCGTTCCATTTTGATACAAACACCTTATTTTATCCCAGATGCAAGCCTGCTGGATGCTTTAAGGATCGCTTGCCTTTCGGGCATTGACGTTAACATTATGATTCCGAACAAGCCCGATCACGCCTTTGTATACTGGGCGACACTTTCGTATATCGGCGATCTGCTGAAAGCCGGAGCCACTGTCTATATTTACGATAACGGCTTTATTCACGCGAAAACCATCGTGGTGGATGACGAAATCGCTTCAGTCGGCACAGCGAACATTGATGTCCGAAGCTTCAGGCTGAATTTTGAGGTTAATGCATTTATTTACGATATCACCATTGCTAAAAAACTGGTTTCAACTTTTAAAGAAGATTTGCTAGTATCCAGAAAATTCACCTATGAGGAGTATCTGCAGCGCCCGTTGTGGATTCGAATAAAAGAATCCGTCTCGCGGCTGTTGTCGCCGATCTTATAAGATGCGCCAAAAACCCCCGGCCTTTACGGCCGGGGGTTTTCCTGATGGTCACAGTAAATGATGATTGCCTCCCGCAAAAAAGCGGCAAGACCTTCTCCATATTGATTGATTGAATCGGTAAATCGCTCGTCAGTGATATACACTTCCCCGAGTCCTCTGAAAATGTCGAGTGTGCAATCGTAATGATATTGGCAAATATGATCGCGAAATGCCCCCACTGCGGCCTGAACCTCTGCATCATCGGGCCCATGCTTCATTCGCGCCGCAATTCGTCTGTAAATCGAATCAAATTCAGCCATGATCGTTCGCCAATCATCTGCCGAGTATGCAGATGTCCTTTTCTCTGTTTCTTCTGCGATTTCCTTTCCATACAGCTTTCTGACTTCATCAGCGTATGTCTGCTGGTGCTCTTCAATGTCTTTCATGCTTAATCCGGCAAATAAATCCCTCTTATTCATCGTTTCCCCTCCATCAACGGACAAAAGCGTCCTGTCAATTGTTTGAATCATCTCATCCATTCTTTGTTTTTTCTTCATCAATATCTCCTTTTGCGACTGAAGTGCCGCTTTCCGGTCAAAATTCGGATGATCCAGCATCTCTTTAATTTCATCCAAACGAAACCCGATTTCCTTGAAAAATAAAATCTGTTGCAGTCTTTCCAGGTCTGCGTCACTGTACAAACGATACCCAGCATCAGTAAGCGCTGAAGGATTCAGAAGCTCAATATTGTCATAGTGATGAAGCGTCCGAATGCTAACACCTGATATCTCCGCCACTTGTTTAACTTGATATTTCATACATAACACCTCCTCTTTTTTATCGTAAACAATCACGCAACGTTAGGGTCAATCCCCAAAATGTTATTTTCTATATACAAAACTTCTCACAAATAGTGTATAAAAGAAAAGTGAGTATTTTTTTGTAAAGGGGAGCCAGTATACATGAATCCTGAAACAATGAACAAAACCCTCATCAGCATTTCGAAATGGGGAAAAGCTACAGGCATTTTATTTATTATTATGGGCGCAATTACCGCGCTTTCAGGCGCGTTCATTTTTCTAATCGGTGCCGTGCCAGGCGTACTGCAAATTATTTCCGGTATCTTTTTGATGAGGTCAGCTAGGGAAGCAGGCCAAATGGCTGAACACAATAGCGGACAGTCTGAAGACTTAATGCTGGAGAATTACGCGAAATTCGTAAAGATGCAAGGGATTTATTTGATCGTAAGCATTGCTGTATCCATTCTTGCGATTATCGCCTTCTTCATCTTTTTAATGCTTGGGATTGCTGACGGCCTTTTCAGCGATACGTACAGCACTTATTAATGAGAAAAACCCGGAGCTGGCTCCGGGTTTTTTATTATTCCGCTTCGCTTACCACTGTGAAGCGTTCATTTTTGTGTTCAGGATGTTCAAGCTCATCCAACACGGCAATGGCATAATCTGCATAGCTGATATAGCTGTCGCCTTTTGCATTTACGATGACATTGTCTTTTCCTTTTTGGTAAGAGCCAGTCCGTTTTCCTGCTGGATCAAAAAATGCCGCAGGACTGAGGAACGTCCAGGAAATAGAGTCTGTCTGCTGCAAATCTTTCAGGTTCTCGCCTTGATTTGATGCAGTTGGCAAATATTCTTTTGGAAATTCCGGCGTATCCATTAAACGGGTTGTTTTGGCTTCATCAACAAACAGGCTTCCCGCTCCGCCAACAACAAGCAATCTTGTGTGCTTCGCGTCCTTTAAGATGCTGATGAGTGCTCTTCCTGCTTCAACATGAAGATGTTCTTGGCCGGGTGCTGCTCCAAAAGCGTTTACGACCGCGTCGAAAGACTTGATGTCTTCCGCAGTCAGTTCAAACACATCTTTTTCCAAAATCGCTACGTCCAGCTCCTGCACTTTTGAAGCGTTTCTGACGATGGCTGTCACTTCATGGCCTCTTGTTTTCGCTTCTTTCAAAATCTCGTTTCCCGCTTTCCCGCTTGCGCCTATAATACCAATTTTCATTTTTCATTTCCTCCTTATTTGTAACAATTTTAGTTACATGTTAGCGGTGAGAAGTCATCCCTTTTGATTAAAAGAGATGATTCATAACATCTTTTAATGACTTGCTTGCCAGTTCATTTTCCATCGCTCTTTGCACACTTTCAAACGTTTCATCCAGAGCGTTCTGAATTTTTTTCCCTACCGGACATTTCGGATTCGGGTTTTCATGAACCGCAAAGAGTTCTTCTTGCTTTTGGACAGCCCGATACACTTCTAAAAGAGAAATATCAGCAGGATCTTTTTTGAGGCTTGCACCCGGCACCCCGGCGCGTGATGTGAGAATATCAGCTTTTTTCAGCAGGCTGATCATTCTTCTCACAACTACCGGATTTGTGTTGACACTGTCAGCAATGATTTCTGAAGATGTTTTTTCATCCATCGAGATGAGGGATAAAATATGAATGGCAACAGCAAGACGGCTGTTAATCATGTTTTTTCACCACCGTTGTAACTATAATAGTTACATTTGATTCGTTTGTCAACATCTAATATACACTAAATACACTTGTTTTGTGCACCGTTTTTAGTCAATAGAACGGCCGGATGCACTCCGGCCGCGTCTTATCAGAATAAGAAATATCTTTGTCCAAGGGGGACATAATCGACAGGCTGGCAAGACAACTCCTCCCCGTCAGCAAAGACCTGATAGGTTTTTGGATCAATCTCAATCTTCGGCAAAGCCGAGTTCAGCTTCATATCCAGCTTGCTCAGCTTTCTGATATTTTTGACTGGAGAAATCCTTTTTTCCAGCCCTAAGCTTTCCGCTACACCACGCTCTATGCTTGCCTGAGACATAAATGTAATCGATGTTGAGCGGTTGGCTTTTCCGTAAGACGCATACATTTGGCGCATGAAAACCGGTTCAGGAGTCGGGATGGACGCGTTCGGATCTCCCATTTGCGCACGTGCAATCATGCCGCCCTTTAAGACCAGTTCCGGTTTTACGCCGAAAAATACCGGGTCCCACAGAACGAGATCAGCAAGCTTCCCTTTTTCCACCGAGCCGACCTCATGGCTGAGCCCGTGCGTAATTGCCGGATTAATCGTGTATTTGGCAATGTACCGTTTTGCGCGCACATTGTCATTCCCGTTTTCGCCGGCAAGAGCGCCGCGCTGTTTTTTCATTTTATCGGCTACCTGCCATGTTCGGATGATCACTTCACCGACCCGCCCCATCGCTTGGGAATCCGATGATGTCATGCTGATCGCACCGATATCATGGAGAATATCCTCCGCGGCAATCGTCGCCGCCCTGATTCTGGAATGGCTGAACGCCACATCTTCAGGCACTTTCGCATCTAAATGGTGGCAGACCATCATCATGTCAAGATGCTCATCCATCGTATTAACGGTATAAGGAATGGTTGGCGTTGTAGATGACGGCAGAATGTTCGCGTAAGAGGCGAGCTTCATAATATCCGGGGCATGGCCGCCGCCTGCCCCTTCTATGTGATAAGTATGAATGACCCGGTCCCCGATCGCGTCGAGCGTGTTTTCCAAAAAGCCCGCTTCGTTAATCGTATCGGTATGGATGGCAACTTGAATATCAGCCTCGTCCACAACTTCCATACACGTTTTAATGGCGCTTGGCGTCGTGCCCCAGTCTTCATGAAGCTTAAGGCCGATGGCGCCCGCTTCCACCTGCTCGATCAGCGGCGCTTTATCGGATGCATTCCCTTTTCCTAAGAAGCCGACATTGATCGGAAACTCCTCGGCCGCTTCCAGCATCCTCGCCATATACCACGCCCCGGACGTACATGTTGTCGCTTTGCTTCCTGTAGCGGGTCCTGTTCCGCCTCCCAAAAGGGTCGTCACACCTGAAGAAAGCGCAACTTCCATCTGCTGAGGACAAATAAAATGAATGTGCGTGTCCACTCCCCCAGCTGTTAAAATTTTGCCTTCACCGGAAATCACCTCTGTCCCCGCTCCGATGACCATGTGCGGATCGACTCCATCCATGATATCAGGATTTCCGCTTTTTCCGACACCGACAATCCGGCCGTCTTTCACACCGATATCCGCTTTGACAATGCCTGTGTAATCCAATAGCACGACGTTGGTGATAACCAAATCCAAAGCGCCGTCCTTCCCTGTGATTCTGCCGTTTTGGCCCATGCCGTCGCGGATTGTTTTTCCGCCGCCAAAGATCATTTCTTCACCATATACTGTGAAATCCTTTTCGACTTCGATCCATAAATCCGTGTCGCCCAATCTGATTTTATCGCCCGTTGTCGGGCCAAACAGTTCCGCATATTCCTCCCGTGACATTTTCATCGGATTACACCCTCCATCCAGCCTGCTTGTTTTAAGTTGGCCAACGTTTTTTCTTTGCCGCGTTCATCGATAAACGTGTCGGCCATTCCGTTCAGCCCTCTAATTGTCTTGCGCCCTCTAATTTCCACTAGTGAGACCGTTTTCTGCTCTCCCGGCTCAAAACGGACCGACGTGCCTGATGGAACATCAAGACGCATGCCAATCGCCAGCTCACGGTCAAATAATAAAGCCCCGTTGGCCTCCGCAAAATGAAAATGCGAACCGACTTGAATGGAGCGTGATCCGGTGTTTTTTACCGTTACCTCCCGTATCTCACGGCCTTCATTAATCGTAATGGTTCCCACAGCAATTTGAAATGCTCCCGGCTTCATGACTTCACCTCCGCAGAAATTGGCTGATGTACCGTAACAAGCTTTACTCCATCCGGAAATGTGGCCTCCACCTGAATGCTGTCCAGCATCTCAGGCACACCCTCCATCACATCTTTTTCCGTTAATACATGGCGGCCGGCTTCCATCAGCTCTGCTACTCCCTTCCCATCACGTGCGCCTTCCATAATAAAGCAGGTGATATAAGCAGCAGCCTCAGGATAGTTCAGCAGAACGCCCCGCGCCTTTCGCTGTTTGGCTAATTCCCCCGCTGCAAAAATGAGCAATTTTTCTTGTTCAACCGGTGTCAGTTTCATCTGTAATCCTCCTTCTTTTGTCATACAAAGCGGATGCGGTTACTACGAATTTGTGGAGCATGCAGGCGGGACATCACCTCCCTTTCTTCGAGAATGGGGGTCATACGGTAGGGTGCCTTTCAAAGCGGCATGCCGATTCTTCATCAGCCTTGCCATGGTCAACAACCGTTCCCCTGTCGATTACAGAAAGATAGTCAGCACAGATTAACGCGTTTTCCAGACTGTGCTCGACTAAGATAACAAATGTCTTTTTTTCTGGAAATTTCTATAATAACTTGTCTGACTAGTTCGACAATTGAAATCTGAATTCCTTCCAATGGTTAATCAAGTAAAATATTTTTCGGATTTACCATCAGCGCTCTGGCGATTGCAAGCTGCTGCTGTTGACCGCCTTTTCGTTTTGAACAAACGTTTGATTAAAACAAATAGCCCCCCTGTTTAGCCGGAAGCAGGCCTATGAAGTGGATTGGCCGACTCCATTTCGGCCTAATACAGCGACAATCTGCCCCGGGTGAACCTCCATGCTGAGGCTGTGCTAAACCATCGATTGATCATAACCAGACGTTACATTCCTGATGGCAGCCCGTTGTTTTGCTCCGCAACCGGAAGCATGGCATGGAGGCCAGTCTGAGGCGCCGTCCTCCACGATACCGAGAACCCGACTATTGCCATTTACTCCGCAGCATAGACGGTCACTTCGCTGATCGCCACCGTTCGGCTTAACGAGTGAAGAATCCCGACCTTCACTGAATCCCGCTTGTGTCGATATTAACTGTTTTTTCGCACTCCCGCTGGCTTCCGACACTTTCTTCGGTGCAGTACATTCCGTCATCAAAACCCCTTTGTTTGATTTCTCCAAATGATGTTATAAAACTTTACAACTTATGTCATTATTATATAGAAGAGGCCTATTAATTCAAAGAATATTTAAAAAATTTAGTTACCTTGACCAAATCAGTTTCTTTTTTTGTTATATTTATTCACATCAGAAAAAGCGAACAAAAAAAGACAAGAAACATTTCGTTTCCTGCCTCTTCCGTACGATTAATCTTTATCTGAAAATTTATCCTTGGCTTTCCCGATATCCTTTTGGATTTCGCCTTTCGCCTTATCTTTTTTGCCTTCAGCCTGCATGTCCGTTCTGTCAGCCATATCTCCGACTTTATCCTTCACTTCTCCTTTGGCTTTATTGAAGCCGCCCTTCATTTTGTCTTTTACACTATCGTTACCCATGTTAATTCTCCCCTCTCAATTATGTGTGTACTTGTTACCTTCCCGATCTGAGAGGCAATAAACATTCTAATGTTATTTATCGATTTCGTAGCGCTCTCCGTAACGGAGCACCTTGTATATCGCCAGCCCGTCTGATGACTTTTTCTCCGAATATCGGACCGGCAGCAGGGCAAAAAACACATAATACGTAGAAAAATAGACAAACTGATAGAAAAACACATTCGGCTTTAATACACTGTGTATAATCAGCAGATTGATTGCAAAAATCGTGATGAGGTTAAACAAGCAGCCCCCTGCATACACGAGTGCATGTGAGAATCGATTGTCAATTTTCAACTCCCCGTACCGGCAAAAAGAATCGATAAAATAAATCGTTCTGAACCGTATAGGTCCAATTTTAAGCAGCGTTTTTCCCATGCCTATATCCAACGATCCTTTTCCGCCAAAAATAAAAGCCATAAAGCTGTGCCCTGAAACATGTATAATCTGTACAAGCGGCAGAACAATGAGGAAAGACCACAGAAACTTCACCATATCATTAAAACCAAACATTGAATTCCCCCTCACGTGCAGATCTGCATCCCAAAACGGCTTTTGTTCAAAAAACAGTGCTGTAGCGATTTTTCCTGTTCTCCCCGGAAATAAACGTTCCGATGCTCCCCTTTTTTTGCATAAAAAAAACCATCTGCCAGCAGATGGTTTTGTCTCATACTTCATATAAGCAATCGTTCCTTTGAATCATCTCTCTCATGCTGACCGCTTTTTCATAAAAATACACCGCTTCTTTATATTGTTCGCGATGACTGAAATAGGAGGCAGCATCTAAAGCAAATTCTTCAATATATACGTACAGGCCCTTTTCTTCCATATAATTAAATACTTCTTGAATCATATCCAAATTGACAGATTCCACATATAAAGCCTGCAGAAATTTATATTTTGCCAGACTGAAGAAGTCGTTTCGTTTTTGGGCAATGGCAATCCCTTTTTCATAGTACCGCATCGCGGCTTCGCTATCTTGTTTTTTGAAAAGAACGCGAGTCAGGCTGAAGAGCGCTTTTGGAAGCTGTTCCAGCTGATAATCCTCGAAGACAGGAAGCGCTTTTTCAAAGGATTCGGCGGCCTGATCCAGCTCCCCCTTGTCATCATAGCAATTCCCAATATTATAAAGGGCTGATCCGATCAAACGGGGCTGTCCTTCCAATAAAGCAAGGCGATACGCGTCATCTAAATGTTCAAGCGCTTTTTCATAATTTCTGTAGTCAATGTAGTTTCCTGATATGACAAAATGACATTGAATTCTTCTGACTCTGTAAAAATCATTAGCCTTATACGTCTCCAGCGCCTGTACGGCGTGGTTCATGGAAAAGTGCGTCTGCTTCATAATATAAAAGACTTCCGCCACTTTAAAATGAAATTCCGCTCTTTCAATTTCATCTTCTACAAACGCAAGCATCTTCTCAGCTTTCCGATAAAAGGATATAGCCGAGATGTAATTGTTCTGTTCAAATTCGTACATTCCTCTAAACAAGTGAAAATAATACTCAGATAATCCGGAGATGCTGTCCTGATTGCTTTCCAGCGTTTTGATCAATTCACGATATTGAAGCTGAGATTCCTCGTGCAGGTCAGGCTTTACATAATCCAGCATAATTTGGTGCCGGTAGCTGATCAGCTGATAATACAGGAGAAGCAGCTGATCCTCTTCCATCTGTTCGATATCTAGATCAATTTCTTCTTTCAGCTTTACGGCATCAGCCACTTGAAATGCTAAAATGTGCTTATACCACTTATTGATTTTCACTCCTACTTGAGATGACGGGATCTCGTACGCGGCCATGCCCCTCCAACCCTTTCTATTTTCTAATTGGTTATATTTTATCATAATGTATGGCTTTGGAATTAAATTTTCTTACAATGATTCCTTCTTTATGCCTATCCTTATATATTTCGGTTTTTATACGTATTTTTTGCACTCGGATTCTAATAAAAAAAGCTTATCGGACAGTGCCGATAAGCTTTTGACTTCAAATTAACCGCCAATATAAGACATTTCCACTTTCTTTTTGCCAGATGCTTTTGATAGCGTACGATCGACTGAATACTGATCGATCCGATTTTTCCATACTGTCCCGATCATTTCTGATAGTTCGTCATCACTTAATTCCTGGCGAACCGGAGCTCTGAGGTCAAATCCGCTTGAAGCGAATAAGCAGGTAAACAGCTCTCCTCTCGCAGAAAGACGGGCTCTGTTGCAAGATCCGCAGAACGCATCAGATACAGATGATATGACGCCGATTTCTCCGGAGCCGTCCAAGTAGCGGAATCTGGAAGCCACTTCGCCTATATAATTAGGCGCTATCGGCTCAACCGGCATGTGTTCATTGATCAAATCTATGATTTCCGCCTTTGTCATGACGTCTTTCTTTTCCCATTGGTTGGTGTTGCCTACGTCCATAAATTCTATGAATCTCAGGATATGCCCTTTTTCTTTAAAATAACGGGCCATAGGCAGTATATCTTTTTCATTGACGCCCTTTTGAACGACCATATTGATTTTAACACCGAGCCCCGCTTGCTTCGCCGCTTCAATGCCTTCCAGCACCTTGCTGACAGAAACACCGCGCCCGTTTATCTTCTTAAAACGCTCGTCTTCTAAAGAATCAAGGCTGATCGTAACCCTTTTCAGCCCAGCCTCCTTGAGCCTCTTTGCATAAACAGGCAGCAGTGATCCGTTTGTCGTCATCGCGATGTCACGAATACCCGGTATGCGGGCCAGTTTTTTGATTAACTCCGGCATATCCTTTCTCATGAGGGGCTCTCCGCCGGTCAGGCGGATTTTTTCAACGCCAAATCTTGTGACAAACAATGTCGCAAGCCGTTCCAGCTCCTCAAATGAAAGCAGCTCCTCTTTCTTTAAAAAAGGATAATCCGGACCGAATAATTCGGCGGGCATACAGTACGTGCATCGGAAGTTGCAGCGGTCTGTAACAGAAATGCGAAGGTCTCTCAGCGGTCTGTTTCTTTTATCCAACATCTGACGCGACTCTGTAATCATAGCTACAGCCCCTTCCTATCCCCTGATTCTCTCAGGGTGTGTATATACATTAAATGATCCGTTTCTGACAAATCCAATCGCTGTGATATTCAATTCTTCAGCCATTTGAACCGCAAGCTCCGTCGGGGCCGATTTGGAAATGACAATCGACACGCCGATTTTGGCCGCTTTTAACAGGACCTCTGATGAGATTCTGCCGCTGAACACAATCAGTTTGTCACGTACGGACATCCCGTTTAGAAGGCAGTGTCCGTATAGTTTATCAAGTGCGTTGTGCCGACCGATATCTGTGCGCATCAACAGAAGCTTCTCTGTGTCGCAAAGCGCCGCATTATGGACGCCTCCCGTATCCTGAAACGTCCCGCTCCCTTGCTGCATGTCTTTCATAAGCGCCAAACATGCCTCAGGCGATATCTTGATTTGGCTGACAGCCGTCTTGGCTGTTTTGACATCCTGCTGAAAATAAAAATGACGGCCCTTTCCGCAACATGAGCCGATCACCCGTTTCGTATAATCCTTTTGATCCAATGTCTCAGGGTGAACGAGGTCGACATATACAAAACCGAGACTTTCATCTATTGTAAACCTTTTAATTTCTTTTTGAAATCGTATAACACCCTCTGATGCGAGAAATCCGATGACAAGCTCTTCGATATGCTCAGGCGTACAAACGAGCGTCACAAATTCACTGCCATTCAGTATCACTGTCAAAGGGAATTCCGTCACCATCCGGTCTTCTACTTTGCTTATTTCCCCTTGTTCATAGCGCCATACATCCCTGACCGCAGTTACTTTATCGTTCAATGTCTCTTCCCCTCCGCAATGTTCCTGCCTTTATATTTTTTCACACTCCTCGGATTTTGTCGAATTCTGAGACACAAAAAGAGCCCTCTATATAAAGGGCTTTCACAGGATGTGATGACGGCGGTGTTTAGGCAGGGCGCCTAAGCATTTAGCCGCCGTTCCTTTTATAACACGTGAGCACCAATGTGCATTGACAACGAACGCGGGGTTTGTCGACACGCTGAGACACCTCTGTATAAAGGACTCTATGTTTGATTATGCTGATTCTTTTTCAGAACCGTAAACAGCACAATAGCTGCGATCAAGGTGAGAATGCTGACAAAAAAGAAGGCTGCCAGTTTTAGAAGAACACCAAGCAATATGAATGCAACGGTGGCTATAAGAAAAATCATTCCGAATAATTTCATATGTTCAACCCCTTTTTAGGGTATCATTCCCGCCCAAACTGTTTTTAAACCAATAAAAAAAGGCGCCTGGGGGAGCGCCTGATCTTTAGGTTCCTTACTCAGTAAATTTTTGTGCTTCTTTTTCCCAAGCCTGTTCGAACTCATCCGCACTGTTCGCTGAAATATATTCTCCGCCGCCAGCGACAGCTGCTTGTTTCATCTCTTCATTACCCTTGACATCAAAGTTGAAGCCAATGATGTTTACAATCGTATCCACATTTGATGCACGGAGCTTTTCGATTTCTGCCGCAGGGTCTCCGCCGCACGTTTCTTCACCGTCAGTGATTAAATACACCACGTTTTTCCCGTCTGCGTCAAATGCTTCAAATTCTTTTCTTGTGTCTGCAAGTGCTTTGGCAATCGGTGTCCATCCAGTCGGCTTGAGCTCACTCAATGAATTGTCAAACAGAGACCCTTCATATGGATGAAGGCCGTAAATGGTTTCCGTCGTACTGCACGAAAGGGCTTTACCGGACAGTTTATTGTTCCCTGCATGCCCGAAAACGCGAAGCATAAGATTTGTATCCTTCGGAAGAAGTTCGGCAAAAGATTTTACTGATTTTTTGGCAATGTCTATTTTGCGCTCTCCTCCTGTTTTTTGAACCATGCTTCCGCTTCCGTCAAACAAAACAGCTACATTTGTATCAGCCTGTTTCTCAGCGGCAAAAGACGGGGAGGCAATGGAAACAGTCAACAATCCAATGATACCGGCAGCCAGCAACTTTTTCATATGATTACTTCCTTTCTTTTTCATATTTTCCAACTATATGTTGGATTCTTCTTTATGCTAGAATACGAAAATGCAAAAAGATATAGGACATGCTGCCTTTTGTGCTGCTTTCACGATCTGTCCAAAATCGCTTGAAATGCCGTTCATTTTTAGACATTTCCACCCAGAAAGCATAAACAGATTGTGTGATCATTCATTCTTTTTTCGCCTTGATTATGACAGAAAAACGGAAATCTGCTACTATGCTACAGGCTGACAGCTAATTAGTTTTGAAGTTTTTGTTACATACAAAAAGAGGCTGACCATCACCAGCCTCTTTTTTCTTATTTAGATAACATTAGTGATTGCTGAGTGAAAATTTTCTCAACATCTTTTTGGGTATAAGCCGGGAAGTATTCACCGCCGCCTACTTTCGCAATTGCGTTCAGCTGGCCTTTGTATCCCTCTTTATAATCAAAGCCGATCACATTAACAGTGATATTGTCTTTTTGCAGTTCCTTTGCTGTTTTAATCGGGTTTCCTCCGCACGTTTCCTCACCGTCTGTCAACAGATACACCACTTTTTCCCCTTTTGCATCAAGCTGGTCAAAAGAAGATTTCGCCTCGTTCAGCGCTTTGGCAATTGGCGTCCAGCCAGTCGGCCCAATTGTATTGAGAGAATTGAGGAAGCTTTGCTCGTTAAAGCTTTGGAAGCCGTATACGTTGCGAATGGCTTCACATGACTGAACTTTTCCGGAATTTTTATTGTTTCCTTCAGAGCCAAACACGCTCATTTTCACCTGAGTTCCTTCTGGCAGTGAGCTCGCAAACTTTGAAATTTCTTTTTTGGCTGAATTAAATTTAGATACACCGTCTATTCTTTTCGCCATACTTCCGCTGGCATCAAGCAAGACCGCCACGTTCGCCGGCGCTTTAGCCTCCGTTTCTGTCTTTTCAGCTGCAAAAGCAGGTGAAGTTAATCCAAAAAGCAATCCTGTCATCATGATCAGTGAAAATCTTTTCTTCATGTTCGTACCCCTTTACCAATTTGTTTCTGCGTGCAGATGTTCAACGCTGAACATAATCTATCGTAATCAACAAAAACCGAGAAATAAATAGGGCGGGCTTCCCCATTGCTGTTGTTTACTTTTGCATAGAAACCTATGTTTTTATTAGTGATTTCCACCCAACGCCCCTATGAAAAGAGAAGATTGTCCGCCTTTCGGCTTTCGTTATATGAGTCTGTCGAAGTCTGTCGACAAATGTGGATGACTTTACCACAATCTCAAAGCCTGAAATCAGGAAAAAAGGACTGATCCTTAAAGACGGTCAGAAGCTCCTCTAAACCGTTTCAGCTGCTCTTAGATAAAAGACATTCAGGAACAGAAAAAGACGCCCAAAGAGCGTCTTTTTCTATTTTTTCGCCATATATTTATTCAAAAACGCATCTGCCTCAGAAATTTGTGTGCCTTGGTAATAGTACTTTACAATGTCATCAACCGTTTTGCCTTCTTTGGCCATAAAATTCGCTCCGTATTGGCTCATCCCCACACCGTGGCCAAATCCTCTCGTCGTGACTGTAATTGTGTCTCCATTCCGCTTCCATTCAAAATCGGCGGAGTTGAGACCCAGCTTTTCACGTATGTCTCTTCCTTTCAGCGTCTTGCCGTTAATGACGGCAGTTGCGACCTGGTGGCCCGGTGTCTCGCCGGTAATCTTCCCTACTGCGCTAGATCCATCCAGCTTGACGCCAAGTTTTTGCTGAAATTCTGCCGCTGTAAAGGTTTTCGTTGCCATATATTTCGGAGACTTTTTATCCCAAGGGCTTTTGACGCTTTTTAAATATGGGATAGCACTTGTCCAATAAGCTTCTGCATTCTCTGTGTAGCCGTTGCTTGTGGAGAAAAAGGAGGCTTCAATCGGCTGGTTGTTGTACGTTAAGATTTTGCCTTGCGTACTGGCTACCGCAGCTGTGATTTTCTTCAGTTTTGTCTCATAGCTTGTGCCCCACTGTTTTTTCAGCTCCGCTTTGTTTTTATACACCTGGAACATCTGTGTATCATCCACCAATGAGCCTTTAGGAGCCTCAACCGCTGAATTCGACACCATCAGTCTGACAATAAATGTTCTGGCGGCGAGGGCCTGGGCTTTCAGTGCTTCAGATTCAAAGGTTGCCGGCATTTCGGAGGCGACGACTCCAATCACATACTCTTCAAGCGGAATGTCTTCTACGGATTGATTTGCGGTTCGATAGACGGGAATAGAAACAGGTGATGCTTTCAATGTTTCTGCTCCTTTCGATGCTGGTTTCGTGCTGACTGCTGTCTTTTCTGATTCTACGCTGGCCCCCGCTTCCTTATTATGCTGGAATGGTATAACCAAGAGTGTGGGAACCAAGAGAATCAATGCACATAGTACGGATAGTGTGATTGCGAATTGTTTCATATTCAGCTGCCTCCTGCTCGGGATTCGACTCTAGTCTAGTCTATGGGCAGGGACAAGCTAATATGACTCTCGTTTTGGACAGAAACTTTATTTGTCATTTACGTATTCTTTTTTGCTATTTTGCGCATAATGATGATAATACACAAAAAATAAAAAACCAGTATGCCAGAGTGACATACTGATTTTCAAGTAAGTTTATGCATTTAAGTCAGAAACGACTTCTTTATTCTCTTGCTCAGAAGCAGACTCATCATTTACACGTTCGATGTCTGCGCCCAGAGCGGCAAGCTTCTGATGGAAATCAACGTAACCGCGGTCTAAGTGCTTCAATTCAGTAACACGTGTGTGACCTTCAGCCACTAACCCCGCAAGAATCAGCGCTGCACCTGCACGCAAATCAGTCGCTGCAACTTCAGCTCCCTGAAGCTGTACAGGACCGTTAATGATGACAGAACGTCCTTCAATCTTGATATCACCATTCATACGGCGGAATTCTTCCGCATGCATAAAACGGTTTTCAAAAACGGTTTCTGTAATCATGCTTGTGCCGCTTGCACGAAGCAGAAGCGCCATCATTTGTGACTGCATATCAGTCGGGAAGCCCGGGTGAGGCATTGTTTTGATGTCAATCGGTTTAAGTTCTTTCGGGCCGATGACACGCAGACCTTCACCTTCATCCTTAATTGTTACACCCATCTCTTCCATTTTTGCAATTAAAGAGGTGAGGTGCTCAGGAACCGCTCCTTTTACTAATACGTTTCCTTCAGTGATTGCAGCAGCAACCATAAATGTGCCCGCTTCAATACGGTCAGGAATAATATGGTGTTTTACACCGTGAAGCTTTTCGACTCCTTCAATTTTGATGGTGCCGGTGCCAGCTCCGCGGATTTTTCCGCCCATGCCGTTGATATAGTTTGCTAAATCAACGATTTCGGGTTCTTTTGCCACGTTTTCCAGCGTTGTTGTTCCTTCAGCTAGAGCGGCTGCCATAATCAGGTTCTCTGTAGCTCCTACACTTGGGAAGTCCAGATAAATTTTTGCGCCTTGCAGTCGGCCTTTTACTTCAGCTTCAATGAAGCCATTACCGACTTTGATTTCTGCGCCCATTGCTTCAAAACCTTTTAAATGCTGATCAATCGGTCTGGAACCAATTGCGCATCCGCCCGGAAGTGCAACTCTTGCATGACCTGTACGCGCAAGAAGCGGCCCCATGACAAGCACAGACGCACGCATTTTACGAACATATTCAAAAGGTGCTTCAGTTTGCAAAGCGTATGAAGCATTTACAGTCACTTCATTATTTTCAAAATGCACATCTGCTCCTAAATGACGCAACACTTCGTTAATTGTATATACATCGGAGAGCGTAGGTACATCACAAATTACGCTTTTTTCTTCACTTGCTAATAAAGATGCAGCGATAACAGGTAAAACGGCATTTTTAGCGCCTTCAACTTTGACTGTGCCGTTTAACTTCTGACCGCCGCGGACGATGATTTTTTCCAAGGTATTCCCCTCCGCGTCCCTAAATTCTCTATATTAATATTCAGTCGTAACGATTGGTGTGCCAACCGTAACGGTATGTTTTCCGCCCATTCCTGCACTTCTAAGTGCAATTTGCAAATTCATTTTATGTTTCGAGGTCATAATGTACTCTTCCCACTCATCTGTAAACGCAGAAATAGAAACGAAATTTGGCTCAACTACATGTTCTACTGATCTTGCTTGAAATTCATTTAATAACTGATTTGCTTTTTTTTGCAAAACAATATTCATATTATCATCTAAGTGACCATTTAGACAAGTAAAAATAACTACTTTTTCTTGGAATATCCCAAGTGTCTCCCGTTCAAACTGTTCATATGTATCATTCCAGCTATCCGGTGTCTCTAGACTCATTTGCTCATATAATAAATACGAAGTTGGATTGTGTTTTTTGAGGGTTGTGACAAGCTGCAGTCTAAAAGAAGTACGATTTTTTTTGTCAGTATATGTGCCAATTGCCTTTACGACTTTATCTTCCTGTGCAATCGTCCAATCATATTGACGATACTCTGATTTTAAACGTTGCACTTTTTGATAAAATTCTTTTTCGGTCAGTGACATGTTTTGTTTTGCATGCAATGTCCACTTATCTATTGACACATCTTGGCGTTCCATCCCCTCTGCCATTTGTGCTAACGGCGTTAATTCACTCGCATGAATGGTATGGAAAACAGCAATGACGAAGCTTAACATGACGGAAATGATAATAGCGTGGCTTACTTGTTTTTTCTTCATGTTCATCTCTCCCCCTTATCCCCAGTTTTACCGGAGGCAAGAGGCGCCATACGTAAAAATCTTCGTCAAAACTCGAGCTATTCGCTTCAACCCGCTTCTCCCAACCATTTAATGATAATAATGTTCAAAACCTATTAAAATAGATAGGGAAGCTGCTGTGAATAATTGAGATAATCTAAAAAGAAATTGGCAACGGCCGTTCCAATGGCAATTGTCAGCAAAATCATCAGGAGTCTTGCCTGCACGACTTTGCCTTTTTTGATTAACGGATCTATATTGACGGCTTGCAACGCCCACCAAGTCACTGCTATAAAAATCAGGTGAACGACAATGCCGATTGCAGCCTGCTGTCCCAATACACTCATCTATTACACTCCTTTCTCTGCGTTCATACCCTTTCTTATTATATAAGAAGCACAGATAAAGATGATACATTTTATACAGAACGGAATAATCACCCAAATCTAGGGCTAATCCCCGCTTAAAGTGCGATTCTTTTACATGGTATACTTTATTGGAAAGGAGCTGGCAAATGTGAATCATTCTTTTTTTCAGCCTGAAAAGCAATATGGTGAGGACCTGCCAATTTTTGATCAGGAATGGGAAGCAATTGCATTCTATTATGATTATAGACAGTCACAGATTGAAGAACTGAATGAATTGTGTCAGTTTTTTAACATTTCTCTTACCTATACGAGAGAAAGCCTTGAAGAGCTTGAAAACCTTTATTTTCAAAGTATACAAGAGCTTTTGCTTGCTGATTGGAATCTTCCTATTGAAGAATTCGAGAAAATGATCAGTGTTTATCTTATAGATTGCGTGATTGCCCGCCATGAAGATGCTGAATGGGTTGTAAAACCTTATCCCTATAAAGACGGCGCTTATACACTTGGCTTTAGAAGACATCGCAAATCGTGGCATACAATGAATGCCTGTGATGGTTTATACCTGCGTCCAAAAGAGGATCGCCCGCTGTTATCGCTGTTTGATTCTCTTGTGCGTTCATAAAAAAATCCTTCTCATAAAGAGAAGGATTTTTTCTTATTTCCCTGCTACATCCAATCTGTTCAAAGCCCGCTGTAACGCAAGCTCAGCCCGACGAATGTCAGTATCATCTGATTGAGTATTCAAACGCTCCTGCGCCCGCTGGCGTGCAGCTTCAGCGCGCTCTTTATCGATGCCTTCTGCTGTCTCGGCAGCCTGGGCAAGGATGGTGACCTGATCAGGACGGACTTCGACAAATCCGCCGCTGACGGCAACCATTTCAGTCTGCCCGTCTTTTTTCAGACGGACAGCGCCGATTTTAAGAGGAGCCACGGTTGGAATATGGCCTGGCAAAATACCGAGATCGCCGCTTTCGGCTCTCACACTCACCATTTCGATATCCGCATCGTATACTGGGCCGTCGGGAGTAACGATATTGACTTTAACGGTCTTCATGCTTTTACCCTCCTAGGACCAGATTAAACTTCTACACCCATTTCTTTTGCTTTCTCAACAACTTCTTCGATACGGCCTACAAGACGGAACGCATCTTCTGGAAGATGGTCGTATTTACCGGCTAAGATTTCTTTGAAGCCTTGTACCGTCTCTTTTACAGGCACGTAAGAACCTTTTTGTCCAGTGAACTGTTCAGCCACGTGGAAGTTCTGAGAAAGGAAGAACTGGATACGGCGAGCGCGGTGAACGACAAGTTTGTCTTCCTCGCCTAATTCATCCATACCGAGAATCGCAATGATATCTTGAAGCTCTTTGTAACGCTGAAGCGTTGACTGTACTTCACGTGCAACCGCATAATGCTCTTCTCCGACAATTTCAGGAGCAAGGGCGCGTGATGTAGATGCCAACGGATCAACCGCAGGGTAAATACCCATTTCAGTTAATTTACGCTCAAGGTTTGTTGTCGCATCCAAGTGAGCGAACGTTGTCGCCGGCGCCGGGTCAGTGT
Organism: Bacillus sp. FSL L8-0358; assembly: GCF_038593095.1. Classification (NCBI taxonomy): domain Bacteria; kingdom Bacillati; phylum Bacillota; class Bacilli; order Caryophanales; family Bacillaceae; genus Bacillus; species Bacillus sp. FSL L8-0358. The sequence continues at coordinate 3,681,592 of NZ_CP151962.1, forward strand.
AGTCATCGGCAGGCACGTAGATCGCCTGGATAGATGTAACTGATCCAACGTTCGTAGACGTGATACGCTCTTGGAGCTGACCCATCTCAGTTGCAAGCGTCGGCTGATAACCAACCGCTGAAGGCATACGGCCAAGAAGGGCTGAAACCTCTGAACCCGCTTGTGTGAAACGGAAAATGTTATCGATGAAGAACAGTACGTCCTGTCCTTGTACATCACGGAAGTGCTCAGCCATTGTAAGGCCTGTCAAAGCAACACGCATACGTGCGCCCGGCGGCTCGTTCATTTGTCCGAATACCATGGCTGTTTTGTTGATTACACCAGAGTCACTCATTTCGTAGAAAAGGTCGTTCCCTTCACGAGTACGCTCTCCTACGCCGGCGAATACAGAGATACCGCCGTGCTCTTGCGCGATGTTATTGATTAATTCCTGGATCAATACGGTTTTACCTACACCGGCACCACCGAACAATCCGATTTTACCGCCCTTAATGTAAGGAGCAAGCAAATCAACAACTTTAATACCTGTTTCAAGAATTTCAACTTCTGTTGAAAGCTGATCGAATGAAGGCGCCTGTCTGTGAATCGGATCCTTTTTCGCATCCGCAGGAACCGGCTCATTCAAATCAATATTTTCTCCGAGAACGTTAAATACACGTCCAAGTGTTACATCACCAACCGGTACTGAGATTGGCGCTCCTGTATCTACAGCTTCCATACCGCGCTGAACACCATCCGTAGATGCCATTGCGATTGTACGGACTGTATCATCACCTAAATGAAGAGCGACCTCAAGCGTCAAATCAATACCTACTTCGTTTTCACTTGCAGCTGGCTGTGAAATTTTAATCGCATTATAAATTTCAGGCAAGTGACCGTCTTCAAAACGCACATCGACGACCGGTCCTAATACCTGGCTAACGCGTCCTTTCTTCATCGCTATCCCTCCTGACAAAATCTTTCTATTCTAAAGCGGCTGCTCCGCCGACAATTTCCGTAATTTCTTGTGTGATGGCTGCTTGGCGAGCGCGGTTGTAAGAAAGCGAAAGTGAATCGATAAGTTCCTTCGCGTTGTCTGTCGCATTTTTCATCGCCGTCATTCTTGCAGCGTGCTCACTTGCTTTACTGTCAAGAAGCGCACCGAAGATTAAGCTTTCTGCATATTGAGGAAGCAAAACCTCCAGAACCTCCTCTTCAGATGGTTCAAATTCATAAGACGCCGTTCTTTTTCCGCCGCCGCTGCCCAAATCAGATAACGGCAGAAGTTTTTTCTCCGTTACTTCTTGAGTTATGGCGCTGACAAAATGGTTATAAACAAGGTGCAATTCATCAAACGCACCGTCTATAAACATTTGGATCGTTTGACGGGCAAGATCTTTAATTTCTGTAAACGTTACTTCATCCCCAAGTCCTGTTAACTCGGAAATGATCGGAATCTCACGTTTTTTAAAGAAATCACGGCCCACTCTTCCGATGGCAATCACCGCATACTCATCCTTAGACTGATGGCGTTCTTGCATGGCCTGATAAGCACTCCGTAAAACCGAACTGTTAAAAGCGCCGGCAAGACCGCGGTCAGACGTAATGACAAGGTATGCCGTTTTTTTCACTTCTCTGCTGAGAAGCATCGGGTGCTTCACGTTGCCGGAAACTCTTCCGACGTTTGACACAACCTCTTGGATTTTATCCATATATGGCACAAATGATTTTGCATTGTTTTCAGCACGATTCAGCTTAGCCGCAGATACCATCTGCATGGCTTTTGTAATCTGACTTGTTTTTTTCGTTGACGTGATCCTTGACTTAATATCGCGTAATGAGGCCAAAGATTTCACCACCTTTTCTCTTCATCTGCGTAAAAAGAGAGAAAAAGAGAACCTTTTTCTCTCATCAGCATTCGAGTTAGTTGCTTGGTGCAAATGTGCGTTTGAAGCCTTCGAGTGCAGCTTTGAAGTCTTCATCAGCAGGAAGGTTTCCTGTTTTCGCAATTCCGTCAAGCAGGTCTTTATGGTTTTGGTCAAGGTACATGTAGTACTCTTCTTCAAAACGTCTGATATCCGCCACAGGAATATCATCGAGATATCCTTTTGTCAGCGCATAAAGAATGGCTACTTGCTTTTCAACCGGAAGCGGCTTGTTCAGATCCTGCTTCAGCACTTCAACTGTACGCGCACCGCGGTTCAGTTTTGCCTGAGTCGCTTGGTCGAGGTCAGAACCGAATTGAGCGAATGCTTCCAGCTCACGGTATGACGCAAGGTCAAGACGCAAAGTACCTGATACTTTTTTCATCGCTTTGATTTGCGCTGAGCCGCCGACACGGGATACAGACAATCCGGCGTTGATCGCTGGACGTACGCCTGAGAAGAACAAATCAGATTGCAGGAAGATCTGTCCGTCAGTGATGGAAATGACGTTCGTCGGAATATAAGCAGAGATATCTCCGGCTTGTGTTTCTACGAACGGCAGAGCTGTAATTGATCCTGCGCCTTTCGCGTCGCTAAGCTTTGCTGCACGCTCAAGCAGACGGGAATGAAGATAGAATACATCCCCAGGGAACGCTTCACGGCCTGGCGGACGGCGAAGAAGCAAGGACAGCTCACGGTAAGCAGCCGCTTGTTTAGAAAGATCATCGTATACAACAAGAACGTGCTTGCCGCTGTACATAAATTCTTCTGCCATTGTAACCCCAGCATACGGTGCCAGGTACAGAAGCGGTGCCGGCTGTGACGCAGACGCCGTTACAACAATTGTATAATCAAGCGCGCCGTGTTTACGCAATGTTTCTACTACGCCGCGGACTGTTGATTCTTTTTGACCGATCGCAACATATACGCAGATCATGTCTTGGTCTTTTTGGTTCAGGATCGCATCGATCGCAACAGATGTTTTACCTGTTTGACGGTCACCGATGATCAGCTCACGCTGGCCGCGGCCGATTGGAATCAGTGCATCAATTGCTTTGATACCGGTTTGAAGCGGTTCATGAACGGATTTACGGTCCATAACGCCTGGTGCAGGGCTTTCAATCGGGCGAGTTTTGCTTGTAAGGATCGGGCCAAGTCCGTCTACCGGCTGGCCTAACGGATTTACAATACGGCCGATTAACTCTTCACCAACAGGAACCTCCATGATGCGGCCTGTTCTTTTTACTTCGTCTCCCTCACGGATCTCACTGAAAGGTCCTAAGATGACGATACCTACGTTTGATTCTTCAAGGTTTTGAGCCATACCCAAAACACCGTTTGAAAATTCGACAAGTTCACCGGCCATACAGTTGTCAAGGCCGTGCACACGAGCAATACCGTCACCGACTTGGATGACTGTACCTACGTCTTGAACTTCAATATCAGATTGATAATTTTGTATTTGCTGTTTTATCAGCGTGCTAATCTCTTCAGCTTTGATGCTCACTTAGGTTTCACCCCTTCTATCGATTTTCCCCGGCTAATTGACGTTCAATGCGCTGAAGCTTCCCGCTTACGCTGCCGTCATAAATCCGGTTTCCAATGCGGACTTTAATGCCGCCTATTAAATCCGTCTGCACTTCATTTCTGATTCTCAGTGAAGCGACTCCGGCTTTTTTGGCAAACACTTGTGATAATGGTAACATTTCCGCATCCGTCAGCGGTTTCACTGAATATACGATTGCGTCTTCTGTTTGACGGGCCTCGTTTGCGAGTTTGATAAACTCATCTGTGAGCTCAGGCACAATCGCGGCACGATGGCGGTCAATCAAAAGAAAAATCGTATTAAGGACGGGCTGTGACAAAGAGCCAAATGCATTTTGAATCAGCTCTTTTTTCTTCGCAGCCGGCACCTTCGGATGGTTCAACACATCATTAAGCGCTTTTTCATTTTGAAATACTTGTTTTACAACAGTTAGCTCTTCTTCTACTTGATTCAGCTGAGCGGACTCATTGGCTATATCAAAAAGAGCTGATGCATATCGTTTAGAGACAGCTGATCCACTCATCGGCTTTCTCCTACCTCTTTAAGATAGTCCTGGATCAATTTCTCTTGAGCTTGTTCATCCAGTTCTTTTTCGATCACTTTCGACGCAATCATGACAGAAAGAGACGCTACTTGCTCACGGAGAGCAGAAACCGCCTGTTCTTTTTCCTTCACGATTTCAGTTCTTGCTGCTTCTTTCAGACGTTCAGATTCTGCACGTGCAGCCTGAATAATCTCTTCTTTTTGCTTCTCTCCCAGTTTCTTTGCGTTTTCGATAAGAGTTTGGGATTCCTGTCTTGCTTCTTTTAAAAGAACGCGCTGCTCTTCAATCAGCTGCTGCGCTTCTTTATTTTTTTCTTCAGCAGACGTAATTTCTCCAGCGATGTGGTCTTCACGCTGTTTCATTATGTTTAATAGCGGCCCTAAAGCGTATTTCTTCAGAAGCGCTAATAAGATTAACATAGCTAACAGTTGGAACAGGATATCTCCGCCGTTAAACGACAATCCTAGTTCAAGTGGTAATTGAGACATCTACTACGGCAACTCCCTTCTGCAGGTTTTTCTTTGCTGATCCAGCAGCCGCACTTGTCTCTTTTCAGCCGGCAAGGCGGGGTGCTTATCAGACATAAAGCAATGGCGAAGGTTCTCTTGGAATGATCTTCGCCATTTTTAGTTCATATAAGGCTTTTATGCTTAGCCAAAGAACGCTAAGAATGCGATAACGACAGCGATAATAGGAAGGGCTTCAACTAATGCGATACCCATGAACATAAGAGTTCTCAGTTCTTTACCTGCTTCCGGCTGACGGGCAATCCCCTCTACCGTACGTGAAACAATCAAACCGTTACCAATACCTGCACCAAGTGCGCCTAAACCAATTGCAATCGCAGCTGCTATTAAATTCATGAAAAAGTTCCTCCTTTAAAATGTTATCCGTTTGGATATAATGTTTTAATGATCATGACTGATTTTATGAGACATGTACACCATCGTCAGCATTGTAAAGATAAATGCCTGGATAGCACCAATAAATAAACTGAATGCTTGCCATGCCAGCATCGGCAGAATGGCACCGATTGTACCGACAAGACCGAGAGCCACGCTTTGCGAATAATGGCTTGTTGCTAATCCCGCAAGCAGGCCGAGAAGAATCTCACCGGCGAAGATGTTACCATACAGCCGCAAACCTAGAGTCAGCGTATTCGCAAACTCTTCGATGATTTTCATCGGGAGCATGAATGGAACAGGTCTTAAATAGTCTTTGGAATATTCCTTGAGCCCTTTCATCTTCACACCATAGTAGTGGGTTAAAGCAACAACCATCACGGCTAGCGTTAATGTAATGGCAGGATCGGCTGTCGGAGACTTCCACCAGAGCTCATGTCCGATTGTAATAGAGAACGGCAGCCCCAGCATATTCGACACAAATATGTACATCAGCAATGTGACACCAAGTGCCAAGAAGTTAGCCCCTGTTTTTAAATCCATTGTACTGCCAATAATATTGCGGACGAAATCAACAATCCATTCCATAAAGTTCTGGGCTTTTCCGGGACGGATCGAAAGCGTTCTTGTCGTCAATATAGCAATCAATAAAACAATCACACTCGCCACAGTAATCATCAGAATGTTTGTCAGATTAAAAGTAAGACCTAGAAATTCTATAGTTCTGTAACCATGATTCAAAGGGTTTTCACCTCTCTTCCATTGATGAACGTTTAAGCTGGATAAAGGAATCTATCATAATGACAGGGTATATTGTCATTAATCCAATAACTGTACTTGCCATATGAAAGTATTCGGGATTTTTATAGGCAACAGCCACAGCAAGAATCGCATTGCACCACCGCGCTGCGCTCCCGAGAGATCGTATGGACTTTCCTTTCTCAACAGCTCTGTCAAAAGCATTCATTCTTCTGACGAGCAGTAAAAAATTAAACAAACTGAAAACAGTTCCCAGAATAAGGCCTAAAAAAACGGTTTTATACGCTGTTAAACCATAACCCAGTACATACACTGCCAAAATGAACAATAAATATTTGCGTTGTCTGCTAAATGTAAGCTTGGGATCGTCCATCAATTATCTGTCTCCTGATGAAAAAATAATGTATAGCTTGGATACGGCAAAAATCAGCGGTTAACCCTTAGTAGAAGACCTTTTTTGACCGGCAAAACGGGCCTGTTCGAAAAAATCATTCATCCGCAAGCCTTGCAGGGATGCTGTTTCATTCGCTTAAATAAATCCTCATAATACGGGTTTGCTGAGAGGATTTACATTGAGGATGAGGACTATAATGAAAGCTATGAAAACCTTCTCATAATACCCTCGTTTAGCATACAATAGCCCCTAACATGTGTCAATCTGTTTAAAGTTAAAAAACTTTTTATACTTTACGTCTCCACAGAATGTTCACATTTTCACCTATAATTGTATACAGATTCACCGAATAGCAAAAAACTGGATAAAAAAATGAAACCCCCTTTTGGGGATTTCATTTTTTATTTTGTTCCAAACATGCGGTCACCCGCATCTCCGAGACCTGGAACAATATAACCTTTTTCGTTTAATTTTTCATCTAGCGCCGCAATGTAAATATCAACGTCTGAATGATGCTTCTGCAATTCTTCCACACCCTCCGGCGCTGCTACAAGACACATGAAACGTATATTTTTCGCACCGCGTTTTTTAAGGCTGTGAATGGCTTCAACTGCGGAACCGCCTGTAGCGAGCATCGGGTCAACCACGATGAATTCACGCTCTTCCACATCAGAAGGAAGCTTGACATAGTATTCCACGGGTTTTAAGGTTTCTGGATCACGGTAAAGGCCGACATGTCCCACTTTTGCCGCAGGAATCAGCTTTAAAATGCCGTCAACCATTCCCAGTCCTGCTCTGAGGATAGGAACCACTCCGAGTTTTTTCCCCGAGATGACTTTCGATTTCGCAGCCTGAACCGGTGTATTGATATCCACTTCTTCCAGAGGAAGATCGCGGGTAATTTCAAATGCCATGAGTGTAGCCACTTCATCTACTAACTCTCTAAAATCCTTCGTACCTGTATTTTCATTCCGTATATATGTCAGCTTGTGCTGAATTAAAGGATGATCAAATACATAAACCTTTCCCATACTGTGTTTCAGCTCCTTTTTTATTGTCCCATCAACAATTACACACTTCTATTGATTCTACAAAAAAAGACATTGAGTTTCAAGAACATCGTCAAAAAACCCGCCGGGCATAAGCCCAAGCGGGTTTTAGGATCTTAATAATCTAATTCTTTATATAAAGGAAACTTATCAGTCAGAGCAGCTACACGCTGTCTTGCTTCTTCAAGTTTTCCTTCATCTTCGTGGTTTTTCAATGCAAGCGCAATGATAGCACCGACTTCTTCTAATGCGTCTCCGTCAAAACCGCGGCTAGTTACAGCAGCTGTACCAAGACGGATGCCGCTTGTTACGAAAGGTTTTTCAGGATCATATGGAATCGCGTTTTTGTTAGACGTAATACCGATTTCATCAAGTACATGCTCCGCAACCTTACCAGTCAGTCCGAGCGAACGAAGGTCAACAAGGATAAGGTGGTTGTCTGTTCCGCCTGAAACGAGCTGGATGCCCTCTTTCGTTAAAGCTTCAGCCAGACGCTTCGCATTTGAAATGACGTTTTGTGCATATGTTTTGAAATCGTCCTGCAATACTTCACCGAATGAAACAGCTTTTGCGGCAATAACGTGCATCAGCGGGCCGCCTTGAATTCCAGGGAAGATCGATTTATCAATTTTCTTGCCAAACTCTTCACGGCAAAGGATCATACCGCCTCGAGGACCGCGAAGTGTTTTATGTGTTGTTGTTGTAACGAAATCAGCGTAAGGAACCGGGTTTGGATGAAGGCCTGCCGCAACAAGTCCTGCGATATGTGCCATATCCACCATGAAGTAAGCGCCGACTTCATCAGCAATTTCACGGAATTTCTTAAAGTCGATTGTACGAGGATACGCACTTGCTCCTGCTACGATAAGCTTCGGTTTATGAGCGAGGGCTTTTTCACGCACGTCATCGTAATCAATATATTGAGTTTCTTTATCTACGCCGTACTCAACAAAGTTATATTGAACACCGCTGAAGTTGACTGGGCTTCCGTGTGTTAAATGGCCGCCGTGGGAGAGGTTCATCCCAAGTACAGTATCGCCTTGCTCCAAAATCGTGAAGTACACGGCCATGTTTGCTTGTGCGCCTGAATGAGGCTGAACGTTTACATGCTCCGCTCCAAAGATTTCCTTCGCGCGGTCACGGGCGATATCTTCAACGACATCGACGTGCTCGCATCCGCCGTAGTAGCGTTTGCCCGGATATCCTTCTGCGTACTTATTTGTCAAAACAGATCCTTGTGCTTCCATAACCGCTTCACTTACAAAGTTCTCAGAAGCAATCAATTCGATCTTAGTCTGTTGGCGTTCACGCTCATTTTTAATGGCGTTAAACACTTGTTCGTCTTGCGCAGGTAAATGTTTCATCAGCGAGATCCTCTCCTATCCGTATCCTGTTCTTTGTTTTTACCATCACTATTGTACATGGTTTTTAAGGCCGATGTAAAAGATTATTTTTAAAAAATCTAAATTTTTATTGGTAAAAACGAATATTAATAACTTAAATTTAATTTAAAGTTCGGAATTTATTTCACTGTCTTAAAATAAAAGAAAAGACTGGCTATGCAGTCCTTTCATTCGCACTCATAAACCGCCCGCACTCCGCCGATTAGTTTCGGCCGTGTACGCGCCAATGTCACATGAGCTGAACCGAGGCTGTTTTGAGAGACACGCACAGGGACAGCCACCGGCTTCAGATGCATGCCGATAAACGTATCGCCTATATCAATTCCAGCGTCAGCCTGAATGGTTTCAACAAGAACAGGAGACTTCATCTGCTTAAACGCATAAGACGCCATCGCGCCGCCCGCTTTTGGAACGGGCACGGCAGAAACGGTTGGAAGCCTGAACAGCTTGGCTGTTTCTGCTTCGACGACAAGCGCTCTGTTCAAATGCTCGCAGCATTGAAACGCCAGATGGATTCCCGTTTTTTCCCGAAGCTCGGCAAGTCCGCTGTAGATGCTTTCAGCGATATCTACACTGCCCGATGTGCCGATCCGGCTGCCGGCCACTTCGCTCGTGCTGCATCCAAGGACGAAGAGCTGATCTTGTTTCAATTCCGCTTGGTCCTGAAACTCAGACAGCATCGTCTTCCACGTTTGTTTCAACTCATTCATTAAACAGCACCCCTACAGGTTTTTCTCTTCATAATCTGAGATTTTTCCAATACGCGTTTGGTGTCTTCCCCCGGTAAACTCAGTAGTCAGCCAGATTTTTGCGATTTCCCGAGCCAAACCAGGTCCGATCACCCGTTCACCCATCGCAAGGATGTTTGTGTCATTATGCTCCCGCGTCGCCTTCGCGCTGAAGGTATCGTGCGCCAGCGCGCAGCGAATCCCTTTTACTTTATTAGCGGAAATGCTCATGCCGATGCCTGTCCCGCAAATTAAAATGCCTCTGTCAACTTCGCCGCTAACCACTTTTTCGGCCACCGGAAAAGCATAATCCGGATAATCGACAGAGCCGCTGCCGCAGTCACAGCCCATATCAATATATTCAATTTGCAATTCGTCCATTAACTCTTTGATTTCATTTCGAATGTGAACGCCGCCATGATCCGATGCAATGGCTACTTTCATCTGCTTTTCCTCCCAGCGTGTGTGATGCGGCCCGCCCGCTTTATTGACCGCGCAGCCTGTCCGCTCTTTGATTCACACCATATGATGTGCTTTTCACTATATTCTACTCCTTCACGCAGGATTTGCAAATGACCTGTTTGCAGATTTTCTGACAACTTATCTGCGGTCTTTTTTCAGCTGTTTTGCCAGCTGCCGAAGAAGCTCTTCAAGCTCATCTCGCGTTTGTTTATAGATGTCAATTGAGCCGCCGAACGGATCGATGACATCACCATGGCTGCCTGTGACATATTCTTTTAACGTAAACACTTTATCACGATAACGTCCAAATTGGCTGGCAATGATCTGTTTGTGCTGATGGGTCATAGCCAGAACCAAATCAGCGGATTCCATATGTTCTTCAGTTAATGGAGAAGACACATGATTAAGGGCAATGTGTTTTTCAAACAGCGCTTCGACTGCATGAGGCGTCGCTTTCCCATTAGGCGAAGCAAACAAGCCTGCCGAGCGGACATTGACATTCAACCCTTCCATTTCTGCAATTGATTTAAAAAGCGCCTCAGCCATTGGGCTGCGGCACGTATTTCCAGTACAGACAAAAATAATATCCATGTCAGTCACCCCTTATTTTTCTCTATTATATATGAAGAAAAAAGAAACGGCGACTTCGTTTCTTTTATTGGTATATTAAATTGGCAAAAGCAGCTTTAGTCCAAACACGATTAATATGATGCCCCCGAGCGCTTCGCTGTATGTGCCAAGCCAAGACTGCACTTGTTTTCCGACCAGCAGGCCCAGCCATGTCAACATCATGCTGAACAGCCCGAACAGGGTAATTGTGAGGAGCGGATGCGAGCCGTATATCCCCAAACTCAAGCCGACGGAAAAGCTGTCAAGGCTGACGCCGATGGCAAACAGCAATAAGCCCGGCCCTGCCGGTGACATGAATCGTTCTTCTGACTGTTTAAAAGAGGCCATAAGCATTTGAACCCCAAGAACAAAAAGCAGCGCCCCACCGATATAAACCGCTAACACGCCGAGGAGCCCTGACAGCATGTTACCGGCCGCCATCCCTGCAAGAGGCATGATGACGTGAAAGAGGCCGATGATGAAACCAATATAGAATATCTGCTTCTTTCTAAGTTTGACCATGCCCATTCCAAGGCCGACAGAAAAAGCATCCATCCCTAAAGCAAACGCCATGATGCTTAATGTAATCAGTTCGCCTATAAACAAATCCGACATACATAAATAACCCCCTTGGACACGCCCCGCTTTTTTAGCCTATGCGTGTCCAAAAAGGGTTAGAACATCTGACTGCTTTCAGCGAATCACTCTTCCTCCGGCGGCTTTCATCAGCCTGTTCATAATAGCAAGACCGACACCTGTATCCGGAAAGGATTCCGCTATAATGAAATCCACCTTATTCTCATCAAAGCTGCGCAAAGCATCATACAGCCCTGCCGCAACAGTCTCAAGCTGAGCCCGTCTTCCGCAGCTCTTCACATAATCAGCGGAATAAACGCCCGCGTTTTCTTCTGTCGTCAGGACACCGACCCGTCTTCCGCCCTGTTGATATTCTTGAATGAGGTGCTGAATGCGCTCTGGGCTGCCTTCGCAAATGGCAAGAGGCGCTGTCGGCGCATAATGTGTATATTTCATCCCTGGAGAAATCGGCTTCTCGTTTTGGTCGCTGAGCCCTTTATCCACATGGATCGGCCCGATCACCGCTTCAATTTGTTCCTTCGTAATGCCGCCAGGACGCAAGAGAACAGGGATGTCGTCCGCACATGAAAGCACGGTTGATTCGACCCCGATTCCGGTAGGGCCTCCATCCATAATACCGGCTATGCGGCCATCCAAGTCGTGAGCCACATGCTCTGCTTTTGTGGGACTTGGCTTGCCTGATAGATTGGCGCTCGGTGCTGCAATCGGCAGTCCCGATTCGCGAATCAATGCAAGGGCAAGCGGATGATCCGGCATTCTAATGGCAACCGTTTCAAGACCTGCCGTTACACGAGGTGAAAGCGCATCAGGTTTGCAAGGCAGAATGAGCGTAAGTGCTCCCGGCCAAAACCGTTTCATCAATGTTTTCGCCTTTTCCGGCGCTGGGCCCGTTAAATCCTCAAGCTGGCTGATATCCGCAATGTGGACAATCAGGGGATTATCGCTCGGCCGCCCTTTCGCCTCATATATTTTTTTGACGGCATCCGTATTTTTTGCGTTTGCGCCTAGGCCATATACTGTTTCTGTCGGAAAGGCAACGACCTCATTTTCTCGGAGCAAAGCGGCTGCTTGTGCAATTTGTGGATCATTTGTGGATAACTCGTCAGTTACATCCACAAACCATCTTTTCGTTTTCATTTCTGACCAAACTCCTTATTCACAACAATAAAACGATTGTTTTACGCGTGTAATCCTTTTGAAAGTATAAAAGATGTCCTGTAATAAAACAAGCGTTATCCACAAATTGTGGACAACGCTAATAAAGAAGTGGATAAGTATGTGTATAAACTGCACTTATCCAGACGCTTTTTTCATCAAAACGGCTCCTTCTGTTTGCCGCGATTCACAGAAGTGATCAGAAGAAAACAGCTCCTCCGGTACACTCTCAGCTCTTTCAAAACCCATGGCCGTCAGAAAGTCCGCAGAGGAATGCTGATTTGCTACTAGGTACACGGTTTTGATCTGATGCTTTTCGCACAGCACCTCCATGCTTTGAAAAAGCGTGACAATGTGGCCTTGGTGAAGCTTGTCCGATATGACAAGTGATCGCAGCAGCCCCTGGTCACAGCTTATTTTTTCAATACCGAGGCATCCGGCAATGTTTTTCTCACTGTCCTCCAGCATAAGAAATTGAGTGAAGCCTTCTTTCACGCCTTCATAGCTGGTTTTTGCCTGTTTTAAAAATGCCTCGAGCACATCTCCGTCTTTTTCCCTTGCCACCCGCAGTTGATAAAACATCCGTTCACCCCGTTTTTGCGTTCTTTCTTCCAATCTATGAGGCAAATCTATTTTTAGACCAGATGATTAGGAAAAAAGGTCGGAAATCCATTCGACTAAAAAGAATTTCACTTCTGTGCCGTCGTCTTCTTTTTCTTCGTTCTCTTCTTTTTTGGCTTTTTCCGCTTTAGCGGTTACGTCCTCAAGCACTTTTTCAGTCTGCTTTTTTGAGGCTTCTTTATCTTCTTGTTCTTTGACGGCTTCCCCGTTAGAAAAATCGAGAAAGCAGAGGGGCGGGAACAGCACACACCACCAGTTGGCGCCGTCTCCGTTTCCAAGCGTAATCAAAATCGCTTCATACTCACCGGCAGGATATACCATGTTGCCGTAAAGCTTTGTCGGAAACGAGATTTTGTCAAAATCAACGGATATCGACTGATTCGCTCCTTCTTTCTCCATTGTTTCCTTTGCAATTGCTTTGATTTCAGGCAGCTTTGAACGAATCACGCGACGCGCTTCTTCAATAGAAGTAATATCCTTTACCCAAGTTGTGATTTCTTTATTCACCGCGTCTCTTATATGACGTTTTAATTGCTGGTCTTGATCACTATCGCTGTTTGCCAATATTCTCAAACGAATCGCCTGATCCGGTATGACCACCGGCTGATTTTCCGATTTTTGTGCCGTCTCTTCTTTTGCCAGCCCTACGAGCGCTCCAGATAATAAAAGAAAGATATATATACAAATGATTACTGTTTTTTTCATCGGTCCCCACCGTTCCTCTCCGTGCTTTGTTTCTAGCCCTATTATGGACAAGGAGAGCCGGGGGTAAACGTGCAGGGTGAAAAAAATCTAGCAAGCTGTTAATCTTATTTATGGTACGATAGTGTTTTAGGAGGTTTAAGATGAAATACAATTATACAGTGCTGTTATCAGCATTCACGATGTCCGTTCTTTATTCAGTAATTTATATTCATTCATTTATCATTGCCGCTCTCATCACAATGGCATTTTATTTTCTGTTTCCTTATTTGATCTTCGCACTGCCGCTTCAAATCATGATGAATAAAAAGCCGAAACGGTTCAGCCCTTTGTATCTGCTGTATTACCTTGCCGCTGCTTTTATTGCCAACGCGATCATTTTCGGCGTGCTTCAGCCTTCGGGACAATCTTTGTTTCAAAATACAGCCTTCTATCTTTTCGCTGTATTAACAGCTCTTATCTATTGGATATGGGACTCTGTTTTACTGCAAAAAAAGGAAGCCTAAGAGGCTTCCTTTTTTATTAAAACAAAATCGTCAGCAAATAACATAGAATGGAAGGTATCGCCGCAACAAAGAAAGCGGCCGCCATTTTCATGCGAGATGTACGGCCTTCTTTGGTTTCTGAATGGTAGTTTGCCCGCTGATCGCTTCCGCTTACAGCCAAACCCGATGTAATGATCGCGAGCCCCACTAAAACGAGAGACGCAACGCCAAAAATCGCTTCATATGAAAGAGCCTGCGGAAAAATGGTGCCAATCATGCTCTCAATCGCAATGAGCAGGATTCCTGCTGTCAGGGCCTTTTTCATGTTTACATCCCCTTTGCTGGTGTTAAACAGCTTGATCCATTCACTCGCCAGCAAGCTGCTTATTTATTTTTATGAATCAGAGCGCATATGGTTCTGTCTTTTCCATTAATATCTTTCAGCACTTCCACTTCCGCTCCCTTAAACGCCTTGAGGATCAGGTCTTTGACCGCCGCTCCCTGTTTCCACCCGATTTCAAAAACGACAAATACTTTATCCTTCATGACAAGCGGAATGTCTTCCATAAACCGCTTATAAAATTTCAGCCCGTCTCCGCCATCGGTGAGCGCGTGCAGCGGCTCATGAAAACGGACAATTTCCGATAGATCAGCCATTTCTTCCTCTGATATATATGGCGGGTTTGAGACAATGATATCCGCTTTTTTTCCCGCCTTAATAAAAGGCTCAAGCAGATCGCCCTGATAAAAGCGCACATTTGCTCCGAGTTTTTCTGCATTGGCAGAGGCGACTTGCAGCGCCTCTTTCGAAATATCGACCGCCGACACAGAAAAGTTTTGGTTTTCAAGCGCAAGCGTGACGGCTATTGCGCCGCTCCCTGTACCAACGTCAACAACTTCGAGCTTGCCGTCTTCAGAAAAGACACTCCGATATTTTTCAAGCAAATGAAAGACAACTTCTTCAGTTTCCGGCCGCGGGATCAGCACATCATCATTCACCATAAATTCCCGTCCATAAAAAAACTCTTTTCCTATAATGTATTGAACCGGCACGCCCTCTTTATGCATCTCAACGTGACGCTTAAAGCGATACAGCTCGTCTTCACCAATCGGTTCCTGTAAGCTTGCGAGCAGTTTGCTTCTCTCCATTCCGGTATCATAAAGCAATAGGAGCTCGGCAGCATTTTCTTCTCTTCCCGCTTCGGTTAAATAAGAAGAAGCCCATTTCAGGGCTTCGAATATCGTCTTCATCTTAACCTTCCGACTGCTGAAGCTTGCTTGCCTGATCTTCAACAATCAGCGCTTCAACCACTTCGTCAAGTTTTCCTTCAAGAATCTGATCAAGCTTTTGAATCGTCAAACCGATTCTGTGATCCGTCACACGGTTTTGCGGGAAGTTGTATGTGCGGATACGTTCAGAGCGGTCACCAGATCCGACTGCTGATTTCCGTGTTTGATCATATTCAGCCTGGGCTTCCTGCTGAAATTTATCATAGATTCTGGCACGGAGAACCTTCATTGCTTTTTCTTTGTTCTTAATTTGAGATTTTTCATCCTGGCATGATACAACTACACCTGTCGGCAAGTGAGTCAGACGAACCGCAGACATTGTTGTGTTAACGCTTTGTCCGCCCGGTCCGCTTGAAGCAAACGTATCGACACGGATATCCTTCTCATGGATGTCAACCTCTACCTCTTCTGCCTCAGGAAGACATGCTACTGTTGCAGTGGATGTATGGATGCGTCCGCCTGATTCTGTTTCCGGAACACGCTGTACGCGGTGGGCGCCGTTTTCATATTTGAGTTTAGAATACGCGCCGCTTCCCGTAATCATAAAGATGATCTCTTTGTAGCCGCCTGTTCCGGTTACATTCGCTTCCATGACCTCTGTTTTCCAGCCCTGAAGCTCGGCATAACGGGAATACATTCTGTACAGGTTGCCCGCGAATAAAGCGGCTTCCTCGCCTCCCGCGGCTCCGCGGATCTCCATAATAACGTTTTTATCATCATTAGGATCTTTCGGGATCAAGAGCACTTTCAGCCGTTCTGACAGTGTTTCCGTTTCCTTCTGAAGTTCAGAAATCTCTTCCTTCACCATGTCGCGCATCTCAGCGTCCAGCTTCTCTTCAAGCATCGCTTTTGCATCAGCCAGCTGTTCTGACGCATCTCTGTATTGTCTATATACGTCAACTGTTTCTTGTATATCAGATTGCTCTTTTGAATATTCTCTTAGCTTTTTCGGATCGTTGACTACTTCTGGATCGCTCAAAAGCTCATTTAATTTCTCGTATCGTTCTTCAATTGATTTTAAACGGTCTAACACGGTCTTCACCTCTGTTTTCCTGTGCGTAACATTCTCATTATAGTATAGTGATTAACCCCAGTCAAAAGCATTTCAATCCCAGCTGGAAAAGCCCCCTCTGCTATACTGGAATTCGAGGAGGGATGATGTTGCTGAAATCCATACATCATATTGCAATCATATGTTCAGATTACGAAAAGTCGAAAGCTTTCTACGTACATAAGCTTGGTTTTCAGGTGATTCAAGAAACGTACCGCGAAGAGCGCGGCTCCTATAAGCTTGATTTGTCGCTTAACGGCTCGTATGTCATTGAGCTGTTCTCGTTTCCCGATCCGCCCGAACGACAAACCCGGCCTGAAGCCGCAGGCCTGCGCCACCTCGCCTTTACAGTCAGCAGCTTGGATAAGGCGGTTCAGGAGCTTCATGAAAAAGGAATCGAAACAGAGCCAATCAGAACAGACCCGCTGACCGGCAAACGTTTCACCTTCTTTTTTGATCCTGACCAGCTTCCATTAGAACTGTATGAACAATAACAGTTTTTGAAGAAAAAAAGGAGATACCCACTTTCTTTGCCGAATCTTTTCTTGTTTTGTCTAACGGGAAGGGAACCGCATTCTATGGTCGAATACCTAGCTTAAAAGGAGGTATGGGATCATGAATACAAATATGGTAGCAAGTGAACTCGGCGTCTCCGCAAAAACGGTGCAGCGGTGGGTGAAGCAGCTGAATCTTCCAGCCGAACGCAATGAGCTCGGACACTATTCGTTCACGGCAGAAGACGTGAAGGTTCTAAAATCCGTTCAAAAACAAATCTCTGAAGGCACGGCGATTCAGGATATTCATCTGCCGAAAAGCGCTAAAAAGCGCACAGGCTTCCTTGTCCAAAAAACAAATAGCGACACAGAACGAAGAATCGAGCAGCTTGAACAAAAGCTGGACACCCTTTTACAGCAAAGGCAGGACGAAAGTGAATTGATGGCAAGAATGTCGGAACTGGAACGCCAGCTGAAACAAAAAGCCGATGAAGGTGTATCTTACCAGCTGCTTCAGCACCGCAGAGAAATCGATGATATTCTTGCAGATCTGCAATCACTGACCTCACAAATGAAAGAATTCACCGCTCAGCCGATCCCCGAGACTGCTGCTGCTTCTGAAAAAACCAAAACAAGAAAAAAACCGCTGCTGTCACTGTTCAAATTTCAAACCTAAAGCAAAAAGCTCCCGTAAAGGGAGCTTTTTTTGTTACGCAGTAAGCGCGATAATGATTGGAAGTGAAATCAATGACAGAATCGCACTGACCACAAACGCAGTTGCAGTTTCTTCTTCTTGTTTCTCAAAACGAGTCGCAATCATGGCTGCAACGGCAGAACCAGGGAATGCAACAAGAAGGATTGCTTTTGTTGTTTGGTCAGCCGGAAGTCCGATAGCAAGAGCAATCAGGAACATTAATGCAGGCTGAACCGCAACTTTTAGTAACGCAATACCGATAGCCGGCATACTGAGTTTAATTTTACGAATACCAACGGTAACACCGACAGCAAAGAGAGCAACACCAGATGTTGTGCTTCCAAGCTGATCAAGCATTTTAACACCCAGCTCAGGAAGAGTGAAATTGAAAACCAGCACTAAGATCATACTGATTAACGGAGCAGCTGCAAGCGGCTCACAAAGACCATGCAGGATTGATTTTCCTGTCATCTTCCAGAAGCTGTCGCCACTCTCTTCGTTTTTCTTAGAAGACTCACCAACAGTAGCGATAATGATCGCGAGCGGATCAAGAATCGCGTTAACCACGATACCTGTGACCGCGATCGGAATCGCAACTTCATTCGCTCCGAATAAGCTTCCCAATACCGGGATACCCATAAATGCGAATGTCGGCTGTGCAGAGTTCAAAGAAAATACAGATGAGTTCGTTAAATCATACTTGAAAATAAATCTGCAAACCAAAAGAATGATGATATAGAAACCAACAATCCCAATAATTAAAGAAATCATTAAAGGTACTTGTGATAAAAATTCACTTCTGGAAGTTGTCAAAATACCAGCGATAAAGTGAGCTGGAAGTGCGTATTTCGTTACTAACGTACTTACCCCTTTTGCCGACTTGGCATCATAACTTCCAAAATGTCCTGCAAACCAACCCAGCACGATAACAAAGAAAATCGGCGCCAGGAGGATTAAGATATCTAAGATGCTCAAAATATTCTCCTCCAAATCCTATGTCCGTATACTTTAGCTTTACAAAAAGCTTTCCCTCGGACGAAAAAATTTACTCGCTAATTATTTCGCGATGACTTTTTTGTATTCAGGTGTCCACATTGCATCAAGTACCGCTTGTTTCACATCTTCAGGCTGACGATTTGCCACGCCATCTTTAATTGCTGCTTCAGCAACGGCAATCGCAACTTGGATAGAAACCTCTTGAAGCTTATCAATGCTTGGAAGCAATCCTGCTCCAGGTGTTTCAAGATCAACCATTTCAGCAATCGCATCAGCAGTTGCAGCAAACATAGCAGGCGTAATGATACGCGCTTCAGCTACAATTGAACCAAGTCCAAGACCAGGGAACGCGAATGCGTTATTAGATTGTCCGATTTCATAAGAAACACCGTTGTATTCTACATTGTCAAATGGGCTTCCTGTTGCAATAAGCACTTTTCCGTCAGTCCATTTGAACAGATCTTCAGGAACAGCTTCAGCAAGGTGAGTCGGGTTAGACATCGGCATGATAACCGGACGGTCTACGTGAGATGCCATTTCTTTTACAATTTCCTCTGTGAATGCACCTGAAACCCCTGAAGTACCAATCAAGATCGTTGGTTTCGCTTGACGAACAACTTCATCGAATGGAATTTGACCTTTTTCATCGCGCTTCCAGTCTTTCACTTCATCCGCATTGCGAAGGTAAGGTTTTTGGAAATCAAGGATGCCTTCGATGTCTTCAGTCAGCAAGCCTCTGTAATCAAGTGTGTAGAAACGTTTGTTAGCTTCTTCTTCAGATAATCCGGCTAGCACCATTGTGTCACGGATTTGGTCAGCAATACCGATACCAGCAGAACCAGCACCGAAGATAACAACACGCTGATCTTTAATAGAAGCGCCGGTTTTCTTCATAGCGGCAAGCACACCTGCAAGTGTAATCGCGCCAGTACCTTGAATATCATCATTAAATGTCAGGATTTCATGATTGTATTTTTTCATGATGTTGCGTGCATTTTTGTTGCCAAGGTCTTCCCAGTGAAGAAGCGCTTTAGGGAAGAATTTCAATGCAGCTTTTACATAAGCGTCAATGAAAGCTTCGTAGCGTTCACCTTGAACACGTTCATGCTTGTTACCAATATATAAAGGATCGTTTAGAAGTTTTTCGTTGTTCGTACCGACATCAAGCACAACCGGGATAACACGGCTAGGGTCAATACCAGCTGCAGCAGTGTAAACAGCCAATTTACCGATTGCGATATTAATACCGCCTACACCCCAGTCACCGATACCGAGAATGCTTTCGGAGTCAGTAGCAACGATAAGATCAATATCGCCTGCTGTAGCATGAAGGTTTTCAAACGCTTTTTCAATACCGTCAATGTTATCGATTGACAAGTAGATTCCTTGAGGTCTTCTATATTCATGGCTGTATTCCTGAATCGCTTCACCAACTGTTGGCGTGTACACAACAGGAAGCATTTCGCGAAGATGGCTTTTCAGCAATTTATAGAAAAGAACTTCGTTACGGTTTGCAAGATCACTTAAGTAAACATTTTGACGAAGGCGGTCAGGCTGCGCTTGGAACTGCTCGTACGCGCGTTGTGCTTGTTGATCAAGAGAGAGTACAGTTGGCGGGAGAAGCCCTTCTAAGCCAAGTTCTTGTCTTTCTTCTAGTGAAAAAGCAACGCCTTTATTTAAAGTAGGAATAGATAAAACTTCTTTTCCTCTAAGAGTTGTTTCTAAGTGGCCTTCTTTGGTTTTTTTTATGTTATTCAAGCAAATCTCCTTCTTTCTTGAAATAGTTAACCAAGTTAAGTAATAACCCATCTAAAATATGACCGATCATAATCTTTATGCGACTTTGTGACAATTA
This sequence comes from Bacillus sp. FSL L8-0358, assembly GCF_038593095.1. NCBI lineage: Bacteria > Bacillati > Bacillota > Bacilli > Caryophanales > Bacillaceae > Bacillus > Bacillus sp. FSL L8-0358. Next base: position 3,701,832 of record NZ_CP151962.1, read on the forward strand.
TTCGAACAATGTCTCAAAACTATTTACATTACGTAAGCTATTGTATGCCTGTCAAAATCAAAATTCAAGGGAAGAAAATTACTTAATTTTTTAATATACTTAATTAAATTTTTTAATTGGATATTATCAGAATATAAAAAAAACACCGGTGTTTTAGCCGGTGCATTCTATCTTTATACCCTTGTTTTGGACTATTTTTTAGATTTTCCTGGGACTTCGTGATGATGTCTGCATCTTGCTTCATATGATTCAGATGCACCAACCAAAATGACCGGATCATCGTAAGAAGCAGGTTTGCCGTCAATGAGGCGCTGTGTTCTGCTCGCCGGTGATCCGCAAACAGAACAGACGGCTTGCAGCTTTGTCACACTTTCCGCAATCGCCATGATATTCGGGACGACACCGAACGGCTCTCCCCTAAAATCCATATCAAGGCCTGCTGCTATCACACGGTAGCCTTTATCGGCAAGAGATGATAAAACCTCAACTATTTCCTGATCAAAAAACTGCACTTCATCAACCGCAATCACATCTGTACTTTCACTGATGTGATCCCAAATGTCCGCAGCAGACGAAATGGCATAGCTCGTCATCGATGTTCCATTATGGGAGACAACAGCAGCTTCGCTGTATCGGTTATCAATTACAGGCTTAAATACCCTGACTTCCTGCTTGGCGTAAGTTGCTCTCTTCACTCTTCTGATCAGCTCTTCAGATTTCCCCGAGAACATGCTGCCGCAAATCAGCTCAAGCCACCCGCTTTGTTTCATTATGTACATAGGCTTCGCTCCCCTCTCTCTGCCAGCTGTGTTTTAGACAATATAAAAAACAGGCAAGACTGCTGCTTGCCTGTTGAGAAATCTATTATTACTTAAGACCGTATTTTTTGTTAAAGCGATCAACACGACCATCAGCAGAAGCGAATTTTTGACGGCCAGTGTAGAATGGGTGGCATTCAGAGCAAATCTCAACGCGTACCTCTTCTTTTACTGAGCCTGTTTCAAATTCATTTCCGCAAGCGCATTTAACTGTTGCTTTTTTGAAATTAGGATGAATTCCTGCTTTCATTGTATCCATCTCCTTCCGCCCTGAATCCCGTGTGGAAACAGAGTTATTATTTCGGAGCATTGTCCGAAACGCATATGAGAAAATTATATCAGTGATTTACTTCTTTTGCAAATACAATTTACCTTCTTGCAGATGATAGATTTGCCTGTTTCCATTCTTGATTGAGAATATCGAAAAATTCCTGGTTTGTTTTGGTTTTTTTCATTTTTCTCATGAACTTTTCGGCGAAATCAGGTGAATCAGACATCGTTTTGCGGATAGACCATAAACGATCAAGATGCTCTTTAGGCACAAGCAGCTCTTCTTTGCGCGTTCCTGAACGGCGGATATCGATGGCAGGGAAGATGCGGCGCTCGGCAAGAGAGCGGTCAAGATGGAGTTCCATGTTGCCTGTTCCCTTGAATTCTTCATAAATGACATCATCCATACGTGAACCTGTATCGACCAGAGCCGTAGCAAGGATGGTTAAGCTGCCGCCTTCTTCGATATTTCTCGCAGCCCCGAAGAAGCGTTTCGGACGGTGGAACGCCGCTGGGTCAATCCCCCCGGAAAGCGTTCTTCCACTTGGCGGAATCACTAAGTTGTAGGCGCGGGCAAGCCGTGTGATGCTGTCCATCAGGATAATGACGTCTTTTTTGTGTTCCACGAGACGCATCGCACGTTCAAGCACAAGCTCGGCCACTTTGATATGGTTTTCCGGCACTTCATCAAACGTTGAGCTGACGACATCCCCAGCTACAGAGCGCTCGATATCGGTTACTTCCTCAGGTCTTTCGTCAATTAAAAGCACGATCAGCTCTGCTTCAGGCTGGTTCGCTGTAATGCTGTTGGCAATTTCCTTCAGCAGCATCGTTTTTCCGGCTTTCGGCGGCGCAACAATCAATCCGCGCTGTCCAAATCCAACCGGCGCCATCATGTCCATAATTCTTGTAGACAAGAAGTTCGGCTTTGTTTCAAGCACCATTTGGCGATCTGGATAAAGTGGCGTAAGAGCCGGGAAATGCACACGCTCTTTTGCAGATTCGGGATCATCCCCATTTACTGCTTCAACGTGCAAAAGTCCATAGTAACGCTCATTTTCTTTTGGCGGGCGAACCTTGCCTGATACTTTGTCTCCGTTCCGCAAATCGAAACGGCGGATTTGTGAAGCTGAGATGTAAATGTCTTCTGAGCTTGGAGAGTAGTTGATCGGTCTCAGGAAGCCGAAACCTTCAGACTGGATGATCTCGAGAACGCCTTCCATAAACAGCAGATCTTCCTGTTCTGCATTCGCTTTCAGAATGGCGAAAATGAGTTCTTTTTTTGTCAGTTTGCTGTAATAGGAGATTTTATAATGTCTTGCAAGTTCATAAAGCTCTTTCAATTTCATATTTTCCAAAGAGGAAATAGATACGTCTTTCATAAAAACACCACGCTTTTCATAGTCAATATCTTACTCTGAACATGTCATCTGCTGCTTTTGCACAACATCCGCCAAAGCACATTCTTTTTTTAACATAAAGGAACTTCTATCGGTAACACTTCCACCCATGATCGGCGCTTTTGTTAAAAGGATTGTCTTAATGAGTTTTGAAGGAAGCGAGGACAAAAACATGAGAAGATCAATACTTATATCGTCTGTATGCGGTAGAAATTGAAACTTTCCTAGTGCTTAAAAGAAGGTATTACGCAGTAAAATTCGCAGCACTCTTTATTTTTACCTTATTTCAAAAAATTATTCAACTGAAATAAGGTTTTGACACGGAATTGATAGAGTTGACGCTTTTCTGCAAAAGTTAAAGCGGGCTCACACCCGCTTTTTCTGTTTGTTATGGACGGATTACAAGATTTGGTTTCTTTTTCAAGCTGTGTCTGCCGTCAACGAAACGAACAGTGCCCGATTTTGCACGGATAACTAAGCTTTCAGTTGTACCGACAGAGCCTTTGAATTGAACTCCTTTTAACAGCTCGCCGTCAGTAACCCCTGTAGCTGCAAAAATCGCGTCATCACCCTTCACAAGGTCTTCCATGCGAAGGACTTTGCTTAAATCAAGGCCCATTTTGTGACAGCGAGTGATTTCTTCTTCGCTTTGCGGAAGAAGTTTACCAATGATTTCTCCGCCGAGTGCTTTTAGCGCAACAGCGGAAAGCACACCCTCAGGAGCGCCGCCTGATCCGAACAGGATATCAACGCCCGTGTGGTCGAAAGCCGTGTTGATGGCGCCTGCGACATCGCCGTCATTGATCAATTTGATTCTGGCGCCGGCCTCACGAAGCTCGGAAATGATTTTTTCGTGTCTTTCACGATTTAAAATTGTGGCAACGACGTCCTCAACGTCCTTGTTTTTCGCTTTTGCCACCGCTTTAAGGTTGTCAATGACAGGTGCTTCGATGTCAATGCAGCCCACCGCTTCCGGACCGACTGCGATTTTTTGCATATACATGTCAGGAGCATTCAGAAGCGTGCCATGGTCTGCGACCGCGATCACCGTCAGCGCGTTCCAGCCGCCGCTTGCTAAGATGTTTGTGCCTTCAAGAGGGTCAACTGCGACATCAACGCGAGGGCCGTACCCGTTTCCGAGTTTTTCCCCGATATACAGCATCGGCGCTTCGTCCATTTCCCCTTCACCGATTACAACGGTCCCTTTCATCGGCACTGTATCAAAAACGTCTCTCATTGCACTTGTTGCCGCTTCATCAGCCTCATCTTTTTTTCCCCGGCCCATCCATCTTGCTGATGCCAATGCCGCAGCCTCGGTTACACGTACCAATTCCATTGATAAACTTCTTTCCATTTCAACACGATCTCCTCTCACAAGAAACCATTATGAATTTTGAAGCTGTTCTATTTCTTCGTCAGTCATTCTTTCACGCCAAATTGTCGCTCCAAGCCCCTCAAGCTTCTTCTCAAGGCTGCTGTATCCGCGGTCAATATGCTCCAGTCCCGTAATTTCCGTGACGCCATCAGCCATCAGTCCGGCTACCACCAAGCAGGCTCCGGCACGCAGATCACTCGCCTTCACTTTTGCGCCTTGAAGCTCGACAGGACCTGTGATGATGGCAGATCTGCCTTCCACTTTCATATTGGCACCCATTCGTCTCAGCTCATCAATGTGCTTGAATCTTGCCGAGTAGATGGTGTCTGTGACGACACTCGTCCCTTTCGCCCTTGTCAGGAGCGCCGTCATCGGCTGCTGTAAATCAGTCGGAAACCCCGGGTATACGAGGGTTTTGACGTCAACCGGCTTTAAGTTCTTCTGCCCGCCGACAATGAGGAGCTGGTCGTCACTTGTTTCGATATGATAGCCCATTTCTCTCAGCTTTGCCGTTAACGACTCAAGATGAGTGGGAATGACGTTATCGATAATGACTTCCTTGCCCATTGCAGCCCCTGCAATCATAAATGTCCCGGCTTCAATTCTGTCCGGAATGATCGTATGCTTGCAGCCGTGCAGTTCCTTCACGCCGTCGATTCGAATCACATTGGTGCCCGCACCTTTGATTTTGGCGCCCATGCTGGTAAGCAATGTCGCGACGTCAATGATCTCAGGCTCCTTGGCAGCGTTTTCGATGATCGTTTTCCCTTCTGCCAAAACAGCGGCGAGCATAATGTTAATCGTTGCCCCAACGCTTACGACATCTAAATAAATCCTTGCGCCTCTCAGCCTTTCAGCTCGCAAATAAATGGCGCCTTGTTCATTGGTTACTTCAGCTCCGAGTGCTTCAAAGCCTTTGATATGCTGATCAATCGGACGGGGCCCTAAGTGACAGCCGCCAGGCAATCCAATGACCGCCTGCTTGAAGCGGCCGAGCATCGCCCCCATTAAATAATATGACGCGCGAAGCTTTTTTACTTTCCCGTTAGGAAGCGGCATGCTGATCATCGACGTAGGGTCAACAACCATTTCCCCATTCTCAAAATGCACGTTGCCGCCAATTTCCTTTAACAGGTCACGCAGCGTTTCAATATCTGAAATCTCTGGAAGCCCTTCAATTGTCACCTCGGAATTTGCCAAAATGGTTGCAGGTATTAACGCAACAGCGCTGTTTTTAGCGCCGCTGATATGTACTGTACCGTTTAACGAGTCACCGCCGGCAATATTCAACTTTTCCATGATAGTCTCCTTCCATAAGAAGATAGCTGCGGAGCTAAATAAAATGTCATTTTATTCTGTCTCTGCAAATAAAGCTCATGTCCAAAATCTAGCCAATTCGAAGAGAAAGAATACAACACATTGTAAAATATCAGGAAGAAAATAGCGAAGCTTTGGGGGGTACAGGTTTCAAAAGATGCACAGAGACCCGCCGGCTCGAGAGACATCGTCGTCATCCGGCAAAAGCAGTACGCATACCCTTCATTCCGATATCAGCTTCTGCAGCCCAATGATTCCTTCTCTGTAAAGCGGCGTCAGCATCTGAAGATCCGCTGTATCAGGTCGGTGAAATACAAAGGCCGCGGCAAACAGGCATAAAGCTGTTTGCCGCCCCTTTTATTATTTGTTCCAGTCTGCCAGGAATTGTTCGATTCCTTTGTCTGTTAACGGGTGTTTAGTGAGCGCATGAATGACTTTCAGCGGCATTGTGCCGATATGAGCCCCTCTAAGAGCGGCTTCTGTCACGTGCTGCGGATGGCGGATTGACGCTGCAATGATTTGCGTGTCAAGGCCGTGAATGTCAAAAATCTGTTTAACTTCTGAAATCAGGTCAAGCCCGTTGTGGCCGATGTCATCTAAACGTCCCAGGAATGGAGATACATATGTTGCACCCGCTCTGGCAGCAAGAAGCGCCTGGTTGGCATTGAAGATCAATGTAACGTTTGTTTTGATGCCTAAGTCAGTAAGTGCTCTTACCGCTTTTAAACCGTCAGACGTCATTGGGATTTTCACCGTGATGTTCGGAGCGATCTTCGCCAGTTCTTTTCCTTCCTCGATCATTTCCTCAGCTTTCAAAGAAATAACCTCTGCGCTTACAGACCCTTTCACGACGTCTGTGATCTCGCGAAGACGGTCGTGGAATGATACGTTAGCTTCCTTTGCTACTAAACTAGGATTCGTCGTTACACCGGCGAGAATTCCTAATTCATTCGCTTCTCTAATTTCATCGATATTGGCTGTATCAACAAAGAATAACATTTTCAAAAAGCCTCCCTGATTAAGAAATTTTCTGAACTGCGAATATGATTGCGCTTTCTAAAGATAGACGGAAAACCGCCTGTCAAGCTGTCAGGCGGCTATAAAAAGTTCCAATTGAATTAAGCTTGGTTTGAAGAACCAAATTCACGCATTTTACCGATAACTGTTTCTTTGATCGCTTCACGAGCTGGTCCAAGGTATTTACGTGGATCGTACTCGTCAGGCTTAGCTGCCAATGTTTCGCGAACAGCTTTTGCAGAAGAAATTTGGTTTTCAGTATTCACGTTGATTTTAGCTGTACCAAGTGAAATTGATTTTTTGATGTCAGCAGTCGGAATTCCAGTACCGCCGTGAAGAACTAATGGAAGACCAGTTGATTTTCCGATCTCTTCCATTTCTTTGAAGCCAAGGTTTGGCTCACCTTTGTAAGGGCCGTGAACAGAACCTAATGCAGGTGCAAGGCAGTCGATGCCAGTGCGCTCAACAAGCTCTTGGCACTCTTTAGGATCAGCGTAGATTACGCCTTCAGCGATAACGTCATCTTCTTGTCCGCCTACTGTTCCAAGCTCAGCTTCTACAGATACTCCGTGGAAATGAGCAAGCTCAACAACTTTAGCAGTTGTTGCTACGTTTTCTTCAAATGGATGGTGAGAAGCGTCGATCATTACAGATGTGAAACCTGCATGAATCGCTTTCGCACAAGATTCAAAGCTTGAACCGTGGTCTAAGTGAATCGCAACAGGAACTGTCACTTTGTACTCTTCCATAAGTGCTTTTACCATAGCAACGACTGTTTTGAAGCCGCCCATGTAGCGTCCCGCACCTTCGGAAACACCAAGGATCACTGGAGATTTTTCTTCTTCAGCTGCTTGTAAAATCGCTTGAGTAAACTCAAGGTTGTTTAAGTTAAATTGTCCTACAGCGTACCCTTTTTCTTTAGCTGTATTCAACATTTCCGTCATAGAAACTAAAGGCATGTCGAATGTCCTCCTTATGTAGCCTGATTGTCTTCTAGCGAAAAAAGCTTTCCACCCTAGCATGACCCATATATTGCTGTCATATGTAAATACTCAGATCGCTTTTTCTCCATAACTAGGATACCAACTTTTCGACAAATCGGCAACATAATGACATGATTCATTTGTTTCTTCTTTTTGTCAGTTAGACTTCAGGGGCAGATATTTTTTGACGGCGTCTCTGATTTCGTCGATGTCAAACGGCTTGGCAAAGTGCGTCAGAGCGCCCAATTCCTTCGATTCTTGGATCATGTCGAGCTCTCCGTATGCCGTCATGATAATGACCCGGATGTTTTCGTCAATGACCTTCATCCGTTTTAAGATTTCGATTCCGTCCATGCCGGGAATTTTCATGTCCAAAAGCACAAGGTCGGGCCGTTCTTTTGTCACAATGTCAAGCGCCTGCAGGCCGTTCGCAGCCTGAAACGTCTGGTAGCCTTCTTTATTGAACACTTCATTTAGCAAAATACGAATGCCGTATTGATCATCAACGATTAAAATTTTTTCATTCATCATTTTACACCCCAATATTATGATTTTCGTCAAAAGTAAGCAGTATTGTATGTATTCTGTTTGATTTTCCTATTTCCTTTAATTATAATAGTCTACTTTACGACATTTTCTGAGCATTTTCTCTTTTGTTGTATACTGATATTGTACGTTATAAAGGAGGATTCACTTATGTTGAAAATATTCACGACGCAGTTAACAGGTATTTTTTCCCGCATTCAGGATAAGGAATCTGACGCGATTGAAGATGGGGCGCGGCTGCTTGCTCAAGCGGTGATCAGCGGGCATTCGATTTATTTATACGGAGCGAATGAGCTTCAGGGCGTCTTTTTTGAGGCCACTGAAAGCAAAGAACCCTTCCCATCTGTCAAAGCCTTTCCAGAAAGCGCTGAGGAAGTGACAGAAAGCGACAGGGTGCTGATGTTTTGCTCAGGGACGGGCACAGCCGAAGAGCAGGCGCTCGCAAAAGAGCTGTATGAAAAAGGTGCGGGAGTCGTATGCGTATCGCCCGCAGCCAAAGACAGTGCGGGAATAGAACAGTATTGTGATGTGCATATTGATTCTAAATTAAAAATGCCGCTTGTTCCCGATGAAGACGGCACCCGTTACGGGTTTCCCTCTTTAATGACAGCACTGTATGTCTATCACGCTTTATCGTTTACACTAAAAGAAATTCTGCAAGAGTATGCATAATATCTTATTGTACATGCTGGAACTTGCCGGAAACAAATAAAAAAGACTTGCCCGCTTTTGACAAACGGCAAGTCTTTTTTATTACTTCTGATTTGCAGCTTCGACAGACGCTCCGATAAAGCCTTTGAATAGAGGCTGAGGTCTTGTCGGTCTTGACTTGAACTCTGGGTGGAACTGAGAAGCCACGAACCAAGGGTGGTCTTTCAGCTCGATGATTTCAACAAGGCGTCCATCAGGGCTTGTGCCTGAGAATACGAAGCCTTGCTCTTCCATTTGCTGTCTGAATTCATTGTTAAACTCATAGCGGTGGCGGTGGCGCTCGTACACCACTTCATCCTGATACACTTCAAAGGCTTTCGTGCCTTCTTCAAGCTTACAAGGGTAAAGGCCGAGACGAAGCGTTCCTCCGAGATCCTCCACATCCTTCTGTTCAGGAAGAAGATCAATGATCGGGTATTGAGTTGACGGATCAATTTCCGCTGAGTGAGCGCCTTTTAAGCCCAATACATTTCGTGCGTATTCAATAGACGCCACCTGCATGCCCAAGCAAATGCCCAAGAACGGAATGTTGTTTTCGCGCGCGTATTTTGTCGCGACGATTTTGCCTTCAACACCGCGGTCTCCGAATCCGCCCGGCACAATGATGCCGTCTGTTCCGCTTGTGAGTTCTGCGATATTGTTTTCTGTCACTTCTTCCGCGTTGATCCACTTCACTTTTACATCTGTGTCAAACGCATAGCCCGCATGGCGGAGAGACTCGACAACAGAAATGTATGCGTCAGGAAGCTCAACGTATTTGCCGACAAGGCCGATTGTAATCGTTTGAGACAGGTTGCTGACTTTGTTAACAAGCTCTTTCCACTCGGACATTTCCGCTTCTTTGCATGCCAATTTCATGTGCTCGCAAACAAGCTTATCAAGCCCTTGTTTTTGAAGCTCCAGCGGAATGGAGTAAAGGTTGTCCGCATCTTCACATTCAATAACCGCTTTTGTATCGATGTCGCAGAAAAGCGCGATTTTATCTTTCATATCTTGAGAAATCGGCATTTCTGTACGAACGACGATGATGTTTGGCTGAATGCCCAAGCTGCGCAATTCTTTTACGCTGTGCTGTGTCGGTTTTGTTTTTAATTCGCCAGCAGCTTTAATGTAAGGTACAAGCGTACAGTGGATGTACATTACGTTTTCACGGCCGATATCGCTCTTCATTTGGCGGATCGCTTCAAGGAATGGCAGTGATTCGATGTCTCCGACAGTACCGCCGATTTCTGTAATGACAACATCTGCGTTTGTCTCTTTCCCTGCGCGGTAAACACGGTCTTTCAATTCGTTTGTGATGTGCGGAATGACCTGTACGGTTCCGCCAAGGTAATCTCCGCGGCGTTCTTTTTTAAGAACTGTTGAATAGATTTTACCTGTTGTCACGTTGCTGAATTTATTCAGGTTAATGTCGATAAAACGCTCATAGTGACCAAGGTCCAAGTCTGTTTCAGCGCCGTCATCCGTTACGAATACTTCACCGTGCTGGTACGGGCTCATTGTTCCCGGGTCAACGTTGATGTATGGATCGAATTTCTGAATCGTTACGTTCAGTCCGCGGTTTTTCAGCAAACGTCCTAATGAAGCTGCTACAATACCCTTTCCAAGTGAGGATACAACTCCCCCGGTTACAAAAATATATTTCGTCATTTCGTTTGCTCCTCTCTTCGCTCTTAGCTACATTTTTAAAATGTACTATTTTATAAAAAATCATTTAGCCTTTTAAATGATTTATAAGAAAAATGAGGGGTGAAAATAAGAAAGCTCCCTTTCAATTTCTTGAAAGGGAGCATAACGTACTATGTTCTCTCTTCGTTTTTGAAGAGCCCAAAATACATACTACATAGTTCGACTATGAAAGTCAAGATCGTTTTGAAGATGAAATCTGATACTATTTAATTTCCTCTTCTTCATCATCATAGTCTTCATCATCTTCATCAATAATATCTTCTTCGATCTCAAGATCATCGTCGTCTTCATCAAGATCTTCATCGTCAAAATCGTCTGCTTCAAGATCGAGTTCTTCCTCAACTTCATCCAAATCAAGGTCGTCTTCGTCGATCTCTTCAAACTCGTCAAGATCAAGATCTTCTTCGACTGCTTTCTTCGCTTTTTTCTTTTTCGCCTTGACTGTCGGCTGAGTTTCTTCATCAAGCTGATCATACGGATACCAGCTGCGAAGCCCCCACGTCTGGTCAGAAAGCGCCAGGAAGCGGCCGTCAATGTTTAAATCTGTATAAAATTGAGCGATGCGGTCTCCAAGCTCTTCTTTTTTCACGCCGAGCAAAGATGCGATTTCATTTAAAAGCTCCTGAAAAGGAACTGGTTTTTTATGTTCTTCAAATAATTCGTGAGCGATTTCAACTAAAGCCATTTCCTTTAGCTCTTCCTGTGAATATTGTTTGATACCCAAGGTCGGACACTCCCTTTCTATTACTTATATGTATCTGTTTTATCAATAATGAAAGCGATTTTGTATCGTTCTTATACAAACCATACCTCTCATTATAAACAAAATAAAACAGAATATGCTACCCTTAACAGCGTTAATTTAAATAATTTTACAAGAGTGATCCGACTGAGAGATGTTTTCCGTTAATCCGCGAGCATTCTGGAGATGACCAGTCTTTGAATTTCTTGAGTGCCTTCATAGATTTGCGTGATTTTTGCATCACGCATATAGCGTTCTACCGGATAATCTTTTGTATAGCCGTAGCCGCCGAAGATCTGCACGGCTTCGGTCGTCACCTTCATCGCCGTATCCCCAGCCACCAGTTTGGACATGGCGGAAGCTTTTCCATATGGAAGGCCCGATGATTCTAACCACGCAGCCTGATAGGTCAATAGCCTTGAAGCTTCTATCATTGTCGCCATATCCGCGAGTTTAAAAGCGATGCCCTGCTGCTCGGCGATCGATTTTCCGAATTGCTTTCGCTCTTTTGCATATTGAAGCGCCGCATCAAGCGCTCCTTGGGCGATGCCTACGGCTTGTGCAGCTATGCCGTTTCTGCCTCCGTCAAGCGTCTTCATCGCGATTTTGAAGCCTTCTCCTTCTTCTCCGAGACGCTTTGATGCGGGCACCACACAATCTTCGAACATGATTTCCGTTGTCGGTGAAGAACGGATGCCCAGCTTCTTTTCTTTCTTGCCTGTAAAAAATCCTTCAAAATCCTTTTCTACTATAAAAGCGGTAATGCCTTTTTTCTTTTTCTCGGGATCGGTGACGGCAAAAACAATGTAAATATCAGCAACGCCGCCGTTTGTGATAAACACTTTGGAACCATTTAACACATAGTCATCGCCGATTCGTTCAGCAGTTGTTTTCATGCTGCCGGCGTCAGAGCCAGACCCTGCTTCGGTCAAAGCGAATGCGCCGATTTTCTCTCCGAGGGCCAGCTGTGTTAAGTACTCTGTCTTCTGCTCCTCCGTCCCAAAGGCAAACAGCGGCCAGCTGCAAAGAGAGATATGGGCGGAAAGCGTAACACCGGTGGAGGCGCACACTTTTGACAGCTCCTCCACCGCGATGACATAGGCTAAATAGTCACTTCCGATTCCGCCGTAATCTTCAGGCCACGGAATTCCCGTCAGCCCCAGATTTGCCATTTCCCGAAACAGCTCGCGATCGAAGCGTTCTTGTTCGTCTCGTTCTGCCGCTGTCGGGGCCACCTCATGCTTCGCAAAATCGCGCACCAATTTTCGTATCATCTCATGTTCTTCTGATAATGAAAAATTCATTGCTTCTCCCCCATTTTCAGATCAGCGCCTAAAACGGATTGAGCCAGAAGCTCGACGACGTCATACGTTTTGACTTGGTCTTCGGCTTCCTTCGCCTTTGTGCCGTCCCCAAGCATTGTGAGACAGTACGGACAGCCGGAACTGATCACCGATGGGTTGACTGCGAGCGCTTGCTCTGTCCTGGCGACGTTAATCCTGTTTCCTGTTTCTTCCTCCATCCACATTAATCCCCCGCCAGCTCCGCAGCACATGCCGGTTTCCCGGTTTCTCTCCATTTCAACAAGCTGCACGCCCGGAATGGCTTTCAAAATCTCTCTCGGCGGATCATAGACTTCATTGTACCGGCCCAAATAGCACGAATCATGGAAGGTAATCGTCTCATGAAGCGGGTGCTGCGGCTTTAATTTTCCGTTTTTCACAAGCTCGGCCAGCACTTCTGTATGATGATAAACCGCGCCTTCAAATCCGAAATCCGGATATTCGTTTTTAAATAAATTGTATGCATGGGGATCGATTGTAACGATTTTTTTGACATCATTTTTTTCAAATTCAGAAATATTCTTCTCAGCCAGCTCTTGGAACAAAAATTCATTTCCGAGGCGGCGCGGCGTGTCTCCTGAATTTTTTTCTTTATTGCCGAGAATCGCGAAGGACACGCCTGCGTGATTGAGCAGCTTGGCAAAGGAAATCGCGATTTTCTGGCTTCTGTTGTCGTAGGACCCCATTGAGCCTACCCAGAAAAGGTACTCAAATTCTTTTCCTTCTTTTTTCATTTCTTTTACAGTCGGAATCTCAGCATCCGGCGCCTCGTCACGCCAGTTTTCGCGTTCCTTGCGGTTGAGTCCCCACGGATTCCCCTGCCGCTCAATACTTGTCATTGCGCGCTGGGCGTCACTGTCCATTTTTCCTTCTGTCAGTACGAGGTAGCGGCGGAGATCGATGATTTTATCCACGTGCTCATTCATGACCGGGCATTGATCCTCACAGTTCCGGCAAGTGGTGCATGCCCAAATTTCTTCCTCTGTGATGACGTCGCCGATCAAGCTTGGATTGTAATCAAGCGCCGCTGCGGCTTCCTGCGATCCGCTGCCCGCTGACGCCGCAGCCAGCTGATTGCCTCTCGTATGCCGAAACGCTGCTGCGGGCACCCATGGGGAGCGCGAGGTGACGGCAGCGCCTTTTTCCGTGAGATGGTCTCTGAGACGCAAAATCAAGTCCATCGGAGAAAGCATTTTTCCGGTGCCTGTTGCAGGACACATATTGGTACAGCGGCCGCACTCGACACACGCGTACAGATCAAGCAGCTGAGACTGTCTGAAATCCTCAATTTTTCCCGCTCCGTAGCTTTCTTTCGTTTCGTCGGTAAAATCAATTTTTTCAAGTTTTCCGGCAGATTCCATTCTATTGAAAAAGACGTTTGCCGGGCCGGCGATTAAATGGGCATGCTTCGACTGAGGCACGTACACTAAAAAGCTAAGCAAGAATAGGAGATGGATCCACCATGCGATATAGAAAATCACCGCCGCGCCTGTTTTCCCGACACCGCTAAGCATAAACGCAATACATGAGGCAATTGGCTCGCTCCAAGAAAGCCCATGCTCATGCCAAATCAGATTCATCCCGTTCCCAAGCAGAACGGTCAGCATTAATCCTCCGATAAAAATGAGAACGAGTCCGGCTTTGAAACCGCGTTTCAGCCTCACGAGCTTTTCGATATAACGTCTGTAGAATGCCCACCCAACAGCAATTAAAATGAGAAACGTAACAATTTCCTGAAAAAAGGTGAAGGCGGGATAGACCGGGCCAAGCGGCAGATTCCGGCCGGGAGCCAGTCCTTTGATGATAAAGTCAATTGCTCCGAACTGAACCAATATAAATCCGTAGAAAAACATGACGTGAATGATTCCGCTTTTCTTGTCCTTGAGCAGTTTTTTCTGTCCGAATACATTCACCCATATGGCGTGAAGCCGTTCCTTGAACCGTTGATCAAATTGTTCTTTCTGGCCGAGCTTGATGTAGGCCAGTCTCGTTTTGACCAAGTACACAAACAAATAGACAGCGTAAGCGGTTACAATCAGAAATAATAATGCATTTGCGATGAGAAAGCCGCTCATTCCAATTCCCCCTTTTTACTGATAAAGACCGCGATCCCCTACCCCCGAATCTGTATAAGATTATCTTTATGATAAATAATGAATGAGTGTTCAGTCAATAATTAAATTCCTGCTGTTCGGGCACACTACCTTTACTACGGAAAGGAGTGCCGGTATGAAGGTATTTATCGTGATTATGATCATTGTCGTTATTTTCTTTGCCTTGATTCTGCTTGATATCTTCATGGGCCGTGCCGGATACAGAAAAAAGGCGTACGAGCCTGTTTTTTCAAAAAAGAAGAGTGACATCGAATTGATCCACTGCGGCGCTGATCTCGTTGAGCGGATGATGAATGATATTCGCCAGGCCGCCTCTTCTGTTCACATGATGTTTTTTATTATGAAAAATGATGAGGTCAGCCACAATATGTATACCTTGCTGAAAACAAAAGCCCAAGCTGGCGTCTCCGTTTATTTGCTTCTGGATTGGGCGGGCTGCCGGGCAATTAAAAAAACGGCGCTGCAGACGATGAAAAATGCCGGCGTCCATGTCCATGTGATGAATCGTCCCCGTTTTCCTTTTTTCTTTTTTCACATGCAAAAACGGAATCACCGGAAGATTACGGTGATAGACGGAAAAATCGGTTATATCGGCGGGTTTAACATCGCCGAAGAATATCTTGGAAAGAAGGCGAAGTTCGGCAATTGGGAGGATTATCATCTGCGCATGATGGGAGAAGGCGTACATGATCTTCAAACGCTTTTTGCTTCTGATCTAAAACGAAATACCGGAATCGTTCTGGGTTCGGATGTTTGGCCAAAGCTTCAGCAAGGGACTATTTCTCACAAGATATATGCGACTGACGGTTATTCCCTTGAAAACATATACTTGGCCAACATTGCCCAAGCGAAGAATCGCCTTACGGTTTGCACGCCTTATTACATTCCATCAAAACCGCTTCAAGAGGCCCTTATTAACGCAAGAAAAAACGGCGTATCCGTGAGAATCATTGTACCGATGAAATCAGACCATCCGCTGGTACGAGAAGCGGCTTTTACGTATTATTCGGAGCTCTTGGATGCCGGCTGTCTTATTTATCGTTATTATCAAGGGTTTTATCATGTAAAAGCCCTCATCATAGACGACCATCTTAGCATTATCGGAACAGCCAACTTCGATAAACGAAGCCTGTTTTTAAATGAAGAGGTGAATGTCGAAATTGATGACGAAGCGTTTACAAGTGAAGTCTATGCCACGATTGAGGAGGATATGAAAAAGTCGGAGCGGCTGACCATGGAGGATTTCAGCAAGCGCACATTCAGGCAGCGTCCGGCGGAATGGCTCGGCAAGGCATTATCTTATTTCTTATAAAGGAGAGTTCCTATGATTTTCAGATTCGGGTTCGTTTCAAATGCGATGAGCCTTTGGGATGCGTCTCCCGCTAAAACATTGACATTTGCGCGTTATTCAAAGCTTTCAAAGACTGAAAGAAAAGAAGCGCTTCTGACTGTGACAAAAGCCAATTTGCGCAATACGATGAGAACCCTTCACTATATCATCGGCCACGGCATTCCTTTGTACCGTTTTTCCAGTTCGATTGTGCCGCTGGCTACGCATCCCGACGTGATGTGGGATTTTGTAACACCGTTTCAAAAAGAGTTTCGGGAGATTGGAGAGCTTGTTAAAACACATCAACTGCGAACAAGCTTTCATCCAAATCAATTCACTCTGTTTACGAGCCCGAAGGAATCCCTCACAAAAAATGCGGTAACCGATATGGCGTATCACTACCGCATGCTTGAAGCCATGGGCATTGCTGATCGCTCCGTTATCAACATTCATATTGGCGGCGCTTACGGAAATAAAGACACCGCCACTGCACAATTTCATCAAAATATAAAACAGCTGCCGCAGGAGATCAAAGAGCGGATGACACTTGAAAATGATGATAAAACATATACAACGGAAGAAACGCTTCAGGTCTGTGAGCAGGAGGATGTTCCGTTTGTCTTTGACTTTCATCATTTTTACGCCAATCCAGACGATCACGCCGACCTGAATGTAGCACTGCCCCGCATGATCAAAACGTGGGAGCGGATCGGCCTTCAGCCAAAGGTTCACTTGTCTTCCCCAAAATCGGAGCAAGCGATACGCAGCCACGCCGATTATGTTGACGCCAACTTTTTGCTGCCGCTGTTGGAACGCTTTAGGCAATGGGGAACGAATATTGATTTCATGATTGAAGCAAAGCAGAAAGACAAGGCGCTTCTCCGCTTGATGGATGAATTAAGCTCCATCCGCGGTGTCAAACGCATCGGGGGCGGTGCGCTGCAATGGAAGTCATAAATGTGCAAAAATAGGTTTACGACTTGTCAGCTTTGGGAACTTAGGCTATATAAGACAACAATCGATGGAGGAGAAAGATCATGAAAAATATCAAGTCTCTGAAAGTAGCCGCACAGGCCTTTACTTTAAGAAATTTGATTCATCTTTATAAAATGTGCCATTCCGGAAGCCACGAGGTTTATATTTATTCAAAGAAAACGATGTGCAAAATCAAAAGCTTAATTGAGCTTGAAACATTCCGCATGGCTCATAATGAAAAGGAATATTTGATCGTAGTTGAAGGAACAAAAGCATCACAGCTCATTGAAAAATTCCAAAATCTCATCGAGCCTGTTGAGAGAGAAGCGCTCTAACTTACATACAAAAAAGGATAGACATCTGTCTATCCTTTTTCTTATGCTCTTACATAATGGAGCTGAACCGCTTGTCCAAATTGTTTTGTCCCTTTTAACCGCAGTTTTGTTTCATTTGTTAGTTCGTGAAACAGCGGGATGCCGCTTCCTAAAACGACGGGAATAACAGTGATGATGAATTCATCGATGGCATCTTCTTTCATAAAGGCATTCACCAGCTCTGCCCCGCCAGCTATCCAGATGTTTGAGCCTTTTTCCTGTTTCAAACGGGCAGTGAAGGCTCTGGCTCCCTCATTGATAAACGTCACATGTTCACCTTGATAACTGTCGGGCGATCCTGTAAAAACATAGCAGGTTTTATCCTGATACGGGAAAACCGGTGTTAGCACTTTAACGTGCTCATATGTGCTCCGCCCTAAAATGACTGTATCAACAGTCTGATAAAAATCACTGTAGCCGTTGTCACCTTCACCTTCAAATTCATCCAGCCAATCGATGCTTCCATCTTCTTTTGCGATCATCCCGTCCAATGAAACAGCAATGTACAGCACAGTTTTTCTTTCCATGTTCTCCTCCTATCGATGCACCATTTGCCCGAATTGCGCTTGATGCAGCCTGCTGTATAGGCCTCCGGCTTCGATCAGGTCTTGATGACGGCCTTGTTCTTCAATACCGTTGTTTGTGACGACTACAATTCTGTCCGCGTCTTTGATCGTCGCCAGCCTGTGGGCGATGACAAGCGTCGTACGCCCCTCAGACAACTCTTGAAGCGCCTTTTGGATCGCCGCTTCCGTCTCTGTATCAAGGGCTGAGGTGGCTTCGTCGAGAATCAAGATCGACGGATTTTTCAAGAACATCCTTGCAATTGACAGACGCTGTTTTTGCCCGCCGGAAAGCTTCACGCCGCGTTCGCCAATCATAGTATCCAACCCATCGGACATGTTATGGACGAGCTCTTCCAGATGCGCCTGCTTCACAGCTTGCCAAATGTCTTCTTCTGATGCGCCTAATCGGCCGTAGGCGATATTTTCTCTAAGCGTGCCCGAGAATAAGAAAACGTCCTGCTGCACGACGCCAATCTGCCCGCGCAACGAAGAAAGCGTCATGTCTTTTATACTGATGCCGTCAATCGTAATGTCACCCTCCGATGCTTCATAAAAACGCGGAAGCAGACTGCAAAGCGTTGATTTCCCCGCACCTGACGGACCGACGAACGCCACCGTTTCCCCCGCTTGAATGGATAGGTTGATGTCATTGAGGACATTGTGATGGCCATCATAGCCAAACGAAACATGTTTATAGCGGATATTGCCCTTCAGGCCGGAAACATCTCTCGCATCAGGTGAATCCTGAATGTCCGGCTCTGTCTCCATGAGCTCCATATAGCTTTTGAAACCCGCGATCCCCCTCGGATACATTTCAATAATGGCATTAATTTTGTCAATAGGCCTGAACAGCACATTTGTCAGGAGCACAAACGCCACGAATTCCCCGTACGATAAGGAGCCGCGAATGACAAACCACGTCCCGCACAAAAGGACAAACAGCGTGACAAACCGGGTCAGCATATAGCTGATTGAACCGTTTTTCGCCATGATTTTGTAGGAAGAAAGCTTTGTGACACGAAAACGCTGGTTGTTGACGGCGAAGCGTTCTTTTTCAAACGCTTCATTTCCGAACGCCTGCACAAGCCGGATGCCGCCGATGTTATTTTCTACACGCGCGCTGAAGTCTCCGATATCCTTGTTCAGCGTGGTAAATGCTTTGGTCATTTTTTTGTTGAAATAAAGCGCTAGCCAAATGACGATCGGCATAATGATAAACGTTAATAAAGCAAGCTGCCAGTTAATAAACAGCATCACTCCGAACGCCCCGAGAATGGTCATGACCGCAATGAATAAGTCTTCCGGACCGTGATGGGCGACTTCACCGATATACATTAAATCGTTCGTGAGCTTCGACATCAGCGTTCCCGTCTTGTTGTTGTCGTAAAATTTGAACGAGAGCTTTTGCAAATGGTCAAAAAGCGACTTTCTCATATCAGTCTCAATATTGATACCAAGCATGTGTCCCCAGTAGGTCACGATATACTGAAGAGCCGAGCTGAGCGCGTACACCGCAAATAACCCGATTGAGGTCGCGATGATCAGTCCCCAGTCCCTGCTCGGCAGCAAGGTATCAATAAAATAATTGACGATCAAAGGAAAACTCAGCTCCATTAAACCTCCCGCGATCGCTGAGAAAAAGTCGAGAAAGAACAACGTTTTATATGGTTTATAATATGAAAAAAATTGCCGCAGCACCCTATCTTCCCCCAATGTATAAATAACTGATAATATTTCTCAATTATACTATACACGGGCTGTTTTGAAAGATCAGATTTCTTTTTTCTTACAGAACACCTGAAAACAGGCGGGCAAATGACTCTTTTGTCCGGTCAGCCACGCCTCTTTTATAAAAGCCGACAGGGCTGAGCTTTTCACTTTCCTGCATATCCTCTTCAAAATGGGCCTCAAGGGTTCGGATCGCTTCGGCATCCGTGAAGAACACATTCACTTCAAAGTTGAGCTGAAAGCTGCGCATGTCCATATTCGCGGTACCGACGGAGGCGAGATCGCCATCAATGATCATGACTTTTTGATGCATGAAGCCTTTTTGGTAGGAGTACACTTCAATGCCCTCAAGGAGCAGCTCCGGGAAATAGGACCTCGACGCGTATTGGGTCAAAAAGCTGTCGTTCTTCTCCGGCACCATAACCCTTACCTCTACCCCCTTTGTCGCCGCTGCTTTTAGCGCCGTGCGAATGGATTCATTGGGGACAAAATAGGGCGTGGCGATCCATATTGATTTCTGTGCTGAAGAAATCATTTCATAATAAAGGTCGCTCATGCTTTCTTTCATGTCAGGGCCTGTCGCGACAATTTGATAAATGCCTCCTCCTTCCACGGGAACCGGGGTATTGTACTCCTCTTGATCAATTAGCACTTCATTGGAGACGTATTCCCAATCCAGCATAAAGATAGCGTGGAGCGTTTGCACAATTTCCCCCTCAAGCCGCAGGTGTGTATCTCTCCAAAATCCGATGTGCGGATCTCTGCTGATATATTCCTTCCCAACATTTAATCCGCCCACAAAACCGGTTTTCCCATCGATGATCACGATTTTTCGGTGATTTCTGAAATTCAGCTTCTGGTTGAAAAACCCGTATTTCAGCGGAGAAAACGGGACGATGTCCACCCCCGCTTGTTTCATTCTCATAATATCTCTTCTTGCCAGCTTCATGCTTCCTGCCGCATCGTATAAAAACCTCACCTCGACACCCTGGCGCGCTTTCTCCATCATAATATCCATCATGCCGCGTCCGAGCATGTCTGATTTAAACATGTAGTATTCAATATGTATGTAAGATTCCGCTTTTCTCATTGCTTTGAAAATGTCCGGGAAGGTTTCTTCGCCGTTTTTCAGCACTTTGATGTTGCTTTTCGTATTGATATTCATATGGGCAGCCCTGATGGAATATGTAAAGAACCTCTCTTGATTGTCCTTCAGCCCTGTTACTTCGGGCGTTTCCTCCTTGTCAAACAGCTTCCTGAGCTTTTCCCTGTTGTACATTCGTTTTGTCTTAAATAGCTTTCCCTTTACATAAAGCTGTCCCGAAAACAGATAAAACACGTAGCCGGCGATTGGAAAAAAGACAAGAATATGGATCCATAGCAGCGTGTGCTGCGAGGTGCGGTTTTCAAGAATTAATGAATAGATGCTGAACAAAATAATGCTTATATAGCAAAGCAATCCTCCGTAAAACTCAAGCCTGGAAACCGGAAAAAACCAGATGACATATGCCCCGATGAGCATCATATATAAAAAGAAAAATTCCAGTCTCCTTTTCAGCATCCTGATTCTCTCCAATCTGATTCAATTACCTCTGTATTACCTCTTTTTTCTAATCGATAAACCTTGTAAGTAAAAAACCTCTCCGCCAAAGGAGGAGAGGTTTAGAGAAAACTAACTGTCACGGAATTCATCCGCATCGTTTCTGCAGAAATAAAGCAAGACTATTGGCAACGCCGAGTGACAACATGAGCGGCAGGCCGAACCCGCTCAGCACTCCGGCAAGCGCCGAAAAAGAGGCGGCGCTGTGACTGCAAATACGGTGGATAGAGTGAATTTGATGCCCACTCTGATGAGAGAAAATATATAAAACGGGATATTGATCAGAAAGATATAAGGAGTTAGTCAGGCTGAGTCATAATCTGCTGTTCCGCCGGTTTAAAATGAGTAAAATCCGTTTTATTCTTGATGTTATTTCCAAATACAAACACAACAGGATTCCCGGCCGCCCAGCCATTACCTTGGCAGAAGATATCTTATGTTTTCATCAAGATAAAAAAATCCCCCTCTTTCAAGGGGGATTTTCACGAGCGTTTCCGATATACAACGTAGCTGCGGGTCAGATACTTGAGCGGCAGACTGAACACATGAACCAATCTCGTAAACGGCCACAGGATAAAAACGACGTATCCTATCACAATATGAAACTTAAACCATAGCGGGACACTCTCCATCAAAGAGGCGTCAGGCCTGAACAAAACGATTTCCCTGAACCAGGGCCCGACTGTGGTCCGGTAATCAAATCCTTTCGAATCAATGTTGAGAAACGTGGCCGCAACGCCTGACAGCATCATGAACAGCAGCAGGAGGAGCGTCAGGATATCGGATGGCGAGCTCGTTTTGCGGATTCTTTTGTCAAACAGCCTTCTGTACGTCAGGATGACAAGTCCGGTACATGCCGCAATGCCCGCCGGCAAGCCAGCGCCAATCGCCATTTTGTGATACATATGCTCTGAAATGCCAAGGGAAGCATACACGCCTTCTGGGATCAGAATCCCCATGACATGCCCGCCGACAACGCACAGCAGTCCCCAGTGAAAAAGTGTGCTGCCCGCCGCAAGTTTTTTCTTTTCTAACAGCTCGCTTGATTTCGCCGTCCAGCCAAATTGGTCATGCTGGTAGCGGTAAATATGGCCGCCGATAAAGATCGTCAATACAATGTATGGCATAATACCCCAGAGGATCTGCCCGCTCATGCCTGAACAGCCCCTTCAACGCTTTCACGTACGCCGATGGTTTCAAGCGCGGCCAGCAGCACGTGCAGCAGTTCAGCGTATATACTGTCATTTTTTTCGAGACGGGATGCCAGCTCCCTCACATTGGACAGATATTTCTCAAACACGCTTCTCGCTGCTTCAATTTCTGCAGCCGCAGCAAATTCCAGCATCAGCGGCAGATAATCAGGCAGCTCTTTCTCTGTCGGCAGAAAACCGGATTGCTCGTATGTGTTTTTTAAATGCAGCAATTCAATGCCGCGTTCCCTTTGCTCACCCGAGTTAAAGTAGGTGACATACATATTTGTTTTTTTTCCAAAGTCGAACGTATAGACATAGTGTTCAATCAGCGCTTCCGGTGAAAAGCTGGCTGACGCCTCGAAAAAGTGCAGCAGCTTCTCCCGGATTTGCCGGTTGCTGATTTCATGGATAAGAGCCTTCCATTCGGGAATCTCGGCTCTCCACTCTTCATCTGGATAAGAGAGAAGAGAAGAAAGAGCGGAGAACGTAATTTGCCGGTCTGTGGTGTTCATCTTGTTACACCTCATTTATCAAAAGTTAGAAACAGGAGCCGGGGCCGCCTGAAAATGATAAGCCGCAGCTCCCTTGTTCAGCATATAAATCTGAAACTTCTTCTCGATGACTGCTCGGTATCACAAAGCGGTCATCATATTTGGCAATCGCAAGCAGCCGATACATATCTTCAATTTGCTGTTCTGTTAAGCCGACACTGGAGATCAGTTCCGGGTCGATTGATTTATTCGTCTGGATCGCTCTCATATACTGGCGCATGACAGACATTTTCTTTAACGTTGACCGAATATGATCCGTATCACCGGCCGTTAACAGCTGCGCCAAATAGTCTATCGGTATTCTCATTTGGTCGATAGCCGGAAAAATATCTTCCGCGGATTGCCGGCTGCCTTTTCCTTCAAAGAGATTCATAATCGGACTGAGCGGCGGAATGTACCACACCATTGGCAGCGTGCGGTACTCAGGATGAAGCGGCAGCGCAATCTTCCAGTCAATGATCATTTTATAGATCGGCGATTGCTGCGCAGCCTCTATCCATTCAGCCGGAATGCCTTGTTCTTTTGCCAGTTTGGCAACCTCAGGATCATTTGGATCAAGAAAAACGTCCAATTGGGAATGGTAGAGATCCTTTTCATTTTCAACAGATGCCGCTTCCTCCACTTTGTCCGCGTCGTACAGCATGACGCCGAGGTAGCGAATTCTGCCAACACACGTCTCAGAGCAGATGGTCGGCAGTCCCGCCTCCAAACGCGGAAAGCAGAGTGTGCATTTTTCCGCTTTGTTCGTTTGCCAGTTAAAATAGACTTTTTTATAAGGACAGGATGAGACGCAATATCTCCATGAACGGCATGCGTTTTGATCCACAAGCACAATGCCGTCCTCCTCGCGTTTGTACATGGCGCCGGATGGACAGGATGAGACGCACGCCGGGTTGATGCAGTGCTCGCAAATACGGGGCAAATACATCATAAAGACCTCATCGAATTCTGTTTTGATCGATTCCTCCATCTTTTGTACGTTGGGATCTTCAAGTCCCGTTATGTGGCCGCCCGCGAGATCGTCCTCCCAGTTCGGTCCCCATTCGATATTCATGAAATCCCCCGTCAAGGACGATTTCGGGCGTGCTACCGGCTGGTGTTTTTTCTGCGGGCTGTTCGTTAATGTTTCATAATCATAGTTCCAGGGCTCATAGTAATCATCAATCGACGGCTGATTCGGATTATAGAAAAGGCCTGCAAGCCGATTGGTTTTCGAGCCCGATTTCAGCTCGAGCTTTCCTTTTTTCAATGTCCAGCCGCCTTTATATTTGTCCTGGTCCTCCCATTGCTTCGGGTAGCCGATGCCCGGCTTTGTTTCTACATTATTGAAGTACATATATTCCGCACCGGAACGGTTTGTCCACGTGTTTTTGCAGGTGACGCTGCACGTGTGGCAGCCGATGCATTTATCCAAGTTCATGACCATACCGATTTGCGCTTTAATCTTCAAGCCAATCGACCTCCTTCAGCTTGCGGATGACGACGTTCAGGTCGCGCTGATTCCCTGTTGGCCCATAATAATTAAAGCCGTAGCTGAGCTGGGCATAGCCCCCAATCATCTGGGTCGGCTTGACGTGTATCCTTGTCGGGCTGTTATGGGTGCCTCCGCGGTTATTTGTCAGCTTTGTGCCGGGCACGTTGATGTGGCGGTCCTGGGCATGGTGCATAAACGCCATTCCTTTAGGAATCCGATGAGACAAAACGGCTCTCGCGACGACAACACCGTTTCGGTTAAAGCATTCAATCCAATCGTTGTCTTTGATATCCGTGTCCTCTGCATCATCTTTATTCATCCACACGGTCGGCCCGCCGCGGAACAGCGTCAGCATCGGCAGAGAATCAAAATACATGCTGTGGACAGACCATTTATTATGCGGCGTCAAATAATTGAGGACGATTTCTTTTCCCTCTTGATCAGGCCGCTTGCTCAGAAACGGGCGATGCTGGAGGATCGGTTTGAATGTCGCCATCGTTTCACCGAATTCCATCATCAGTTCATGATCGACATAATAGGATTGTCTGCCGGTCAGCGTCCGCCACGGGATTAATTTTTCAACATTCGTCGTAAACGGCGAATACCTGCGCCCTCCTTTTTCAGAGCCGGAAAACGCTGGAGACGTGATCACCGTTTTCGGCTGGGCTGTAATTTGTTCGAACGTAAAGCATTCTTCCTCGCGTTCTTCCGCCAGGTCTTTCAGCTTCAGGTTCGTAATGTTTTCAAGTGATTCCCATGCTTTGACGGCGACCTTTCCATTCGAAGTGGATGATAGGGTTAAAATCGCTTCTGCTGCCTGCTTTGCTTCACTTATATTTGGACATCCCTTTGCGACACTGTCCGAGGTGATTTCTCCCAATCTCTGTTTGAGTGATTCATATTCATCGGCTATTGACCAGCTCATCCCTTTTGTTCCGCTCGGCTTTAAAGCAACGTTCGGACCAAGTGCAGTCATTTTATGAAAAATGTGTTTGTAATCCCGTTCAACGACTTGGATGTTCGGCATCGTTTTTCCCGGAATGGCTTCACATTCGCCTTTGCTCCAGTCATTGATTTTGCCGAATGGCTGGGCCAATTCCTGCATGGTGTCATGGAGGAGCGGCGTCGCAACCACTTCTTTCACCGGCTCCATATCGACTTCTTCTGCCAGATCGGAAACGGCTTTTGACAGCGCCTTGAAAATATCCCAGTCTGACTTCGATTCCCACGGAGCCGAGATCGCAGGAGCAAATGGATGAATGAACGGATGCATATCTGTGCTGCTGAGATCGTGTTTTTCATACCATGTCGCCGCCGGCAGCACGATATCGGAATACAGCGCCGTACCGGCCATTCGGAAGTCCAGATTGATTAACAAGTCGAGCTTTCCTTCCGGGGCCTGCTCCCGCCATTTGATTTCTTCAGGGCGGATGCTGTCGCTATCGTCATTCATTAAACCGTTCGTCGTCCCCAGCAAATGCTTGAGAAAATATTCATGCCCTTTTCCTGAGCTTGAGATCAGATTTGCGCGCCATACGAAAAGATTTCTTGGGAAATTCACTTCATTATCAGGATCTTCAATCGCGAATTTCAGTTTTTTCTCTTGGAGCTGTGAGGCCACGTACGCACCTACGTCTTCGGGTGTTACGGCCCCTGCTTTTTCAGCTTCTTTATACAGATCGATGCCATTTTGATTGAAAGTCGGGTAAGACGGAAGCCACCCCAGCCGTGCCGCCAGCACATTGTAATCAGCGTGGTGCTTGTAGCGGGATGACGCAGCAATCGGTGATGCCAAATCACTGATCGGCTGGTCCTCATAACGCCACTGATCTGTCGCAAAGTAGAAAAATGAGGTGCCGTTTTGCAGCTTGGGCACGCCTTCCCAGTCCTTTGCAGTTGCAATCGTCTGCCACCCTTCAGCAGGTCTGAGCTTTTCCTGCCCCACGTAATGGGCCCAGCCTCCGCCGTTTACGCCTTGGGCGCCTACAAGCAAAACAAGATTTAACACCGCTCGGTAGATCGTGTCGGAGTTGAACCAGTGGTTAATGCCGGCCCCTACGATAATCATGGACCGGCCGTCTGTATCGATCGCATTTTGGGCAAACTCTCTGGCAATCTTAACAACAGCTTCTTTTTTGATTCCTGTCATTTGTTCCTGCCAGGCAGGCGTAAACGGCTCAGGATCATCATAGGAGACAGCCGATCGTTCGCCGATACCCCGGTTCACGCCGTAGTTAGCCAGTATCAAGTCAAACACGGTCGTGATGTACGTTTCTTCACCGTTCAGGTTCATTTTTTTAATAGGTAGATCCCGCTCGAGCACTTTGTTTCCGTCATTTGAAAAATACGGGATGCGCACCGTGCCGATTTCGTCCTCTATTCCCAGCACAGAGAGACGGGGTTCAATCGGTTCCCCGGTTTCTTCATCAATCATGTGCAGGTTCCATTTCTGCTGCCCGTCCCAGCGCGAGCCCATTGTCCCTTGGGGTATGGCAAATGAACTTGTTTGTTCATCCCAAACCGCAGGCTTCCACTGATCATGCTTTGTCTGCCGCCCGATGTCCTTCGCATGCAGAAACCGTCCCGCTGTGTATACGCCATTTTCTTTTGACAGGGTGACGAGAAATGGAAAATCAGTGTATTGCTTCGCGTACTCAATAAAACGTTCAGTTTCTTGGTTCACGTAAAATTCCTGCAGAATGACGTGACCCATCGCCATCGCAAGCGCCCCGTCAGTCCCTTGGCGAATACTCAGCCAGTCATCCGCGAACTTTGAGGATTCCGCAAAATCCGGACTGATCGAAATGACCTTAGCGCCTTTATAGCGGGCCTCCGCCAAAAAATGCGCGTCAGGCGTTCTCGTTAACGGAACGTTGGAGCCCCATGTGATAATATAGCCGGAATTGTACCAATCACTGCTTTCCGGAACGTCCGTCTGGTCACCCCAAATTTGCGGGGATGCTGGTGGAAGATCCGCATACCAGTCATAAAAACTGAGCATAGGGCCTCCGATTAACGACATAAACCGGGAGCCTGATGCATGGCTGATCATGGACATGGCCGGAATCGGAGAAAAACCGACGTTTCTGTCAGGCCCGTATTTCATCACTGTATACAGCAGAGAGGCTGAAATCAGCTTCAGCACCTCCGGCCATTCAGCACGCACAAAACCGCCTTTCCCTCTCGCCTGTTTATAGGACTTCGCTTTTTCAGGGTTTTCGACGATCGATTTCCAGGCTTCCAATGGATTTTGATGTTCTTGCAGTGCCTCCCGCCATAAATTAATCAGTACACCGCGCACGTATGGATATTTCACACGCAGCGGGCTGTAGATATACCATGAAAAACTGGCCCCCCGCGGGCAGCCTCTCGGTTCAAAATCAGGCATATCCGGGCCTGTTGAAGGATAATTCAAATTTTGCCCTTCCCACGTGACAATTCCGTTTTTCACATAAATATTCCAGCTGCAAGACCCTGTACAGTTAACGCCGTGGGTGGAGCGAACGACTTTGTCGTACTGCCATCTGTTTCTGTATACATTCTCCCAATCGCGATCTTCGCGGGTGGTTTGGCTATGTTTATTTGAATGGTGTTCGATAGGAGAGAAATAATTCAATCTCCTAAACAACGGACTCCTTTTCTTTTTCTTCATGAGAGTTCACTCCTTCCGAGTCAGGTGATGCTAAGTTCACTATAAACAGAGACAGCGTGTTTCCTTGTGAACTATGTCACACACTCTGCTTTTTTCACAAAATGTTCACACAAAGGAGAAGGAAGGCTTTTCACAGGATGTGAGGAAGGCTGCGTTCAGGCAGAACGCTTGGGTCATTAGCTGCCTTTCATTCAAAGATCAAAAAAAACCGGCTCTATTTAAGAACCGGGCTCGGCGTTTTCATCCTGTGATGTATGCAGATACCGCAAAAATAATTGATAGGAACAAAAAACATTTTGCTGAAGCATAGCCAAAAAATTCATTTGCAGCTGCGGATGATAAGACATCATTTTCTTAAATATGTAATATGGGATGTTGAGAATCAGAATGTCTGAAGTGGCATTGACTGAGATAAAGGGCGATAAATAAAGCCCGCCTTTTTCATCAATCGGAAACACATCGCCTTTTTCCCACAGCGCAACGGTTTTCGACCCTTCAGGGAGCCTGCTGTCCATGAAACGGACACTGCCTTTTAATACAATATAAACAGATTGAGAATGAAGAAAAGATGGAGACTGATCACATGAGCCGCGGATAAACGTGCCGTTTTTCAGCAAGGTTTCGACAATGGATAGAGGCACTTCATTAAACATAGGAAGTTGTTTCAAAAATAATAAATAGTCACACTGATTCATAGGAAAACCTCCTGTGCTAAGGATAGCTTTAGTGTAGCTCGACTGAGCCTGTACAGCAGTGATGTATTTCACAGCCTGTATGATGAATGTCACTTATCAGGAGGGTGACTGCATTTATAATGAAAGAAAAAAGGAGGATTTCGATGAAGGCGCTGATTCCGAAGCAACACGGCGCGTGGGCGATGCTGCTGATCCCATTTTTACTCGGCATGGTCAAGGGAGGCCCCGTTATTTGGCATATTCCGCTCTTCCTAGGCTGGCTTTTCCTATACTTAGCGGTTTATCCCGTTACGCTTGCCTTAAAAAAGAAACAAAGCAAACCATATCAAAAATGGATGTGTTATTACGGTTTTCCCGCCTGCTGCTTTTTGATGATCTCGGTCTTTCATAAACCGCCTCTCATCTGGGTGGGCGTTTCTTTACTGCCGCTGTTTTTCATACATATGTATTTTGCCCGCCGAAAAAACGAACGGGCCCTATTGAATGATGTTGCAGGTGTCTTGTTCTTTTGTTCGGGCGGGTTTGCGAGCTGCTGGCTGGGGATGGGAACCCTCGACGGCTGGGCTTGGTTTATTTTCTTGCAGTCTGCTTTATTTTTTATCGGGAGTTCCTTTTATGTGAAATCGGTGATTCGTGAAAGAAAAAACAGGACATTTGCATACTGGTCATGGGGATATCACCTGCTGCTCCCCTTTTTATCCGCTCTTTTCGGAGCAGGATGGGCGTTTCTCGCTTTTATCCCGAGCAGCTTGCGGGCATGGTTTTTTCATGGAAGGGATTGGCCCGTAAAAACGATTGGCATTCTGGAAATCGTGAATGCCTGCTTCTTTTTTGCCGTCATGTGCCTGTTTATCACAAGGTAAAAAAAACAAGGACACCGCTGTCCTTGTTTTTTTCAGTCAATATTGCAAATCTCCAGCGGGCAATTTTCACACTCAATCTCACATCGTAAATAGTCCCGCTTGTGTAAAATAATTTTTCCGGATTCGTCTATCGAAATAACCCCTTTTTTGCGGAGATCTCCGAGCATACGATTGACGCTTTCCCGTGCAGCCGCGCAAAACTTTGCCAAATCCTGATTTGTCAGGACAATGTTAATCAGAATGCCGTCGCTTCGCTCCACTCCGTAGCTGTTTGATAAGCGGATAAGGGTGGAATAGAGCGCCCCCTTTTTGCCATGAAGAAGCAGATCCCTGATTTTGGACTGAATCTTCCGGAGGTGCGTGCTCATCCATTTCATGAACTCAAATGTCAAAGCGCCGTTTTGGATTAATTCTTTTTCCAGCTTATTTTTATTAATGACGAGCACCTCGCCATCCTCTAGCACTTTTGCACTGAGCATATACCTCGGTTCTTCAGTGAAAAGTGTTAATTCACCGACGATATCATGCTTTTGACAGATTCTAAGCGTCAGGTCTTTTCCGTCAGATGTCAGCTTGCCGATTTCAATGAGTCCTGATTGAATCAGATAAAGCTCTTCTGCATCCATTCCTTCTCGAAACAAATACGTGTGTTTTTCCATTTTTCTTTTCGTGCTGATCGATTCCAGCAATTCATGCAGATCGCTGGAAATAAGATCACTATCAGATGGTCGAACAGAGAGAAAATTCATGAGCTCACCTCGAAGAAAGTCACGTTGTGTGTTTATTGTAACGTGAATTGATTTGTACCCATCGAGAAAAAACTAACAATCTTGTGAATGCCCCAGTGTTAGTTGATGCTCTGGCTGTTTCTCTCCGTGTGTGTTTTCATTCTTTCCTGCCAATACATCCATATGACAAGGACAAAACTGGCTAATGCCACCTCTGAAAGCGCCATAAACCCGATCGCGTACTGGCCTGTTGCCTGAAATACACTCGCCAATATGAGCGGAGGAAAAAAGCCGCCTAATCCGCCCATGGCAGACACAATCCCATTGGCAATCCCCGCTTGCTTCGAAAAATAGAAAGGCACCAGTTTAAAAACAGTCCCGTTTCCTATGCCTGAGCAGACGGCCACGGTTAATGATCCAAACGTATAAAGCCCGATTGTCGGCGAGAACGATAGGATAATGCCTGATAATGTAAGCCCGGCAAAAACAAACATCAAGATGCGGAGCGGGCTCATTTTATCAGCCAGGAATCCGCCCGCAGGCCTGAGCAGCGTAGAAACCGCAATAAAGCCAGCCGTCCGCAAGCCGGCATCTGCAGGATTCAGCCCAAAATGCTCCACCAGAAAGTTCGGCAGATAGATAGTGAAGGCGACAAAGGCACCGAACGTAATAAAATAAAATAGGCTCAGAAACCATAGCACATGATTTCGGTAAACGGCTTTGATTTGAGTCTTAACAGAAACTTTGACCTTCTTCTCATGCCTGTCGCCAAACAAAACGTGCAGTAAGGCAAAGACAGCCAGCAAAACCAGATACATCTGCACGGTTGATTTCCACCCGACGGCTTGAGCGATAACCGGCGCTGCAAATGTCGTAACGGCTGTCCCGATATTTCCTGCACCGTAAATCCCATTGACGACACCGTGCTTTTCTTTCGGGTAATATTTCGGGAGGGAGGTCACTCCAATGGAAAACACCGCTCCCCCGATCCCTAAGAAAAAGCCCCCTGCGATTAAATCAAACAGAGAATCCGCGATACTGATCCAAAATACAGGAAATAAAAGCAGGATGAAGCTGACCATAAACATGAGCCGCGCGCCAAACCTGTTCGTTAAATACCCTAAAGGAATGCGGAGAAGCGATCCGAGGATCACAGGAATCGCCGTCACCAAAGAAATCTCACCCTTGCTTAAATGAATATCTAATGTGATTTGGGAAATGAGTGATGAAATCAGCACCCAAACCATAAACCCTGCCACCAAGCTTAATGACTGTAACGATAATTGAATGTGTTGACGGTTGATCATTTGGCTTGCCCCTTTCAATGATTCAATAATCAGTCTTATCATACAAAAACTCGGCAAACAGGATTGTGAATTACATCACACGTTTTTCTCATAAAAAAAGGACAAAGCCCGAAGACTTTGTCCTTTTGATCGTGATTACATTTTTTCCGGAGCCGATACGCCGATCAGCTGAAGCGCATTGTTCAGCGTAATTTGCGTTGCCTTCATTAAAGCCAGGCGCGCGCGGCTCTTCTCTTCATTTTCAGGGTCGATGACTTTCTCTGCGTTGTAGAAGCTGTGCAGAGCAGAAGCCAGATCATAAATATAGTTTGTGACACGGTGCGGAATTCGTTTTTCCGCTGCTTCCGCCACTGCCTCTGGGAAGCCGCCGATCGTTTTCAGCAGATCGTATTCTTTTTCTGATTGAATATGGCTGAAATCAAGATCTGCCGCCGGTTTAAGTCCCTGCTCTTCCCCTTGGCGAAGCATGCTGCAAATACGGGCATGCGCGTATTGTGCATAATACACAGGGTTTTCGTTAGATGTTGATACAGCAAGATCTAAGTCAAAATCCATATGGGTGTCCGCACTGCGCATCGCAAAGAAGTAACGAACGGCATCCAAGCCGACTTCTTCAATCAGGTCACGCATCGTTACGGCTTTACCGGTCCGTTTGCTCATTTTCATTTTCTCGCCGTTTTTGTAAAGGTGAACGAGCTGAATGATTTCTACTTCAAGCGTTCCTTTTTCATAGCCCAGCGCTTCGATTGCCGCTTTCATACGCGGGATGTAGCCGTGGTGATCGGCACCCCAAACGTTGATCAGCTTATCAAAGCCGCGGTCAAGCTTGTCCTTATGATACGCGATATCAGGAAGCAGGTACGTGTACGTGCCGTCCTTCTTGATCAATACGCGGTCTTTATCATCGCCGAACGTCGTGGAACGGAACCAAGTTGCGCCGTCTTCTTCATAGACGTGGCCTTTTTCACGGAGCGCTTCAAGCGCCTTGTCGATTTTTCCATTTTGGTACAGTGAAGTTTCTGAATACCACACATCAAACGGCACACGGAAGTTTTCCAAGTCCTTACGAAGCTTTTCCAGCTCGTATTTCAGGCCGTATTCACGGAAAAACGCGAGGCGTTCACTTTCCTCTTCGTTAACGAAACGATCACCGTATTCCTCAGCGAGACGCTTTCCGATCGCAATGATATCCTCGCCGCGGTAGCCATCCTCCGGCATCGGTTTTTCCAATCCGAGTGCTTCAAAGTAACGGACTTCAACAGAAAGCGCCAGATTGTTGATTTGGTTTCCCGCATCGTTAATGTAGTATTCGCGGCTTACATCGTAACCCGCTTTTGAAAGCACGTTGCACAAGGAATCGCCGACAGCCGCCCCGCGCGCATGCCCGAGGTGAAGGTCTCCCGTCGGATTCGCTGATACGAATTCTACCTGAACTCGTTCACCGTTTCCGATGTTCGTTTCCCCGTATGCTTCCCCTGCTTCCAGTACAGACGGAATCAGCTTTGTTAAATATTGATTGTTCATATAGAAATTGATAAAACCCGGGCCGGCGATATCCAGTTTTTCAATCGAAGCCTTTCCTTTATCAAAATGAGCGACAATCTCTTCAGCGATTTGACGCGGCGCTTTTTTTGCCACTCTTGCCAGCTGCATCGCCATATTCGTTGAGTAGTCTCCATGTGTTTTATCTTTCGGTGTTTCTAAAACAACATTGGGAATCTGGCTTTCTTCAGCCAGTCCCGCTTTCAGAACGGCCGCTTTAATTTCTTCTTTCAGCACGTCCTTCATTTGTTCCGCAATGTTCATGCGTGAGTTCCTCCCTCATACGTGATCGTCATATTATGTAAATGCTCCTGCTCGTCTCCGACATGCATGTCATATGCGATGCTGATACGGCCTTTTTCTTCATCGAGATCAGATTGAATCGATTTTGTGCTTGTTTTCAGCTCAAGCTCACCAAATGACATTTTATATTTAGCAATTGTGGAAGCTCCCGTTACGAAACGCTGATTCATTTTGACAGCGCCTGACCTCATGACCAGGACTTCGCCTTCGCTTACTTTCACAATCGTTTTGACTTTGCCTAAGTCGTGTTCTTCATAATAAGATAGATACACTTTATTTTGTTTTACATAGTAAAATCCGGTGGTGCGGAATTCGATGACTTCTTGGTTTCCGTCATCCTCGATCACAGACTTCACATGGAGTGTTATCGGTGTCTCTTGCTTCATTCTGACACGTCCTTTTCATCATTCCACTTTGACTTGAATAGTATAATCATTCGGTTTGTAAACTTCAACTGCTTCTATCTTACCATCATTGCTCATCAGATTTGAAGATAAACCTCATAAAAAGCATTTCCTTATATAGAAGAGAAAATCATATCACTAATTACCTTTAGTAAATGTTACATTTTTCCGAAATCTATCATTTCCTTTTCACATTTTTTTCAAAATATATGTATTGAATTAGTAATTTGATAGTTTTAAGATAAAAGTACAACATAGATCTGCTAGAAAAACAAAAAAAGGGAGGATTCAATTATGAAAAAAGCTGTCATTGTAGAAAACAAAGGTTGTGCAACATGCTCGATCGGAGCCGCTTGTCTAGTGGACGGTCCTATCCCTGATTTTGAAATTGCCGGTGCAACAGGTCTATTCGGTCTATGGGGGTAAGGATCTCCCAAAAGGGCATAGTCATTCTACTATGCCCTTTTTAAGTAAATTACAATTTTTAACTAAAATCTACCTCTTGGATATACATACACAATCGCTTTTCATTTGAATCATATGTATAGGGGATGGTATTTTGTTTATAGAGCAGATGTTTCCATTTATTAATGAAAGTGTAAGAGTTCACCAGCTTCCTGAGGGCGGCGTGTTAGAAATCGACTACTTGCGCGATAATGTCTCCATTTCTGACTTTGAGTACTTGGATCTCAACAAAACGGCTTACGAGCTTTGCATGCGCATGGATGGCCAAAAAACAGCTGAGCAGATTTTAGCTGAGCAATGTGCAGTGTATGATGAATCACCGGAAGACCATAAAGATTGGTATTACGACATGCTCAACATGCTCCAGAACAAGCAGGTTATCCAGCTTGGAAACCGGGCCAGCCACCATACAATCACCACGAGCGGAAGCAATGAATTTCCGATGCCCCTGCACGCCACCTTTGAACTGACGCACCGCTGTAATTTGAAATGCGCCCACTGTTATTTGGAAAGCTCACCTGAAGCGCTCGGCACCGTGTCGATTGAGCAATTCAAAAAAACGGCTGATATGCTGTTTGATAATGGTGTATTGACATGCGAAATCACGGGCGGGGAAATTTTTGTCCATCCAAATGCCAATGAGATTCTTGACTATGTGTGTAAAAAGTTCAAAAAAGTCGCTGTCTTAACAAACGGAACACTCATGCGAAAAGAGAGCCTGGAGCTTTTGAAGACTTACAAGCAAAAAATCATCGTCGGCATTTCTCTTGATAGTGTCAATTCCGAGGTCCATGACTCCTTTAGAGGGAGAAAAGGCTCTTTTGCCCAAACTTGTAAAACGATAAAATTGTTGAGTGACCACGGTATATTTGTCAGAGTCGCCATGTCTGTCTTCGAAAAAAACATGTGGGAAATCCACGATATGGCCCAAAAGGTTCGGGATCTCGGGGCGAAGGCGTTTTCTTACAATTGGGTTGACGATTTCGGAAGAGGCAGGGATATTGTCCATCCAACGAAAGACGCCGAGCAGCACCGCAAGTTTATGGAATACGAGCAAAATGTGATTGATGAGTTTAAAGACCTGATTCCGATTATTCCCTATGAGAGAAAACGCGCGGCAAATTGCGGCGCTGGCTGGAAGTCCATTGTGATCAGCCCGTTCGGCGAAGTACGTCCTTGCGCCCTCTTTCCAAAGGAATTTTCATTGGGAAATATTTTTCAAGATTCCTATGAAAGCATCTTTAACTCCCCTCTCGTCCATAAACTGTGGCAAGCGCAAGCGCCGCGGTTCAGCGAACATTGCATGAAAGACAAATGCCCGTTCAGCGGCTATTGCGGAGGCTGTTACTTAAAAGGGCTGAACTCTAACAAATATCACCGAAAAAACATTTGCTCTTGGGCGAAAAATGAACAATTAGAAGACGTGGTCCAGCTTATTTAGGAGGGAAACGATTTGTCACCAGCACAAAGAAGAATTTTACTGTATATCCTTTCATTTATCTTTGTCATCGGCGCAGTCGTCTATTTTGTCAAAAGCGATTATCTGTTTACGCTGATTTTCATTGCCATTGCCATTCTGTTCGGGATGCGCGCGCGGAAGGCTGACTCGCGATGAGCATTTTGGATATACACGATGTATCCGTTTGGTATGAACGGGACAACGTCATCTTAGAACAAGTGGATTTACATTTAGAAAAAGGCGCCGTTTACGGGCTGCTTGGGGTAAACGGCGCCGGAAAAACGACACTGATTAATACGCTGACAGGCGTGAACCGCAATTTCAGCGGGCGCTTTACACTGTGCGGAATTGAAGCGGAGGCCGGCATGCCGCAGAAAACATCAGATCAGCTGAAGACTCACCGTTACTTCGCCGCCGATTACCCGCTGCTATTTACAGAAATTACGGCGAAGGACTATGTGTCTTTCGTCCATTCGCTTTATCAAAAGGATTTTTCAGAGCAGCAGTTTGCCAGTTTGGCCGAGGCCTTTCATTTTTCGAAATACATCAACAGGAGAATTTCAGAGCTGTCCTTGGGGAACAGGCAAAAGGTTGTATTGATGACAGGCTTATTGCTGCGCGCTCCCCTGTTTATTTTGGATGAGCCGCTCGTCGGTTTGGATGTGGAATCGATAGAGGTCTTTTATCAAAAAATGCGTGAGTACTGTGAAGAAGGCGGGACCATTTTGTTTTCTTCTCATCTGCTCGATGTCGTGCAAAGATTTTGTGATTATGCGGCCATTCTTCACAACAAACAGATCCAAAAGGTCATTCCGATTGGAGAGGAGACCGATCTGCGGCGGGAATTTTTCGAGGTGATCGGCCATGAATAACATAATCCCCATCATGTCTTTGCTGTTCAAACAGCTTTACAGCCGGCAAGGGAAAAAGGACGCCATCCGCATTGCCGCAGGCCTTGTCATTCTCGCCGTGTTTGAAATCGGGCTGATCCGCCAGGCCGGCATTGATGAATCGGTGTTGCGCAAAACGTATATCATACTCGCGCTTCTCTTAATGAACGCATATATGGTGTTTCTTTCTGTGACATCTCAATGGAAGGAATCTTATATGAAACTGAGCTGCCTGCTGCCGATTTCTTCACGGAGCTTTTGGCTCGCCCAGAGTGTCGTTTTGTTTGTCGATACCTGTTTGAGAAGAACTTTATTCTTTTTTATTTTACCGCTGTTCTTATTTGGAAACGGAACGCTGTTAGGGGCGCAAACATTGTTTTGGCTCGGCAGGTTTTCGTTTTTTACCGTTTACTCCATTATTTTCGGAGTTGTGCTAAGCAACCATTTCGTCAAAAAGAAAAACTTGATGTTTCTGCTGCATGCGGCGATATTCGCCTGTGTATGTCTCAGCGCCGCTTTGATGCCGGCCGCCACGCTTCCGCTTTGCGCGGTGCATATGCTGTGGGCGGTGATCATTGACTTTCCTGTCTTTCTACAGGCGCCTCCGCAGCAGAGCAAGATGCATTCATTTATGCGGCGATCTAAATTTTCGTTTTACAAAAGAGAATGGAACCGATTTATCTCTTCTAAAGCGATGCTGTTAAATTACGCGGTAATGGCGGCGTTCAGCGGCTTCTTTTCGTTCCAGATGATGAATACCGGCATCTTCAATCAGCAAGTGATTTATATCGTGATTTCCGCGCTTTTGCTCATCTGCTCGCCGATCGCCCTTTTGTACTCGATTGAAAAAAATGACCGGATGCTGCTCATCACGCTTCCGATCAAGCGGAAAACGATGTTTTGGGCGAAATATCGCTTTTATTCAGGCCTATTGGCAGGCGGATTTCTCCTTGTCGTGATGATTGTGGGTTTCATCAGCGGCCGTCCGATTTCAGTTCTCACTTTTTTGCAGTGCATTGAGTTGCTGCTGGCGGGAGCGTATATCAGGTTAACTGCGGATGAAAAAAGGCCCTCCTTCAGCTGGCAGACGGAGCAGCAGCTATGGAGCGGTTTCTCAAAATATCGGTCTTATCTGTTTTGTCTTCCCCTATTCTTAGCCACATTAGCCGGCACCGCTGTATCCTTGGCGGTCATTCCGATAGCCGGTCTGGTCATAGTCTATTACCTGCAAAAACAGGATGGTGGTTTCTTTGATACAAGCAAAAGAGAACGGCTTGGAAGTTAACCTGCTGAAGACTCATCAATTTTCAACTATTTCAATCGCCGCGAGCTTTCTGAAACCAATCGAAAGCGCGGCGGAACCTGAGGAAGAAACGATTTATTTTTACGGCGCCGCTGCATACCTGAAGGAGCAGATGATTGACGCTTTTGGTTATGCTGCCGGCAGCCGTTTCATGTACTCAGCGAATCTCTTTTTTGATCAGCAGCTGAAAACCTGCGGGACCCGTTTGATTCACCCATTATATAACGGGAATCTTCATGTTGACGCCCTGATGAAAACTTTTGCAGACTTGTCTTTCCCTTCTTCTCTTTCATTCGAAGCAGTTGAAAAGGCCAGGAATGAGCTGCTGCTGAGAATCGAAAAGAAATTCACTGATCCCTTCTCCTACTCGGCGGCGCGCTTGGCTGAGGAGGTCTTCGGAAACCCGATGTACGGCACAGGCATGTTTGGCCGGAGAGACAGGATAAAGGCGATTCATCCTAAACGGTTTCTCGACGCAACGGACTTTATCGTT
Organism: Bacillus sp. FSL L8-0358; assembly: GCF_038593095.1. NCBI lineage: Bacteria > Bacillati > Bacillota > Bacilli > Caryophanales > Bacillaceae > Bacillus > Bacillus sp. FSL L8-0358. The sequence goes on from NZ_CP151962.1 coordinate 3,740,052, forward strand.
GATTTAGGGTCCCAGCAAAAACAGCTGAACATATTGGGACAAGCACAAGCATGTGATGTTCGGGGACATGCCCCGCAAACGTCCGCTGTAACGTCCGGAAGAATACCCGTAAACCGGCATGTTTTTGAAACAGAGACACGCAGCGCTGCAGGTCCTTCCGTCTTGACACTCGGATTTGACTGCGGAGAGATGAAAGATGCCAGCGATTATATCAAAATACAGCTAATAGACGGATTACTGGGAAAGTACGGCCATTCCGCTTTATTCAAGCACTTCAGAGAGAAGGATCTGGCAGTCTATCACGTTATCACCCGTTACGATGTCATGAACAATTTGCTGCTTGTTTCAATATGTACAGATCAGCTTCATGAGAAAGACATTCCCCCGCGCGTTTTGGAAGCTGTTTCAGCTTTTCATACAGATGAGAGGGAACTAGAACAGGCAAAGCAGTTTTTACGCAATGAATTGCTGCTGCAATTCGATTCTCCCGAAGGTCTATTGGCCTATATGGGGATCCTGCGCCGCTTCTCCTGCACGAAAGAAGCCTTGCTGGATGGCATCTCAGCGGTTACATGCGGTGATGTATTGCAATTCATAGCGACCATCAATTATATCGGAGCTCATGTAGTAAGGGGATGAAGAGATGGAAAAGAAAGCCTTTTTTCAACAGCTGGATGAACGAACCGATATCAGATACACAGACAGCGGACTAAAAATATTCAGATTGAAATTCCCCCGCGCCCACCTGCGGCTGTGCAATGTAAAAATCAATTTTGGAAGCCGGGATGTATGTATACGGGCAGAATCCGGTGATACACTGCTTCCGTATGGCACAGCGCATTTTTTAGAGCATCTTCTCTTCTGGCATAACGGCCGCAATCTGTACAGTGATTTTTTTGCGCATGGCGCGCTTTTAAACGCATTCACTACCTACACCGATACCAATTTCATGTTTACCTCATTACCGGATCGGCTCAGACAAACGATCCCCATCCTGCTTGATGCTTTATGGAACCACTCATTTGACAAGAAGATTATCGCTCAGGAAAAAGCTGTGATTACAAGCGAAATTCAAACAGCACACCTTAACCATCAGCTCTCATATCATTATCAGCTGATCAGCATGCTTTCTCCCTCATCACCAGCTGCCGTTTTCCCCGCAGGCAGAATCGAAGATATTGAGGCGCTGGACATCAGTGATTTACAAAAAGCCTATAAGGCTGCCTACCAAGCCCATCGGATGACGCTGTTTTTGATTGGGGGCTCAGAAAATACAGAAACGCTTTTGCCTCCTCACCTCCAGCTGGAAAAGCGTCCGGATTATCATGCTGAAAGAAAAATCATCCCGGCATGCCCTCCAGCCCTCTCACAAAAAATGGTGCTGGGTGATGAGGAGCGGATGAATGATACATGGACCGGATTACAGATCGGCGCACTTCCCGGGCAAAACGATCTGTTGTCGATAAAGCTTTATTGGGATATCGCGGCTCGTATTCTATTTCAATTAGATTCACCGTTTTTTCAAGAGATTCAGCAAACGTACCGTCTGGAAATCGATCGCTTGTCCGCCGAGACTTATATATATGAGGATGGCGGTTTCTTGATCCTTCACAGTCAAGGGACCCATTCTTCAGCTTATATCGATGTGGCTTCATACTATGTCACACAGAAGAAAGAACAGGTTGCCGCCTGGCTTCAATACGGCAAGGACTCTTTGACTTACGCGATCATTTATGACAGCGATTATGTGCGTAAATGCTTCGAGTGGGCAGCCGAGTGTGACAGGTGCGATTGCTCGTTTCTTGACATGTACCACATCATTCAAGATATGGATACGCAGGTTTTCTTGTCTCTCATTGATGCAATGGCATCTTCTAACAAAGCGATCATTCACGTTTCTCAGAAAGAGGCGATCAGACAATGAAGAAAAACACTGTCTTTACCCTTTCATTGCTGCTTATAGGTATGGCGGCTTATTCCTTCGGCTGGGTTCAGGCCGTTGCCGAAGCCGCCGCCCAATATGTACAGATGATCAACAATGATGCTGTGCGGCTCGGACTGCTGGCTTGTACCGCTGCCCTCCTGATGCTGCCTGCTTTTCTCTATCTTCATTATGTCACCCAATCCGTGAAAAACATGACAGCAGCTTTTCAGAAACTCACACAGTCTCATCAAAGCTGCTGTGACTTTCAGCAACACAACTTGTGCAGCCGATATGCAGAAGACGTCAAATCGCTGCGTGACAGCTATAAAAACGTCCGCCAAACATACGTGATGGCTGCCGTGTTGTGCCAAGTCATCATATTCGGCTGCATGTTCGAAATCGTTAAAGCCGTCCCTTTCCGCCTTCACACGCCCCCTGCCCTTTCAATGGGACTTGCGATGCTACTGATCCTGTATTTATTGTTTTGCATGCGAACGTATTTGCGGCAGCTTTTCCGGCACGGCAGCCTGTTCAGAAAAGTGTTTGCGGGAGTGCTGGCAGCAGCCGGGCTTTGGTGGATGCTCAGTTTCTCTATAAGTGAACTGCTGTTTCTGATTATCCTGGCTGCCATCCAGCAAATCGGATCATTTATTTATAAACGATTCTCTTATCGCAGCACCGCTTCTCTTGATCTATAAAATAGCTACATCGCAATCGCAGACGGACCCGCGCCAACCGGAATCACCGTCACGGCTGTATAATCACTTGTGCGGTACACGGTCACAGCATTGTCGTTGGGCTGTGCCGCATAAATATACTGTTTGTCCGGCGTTACGGCGAGGTCAAAAGCGCCGGGGAGAGACACGTTTGCAATGATCCTCTGTCTGGCCGTATTAACTACGTATAAGTTATTAATGAGAAACGGTTCACTATATGGCTCTAGAAAATAAGCTCTAGTACTATCGAGAGAAAATACAATCGTCCTCAGCGTTTCAAATAAACGGCTGAAGTCCCCTCCCCTGCTTAATGGTGACAAACTAATCTCCGTTACACCTTTCGGCCACAGCTCACCATTCAACACGTACGCAAAATTTCCAGCGTAAGGAGTTGCAATTAAACTGGGAAATTCAAATGTATCTATGATACTTTCTACCAACTGCCCAGTATTTACATCATATTTATCAACCGACCAACTGCTTCCATTAGCGGTATAGACATACTGTCCATTCGGATCAAGAGCAAAGTCTAAAGCGCCGGGTATCGGAATGACATCAATGACCGATTGAGAGGCCGTGTTAATCATATATATAGATCCGGCTGCCATCACGTACGCGAACTCATCTGTTGGATCAAATTCAATCTTTCTCGGCCCTCCTCCAACAGTGATAGTATTTATGATGGTTAATGTTTTATTATCAATCACTGAGACAAGGTTGGTATTCCCATGGAGAACATACGTGAATGCTTTATCGAAAGTAACGCCTAGATTAGTTGGCACAGCAGAAAACGGGATTGTTTTTACAATAGTGTTTAAATCTGCATCAATGACCGAAACCATGCTGTCTCCAGTATTGGCAGTAAACACATACGATTGAGGGTCTGGCGATGGCGGTAAAACAAGTGTCCCGGCCACCGTGAGCGGACTGCCGTAGAAAGGCGGCACGATGAGAAGATCTTCCACTGTCATTTGATTAAAATCAGGACAGCGGTCAGACTGTGCTGCATAATAAACAACTTGATCAATCTCTTCAGTATGAATCACAGAAACAGCCCCGTCCCCTTGTCCATATTGATTTCGTACAGGCGACACACTGACAAGAAGCGTAATGGTCCCTTGTACTCTCACGGCATATCGAACACCGATATCTGGTTCCGGCCCAGTCTGGATTAAGCAAGGCTCACTGATACAGGACAAATTGTCTGTACTCCATGTAACAGCCGCTGACGCTTCGGCCGAATCAACCTTGAAGCCCTCAGGGATATCTATCGGCACTTGAAACGGCGCTTCCCGGCTAATTTCCTCATCACAAAAACAGAAACAATTTTCCTGTAAAGCAGAAAGATCATTCTTTTTCATGATTTCACGTCCTTTTAGAAATGCACCACACATAGTTGATTAAATCGCAATAGCTCCCGGTGAAACCCCAAGAGATATGACAGTCTCCACGGAGTAATCCTCCGTGTTGTAAACAGTGATGCTCTGTTCTAGAACATGAGTTGCATACAGAAATTCGCCATTCGGGGTAAACGCAAAGTCTCTTGCCGACTGCGGAACATTTCCTATAACGCCTGCTCCATTTGGACTGACAGAATATAAATTGCCAGTGAAGCCGTCATATAAATACACCTCTGCTCCACTCGTAAACATTCGATATTCCCCTTCATACTCCAGCTCTTGGGTGCTGCTGATGGTAAACGTATTTAAATCAATAACCGTCAAATAATTAAAAAAGAATTCTTGTTCTAATACATAGGCATACCGCTCCGGCCAATTTGTTTCTATGGTTGATACGATAAGCTCTCGTTCAATTGTCCCTGTGACTTCACCGGTAGTTAGGTCCACTTTTTGCACAATGCCAAAATTTAGAACATAGGCGAATAACCCATTGGGATCGATTGCAACATCATACCCTTCTACAGGAATCGACCTATCCACAGTTAACGTATCAATTCCAATCACATAAACCGCAGTACCGGTGAAAACATAAGCAAACTCATGATTAGGGATAAATCTAATCAATCGAGGCGGCTGATCCAGCAATATAGTTGCTGTCACTGTTAATGTGTCATAATCGATGACAGAAATCACATTATTGTTGGGATGTAAGACAAACACAGCGCTTTTATCTGGCGTAATTTCAATACCTGCCGGATTGTACGGAAGAGCAATCGTTTTCACAACAGTATGGGTGTTTGTATCAATCACAGAAACTGATTGATCATTTGGATTCGCTGTAAACGCGTAGACGGGTTCCGGCTCCGGTACAAGCACAATCGTCCCCGTCACCGATAAAGGACTACCGTAAAACGGCGGAACAACAACAAGGTTCTCAATCGTGATGTCACTGATATCCGGGCAATCATCCGGTTCATCGGAATAATAGACGACTTGATCGATTTCTGCATTGTGAATGACGGAAACAGCCCCGTCCCCTTGTCCATATTGATTTCGCACAGGTGAGACACTGACGAGTAGCGTAACGGTTCCCTGCAGGCGCACTGCAAATTGAACACCGACCTCATCAGGCTCTGGCCCCGTTTGAATTAAGCAACGGTCACTGACACAAGAAAGGCTGTCTGCATTCCACGTCACGTTTGCAACAGCTTCAGCCGGATCAACGACAAATCCTTCAGGTAATTCAATCGGCGCTTGAAACATGGCTTCTCGGCTTGCTTCTCCCTCACAAAAACATAAGCACTCTTCTTGTTCTGCTCCTGCTTTTTCTTTAAAGGAAAGCTTATTTTTTCTCATTCCTTCACTTCCTTTTCAGACATACACTGCTCACGCAGATATAACAGAATATGGAAGAGTAACGTGTTTGCTTGTACAAATTACTGAGGGTAAAAGCTTCTTTTTGAAAATATATCTCCAAACATGCGGTGTAACGAAAGAAAAAATTGCGGTTTTTTTGCGCTTCTCACAAGAATGTTGATGATAAAATATGACATATATAGAATTATGAAGGGAGGGATTTGCAAACGTGACAGGTGTCATATCTTCTTCTTCCATCGGAGAAAAGATTAACGAATGGTATATGTACATACGCCGATTTAGCATACCCGATGCAGAATATTTGCGACGAGAAATCAAGCAAGAGCTGGATCACATGGAAGAAGATCAAGACCTTCATTTGTACTATTCACTGATGGAGTTTCGGCACAACCTGATGCTTGAGTACCTTGAACCGTTAGAAAAAATGAGGATTGAGGAACAGCCGAGACTGTCTGATCTGCTGCTTGAGATTGATAAAAAACAGGCTCGTTTAACTGGTCTGCTTGAGTACTATTTTAATTTCTTCAGAGGCATGTATGAGCTGGACCAGCGGGAATATCTGTCGGCTATTAAATTTTTCAAAAAGGCCGAAAGCAAGCTGATATTCGTTAAGGATCTGATAGAGAAAGCTGAGTTTTTCTTTAAGATGTCTGAATCTTATTACTATATGAAACAAACGTATTTTTCAATGGACTATGCACGGCAAGCATATGAAATATACAAAGAACATGAAGCTTATAATATAAGATTGCTGCAGTGTCATTCTTTATTTGCCACCAATTTTTTAGATTTAAAACAGTATGAGGATGCCATCTCACATTTTCAAAAAGCTTATTCTATGGCAGAAGCTGAAAAGCAGCCCCAATTAATGGGAAGAACTTTGTACAATATCGGGCTTTGTAAAAACAGCCAAAGCCAATATGAGGATGCCATAACTTATTTCAAAAGAGCAATAGCTGTTTTTGAAGAATCAAATATTCTTCCTTCCTTACCTCAAGCGTATTTTTTAATTACACAGATCCATTATAAATTAGGAAAAATGGATAAAGCTCATGAATATCATAGTAAGGGAATGGCTTATTCACAAAAGGCCGGAGATGTAATATATTTATCAGAGTTTGAATTTTTGAAATCTTTATACTTATCAGGCCCGGATGAAGAAGCAATTCAAGGATTTTTTAATTTTCTCGAAAGTAAAATGTTGTATGCTGATCTTGAAGATTTCGCTATTGATGTGGCAAAATATTATCATGAACGTAAAAATTTTCAAAAAGCTTCTGCTTATTTTTTGAAGGTGGAACAAGTAAGGCAACTTATTCAAGGAGGAGTGAGTTTGTATGAAATTGAAGTCTAAACTATTACTCTCTTGTCTGGCTCTAAGCACTGTGTTCGTGGCAACAACTATTGCAAATGCACCTACACACCAAATTGAAGTTGCACAACGAGGAATGATCTAAACCGCCGTCCATCGGCGGTTTTTTTGTCCCCTCTTACCCAATCTCCCAATTCATGCTACGATTTTTTCAATAATCTTGAAGATAGTGGAAATGCATCATATTTCTGGAAAGTGTGAGAACCCACTTTACACAGTGGAATCGAGAAAATGATGTGACGGAGTTCGAAACGTCGAGCGCGACAGTGTTGAACAGGCAGCTGAGACGATTGGCGTAAGCCCGACTAGAATCGCCAAGACCCTGTCCTTCAGAGGGGAAGGAGATCAGGCGATTCTGATTGTGGCAGCCGGCGATGCCAATTAATAACAAAAAGTTCAGGCAAACATTTGGCTTTAAAGCAAAAATGCTCTCTCCTAATGAGGTACTGGAGCAGACAGGCCATGAAATTGGAGGTGTTTGCCCATTTGGGTTGGCTCATGATCTTGAGGTTTATCTAGATGTATCGCTGAAACGGTTTGAGACTGTTTTCCCCGCATGCGGCAGCAGAAACTCCGCTATTGAGGAGAATTATCCGAATTTTCTTTCTCAAAAGCATGGATTGATGTTTGTAAAGACTGAGAATAAAAAAACATCCAGACATCGTCTGGATGTTTACTTATTTCACAAACCCAAGCAGCATTTCACGGATGATTTTGCTGGCTGTGTTTGCCGTTTGCTCTGAGTGGTCATACACCGGTGCGACTTCCACTAAATCAGCGCCCTTTACGTTTACCTCTGAACGCGCAATTTCATGGACGGATGCAAGCAGTTCTTTAGACGTGATGCCGCCGGCGTCAACCGTTCCTGTACCCGGTGCGTGTGCAGGGTCTAATACGTCAATGTCAATTGTGACATAAACCGGACGGCCCGCCAGCTTCGGAAGCACCTCTTTCAGCGGTTCAAGCACTTCAAATTTTGAGATGTGCATGCCGTTTTCCTTCGCCCATTCAAACTCTTCTTTCATGCCGGAACGGATTCCGAATGAATACACATTGTGCGGTCCGATCAATTCTGCCGCCTTACGGATCGGCGTGGAGTGAGAAAGCGGTTCTCCCTCATAATCAACACGAAGATCTGTATGTGCGTCAAAATGGATAATCGCAAGGTCTGGGTATTTCTTGTACATTGCTTTAATGACAGGCCATGACACGAGGTGCTCCCCGCCCATACCCATTGGGAACTTCCCTTTTTCTAAAATGCTGTCCACGTACTCTTCAATCATATCCAGGCTTCGCTGCGGATTTCCGAACGGCAGCGGAATGTCGCCGGCGTCAAAGAAGTTCAAGTCAGCCAGATCGCGGTCTAAATATGGGCTGTATTCCTCAAGGCCGATTGACACCTCACGGATTCTGCTTGGACCAAAGCGTGAGCCCGGGCGATAGCTGACTGTCCAGTCCATCGGCATGCCGTAAAGAATGGCGTCCGCCTCTTCCCACTCGGGACGGCTCGCGATAAATACTTTTCCTGAATAAGCTTCATCAAATCTCATCTATAATACCCTCGCTTTCCTGTAAAAAAGCGCAAGATTCGCTCCTGCGCCATACCTTCATTATTTAATCAGGTCACTCACAAATTTCGGCAGAACAAACGCCGCTTTATGAATATCTTTTGTGTAATATTTCGTCTCAATATCGAAGAAACGGCTGTCTTCCACTGCAAGCGGATCATATTTTTTCGAGCCAATTGTAAATGTCCACAAACCGCTTGGATATGTCGGAATGTTCGCCGTATACAGCTTCGTAATCGGGAAGATTTCCTTCACGTCGCGCTGTACATTTGTGATTAATTCCGGTGTAAACCATGGGTTGTCCGTCTGCGCAACGAAAATACCGTCTTCTTTCAGCGCTTTTGCGATTCCTGCGTAGAATCCTTTTGTAAACAGGTTTACAGCCGGTCCGACTGGTTCAGTTGAATCTACCATAATGACGTCGTATTGATTTTCAGATTTTGCAATGTGCATAAATCCGTCATCTACCTGCACGTCAACGCGCGGATCATCCAGTTTGCCTGCGATAGAAGGAAGGAACTTTTTAGAGTATTCGATCACCTTGCCGTCAATATCTACAAGTGTCGCTTTTTTCACGCTTGGATGCTTCAGGATTTCTCTGATAACGCCGCCATCACCGCCGCCGACTACAAGAACGTGCTCCGGATTTGGGTGCGTAAATAATGGCACATGCGCCACCATTTCGTGATAAACGAATTCGTCTTTTTCAGATGTCATCACCATGCCGTCCAAAAACAGCATGTTGCCGAACTCTTCTGTTTCCACCATTTCTAAATGCTGAAACTCCGTTTGTTCTGTATGTAACGTCTTGTTAACCTTCATCGTAATGCCAAAGTTTTTCGTCTGCTTCTCTGTGTACCAAAGTTCGCTCAATTGTCATCTCCCTTTCGAGGCTGTATTCATTTATTGTAAGCGTCTTATCAGCTTTTATTCTCGGTTGAAATCTCATTTTCACCTAAGGAAAAAGTATAGAGGATGGCGGGGAAAAAGTAAAGATGCGTCCTGTTCTGCGATGTTTAAAAACGATCTTTTTTTCTCATAATAGTAGAAACATAAAAAAAGGGGGAACCCGTTGTGGATGCAATGACAAATAAACGGCTGAGACTGACGCTGAAAACCGTTCGCGCCTTTATCTTTTTAGGGGCTTTTGCGGCCTTGGCGGCAGCTGCCGTGTTTATGACTGTCATTTTGATAGCCAAATACCAGGGCGCTCCCTCGGTGCAAGTGCCGCAATCCACGATTTTGTATGCGAGTGACGGCTCAAAGCTCGGGGAAACGAACTACGGCGAAAAGCGCTATTGGGTCCCCTTAAAGGACATGAATCCGACGATCGTAAAAGCGACAGTGGCGATTGAAGACCAGAATTTCTACGATCATCACGGCTTTGATTATAAACGCATGGCCGGCGCGGCGCTTGCTGACCTGAAAGCATTTGCCAAGGTTCAGGGTGCAAGCACCATCACCCAGCAATATGCGAGAAACTTATACCTTGAACACGACAAAACGTGGAAACGGAAATGGAATGAGGCGTTCTACACGATCCGTCTGGAACAAAACTATTCTAAGGACGAGATATTAGAAGGCTATTTAAATACGATTTACTACGGACACGGCGCCTACGGCATTGAAGCAGCTTCCCGCCTGTATTTCGGCAAGCATGCCAAAAACCTGACGGATGCGGAGGCGGCGCTTTTGGCAGGAATCCCGAAAGGCCCTTCCGGCTATTCACCGTATGTAAATGAGACGAAGGCCAAGGAACGCCAGAAAACGATTGTGCGGATGATGGAAAAGCAGCAGATGATCAGTCAAAAGAAAGCGGATGAATTGATCAAGGAACCTCTTTCCTATCAGCCTTTGAATAAGCAAGTTTCCAAGAGAAAGGCTCCTTACTTCTATGACAATGCGATGAGAGAGCTGGAAAAAAAGCTCGGCATGACACGGGAGCAAATTGAAACGAGCGGGTTAAACGTCTATACAACGGTAGATAAACGGATGCAGCGCATCGCCGAGGAGACCATTACCGAAACGGTTAACGCGGGATCTGATATTCAAGTCGGGTTTTCAGCCATTGATCCCCGCACCGGAAACGTTCTCGCCCTTGTCGGCGGCAGGGATTATCAAAAAAGCCCGTTTGACCGGACGACACAGGCGAAGCGCCAGCCTGCTTCGACGATCAAGCCGCTGCTGTACTATAAAGCGATTCAGAGCGGATTTACGCCAGTCACTTTGATGAAAAGCGAAGAAACCGAGTTTCAAATTGACGCAAAGGGAGAAACCTATTCTCCAAGCAACTATAACGGATACTATGCCAACAAGCCGATTACGCTTCTGCAGGCGCTGGCGCTTTCCGACAATATCTACGCTGTGAAAACGCATCTTTTTCTCGGCACGAACAAACTTGTAAAGACGGCAAAGGAATTTGGCATTACCGCCCATCTTCAAGCACTGCCGTCTCTGGCACTCGGCACCGAACCCGTACGCCCGATTGAGATGGTCAACGCCTATGCCATGCTCGCAAATGGCGGAAAGAAAATCGAACCGACTTTTATTTCAAGGGTAACGGACGCAGCCGGCCACGTGCTGTACGAAAACCCGAATCAGCATAAACAGGTGCTTGATGAAAAAGCCGCTTTTGTCACAGCGAGTATGATGACAGGCATGTTTGATACCGATTTAAATGGATATACGTCGGTTACGGGGCGAACGATAGCCAACCGCCTGACAAGAACGTATGCCGGAAAATCAGGAACCACCAGCGCAGACAGCTGGATGATCGGCTTCAATCCGAAGCTGGCCGCAGGTGTTTGGACCGGCTATGACAAAAACAGCACCATCGACTCGGTCGAAGAAAAAAGCTATGCTAAAACCATTTGGGCGGACTTCATGGAGGACGCGCTCAAAGGCGAACCGGAAACCGCGTTCAAGCCGCCAAAAGGCGTAACCGGTGTGTACATTGATCCGGAAACAGGCTACTCATCAGGTCCCGGCTGCGCCGCTAAGCATTACACATATTTTGTGAAAGGCACAGAACCAGCAAACGTGTGCTACGGGGCAGAACCCGCAAAACAAACAAAAGGCCGGCTTCCATCCAAAGAAAAGCCCGCTTCCGAGAAAAAGTGGTGGGACAAATGGCTGGGGCGACATCATTGAAAATAACCCGGCTCCTCGGAGGCCGGGTTATTCGTATGGTTGGTCAATGACCCATGGAAGAAGCGTAACACAATCGAGCTGAATAATTGGTTTTGGAAAACCCTTAGGAATGTAAATTTGGTATTGCGGCACTGAAAATGAAATATGCCACGAGAAATCAATCTTTTTCGGATTCCATTCTTGTTTTCCTTCAACAATACGGCCTACTATAAAATAACTCGCTATATAAAAGTGCAGATGAACTTTTACCCCATGATAATTTATATCTGTGCATTTGGACGGAATGAGGCCGAAACTTTCTAATACTTGTGCTTTTTGGACTGGCAGTTCATTCACTGCCTCGTAATAGTTAAGACAGTTACCGCATTCACACATTTCCTCTATATCTTTCTCATATTGCTTTCTCGTTTCTTCCACATCGGCTTTTATCAACCAATCGCCGACTCGAATGGTTTCGTACATCATATCCCCCTAAAAATGAAAAACCCCGAGTCTTGTTTCGGCTCGGGATTTTCCATGTCCTATTTCTGTATCACCAGTTTACTCAATGTTTACGAAAAATATCTCAAATACTTTAAAAGTTCACAGAAAATTCACAAATTAATTATCTTCCGGAAGCAGGCTTGTTTTTAATTCATCTGATGAACGGTCCCATAGGCCCTGATCATGCTTTTTCAGAAATTCGCCTAGTACACGCTTCGAGCTGTCGTCCATTTTATCAACGATGATTTTCCGTTTCATGGATTTATCCATCAAATTCACATGCTCAGGCAGCGACTTGTAGCCTCTTCTGATGCTTCTGTCGACCGTCATTTCACAGGCTGTCACACCAGCGTAATAAGGCCCCTCTTCTTTTCTGTCAATCGTTACCCACACAAGCCAGTATGGTTTTCCGTTCGGAACTTCTTCTTTATTCGGGAGAAATTTAATTCCTTTTTCAACGGTGCTGCGGGCATGCATGGCGCCGATGTCTACGAACGCTTCTTTTTCCTCTACATCAACGAATACGGGAGAAATGTTATCAAGGCTGAGTGCCCCTACGCCAAAACCGCCGTGTCCGTCTGTCGGATCACTTTTGATAATATTAAACCCGATTGATTTTTTCTTTTTTTCTTCCATGAAGTTCTACCTCCTACAAAAGCGGTTGAAATATCGCTGAAAACAGCTTTAAAATCGAATCTCTTCCTGCATTGAGCATCGGCCACAGCACGTAAGATCCGAGCGGTGTCACAAACAGCACCAAAAATACGATAAAGCCGTAGCTCTCCGCCTGCGTCATTTTGGCACGCACGCCTGACGGAACGAGATCTTCTATAATTCGATAGCCATCGAGTGGAGGAAGCGGCAGCAGATTAAATAAAAACAAGACAAGATTCAGCTGTATCCAAATAGAAAAAAACTGATCCAGCCCCGTGCTGAACGCCGCAAGCATTTCCATTCCGTACGCATGCATCAACACTAACAAAAAGAAACCAATAAACGCAAGAATCAGGTTACTGACGGGCCCGGCTATAGATACGAGCACACCGGCAAGCCGGGGTTTCTTAAAGAAGCGGCGATTCACGGGAATGGGGCGCGCCCACCCGAAGCCGGCCACCAAAATCAAAATGGTTCCGAACGGATCAAGGTGTTTAATGGGATTCAGCGTCAGTCTTCCTTGTTTTTTCGCCGTATCGTCACCGAATTTGTATGCGACATAAGCGTGGGCAAGCTCGTGCATCGTAAACGACACAATTAGCGTGATGACGAGGTATGGCATTAAAGATAACGGATAATATAAAAAACGGTCCAAGTGAGATATCCCTCTTTCTCAAAATGCAAGAATTTACTTTATTCAGTATACTATAAGAAGCCTCTTTTTCTAAAGAGAGGAAACGAGATAAAGGAGGATTCAGCACCCATGCCATACGTAACTGTCAAAATGCTCGAAGGCCGTACAGACGAGCAAAAACGCAATCTTGTCGAGAAAGTAACAGAAGCCGTAAAGGAAACAACCGGTGCTTCTGAAGAAAAAATTGTTGTCTTTATAGAAGAAATGAGAAAAGACCATTATGCCGTCGCAGGCAAACGCCTGAGCGATATGGAATAATCTCTATAAAGCCGGCGCTTCGCGCACCGGCTTTTATTATCCCTATTGAGCCAACTTCGCAATAATCGCCAAGAACGTCTCTTTCTCTTCGGCTGTTAAACGTTCAAACATGCCGTCAATCAGCTGCTGGCGGTTTTCGATCATTTGTTCAGCCGCTCCCCGGCCCGATTCAGAAAGCGTAATCCATACAGTGCGGCGGTCATTGTTATTTCTGGATCTCTCAATAAACCCTTCCTGCTCTAAATGATTCAGAGCTGTGGTCGTGGCAGAGGGAGACAGTGTGACCTCCTTCAAAATATCCTTTATGGTGCAGCTCCCATGTCTGTATATGATCCGCAGAATAAAACCTCTTACATTATTCACGTGTTTCGGAACGGTGGCTTCATCTAATTGCTTCGTGCTTTTCAAATATTTTGTAAGTGCGTGATCCAGCAAATTTGCTTCCAGTTTGTCATGGTCCATGTCAATTTCCCCATTTCGAGATGCATTCATAACATACGAACGATATGATTTACTTATTATTTTACTGATTCCGAATAGGGAAAGTCAAAAAAGCAAAATGTGAATTCACAGCTTTTATCCTACATGCCTCGATTTTCCACCTGTTTCACAAGCTCATCTTTAAATGTCTGAAAAGGAACGTGTTCATTCTGCTGATGTCCGAATCGGCGGACGTTTACCGCATCCTCCTGCTCCTCATGATCTCCAAGCACCAGCACGTACGGGATTTTCTGCACCTGCGATTCTCTGATTTTATAGCCCAGCTTCTCATTGCGATCATCAATGCCGGCTCTTATCCCCACCTGCTTCAGCTCCGCCTGCACTTTTCTGCAATAGTCTAAGTGAACGTGCGAAACCGGTATGATTTGAACCTGGATCGGTGCGAGCCAGACTGGAAAAGCCCCGCCGTAATGCTCGATCAAAATGCCGAAGAAACGGTCGATTGAGCCGAAAACCGCTCTGTGGATGACAACGGGACGAACCTTCTCATTGAGTTCGTTGATATATGTTAAATCAAATTTTTCCGGCATTTGAAAATCAAGCTGAATTGTCGCGCATTGGTGGCTCCGTTTCAGGGCATCTTTTATGTGGAAATCAATTTTCGGCCCGTAAAACGCCCCATCACCTTCATTGATCTCATAAGAGAGGCCAAGCTCCTCAAGGACGCGTGCTAAGGCACATTCCGACGCTTCCCAAAGGCTGTCATCGCCTAATGAATCCTCCGGGCGAGTCGAAAGCTCAACTGAATACTCGAAACCAAATGTCCGATATACCTCATCAATCAGCCGAATCGCTTCTTTGATCTCACTCTCAATCTGATCCTCCCGAACGAAAATATGGGCGTCATCCTGACAGAACGTCCGAACGCGAAGCATTCCGTTTAAAGCGCCGCTGTATTCATGGCGGTGCACCTGTCCGAATTCCGCCATGCGAATCGGCAGATCCCGATAAGAATACAGGCTGTTTTTAAAGATGAGCATGTGGCCGGGACAATTCATCGGCTTCATTGCGAACCTTGTATCATCCACTTCTGAAAAGTACATATTGTCGCGATAATGGTCCCAATGGCCTGACTGCTCCCATAACCGCTGATTCATCATAAACGGCGTACGCACCTCATCGTAGCCGGCATTTGTTTGCAGCTCACGCGAGAAGCGCTCCAGCTCATTGCGGACAATCTGCCCTTTCGGCAAATAAAACGGCATCCCCGGCGCTTCTTCAGAAAACATAAACAGCCCTAACTGTTTGCCGAGCTTGCGATGGTCTCGTTTTGCCGCTTCTTCCAGCATATGCAGGTGCGCATCCAAATCTTTTTTCTTTTGAAACGCAACCCCGTACACCCGCTGCAGGACTTCATTTTTGCTGTCTCCGCGCCAATAAGCGCCTGATACTCTTGTCAGTTTGAACGCCTTGATCATTCCTGTAGAAGGGAGGTGCGGCCCGCGGCACAGGTCAACGAATTCCCCTTGCTGGTACAGTGTGATATCCTCCCCACGCGGAATATCCTTTAAAATCTCAAGCTTGAGCCGCTCGTTTTTTTGTGCAAACAGCTCTTCAGCCTCTTCGTAAGAAACCTCCATACGTTTGATTTCAAGGTTTTCATTTATTATGTTTTTCATTTCTTTTTCGATGGCCTCTAAGTCTCCTGATGCCAAGCTTTTCCCCAGCTTCATGTCATAGTAGAAGCCGTCTAAAATCACAGGCCCTACCCCCAATGACACTTCGCCGTACAGCCGTTTTACTGCTTGGGCCAGCACGTGCGCTGTTGTGTGGCGAAGCACCTGCAAGCCTTCTTGTGAATCGAGTGTGACAATCGAAAGCTCAGCATCTTCCTCCAGCTTGAAACTGAGATCAACAAGCTTGCCGTTGACCTGACCTGCGGCCGCTTTCTTTTGCAGACTGGAACTGATAGAACCAGCCGCTTCTTTGATTGTGATGCCTTTCGGATATTCCTGGATCTGTCCGTCCGGAAGCTGAATGTGTACATGTTTACTCATTTTAGAACACTCCTTATTCATTGTTGTATATAAAAAAACACACCCGTCCCGCAGATAGGGACGAGTGTGTGATTAACCCGTGGTTCCACCCAAGTTCCCGACAAATACTATGTTGTCGGCTCGGTGCTGTAACGCAGCATAGACGGCATTGGTTACTTCAGTTCCCCAATGCTGCTCCAAGGCGGTAAATGATATTCCTAAGCTGGGAAGCTCTCACCTTTCCTTCCCTCTCTGAAAACCGTAACTATCATTCGTGTCCTTTTCATCGCATGTATTCAATTCATAAAAAAACACACCCGTCCCACAGATAGGGACGAGTGTGTGATTAACCCGTGGTTCCACCCAAGTTCCCGACAAATACTATATTGTCGGCTCGGTGCTGTAACGCAGCATAGACGGCATTGGATACTTCAGTTCCCCAATGCTGCTCCAAGGCGGTAAATGATATTCCTAAGCTGGGAAGCTCTCACCTTTCCTTCCCTCTCTGAAAACCGTAACTATCATTCGTGTCCTTTTCAACGCATTTATGTAGTTCATATAAAAAAACACACCCGTCCCTCTAAAAGGGACGAATGTGTTGATTATCCGTGGTTCCACCCAAATTCCCGATCAATTACACATGGTGATCGGCTTGAAGATGCTGTAACGCAGCATGACGGTATCAGATACTTGTTTTCCCCGATACGGCTCAAAGGCGGTAAGCTGCTTTCCCTGCGTTAGGAAGATCTCAGCTGTCCTTCCCTCTCTGGAAACCGTAAAAAGCATCTCGTGTCCTTATCAGTGCCTGTTGTTTCAATAATTTTTTATATCTTACTATATATTCCCACAAAGCGCAATCAGTGATTTACATTTTTTTCTGACGCAGCAGTTCCGTTATGGGCAGCCAGAAACAGCCATACAAGCAATGCAGCGAGGCTGTATGCCGCTCCCATCATCAAAAACGTAAACCCGGCACCGGCATACCAAGTGGCGGACAGATGAATGATCACCCCGGTTATCGCTACGCCGACCAAGGCTCCGATTTGCCGGTTTGCATTTAACGCCGCACCGGCGATATTCGCATGTCTTTGCCCGGCAGCCTGCATGATCACAGTTGTCATGGCAGGAACTGTAATACCGGTACAGAGGTTCATAACAGACATCAATACCGCCAGCTGCCAATAAGGAAAATCCGGGGAAATCAGCACAAACAACAGCAATGCAATGATACAGCTGACCGCCATTGATACAAACATAAGCTGCCCGGCTTCAAACCGATTCGCCAGACGGGCAAACAGCAGATTGCCGATCACGAAGACCGCCATCATCGGCAGCAGCTCCACTCCAGCCATAAAGGAACTTGCATCTCCTGCTTCCTGCAAAAAAAGGCTGAGCATAAACATGCCGCCAAAAAGGGCGAAATTCAGCAAAAACCCGATAAATTGGGCAGCTGAGAAGCGGCCGTTTTTGTATAAGGACGCCGGCAGGATGGGTGCTTTTGCAGAAATTTCCCGCAGCAAAAACAGCACAAATGCCAAAATCGCTGCAGTAAATGCTACAAGAATCACTGGCGAGCGCCAGCCCGCTGAAGGCCCCTGTATCAAAGCATAGGAAAGAAACCCGAGAGCCATCATGCCAAGCAGATGCCCAACGATGTTCACGCGGCTGCTTTTTCCCGGAACGCGGCTAAGGATTCGGTAAGCTGAAATGAGCGCAGCAGCCCCTATTGGCACATTGATCAGAAAAATACTCTGCCAGCCCGCCAACTGTACCAGCACTCCCCCGATAAAGGGCCCAAGGCCTGAAGCGGCGGAAACAAGCGCGGCCCACAGCCCAAACATTCTCGCCCGCACCCGCTCATCAGGATAAGAGGCAGCCAAAAGGCTGAGTGAGCTTGGCATAAACAAAGCTGCTCCAATTCCCTGTATGAGACGTCCGGCAATCAGCATCTGCCCATTTATAGATGCAGCGCATACACAGGAGGCCAGAACAAAAACGGCTAGACCTAAGATATAGATCGTCTTCGAGCCGAAACGGTCAGCCAAGGCTCCGCCCGCCAGCAGAAGCGACGCAAAAGTAAGAATGTACCCGTCCACAACCCACGTTACACCTGAAAGTGACATTGAAAGAGTGTTTTTCATATCCGCCATCGCCACATTCACAACGGTCACATCAAGAGTTGCCATGAGGAAACCAAGTGCGAGCACGATCAGCACGGATATGCCTGTTGATGATGTTGATTCTTGTATAGACCCGCTATTTTTCATTACAATTGCCCTTTCACTTGCTTGATTACCCAATCATCTATTTTTTCAAGATCATACAATTCCCCGACTCTGTCCATGACATGCTGCAAGGATTCTTCTCTCATGAGATTGGCCCATTTATCCTCGATTTCCCCCATGACTGTCTCCAGCACACAGTGACTTTCTCCCTCAAATACAGATTGCAGCAGGCCTTTCCCCTGATACATCGAACCTCTGCCTTCGACCGCTTGATAAACATCATAAAGCGTAATGTCAGCCAAAGGCTTCGTCAGGGTAAAACCGCCCTTCGTCCCTGGTAAGGATTCTGCCAAACCGGCTTGAACTAATGTTCTCATCAGCTTCTTCAAGTAAGACGGAGACACACGCAATCGCTGGCTTATAGCCTCTGACGTCAAAGAAGCCTGTACCGGCAGCCGTGACAGTAACAGCAGCACAGAAACCGCCTGCTCCATTCCTGATTTCATTTTCATCCTATTCACTCCTGATTCATTATGGATAACTATTATCCATAATGAATCTCTTAGCAGATTTTGTCAATAAAAAAAGCAAAAGAAACGGATCATTTCTTTTGCTTGGTATGGTTAACAAATCTGCTTCAGTTCCTCTATGTATTGAAGCGCTTCGTCATATTCTTCATTTGTATATTTTTGCTTGCTTTTGATTGTAAAGACTTTTTCTTTCTTTTCCTCATCCTCAAGCCCGTCAAAGTAAAGGATCGTGGAAACAAGCTCTAAAAACCGTGATGAACGGCTGTTTACACTGTCAATGTAGCCTTTCATATCCGGCATGTCCAGATCAGCATGGTCTAAAAATGCGGAGCCTGTCTCAGTCAGCGAATACCGGTATTGAAAGTAGCCGCCCTTTTTTTCCTTCACCTCATGCAGAAATCCAAGGTTGCACAGCTCTTCAATCTGGAGCGTCAGTTCCTCTGAATATGGTCCGTAAAAGTGAAAATCATATTTCTCATAGAAAGGAAACTGCATTTTCTTGGCGATATAAATCATTTTCTGCAGCTTCTTTCGCCCGATGATTTCTCCAGAATCCGAGAACACCTTCATCAGTTTTGCATGTTCTTTCAACAAATTCCCGACATCTCCTTTTTCCTTCTTTCCAATTTCTATGTCAGTCCCAGCAGCTGCCGGATTTTCATTTTCGCTTCCGGATGTTTAGAGCCGTCACAAATCAAGTCCTTCGGATAGTACAGCTTGTGGTCCGTCCGCCGTTTACCTGAGATGGATTCCACAATAGCCGACTGCCTGGACAGCTCTTTAATTTGGCCGTTTTGCGTCAAGAGATGGATCGGCAGACGCTCCTCTTCCTCTCCCGGCCGGTAAAAATCGTATGGCAGATCTGATGAAGAATCAACGACCAAATAATAGCTCGGATCGATCCCCGCCTCTTTGAACAATGAAGTCAGCTCAAAATAAGCCGACATTTCTTCATTCGGATTGAATTCAACGTATTGGAACAGCTGGCGGTTAATGAATCTGCGGCACAAGTCGGATAAAATCGCGTCTTCTTCCTCCTCCCAGGCCTGGAAGTAATACAAAATAATAGATTCATCCAGCTTTACATAATCCTCCAGTGTCAATTTCCCTTCAAAAATAGAATAGAAATGAACCGGAGCGTGAGTGAAGACATAGCCTTCATCGTGCAGCTGCTTCGCCCTGTGAAGAATCTTCGTTAAAATGACCTCTGCACTTCTAGTCACAGGATGGAAGTAGACCTGCCAGTACATTTGGTAACGGCTCATGATATAGTCTTCGACAGCGTGCATTCCGCTTTCTTTAATGACGATCTGATCCTCGCGCGGCCGCATCACCCGAAGAATCCGCTCCATATCAAAATGGCCGTAGCTGACGCCCGTATAATATGCGTCGCGCTGGAGGTAATCCATGCGGTCTGCGTCAATCTGACTCGAAATCAGGCTGACCACTTGCTTGTTTTTATATGTTTTGGCAATGACTTCAGCAACATCCTGAGGGAAACCCGGGCTCACCTTTCTGAGCACCTGATTAACCTCCGTGTCTCCCAAAATGATATCTCTTGTAAAATCCTCGTGGTCAAGGTGAAAGACCTTTTCAAATGAATGCGAGAACGGCCCGTGCCCGAGGTCATGAAGCAGCGCCGCGGCCAAACAGAGTTCGCGCTCACTGTCATCCCATTCAGGGCGGCCTTTAAAGACGTCATCAACCATTCTTCTGACAATTTCATAGACACCGAGAGAATGGTTGAACCGGCTGTGCTCAGCCCCATGGAACGTCAAATAGGTCGTGCCGAGCTGCTTAATTCTGCGGAGACGCTGAAATTCACGGGTTCCGATTAAATCCCATATCAGCTTGTCCCGAACATGAACATAGCGGTGCACCGGATCTTTAAACACTTTTTCTTCTGATAATTTTCCATTTGGATACGCCATCGTCATTCCCTCTTTTTTTTAGCCGTGTTTCTATTATATCGACTCTATTCTTTGAAAACATCCTTGAATTTGCCCGGCGATTTGTTCCATCTTCATGAAAAACACATCTTGTGAAGCAAAAAAGCCTGACCTGATGGCCGAGGCTAAGAAAAAATATGTTTTACTTTTTTATTTTCTTTTTTACTTTGTCAATCAGCTCATCCTCTGTCGGAGCTGACAGCGGGCGATTGTTCACAAAAGCAAATGATTTTTTCCGTCCGGGCCCGCAATAAGATTGGCATCCTACCTCAACCTTTGCGTCCGGGTCCACTTCTTTCAAACGCGGCAGCAATGTTTTGATATTAGTGGCTTGGCAATCATCACACACTCGAAATTCATTAGCCATGACGTACGCTTCCCTTCATTTCTATGTTCATCTATGTGAATAACCTAAAATCGCTTTTAAAAAAAAATCACATCACTCTTCATTTTACAAGGATTCGACTGTTCCTGCAAGCCGCTCCATCCTTCGTATCTCCTATTCTTTCAGCCGATTTGTATAAATATTTTCCAACCTGGACATTCTAATACCATGAAAAGAAAAATGGGAGTTGAGATAAATGACAAAACAGCGACAAGACGCTTGGTCAGAGGAAAACGATCTGCTTTTAGCCGAAACAGTGCTTCGGCATGTGAGAGAGGGCAGCACTCAGCTGAACGCCTTTGAAGAAGTCGGCGATAAATTAAACCGGACATCCGCAGCCTGCGGATTCAGATGGAACGCAGTGGTCCGCCATCAATATGAAAAAGCGCTTCAGCTTGCAAAAAAACAACGAAAGCAGCGGATGAGAGCGCTCGGAAACGGGCAGCCTGCGAAAAAAAGATTATTATATCAGCCTCCTGCCGTTGATCCTGAAATCACTCAAGAAACCGCTGGAGAAGAGCCGGTTAAAACGGAAACACCATCTGTCGAAAATGAGCAACCTTTAATGTCTGGCGAACATATGCCTTTTGTCGATGAAAGCTTTAAGGAAGAGTTAGCTAGTCTATCACACTTATTGTCTCCTCAAACGCCTGCAGCTGCGCCTGAGATGACGATGAATGATGTGATCCGCTTCCTGCAGAATTACGAAGGCAATAACGAGCAATCATCAGCATTAAAAATGGAAAACGAGCGTTTAAAGAAAGAAAATCAGGAATTGCAAAACAAAACAGAGCAGCTTGAGGCAGAAGTTAAAAAGCTTGAAAAAGACCAAAAAACGATCCAAGAAGATTATGAAACCTTGGTGAAAATTATGAACAGAGCCAGAAAGCTAGTTTTATTTGAAGAAGATGAACATGCCTCTCCGTCCTTCAAAATGGACCGGAACGGCAATTTAGAAAAATTAGCGGAATGACATAGAAAAATCCCAAAACGGGCAGCTGTTTTGGGATTTTCGCCATGTGCAAAATTCCCTTTTCTATTGAGAAAAGAGAATTCCCTCATTTTGCAGCCGGATCAGCTATTCTTGTAAAATGAGGCCAAGCTTATGTGAATCTATTAAGACATGTGAGCTGCCTCGGCCGTTTTTTGTTTCCGAGGCGCAGCAGAAATGACCAAAAGACCCAGCATCATAAGCGCAATGCCCAGCCACGAGGAAGGCGAAAGCATTTCCCCTATGAAAAACACGCCAAGCAATGAAGCCGTCAGCGGTTCAGCTAAAGACAGCGTGACCGCCGCCGAAGCCGGAACCCCTGTAAGCCCTTTCGCAAACAAAAAGTATGCGGAGCATGTTGCAATTAACCCGATGTAAAGGCTTGTTCCCAGTCCTCTAGGGGTCAATATCCACGAGATATCTGACTGCCATAGTAGCGGCGTCAGCAAGATGGCGCTGATCATAAAGACAACAGCGGAGGTCGCTCGCGGAGGCTGGGTTATCATCATCGCTTTACTGATGAGCGTATAGCCCGCAAAAGAAGCACCAGCTCCAAGCGCCATAAGAACACCAGCCACATCAATCCGAACATTGGAACTGTCGGAAAACAGAAGCCAGCAACCCGCTAAAGCCAGCACAGTCGCAATCCACCAGGAGTTTCGCGGGCGTTTCTTCAATACGGCCCACTCGAGGGTCCCGGCAATGATAGGCGCACTGCCGATGGCAATCACAGTTCCCACCGCAATTCCCGTTTCTTTAACAGCTGTGAAAAACAGCGGCTGGTAACACGCCATACAAACAGCGGCTAAAAATACGAGCGGCCATGACCAATTTTTCACGTGAAGCTCCCGGCTGATCCAAACCGCAAGCAGCATGGCGCTTCCTCCTATTAATAACCTGAACGCTCCAAATGCCAGCGGTGTGGCGCTTTCTGGAGCCAACGCCTGAACGGTTCCCGTGGTCCCCCAGAAAAAAGCCGCAATCAATACAAAAAGGCTGTAAATATTCCCTTTCATCTGCCTCTCCCCTTTAATATGGATGCTGATGTCATTTTATCGTTTTTCTTTTTGTCGTGGTTATCTTTATGTAAGAAGGATTTATCTGAAAATAAGATTATTGGGGTAAATGCCGCTTGAAATAAAAAATGCATGCCGGCATATACAGCCGGCATGCGAAGAACGTTCACCCAAATACCTTTGCATTCCGCTCAGCCATCCGCACGAGGTTTTTCTCAAATTCCATTTCCTCATCAATGGACAGTCCAGCTGAATAAAGATGGGTGCTTAACACTTTTAATTCCGTCAATAAAGCGAACATTAAGTCTTGTACGGAGATGTCTTTTTGCAGAAGCTCACTTAAGGACGCCATCGTTTCCGGACGTATTTCAGGATAGACGCCTTTTTTATCGTTTTGTTTGTCTTTCAGCGCCGCTTGATAGAATCGTCTGATCAAGTCGGCCCTTTCACTGCCGCTTTTATCCGCACAGAGATAAATTTGAACAGCGACTCCGCCGCGAACGCGTCTCTGAGAGATGCCGGCGAACTTTTTGCCATTTATACTGAGGTCATAGCTGCCGGGACAATAAGACCCTTCAATTTCATAGGCTTCGATCTTTGCGTTGTACGGTCTCAGCATTCGCCTCATCAGCTCAACCATCGCTTCATATCCTTTGTCTATATCGATGCCTTTCTTTTCGTCCTCGAATATGAGAGAGATATTTAAAACACCGTCATCCAATACGACGGCAAGACCGCCGGAATTGCGTACGATCACACGGTATCCTTCACTCTCCAGCAAGGAGATGCCATCCTGCAAAAACGGGAGGCGTGTATCCTGTATTCCAAGGACAATTGTATCGTGGTGCACCCATGAGCGCGCTGTCGCCGGCGACACGCCTTTTCCGACGGACATGCACAGCGTATCATCCATTGCGAAGGATTGCTTCGCATCAAATAAAGGGCCGAGGCTGGATTGGTCAATGACTCTCCATTTCGGCTGCATCAGTAAATCAATCGGTTGGTTTGCCATCTATGTAAAACCCTTTCATGTTAGGCTTATTGAACGAAAACTATTATATCATTTCAGCAGCTGTGATTGATAATTGCTTTTCAGCATCGTAATAAAAATTTCTTTATTTTTTGTATTCTCCATGAGAGGAGAATGAATGTAAGACAGCTTGCGCTTTAACGAGAAATCTTTAATATGCAGAATTGAAATTTCGCGGTGGATCAAATCCTTATGCAGCACGCTTCTGGATAGAACCGAAAGTCCCATGCCGTTGATCACCGCTTCCTTTACACCTTGATTGCTGCTGATGGTGAACATTGATTTCGGCCGAAGTCCATTTGAACTGAGTACATGATCGAGATATTCTCTCGTCCCGGAGCCTTTCTCTCTTGTCACCCACGCTTCGTTCTGCAAATCGCTGATCGAAATCTCTTTCCGCCCGGCGAGCGGATGCTGATTTGGAGCGGCAATGCACATTTCATCCTCCATGAACGGTTCAATTTCCAGCTCATTCTCGTTTGTATGTCCTTCAATCAGCCCGATATCAGCCTGAAGCATCCGCACACGCTCGCTGACCTCCTCTGTATTGCCAATCATGACATCTAGATTCAGCTCTGGATACAGCTTTTGCAGCTGGGCCAATAGCGGCGGAAGAATATACTCACCGATTGTAAAGCTTGCAGCTATTTTCAATTCGCCCTTCACATAGTGATGATGCGCATAGATTTCAGCCTTGGCTTGTTCGTAGAGAAACACCATTTGCTTTGCTCTTTGATATAAAATGTCTCCTGTCGGCGTTGTCGTAAAGTGTTTTGGCGACCTGTTCAGAAGAGCCGTTTGAAATTCTTTCTCAAGATTTTTGATATGCAGACTGACGCTGGGCTGGGAGATCATCAGCTTTTCTGCCGCTTTTGTGAAGTTTTTTTCTTCTACCACCGCTATAAACGTTTTCAGCACGTCGTAATACAAAAACCCCACCCCTGTCATTAATGAAATATATGGTTATGATTAGTTTTCTTTATTGTACTCATATCATCCGTCTTGGTAAAGAAGGCTATACGGAAGCGCAAAAAAGGCAGCCCTCGGTCGAGAGCTGCCATCGTCTTCATTTTTATTACAGTGCTTGCGCCGCTGTAATTAATGCGAGATTGTAAACATCTTCAGCGTTACATCCTCTTGAAAGGTCGTTTACAGGCATATTTAAACCTTGCAGGATTGGTCCTACCGCTTCAAAGTTGCCCAAACGCTGAGCGATTTTATAGCCGATGTTTCCTGCTTCAAGGCTTGGGAATACGAATACGTTAGCGTCCCCTTTGATCTCGGAATCCGGCGCTTTTTTCTCAGCTACAGATGGAACAAATGCAGCATCAAATTGGAATTCGCCGTCAAGTGTCAGTTCAGGCGCTTTTTCTTTCGCGATTTTCACTGCATCCGCTACTTTTTCTGTTTCATCAGATTTTGCTGAGCCTTTTGTAGAGAAGCTGAGCATTGCCACGCGAGGCTCAATGTCGAACATTTTTGCCGTATTGGCACTTTCGATCGCAATCTCGGCAAGGTCTTGGCTGTCAGGCGCAATGTTGATCGCGCAATCTGCGAATACGTATTGCTCTTCCCCGCGAGCCATGATGAACACGCCTGAAGTCTTTTTCACGCCTTCTTTTGTTTTGATGATTTGAAGAGCCGGGCGGACAGTGTCAGCTGTCGAGTGAGCAGCTCCGCTTACGAGTCCGTCTGCAAGGCCTTTATACACCAGCATTGTACCGAAGTAGTTCTCGTCTAATAACGCTTTGCGAGCCTGTTCTTCTGTCGCTTTGCCTTTGCGGCGTTCTACGAATGCTTGTACAAGGTCTTCCATGCCTTCATATGTATGAGGATCATAAATCTTAACGCCATCCAGCGTAAGGTTCAATTCTTTTGCTTTTGCTTGGATCTCATTTTCATTGCCGATCACAATCGGATTCAGCACTTTGTTTCCTGCAAGCTTGCTGACCGCTTCTAAAATACGCTCGTCTAAGCCTTCAGGAAATACAATTTTAACGTCTTTTCCAGCTACTTTTTCTTGCACTGTTGAAAATAAATCTGCCACAATAAAACCTCCTCAAAAAGTTACAAAAACGCTTTCTTTTACTAGCATACTCTTCTTCCAATCAAATTCAAACAGCCAACTTTCATTATAGCGCTTTCATAAAAAAATCTTATTTTTCTAACTAATTTAAGTGACTCAATCTACCCTTATAGGTTCTTCTATTTTGATGGAGTTATACGGAAGGGATGTTCAAGGTTTCTCCACAGTAGAATCGGATAAACTATGGTATAGTGAAGGCAATCATGAAAAGATAATGGGAGTGAAGATAAATGAGTGAACAGCAAATGACAAATGAAGCGGCAAAAACGCTTGACGGCTGGTATGCGCTTCATGATTTCCGCACAATGGATTGGACTTCCTGGAAGCTGCTGTCCAGTGATGAGCGCCAATCTATCATACATGAATTCACCGGGTTGCTTGAAAAATGGGGCGTAGCCCAAAAAGAAGGAAAAGGATCGCAAACTCTTTACAGCATCGTCGGCCAAAAAGCTGATTTTATGCTGATGATCCTTCGTCCTACAATGGAAGAATTAAATCAAATTGAGCTTGAATTCAACAAATCAAGACTTGCTGAGTTCACCATTCCGGCATACTCCTACGTTTCAGTGGTAGAGCTGAGCAACTACTTGGCAAGCGGTGACGGCGATCCTTATGAAAATCCGCATGTGCGCGCTCGCCTTTACCCTGAACTGCCCGAATCAAAATATGTATGCTTCTATCCAATGGATAAAAGAAGATCCGGCAATGACAACTGGTACATGCTTTCAATGGAAGAACGCAGAAACTTGATGAGAAGCCACGGTTTAATCGGCCGCAGCTATGCGGGCAAAGTCAAACAGATCATCACCGGCTCTGTCGGCTTTGACGATTACGAGTGGGGCGTTACATTATTCAGCGATGATGTCCTTCAATTCAAGAAGTTAGTGTATGAAATGCGTTTTGACGAAGTCAGCGCTCGCTATGGCGAATTTGGTTCATTCTTTGTCGGCAATCACCTTTCGCTTGATACACTTCCTCAATTCCTATATGTATAATATCCCCTCCCGCCCTATCCGGCGGGAGTTTTTCAAACCCCATTTATCAGAATTTAAATAAAATTTGCTATTTTCTTCGTTTTTTCTTACGATGTAGATAATAATCCAATTTTTTCAAAGGGGTGCAGTTATTTGTCAAAACGAACCGCATTTGTTATGGGAGCCAGTCAAGGGATCGGGAAAGCAATCGCTCTGAAATTAGCAGACCAGCATTTTTCCCTCGTCATTAATTCGCGAAATTTGGATAATATTGAATCTGTCAAAGAAGACATTTTGGCCAAGCATCCTGAGGCGAGCGTCATTGTCCTTGCGGGAGATATGTCTGACCGGCATACGAGAGCGGGCATTTTTCAGGAAATCGAATCTCAATGCGGACGGCTTGATGTTCTGATTAATAATATCCCGGGCGGCGCGCCTGATACATTTGATAACTGCAATATAGACGATATGACGGCCACGTTCACTCAAAAGACCGTTGCCTATATTGACGCAATCAAGCGTGCTTCCTCACTGATGAAACAAAACGAGTTTGGCAGAATCATCAACATTGTCGGAAATCTGTGGAAGGAACCCGGCGCCAACATGTTCACAAACAGTATGATGAATGCCGCTTTAATTAACGCCAGTAAAAATATTTCCATCCAGCTTGCTCCTCACAACATTACTGTCAACTGTCTGAATCCTGGTTTTATCGCTACAGACCGTTATCATCAATTTGTGGAAAATGTGATGAAAAAGAACAGCATATCCAAACAGAAAGCAGAGGAACAGATTGCTTCCGGGATTCCGATGAAACGGGTCGGATCAGCCGAAGAAACCGCAGCGCTCGCCGCGTTTCTTGCCTCTGAGGAAGCCTCCTACATCACGGGACAGCAAATTTCCGCTGATGGCGGCAGCATGAAAAGCATATAAAAAACATCCCGCTTTTTAGCGGGATGTTTCTTGTAATGACCCGAACGGCAGGTTCAGCTTTTGAATCCGCATGACAAATTTCCTCAGATCCTCCTGCTTCGACACCATTGATATTCTGACATGTCTTTTTCCGTTGCTTCCAAAAATTTCGCCCGGTGTGACTACGACATGGGCATGCTCCAGCAAGTAATCGGAAAATTGGTGAGATGTCTCAAACGTATTCGGA
The DNA here is from genome assembly GCF_038593095.1 of Bacillus sp. FSL L8-0358. Taxonomy (NCBI): domain Bacteria; kingdom Bacillati; phylum Bacillota; class Bacilli; order Caryophanales; family Bacillaceae; genus Bacillus; species Bacillus sp. FSL L8-0358. The sequence goes on from NZ_CP151962.1 coordinate 3,768,470, forward strand.
ATTTCAGCCCATACGTAAAAGGTTCCTTTTGGCTTTTCCATCTTCCAGCCCAGTTCCTTTTCGCAAAGCTCCGTAAAAAAGTCAATTCGTTCCTTATAAATTCGTTTCAACGATTCCGTATGCTCCGGATCTCCAGAAAGCGCCACACTCGCTGCCTGCTGCAGCCCGCCGAACATGCCGACAAATACATGATCCTGAAATTCATTGACGGCCTGAATGATCTTTTCGTTCCCAACCGCAAACGCCATTCTCCAGCCGGCCATGTTAAATGTTTTTGAAAATGAATAAAGCTCTGCTCCGACAATTTTGGCATCCTCTGCCTCAAGAAAGCTGGCCGGTTTTTGATCGAATTCAAACGCTCCGTATGCAAAATCATGAATCAAATGGATGTTATGCTCTTTCGCAAAAGCAGCAGCTCTTGCATAAAAAGCCGCATCAGCCACAGCTCCAGTGGGGTTGTTCGGATAGTTTAAAAACATAAGCTTCGCTTTTTCCAGCACGGCTGGATCAATCTTTTCAAAATCCGGCAGATAGCCATTTTCTTCATACAGCGGCATTTCGTAAAGCTCAGCTCGCGCCATCGTAATCCCTGATAAATATTCAGGGTAGCCTGGATTCGGGACTAAAGCGATGTCTCCCGGATTGAGCAGGCATTGTGTCAGCACATACAAGCCTGCTTTCCCGCCTCCGAAAAGCGCGACCTCCGTTTCAGGATTGATTGTCACTCCGTATTCCCTTTTATAGAAAGCAGCGATCGCTTCCTTTAAAAAAGGATAGCCCCTGAAAGGGCCGTATCCATGAAACGAAGGATTCAGAGAAGCCTCCCGCAAAGCCTCCACAATATGCGGCGGAGTGGGAAGGTCAGAGTTCCCCTGTCCGAGATTAATGATGTGGGCCCCCGTTTTTTCCAATTCCTTTACCTTTTGAAAAACGAGAGAAAACTCCTGCCTTGGAAGTGTCTTGATGACATCGGACGGTGTTATTTCCATCTAAAAGACTCCTTTTTGCTCCGTTTTGTTATCCCGTTCCAAAAACGATTTGTTGACGAGCTTCGTATGCAGAAACAAACCGCATACGATCACGACAATCAGCCCCATAATGACCGGAGCGCTTAGGATGTTAATGAACATTGAACCAATAGAAATGCATAATCCGATAGACGCTTCGGCCACTGAAAAAATACGCCCTTGAATCTGGTTTGCCGCATTTTCCTGAACCTTCACTTTTGCAAGCACTTCCCCGTATTCCATCGCGATGAAAAAGAGGATCGCCGCGATGACAGAAACAGCGAAAATCGGCGTGAATAAAAACAGCGCCAGTGAGACAATGGATAAAACGGTAAAGTACGTAAGGCCTCTATTGTTGTTAAAGCCCCATTTGCTGACAAGCGCCGCTCCGATGAACCCGCCGAAGCCGATGCAGAATGTGAGGATAAAGTTGCCGATTTCCCCGTCACCCAGAAAGCGGCTGACAATCGGAAAATAGCTGTACACGACTCCCCACAGCAAAGCCATTGTAATCATCGTAAACATGGCGTTTAATACGAATGCATTGGTTTTGATTTCCTTGAGCCCTTCCTTAAAAGACTGAAAGGCCTCTTTTATGTTTTCAGGTTGAATCGGCACAAATTGCAGCTTGATACGGCTGATAAAAAATGCCGAAACCAGGTATGTCACACCGTTAAAGGCAACAGCCAGCTCTACAGATCCGCCTAACAGAAAGAGCCCTCCGGCAGCCGCCCCGACGATAATGGAGATGGTTGTCGCTTTTGCAAATAACGTGTTGATGCTTTTAATATCTGATTCCAAGGACGACATGACAGCGAGACGGGCGGGATTAAAAAACACGCCGCTTCCATAAGAAATAAACAGCAGGGCCAGAAAAATCAGCGGATACTCGCCTTTTGGAAGAAATGTGAGCCCCAAAAAGATGATACCTCTGATGATATCCGTCCACAGCATGATCTTAATTCTGTCTAACCGGTCGACCAGAACCCCCAAAAACGGCTGAAACACCATCGGAATGCTTCTGACCACAATGACCCCGGACGTCACCCAATAATCGTGATAATATGTAGACAAAATGAGCAGGGCAGGGAGAACACAATAGTCTCCCATGAACGATAGCGCCTGCCCGTAAAGCAAGTATTTAGAGTTGGGTTTCAGCTGTTTCATACTGGCAGCACATACTTTGCCGTCAGCTTCGCATGCTGCTGAATTTGTCTGATTGATTCAGCCACATCCTGTGAATTACTGCCTTTCAGTTCAAATGCAGCAATGGAATTGAAAGCTTCAAACAATGTCAAATCAACTGAAGTGCCTGGTGCTGCGGCCGAAAAAGAAACGATTTCAGTATTCCCTTTTAAAAGTCCGTCCGGAATATCGATCGCTTCAATGACCAAATCCTCAGCAGTTTCAGGAATCTGGCCATTTTGTTTGAAATGCTGCGGGTACAAATGGCAGTCGGCAACATAGTAAGGCTCTTGATCCAATAATCCGTCCGGCAGATCGGCGTCTTTTCCGAAACAGAGGACATCTAATAATAATTGCGCCATATCAAGGCCGAAAACCTTTTTAATGTTAGGGATCATATTCCAGCCTGCGAATCTGGCTGCCGACTCTATTAAACCCGGTTCTCTGTTTTTCATTAGCTTGATCTCTGTATGTGTTGCGCAATTTTGCAGTCCAAGCCCTTCATTTGCCTTTTTGGCAGCTTCGACAATTTTCTTTTTTGCCTCTTCATCCAGAATGGACGGCGTAATGTGGGATGTCTCTGTAAACCCGATTTGCGGCGTTTTATCATGAATGGCGATCGGGAAATACTCACCGTCAGCCATGATGCCTTCTATACTGATATAGTCGGAGTACCCTTCTGTTTGATACCAGTCTCCGTACTCACCCTGTAAAAATTCTTCAGCGATAAACGGCGCTTCAAACGTAACCGCCTTTGGCACGTTAATTGATTTCAGATAGTCATTGACTCTGTTAAATTCATCTTCTGCCGTCTCAGTGTCCGTAATCAGCGTTACACCGATTGAACTCGCTAAGTATGTAGGCTTTAAGATAAGAGGTGTGCCGATCTCTTCAAGAGCAGCACGGAAATCTTCAAGAGTTGTGACTCGTTTGTTTTTGATCGATTTGACTCCGGCCTTATTAAAAGCGTCCCTCATTTTATTTTTATCTCTGGCATTTTCGGCTGCCTGCACGCCGGCACCTCTCAGGCCCAGACGTTCACAGGCTTTCGCCATCGGAGCAATGAATAATTCATTGTTTGTTGTGATGGCATCCGCCCCAAACATTTCGGCAACCTTGACGATTTGCTCGACGACCTCTTCCTCAGGCTTGTTATGATCCTCATGCGCCCAATAAATGGAATCAGGATGCTCAAAATCAGCTAAACTCTTAAAATAGTCTTTATCTTTTATGACCGCGACCGAGTATTTTTCAATTAATGCTGCATGAGAGGCTGTAATTGCAAAAGGTCTTGGAATAAAGCTGACCAGGTTATATTTTTCAGCAGCGCTTTTATAAAACATGTGCGGCGGGCAGCCTCCAAGATCAGCGATGACCAATACTGTTTTTCTCTCCATATGTAAAACACTCCTTCTCTATTGTGCGGTGTATCCTCCGTCTGCGGTGATGGCGCTTCCGGTCATATAGCTTGATAAATCCGAGGCTAAAAACAGCATCACGTTTGCGATTTCTTCAGGTTTCCCAAGCCTCAGCAGCGGATTTACCTTCGCCTTTTCTTTTTTGATCTCTTCAAGTGTGCCTTCGTTATTTTCAAGGAATGATTTTTCATTCAGCGGTGTGTCGATGATCCCCGGGCATACGCAGTTCACGCGAATTTGATGCTTCGCATAATCAACGGCCATTGATTTAGTCAGCTGCAAAACCCCGCCTTTGCTGGCGTTATAGGCAGGAATATCAGGCCATGCCACGAGTCCGCCGACAGAGCACGTATTAATGATGTTGCCCTTGCCGGCAGCCAGCATATGCTTGAGTGCATGTTTGCTCATTAAAAACATGCCGGTCAAATTGACTTGCAGCACCTTGTTCCAATCGCTGAGCTCCATCTCGTGAATGGGCGCCACGATTTCGATGCCTGCATTATTAATCAAGACATCGAGTCCGCCAAATGTATGAACCGCCGATTCAACTGCGTGCCGGCAGGCAGCTTCGTCTGTGATGTCCGTTTGCACAAAGTGCAACCTGTCATTATTTTCTTTTCTTACCATTGCTTCTCCCTGCGCTTCATCAATATCCGCCACAACCACATTGGCCTGCTGGCCCAAAAAAGCCTGAACCGCAGCATAACCAATGCCTGATGCGCCTCCTGTTATGAGGACGGTTTTATCGGTGAGGTTCATGATCATTCATTCGCCTTCATTTTTTTTGCTTTTGCTCTGTTGTAGCGCGGCGGGAAGAAGATATTAATCGATTTTGATTCTTTTTCCGAACGGTTGATGGCACCGTGATCTTCACGAGGCTCACAGAAATAGGCTGTGCCGAATTTCATCTCGACTGTGCAGCCTTCGACCGTCATGTCATAGCCGCCGCCGATGCAGATGCCGATTTGTTCATTCCGATGTTTATGGAAAGGCATTTCTCCGCCATTTCCAGGGATTTTGGCAAGCATAATTTCTACCCAATCCTCAACAAAGAACGTGACTTCCATGCCTGGCAGCAGGTCTCTTGTTTTGAAAATATCCAAAAAGTAGTCCTCAGGACTTGTATATGTTTCATCAGCTTTCAGCCGCTTGATATCAATAGCAATCACTTCTTGGTCTGTGTCGTTTCTTGCCCCGTGAGGCACATGCGGCGGCGCGATATAGGCAGATTCCAAGGCTGTCATTTTTCTTGTCACATCTCCGACAGTCATCATCAGCTCGCCAGAAACGACCATGCCGATTTGGACCTCCTTATGCTGATGGGGTTCAACATTGGTATGCGGCGGGACGTAAGACATTAATACTTCAGTATCCCCTCGTACGGTTGAATACTGCCTCACTCCGTTTTCCCATTCAATTAATTTCGGTGTCGGGAAATAAAGCTCCTGCATATCTTCTTTAGTTTTCATCATCAACGTCTCCTTTTCCAAATAATGACCAGCTCATTGGAATGCTTTTGAATGTTTTTACAAAGGTTAGCCCGTACTTTTGCCGTGCAAGCTCATTGGTTAAGGCAATGTCATACAAACCTACTTTTACTTTTCTTGCGGCTTGACTGGTTGAATTGACTAGTTTGAAACGAACATCTTTGCGGGTAAAATATTTGATTAAATTAATAGGTGAAGGATGTGAAACAATAACAGATGTATCAAGCATATCGTCTCTGAATTCAAAATCAGGACGAACAGCCAGGCCGTACATCGGTGTATCGCACCTGAAGATCTGCAATAGCTGCAAATCCGGCCTCATGTAGAAATGCTTAATACCATCGTAAGCATGTGGGACGATGGTATATTCCAGCGGGCTTTGGAGCGTCCTTTCGATGCATGATTCAAAAGTATCATGCAAGGACAATTTACTGTTCAGCCCTTGTAGAAGAGTAAAATTGGAAATGAAATGCTTTGCTGCGTACTCACTGCTTGTCCCCTCAGGGCCGAGCGTGTTGACTGTAATGAGTTTGGATAGTGAATCAGTTCTTTTTTTTGTCTGAATGCTATTATCCAATATAATCATGAGCACCAACCAATCTTTTAAAATTTTAAGTAAATTTTATCCAGCGGCAATTGAACTGTCAATGTTTTTTGAAAATATTGATAATTATTCCCATACAAACAAAAAAAACCCTTTATAAAGGGTTTTTAATTATAGGAATTTAGAAACTTTGTTTATTGAGATAAGGACTGATCGGCCTTCTGCTCAAGTTTGCCGTACTTTTTATATGCGAATATACTGAGCACAAATCCGAGGACTGTGATGGCTGCGCAAATCAATCCGACAGCTGCATAGCCGTATGCCACATAGACGGGTCCCATTAAAGCAGAACCTAATGTCACGGCCAGATTCGAGGCGAGGCTGTAAAACACCATGACTTTTCCGCGATGACGCTCTGAGCAGTCACTCAAAATGGTGCTGAGCAGCGTCACCGTCAAACTTTGCATTAATCCCCAAATAAATAGGCTGACGATTAACAGAAACATTGACGCCGGCGCATATGGTAAACACGCCAGCAGAACGCTGATGACCCCCAGCGCAATCAAAAGGGAGCGCATTTTTCCGATGCGGTCGGCTATCTTTCCTGTAATCACACTCATGGAAAACCCGATTCCATAAATCATGATAAATAAGCCCGCAGCCGTGTTTCCTCCGGTAAAAACGTCCTGAAGATAGGTGCCTAAAAAGGAATACATACCGTAAAAACCAATCATATTACAAAAGGTTATCGTGATATAAACAGGTACACGAGGGACTTTCAGCGCATCCCGGAATGTTCCTGCCGGCTCTTCTATTTCTTCCTTGCCGCTGTTTTTATGTTGGGCATGGCGGCGCATTTCAAGGAGAATCAGCAGGACAACTAAAACGCCCATCAAGGCGAAAATCCAAAACGTCCATCTCCAATGCAGGACGCCGCCGGTAAATGATCCGAGCGGCACTCCCAAAATCAGCGCCAGCGACCAGCTTGAAACGATCAGTCCCATCACCTTGCCCCGGTATGTATAAGGAACACGATCACCGACAACTGCGTAAGCGGTCGGAACAAACGCTCCCGCAGCCAATCCCGAAAGCGCCCGGCCTAAAAAGAAGAAAAAAATATTTTGAGCCAAAGCGCATATCACCGTTCCTATGATAAAGATCATAAGCCCGGCCAATAAGCTCAGTTCTCTGGAGTATTTATCGCCTAATGGAACCAAAAGCGGCGCACCGATAAAAATCATAATGCCGTAAATACTGATAGATAATGCAAGGACACTGACATCTGAGCTGAAGGCTTTTGCTAAATCCGGCAGCAGCGGTGAGATCACAAGCTCTTCAGATCCGGCTGCAAATACCCCCATCGTTAAAGCCAGTGCCAACAATAACGGAAAATGATGTTTTGTTTTGATGTCATTGTTTTGATTGCTGTTCATTCTTTCTCAAACACCTCTTCCATAATCTTCTTATCATAAAAGTTGTATTATAGTTTAGCATTGTTTTTTCACTATTTACAATTCGAACGAAATATTTATAAGTTTTATTATTTTCATTTAAATCCCATTATATATTTCTATATTTCATTCTAAAAATACACGAGGATGTAACGCGTAAAAAAGCTCTCCGGCCTCCCGGAGAGCTTTTTCTATTGCGCCTCTGTCTGCTTTTTTTCAATAAGTTCATGATTTATACGCTTTTTGATGCTTAGATGATAGTATGCATAGCAGAAAATAATGATCGGCACACCGCAGTACAAGCCGATTCTTTGATCCGGAATGAAAATAAGGCTGATCAACACGCAGCCATATAAACAAAATCCGAGAATCGGGACTAGCGGATAAAGCGGCGTTCTGAACTCCAGATCATTCACATTTCCGCCTTCAGCAAGGAAACGTCTGCGAAAGAAAAATTGCGACGCACAAATGGACATCCACGCGACAACTGTCACCATGCCCGAGATTGAGATACACCATAAATACACTGTTTCTGCGGCCATGACACTTGTCAGCAGCGAACAGCCTGAAATGCCTAGCGTAATCAGCAGGGCATTCATCGGCACGCCTTTTTTTGTCAGTCTGGTGAGAAAGGATGGACCCATTTGATTTGATGAAAGTGACCACATCATACGAGACGCCGCATACAATCCCGAATTAGCAACAGATAAAATGGCCGTTAAGATGACAAAGTTCATGATATCTGCCGAAAATGGGATGCCGATTTGATCGAGTACCGCTACAAACGGGCTTTCAATCACCCCCGCCGTTTTGTACGGAAGGATGGCAACCAAGACGAACATAGCGAGCACAAAGAAAAACAGCGTGCGCCAAATGACATTTCGAATGGACTTTGGCAGTGTTTTTTCCGGGCTTTCACTTTCCCCTGCCGCAATGCCGACAAGCTCCGTTCCCTGGAACGAGAAGTTCACCATGACCAGCGTAAACATAACGGCCAGCACCCCATTAGGGAAAAGTCCTCTATCAGTCATAAAGTTAGACAAAAAGGGTGTCTCCTGTCCGCCTTTAAAGTCAATCAAGCCAAACACAGCGGCTCCGCCAATCACAATAAATAATATGATCGCCGCCACTTTGATGCTTGAAAACCAAAATTCCATTTCTGCAAAGCTTCTGACAGAGAGCGCATTAATCAAAAAGATAACGATGCCGAACACGAGGCACCATATCCAGATCGGAACGGAGGGCAGCCATCTTTGCATCAAAATGCCTGCTGACGTCAACTCTAATCCCACTGTATTCGCCCAGCTGAACCAATACAGCCAGCCAATCATAAAGCCTGTCGACGGTCCCAGAAATTTAGTGGCGTAGGCCTGAAACGATCCGGCCACCGGCATGGCAACAGCCAATTCTCCTAAACAAAGCATGACGAGATACATTAAAAATCCGCCGATGATATACGCGGCAATGGCGCCGAGCGGTCCCGCCTGGCTAATGGTAAAGCCAGAGCCTAGAAACAGCCCAGTGCCAATCACCCCTCCCAAAGCAATCATAAACAAATGCCTGCTTTTCATGCTGCGCTGCAATTCATTTTTATGATTCTGCATCATCCTTCCCCCTTTGGTTCTTTTGCCGTGATGGTCATCCGGTAGCTCTGCAAAAGGTGAACGGTGGTTTGCTGTATGAGGAGAGGCAACACATGAAATGTGTACGGTTTATAGACTCGTTCTGTACATTTATGGCCGTCTTTTCCGTACACACCCATATTAATGGATGGAATATTCAGCTTGCGTATGTCTTTGAACGGAATGGTCCCAATCCTATTCCACCCAGGGAAGTTCCTGATAAAAGAATCAATTTCGCCATCGGTTTCGTGCAGTGATAAAAAACTGCCGTCTGCCAAGTAGGGGAAAAACTTTTTGAAGACAAATGTTTCGCCTGTCGATTCAGCGGTTTTGTCAGCCGCTTCTTTAATCACATGCTGCAAAAGCTGATCTCTTGCGCTATCTTCTTTCAAATAGTTATGCGGCAGGTAAGGAGGTGCGTAAAATAGAATGACTTTTGCGCCTTGATCGGGGTCAAGCTTTTGAAGCTCTTCGATTGCCTGAAAGCATCTCATGCGAAGTTCAAGGTGCTCGTTGGCTTTGAATGTCTGCTCGATACACTGCTCAGGATCTATCCCCCGGTTTCTCAGCTTTTCTAAGTATTGTTCCAGGCTATACACTTGAATGCCCCATGATAAATGTTTCTTTGGCAGGTTGGCTCTTTTTACATATTCTTCATAATAATCTGATAATTTTCGTTCTGTCTCTCGGCATGCTTCCTCAGTGACTGCAATAAGCAAATCCATCATTTCTTTTGCTGTTCTTTCATAAATAAAACAATTGAAATACAAGCTGGTGCTGACAGCCGTTTGCACATTATAGGATTCCTTGTTATCACGCTGATACAAACAGGATGGTGGCAGAACCAACTCCCCTTCAACCTTTTCTGCCAGATGGATGTTATTGTGGAGACGGCTTGTGATTTCAGATGAAATGAAATTTGGGTCAATCCCTGCCAGTGTATCGCCAACATGGACTTCACGCCCGTAAATGTAAAAGCAAGGCAGCAGTTTTCCCGCGGCTCCGGTATAGATATATCTTGTCTGATCACCATCGTAAAGCGGGGTAATAAAATCCGTATTAATAGCAGCCAAATAGTGAAGCTGTTTTTCTTTTTTTAGCCGGTTCAGCTCTGAAATGCTGGCGAGAATGCCCGAATGCTGGCTCTCCTCATCGGGATTGGCCATAAACAATACATTTCCCGGCAACGTCTCAAGGTTCTCCGAAAAATGCAGGAGATTGGCTAAATGCACGGCGATGCCGCTTTGCATATCGACAGATCCTCTTCCGAACATCCAATCGCCTGATTCGGCATCCCGCTGAACCTCCTGATCGAACTCATAGCGGCTGAAATACTCGGCCAATTTCTCACAATCAAAAGCGAAATCCTTTAAAGGGCCGAAATCTTCAATTCCAACTGTATCCAGATGGGCATGGTAAATGACTGTATTACGGCTTTCTCCATGTCCTTTAATAAACGCAAAAATATTTTTGCGATTGTATGGGTCATTGGGAATGGCCTGTTCCCACACATGACTGGGGTTTTCCTGAAAATAAGGATAGCTCGTGATCACTTCTTTGATGAAATCTGCTTTTGTCCCTTCTCCAACAGTACCGTTCACGCTGCTGAGGCTGACCAGAGATGCTGTCAGCGCCTCCACTCTTTCAGCCGGATTCATGTGACTGATTTTTGTATACTGCATAAATTGTCCTCCTGATCAAAAAGTTGAAATCGTGCGATCCGCTAAAGAATCGCACGATTTTATTTCTCTCAAATCAAAAAGCTTCGGACGTTGTTTTGGCTTGCATATGAAGAATTAAGTAATCGGGACCGCCTGCTTTTGAGTCTGTTCCTGACATATTAAAACCGCCGAACGGCTGATAGCCGACAATTGCTCCGGTACATCCTCTGTTAAAATATAGGTTTCCGACATGGAAATCCTCGCGCGCCCGTTCAATGTGCGCACGGTTTTTCGTCAGAAGCGCACCTGTTAATCCGTATTCCGTGTTATTTGCAATCTCCAGCATATGATCGAAATCACGCCCTTTGCAAATCGCAACAACCGGGCCGAAAATTTCTTCCTGCATCAAGCGGGCGTTTTCATCAACATCTGCAAAGATCGTCGGCTGAATAAAGTAGCCTTTTGAATCATCGCCTTCTCCGCCGGCCAATAGCTTGCCTTCAGATTTGCCGATTTCAATGTATTTCATCACTTTGTTGTAGGATGCTTCATGAATCACGGGACCCATATACGTATCTGGATCTTCTGGATTGCCGACAGTCAGCGTTTTGGTCAGCGCCACAGCTTTTTCCACCACTTCATCATAAACATCCTGATGGATAACCGCGCGGGAGCCCGCAGAACACTTCTGTCCTGAATATCCAAATGCTGAGTACACGATAGAGGATGCAGCAAGGTCAAGATCAGCGTCCTTGTCAACAAGCACTGTGTCTTTTCCGCCCATCTCAGCAATTACCCGTTTGAGCCATTTTTGGCCCGGCTGCACTTTGGCGGCTCGCTCATAAATCCGGCAGCCGACTGCACGGGAACCTGTAAATGAGACAAACCGTGTTTTCGGATGCTCAACTAAGAAATCACCGATCTCCGCTCCATCTCCCGGAATGTAATTCAGAACGCCGTTTGGCAGACCCGCTTCCTCCATGACCTCGACAAATTTTGCTGCCACTACCGGGGCTGCGTCAGCCGGTTTTAAGAGAATCGTATTTCCTGTCACAATCGCTGCCGCCGCTGTTCCCGCCATAATCGCGAGCGGGAAGTTAAATGGAGAAATGACGATGCCGACGCCAAGCGCTTCGTAATGATATTGATTGAACTCGCCAGCACGGCTCTTCACCGGAGCCCCTTCCTTGAGCTTTAACATTTGGCGCGCATAGAACTCTAAAAAGTCTATCGCTTCAGCCGTGTCCGCATCTGCTTCCTTCCACGGTTTTCCCGCTTCCTTCACAAGATAGCTTGAAAATTCATGCTTTCTTCTGCGCAAAATAGCCGCTGCCTTAAAGAGAATATTCGCGCGGTGCTCCGGTCTTTGTTTTTTCCAGGAATCAAATGCCTGCAATGCGGCTTGCATCGCTTTTTCAGCAAGCTCTTGATCCGCTGTAGACGCGTACCCAATGATCTCTTCTTTATTTGCCGGGTTAATAGAAATGATTTTGCGGTCCGTTTCAATTTTTTCTCCATTTATGACAAGCGGATAATGCTTGCCGAGCTGAGTGTTTACAAAGGCCAATGACTCCCCAAATGCAGTTTTATTCTTTGCTTCCGTAAAATCGGTAAATGGTTCGTGCGCGTATGTGACTGTCATATGTAGTCCCCCTCGTGTTATGAAATATATCTTCGCATATGAATAAAAATGCAAGAATCATGCCATTTTCTTGTCTTTTACTGAAAAAACTTGTTGAATCGAACAGAAATTTGTCTAACAGGTGATCACCTGTCTCTTTTTCCGATCTTGAACGCAAATTTTTTTTGCGATTTTTGCTCTTTAGGCAAAAAACAAACGCAAAATTATTTTGCGGAGGCTTCTCAAATTAGACCCATCCGCGGAATCGCGATGCTTCTGCCGATTTTCTGATGCCCGTCATGTAAGCCGCCAAACGCATATCCACTTTATGTGTTGCCGCTGTTTGATAAATTGTTTCGAACGAGCTGACCATGACGCTTCTCAGTTTTTCTGCAACCTCTTCTTCCGACCAATAATATCCTTGGTTGTTTTGCACCCATTCAAAATAAGAAACCGTGACGCCGCCAGCACTCGCCAGGATATCCGGCACAAGCAGCACGCCTCTTTCATTCAGGATCTTAGTGGCATCAATGGTTGTCGGTCCGTTCGCCGCTTCAACGACGATTGACGCCTGAATGTTATGTGCGTTTTTGGCTGTGATTTGATTGGAGATCGCGGCAGGCACTAAAATATCGCAATCCTTTTCAAGCAGCTCCTCATTTGTGATGACGTCAGTAAATAAATTGGTGACCATACCGAAGCTGTCCCGTTTATCGAGCAAATAAGGGATATCAAGGCCGTCTGGGTTGTAGAGCCCGCCATTGGCATCAGAAATCCCGATCACCTTCGCGCCCGCATCGTGCATGAATTTGGCCAGGAAGCTACCCGCGTTTCCAAAGCCCAGTATGATGATGCGCGCGTTTTGCAGCTTGATCCCTTTTTTCTTCACCGCCTCTTCAATACAAATCGTGACGCCCTGTGCCGTCGCCGTTTCCCGTCCTTGCGATCCTCCCAAAACAAGCGGTTTACCTGTAATAAAGCCCGGAGAATCGAATTCCCGCAGCCGGCTGTACTCATCCATCATCCACGCCATAATCTGCGAATTTGTGTATACATCTGGAGCTGGAATATCCTTTGTCGGACCGACGATCTGGCTGATGGCACGGACATACCCCCTGCTCAGCCTTTCCAGTTCTCCAAATGACATTGTCCGCGGATCACAAATAATACCGCCCTTCCCGCCGCCGTAAGGAAGATTGGCAATCCCGCATTTGAGTGTCATCCAAATGGATAATGCCTTTACTTCCTCTTCATTAACTTCTGGATGGAAGCGAACGCCCCCCTTTGTCGGACCGACAGCATCATTGTGCTGTGACCGGTAGCCTGTGAACACTTTGACGCTCCCATTGTCCATTTTGACCGGAATGCGGACAGTGAGCATTCTCTGCGGTTCTTTCATGAGTTCATACATATCTCCCGGATAACCCAGCTTCCGAAGGGCTTCCTTAATGATTGTTTGGGTAGACAGAAATAAGTTAAGAGCTTCTTTTTCTTCATCTTTCGAGACTTGCTTTGCTGACATCTTTTTCACCTCATTGTTTTTTTGACCGGCTGCAATGTAAGCGCTTTAAAAAATCAGCCCGCCAATTCCTTTCTGCATTGGATTCACCCTTATCATCATGCAAGATCCGTACCAGCTTTTGAATCCACAAAAAAAGAGACTGAAAACATCTCAGTCTCTGACTACAAATCTATTGATTAACGGGGATCAATCACCAGCTGCGTTTCAGCATAAAAACTGCCGATTCCCAAACCGTTTACTACATCGCCTTTAATCGTGTAAGTGCCTGCGCGAGGAAGCGTTTTGCGCACCATGACGAGGTCAAATTCGGATGCGCCTAACAAATCAAGCGTAAGCGGGAGTCTGACTGTTTTTCCATCGTTTAAAATCTGTGTTTCTTTCAGTGTTCTTCCATTCACTGAATCTCTTGTCGTAGCATGAAACCCGTCAGGAAATTGAAATTCTACCGCTCCGAGAGAAAGCACCGCATTTGGTTTATATGTCACTTCAATATCAGAAGTGGTCCACTCTTTCGTGCTGTTAATTGTTTTTGCCTCGATTGATGCAGACTGTGCATGAGCTTGGCCCGAAGGAAGTAAGATTGATAGTAAAACAGCTGAACTGATGAATAATGAAGATACGAATGAAGTTCTTTTTAGCATGACATTTCCCCCTAATTGATTGTTGAAATTTGGCCAGAGCGTCCTCTGCAGAAAAAGCGCTTTTTCATAATTCGCGAATTACCAGTTCTTTTTCTTAAAAATTAATCTATCATCATTTTCCATGGAAGTAAATGTTTTTTAAGGAATATTAACACTTGGAATTCAATGAGAATTCCTTCCTGTTTATACAAGGTTCAAATGGACGATTTCTCTCTCTTTTTCTAGTAACATCCGCCTGGCATTTTCTATCTTTTATCCTATTTTAAAAAAGGGCAAAAAAAGTCGAAGATGCCTCTGCTCTTCGATTGATCACGTTCCTATTTTTATCTGAATTCAGTGTTCCAGTTAAAACCGATCGTCTCATCATTCCACGGAATTCTTTTTTCATCAGGCTGATCCGGGTTATACGACATGGTGGTAAAATAGATAATTGTCAGCGGCGTCTCTCCCAGCACTCTATATCCGTGAGCCACCCCTTTTGGGATTAATAACAGCATCGGGTTGTCTTCGCCCATATAATAGACGTCCGTTTCTCCTTTTGTCTTTGAATCCTCTCGAAGATCGTATAGGACAACCTGAGCGTGGCCGGTTGGGAAGAACCAGAGATCATCCTGCTTCTCATGATAATGAAATGCCTTAATCACACCCGGATAGCTTTTCGACCAAGAAGCCTGCCCAAAATGCTCAAGGAGATTCTCATCGTCCCGGACCAGCTCAGCAAAAAAGCCTCTGTCATCGCTATGCTTCGTCAATTTTTTCACCTTGACTCCATCAATCACATGCACTGCTCCTTTCCTGCAAATACTCTCGTAACGCTTCCCGCCAGTGGCGGGGGCGGATGCCGGCTTCTTCAATGGCCCGATGGCTCAGCACAGAGTATGCCGGGCGGGGCGTTTTGTTCCCGTATTCCTCTGTCGTTACAGGCAAAATGGCTGTTTCCAGCCCGCTTTCTTCCATAATTGCCGTCGCAAACTCATACCAGCTGCATATGCCTGAATTGCTGACATGATAGATGCCCGGCGGATGGCTGAACAGCTTGATGACCGCTTCTGCTAAATCCTTCGTATAAGTCGGCGAACCAATTTGATCGCTGACAACCCGAAGCTCTTGTTTCGTTTCAGCAAACTTCAGCATGGTTTCAACGAAATTACTGCCGCCATGTCCGTACACCCACGATGTTCTGATGATCGTGCTGTCTTTTGTCGTTAATCGTATCAGTTCTTCTCCGAGCCTTTTGCTTTTGCCATAAATGGTTTTCGGATCGAGGGGATCGTCTTCCCTATATGGCTGGGTTCCTTTCCCATTGAATACATAGTCCGTGCTGATATGAACATATTGAGCTCCGATGCGGGTTGACTCAAGCGCTGTATAATAAGCGCCGATTCCGTTAATCAAGTACGCTTTATCAAGCTCTTTCTCGCATTGATCAACCGACGTAAACGCGGCGCTATTGACCACGATATCCGGCTGATAATGGCCAAACGAATGCCGTACTGAGCGCTGGTCAGTAATGTTCATCATCTTCTTTGTTAACGCAATGACCTCATATCCGGATTGCTTCAGCTGGCGGCATAGTTCCAAGCCAAGCTGTCCTCCCGCCCCAGTCACCAATACCTTTGTCAATCAGATCACCTTCTCATCGGTCATTGTCTGTATACCACTGAATCGTACGCGCAATGCCTTCTTCAAACGTCACTTCCTGCCGCCAGCCCAGTTCGTTTTTCAGCTTTGATGCATTGATCGCATAGCGCCGGTCATGCCCTTTTCGGTCTTCCACGTGGGCGAACAATTCCTCACAGCCCAGATGCTTCAAAATGGCACTCGCCAGCTCTTTATTCGTGCGTTCATTTCCGCCGCCGATGTTATACACCTCGCCGTCGGTTCCTTTTTCTAAAATCAGCTTGATCGCGCGGCAATGATCCTCCGCAAACAGCCAGTCTCGGATCTGGAGTCCATCGCCATACAGCGGAACAGGCAGGCCCTGCTTCGCATGACGGATAATCGTCGGAATCATTTTTTCGCTGTGCTGATAAGGTCCGTAATTGTTGCTGCATCGTGTAATGATGGCCGGAAGCTTGTGGGTTTTCACATAAGACAACACGAGCAAATCTGAGCTTGCTTTGCTGGCTGAGTATGGGTTATTAGGAGAAAGCGGCGTCGTTTCTGTAAACGCGGGATCATCCGCTTTTAAATCCCCGTATACCTCATCTGTTGAAATATGAATCAGCTTCATGGCTTTTCCTTTCAAGACCGCTTCCGCCAATCGGTATGTCCCCATGACATTTGTGGTGATAAACGGCTCCGCTTGGGAAATGCTTCTGTCCACATGCGATTCTGCTGCGAAGTGAATGACGCCATCGTAGGTCTCGTCAAACGCCCGGTCGATATCCTCCTGAACGCTGATGTCCCCTTTTACAAAGCGAAATCGGCTGTTTCGATTTAATTTTTCCATTTCCTCCGGGTGGCTGGCGTACGTCAGTTTATCTAAAACGGTAATGCGCGCATCGGTTTCCCTTAGCATGAGCTTTGTAAACGTGAGCCCGATGAAGCCGGCCCCGCCTGTAATTAAATATGATTTTGCCATCACTTTTCGTCCTGTCCTTTCCGTAAAGCCTGGTGTACAAGCTGGGAAGCGAGATAAAGCGATTCGTGAGTTCCGGCATCTACCCACCAGCCTGATAACACATCATACGTAAGCTGGCTGTTTTCGATGTATAGATTATTCACATCGGTGATTTCCAGCTCGCCGCGCTTTGATGGTGATATTTGTTCAATATACGAAAACACCTCTGCATCATACATATAAATGCCGGTAACACAAAGGTTAGTCGGTGGCTGTTCGGGCTTTTCGATGATGGAACGAATCCGCTTGTTTTTCTCATCAATCTCAGCAATCCCGAAACGTTCCGGGTCATCAACTTCTTTCAGAAGCACTTTTGCTCCTTTCCCCTGCTGTTCAAAGCGTTCTGTATAAGGCTTTAATGAATCTTCAAATATATTATCACCTAATAATAAAATGAAAGACTCTTTTTTCGTAAAGCGCTTTGCATAAGACAGCCCATCCGAAATGCCCGATGCTGCCGGCTGTACTTGATAAGTGATAGTAACGCCAAGCTCTTCCCCGTTCCCAAGCAGTTTGTAAAATTGCGGCATATGCTCCTTTTGGCTGATGAGTAAAATGTCTTTTATTCCGGCTTCCTCCAGCTTCATAATCGACCAGTATATCATCGGGTACGGGCCTACAGGAAGCAAATGCTTGTTGACGGCTTTCGTTAAGGGCATAAGGCGTGAGCCGTTTCCTCCGGCTAAAATAACACCTTTCACATTAACACTTCCTTACATGCATTTTTATATCTCTTGTTCATATAAATCTTGAAGAATAGCTGTTACCCGTATAATGCCTTTGCCATCCACGAGCGGCCTTCCTCCCTTGTGCAAAGAAAGGCGAAGAGGATAGCTGCTCATAATGCGCGACATCTGATAGATGAGTGTTTCATCCGGTACAAGCTCACCCAAACCAAGATCAAGAGCGGCGCCTTGGCCAGCAAATGTTTTTGCTGTTGCCGTTTGATGCTCAACCTGAGAAAGAACAAGGCACGGCACGCCGATGCAAATGGCTTCATATAGAGAGATGCCGCCGGCGACAATGGCTGCGTCCGCTTGTTTCATCAAACCTGCCATATCATTTGTCTGTTCGATCATCTTGTACTGCGGCTTCTTTTCGATCCGCCTTCGGACTGCCTCCTGATGCGGTGAAGCGCTCCCCATCACAAACATCATGTTTTTGTCTTTTATGTCGGGGACTTGATCAGCGGCAGCCAGCACTTTAAAAATAAGCTGCTTCGGATCACTTCCTCCTAATGCAACAAGGATATTGCGGCAGTCTTTCTTAAGTGTGTAATCCTCTCTTGCGGCCTGAAAGGCGGGGTGAAGAATAAGATAGTCCGGACCTTCATAGATGCGTGTGTTTCCCTGAACGTACACCCTGCTTCTGATGTCACTGTAAATTCCGTTAATGACTGCGTCACTATATTGAATCGATTTACCGTTTTTCTCTTCAAAAAGAACAATTTTCGCATCTGTCTCCGTCTTTATTTTCTTTAACAGCTCTGCAGGCGCGCCTAGAATATCAAACAAAAGCAAATCAAGCTTCTTGCTTTTTATTTCCCGGAGAATAAATTCGTGCTGCTGCAGCTCCGGCTTTACGATGACACGCCAATGCTCTTCATGAAGAAACGCTTCAGACTCCTGATTCGTGTAAAACGTAATCAAGCAGCTCTGTTTGAGTTCTTCCGCAAGTCTCTTCATCCGGACAACATGGCCCATTCCCTTTTCATAGCCGCCGTCTGCGAAGATCCCAACATGCATGGCTAGTCAGCCTCTCGTTCGGTTGCCGCATCGGGGTTCCGGTTCAGAAGGGTGATAAGCTCTGAGGCGGATACATCGGGGCGCTCGCCTGCTTTTTGATAGAGGGCCTTTATCGATTCATAGTCTTCCTTTGTATCAATGGTCAGCCGATATTGAGGGGCGCGAAATCGTTCCGGCGCCTCTAAAAACTGAACACGATAAAGAGCTGGATGATTCCTTATATATAACGTGACATGCTCCTGATATTGATCCTCCAAAGCCTGAATACGGCTGATGTCAATTAACAGGTTGGCGTTGACCACTTCGCCGCAAATCCCTAATGGGGCATTCAGGATATACGTATAATCCGAGCCTTGATCAAAATGCGCCTTAATCATTACATCGAGCAGCTCCGGATCGACAAACGGGTTATCACCCGTTAACCGGATGATGACTGACGGTTTAACAGCTTCTATGACCTTCACAAACCTATCGAGGACACGTTCTTCGCTCCCGCGGAAAACACGAAAGCCTTGTTTGATACAGTGCGCCTCTAATATGTCGTCAGTTTCTTTGTCAGACGTGGCGATGACAAGATTATCCCGATTCTTTTGGTAAAACGCGCTTTGCCGGACACGGTGAACGAGAATGTCAAGTAAACGATTCGATCCGAGCGGCCGAAGCACTTTTCCCGGAAGCCTTGTTGAACCCATTCTCGCTTGGATGATAAAGAGAATATCATTCATGAAACGGGCTGTCCTTCATTAAAATGTCATCCCAGACAATGCCTGTGTCGGCCGGAATGTCTCTTACAGCCCGAACCCCGCTGGTCAGCAGTTCAAAAAATCTCGGGTGCAGCCCCTGCGGCTTTTGTCCGGGCCGAAGCACTGCGATATTGTCTTCACTAAAGGCTTCACCTTTTTGAATCGGAACTGTTGTAAAAATGCCTCTGTATGCAAAATTTCTGATTTCTCCTTCGATGGAGGTTGTTGTTTTGTATGAACTGCCAAGCAGTTTTTCAGAGACCGGCTTTGTGATCCCCTGTTTCAGCTCAGCTTCCGTTTTCCTGATGCCATCGACCATTTCTTTCAATTCATACGGATTTAATGCAAACGAGTGGTCGGCACCCGGCAGATTTTTATCGATCGTAAAATGCTTTTCTATCAGTTTTGCTCCGAGCCGAACCGCGGCACACGGCGCTTCTGTCGGATGCTCGCTATGATCGGAGAAGCCGATTACCGCCTCAGGAAAAGCGGCGGCAAGCATCGGAATGACGCTGAGGTTGCTGTACTCCGGCGGTGCTGGGTATTTCGCCACACAATGCATTATGGCAATTTGATTGTTTCCCTCTGCCCTGATGGTGCGCCAAGCTTCGTGAACATCAGAGATTTCAGCTCCGGCTGTAGAGAAAATCATCGGCCTGTTCAGCCGGGCGACATATTTGAGCAGCGGGAGATGGTTAATTTCATAGGATGCGATTTTAAAAGCGCTCGGCGAGGTAGACTGAAGCAGATCAGCTGACCCCTCGTCACATACCGTACTTAAAAAGATCACCTGCTTTTCGCGGCAGTAATCCAATAGCGGTAAAATCCACTCAGCAGGCATTTCCATAGATTGAACCAAAGAAAAAATAGAGACGTCCTTGCCCGCTGCCGTCTTGTACAAACCAGGATCCTTCTGGTACATCCTATCAGCTTGGAACATTTGAAATTTCACGGCATCCGCTCCCGCTTCCGCCGCGGCGTCTATCAGCGCAAAAGCCTGATCAAGCTTCCCGTCATGATTAATCCCCGCCTCAGCAATAATAAAAACAGGAGCGTCTTTGCCTACAGTTTTATTCGCGATCTGAAACGCTGCCATTATTTCGCCTCCTTGCCCGGCCAAATATGATAATAGTAATACGATTGTTCAGCGGTGAAGCCCATTCGTTCATAAAGGCGGATCGCCCTTACATTGTGAAGCTGCGTCCCCGCTGTTACCGTTCTATGCTTCTGGGTCTCCGGTTGTTCTATGAGATTCGCCAATAAATGAAACGCAATACGTTTCCCTTCAAATCCCGGCTTTACAGCCATCAAATCGAGAATGCATTCATCATCTCTTGATAAGCCCTGAAGATAGCCGATGACCTCGCCATTGTGTTTAGCGACAATATTGACCGCCGCCCTTCCATTCAGATTGTTTCGTGTCCACTCCTGAAATATTTTGTTTGCTGCATCGCGGCTGAGATGAGGATCCTGAAAATATCTGCTTTTTGTAAACGAGTCTCGGGCCAGCTCACATATCGCTTCTGTGTCTCCGGGCTCAGGCGGGCCCAGTTCAAAAAATGGCGGTGTTTTGTCATAAAAAGACGGAGGCATCGCCAGCTTCAGCAAACTCCCGACAAAGTAAGAGGATGGCTGCTGTTGTATCACATGCGCGGCTCCGATATCTTCAGCCGGAACACGGACAAAGATAAAATCCGTTTCATCCATTTGGCGTACAGTATAAAAAGCTTCAAACAGCCTCTTTAGCTGCCCGGTACTATTTGCCGCCAGAAGTTTGACGTTCATGACTTTCTTCTGAAGCACCTTACTTTCCCACAAAGAATCTTCGTAAAGCAATACGCCTTGGAGCCTGCTGTTTTCAAAAAGGCCGAGGGAAAATTGATACGGAACATCCAGTGTAAGCTTTCTGCTTTGGAGAAATTCCTCAATCAACTCTTTGGAGACATTTTCTTTTACCGTATACACTTAATCAGCCCCTTTTACGATATCCCGCACAGCTTCAATGACATCATCTACATCGTCGTCAGACATTGATGGATAGAGCGGGAGAGAAAGGGTTCGTTTATAGTAATTCATGGCATTCGGAAAGTCCGCTTCCTTATATCCAAATTGCTTTTGATAATACGGATGAATGTGTACTGGAATAAAATGAACGCTAGTGCCGATATTGTACTCATCCTTTAAAGCCGTAATCATTTCATTGCGCGTAACCCCGGCCTTTTTTTCATCAACTTGCAGAACATATAGATGCCAGGCGTGCCTGCCGTCATCATGGACAAACGGCGTGATCAGCCCAGGAATCTGCTGAAAAGCGGTTTGATAACGGCTGGCAATCTTTTCTCTCCGTTTCTGCATATCATCCAGCCGTTTCAGCTGATGAAGTCCGAGGGCCGCCTGCAAATCAAACATATTCATCTTATAGCCGGGCGATTCGACTTCATAGTACCAGCTGCCATTTGAAGAATAACGGTTCCATGCGGCTTTACTCATGCCGTGAAGGCTTAGCACCCGGATCTTATCGGCAAGCTCCTCATCATCAGTCGTCAGCATGCCGCCTTCCCCTGTCGCGAGGTTTTTGGTGGCGTAAAAGCTGAATGCCGTTGCATCCCCGATAGAACCGATCATTCTTTGCTTATAAGTCGTATATACCGCATGCGCCGCATCCTCCAGCACGAATAAACCATGATTTTGGGCAATAGCCAATATTGCATCCATATCGCAGGACTGCCCGCCAAAGTGGACGGGCACAACTGCTTTCGTTCGCGGTGTGACGGCCGCCTCAAGCTTTACCGGGTCAATATTGAGCGTGTTTTCGTCAATATCCGCAAACACAGGCGTCGCTCCCGTATGAATAATCGTATTGGCGGTCGAGCTGAACGTAAGCGGAGAGGTAATGACCTCGTCCCCGGGCCCGATCCCTTTTGCTTTCAAAGCCAAAAATAAAGCTGCGGTACATGAATTCACCGCCACGGCGTGCTTCGCCCCGACAAACGCGGCAAACTCTTTTTCAAACTGCTGAACCTTCGGGCCTTTAGAGAGCCATCCCGATTCAAGCGTTTCTGTAACCTCCTGAATTTCTTCCTTACCGATTAACGGCAATGAGTAAGGGAGAAAATGATTTCTCTTTTGCACCATTTCTTTGCGCTCCTATCATTTTATTCAGTATCTTCCCGCCTGTAATCAACTCCTGTTTTGGCTTTCAGTTCCGCAAATAAAGCATTTGTTGATTCTGCCACCGGATAATTAGCCGCTATGAATGCCAAGCGCGCCTCTTCTGCTTTTTGATGCACGTCTGGACTTCGAAGAACCTCAACCAAGGTCTGCGCAAGTTCATCCGGCTGGTCAAACATAAAATCGCCAAGAGACTCATAATACGGATACGAGCGATTTCCGGACGATTTTCCGATCAGCACAGGCTTTTGAAACAGCATGGCTTCAAGACCGACTGTCGAGGTTTGCGTCACTGCGGCATCAGCATACGGCAGCAAATCATAAAGCTCCAGCTCCTTTTTGATGACTCTGCATGCTTTATGTTTTTTCGCCGCCTCGTGATACAGATCAAGCTTGTTTTTTCCGATTTCCCACGGGTGGGGTTTGATAATAATCTGCAGCTGCTTCTGATCAGAAAGCCCCTGCAGCACACCGGAATAAAAATCTTCTGAAAAGGGCTGAGTGGCAATGAGCACAATTTTTTTAGTCGGCTGAAAAGCAAGTTTTCGATAGAATATGGACATATCCATAGGCGTTCTGTTAAAAATCTGATCGAAGCGGGGATGTCCCGTTACGAGAATCTGCTCGGGTTTACAGCCTTTTCGCATGAACCACTCTGCTTCATAAGCACCAAAAACAGCTTGATAGCTTGTAAAAACAGGAATGAAGGCTTCATCTCCCATCAATGCGCCATGCTGAAGACAAATACTGACGGCCCCTTTTCTTTGACACATGAGAGCGAGCACCCTGCTGTAAATGTCTTCTGCCGTTCCGACAATAACAGCTGAAATCTTTTCCTGTTCAAACAGCGCATCAACTGTATCAATGGCCTCTATAAATAAAGGAATATCTTTGAAAAGCCGGTCGCGAAACGCTTGATCACCAAATGCCGGGTGATCATCATAAGGGGCAAGAAGCGAACAGGCTGTTTCGAGATACTGCTTCGAATCGCCTTTTTGGCATGAATCCGCAATCTCCCGCTTGCTAATTACAGGCAGATCACAATAATCCGGCAAACTCCATCTGGCCAAAACAGCCGTTTTTTCAGGATCAAATTGATAGTAATTTTCGTTTGAAAAACGCAGGTAATCAAAGTGCAAAATGACTTTCCCTTTAACAGGTTCGTCATTTGTTTTTACGATTTTTTGGATTCTTTCTTCAAAAAACGGCTGAATCTGTCCCTCATCGATATGCTGATCCACCGATCCGAATAATTCCGGTTCTTCTTCCATCATCACCCTCAGCTCAGGACTGATGTATTGATAAAAATTACTGATAAGCCCAAGCGGAATCCCTTTGTAGCGAAGTTTGTCAAAAAGCTCCACGTACTTCCGGTACAGCACCCAATAATTGCTTAAATAGGCCGACAAGCTCTCACCCCATTCCAAGCTTTTTTAATGATTCACGCAGTTCTCGGCAATTTCGCTGCGGAGGAAGGTTCCTGACAAATTCATTTTTTTCTGATTCAAACAGCTGAAAGTGAATCGATTGGTCGGTAATATAATTCAGGTCCAGCTCCTCATCCAGCGGGTAAAACGGATAAAAATGATTGACTCTCCAAAAGAACCGGGCATCTCCTATACGGTAAAACGCCGGGCTTTCATCCCAATAGGAGCCAAACTTCTCCTTTACCTTCTCAAGCACCGAATACCTGTGCATAACCGAGCAATGATCGATTGCGCACGGCGCGTTCCATGTCACTTGAGCGGCAGGCCTGACAGTTTCTTTTACAATGTCGCGATTCTCGTTTAAATGATAGGTTTTGGAGGCTGAGTAAATCACAGCCTTTTCAGGATGGGTATCGAGCTCCCGCACCATTTTCAGGAGGCGGTCCGGCATATAGATGTTGTCATCCGTCGCATAGGTGATATATTCACCCTCCGCCATATCAATCGCCTGATTGATCAGTGCAGCGTATCTCGTTTTTTCTGTTCTTTCCTTCACTCCAGATACATCGCTTTGATAAAAACGCACTCGGTTATCATTCAAAAAAGGACGGATTACATTCAGCGTCTCTTCATTGGAGTTGTCATCCATAATAAACAATTCAAAATCTGAAAACGTTTGTGAGAGTATGCTAGAAATGGACTTTGCCACATAATCGCTTTTGTTATAGCTCGTCATAATGACTGATACTTTAGGCAAATCCTACACCTCCTTCTTGGAACTTCACACCTGAAACTATCGTTATCTTATGTTGCTTATGCTCGAGTTGCGCTAGGGATACAAACCAATATGCGAAAAGTTTGTGTATGTCTCTGAAAAACAGCGGCTGCCCAGAGCGAAATCTGATCGGTCCGCTGTTCTTTTTCAGCATAATCCAAGCATCAGCCTCATAAGGTGAAAGAGATAAAAATCGCACCAGCGACTAAGATCGTTTTCCATCGGAGGTGAGTCATCGCGGAGCGTTCACCTATACATCCAGAACATGTTTTGAATGGTTTTCATAAAAAGGAGGAACGATATGAAACCGAAAAAAAATCAATATCAGCAAATGCAGGGATTTGATAATATGCAGGGGTATCAGCCTCAGTTTGGCGCCAACCCGTACCCGCAGCAAGGCCAAGGCTCACAAATGCAGACAATGGGGATGCAGCCAATGATGCCAATGCAGCAGGGACAGCAAGGACAACAAGGACAGCAGGGATTTGGATTCCCGGGCCAGCAGCAGGGCGGCGGTTTTCAAATTCCATCGGGGCCTACACCGTCAGGACCGGGCCAAAGCGTTCCCGGCATGCTGCCTGTTGAGGAATCTTACATCGAGAATATTTTGCGCCTGAATCGGGGAAAAACGGCCACCATTTATATGACATTTGAAAACAGCAAGGAATGGGGCTCGAAGATTTTTCGCGGCGTCATCGAAGCTGCGGGCCGGGATCACATTATTATCAGCGACCCGAAATCAGGAACACGCTACCTGCTCCTGACAATCTACCTCGATTACATTACATTTGATGAAGAAATTGCTTATACGTATCCATATTCCATGGCGTCCTATTCGCCAAGATAAGAAAAAAGCCAATCACTCATATGATGAGGATTGGCTTTTTTGTTTATAGATATTTGACGGCTGCGACAACGATCATAATCCAAGAAATAATAAACGCCACACCGCCGAGCGGGGTGATCGCTCCAAGAATGGAGATTTGCGTCACACTTAGAATATATAAGCTTCCGGAAAACAGCACAATTCCCGCAAACATCAGCCAGCCGGCTGTCGTGACACTGCCTATGCCGGATAATTTATCAGCCAGAAACGCGACAACGAATAGCCCAAGGGCGTGATACATATGATACTGCACGCCTGTGTGCCAAACCTGAAGATATTTATCAGGTATTTTCCCTTCTAATCCGTGAGCGCCGAATGCTCCGAGTCCCACGGCAAGCAGGGCGTTAATGGCCCCTAATATGATAAAAACTTTCATCTATCTCTCCCGCCTTTTCGTTAAACTCATATCATTTATCTTATCGCACCTGCACCAAAATTCAATGTTTGTTCTCTGTTGACACGAGATTGTCGGATTTTCTCCTGCGCCAAAGCTGGAACTGGTCAGCTGCTATTGCAGCAAGCGTCCCTAATACGAGCCCGTTGCTTAATAGAGAAATAAATACCGGATGCAATCCCTTTAACGCAGTTTCAGGAACAAACATGATACCGACCCCTGTCAGCAGCGAGATGCCGATGATAGACCTCACCCTTTTTGATTCTTCTTTCTCATATGAATCAAATTCGGCAAAGGCCAGACCGCCCATTGCGGAGAACACAACAAAATTCACCGCAAATCCAACGGGTGACGGCAGGCTCGCAAACGTATTCATAAAAAACGGGATCACGCTGATCACGATAACCAGAATACTGCCGAGCATAAACGGTTTTTTAGAAGGCATTTTGGTCGTTTCAATAAAACCCGCGGCTCCCGAAATCGGAACAGGCGCAATAGCTCCCGTCAAACCGCTAAGCAGATGGCTGAATGAAGCGGCAAAACCGGCATGGCGTTCATGATGCTTTCCATCAGGCTGTTTGCTGAATTTTTTCACGGCGATGTCCACGACCTTCATGCTCGCCAGCATATTCACGATCAGCAAGATGGTAATAAAAATAGAAGTGATGATCAGGCCACTGTTAAATAACGGGGTCCCAAAAGGAAACAGGGAAGGCAGCTGAAACAGCCGGTCCGGCATTTCAATCGGCTTTGCCGCTCCGGCAGCCGCAAACAGCACCCACCCGCCGAACAAGGCTAATAAAATAGAATATTGCTTAAAAAACATGATGTTCGAATTTGTCATTATAAAGGCGGCAGCGATCACAACAAGCGCCAGGCCAAATACAAGACCGTCCACCCCGTCCTGTCGATAACCGATTCCGAGAATTCCTTTTATAATGGGCTGACTCAGCTGCATGACAAGAAGCAATAAATAGACGCCCGTTACAACCGGAGTAAACAATTTTGCAAGTCTGTCAATGACCTTGAAAACACTTAACAAAAAGAAACATACAGCGCTTACAAGAAGAGCTCCCTGCAACCCCCGCAGTGTGTCTCCATATGTCGCAAACACAGTTCCCGTCAGCCCTGCGTAGATCGTATACACTCCCCACCACAAGCCGGCTGGGCTTTCATTAATCGGCAGTCTGTGGCCTTTCAAACACTGAATGACGGCGGCAATTCCCAGTACAAAAAAAGTGCTTTGAATCAATCTTGCAGAATCTGAGTGATTCAGATGGAACGACTGGGCAACCGCCACCGGAACAACTATCGCCGCAGCAATAATAAACGCTGTCCATTGCAGCGCGCCAAGAACCAATTTCACGTAAGCTCAACCTCTCTCTTTAAAAATCAAATAAAGACTCTCCGTTTCCATCCTCTTCCTGCTTCTCTTTTTCTTGCTTTCGATATTTGTTTAATCCCGCGCTCCCCATCATTTTTTCCATCATCAGCTGGTCTGTCGATGGCGGCGCGGCAGGACTTGTCGTAACGCTCGGCTGTATGCGAGGCCCGCTCGCGTTCTCCGGCTGATCAAGCACGACATCACACAGAGAACGGACAACCGCTACATAACGCTTCAGCTCCTCATCCCGTTCAGCTGTTTTTGCTTTTTTCAGCTCCTCTTCCATCTTTTGAATTAATGCAGATATATGAATGTTCATGAAGCACCCTCCAAAAAAATAAATGTTGTCTTCCTGCATTTTATCAAATTCCTGCTGTAAACGCAGATATGAGTTTGTTATTTTTTCTGACAAACCTTGCGATTGACAAGCAGAAGAGATTTTTCACATAATAAATCACCATACCTTACAAAAAGGAGAGACGGAATGAACAGCATCCCCTCTATCATCAGCAAGCATAAAGCCTATTTTGCGGCGGGACATACGAGACCGCTTGAATCGAGACTGAACATTTTGCGGAAGCTGAAACAAGCCGTCAGAACTCATGAAGCCGATCTCATAGCCGCTCTCTACCAGGATCTCCACAAATCCGAGCAAGAAGCATACTCAACAGAAATCGGAATCGTCTTGGAGGAAATCAGCTTTGTCATGAAACGGCTGAGAAAATGGTCCATGCCGAAACGAGTCAAAACGCCGCTGACTCATCTAGGCTCTAAAAGCATCATCATTCCTGAGCCGTATGGAACCGTTTTGGTGATTGCGCCTTGGAACTATCCCTTGCAGCTGGCGCTTTCTCCGTTGATTGGAGCCATTGCGGCGGGGAACACGGTCGTTCTCAAGCCATCAGAATATACGCCGGCTGTTTCTGCTATTCTTTCCAAACTCATCAGCAGCGTTTTTCCGACCGATTATGTCGCTATGGCAGAAGGCGGGCCCGACGTCAGCACAGCATTATTACAGCAGCCCTTTGACTACATTTTCTTTACAGGCAGTGTAGCTGTAGGAAAAATCGTCATGGAGGCCGCCGCTAAACAATTAATTCCCGTAACCTTGGAGCTCGGCGGCAAAAGCCCCTGCATCGTCCATAAAGATGCTGACATTCAGCTTGCCGCCAAACGCATCGTCTTCGGGAAATTTACAAATGCGGGACAAACCTGCATCGCACCGGATTATTTATTTGTACACGAGGACATCAAAACGAAGCTCACAGAAGAAATGAAGCGTGCGATCATAGAATTTTACGGCCCTCAGCCGGAACAGAATCCGCAGTATGGCAAAATCGTCAGTGAGCGCCACTATCAGCGGCTGCTCAGCTTTCTGAATGACGGCATCCCACTCACAGGCGGACAATCTGATCCCAATCATCACAAAATTGCGCCGACCATTCTCGAACAAGTGAGAGATGACTCTCCAGTGATGCAGGAGGAGATTTTCGGGCCGATTCTTCCGCTCTTTACATACCGCAATATCGGGGAAGTCATTGAAAAAGTCCAATCGCGCCCTAAGCCGCTCGCCCTGTATCTCTTCACCATAAACAAAGAAATTGAGCGCGCTGTTTTAGGAAATCTGTCGTTTGGCGGGGGCTGTGTCAATGATACTTTAATGCATGTGGCGACGCCGTATTTGCCATTCGGCGGCGTCGGGGAAAGCGGCATCGGCAGCTATCACGGGTTTGACAGTTTTAACACATTCACGCACAAAAAAAGCGTCGTCAAACAAACGAACCGCTTCGACTTCGCATTTCGTTATCCTTCCTCCAAAAACGGGCTACGAATGATTCGAAAAATACTCAAATAAAAAAGCGCAGATAACCTGCGCTTTTTACAAATCCTTAATACACCAATCAATCGGCGCCTCTCCCATTTTCTCCAAATAGGCATTCGCCCGGGAAAACGGTCTGCTCCCGAAAAATCCGTCTCTCGCCGAAAACGGGCTGGGATGCGTCGATTCAATGATAAAATGCTTGGAGGTGTCGATCCGTTCTTTTTTCATTTGAGCATGCCGTCCCCATAAAATAAAGATAACCGGCCGCTCCCTTTCATTCAGCACGTCAATAATTCGGTCCGTCAGTCGCTCCCAGCCTTTACCCTTATGGGAATTCGCCTGTCCGCGCCTTACTGTCAGCACAGTATTCAGCAAAAGAACCCCTTGCTTTGCCCAGCTCACAAGCGATCCGTGATTTGGGATGCTGCACCCGATGTCCTGCTGCAGCTCAAGAAAAATATTTTTTAACGAAGGCGGCTGCTTTACACCCGGCTTTACGGAGAAGCTTAAACCTTGAGCCTGTCCCGGCCCGTGATACGGATCTTGTCCCAGAATGACGACCTTGACATCATCATATGATGTATAATGCAGCGCATTGAAAATATCCCGGCTGTCCGGATAAATCGTTTGCTCCGCGTATTCCCGCTTCAGCATTTCTCTGAGCTCTTGATAATACGGTTTCTCAAACTCTTCCTTTAGCTGATTCCACCAGCTGTCTTGTAAAAGCTGTTTCAAGATTCAGGCCCCCTTACGAACGATGAAGTCTGGAATAGACAGGCTCGCCATCCCAAACCATTTCACTTTTTGCTTCCCGCCTCTTCATCTCAGGCTCTTCAAGCAGGACGGCAAAGTTTTTCGTCGGCAGCTCCCCGAGTCCGTGCTTTTCACTTAAACGATCCAAATATTGCTTCCGCTTGGCGCCAAGGTCCGCAGACTGATTGTCTCCCGCGTCACTGAAGGCATAAATCACACTGGCGCAAGGGACACGCTTCACCCGGTAATCCTTGGCCACACGTAAATAAAAATCCCAATCCCAGTAATTGTGCACATCAGCATCGAAATACCCGATTTCATCATGCAGAAAACGTCTGTACATGCTGCCCGACGGCACGTATGTAGAAAACACTCTCATATCCTCATAGTCAGCGGTATAAGCAAACAATTTCCGTGACACTGGATATCTTGTTCCGTTTTTCTCTTCAAACGAAACTATTTCCGCATCAGAATGAACGAAGTCTGCCGTTTCTATTTCCTTTGCCATTTTCTCGATATGCCCTGGCGTAAAGAAATCATCGTCATCACACAGCATAATGCAATCCCCAGACGCCTCTTTTACACCGGCATTTCTCGCAGCCACATGCCCCGAGTTCTTTTCTAAATTGATGACAGCAATCGGCAGCTCCGGATACAGTGCTTTGACCGGCACGACCGATTCCCCGGCATCATTCACAATAATAATTTCATACGGCTTCAAGGTCTGGCGGGAAATCGACTCCAAAAGCTCACACAAAGCCGGAATCCGATTATAGGTCACAATTACGATAGAAATCTTCATGATGCTCTCCTTCTCATTTTCATAGTCATGTACTATTAAAACATATATTGGACGGGAGATCAGTGGGAATATCCTACTGAAACAGGATAAGGTGCTAATGAAAATACTAGATGAATTGCTAAGCCTTCTATATTGTGATACAGAGAAAATCTAACTATAATGAAAGACAAAACACGATGGAGGTTCAAGACATGTCTATGCACAAAGCACTCACCATTGCCGGCTCAGATTCCAGCGGCGGTGCTGGGATTCAAGCTGATTTAAAAACATTTCAAGAAAAAAACGTATACGGGATGACCGCCTTAACGGTGATCGTTGCGATGGACCCAAACAACAGCTGGGACCATAAGGTATTCCCGATCGATACTGATACAATCCGCGCCCAGCTTGCAACAATTACGGACGGCATCGGTGTGGACGCCATGAAAACAGGAATGCTGCCAACCGTTGATATTATCGAGCTTGCGGCAAAAACGATCAAAGAAAAACAATTAAAAAATGTGGTAATTGACCCGGTTATGGTTTGCAAAGGTGCTAATGAAGTCCTTTATCCGGAGCACGCCCAAGCCCTGCGTGAGCAATTGGCTCCGCTAGCCACTGTCATTACGCCAAACTTGTTTGAAGCCAGCCAGCTCAGCGGCATGGATGAACTAAAAACAGTTGACGATATGATCGAAGCCGCGAAAAAAATTCACGCACTCGGCGCTCAATATGTCGTCATTACAGGCGGAGGCAAACTCAAACACGAGAAAGCCGTTGATGTTCTCTATGATGGAGAAACAGCGGAAGTCCTTGAAAGCGAAATGATCGATACGCCTTATACACATGGCGCAGGCTGTACATTCTCAGCAGCCGTGACAGCGGAGCTTGCCAAAGGTGCGGAAGTCAAAGAAGCCATTTACGCAGCGAAAGAATTCATCACAGCAGCCATTAAAGAATCCTTCCCGCTAAACCAGTATGTTGGTCCTACGAAGCATTCTGCACTGCGCCTGAATCAACAATCATAAAAAAAGGGGCTGCCTTACAGAGAGGCAGCCCTTTTTAAATCACCGAAGACTTTTCACAGAAAAAACTGCCGATCCCATCGGCAGCCTGTTTATTTGATTTTTAAATTGTTTGCAGATTTCCTCAAAAATGTTTCTATCGACTGAACAAAAAGTGCATATTCCTTCATTTGTTCATATGCCCGTGTGAGAATTTCCGCCGTTTCACTGTGCGGCGTTGTTCCGCCAAGCATTTTTTTCAGCTGAAGCAGCACATCCTTATATTCTTCTCGCTTATCTTCAACTTGGTTAGCAGCCTTTTCCAAACATTCCGGTGTTATCTTCTGTTCATGTATATTCAAGAAAACAACTCCTTTTACAGAAAAAAATAGTAGGTTATCGTTGAAGAATAGCACAGATGGCTCAGATTTCACATAAGAAAATAGAAGGATTTTCTACATAAGTGTCCAAATTCCGACATTCATTTCAGATTTCCCGGTCGCACTGGCTGTTACTTCATGATTTCCCGGGAAAGGAAAATATCTCGCACTAAAGACCTCTTCTCCGTTATTTATAAAGATTTCCACAGATGACGCGTCGAGAAACATGTGTACGGTATGCAAATCCTTGATGCGGCAATGTCTCGCTTCTGTTCTTTTTCCGTCAAAGCTCTTTCGTTCCAGCGTAACAATCCCCTCGTCTTTATGGAAGGAAAACGTAGCCGTTCCGCGGATACTGATTGAAAAGCCAGACTCCGTATGAATGTCTTCCAGCAGAATCTCAGTTCTTTCAGGTTTTTCCACCGGAAGCGCACCAGATGATCCATGCATGTTGATGTGTATTTTTTTCTCATTTCTGCGCATGGCTTTTAGCTCAGGCAGCGGCTGCTGAATCAGCTTCTGGCCTGAAAGCGTCAGCTGTCTCGGCAGCGTCATGCAGTGAATCCAGTGGCAGTCAATGGTCGGATGGGACCCTTCATCCTGATCAGGCACCGCCATCCATGCAAACAAAATCCGCCTTCCCTGATCGTCTTCAAGTGTTTGCGGCGCGTAAAAATCAAAACCTTGATCAAGCTCCGTAAATTCACCATGCTTCAGTTCAGGCTTGTTATAATCGAGACGGCCGACAAAATAACCTGATTGATATACGTTCTGATAACGAAAACCGTCAGCCTCAAGCCCTTGAGGCGAAACAATCAGCACATCCGATCCTTGAAGGGAAAACAAATCAGGGCATTCCCACATGTATCCAAAATCGTCCAGCCCGTTGAAGCCCGCGCCGGTTATCGGGCCAAGAAATCTCCACTCTGTCAGGTTATCAGAAGCAAACAATACAGCCTGCCCTTTCAAATTCTCTGTTTGCGCACCAATCACCATATACCATGTGCCTTCATGCTCCCATACCTTCGGATCGCGAAAATGCGCCGTATATCCTTCCGGAAGGCGGGCGACAACACCCTTTTTCTCAAAGGACAGCCCGTCGTCAGAAACAGCAAGGCATTGATACGTTTCCCGATTTCCATCCTGATCCCTGACATTTCCTGTGTAAAACAGATAGAGCCGATCGTCTTTCGTGACAGCGCTGCCCGAGTAGCAGCCGTTTTTATCAAACCAATCACTCGGAGCCAGCGCAATCTCTTCCCGCTTCCAATTCACAACATCCTGTGTCGTATAATGCCCCCAAAATTTTGCGCCGTGCCCTGTCTGAAACGGCTGCCACTGAAAGAATATATGATAGATGCCCTTCCAATAAATCACGCCATTCGGGTCATTCAGCAGCCCAACCGGCGGCATGATGTGAAAATGCTGGCGGTACGGATCGCTGTTAGCGATGGGCTCTTTTTTCTCCACTTCTTCATAAGCCCGGCGACGAAGCTCCTGATCATGTGCTGTCATTTTTTCCTCTCCTCATCCTCATTAATCTTCATGACAAATGCTGCAATGAACGCTGACACTGCTGCAATCGCCATGCCAATCAGATAGTGAATCAAGTTGCTGAAGCCAAACGGAGCCGCAATGGCGATCATCGGAATTCCCGTTAAACCGTAAGCGTTTGCAGCTACATGTGTAAAGACGACATATGCCCCACCCAATGCGCCTCCGATCATCGCGGCGATAAACGGTTTTCGGTAGCGAAGATTGACTCCGAATATGACGGGCTCAGTAATGCCGAGAAAAGCGGAAAATGCTGCTGGAAGCGCGATTTCTTTTGTCTTTGCCTTTTTCGCCATAAAGAAGACGGCAAGACCTGCCCCGCCCTGTGCGACATTCGCCATTGACCAGATCGGCAGCAAGTAGTTTTTGCCTATATCTGCAATTAGCCCCGCCTCAATCGCATGGAAGCTGTGATGAACACCTGTCAGCACGATGAGTGAATACGTGCCCCCGAAAATCAAACCTGCCACAAAACCGGCATGGTCATATACATAAGTTAAAGCAACCGTAATGCCGGAGCCAAGCGCCCTGCCCAGAGGGCCAATCGCGATAAAAGCAACAAACCCGGTGACAATCACAGTAACAAATGGTGTAACAAGCAAATCTACCGCATGTGGAACCACTTTTCTCGTCCATTTCTCTACCTTGCTCATCACATATACCGCAAGCAGGACAGGGATAACAGTTCCCTGGTAGCCGAGAAGCGCGATATCAAATCCGAAAAGATGCATATAATCAGGTGTCGCTTCAGCCAAACCCCATGGATTCAAAAGGTTTGGATGAATCATGATTCCCCCAATGACCGCTCCCAAGTACGGGTTGCTGCCAAATTCTTTTGAAGCGCTGACCCCGATTAGAATCGGCAAGAAAATGAATGCTGCACTTGAAAACATATCAAGCAGCTGCAAAAGCGCAGAATCCTTGCTCATCCAATGAAACGCATTGATCATACCCAGCAATCCCATTAATAGGCCGCTGGCTACAATAGCCGGGATGATTGGAACAAAAATATTAGAAAGCGTTTTCGCAAATCTCGCGGCGGGATTCAGCTTTTCTTTTGCCGCATCCTGATGATTGACGTGTTCTTCACGCTCAATATCAGCTTCTTTAGAAAAGGCATCGAATACTTTATTCACAAGGCCTGTTCCGAAAATGATCTGGTACTGGCCAGAGCTGCTGAAAGCCCCTTTGACGCCATCAAGCTCTTCTACTTGTGCTTGATCTATCTTTGATTCATCTTTCATCACTAAACGCAGTCTTGTTGCACAATGAGCCGCGCTGATAATATTTTCTTTCCCTCCGAGAAGCTCAATGAGGCGTTTTGCAGTCTCTTTGTAATCCATCTATTTCTCCCCCTTTTATTTAAACAAAAAAGACCTAAAATTCGCCAACGAATAAAGGACACAGCGATCCTTTTTCATTTACGCAAATTTTAGGTCTTGCCTGCTTTACCAGTCACAATCCCGCTTATTCAGATTAAGAATACGCTTTCATCATAAATCATGACAGCGTTTTCGTCAACTATTTTTTTAGTTAAATAGTTTGATAAAACATCTAGACAAAAATTCGTAAAAATTAATTGTGAAATACTTCACAATATCATGCTATACTATGCTCAATCATGAAAGAAAGCAGGAAAAGACAATGGAAACTCAAGCATTGCAAAAGGTTGAACAGTATGCTTTGAAAAAACAAAACATATTCGCTTCAAGCAAAATCCGTTATGTGCTTCGGTCCATTTTGGCCAGTATGTTTATTGGTTTTGGCATTACAGCCGCAAGCAAAACAGGCAGCTATTTCTTTATGGCTGATTCTCCGTTTGCCTTTCCGGCAGCTGCTGTCACTTTCGGGGCCGCTATTCTGCTGATTGCTTACGGAGGCGGAGATTTATTTACCGGCAACACCTTTTATTTCACCTACACCGCGCTCCGGAAAAAAATCAGCTGGCGCGACACCCTATACTTGTGGATGTCAAGCTATGCCGGCAATTTAATCGGTGCCATTCTGTTTGCCATCCTGATCAGCGCGACGGGACTTTTTGAGGAGCCTTCTGTTCATTCCTTTTTTATTCATTTGGCAGAGCACAAAATGGAACCCCCGGCTTCCGAATTGTTTTTCAGAGGAATGCTATGCAATTGGCTTGTGTGCCTCGCCTTTTTCATTCCAATGTCTCTCAAAGGGGAAGGAGCAAAGCTTTTTACCATGATGCTATTCGTTTTCTGCTTCTTTATTTCCGGCTTTGAACACAGCATTGCCAATATGTGCACATTCGCCATCTCGCTTTTGATCGAGCACCCTGATACAGTGACACTGATGGGAGCAGTCAGAAACTTAATCCCCGTTACGCTCGGCAATCTGACCGCGGGAATAGTTATGATGGGCTGGATGTACTACACACTGAATCCTGATCAATAAAAAAACTTCCAGAGATCACTCCCTGCAAGTCAAAGCGGTTATTCCGAGAGATCTTGAAGACGCTGGACATGCAGCGTGATATAGCCGGCCTCGGATTCCGGCAAATGTAATTGATATTCATTTTTCAAAAACTCCGCCAGCTCCAGCGCACATTGATAGGCGAATGAATACTTTTTTTGGATGAAATAAAGCATCTCCTCGTCCATACGATGGAGCGCTTCATTTGATTCCAACCGGCTGACCGCGTATCGCAAATGCGTGACAAGGCGTTGATAGGAAATGCTGTTTTCATCCACCTTTCGATTAAAGTATTGTTCTATTTTCTCTATCATTTCTTTGATCATGGTCGTATGCTTCAGCGCTGAATACATGCTCTCCGCATCCATCTTCGCCGTATGGATGTGAAGGGCAATATAACCCGCTTCATCTTCGGGCAGAGACACGCTCAATGTCTCTTTTACATGTCCGATCGCCCACAGGCCGATCTCGTATTCTTTTTTATAGAGCGCCTTTATCTCATGCAGCAATTTATTCTGCACAAGCAGCCCATTTTGAATCCTTTCGATCGCAAAGGACAAATGGTCGGAAAGCGCGATATGAATGTGATCGCTCAGCGGCGCCGCGAGCTCTCCTTCCGCATAGCTGATGATATCCTCAGCTATTTCTATATGCTCCTCCGGCAGTGTTTGCAGGATTTGTTTGAACTTTTCATTCTCGTCGCGCACAACAAAGATCTTTTCCACTTTATTCATAGGGATGAGATCATTTTTCTTTTTTTGAAAAGCGATTCCCGGCCCCATCACGATTTTTTCCTGATCATCCTCTTTTATTAAAGCCGCATTGTTGTTTAATACTTTATAGATTTTCAAGAGGTTATCTCTCCCGCCAATTTGCTTTTGACTGGGATTTTACCTCCTTTTGACCGCCATGTAAAGATGCGGGCCCGCTCTCTCCTGCTTTGGCGATTCCTTGAAAGCTTGCAAACATCTTCTTTTATAAAGCGCGGCGGCTTTCGCTTTCTGCTTTTCTTCCTCATTCACAGCCATCCGCCATTCATAAAACGAAACGAGTCCTGCGGCCTGCACAGCCGCCTTTCTTTGGTATGTACGCTGAGCCGAATAGACCGCGGCAGCCGCAGTTTTTCTGTCCGGCGTCACCCAGTTCATCAAAAAGACCATCCACACCCGTAAAGATACAAGCAAACGTTTCATAGAAAAACATCCCTCCGCTTCTTTTTGGCAGGCAGCCTTTTTAGCAGCCCGTTTTCTCAGCCGCAGCCCGCAAGAAAAGACGGCCGATTTCTTTTCTCGCAAACTAGCGGCTCTAGCAAAACTCATGACTCTATGATAGACCGTGGAAAGAGAATTCTTTGTCACAATATGAGTGAAAAAACCAACTAGTTTTTAGAAGTTTTGTTGAAAGCTGAAAGAATTGAAATGAAAATTGGAGAACCGCTTTGAAAACTTTATACACAAGTTATCCCAAAGATAAGAACAACTTAATCACAAGAGATATCCACATGTCCACAAACTCTATCTATATTTTGTATACGAACGTATATTCCTAACTATATATATACACAGGTTTATTCACTTATACACAGGGTTCTGTGTATAACTCCTTCGTTATACACAAATAAAATCCAATAAATGGTCCAAATGACACAAGGATTTTTTTGAATTTTCAAGAAATATATACTAGATCTTTCACATTTTTTCTAAATACAAAGGGGGAAACACATTGAAAAAGGGGATCATTCGCTTTCTGCTTGTAAGTTTCGTCTTATTTTTTGCGTTATCCACAGGTATTACGGGCGTCCAGGCAGCTCCGGCTTCTTCAAAAACGTCGGCTGATCTGGAAAAAGCCGAGGTATTCGGTGATATCGACATGACGACAAGCAAAAAAACAACCGTTATTGTGGAATTAAAAGAAAAATCCTTGGCAGAAGCGAAGGAAGCGGGAGAAAGCCCATCGAAAAGCAAGCTGAAAACCGCTCGCACCAAAGCAAAAAACAAAGCAATCAAAGCGGTGAAACACGGAAAAGTAAACCGGGAATATGAGCAGGTTTTCTCAGGCTTCTCTATGAAGCTTCCAGCTAATGAGATTCCAAAACTTCTCGCGGTAAAAGACGTGAAGGCAGTGTACCCGAACGTCACATATAAAACAGACAATATGAAGGATAAAGACGTCACAATCTCCGAAGATGCCGTATCTCCGCAAATGGATGACAGTGCGCCTTATATCGGAGCAAACGATGCATGGGATTTAGGCTACACAGGAAAAGGCATCAAGGTGGCGATTATTGACACTGGGGTTGAATACAATCACCCAGATCTGAAGAAAAACTTTGGACAATATAAAGGATACGATTTTGTGGACAATGATTACGATCCAAAAGAAACACCAACAGGCGATCCGAGGGGCGGAGCGACTGACCACGGCACACACGTAGCCGGAACTGTGGCTGCAAACGGAACAATTAAAGGCGTAGCGCCTGATGCCACACTTCTTGCTTATCGTGTGTTAGGGCCTGGCGGAAGCGGCACAACGGAAAACGTCATCGCCGGTGTGGAACGTGCAGTACAGGACGGGGCAGATGTGATGAACCTGTCTCTCGGAAACTCTTTAAACAACCCGGACTGGGCGACAAGCACAGCGCTTGACTGGGCCATGTCAGAAGGCGTTGTCGCTGTTACCTCAAACGGCAACAGCGGACCGAACGGCTGGACAGTCGGATCGCCGGGCACATCAAGAGAAGCGATTTCTGTCGGTGCGACTCAGCTGCCGCTCAATGAATACGCAGTCACTTTCGGCTCCTATTCTTCAGCAAAAGTAATGGGCTATAACAAAGAGGACGACGTCAAAGCGCTCAATAACAAAGAAATTGAGCTTGTCGAAGCGGGAATCGGCGAAGAAAAGGATTTTGAAGGGAAAGACCTGACAGGCAAAGTCGCCGTTGTCAAACGAGGCAGCATTGCATTTGTGGATAAAGCGGATAACGCTAAAAAAGCCGGTGCAATCGGCATGGTTGTGTATAACAACCTCTCAGGAGAAATTGAAGCCAATGTGCCAGGCATGTCTGTCCCAACGATTAAACTTTCATTAGAAGACGGCGAAAAACTCGTCAGCGCCCTGAAAGCTGGTGAGACAAAAACAACATTCAAGTTGACGGTCTCAAAAGCGCTCGGTGAACAAGTGGCTGATTTCTCATCACGCGGCCCTGTTATGGATACGTGGATGATTAAGCCTGATATTTCGGCGCCAGGGGTCAATATCGTGAGCACGATCCCAACACACGATCCTGGCCATCCATACGGCTACGGATCAAAACAAGGAACAAGCATGGCATCGCCTCATATTGCCGGAGCGGTTGCCGTTATTAAACAAGCCAAACCAAAATGGAGCGTTGAACAGATTAAAGCCGCCATCATGAATACCGCTGTCACTTTAAAGGATGGCGATGGGGAAGTATATCCGCATAACGCTCAAGGCGCAGGCAGCGCAAGAATCATGAACGCGATCAAAGCCGATTCGCTCGTCTCACCTGGAAGCTATTCATACGGCACGTTCTTGAAAGAAAACGGAAACGAAACGAAAAAAGAAACGTTTACGATTGAAAATCAATCTTCCATTAGAAAATCATACACACTGGAATACTCATTTAATGGCAGCGGCATCTCCACATCCGGCACAAGCCGTGTTGTGATTCCGGCACATCAAACCGGGAAAGCCACTGCTAAAGTAAAGGTCAATACGAAGAAAACAAAAGCTGGCACCTATGAAGGAACGGTTATCGTCAGAGAAGGCGGAAAAACGGTCGCTAAGGTACCTACATTACTGATTGTGAAAGAGCCCGATTATCCGAGAGTTACATCTGTCTCTGTCAGCGAAGGGTCTGTACAAGGTACCTATCAAATTGAAACCTACCTTCCTGCGGGAGCGGAAGAGCTGGCGTTCCTCGTCTATGACAGCAACCTTGATTTCGCAGGCCAAGCCGGCATTTATAAAAACCAAGATAAAGGTTACCAGTACTTTGACTGGGACGGCACGATTAATGACGGAACCAAACTTCCGGCCGGAGAGTATTACTTGCTCGCATATGCCGCGAACAAAGGCAAGTCAAGCCAGGTTTTGACCGAAGAACCTTTCACTGTTGAATAAGAAAAAGCCCTGCCGAATCGGCAGGGCTTTTTAAAGATCAGTCAGCAAACGCCTCCTGCAATAAGCGATACGATCGGAGCTTGTCTTCAAAATGATGTGTAATGGTCACCACCATGATTTCCTCTGTTTCATACGCTTTACTCAAAGCTAGCAGCTGCTCCTTAACCTGTTCTTTCGTACCAACAATCATTCGATTTCGATTATCAGCAATTCGTCTCTGTTCATAAGGGGAATACGTATTTTTCCGAACAGCTTCATACGAAGGAACTCCCTCTAAAGGAATACCCTGCTCCCCTGCCAAAAGCGTAAAATCGAGCACAGCCCCAAGCTCCTCTGCCTTCTCCTCCGTGTCAGCACAAAGAACAAAAACAGCAACTGCCGCTCGGGGCGTATCCCCTAACACAGACGGTTTGAATCGTCTCTTATACTGTCTGACAGTACCCTCTCCGCCCTCTCCATTGATAAAATGGGCAAACATATAGCCAGCGCCAGATTCCGCGGCGAGCAGCGCGCTTTCTCCAGATGAGCCGAGCAGCCACACATCCGGAGCCGTTGAAATATGCGGCGCAGCCGTCAGATTCGGAAAACGGTGTTTATCATCCGCCAAATCATGCAAATACATGGTCAGCTCCTTGATTTGCTGCGGATACTGATCAGCATTGCGCTTACCGCCGTCATTCAGCGCCCATGATGCAATCGGCATTCCCCCCGGTGCTCTGCCAAGCCCTAGGTCAATTCTTCCTGGTGTCAGCCCCTCCAGAACACGAAAGTTTTCAGCTACTTTATAAGCACTGTAATGCGGCAGCATGACTCCTCCTGATCCAACACGAATTCGCTTTGTTTTCGCCGCTATATGACTGATCAGC
Source organism: Bacillus sp. FSL L8-0358 (assembly GCF_038593095.1). Taxonomy (NCBI): domain Bacteria; kingdom Bacillati; phylum Bacillota; class Bacilli; order Caryophanales; family Bacillaceae; genus Bacillus; species Bacillus sp. FSL L8-0358. The sequence goes on from NZ_CP151962.1 coordinate 3,809,513, forward strand.
ACCTCAGGACTGGACCCTGCCAGCCGTTTTGAAAAGTGATGCTCAGAAACCCAAAATCTCTTATATCCAAGGTCCTCAGCAGCTTGGGCAAGCGTAACGGTTTGCTGTAAGGCCGTTTCTGCATTGCTGCCCTCTGATACTGGAGATTGATCTAATATACTTAATGAAACCATCCCTACCACCTCATCCTCATCGTATCACTGATCTCCTATTTTTTCTCCAAAGCCGCTCACACTGCTTATCAGTGTCCCCTATCATTCGCCATTTATTTGTGAAAGCCTGTCCCTATTTGTCGGAATATGTTACACGTGAAACATAAAAACCCCTCCAGACGGAGAGGTTTGCTTTAGTTTTTATTAAAGCCCTTTTCTTTCACGTAGTCATTTAAATACGTACGCGGCTTTTGCTTCATAAAGTTCAGTATTTGATCGGACCACGTTTCTTCCCGCTGCCCGTTTGTTCTTTCTCTATAGTAATCAGAAATGGTTTTGTCATACGTATTCATAGTATGACGGAAATCGTCTTTGTTCACATTATACGTATTCTCATGATAAACAGCCTGCTTTGGCAATCTCGGTTTTTTGCCAGAAAGGTTCGCAGGATGGCCTACCGCCAGTCCGAAAAGCGGGAGCACATGGTCAGGCGTTTGCAGCACCTCTGTCACCTTGTCCAGCTCATTCCGAATGCCGCCGATATAGCAAATGCCAAGCCCCATAGATTCAGCGGCAATGCTCATATTTTGCGCTGCCAGCGCCGCATCAATCAAGCTAACCATAAACATTTCTGTATTCTCGAGCAGCTCAGAAATATGTTCACCTTTTTCCTCAGCCAGTTGTTGATGGCGGTACAAATCCGCACAAAATACAAAAAAGTGTCCGTTCTTCTCAACGTAAGGCTGATTCCCAGCAAGCACGGACAGCTCACGTTTTTTCTCAGGATCAGAAACCCCGATAATCGAATATGCCTGCACATAGCTGGATGTAGACGCAGCCTGCGCACTTTTCACTAATGTATCAATTTCTTCAGCTGTCAAAAGCTGATCAGTAAAAGACCGGATTGACCGATGGTTCAAAATGGTTTCGATTGTGTTATTCATCACAAAAACCTCCTTATCACTTTTTATCATATCCGAAAAAAAGTGATCTCAAAAGTGAAATGCTCTGCACAAAAAAAGACAGCCTCTGTAAAGGCTGTCTACATATTAAGAATTAAAAAGATAACTTCTGTATTTCGTCAGCTGCACACTTGCATTATATACAATCCCGAAACCGATTAACGTGGAAAGTGTCGAGCTTCCCCCATAGCTGACAAACAGCAGCGGAATCCCGGTAACAGGCATAATGCCGATGTTCATTCCGATATTCTGGAATGTGTGGATCACAATTAACGCCGTATAGCCAACGCAAAAGAAAGAAGCGAAACGGTTAAACGGATGTATTTTGTCTATCAGAACGACAAGCCTGTAGATTAAAAAGAAGAACATGATGACAACAATTGCACAGCCTATAAAGCCAAAAGACTCACCTATTATAGAAAAGATAAAGTCAGTCGTACTCTCTGGAACATAAACCTTCAAATTAGAAATACCATTACCTAAAATACCACCAGATCCTATTGCCATGATGGCCTGGTCAACTTGCCAGCTGTCATTTGAATCTTCCTGTGTCTCATTTGAAGCAGACACCCAAGAAGTGACCCGCTTAATTTGATAGTCCTGTATTCCAACTGATTTAGCAACGTCAGGAAAGTTTATCATTACTAATAAAATTAATGAAATGAGTAAGATACCTGAACCAGCTATGATCGCAATCAATTTCCAATTTATCCCTGACATAAAAACCATTACAAGAACGATAAACATACATATTCCCGCAGTCCCAGCATCCTGCATCAAGATAAGACCTACAGGAATAACTGCGACACCCGCAATCTTTAATAACAAGTGGATATCATCCCTAAGCGTCCGAACTCCTTTAGGATTTGCTTTTCCAATAACTGAAGCAAGCATCATAATCAAACCAACCTTCATAAACTCTGACGGCTGTATTGTTATTCTACCGATCCTAAACCAACTTTTTGCCCCTTTAATAACAGGTGCAATAGACTCGGGACTGATTTTAAGAACAATCAAAGATAAAATACCAATAATAAAAATATATAAACTTAACTTTTCAAGCTGTTCTAAATCAAAGTACAAAAGAACTGTAATGGCAACAGCCCCCAAAAGATAAAACACAATTTGCTGAATCCAATCCGTGTTCCCATACTGCCCAAACTGACCGGCAGCATAAATTGATACTACGCTTATAATAAAAAACACACCAAATATAAAAATCAAATCCCCCTGGTAAAAGGGGCTTTGCTGTTTCTTATATCGACTCATTCTATCCCGCCTTACATTTTCATCGGAAAATCACTAATGTTTATTATACATGAACCACGTTCAAGATGACACGTGAAGCTCGCTTCCTTTTATGTTTTTTCAGCATTTGCGGCGCTTTTTCAGCTACACGAAATATGACGTATCATAAACCGAAATGTTTCGATTGACACAAAACTTTTCAAATGAAAAAAACGCCATACCAAAAGAATTTGTTAAAAAACGAATGCGATAATGTGTTATGTTCCCAAATAATGTGATACCTCATATAGAATTTAGAGCCCCATGCCCATACATTCTCCTAGCACATTGAACGAAAAAAATAAGACGATAGATCCAGTCCATTTCTGCAAAAACACGTATCAATTTCTGGAAAACATGGTATAATAATTGTAACAGAATGTTCAAAAAACAATCACAAAACAGACACAACTCAGTTCCTCTATTTCATTTTTGTAAACGTTATCACAAAATGAAAGGAGACGGGTATGATGGACATGTTTTTTGCTTACTTACTGGTTGCTAGCGCAACGCCTCTCTTTATTTGGCTTGATAACAAAAAAGTCGCACTCTCAGCTATTCCGCCAATCATTTTAATGTGGGTATTCTTCTTCTTTTACGCAACAGAAAGCCTTTCTCCACTTGGACACACTCTCATGATTATCTTGTTTGCCGTCAACGTCATTGTCGCTCATATCGCTGCATTTATCATTTACGGCCTTCCGTATCTTCGCAGAAAGCGAAGCAGCTGAAGACAGCAAAAAACCCTCTTCCAATGAAGAGGGTTTTTGTATTATTCGTTATGGCCTGAATGCTCTGAGTGTTCAGCGCCTCCAGGAGGATTTCCGTCCATATGGTCACCATGGTGATAGTGAGCCGCGAAAATCCAGATGGATCCAAGTACGATAACGATCGCGCCAAAGAATCCGAACAGCGTGTTTCCGACTTGGATCGTGCCGTTTTCGCTCTCTGTCATGTGCATGAACATGAGAAGCTGGAGCGCCGCCTGGATGAAGGCGAAGCCGAAAATGATCCAAAGTTTTGCTGATGAGCTTAGGTCAGTATACACTGCAACCCATAGAGCCAGCAGGGTCAAAACGATAGACAGTGCAAAACCTACAATGTGCTTCCATGGAAAGTGACTGTGTTCAGCAGATTTGTTTGCCATTTTACAGACCCCCCAATCCCATGAGATAGACACCTGTGAAGATGAAAATCCATACAACATCTAAGAAGTGCCAGTACAAGCTTGAGATAAAGATTTTAGATGAAGTTTGCGGAGTTAAGCCGCGTTTCTTCAACTGAATCAGAATTCCTGTGATCCAGAAAATCCCGATTGTTACGTGAGTTCCGTGAGTTCCAAGTAAAACAAAGAATCCAGACCAGAACGCACTTGTACCGAGAGATGCTCCTTCATGTACATAGTGGACAAACTCGTTGATCTCGCACCCGACGAAGCCGGCACCGAGAAGAAGAGTGATAATTGTCCAAATGACTACGCCTTTTAAACTTCCGCGGCGCATTTCATGAACAGCGATCCCGCAGGTAAAGCTGCTGATCAGCAGCAAGAACGTCATAATCATTACCAGATTGACTTCAAATAGTTCGTCTGGCAAGACACCTCCAGCTGTTCTGTTTTTAAGAACGAAGAAGGTTGCAAATAGTGTTGAGAACAACACAATTTCTGCCCCTAAAAAGATCCAAAACCCGAGAATATTAAGTCTGCCGGTTTCAGATTGATATTCCATAGGCGCGTTAGAATTGCCGTGTTCTGCATGTTCCATAACTCACGCCTCCTTATTCGGAAATCTTTCTTTCCGTCTCTTTTATTTCATCAACACTAATGTAGTAGCCGTTGTCGTATTCGAATGAACGCAGAACCATGCAGAGCAGGACTCCGATCAATCCGACTACGCCCATCCAGTACCATTCAAATACCAGTCCAAAGCCAGCGAGACCGAAGGCAACAGACATAAAGAACGGTCTGCCTGAGTTGCTTGGCATATGGATTTTTTTGAATTTGCTTTCAGGGTATAATTCAGTTTTTTCTTCTTTCATATGCAGGAATGCATCTTGAGATTTGACTTCAGGAAGCACCGCAAAGTTGTAATGCGGCGGAATCGCAGAAGAAGTCGCCCAATCAAGCGTACGTCCCACACCCCATGAATCTCCGCTGATTTCACGAGTAGAGTAACGGAAGCTGTAGTAGATGTTATAGCAAAGGATTAAGAATCCTACACCCATCATGAAAGCTCCGACAGTTGAGATAAAGTTCAATGTTGTCCAGCCGTCGTTCGGTCCGTATGTGTAAATACGGCGAGGCATGCCTTGTAACCCCAAGAAATATTGCGGGAAGAAACAAATATTGAACCCGATCATAAAGATCCAGAAGAACCATTTTCCGATTCTTTCGTTCAGCTTGTGGCCGAACATTTTTGGATACCAGAAAATAAATCCGGCGAAACAAGCAAATACAGTACCCGCGATCAGCACATAGTGGAAGTGAGATACAAGGAAGTACGTATTATGGTATTGATAATCCGCTGCTGCCATCGCAAGCATAACCCCTGTAACCCCGCCGATAACGAAGTTAGGAATAAACGCAAGCGCCCACAGCATAGGTGTTGTAAAGCTGATTCGGCCTTTATACATTGTAAAGAGCCAGTTAAAGATTTTAACCCCGGTTGGGATTGAGATTGCCATTGTCGTAATTGAGAAGAATGAGTTAACGGACGCACTGTTCCCCATTGTGAAGAAGTGGTGAGTCCAAACTAAGAAACTCAATACAGAGATGGCGATAATAGAACCAACCATCGCTTTGTAACCAAACAATTGTTTTCTTGCAAAGCTTGAGATGATTTCTGAGAAAATACCAAACGCCGGAAGAATAACGATATATACTTCAGGATGTCCCCAAATCCAGAACAAGTTAGCCCAAAGCATCGGCATACCGCCTGCTTCCAATGTGAAAAAGTGAGCGCCAAACAAACGATCAAATGATAAAAGTGCTAATGCTACTGTAAGTACAGGGAACGCAAACACGATAATAACCATTGTGATCAGTGTTGTCCATGTGAACATTGGCATACGCATTAATGTCATGCCTTTTGTTCTCATTTTTAAGATTGTTACCATAAAGTTGATCCCTGTCATCAGGGTACCGATACCGGCAATCTGAAGTCCGAGGAGGTAGTAGTTCTCACCCGGCCCAGGGCTCATGTCGTTACTTGCAAGCGGCATATAACTCGTCCAGCCTGCGTTCGGAGAACCTCCGATAACGAAAGAAATATTGAAAAGCATCGCCCCTACAAAGAACGTCCAGAAGCTCAGGTTGTTCAAGTAAGGGAACGCAACGTCGCGGGCACCGATTTGAAGAGGCACAACAACGTTGATAAGACCGATTAAGAACGGCATCGCCATGAAGATGATCATGATTGTACCGTGAGTTGTAAAAATTTCATTATAGTGGTTTGAGTCTAAAAAACTGTTATTCGGAAGCGCTAGCTGGGCACGCATCATCAGACCGTCGACACCGCCGCGGAATAACATAATTACAGCAGATATAATGTACATGATTCCGAGTTTTTTATGGTCAACAGTAGTTATCCATTCAGACCACAGCCATTTCCACTTTTTGAAGTAAGTCAGTACAAAAATAATGGCAATGGTTGAAAGCGCAATGGAAACTTGTGCGCCCAGAATTAATGGGTCACCAGTTACGAAAAATTCGTCCCATTTGAATTTCATGCAGGCTTCCTCCTTTCCTGATCAATATCATTCTTCTGTATCATCAGACTTCTTAAATTCGTTTTTCTTTACGTTTTCAAACGGATCTGTTTTAGAGTGCGGTGAAACGGCTTGATAGCCAAGGCGTTTGCGCGCCTCCATCGCGTACTCAGCGTCTTGTCCGTGATCAACGTATTTCAAGTGAGTAGAAGAGAACGTTAATTCGTCCACATTTTCAGGAAGCATCAATTCATCATACTTCTCTTTTGTCAGCTTAGGAGCCTCGTTCTGAGTCTTTTTCACCCAGCTGTTAAAGTCTTTTTCTGTGACTGCATTCACATCAAACTCTTGGTCCGCAAAATGTTCACCTGTGAAGTTCGCATTGCGGCCTTCGTAAGTACCCACTTTGTCAGCCTGTAAGTATTGATCCATCAGCATTCCTGCCATCGCATATTTTTGTCCTCCAAGCTGAGGAATCCATAGCGAAGCCATTGAATCTGCAGATGAGATTTTGAACAAGATCGGGCGGTCGACAGGAATGTTTAAGTAGTTGACCGTTTCAATATCCTGTTCAGGGTAGCTGAATACCCATTTCCAGTCTACCGAAGTAGCATAAACAACAAGAGGCTCTTTGTCTTTTGTTGCTTCAGGAGCTTTTTCTAACGAATATATCGTCTGTACGGTTGGCACAGAAAGTGCAATGACGATTAAAATTGGGATCACTGTCCAGACTACTTCTAAAAACGTGTTACCGTGAATTTCTGGGTTATAAGATCCATTATCTTTGCCTTTACGGTCGCGGTATTTTACTAAAATAATGGTAAATAGAACAAAGACGACCCCGACGATAAACAGCATAAATCCGATAGATAACAGGATTAAATCACTTTGCTGTTCAGCTACAGGTCCTTTCGGATCTAGTACTGAAGCATTGCTGCATCCCCCAAGGACGAAAACCACAGTTAACAGCGCTAATACAAGCAACGGTTTTAATGCTCTGAACAAGAAGATCACCATCCTTCCTATTGATGTAATAAATCTGAAGTGCATACTTCCTCAAAATCTTTTCTCTACTTTGTTATGCTATCAAAAACTTCACATATTAGCTTTATTTTTTTATAAACTTCATCCCATTTTCGCTTAAATGTCATAAAATCGACAAAAATCGCTCCAACTTTATTCACATCTATCGCTTAAGATGAAAAGTTTCTAGTTATTTCCGCATATAAGTAAGAAAAGATGATGAAGAACTAATTCTGACAAATAAAGGTTTACCACAATAAAAAACTTAGGTCAATCAAAAATTTCATTTTGTTAAACTTTCTAGATAGGAATTATTTTTTCCTTGTCTAGCATCTTTTCACACGGTTACCATTTTAACGCATCAAATATTGAAAGAAAAGGCGCAATGAAGAGCCAATATGCTCTGAATTGTCCGTATTTTTTAATGAGAGCATCCAGTTGTTTATCTTATACAAAAAAGAGGAATGATATAAGCAAATAAATAAAAAATAGGATGTGTTGCATGATGAGTTTTCTTATTTCACTTATCGTCGCTATTATTATCGGATGGCTTGGAAGCCTGTTTGTAAAAGGAGATATGCCCGGAGGAATTATCGGGTCTATGATCGCAGGTCTTATAGGCGCCTGGATCGGACACGGGCTGCTTGGAACATGGGGGCCGCACCTAGCCGGATTTGCCATTATTCCAGCGGTAATCGGCGCAGCCATTGTTGTCTTTCTAGTAAGCCTGTTAACCAGAAAAAGAGGATAAAGCAGCACCCAAAGCGTCAGCGCTTTGGGTGTTTGTTTTGCCATAAAAATCGAAAAAGCCTCAACCCTAGCGGTTGAGGCTTTTGACTGGTTTGACGCCCAACTGGTCGATAAACCTTCTGAAGGTCTGTTTTCCTTCCGTTGTCTGTTTAAACACACCGGCGTGTTCAAGAATGCGAGCGAATACATGTCCCAGCTCTTCTTTTATGACTAGATCTGCATTCTCTTTTGTTATGGTTCTTTTTTCCATCATCCGAATAGCCCACTCACTATGTTTTGCCGTGAGCGGATTTTGTTCTAAAGCTGTTTTCGGATCAGCAGAGCATAGCGCCGCTGCTGTTTCTTTCATTTCCTCCTGTAAGCGGCCCGGCAATATCGCCAATCCCATGACCTCAATCAGGCCGATATTTTCTTTTTTAATATGGTGAACTTCCTTATGGGGATGAAATATCCCTAAGGGATGCTCCTCATCCGTCCGGTTGTTCCTCAGTACGATATCGAGTTCGTACAAGTCTCCCCTGCGCCGCGCAATCGGTGTGACCGTATTATGGGGCGTATCGCCTGTATAGGCGGCAATGCCGGCTTTTTCATCGGAATACGTCTGCCACGTGCGGAAGATATGGTCAGCAGCTTCGGCGACATGACCCGGTTCGTCTCCTTGGAGCCTGAGCACAGACATCGGCCACTTCACTAAGCCCAGCGACACGCCGGGATAATCATTTAATTCATAAACGTCTTCCGCTTCTGCACGTGCCATTGGAAAATCATGCGCGCCGCCTTGGAAATGATCATGGCTTAGGATGCTGCCGCCGACAATCGGCAGATCCGCGTTTGAACCGATAAAATAATGCGGATATTGGCCAAGAAATGACAGCAGCCTTTCAAATGTTTTTTTGCTGATCTCCATCGGTTCATGTTCACCTTTTAAGACAATACAGTGCTCTGGATAATAGACATATGGCGAGAATTGCAGGAACCATTGTTCGTCCTCAAGGATGACCGGAATGATTCTGTGATTTTGCCGGGCTGGATGATTCACGCTTCCCTCGAACCCGACATTTTCTTTACACAGCAAACACATCGGATAATTTGTCTGTTCCTGCTCTTTTGCAGCCGCAATCGCTTTCGGGTCCTTTTCAGGCTTTGATAGGTTAATGGTCATTTCCAGCTCGCCATATTCGGTCGGCACCGTCCAATGAACATTTTTGGCGATTCTGTCAGTCCGTATATAATAGACATCCTCTGAATATTGATAGAATTCCTTTGTCGCCTGTTTTGGGCCGTATAATGCTTTTGTCTCTTCAAATTTGCGAATGACCTCGGACGGGGCAGGTACAAAACAGCCCATCAGCTTTGCGCTGAGCAGGTCACGGTACGTATCTGTATCCGCTTCCATTCGGCCGGTTTCGGCAGCCCATTTATAGATGGGAGCAAGCAAGTCCGGCAGGCTTTGTGACTGCTTGATGCTGGTCCCGGAGACCGGCTCGGGATGTGTGATGCCCAGCGCTTCATAAAGACGGTTTCTCGTATATTCCCGATCCCAGATCGAGATCAATTTTCGTTCCAGGCCATACTCAAGCAGCTGTTCCAGATGTTCAATAATACTCATATGTCACTCCCCCTTTAGTTCTCTCGCTCCCTCTCCGATATCCGCGACATAAAAGTCCGCTCGGAGCCCTGTTTTTTCTTGATATCTGTCTCCAACCTTCTGAATAAAATCATCAACGAACTCATCTTTTACAATGCTGATGGTGCATCCGCCAAAGCCTGCTCCCGTCATTCTTGATCCAATTACACCTTCGTGATCCCATGCCGCAAACACAAGCTCATCAAGTTCAGGGCATGTTACTTCATAGTCATCCTTCAATGAAAGGTGGGATTCCTTCATTAACTGCCCGATTTCATCTATATTGTTCTCTTTGAACATATGGGCCGTCTTAATAGCACGATGATTTTCGTATACAGCGTGCTTTGCCCGGCGTCTGTTCGTTTCATTTTGGATCAGGCTGGAATGCGCATCGAAATCAGAAGGCTTGATGTCGCCCAGTGCTGCAATATCGAGGCCTTTTTTCAGATCAAGCAATGCATCATTGCATTCTTGGCGTCTCGTATTGTAGCTTGAGTCAGCCAATGTCCTTTTTTTGTTCGTGTTCGCGATGACCAGCGCGAGGCCTGAGACATTGAGTTTGCTATATTCATAGTCAAGCGTGTCGCAGTTCAGCAGCATCGCATGATGTTTTTTCCCCATTCCAATTGCAAATTGGTCCATAATTCCGCAATTGACGCCGATAAAATGGTTTTCCGCATGCTGCGCCATTTTCACAAGCTCAAGCGCATCTACTTCAGGATGTAAATAGCTTTGGAGCACGACCCCCATCAGCAGTTCAATAGAAGCGGAAGACGACAGCCCCGCCCCGTTTGGAATATTCCCTGAAAATACAATGTCAAAGCCATGGGGAACTGCATATCCCCTCTGTTGAAATTCATAAATCACGCCTTTTGGGTAGTTCGCCCAGTCGTCTTCTTTTTGATAGCGAATATCGTCAAGGCTGCATTCCTTGATGCCTGCGTTTTTAAAATTATCTGAATACATCCGGACAAGCCCGTCTTTTCTTTCTGCAACAGCAGCATATGTACCCATTGTCAGCGCGCACGGAAAGACATGCCCGCCGTTATAGTCTGTATGTTCTCCAATCAGATTCACTCTTCCAGGTGCGAAAAAAAACCGTAATCCCTCTTTTTCTCCGAATACACTTGCAAATATCCCCTTTAGCTCTTCCCGCATGTGCAATCACCTTTCTGGTTTTTATTTTTTATTCCCCTTATTTCTCCATAGAAAACGGCAGATCATATGCTGCAGTCCTCTCATACCCCTTCTTCTTTTGTTTTTTTAAAGACGAGCCATTTGCTCGCAACATAGTTGACGACAACAATGACCGCGTTGTCGAGTATTTTGGCCAAGGTTTCATTTGTATTGAACTGGCCGACAAGAATGATCATCATGCCTAAATCTATGCCGAGAGACAGGACCCGAACGCTGAAAAAAGCAGTGAGCTCTTTCAGCAGGCTCTGCAGATCATGTGTTTTTTGCTGAAACACATATAATTTATTTGTTATGTAAGCAAACAGCACGGACAAAATCCAAGCGGCAACAGTGGCGGCTTTGTAATCCACATTCATGATCTCTACCAATATATAAAAGCTGGCGATATTCACAATGGTTGTGAAAACCCCCATAATGATATACATAATTATTTCTCTATACTTCACTGATGTTCCTCGCTTTCTGAAAAACTTTTCAAAATTCTTGGCCTCTCGTGCTCTCTGTCTAAAGTGAAAAATACCGAGAGTGCGTCTAAAAAGCTGCGGAAGGTGGCTGGCTGGCCCAATACATATGATTGTTTGATGATTCCGTCGAGGACTGCACATATTATTTTAGCCGTATATTCCGGATCAATACAGGCGTCAATCAGCTTTCTCTCCTTCAGCCACTTAATATATAACACATTTTCTTCCACCCACAATTCGTACAGCCGGACATAGGCCTTGCATTTCTTTAAGACTTTATATGTCGGCATGTTCATGGCAAACGAGGTGATGTCCCACGACGGCTTATTTATGTAATAGGAATAAAGCAGTTCTGCAGCGTGTTTTGCAGCCTCGTCCAATGTCAGCGATTTCACTGACTCCCGCTCCATTTGATCAAGATACCCTATAATGATCTTTTTTTTCATCTGACGTTTTTCGAGAAGATACAGCAGAAAATCGTCTTTGCTGACAAAATGAACATAAAATGCTCCTTTGCTGTATCCGGCGGCTCTGCTGATATCTTCTACAGAAACTGGATCATACGCTCGGTCAATCAACAAATTCACGCCAGCGTCTATAAAACTTTCAAATGTTGCTTCTCTTTTAATTTGAAATTTGTTTTTTTTCATATTTTTCTCCTGGCGGTAATGATTACCCTTATCTTACACCGGATCAATCTTTAGCGGTATTTATTTCTTTGAACGGTTATGCTATTCGGTTTCCCAGGGGTCATTTTTAATAGGCTAAATGATTTATTTTCATTTACATACTATCCAGTCAGTATTTAATTGTTTATTATTATAAATAAGGTCCATTGGTTATATTAGTCATTTTTTTAGGGAATAGGTAGGTGGTTTTTCCTTCAGTTTGTGAACACCGAGCAACTATGTGTGAAATTTGTTGTACTCGCCTCATCATCGCGCTGGCTTGTCTTTTATTGCCCGCATGTTGCAGGAAAACATTTTATACAATTGGAGGTTACTATGAAAACTCATGTTAAAAAAGATTTGGACAAAGGTTGGCATATGTTAATTCAAGAAGCTAGATCCATTGGATTAGGCATTCATGATGTGAGGCAGTTTTTAGAATCTGAGACAGCATCGAGAAAGAAAAACCACAAAAAAACCGTCCGGCAAGACTAGTCCGAACAGGCGGATCTATGTACCTCTGGCTTTTCTATCACCTGATCTGAGTTTTCACCATATCCTCTATTCAAAAGCAAATCGCTGCGCTGAGCTTGAGGACAAACGGTGTGTCAGCTAACTACGACAGACAGCCGGTGATGCGATCACCTCTTGGCACATGCATTGTCATAAAGAGGTGATGCGAACATGATAACCGTGCTCTGGTAAACAGCAGCTTTGCTGAGAACAAGCTGCATTCGGTGAGGTTTTGAAAGCAAACTCGTTTATACACGGCCGAGCTTGAAAACCTTCGCCTGTCTTTAGACCACTGTGTTCACCTCTTCACGACTTCCTTCTTTTTTCATCCTCCAGATATTGTTCAACGCATAAATCGGACTTTCAGTACATACCTATTGGTGTACCTTTTTGCTTACGTTTAGCGAATAAAAGGAGGAAAGCCATGTACAAAGCTGATTATAAACAGATTGCTGCAACGCCGTCTTTTCAAGCTTTTTTAAAGCAGAAACGCGCTTTTATTGTTCCTTCTGCGATTTTCTTTTTTGTCTTTTATTTTTCACTCCCTGTTTTGACATCTTATTTCACCTTTTTGAATGCACCGGCCATTGGAGCTGTTTCATGGGCTTGGCTGTTCGCCATCGCCCAATTCGCTATGACCTGGATACTGAGTACTGTGTATTCCCGGAGAGCCGCTCATTTCGATCGGTATGTAAGCGCTTTAAAAGAGGATCTGAAGGGTGAACAGACATGAATATGACTGCTTTTTTATTATTTTTGGCGATTGTTGGTCTGACGCTTATTATCACGTATTTTGCCGCGAAGCGGACGAAAACGACGAGTGAGTTTTATACGGCGGGCGGCGGGCTCACCGGTGTTCAGAATGGACTGGCAATTGCCGGTGACTACATGTCTGCCGCCTCGTTTCTCGGGATTGCCGGAATGATTGCGTTATATGGATTTGATGGCTTCTTTTACAGCATCGGTTTTCTGGTGGCTTATCTCGTTGTCTTGTACATCGTGGCGGAGCCGCTTCGGAATCTCGGAAAGTACACGATGGCAGACATGATTGCCGCTCGCTTTAAAGAAAAGAAAATCCGCGGTGTCGCGGCTCTCAATACCATTGCCATCTCTACTTTTTATATGATCGCCCAGCTCGTGGGGGCGGGAGCGCTGATCAAACTGCTTCTAGGGCTGGATTATACCGCGGCTGTCCTCATCGTCGGAGTGCTGATGACCATTTATGTCGTGTTTGGCGGCATGATCGCGACAAGCTGGGTTCAAATTATTAAAGCCGTTTTGCTGATGGCCGGCACACTCGTGATTTCGATTATCGTGTTTTCGAAATTCGGCTTTAGCCTTAATACCATGTTTGAACAGATGAAAACGACTACTCCGCTGGGCGCTGATTTTTTGAATCCCGGAAATAAATACAAGGTGCCGCTTGAGACCTTGTCGTTAAACTTGGCGCTCGTGCTGGGAACCGCCGGGCTTCCGCATATATTGATCCGGTTTTATACCGTTAAGGATGCCAAGACGGCCCGTACATCCGTTGTGTCAGCGACATGGATTATCGGTGTGTTTTATATTATGACAGTGTTTCTCGGCTTTGGTGCCGCGGCATTTGTCGGTTTTGACGCGATTACGGCGGCTGATCAAGCGGGAAATATGGCGGCTCCGCTTTTAGCAAAAGCACTCGGAGGAGACTTTCTGTTCGCGTTTGTATCAGCCATCGCCTTTGCCACCATTTTGGCTGTTGTGACAGGGTTGGTGCTGTCTGCCGCCTCAGCATTTGCCCATGATATTTACAGCCAGATCATCAGAAAGGGAGAAGCAACTGAAAAAGAACAGATGAAAGCGGCCAGATGGGCTTCTGTCGCCGTGTCAGTACTCTCGATTCTCCTTGCGATTTTTGCACAATCCTTAAATGTGGCGTTCCTTGTTGCACTCGCGTTTGCGGTAGCCGCTAGCGCAAACCTTCCGCTGATTGTGTTTACTGTCTTCTGGAAACGATTCAATGCCTCAGGCGCTTTATGGGGCAGCCTGACAGGCCTGATCAGCGCGCTTGTGCTGGTGTCAATGAGCCCTAGTGTGTGGGACCCGGCCGGAGGTGCTATTTTTACCGGTGATCCGCTCATTCCGCTGTCTAATCCAGGGATTATTTCCATCCCGCTCGGCTTTCTCGGCGCGTGGCTCGGAACGGTGCTGTCGTCTGATAAAACAATTGATGAAGATACGTTTGCAGAAATACAGGTGAAGGCGCATACTGGCGTCCATATGGAACAGGATTAAAAAAAGCTCTCTTTATAGAGAGCTTTTTCCTTGTCTTTTCTTCTGTTCGTCAGAAATCGCTTTTTCAAATACATCCTTGCCGGCAGCACCTGGAATTACAGTGTCGCCGATAATAAAGGTTGGAACGGCTGTGATGTCAGCCTCTTCATAGGCATGCTTCAAAGCTTGGCGCTGCACGTCCTGATATGTTCTTGTTTCCAGTGCTGATTTGAATGATGCACCGTCTAATCCCACTTCCTCGGCGATCTTCGTCAAGATGTCAATGTCGCCGATATTTTGGCCCTCCTGGAAAAACGCCTGAAAGACACGGGTGTTGTATTCATGTCCTTTATTGTATTCCTTCGCAAAATGGAAGCCTTCAAACGCGAGGTCTGTATACGGATGGGGCGAGACGTTTGGAAAATTGATCTCGACTCCTAATTTCTCCGCCATTGGCTGAATTGATGTCTGCCACATGTACTGTTTGGAAGGATCATTGACCGGATCAAGCTGAGGAGATGGGCTTGGACGCAGTTCAAACGGCATCCACTCGACTTCAACATCCTTTCCTTTTATCGCTTCTTCAAAAGCGGCTTTTCCAACGAAACAAAATGGGCAGACGTAATCTGAATAAACTTTAATGTGTACTGTCATGATAATCTCCTTTCGTATAAATTGATTTTAAACTGTAACAATCAAAGTTACAACTGTTTTTTAAATAAAGAAGCCGATTTAGGCTTCTTTTATGATTCCAGCAAACGCTGGGCAATATATTCTCCTTTTTTGCAGCCGCCTGGGCATGCATATAAAGCAGAACCGATTGTTTGTGTATATTCGTTTAACGCATCCTTTGCTGAAAGAGCCTTCAGCATCGGGATAAACTGATTGTCGGGATTTTTTTGAAAACTGATAAACAGAAGACCTGCATCCATATAGCCGGTTTTCGGATCAAGTCCTTCTGTGTAAGAGAAAGCTCTTCGCAAAATTTGTTTTCCCGTAGATTTCGCTAGACTGACGTGCGAATTAGACGGAATTTGATTCAGCTTCACGGGATCTGTTTCCTTTTTCTGCCCAAAAGGCGCCCCTGAGCTTTTTCTGCGGCCGAAGGTATCCTCTTGGTCCTTAAGGGAAGAGCGATCCCATATCTCAAGGAACATTTTGATTTTCCGAAAAGCCATATAGGTGCCGCCCGTCATCCAGTCAGGCTCACCGGACTGAATCCACACGATCGAGTTCATCAAGCTGTCATCCTCCGTGCTCTGGTTGCCTGTTCCATCTTTGAACCCGAAGAGGTTGCGCGGCGTTTCACCATTTTTTCCTCCGCTTAAAAAGCCTTTGTTCACAAAGCGGACCTCACAAGTGCCGACCGCTTGATTTAGCAGGTTACGCAGCGCGTGAAACGCCACTTGCTCGTCGTCTGCACAAACTTGAATGCAGATGTCCCCGCCTCCCTGCTTTTCATCCAGGTTGTCATTGGGCATCGGTGGAAGAGCGGCCAGGTGCTTCGGTTTTTTGCTTTTCAACCCGAAGCGGTCCTTCCCGTCTTTTTCAAAAAAGCCAGGCCCGAATCCGAATGTGACCGTTAAGTTGGAAGGGGATAAATCAGCAGACTCACCTGTATCCTGCGGCGGCAGATATTGATTTCTCTGCTCAGCTGACATTTTCTTTCCAGACGTCAGCATCTGTGTGAGACTTGTCCAGTTTCTAAATAACGTAATGATGTCGCTTTTGTCTTTTGCTGTTACATCCAGTGCAGCAAAATAGACATACGTCTGATGGGCAGTTGTGATTCCGGCCTGATGCTTTCCGTAAAACGGAACAATCTGTTCCTCCTCTTTTTCATCCTTTTTCGATGGCTTAGCCGCAGTCTGAACAAGCGGAGCGAGACCGCCTAGACCGCTGGCACCGATCGCAACGGCTGCCCCCGCCATCGCTCCCCATTTTAAAATGTCCCGTCTGTGAATTTGTTCTGGCTTTTTTTGTTCATCGCTCATGCTGTTACAAAACTCCTTTTATAGCACATTCGCAATCTTCGACATGGTTTCAGAAAGAGTCGTCAGCTTTGTGCTCAGCTCTCTGATTTGCTTTTCACTTAATTTATCATAAGACGTATAGGACTGATCATTTGTTTTGTATTTTGCCATTAAAACTTCAAATTCGCTGAACTCCGTATCCAGTTTTTCCGTCAAGTTGGAGTGATCTTTTACAAGCGCGCTTTTCACTGTTTGATAAACGGCTTCGGAGCCTTCCACATTTGCCATAAGGTCAACTAAATCAATTCGTGAGTAGCGCTCTTCTTCTCCCGTGATTTTCGAAATTCCGGCTTCGTTCAGAAGCTCCATCGCGCCTGCAACAATTTGTTCAGGTGTTAATTTCAGTGATTGAATTGAACCGTCAAGCTCTTTTACATCCTTGAGAAGCTGGTCAGCTGTTGCTTTTTCCCAGGAAATATCTTGATCCTTCCAAATGGCCTTCTCAAGCTTATGGAAGCCTGTCCATTTGTCTCCTTCTTCAACATCGTTTTCTCGCGCATCAATTTTCGGGTCAAGATCTCCAAGGCTTTCAGCGATCGGTTCGATTCGCTCGTAATAAACACGCGCTTTCGCATATAACGTTTTAGATTTTTCGATATCGCCGGATTTCACAGCGCTTGTAAATGCTTCAGTCGCTTTGACAAGCTGGCCACTCTGCTTTTTGACATAGCCTTTATACTCATCCGCTGCTTTTGCCAGCTGATCGCTAGCCTTTTTGCCGCTCTTCTTCGCTTCTGTCAGGTCTTCTAAGGACGCTTTCAGGGACTCGGATTCTGTCTTGATTTTTGCTGTATCCGGTTTGTCTTTTTGCGCTTCTGTGTAGATTGGCTGAAGATGTTTTTCGATTTCTGTATATTCGAATGGATAGTCGCTGCGAATGTCGTTTTCAAAGGAAAGCCAGTAGCTGTTTAACTCTTTCCCCTTCTTTTCAATCTCTTTTTGGTCTCCTTTTTCCGCTGAGTCATTCAGCTTGGAAATGATGGTTTCCATTTTATTTACGGATGCGGTGATTTCTTTAGTGACCCCGCTTTTTTCAGATGAAGCTTTTTCTTTGGTTGAAGATGTGTCGTTGGCTCCGCAGCCTGCGCACAGCGCAAGGATGCATCCGGCTGATACAGCGATTTTTGTGAAATTCATTTTGTCAGTTCCTTTCTGTTTGTAAAATGTTTTGCCGCTTCTGAAACAAGCGCAATCAGTAAAAAGAGTAAAATCAGCATTTGCGGAATCGTGCTGTACACAGACGGATAAATTCCTAGCACCGATACAGACGGCAGCCAGCTTTCTGCATCAGACGGAAGAATGCCCGCCAGTTGAAGGCTGTGAACGCCGGTTCCGAGAAATTTCACGCACATATACAGGACAACCGCCATTGATAGAAGAAAAAACGGCTTCAATGGAATGCGCATTCCGAGCTTGATCATCAGAACACCGACGATGACGAGAACGATAAGCCCTGCGGCAGTTCCGCCGATCAGTTCAGTGAGCGGGAGCTTCCCGACAAGCCCGATGAAAAAGATGACCGTTTCGAGACCTTCTCTTACAACTGCCAGAAATGCAATGAGCGCAAAGGAAAGCAGGCTTCGTTTTTTTAGTGCCTGTGACTTCTGGATATTGATTTTTTCTCTCCATTTATCCATTGAGGCGTTTCTGTGCAGCCACACCCCGACATACAAAAGCATGACAGCGGACAGTACGCCGGTAACGCCGCCAAGCAAGAAATTGTTTTCTCCGAATACACTGGAGGAGAACAGAACCGTGACACCGATGCCGGCTGCTAAGGAAACAGCCATGCCGGCGGACGCCCCGCCCCAGATCCATGTCGAGGAACGCGTAACCCGCGCTTTTTTTGTCATGGTTAATAGCGCTCCGATGACAAGGAGGGCCTCCATTCCTTCACGAACCGGGATCAGCGCCGCATCCCACCAGCTGTAGCTGCTTGAAGCGATCGGCTCGAGCAATTGAATCATTTCGTCAATTTGCTTTGATACCTTTTCAGGATGGCTGCCGATCTCCGCCTTCATCAGCGCCAGATTTTCCTCCGATGTCGTATAGGCTTCTTTCGATTGGGAAACGACGTCTCCCTCAACAGCGAGCCAGGATGTAACTAAATTGTCGATTGCGGATGACGCTTCATCCATTTGTTTTTTTTCTATGAACTGTTTTGTGTCTTTCAAGCTTTGTATATAGGCTGTTAAGGACGCCCTTGATTGACCTGAGGATGTCTTTTTCAGCACGACAGCCTGCTGGTAGGTTTCTAAATGAGATGAAAGCTCTTCAAGCTGTGATTTGAGCTTGCCTGCGTCTTGATTGATAAAAGAAAGAGAAATCATCGCGATATTCGCGTCCATTTCACTGTGAGAAGAAAGGTTTTCTTTCTTAATAGAAGGTTCTTCTTTTTTCCACTTCGCTTTGAAGGTGTCAAACGTTTGTTGTGCCGAATCCATATCCCCGTCTTTTACGGATTTGATCATTTGCTTGTTTAATTGAATTAATGCGGCGATCGGATCATCTTCCGCATGTGCCGCAGAACCGAAAACCATCAACAAGCTGAATAGAATAAGTGCCAGCCCCCGAGCCATCATGTTCCTCCTATAATTGAAAATGATTATCATTGTATAACATAATCATAGCCAGTTCCTGTCCTTTGTCAATTAAAATTTGAAGGTCTGAAAACCTTGATGGACAGCAAAAAAGCTGTCCTTTTACAGAACAGCCCTTTGAAGGAAAATGAACGATTATCTTCCTGTTTTATACGTTTGAATTTCCTCACGAAACTTGCGTGCAGCACTCTCAGGATCCTCCGCCTGACTGATGGCGCTGATCATACTGACACCATCGGCCCCCGCTTGGATAACAGGTGCGGCATTATCTATTGTGATTCCGCCGATGCCGACAATTGGAATGCTGATGCCTTGGCGGCGCACTGCTTCGATAAGAGATACACCCTGTACCGCTCTCGTATCCTTTTTCGTTTCAGTCGGATAGATCGGCCCAAGCCCGACATAATCCGCTCCGTCTTCTTCGGCTTGCTTCACCTCAGACATCGTATGGGCAGAAACGCCGAGAATCATATCACCTATGGCAGCTCTTACCTCTTTCGCATTTGCGTCTTCCTGGCCGATGTGGATACCGTCAGCTTTCAGCTTCAGAGCCAATTCCACATCATCATTGACAATGAACGGAACACCAGCTTCACGGCAAGCTGCCTGCGCTTTTTCAGCAAATTTAATCCGAGCCTCTCCTGTCAGCGCATCCCCGCCTTTTTCACGGAACTGGTACAGGGTGGCACCGCCTTTTAACGCTTTTTGTACAACTGTAACAGGATCGGCTTTCGTATTGTTTGACCCCATAATGAAGTAAACAGATAATAACTCTTTCATCATTTCCCGAGAAATACGAGTCATGAGACAGTCACCCTTTCTATAGTCGCCCATTCTTGGACGTCTTGTTCAGTAACAGTTGAAAGCTTGTTCAGCAATTCAATCTGAAAGCTTCCAGGGCCTTTGTCAGCCGTCTGCTGTGCGGCAAGCTGAGCGGCGACCCCATACGAAGAAATGGCCGCAATAGCAGCAAACAATGGATTTTCTTCCACAGCGCAAAACGCACCGACGACGGAAGTCAGCAGGCAACCGGCGCCTGTCACTTTTGTCAGCAGCTTGTGGCCGTTATGAAGGGTGTATACATGTGACGTGTCGGCTATGACATCAACTTCACCAGTAATCGCAATGACCGTGTTTAGCTTTTGTGCCGCTTGCTGAGCCAGCCGGATGATGTCGCCTCCGCCTTCACCCGCATCAACACCTTTGATCAGCCAATCCGTCACACCGACGGTATGGGCAATTTCCGCCGCATTTCCTCTGATTGCAGCAAGGCGAACCTCACGAATGATGTCACGTGCCGATTCAGTTCGGAACGGTGTTGCTCCGGCACCGACAGGATCAAGAATGACGGGAACGCCATGTTCATTAGCTGATTTTCCCGCGATGATCATCGCTTCGACTGACTCCTTGCTCAGTGTTCCGATATTTAAAACGAGTGCACCCGCAATCTTCGCCATATCGGCGACCTCTTCTTTTGCGTACGCCATAACGGGCGATGCGCCGAGCGCGAGCAGGCCGTTTGCTGTGAAATTCGTTACGACATTGTTGGTTATGCTATGCACCAGTGGGCTATGCCGGCGGACAGCAGTAAGACATTTTGCTGCTGATTGTGCATCCATGTTTGCATCATCCTTTACTATCTTTTTTCGGGTCCCATAAATACGATTTCGTATGTTCGAGCCAAGCTCTGGCCGCAAAGGGCAAGTAACGGTCCTTTCTCCAAATAATGGCGAGGTGCCAAGGGATGACCGGATCGACAAGCGGAATGACTTTCACTTTTTCAGGGTCAAGGCCGCGGCAGATCCGTTCCGGCAGAAGCCCGATCCCAAGGTTGGCTGATACCATCTCACTAATAAAATCCCATTGTGATGTTTCATAAATGATATGGGGCCGGAACCCAGCCTTGATACATTCCGTCATAATTCGGTTGTGCAGGACAAAATCCTCTCTGAAGAAAATAAAAGGCTCGTCCTTCAACTCACGCAGCTGACATTCTTTCTCATCAGCCAGCCGGTGGGAAGGGTGAACGACAAGCATTAAGGTTTCTTTTACGATTGTAAACGAATGAAAGGTATCTTCGTTTGCGGGAAGGACCACAACGCCGATATCAAGAGAGCCGTCCCCGACACCTTCTTGGACTTTTATAGAACCGTCTTCGACTAGCTGAAAGGTGACATTCGGATAGTTTTCACGGAAATCGCCGAGCACTCTCGGGAAAAACCCCGATCCGATCATCGGCGGCAGTCCAATCCGTACGTGCCCTTTCTTGACTTCCATAATATCATTTAATTCTGACGTCAGGTTTTGAAATGATTTAATGATTTCCTGCGCCTGCACATACATGCTATGACCGGCATCAGTCAGTTCCACCTGCCTGCCGTTTCGGTAAAACAGTTCAATTCCGAGCTCTTCTTCTAAATTTTTGATCATTTTTGATATCGTCGGCTGAGAAACATAAAGGGATTGGGAAGCCTTCGTAAAACTTTTTAAACGGGCGACTTCCAAGAAATATGTTAAATGGCGGATATCCATGTGCTTCACCCTTTCTATAGACAAAAGGAATACTTCTTATTCTTAATATATATTTTACCTATAGAGAGACCTTATGTACAATAAGTATATAAGGGAGGCATCAATATGAAAAAACTGTTGCTAACCGTTATTCAAATCGCTCTGTTATTTATATTTGCTCGGCTGATTAATTGGGTGACAGCCCTTCTTCATATAAATATTCCCGGCAGTATAATAGGGATTGTGATTCTTTTCACATTATTGCACTTTAACATTATCAAGCTTGAATGGATCGAGCTTGGTGCAGCGTGGCTTCTCGGGGAGCTGCTTTTATTTTTTATCCCGTCTGCCGTCGGAGTGATTGAATACGGAGACATTATGTCGAAATTTGGTGTCAGCATTCTGCTTGTTGTCATCATCAGCACGTTTGTCGTGATGGTGTCTACAGGAACGCTTACACAACTCATCGCAAAGAGAAAGGAGAAAAAGCATACGTGTTCATCGGAATTGTAAGTTTGTTTTTAACGGTTTTGGTGTATTTAGGGGCAAAAAAGGTATATCAACGCTTTCCGCGTGTTTATACGTCGCCGCTATTGGTGACGCCCGCTGTGTTAGTCGGTCTGCTGCTGCTGGTGAATGTCCCGTACGAGTCCTATAATCTCGGCGGCGGATTGCTGACCGATATGCTACAGCCGGCCACCGTGGCATTCGCGATCCCGTTATATAAATATTTCCCTGTTTTAAAGAAATACGCAGTGGAAATTATTTTGAATGTGGCCGTCGGTTCATGCATCGCGATTATTTCTACCGCTCTTATTGCGAAATGGCTTCACCTCGGCACCGGCTTAATTGACAGCCTCGTCCCGAGATCAGTGACAACGCCGATCGCGATGAACGTATCTGAAATGATCGGCGGAATGCCTGCCGTCACAGCCGTGTTTGTGATTTTAACCGCTTTGCTCGGCACAGTGATCGGCCCGATGGTCATCCGCTATTTCCGTATTGATAACGAAATCGCGCGGGGCGTGCTGCTTGGCACAAGCGCGCACGGAGCGGGAACGTCAAAGGCATTTGAGCTTAGCTCTGTGTCCGGCACGATTTCCAGTGTGTCGATGATCTTAGCTGCGATTATGACGCTTTGCGCGGCGCCGTTTTTACTTTCATTTATGTAAAAAACTGTCCTCTCGAGGGCAGTTTTTTTATGTGCTTCCCCTTATTGAAAAGCTGGCGAATTCCAATATAATGTATTTGTGGATACCAAAGGAGGCACCCTGATGCACAACTTGCAGGTGAGGCGGCATTACGCCGCGTTAAAAGGATTTTATTTGTTTGCTTTTCTCGGTACGGGCAGCATAATTCCCTTACTCAGTATGTATTTAACGAAGGAACAGCATTTAAGCGGATCACAGGTCGGCTTGATCATGTCGCTGGGCCCGATTGTGATGATTTTCTTTCAGCCGTTTTGGGGCATGCTGAGCGACTATACGCAAAAAACGAAAGGCCTGCTGGCGGTTTGCACATCAATCACAGGCATCATTGGATTAGCCTATATTGCATTTGACAGTTTCCCTCTGTTTATTTTGATTGCGGCCTGTTTTGCAGCCTTTCAAAGCACGATTATTCCACTTTCGGACAG
Organism: Bacillus sp. FSL L8-0358; assembly: GCF_038593095.1. Lineage (NCBI taxonomy): Bacteria > Bacillati > Bacillota > Bacilli > Caryophanales > Bacillaceae > Bacillus > Bacillus sp. FSL L8-0358. The sequence goes on from NZ_CP151962.1 coordinate 3,832,891, forward strand.
CATTTCACTAAGGTACACACAAGAAACAAACGGCAACTACGGCGGAATCCGCCTGTTTGGTTCTCTCGGCTTCGGTGTCGCGGTGTTTGCCATGGGACAGGTGACGAACCAGCTGTACCCCATTCACGTGATCTTTATCTTTGGCTGTGCCTTTCTGTGCATTGCTGCCATATTAGCTTCACAAATGCCCGGCCAGCAGAAAACAACAACAAAGGTCAATATCCGCAAAGGATTCCGGGAGCTTATCAGCAACAAAACTTTCCTCATCTTTATGATCATCACCTTTACGACATTTGCTCCAAACTTAGCGAACAATACGTATTTCAGTCTTTTTCTGGACAAAAGCGGCGCATCTCTTTCCGCTATTGGCATTTTATTTTTCATTGGTGTCATTTCAGAAATTCCATTTATGCGATTCGCCCAAACATTTATAGATAAAATGGGGCTGCTCAACGTCATTATGCTGTCAGGCGGGGTTTCATTATTTAGGTGGGCACTCTATTTCACGGCGCCTTCATTATGGATCATTTATGCGACAGTCTTTCTTCAGGGAGTGGCCATCGGTTTATTTATCCCGGCGGCGCTTCGATATGTGAAAAAGATTACCCCAAGACACGTTGAAGCGACGGCACTGACCATGTACGCCGCCATCGGCAATGGATTCGGCAACTGGTTCTGCACATTTGCAGGCGGGTACATTTTTGACTACGTATCGATCTTCGCAGTCTACTTGCTTTTTGGCATTCTGAGCATAGCAGGCTTTGGCCTGACATTATATTTAATGAAGGCTGAAAAAAACAAAAATACACTTCATCAGCCGGCTGTTACTTTTAAACCATAATGACTATAATGAACAAAAGAAAGGATGTGCGTTATGAACGGGCAAGAGCGAAACAGCATTTCGAAAGGGTTGCAAGTTGATATTGTATTGAAAGCAGATCAAAAAACAGGAAAACTGACGAGAGGGACAGTGAAGGATATTTTGACGAAATCAAGCTTTCATCCGCATGGCATTAAAGTCCGTCTTGAAGATGGCCGCATCGGCCGCGTCCAGCAGATCATTTCTACATAAAAAAAGCTGCCCCTGAACAGGGCAGCTTTTTCATTATTTTTTCTGCAGAAGGACCACTTTCAAGTAGTTGCCTTCCGGAAATGCCGAAATCGTTTTGAAATCCTCCGGCAGCGTAAATTCCTCAATGATGGTGTAGCGTTCGTTTGTTTCTTTAAATGCGGCATCGATAAAGCCTTTGAATTTCTTCATGCCAAAGGCGCTGCTGTTTGTAGAGGCAACAATGACACCCTTGTCAGCAGTGATGGCAATCGTTTCCTTCAGCAGGTTTTTATAATCCTTGGCCGCGCTGAAGGTGCGTTTTTTTGTGCGCGCAAAGGAAGGCGGATCGAGAATAATCAGATCAAAGCGCAAATCCTTTTTTGCAGCATATGAAAAATAGTTAAACACGTCCATCACTTTAATGTCGTGCGCTTCGTAATCCAGTTTGTTCACGCTGAATTGCTCGATCGTTTTGGCCAGGCTTCGGTTTGCCACGTCGACGCTTGTTGTTTTCTCTGCTCCGCCAAGCGCCGCTGCCACGGAGAATGCACCCGTATAAGAAAACGTATTTAAAACGGTTTTCCCTTTTGCATAGCGGTCTCTGATCGCCTTGCGCACATGTCTCTGATCCAAAAAGATGCCCGTCATGGCGCCTTCATTCAGATCCACCGCGTATTGAATGCCATTCTCCTGGATGATGATCGGGAACTCGCCCCTTCTCCCTTTCACGAAGTCATCATCTTCAACGTATTGTCCAGCTGTGTCGAAGCGTTTCTTCTCGTAAATCGCTTTATAGTCAAGATCCATCTCATCCAATGCGGAAATCAGCATGTCTTTAAAGGTGTAAATCCCCTTGCTGTACCATTGAATCAGCAGGTAGCCGTCATAATAGTCGATGGTGACGCCGCCGACACCGTCGCCCTCACCGTTGAACAGGCGGAAAGCTGTTGTATCTTGAGCCTCAAATAGTTTGGCGCGCGCTTGGGCCGCTTTTGTTAATTTGGTGAGAAAAAATGCCTGGTCAACCTGTTCATGTTTATTGCGGGTAAGCGTCCAGCCGACCCCTTTGTTTTGCAGGCCATAATAGCCCCGCGCGAGAAACTCGCCGCTCTCAGACACGATATCAACGAGGTCTCCTTCTTTCATGTGCCCCGCACTCCCTGCGAGAGCTTCTTTTTCAATAAGGGGATAGCCCTTTTTTATTTTGGCAGCATGTGCTTTTTTTAGGGTCAGTAGCTTCATATATGTCGTCCTCTTTCCGTTTGCTTTCTCTTATCGTACCACAAAACACCAAGATGTCTGCATTGACAGAAAGGAAAGGTTTTTCTACGATAGACAAAAAGAGTTACGAGGAGGAGCAGCATGCCAAAACGAATTGACCATACAGGCATCATGGTAAGAGATATTAACGCGTCCATCACATTTTATGAAGAGGTACTCGGCATGAAATTGAAGGATCGCATCACACACACGAACGGTGTAATCGAGCTTGCTTTTCTCGGCTTTGAAGACGGCCCGGAAACAGAAATTGAACTGATTCAAGGCTACAGCAGTGAGCTTCCCGCTGAAGGAAAAGTGCACCACATTGCCCTGCTGACGGATGACATCGCGGCTGAATATACAAAAGCGGAAAGAATGAACGCGAAATTTATTGACGAGGAGATCACAACACTTCCAAACGGATACCGTTATTTCTATATCGAAGGTCCTGACGGTGAGTGGATTGAGTTCTTTCAGCGATAAAAATAAAGAACGTACATTTTGTGATGTACGTTTAGATTGTTGATAAAATCATAAAATGGTTTTCATTTTATGATTTTGTCATCTATTCAGCGTGATTGAAAACCCTTGAAGTCTAGGAAGGACGAGCATCGGAGCACAGCGAATGTTCTAATTCGTGAGCACCGACGCGCAGGCCTGACAACGAATGCGAGGGTTTGTCGATACGCTGAACGTACATTTTGTGATGTACGTTCTTTTTTTATCTATACCAACTGATATACGTTGACTCATCGCAAATCATAGCTTCCCAGCCCATACGTTCAACCAATTCATGGATGTTTTCATCTTTGGCTAAAAAGACATTAATGAATGAGTCATATACACTCATAAACACAAAGTCCATTTTCTCATCAGTCAAAACGAGCTCTGCTGCGGCTTCATCAAGAACCGTCCGCAAGTTGGCCTCAGTTATGTCCAAAACGCCGCGGTTTTCCACAATCGGTTCTGCGTAATAAAACCGATTGGATCCGTTCACACCTAACACCTTTACCAAACTCGGAATATGAAAATTTGAAATAGGATCCTCACTGGGATAATAGAGGTCTCCATTTATGTTTTCATGTAACACCTCAGCCAAATCCTCTCTTGCGCACTCGTCCCTTACAGCGCCTATCGACGTCATTAAAGCCAGCGCCAGCTCAGCATGTGTTTGAAAGCCGCAAGAAGACATAACCTTCTTCCAGGAAACAGCCTTGCCTTTTCCTCTTATTTCATCATCGTTTGGATAAATATGCTCATAATCATTTTTTCTTTTTCCTTTCTCCCATCCTTCAGGCATTTGGATAAAAGGAGAAAAGATAATAGCGGTAGATGAGTATTCAACTGGTACTTGTTGTAAGATCGGTGATTCGTCATCTAACCATATATAATCTAGCATGCGCACCTCCTTTACATATTCTAACATTCCCTTTCATTTGAAAGAAGATGATCAGCCTATGACAGGCTGATCATCTATCACATCACATTTTTATCACCAGATTCAACCGCACTCTCTTCCCGCCATTTTTGATGATCCCATATTCTGAAAAACGGATAGTAGATGGCACAGGTGATCAGCAGATTCACCAGCTGCATAACGGCGCCCGACACCTTTCCGCCTGTCGCCAGGTAACCTGATATGAGCGGCGGCATCGTCCATGGCACCGCGATTCCGGCCGGTCTTGCCACCAGCCCGGTGCTCATGCCGATATAAGTCGCGGTAATCGTGAGGAGCGGTGCGATGATAAATGGGACAATAAGGAGCGGATTCATGACAATCGGCATGCCGAAAATGATCGGCTCGTTGATATTAAATAGCGCAGGGCCGATTCCTAATCGTCCAAGCTGCTTCATTTGTTTGCTCCGGGAGCGCACAAGCATCGTCAGGACAAGCGCCAGCGTCGCCCCGCTCCCGCCGACATTGATCCAAATTTGAAAGAACTGAGTCGTAAAAATACTCGGCAGCGCCTCGCCCGCTTGGAAGGCAAGACGGTTGGCATCCATCGCGCCATACCAAATCGGCGCCATGATTCCGCCAATGATGGAAGCCCCGTGAATCCCGCACGACCAAAGCAGCATCTGCACAAATTCAGCGATCAGGCTTCCGCCGAGACTGCCGCCAAGGATGGAAAGCGGTGTGCCAAGCAGGTCTCCTACGACATTGTGCAGACTCTGAAAAGGTGTCATTTCAATCAGAAGGCGCGCCAGCCACACGAGAAACACAATGATAAAGCCGGGAATCAGCGCGACAAACGATTTGCTTACCGCAGGCGGCACACCGTCTGGCATTTTGAAGACGATATTTTTTTGAATAATGTACCGATAGATTTCGGTTGAAAACAAGGCGATCAGCATGGCGACAAATAGGCCCTTGCTGCCAAGCAGCGTGATCGGGATTCCGCCCTCTACCATGATGGGTTCCGTTGAGCCACCCGGTGTAAACGGCACCTCAAACGGCGTTGCCAGCAGAAATGCGGCAATTGAAATCGCTCCGGCAGAAAGGGCATCGACACCATAGCTTTCTGCCAGCCGATAGGCGATCCCAAAAGCGGCAATCATCGCCATAATATCAAACGAAGCGTTAACAGGATATCCGAGCTTATCGGCCCACTCGTTCCCAAACACACTCGCCATGAAATCAGCATACCCCGGAATCGGCAGGCTCGTTAAAATCAAGAAGACAGACCCGATAATAATCAGCGGCATGGTCAGGATAATTCCGTCACGCAAAGCGCTGAGATGCCGCTGCCCGGCAATTTTCCCGGCGACAGGCATTATTTTTTCCTCCATCACCCGAGTGAATGTGCTCATCTTAAAAGCCCCCTTTTCTCATTGCTTTGTGAACAACCTCCGCAATGTTTTCTTTATCTTATTTTGAAAACGCTTACAAATTCATTTGGAAAATTTCCTCTTCATGCGGAAAAAATCTGCATTTTGCTAAACAACCCTGCCCATGAAAAATTTTTTCCTTCTTACTATCAATCTCTCTTTTTTTCTCCGATATATATATCAAACATCATAGAAAAAGGAGATGAATCATGAAAAACATGTCTTGCAAACTTGTTGTATCAGTCACTCTGTTTTTCAGTTTTCTCACCATAGGCCCTCTCGCTCATGCGCAAAACAACAGTGAGAAAGAGGTTATTGTGGTTTATAAAAACAAGGCCGGAAAGGAAACCATCCTGGACAGTGATGCTGATGTTGAACAGCAGTATAAGCATCTTCCCGCGGTAGCGGTCACAGCAGACCAGGAGACAGTAAAAGAATTAAAGCAGGATCCTGATATTTTGTATGTAGAAAACAACGTATCATTTACCGCAGCAGACAGCACGGATTTCAAAGTGCTGTCAGACGGCACTGACACCTCTGACAACTTTGAGCAATGGAACCTTGAGCCCATTCAGGTGAAACAGGCTTGGAAGGCAGGACTGACAGGAAAAAATATCAAAATTGCCGTCATTGACAGCGGGATCTCCCCCCACGATGACCTGTCGATTGCCGGCGGGTATTCAGCTGTCAGTTATACCTCTTCTTACAAAGATGATAACGGCCACGGAACACATGTCGCAGGGATTATCGGAGCCAAGCATAACGGCTACGGAATTGACGGCATCGCACCGGAAGCACAAATATACGCGGTTAAAGCGCTTGATCAGAACGGCTCGGGGGATCTTCAAAGCCTTCTCCAAGGAATTGACTGGTCGATCGCAAACAGGATGGACATCGTCAATATGAGCCTTGGCACGACGTCAGACAGCAAAATACTTCATGACGCCGTGAACAAAGCATATGAACAAGGCGTTCTGCTTGTTGCCGCAAGCGGTAACGACGGAAACGGCAAGCCAGTGAATTATCCGGCGGCATACAGCAGTGTCGTTGCGGTTTCAGCAACAAACGAAAAAAATCAGCTTGCCTCCTTTTCAACAACTGGAGATGAAGTTGAATTTTCAGCGCCGGGGACAAACATCACAAGCACTTACTTAAACCAGTATTATGCAACGGGAAGCGGAACATCCCAAGCGACACCGCACGCCGCTGCCATGTTTGCCTTGTTAAAACAGCGTGATCCTGCCGAGACAAACGTCCAGCTTCGCGAGGAAATGCGGGAAAACATCGTTGATCTTGGTACCGCAGGCCGCGATCAGCAATTTGGCTACGGCTTAATCCAGTATAAAGCACAGGCAACAGATTCAGCGTACGCGGCAGCAGAGCAAGCGGTGAAAAAAGCGGAACAAACAAAAGCACAAATCGATATCAACAAAGCGCGAGAACTCGTTAGACAGCTGCCGGGCTCCGACGCCAAAACTGCCCTGCAAAAAAGACTGGATAAAGTACAGTCATACAGAAATGTAAAAGATGCGAAAGACAAAGTCGCAAAGGCAGAAAAATATAAAACACAGCAAACCGTTGATACAGCACAAACTACCGTCAACAAGCTGTCGAACGGAACAGACAAAAAGAACCTTCAAAAACGCTTAGACCAAGTAAAACGCTACATCGCGTCAAAGCAAGCGAAAGACAAAGTTGCGAAAGCGGAAAATAGCAAAAAGAAAACAGATGTGGACAACGCACAATCAGCAATTGGCAAGCTGCCTGCAAGTTCAGAAAAAACGTCCCTGCAGAAACGTCTTAACAAAGTGAAGAGCACCAATTTGAAGACGGCACAGCAATCCGTATCTGCGGCTGAAAAGAAATCAACTGATGCAAATGCGGCAAAAGCACAATCAGCCGTCAATCAGCTTCAAGCAGGCAAGGACAAAACGGCATTGCAAAAACGGTTAGACAAAGTGAAGAAAAAGGTGGCGGCGGCTGAAGCAAAAAAAGTCGAAACTGCCAAGGCAAAAGTGAAGAAAGCGGAAAAAGACAAAACAAAGAAATCAAAGACATCCGCTCAGTCTGCAGTGAATCAATTAAAAGCATCCAATGAAAAAACAAAGCTGCAAAAACGGCTGAACGCCGTCAAACCGAAAAAGTAACCAAAAACCTTTAAGACTTGCATTCCAGGTCTTAAAGGTTTTTTTTACATTCTAAGAACACCACACACAACCTTTTTCCCATCCATTGTACAGGCTTTTCATACTATTGCTATACAGCCATGAACAGCATAAAATGAACGTTATTACAGTTATCACCACATATGGCGGGATTGTGACTGGGCAGGCAGGCAAGACCCAATGATGCAAAGGGAGTATTAGTGCCTAAAAAGCAGGGCATTTTAACTCTTCTTTTCGTGTTGGGCTCATAACGGCGCCTTGGACAACCCCTATTCTCATGCTCCGTCGTCGACGCGGGCATTTTTGTCATTTTCAGCCGGTATTTCTCACTTTTTTCATTTTGATTGTCAACTTTTCATTTGATACGATGAACAAGCCGACTTTTCTTCAGCAAAGGAGGTTTTGATTGCTTGCATAAAGAGATTGCAAAAGAATTACTGCTGCTCGCAGGAGGAAAAAACAATATTATCAGCATCAGCCATTGTACGACCCGTCTTCGTTTTGATGTAAAGGACGAGACGAAAATTGATATACATGCCATTGAGAATCTGCAAGGTGTGCAGGGCACCTTTTTCCGCTATGGCCTTTTCCAGATTATCTTCGGAGCAGGCGTCGTCAACAAAATATATAAAGAAGTCGTTCATGTATGGGAGACCGCGCCTTCAGAAGAGCCTGTCCACCAGAAAAAAGCCTGCCGGAAGCTGAACCCTGCCGCAGCTTTTGCGAAAACACTGTCCGATATTTTTGTGCCGATTATTCCGGCAATAACAGCAAGCGGCCTGCTCATGGGGCTGATCGGCATGATTAAGGTGTTTCATTGGTTCGCTGCCGGCAGCCCATGGATTAAAATGCTCGACCTCGTGTCCAGCACAGCCTTTATTTTACTGCCAATTTTAGTTGGCTTCAGTGCCGCACGGCAATTTGGCAGCAACCCATACCTAGGGGCAGTGATTGCAGGGCTTTTGACGCATCCTGATCTGCTGGACCCGTCTATGCTCGGCAGCAAAACCCCGTCTTCTTTAGACATATGGGGGCTTCATATCCCAATGATGGGCTATCAGGGTTCCATGATACCGATTCTTCTTTCCGTTTTTGTCATGAGCAAAATTGAGAAGCTATTAAAATCGATTGTGCCGAAGTCGCTTGATGTCGTGATCATTCCCTTTATTACGGTCATGGTGACAGGATGCCTCGCGCTGATTGTGATGAATCCCGCCGCGTCCATCATCGGCCAGATCATGACACAATCGATCGTCTATATTTATGATCACGCCGGCATTGCCGCCGGAGCCCTTTTCGGCGGCATCTACTCTACCATCGTCCTATCTGGATTGCATCATAGCTTTTATGCAATTGAGGCAACGCTGCTTGCTAATCCGCATGTCGGTGTCAACTTTTTAGTGCCGATATGGTCGATGGCGAATGTGGCCCAAGGCGGAGCGGGGCTTGCGGTATTCCTCAAAACGAAACAATCAAGCCTGAAGAAAATTGCGCTCCCCGCTTCTCTGACCGCGTTTTTAGGCATTGTTGAGCCGATTGTATTCGGGGTAAATCTCAAACTGATCCGTCCCTTTATCGGAGCAGCCATCGGCGGTGCTATTGGCGGAGCATACGTGGTTGCGGTACAAGTTGTGGCAAATTCATACGGGCTGACAGGCATTCCGATGATTTCAATTGTGCTGCCGTTTGGCGCCGCGAATTTTGTTCATTATATGATCGGTTTCTTGATCGCAGCCGTCTCTGCTTTTATAGCTACATTGTTTCTCGGGTTTAAAGAAGAGACAGAATAACTGGATTTATTCGATTTCATTCATAAAACGGGGGATGAAAGGACAAAAAAGCTATGAAAATTAAAAGAATCTTAAATCATAATGCTATCGTCGTAAAGGATCAAAATGAAGAGAAGATTCTCTTGGGTGCAGGAATTGCGTTTAACAAAAAGAAGAATGACATTGTCGATCCGTCAAAAATAGAAAAAACCTTTATCAGAAAAGATACACCTGACTATAAGCAGTTCGAAGAGATTTTAGAAACATTGCCTGAAGACCACATTCAGATTTCTGAGCAAATTATCTCTCATGCCGAAAAAGAGCTGAACATCAAAATCAACGAGCGCATTCATGTCGCTTTTTCAGACCATCTTTCTTTTGCAATTGAACGCCTGAGCAATGGGATGGTTATCAAAAATCCGCTGCTGAATGAAATCAAAGTCCTTTATCCAAAGGAGTTCCAGATCGGCTTATGGGCCAGAACACTGATTAAAGATAAACTGGGGATTCACATTCCTGATGATGAAATCGGCAATATCGCCATGCATATCCACACAGCAAGAAACAATGCCGGCGATATGACACAAACGCTTGATATTACAACCATGATCCGTGATATTATCGAGATTATCGAAATTCAACTGTCTATTAATATCGTTGAAGATACCATCTCTTATGAACGGCTTGTGACCCATCTCCGCTTTGCCATTCAGCATATCAAAGCAGGCGAATCCATTTACGAGCTGGACGCAGAAATGATCGACATCATTAAAGAGAAGTTTAAGGATGCCTTCCTGTGTGCCCTAAGCATCGGCACCTTTGTGAAGAAGGAATACGGCTTTGAGTTTCCTGAAAAAGAATTGTGCTACATCGCCATGCATATTCAGCGGTTCTACCAACGATCAGTCGCACGCTGAGACAAACAAAAAACGCTTTTGATCATCTCAAAAGCGTTTTTTTATATCTGTATTATTGGTTGATCGCCGGATTCCCAATCGTATTCCACTTCGTATAGGACATGTAATGGAAATACTCATCGCGATACGGATGTTTTGTATTGGAGTTCCAAGGCTTTTCTCCGCCGCAGAAGTGCACGATTGCCGGGTTTTCTCTTGTTTCATTATATTGCTTCCGCCCTAACAGAGTCGATGGGGTTTTCAGCTTTAACATGATATAGGTTTGAGCGTTCCAGCGCGGATGAAGTTCATACCACTGATCATACAAGATCGCATTCAGTGCATCTTGGTCATGCAGCACAAGAAAGTCTTCGTCTGGGTGTTCATTGATAAAGTTGATGACTTTTTCTGTGATGTTTTGCTTTCTCCAAGACTCAAAATCAATAATCATGATACCTGAGTTAAAATACTTCCCTGTATCAGTGACGTTCATTTCTTTCAGGCGTTCATGCTGCCCCGCATCCTCAACAGCGGCTACGGTGTATGGCGCAATGTCTAAGTCCCATAGCTTAGAAATATCCTCTAGGACAAGCGCATCACAATCGATGTAAATCATTCGTTTGATGCTTTCATCCTTAATTAAGTCGGGAATCGAAATGCGGTAATACGCGGCTTTTGTAATATGACTGCTCTCTACCGCATGTTCATACATTTTGGTATCCACTTCTAAAAACTCAATCGGCACTCCGAATTTCAAAGTGGTTTCTTCCAGTCTTTTTTTGTTATCAGGCTTAATTCCGCCATCAATGACGTATAATTTTGCCTCTCTCTCCTGATCCATGTTAGTCAATAAAGAAACGAACATCCCACCTAAATGACGAGCATAATTATCATCTGCGCATGATACGATATGCATGATTTCATCTTTCCTCAATGGTATTCATCTCCCTTTTTGTTGTACAAGTTACATACCCTTTTTCAAAAAAATAAACACGTTCTCCGACATTTTTTTAAACAGAATGTGTGATACAACAAAAAAGGTGTCATTTTTTGAAGATGCGATAAAGCCAATAAAGAATGAAAAAGCTTGCGATTGTGATGGCTTCAGCCGAGACGATATACCACGGCCATGGCCCGAGAACATCTAAGAGAGAGGATCCGCCCGGTTTTTTCGTCAAATACATATAATTCGCGCCAAGCCAGCGATCAATCAGGAAAATACAGACGCCGTACACATTAACAAGCAGGACTGTCACCCATAACGAGCGCTGGCCCATTCTGTAGGTGCCAATCACAGCCATCAGCAGACAGGATAAAAACACAGACCCGTGAGAAATAAAAAAGAGGATATATCGGATATGCGGAAATGAAAACATACCAAGGTCAGGAGTGGCAAGAGCCTGAATCGAACTGCCGATGCCGACAAAAAACAAAAACACAAACAGCTTTCTGCTTTTTGTCACTAACATAATAGCTGACAAATACACCGACAGGTCACTAAGCTGGAGAGGCAATGAAGTGCGCACCGACCACCTGCCCGTGGCGACCATCCATATTTGATAGCCGATTTGCGAACCAAGCAAAAGAAACACAAACAGAGAACGCAAAAACCGGCTGGCCCTCGGCTGCTTGACCCCATCTTGGAACAAAAACAACAGAATGGCCAAAAGGGCGATAATCGCTAACGTCACTACGTGCTCTGTCGAAAACAGATGAAACGGATCATGCTTATAGACGGATTGAACATATTTTTGCAAAACTGCACCCCCGTTTGCGGGTTTTTGTTTATTTTGGCGTTGTTTGGGCTTTTTTTATTCAACCGATATATGGGCTTGAAGTTCACATCAGACTCTGTTACAATTCGTTTCATAGCTAATGATTCTGATAATTTAAGGCAGGCCTAAAAAATGGAACGTTCACATCAACATCAGCAGCTTCGGAAGGAAGAACACGATACACTTTCTAAGCTCAAACAAATGCCCGTCGAGTCACTCAACCTGGAAGCCATTTCGATCGCTACGAATCTGTATCGGTCTGCACAAAGGCTCCGTGTCAAAATGGAGACTGAGGTTCTTTCTTCCTATAACCTTTCTTGGACCGCTTTCTCCATTCTTTATGATCTATGGGTATGGGGAGCGCTCGAAACGAGAAAAATTGCTGAGCTGTCAGGCATTTCAACAGCTACAGCAAGCAACGTGATCAAAACGCTCGAAAAAAAGAATTTTTGCCGTAAAAGCATCGACACAAGAGATCGGCGACTCGTGTTTGTCTCTATCACCGATTCCGGCAAACAAGCGATCGAAGAACTCTACCCGGAGTTTCACAAAGGGGAAACAGAGCTCATTGCGGGAATGACGAAGGACGAACAGAAAATATTGACAGGGCTGCTTAGAAAGGTAGCTGACAATCTTCATACAACATAAGCTTTGACGGGAATCCAGTAGCGGTTTGTCTCCCTGTTTCAGAGAGCCGGCGGAAGGTGCGAGCCGGCACACAGCAAACGTGAATTACCTCCCCGAGCTTTCTTTGTGAACCTTAAAAGTAGCAAAGAACGGGAAACCGTTATTTGAATGAGCGGAAGACAATGTCTTCAACCAGGGTGGTACCGCGTGCATTGAGCCACGTCCCTTATTGGGATGGGCTCTTTTTTGTGTTTGTAAAAAAGGAGGAAAAATGATGAGAACATTTGAGCAGCTCACAGCGTCACAGCAAAAAGAGGTAGAAAGACAGCTTCAGCTATACATGACAGGCGCCCACGAAGTCATACCGCCGGAGGAATTAAAGGCAAAGCTCGTGAAATCAATTTCCACGGGCACGCCGCTTAAAATTAAGCTCGGATTAGATCCGTCTGCACCGGATGTACATTTGGGCCATACGGTTGTGTTAAATAAGCTTCGCCAATTTCAAGAAAACGGCCACATTGTCCAGCTGTTAATTGGGGATTTCACAGGAAAAATTGGTGATCCGACCGGAAAATCGGCAGCCAGAAAGCAACTGACTGATGAAGAAGTTCAGCACAATGCCAAAACCTACTTTGAGCAATTCGGAAAAGTGCTTGATCCAGAAAAAGTCGAGCTTCACTACAACTCGAAATGGCTGAAAACATTGAATCTGGAAGATGTCATTGAATTAGCAGGGAAAATAACGGTAGCCCGCCTGATGGAGCGCGACGACTTTGAAGAACGCATCGCCATGCAAAAACCAATCTCACTGCATGAATTCTTTTACCCATTGATGCAGGGATATGATTCTGTCGTTCTCGAAAGTGATATTGAATTAGGCGGAACGGATCAGCATTTCAATGTCCTCATGGGACGGCATTTTCAAGAACGATACAACAAAGAAAAACAAGTCGTCATCCTTATGCCGCTCTTGGAAGGCTTGGATGGCGTCGAGAAAATGTCGAAGTCGAAACACAACTACATTGGCATTAACGAACATCCAAACGACATGTACGGAAAAACGATGTCACTGCCCGACAGCCTGATGAAAAAATACATCCACTTGGCGACAGACTTAGAGCTTGAAGAGAAAAAACAGCTCGTAAAAGACTTAGAAACCGGCGCCGTTCATCCGCGTGATGCTAAAATGCTTTTAGCCAAAACAATCGTCCGAATGTATCACGGAGAGAAAGCAGCAGAAGCTGCCGAACACTCGTTTAAAACAGTCTTTCAGGAAAACAGCCTGCCGGAAGATATACCGGCCGTAAACTGGAAAGGCGAGAAAACGATAGCGATGATTGATCTGCTCGTCAAGCTGGAGCTCCTCTCTTCGAAGAGCGAGGCGCGCCGCATGATTCAAAACGGCGGTGTACGCATCGACGGAGAGAAAATAACAGATGTTCACGCCAAAGCAGAGATAAGAGAGAATATGATCATCCAAGTCGGCAAACGCAAGTTTTTAAAGCTCCAATAGTTTGATATTCCGAAACGCTTATGACCCTTCATTCATAAGCGTTTTTTTGCAGGTATAAAGCACTGTCTTTTCAAAAACGCTCTCCATCTTGCAGGAAACTCCTTTAGCATCCCGAAATATTCCCCAACCATACATTTAGGGGAGGTTTATTTTTGATGAAAAAGCTTTTGACTGTCATGACGATGGCTGTTTTAACTGCCGGCACACTGCTCTTGCCGGCACAGAGTGTCACCCCTGCCGCGCACGCTGTACAAATATCAAATAGCGAGCGCGAGCTTCCATTCAAAGCAAAGCATGCGTACTCTACCATTTCTCAGCTAAGTGAAGCAATCGGCCCCAGAATAGCTGGAACTGCAGCTGAAAAAAAGAGTGCCCTATTGATCGCCTCATCAATGAGAAAATTAAAGCTTGATGTGAAGGTTCAACGATTCAACATTCCTGACCGGCTTGAGGGAACACTGTCTTCAGCAGGACGCGATATTCTTCTCCAAGCGGCGTCCGGTTCAGCTCCGACTGAGGAACAAGGGCTGACGGCCCCGCTTTACAATGCGGGATTGGGCTATCAAAAGGACTTTACCGCTGACGCCAAGGGCAAAATCGCCTTAATTTCCAGAGGAGACCTGACTTATTACGAGAAAGCCAAAAATGCCGAAGCCGCCGGAGCAAAAGCTGTCATCATTTATAACAACAAAGAAAGCCTCGTGCCTATGACACCAAACCTGTCGGGAAATAAAGTCGGCATTCCGGTCGTCGGCATTAAGAAAGAAGACGGCGAAGCGCTTACCCAGCACAAAGAAGCCACCTTAAAACTAAAAGCATTCACAAACCAAACCTCCCAGAATATCATCGGAATCAAAAAACCAAAGAACATCAAACATCCAGACATTGTGTACGTGACGGCCCATTACGACAGTGTTCCTTTTTCGCCCGGAGCAAATGACAACGGCTCAGGAACCTCTGTTATGCTGGAGATGGCGCGTGTCTTAAAAAGCGTTCCATCTGATAAAGAAATCCGCTTTATCGCTTTCGGCGCCGAAGAGCTCGGCCTGCTCGGCTCCTCTCACTATGTAGATCATCTATCGGAAAAAGAGCTGAAACGAAGCGAAGTGAACTTCAACTTAGATATGGTAGGCACAAGCTGGGAAAAAGCGTCTGAGCTGTATGTCAACACATTGGACGGCCAATCTAACTATGTTTGGGAATCCAGCCATACGGCTGCTGAAAAAATTGGGTTTGACAGCCTGTCTCTGACACAGGGAGGATCATCTGATCATGTGCCGTTCCACGAAGCCGGCATTGATTCCGCCAACTTTATTTGGGGAGACCCGGAAACAGAAGAAGTTGAGCCATGGTATCATACCCCCGAAGACTCGATCGAACATATCAGCAAAGAACGCCTCCAGCAAGCAGGCGATCTTGTGACAGCCGCTGTCTATGAGGCTGTGAATAAAGAGAAGAAACCAAAAACCATTAAGAAACAACTGAAGGCCAAAGCAACTGACATTTTTGAAGATATCAAATAAAAAAAGACGGCACTTGGGTGCCGTCTTTTTTTAATCCACTTCTTTCTTAATCCCCAGCATTTTCTCATCTAGATAATGGGCAATCTCCGCGGCTTCCTTCAGCTCATCTGTTAATTGCTTTGGAACGTCATTGTTCAATTTATAGTAAATTTTATGTTCAAGGCTCGCCCAGAAATCCATCGCGATTGTCCGGATTTGAATTTCTGCTTTGACGTATTCCACACGGTTCGTTAAATTCACAGGCATCTCAATGATTAAATGCAGGCTTCGATAGCCATTCGGTTTGGGTGTCTGGATATAATCCTTTACCTTTACGATTCTCAAATCTTCATGCTGCTTCAACACATTCACGACATTATAAATGTCAGAAATAAAGGAACAGATGATGCGCACACCCGCAATGTCGTGAATATGCTCCTTCATTTCCTTCGTCGTAATTTCGCAGCCCTTTCTCATTAACTTATTCACGATGCTTTCAAAGCTTTTGACACGGGATTTTGTATGTTCAATCGGGTTGTGTCCGTGAATGAGGTTATATTCCTGGCTGATAATTGAGAACTTTGTATCGAGCGCATCTAGCGCAAATTTATAAACTAATAATTCATTTTTCCAATCTTCCATTACTGTTTTTAAATCGTCCATATGTGTTACAGATAAATCCATTTTCGTCATCTCCTTTAACGGAACTTTATCCGCTGTCCATGTACTAGACGTCCCTGTCTACTGCAAGGTTCTATGAATTTTTTTACAAAATGCGGTCGATTGTAACAAAAAAAGACCGCACGAAACGAGCGGTCTTTTTTATTATCGGAAATAGCTGATCAATAATCCGATCGAGAGCAGGAATCCGAAAAATGTATTTGTTTGGGCTGTTGATTTCATTGCGACAATCATATTCATCGGCATTTCTTTCTGGACGAAGCCCTTCACTGCCTGAACCGGCTTAGGCACGCTCAAAAAGACGACAAACAGCCACGGGCTTGCGGCACCGGTAATAACCAAGCCGACAACCCAGATATAAGCGACAGCAAACGACGCAGCTAACAGAGTAACAGCTCCCTTATGCCCCATCAAAATCGCCAATGTTTTGCGGCCGCCTTTTTTGTCCTCTTCAATATCACGAATGTTGTTCGACAGGTTAATCGCGCCGACAAGAATCGCAATCGGGATGGAAATCAAAATGCTTTGCGTGTTGATCATATCTGTCTGAATGAAAAATGAAATCAGCACAAACACCGAACCCATGCAAATGCCTGAGAATAATTCACCGAACGGCGTGTACGCGATCGGCAGCGGCCCGCCTGTATACAGGTAGCCGATCGCCATGCCAACGAGGCCGATCAAAGCGAGCCACCAGCTGCTGCTCGCACAAATATAGACACCGAGCAAAATGGCAATCCCGTATGAGGCAAGAGCTAATTGCAAAATCGTTTTAGGCTTCATTCCGTGGCGTACAATTGCCCCTCCGATTCCGACTGATTCTGCTGTATCTAACCCGCGTTTAAAATCATAGTATTCATTAAATAAGTTCGTCGCGATCTGGATCCATAGGCAAGAAAACAGCATAGCCAAAAACAGCAGCAGATCAACCTTCACATAAAACATCGCCAAAACGGTTCCGAGCAGCACAGGCACAAACGATGCGGTTAACGTATGAGGACGGGTTAACTGCCAAAGGATCTGCCCCATGCTTTCTTTTTGCGGCGCTGTCTGACCCTCACCCTTATTTGTTTGGTTCATCTTCCTCTTCCTTTCTATTAAAAGGCTTACTTTTTTCAGCCGGCAGCTTGTTAAAAACTCTTTTTTTTGCTTCCTTATCTATCATAATGACTTCTCCCCTATTTCACAAGATACCGCAAGAAGGCGTTTTCTTTCTTATTATACGCTTCCGCCCCGATTTCATTAGGTTTCTGCTTCCACTTGATCGAACAGGTACAGAAAATTTTTTTTAAGTACATTACACTTTTTAAAAGTTAAAAAGATCTTTTGACTCCAGGTATCTTTTCCTTTATTATGAATCAGCTCGAAACATTCCATTCTTGCCCTTGCAGGTATAAAGATTCATTTTCAAAAACATACGCCGATATATTAATTTGAGGGAGATTAGGGAAAAAATGAAACTTTTTGAGCATCTGATCGTCAAATACTCATGTGATTGTCGAAAAAACGGGAAGGGAATTTTTGATATGCTGCAATTAATGAAACAGCTGTATGAAAAACCCGCTGTCAAGTGGACATGTCATACAGGCTTTTATTTGATGATACTGCTTGTTTTGTTTTTTATGTATGGTTTTCACACCGCGAATACCGGTTCATATATTTATAACGATTTCTAATTGGAGAGAGAATAACTATGAAACTTTTACATGCTATTCAAACACATGCGGAAACTTATCCGCAAACCGATGCCTTCCGCTCTCAAGGCCAGTCGCTCACGTATCAGGAATTATGGGAGCAGTCTGACCGCGCGGCTGCCGCGATCCAAAAACGCATTTCTGGGGAAAAGAAATCTCCTATCCTTGTGTACGGCCACATGGAGCCGCACATGATCGTTTCCTTCTTGGGAAGTGTCAAAGCGGGACATCCTTATATTCCGGTTGACCTGTCCATTCCGTCCGAACGGATTGCGAAAATTATCGAAAGCTCTGGAGCAGAATTGCTGATCCATGCAACAGGACTCTCAATTGATGCAGTCGGCCAGCAGATTCAGACAGTTTCTGCGGAAGAACTGCTGGAAAACGAAGGCAGCTCTGTCAGCCAAGATCAATGGGTCAAAGAACACGAAACGTTTTATATCATTTACACTTCCGGAAGCACAGGAAATCCGAAAGGCGTGCAGATTTCCGCTGCGAACCTTCAAAGCTTCACAGACTGGATTTGTGCAGACTTTCCAGTCAGCGGAGGAAAAATATTTTTAAACCAAGCACCGTTCTCATTTGATTTGTCTGTCATGGACCTATATCCGTGCCTTCAATCAGGCGGGACTTTACATTGCGTGACAAAGGATGCTGTGAACAAGCCGAAAGTCTTATTTGAAGAGCTGAAGAAGTCCGGGCTGAATGTGTGGACATCAACGCCTTCCTTTGTGCAAATGTGCCTGATGGATCCGGGTTTTTCACAGGATCTGCTGCCTCATGCGGACACATTTATGTTTTGCGGAGAGGTTCTTCCGGTTTCTGTGGCAAAAGCGCTGCTTGAGCGTTTTCCGAAAGCGAAGATTTTTAATACGTACGGCCCGACTGAAGCGACAGTGGCTGTCACATCGGTTGAAATTACGGATGACGTCATCAGCCGCAGCGAATCGCTTCCAGTGGGCTTCGCCAAACCAGATATGAATATTTTCATTATGGATGAAGAGGGACAGCCGCTTCCTGATGGAGAAAAAGGAGAAATCGTCATTGCAGGGCCGAGTGTAAGCCGAGGCTACCTTGGTGAGCCAGAGCTGACGGAAAAAGCGTTTTTCTCCCATGAAGGCCAGTGGGCATACCGAACTGGCGATGCCGGCTTTATTCAAGACGGTCAGATTTTCTGCCAGGGACGTTTGGATTTTCAGATTAAACTTCACGGCTATCGAATGGAGCTGGAGGAAATCGAGTTCCATGTCAGACAGTCACAGTACGTTCGCTCTGCTGTCGTGATTCCTTATCAGCCAAACGGAACAGTTGAGTACCTGATCGCTGCTATTGTGCCTGAGGAGCATGAGTTCGAGAAGGAATTCCAGCTGACAAGCGCTATTAAAAAAGAGCTTGCCGCTTCTCTTCCGGCATATATGATCCCAAGAAAATTTATCTATCAGGATCACATTCAAATGACGGCTAACGGCAAAATTGACCGAAAACGCATTGGCGAAGAGGTTCTTGTATGACGCCTTACAGCTCGTTTTTATTCTTTATACTGCTTGGCATTCTTCTTCTGCCGACGATCATTCTCGGCTTAAACGGAAAAAGATTTCAAGCATACAACATGTTCATATCTATCATTATATTGGCTTTAATTTTTTCGCACGACTTACACGGGGTCATCGCGCTGTGCCTGTTTACAATATGGCAGGTGCTCCTGATCAGCGGCTATCTGGCATACCGGCAGAAAGCGAACAGCGGCTTTGTCTTTTGCGGAGCTGTTATCGCGTCTATTCTGCCTTTATTTCTGTCAAAAATATGGCCGTTTCTTTCACACCCGCAGCCGCATCATCCGCCGCATAACCTGATCAGCTTTTTAGGTATTTCATATTTAACCTTTAAAGGCGTTCAGCTGATTATGGAAGCAAGAGACGGACTGCTGAAAGAACAGCTGCCATTGCACCGCCTGCTGTATTTCATCCTGTTTTTCCCGACGATTTCCTCCGGCCCGATCGACAGATACCGCCGGTTCGTCAAGGATGAACAGAAGGCTTGGACGAAAGAAGAATACGCCGACCTGCTGTATACGGGAATCCATAAAATCTTCATCGGTTTCCTGTATAAATTTATTATCGGCTACGCGATCAATACGTACTTCATCATGAATCTTCCCGCAATCACGCACAATAAGATTCTTGGGAACCTGCTGTACATGTACGGCTACAGCATGTATTTATTCTTTGATTTCGCCGGCTACACGATGTTTGCCGTCGGGGTCAGCTACATTATGGGCATTAAATCACCAGAAAACTTTAATAAACCATTTATCAGTAAAAATATTAAAGATTTCTGGAATCGCTGGCATATGTCTCTGTCATTTTGGTTCAGAGATTATGTGTTTATGAGATTCGTATTTTGGATGACTAAGAAAAAGTGGATCAAAAACCGTATGGCCGTCTCAAACATCGGGTATTTCCTGCTGTTTATGCTGATGGGGGTTTGGCACGGGCTCGCGCCGCAATATATCATTTACGGCCTCTATCATGCCGTTCTGATGACGTGTTACAACTTTTTCGAGAAGTGGAATAAGAAATATAAATGGCTGCCGTCCAACCGCTGGACAACCATTCTCGCGATTGTGATCACATTCCATTTCGTTTGCTTCGGGTTTTATATTTTCTCAGGAAAACCATTTCATCACCACCATTAAAGGAGATTAGAAAGCTATGGATTTTAAACAAGAGGTATTAGACGTTTTAGCAGAGGTTTGCCAGGATGACATCGTAAAGGAAAATCCTGATATTGAAATTTTTGAAGAAGGTTTGCTTGATTCTTTTGGAACAGTAGAATTGCTGCTTGCGATTGAAAACCGTTTTGATATTTTAGTGCCGATCACTGAATTTGACCGGGACGTTTGGAATACACCTAACAACATTGTAAATCAGCTGTCTGAGTTGAAATAATGAAAAAGCGTTTTTTCGGTCCAATTATTTTGGCGTTTATTCTATTCGCAGGCGCCATCGCAATTCCATCTTCATGGCTGACAGGCTTCATCACCGATAAGCGTGTGAAAGAGTCAGCAACAGCCTTGAATCCGAGTATGTTTCAAGGGCTATATTTACAAGATCAGATGCTCAAAGATCCGACATATCTTCCGATTTACGGGTCTTCTGAGCTTTCTCGGCTGGACGAGTTCCACCCATCTAATTATTTTCAGGTAAACAATGAGGGATTCACGCCATACCTTGTCGGCAAAGGCGGATCCCAGTCATTGATTCATTCTTTAAACTTCGCTGCCCATATGGATCAGCTGAAGGGCAAAAAAATCGTATTCATCGTGTCTCCGCAATGGTTTATTAAGCGCGGGTCTGATGAACAGCATTTCGCGCCGAACTATTCTGCGCTGCAAGGGCTTGATTTGGCATTTAACGATCAGATCGACCCTGAAATTAAAAAGAAAATGATGAAACGCATGCTGCGCTTCAAGGCTGTGCAAAACGATGCCATTCTTTCTGAGCTGTACAAAGCAATGGTAAACGGCCAGACGTGGAAAGTGAACGCGCTGAAACCGGCGGCGAAAGTGTATTACAGCATGCTGGAAAAGAAAGATCTGTATTATTCAACGACAGAATCATCCGGGCCAAAGCGCTATATCTCGCAGTCAGTAAAGGATAAGTCATGGTCTGAATTGAATAAACTAGCGGATCAATCAGGCAAACGCCACTCCGGTTCTAACGATTTTCACATCGACAACCCTGTCTATAAAAAGCTGAAGCCGAAAGTGCCTAAGCTAAAAGGGAAAAACAAAGGAAGATCGTATGGGGTGTCACCGGAATATGGCGACTTTGAAATGATGCTCGATATCCTGAAGGATGCGGGCGCAGAGCCTATGTTTGTCACCATTCCTGTTAACGGGAAATGGTACGATTACACAGGCTTCCCGAAAAAAGGACGCACTGACTATTACAAAAAGGTAAATAAACAAATCAGAGCGAAGGGCTTCCAGGTTGCTGATTTCTCAGGGCATGAATATGACCCGTATTTCATGAAAGACACCATCCACATCGGCTGGAAAGGCTGGGTGTATGTCGATAAAGCAATTGACGAATTTTATAAAACCGGAAAAGTCACTTCATCCTGAGCATCTCATAGGACGCGGCTGCATATTTCCTGCTAAGATTTGAAATAGTAAAGGAATCACAGCCAACTTAATTAAGAGGTGTTACATCCAATGAAGATGACAGGCAATACGGTTTTAATCACAGGGGGTTCTGCTGGCATTGGGCTTGAACTTGCCAAGCGCCTGCTGGAGCTCGGCAATGAAGTTATCATTTGCGGACGCAGCGAAGCACGTCTTGCAGAAGCGAAGCAGCAGCTCCCAAACATCCATACAAAGCAATGTGATGTTGCAGACCGTTCGCAGCGGGAAGCATTGTATGAATGGGCTTTAAAGGAATATCCGAACTTGAATATTCTCGTCAACAACGCCGGCATTCAAAAGGAAATTGACTTTAAAAAAGGGACAGAGGAGCTTTTTGTGGACGGCGATGAAATTGAACTTAATTTCCAAGCTCCTGTCCATTTATCCGCCCTTTTCACACCTCATTTGATGAAGCAGCCTGAGGCGGCAATCGTTCAGGTCACATCCGGGCTTGCGTTTAACCCGTTAGCTGTTTATCCGGTGTACTGCGCAACAAAAGCAGCACTTCACTCGTTCTCGCTTACGCTCAGACACCAGCTCCGCGACACGAGCGTGGAAGTGATTGAAATGGCACCGCCTATGGTGGACACGGGCTTAAACCAAAAATCACGCGATAAACAAGGCCTGACGTACCGGGGCATTTCATCTGAAGAATATGTTCAATATTTCTTGGACGGCTTGAAGGAAGGCAAACAGGAGATTACAAATGAACGTGTTGAAGGTCTTCGGGATGCCACTCGCGCCGATTATGACAGGTTATTCGAGCAAATGAACACGCAGGAGAATTAATTTCTCCTGCTTTTTTCATATGAATTTCTTACAAATTTGAGCAAACCTATTGCGATTATTTGTTGAAGGTATACAATAGAATATAATTATTTTCAAATAAGTTTGATAATATAAACAATTTAACAGCAGGGAGATTGACCATGACTAAACAAACGATTCGCGTTGAATTGACATCAACAAAAAAACCGAAACCAGACCCAAATCAGCTTTCGTTCGGAAGAGTGTTTACAGACCACATGTTTGTAATGGACTATGCGGCAGATAAAGGTTGGTACGATCCAAGAATCATTCCTTATCAGCCCTTATCAATGGATCCGGCCGCAATGGTCTATCACTACGGCCAAACCGTGTTTGAAGGGTTAAAGGCTTACGTGTCAGAGGATGACCATGTTCTGCTTTTCAGACCGGAAAAAAATATGGAACGCCTGAATCAATCAAACGACCGCCTCTGCATCCCGCAAATTGATGAAGAACAGGTTCTTGAAGGCTTAAAGCAGCTTGTCGCAATTGATAAAGACTGGATTCCAAATGCGGAGGGCACGTCCCTTTACATCCGTCCGTTCATCATCGCAACCGAGCCTTTCCTTGGTGTTGCGGCATCTCATACGTATAAGCTCTTGATCATTCTTTCTCCGGTCGGCTCTTATTACAAAGAAGGCATTAAGCCGGTCAAAATCGCTGTTGAAAGTGAATTTGTCCGTGCGGTAAAAGGCGGAACAGGAAATGCTAAAACCGCAGGGAACTACGCTTCAAGCTTAAAAGCGCAGCAGGTCGCCGAAGAGAAAGGATTTTCCCAAGTGCTTTGGCTGGACGGCATTGAGAAGAAATACATCGAAGAAGTCGGAAGCATGAACATCTTCTTCAAAATCAACGGTGAAATCGTAACGCCGATGCTGAACGGAACCATCCTGGAAGGCATTACGCGCAATTCAGTCATCGCCTTGCTTAAGCATTGGGGCCTTCAAGTTTCAGAACGAAAAATTGCGATCGATGAGGTCATCCAAGCCCATAAAGACGGCATCCTGGAAGAAGCCTTCGGAACTGGTACAGCAGCAGTTATTTCCCCAGTAGGCGAGCTGATTTGGCAGGATGAAACACTGTCAATTAACAATGGCGAAACAGGGGAAATCGCAAAAAAACTATATGACACGATTACAGGCATTCAAAAAGGCGCTGTCGCAGACGAATTCGGATGGACGACCGAAGTCGCAGCGCTGACTGAAAGCAAGTAAAAAAAAGCCGGCCCATTACAGGCCGGCTTTTTTCACGCTTCAATTTTGTTGAAAAACTGCGGCAGATACGCTTTGTGCGCCTCCAGCATTTCGTCTAAAATCTGTTTGGCCACAGTATCGGACGGGACAAGCGGGTTAATCGTCATGGCAAGGAGTGCAGTTTGATAGTCACCTGTAACTGCCGCTTCTGCCGCGACACGTTCAAAGGATTTGATTTGCTGGACAAGGCCGCGGACAGACACCGGCAAGTCGCCGACAGCAATTGGCTTAGGGCCGGTTTTCGTCATCACACAGTTCACTTCAACTGCGGAATCGTCTGGAATACTCGCTATTGCACCATTATTGATCGTGTTCACCGGCTGAATGTCATGTTTATCATTATAAATGGAGCTGATTAAGTTACATGCTGCATCACTGTAGTAAGCTCCGCCCCGTTTTTCCAGCTGCGGCGGTTTGATCGCAAGGTTTGGATCTTTATAAAGCTCGAACAGCTCTTTTTCGACCTTCTGTACGACTTCAGCGCGGGTGCCCTCCGTTTGTGATGCTTCCAGTTCGTGCTCCAGCATCTCTTTTGTTTTGAAATAGTAACGGTGATAGCCGCAAGGGATGACATTAAGCGCTTTCAAGAAATCCGGTTCCCATTCGGCGCCCGAGATATTTTTCATCGTCATCGCGTTTTTCGGGTCGCCCATCGCCTCGATGACTTGCTCCTTCACACTTACGCCGTCCAAGAAAACTTCCAGCCCAAATACCATATGGTTCAGTCCGGCGAATTGGACTTCTACGCGGTCCACATCTACATCAAGCGCTTTGGCTACGCCCATTTTGATGCCGATTGGAACATTACAGAGACCGACGACTTTCTTCAGGTTGGAGTAGCGAAGCAAGGCTTCTGTTACCATGCCGGCAGGGTTTGTGAAGTTAACAAGCCAAGCGTTCGGGCAAAGCTCTTCTATGTCCTTTGCGATCTCAAGGATGACCGGAATTGTGCGCAATCCTTTAAACAGGCCTCCCGGGCCGTTTGTTTCCTGGCCAATCACTCCGTATTTTAGTGGAATGCGCTCATCCTTTGCTCTTGCCTGCAAAAGTCCGACGCGAAATTGAGTCGTGACAAAGTCTGCGTCTTTCAGCGCTTTTCTCCGGTCGAGCGTAAGATGAATGTCAATCGGGACGCCAGCTTTTTCAACCATCCGTTTGGCGAGTGTGCCGACAATATTCAGCTTTTCTTCGCCCTCAGGGATATCGACGAGCCATAATTCGCGCACAGGCAGCTCATCATACCGTTTAATAAACCCTTCCACTAGCTCGGGCGTATAGCTTGAACCTCCGCCAATCGTTACAATCTTCAATCCTTTTGTCATATGCTTGCTCCCCTTTGCTCGGTGATTTTTTCATATAACTCAATGATCTCTGCAGCCATATCCTTCACTGTCATTGCATTCATTAAATGATCCTGTGCATGAACCATCAGAAGCGTCATTTCCGTCTTTTCTCCGCCCGCTTCATTTTGGATCAGCTCTGTCTGATAATGATGGGCTTTTGACAATTCTTCAGCAGCGTCTTGAAGCTTTTTCCGCGCTTCTTCTGCGTCACCGCTTTTCGCAGCGCCAATGGCCTCCATTGCGGAGCTCCTACCGTTTCCTCCGTGAAGGATGATTTGAAAAATGATTTGTTCCATTTCCTCATTCACGCGATTCACTTCCTTTCTCTACAGAGCCGCTTCTTTGTCATCTGATGCTGCAGGCGTTTGGACCAGCTCCAGATCGTTTTCTTCTTTCAGCTTCTGCTTATCCCACATTCTGAAGAATGGATAGTAGACAACAAAGGACACGGCAATATTAATGGCTTGCATGACCGCGCCTGAGACTTTTCCTCCTGTCGCCAAGTAGCCTGAAAAGATCGGCGGCATGGTCCACGGCACTGCGATACCCGCCGGTTTGGCGACAAGGCCGGTGCTCATTCCGATGTACGTGAGTGTCACTGTGACAAGCGGCGTGATGATAAACGGAAGTAAGAGCATTGGGTTCATGACGATCGGCATTCCGAATATAATCGGTTCGTTAATATTGAAGATGGCCGGGCCGACCGCAAGCTTCCCGAGCTGCTTCATTTGTTTGCTTCGGGCGCGCAGGAACATCGTGACAACCAGTGCCAATGTGGCGCCGCTTCCGCCGATATTGACCCAGATATCGAAAAATTGCTGGGTGAAAATCTTAGGAAGCTCCTCACCGGCTTGGAATGCGATCCGGTTGGCATCCATTGCGCCGTACCAAATCGGTGCCATGACGCCGCCGACAATGTTTGCACCGTGAAGGCCGCAGGCCCATAAAAGCATTTTGACGGCTTCGGCGACAAGGCTTCCTCCAAGGCTTCCTCCCAGAATGGAAAGCGGAGTCCCCAATAAAACGCTTACAATATTATGAAGGCTTTCAAACGGTGTCGCTTCAACAATCAGCCGGGCTGCCCAAATCAGGAAGATAACGGCAAAGCCGGGGATTAACGCGACAAATGACTTGCTTACCGCCGGCGGAACACCGTCCGGCATTTTGAAGACTAAATTGCGCTGGATAATGAGGCGGTAAATCTCTGTGGACACCATTGCGATAATCATGGCGACAAACAGGCCTTTGCTTCCCATGAGCGAAAGCGGAATCCCGCCGCCAACCATGATTTCTTTCGTCGCGCCATCCGGCATAAACGGCACTTGATAAGGTGTTGCTAATAAAAATGCCGCAAGGGAGATGGCTCCGGCCGACAAGGCATCAACGCCGTATTTCTCGGCGAGCCGGTAGGCGATGCCGAACGCGGCGACAAGACCCATAATTTCAAAGGTCGCGTCGACTGGGTAGGCCAGCTTTTCAGACCAGGAGCTGCCAAACGTTTTTGCCATAAACTCAGCGTATCCCGGGATCGGGAGGTTGCCAATGATGAGGAAAAAGGAACCGATGATAATCAGGGGCATCGTGAGGATGATACCATCACGCAGCGCCTGCAAATGACGCTGTCCCGCAATTCTTCCCGCTATAGGCATGACCTTTTCTTCTAAGATCTGATTGACTTTATTCACATAGCCCGCCCCTCTCTATGACACATGTCCAAGCTGTTCAGCTGATTTCAGCACTTCCGCCCCGTTGCACGTGCCATAATGGACGGTATTAATGACGTCTACCGGAACCCCCTTTGACTCTCCTAATTTTTTGAGCTGCGGAAGCATGTAACGGACTTGCGGACCGAGAAGCAATACATCCGCTTTATCGATATGATTTTGTACAGAATCGCCTGAAACTGCCCAAATGGTATAGTCTTTTCCCTGTTCCTGCGCACTTTTTTCCATCTTGCTCACCAGTAAACTAGTAGACATGCCTGCTGCACAAACGAGTAATATATTCATGTAAAAGACCCCCTAGAGTTTGATCAATTTTGTAATGTCCTGCTGTTGCTATCATCATATTATGAAATCGCTTTCATAAACACTCAGGGTTTTTCCGCAGGCAACGGAAAAAAGGTATATACAGGCTGTCAGCTCAGCATTTTTTGGTCAAACACATCCGAAAGCTCTTGATACGACCGGCATTTGACCAGCTGGTTCACCGCCGCCGGGTCATCCAAAATGCTGCCAAGCAGTTTATACATGCTTTGCAAATCCGCTTTGTTCTCCTTTTCGACACAAAGCAGACAGACAAATTGAACTCGCTGACTCTCCCAATCGATCGGTTTTTTGAGCGTACAAACGGCCCAAAACGTTGTTTTCGTCTGTGGAACAAGCGGGTGCGGGATGGCAACAAGATTGCCAAAACACGTAGGCGACATGTCTTCTCTTTCAAAAATGGAATCTATGATTTCTTCATCGGCAAAGCCGCATTCGACCGCTTTCTGCCCTAAAAATTGAATCACTTCTTCTTTTGAGCGCAGATCCTCCTGAAAAAAAACGAGTTCTTTTTTTAGGTAGCGATTGGCTTTTTCCTTTTCATCACTCAGAATAGATTCTATTTTTGTAAAGTCAGTTCCGCCTAAGATGGTGTTAACCTTCAGTACTGGTACAGGGAGCTCTTTTTTAATCGGAATGGTGCTGATGACAAAATCAATTGATTCGTAGGACATTTGATCAAGACTATAATATTCAGCCGTTCCAAGAATATCGAGCCGCTTGCCGAAATGGGAACGCAGTTTTTCGCGCAGAAGCTGGGCGCTTCCGGCACCCGATGCGCATACAATGATACAGCGTTTCGGCGGACTTTCTGTTTTTTTTCGTTCAATCGCGGCGCCAAAGTGGAGGGCCAAATATCCAATTTCGTTTTCATGAATCTCAATACCCGTTTGTTCCTTTATCACGATTCCGGCTATGATCCCGGCTTCAAAAGCGAGTGGATAATGTTCCTTGATCGCTGCCAGCATCGGATTTCGAAGATTCATGCCGTATCGGTTGCGGCTGATCGCCGGCTTCATATGCAGGGCCAAGCCGATTTTCAGCTCTTTGTCATGCAGGATGCCAAGCTTCAGTTCACGATCAACAGCTTTGATCATGGCAAGTGTCAGCTGATCGGTTTCTTCTTCTATTGAGAATGTGTCCTCTCCGCATTGTGTCATTCGTTTTGTGCCAAGGAGATGCATGGCGATGTAGGCCGTCTCGTCTTTCGGAAACGTAACGGCAAGCGCTGATTCCAGCTCTTTTACGATGGCTTCTGCAGCCCGGTATTCTTTTTGATGCAAGATATGATCCATATCTTTCGGGAAAAGAGATACATAGTTTTCCGTTCTGATCCGTTTACAGGCGATAGCGATATGGATAATGAGGTTATTCAGTCCCATGTTGGACAGAGGGATGCGGTCGTTTTTCATTTTTTTCAAGATGGCGGAACGGATGATCTCAATTTCTTCTTTTGGCAAAATATCAGCCTTTTCATTCAAAACATCTATCTCCGTTTCTCTTTCATCAACAATGTACTCCGCCATACAGTACCTTATCTGTACCTCGTCCCCGCGCAGCTTGAAGCCGTAATTCGGGCGTGTTTCCATGACAATGCGGTAAGGCAGCAGACGTTTCTTTACTTCCTTTAAATCCGTTTGGAGTGTAGATTTTGAGATAAATAGTTCTTCAGCCAGTTCATCGAGCTTGAGATAATGGTCCGCCAGCAGCAGACGTTTCATAAGATAGGCCATTCTCTCCTCCGGCAATACCGGCAGGCCCTTTTTTTGCTGAAATACATCTTGCAGCAGTGTTCTGAATACTTGCTCGTCATCAATGCGGAGCTTGTAGCCGGAGCCTCTTACAGATTGTACAAAGGCACCGTGGCCGCTTAGCACACCTTGCAGTTCCTTTATATCATTGCGGACTGTCCGCGTCGTTACGTTTAATTGCGCGGCAAAAAACGAACTTGTCACCGGGGCTTCAGCCGCCATCAGCAAGCGCAGAATATCACGAAGTCGCCCATGAAGCATGAGAAAAACCTCCTATCTAGTAGATGCAGGGATTCAGTGAATAGGCAGAAAGGATGATGAAGGGATGCGAAATGTATATAAATTCTATAATGGAGAGAATGGCAAGTCAATGAACATCCGGAGGACTAGAGGGAAAACTGACCTATAAAAAAACAGCCGGGGTCAGCCGGCTGTTCTAGATGCGGACATATTCTTTTGTTTAGACGCCTTTCGGTCCTTCATGATTTTTCGAACAATCGGGTAAATGACCGGCGCCCATTTGATAACGGTTTTGATCATCTTTTTCAAAGCTCCGATTCTCCCTTCTTTTTTCTCAACCATTCCCCTGATTGCCTCTTCCTTAAACATGCTAACGCGACACGTACCTGTTTCCCGTCACCCAGAAACGCCATGGATAATCGCGTGCCTCCCCGCTGTTGTCAATGCCGATGCGCGGGCCGGTTGAAATTGCTTCCGGTGTGTACCCGCTTTCGATGTAAAGCGGCTGTTCCGTGATCCAGCGTCCGTAGTCATTCATCGTGACGCCAAGCGCTTTCGTCAGCTTTCCAGGCCCGTTTGTCCATTCCCTCGGACTCCTGCCCGGCCTTCTCTCCTCCATTAACAGCTGGCCTTCATGCGGCTCAATCGCCCTGATTAATACCGCTTGCGGGACATCCTCTTCCGCGGCAACGACATTCAGCAATGTATGGGTGTGCATCACATATGTATATACCCGCCCAGCTTCTGCAAACATGATCTCAGTCCGCTTCGTCCGGCGGTTGTTAAAACTGTGTGCCGCTCTGTCTCCAGCCCCCATATAGGCCTCTGTTTCCACAATATAGCCTGACGCTGTGCCTTCGTCTGTTTCTTTTACAAGAAGGCAGCCCAGAAGCGATGGGGCAAGCTCAAGAGCGGTTTTTTGATAAAACGTGATGGGCAGAGGATTTTTTTCTCTTGTCACGAATCGACCTCTCCTTTTACCGATTTTTGTACATTGTACCATTCCCGAAGCAGATCAAAAAAAACGGCTGTTTTAAAATCTTTCCATTCAGGGAATATTGTTACCGTTCAAAAAAGGAGGGCCAACCATTGAAAGATGATCATCAAAACAAGCAGCACCAATCAAATGCCCAAGGGAGCGAGGAAGCGCTTTCTCATAAGACATCCGGGAAAAACGAGTCAGAGGATACCTTAACGAATAGGCAGGGGCATCCTGTTACTGACAACCAGAATGTGAGAACCGTCGGGAATAGAGGGCCTACAACACTTGAGAACTATGATTTTCTCGAAAAGATCAGCCACTTCGACCGGGAACGCATCCCAGAGCGGGTTGTTCATGCCAGGGGAGCAGGTGCACATGGATATTTTGAAGCGTACGGAAGCTTCGGAGACGAACCGATTTCAACATACACACGGGCCAAACTCTTTCAGGAAAAAGGCAAGAAAACACCGGCATTTGTCCGTTTTTCAACTGTGAATCATGGAAAACACTCGCCTGAAACATTGAGAGACCCGCGCGGTTTTGCTGTAAAGCTATATACAGAAGACGGAAACTGGGATTTGGTCGGAAATAACCTGAAAATCTTTTTTATCCGCGACCCGCTGAAATTTCCGGATCTTGTACACGCATTTCAGCCTGATCCAGTGACCAACATCCAGGATGGTGAACGTATCTTCGATTTCATTTCTCAATCTCCTGAAGCGACACACATGATCACCTTCTTGTTTTCGCCTTGGGGCATTCCGGCCAACTACCGGCAAATGCAGGGTTCAGGCGTACATGCCTATAAATGGGTGAATGAGGAGGGCAAGGCCGTTCTCGTGAAATACCATTTTGAACCGAAGCAGGGCATCCGCAACCTGACACAGAAGGAAGCAGAAGAGATTCAAGGGAAAAACTTTAACCATGCCACACAGGATTTATATGACGCGATTGAAAATGGCGATTATCCAGAGTGGGAAGTGTATGCTCAAATCATGAGCGATGATGAGCATCCTGAACTGGACTTTGATCCTCTTGATCCGACAAAACTGTGGTATAAAGACGATTTCCCATGGAAACCGATCGGCAAATTGGTGCTGAACAAAAATCCGGAAAACTACCATGCGGAAGTGGAGCAAGCTTCATTTGGAACGGGGGTGCTTGTCGACGGGCTTGATTTTTCCGATGACAAACTGCTTCAGGGACGGACGTTTGCCTACTCTGATACGCAGCGCTACCGTGTAGGCGCAAATTACCTGCAGCTCCCGATCAACTCGCCGAAAAAGCATGTCGCCACCAACCAGGAAGGCGGGCAAATGCAATATCGGGTCGATAGAGCAGAAGGACAAAACCCGCACGTCAACTATGAGCCATCCATTATGGGCGGGCTGAAGGAAGCGAAGCAGGACGGAAAAGACCATACGCCGCATGTCGAAGGTGATGTAAAGCGTGAAGCGATTGACAGAACAAACAACTTCGGACAGGCTGGAGAAACGTACCGGAGATTTACTGAATTTGAGCGGAACGAATTGATTACGAATTTGGTAAATACGCTTTCTACGTGCCGAAAAGAAATTCAGGATCAAATGATTGAGAATTTCACAAAAGCTGATCCTGACTACGGAAAACGCGTAGCAGAAGGGCTAAAAAAGGTTTCCGAGAACAACAGCAACGGGCCGATCGGCACAACTGAAACGGAACAGGCTGCAAAGCAGGCTGAACAGGAGAGCCACCCATCTGATCCGTATTAACAACAGCGAACAGGGCTTTTTTTGAAGCCCTGTTTTTTTATTTTTCTATTGAAACGCTTTCAACAATTGTGTTGTACTGGAAGGAAAGGGGTGGAGAGATACGATGGAATTACAGCAGGACTTGATTCCTCAGAAAAAAACAATCGGCGCTTTAGATCACGCCGTTTTTTTATGCATGGTATTTTGTTTCTGGTTTTCAGGCTATATTTACGTTCCTGTATTCAGTCTGTATTTGGAGGATCTGCACTTTTCATATGGCGCAATCGGCATCATTCTCGGCAGCTACGGGGTCACGCAAATCCTTCTGCGATTCCCGCTCGGCCTTGTGTCAGACATCCTGTTTTCCTTGCGCAAGCAATTGTTAATTGCCGGGTTCGGCTTTTCCGTCCTCAGCAGCCTGCTTTTTCTGATGTTTGATTCTTTCTTCTTCGTGCTGGCCGCCCGGCTTTTCGCGGGAATTACTGCTTCTATGTGGGTGATGGCGACCATTTTATACGCACATTATTTCAACAATGGCAATGCATCAAAAGCAATGGGTATCATGCAGTTTTTTACCGTCATGCCTCAGTTTGCCAGCATTGTGTTCTGCGGGCTTGCGGCAGCCCATTTAGGCAGGCAGGTCCCATTTTGGATGGCGCTGGCAGCCTCGGTCGCAGGTCTGGTGATCTGCTGCTTTATTAAGGATCCGTCTGCTCCTCCCGCAAACCGTGACACCATTCGTGTCAATCAGTACATCAAAGATACATTGCGGCTGCCAAAGCTGAAGCTTTTCACCATCCTGTCTATGACGGCCCATGCCGTATTATTTATCACAGTGTTTGGTTTTACGCCGCTTTACATGAATCAGCTCGGAATGGGCGACGCGGAGCTGCTTTGGGTGATGAGCGCCTTTTTCCTCCCACACGCAGCCGCCACATTAAGCTTTGTTTTTCTGCGGTTCACAAGCAGTATCGCTTACTCCGTGATGCTCATTAGTTTCGCTGTCACCGGGGTCTGTTTGCTATACGTTCCTTTTTCAGCTGCATTGTTCACGGTTTGCATCACACACGCCTGTATCGGGCTGGCGCTCGGCTTCGTTTTTCCTCTGCTGCTAAGCCATGTCGTCGAAGTCAGTTCTGCCCGATTAAAAATGTCAGTGATGGGGTTTTATCAATCATTTTATGCGCTAGGGATCTTCCTCGGGCCCCTTCTTGCCGGAAAAATCGCACAGCTTGTCGGGCTTGCGGGAGTTTTTTATGGAGCCGGGTCTCTGGCATTTGCCGCCTTTTTTGTAATGCTCGCGCAAAAACGTAACATGATCAATTAATAGCTTTCATACCGCCGGAATCGCCACACAGAAAACACTGCCAGAAGTATGATGCACAGAATGGAGAAAGTGAGTGACCATCCGAAAAAATCTGCCCGCTCTCCATGAAGAAGGATATGCTCCGCCTGCTTGCAAATCTCAGCCGGAAGCCACTTCGCACCATCTGGAAATAGTGAAACAGCAAAGGAAACGGCTGCTGTGAGCCCGATCCCGCAAGCGGCAGCTGCTCCGACAGACCGGAATATCGTACTTCCAGCAAGGCCGGCGGTCACAATAAATATCACCCAAAGCGCGTAAAGGCCAAGGCTTGCGGCAAAGCGGCTGAATGATGCGTCCTCAAACAGCAGCCGAACGTAATAATAAGCAAGCCCGTATCCAGCTGCAAACGACGCAATGCTGATCACGCTTTGGGTGAGCCATTTGCTCACGATATAATGGGCTGCCGTCACAGGCCGCGACATGATCAGCGATGTTACGCCTTGATTTCTTTCATTCGCCACGCTGCCCATCACGCTGAAGATGACCAGAGCCATGCCAAGCGTGTTGAATTGAGAAAGCGTGCTGACCATCACTTCAGACCCGGAGGGCATCGTAAAACTAATTTTCATGCCGTCAGGAAGGCTTCCTCCGTGTTCAATGATTTCCGGCATATAATAAATGGTCAGCGGCTGTGTGAGCCCCACGATCATCATCGCAATCGGCAGCCAGATCAGCTTGCCGCTTTTCCACCCTTCCAGCCATTCTTTCTGCAATAACGCCATCATCACCTTCATGCGTGCACCACCTTTAGATAGACGTCTTCAAGAGACTCCGTTTTCTGTTCAAAACGGGTGACGGTCAATCCCTTTCGGATACAGTCACTCAACAATGACCGGCCAGCTTGTATATCTGGCAGTTCGAAAACAGCTTGGGACGGATTCATATAGACAATAGCTGATACGTAAGGCTTCTCTTCAAGCCAGCCTTCCAGCTTCTCTTTCACTGAAAGGGTAAAAACGTTCGTTTGCTGCTGTTGTTTCAGCTCCTGTAACTCGCCTTTCCATGAAATTTCACCGTTTTTCATAATCACCACTTGATCACACACCTGCTCTGCATCGTGCAAAACATGTGTAGAAAACAGAACGGCCATATGCTTTTTCAGCTCCCGCATCATGTCCAGCACCTCGAACCGCCCTGTCGGATCAAGAGCAGACACCGGTTCATCCAATATCAAAAACTTCGGTTTATGGAGCAGTGCCTGTGCCAGACCGAGTCTTTGTTTCATGCCTCCTGAATAGCCCCCGATCCTTTTGTTCGCCGCTTCGTGCAAACCGACAAATTCCAGCATCCCGCCGATTTCCTCTTGGCATTTTCTCTTCGAAAGACCGGACAGTCTCCCCGCAAATGTTAAAAATTCATTTGCGGTCATCCACGAATAAAAAGCTGGATACTGCGGGAGGTACCCAATCAAACGCCGATCCGGCTTTTTCTCTCCTAACAGCTTAATGTTTCCGGAGGTTGGCGAAAGCAGTCCGGCCAGCATTTGCAGAGTCGTGGTTTTGCCGGCTCCATTAGGTCCTAATAGTGCGACACACTCATTTTCATTCACGTGAAAACTGACATTCTTTACAGCTTCATGATGCCTGTACGATTTGCATAATGATTCAATAGACAGCATATCGGCTTACCTTTGCTTTCTGCCGACGGTAAAAAACAAAATCGGCCCGATAATATTGATACATACGATGATTGCAGCCCACATCCACTTTGGCCCGTTCGTCCGCTCTTCTTTTATACAGCTGATGAGGGCAAACACCGCCAAAGCCAGCTGTAATACAATCAGCGGCAAAATCATTTCCCAAGAAATATTCATTGCTTGATCCCCCTTTTCTTCCGATCCGGCCTAATGACAAAAAAGTAATAACAAATCAGAGGCATCGGTGCTTGAATCAATCCGACAATCCCCCAAACCCATGCCATGCGATTACGTTTTTTCGCATCAATAAATAAAAAGATTCCCTGTGACAATACGACGAGACAAGCCGCAACCGTTATGACAATTTCTGTTTGTGTCATCTGCGTTTCACCTCACATTCGCCGAGATGCCTTTTTTTCTCAGCCGCAATCAAAATCGGCAACACCGCAAGCACACAAACCTGAAGCACAATAAACACAGCGGGAGCTTGAGTGAATGCCAGGATTGCCGCACTCACAACCATCAGCGCACAGAATACAAATAAGATGATCTCTTTCATCAGTTTTTTTCTGCGTTCAGCTTTCATTTGTAACAGCTGGTAAAGCAGTTCTTTTTGATCTGGTATAGAGGGATTGGCTGTTTGATCAATTTTCTGCAATTCTGATTTGAAATGAATTGAAAGCTTTTCTTTATTCATCGTTCCACTCCTTTCTGATTTGCTGGAGCCCTTTATGAACTCTGGATTTTACAGTGCCTTCTTTGATTTGAAGCATCACTCCGATTTCGGCGTAGGTATAGCCGTAGTAATGCCTTAATAAAACCGGTGTGCGCAGTTTAGGGTCCAGCTTTGAAAACAGATCAAGCGTCTCGCTCCATTCTGCCCCTTTCACTGACACGTCCCACTTGATCTTGCGGATTGTTTCCTCCGTAACTGTCTGATTCCGTTTCCATTCTCTCTTTCTCTTTTTCTGGTGATCGAGATAGAGCCGCGATGCAATGGAGATCAGCCATGTGGAGAATTTTGAACGGCCCTGAAAGCTTCTTAAATGGATGTACCCTTTCAGAAAGGTTTCCTGAACAAGTTCCTCGCTGAGATCAGGGTGAAGGGAAAGCTTTAACAAGTATTTATATAAGAAAGAATAGTGATAGTGGAAAAGGGCTGTAAACGCCTCGTCGTTTCCCTCTTTCGCCTGCTGGATCAGCCGCTGTTCTTCATGTGTATCCAATGACCGTGATCCCCCCTTTTTTGTTTTTCTGCCTTATGAGACGACACCGGATTCAAAAGCGTTCATCTTTTTTACAATTCTTTTCAGCCATTGACAGATCAAGCTTCCCGGCCGTTTGGCTGCATATCCTTATTTGTAAACCCCCTCATAGTCTGTTAAGCTATGACTTTATGTCGATTTCAAAAAAACATCCAATATGGAGGACGATGCATTGAAAGTAGAAAGGCGAACGATTGAATATATTCCGAATGAAGAAAGACATGGTAAAGCGAAAGATTTATTTCCCGTATGGTTCGGGGCTAATATGCATATCACCACGTTAGTGACTGGCACGATTCCCGTTGCAATGGGACTTAATCTGTTTTGGAGTGTTGCCGCTATTATTTGCGGAACCTTAATCGGTGCCATATTTATGGCGTCTCATTCCGCGCAAGGCCCTCAGCTTGGCATCCCGCAAATGATTCAAAGCCGTGCCCAATTCGGCGTAATCGGAGCGATTCTTCCCCTCTTCTTAGTCATGTTTATCTACCTTGGTTTCTTCGCAAGCAGCACGATTCTGGCGG
Source organism: Bacillus sp. FSL L8-0358 (assembly GCF_038593095.1). Lineage (NCBI taxonomy): Bacteria > Bacillati > Bacillota > Bacilli > Caryophanales > Bacillaceae > Bacillus > Bacillus sp. FSL L8-0358. The sequence goes on from NZ_CP151962.1 coordinate 3,869,781, forward strand.
CCGGAACCTTAAGCAGCTTTGTTCCCATCCCGGGATCATGGAGCATTATAGGCTTAAGCGCCTTATGTTTTTTACTCACCATTTTCGGCCATGATTTGATTCACAAAATGCAAAAAATCCTTTCTTGGACCTCTTTTGCTGTATTTTTTGCTGCAACGATTCTCATTTTTCAATTGCCGATTCCGGCAGGCAGCTGGATTCCCGGAGCGATTGATCTGCCAATTTTCTTGGTGGCAGTCAGCGCAGTTGCGACGTGGCAGCTTGCCTACGCGCCGTATGTTGCCGATTATTCAAGATATCTGCCAGTTAAAACACCGGCTTCAAAAACATTTTGGTACAGCTATGCAGGTACATCTGTCAGCTCCATCTGGATGATGCTGCTCGGCGCATTGCTGACAACCTCACTTCCTGACTTTACGGCAAACTCAGGCAGCCAGATTGTCCAATTGTTCGGTCCCTTCTCGTTTATTATGCTGATCATTGTGTTATTTGGGCAAATGGCGATCAATGTTTTTAACCTGTATGGGGCATTCATGTCCACGACAACAACGCTGGAGCCGTTTCTGAAATTAAAAGTCACGCCCAAAGTCAGAATCATCATGATCCTGGGTGTCACGCTTGTCGGCACAGTCTTAAGCCTACTGGGACAGAGCAATTTTATGGAGCTGTTTTTGAATTTTATCTTTTTCATCAGTTATTTCTTAATTCCGTGGACGGCAATCAATTTAGTCGATTACTACTTCGTCCGCCACGGAAAGTATCAAGTCAAAGCCATGTTCGACGTAAACGGGCCTTATGGAAAGGTCAATTGGATCACCACAATTGCGTTCGTTCTGTCTATCTTGCTGGAAATTCCGTTTATCAACACAAGCTTTTACATCGGACCGCTTGCCAAAGTGTTTGGCGGCGGAGACATTGCATGGATTATCGGCTTGGCCGTGCCTTCTGTGCTTTACTATGTATTAATGAAACCGCGTCTGAAAAAACGGGCGGGGTATCAAGAAAAGCTGTCTTCTCTCTGAAGACAGCTTTTTTATCATTCAAATCGCTTCCACACGCGGGGCAGCATGTCAGATAGCTCATGAGCGAGCAGCGTATGAGCGGAGTGCTCGTCCGTCCAGAGCTCGGCGCACGCACCATGCAAATAGACCGCGTTTAATATGGCGTGCTTTGGATCTTCATGACAGCAGAGCATCCCCAATATCATGCCCGTCAGTGTGTCACCGGTGCCGCCCTTGGCGAGCGCCCCGTTTCCGGTTGGATTGAGCCAGCAGTCTCCATCAGGAAACGCGATGACGGTTTGGTTTCCTTTTAACACAATGACAGTCTGCAGCTGAGCCGCCCATTCCTTTGCATATTCCGCTCTTTTTTTCTGCAATTCGTTCACGGGCATCCCTGTCATTCGGGAAAACTCGCCCGGGTGCGGCGTGAGGATGACGGGTGCCTCCCGTTTCGGATATGTGCGCTTCTCCAGCGCTCCGGCATCCAAAATAACAGGACAATCAGCCGTAAGCACATGATCGACTGCCTGCTGTACGCTTTCCGTTTGCGGAAGGCCCGATCCGATGGCAATGGCCCGGTACGTCTCTTCAAGCTGAGCACCCGCCGCTTTTTTCCAGCCGTCACGCCAATAGGTCGCCTCGGGCAAAACAGGAACAATTAGCGGGATTACGCTTTCTGATGTACCGATGACAAGCTTGCCGAGACCGCTCCGCATGGCCCCAAGCCCTGCAAGCAGCGCTGCGCCCGGCATGTCGTCACTTCCCGCCAGCAGCAAAGCCGTACCGTACGTGCCTTTATGGCTCTCCGCATCTCTTTCAGGAAGCGTGGCCCTTACATGCTCTTCCGTCCAATATGGAACATTCATCTCTATCCCTCCTCTGCTTTCTTTTCCTATTTTTCCTGTCCCTTTTCTTTTTCAAACAAAAAAGACAGCCTTTTAGGGCTGTCTTAGATTGTTGATAAAATCATAAAATGGTTTTCATTTTATGATTATGTCATCTATTCAGCGTGATTGAAAACCCTTGAAGTCTAGGAAGGGCGAGCATCGGAGCAGACTTTCACAGGATGTGATGACAGCGGTGTTTGGGCAGGACGCCTAAGCATTTAGCCGCTGTTCCTTAGTCATTCGTGAGCACCAACGCGCAGGACTGACAACGAATGCGAGGGTTTGTCGACACGATGAAAGACAGCCTCAGGGGCTGTCTTCTATTTTACAGGAACATCAAGGTGATACAGGCGGCTGTACCGTTCGTTTGCCGCCAGAAGCTCCTCATGGGTTCCTTCCATTTCTGTTTTGCCGTTTTCGAGAAATACGATTTTATCAGCCGCTTCCACTCCCGCGAGATGGTGGGTAATCCATAAAATCGTTTTTCCTTTCAGCACCTCAAACACCGTTTCCATCAATTCACGTTCGGTAATAGGATCGAGGCCGACTGTTGGCTCATCGAGGATGATGATCGGTGTATCCTGCAGCAAAATCCTCGCAAGTGCGATCCGCTGGCGCTCTCCACCGGAAAAACGGATGCCCGTTTCCTGTACAGAGGTATGATATCCGTCAGGCAATGACTCAATGTAGTCATGCAGCTTGACCTGCTTTGCGGCGCGGCGCACATCCTCGTCGCTTGCATCTCCGTTTCCGAGCCTGATGTTGTTCAAAATACTTGTATCAAACAGGTGCGGTTTTTGATTTAACACGGCCACCGCATCCGCAATCTGATCCTTTAGCAGCGCTGTCTCCACTCCGTTTAACGTTACAGAACCGGAGTCTGGCTTCAAGGCCCCTTCGATTAATGCAAGCGATGTAGATTTCCCAGAGCCGCTTCGGCCGAGCAGCGCCATTTTTTCTCCTTGGCGCAGCGTAAAGGAAAAGTTGTCAAGCACTTTGCTGCTGTTGTCATAAGAAAACGTCGCATCACGAAAGGCCAAGGTGACATCTTGAAGATCGAGCATTTGATCCCCTGATTCAGTTTGTGACGCCTCCGGCTGAGGAGCCACCTTGTTCATGCGTCTGATAGAATCCTGATAGCCCGACACTTCGCCTAAGGCATCCGAAAGCGGCAAAAAGGCTTCCGTCAACGGAAACACCACTAGCACAAAAGCGGCAATCATCGTTTTAGCGAGCTCGCCGTCCGCTTGCTGTCCCGCTGTCCAAAACAGCATCAGCAAAATAAGGCCGGCGACAAGGCATTGCGCAGCAAAATCCCGCCATCTCGTAAAGCATTGCTTTTTCCGTTCAAGCTCAAACCAATCATGTTCCTCTTTTTCATAGGAATCAATAAACGCATGCCGGCGTCCGCTGAACATCCAGTCGCTGACACCCATCACAGCATCTGTCAGACGGCTGTACAGCACATTCCGTCCGCTTTTCAGCTTCGCATTCTTCGCTCTCGTCACGAGCAAAGACACAACCGGAAACAATACAACAAGAACAAACAAATAAAGCGCAAGCAATATGGCAAACGGCCAAGAGAAGAAGCCGAGCACTATCACTGAGACAGCATACAGGAGCAAGGCTGAGATCGCAGGAAAAATCGTTTTTAAGAAAGCATCCTGCAAATGCTCAATATCCTCAGACAAAATACCGAGCATATCCCCCGTGCGAAAACGGGAACGCAGCATCAAAGCACCCGGCTCAAGCATATTGTAAAGGCGGACGCGCATGTCGGATACGATTTTCAAAATAATGTGATGCCCGACGAGCCGTTCCACATATCGCGATACAGAGCGCGCAATCCCAAAGGTGCGCACAGCGACAATCGGCACATAAATGAGCAGGATGTTTTCCGGCCTTGTCGCCGCCTTAGAGATCAAAAAACCCGAGGTGAACATGAGAAAAGCAGCAGAAAAAATCGTCACCGCGCCCAAAAAGATAACCAGAACAAACAGGCGGGCATTTTGCTTGATATACGGCAAAATCCATTCTTCTTTCTTCATGCTCTTTCCCCCAGTTGTGCCTTCACGAGTTTGGTATACACACCGTTTTTCGCCAGCAATTCATCGTGAGTCCCGACTTCCGCAACCCTGCCTCCGTCCAGCACGATAATTTCGTCCATATCGAGCATCCAGTGAAGGCGGTGAGTCGCGAGAAAGACGAGCTTATCCTCAAATAAATCCAACATCGTTTCTTTTATTTCATATTCTGTTTCGATATCAAGATGGGCGGTCGGCTCATCCAGCAGCAGGATCGGACGGTTTCCCAAAAAGGCGCGGGCCAGCGCGACACGCTGTGCCTGGCCGCCGCTGAGCGCCCGGCCGCCTTCCCCGATGCGCCCCTCTAATCCTTCAGGAAGGCTATCCACCAGCTCCGCCAGTCCCGCCGCAGCAGCAGCACGGGCTGTTTCCTCTGCCGAAGCGCTTGGATGGTAGAAGCGAATGTTGTTCCCAAGCTTATCATCAAAAATGTACGGATGCTGAGGGATGTAAAGAAGGTTCTTCTGCCAGCTGCCGTCCTGCAAATGGGACCGGCTTGTACCATTAACCTCAATCATCCCGCCATCCGGCTCTAAAAATCCGCCGAGAATATCAATTAATGTTGATTTTCCTGCGCCGCTTGCACCGATAATGCCGATTTTTTTCTTGCCTTTGAATGAGAGATGAATATCAGACACCGAACGGCCGACTGACACGCCTGACAGCTTCAGCTCATCCTGATCGGACCAAGCTTCGAGCTGAAGCGGCGTCTCTTCTTTAAAACCAGGCTGTGACAAAATCTCTTGAATGGTTTTTCCTGCTTCCTGGCCGTTCAGCGTTGCATGATAATCATTCCCCACTTCCCGCACCGGCAAAAAATACTCAGGTGCCAGAATAAGCGCCGTTAAAGCAGGGCCAAGCAAAATATCGCCGTCAATAAGGCGCAGGCCCAGAAATACTGCGACTGTCGCCACCGACAGCATCGTGAAAAAATCGAGGGCGAATGATGACAAAAACGCCACCCGGAGTGTGCTCATCGTTGCCTTGCGATACCGCTCACTCACATAGAAAATATTTTTGCTGTGTGACTTGCTCAAACCTAGGAAACGCAATGTCTCCAGCCCGCGAAGAGAATCAACAAAATGATTGGAAAGTCTCTGATAGGATTTCCACTGACGATCCGCTTTTCTCTGCGCGACAAGGCCGAGGAGAATCATAAAGATGATCAGAATCGGCATAGCAGCGACTAAAATGATGGCTGATGTCTGATCCTGAAAAAACACATAAATGACAACTGCCGCAGGCACAATCGCCATGCTGACCATTTTCGGCAGAAACAGCTCCAGGTAACGGCGGAACTGGATGATGCCTTCCATCGCCAGCGTCACCATTTGCCCCGTCCCCTCTTTCTTTGCAAAGCGGGGGCCTAAGCGGAACAGCTGATCGAGAAAGCTTTTCCTCAAATCAGCTCCCGTCCGGGCGGCATAATGATAGACGATTTTCTGACGCGCCACTGTCACCCCGTGCCGCGCGACAAAAGCGATGAGGAAAAAGCCGATCACCGGAAACAGGGAGGCAATGCTCTTCCCGTTGAAAAGCCCGGTTACAGCTTCACTCAGCCACTCTGCCTGCATGATAATAGCGGCTGTCTGAATCAGCGTTAAGCAAGTAATCACGGTGAGAATCCGCTTCATTCCTTTATATCGAAACAGGTCTTTTCCCATTAATAAGTCATAGGCTCCTTATGACTGACGCGCTTCCGGAAGACATAATAGCTCCAGATCTGGCTGCCGATGACGAACGGCAATAGCGTTAATGCTGCAATTGACATGACTTTAAGCGAATAATCTCCGGAAGAAGCGTTAGCTACTGTTAAATCGTATGCGCTATGAAGCGAGCTGACCATTACGCGAGGGAATAGGGAAATAAAGATCATTCCCACGGTCAGCGCCAGACCAGCGCCTGTCATCGCAAATGTCCAGCCGTCTTTTTTCTTACGAATAAATACAGCCGCGAACATAAAGCAGATGACAATCAAAACAGTGAGCGGAATGGTAATCTCGCCGCGGCGTGTAAACATGTCTGTCTGATACGCAGAAAGGGCCGCGAAGGCAAGAACCGCTACAAAAACAACACCCATTATCTTTTGCGCCATTTTCCGGGCGCGGTTTTGCAAATCACCAATCGTACGCAGCGTGATAAACATTAATCCATGCTGGAAGCAAAGAAGTGTTACCGTCACACCGCCAAGTATAGAATATACATTGATATAATCAGATACATGTGCGTGAATGTTCATGTCGGCATCAATCGGCATCCCGCGGAATAATGTCGTGAACAGCACACCAAGCACAAACGGAGGAATCAGACTGCCGAAGAAAACGACCCAGTCCCAAACCTTTACCCATTTTAAATGATCCACCTTGCCGCGGAACTCAAACGCGACCCCGCGGCCCATTAACGCAAGCAGCACTATGACAAACGGAATGTAATAACCGCTCAGCATCGTTGCATACCAGTTTGGGAATGCCGCGAAAATGGCGCCTGCGCCAGTCAAAAGCCACACTTCATTCGCGTCCCAGAACGGCCCGATCGTGTTGATCAGCACTCTGCGTTCTAATTCATTATGGCCAAGAAAACGGGTCGCCATGCCGACCCCGAAATCAAAGCCTTCCAAAAAGAAGAATCCTACAAACAATACAGCAACGAGTATAAACCAAAGATCATGAAGAGATGCCATGGTATACCTCCTGACTAAATGGATCTGTTGATACAGGCACATCATGATGATTATCATGCTCCGCACCTTTTTTAATCTCACGGATAAACAAGAAGACAAGCAGCGCGCCCAGAATCATGTACATCACACCGAATGCGATGATTGAGAATAACAAGGAACCCGCAGTTACGTTAGGCGACACAGATTGAGCCGTTGTCATCAAGCCCATAACCGTCCAAGGCTGACGTCCGATTTCTGTCATAATCCAGCCCGCGGAGTTCGCAAGAAACGGGAAGGAAATCAACGCGATCATGATGCGCAAATACCATTTGCTGTTTTCAAGCTTTTTGCGGCGGTTCAGCCAGAGGCCGCCTAACGCAGCAAGAATCATGACAACGCCTGCGCCAACCATGATGCGGAAGCTCCAGAATGTCGTTTTCACTGGCGGAATGTAGTCGCCTTTTCCGTATATTTTTTCGTACTCAGCCTGAAGGGTTTTCATCCCTTTGACACTTCCGCTGAATTTCTGATAAGCCAAGTAGCTCAAGGCATAAGGAACTTTGATTTCATTTGAGCTTTTTTCATTTTTCGTATCGATCGTCGCAAAAGCAGTCCAAGCAGCAGGGTCACCGCTGTCTTCCCATAGGCCTTCACTGGCAGCCATTTTCATCGGCTGTGATTCCATCAAGTGCTCAGCCTGCATGTGTCCGCTAAGGCCGACGCCAAGACCGGCACAAAGGCCGACGATCATTGCGAGTTTAAAAGATTGTTTAAAGAACGGCACTTCTTTTTTCTTCAGCAGTTTAAAAGCACTCACTCCGGCAATAAAGAAAGCTCCAGTGGCAAGCGCACCGAAAATGACGTGCGGGAATTCAACCCAGAGCTGAGGGTTTGTAATCAACGCGCCAAAATCATTCATTTCCGCGCGGCCGTTTTTAATCGTAAAGCCGACCGGCTCCTGCATAAAGGAGTTTGCTGTTAAAATCCAGAAAGATGACATGATCGTTCCGAATGATACGAGCCATATGCAGAGAGCGTGAATTTTCTTCGGCAGGCGGTCCCAGCCAAAAATCCATAATCCGATAAAAATAGATTCCATGAAAAACGCCAATAATGCTTCAATCGCAAGCGGAGCGCCAAATACATCTCCGACAAAACGGGAGTAATCAGACCAGTTCAGTCCAAACTGGAATTCTTGCAGAATCCCCGTTACAACACCGACTGCGAAATTTATTAAGAATAAGTGTCCCCAAAACTTTGCCATTTTGAGATACAGCTCATTTTTCTTTACAAGATAAAGAGTCTCCATCAACGCAACCATAAACACAAGCCCGATAGACATCGGCACAAACAAGAAGTGAAACAACGTTGTTGATGCAAATTGTATGCGGGCTAATACCAATTCACTCATGCTTTCTCCTCCATTTCCGGTTGAAACTGTTAATTTGCTCACTACTTCACAAATAGAACCAAAACTTTGATCAGTAATTCACAAAATAGACGAAAAAAATATTGTTCAATATTTCACAAATGTGTCAAAAAGTCGTTCAATATGATGCAAGATTGCTAGACTGACCAAATGACACAATCTCTGACTGGTTCATATTAAGTACTTTACAACGATTCATTTCAAAAATAAAGCCTAAAATACCTAAAAAGTCCCGCGCTATGTGACGGATTTTTGTCTATTTTGTTGCTTATTTATGTCGGCTGCTAGGATAAATGACCCTTTATTATCGTACATCAACACATCGTTCCTTGCGAACAAAATGCTTGCCCCGCACCAGCACTCGATTCCCAGCATTCCGTCATAAACCGATTTTAGTCAGAATGCCTCTTTCCAACTAAAACGGCAAGTGGAGAAAAGTTGAATAGTAAATTTTTAATATATTAATAATTTCAATTTTTTAGTATACTTAACATAGTGAACAATTTCACTGCATCAAGAATAGGGGAGGTTTTTCAATGGGAGAGCTTCAAACACACATGCAATTGCAAACGGATACAATTCACGAAGGGGTTCGAAAAGAGAATTGGTTTGCGAAAGCCATGAATATAAAAGTAGGCATCATACCGCTTCCTGTGTATGCCTTGCTGTTTATATTAATCACTGTTTTTGTTATGCATCACGATGTAAAAAGTGACATTTTGACATCCATCGCCGTCATGGCGTTTTTCGGGTTTACCTTTGCCCAAGTCGGCAAATCGTTACCGATAGTTCGTTCTATCGGCGGCCCGGCCATCCTAGCTACTTTTATTCCGTCCGCTATCGTGTACTATCACCTGCTGCCTAATGATATCGTCAAATCCACCACAGAATTTACAGAAAACTCAAACTTTCTATATTTGTTTATCGCCGGTATTGTCGTCGGAAGCATTCTCGGCATGAAAAGAGAAACACTCGTAAAAGCATTCATGAAAATCTTTATTCCGCTTATTGTCGGTTCTGTCACAGCCGCTATTGTCGGACTGGCTGTCGGGACATTGCTCGGACTCGGATTTCAGCATACCCTGCTGTACATTGTCATTCCGATCATGGCTGGAGGAGTCGGAGAAGGCGCTATCCCGCTGTCCATCGGATATTCTGACATCATGCCCATTTCTCAAGGGGAAGCGTTTGCACTTGTTCTGCCATCGATTATGCTGGGCAGCCTGTGCGCGATTATTCTAGCGGGATTGCTGAACCGCATCGGAAAGAAAAAACCGGAATGGACAGGCAACGGCAAAGTGGACCGCTCCGAAGAAGAGTCCCCTGCGCTGGAGGAATCACAAAGCGGCCAGCAAATGTTCAACCTTTCTTTATTTGCGTCAGGCGGTATCCTTGCTGTTTCTTTATACTTAGTCGGCATGCTTGCTCACGATTTTTTCGGTTTTCCGGCACCCGTTGCCATGCTGTTACTGGCTGTTCTAATCAAGCTGTTCAGATTGGTGCCTGCCTCAATTGAAAATGGCGCGTTTGGAGTGTCCCGCTTCTTTTCAACAGCTGTGACCTACCCGCTTCTCTTTGCGATTGGGGTATCCATGACGCCGTGGGACAAGCTTGTCGCCGCTTTTAACCTCAGCAATATTATCACGATTCTGTCTATCGTTGTGACCATGATGGCCGTTGGCTTCTTCACAGGAAAATGGCTGAACATGTATCCGATTGAAACCGCCATTATCAATGCGTGCCATTCTGGGCAAGGCGGCACCGGTGACGTTGCCATTTTAAGCGCCGCTGAAAGGCTTGAACTAATGCCTTTCGCCCAAGTGTCTACCCGCATCGGGGGCGCGATTACAGTATCCTTAACCTTATTGCTGCTTCACCAGTTTTATTGATCCCCGCAAGCAAGTTCTTCGTCAAACGAAAGAGCTTGCTTTTTTGCATGTCCATGTTTTTGCAAGTTCCCGCCTCATGCTATAGTAATAGTTGGAAATACTAGATAGAAAGGAATATGGCATGCCTATGGGAACTCATCTATTTCTCTATATGCTACTCGGGCTGGGATTTTATTTGATATCAGCCCTGGCAGCAAAACTCATTCCGGCCATAGACTTCTGGATTGATATTGTTCTATGGGTCGGCGCTGCAGTTTACATCTTCTCTCATCTCTCATTCATGGACGGCATTGTCTCAATCGCGACAATGTTCTACTGCTATTGGACCGCAATGGATCTCATTGTTTCAGAGCGTGCGGAAAAACCTTCGGGAGACTGGCAGGAAATCGAGCTTGCCAAAAACAAAACACGCCTCCTGTCAGACATTACGCTGACCGCCATTGTGTTTGCAGGGGCTGTTATTTTTTTCATCTATGGACCTGACACAAGCCCTCTCAAATATGTGATCCTTCTCGGCATAATCTCCGGCGGAGGGGCACTTGTGAAGCGAATACTGAATGTTTTTAGCGTAAAGGTTTTTTATTCAGCAGCCTTAGAAAAATTGCATATCAGCTCACACTATGAAACCCGTACATACCCGCTTTCCGATTTGAAGGACATTCAGCTTGAATCAACAGCTGATCTCTTAAAGCTCCATCCGCTACTGACGATGTATTCATCCCGTTTAGATTTGACAACAAGCTTTCAGCAAGTCATTAAACTGTCTCTTCCCGGCGAAACACTGTTTCTGACGGTGAAGGAACCGCAAAAATGGAAAACAATTCTCCAGGAATACACAGATGCAGAAAACGATGTGGACAATGTGATTTCTGTTTTGCCATTTTATCATAGAAAAAATGTGAAGCGGCTGCTCGGGAAGCTTTATTTTGCCGCCAGCGTAAAAGGGGTATCCGCTTACGCCTTATTGGTGCTCGCGTTATACGCATTACATGCCTCTCCATGGGTCATGGCTGTTGCCGTAATCCTGTATTGGGTATTCAACATGTATATGTCAGACCGTGTGTTGCGGGCGGCGATGGACGCCAAGCCTTGTCATCATCCGCATGTACAGGCAGCGGCCGATAAGATTTTCCGATCGGCCGGCATTTCCCATGTCCGCATATACGAAACGGAGAGTGATGATTACAACGGAATGGCAGTAGGCATGAATGTCGGGAGGTCAATGGTCATCCTGACAAGCGCCACACTAACACTTCCACAGCGTGTTATCGAAGGCATTCTGGCCCATGAGGCAATTCATATCAAAAAACGTGACGTTCTGTCATCACAGCTTTTGCGTTTTCTATTTCTTGGAGCTGTCGTTGGGATTTTCCTCTTGTTTGAGCAGCATATCACCCATTCCGAGGCCCACAAAATTGCGCTTTGGGCTTTCATTATGGCAATCATTATCCTGTTCCAGCTCTATCAATCCTTTTGTTCACAATGGATGGAGGTGCGTGCTGACAACCTTGGCGCATCATTGCTGGAGGGCGGTTACAAACAAATGGCTGAAGCCTTGAGAATCTTGGCGGTTCGGCAGGATGAGGACATACAGAAACAAAGTGCCTACAGCTCTGAAACAGGTGAAGACGAGCTTCAAATTGACTCTCTCACCCGTGATAAAAGCTGGTTTTTCAGATTGATTGATTTTCAGTTCGCTCCTCATCCCCCTATGTATTGGCGTGTCGGCACTTTATTGTCAAACAAAGGACATGGGGTGCTAAAGCGCTGGCTCAGAGACCGACTGAAAGAATCGATCACTTTGAAATGAAACCGGTCAGCGTTTCATCCGTATAACAGATATGGTGAAAAAAGGGAGTGACCAGAAGTGATAGTGATCTTATTGATAATAGCTATTATTGTTTTTCTTTCAGTCATTCAGCCGCAGTCATCGGAAAATAAAAGCCGCCAGCAGGCGGACAGCGGGTATTTCGGTTATTCAGATCATAGCTCGCACCATGATGGATGCGGCAGTGACGGAGGTTTCAGCGATTCCGGCTGTGGCGGCGGAGGGGGCGGCGATTAAACGCCGCCTTTTTTTATTTCATTGATTCGATGTACGCACCAAAAGCCGAGCCCGACATGCCTGGGGACACGCGCACACGATGGAGGGCATACATTCCCTGGTCTCTCGAAGCCGCGCCCGGTTCTGTCGTCACGCCCATTTGATAGCCTGTTTTTTCAGCGGCCTTCAGCGTCTCCTCATTGTAGCGCCCTACCGGATAGCTGATGATGGTGGTTTGCTGATGAAACATGTTGTCAAACAGCTTTTTCGAATCAGCCATCTCACTTTGCTGCTGTTGAGGCGTTAATCCGTTCAGTTCAAGGTGGTCAATCGTATGGCTTTCAATCGATATGCCGTGCTGTGCCATTTCCTTCATTTGTTCCTCTGTCAGATGGTGCTTATGTCCGATCGATTTGCCGATCATAAAAATCGTTGCCTTCATCCCGTACTTTTTCAGCACCGGATACGCATCTTGATAATTGTCGGTGTACCCGTCATCAAATGTGATCAGCACGCACTTCTCACTCGGTTTTTTATCCTGCGTCAGCATGAGATACGCCTCTTTCGGCGTTAATGTCTGATAGCCGTTATCATGAAGCCACTTCATATGCGCCTCGAATTCTTTTTTTGGCACACGGAGGCTGTTTCCTGAAGAAATGCTGTGGTACATCAAAATCGGCAGCTTTGCCGGTTTCTCTGTTTTGATCCATGCGGATGTATCGTCTTCTTTTTTCTGAACTTGTACTGCCTTTTTTTCCGGTTTCTTTTGTTCCGCTTTTGGCATCGGCTGCTCTGCATTCGCCTCTTGATCAGCGCAAGCCGCAAGCGCCAAACAGCTGCCCAAAAGAAAGACGCTTAAAAACAATCGTTTCATCGTTCTCCTGCTTTCTGTCTATTTCTTCCTCCTTTTTCATCGGTTTGATTCTGAGATTTTCAATAGCAAAAAACCGGACATCCCCATGTCCGGTTTTTTTGATCTTATCGAATTCTCATTTCTGTCTCACTGTCAAAGAAATGGCCTTTGTTCATATCAAATGCGACCGTCAGCTCATCGCCCGATTGAATATCGAGGCGGGCGTCGATCCGCGCAATAAAGTCTTGGTTGTCGATCTGCGAATAAATCATGATTTCAGAACCGAGCAGCTCTGCAACATTGATTTTCGCCTTAATCGAAGAGTTCTTATATGATTCCACGACAATCAATTCATCATGTATATCCTCAGGACGGATGCCGAAGATGACCTCTTTGCCGATGTAGCCTTTTTCACGCAGCACTTTCATTTTTCCTTCCGGGACGGTTAATGCCGCAGAACCGATTTTGATTAAGCCATCCGTGAGCTTTCCTTTGAAAAAGTTCATCGCCGGTGATCCGATAAACCCGCCGACAAAGACGTTTTCAGGGAATTCATAAACATCCTTCGGCGTCCCGATCTGCTGAATTTTCCCATCTTTCATGACTACGATCCGTGTCGCCATCGTCAGCGCTTCTGTCTGGTCATGCGTCACATAAATCGTAGTAGTCTGCAGTCTCTGGTGGAGCTTAATGATTTCCGCCCGCATTTGCACCCTCAGCTTCGCATCCAGGTTTGACAAAGGCTCATCCATCAGGAACACCTTTGCATCCCGCACGATTGCCCGGCCCAGCGCAACCCGCTGTCTCTGTCCGCCTGACAGCGCTTTCGGTTTACGGTGCAAATATTCCTCCAGCCCGAGAATTTTAGCAGCTTCCTCTACTCTTTTTTTGATTTCAGGCTTCGGCATTTTCCGAAGCTTGAGCCCGAACGCGATATTATCGTAGACCGTCATATGCGGATAGAGCGCGTAGTTCTGAAATACCATCGCGATATCCCTGTCCTTTGGCGCTACATCATTGACCCGTTTTCCTTCAATATAAAAATCGCCTTTCGAAATTTCTTCAAGTCCTGCGACCATTCGCAGCGTCGTTGATTTCCCGCAGCCGGACGGGCCGACGAATACGATAAATTCCTTATCGGCAATATGAAGGTTAAAGTCATCAACCGCCGGTTCCTTTTGATCATAAAATTTATAAATGTGCTCCATCCGCAATTCAGCCATCTAACATCCCCCTTTGTTATTGTAAACGCTTTCTTATATTGAGTGTAACAGCAATTCCCTCTCGCTAAAATGGGCAGCGTTCATAAAATCACCCAGCCATTTTTCGTGCATATTTCCAATTTATTCTGAACTTTCACTTTGCAGGCAGATAAAATAGGCAAGAAGCGCGCCTTTGTACGATTTGATATCTATCCCTGACCGCTCAATAAATTTATCAATCCGATATTGCAGGCTGTTACGATGCAGATGCAGCTTTTTCGCTGTTAATGTGACGTTTGAGTTGTTTTCAATAAACAGCTTAATGGTCTTCCTTAGCTCAGATTCACTTCCAAATAAAAGCTCAGCTTCTTCAGAGAGCAGCGTTTCCAATTTTTCTTTTTCTGTCTCTAATAATAGAAAAGGAAAGATCATCTCAAAGGTCACACTCTGTACCTGAGGCAGCCGTTTTTCAGCAAACAGGAAATACGCCTGTTCACGGGCGTAATGCTTTCGCAGACACTCATCCGGCTCGTAAAATCTTCCGGCGTAAAAACGGACACTGAAGTAGAAATCACTTTCAAGAACCTTTGCAAGTGATTCCAGTTCGTCCTTCTCCGCCGCCGCTTCACTTTCCTGCTCTACAATCACGCCTCTGTCCTCATGGATCCACACAATCACAAAAGACACCGGCCAAAAATGGCGAACCGCTTCCGTAAAGGACGTCCTTTCTATTTTGCCGAATAAATGAAAGTGAACAAATCTCGTCCGTTTCTTTATGTACGCCGGCAATTCCCCTCTGGAAAAAAGGAACGAAAACCACTTGTTTTCCTCAGGTGATTTCATAGACATTTGATTGCCCTCATCCGCAGGCGTCAAAAATGACTGCAGCACCAATACTTCTTTTTCACTGATCTCTGTTTTCGGAATGGAGATATATCTCTGATTGCTCTCATCAAAAAAACATAGACAGCCTTCCCTTATGCAAAGCTCCTCAGACACAATCGAACCGGGATAAATAGCCAGCAGCGATTTCATAGAGTCTCCTCTCTTATGTAAGGATCTGTATATTCAGTATAAGGCGAAACACACATGTTCTCCACTAAAAAAGAGTATATCCGGTATAGATAGACGAGAAACTGAAAGGGAAACCTCATTCGTTTACATATTGGCTTCAGCGGAAATAGAAAAGGATATGCAGGACCAAAGGAGGGTCATCTTATGAGTTTCGAAACGTTAAACAAAAGTTTTATCAACGGAAAATGGACTGAGGGAGAAAGCGGACGTACGGAGGACATTTTGAATCCGTATGACCAGTCTGTGATCACAACAGCATCTTTGGCAACGGGCAAACAGCTGGAGGATGCGTTTGACATTGCACAGAAAGCCCAAAAAGAGTGGGCCAAGAGCACGACGGAAGACCGAAAAGCCGTCCTGCAAAAAGCGCGCGGCTATTTACAGGAAAACCGTGATGACATCATTATGATGATCGCCCGCGAAACTGGCGGAACGATCATTAAATCAACAATCGAGCTGGAACAAACGATTGCGATTTTAGATGAAGCCATGACGTATACTGGTGAATTAGGCGGCGTCAAAGAGGTGCCATCCGACATTGAAGGGAAAACCAATAAGATTTACCGCCTTCCGCTTGGTGTCATTTCATCGATTTCTCCATTTAATTTTCCGATGAATTTATCTATGAGATCCATTGCGCCCGCAATTGCGCTGGGTAACAGCGTTGTTCACAAGCCTGATATCCAAACCGCTATTTCCGGCGGAACCATCATTGCGAAAGCGTTTGAACACGCCGGTCTTCCCGCCGGTGTCCTTAACGTCATGCTGACGGATGTAAAGGAAATCGGGGACGGCATGCTCACCAATCCAATCCCGAGATTAATCAGCTTTACAGGATCAACAGCAGTCGGGCGCCACATCGGTGAAATCGCCGGTCGTGCCTTCAAACGAATGGCCCTTGAACTCGGCGGCAACAATCCATTTGCCGTCCTTTCAGATGCGGATGTCGATCGTGCTGTGGATGCCGCGATTTTCGGAAAATTTATTCACCAGGGACAAATCTGTATGATTATCAACAGGATCATCGTTCATCAAGATGTGTACGATGAGTTTGTAGAAAAGTTCACCGCCCGTGTCAAACAGCTTCCGTACGGCGATCAAACCGATCCGAAAACCGTTGTCGGCCCGCTGATCAACGAGCGCCAAATCGAGAAAGCGCTGGAGATCATTGAGCAGGCAAAGGCAGAAGGCATTGAGCTTGCGGTTGAAGGAAAACGCGTCGGAAACGTGCTGACGCCGTACGTCTTTGTCGGTGCGGACAACAACAGCAAAATTGCCCAAACGGAGCTGTTTGCCCCAATCGCAACCATTATTAAAGCTGGCAGCGACCAGGAAGCGATTGACATGGCAAATGATACTGAATACGGCCTCAGCTCTGCGGTTTTCACTTCTGATGTAGAAAAAGGCGAAAAGTTCGCCCTGCAAATTGACAGCGGCATGACCCATGTCAACGACCAGTCCGTCAATGATTCGCCGAATATTGCCTTTGGCGGAAACAAAGCAAGCGGTGTCGGCCGCTTCGGCAATCCGTGGGTCGTCGAGGGAATTTACCGTGACGAAATGGATTTCGATACAGAAGCAATACCGCAAATATCCGTTCTAAATGAAAAAATCCCTCTGCTTCAAGTACAGAGGGATTTTTCTTTATTTAGATATATCTACAAACCCTTCTCCAAACACATCGCGTACATCATGAACGATCACAAACGCTTTTTTGTCGCAGCTTCTAATGATTTTTTTCAGCATAGACAGCTCCTGTTTGTTAATGACGATATACAAAATCTCTTTTGATTGGCCCGTATAATTTCCCTTCCCTGATAAAATCGTCACGCCCCGATCCATCAAGGTATTTACCTGCTCTGCAATCTCACTCTTATTTTCTGAAATGACCGTAATGGCTTTTTTCGTATTCAAACCTTCAATAATGAAGTCCATCACTTTGGTACCGATATACAGCATCACGATCGTAAACATCATTTTTTCTGCACCAATAATAAAATAAGAGCTAAATACTACGATTAAATCAAAAAACAAGAGTGCATAGCTGATATTCCAATCTAAATATTTATTAGCAATTCTGGCCAAAATCGCGGAACCGGCCGTCGTCCCGCCGACCCGGATAATCATGCCGATCCCGACTCCCGCAAATACACCTGCGAAAATCGTATTAATGATCAATTCATCAGACGGAATGCTCCACCCATGTGTCAGATGAAGAAAAAGCGAATTTGCCGCAACCGCAATGATCGTATAAACCGTTGTTTTTCCATCCAGAAACTTGTAGCCGATTAAAAGCAAAAACGCATTTAAGATAAAGTTCGTGACACCAGGAGACCATTGAAACAGATAATACAATATCAGCGTAATCCCAGTGACTCCGCCTTCCCCAAGATCATTGGGAATCGCAAATAAATTAACCGCAAGCGCGAAGAAAAAAGCGCCAATCACAAGCATTAGTACATCCAGCATTCTCTTTTTCATCACGAAAACACTCCTTCTCATTGTTCTGTTCTAGCAAATAAAAAAACCCAGGAGAACGCTCTCGAAAAAGAGCAGAAACTCCTGGGCTTTTATCCCACCGTGTCATAACAGCCAAGCTGCTATGTGTTTTCTCTCGGTCACAGTCCAATTTGCATTGCGGAACCCTAGAAAACCACTGTTTTTATCATATCCTTTTCACTTTCCAATATTAGCATTATAAGGGACGGTTCGAATTGGTTCAAGGGGTATTTGCGGAGTTTTCATCAGATAAGCTGGAAGAAAAAACGAGTTATCTATTAAAAAAGAACAGATATAACCGATAAGAAAAAAAGCATATATTTTACAAGTGAATTTAACTATAAATGATAATAATTATAAGAAATTCATAATTTTATATTGACTAAGCGAAATAATATAGGCATTATAGTACATATGTTTCGTACATTTTATTACATAGGAGGAAATATAATGGCAGGAAAACTAGTACCCTGTAAAGCTTGCGGTCAAGAAATTGCAAAGGGTGTAAAAAAATGTCCTAACTGCGGTAAAGATCAACGTAACTTTTTTATGCGACATAAAATCATTACGTTTATTCTCGCAGTTGTTGTCATCATTATTATCGGTAATATGATTGGCGGCGGAGGCGGCTCAGAAGCCACTTCCAAAACATCAAGCAGCAGCAAAGCAGAAACTGAAAAAACATACAATATCGGTGATACCGTAAAAACTGAAAAAACTGAAGTGACAGTTACGAAGGTAGAGGACAGAGATACTGTCGGTACTCAATATGTTGAAAAGAAAGCATCTGATGGTGGTACAATTGTAGCAGTTCAATATACAATTAAAAACGTATCTAAAAAGCCGATTAGCTCTTTTTCAATTCCAACTGTTAAATTAGTTGATGCTGATGGCACTTCTTATGATGCTGATATCGATGCTTCTTCAACCTATGCAACTGAGACAAAAGTTGACAACTCTAAAATATTAAGTGATCTAAATCCTAATATTAAAGTAACAGATGTGAAAGCATTTGAGGTGGACAAGGAAGCTTATGCAAAAGGCACTTGGAAACTAAAATTCAGTAATGATGTTATTGTGAAAATCAAATAACAGCTAACAAGGGTGCCTGTTCAGGCACCCTTGTTCTTTAAAAAAGGCCTTCTCTATTGAGAAGGCCTCCATTCTTATTCCGCACTCTTATACCCATTCACATTTGAAGACTGCCATCTCCAGGAATCAGCACACATTTCCTCAAGGCCGCGTTTCGCTTCCCAGCCCAGTTCCCGCTTGGCTTTCGCAGGATCTGCAAAGCATGTGGCGATGTCTCCCGGACGGCGGTCCGCAAAACGGTACGGAACCTCTTTCCCTGACACTTTTTCAAAGGCTTTGACCATTTCAAGCACGCTGTAGCCTGTGCCTGTTCCAAGGTTGTATGCATCGGCTCCTGTAGAGTTCAATACTTTTTCCAGCGCCTTGACGTGGCCTTCTGCGAGATCAACGACGTGAATATAATCACGTACGCCTGTCCCGTCTTTTGTCGGATAGTCGTTTCCGAATACGCTTAATTGCTCGAGCTTCCCGACAGCTACCTGTGCCACATACGGCATAAGGTTATTTGGGATTCCGTTCGGGTCTTCACCGATCCGTCCGCTTGGATGCGCGCCGAACGGGTTAAAGTAACGAAGCAGCGCAACGCTCCACTCATTGTCGGCTGTATGCAAATCACGCAATATTTGTTCAAGCATGAGCTTTGTCTGCCCATAAGGATTTGTCGCGCCTAATGGAAAGTCTTCCGTAATCGGCGATGTTTCCGGAACGCCGTACACTGTCGCAGATGAACTGAATACGATTTTCTTGACGCCGAATTTCTCCATGGCCTCGCATAAAATAAACGTTCCTGTCAGATTGTTATGATAATATTTGAGCGGAATCGCCACAGATTCACCGACTGCTTTTAACCCAGCAAAATGAATCACAGCTTCGATTTCATTTTCAGCAAAAACCGCATCTACCGCTTCCCGGTCCAATAAGTCCGCTTCGTAGAACGTTAAATCTTTTCCCGTAATCTCCTTGACACGGTTCAGCGCCTCAGCCGAACTGTTGGACAGATTATCAAGAACAACAATCTCGTAGCCGCTGTTCAATAATTCAACACATGTGTGGCTGCCAATGTACCCGGCACCGCCAGTAACAAGTATTGCCATGATGTAAACCCTCCTAAAAAATGACCTGTTTTCATTATATAGTGTTTAGAACCGGTCCACATCCATTTTTAAGAAGTTTAATCGTTTATTAATAGTTTTTTCATATTTTTTAGCTTAAACCCTTGCCAGCAATTCGATAGAGGCTTCAGCAAGAATGTGCTCTTTCATTTCTTGGTAGAGCTCGTTCAAGTAAAAGCCCGGCTGAAGATTCAGCTCAGCATCTAAAGCATAGACCGTCAATGTATACGCATGATCCTTGTCAGGCGGTGTCGGCCCGCAATACTGGTGAATCACCTTTGGATCGTTGCTTCCCGCAAGCGGTGAAGCAAAGCTGTTTTGCCCTTGTATCATCAAGTCCTGTCTTTCCTCACTCGCATGTTCAGGAAGCTCTCCGATGTAAGCCGGAATATTAGCCGCTGTCCAGTGAATCCAGCTGAATCCGCATACGGGAATGGCGTCATGATCGATGAAAGTAAGTGCGAGGGTCTTTGCTCCGGACGGGATGTCATCAAAATGAATCGGAAAGGAGACAAATGGGTTTCCTTCTCTCTTATATTTTTCATCCGCGTATTTTGAATACTTGTCATGTAAATATGGATTTGCTTCTACGTATATGTTCATATGAATCCCTCTCTCTCTATTTTCTCGTCCTATAGGTATACTAAACGAATCGATGTATAATCAGTGATAAACAAATACGCATGTAAACGTAACAATTTGTTATGGATAACTTGCAGTGAAGGAGATATTTCATGGATTTAAAGTGGCTGCAAACCTTTATTGCCGCAGCGGAATCAGAGAGCTTCAGGAAGACGGCTGAGCGTCTGTATCTCACACAGCCTGCCGTTTCTCAGCATATGAGGAAATTGGAAGATGAACTGGGCATGAGGTTGTTTTTGCATAGCGGAAGACGAGTCGTACTGACTGACGAAGGCAGGCTCTTTTTGCCTTATGCCAAAGAAATGATCCATGTTTACCAAGCTGGAAAGCAGAAAGTCAGCCAATGGAAACAGGGGTACAGCCGATCACTCACGCTGGCCGTACACCCCTACATTGCGTCCTATATCTTGCCTCGCTTTCTGCCAGCCTATATCCAAAAACATCCGCATGTCGAGCTTTCAACTCATGTGGCTGGATCTGACGCTATTAAACAAGCGGTGGAACACAATGAAGCTGATATTGGTTTGTCGCGGAAAGACCCGAACACCAACACTCTTTATTATCAGCATATATGCGAAGGTACGCTTTGTCTGGCGGCTCCTTTCCAAGAAAACAGGCCGGATGCTGCAGCCGTCTTAACCCGCTATCGGCTGCTAACGCATGATCATCCGTCATATGGGGATGCCTTTTTAGATAACATCCGATCACATTACCCGTCTCTTCAAATGATGGCTGTCGGGCAGACGGATACGGCTGTCCACATGATGAAAACGGGAATGGGGGCATCTTTCCTCCCTACCTACATTATCAAACAGGAAGAAGCCGAAAAAAAGCTGATGGCTGTCAGCACGCCTGCACATCTAGAATTGCCTGCGTCCCAAACGTTTATGATGTGGAAAAGAAACAACGAAGACATTCAGCATTTTCACGCCATGTTACATGACTTTATGCAGCGCGAACAAGTATAGCAGCTGAAAAATCAATCTGCCGGTTGACGTTTTCCTTTCCCTTTTTCGCTATGCTTAATGCAGAAAGGATTTGATGACATGGCGATGAGCCCTTATATTTTTATTGTATTGATTCTTATTATTTTATCGATGTATCGAGAAAGAACGGTAAAGCCCGGGAAGTTGCTGATCATTCCGCTGCTGCTCTTATGGGGCGTATCATCATCGTTTCAGCCGGCGTATTTTCATTCCGTATTACATGTGGCGATCAGCGGCATTTTATTACTGATCGGGCTGGCCTGCGGGTTTGGCATTGGGAAGATGGTAAATGTGCGGATTCACCCGGAAACAGGAAAGGTCACTTCACGCGGCTCACTTGGGAGTGTTATCCTCATTCTAGTGATACTTTCTTTGCGCATGGCCGCGAGAACATGGCTGCCTGAGAGCAACGAGATGTTTATTGCCATTATTCATTCTATGTTCTTCGTTCCCCTCGGCACCATTACAGCCCGCAACATCATGCTTTACAAAGCATACAGACGGCTGACCGCCGGCAAAGTATCCATTCAATAACCGAAAGAAGGACCAGCATGAACGGACAATCTCCGGCTCGGCACTACAAGAAGCTTGTGCCGAGCCTTATTCTCATTTTGAATTGCATACAATTTTTATCTCATCCAACTAAGGCTGATCCCATTTTGTTAGCATTTGTATTTGCGGTATACTTAGCATTCATTTGGATCATTCCCTATGTGGCATCCACCGCTGTTAGTTTGAGCATATTCGTCGGGCTTTGGATCCTGACCGTTTTTCTTTGGGCTGTTTCCGGCCAAGAGCAGGGAGCCGCCTTTTTTTTACTCGTATTTTTAATGGTTTATGCAGCCATAAAGCTTCCTGCACGGCTGTCTTTGATCCTTACAGTGTGCCTAATTGGGGGCAATGCTTTCTTTTTGTATTCTGTTTTTGACAGCAGCTGGGACGATATCATCAGCAACATCTCGATCATGATCGGGCTCTACGTCTTCTTCTCCTCCATGCGTTTCAGACGAGAAGCGAGAAAGGAGGCTGAACGGAATCATGCTGAATTGGCAAAAATGCATGTGCAGCTGGAGCATGCTCATAAAGAACTCCAGAAAGCGCATGCAGAGCTGCAGGAGGCTTCTGTTCTTTCATTAAGGTACGCGGTCCTTGAGGAGCGTACAAGAATTGCCCGCGACATTCATGACAGCATCGGTCACGAGCTGACTTCTGTGATTGTTCAGCTTCAATCCCTTCCCTATATCCTTAAAAGCAGCAAGGAGGATTCAGAAAAAGTCATTCAAAATGTACTGAGTGTCGCCAGGGAATGTCTTCAAGAAGTACGGTCTGTCGTTCACCAAATGGGCCGTAGTGAATCGATGGTGGGGCTTACCGCTTTGCGGGGGCTCATTCATCAAGTGGAGGAACGGAGCGGCTTGCACGTTTCTTTAGATACTGCCGGACTGTCAGAAGAGTCTTGGCCTCCAAACGTGAGCGAAACGATCTACCGCATCTTGCAGGAAGCGCTGACCAATATCATTCGTCACGCTGACGCTTCTCATGCGGCGGCCGTCATTTCTAACGACAAGTCCCATCTCTATGTCACAATCACCGACGACGGACAATTCACCGGCAGCCTTACTTATGGATTTGGCCTGACAGGAATGAAAGAGCGCGCAGAAAAAGCAGGCGGTTCCCTTACTTTCAGTGCCGTACAGCCGAGCGGCCTGAAAATTGAGCTGTCATTGCCGCTCATGACAACGAATAAGGAGCAAAAAGATGAACAAAGATAAAATACGCGTCGCGCTTGCCGATGATCAGCCGCTTGTGCGTGAAGGCTTCCGCTACGTCATCAACGCACAGACGGATATGACGGTTTCTGGCGAGGCCGGCGACGGTCACGATATTATAGCACTCGCAAAACAAACAAAACCCGATGTCATCCTCATGGATGTCCAGATGCCGCATTGCTCAGGCATCGAAGCGGCAAAAGACATTATGTCCGCACTTCCAAATACAAAGATAGTCATTTTAACCACCTTTGACACGGAAGAATACGTATTTGAAGGCATCCGTGCGGGCGCAGTCGGCTATCTGCTGAAGGATACACTTCCTGAAGAGTTGATAGATGCGATTCGCGCTGCGGCGAGAGGCGAGGCGATTTTTCGTACAGTCACAGCTGCTAAAATTATCAGTGAGACATTTCGGGCGAAGCAACAGCCTCATGCCGAAGAACTGGCAGAGCCGTTCACCAAAAGAGAGCTTGAGGTTCTTCAGCAAATGGCCTACGGACTGAGAAATGAGGATATTGCTGAAAAGCTTTTCGTCAGTGAAAGCACTGTGAAAACCCACGTGCACCGCATCCTGCAAAAATGCAATGCCCAAGACCGGACACAGGCAGTCGTTTTTGCCATTCGAAACGGTATTGTGCAATAGAAATCCCTCATCCCGCCATGCTAAAATAAGACAAAGGAGATGATTGGAAATGAAAGAAGAAATCATTGAACGGTTTACTACATATGTAAAAGTCGACACACAGTCCGATGAATCCGTTGACACTTGTCCCTCCACACCCGGCCAATTGACATTAGGAAACATGCTCGTTGATGAATTGAAGTCCATCGGCATGCAGGATGCAGCTATTGATGAAAACGGCTATGTCATGGCAACTCTTCCCTCCAATACTGAAAAAGACGTGCCGACAATCGGCTTTCTCGCTCACGTCGACACCGCTACAGATTTTACCGGCAAAAACGTGAATCCGCAAATCATCGAAAGCTATGATGGAAAAGACATCGTTCTTAACGAACAGCTGCAGGTCACCCTGTCACCTGATCAATTCCCTGAGCTGTATGGCTATAAGGGCCATACACTCATCACCACAGACGGCACCACCCTTCTCGGCGCAGACAATAAGGCCGGTATCGCTGAAATCATGACAGCCATGGATTACCTCATCAAACACCCTGAAATCAAGCACGGCACAATCAGGGTCGCCTTTACGCCTGATGAAGAAATCGGAAGAGGGCCGCACAAATTTGATGTGAAACGGTTCAATGCTTCCTTTGCCTACACGGTTGACGGCGGGCCGCTCGGCGAGCTTGAATATGAAAGCTTCAATGCAGCTGCCGCAAAAATTACGATTAAAGGCAACAACGTACATCCCGGAACAGCTAAAGGAAAAATGATCAACTCTGCGAAAATCGCGATGAAGCTGAACAGCCTGCTGCCGGCAGACGAAGCGCCTGAATATACGGAAGGCTATGAAGGCTTCTTCCACCTGCTGTCGATTCAAGGAGACGTAGAGGAAACAAAGCTCCACTACATTATCAGAGACTTTGACAAAGAGAATTTCCAAAACAGAAAAGAAACAATGAAGCGTGCCGTTGAAGAACTTCAAAACGAATACGGGCAAGACCGGATTCTGCTGGATATGAACGACCAATACTACAATATGAGAGAGAAAATTGAACCTGTCATCGAAATCGTCAACATTGCCAAGCAAGCGATGGAAAACCTCGGAATCGAACCGAAGATTTCTCCCATCCGCGGCGGCACCGACGGATCGCAGCTGTCCTACATGGGGCTTCCGACGCCAAACATCTTTACAGGCGGGGAAAACTTCCACGGCAAATTTGAATACATCTCAGTTGACAACATGGTCAAAGCCGTAAATGTCATCGTTGAGATTGCAAAGCAGTTTGAAGCGCAAGCGTAATGCCAAAAGCCAGTCCAAAAAAGGACTGGCTTTTTTGTGTGAAAGTGAAACATTTTAAACGCGTCCTCCGTAAAACAAGTATCAACAAATGAGGAGGAAAAACAATGACAAAACATGCAATCGCTGCCAAGAGTCTCTTGAAAAAATGGATCATTTCCAGGCCGCTTAACATGCAAAAGAAATCCAGCCCATTTCAAAAAATCAGAAAAATGTTCAAACGCTTCTTCAAATAAAACATTCAAATCCCCTAAATACAATCCGTATTCACCCGTACCGCCCAAATGCTCCGTAATTTGGGTTTTTTGTGTTCAATTCCGCAAAATAGGGTATAAACCAAACAAGCAAGAAAACAGCACCCAAAAACAGGTAATTAGAATTACGTAAACTTAGGTTAAAAGTTATATAAAGGAATTTATTTTATCGTCGATAGTAACTATAGAACCAATCATCAACAAGAGCAAACAGCGTAATTCAAGACTATTTTCAGGTCATCAGGTTATACTGTTTTAGAGGGACAGTTTCTCGTTATTTATTGATTTAGAATTTTTTGAATACTTTTTGACTTTTTATCCGTACAATAGAGAGTACCAAAACTTTTTTTGGGAGGTATGTAATATGATCCTATTTATTATCATCGCATTATGCGGCTATCTTCTTTTTTCTTTCAGCAAGGACAATCGCCGCAAACCGCAAAAGACAAGCCCTCTGCCAGCAGCCGCACCTCATCACAACAACCTAATCGACCTTGACGCCATCCGCCAAAAACGCCGGATGCATCTTTCCTAATTCTATATTTCAAATGAAAAGGCTGCTGAATCACGCAGCCTTTTAAAATTGTTTTGATTTAGAGCCTGAAACCTTTTCGCCACCTATCCGTAATTTCATACAAGGCAAACCCAAAGGAGACTTCAGCAATGATCGAGTTATTTATGAAACAAAAAATGTTCTCATTTAAAGATGCATTTCACATTTATGACCGGGATGAACAAGAAACATTCAAGGTGGAGGGGCGTTTTTTCTCGTTAGGAGACTCATTACAAATGACAGACTCATCTGGGAAAACGCTCGTTTCCATAGAACAAAAACTAATGTCTTTATTGCCGCGCTATGAGATTTCAATTGGCGGGAAAACAGTTTGTGAGGTAACGAAGAAAGTAACGTTTTTCAAACCGAAATTTGTGATTTCCGGGCTTAACTGGGAAATCGATGGTGATTTATGGAGGGATGAATTCCAGCTGACGGACGGGGAAAGTGTCCGGATGTCAGTGAGCAAAAAGTGGCTCAGTTGGGGTGATTCCTATCACTTGCAGATTGCAAACGAGGAAGATGTTCTGATTTGCACTGCCATCGCTATCGTGCTTGATATGGTTTTATATAACGATGAAGATGAAAGTATTTTCTAAAAAGCATTGACAATTGATGCAAAAGTAATAATATTAAGATAATTGAAATCTGAATATGAAGTTGTACCTTATCAAGAGAGGTGGAGGGACTGGCCCTATGATACCCGGCAACCGCTGTTACAAACAGAATGGTGCTAAATCCTTAAGAACATTGCGTTCTTGCAGATGAGGCGGAGATTTGATCGTTCAAGCTCTTCCTTCACAAAGGAAGAGCTTTTTACATGCTCAATATTTCAGAAAAGAGGCGAATAACATGGCTCAACAAACGAATGTTGCAGGACAAAAAACAGAAAAACAACGCAAAGCACCTTTCCGCGCCGATCATGTCGGCAGTTTACTGCGCTCCGCTCCGGTGAAGGAAGCCCGGCAGAAAAAAGCGGCCGGCGAGATCACAGCGGAACAGCTTCGTGATATCGAAAATCAAGAGATCACCCGCATCGTGGAAAAACAAAAGGAAATCGGTCTCGATGTGGTAACAGACGGGGAATTCAGGCGTTCCTGGTGGCATTATGACTTCCTGGAAGGGCTTGACGGTGTGGAACCGTTCATCCCGGCTGAGGGAATTCAGTTCCATAACACAAAAACGAAAGCGCGCAGCATCAAAGTGACGGGAAAACTCGATTTTACGAGCCACCCAGCGCTTGCTGATTATCAATTTTTACATGAGATTGCCGGTAACGCGACGCCAAAATTGACCATTCCCAGCCCAAATATGCTGTTTTTTGGCGAAAAGGCGGATAAAGGGATTTATGACGATCAAGAGGAATACTTTCATGATCTGGCCCAAGCGTACAAAAAAGCAATCAAAGCCTTCTATGATGCTGGCTGCCGTTATCTCCAGCTTGATGATACGTCATGGTCTCTCTTCTTTGAGGAAAAAGGCAGAGAGGTTGTCCGGGCGCTCGGCGGTGATCCAGAAACATTGCCAGCCATATTTGCCAAAACAATTAACGATGCCGTCGCAGACCGGCCTGACGATTTAACGATCACAATGCACATTTGCCGCGGCAACTTCCGCTCAACATGGGCGGCATCAGGAGGGTACGACGCTGTAGCGGAAACGATTTTGGACGGCTTAAACCTTGACGGCCTTTTCTTGGAATACGATGATGACCGCTCCGGAAACTTTGATCCGCTCCGTTTTGTGAAGCGCAAGGATCTGCAAATTGTGCTCGGCTTGATCACATCGAAATACGGCGAGCTTGAAAATCCTGAGGATGTGAAACGCCGCATCAATGAAGCCGCGCGTTTTGTCAGCTTGGACCAGCTATGCCTGAGCCCGCAGTGCGGTTTCGCCTCTACAGAAGAAGGCAACCTTCTGACAGAGGAGCAGCAATGGGCAAAGCTTCGCCATGTCATCGACATTGCCAACGATGTGTGGAGATAATCTATCATTGACAGAAATAGAAAATGTGTGAATAATAGATACTATCAGAAAATTTCATAAAAAGGTTTTCCTTATCAAGAGAGGTGGAGGGACTGGCCCTGCGATACCCGGCAACCGCTGTTTAACAGAATGGTGCTAAATCCTTTAGAGCAATGATTGCTCTTGAAGATAAGGTTGAGATTGTCACGCAAGCTCTTCCTTATCCAAAGGAAGAGCTTTTTTATATTTGAATGGAAAGAAGGAATGGACAACATGTCACACCAAACAACACCCGCAGAACAAAAATCACTTCAAAGAAAAAAACCGCCGTTTCGCGCGGATCAAGTCGGAAGCCTGTTGAGATCTGAGCCCGTTAAAAAAGCGCGGCTGCAAAAAGCGGCCGGCGAAATGACCGCTGAACAGCTTCGCCAAATTGAAAACGATGAAATCATCCGCATTGTGGAAAAACAGAAGGAAACCGGCCTGAACGTCGTGACAGACGGTGAATTCCGCAGAGCATGGTGGCACTTTGATTTCCTGGAAAACTTAGATGGCGTTGAGCCGTTTACTCCTGAGCACGGAATCCAATTCCATAACGTACAGACAAAAGCACGCGGCATTAAAGTCACAGGTGATATCGACTTTTCAACTCACCCAATGCTTGAAGATTATTCGTTTCTCCATAGCATTGCCGGTGACGCGACGCCAAAGATGACGATTCCAAGCCCGAATATGCTGTTTTTCCGCGGAAAACTGGAAAAGGATGCGTATAAAAAAGATTATCACCTTTTCCAGCATGATGTATCCAAAGCATATAAAAAAGCGATTCAAGCGTTTTATGACAGAGGCTGCCGCTACCTCCAGCTTGATGATACAGCGTGGGCCGTTTTCTTATCAGAAAAAGGCTTAAAACAAATCGAAGCGTTCGGAACAACGCCTGATGAGCTTCGCCAGCTGTTTGCGAAATCGATTAACGACGCGATTGCAGACCGCCCGGATGACTTGACGGTAACCATGCATATTTGCCGCGGCAACTTCCAGTCCACTTGGACAGCGGAAGGCGGCTATGACGCAGCCGCCGAAACCATTTTTGACGGCTTGAATCTTGACGGACTTTTCTTAGAGTATGATGATTCACGCTCAGGCGGATTTGAGCCTCTCCGTTACGTAAAACGGTCTGATCTTCAGCTTGTTCTTGGCTTAGTGACATCTAAATTCGGTGAGCTTGAAAATCCGGATGACGTGAAACGTCGTATCGAAGAAGCGTCCCGTTATGTAAGCTTAGACCAGCTTTGCCTCAGCCCTCAATGCGGATTTGCTTCAACTGAGGAAGGCAACAAGCTGACTGAAGAACAGCAATGGGCGAAGCTCCGCCATGTGGTTGAGATCGCTAATGATGTTTGGAAATAAGCAAAGAAAAAACACACTTGATTCCCTAGCGGAGCAAGTGTGTTTTTTTATGTCACTGTGCGGTGTAGCCCCCATCAAGGACGACAGCCTGCCCAGTGACGCCCTTCGCCTTCTCGCTTGCCAAAAACACGGCATAATCCGCAATTTCCTTGACGGAAAGCAGTCGCTTTTGCGGCACAAGCGGAAAAATGACTTGTTCAAGTACAGAGTCGTAAGGGACATTTCTAGTTTTCGATAGATCGCTAAGCTGATTGCGTACAAGCTGGGTATCGACATAACCCGGGCAGAGCGCATTGACTGTTATGCCGTGGGGCGCGCCTTCCAGCGCCCCGACTTTTGTGAGTCCAATGACGCCGTGCTTGGCGCTATTATAAGCGGATTTCCCTGCAAAGCCGACTAATCCATTAACAGACGCGATATTAATGATTCTGCCAAACTGCTGTTTTTTCATGATCGGAAAAACATGCTTCATTGCAATAAAGGGCGCCGTCAGCATGACCTTGATCAGCTGTTCAAAGGTTTCTGTCGGAAACTCTTCAATCGGAGCGACGTGCTGAATACCGGCATTGTTCACCAAAATATCCAAGCGGCCGTATCGTTTTTGGATGACGTTCACCGTATCAGCAACTTGCGCTTCCTTTGTCACATCATACGGAATGGCCGCCGCGTCCAAGCCTTCTTCTGCAAGCTTGGAGGCTGCTTGTTCACATGCTTCCGGACGGAGGTCTGAAACGATGACGCTGGCGCCTTCCCGGGCGAATTCTCTTGCCATTTCGAATCCGATTCCGCCGGCAGCCCCTGTCACCAAGGCGACTTGTTTTCTCATGTCAAACACCTTCCCATTAAGAATTGAGTACAGACTGGCTTACAGCGAAATCAGCTTCTGTTTTTTCATAAACCTCTTCAATTGTGACACCATCCTGAAGCTCCGTCAGTGTCATGCGGCCGTTCACAAAATCAAATACAGCCAAATCCGTAATCAGCCTGTGTACGACTTTCTGGCCTGTCAGCGGAAGGGAGCATGTTTTTTTCACCTTTGATTCACCATGCTTATTGACGTGCTCCATGATGACAACGATTCGTTTCGCCCCGTTGACGAGATCCATGGCGCCGCCCATTCCTTTTACCATTTTGCCCGGGATCATCCAATTGGCCAAATCCCCCTGCTCCGAAACCTCCATTCCGCCGAGAATAGCCAAATCGATATGCCCGCCTCTTATCATCGCGAATGACTCAGCGCTGTCAAAATAAGAGGCGCCCGTCACTTCAGTGATCGTTTCCTTTCCCGCATTGATCAAATCCGCGTCTTCCGTTCCTTCCAGAGGATAGGGGCCGATTCCGAGCAAGCCGTTTTCCGACTGAAGCATGACGTGAACGCCATCGGGTATCTCATTTGCGACAAGCGTCGGCATTCCAATCCCGAGATTCACATTCATGCCGTCCTTGATTTCTTGTACAGCCCGTTTGACCATTCGTTTTCTCGCTTCCTTCACTTGGCCTCACCCTTTCCCGATGCTTGCTGAACTGTTCGTTTTTCAATCCGTTTTTCTTGGCTCGCGCCAAGCACAACATGCTGTACGTAAATTCCCGGCGTATGGATGTGATCTGGATCGAGCTCTCCTGCTTCCACGATTTCTTCCGCCTCGGCAATCGTGATCTTGCCTGCCATGGCGGCAATGGGATTGAAATTTCTCGCCGTTTTCCTAAAAACCAAATTGCCCATGGTGTCCGCTTTCCACGCTTTGACGATCGCCACATCGCCGGTAATGCCTCGCTCAAGCACATAAGTCCGGCCGCCGAATGTTTTATGTTCTTTTCCCTCGGCTATGGAGGTGCCGACGCCTGTCGCCGTATAAAATCCCGGTATACCTGCACCGCCTGCACGAATTCTCTCAGCAAGCGTTCCTTGGGGAACAAGCTCGACCTCAAGCTCTCCGCTTAAAAACTGCCGCTCAAAAATTTTATTTTCACCGACATAGGAAGCGATCATTTTCTTGATTTGCTTGTTAGCCAGAAGCAAACCAAGCCCCCAGTCATCGACTCCGCAGTTATTGCTGACAACGGTTAAATCCTTTACTCCCTGATCTCTTATAGACAAAATGAGCTGTTCAGGGATGCCGCACAGCCCAAACCCTCCCGCGATCAGCGTATCCCCATCATGAATCAGTTTCGCAGCTTCCTTGCTTGATGACAGCACTTTTCCCATATTGATGCCCCTTTCGTTTTCTTCTACACTAGACCAGTCAGGCTGTAAATCGCGATCACAGCAAATACGGCAGCCGTTTTAATGAGCGTGATCGCAAAAATATCGCGATAGGATTGCCGGTGGGTCAAACCCGTCACGGCCAGAAGCGTGATAACGGCGCCATTATGCGGCAGTGTATCCATCCCGCCTGATGCCATTGAAATGACCCGATGCATCACCTCTGGCGGAATATTGTAAGCCTGAATCGCCTGTAAGTATTGTTCTGACATCGCGCTTAATGCAATGCCCATTCCTCCTGAAGCCGAGCCGGTGATTCCCGCCAGCGCAGTTGTCGTAACGGCGCCATTTACAAGCGGATCGGTAAAAGTATGTGAAATTCCGCTGCTCAGCTTATGAAACCCCGGCAGCGCGGCGATAATACCGCCGAACCCGTACTCGGCACCCGTATTCATAGATGCCAGCAAGGCGCCGCCAATCCCTTCATTAAGCCCTTCCTTCAATTGGGCAAACACACTTCTCCAATCAAATAAAATCGTTGTGATGATGCCAATCACTAAAGCAATCTCCACCGACCAAATAGCAGCCGCTGAAGAAATATCAAGCCTGCCGAACTCCTTTAATCCTATGGAAGAAAAATCAAATCCATTCGGATACCACTTTGGCAGGTAAATGGTGAAATATTTATTCACTGCACCGACGAGAATAAGCGGGACAAAGGCAAGCGCGTGCCGAATCGGGCTTTTGTCCGGTTCAGCCGCGGACTCAATCGATTCAGGAGCAGCATTCTGCGTATCAAAACCGCCATAGCCTTCGCCAGATGCCTGCGCTTTTTTCCGCCTTGATTCCAAATAGAGCATCCCAGCTGCCAGCACAATCACTGCGCCCATCAAGCCCAGCCAAGGGGCGGCATAAATGTCTGTTTTGAAAAACGACGTCGGGATGACATTTTGGATTTGCGGCGTTCCCGGAAGCGCGTCCATCGTAAACGTAAAAGCACCTAAAGCAATCGTTCCCGGGATGAGGCGTTTGGGTATGTTTGCTTCTTGGAACATGTTTTTCGCAAAAGGATATACGGCAAATACGACAACAAACAGGCTGACACCGCTGTACGTCAAGACAGCGCCCATCAACACAATGGCAAGTATCGCTCTTTTTGCCCCGACAAGCCGGACAATTGTTTTCGCGATTGATGCCGCAAGCCCGGCCATTTCAACGACCTTTCCAAAAATGGCACCGAGCAAAAACACTGGGAAATACAGTTTAATAAAACCCGCCATCTTCTCCATAAAAATTGATGAGAAAAAAGGAAGCACATGGCTTGGATCTGTCAGCAGCACCGCGAATAACGCGCAAATCGGCGCAAACAATATGACAGAAAATCCCCGATACGCCGTAAACATCAGCAAACCTAACGCCAATAGAATGATGATCAGTTCCACACACACATCCCCCGTTTCCGCGAACTAGAAAGCGTTTACAAAAACCTGTCCGCATCGGCTGTTTCCGTCCCCTTTCCATATATGTACGAGAAGCGTGGGCCAACTATTCCGATTAAAAAAGGAAAGCTCCCTTTTTTCGGAGCTTTCCTCTGCCATTCATTTCATTCCTATTAGGATATCAACATCAACCGTAATATCGGCTGTTTTCATCTCTTTCAGCAGGCTGACTCGATCTTTCAGCGCCGACCAGGCAAGCGGCGTCATCTTGAGAAGCCAGTGGATCGCCTGCTGGTCAAGCGTTTTAACATAGCGCAGCCTGACAGGACGGCTGTGTGCTGCATTTGCTGCAAAACGCTCAACAGCTGCCGCATTGGAATACGTGCGCCTTGGTGAATCAGTATATAAAAATTGCCTTAATTCTATTAAATAGTCGCTTCGCGGCACTACTTTTACGAGCATGCCATCATTCTTCAGCAGTCTATGAAACTCTGCATAATTGGACGGCGAAAAAATAGACAGAACAACATCAAATTGGCGATCATGAAAAGGAGCACGCGCCACATCGGCAACAGCCCACATCTGATCTTTGAATGCCTTAGAAGCTTTTAAGATCCCATCTTTCGAAAGATCTATGCCGGTTCCTATCGCTGCTTTCCCTGCATAATCAAACCCGCAAAGCGCATTCAAATGAGAACCCTCACCGCAACCGCTGTCCAGGATGGTGAATGCCTCATGACCAGATGTGGGATGACTGATGAGTTCTGCAATCGCATCATGGAGCGGGTCAAAAAAACCACATTCTCCAATCAGCCTGCTCCTCGCTTCAAAAAGCTCGGCATTGTAACTGGTTTTGACCGGCTTCGTCAGAAAGTTCACGTAGCCGTGCCGAGATAGATCAAATGTATGTCCTCGTTTTGTACAAATCAAGCTTTTCCCTGATGCCGCATCCATAGAAGAATCGCAGAGCGGGCATCGAAACATGCTGAAATCAACTGTTCGCTTCATGATAAAAAACACCCCATTCATTCATTTTTAGATAAATGAAAAAGGCATAGACAAATAAACCTAGGCCTATCTCAAAAATTGGCCAGGTCTGGCAGTTTGTCTACACCTGTCATTATCTATAACGAATGAATTGGATAATCATGAAAAAAACTCCCTTTCTGCTGTATGGGTTTCCCCGTTTCCATCATACAACAAATATCCAGGAGCTGGAACCTTATAGTGAAGAAAAATCAGTACTGACATGCTGGTATCCCGCCAACATCATATCAGCATAGCAATCCAGCATGTTTTTCCTTTATTTTCTCATTTTAGAATATAAATTTTATTATTGTGAAAATAGTTAAAAAGGTTGATTTTCAAAAAGTGAAAGGATAAAATACTGCTATCATCTTAGAAAAAGACATTCTTGTATATGATCAGTAATATGGTCTGATTGTTTCTACCTAGTAACCGTAAAAAACTAGACTACAAGAAAGTTTGAATAAATTTGAACGAGTTGAAAAGGACAAGTTCTTTTCTGTTTGCTCTTATTTTTCACACTTTCTGCACTTCCAGAATTTGTGAAGGATAAGAGCTTTTTTTGTTTCCATAATAACCCTCATAGGAGTTGCTATCATGTACTTTTTACTAAACCTTGTCGGTCTCATTGTGATTATGGCAGTTGTATTCCTATGTTCTCCGCAGAAAAAGAAAATCAAGTGGCGCCCGATCATGACGTTAATTGTTCTGGAATTGCTGATTACTTGGTTTATGCTGGGAACAAAAGTCGGAAGCTGGGCCATCGGTAAAATCGGTGATTTCTTCACTTGGCTGATTGCTTGCGCCAGTGACGGTATCGCGTTTGCCTTTCCGTCAGTGATGGCGAATGAAACAGTAGACTTTTTCTTTAGTGCGCTTCTTCCAATTATCTTTATCGTCACATTCTTTGATATTTTAACGTATTTCGGCATTTTGCCTTGGCTGATTGATAAAATCGGATGGGTGATTTCAAAGGCTTCCCGCTTGCCGAAATTAGAAAGCTTTTTCTCTATTCAAATGATGTTTCTGGGAAATACCGAAGCACTTGCGGTTATCCGCCAGCAGCTAACGGTTTTAAGCAACAACCGCCTGCTCACATTCGGCTTAATGAGCATGAGCAGCATCAGCGGCTCCATTATCGGATCTTATCTTTCAATGGTGCCTGCGACATACGTGTTTACAGCCATTCCTTTGAACTGCTTAAACGCGCTGATTATCGCAAACCTGCTGAATCCTGTTCACGTGCCGGAGGATGAAGATATCATCTATACACCGCCTAAAGAAGAGAAGAAAGACTTTTTCTCTACGATTTCTAACAGTATGCTTGTCGGCATGAACATGGTTATCGTTATTTTGGCAATGGTGATCGGATATGTCGCATTAACGTCAGCAGTTAATGGCATTCTTGGCGTTTTCGTACACGGCCTGACCATCCAGACGATTTTTGCTTATCTGTTCAGTCCGTTCGCATTCCTGCTTGGATTGCCAGTGCACGATGCGATGTATGTTGCTCAGCTGATGGGCATGAAATTAGCAACGAACGAGTTTGTTGCGATGCTTGACTTGAAAAACAATCTCAAATCCCTTCCGCCTCACACCGTTGCGGTGGCGACGACATTCCTGACATCCTTTGCAAACTTCAGTACTGTCGGCATGATTTACGGCACGTACAATTCGATCCTTGACGGAGAAAAGTCAACGGTCATCGGGAGAAACGTGTGGAAACTGCTCGTCAGCGGAATTGCGGTATCTTTATTAAGCGCTGCGATTGTCGGCCTGTTTGTGTGGTAGAAACATTGAGCCATATCCCTTTTCGGATATGGCTCTTTTGATTATTGATAAATAGAGGCTGGAACCTGCACATCCCGGATTCCCGCTGCATAAGGCCCCAAGTCATACTGGCCAAAGACGATGGCGATCCCGTTTGCCGTAAAGTAAAACATTGTGTCTTTGTTTAGGGTTATATCCTCTTTCTTAACATCAGGGAAAAACAGCTCATCGTGTTTTTTGATATAGCTATATAGATAATCTCTCGTTTTGCTGACTTTTGTTTTGGTGTTCAGAATCTGATCCAGCGTCACCCGCTTTTGTGCTTTCAAGTCATAGTTGAAGGACTGGACAGACGTTAAACCGTGGGCGCCCCCTGAATAGATATAATTGAGTGTTTGAATGCTGAGCTTGCCTGCCGCATTGTATTTGACGCTGAAGGATGTTTGATATTCCGTTTTAAAGCCCTGCTGTTCGCCTGCTTTTTTGTTTTTCAGGTATTCCTGATACGATTGTTCAATGTAGGCTTCCAGCTCTTGAGTGATTTTCTTTTCAAACACGGCATTCCCGATGTGATGCACTTGTGGATACGTTAACTCCTTGATATTTTTGTACGTATGGGTGCTGACAGTCGGTGTTTTCGCGACTGCTTTTAAAGATGGAGCCGCATATGCAAATACGGAAAAAAGCAAGACTGCAATCCCCGCGGCTTTCAGCATGTTATTCCATTTCATACAATCTCCTCCTTTGATGTCGTTGTTTATCATTCCCTTATTTAAGCAATACACACTTTTATAGACTGATTAAATCGAAAGAAGTTTCTAGGTCTAACAGCATGATTTTTCCAATAAAAAAAGAGACACAGGATGTCTCTTTTTTACTGTTTGCGCCCAGAAATCGCTTCATGAACGGCTTGTGCCAAATCTGTATTTCCGAACATCTCTAATACCGCAATGACAGTCTGGTCCGGAATGTGCTCTGCTTCGTGTTTTGGCACGACCAGATCGTCCATGGTTTTTTTCAAGCTTTCATTCAGCTTTTGCTGCGGATACGCTTTGGCGTACATCTCCACCGGATCAAGATCATGGTTTACACACCATTGGGCAAACACCAAAATCATCATATTTTCATCGCGTTCGTAAGCTTCAGCGAGCTGTTTTTCGTTCATTTGTCATGCTCCTTATGAAAAGTATCTTCCTTAAAGATACAGGAGCCGATCAAATTCGTCTATCCCAATGGCGATGAGCAGAAACCGCATCGATAAATGCCTTGCTGAAAGCGGCGTAGTCAGGTTCTTCTTCAGCTGTTACGATGCCTGGTCCCTCTGTTGTCCCGACAGAGGATTGAAGAAGGTCAATTCCTTCATTTGCCGCACCGATCGCCTTATAGTGATCGTAAGCTTCTCTGATAAACGCCATCGCTTGTTTGTTGTCTTTTAACTCCGGCCCTCCTGCGGCATAGACGGCATCATACAGAACAGAATCAACCGTCAGGAACGTGCCGCTGGCCTCAAGCTGCTGTCCGCTGCCGCTTGTCATATACCCCAGATTTTGACTGATGATATCCACTGTGATTCCTTCTTGCTTTAAGGCTTCCAGCACTGTTTGCACTTCTTTTTCATAAAATCCGTTTCCGGCGAGTACAGCGACTTTTCTGGTTGACGCGGTTTTCACTGTACGGGCTTGGCTTAACGCAGGCGAAGTAAGGATTTCTTTAGATGCTTTACGCTTCGCGGGCGCCGCCACGCCTACTCCTTTGGCGATTTCTTCCGCTAAATCTGCATCGACATTGCTGAAGACATCAACGACCTGCCGCTGTACGTCCTTGCTTTTGACCTTCCCGACCTCGAAGCAGAAAGCAGAAATGATGTGCTGTTTCTCCACAGGAGACATGCTGTTCCAGAAAAGCTTCGCCTGTGAGTAATAATCGTTGAAGCTGTCGCTTCGCTGCCGGATTTTTTTGCCCTCGACTTTTTCCTGATATTGGACGTAGCCGCCTTCTTCAGCTGTCGCAGGCGACGGATCATTGTTTTGCAGTGAGTTTTTATGATAAGCGACAGGTCCCTTATTGATCGTCATCCGGTGATAGCCGTCGTATTGATTGTTATGGAATGGACATACCGGCCGGTTAATCGGAATCTCATGGAAGTTCGGGCCGCCAAGACGGATGAGCTGTGTATCTGTATAAGAGAAAAGCCGTCCCTGCAGGAGCGGGTCATTTGTAAAGTCGATGCCCGGCACGACATTTCCCGGGTGGAATGCGACTTGTTCTGTTTCCGTAAACACATTATCCTGGTTGCGGTTCAGCGTCATTTTCCCAATGATTTTCACCGGCACAAGCTCTTCCGGCCACAGCTTAGTCGGGTCAAGAATATCAAAATCAAACTTGAATTCATCTTCCTCATCAATCATCTGCACGCCGAGCTCGTATTCAACCTTGCCGCCGTTTTCAATTGTTTCCCACAGGTCACGGCGGTGGAAATCCGGATCTTTCCCTGCAATTTTCTGCGCTTCATCCCATACGAGAGAATGCACGCCGAGCACCGGCTTCCAGTGAAATTTCACGAACCGTGCCTTTCCTTGTTCATTGACAAAACGGAACGTGTGCACGCCGAAGCCCTCCATCATTCTGTAGCTGCGGGGGATGCCTCTGTCAGACATCGTCCACATCACCATGTGGGCAGACTCAGGGTTATTGGCGACAAAATCCCAAAACGTATCATGGGCAGTCGCGGCCTGAGGCATTTCATTGTGTGGCTCAGGCTTAAACGCGTGAACCAAATCCGGAAATTTGATTGCGTCCTGAATGAAAAACACCGGAATGTTATTTCCCACAAGGTCATAGTTTCCTTCTTCAGTATAAAATTTTGTCGCAAAGCCTCTGGCATCCCGCACCGTGTCTGCGGAGCCTTTAGAACCCGCAACCGTAGAGAAACGGACAAATACCGGTGTCTTCACCGAAGGGTCCTGAAGAAATTTGGCCCGTGTGTACTCGGTCATTGGTTCGTAAACCTGAAAAAAGCCATGCACGCCAAATCCGCGCGCATGCACAACGCGCTCCGGAATCCTCTCATGGTCAAAGTGCGTCATTTTCTCCCGGAAGTGAAAATCCTCCATCAGCGTCGGGCCGCGAACCCCGGCTTTTAACGAATGCTCATCCTCTGACACCCGCAAGCCTTGGTTTGTCGTCATTTTCTTCCCGCTGTTATCGGTCCTGTACTGCTCAAGCTGCTCGTCCTTTGAGTGTTCATTTACACGTTTGTTTTGGTCATCACTCATGTCTGTTCCCCCTTTTTAAAACGAAACATTCTACAGCACATTTACCCGTGGCGTTCTTCATATAAACTGCTAATCCGCTCATTAGGATTTTTGGTCTACATATAAATATGCGGTCATACACATTTGAAATAAGCCTTCTTCACAGAAAGAAGAGATGGAAGCGCTTACCAAAAAAGCTGTTGAATAGGGGAGGTCATATCATGCTTGCCATACTCGGTTTTGTGATGATGATTGTCTTTATGTACCTTATTATGTCTAACCGGCTTTCCGCTCTTATTGCATTGATTGTCGTTCCTATTGTGTTCGCCCTGATCAGCGGATTTGGCAAAGATCTCGGCGAGATGATGATTCAGGGCGTTACAGACCTCGCCCCTACCGGTATCATGCTGTTATTCGCCATCCTGTATTTCGGCATTATGATTGACTCAGGTCTGTTTGATCCTCTCATTGCCAAAATCTTATCGTTTGTCAAAGGAGATCCGTTAAAAATCGCCGTAGGCACAGCGGTTCTGACCATGACCATTTCGCTGGACGGAGATGGGACAACAACCTATATGATTACCATTGCAGCGATGCTGCCTCTCTACAAACGGCTCGGCATGAACCGTTTGGTGTTAGCGGGAATAGCGATGCTCGGTTCGGGGGTTATGAATATTATCCCGTGGGGCGGGCCGACTGCGAGGGTTTTGGCTTCCTTAAAATTGGACACGTCAGAGGTCTTCACGCCCCTGATTCCCGCTATGATCGCCGGCATTCTCTGGGTAATCGCCGTTGCTTATATCCTCGGAAAGAAAGAGCGGAAGCGGCTCGGCGTCATTTCGATTGATCACGCACCGTCTTCCGATCCGGAGGCCGCACCGCTCAAGCGCCCCGCTCTTCAATGGTTTAACCTGCTGCTGACTGTCGCTCTGATGGCCGCACTGATCACCAGCCTGCTGCCGCTCCCTGTTCTTTTTATGACTGCGTTCGCCGTCGCCTTGATGGTCAACTATCCAAATGTCAAAGAGCAGCAGAAACGAATCTCGGCGCATGCGGGTAATGCGTTAAACGTTGTCTCAATGGTGTTTGCTGCGGGCATATTCACAGGCATTCTCTCCGGCACAAAAATGGTGGATGCCATGGCGCATTCTCTCGTTTCACTTATCCCTGACGCTATGGGTCCACACCTGCCGTTGATCACTGCGATCGTCAGCATGCCATTCACCTTTTTCATGTCGAATGACGCCTTTTACTTCGGTGTCCTTCCCATCATCGCCGAAGCCGCTTCCGCTTACGGAATAGACGCCGCTGAAATCGGAAGGGCCTCCTTGCTGGGGCAGCCTGTTCATCTGCTCAGCCCGCTTGTGCCTTCCACCTATCTATTGGTAGGAATGGCAGGCGTCAGCTTTGGCGACCATCAAAAATTCACTATTAAATGGGCCGTAGGAACAACGATTGTGATGACCATTGCCGCACTTTTGATTGGGATTATTTCTTTCTAAATGTATGAGCTTGATCGTAGCATTGAGTGAGTACGTGATTTACAGAGGGGAGAAGATCAAATAGGATATTATGAGTAATTAGAAGATTCATGCCAACAACTCCTCATTACAATGATAAGAGCCTGCTATATTGCAGCAGGCTCTTTCACATTTGGCATTATTTTTTTGTATAGCGCACCCAGTCATAATGAGCGTATAGCGGATTTACACCATTGTAGGAGCCAAGCCATTCATCGACACCCGTGCCATTCCACAAGTTCATCATGATCTTTCCAGGTGTTGTCGGAATTTGGTTTGTTGCAGTATGTTTTAATTGCCCATCGACATACCATTTAATAGAGTTTGGCTGCCAATCGAACGCATAAGTATGATAGGCATTGGCTGCATCAAACCCGAGATCAACAATCTTCTCATGGTTTCCTGCACCATTTGTATAATAGTTAAATTGAACCTTTGTTGTGTCTTTTCCTAAAAATTCGATATCTATCTCATCCCAAGGAGTTCCATCTGTTGGACCTGTGTAAGTGAAGAACGATGAAACGATCCCTGTGTTTTTAGCTGGTTTCATTCTGACTTCATAAAGTCCATAGCCATATGTTTGAACAGAACGGTTTTCCCCGCAGTCAAACTTGTTATAAGATGGGCTTGTTAGCGCTAAACGCATTTCACCCAATGACGTCATTGATACGTTATTAGCCCGCCAAGTGCAGTTGAACATATTTCCATTCGAATAACCATCTGCTTTTTGCCAAAAACCGGAGTTATAGCCGTTAAAAGGGTCAAAAAACGATCCACCTGTTTGAGCCGAGGCAGTAGAAGTGACTGCAAACAAACTCATAAACAATCCAGTGACTAGAAGCAGCAACACTCTTTTCAGATAAGGCATATTGGCATTCTCCTTTCATTGAAAGCGTTTTCTATGTTGATCTTACATGATTCTTTTAAAAGGGAACATCGGTCAAAATAATGATAATACCGAACCTTACTTACTTGAATCCTGTAACTATCATCACCCTCCCCCTGAAAAAAATAAAAACCTAAATTACCATCAGCACAGACAGAGATGATCCGCACTCATTGTAATTTAGGTTTTGCCTGCTTTATCAGTAACAATCCTACCATTATCATATGTGAATATAAGAAAAAATGAATACAAGGAAACAAAAATGTCAGCGCTCTCATTATGCTTGTTTAACTACCCTTTCTATGTGAATGGTTAAATACAGCAGCTCGTCACTTGTGAGCTTGTGCTCATACTCCCGCTCAATGTAGGTTGAGATTTTCTTCGTGCATTCATACGCGCGATGATACTTTTCTTTCACTGTATCCAGCAAAAAATCGTCCTGGCTTTCCATGTGAGTGCCGTTAAAAAGACGCTGCGCGAAAAACTTTAAGTGGGTGACGAACCGATAATAGTGAAGCGATTCTTCGTTGAATTCAATCTTAAAATGGTATTTTACAATACTCAAAATCTCTTGCATGACTTTTGTAATGTTGATAATATTGGGCATCTCTTCATTCAGCTCGGCATTTACAATATGCAGAGCAATAAAGCCAGCTTCATCCTCTGGCAGAGACACACCAGTCTTATTTTTTACCATGATTAACGCTTCTTTGCCGATCGCAAATTCGTCTTTGTACAGCCGTTTTGTTTCCCACAGCAAGGCGTTTTTGATATCAAGCCCTTTCTGGTTGCGCTGGATGGCAAAGTTAATATGGTCGGTCAGCGACACATAGATGCTGTCGTTGAGCTTTTTGCCGAGCTGTAATTTTGCGTAGCTGATAATCTCTTCGGATACCTCCATACACTCGATCGGTATATCATACAAAAGGGTTTTGAACTTTTCTGATACATCCTTGTTATCGAGCGTGAACACTTTCTCAATGCGGGCTTCATCGACATCATCGCCGGACTTTTTCTGAAATGCGAGCCCCCTGCCCATGACGACCAATTCTTTCCCCTGTTCATTGACCACGCTGATCACATTATTATTGATCACCTTCGCAATTTTCATGACATGTCCCTCCAATCAACTAAGAACAGACTATATCTTGATTGTACATTCTTTTTGTACTAGGTCAATATCATCAGGGAAAGACGGAAGCTGGCTGGTCAGTACAATTCACTCCGTACCTGCTGCCCGGGCTGTTTTTGAAGCAGCGCCTCTAGATGGCGTTCAAATGATGCCTTGTCAGCTTTCTGCTTTTTGACAATGCTGTTCATGATTTTAATGCTTTCAGCGCTGTATTGTGTATATTGTTTTTTCAGCTGATCCAGCTGCTGTCTTGTCTTCTTCGCGTTTTTCGGTGTGACTTGGCCGATGAGTTTGATCATACTGTCTGCGGTCTCAAAAAAAGCAGCTCTATTTTCTGTCAGCTGCTGAATTTCGATGCGGCTCATGTCTTGATTACGCGTTTTTTGAAGCAAGGCGACCGCCTCGCTGTTTTGTTTTTTGAGCGATTTGTTCTCAAGCTTAATCGATTCGAGATTCTCCTTCGCAATGTCTGCTTCTTCTTCAGTCATGCTGCTTCTCACGAAGTATTCTGGATTGCCGATCCCATAATCAAATGCTTCGCTCACTTGTATCATGGAACTGAACACAATGGCCAGCTGCCTGTCGCTTGCGAGGGCTTGGAAATCCTGCTTTTTCTTGCTGCTCATCGGTTTGGCTGCGGTTTGTTTTACTGTCTTTTGATCACAGTCTGCGAACATCTGAGCCTCACCTTCACTTTCGCATGCGCTCATCACAAGAACTGTGACCAGCAGGCTTATACACAAGCCTATTCGCCTCATGCTCTGTCTCCTCTCTGATGAATCCTTCTGGAAAATACCATAAAATATAGTTAAATGGTACCAGATGCACCTAACCCCAGCAATAAATCAAAAGTATGATTTGAAGCGAAAAAACATAAATATTTTGTAAAAATTGACGTGCATTCCATTCTTTTCAGGCCCATTTCTCGTACAATAGAAGTATCGTTACCGGAGAGGGGCTCTGATGATGAAACGTTTTACGAAACAAGAAAACAGCTGGGTATTATATGACTGGGCAAATTCTGCTTACTCAATTGTCGTGACCACCGCGGTATTTCCGTTATTTTATAAATCAGCAGCTGCGGAAAGCGGTGTCAGCGCCGCTCAATCGACTGCCTATCTGGGCTATACCATTGCGATTTCAACGTTTATTCTTGCGATGCTCGGGCCTATTTTAGGCACAATCGCCGACTATGAAGGGTGCAAGAAAAAGTTCTTCGGTTTCTTTGTGTCAGTCGGTGTCGCCAGCACCGCGATGCTCGCCTTTATCCCTAGTGAACATTGGCTGCTATTGTTGCTGTTTTATACGATATCGGCTATCGGTTTTTCCGGCGCCAATGTGTTTTATGATGCCTTTCTCGTTGACGTCACGCCTGAGAAGCGGATGAATCTCGTCTCGGCACGGGGTTTTGGCTTAGGATACATTGGAAGCACGATTCCATTTATCATCAGTATTGCTGTCATCCTGCTCGCACAAGCAGAGACTATTCCAGTGTCTGTATCGGCCGCAAGCCAGCTGTCCTTTTTCATAACGGCTGCCTGGTGGGGGCTGTTCACCATCCCAATGATTAAACATGTCCATCAACGCTATTACATCAAAAAAGAACCTCATATTGTCATCAACAGCTTTAAGCGGCTCGGCCAAACGATGAAACGGATCAGACAATACCGGGCACTTTTCCTCTTCTTGCTCGCTTATTTCTTTTATATCGACGGAGTCGGCACGATTATTACGATGTCGACATCCTATGGATCAGATTTAGGGATCGGCTCCTCAAGCCTTCTGATCATCCTATTTGTCACCCAGGTAGTCGCCGCGCCGTTTTCGATTGTATACGGAAAACTGGCAGAACGCTTCACGGGGAAGACAATGCTGTACGTCGGGATCGTCATTTATATGATCGTCTGCGTGTATGCCTATTTTATGGAGACAACGCTTGATTTCTGGATACTGGCTATGCTTGTCGCCACCTCGCAAGGCGGTATTCAAGCCCTAAGCCGTTCCTATTTCGCCAAGCT
Organism: Bacillus sp. FSL L8-0358; assembly: GCF_038593095.1. NCBI lineage: Bacteria > Bacillati > Bacillota > Bacilli > Caryophanales > Bacillaceae > Bacillus > Bacillus sp. FSL L8-0358. The sequence goes on from NZ_CP151962.1 coordinate 3,914,358, forward strand.
TGTGCCAAAGCGCCACGCTAATGAATTCTTCGGTTTTTACAACATTTTCGGAAAATTCGCCTCAATTATGGGGCCGCTGCTCATTGCCGTGACCGCCCAGCTGACCGGGAAATCCTCGACTGCGGTGTTCAGTCTGATCATTCTGTTTGTAATTGGCATTGTGATTCTTGCCTTTGTTCCGGAGGAGACCAGCACCGATGTCAGCCAGCAGCAAAATGACCTGCCCCTTTAACTGGGAGCAGGTCATTCATCATTTATTCGCTTTATTCACCTTCAGCTTTTTCCCTTTGACGGTTGTGTTCTTCATCACTTTGAGAACATGAGGGCCTTTACCATTTAAAATCTCAACGTATGAGGCGTTATCCATGATCGTGATGATGCCGATGTCGTCAGCTGACACACCGTCTATTTTGGCAATCGTTCCTACAAAATCAACGGCTCTGATTTTCTTTTTCTTTCCGCCGTTAAAATACAGCTTCATAATGTCTTTATTCAGCTCTTCGCTTTTGTCCTTTTTGCTTTCCGGACGGTCATTCATTTTAGCTAGAAATTCTGGTTTCTTCCTTGCCACTTCCTCTTGAGAAGGTGCTTCTATTTTTTGGATTTCAAATCCGATATATTCTTCAATGTCGGCTAAAAACCGTTTTTCGAAGGCCGTGACAAACGAAATGGCCTTTCCTTTGTTCCCTGCGCGTCCCGTTCGGCCCGTGCGGTGGACATAGCTTTCCTTTTCAAGCGGCAGATCATAGTTGATGACAAGGGAGATATTTTCAATATCAATCCCGCGCGCGGCGACATCCGTCGCGACTAAGTAACGGTACTCGCCACGTTTAAATTCATTCATGACGTCGAATCGGTCTTCCTGAATCATTCCGCCGTGAATTTTATCGCATGGATATCCTAAGTCATCCAATTCATCGGTCAGCTGATTGACGTGCTCCTTCGTTCGGCAGAAAATGATGCAGCTGTCGGGATTCTCCGTCATCAGCACATCTTTCAGCAATGAAAACTTATTCTCTTCTCTTACTTGAATCACCGCATGTTGAATATTTCTTGTGGTAAGCCCGGCCGCTTTGATTTCGATATGCTCGGGGTTCTGCATATATTGACGGCTCAGCTTCTCGATATCCTGCGGAAGCGTCGCCGAAAACAGCATCGTCGTGCGCTCAGTCGGAAGATGCTTGATAATCGCCTCCACCTGCTCAATGAAGCCCATATTCAGCATCTCATCCGCTTCATCAATGACCAAATAAGAGAGACGGTCCAACGGCAGCGTGCCTTTTTCGATATGATCGAGAACACGTCCAGGCGTGCCGACAACAATGTGGCTTTTTTGCTTAAGCTCAGCTTTTTGTTTATCAAAGGAGGATTTTCCAAATACGGCTGTCGCTTTGATCCGTTTAAATCGTCCGATGTTCGTGATATCTTCCTTTACTTGCACCGCAAGCTCACGGGTTGGAGTTAAAATAAGCGCCTGCGGCCTGTTTTCATCCCAATCCGCCAGCTCACAGAGAGGAATCCCGAACGAAGCTGTTTTCCCGCTTCCCGTCTGTGATTTGACGACAAGATCCTTTCGTTCAAGAGCAGCGGGGATCACGTTCTGCTGCACCTTGGTCGGTTCTGTATATCCCAGTCCTTCCAATGCTCGTAAAATGTCATGACTGATTTGATAGTTTTTAAAATGACTCATGTATAAACTCCTGTCTCTTGCAGATGTTCTCATTATACTCTAATTGACGAAGGCATATGTGTTTTGTCGAAAATATGACGTGTTAAAAGCCATCGATTCCCTGGCGTTTTAGCTCCTGAACAGCCAATCGTGCCAGTGCGTCGGCCCCAGCGCGGTTCGGGTGCAGCGTGTCTCCATCCATATAAAGCCCGAGTGTTCTTTCCGGACCGATCGATGTAAAGTATGCCGAGCTGAGGACATTTAAGTCAATGAGATGTGTTTTTTCCTCTTCGGCCAAAGCTAAAATAGAGGCCCTGTACCATCTGTTTACAGACGAATGGATGCCTTCAGAAGTAAAATCGGTCGCCCGGCCCTGAGGCGTTGATAGGATGACGTCCGCTCCTTTCGCTTTCACCTGACGAATCATATCACGCATCATCTCTTTAAATTCTGCTTCAGATTCATTATGCTTCGGATTTGTGTCATTAATGCCAAGCTGCAATATAAAATAATCCCCCGGCTTGATATACTTCAGGATCGCCTCAAGCTGTCCATCATTTCTGAACCCTCTCGCGATCTGCCCGCCGGACGCCATGTTTCTCACTTGAAAGGTGTGTTTATCGATATAGTGAGGCAGCATCTGCCCCCAGCCCGCCTGCTTGCTGCTGTTGAGCGGATAATAATTGCACACCGTCGAGTCGCCGCCGACATAAATGGTTCGGTTCGTCACCGGCTGATCAGACAATTTCTTGATTTTCAAGGCGCTGAGCGTAAAAGCGGTGCCAGCTTTTCCCTCTGTCACCAGCAGATTCAGCTGCCCGTCGGTGACAGGTATTTGGAACGTATCCTCCGCGCCATCCCCTGTCATATTAATGACCTGAAACACGCCCTCCGCCGCCACACTGGCCCTTGCCGTATTGCCAAGCGTCACCTTCACCTCATAAAGCCCATTCGGGAGATCCACATTAAACGTGTTATTGCTTTTCGTCCCATACGCTAAAAACTGAACCGCATCCCTCTTCACACCAGTCCCGGATGCCGCCACATCCTTCATATTCTCCGGTGTTTGAAAACCGTAGCCCTTTGACCGATCATACCGATCAGACGCCCTGACACCAATGTAATCAGGCTCCACTGAACCGCTTCCAAAGTCAAACTGATACACCTTCGGCTCCGCTGCCTTCACCCTCTCATTCCCGCCAAAACACAGCATCAGCATCATCACAAAAACCGCTGCCATCCATTTTTTCATCAAGACTCCCCCTCTATGAAAACGAATACATTAATGCATACTCGGTGATTGTTTCTTTATGATGACTGAATGCAGAAAAAAATGGCGTTGAAAAATAAAATTGATGTGCCATATTTAAAAAGGGGGGTCTCAAGCAAAAAAGGGGAAAATCAGTGTGACTTCTTGTCACACTTGATCACATCCCAACCTCCGCAATAGAAACTCATCTGATCTTCTTGATCATACACATAATAACGGAGTCTTTCCCATTGATCGTCAGTCGGTTCAATCTCCAACTCAACCGCATCGATGGATTCAAGGTCATCCAGCTTTGATGCACTAATGTCTTCAAACCGCAAATGAATGTCACAGGTTTGAGCTGATAGTTTTAATTCAAACACAGGAATTTGAATATAACGATCATCTTCTTTCATATAGAAAGAAAACTCGTTTAATGTAAATGGACCTGTATCCTCATCAGAAAGATGCTTTTTCAATTTCTCGTATTGTGAGATATTCAAATGAATTCCTCCTATTCTTAGTTACCGCCAACCATATAGATGTCTACAGCATCGTATTCAAACCACATGATCCGTTCGCCTGAGTCCGTTAGGCACTGGAGTTTGCCTTCGGAAAAATAGTTTTTATCCGGTTGAGGATCAGTGATTAGAAAAACATCATCATTGATGGAAGCTAACAGAAATAGAAAACCTGCAATATCCCGGTCTGCTCTCTGTAATATGGATTGAAAATGGAACTCTGGTTTCGCCAGTTTTGTCACCTTGTAAGCATGACCTTCAAAATACTCGGACAGGTCTTCTATAAATGAACCAGTCGTTATTACCTGTATCATGATTCGATCGTAGGCAAGCCCTTCCCAAAAACGATAAAACGACTCTGCATCTTCAAGTTCGTATGACGTAACAACTTGGCCAGACTTAAGATCGATCATGTCCAAATTGCCAATACTGCTTATAGAGGTTATTTCCATAAAATCTTCCCCTTATCAGTTGGATAGCGCAACGCAAATCTCTTGTCTGACTTGTTCATACAATAATATGTGACAATACAAATCGGTATCGTTTTTAATCATGGCCGTCGAGATTTCAGGATACAGCTCAAAAAAGCTTTTCTCCAACGAACGCCGCTGATGCCTGGGCATCCTTTTATTCGCCAGCACATAATCCAAACTGCCATCAACTAGCATAAAAAACTCATAGATTTCCGCTTCAAATTCGTACAGTTCATCAGGGTATGCCTTTTCTTCAAGCTCTTGCTGTCTTTTTCTCAGTTTTTCAAACATGCTGATCCCCTCCCTTCGCAACAATCTCATTTATCTTGAAACAAGATAGGCGGATCATTATCTATCGCCTCCAACAGCTCTTCACCAAACACAGTGATTGTCAATTTCCACGGGTCTCCCAAAAGTCCCCAGGAGAAGTCCTGATGAAAAAAGAAATAATAGTCTCCATTTGGAAATACGGGAACAGGCCATTCGCCAAATTCATCCTGAGGCATTGTCTGTTGAGGGCTAAAGATATATCCGTCATGCTGCCAGTCTAATGCGTACATCACATCGTGTTTTCCAGTACATGATTGAAATGCTTTTAAAATCGAAGTCTCTAAATCATTCAGCACTCTGACCACATCATCATTACTGGCTTTACCGCTCATCCCGCTTGAAATATCAAACACTTGATATGGATCAGGCGGGATGATGTGATGACATCTGCTTCCGGGTTTCCATTTTATGAGCTTGTTCACTTCTGACCAGATGCGTTCTTGTTTTGTCTGACTTAAAGCGTGCCAATTCATCATAATCTCATCCCTATACCTTATTGGATATCCTGCTTATAAACACCAGAAGAGGTCACTGCGTAAACAGCGTTACTTGTCAGTTTCAGCTGTTGAACATCTAGGGCTTCACCGTTCGAGTCACAGCATGTTATCTCTTCCATCTCTTGACTCACATCGGCAGAAATCAAATAAAGAGACGACTCAAGCTCTTCACTGTAACAATTGAACGTCCCAACCAAAAAACCTTCTTCAGATATCGCAAGCTGATAAAATGCTTCTGAGTTCGGCTCTTTATCCGACAGAATCCATACCCGTCTCACGACCGTGTCGTCAAACGCGGCAATGACTGCATCTCCGTAATACAGCATATAAATCAAGCCGTTTTTTTCTGCAAGTCCATAACAATCATCTACAGCCGGCGCATCCATTTCTTCGAGCTTTCTATCAATGTGTATTTCCTTCTGCTGACCATCTAACGTAAAACACCACACACTATGGCCGTTGGAATTTTCATCATCATAAATGCCTTCATCATTTAAACCGACCCAAAGGTTTTGTTTCTCATCCAAAAGACAGCAGGAAACCCCTGAAGGCAAGTGAAAAGCACTTTTCACCCTTCCCTCTTCTGAAAAAACCTTTACCTTCGGCTCGTACGATTCGTAATAAACGAAGACATAGCCATCTGCACATTGTTGAAAGAGCAGGATATCACTGTATGAAATCTGCTCTTTCACTTTAAAAACCCGAATATCACCGGAAGGATCATAGATTGAAATGGTGATATCTCCTTTCATACCTTTTCCAATGTAGACACGCCCCTGTGCATCGGCATGGAAAAAACAATCTTGGGTGTCCATGTTGATGATTTTATTCATTTTTAATTTTTTCATTTGTTATGCTCCTAGGTTAGAAATGAAGTGATAATTATGCATTTATTAGCTATTAGTAACGGACAGCCTAGTTTCATTAATCGTTTTGATATAAAGCTACTTTCCAATTCAGTCTTAAATCATTTAGTGTTTAATTGGTATGCATAAAACGATTGATCATCAAAGCGAACTGTTTCAGCTTCAATAGCAATCAGCATTCTGTTCATGTCAATGAGAAAGTTAGCATTTGATTGATACTCCGGAATTAAAGAATTTGATAGATTCCCGATTCCTTCTGGATGATAACTCATCTCAAATACTTGCCAATTGTATTCTTCCGGATCTATTTTTTCCAATCTCATGTCGCCAACATCTGCACTATAATAAGCGGATGCCACATTTTGAAATGAAATTTTATGCGTATATTCACCCTCATCTTCAAAAACCTTAATATCAAGTGAGAGTTCTTTTTTAAACACATTAAAATCTAAATGAAGAACACTGCACCCCTCATCTATATAATCAATCCATTCATTAATCGTTTGATACATTGTCATCCCCTGCTTCTTTTTAATCAATAGCGCCTTGCCACCAAGCAGAAAACAAATTACTCCGTATATTGTTTGATCCAATCATTTAAATCATCTGTTGAATGTAAATAAGTTTCAGGAGAATCTTTCAAATCAATTCCGCTTAAAAGGATTAACATATCCCAGACTCTATCGTTTTTTACTTCAGGGTCATCCGCATAAATATAAGTTCCCGCCCAATCTGACACTTCTTCTCTTGTTGTTTGTCCATTTAAGACACTTTTGATTTTATTTATGCATTCAAGTAGTTTTGGCACGGTCAAATTGATCACCACGCACTCAATCTTCGTTTGATATACCGACAATCTATTTATTTTATTAAAGCCTGCTGAGCAATCAGATGATCAACAGACAATTCGGTAAAAGATCCTCTACCGAATGAATTCTATTATTCGCTTTGAAGATCCAAACAATTTATTTAATACTTGTTAAATGTTATTTAGAATATTTTCTCTGTTTCTTGACCCTATTCTTATAATCTCGGAGTCTATTATTTCTATACGTCAGAAGACAACATTCAGTAAATCTTTAACAAGTGTTTTTTCTGTTAAATAAACTCTGCTCAATATATCCTTTAACTAACATCTTTTTTAGTAAAATGATATTCTCATGAGCAACATTTGCATTTTTAAATTCTTCTGCTGATGTTTTCATAAAAGAAATTTTTTTATGATTAAATAAAGTATTAGTTTTTAAATTAGAGTATATATAATCATTACTATCGTTTTTTGATACCAAGTAAGTTTTCAATATATTGTATGCTCTATTGTTTTATATTCTTTTTCAAGCCCATCATAGTCATTAAGAGTTGATATTTCATCAAAATAGTACATTCACTTTTCCTTTTACTAATTGAGAAAGCCTTTTTTTCGCACCAATAATTTGAAATAACTGTATTATTGATTTAACATGTTAGCTTCATTGGAATAGGATTACAATATTTTTCTGGAATGTTTATGTTATTTTAAGAATCAAAAAAAGGCCGCATAGGCCTTTTTACATTTTCCATTATTGCATTTGTTCAATATCCGTACCCTCAGCTGCCACATTCCCCTGCCTCCTGACAAGCGTCAAGGCCATGCCCGCAAAGATCAGCACGATGCCAAGCGTTTGATAGAGGTCAGGGCGGAAGCCTGTGAAGACGGTATCGAGCACGATCGCGACAGCGGGGTCGAGAAATACAATGATTGAAATAAATTTCGTTGATAAAAATCGCAAACTGTCAAAAAACAGCAAATATACAATACCCGTATGGATGATGCCGGTAGATACCACCATAATCCAGTTTCCCTGAGATAGATCAGCAAAAGCGCCAAAGTGAATAAACGGAATCAGGATGATAACCCCTAAACCCGTCTGCAAGAAGGTGGTCGTGTAAGGACTGAGATTGTGAATGCCTTTTCCCAATAAAGTGGTGAACGCATAAAACAGTGCGGCGAGAACTGCCCATATGATCCCTGATCCCATCAGCTGTGTCAATGAAGTGCTGCCGTTAATCCCGGAAATCAGCGCAGTTCCCAGAAAGCAGATGATAATGGAGCTGACGGAGATCACATTTAATTTCTCTCTGTAGAAGAAGCTCCCCAGAAGAAGAACAAGCACCGGCGCTAGATGATAAACGGAGATGGCAATTGTAACGGACGTTTCTTCAAAAGACTTAAATAAAAACACCCAGTTGAATACAAGAAAGAAACCGCACGCCAATGTTTGCAGCACGTCTCTCTTGCTCCATTTTTCAGTTTTATACTGGCCGGACGCCAGCCAGCAAAGGCCTAAAAACAGCGTCGCGCAAAGGCAGCGGACAAAGACCAATTCAAATGACGGCAGATTGGTATGCTCTGAGAAAAAGCCGATGGAGCCGAAAATCACCATAGAGATGACCATTTTGATTACGGCTGTTGATTTTTGTTTTGGTGTGATTGAGAGATCTTGCTGCATCAAGCGTATTCTACCTCCAGTACTGCATGGTATAAATACTTTTTAATAAATTCAGAAATCTACACATAGAATTCCTCTTTTTTACATGTGGATATTATAACACTTCTATTCTAAATAGAAAAAAGCGCCCGAGGGCGCTTTTTTTACAAATCTATCGAACAATCAAAACCGGGCATGTTGATAATTGAGACACTTTATGGCTGACGCTTCCAAGCATCATTTCTTTCAGGCCGCTGATCCCCCGGCTGCCAACTACAATCAGGCTGACGCCTTTCTCTTTTGCGTGATTTAGTATCTCATGCGCCGGCTCGCCATTCGCGTAAATGGTTTCAGCTTGAACGCCTTTTTCGGCTGCTTTTTCTTTTGCATTTTCAAGGATTTTCAGGCCCTCTTTTTTAACCTCGTTCCTGATTTCATCAATAAAGTGTTCAGGCACATAGACAATTCCCGTCAGAGAAGAAGTCGTGACGACGGCTTCTCTCCCCACATGAAGAATGCTTAGTTCCGCTTGCTGCTCTTTTGCCAAATGCACCGCGGCATCAAGCGCTTTTGCACTCATGTCTGATCCGTCAATCGCTACTAACATTTTGTTAAACATGCTCTTCCCGCCTTTCGGACTGTGGGTGGTTCATCTTTCTCTTTTATTGTCCGCCTGCATTTCGTTATTGTCAATTGAAGCGCATGAGTTTTCAAAAAATTGTCAGAGACTCTCTCCGTTTGTGGCGATAACCTGCTGATACCAGTTGAAGCTTTTTTTCTTGATGCGATTAAATGTTCCATGTCCTTCATTGTCCCGGTCCACATAAATGAAGCCGTAGCGTTTTTTCATTTCCGCGGTAGATGCGCTGACAAGGTCAATTGGCCCCCATGATGTGTATCCGATTAATTCAACGCCGTCTGCAATGGCTTCGCGCGCTTCAATTAAATGATCACGCAGATAGTTGATTCTGTAATCGTCCTGAATCGTGCCGTCCTCTTCAACCTTGTCTACAGCGCCAAGGCCATTTTCAACAATGAACAGCGGCTTCTGATAACGGTCGTATAAGGTGTTGAGCGTGATGCGCAAGCCTTTCGGATCAATTTGCCAGCCCCATTCTGATGATTTGAGGTAAGGGTTTTTGACTCCGCCCAGCAGGTTGCCCCCTGACTTTGCAAGCTCTTCCGGATCTGTGCTCGCCGCCATCGACATGTAGTAGCTGAATCCAATATAATCCACCGTATGTTCTTTCAAGAGCTCTTCATCGCCTTCAGCCATTTCAATTTCAATATTGTTTTCTGCCAGATAGCGTTTCATATATCCCGGGTATGCGCCTCTTGCCTGAACATCTGAGAAGAAAAGTGTTTTGCGCTCATTCTCCATTGCCGCGAAGACATCCTCCGGCTTAGAAGTCATCGGATAGGTTGTCGTTGCCGCTATCATACAGCCGATTTTCGAATCAGGAATGATGTCGTGGCCCGCTTTGACAGCAAGAGCACTGGCCACAAATTGGTGGTGTGCCGCCTGGTACATCGCGTTTAATTTGTTTTCTCCTTCTTCAAAAACAAGGCCGCCTCCGGTAAATGGCGCATGGAGCACCACGTTAATTTCATTGAACGTCATCCAATACTTCACTTTGTGTTGATAGCGTTTGAAAACCGTTTTGGCATAGCGTTCATAAAACTCTATGACTTTGCGATTCTTCCAGCCTCCATAATTTTTCACTAAACCGAGCGGCATTTCATAATGAGAGATGGTTACGACAGGCTCAATATGATGCCTTAACAGCTCATCAAACAGATCATCATAAAAGCTGAGGCCTTCTTCATTGGGCTCCTCTTCATCGCCATTCGGAAAAATTCTCGTCCACGCAATCGATGTGCGGAACGCCTTAAATCCCATTTCTGCAAATAAGGCGATATCCTCTTTATAACGATGATAAAAGTCAATCCCGTTGTGATACAGATTCAAGGAAGTCATTGATTCATCAAATGGAGACATGATCCCGTTCGGCGATACGTCAGCTGTCGAAAGCCCCTTACCACCCTCGTTATAAGCACCCTCCACTTGGTTGGCAGCAACTGCGCCGCCCCATAAAAATCCTTCTGGAAATCGTTTTGCGTTTGAACTCATATTGATCACCCCATTAGTTTTTTCAAGATAAAGCAAGCAGCGCTTCTTTTGTCTGCACTTTACCGATCTCTTTTACCGGCGAAAATGAATATTGGTCTGTGTTGGTCACGATCACCGGGGTAATGACGTCATATCCCGCGGCTTTGATTTGCTCCAGATCAAAGGACACGAGCGGATCTCCCGGTGCGACCTTGTCGCCTTCTTTGACGTGAGCCGTGAACCATTGTCCCTCCAGCTTCACCGTGTCCAATCCAATGTGTATGAGTATTTCAGCTCCCTGATCACTCGTAATGCCAATTGCGTGTTTTGTTTTAAAAATGGTGGTAACGCTTCCACGAACAGGCGACACAACTTCTCCTTCTTCAGGCTCAATGGCGAATCCTTTTCCCATGATCCCGGCAGAAAACACTCCGTCTTTGACTTCACTTAATGCTTTCACTTCTCCCTTAATCGGGCTGTGAATGATCTCTCTGCTGCCTTCATGCACTGCCGGCTGCTGGCTGCCGTCAGAAGGCACATCCTCGAATCCAAGCAAATACGCAGCTGCTGTTCCCGCCGCAAACGCAATCACAAGGCCGATCATCGCGTAAATAAACGTTGGGCCGATAAAGACAGGGATGCTCGGGAGACCTGCATTACCTCCGACGATATAGGAAGCAACACCCGTCATGCCGTAAAACGCGCCACCGGCTGCACCGCCAATCAAAGCGGCCGCAAACGGCTTTTTCAATCGCATATTCACGCCGTACATCGCAGGTTCTGTAATCCCCATCAGCGCCGTGATGCTTGTGGTAAGCGCGAGTGATTTAAATTTTTTGTTTCTGGAGCGAAGGAAGACGGCAAATGATGCTCCCGCCTGCCCCATATTCGCCAAAAACATAGCCGGCAGTAAATAATCGTGGCCGTTTTGAGCGATGTTGTTGATCATGATCGGCACAAAGGCATAGTGCATGCCCGTCATAATGATTAAAGAGAATGTACCAGCCAGCAAAATCATCGCCACAAGCCCTGCATGATCAAACAAATAATTGACCCCAGAAGACAAGTATTCTCCTAAAATAGCGCCAAGCGGACCGACTGTAATCAATGTCAGCGGCACGACAATCAATAGCGTGAATGTCGGAACCACAATCAATTTGAGAGATGCGTGTGTAAAACGGTCAATCCATTTTTCCACGTATGAAGCAATCCAAATCGCCAGCAAAATCGGGATGACCGTTGACGAATAAGTGGCAGCGGTTACAGGAAGCCCAATAAAGGAAATCGGTTTCCCCGCACCGAGCAGGGCTGTCAAATCCGGATGCAGGATCGCCGCCGCAATGGCAGCCGCTACGTACGGATTGCTTCCGAATTTTCTCGCCGCACTCATCGCTAGCAGGAGCGGCAGGAAGTAGAACGCGCCGTCACCGACAGCCGTCAAAATGACATGAACCTGGCTCTTCTCCGCCATCCAGCCAAACGTAACTGCCAACGCAACAAGCCCTTTGATCATCCCCGCTCCCGCAATCGCAGGCAGAATCGGGGTAAACACACCAGAAATCACATCAAAGACCGCACTCAGCACATTCTTTTTCTGAGAGGATGAACCAGCGCTCTTTTCATCACTGAGATTGCTGTGCCGCACAATCGCCTGATACACCTTCGGCACATCGTTTCCGATAATGATTTGAAACTGCTCGCCGCTGATATTGGTGCCCATCACTCCAGGCAGCTGCTCCAACTGACTGCGATCCGCCTTCGAATTGTCATGAAGATTAAAACGCAGCCTCGTCATGCAGTGAATCACGCGCTGAACGTTGTCTTCACCGCCTACGAGTTGTAATATGTCCTTCGATAATTTATCATAATCCATGTATATACCTCCTTTTTATGGGGGGACTGCTGGAAGAAAGGTGGCCGCCTTTCACCAGCTTTTTTTCTATCAAATGCTGCATCACCTCCTAAAAGAGAATAAAAAAAACCTAAATGACACAGATTGCGAGAGTCTCCTCCTGCACCTGCACCATTTAGGTTTTGCCTGCTTTCGCAGTAACAATCCTGACGGGTCGTTTTATTTGTTTGTAGGTATACTTTAGCACTAGACTTGCGGGATGTCAACGCTTTCATTTTTGGTGTTGACTAAGGTGATTGCTCAATAAGGACTATTTTTTATAACGGTAAGCCATTTTGTATATTTTGTTTTTTCCTTACTAAAAAATCTTGAAATTGCATAATCTATTTATATTTTTTTCATAGGAATGTAAATGCGAGTTACACCCGTTATTAAAAGGATGATAATGAATAAAACCCGCCATATCTTCAGGGTAATTCATATCTGCATAAACTTCCGCAAGCTTGCTCAAAAGTTCAATTCCATGATCACTATACTTTGATTTTACTTCAAGAAGAATAACATATCTCCATTTTCTTTTTTCAATAGCATAGAAACTATTTTCTTCAACTCGTAATATATTCAAAATGGCTTCTTCAATATCATCCTTGTCTCCCCAAGCCAGTTCTAGAATTTCTTCTTGTTATACACCGGGATGGTTCATCAAATATTCAACAGCATAATTCATTACTTCAATTTTGTTTATCCACCCTTGCTTCAACCCAACGTAAAGAGTTTTCCAATCGTCATTTACATGATGTACTTTGAAAGTATTTAAAGCGATTTTTAATTTCTAACATCCTTGCTTTCATATATGTCATTAAACAAAAATAATTCCAAGTTGCTTTTTAAATATAACCTTTACCTTTGGTTCGTTATGAATATATATAAATAGATCAGAATTACATCTCTTTAATTGAGTAACATTTATAAACTTAGATTCAAAAACAAGCAACTCATTGAAGGTGAGACTTAGATTGCACTCCAAAGCGTATACATCCATTGTCAGAATCAGTTTAAAGCCTTTCATATCTTGGATAGAGTATATGAATATTTCTGCAAGGGGATCACTCACCACGCTTATTGGCTCACTATCAAACAGTTCTAATAAATCATATTCATTATAAAAGGTAAAAATTACTAACCGCCCCTTACTTTTTATTGTCGCTAGAAAAAGATGATAATTGTCAAAAACCTTGAAAGGTGCTCCCTTCAAGGTTTTTCTTTATTTTAATTCCTCTTCTAATATGTTGATTTCAATAATGATTCATTTATTTATCTTAATAAAAATTAATGATTCATTTATTTATCTTAATAAAAATTCATTACCCATATTCTGCACTCTCTATCATTAACATAAATAAAAAGACATTTCTTCAACTGTTGTTCAATATATAAAAACCTTTATTTTTTATTTTTTTTAGATAATCCCCAGACACAAAATTCATAGTGATATTCTGTCCGTTCTATACATAATCCGAATTTGAAATCTTCTGATGTAAGAATAAAATCTCCATATCCAATTGAAAATTTTGTGATTTCGAGCACTTTGTCCAAATTTATAAATATTTCGTCTAAAGATAATAAAACAGCCTCTATTTCGTTTTCCCTAAAAAAAAGTAGCCTTGCTTCATTTGAACCCAATTCCACATTCTCAAAAGTATCCTTTAATAATTGAATAGATTTTTGAATATTCTCTATATAATCAGTACCTTGTATTTGTACTTTATTCTGCTTTGTGTCAAGAATTGAAAATGCTTTTTTGCAGAACAGCTCGTTTTCTTCAATATCTAAAAAGGAATCCTCAGTTATATGTAAGAAATCTAATTCTCTAATTAAATTTTTTCTTCTACTTTTCCTTTTTAGAAGTTCCATCTTTTTAACTCTCTCGTTATTCAAGTTTTAATCACCTTTTTTCTTAAACTTTCCTTTATTTTTATAACCTTCAAAATCCTCTGGTGAGTGACCAGGATACTGATTATATCTTCCTTTTTCTAGCGGATTACCTTTTAAATCATCAGCACCGTGAAAGTGGGGCCCCCGACCAAGTTTGTCTTCTCTATGCTCTATAATATATTTTTTCTTACCATCTACTTCAAATTCATATACCCTTCTATTCTCACTTGTTCCATCAAAAACGTCTACTGGCTTCTTATGTTGAGAAGAGTTAGGTATTCCTGCTCTCCTTTTGGCATCTCTAAAGGCTCCATTTTTAGTTAGTACCTTGTCATTTTTATTTTTCTTTGTACCTTTTTCAATCTTAGAAGCCTTCTTCGTCTTTATCTCACCATTAATTAACTTATATATATTAAATTTTTGCAACTTAGCTATTTTCGAAATTGGTACCGCGTGAACAGTTGCAACAATCCGATCTTTACTCGAGACTTTTTCGCCTGTTATAGGATCTCTGCCTGTAGCAGCTCTAAACAGATCATTTATACCTGAAAACTCTACAGCTGTCTCTAAAATTTTCACATATCCATTCTCATCCACTTTAATGTCCGAAAGCGAGACGACAGGTTCAAGCTTCATGTCATTACCAGATATGTATACATTGTAAAGTGTATCATTATAAACGACTTGCTTAACCTCTGCATTTGAGAAATCAGTTTTTATATGTTCTCTATGTTCACTCGTATTATACACTTTACCATTGATAACGATGATATTTTTACTTACCTTTTTAGAATGACCCGTTTTGACAACCGAATCCACTTTAGACTTTTCATTCTCGGCTAGTTTCTTCAGCATCATCTCCATCGGTGAATCATCCGCCTGCTTCATTTGCGGGTTAATCGCGCCGAAGGTTTGGTTGATGTTTTCTTCTTCCTGCGATTTCAAGATGGAGCCGCTTTTATAGCCTGTAATTTCAATTTTCGGGCCGGTGTACATGGTTTCGAGCTGGTCTATATATTTTTTCATCGTTTGAAAATCTGATTTTGCGGTTTCTAGTGCTTGGGTTTGCTGGCCGTCAAATTGAAAGAGCTTATTCAGGGTGTCCGAAATCAGCCGCTCAGCCTGTTCTGTTTCCATTCGGAAAAAGGTATCATTGACTGCCGGCAGGCTGACGATGTGATCTATGGCTGATGTCTGGCGATTGACTGCATCAGTGAGCTGCTCTGTCACTTCTCGTGCATGCTTGACCCCATGTCTCGCATCGTGTGAGAGAAAAGCCTCTGCAATCATGCCGTGAGAGTCAGATTCTACAGAGGAAATCGCATGCTGTGTTTGTTTCAGCACTTTTTTGTATTCGCCGATAAACATGCCAAAGAAAAGGAGAAAAGGCTTGTGGCACTCCTCGTAAAAGGTCCGGATGGCATCTCCGCCTTTTCCTTTCAGCGCATCCTTCATGCCTGCCAGATGCTCAACGCTTTTTTCCAGCTTCTCCAGCTGTTGTTTTTGCTTGTCCAGTTTCTCAATCGTATGCTGAATGCCCTCGTGAAGAGCGTGGACATCTAATGTTTTCAATCCCTTGTCCTCCCGCGCTTTATTTCATGGAAGATGATATGTTTTCGTCCGTTTCCTTCATGGCGTTTACCGCGCTTTCCGTTTGTGCGATATGCTTGGCCAGAACAGACGCATATGCTTCAGTGAGCTCTTTGATGTCCTTATTTAATTGCTCGATGGACTTTACAACATTCAAATGGTTTCTGCCTGAGAGATGGCCGGGTAAGGAGGACTTGAGTTCAGCTGAATTCTTGAGCTGAGAAAGCCCTTGCTTCACTGTGCCATACACCATTTTAATTTCCTGTGCCATTTGTGCTCACCTCACTTTTTATGTTTTTCCTTCTCTATTTCATGCTCTATCCTCGTAATTTGGCGTCTTATGGAATAGACATCGCCCTCTAATGAGTGGATTTTTCCTTCTATGCTTTCGATGATTCCGCTGACTTGATCGCTTTTGATTTGCTGATATGCTTTGTTCATTCCTTCACGAATATCTTCAAACCGCTGAGCATGTGTTCCTCTCCATGCCTCCCGGTTAAGATGAGGTCGGTGAATGAGATGCTGGGCCTCAGAGAAATCGTGTTTGATTTGCCTAATTTCGTGCAGCACTCGTTTTAATTGATGGATCTGTTCCTGCTTTTCATGTAAGTCGGCTTTTACCGAATGTAACAACATTTCACTATGCATGCCGCAACACCTCGTGTTTCTATCAAACTGTGTCAATTCTTTACAATACAGACTATTTTCATATTACATGATGGGTCATATTGGATAAATAGGTAAAAAGGATTGTCTTGAGGAACTTTATCCCGGTTCTAAATAGCTAAAAATTCAATTTCATAACTTTGTAAGAGGGAGAATCATCATGATGGGGACTTTTCATTTAGGTCTTGAACCCCGCTATCACTTCTGTTTTTCTCTCGCTCAACCATTTCTTATAGTCAATAAAGCTCATAAAAAAGCGCCTTCTCTAGAAGGCGCTTCTCCATCTTATTTAGATCCCCAAACAGCCTCACCGCCGCCATTCAACACACTAAACGTCATGACGTTCTTCTCTCTCATCGAATCCCACTGGCGTAAAAATACGCCATTATACTTCTTGCCAGCTAACATAAGTTCAGCTGTATTTTTTCCGATTTTCTTCCATGTTCCAGTCATTTCCCCGGAAATGGTGTGGTTTTTGTTGAGCTGGATGTTGATGGTTTTTTTGATGTCGGCTGAGATGTCTTTTCCGTGCTGGATGAGTTTGTATGTTCCTGTGATATCTTTTTGTTTTACTTCTTTCAGTGTTTCGCCCGCATAACGATATGGTGCTGCTACCGGCCAGCCGTCTTTGTTCATGAACAATTGGTGGACTCTGACTTCGTGTTCTTCACCTCTGCCCGGGAAGCGGGTGTGGAAGATTAAATAGGAACGCCCGGTTTTTTCGTCATAATATGCAGAGTTGTGGCCTGGTGAGACGTACCCGGTTCCTTTTTCATTTTCTGTTTCAAAAGTGTAACTGCCCATGAGTTTGACGCCGTATGGTTCGATGGAACGGTCGTCGAAGAATGTGCCTTCTTTGCCGCGGACGTCGAGCATTGGATTGCCTTCTGCATCATAGTAAGGACCGTCTGGTTTCTTGGAGCGGGCCACACGTATGTTATAGCCGCCTGTTGCATCAAGGCCGCCGAATGACAGATATAAGTAGTAGTATTGGGTGTCTGGATTGTAGAGAACATACGGGCCTTCGATTCTGCTGTGGTTGCCACCGAGCAGTTTTTTGCCGTAGCCCTGCCCAGGAAGCGGGAAGCCCGTTTTCGGATTCATTTCAAGTATGAAAATGCCGCCTGAGTATGATCCGTACACCATCCACAGCTTGCCGTCTTTATCAAAGAAGGTATGCGGGTCGACGACATTCGGGTGTTTGGTTGCGTCATACGGTGTTCCATCGCTGCTTGTGCCTTCCATTCCTGATTTCAAAAAGATGCCTTTGTTTTTGTATGGGCCTTCGATGTTGTCAGCAACGGCAACACCCATGGCGGATCTTGGTGAGTCGCCGCGGCAGGCGTTGTAGTACATGTAGTATTTGCCGTCCGCCAGCTGCGTGACGTCAGCCGCCCAAAGAGTATCGGATTGCGCCCATTCGAAGGTTTCTTTTAATTCTTCATAGACATTCGGGATAAGTGGGTTGTCGTTGCTTACGCTGGTGGTCAGCTGCTGCCATTGCATGAGGTCATTTGTTTTTGCTGAAGCGAGATGAGATCCAAAAACATAAAAGGTGCCGTTTGTTTCAATGATGGAAGGGTCATGGACGCTGACTTCTTTAAAAATAGGTTTTTGTGCATTGGCGGAGTTTGGGAGGGTGAAGGCCATGATAAGAGCTGCAAGAAAACATACACGAAACAATCGGTTGAACATCTAAACAATTCGCCTCTCTTTTTCATTAAATTTTAAACGCTTACATTTCTCTATGAAGAAACCCCGGCCTATTAAAACAGCCGAATGTTTTCATATTCAAACAGATAGGTGATTTCTCACTGTTCTCTTACATAGTCAGACTGATGTCTGGCTGTTTTGCGCAGAACTGCTGCTTGCATATCCTCTCCTTCATAGTTCAACTCTTTTGCTGTTTCTCCTTCTTTCATCACTCTGTTTTTCATTCGCGTACATGTAATAACTGCTTTGTCAGGTTTTGCATCGACTGTGATACAGCCATTTCGTTGTCGGCGTTTTTTAAGATGATGCCTGATTTTCGGCTGGCTCTTTAGAAAATGCCTTGCGAAAAATACGACTTAGTAAACACATATTGAGAGTAAGACAGCGGCGCTTGCCTCCTTGTCTGGATATCGTGTGCAATCGCTGAAAAAACCTGTTCTGCTCTCTGCGTCGCGCTATTACAATAGCAATCTAACTTGTTAAAGACTGTAAAAAATCTTTTGACTTCTGCTGCTGAACCAATTAATATAATACTCAGTTAATAGTTATCAGAATTTTTAGGAATTGAGTGATTCATATGACACTGCATAAAGAGCGTCGGATCGGACGGCTGTCTGTTCTCCTGCTGCTGAATGAGGCGGAAGAGAGTACGCAGGTTGAGGAGCTGGAGCGAGACGGATGGAAGGTCTGTCTTGGCAAGGTAGGATCAATGGACGCGCATAAAGTAGTAGCCGCAATTGAAACCGCTTCCAAAAAGAGCGGTGTCATTCAATCTGAGGGTTATCGGGAGTCACATGCGCTTTATCATGCGACGATGGAGGCTTTGCATGGCGTGACCAGAGGTGAAATGCTGCTGGGATCGCTGCTTCGGACGGTGGGCTTGAGGTTTGCCGTTTTGAGGGGAAATCCTTATGAAAGTGAAGCGGAAGGCGATTGGATTGCTGTCTCGCTTTACGGAACAATCGGGGCGCCGATTAAAGGTCTTGAGCACGAGACATTCGGTGTTGGAATTAATCACATATGAAACAGCCCATAGATCTTAGACGATAGGGGGCTATGCGTGAAAACAGATGTTCACAGCATAGCTCCTTTTTGTATGGGCGCTTTACTAAAGTAAAGAAAAAGGAGTTGGGCTTATGGTGACTTTAGACGGTTCTTCATTGACAACAGCCGACGTCGCTCGTGTGCTGTTTGATTTTGAGGAGGCAGCGGCTTCCGAGGAAAGTATGGAGCGCGTGAAAAAAAGCAGAGCGGCAGTGGAACGGATTGTACGCGACGAAAAGACAATCTACGGCATCAACACCGGATTTGGCAAATTCAGCGATGTCCTGATTCAGAAAGAAGACTCGGCGGCGCTGCAGCTAAATTTAATCCTTTCTCATGCCTGCGGAGTCGGCGACCCTTTTCCTGAGTGTGTTTCCAGGGCAATGCTGCTTTTGCGCGCCAATGCGCTGTTAAAAGGCTTTTCCGGTGTACGCGCTGAGCTGATCGAACAGTTGCTTGCTTTTTTAAATAAACGCGTCCATCCTGTCATCCCCCAGCAGGGATCACTTGGCGCAAGCGGAGATCTGGCGCCGCTTTCCCACCTGGCGCTTGCGCTGATCGGACAAGGAGAAGTCTTTTTTGAGGGGGAAAGAATGCCGGCAATGACAGGCTTGAAAAAAGCAGGTATTCAACCGGTAACGCTGACATCCAAGGAAGGGCTTGCCTTGATTAACGGGACTCAGGCCATGACTGCAATGGGAGTGGTCTCATACATTGAAGCTGAAAAACTAGCCTATCAAACTGAGCGCATTGCCAGCTTAACGATTGAAGGGCTGCGGGGAATTATAGATGCGTTTGATGAGGATATTCACTTAGCCCGCGGCTATCAGGAGCAGATCGATGTCGCAGAACGAATTCGCTTCTATCTATCTGACAGCGGCCTGACAACCTCTCAGGGAGAACTGCGGGTCCAGGATGCCTATTCATTGCGCTGTATTCCGCAAGTACACGGTGCGACTTGGCAGACGTTAGGCTATGTCAAAGAAAAATTAGAGATTGAAATGAATGCCGCTACGGACAATCCTCTTATTTTCAATGACGGTGACAAAGTGATTTCTGGCGGAAACTTTCACGGACAGCCGATCGCCTTTGCCATGGATTTTCTAAAAATCGCAATATCAGAGCTTGCGAATATCGCAGAGCGCAGGATCGAACGACTTGTGAATCCGCAGCTGAATGACCTGCCGCCGTTCCTGAGCCCTCATCCCGGTCTGCAATCCGGTGCGATGATCATGCAGTATGCCGCGGCCTCACTCGTTTCTGAAAATAAAACATTGGCCCACCCAGCAAGTGTGGATTCTATTCCGTCATCCGCCAACCAAGAGGACCATGTCAGCATGGGAACCATCGCCGCTCGGCATGCTTATCAGGTGATCGCAAATACAAGGAGAGTCATTGCAATCGAAGCCATTTGCGCATTGCAGGCGGTTGAATACAGAGGCATAGAACATGCAGCGTCCTATACGAAACAGCTTTTTCAGGAAATGAGAAAAGTCGTGCCGTCCATTCAGCAGGACCGTGTTTTTTCCTATGACATTGAACGCTTGACTGACTGGCTGAAGAAAGAATCTTTAATACCTGATCATCAGAATAAAGAACTAAGGGGGATGAACATATGACTGATGTAAAAAAATCAATCCGTGCCAACAGAGGAACAGAGCTTGAATGCTTAGGATGGGAGCAAGAGGCAGTGCTTCGGATGCTTCGAAACAACCTTGATCCAGAAGTCGCCGAGAAGCCGGAAGACCTCATCGTATATGGCGGGATTGGCAAAGCCGCACGGGATTGGGACGCTTTTCACGCCATTGAGCATTCCTTGAAAACATTAAAAAATGATGAAACATTGCTCGTGCAATCCGGAAAACCCGTTGGCATGTTCCGTACACACCCGCAGGCCCCGCGCGTGCTCCTAGCAAATTCTGTTCTTGTTCCGAAGTGGGCAGACTGGGAGCATTTCCACGAACTTGAGAAAAAAGGGTTAATGATGTACGGACAGATGACGGCTGGCAGCTGGATTTACATTGGCTCACAAGGCATATTGCAAGGAACCTATGAAACCTTCGCTGAGCTGGCGCGACAGCACTTTGGAGGCAGCTTAAAAGGAACATTGACGCTGACAGCGGGTCTCGGCGGAATGGGAGGCGCACAGCCGCTGTCTGTCACGATGAATGAAGGCGTCGTCATTGCTGTCGAGGTTGACGAAAAACGCATCGACAAGCGGATCGAAACAAAATACTGCGATCGAAAAACAGCATCGATTGAGGAAGCCTTAGCTTGGGCTGAAGAGGCAAAGCTGGCAGGAAAACCTTTGTCCATTGCACTTCTCGGAAACGCAGCTGAGGTGCATCACACACTTTTGAACCGAGGCGTCAAAATTGATATTGTGACAGATCAGACATCTGCCCATGACCCTTTAATCGGTTATGTTCCCGAGGGCTATTCACTTGATGAAGCTGACCGTTTGCGTCAAGACAATCCAGAGCTTTACGTGCGCCTTGCGAAGCAAAGCATGAAAAAACATGTCGAAGCCATGCTGGCCTTTCAGCAAAAGGGCTCTATTGTATTTGACTACGGCAACAATATCCGGCAAGTCGCAAAGGATGAAGGGCTGGAGAATGCCTTCGATTTTCCGGGGTTTGTCCCTGCCTACATCCGCACCTTATTCTGTGAAGGAAAAGGGCCGTTCCGCTGGGCGGCGCTTTCCGGAGATCCGGCAGATATTTACCGTACGGATGCGTTATTAAAAGAGCTGTTCCCAACAAATAAAGCCCTTCACCGCTGGATTGATATGGCACAGGAAAAAGTCACCTTCCAAGGCTTGCCGTCCCGTATTTGCTGGCTTGGATATGGAGAACGAAAAAAGATGGGCCTCGCCATTAACGAGCTGGTTAGAACCGGGGAGCTAAAAGCGCCTGTCGTTATTGGGAGAGATCATTTGGACTGCGGGTCTGTCGCCTCTCCAAACCGGGAGACAGAAGCGATGAAGGACGGAAGTGACGCTGTCGGTGATTGGGCTGTGCTAAATGCGCTTGTCAACACGGCGGCGGGTGCAAGCTGGGTTTCCTTCCACCATGGCGGCGGCGTCGGAATGGGCTATTCCCTGCATGCCGGCATGGTTGCAGTGGCCGATGGAAGTGAGCTGGCTGACGAGCGGCTCGCGCGGGTCTTAACGAGCGACCCAGGAATGGGCATTATCCGTCATGCGGATGCGGGTTATGAACGTGCCGTTGAAGTAGCGAAAAAACAGGACATTATCGTGCCGATGCAAAAATAAAGGAGTGATGACATGCCAAAGCAAATTGATACGATTCTCATCAACATCGGTCAGCTTTTGACGATGGAAAGCAGCGGCCCGCGGGCAGGCAAAAGCATGCAGGATCTTCATGTGATCGAAGACGCTGTTGTCGGCATCCATGAACAGAAAATTGTGTTCGCCGGACAAAAAGGGGCTGAAGCCGGTTACGAGGCAGACGAAATCGCTGACTGTTCGGGACGCCTTGTAACGCCTGGCCTCGTTGATCCGCACACCCATCTTGTATTTGGCGGATCTCGTGAAAAGGAGATGAACCTTAAGCTTCAGGGCATTTCATATTTGGATATTCTGGCGCAGGGCGGCGGAATTCTGTCTACAGTCAAGGATACCAGGGCGGCTTCAGAAGAAGAGCTGCTGCAAAAAGCCCATTTTCATCTGCAAAGAATGCTGTCCTACGGCACAACCACAGCAGAAGTGAAAAGCGGCTACGGCTTGGAAAAAGAGACAGAGCTCAAACAGTTGCGTGTCGCAAAGAAACTGCATGAAAGCCAGCCTGTTGACCTTGTTTCCACATTTATGGGAGCCCATGCGATTCCTCCCGAATATCAAAACGATCCAGATGAATTTCTGGATCAAATGCTTTCCCTTTTGCCGGAAATCAAAGAGCAGGAGCTCGCCAGCTTTGCTGATATTTTTACAGAAACAGGCGTTTTTACAGTCAGCCAATCCCGCCGTTATTTACAAAAAGCAGCTGAGGCAGGCTTCGGATTAAAAATACACGCAGATGAAATCGATCCGCTTGGAGGTGCTGAATTAGCAGGTGAGCTAAAGGCCGTCTCAGCCGACCATTTGGTAGGTGCATCGGACGAAGGCATAAAGAAATTGGCTGAGGCAGGAACGATCGCCGTCCTCTTGCCGGGCACGACATTTTATCTTGGCAAAAGCACATACGCCAAGGCTAGAGCTATGATTGATGAAGGTGTATGTGTCAGCTTGGCAACGGATTTTAATCCTGGCAGCTCGCCGACTGAAAATATCCAGCTGATTATGTCCATTGCCGCGCTTCATCTGAAAATGACTGCAGAAGAAATATGGCATGCGGTCACAGTCAATGCCGCATACGCCATAGGGAAAGGAGAGGAAGCCGGTCAGCTCAAAGTCGGCCGCTCAGCTGATCTAGTCATTTGGCAAGCCTCGAACTATATGTATATTCCGTATCACTACGGGGTCAATCATGTACATCAAGTCATGAAAAACGGAACAATTGTTGTCAACAGGGAGGGAGCTATTTTTGGATAAGTACCCTTTTCTCAGAGAGGCTGGGTCTTCGTTTAAGGACCGGGATGTCACAAAAATGAGCGACCTGATCGCAACATGGGACGGCCAAGACATTAAGGGACCGGCGTTGATAGGTGTCCCCCTATCAAAATCCTCCATCAGTCATTCAGGCGCTTCCTTTGCACCCGGAACAATACGCCAGGCTCTGAAACATTCATCAGCCTATTCTGCTGAGCTTGGAGAGCATGTCGTATCAGAGCTTCTATATGACCTGGGGGATATCGATATTCATGTCACTGATATCGTAAAGTCACATCATCACATTTTCCAAACCATGCACGCTCTGCTTTCGGACCATCCGGATTGGGTGCCGCTCATACTTGGGGGAGATAACTCTATCAGCTACTCCACCATAAAAGCGATAGCACAAACAAAAGGAACGACAGCAGTGATTCAATTTGATGCCCATCACGATGTTCGCAATACGGAGGACGGGGGGCCGACAAACGGCACCCCCTTCCGCCGCCTTTTGGATGAAGAGATTATTGAAGGTCAACATTTGATCCAACTGGGTATCAGAGAATTCAGCAACAGCCAGGCCTATGAAGCATATGCAAAAAAACATAACGTGAACATTCACACGATGGACATGATCCGGGAAAAAGGGCTCATCTCCACGATAAAAGAGGTTTTGCCAGCCGTTCAAAATAGAACAGATTTCATTTTTATTTCTGTTGACATGGATGTCTTAGACCAGTCCCATGCACCCGGCTGTCCAGCGATTGGCCCGGGCGGCCTCTATACAGACGAATTGCTTGAAGCAGTCAAGTACATCGCACAACAGCCCAATATTGCCGGGATTGAAATTGTTGAAGTCGATCCTACCCTCGATTTTCGAGATATGACAAGCAGAGCTGCAGCTCATGTTCTGTTACACGCATTAAAAGGAATGAAACTCTCCCCATTCAAGTGATCTTCTGGCAGGTTGTATTTTGGGTATAAGAACTCATCTGCCTAAGGAATGGCAGCTAAAAGGAGGGCGAGATAGTGAATCTTCAGGAGAACAGCAGCCAACAGCTAAAACGCACAATGAAAAGCAGGCACCTATTTATGATTTCATTGGGAGGCGTCATAGGCACAGGACTTTTCCTCAGTACAGGCTATACGCTACATCAAGCCGGGCCCGGTGGTACAATACTCGCTTATGTAATCGGCGGGTTGATGATGTACCTCGTCATGCAATGTCTCGGCGAATTGTCGGTTGCCATGCCGGTGACCGGCTCTTTTCAAAAATATGCTACAACATTCATCGGTCCATCTACCGGTTTTATGGTCGGCATCATGTACTGGATCAATTGGGTGGTGACGGTAGGCTCTGAGTTTACCGCATCCGGTATTCTCATGCAGCGCTGGTTCCCTGACAGCAGTGTATGGATGTGGAGTGCGATTTTTGCAGCCCTTCTTTTTATATGCAACGCATTTTCAGTTAAGTTATTTGCGGAGACTGAATTTTGGTTTTCCAGCGTAAAGATTGTCACCATTATTTTATTTATCATTTTAGGAGGAGCCGCCATGTTTGGCCTGATCTCTTTAAACGGAACGGCGGATGCTCCTATGTTGTCAAACTTCACGGACCATGGCGGGCTGTTTCCGAATGGCTTTCTTGCCGTTTTTATCGCGATGATATCTGTGAGCTTCGCCTTTTCCGGTACAGAGTTAATCGGCGTTACAGCAGGAGAATCAGTAAATCCTCAAAAGGATATACCGCGATCCATCCGTAATGTCGCATGGAGAACCGTGATTTTTTTCATTGGCGCTGTCTTCATATTATCCGGATTGATTTCGTGGAAGGACGCAGGCGTGATTGAAAGCCCGTTTGTAGCCGTATTTGCGGAGATCGGAATCCCTTACGCTGCTGATATTATGAATTTCGTGATATTAACAGCCTTGCTGTCTGTCGCCAACTCAGGCTTATATGCTTCGACACGTATGATGTGGTCGTTAGCAAATGAAAATATGATCAGCTCCCGTTTTAAGAAAGTGACCTCTAAAGGCATTCCTTTAAATGCCTTAATGATCAGTATGGCTGTATCTTGTTTATCTCTCGTTTCCAGTATCGTGGCCCCTGGAACTGTCTATGTGGTGATGGTCGCAATTGCTGGATTTGCAGGAGTCGTGGTCTGGATGAGCATTGCCTTGTCCCAGCTCTTGTTTCGAAAGAGATTTCTGAAAAAAGGGGGGAATGTAAAAGATCTGACATTTCGCACGCCGCTTTATCCTCTTATGCCTATAGCCGCTCTCTTATTATGTTCTGCTTCTTGTATCGGTCTTGCTTTTGATCCCAATCAAAGAATCGCACTTTTCTGCGGAGTTCCTTGTATCATCCTTTGCTATCTCATCTACCATTTCAAAAGAAATGTTACAAAAGCGAAAAAAATCAGCCAAGAAGAATATCCAGCCGATCACATCCTATAATTAAAAAAGCACACCCCGCTCAGCATGGGATGTGCTTTATTTTTTATTCTGTAATTAACGTATGAATCAGCTTCGGCGCCTTCGCTTCCGCGGCGATGCGGATGTTGTCATAGACTTTTGCGATGACTTCATCGACGTTTTCTCGGTTAGCGTAAAGCGTTACGAGCGGTTCCCCTTTTTCTACTTTGTCGCCGACCTTTTTGCGGAGCATGATGCCGACGGCTAAATCGATTTCGTCTTCTTTTGTGGCGCGGCCGGCACCTAACAGCATCGCCGCGACGCCGATTTCGTCCGCAACGATTTCAGAGACGACACCCGCTTCTTTGGCAGGCACATCAATTTGATATGCGGCTTGCGGAAGCTTAGACGGATCGTCAACAATTGAGCTGTCGCCGCCTTGGTTTTTCAGGAAATCCTTGAATTTCTCAAGCGCTTTGCCGTTTTTCATGACTTCTTCCAGCTTCGCTCTTGCTTCGTCCAATGTATCGGCTTTTTTCGCAAGCACAACCATCTGGCTGCCAAGCGTTAAGACAAGCTCATGAAGATCCTCAGGCCCCTCGCCTTTGAGTGTGTCGATCGCTTCTTTGACCTCAAGCGCATTTCCGATCGCAAAGCCGAGCGGCTGGGACATGTCTGAAATGACAGCCATTGTTTGACGGCCGACGTTATTTCCGATCCGTACCATCGCTTTGGCAAGTTCAGCAGCGTCTTCTTCTGTTTTCATGAAGGCGCCCGCACCCGTTTTTACGTCAAGCACGATGGCGTCCGCCCCGGCAGCGATTTTTTTGCTCATAATCGAGCTTGCAATGAGCGGAATGGAATTGACCGTTCCCGTTACATCACGAAGCGCGTACAGTTTTTTATCAGCCGGCGTTAAATTGCCGCTTTGGCCGATGACCGCAACCTTGTCGCGGTTCACAAGTTTAATAAATTCATCCTTCGTCAGTTCCACGTGGAAGCCATCGATTGCCTCTAACTTATCAATCGTGCCGCCCGTATGGCCGAGGCCGCGGCCGGACATCTTAGCAACCGGCACATCAAGAGCCGCAACAAGCGGAGCGAGAACGAGCGTTGTCGTGTCGCCGACGCCGCCGGTGGAGTGTTTATCCACTTTAATTCCTTCAATGGCAGAAAGATCAATCGTTTCACCGGAGTTCACCATAGCCATCGTCAAGTCCGCGCGTTCACGGTCACTCATATCCTGGAAGAAAATCGCCATAGCAAGCGCGCTTGCCTGATAATCAGGAATGCTTCCGTCTGTATAGCCGTTCACGAAAAATTGAATTTCTTCAGTGGTGAGTTCTTTTCCGTTTTGTTTTTTGATGATGATATCTACCATTCTCATGTTTGGTCACCGATCCTTTTCGATTAAGTTCAGTAAATCAAGCCCACAATTGCTGCTGATAAAAAGCTGACAAGAGTAGCACCGTATAATAATTTCAAGCCGAAACGAGCGACGACATTTCCTTGCTTTTCATTCAGTCCTTTTACGGCACCGGCAATGATTCCGATTGAGGAGAAGTTCGCAAATGACACAAGGAATACCGATACGATCGCTGTTGTACGGCCGCTGAAATGGAAACCGTTTTGCGTAAGCGACGTCATGGCGACAAATTCATTCGATACCATTTTTGTTGCCATAATGCTTCCCGCATTAACAGCTTCATTCCATGGGATACCCACAAGAAAAGCGAATGGAGCAAACACATATCCAAGAATGCCTTGGAACGAAATACCGAATACTGCATTAAAAATGCCATTGATCAAGGCAATAATCGCGACAAATCCAATCAGCATCGCAGCGACGACAACCGCTACTTTGAAACCGTCAAGGATGTATTCTCCGAGCACTTCGAAGAAGGATTGTTTTTCTTCTTCCTCAACACGAAGCATATCCTCTTCTTTTGCAACCTCGTACGGATTAATAATAGAAGCAATTATGAAACCGCCAAATAAGTTCAAGACCAGCGCTGTTACAACATATTCCGGTTTCAGCATTGTCATATACGCGCCGACAATCGACATTGATACAGTTGACATCGCAGATGCACAAAGCGTGTACAAGCGCTGCTGATTTAAAAGACCGAGTTCTTTCTTCAAGGAGATAAATACTTCTGACTGCCCTAAAATCGCAGAAGCCACTGCGTTATACGATTCCAATCTTCCCATACCGTTTACCTTGCTGAGGGCAAGGCCGATATATCTAATGATAAACGGGAGGACTTTCCACTTTTGCAGAATCCCGATCAGAGCGGAAATAAACACGATTGGCAAGAGAACATTCATAAAGAATGTCGTTTGGTTCGCATTCACCAAGCCGCCAAACACAAAGTTAATTCCCTCAGCCGCGTATTCAAGCAGGTAACCGAATCCTTTTGCAAATCCTCCCACGAGGAAATTCCCTATCCCGGTATTGAGGAGAATGTAGCCAAGAATAAATTGCAAAATGAGCATAACAACAATTGGGCGGATCTTAATTCTTTTTTTGCCGCTGCTCGCGATCCACGCGAGGCCTAAAAACACGATTAAACCGATAATCCCAATCAAATACTTCATATGTGTTTCTCCTTTATTTGTATTCGCTTACAATCACTGTTTCCTCAGAAAACGGAAAGCAGTCTGCCTTCCGTCAGCTCTTAATAGTTGTCTCCGCCTGATGCATTTTCTCCTTTTACGATAGAAACGCCTGCGCTGGCGCCAATTCGGCTTGCTCCGGCCTCTACCATTGTGTCTACATCTTCTTTCGTTCTGACGCCGCCAGATGCTTTCACGCCGATATCAGGTCCTACTGTTTTGCGCATTAAGGCGATATCTTCCTTCGTTGCGCCGCCTGTAGAAAAGCCTGTTGATGTTTTTACGAAATCCGCTCCCGCAGACACCGCTAAACGGCATGCACGTTCTTTTTCTTCATCAGTCAGAAGGCACGTTTCGATAATGACTTTGACAAGCGCTTTTCCGGCTGCAGCTTCCACTACACCGCGGATATCAGCTTCCACCACATCGTCTTCCTTGTCTTTTAAAGCGGCAATATTAATGACCATATCCACTTCAGTGGCGCCTTTTGAAATGGCGTCTTTTGTTTCGAACGCTTTTGTTTCAGTTGTATTGGCACCGAGCGGGAAGCCGATGACCGTACAAACGTCGACTCCAGTTCCCTTAAGCTCTTTTGCAGCAAGCTCCACCCATGTCGGATTGACACATACTGAAGCAAATTTGTATGTTTTCGCTTCTTCAATTAGTTTTAGAATGTCCGCTTTTTGTGTATGCGGTTTCAAAGCTGTATGATCAATTATGTTGGCTAATGACATCCTTCGCACACTTCCTTTTTTGTTAAGATATTTTTTAGCATAACCGACTTTTGAACATATGTAAATTGGTAATTGAAATTTTGTTCAATGAAAGGTTTGAACGTGTCACAAATCATTAACAAGCGCCCTCGCGGTATGCTGGTCAATGATTAAAACGTTGGCATATTTTCCGGTTAATGCTCCGTGAATGGAAGATACTTTTCTGCTTCCGCCGGCAACTAAAATAGAGCGTTCCTTCAGCCTGAGGTCTTCAAGCTCAACACCGATGGTCCGGTCATTGATGGCGCTGCTGCAAATATTCCCTTTCGCATCAAAAAAGCGTGAACAAATATCCCCGACGGCTTGTTTTTTCAGCAGGGCTTTCTCTTCTTCGTTAAAATATCCGAGCCGGAACAACAGCGCTTCGTCACGGACAGTCCCCACCGTGAAGAGAGCGATATTCGCCTGCTTTCCCATCTCGATGATCCGCTCAATATGACGGTCTTTCTCCACCATTCGCTTCACATCCGCATTATCAAACACGACGGGAAGCGGGAGATAGCGCGGCATCGTTTGAAAAGCCTCTGCAAACAGCTGAATCGTTTCAGCCGAATACGTGTTTACCCGGGAATGGCTGATGCCGCCTTTTAGCTGGACGACCTCGACGCCTTTTACCTGCTTCGGCTGCATGTTTTGCGCGATTTGATACATGGTGGTTCCCCAGCTGACGCCGACAATGTCGCCGTCTTTTACCGTTTCATGCATATATTCTGCACCATAGCGGCTTAGGTCATGTGTAATTCCTGCATAATCGGGTGTCGGGGAAAACACAACATGCGCCTCAAGGAGCCCGTATTTCTCTTCAAGTATGGAACCGAGCGCATCCAAATCCTCAAAAGGGTCCATGACGCGAATCTGGACATACCCTTTTTCCTTTGCATATTGCAACAGCCGGGAAACGGTTGGCCTTGAAATGTTGAGCTGCTCAGCAATTTGCTGCTGACTGTAGTCAGACTGATAGTAAAGCCTTGCCGCTTCTATGCTTAATTGTTGTTTTTCCCGATCCATTCTGCACCTCCCTGTGGATCAGTCCTGATAAAACTGCTTTTGATTTGCTTTTATTATACAGGCTGGCGCCGGCTTTCATCCACCTGATTTCTAAGAAACTGAAAAACGCTCTGGGCGCGGACCTGCCCAGAGCTTATTTCTCCCAGGTCATATGCTGATAAATGCCTTTCATAATGGCGTACATTCCATATAGGATCAGGCCTAATGCCAATATAGACAGAATCAATTTGCCATGCGGCTGCTGCGCGAGTTCGGCGAGCGCGCCGTCAAAGCCTCTTGTGTCGTCAGGATCAGCGGTCATGGCTGTCTTAATGAGAAAATAGCCGATGGCTGAGAAAATAATGGCGCGGGCGATATTGCCTGCGCGCCCGGTGTTTTTCGTGATGCATATCATCTGTTTGTTCATTTTTGATGTATCGAATTCTTTCATAAAAGCAGCCCGAACGCCTTTCATAAATTGAACAATCGCAAATACGATAAAACCCGCACCCGTAAGCCCTGTGAGCCATTGGCCGAATGGCTGCGCCAATACATAAGCGGACCACGTCTGTTCTGAAGTGCCGCCGTCCCCTTGGCCAAACACAAATCGCAAGGCATTCCAAGCGATGGATGTATAAACGGCGGCACTGAAAAAGTTTCCTATTCTCCGTGACAGGCCTCGCCTGCTGTTTCCGTGCCCCTCTGTGTCCTTGATTGCGCTTAACACCATCCAGATCACATAGCCGATAAGGCCGATGCCTATTAAAAAAAGCAATAGTGACCCATACGGCATGCGTGATAGCGTTTGGAGCGCTCCGCTCGAATCTTTGGCGCGGCCTGCCCCGGCAGCCGTCATAAAAGCCAAAACCCCAAGCAGAATAAAAACGCCGCCGAATGCAAAATAACCAAGCCTCCCGAATCGTTTGATCCAAGGCTTGGTTTCCTGTTTTATTTTTGACATGTACCGGTCTTTCACCGCCATGTGTCCAACCCTCTTTCACAGAAATCTTTACTGTAACATTCCCGATTGGACAAAGTTGAAACAGCTTCTGCTCAGCTATGGCTGGCTGAGATACGTTTTTGCTGTTTAGCTGATTGTGCAGGTGTCATCCAAGCAGCCGCTGCGGCAGCTGTGACTCCGCCTGCTAATTTCCCAATGATCATGGCCGCCGCCATTTCTTTTTTCATTCCAGCTACAAAACCGAGATGGCTGCCGAGTACAAAGGCGCCGCTGACCGCAAACGCGACATTGATAACCTTTCCTCTCGGCGTCATATTCTTTAATGAAGCCAGCATCGGGATATGATGCGCCAAAGAGGTCACTAATCCTGCTGTTGCTGTCTCATCTAAATGAAGGTGTTTCCCCAGGGCCTGAAGCGGTTTTTTAAAGGTTTTTGTAATAAAAGCCGTCATTGGAAACGCCCCTGCCAAGGCAATGGCGATGGTCCCTGTCGTTTGTATCCCTGTCTCGACATTCTCCATTCCCGGAATCAGCACAATGCCGGTCATCGTTTCAACTGAAACAGCTGCAAGCCCGATAATCGCAACCACACTGACCGCTTTCCCGAAGAGATGAAACAACTGAATCATTCTGTCGGTGTATCGCCATAACCCAAAAGCGATCACAGCAGATAACAGACTCGGGATCAGAAGATTTTTACCTATCATGCCGATGTCAAAGCCTGCGCATAATCCGCCGATTAAGCAACCGATCGGCACTGTGCACAGCCCGATTAATATGCCTTTCGCAAAATACGGATGATCCTCTTTTTCGATGATGCCAAGAGCGACGGGAATCGTGAAGACGATTGCCGGTCCCATCATTGTTCCTAAAAACACCCATGAAAACAGCCCGGCCTGCGGATCTTTCGCCATTTCTCCAGCCAGCGCATATCCTCCCATATCAATCGCCAAAATGGTGTTCGCAAAGGAAGAAGGGTCCGCGCCAATCGCCGTGTAAAACGGAGCAACAATGGGAATCAGGATTGCTGCCAGCACGGGCGCCAGCGACACAATTCCGATCATGGACAGCGCCAGCGGCCCCATAGCCTTAAAGCCGTCCGCAAACCGCTCGCCTAGCTCCCATCTGTTTCCCAAACAATAATCCGCCGCTCCCCATAGTAAAAAGGCAGCCAAAATGAATACAACCGCGTCATTCACCGTCATGGTTTTCTCCTTTTTCAAACGTATGTTGCTTTTATCATATCATCTGAAATCGCTGAATAGAGTTGATCTTATTCAATATGAGCTAAAAATTCTTTTATATCGGCTTTTTCAACGGCTGTTATGATGCGCCGCGCTTTTTCTTGCGGGACCGTTAATGTCAATTTTTCTATTATGTTCTCTTCAGACAGCTCATTTCCTGGCGCCCCTTTTGGGCAGTCCACACGCGCTTCGCAAATCCGGCCGTCTGATAAATAGGCCCGGACAATCGTGAAACGGCCTTTTGGAACGGCATGGGGAGCCGGCTGAGTAGCATTGTCATATACGCGCTGAATATGCCCTATTGTCGTTTGAATGCCGTTTGGGATCGGCTGGCTGTTGAAATGTTCAACGGTCAGGTCGTGTCCATGCAAAGCAAGAGCAATCACATATTCAACGCTGAAACGGCCTTCCTCTCCAGTTTTTGGAGATCTTTCCGTCAATGCAGCATCTCCGCCTGGCGGAAAAATCACTTCAATACGTTCGGTATTGGCAGCAGAAATGACTTCTTCGGAGATAAGCTGTCGTACCGCATCTGCAGCATGGTGTGCCGCGGAACATAATGGATAGATTTTAAACCATAGGCCCGGCTGCACAATTCTCCACGGTGCCCCCCAATCGTTTAGCAAAGTATGTTGTGCTTTTTCAACGTCACCGTACAGACTGAAGAAACCAGTTTCTCCATCAAGTGCCGTGCGGGACCCGCCAAATTCTGATTGGGCCAGCTTAACGGCCAGCAAGCCAGCCTGAGCCGCCAGACCGGCGTGCAGCGGTTTCATTTCTGTTCCAAATTGCACCCTCATCCCAGCAGATTGCGTAGCCGCAAAACCAATTGCTTTTTCCAGCTCTTCCTGAGTCAGCTCCTCAGCATAACCTACGGCGCAGGCAGCAGCGATGGCACCAAGCGTACCTGTATTATGCCAGCCCTTTTCATAGTGGCAGCTGCCAATTGATTCTCCCAGCCGTGCCATCACTTCAACACCAACAATATAAGCGCCAAGAAGCCGCTCGTCATGTCCGCAAGCGGCAGATGCAATAAGGGCCGGTACGATGACTGCACTGGGGTGTCCTCTTACATCGGAGTGGACATCATCAAAATCCAATGCATGGGCGATAAATCCATTCAGCATCGTGGATTGTAATGGCGCGGCTTTTTTGTCCTGTCCGATAATAGGAACAAGGGGCCGGCCTCCTTCATCCTCTATCAGACGGAGCAGCTTTTGAATTCCTTTATCTTCTCTTCCTGCGAATGAAGCGGCAGTAAAATCAAGTAATCCTTTTTTTGCTTCGCGAATCGCGTCAACTGAATGCTCAGGTTGTGACGTTCTCACAGCCTCTGCAAGACCTGCTGTCAGCCCTTGTTTGCTCATTTGATGGTCTCCAATACAATAACCGCCAGCTCCGCAAAGTATTGAGAGGCAACCGTAAGGGCATCTTCATCCAGTGTAAAGGCCGGATGATGCCACTCCTCCGTCCCGTTCGTTCCCATCCAGACAAAAAATCCCGGAATCTTCTCTTGATACAGAGCGAAGTCTTCTCCGCCCGGAGACTGCTCAGCGTGAACGGTTTGATAGCCAAGCCGTGCTGCAGCTTCGGATGCCGCATTCAAAAATGTGCCGTCATTCTGAACGGAAGGCAAATAAGGAAACCACTTGAATTCTGCTTGTGCCCCATAGCCCGCTGCAATTCCTTCAGCCACTCGTCTCATATGCTCCGGAACAGCCTGCCGCGCTTCTTTTTGAAAGGTTCGAACCGTCCCCTCCATTTCAGCTTGGTCTGGAATCACGTTCCACGACGTGCCCGCCTGTACTCTTGTGATACTGACGACTGCGTTTTGCAGTGAGCTGATATTGCGGCTGACCACAGATTGCAGCCCGCTGATGATTTGTCCGGCTGCAGCGATTGGATCGATACTGTTATTTGGGATGCCGGCGTGTCCGCCTTTCCCTTTGATGACGATCTCAAACCGGTCAACACTTGCCATGAGCGGACCTTCCTTTACACCAATGGTCCCGACAGGCAGATCCGGCTTATTGTGCATGCCGAAAATCGCGGAAACGTCATTAAGTACGCCAGCTTCTAGGACCTTTCTTGCTCCTGCGGCAATTTCTTCTGCCGGCTGAAAGATAAAGCGGACTGTACCTTTCAGCTCGGCCCTTCTTTGATTCAGCAACATCGCTGTGCCAATAATAGAAGCAGTATGAAAATCGTGTCCGCACGCATGCATTGTGCCATCAACCTTAGATGCAAACGGGAGATTCGTCTGTTCTTGGATCGGGAGCGCGTCAATATCCGCTCGTATTGCTATCACGGGGCCGTCTTCCCGTCCTTTGATTTCTGCAATCACGCCAGTCTCCAATTGAGGAACATCAAGTATTTCGATTTGCTCCTCCTCAAGCCAGCGGCGGATTTTTTTCGTCGTTTCAACCTCTTGAAATGACAGCTCAGGATGTTCATGAAGATCACGCCGCATATTGATTAAACGGGTATGAAACGCTTTGTCGGCCATTGTTCTTCTCCCCTTCTTATATAAGCTCTGCAGGCTCTCCCACCTGCTTGATAAATCGTTTCGTCCGTTCGTTTTTCGGATGGTCAAACAGTTCTTTTGGCGTTCCCTGCTCGATAATATGGCCGTCTGCCATAAAAATCACTTGATCAGCGACCTCTTTTGCAAACGCCATTTCGTGTGTAACAATGATCATCGTTGTTTGCTTTTCCGCAATGGACTTGATGACCTGAAGCACCCCTGTGACGAGCTCAGGGTCAAGCGCTGACGTTGGTTCATCCAGCAAAATCGCATGCGGATTGACCGCAAGCGCCCGGGCGATGCCGATTCGCTGCTGCTGGCCGCCGGACATTGTGATCGGATAGCTGTCAGCCTTATGCTCCAGACCGACTTGTTTCAGAATCTCCATTCCAATACGTTTCGCTTCGTCGCGTGGTTTATGTTGAGCCACAATTAAAGCTTCTGTAATGTTTTGCAGAGCCGTTTTATTTTTAAACAGATTGTAGTTTTGAAAGACCATGGCCGTTTGCTGGCGAAGCCGATGTGCTTCCTTGCGTGTAAACTTTTCCGCGTTCAGTTTGGCTTCTCCGATTTCAATAAGGCCTTGATCCGGACGCTCTAATAGATTTAAGCACCGGAGAAGCGTTGATTTTCCGGAACCGGACGGACCGATGATTGCCACCACTTCTCCGCGTTTCACTTCTAGATCGATTCCGTCGAGCACGACGAGATCTTTAAACGCTTTGTGAATATTTTTTACTGTTATCAACTGATTTCACCTCTAAGTCCGGTATGGCTTGCTCATGGCACGTTCAAACAAGTCCTGCAAAATGCTGTAGATAATGGTAAGAACCCAATAGACGATCGCAACCGCCAAGTACGTCTCAAAATATTTGAGGTTTCCTGAAGCGTACATCTTCCCTTGGGCGAACATCTCCATGACCCCTAATGTAAAGGCCAGTGACGTTTCTTTCAGGAGCCCGATAAATGTATTGCCCGTTGCCGGAATCGCATTTCGGATCGCTTGCGGCAAAATAATCCGTCTGTATGCCTGAAATTTTGTCATACCGACAGACAGGCACGCCTCCAGCTGCCCGTCATCAACAGAATTGAGGGCGGCCCGGAAGATTTCTGCCAAATATGCTGCATTTTTTAAGCTTAACCCGATGATGGCAGCTGTGAGAGCTGTCATTTTGCTCATCTCTGGAAACAGCTGCGGCAGCCCGTAATAGATTAAGAACAGCTGCACCAGTGTCGGCACGCCTCGGAAAAAGGATATATACAGCTTTGACAGCTGATGAAGCACTGGAATTTTGTTCTTTGTAATGAGTGCGAGAATAAGTCCTCCAATAATGGCAAAAATCATAGCCGCTATGGCCATAAACAACGTGATCGGAAGGGCCTGAATTAAAGTCGGGAACGCTGATATCATGAATTCCCAATCAATCGTGTTCATTCTGGTGAGTCACCGCCGTTTCTTAATGCTTCTGTTCTACTGTGATATCTTCATTAAAGTATTTTTCAGAGAGTTTTTTCAGTGTTCCGTCTTTACGCAATTCATCTAGCGCCTTATTGACTTTTTTGCGGAGCTTGTCGTGCGCATCGTCCTTGGCAAATGGGAATGCAACCTGTTCGTAAACAATCGGATCTCCTGCAAGCTTTAATGGCAAACCGGTCTTCTTGATTTGCGCGATCAATACAGTTCGGCTGTTGACATAAGCGTCTACACGGCCGTACGCAACATCCTTCAGCGTACCCTCTTGTGTTTCGTACGTTTTGATATTGATTTTTTTATCAGGATCTTTGCTTTCAAGGTTTTTCGCGTGGTTTGAACCGAGAACGGCTGCGACTGTCTTGCCTTTTAAATCGTCTACTGATTTGATGTCTGTATTGTCTTTTTTGACGACAATCTGTGTTCCCGCATAAGCGTATGGTTTCGTAAAGTTATACGTTTCCTTACGTTCGTCTGTCACAGCTACCTGGTTGGAAATGGTGTCAAGCTTGCCTGTTTGAAGTTCTCCCATCAGCCCGCTGAATTCAAGCAGCTTCCAGTCCAGTTTCATGTCAATTTTCTTAGCGACTGCTTCCATCACTTCCACGTCAAAACCTGTCAGCTTTCCGTTTTCTTTATAAGCAAATGGGTAACTTTGTCCTGTAGCACCGACATGAAGCACATTGTCATCCTCTTTACTGCTGCTGTTTCCATTGCCGCAAGCTGAGAGCACCGCTAATAATGCAGCAACGACCAGCACTGTCCATTTTTTCATCTTCATTTGATTTTCCCGCCTTTTCTATTTTTATAGATCATGTCGCAATTGTTTTTTCATATAGACTGTGATATGTCCTTTTCCAAGGTCTTGTTCACCTGAGCGGACATATCCTTTTCGTTCGTACATCTCAATCAGCCACGGATGCTTATCCGCTGTTCCGAGTGAGACAAACGGAACCTTTAACGTATCGCGAAGGATTGTTTCCTCCAGCCATTGAAGCAGCTTTGTTCCGATTCCTTTTTTTCCGGTGTCGGGGTCCACAGCAAACCACCAGATATGCGGAACGCCATACGGTCCCGGCTGTTTTCCCCAAGGCATTCTCAAGGTGATGGTCGCAATGATCCGCCCGTCTTCTTCCATGACGTAGCAAGCGTTTTTCCGAATATTTTGCAGCACCAAATCTAAATCCGCATGAGCGGCAGCAAAACGAATGCCGAGCTTTCGAATCGGTTCATAAGCCCGCAATGTCAGTGCGAGGAGCTGTTCAGCATCACGTTCAACTGCAAGGCGATATTGTGGCTTCATCTAGCGTTCCTCCTTACTTTGCATAGCGGTTTACCGGCTTTTCCAAACCGAAGTGCTCTCGTAATGTTGTGCCTTCATATTCTTTTCTGAACACGCCGCGCTCCTGTAAAATCGGAACCACTTGATCAACAAACACTTCAATTCCTTCTGGAAGAAGCGGAGGCATGATGTTAAACCCGTCACATGCTTTCTTATCCACCCATTCCTGCATCTTGTCGGCGAGCTGCTCCGGCGTGCCGACGAAGATATGGTGGCCTCTGGAGCCTGCAACGTATTTGTAAAGCTCTCGTATCGTCATATTGTCACGTTCAGCCATCTCCTGAACAAGCTTGAAGCGGCTCTTCACCGCATTGGAAGCTTCTGCGTCAAGCTTCGGCAGCGGCCCATCAAGCGGATATGCCGACAAATCAATTCCGCCTAAGTAATTTTGGAGAATTTGCAGACCGACAGATGGGATAATCAGATCTTGGAGCTCCTTGTATTTGGCTTGCGCTGCTTCTTCTGTATCGGCAATGATTGGGAAAATACCCGGCATAATGGCAATTTTTTCTGGATCACGTCCGAATTCCGCAGCCTGTTCTTTAATGGATTGATAAAATTCCTGAACTGATTCCAGGTGGTTTTGTGCTGTGAAGATCACTTCTGCTGTTCTGGCAGCCAGCGCTTTTCCGTCTCCTGATGATCCTGCCTGGATAATGACCGGCTGGCCCTGCGGGGTTCTTGAAACGTTCAGAGGTCCGCGAACCGAGAAATAGTCTCCTTTGTGGTTCAGCTCATGCATTTTTTCTTTGTCAAAGAATTCACCCGTTTCTTTATTACGGATAAAGGCGTCCTCTTCCCATGAATCCCAAAGCCCCTTTACAATCTCGACAAATTCCTCTGCCCGCTGATAGCGCAAATGGTGTTCAAGGTGCTTTTCACCGCTGAAATTCAGCGCTGTGGATTCAATAGATGAAGTGACGACGTTCCATCCGGCACGGCCATTGGACAGATGATCCAATGAAGCAAACTGTCTGGCAATATGGAATGGCTCGCTGTATGTAGTGGAGGCTGTTGCTGTCAGTCCGATTTTTGATGTGACCTGCGCCAAAGCAGAGAGCAGGGTGAATGGCTCAAACCTTGTTAATACATTTGGATGTGATTTGCTGTCAATTGAAAGGCTGTCCGCTAAAAACAGCATATCCAGCTTGCCTCGCTCCGCTGTTTTCGCAAGCTCTTTAAAATAATCCAAATTCATGCTCGCATCTGACGGCGCGTCCGGGTGCCGCCAAGACGCAACATGATGGCCTGTACCTGCTAAAAATACCCCTAATTTGATTTGTTTCTTTTTGCTTGTCATGACGATACTCCTTTTATCATATTTTTAGGCTGAATAATCCGAAAAATAAACTCCTATATTCCTAGTCGTTTAATATGAATAAATCAAAATGTACCTTTGTCTTGGACGTTTGTCAATGAGTTAAGATTAAATTTTTCTTTTTAAGCTGAAAAGAATTTCGCAGTATCATGGGACGGCATTTGTGCAACCTGTATACTGGCAAAACCAGTCTGATGCTGAACCTCGTTTTGATCCAAGTTTTATATAAATGTAGCTTGTACCTTATCTCTACTTCCGACCATACGCATTTTGCCGTCGCTTTTGCTCTTTGCTAATAAACGCGCGTGTCGCCGTCGTAGAACGGTCCATTTTCCAACTCATTCAGAAGCTGAGACATCACATAAAAAAATAAGCTGATCCCGGATTCATACCGAAATCAGCTAATTGAATCTTAATTAAGTTCTAGAATACTTTCTTCTGCTTTAGCAGAAAACACTTTAGGCTCAAGGCGGTCTAGGTCTTCATGAAATAAACTCACTTTTTGGATTTGCCGATTGTCATAGTGGTGGAAATAGTAGTTTCCAGTTTCGTTGCACATCACGGAAGTATATTGCGTATAATGAATTTCGTCTTCTTCCGTTATCACTGCGCCCTTTGGTATCGTCATATTTGCCAAAATGTGAAAAGCAGCTGTTACACCTCTCGTTTCATCGGCCGCCGGCTCTAGGTGTTCTTTCAAATAAACAGCTCTGACAAACCGGGAAGGCGGTGTGTAATCCCCCGGCAGACCAACAGTTCCTAAGCCTTGGCCAAAAGCGGAAAGGGCTAATCCGCCCATCTCTTTGCTCTCTAATTGCTTCGGTCTGATTCCTGTATATTGCTGCAGATTGGTTACATGCCATATAAAGTCGGGGCTGTTCGTCATGACACCAGGTTGATTGTCATAGACTTTGAGGCCGTCTGCTCTCGGTTCTATCGTCAGGCTTCGGCCCGTCCGGTCTGACAATATCCAGTGAAGCGGTAAAACTGTATCCAATAGATCTAATTTTTTCTCTACAATCGTTAAAGATCGAATCTTTTCTTTTACATCTTCCAAAGACTGACAGACTGACAGCACCCATGTCACAAACTCATGCGGGGCAATGTGAACGGTGTCTTCCCGTATCGTTTTTTCGTACTCCGCATAGCCCGGAAAATAAAGCGCAGCACACGATAAACCGCTTTCATTAACGCCGTCTGCAAATAATATATTTCCAAGTTTTCTCCCCATACCGATAAATGCGTACTGTGTCTGATGAGCCTTTCCGTCAGCTTCACTATTCCAGCTGTAACGCCGTGGATAGAGAATGACCTCCGTCCCCAGCTGAAATGCAAAATCCATTGTTCTCGCTAATACATGTTTACGGTCAGCAGTTTCCAATGTAAGACTTGTGCACATCTGATTCAATCCCCTTTCAATTCAGGCTAAAATCATACATTTTGTGAACAACTTGTTTTATCAGCATAACGAAAGTCAAATCGATTCGTCAAAGAATTGACATTACATCCAATAAAACGAAAAAATCCAGCCTTTAGAAGGCTGGATTTCATTATTTCGACAAAACAAGCTCGTGAATCGCATGCGCAACACCATGTTCATTATTGGAGCGTGTTTGAAAGTTTGCGGCTTCCAATACTTCTGGGATGGCGTTTGCCATGGCAACCCCGCAGCCCGCCCATTCGATCATTGTCAGGTCGTTCCCGTTGTCGCCTATGCTCATGACTTCAGCCTGCTCGATTCCGAGCAGCTGTGCCAGCTGGCGTACAGCATTTCCTTTGCTGGCTTCCGAGTGCAGAATTTCATAAAAGAAAGGCGCGCTTTTGACCATTGTATATTTTTCTCTCACGTCTTTTGGAATCGATGTAATGACGCGGCTTAAGTTCTCCGGTTTATCAATAAACATCACTTTCGGGATGAG
Organism: Bacillus sp. FSL L8-0358; assembly: GCF_038593095.1. Lineage (NCBI taxonomy): Bacteria > Bacillati > Bacillota > Bacilli > Caryophanales > Bacillaceae > Bacillus > Bacillus sp. FSL L8-0358. The sequence goes on from NZ_CP151962.1 coordinate 3,955,460, forward strand.
GATATCTTTTGGCACCTCGTCAATCTTGCGGAAATGAAGCGGCACCTGTGTCACATAGGATTCGTATACGGTAAATTCGCTAATATCCCGGTTAGGCGTATACAAATTAGATGAATCAAAGAAATGCATCGGCGTCTTCAGCTCTAAGCTCAGGTCATATAATGAAGTCAAATCATCATAGCCGAGAGACAGCTCCGAGACCACTTCATTTGTATGCGTATTTTGAACAAGCGCTCCATTATACGCAATGACATAGTCGCCTTCTTCAATTAAATTCAGTTCATCTAAATATCTCTGCACACCCCCGATAGGCCGGCCGGTGCAAAGCACAATTTTGACACCTTCCGCTTTTGCCGCGTGAAGGGCGTCGCGGACCTCCTCTGTTACTTCATGATGATCATTTAAAAGTGTTCCATCCATATCAATTGCAATTAGTTTGTACATCCTGCATCTCCTTCATGTCGTTTTCAGGCTATAGTCCCATCATATCGTTTTTTCTTTTTGATATTCAACCGGAAGAGATGGTTTTCTCCGAATTCTATTTAGACGCCGCCCTTGTCTTCGGATACGCAAGCGCGGTTTCCGCTTTCTTTCTGCCTTGACGCCGTTTTCTGCTTTTTTCTGTTTCATCAGCAGAAAGCCCGCAGCTAAAAATGGAATGCCGGTTATATTCAAGATGGCAAGCTTCACACCCGCCGCGATGAAAAAGAACCCCCATGAAGATGAAGGATTCCGTCTGATCATGACGTAAGCCGCCATTTCCAGAACAATCAGGATGGCATGAAGCACTATGCCATAAATCAGCAATACAAGGGCAAAAAACAAAACATAATTCACGATTGCCCCTGAGTACATCATAGCGCGCATCATTTGTATAAACGATAAGGACTGCATGGAGCCGCTGATGACATTAGGGTTATAGATCGTATAGTCACTAAATACATGTTTGACTTTGAGAAAAGCCCATAATATAAATATCCACTGAATGATATGTAAAACAAGCCCCGCTGCCACCAGTCTCTCAGCTTTTTTATTTCTCATCTTTCTCCTCCCTGCCGGTCTTTGATTCGATTCTTGTCATCGTTTTTGTCTGGCCATTTTGCTCCCATATCAATGTCCCGTTTTCTCCCCTTTTCAGCGTGCTTTTGAGCGGATAATAGGGGCCGAGGTACTGAATCTCGATAGACCCGTCAGTGCTTTGGGAAATCACCTTGTATGCCATAAAAGGCAGCTGCACCTCTCCTCTTCCTTCAATGACTTCCGTCTCCACTACCTCATCTTTGGTAAATGTGACTGTTGCTGATTTCACGCCATCCGCTGGCCCGGGGGCAAGCCCCTCATCCCACGTTCCGTAATAAAACGGCGTCTCTTCTTTTTGCTGTTGGCAGCCCGATACCATAATGCATACAGCAGTTAAAAGCAAAATGCCATATTTGTTTCTCAAGGGGATCACATCCTTTCCTCCTCTTTTTGGGCGAATGCCGTGCCGCTGTGCCAATGACTACATAAGTTATAAGGAATTCACCCACAAGGAGATTGATCATAATGAACCCTTATCAATATTACAGCCCTCAGCTGCCTCAGCAGGAACCTTACTATAGCCACTATGAGTACAATTCTTATCCGCAGCAGGATGTATACGATCCATACCAAATGGATAGACAGCCGGCATTAGAAAGAAGAATCGCAGCACTTGAACGGCAAAATCAACAGCAGTCGAGAGAATTAACCCGTCTAACAAACGAAGATCGCCGTCAAAACCGCGAAATTGCGCGGCTGGCCGAACAGGTCAATCAGCTAAGCCAGACTGTTGAACGCCATACACGCCGCCTAAATCGGCTCAATCAGCGCCTCCGCACAGTAGAAAACAGGCTGAATATCCCATTTACTGCAGGGGAAGGCGGTTTCTGAGCAAGCAAAGAAAAAAAGCGGAATACGATTCTCCCATTTCAGGGTTTCGTTTTCCGCCATTCTTATATGTTAAAACGGAACATTTACATAAAAAGGGTTTGTACCCAGTATACAATCTTTACCGTTTTCATTCAAAGACAGAGGGGCTGAGGAAAATAATTGTAGTTCCTTATTTGCAGAATTTCTTTTCAATCAGGTTGCATGATAATACCGACTCACGTCAATCGATACATGGAGGGATCATTCATGCATAATACACAACACGGCTTGCAGCAGCTGAACCAATGCCGCCAGACTGCTCAGCAGCTCATTCAGCAAACACAGCAAAGCAGCCAGCAATATCGCCACATGCTTCATCAGGAACAGCAAAACATCCAAATGCTGCAGCAGATTCTAAACCACGAACAACAAGCTGCGCATACCATTCAGCAAGCGCTGCACGGGCATGACATGGCGATTCAAAAGTGCCAGCAGGTTGTCAACATGTGCAACCAAATGCAACAGGAACTTACTGGACAATCCAGCGTCATGAATACGAATGTGTCTACACTTCCATTCGGCCAAAACACGCCATTTCAGCAGCAATCCTACCAGCAGTAACATATAAAAAGCTCAACACAATGCGAGTGTTGAGCTTTTTTTCTTACTGTTCTTTGCGAATATGTATATCCTGAATAGACTGTTTCGGTGCATGAAATCTGCTCTCGGCTTCACTTCTTGCCTCGGCAAAAGCCCGCGCCTCCACATGATCTTTGTAGACATCCAGCTGAATCAAATACAGCGGGCGCACTTTAAATCCATGAATAATGGTCACCGCCCATAACGGGACCACAATAAAAACACCGGGCAGATCGGGCAAAACAAAACCAAACGCAAAAATGAAAAAATAAATGATGCCGTACATGATCCACTTTCTATTTCTAACCTTGATGCCAATAAATAAAAAGGCAAAAAAACTGGTAATGGCAAAAGGCATGAAAATAAACAGCATCCACCAGCTATGCAGCCATTCCCAAGCGGAACCTCTTTTTGTAATTCCCATATTTTTCTCCTCCTATTTACCTATAATAATCGATTAGGCATACCGCGTCACCCATAAACGGGAAAAACTTTCTCCCTTAAAAATAGTGATAGACGGAGAACAGGTTTCTTGCTATATTATTAATTGATAATGATAATCATTACTAATCTATTGAGATACATAGTGGGAGGGTTCTTGATGAAAAAGAACATATTGCTCGTGGGCTTGCTTGTGCTGCTTCTCATGTTTGTCAGCGCTTGCAGCGGCACGGCTTCTAAAGGGAGCTCAAGCGATTCTGCTTCCGAAAAAACAGAATTGAGAACATACAAATCACCAAAAGGGAACGTCAACATTCCTGCACATCCGAAACGCATCGTCACTGATTTTTATGCCGGTGAATTGCTGTCTGTCGGGGCCAATGTGGTCGGCTCAGGCTCATGGTCATTTGATAATCCGTTTTTAAAATCAAAACTGAAAAATGTGAAGGATGTTGGTGATCCAATCAGCGTTGAAAAAGTGATGGAGCTTCAGCCTGACTTAATTGTTGTCATGAATGAAGAGAATGTTGATAAATTAAAGAAAATCGCTCCGACTGTTGTCATACCTTATAACACAGCGAAAAACGTAGAAGACACAGTCAGCATGTTCGGAGATATCGCCGGAGCGAAAGACAAAGCAAAATCATTTATGGCTGGCTTTAACAAAAAAGCGGAAGCAGCTAAAAAGAAAATTGCCGGCGTCATCGACAAAGATGCGACCTTCGGCATTTATGAAAACACAGACAAGGGCGAATTCTGGGTGTTCAATGACAATGGCGGACGCGGCGGCCAAGCTGTATACAATGCACTTGGGTTAAAAGCGCCTGAAAAAATTGAGCAAGATGTCATCAAAAAAGGAGAGATGAAACAGCTCTCTCAAGAGGTTATTCCTGAGTATGCCGCAGATTATATGTTCATTACGGATTACAACCCGAAAGGCGAAAGCAAAACACTCGACAAGCTAGAGAATTCCTCTATTTGGAAGAACCTTGACGCTGTTAAACATAATCGCGTGTTTATCAATGACTTTGACACGTTCTACCCGTATGATCCGATTTCTGTCAGCAAACAGGTGGATATCATCACCGACATGCTGATCAAACGGGCCGAAGAAAATAAAAAATAAAAAAACGGCACAGTCATCACGCTGTGCCGTTTTTTATGAATCACTTTAATTTTGACTGCACGGAGTCCGGCATATCTTCAAACTTGACTTCTTCCCAAGTCTCGACATACTTTCCTTTCGCCTTCACCTTCAAATACGCGTTCTTCCGAAGCTCTTTGCCGGCGAAAAAGGTCACTTCTTCTTTTTTTCCGGATGCATTGTATCCGTCTAATGTATATTCAGTACCGCCTGGGCTAAGATGTTTGCCATCTCGATCAATCTGAACATAGACATCTTGCTGGTGAATAAACGGATTAAATCTGTCTGTAACATCGTTATGAAAAAAGAGAAGCCCGCATATTACGGCAGCAGCCGCCAAGACGGCCAGGATTGCCATTGCTTTTTTCATCTTTGCACTCCCCTTACTTGTTCATTTTTTTCAAATAGCTTGACCGCACCGCGAGGAAGAATAGAAGCTGAAAAATGAAAAACCCTCCGATGGTAAGACTGAGCGGCCCCGCGACATCGGAATATCCTTCCACAGCCAATGTTCTCAAGGCAAACAGTGTATGCATGACGGCAATGACAAATGGAAAGAAGAAAAGAATGGCCAATTGTATTGTCACGCTTTGTGCCATTTCACGCTCACTCAGGCCGATTTTGGCCAGTGAACGGTAGCGCTCCCGGTCTTCATCTAAATCAGTGAACAGCCTGAAGTATAAGAAACTTGCTGCCGCGACAAAGAATACAATTGCGATAAACAGGCCGATAAATAAACTCAGGCTCGGCAGCTGCACCGTATCATAGTAGGTACCAGCTTTTGAAGCAAAATCAGAATGCACGTCGATATAATTGCCGTAAATCTCATTTTGCAAGGATTGGCTGATCTCAAGACTGTCTTTCCAATGATCATAGCTGTAGCCGTATAATGACGCTTTATCACCGAGTGATTTCAGCTGATCAAAGGTTTGATCATTCACTGCGATGATGGCATTCAATGAGATCAGCGGTTTTTTGACTTCTTTTACCGACAGTTTTTGTCCGGACAGCTTGCCTTTTTGGTTCAGCAGTTTCAGCTGATCCGGCGCTTTGTTTTTGAAATTGCGGTCATACGTGCCCGGGAAATAGACAGCCTCATCATTTTTCAGGCCGCTCAGCTTAACATGGAAGTACTTTGATACATCCGATTTGCTGATCATGTAAACAGGGGGAACAGTTTCTCCTTCCTGATAGCGAACATAGGAAACATCTATTTTGTCTTTCTTATACGTAAAGCCGTGTGTTTTCAGTTCATGGTCAATATCTTTCAAATGAGTCTGTTCTTTTGGATTGTTGCTGTAGGATAAATACTCCATTTCATAAGCGGACTCTTCCGCCCCGACAGTCGATTTGTACATTGCGAGCACGCCTGTCGCAGTAAACGCAACCGCGGAAATAATGCTGACAATAAAGAACAGGCGGGCGTTGTCTTTTAAACGATAGACAAGGTCAGAAACCCAAATGACGTTTTTCCCGCGCAGATAAAAGGTTTTCCACTTCTTCAGCGCGCGCAGAATCCATATGCTGCTTTGGCTGAAAAAGAAATATGTTCCGATGACGGTGAGCAGTAAAATGATAAACGGTTCGGCCCCGTGGACATTGCCTTTAAGAACCATGCCGTACCCGCCGCACAGACAGGCGATGCCGAATAAGGACAGAAGCACGGACGGCTTAGGCTCCGGCTTAACCTTGTCAGTGCCCTTTATTAATTTGATAACCGTATTTGATCTGACAAAAAGGATCGTAAACTGCGATAAAAAGAAAAATAAGAGCAGAAATCCGCAGGCCGTAATACCGAGCGCTTTCCAAGGCATATACAAAGGCAGCGCGTCCATTTCTAAAATATAAGCGCCGACCGTAAAGAACGTCTTTGAAAAAATGAATCCTCCGATAATGCCGGCTGCAATTGACATGACGCCGATGATCATATTTTCCGCAGTAATGAGCTTTCTCAGCTGCCCCGGCGTGATGCCCTGCATGAGCAGGATGCCGAATTCTTTATTTCTCGATTTCAAAAATGCGTTAACCGAATACAGAACAAATAAGAAAGAAAAAACAAAGATCATCCATTCCGCAGCGGTTAAGCCTTTTTTGGCGATATTATTCAGGTAGCCTTCCTTTAATGCCGGATGAAACAGGAACATCGCAAAGGTAAAGAAAATCAAAACGGAAAAGGCGCTGCTTAAAAAGAATGCAAGATAGGCCCTTTTGTTTCTCGTGACGTTTTTATAAGCGAACTGAAGAAAGGTCATTTGCGTTTCCCCCCAGCATAGACAGCACATCGAGAATTTGTTCATAAAATACTTGGCGGTTTTCCCCGCGGTAAATCTCATTAAACAGTTCGCCGTCTTTTATAAAGATGACGCGGCGGCAGTAGCTTGCCGCAACAGGATCGTGGGTCACCATCAAAGCCGTGACATGATCATCCTGATTCAGGCTCTGCATCGTTTCCATGACGTCTTTTGACGCTTTGGAATCAAGGTTGCCCGTCGGTTCATCGGCCAGGATGAGTGACGGCTTATGAATGACCGCTCTTGCGATGGCGGCACGCTGGCGCTGTCCTCCGGATACTTCAAACGTCCGTTTGTTGAGCAGGTTTTCGATTCCGAGCTTTGCCGCGATGCCTTGCAGTTTTTCTTCCATTACAGACGGTGCTTCTTTTTCAAGCGTTAACGGCAGCATGATATTTTCACCGATTGTCAGCGTGTCCAGAAGGTTGAAATCCTGAAACACAAATCCGAGCTGCTTGCGGCGGAAATGAGCGAGCTTTGTCCGCTTCAGGCGATGCGGGTTTTCTCCGTGAATCAGGATATCGCCTGAATCCGGACGGTCGATCGTTGAAATGATATTCAAAAGCGTTGTTTTTCCGGACCCGGACGGCCCCATCACCGCCGTGAACTCGCCTTCTTCTATTGAAAATGAAATTTGCTTTAAGGCTTGATAGGACACTTGTCCTTTATAGGTTTTATTTATATGTTTGACTTCAAGCATATTCGCCATGAAAATCCTCCTTATGGTTTTATTCTTGTTGATCTGGGCTGCTTTCATGTAGTGCCGGGACGTTCAACATAAAAATCCCCTTGACATAAATCCATGTTATCAAGGGGAAACAAAGCGGGCTATGTTGTTTTCTTAACGCAGCCTTACATTTTTGTAAGAAATGAAAATCGAACTGATGTCCCTTCACCGGGAGACGAGCTGATGTCTACCGTATGATTGAGCTTATCTGTAATTTCTTTGACGAGATGGAGGCCGATTCCCGTAGATTCTTGGAAACGCCGCCCGTTTTCCCCGGTGTAATAAGGGTCAAACACCCGCTTGATGTCTTGCGAGGGAATCCCGACACCGTAATCTTTGACTTCAAGCACCGTCCTGTCTTCATCGCGGAAGACATTCAGCTCAAGTCTGTCACTCTTGCCCGCTGAATACTTGACCGCATTTGTGACCACTTGGCCGATCGCAAATTTGAGCCATTTGGCATCGGTGTAAATCTGATGATCATCGCAAACGTTCATTTTCGGATAAACGCGATATTGAATAAAAAATCGTTTATAGCTTTGAATGACTGATTGGAGAAGCTCGGACAGGGAAACCGCTTCGATTTTAAAATCCCGTTCAAACAGGTCGAGCCTTGAAGAATAAAGAAGCGTCTCCAGCCCGAATTCAATCTGCCGGACTTCTTTTTTGATTTGTTCAAAAACGGGCTCATCCTCTTCTTGAATGATTAAATTAATGACCGACAGCGGCGTCTTTACTTGGTGCACCCATTGATTCATATACGTCACCCGCGCGTCAAGCTTGGCTTCGGTCTCATGGAGCTTCTGGTGCTGCAGCCGGATCAGCTCCATCTGCTTTTCATACAGCTCTGAACAGAACACTGAAGAACCGAGATACGGGATATCCGTCCCTTCCTGCCCCGAGCTGAGCCAATGATACACGCCGCGATCTTTGTACCAGCGATAGGCAAGATAGCCAGCCAAAATAAGAAGCTGCACGCCCAATATGTAAAACAAGTGAGAAAAAGAATGAAGACCCGCAAACCAGTAATAAAAGAAGACAAACAGCCCTTGAAGGAGAAAAAGCAGAATCAGCACTGCATGAGACCGGAGAAACAGCTTCATGACTGCGCCCTCAGCTGGTAGCCTTCGCCCCGCACCGCTTCGATAGAAACAGGCGCATTCAGCTCCCGCAGTTTTTTTCTGAGCCGCGTGATATACACGTTAAGTGTATTATCATCGATGAATATGTCGGTGTCCCACGTCTTTTCCATGAGACGGTCCCGACTCGTCACCTTTTCTCCCCGCTCAAGCAGCACTTCCAAAAGCGAGCTTTCTTTTTTAGAAAGCTCGCTTTTTTCATCCTGAAAACGCAGTTCAAACCGTTCCACAAAGAGCTGGACGCCGGCATATTCAACCACTTTCTCTCCCTGCTTTGCGGCGTACTCCCCGTACGCCCTCCGGATCTGGCTTTTGATTTTCGCCAGCACAATATCATAAGAAAACGGTTTTTCGATATAATCGTCTCCCCCATTTTCAATCGCCATTACCTGATCCATTTCCCCGCTTCTGGCAGAAATAAAGATGATTGGGCTTGTGGAGTGCTGGCGGATCTGCCGGCACCAATAATATCCGTCATATGCCGGCAAATTGATATCAAGCAGCACCACATCGGGCTTCTCCCGCAAAAAGACATCAAGAACAGTTGTAAAATCCGCGGCGACCACTGTTTGATATCCGTATTTTTCAAGGTAATTCTGCAATAGTCCGCGAATGTCTTCACTGTCTTCCACAATCATGATTTTATTCAAACTGAACCACTCCCGTTTCTTACACTGCTGCCATCATCATAATCGTTTTGGGCGTATGGACGCAACACCGCACAAAAAAACCGCCATCTCGGCGGTTTCTGGTCTCTTTAGCCGACCTGCTGCTTAGCTGCTTTACCGGCTGATCCGAACTCTCTCATTTTGCTTCGCACTGTCTCTTCCACAGCTTCAATGCCGGGTGTCAAATAGCCGCGCGGTTCGTACAGATCGCTGTTTTCTTGAAACATGCGGCGTGTTTCGTCTGTCCACGCTACCATACATTCCGTATTGATATTGATCTTCGCGTGGCCGAGCGTGATGGCTTTTTTGATCTGATCCTGCGGAATCCCGGATGCCCCGTGAAGAACGAGGGGAATATCAGTCATGCGGGAGATAGCCTCCATTTCCTTAAATCCGAGATTCGGCTCACCCTGATATTTGCCGTGTACAGAGCCGAGGGCGGCGGCCAGCGCGTCGATATTGGTTTCTTTAACGATCCGCTCACATTCCGTGATATCGGCATAGCGGACCCCGCCGACCAGTCCGTCTTCCATTCCGCCGACCGTGCCGACTTCGGCTTCTACTGACACGCCGTGTTTTGCGGCATAATCGGTGACTTCTTTTGTCATCGCGATATTCTCGTCAATCGGCTGATGGGAGCCGTCAATCATCACTGAGCTGAATCCGGCATCAATGGCCTGTCTGCAGCGTTCCGCACTGCTGCCGTGATCGAGATGAAGCACGACCGGAACGGTAATCGCCATGTCCTCCATTAACGCGCCTACCATGGCGGCAATCGTTTTAAATCCGCCTAAATAGTCGACCAGGCGATCAGAAGCCGCGGCGATGACCGGTGATTGCTCCTTTTGCGCTGCCTGCAAAATCGCCTTCGTCCATTGCAGGCCGTTGATATTAAACTGGCCAATTGCATATTGCTCCCGCTTTGCATCTTCAAGAAGCTCTTTCATCGATACAAAAGCCATGTCCACCCCTCCTTTATCCATTACATGCTGAAGTATTTTGATACAACATCAACCGTTGTTTTTTTCGCTGTTTGAATGGCTTCCTCAGCAGTCAGCTTATAGTATTCAGGCCGGAAGAGCTCAACCGAAACAACATCAGAGAAGCCGATTTCCTTCAGTGCTGATAAGTGGGCATCTAAGTCAATTGCCCCTTGTCCCGGCCATACACGATCCTCATCTGTTAAAAAGCCGATTGGGAAATCTTCTGTATCATCAATATGATAGATGAAGATTTTCTTTCCGTCCGCCTGCTTTAAGCTCTCAATATTTGAACCCATTGCATGGAAGTGAAAACTATCAAGGACAAGCCCGACATTGTCACGGTTAACTGTGTTTACGATCTCATACGCCTGTTCAAACGTATTGACCGTACATTGCGGATGGCCGACAAATTCAAGCGCGATTTTTACGCCGTACGGCTCCGCGATATCTGACAGCTCAGTCAGCACGTCTACACTGCTCTTTTTGATCTCTTCTTTTACAATCTTCTGCTCTGTCACAAGCGGAACGGCCACCACATATTTCACACCGAGGGTTTTGCATGTTTCCATCATGCCTTTAAATTCAGTGATGATCTCGTTGTGGCCCTTTTCATCACGGTTGTTGAAGAAAACAAGCGCGTTTAAAGCAAGCGGTTTGATGTGATGGGTTTGAAAATATTCCGCAAGATCTGCCAATGAATGATCTTTTAAGTACTCGGGCAACTTATCCATTGTGCGGATTTCAATATAATCATAGCCGTGCTTTTCGCATAGTTCTAAATCCTGTTTAAGGTTTGAGTTTTCCAATGTTGTCGCTTCATTAAAACAAAGTTTCATGCCAGACTCCCCCATCTGCGTTTTAGATATGAAGGGAGTTCGGCAGGAAGGCTGTCGCCATATCCCGCCGAACTCCATGCTCAGCTTATGCCAGACCTAATTCTTCTTTCATTTTCTTAAGCATAAATCGGCTTGATTCATCCGCTCTTTCATCGACCCAAGCAAATACGGCATTCGTCGCAATTCCGTCGAACTTCATCTCTCTCAGTTTTCTGAAAATCGTATCAAAATCAACCTCACCTTGGCCAATGTCCAAATGCTGGTGAACCGTTACTTTCGCGTCAGGCGGATTGACGATGTAGCGAAGCCCATGAGCCGCTTTATGATTATAGGTATCTGCAAATAAAACATGTGTGAGGCGGTCGCCGGCTTCGTCAAACATGGTCTCGATGTCGCCTTTGCCGTCATCATAGAAGAACGTATGCGCAGTCGAGTAGACAAGATTGATCCAATCCTTGTCAAGCGCGCGGATCATATCCATCGCACCTTTGTGCGTTTCGATAAAATCGTATGGGTGGGCTTGAAGATTGAGTTTCATACCTTCTTTTTCAAAGACTGGCAGAAGCTCATCCATGGATTTGATAAATTTTTCTTCACTTGTTAAAGGATCATATTTTGAACCGCTGAATTCGCTGTTCATCAAATCCACTTCAAGTTCAACGGCAATTTCGATTGCCCGTTTCCAATTGCGCACCGCTGCCTGCCGGCGGTCTTCATCAGGACCCGCCCAGTGGTAAAGAGGAAGAAGCGATGAAAGCTTAACACCTGTATCTCTTAAAAGGCGCTTTAATTGTTTGATCTTTGCTGAATCGACTTTCGGATATTTATAAAACGGGCAAAAATCCTCGCGCGGAGACAATTCGATATATTCATAGCCAAGCTCCGCCGTTTTATAGACCGTTTCCTCTAAAGTTAAATCATCACGATACATGGATGGATCCAATGCTAACTTCATATTTTCACTCCTCTGTTTTTTAGTTTTGAACTGTTGTAAAAGATTGATAGAATTCCGGTTTTTCCTTCAATTCAACCTTTTCTTTTTGTCCAGATTCCTGGGCTTTCACACACGCGTCAGTCGTAACAGCAGCAATATAGCCGTCCCATGCCGTCGGTCCGCTGACCTCGCCTTTCTTTTGAATCGAATCAATAAAGTCTTGGATTTCCACATCATACGCAGCGACAAAGCGTCTCTGCCAATCCATCAAAATATCAGTGCTGAATTTGCCTTCTTTTCTCAAGCTGATGCTTGATGGCTCGGGAAGCTTGATGATGCCGTCTTCTCCGACGATTTCGCATTGAATGTCATAGCCGTATTTACAGTTCACATAGATTTCAGCATTGATGACGATACCGCCTTTTGTTTCAATTACGACGATTTGCGGATCTTTTAAATGCGGGAGCGCATTTTTCGATTTTTTCGGGTAGATGACTTGAACGGACTCGTAGTCATCGTTGACGAGCCAGTGCAGTACATCAATTTCATGAACAAGCGTGTCGACTACAGCCATATCGGTTGTGTAGTTATCTCCTACAGTCGGGTTGCGGTGCGCGCAGTGAATCATAAGCGGTTCGCCAATCACATGGTTATCGAGTGCTTCCTTCAGCTGTACGTAACCGCTGTCATAACGGCGCATGAAGCCGACTTGAACAAGGCGTTTGCCCACTTTGATTTCTTCTTCGACGATTCGCATGCATCCTTCAGCCGTTGTCGCGAGCGGTTTTTCACAGAACACATATTTCTGGGCTTTAATGGCTTTCAGCACGCTTGACTCATGCGCAGGCCCCCAGCTTGTCACTAAGACAGCGTCTACATTTTCGTCTGCAAGCAGGCTGTCATCATTCGGATAAACCGTCGCGTTTAATTGGTATTGCTCAACGACCTTTTGTGCAGCTTCTTGATTAACATCCGTTACAGCTACAATTTCCGCGCCGGACAGCTTGTTGGTGATGCGGTTAATATGTTCTTTTCCGATTGCTCCAGTTCCAATTACGCCAATACGTAAACTCATTGACAGCCACTCCTTCTGTTGGTTACATGATTTTGCTTTCTGTTCCTTGCTTTACTTGGCTCTGAGGAGATCCGTAGAGTTCCTCTTGAATTTGTTCAAGCGACTTGCCAGACGTATTCGGCGCAAAGAGCAGCCCGATGATCATACTGGCCGTCACACATCCGAGAAGAATTGCAGCCATCGTTCCAATGCCGAAATTGGTGATAATCATTGGGACAAACAGACTCCAAATCCCTATTGAAATACGGACAAGGAAAAACATCAGTCCTTGTGCGGAAGCACGATATTGCGTAGGAAAGATTTCGCTGGCCCATAACTGATAGTTCGCTTGCTGCCCGGCTCCGTTATTGATGCCGATCACGACAATAAACAGGAGCAGAATCGGCAGGCCTTCAACTGGCAGCAGAAACAGTGTCCACCCGATCACCGCCATGAAAGCGGCGATTCCAAATACGGTTTTTCTATATTTGTCGGCAAAGGGCATGAAGATCAAGGCGACCCCCAATCCTGTGAAGATAAACAGCCCCATTTGCAAAAGGTTGGCCATGTTGGCAGATACACCGCCGACCTGCTGATAAATGTATGGCATAAAGAAGCCCATGACCCCGGCGGCTAAGTTCCAAACCAAGTACACACCCATCAAAAACAATATGCTTTTGAGATACATAGGTTTGAGCAAATCAAAATACGATGTCTTATGCAATACAGCCGGCTTCTCTGCCTGAGCATCCTCCGGCTGATTTTTTGTCTGCCAGGCGTCTGATTCCGGAAGCCTGATTCTCAGGATGTACGTAATCAGCGCAATCACAAGCAGATGGGCAAATACAATTTTATTTCCCAGGAGTCCCAAGTCACCGGCCAGTACGGAGAGGAGCAGTACAACGACAGCGCCCGCGGCCCAAGCGACTTGTGCTACGCCGCAATGCCTGGCCCGATTCTTCTTTGGCGCATTTTCCGCAATAATGGTCCATGACGCGGTTATATCAGCTCCTACTGATAAACCGATAATGATGTAACCGCTTAACAACATGGGGAAATTAACCCCGAACAAAACCAAACAAATCCCTAGTGCATAAACCAGCATACTATTGGTATAAACAGCCTTCCGTCCGACTTTATCAGCCAGAAACCCGCCAAGCAGCGCACCGACAGCGGCAGAAATCGCATTTGCGCTCAGCGCGCCGAGCAGCCCGATTTGCGTATCGGATAGCTTAAGGTAACTGACCCATAATGATAAACCGGCGGAGCCTGCCACAATTGAACCGGCATCAATATAGTTGGCCAATGCTGCCGCGATTGTCCGTTTATTGAAGGCTGAATCTCCATTGGTATTGCCCATATGTTCATTCCCCATTAAGCCAGATCCAACAACTGCTGATCAATATAGTTTCTCGCAATCAATGCATACTCCAGCGGGTTTGCAACATCGGGGTCTTGTTCAGCTTCAATGACAATCCATCCGGAATAACTGTGCTTCAACAGCAGCTGATATACTTCTCTAAAGTCAATGCAGCCGTCACCGGGAACCGTAAACATGCCTTTTAAAAATGATTGCCGGAACGATTGTCCTTCGAGCCTGCATTGTTCCATGACATTCAGGCGGGCATCCTTAAAGTGCACATGCTTAATGCGGCCGATATGCTTCTCAAGCATCCCCATGTAATCGCCGTCAGAAATATACGCATGGCCTGTATCATAGAGGAGGTGTACATGCGCAGGGTCAGTTCCTGCCATCAGGCGGTCCACTTCTTCCGCTGTTTGGACACCAGTGCCGAGATGATGATGATAGACAAGCTTCAAGCCATGCTGAGCGGCAATTTCGCCAAGGTGATTCAGCCCTTCGCAAAGCCGCTCCCATTCATCATCCGTAAAGTGCGGCTTCTCTGTGAACACGTTTTTCTCCAAGCTTTGCACGCTGTACGTTTGTTCAGAGACAACTGCGACATCCGCGTTTACTTGCTGCAAATACTCACAATGCAGGGTAAATGCCTTTGCCGCTTCACCAAGTCCGTCACGCAAAATAAAACTGCTGAACCATTTTCCTGCAATGCGTAAGTTCCGAAGCTTCAGCTCTTTGTTCAGGATGGCAGGTTCGGGGAAAAAGCCCCCGACCTCCGTGCCTTGAAAACGCGCGACAACGATATCACTTAACAAATGCTGAAGTGTATTTCCCGCTCCAATTTCAGGCATGTCATCATTCCGCCACCCAATGGGAGCGATTCCCCACAGGATTTCATTTTTGCCCATCTTGGTGCCTCCCCTCTAATACTGCTTCGCAGATTCCAGCTTTTTCTCTTTTGCTTCGTATGCCTTCTGAACGCTTTCTTGTTCAGATACCTCTGCCACCCCGACATGCCACCAGCTGTCATATCCGTCCGTCATTGTTTTAGGCAGCACCTTCATTTCAATTAATGTTGATACATCCTGTTTCTTCGCATCCTCTAACGCCGCTTTTAATTCTTCTACTGTGTTTGCGCGGTAGGTTTTCGCGCCGTATCCCTCAGCGACTTTCGCGTAATCGACATTCAGGATTTGGTTGTCATCTGTGCGGAACTCGCAATAGTAGCTGCCGCTGCCGTGATCCATTTGCAGGTTGTTGATGCATCCGAACCCTGAGTTGTCAAAGAGCAGCACATTGATTTTCTTGTTGTACTGAATCGCCGTGATCAATTCAGAATGAAGCATCAGGAAGCTGCCGTCTCCGACGATTGAATACACTTCTCTGTCAGGGTGGGCCAGTTTAAGACCGAGTGTCCCGGACACTTCATAGCCCATGCAAGAATACCCATACTCCAGGTGATACGTATTCGGAACATTAGAATGCCACAAACGCTGCAAATCTCCTGGGAGTGAGCCTGCTGAACAGATGATGACGCTGTCTTCAGGAATCGTCTCGTTGATTGTCAGCAATGCCGTTGTTTGCGGAAGCTCAGTATTCAACGCGTCAGCATATTCATTCAGAACCTCTTGAGAAAAATGATGTTTGATTTCCGGGTCAAATGCTTCCCGCTTAAACGTCACTTTGCTGAGACGCTCGCGTTCAGCGAGCCATTCGTCCTTCAGCTCCCGGATCGTTGTGCCGAACTCGCTCTCATAGCCTTCAAGCAAGCCGTGCAGTTTGCCAAGCGTCACTTTCGCATCCGCCACCACTTGGAATGCATCAAGTTTATACGCCTGCATTCGGCTGACGTTAATGTTCAAAAACTTCGCTTTATCAAAATCAAAAGCGGTCTTAGAGGATGTCGCAAAATCTGTATACCTTGTGCCTATGCCGATAATCAAATCAGCTTGGCGGGCCGCTTTGTTTGCCGCAAGTGTACCTGTGATGCCCATTCCGCCAAGGTTGTTCGCAAAATCTGCCTCAACAGTAGACTTTCCTGCCTGCGTTTCAACTAACGGAATGTTATAGGCTTCAGAAATGGCAACCAATTCATCGCGCGCACCGGAATATTTTGCGCCTCCGCCGACGAGAATCACAGGTTTTTTGCTGGATTTAATCAGCTCCGCCGCACCTTGAAGCTCGCGCTCGCTCGGCTGCATGCGATCAATATAGTGAACCCGTTTGACGAAGAAACTTTCATCAAAATCGTATGCTTCCCCTTCAACATCCTGAGAAATACAAATCGTTGCCGGACCTGCTTTTGCCGGATCAGTCATGACTTCAAACGCGCGCAGCAAACTGCTCATCAGCTGCTCAGGGCGCGTAATGCGGTCCCAGTATCTCGATACAGGTTTCAATGCATCGTTTGTCGTAATCGCCGCACTGTATTCTTGCTCCATTTGCTGCAGTACAGGGTCTGGCTGTCTTGTCGCAAATGTGTCTGCCGGAATCAAGAGAACTGGGATATTGTTTGCCAATGCAGTGCCGGCTGCCGCCACCAAGTTAGCCGCTCCCGGTCCGACGGATGTAGACACCGCATATATTTTTCTTCTCAGCATTTGCTTGCTGTACGCCATGGCCGCATGCGCCATTCCTTGTTCATTTTTCCCTTGATAGACTTTCAAATGGCCTGCATCCTGCTCAAGCGCCTGCCCGATCCCTAATACGTTTCCATGACCGAAAATCGTGAAAATCCCTTCGACAAAAGGCTCTTCCTTTCCATCAACATGGATGTACTGCTGGTTTAAGAATTTAATCAGCGCCTGTGCTGTTGTTAAGCGAATTTTCTTACCCACAAACGATCCCACCTTTACTCGATCTTTTTCAATTATGACTGTGCTTCAATAAGCTGTACGATTTCTTCCGCAGTCGGCATCGCTTCTGACGAACTGTGCTTGCTCACCACAATGGAAGCGGAAGCACTGCCGTATTTCAATGCCGTTTCAATGTCTTTTCCGCTGACAAGGCCATAGATAAAGGCTGACGCATAGGAGTCACCGGCTCCAAAGGTTTTTAGCACTTTTGTCTTGTACGCTTGAGCGCGGAATACCTCGCCGGATTTGCTGTATGCGTAAGAGCCTTCGACGCCGTGTTTGATGACAACGAGGTCGGCTGAATGGCCAAATAAATGATTGACGGATTCTTCATTGCTTCCGCCTGTGCGGTTTTCCATCACATCAAATTCATCGCGTGTGCCGATGACGATATCAGACTGCTCGGCAACCAAAGAATAATAAACGGCTGTTTCATCTGATGACTGCCACGTATACGGGCGGTAATCCAGTTCGAACACCACTTTAACCTGATGCTTCTTTGCGTATTGAACAGCTTTTAATACCGCTTCCCGTGACGGGCTTTTGGCGAGCGCTGTCCCGGAAACAAGCAGCATTTTCGCATTTGCGATATAGTCCTCGCTTACCTCTGAAGGCTCAAGATAAAGATCCGCCACATCATCGCGATACATTAAAATGCTGCATTCTTCTGGGCTGAGGATTTCTGTAAATGCAAGGCCTGCTTTGTGTCCATCTTGATCAACAACCATCTGTGTTGTATCAACGCCGGTCTTTCTCATATAGGACTCTATGAATCTTCCATGCTGGTCATCCGGAATTTTGCCGATGAAGCCCGCTTTTAAGCCAAGCTTCGCGCTGCCGATTGCGATATTCGCAGGTGAACCGCCGACGTATTTGGAAAATGTCATCGTCTCTTCCATTGGGCGGTTGTATTCGACTGCGTTCAGGTCAATACATGCCCGGCCGATGGCAATAATGTCAAAAGCCTTCTCTTCATTGAATGTATACTTCATCGTAAACAGCCACTCCTCACTTGTTAGCGTTCTAAAATCCACTCATGCGCCGGGTCGTTATGAAACTTCCATTTTCGCGTCGGCCCTGCCATGACATTTAAATAGTAGGATGTGTATCCGTCCGGAACGCCTACCGGGTGGTATCCCGCAGGAACGATGACAACGTTTTCATTTTCCACAGTCATTGTCTCGTCAATAGAACGGTCATCTGTGTATACGCGCTGAAATACAAAGCCCTGTCCCGGGTCTAACTCATGGTAGTACGTTTCTTCTAAGAAAGATTCTTCCGGCAAGTTGTCTTGATCATGTTTGTGGGGCGGGTAGCTGGACCAGTTGCCGCTGTCTGTATAGACTTCAACTACTAATAGACTGTTAGCTGAAGGGTCTGAATCCGGAAGAATGTTATGAACAGTACGTTTGTTTGAAAATTGCCCGCGATGCTCAATTCCGTTGTCTTCCGCTTTGATCAGCTTTGTCGGAAGCTGCTTTTCCGATGGAGAATAGCAAAGCGCAACTCTTGCGTCGCTGACCGCTGTGATCTCAAATGCACGGTCATTTGACATATAGACGCTGTCTGTCGGTTTTCGTTCAAATACACTTTCACGCGTGCCGATATTCTCAAAAGTCGACTCATGATCTGTCACTGTAATTTTCCCTGTTACCGCCACAATACAGATTTCTTGTTTTTTCAATTCTTCTGTATAGCTTGAACCTGATGCAAGATCTAACACTTTAAACTCTACATAAGTGAGATCAGAGTTGGATGTCGTTACTTCGTGCACGAGTTTGACCCCATTAGACACTTCATGCGACTGCGGCTTACGCAACAAATAACTCATAGAGAAACCCTCCTCTTTCTATTGGCAGAATGAGTCCGAACAGCGCACATGGACGCCGTTCGGCTGTTCGTCGTTTAGTTGAAATCAGGTGCCGGATATCTTGCCGTCACCACTTTTTTACGTGTATAGAAGTCGACGCTGTCTTTTCCGTTCGCATGCAGCGTTCCAAAGAATGAAGATTTCCAGCCTGAGAATGGGAAGAACGCCATTGGAGCCGGCACACCAAGGTTGATGCCTAGCATTCCCGCATCAATGTTTTCACGGAAGTAGCGGATTGCGTTTGAGTTGGATGTGAACAAGCAGGCGCCGTTCGCAAACTCAGACTTATTGGCGATTTCAATCGCTTCTTTCAGGTTTTTCACACGGATGACAGATAAAACCGGAGCGAAAATTTCATCTTTCCAGATCGTCATCTCTGTTGTGACATTGTCAAAGATCGTCGGGCCGACAAAGTAGCCGTCGTCAGACACATTTTCACGTCCGTCACATACGAGTCTGGCACCTTCTTCAAGACCTTTTTCGATATAGCTGAGCGTGCGCTTCTTGTTGTCTTCGCGAATCACCGGTCCTAAGAACACGCCGTCATCAAGGCCGTTACCGATTTTAATGTCCGCCACTTTTTCCTGCAGCTTCGCCATAAATTCATCGGCGATTCCTTCTTCAACTGTCACAACCGCACAAGCCATGCAGCGTTCACCGGCAGAACCGAAGGCAGCTCCGACGATGTTTGTGACCGTGTCTTCAAGATTCGCATCGTTCAAGACAATCGTATGGTTTTTCGCGCCAGTCAGAGATTGAACGCGTTTTAAGTTTTCGCTTCCTTTTTTGTAGACGTATTCGCCTACTGGCTTGGAGCCTACAAATGAAATCGCTTTAATTTCGGGATGCTCGAGGATGCCGTTCACAACGTCATGCGCACCGTATACGACGTTGAATACCCCTTTCGGAAGGCCCGCTTTTTCAAAAAGCTCAACCAATTTCTCTGTTAACAGCGGAGTCCGCTCAGATGGTTTTAAAATAAATGTGTTGCCGAGCGCGATCGCCATCGGGAACATCCAGCAAGGAACCATCATCGGGAAGTTGAATGGCGCGATTCCGCCGACAACTCCGATTGGGTAACGGTAGTTCGCCGCTTCAACGTCCGTTGCGATGGAAGCAAGTGAGTCACCCATCATCAGGGAAGGTGCTCCAGCGGCGAACTCTACGTTTTCAATCCCGCGTCCCACTTCACCTAAAGCTTCTTTTGTGTTTTTTCCGTTTTCAATGGTAATCAGATGAGCCAGTTCTTCTTTATGCTGAGACAGCAGCTGCTGGAAGTTAAATAGAATTCTGGCACGGCGCGGAACCGCCACCTTTGACCATGTTTTAAATGCTTCAGCAGCCGTTTGCGCTGCGTAATCAATATCCTCTTTTGTAGAAATCGGCACTTGGCATAGTACTTCTTTCGTCGCCGGATTGACGACATCTTCATATTGATCTGTTTTGCTTTCAACCCATTCACCGTTGATGTAGTTTTTTAATTTTCTGATTTCTGCCATTCTTATTGCCTCCTTCATTAGTAAACACATACACTTGTATGGATGGTTCCGGATAGATTCATATCAATATCCACTTTTCAGCAAGCCAAGAATTAAACGCTTTCAAAAAAACCAAAAAAATAAATGGCGGATGCATATTTACATACAAGCAACCATTTCATGCACAACAGGTTACTTTTTGGTCATTTCTTGGTTATATTCTAATCGCATAATACCCATAAGTCAATCATAAACACTAAATTTTTTCATTATTTTTATTATATTAATCTTTTAATCAATTAAAAGAGGTAAGAGAAGCCCGTCGAATCTTGCAAAAGATACACACCGATGTTATCATTTTTTAAGCAACTATTGATTAACTTTTGGTTTTTATTATATATTTATGTTACGTAAAGATTCAAGAAGGAGTTTTTAATATGAAACTGATGCGGATTCAGGAAATGGAGGAGTACATTTTATCGCATGGCACTGTTTCCTTAGATGAGCTGTGCCAGGTGTTCAATGTCTCCAAAAACACAGTCAGACGTGATATCAACAAGCTAACAGAAAAGGGTGCGATTGAAAAAGTATACGGCGGCGTAACATCTATTGAAAAAACCGCATTAGTTCCTTTTGAAAATCGCACCATTCAGCACCAGGATGAAAAAACAAAAATCGCCCATTATGCTTCCCGATTTATTGAAGATCACGATTTGGTCTTCATTGATTCAGGAACGACGACAAAGTCTATTCTTGATACGCTTGATCCAGCCAAAAATGTCACCATCTTAACCAACAGTTTAGACATTATCAATGCGGCGTCAGCTTTGAAGAATATCAACTTAATCATGATCGGAAACAACTATAAGAGAAAAACCCGTTCCTTTGTCGGCATGGACGACCCGGCTATGCTTGATAAGTACAATATCAACAAAGCCTTTATGTCCGCTACCGGAACGACGCTGACACACGGATTGACCAATTCGGATCTGCTGGAGTATGAAATTAAAAAGAGGATTTCAGAAAAAGCAAAAGAAGTGTATCTATTGGCTGACCATTCTAAATTCGGAAAATCAACGCTTCTGACGTATGCGCCGTTTGACAGGCTGCATTGCATTGTGACCTCTCAGCCATTAGACGACGAGTACACGCAGTACTGCAATGAGCATCAAATCGGCATTCATCTGGCCTAACGTTTACAATAGTGTTGAGAGTCTATCATCCATTTTATTCTAGGAGGCAGATCATGAAAAAAGCGAAGCTCGGAAAATCAGACTTGCAGGTATTCCCTATTGGATTAGGAACAAATGCTGTCGGAGGACATAACCTCTACCCGAACCTGAATGAAGAAACCGGAAAAGAATTGGTGCGCGAGGCGATCCGTAATGGCGTGACAATGTTAGACACCGCTTATATTTACGGGATCGGCCGTTCCGAAGAATTAATTGGTGAAGTGCTGCGTGAATTCAACCGTGAAGATGTTGTCATCGCTACAAAAGCCGCTCACAGAAAACAAGGCAATGACTTTGTCTTTGATAATTCACCAGAATTTCTTAAAAAATCAGTTGATGAAAGCCTGAAGCGCTTGAATACCGATTATATCGATTTGTTCTACATTCACTTCCCTGACGAACATACGCCTAAGGATGAAGCCGTTAACGCGCTGAATGAGATGAAGAAAGCCGGAAAAATCCGTTCCATCGGTGTATCCAACTTCTCTTTAGAGCAATTGAAAGAAGCAAACAAAGACGGTTTGGTAGATGTATTGCAAGGCGAATACAACCTGTTAAACCGTGAAGCGGAAAAAACATTCTTCCCGTATACGAAGGAGCATAATATTTCATTTATCCCTTACTTCCCGCTCGTATCAGGTTTATTGGCAGGAAAGTATACAGAAGATACAACGTTCCCAGAAGGCGACCTGCGAAACGAACAGGAACACTTCAAGGGTGAGCGTTTCAAAGAAAATATCAGAAAGGTCAACAAGCTTGCGCCGATTGCCGAAAAACACAACGTGGATATCCCTCACATCGTATTGGCCTGGTATTTAGCAAGACCGGAAATTGATATTTTAATCCCAGGAGCAAAACGTGCCGATCAGCTGATTGATAACATCAAAACAGCCGACGTGACGCTTTCTCAAGAGGATATTTCATTTATTGATAAGCTGTTCGCATAAGAAGAAAACAGCCTTCTCCAATGGAGAAGGCTGTTTTTTTGTGCGATAAATTCCTAAATAACTGATTTTGAAGCAAAACCTTACAAAATGAGCCATAAATCCGATAAAATAAAGGTAGTTTATCTCAGAAAGAAAGTGATTGAGAAAGCAAAAGTATGAAACGTTCATATCATCTAGCTCATATGAAATAAAGCTGACCCAGCTTCTTTTATTTGCTGGTCAGAATAGCGGACCTTTTCGGCGGTCTATGGAGGAAACAGAATGAAACTTAAATATGTAAAAGCCTTAGTTGCAGTAACCGTTGCTTTAGGTGTACTGCTGCCATCAACGATTTCTCATGCAAAGAGCTTTAGCGGCCGCTCATCATCTAGTTACAGCAGCCGAAGTTCAAGCTCGTCATACAGCGGAAGCTATAAATCAAGCCCGAAATCAAGCTACAGCTCAGGATCAAGCTCTTCTAGCAAAAAATCCAAGACGCCTGACGATTCATCATCATCGATTTCGCTTAAAAAGAAGCCTTCGGAAAAGGCAAGTTCATCAAGCTCTAAAAAATCGTCAGGCACCTTTTCCGGCGCTACATCAAAAGTAACCGGAAAGACATACAGCGGAAAAACGTCTAAAGCCTATGTTGGCGGACGATATGTTTCAGTCAATCATTACTATCACGCAGGTTTCGCGCCATCAGGATGGTTTGGATATTATAGCGGATTTACAATGGGTATGTTCATGATCAGCATGATGCACCCATGGGGTTACACCTATCATCCAGTCGGAGGCCCAGGCTATGTTTCTTATGGCGCTTCACCCATTGCCTGGATCGTGGATATCATCGCTTTGATCATTATTTTAATCATTGTCATCGCATTGATTCGCGCATTTAAAGCACCGAAGACGTACAGAAGGAGATTTTAGGCAATGAGATTAATATTAAATGAGCAAGAAATTGTAGACGGAATTTGCGTGTATATTTCCAATGAAGAAGATATCTACCCTGAAGACGTTGAAGTAAAAGAGCTATCGTACAACAAGCGTACAGGGTTCTTCGCTGAAGCCACATTTGGCCTGCACCACAAGCAGCTTATGTCAGATGACATTTCAGAAGGCATTATTCAGTTCTTAGAGGAATACCACAACTTCAATCCGGACGTTACCGTCGTTGAATTGCAATTTGATAAGAAAAAAGGCTTCTCCGCCTTGGTTTTCGTCAACGAAGCAGAAGAATAAAAATGTCTTAATCAAAACCTTACTCCGCGCGGGTAAGGTTTTTTATGATGGTTTTCCAGTAGACAGGAAGAGCATCTTCCCTTTAATCAGCAGACCGCCTGAGAGATAAAATGCCTCCTTTTACTCATATCCTTGCGTCAAAAAGGTTTTGGCGCTTACAATAATTTTGAAAGGAATGATCACAATGGCAAATGCTCAATTCCCTCTTATCACACAAAACCTTTCTCTCGATCTCGTGAATACTGAAATTGTAAGCTATGATAAACGGCACGATCTCATCCAGTCAGAAAAAGACCTGATGACATGGTTTGAAATAATGGGAGAAACTGCTCCTTTTCTCAATTCCTTTACGCTACAGCAAGTCCAAGAACGATTGCATCGGATTCATCAATTCCGGGCTGAGCTGAGAAAGCACTTTGAGCGTATTGTCGAAGGCAGTGAACCCTCTCAAGCTTTTATCTCTTTCCTGCAAGATCAAATCGCCGCCGCTCCCTTTTCTTATCAAATCATAGATGGCAAACTAGCCCGCATTCCGAATGGAAAACCAGATGATGCCATTTTATCGCTTATCGCTTACGATGCGTTATGGCTCATTCATACAAAAAAAATCCAACAGCTGAAACGGTGCGCAAACGAAAAGTGCATTTTGCTTTTTCTTGATAAAACAGGAAGGCGAAAATGGTGCTCCATGAAGATATGCGGCAACAGGCATAAGGTTTCACGCCATCAGAAAAAAATGAATCATGAGTAAGAATCCGTTCCCCAGCGAACGGTTTTTTTATTGACTCGAAAAACTAACCTCTAAAAATAAAATTGACAGGTTAGTTTTTAACTATTATTCTATACATATTGGAGGGATAAATTTGGAAAACAACTTCTTTTTTAAAATGAAAGGAAATGGAAAAACGCCCTTGCAGGTGAACGGCAAAGATGCTGTTACAGGGCTTATCGGAGGATTTATTACCATATTGACACTGGCTTCGTTGACCGCTTATACATCAAGCTTATGGTTAATGGCGCCTTTTGGAGCGAGCTGTGTGCTCGTATTCAGCGCTTGGAATGCTCCATTATCACAGCCAAGGAATGTGATTGGCGGCCATTTTATTTCCGCTCTTACTGGGATTGTTGTCCTTCATATATTCGGCGCCCACCCATGGACCTTTGCATTGGGGACAGGGCTTGCCATTTGCTTGATGATGCTGACCAAAACCACTCATCCTCCTGCCGGCGCCGACCCGATTGTTGTCATTCAAGGGGCATATGCTTGGAGTTATTTAGTATTTCCCGTGCTCATTGGATCTGTCATCATCGTGATCATCGCTCTCATTATTAATAACTTACGCAAAAATCGCCAATACCCCGCCTTTTGGCTTTAACGTTTCCGTTTGTTCAAAACAAATGTTTCAAATGAGATAGGAAATGGGTACTAATCTATTAACTTTGTTATACATTTTAGATACTCATTGGCTCAACAACTGAGGAGGAGACATTTGTGAAGAAAGACACAAGGAAATATATGATCTACTTTTTCGGCGCTTTAGGGGGACTACTATATGGTTACGATACAGGCGTTATCTCAGGAGCACTCCTGTTTATCAATAACGATATTCCTTTAACGACATTGACAGAAGGATTGGTTGTCAGCATGCTGCTCCTTGGCGCGATTTTCGGTTCTGCCTTGAGCGGCACATGCTCAGACCGCTGGGGCAGGAGAAAGGTTGTATTTGTCCTTTCCATCATTTTTATTATCGGTGCGCTCGCTTGCGCATTTTCGCAAACAATCGGCATGCTGATTGCATCAAGGGTGATACTCGGGTTGGCCGTCGGCGGTTCAACGGCACTTGTGCCCGTGTATCTTTCCGAAATGGCACCGACGAAAATTCGCGGGACACTCGGCACAATGAACAACTTAATGATTGTCACCGGGATTTTGCTCGCCTATATCGTTAACTACCTGTTCACACCGTTTGAAGCGTGGCGCTGGATGGTCGGTCTGGCCGCAGTGCCTGCCGTACTTCTATTAATCGGCATTGCGTTCATGCCGGAATCGCCAAGATGGCTCGTGAAGCGCGGCCGTGAAGAAGAAGCGAGACGCATCATGAACATCACTCATGACCCCAAAGACATCGAAATGGAATTGGCAGAGATGAAGCAAGGGGAAGCGGAGAAAAAAGAAACGACACTCAGCGTGCTGAAAGCCAAATGGATTCGCCCCATGCTTCTGATTGGCGTCGGCCTTGCCATTTTCCAGCAGGCGGTCGGCATTAACACGGTCATCTACTACGCGCCAACCATTTTTACGAAGGCCGGTCTTGGCACATCAGCTTCGGCGCTCGGCACAATGGGGATCGGCATCCTCAACGTCATCATGTGTATCACTGCCATGATCTTAATTGACCGTGTCGGCCGCAAAAAACTTCTGATCTGGGGAAGTGTCGGCATCACACTGAGCCTTGCTGCTTTATCAGGCGTGCTCCTGACACTCGGACTTTCCGCATCAACAGCGTGGATGACAGTAGTCTTTCTAGGTGTCTATATCGTCTTTTACCAGGCGACATGGGGTCCGGTAGTGTGGGTGCTCATGCCTGAGCTCTTCCCATCCAAAGCACGCGGAGCCGCGACAGGGTTCACGACTTTGGTGTTATCGGCGGCTAACCTGATCGTGTCGCTTGTCTTCCCGCTGATGCTAAGCGCGATGGGCATCGCATGGGTCTTTATGGTTTTCTCAGTCATTTGTCTTCTCTCATTTTTCTTCGCGTTCTACATGGTACCGGAAACCAAAGGGAAAAGCTTGGAGGAAATTGAAGCAAGCCTGAAAAAACGGTTTAAAAAGAAGAAAAGCACCCAAAACCAAGTGCTGAATGAGCGTACTTTATAAAAAAAGGAATCGTCTCCTTATGGGACGATTCCTTTTTCTGTTTACACCATGACCTTGCAAATATTGTTCGTAAATTCCACAGGGTCCTGAATCGGCAGGCCTTCGATGAGAAGCGCCTGATTGTACAGAAGGTTTGTGTACAGGCTCAGCTTCTCTTTATCTTGTTCAAACGCGTCCTGCAGCGTTTGGAATACTTCGTGATTTGGGTTGATTTCCAGCACTTTTTCCGCCTTCACATTTTGGCTGTCAGGCATCGCGTTTAAGATTTTTTCCATCTCAATTGTCACTTCGCCGTCAGCAGCAAGGCAGACTGGATGTGATTTAAGCCGTTTTGAGATTCTGACGTTTTTCACTTTGTCTGACAGAATGTTTTTCATTTCCTCAAACAGATCCTTATACTTGCTTTCCTCTTCCTCGGACTGCTTTTGATCCTCATCCGTGTCTATGCCAAGGTCTCCGCTTGATACGGACTTGAATTCTTTTTCCTGATAAGAAGCCAGCATTTTAATTGCAAACTCATCGATGTCCTCAGTAAAGTAGAGGATTTCATAGCCTTTGTCCGCCACCATTTCCGTTTGCGGCAGTTTCTCAATGCGGTCGTAAGAATCACCGGTCGCATAATAAATGAATTTCTGCTCCTCTGGCATTCTGGAAACATACTCGTCTAAGCTGACCAGTTTTTTCTCTTTTGAAGAGTAGAATAATAGGAGATCCTTCAATTGATCCTTATTCGCGCCAAAATCATTATACACGCCGAATTTCAGCTGTCTGCCGAACGACTTGTAGAACGTCTCGTATTTCTCCCGGTCTTTTTTCAACAGGCTTTGCAGCTCGCTTTTGATTTTCTTGCTGATGTTTTTCGCGATCAGCTTCAGCTGGCGGTCATGCTGCAGCATTTCTCTGGAAATATTCAGCGACAGATCCTCAGAATCGACCATGCCCTTCACAAAGCTGAAGTGGTCCGGTAGCAGGTCTGCGCACTTATTCATGATCAGCACGCCATTGGAATACAGCTCCAAGCCTTTCTCATATTCCTTGGAATAGTAGTCAAACGGCATGTTTTCAGGGACGAATAGAATCGCGTTGTAGCGAACGGCTCCATCCACACTGATATGAACGTGTGTGAGCGGTTTATCAAACCCGTAATGCTTTTCAGCATAGAATGTTTCATAATCCTCATCTGTCAGCTCGCTTTTGTTTTTTCTCCAGATCGGCACCATGCTGTTGACCGTCTGCTCTTCCTGCACCTCTTCAAATTCATTTTCGCTGCCTTCCTTCGGCTTATTAATCGTTGTATCCATTTTGATCGGGTAGCGAATGAAGTCGGAGTATTTCTTGATAATCGCTTTTAAACGATATTCCTCTAAAAACTCGTCATAGCTGTCATCTTCTGTGTTCTCTTTGATTTTCAGGATAATGTCTGTACCGACAGAATCCTTTTCACACGGTTCAATCGTATAGCCGTCTGCACCCGCAGACTCCCATTTATAAGCCTCTTCGCTGCCAAGCGCTTTACTGATGACTGTCACGACATCGGCAACCATAAATGCCGCGTAAAAACCGACACCGAACTGCCCGATAATGTCATGTCCGTCTTTCAGCTCGTTTTCCTTTTTAAACGCGAGGGAACCGCTTTTTGCAATTGTTCCAAGGTGCTGTTCAAGCTCATCCTTTGTCATTCCGATCCCCGTATCAGAGATGGTTAATGTTCTCGCATCTTTGTCAGCTGCGACCTTTATGTAGTAACTATCTTTATCAAACGTAAGCGCATCGTCCGTAAGCGCTTTGTAATAGATTTTGTCAATCGCATCACTTGAATTGGAGATTAACTCGCGCAGGAAAATTTCTTTTTGGGTATAAATGGAGTTAATCATCATATCCAGCAAGCGTTTAGACTCTGCTTTAAACTCTTTTTTCGCCACTCTTGATCGCTCCTTTACCATTATGTAAACCCTTTTCAGCATCTATTTATCACATAAGATGACAATTGTCAATTAGATTGATAGATGCATATATATGTAAATTTAACATTAGTTGGATTTGTTTTCACTCTTTTTCTCACGCATTCTCATAAAAAAGAGAGGCTTCATCATCCTCTCTTTTTTTCTGTGTCATTCCAGCGGCCAAACTCCCGCTTCATCCATATATGCACCGGGTAGAAAAACAAACCGAACGGTATCAAAAACAATAGATTATGCCATGAAGCATTCAGAAATGCGCTTGCAGTCACCGGAAACGTAATCTCTTGTAATAAAAAAGAGATGACAGTCAGCACAACAAATGCAGATGGAATGGTAATGAAGCAATAAAACTTGAGCTCCTTCTTATGCTGTACCTTCAAACATGCAAACCTCCCAACAATTTCTAATTTATCTTAACATATGCTGGCCTTTCTTTTCTCGCATGTTTATCACTGCACATAGCGGGAAGACAAATAGAAAAAGGAGGTCTCGTATCATGGGAAGACTTGAAAACAAAACAGCAGTGATCACAGGCGCCGCGACAGGCATTGGGCAAGCGACGGCAGAGGTTTTTGCCAATGAAGGCGCGCGTGTGATCATCGGAGATATCAATAAAGATCAAATGGAAGAAACAGTTGACGCAATCAGAAAAAACGGAGGACAGGCCGAATCCTTTCACCTCGATGTGTCAGATGAAAACAGTGTGAAAGCATTTGCTGATCAAATCAAGGATGCATGCGGAACGATTGATATTCTGTTTAATAATGCCGGCGTTGATCAGGAAGGCGGAAAGGTGCACGAATATCCGGTTGACCTGTTTGACCGCATTATCGCTGTCGACCTGCGCGGCACATTCCTTTGCAGCAAATATTTGATTCCGCTCATGCTCGAAAATGGAGGCTCCATCATCAACACCTCCTCCATGTCAGGCCGTGCCGCGGACCTTGACCGCTCCGGCTACAACGCAGCAAAAGGCGGCATCACCAACCTGACAAAAGCGATGGCGATCGACTACGCACGGAACGGCATCCGCGTCAATTCCATTTCACCGGGTACGATTGAAACCCCGCTGATTGACAAATTAGCAGGCACCAAAGAACAGGAAATGGGCGAAAAATTCCGCGAAGCCAACAAATGGGTCACGCCGCTCGGCCGCCTCGGCCAGCCGAAGGAAATGGCGACAGTGGCCCTGTTCCTCGCGTCAGACGACAGCTCATACGTCACAGGAGAGGACATCACCGCAGACGGCGGCATCATGGCATACACATGGCCAGGGAAAATGCTGATTGATGAGAAATGGAAGAAAGAAACGAAATAAGAGAGGGGATGTCCCTCTCTTTTTGTCTTTCAAAGCAATACAACCTTATACTTTTTCACATCCAAAAACTGCAAAAATTCCCTCGCCAGCACTTCAGGCGGATGCGCCTTTCCTTCATCCAGCCGATACAAAAGCAACCCAATAATCATTGCGGATACATAATGGGCATAAAGCTTTTTCTCTGCGTGAATATCAGTTTGCTGATGCAGATAAAACGATTCCAGCACTTTGAACATATCAGGTATCACATGAGGAACACCCCATTCCTGGTTCAGAAAATGGACAATGGGCATGTTTGACAAAGCAGAAAGCAGACTGGCGAGCGCCTTCTCCGCTTCCTTTAAAGAAAATTCATTCGGGCTGAAGGCAATCGTCAGGTGATCAATGATCTCCGCACATGATCGCTGTATCATGGTTTGGAGCAATTCCTCTTTATTGGCATAGTGATCATAAAAGGTTGCGCGGCGGATATTGCTTTTCCGGGTAATATCCGAAATCGTGATGGCTGCGTAGTCTTTTTTCTCCGCCAGCACGTCCAGAAATGCCTTCTGGAGCGCCTCTCTCGTTCGAACCACACGCCTGTCGATTTGCTTGTCCTTCTCTCGCTCTCCTGGCACAGCTTGTCCAAACAGCCAATAAAATCTCTTTTGAGAAACAAGCTCCCATACCTTTTGGCTGATAGCTTCCGGAGTCGCGGCCGCATCCTCATTCAGCCAATACAGGATAATCGCGTACGTGTACAAGGCCCGGTAATGTCCGTAAATTTCCCGTTCGATCGGTGTCAAATTCACATGGACCGGAGCCAGCAGCACATCCTGCTGAAACACATCCCTAAAAAAACGATGGAAATGCCCTCTGTTCATCATCACAGAAAAAAAGGATCGATGCTCATGAACAAAGGACAGCGTCGGATGCACCGTTTGCCGTTTATTGTTCAAATGAAGGGTATCCATATGACTGAAGGCGTCAAAAAGCGCTTTGCCCAGTCCTTCCTTCATGTCTTCGATCACATCCTCAATGATTGAAAACTTATCCTCATAATAAAGGTAGAGCGATCCGCGGCTCACTTTGGCCTTCTCAGCGATTTCTTTCATTGTGATGTGTTGAATATCTCTTTCTTTCAATAAAGCCAGCAGCGCCTCTTTCACTTGAGCTTCGGCAGATTCCGGCACAAAAGACACCTCCAATCATTAGACAGATCTTAGATATATGTACGGTAACGTATAGATGGTTCACCGTTGTCTTTCTTACAGAAAAGGTACCACCTTATAATAGGTCCGAGAAAAGAAGAAAGCAAATGAGGGGGATTTTACAATGGAACAACAAGTAAAGGACGACATCCAGCGTGTCTTTCAGCTTCAGAAAAAACAGCAAAAAGCCTTGCGCGCTTCAACAGCGGAACAGCGCAGAAAGAAGCTTCAGCGCTTTTTAGATTCCGTCATCGCCCATGAAGAAGAAATCATCGAAGCGATCCGCAAAGACGTCCGCAAACCATATCACGAGGTCAAAAAAGCGGAAATCGAAGGAACAAAAAAAGCGATCAGAGATAATATGAATAACCTGGAACAATGGATGGCGCCTAAAGAAGTCGGTTCATCGTTAAGCCCTGACGCAAACGGAATTCTTATGTACGAGCCTAAAGGCGTCACACTCATCCTCGGCCCGTGGAACTATCCGTTTATGCTGACGATGGCGCCGCTTGCCGCTTCTCTCGCTGCCGGAAACAGCGCGATTGTGAAGCTGTCCGATTTCACGATGAACACGAGCAACATTGCCGCTAAAGTGATAAGAGACGCTTTTGATGAAAAAGAAGTCGCGATTTTTGAAGGAGAGGTTGAGGTGGCAACCGAACTACTTGATCAGCCGTTCGACCATATTTTCTTCACTGGAAGCACAAATGTCGGGAAAATTGTCATGACAGCGGCTGCCAAACACTTGGCATCTGTCACACTTGAGCTTGGCGGCAAGAGCCCGACGATTATCGACAACGATTACGATCTGATGGACGCAGCGAAAAAGATCGCCGTCGGGAAATTCGTAAACGCCGGCCAAACCTGCATCGCACCTGATTACCTGTTCATTAAAAAAGACGTTCAGGACAGGTTTGCGGGGATTTTACAAACAATCGTTAACGCAGGATTTATGGAGGATGATCATACCCCAGACCGCAGCAAATTTACGCAGATCGTCAATGACCGCAACTTCAACCGCGTCAAAGATCTGTTCGACGATGCCATCAAAAAAGGGGCGGAAGTGGTGTTCGGCGGCGTATTTGATGCCAGCGACCGCACGATCTCGCCAACCGTTTTGAAAAACGTCACGCCTGATATGAAAATCATGCAGGAGGAAATCTTCGCACCAATCCTGCCGATGATGAATTATGAAGACATCGACGAGGTCATCGATTACGTAAATGATCACGATAAACCGCTTGCGCTTTATGTATTCAGCCAAAACCAAGACCTGATTGACAACGTCCTTCAGCACACGACATCAGGAAATGCCGCCATCAATGATGTCGTCGTCCATTTCAGTGACGTCAACCTGCCATTCGGCGGCGTCAACACAAGCGGAATCGGCTCCTATCATGGGGTATACGGATTCAAAGAGTTTTCTCATGAGAAGGGTGTCTTTATTCAAGCCTCTAAATAATCGTAATGAAGAGAATCTGCATCATCTTGCAGGTTCTTTTTTTATCTTTATATCACCTAAATAAAGAGATTAAAAGTGATAAAATACCATTTTCACTACGAAACCAGATTCTTCTAGTCTATCTCATTGAAACCCTGCAGCCTCTAACGTATAATTTCCCAGAAAAATTCAAAGGAGAGAATATTATACATGGAAAAACCAGCAGGATTTTGGATTCGGGCAGCCGCCTCTATTATTGATGTATTTATTATAGCTATATTCTCTTTCATTATGATTTTCATTAACACCTTCATTGTGTTGCCACTCATTGATGCAGCAGGCACACACATGTCAGAAGCCCGATAATGTTGGTCATTGGCACAATCCCTGTTTTGGCCATCATATTTATTTTCGTTATTCTTTACTATAGCTTGCTGACTTCCTCAAACATGCAGGCAACATTGGGAAAAAAACTCATGGGCATCATCGTTGTCAATCAGTATGGCGAGCGTTTTTCTTTTTGGCACAGCTTCGGCCGTTTCTTCGCTTACACATTATCTAAGATCTTATATATCGGTTTTATCATGGCGGCCTTTCCCTCTAAACTGGCATTACATGATTATATTTGCGGGACAAAGGTTGTCTATAAAAATAAATATCTTGATTGATCAAATAAACAGGCTGCCGAGTTAACCTCGCCAGCCTGTTTTACTATTTCCCGAAAGCCATCAGCTTCGTATAACTTCCAATATAAAGCGTTCCGTCCTCAGCAAGCTGCGGAGATGACACGACGTTGCTGTCGGTTTGATAGCTCCATAATTCATTGCCGTTTGCGTCTGCCGCATAAACCTTCATATCATCTGACCCGAAATAAACCGTTCCCTTCGCGTCAATCAGCGGCGCCGTTCTGACAGGGCCGTCTGTGTAGAATGACCAGTTCATATCCCCGTTTTTACTGATGGAAAACAGCTCGCCGCTTCCTGAGCCGATATAGATGTTTCCGTTATGGTCGATCGCAGGCGATGAACTTGAGAACCCGTTCAGCGGGAATGTCCATTTTAAGCTGCCTGTTGACGTATACGCATACAGCTGTCCGTCTTGGTTGCCAGCATAAACGGTGCCATCCTTATCAATCACCGGATATCCTTTAAACGCATTTGACGTCGTTCTGGACCATTTCACCTGTCCGGTTCCGGAATTGATCGCATAAAACACGTTATTGTATGTGCCGACATACACGGTGCCGTTTGAGGCAAGCACCGGCACAGAGCTGACGACACCATTTGTTTTCAACTTCCAGCGCTCTGTCCAGGTTGATTTTGACGTCGGTTTGATCGCATGAACATAATTATCAAGTGTTGAGAAATACAACGTCCCGTCTGAACCGATCACCGTTTCAGAGCTTGGCCCGCCGCTTAACGGAACCGTTGTTAAAATTTCTCCCGTTTCTTTGTCAATAAAATAAATCTTTTTGTCATAGGAAGCCAAATAGATAACGCCGTTGGTCCCAAGTACAGGAGATTGCGTATATGTTTTTCCAAGATTCCCGGTCACCCATTTGACTGAGCCGTCTGGATTAAAGGCTTTCATTTCCCCATCTCTGGAATGAAGATATACTGTGCCGTCTCCGTCAATCACAGCCCCCGCTCCATTTTGCGGAGTCGTTCTGATGTCGTTTTGCCATTTCAGCGTCCCGTCTGTATTTCCGGCGAACCGGCTTTCGCGTGACCAGTTAAACATGGCAGGCGCCATCGCTTGTACATCATATCTTCCTGTCAAAAAGCCAGATGCTCCATTATTTTGAGAAAACACCGTTTCCGCCGCATAAGCAGCTGTCGGCTGAAGCACTTTGGCAGCAGGCACATCAGAAACAGCGCCGGCCGAAACAGCCGCCGCCACCGCAGCTCCCGCAATCAAAGCTTTCATACGAAATGACTTGACCATCATTGAGACCCCCATTATATGTAACTTCTAATTTGCGACCATCATAACATATTCATCCATTTTATAAATCTATTTCACAAAAACCTCACAAACTAGAAAACTATGTAAGAGTATTCACGGACGTTTTTTCAGCACCCGGCCGAAATGCAGCCACAAACCAAATGACGTTGACAGCAGCTGCAGCGAGACTAATTCCGAAAACAAAGATCACCTCAGAAAGCAGATGGTCACTAAAGAAACTAAACATCAAGATAAAACCGGCCGAAGACAAATGAATCAAAAGCCCGAAGCCGCAAAGCACCGCCATGACATACCTCATTGCATCGACTCCGAGCATATAAACGAGAAATGGAATGAAATACAATACAAGGATCATACCTACAGCTGACCACATGCCAGCTGAATTAAACTGATTGGCCGCCGCTCCCGTTCCGGCCAGCGGCGAAAGTGAAGCCGCCACAATCACGGCGCAAAAAAGAAAAGCAGAAATGGCTGTCATAATCGCCACGCTATTTTTTTTAGACATCAAACTCCTCCTTTAATAGAAATATTAACCTTTTTTATTATAAGTAAGTTGAATGTTATATTCATTATATTTTTTAAAAAAATCCAGAACATACACAAATGATGTGATTCTTTCTAGTATATTTATATAGTAAAAAACAGAGGATAAAAGACTCATTTTTCTGTAATATCAGGATTTTATCACCATACCATATTGCATGTACTTCTTTTTCAAAGTATACTATTCCAGATTCATTCAAAGGAGAGAGAAAAATACATGGAAAAACCAGCAGGATTTTGGATTCGTTTTTTAGCTTATTTTATTGACGGCATTATTGTATCTGTTCCTAGTTATATTATTCTATTTATGATCAATTCTGTTTTTGTAGCTGGGGCTGTGGCAACAAACCCTTACATGACGGAAGAAGAGTATTTAGTGAAATACATGACGCTTGCATTTTTGCCTACAATGCTGATCATGATCATCATCAGTGTGTTATATTACGGGCTGCTCACAGCTTCTAAAATGCAAGGCACACTTGGCAAAAAAATTCTTGGCCTGAAAGTGGTCAATGAACAAGGCGAACGGGTTTCTGTCGGACAGGCAATTGGCCGTTACTTTGCCTATATCTTATCAGGAATCATCTTTTATATTGGATTTATCATGATCGCCTTTGGAGAGAAAAAAGGCCTGCATGACATCATTTGCAAAACACGTGTCGTGTATAAATAATAGAAAAAAGTCTAGACGCCAATAGGCATCTAGACTTTTGTTTTCTTTACAATAGGCTGCCACGACAGATACGTAGCGCTTCTCCACAGCCACTCAAACGGCCCCATCCGAAAGACACGAAGCCAAAGGTGGCTGAAGACTATTTGAACGGCACAAACAGCAAGTGTAATGAGCACACCGGCAGCAGGGTACACTTTTCCATACAGGCCCAAGCCGTAATGATAAAAAATCCAAGTACATACAATAGACTGCATCAGATAATTGGTAAATGCCATCCTCCCAACAGCGGAGAATGATTGCAGCACTGTTCTCACTCTTGTTTTATGATAAAGATAGACAACCGTTGTAACATAGAAAAACATGAGGAAAGGCGCGCCAATCAGCAAACATATTTCTTTATCCGTTACACTGTACATCACCTGGGCGCCGATGCCGATGACAAGCCCGGCCATCCATAATCGTTTTAATCCTTTGCGATGCTTTTCCGGTTCATGCAAATACCGTGATTTTGCTGCCGCAGCTCCCAGCAAAAACATGCTGAAATATGGAATAGATGCAAAGAAGAAATTGAGCGGATTATACGTAAGCATGCCATTCGAAGACATGTAAACAAGACGGTCGTGGATCCGCTGTTCTGCAATATCCTTCAGGCTGCCGCTTCCATAAACATGAATCGCTTGTTTTGCCTGCTGTGTTACCGCTTGTACCCATTCCTGTCCGTTTGATTGATCAAAACTTGTCAACATGAACGGAATGGAAAACAGAAGATACAAAGAGACCGCCCATATCAGCAGTGTTTTCGGCTTTGCTTTTCGAAACAAGAGCAGGACAAAACCGAGCAGGGCATATTCTGTTAAAATATCCCCGTCCCATATCAAAAACGCATGAATCGTTCCAAACAAGAGAAGCGCCATCAACCTTCTCACATATAACGGAACAAACCGTTTCCCTTTGTTTTCTGCTCTCTCCATCATGACAACCATGCCAAATCCAAATAAAAAGGAAAACAATAAAATACATTTTGTTTGAATGAAGAATTTCAGTATGTCTGCGGCGGCAAAATCAGCTTCAGACCACTTATCCATGAAAAAATTCTCTTTTCCAAGCATAGACAAATACATATCCGGATAACTGAAATGTGCCAGATTGACAAATAAGATGCCGAAAATCGCCATTCCTCTCAGCACATCAAGCACACCGATCCGCTCATTTGTTAGAGTCGGCTGTAATGAAGACATAGCCATCACGCTCCTTTTTTCTGTACCTTAAGGGTATGAAAAAATGAAGCGCGGAAACATCGATTTAGGTGTCAGGCCGGCATGAAAACCTTACAATCTTGTCATCTTTATGGTTTCATCACCTTTAAATCTAATGCGTCGATATTCTGCAAAACGCGATCAAAGCGCAAAGCCTGAGGCTCACATGGGAAGATGTGGCCTTCATACGGGTCGCCTAACGTCCGGAAAAACGGTTCAAATAAACCAGGAACCAATACGCCCACCATCTTTGTATAGTGAGAATCAAGGCGATAGGAGTGAACGGTATTTGCAGGGACATGCAGGAAATCTCCCGGATTCAGCTGAATTTCCTGGCCATCTGCCCACATCGTCATCTGACCTTCAAGGCAATAAAATGTTTCTGTATGATGTTCATGGTAGTGATCAACGATTCGGTCACCTTTAGGGCCTTCAGAGGATACGACGATAAACTGGCCATCTGTATTTTTTTGTGCAGCCACAATGCGGTGAAGCTGATCTCCAGTCAACAGGCGATCTCCTTCTCCAGATTCAAGAACGTATGGAACCGCTCCATCTGGCAGCTCTGTAAGTTCCGCTAATTTGGCCGAACATGCAGGCTTTCCTTCATCTAGAAATACAATGTCCGCTACAGCGGCTGCTTCTGCAAATCGCTCGTTTGAGACTTCTTCGCTTGCGTACGGCGGATGTTCAGCGTGATCATACGGATTCCCAATAACGGAATACAAGTGCGCTACGTTTCCTTTCATCGTGTAAGATACCAGTCTTGTTCTGTGGCTCTGCATCCGGTAGCTGTGCGGTGTTCCCGCCGGAATGTTCGCATAATCACCTGATATTAATAAATAGCGTTCACCATCAAGTGTCAGTTCCAGTTTCCCGTCCAAAACGAGAATTCCTTCATGTGTGTCCTTGTGGACGTGAAGCGGAAAGGCATCTCCTTTTCCCCCGGAAAGAAGCACGATCTCAAACAAATCACCTGTGCTCCTCCCATTCGCCATCACCGTGGCAACCTGTCTGCCGAACAGATAGCGCTCGCCTTCTCCGCTCCGGAGCAAATAAGGCATTTTTTCTTTAGGCAATGAATGTGTACATAATGTTTTCATATTATCGCTTCCTCCAATTTAGACCAGTCTATATATTATCATTTATTCGTCTAGACCGTTCTATATAATTGTAGGAGAAAGGATAACAAAATGCTACCCTTTTTTTCTCACCAGCACTGGTATTTGTTCGGCAATGAGAAGAAGAGGCGTTTTGTCTTTATTCGTTAACGAAAGCATGATGCCGCCCTCAATCATCGAATTAATCAGCGTTCCAAGCTGATTTGCTTCTTCTTCTGCAAATCCGTTTTCCATTAATTTTCTGGCAAAAACCGCTTCCCAGCTTTTAAACACCTTCATGCAAACCGTCCGCAGCGGTTCACTGATTAACGCTGTCTCACTCGCCAGCAAACCGACTGGAATACCTTTAATGCTTTCTGTGTTATCAAATTGGCTGGCTGTTTTTTTGATAAAAAGCTGAATCGCTTCAACAGGATCAGAGGATTCATCCATGCTTTTCTGTATCAGATGTTCAACGATCTTACCTGTATATGTAACCGCTTCAATTGCTAATTCTTCTTTGCCCTTCGGAAAAAAGTGATAAAGCGATCCCTTAGGAGCACCGCTTTCTTTTACAATCTGGTTCAAACCTGTCGCGTGATATCCTTGCAGCTGGAACAGACGTGACGCCGTGTGAAGGATTTTTTCACGTGAATCTCCTCTGCTAGTCATTAAAACATTCCCTCCTAGGTATGGTAGAGCGACTTATATAATATAAAAAAGAACCCTGTGATTGTCAAAAGGGGTAAGACCCTCCCGGATGGGGTAATGTACAAAAACAGCGTCTAGGAGGGATCTCTCAATGACAATCGATCATTCAGTCACGAATACAGAGCAGCTTGAACGACAAAACCCCGCCATAAAAACAAAGCTCAAACTGAAAAAGCTTAAGGATCAGGTGATCGTCATTACCGGCGCTTCAAGCGGTATCGGACTTGTCACGGCGAGAATGGCAGCTGAAAAAGGCGCAAAGGTCGTGGCAGCAGCGCGAAATGAAGAGGCGCTGAAGGAGCTCACTGATGAACTTAAGGAAAAAGGGCACGACGCCATATGGGTAAAGGCGGATGTCGGAAAAGAAGAGGACGTCAACCGCATCGCAGAAACCGCGATCAGCACATTCGGCTGCTTTGACACATGGGTCAACAATGCGGCCGTCTCGACTTTCGGACATGCCATGGACGTCACCGTCGAAGACATGAAGCGCATGTTCGACACAAATTTCTGGGGACCTGTTTACGGAACAAGAGCGGCTGTCAAACACTACACCGGCAGAGGTGTGCCGGGCGCACTCATTAATGTAGGAAGCCTGTTCGGAGACAGGGGAACGGTCATTCAATCCACATATGCATCTGCCAAATTTGCGCTTCACGGCTGGACGGAAAGCATCCGAATGGAGCTCGAAAAGGAACAGGCGCCCGTCTCGGTAACGCTCATCCACCCGGGCAGAATTGACACGCCTTATAACGAGCATGCGCACAGCTACCTCGACAAACAGCCGGCTCATTACCGCTCCATGATCTATCCGCCGGAAGCAGTCGCCGAAGCGATCCTGTTTGCCGCCGAACACCCTAAGCGCGACATGTACATCGGCTCACAGGCCAAAGCCATCGCCATGCTGGGCGCGCTTTTCCCTCGTCTGACCGACAGACTGATGGAAAAAATCATGTATCACAGCCAGCATGCCGAAAAACCGTCCAAACCGCGAGAAGAAAGCGCTCTTTATGATGCGGGCTGCGGTATGCATGACAGAGGCACAAATAAAGGATGGATGAGGTCAAGAAGCTACTACACAAAAGCGACGAAGCGCCCCATTGTATCGGCGGCTGTTGTTGCCGGACTAGTGGCTTGGGCTGCCGCCAAACGATGCAGATAATCTCTGACCATAAGAAAAACCCATGCTGTTCCAGCGAACCATGGGTTTTTCAGCTGTTAATCGATAAAAGCCTTGTTCATACGCTGCAGCAGCTCGCCGAACATCTCTTTTTCCTGTGTTGACCATTCTTTCAGCATCTGTTCATAACGTTCAAGGCGCTTTTGCTGATCGGCTTTTAATAGTTGTTTGCCGAGTTTTGTAATGGTAAACAGGCTGACTCTCCCATCAGACGGGTCTGAGAAACGATAGATGAGCTCCTTTGCCTCTAATGCAGCTGCTTGTCTTGAAAGAGTAGAAATATCAAGCTTAAACGATTCTGCCAATTCCTTAACACGAGCAGGCCCAAACTCATCCAATTGTCTCAGCAATAAGTACGAAGATCTCTCCAAATTCCCTGTTCTTTTCTCTGATTGATCTAGATAAACAGCTCTCCTGATAAAAGTCGTCAGCTCATATTCAATTAATTCAACTGGATTTTGATTTTGCAATCGCTCTCGCTCCCTATTCCAATCTCCGGCATTGACAACATCATATATACTTGTATAATACAAATGTACATTAACTGAATAAATACAAGTCGTTATATGACTAAATCAATTATTATACTTGTATAGTACAATCATATAAAAAGAAAGTAAAGCGATTCCTCAGAACCATCCTAGAAGCAAGCACCAGAAAGGAGGAAGCTGTTCTGATTGGAGAGCAGCACTTGATGTGAAAGTCATACGAATTATTTTGCAAGTGTTGATATTATATGTATTTTTTATGATCGGGGAAGCCATTCAGCATCTGTTTCATTTACCCGTGTCAGGAAGCATCGTTGGATTGGTATTGCTTCTGATCTGCTTGGGCCTCCGTATTGTTCCCGTCTCCATCATTGAAGACGGAGCAGGGTTTTTATTATCCTTCCTTCCATTGTTGTTCATCCCGGCAATGACAGGAGTGATAAACTATCCGTCTCTCATTTCATTCAATGGTCTGATGCTGCTGATTACAGTCGTTCTGAGCACCATCGTCACGATCATTGCGGCTGGATTCGCCAGCCAGCTATTAGAGAAAAAAGCAAAAAAACGGGAGGAGAAAGAGAAATGCAGCAAGCATGTATCGCGATCATTATAATTCTATTAACAGTTGCCGCTTATTTAGCGATGGTCAAACTCTATAAGCGATTCCCGCTTCCATTTCTGATCCCCGTTCTCACAACGACCATTTTGATTGTAGCGGTTTTGATGATGTTCCATGTTTCCTATGAAGGCTATATGATCGGGGGGAAATGGATCAATTCTTTGCTTGGGCCGGCTGTTGTGGCACTGGCCTATCCGCTTTATAAACAATGGCATATCATTGTCAAACATTGTGTTCCCATTTTAGGCGGCGTCCTGGTCGGATTATGCATGGGAATGATCAGCGGGCTGATCTTCGCAGAAGCATTCGGGATTGATCATGATCTCTTATTATCCATTCTGCCAAAGTCGATCACAACACCTGTCGCTATTCAGATCGCCGCCGGTCTTGGCGGCGTCCCTTCCATGACAGTCGTATTTGTCATGATTGCGGGCTTTTCAGGCGTCATCCTTGGGCCGCTTTTCCTAAAATGGCTTCGCATACGCAGTTCCCTTGGACAAGGCATTGCATTAGGCAGCGCCTCCCACGCACTGGGCACCTCCAAAGCGTTGGAATATGGGGAACTGGCGGTCTCCATGAGTTCCGTCTCCATGACGCTTTGTGCGGTGCTCGGCTCATTCTTCGGCCCGCTCGTCGTCTGGCTGTTTCATATTTAACAAAGAAAGACTGCCCCGGGGGAGGGCAGTCTTTTTCGTTTAAGAAGCAAAAAAATCAATCAGCGGCTGAAAGTCTTTAGACAAATCAACGTCATTCGGTTCTGCTTGAAGCAGGCGGTCAATCATGCGCTCCAGCTCCTCAACATCATTCTTATCCGTATACTCAATGAAGTTTAAGCTTTCA
Source organism: Bacillus sp. FSL L8-0358 (assembly GCF_038593095.1). NCBI lineage: Bacteria > Bacillati > Bacillota > Bacilli > Caryophanales > Bacillaceae > Bacillus > Bacillus sp. FSL L8-0358. The sequence goes on from NZ_CP151962.1 coordinate 3,997,335, forward strand.
AGCCAATCCCGGTATGAATGTTTGGCTTTGCCATAGCTGTTTCCAAAGACAAGACAAGGTGTTTTGGTGATAATCGAGAAAATCATCGCGTGAAGGCGGTCGGTAATCACCAATTTACTGGAGCCGATGCGGTCTAGCATCTCCATAAAATGCTTTTCACGATCGGCGTATTCGATGGTGTCGACCGTATCCAGCACCGTATCGGTACGCTCTGTGTAAGTTGTTTTTTCTGCCCATTTCTTCATCTGTGAAATAAAATCTTCGTCAGTCACTTTCTCCTTATCCGCTCTTAAAATAAAGAGAACGCCGTCGCGCTCGAGCTCTCGCGGCACAATATCCAAGGAAAGCACCATGTCCGGTGTAAAGATCACATTGGAGTTGAAGGTCTCTTTCACAACATCCAGTGTTTGCGTCTCACGCGCAGCAATCGTTAAGTTTGTATTTTGATGGTACGCATCCTGTGTTTTTTTCTTTTCTCTCTGTCCTTCCTCTGTATCCTCAAAATAAACGGATTGTGGCAGAGAAATTGATTTGTAGTCTTTAAACGCCGAAAAGACCTTTCTTCTGTCTTCCTCAATATCGAGATAAAGGTTTCCTAAGTTCCCTCCGCCTGTAAAGCAGACAATATCGTCTTCACGAATGATCTCCTTCACCAGTTCAATGCCCTCATCCGTCGCATAATCCATAATCTCAATGTATTCATAATACGGAAAATGATTTTTGATAAATTTCTCTTCCGCATACGCAATCGCTTGGTCGCCAATGTTTGTGTAACTAGGGGAACCAAACAAAAATACTTTTCGTTTATCATTTAACAGAGCTTCCGGCTCCACATTTGGCGCAATGCCTTTTACTAGTTTTTTGCCTTTGATTTCTTGTACAGTCATATCTGCGTCCTCCTTCTGGGATGAATTCCTCATTGTGTGTTAACTGTCTCTACCCAAAAAGAAGGATAGCTATGCATTGGCATGTGCATCGGCTATATCAGAAACATCGTTTTCGCCAATTTGATAGACGCAGCAATGTCCCGCGCCGTTCTTTCCATATATTCTGCGGCATGTTCAAACGCGTCTTCTAGAGTCACGGCTCCGGGAACGATGCTGAAAAGCGCATCGATTCCGTGCTGGTAGACGGCATCACTGTCTCGGGATATTGATCCCGCAATGCCGATGACGGGCACATCGTATGATTTAGCCGCCTTGGCTACGCCAATCGGCGTTTTTCCATGAACCGTTTGGCTGTCGATCCGTCCCTCGCCGGTTATTACAATATCTGCATCCTGAACGATATTTTCAAAATCAACCGCTTCAAGGACAATATCAATGCCTCTTTTCAGGTCAGCCTGAAGATAAGTCAGCAGGCTCCATCCAAGACCGCCCGCTGCACCGGCGCCCTCTGTATCTCGGAAGGTTGATCCGAGCTCTTTTTCTGCCATATCAGCGAAATGGCTTACGTTCTTGTCTAGTACATCCAGCATGTCGGCCGTCGCGCCTTTTTGCGGCCCGAAAACAGCCGTAGCACCCTTTGGTCCTGTTAACGGATTGTCCACATCACAGGCAACTTCCAGTTTGACATTCCGCAATCTGGAATCAAGCCCGCTAACATCTATTGATGCAAGCTGAGATAACGCGCCGCCCCCTGGGCCAATCTCGCGGCCTGAGTTATCAAGAAGCCTTCCGCCCAATGCCTGAATCATCCCGGCTCCCCCGTCGTTCGTGGCGCTTCCGCCGATTCCGATGATCAATCGCTCCGCTCCCGCATCAAGAGCTGCTCCGATTAATTCTCCCGTTCCCTTTGTTGTAGTGATGAGCGGATTTCGCTTATCTACAGGCACCAGATGCAGCCCTGAAGCAGCAGCCATTTCAATCACAGCTGTTCTCCCATCTCCCATCATGCCAAAGAAAGCTTTCACTGGTTCCCCCAGCGGCCCTGTGACAACTTGCTCTATGATCCTTCCGTTGGTCGCATCGACCAGAGATTGAACGGTTCCCTCGCCGCCGTCCGCCACCGGCAATTTTCTGTAATCAGCACCCGGAAAGACCGATTTGAAACCTCTTTCTATCGCTTCGGCTGCCTCCAGAGCTGATAAGCTTTCCTTAAAAGAATCAGGTGCAATGATGATTTTCATCCAAATCGCCTCTTTCAAAACATGATTCACTTATGCTAGTTATCTCCAATGTACCATATTCCATTTAGAAATAAATACCATAATGATTGGGAAAAATTTTATTAAAAATTAGAAATGAAAGTGTTTGCATAAAAGAAATATTCACGTTATCATACTTGTATACAAGTATACTTCTTGAGTGAGGAAGGTGAGTGTATGCTAGACTCCAAAGACCTGTTGTATCCCGCAAAATGGCTCTCAAAAGCGTCAACCGGAGTTCGTGTCGCATACGAGCTGAGAATGCGGATCGTTTCAGGCCTGATTGAAAGCGGTACCATTTTATCAGAAAATACAATCGCCGCCGAGTTTTCAGTAAGCCGTTCGCCGGTTCGCGAAGCGCTAAAAATACTCGCATCCGAAAAAATCATCCGCTTAGAACGAATGGGAGCGGTCGTAATTGGTTTAACTGAGAAGAAAATCGCGGAAATTTATGATGTGCGGTTACTATTAGAAACATTTGTCTTTGAACGGCTTGTCAAAATAGACATTGAGCCTTTAGTTAAGGATCTCAGCAAAATTCTTGAAATGATGAAAGTCTCAATCAAATATGAGGATGCTGACGAATTTTCATTTCAAGATGTGCTGTTCCATGAAACCATTATCCGAGCGATTGATCATTCATACATTCAGATGATCTGGAACAATCTAAAACCCGTCATGGAAAGCTTTATTCTTTTATCGATGCGGGTACGGTTAAAGGAAAAGTATGAAGACTTCACAAGGATTTTAGATAACCACGAGCTTTATATTCAAGCCATCAAAACAAAGGATAGGGTGCTGATGATTCAGTCTCTTCACCAAAACTTTGATGATGTGCAGGATAAGGTAGAAGACCTATGGCTCTCACAACAAATGCTGGCAAAAGGAGCTGAATACAACAATGACTAGTTATATGTTAGGAATCGATATCGGCACGACAAGCACAAAAGCTGTGCTGTTCAGTGAAAACGGAGATGTGGTACAGAAAGAAAGCATCGGCTACCCGCTCTATACACCGGACATCTCAACAGCTGAACAAAATCCGGAAGAGATATTTCAGGCAGTCATCCATACAACAGCGAGAATTACAAAACAGCATCCCGAAAAACAAATCTCATTCATTTCGTTCAGCAGCGCCATGCACAGCGTCATTGCAATCGACGAAAATGACAAGCCGCTGACGCCATGCATCACATGGGCCGACAACCGTAGTGAAGGCTGGGCGCATAAGATCAAAGAGGAATTGAACGGACATGAGGTGTACAAACGGACGGGAACACCGATTCATCCGATGGCACCGTTAAGTAAAATTGCCTGGATCACGAATGAAAGGAAAGAAATCGCTTCCAAGGCAAAAAAATATATCGGCATCAAAGAATACATTTTTAAACAGCTGTTCAATGAGTATGTCATCGATTACTCATTGGCATCAGCGACAGGCATGATGAACCTGAAAGGCTTGGATTGGGACGAAGAGGCACTGCGCATCGCAGGCATCACGCCGGATCACTTATCCAAACTCGTGCCGACAACCCAGATCTTTCAGCACTGCAGCCCGGAAATAGCGATCCAAATGGGAATCGATCCGGAAACGCCTTTTGTCATCGGGGCCAGCGACGGCGTGCTGTCCAACCTCGGCGTCAACGCCATTAAAAAGGGCGAAATCGCCGTCACCATCGGAACAAGCGGTGCCATCCGGACGATTATTGACAAGCCGCAAACCGATGAAAAAGGGAGAATTTTCTGCTATGCCTTGACGGACAAGCATTGGGTTATTGGGGGACCTGTGAACAATGGGGGCATCGTCCTTCGCTGGATCAGAGACGAGTTTGCCTCCTCCGAAATCGAAACAGCGACACGGCTGGGCATTGATCCATATGACGTGCTGACGAAAATTGCCCAACGCGTCAGACCCGGTTCTGACGGTCTGCTGTTCCACCCATATCTCGCCGGAGAACGCGCTCCGTTGTGGAATCCGGATGTACGCGGCTCATTTTTCGGCCTGACCATGTCGCATAAGAAAGAGCATATGATACGCGCGGCATTGGAAGGCGTCATTTACAACCTGTACACGGTGTTCTTGGCGTTAACTGAATGCATGGATGGCCCGGTAACCCGCATCCAAGCGACAGGGGGATTTGCAAGGTCGGAGGTTTGGCGCCAAATGATGTCGGATATCTTCGAATCAGAGGTAGTCGTTCCGGAAAGCTACGAAAGCTCATGTCTCGGCGCCTGCATTTTAGGCCTGTATGCAACAGGAAAAATTGACTCTTTCGACGCCGTGTCCGACATGATCGGCAGCACATACAGACATACGCCGATCGAAGACTCAGCCAAGGAATACAGAACATTAATGCCGATTTTCATCAATCTATCAAGATTATTAGAAAATCAATATACACAAATTGCAGATTATCAGAGGGGCTTAATCACACACAAATAGTACATGACATGAAGGGGAGGGCATTACCATGCCGTTAATCATCGTTGCACTTGGGATCTTAGCATTACTATTTCTGATTATGGGCTTAAAATTAAACACATTTATTTCCCTGCTGGTCGTATCGTTCGGCGTGGCACTGGCACTCGGGATGCCGTTCGATAAAGTTGTCAGCTCCATCGAAGCAGGAATAGGGGGGACTCTTGGCCACATCGCGCTCATCTTCGGACTCGGTGCGATGCTGGGCAAGCTGATCGCGGATTCAGGAGGCGCACAGCGCATTGCGATGACGCTCGTCAACAAATTCGGTGAGAAAAATATTCAATGGGCCGTTGTCATTGCCTCATTCATTATTGGGATTGCGTTATTTTTTGAAGTAGGACTGGTTCTATTAATTCCGATTGTCTTTGCGATTTCAAGAGAATTGAAGATTTCTATTTTATTTCTCGGAATCCCGATGGTCGCGGCACTATCCGTCACACACGGTTTCCTGCCGCCGCACCCGGGACCTACGGCGATCGCCGGTGAGTATGGCGCAAACATTGGAGAAGTGCTGCTGTATGGCTTTATCGTTGCTGTTCCGACAGTGCTCATCGCAGGGCCGTTATTTACAAAGTTCGCGAAAAAAATCGTTCCTGCATCATTTGCGAAAAACGGCAATATTGCATCACTCGGCACACAAAAAACGTTTAACCTTGAAGAAACACCCGGCTTTGGAATCAGTGTCTTTACTGCAATGCTCCCGATTATCATCATGTCGGTCGCGACCATTATCGACCTGCTTCAAGAAACAATCGGGTTTGCAGATAACGGAGTTTTGGCTTTTATCAGATTGATTGGAAACGCATCGACTGCTATGATTATTTCGTTATTGGTCGCAGTCTATACAATGGGCATCAAGCGCAACATTCCAGTCAAAACCGTGATGGATTCTTGTTCAACTGCCATTTCACAAATCGGCATGATGCTTTTGATCATCGGAGGAGGCGGCGCCTTCAAACAAGTGCTGATCAACGGCGGTGTCGGCGATTACGTAGCAGACTTATTCAAAGAAACGGCTTTATCGCCAATCATTCTGGCATGGCTCATCGCGGCGATCCTGCGCATTTCTCTAGGATCAGCGACTGTTGCCGCACTAAGCACAACAGGTCTGGTCATCCCGTTATTGGGCCATTCTGATGTTAACTTGGCGTTAGTCGTGCTCGCAACAGGCGCCGGAAGTGTCATCGCTTCACACGTCAATGACGCCGGCTTCTGGATGTTCAAGGAATACTTCGGATTAAGCATGAAAGAAACATTTGCCACATGGACTTTGCTGGAAACCATTATTTCCGTTGCTGGACTGGGATTCATTTTATTGTTAAGTTTAGTTGTATGAAATTAAGAAGGAGCTGTAACACATGTTCAATACGATTGGTGTCATAGGCTTAGGCGTAATGGGAAGCAACATCGCCTTAAACATGGCAAATAAAGGTGAAAACGTCGCTGTCTATAATTACACCAGAGATTTAACGGACCAGCTTGTCCAAAAGCTGGATGGACAATCTCTCAGCCCGTATTACGAGCTTGAGGACTTTGTTCAATCGTTAGAAAAACCAAGAAAAATCTTTTTGATGGTCACAGCGGGAAAACCCGTAGATTCCGTCATCCAATCATTAAAGCCTTTGCTTGAAGAAGGCGACGTCATCATGGACGGAGGAAACTCCCACTATGAAGACACAGAAAGAAGATATGACGAGCTGAAGGAAAAAGGGATCGGCTACCTGGGAGTCGGCATTTCCGGCGGTGAAGTCGGTGCATTAACAGGGCCTTCCATCATGCCGGGCGGAGATCGCGACGTCTATGAGAAAGCCGCTCCTATCCTGACGAAAATCGCAGCTCAAGTCGGAGATGACCCTTGCTGTGTCTATATCGGACCAAAAGGGGCAGGGCACTTTACAAAGATGGTGCACAACGGCATTGAATATGCAGACATGCAGCTGATTGCAGAAGCGTATACGTTTCTAAGAGAAACGCTTCGTCTGCCGCTAGATGAAATTGCATCTATTTTTGAAACATGGAATCAAGGTGAGCTGAAAAGCTATTTAATAGAGATTACAGCTGAGATTTTACGCAAAAAAGACGAAAAAACAGGGCAGCCTCTGATCGATGTCATCCTTGATAAAACTGGACAAAAAGGCACTGGGAAATGGACAAGCATGCAGGCGATTGATAACGGCATCCCGTCCACGATCATCACAGAGTCCTTGTTCGCCCGCTACTTGTCATCCTTAAAAGAAGAACGGATGGCAGCTCAAGACGTATTAGCAGGCCCAGAATCCGAAGAAAAACACTTGGATAAAGACACCTGGATTGAATACGTCAGACAGGCTCTTTACATGGGGAAAGTATGCGCCTATGCACAAGGCTTTGCCCAATATAAGATGTCATCTGAGCTTTACGGCTGGAATCTGCCGCTCAAAGACATTGCCTTGATTTTCCGAGGCGGCTGCATCATCCGCGCTGATTTCCTAAACGTGATCAGCGAAGCATTCAGTGAGCAGCCAAATCTGGCAAACCTGCTGATCGCGCCTTATTTCACAGATAAGCTCCATGCCTATCAAACAGGCCTGCGAAAAGTCGTTTGCGAGGGTATCAGCACCGGAATCTCTTTCCCATGCTTAACTACCGCGCTCTCTTATTACGACGGCTACCGCACAGGGCGTTCCAATGCGAACCTCTTGCAGGCGCAGCGCGATTACTTTGGCGCTCACACGTACGAACGGACTGATATGGACGGCGTTTTCCATACGAATTGGTCTGAATAACCTGTCATCAAAAACACGGTTAGTTTTCAACTGAACCGTGTTTTTTTCTTCTATCCCAAACAACAGAAGACATAAGTTATGTTTTAAATATCATAAACAGTGATACAATAATAGCTAGAAACAATCCCCAAGATCATCATGTGACAGCAGCTTGCTGTTCCGTTCTATTCTGCTTTTGGCCATTGTCCTTTGCCCCTTGTCCATGGTGTCATAAAATGTTCAAATGCCAAAACGGCCTGTCATTCTGATTTACAAAAGTCCCTGAAAACCTTGTCTAATTGAGAATCAGCCTCTCATTTGTTATAAAAGAAATGCATAAATCCTACCTGTCACACCTTTAGTAAGATGAAAAAAAGTAGGTTATGGCTTGACAAAAAATATATATTAATTAATAATTCATATATAATTAGAATTATTATTGAAAGCGAATATGCTTTCTAATACATTTTTAGGAGGAATATACATTATGTCTTTAATCGGTAAAGAAGTACTTCCATTCGAAGCAAAAGCATTCAAAAACGGTGAATTCATCGATGTAACAAACGAAGATTTGAAAGGCCAATGGAGCGTATTCTGCTTCTACCCAGCAGATTTCTCTTTCGTATGCCCAACTGAGCTTGAAGATCTTCAAGAACAATATGCTGCTCTTAAAGAATTAGGTGTTGAAGTATACTCTGTTTCTACAGATACTCACTTCGTACACAAAGGCTGGCATGACAGCTCTGAAAAAATCAGCAAAATCACTTACGCAATGATCGGTGACCCATCTCAAACGATCTCTCGCAACTTCGATGTTCTTGACGAAGAAACTGGCCTTGCTGACCGCGGAACATTCATCATCGATCCAGATGGCGTTATCCAAACTGTTGAAATCAATGCAGGCGGTATCGGCCGTGACGCAAGCAACCTTGTAAACAAAGTAAAAGCAGCTCAATACGTTCGTCAAAACCCAGGTGAAGTTTGCCCGGCTAAATGGGAAGAAGGCGGCGAAACTCTTACACCTAGCCTTGATCTAGTAGGTAAAATCTAAGGAGTGCATTCAATTGGTACTTGATGCAAACATCAAAGCACAATTAAATCAATATATGCAGCTAATTGAGAATGACATTGTTCTCAAAGTTAGCGCAGGCGAAGATGACACTTCTAAGGACATGCTGGCTCTCGTTGATGAGCTGGCTTCCATGTCATCGAAAATTTCAGTTGAAAAAGCTGAATTAAACAGAACGCCAAGCTTCAGTGTCAATCGTGTCGGAGAAGACACTGGCGTAACTTTCGCTGGTATCCCTCTGGGCCACGAATTCACATCATTAGTGTTGGCGTTGCTCCAAGTGAGCGGCAGACCGCCTAAGGTGGACCAAAAAGTCATTGATCAGGTGAAGAAGATCAGCGGTGAATACCACTTCGAATCTTATATCAGCCTGACATGCCACAACTGTCCTGATGTTGTACAAGCTTTAAACATGATGAGCGTGCTGAATCCGAACATTACGCACACGATGATTGACGGTGCAGCATACAAAGCAGAAGTTGAAAGCAAAAACATCATGGCAGTGCCGACCGTTTACCTGAATGGCGAATCCTTCGGAAGCGGCCGTATGACGCTTGAAGAAATTCTAGCGAAAATGGGCAGCGGTACAGATGCATCTGAATTTGCTGACAAAGAGCCGTTTGACGTTCTTGTGGTCGGAGGCGGACCTGCTGGTGCAAGTGCAGCGATCTACACTGCACGTAAAGGCATCCGCACTGGTGTTGTCGCTGAGCGCTTCGGCGGACAGGTTCTCGACACCATGAGCATCGAAAACTTCATCAGCGTCAAAGCGACGGAAGGACCGAAGTTAGCGGCAAGTCTTGAAGAGCATGTGAAGGAATATGATATTGATGTCATGAACCTTCAGCGTGCGAAACGCCTTGAGAAAAAAGATCTGTTCGAACTTGAACTCGAAAACGGCGCTGTCCTGAAAAGTAAAACAGTGATCCTTTCAACAGGTGCACGCTGGCGCAATGTCAACGTACCTGGTGAACAAGAGTTCAAAAACAAAGGTGTCGCATACTGCCCGCACTGTGATGGGCCATTGTTTGAAGGCAAAGACGTTGCGGTAATCGGCGGCGGAAACTCTGGTATCGAAGCAGCGATTGATCTTGCAGGTATTGTCAATCACGTTACTGTGCTAGAATTCGCGCCGGAACTGAAAGCAGACGAAGTCCTGCAAAAACGTCTCTACAGCCTGCCTAACGTTACTGTCGTGAAAAACGCACAAACAAAAGAAATCACAGGTGATCAGAGTGTTAACGGCATCACATATGTAGACCGCGAAACAGGCGAAGAAAAACACGTTGAACTTCAAGGTGTATTCGTCCAAATCGGTCTCGTGCCAAACACAGAATGGTTAGAAGGAACGGTTGAACGCAACCGCATCGGCGAAATCATTGTCGACAAACACGGCGCGACAAGCGTACCAGGCTTATTTGCTGCCGGCGACTGCACAGACAGTGCGTACAACCAAATTATTATTTCTATGGGATCAGGTGCAACTGCCGCCCTCGGCGCGTTTGATTACCTAATCCGTAACTGATATAAGAAAGCCGCAATTGCCAGATTGGCAGCATTGCGGCTTTCTTTTTTATTCCAAAAATATTGCAAGTTTTATACAACTGTAATATAGTTGTAATGTTAGTGAATGGTCACTTCACACTCAGCATATTTGCTGTTTTTAAAGCGATACGCACTGATTTTCTATTTAACGTGCCCTGATACTTTTTGACCTTTTTTTTCAGATCTTTAATGGTTTTTTCCTTTTTGGCATTTTCTAATGCCATCAGCGCTTCCCAGCGTTTCGCTGTTTCTGTGGAACTGCAGCCGCTAACTGTAGTCACAGGCGGAAGAAGCTTCGTGTTAGATAGTTTTTCGTCAAAAGGAACGGTATCAGGAATCGCTTTCTCTTTATAAATATGGTCTAATTCATTTTGATTCAAGAAGCTGATGAAATGGTCAAAGTTTTGCGCTTGCCGTTTCTCAGGCTGATGAAAATCAAGTGTTTCAATTAATTCTGACAGTTTTGTCCGATCGGTTATCTCATTTGCCATGACATGCGTTAATTGATGGTACTCAGCTAATTCACGCATTCTGGCATCTTTCGGAAGCAACAGGCTCGGTGTACCGGCAATCGTCGCTGCGATATTTCCATGCAGCCTTGCGCCAAAGCTCAAATCGGCTTTTTTCAGGAAATCCAGCCAAGTCGGTACATTTAAAAAGAATCGAACTCTATCATTCTGATAAGCCGGGTCTTCCATGCTGACCGGATAATTATCAGCAGGCTTCGCTAGCGCAGGCGCACCCGCATATGTCAGAATCATTTCTTTTCGCCATTGCGGGATAAAGTAATGATTCGGGAACTCTTTCATGCTTCTCGTAATGAAGTCCAGCACATGCTTTGGAGACAGCCTTGATGAGTTAACCGTCACCATTGATTCTGGTGTGATATTGGTTTCTCTTATCTTCAGTTCTCTGCCAAACGCATACATAGAAGGACACCCAATCACCGTATGGTCAATGCCTTCACGGAAGCCTAATCTGGAAAGGTATTTCGCTGTAATTTCACCGCGGACACCGATCATATTTGATCTCTCCAGCACAGCACTTACAAACGCCTTTACATCCTCATCAAAAGGAAAACCTTCATTTAATTTTGGCTCAAACGGAGCCCGCAAACCAACACCAATCACAACAACCGGAATGGTTAGTTTCTTAATTAATTGGGTATATTTCCGTAAAGAAGGCACGAAATCCTCGCGGAATGCATCTGCCAGCGGAATAATATACATATCATAATTTTTATTAATTTGTTCAGCATCCGCTGGATTAATCCGATAATAATCAGGAGTAATCGTCGTTCCTTCTGTCATCAGCGTGCGAAACACACTGTAGGCATATACTAGGTTTCCTACATTGCCGCCAATGGAGTTACGAACAATCATTTCAGCTGCATTAAATGTATCAAATGGTGATATGCCAGCTCTTATTAAAATGTTTTTCAATGTGATGTTGCCCCTTCCTCGCCAAATTTTTGTCAGGAGATTTGCTTAGGGAACTCTATCATGATCTTAAAATCTTCAGCCGGACACCCGCTTTCATCCCTTTTTACTCACAAACGCTCTCCCTTTCTTCCGTTCTAATATTAAATTATACAAAAAAGGATCTTACAGGTGAAATCATAACATAACAATCAGCGCTAGTAATCTATTCCCATTACTGGATATCGGGTCTGGTCATGCCAAAAACCCGAACCAGGCACTACGGTAAATGTGCTCGATTCGGGCCAGCTTCTTATAGTTCCTCGCCATTCGTTTGAATGACATTTTTGTACCACTCAAAGGAGTCTTTCTTATATCGTTTCATGGATCCGTTTCCTTCATTGTCACGATCAACATAGATCATGCCGTAGCGTTTTTTCATTTCGCCAGTTGTAAAGGAGACAATATCAATAATGCCCCACGGCGTGTAGCCAATTAAATCAACACCGTCGTACGTGACCGCTTTTTCCAATGCTTCAATATGCGATTTTAAATATTGAATGCGTTCCGGATCATGAACCTTTCCGTCCTCCTCCAGCGTATCCACTGCGCCAAAGCCATTTTCAACGATGAATAACGGGATTTGGTATCGGTCATAAAAACGATTTAATGTATATCTCAGCCCGGTTGGATCAATCGCCCATCCCCAGTCACTCGAAGTGATGTACGGATTTTCGACACCATTCGGCAAGCCGCCATTTACAATATCGCCAGTGTTATCATTTTTCACATCACTTTTCACAGTTGTTGACATGTAATAGCTGAAGCCTAAGTAATCAACGGTTCCGTTTCTTAAAATCTCATCATCGCCTTCTTCGAATGTGATGTTGTAGCCTTCGCGTTCAAATTCCTTCAACGCGTAGCTTGGATAATAACCGCGAACCTGTACATCAGGGAAGAAATAGCGCTGCCTCATTTCTTCTTCAGCCAGCATCACATCTTCAGGATTGGAGGAGAAAGGATAAATCGGCACGTGTGATACCATAGCCCCGATTTTGAACTCTGGATTGATGTCTTTTCCTTTTGCCACTGCTAATGCGCTCGCCACTAATTCATGGTGCGCTGTTTGATACATGACCTCCTTGGCGTTTTCATTTTCTTCGACCACAACACCTGAATTCGTCCATAGGAACAACGGATTATTCACATCCATTTGGTTGTTGATCTCGTTAAATGTCATCCAGTACTTCACTTTCTCTTTGTAACGGGTAAAGCAGGCCTCTGCAAAGTTGACGAAGAAGTCCACGACTTTCCGGTTTCTGAAGCCGCCATATTCTCTTGCCAGGTGCAGCGGCATTTCAAAGTGAGACAGCGTAATGACTGGCTCGATCCCATGCTTCAGCAATTCATCAAACACATCATCATAAAACTGCAAACCCGCTTCGTTCGGTTCAGTCTCATCGCCTTTCGGAAAAATCCGGCTCCAGCCGATGGACGTCCGCAGACATTTTAATCCCATTTCCGCAAACAAAGCGATATCTTCCTTGTATCTGTGATAAAAATCAATGGCTTCATGGTTTGGATAAAATTCGTTTTCTTCAATCGTGTCAGTGATTTTTCTCGGTACGCCGTGCGCACCCGCTGTCATCACATCGACGACACTCGGCCCTTTACCGCCTTGATTCCATCCGCCTTCAAATTGGTGGGCAGCTAAAGCACCGCCCCATAAAAAATCCTTCGGCATGTTTCCCATGTTAAATTCCTCCTCAGCTTACGACTGTAAATATTTTTTGATGTAATGCACTTTCTTCAATCTCTTCAATGAAAGCTTATCAAACTCAACAAGCACTTCGCCTTTTTTGACGGTATCGCCTTCTTTTACCTTCAAGGAAAAAGACGTGCCGTCTAATGTCACTCTATCCAGCCCGATGTGCGCAAGCAATTCGACGCCGGACGCTGAACGCAGGCTTTGTAGGCGCCACCATGACAACCGTAATGACGCCGGGATGGTAGCATCGATTTCACGATATCCTTCGCTTTAGGGGTAGACCGCTTCAGCACCAATCGAAGTCTGGTAGCGCAGCGAGAAGCCCCAATCACATTCTCTTCCCCGCCTACGGCCTCTAAAATGTCTTTTGCTAGTCTCGTATAATCTCTCACTTTCCCCGACATTTCACCCACCCCTTCGTTTTGGTTGCGCTTTCATTATAATTGTACCGGTATAATATATCAATACCGAAACAAAATATTTACGCACTAACTATCATTGTAAGCGGTTTATGCTATAATTTTGGCAGTGAAACTAAACGAATAAATGAGGAATGCGTATGTTAAAATACCAGCAAATCGCAGCGGAAATTGAAACATATATAGAAGAACACCAGCTTCAGCAGGGAGACAAACTGCCAGTCCTAGAAACCCTCATGGCCCAGTTTGAAGTCAGCAAAAGCACCATCACAAAGTCCCTCGAGCTATTAGAGCAAAAAGGCGCGATCTTTCAAGTCAGAGGAAGCGGCATTTTTGTCAGAAAACATAAACGAAAAGGCTATATCAGCCTTCTGTCGAATCAGGGATTTAAAAAAGATCTCGAGGATTTCAACGTCACCTCAAAAGTCATCGAACTGGACGTGAGAAAGCCAACACCGGAAGCGGCGGAAAATCTGAACATCGAAATAAACGAAGACATCTACTATGTCAAAAGGGTCCGCTACATCAACGGCCAGACCCTTTGCTACGAAGAGTCTTACTACAACAAATCGATCGTGACGTATTTAAACAACGAAATCGTCTCCCACTCCATCTTCCATTACATCCGGGAAGGACTGGGGTTGAAGATTGGTTTTTCTGATTTGTTTCTGCACGTGGACCAGCTTAATGAGGAGGAAGCGGAATATTTGGGATTAGAGGCTGGACTGCCGAAGCTGTATATAGAAAGTATTTTTCACCTGACAAATGGGCAGCCGTTTGATTACTCGAAGATTTCGTATAATTATGAGCAGTCGCAGTTTGTCGTACAGGCTAATAGTTTTTTATTATAGGGCTGCTTCACTACGGAAGGTGGTCGACATGTACAAAATCATTATCCCTGCAATTCTAGCCATCTTTGCGCTCTGGATACTCTTACAGATTTCACTAGAGATGAGCATCGTTAAGAATCCAATGAACTACTTTATCGTATTCATTATCTTTTTCCTCTTTATCAAGATGGTGAACGAAAAACAATAATAGTTTGGGCGATGCAAACAGAAAAACATCCTTCCATTAACAATCTCAGCCAGTCACATGCATTAATCTTGATGTTAATGATATATAGGTGCACATAAAAAGCTACTTCATTGTGAAGTAGCTTCCTCTATTAAATGCCCATTTTGATCCATCTAGTTTTAGAAAAGCGAAGTATAATCGCATTTATGATAATGATTGAAACTAAATACAAAATAATAAATAAAACATCATTACTCCCAAGTGTCATGTTATCAGATTGCAGCACTCTTTCTATTCGGGGATACATAGTGTTACCTGCCTCAAAAGGAGCAATGAAACCAAACGTTTTATTGCTTATAGCTACTAAGATAACAGAAGTCATCCAATAAACGATACTGACACCTATACTAATTAATATATTAGGACATAATATGCTTATAGTTCCGATAATTAGAATATACTGCAGTATAACTGCAGAAAATAAAAAAAGTAATAATGCAAAATGCGAAAAATCATGGTACATCAACGATATGATTAGCAGGCCTAGCGTTATAAATGCAAAACATTCTAAAAATAAAACAGCTATCTTTTTATAAAAGAAAGTATAGATGTTCTCTCCAATTAATTTGTAAAAGAGAATATTTTTATTTGAATACTCTCTATTAATAAAGAAAGCTATAACAAATGAAAACAACATCAAACCAAACTGGGTCGCAACAGTATAGGAGCTAAAGAAAAACATTTCAGGTGTAACATTGCTGACTTTATCGATTCCAACAAGTAAAAAATAACCCAGCAAAAATAAAAATACAAACATTGCTCCTAAAATAATGATAACTTTGTTGCTAATACTCTTTTTAAACTCTAATTTCATCTCAAGCCCCCACTGTTTTATTACTCATTTATATACACTTCAATTAATTTATCCACTGAATGATATTGTTGAATTTCTTGGTGATTAAATATATAATAATCCCCTTCTATCGCCTTTAAATCAGACAAATCATGTGTAATGTTGATGATAATCTTCTCGGGGTTCTCCTGAATATACTTGTTTAAGAAGCCATGAATCTCTATAACCGTTTTTTTGTCTAATGAATTCGTTATTTCATCTAAAACAATAATATTTTTATCCTCTAATAAGAAACTGAGCAATTTTAATTTTTGCTTTTGTCCATCACTCAAATTTTTGATCAGAACTTTCCCATCAATATTATCCAGATTAAGTAAATGTGCGATTTTATCTATCATTTCTGCATCAAATTTTTTACTCAAAAAGTGTAATAAAAAGTCCTTAGAAACATCATTAGGTATATTCGACGAGCTGGATATTAAAGAAACATTTTGACGAATATCTCTACCAATTCTTTTGCTATTATTCAACAAAAAGTCTTTAGCAAGCTGTGATTTACCGACTCCATTTTTTCCGACAACGTGATTAATTTTCCCGCTCGAAAAATGCAAGTCGGTGTCCTGAAGTAACGTTTTGCCTTTCACTTTTAAAGTGTAATTTGCTATATTCATATACATACTCCTAGGAAATATTTGTATTTTCGAGGCACCTCTTTCGTTTCCGGTTTGGAACTGTAAGAAATGTTTTTCGATGATTAATCTGGATATCTTTTACTCTAGTTTACAATATATAACACTCAATGTACAACAACGGCAGTTTCCTCAAGGCAATTCCTTACAAGATAACTGACAAACAAGCTAAATAAATGGATCGTCAATACCATATCAATGCATATTGATAACAACAATAAGGAGGATACTGAACCTTTTAGCCTAAGCCCTTGACTAAATAACCTCCTCCGTAGATTCTGCTGAAAGGTTTTTCAGCTCTAGCTGCCTTAATCTTTCACTCGTTTCAATTGTCTATAAAAGCAGTTATGCGGTACTATCATATAAAGGTCCAATGTTTAAAAATAATGTCATACTTTTAAATTCACCTTATCATGCACATGCTCATAAATAGGGGTTTATTCTAAAAAGGGGATGGACGATTTTGGAAAGCAAGTACTTAGATCTACTCGCACAAAAATATGATTGTGAAGAAAAAGTGGTAACGGAAATCATTAATTTAAAAGCGATACTGAACCTGCCAAAGGGCACTGAGCATTTTGTCAGTGATTTGCACGGGGAATATCAGGCATTCCAGCACGTGCTGCGTAATGGTTCAGGACGAGTAAAAGAGAAAATACGCGACATTTTCAGCGGTGTCATTTACGATAGAGAAATTGATGAATTAGCGGCATTGGTCTATTATCCGGAAGACAAACTGAAGTTAATCAAACATGACTTTGATGCGAAAGAAGCATTAAACGAGTGGTATAAAGAAACGATTAACCGAATGATTAAGCTCGTTTCTTATTGCTCCTCCAAGTATACCCGCTCCAAACTGCGCAAAGCACTGCCTGCCCAGTTTGCTTATATTACGGAGGAGCTGCTATACAAAACAGAAGAAGGTGCCAACAAGGAGCAATATTACTCTGAAATCATAGATCAGATCATTGCGCTTGGCCAAGCTGATAAGCTGATCACTGGTCTTGCTTACAGCGTTCAGCGATTGGTGGTCGACCATCTGCATGTGGTCGGCGATATTTACGACCGCGGACCGCAGCCGGATAGGATTATGGAAGAACTGATCAACTATCATTCTGTCGATATTCAGTGGGGAAATCACGATGTCCTTTGGATAGGCGCCTATGCCGGTTCCAAAGTGTGCCTGGCCAATATTATCCGTATCTGTGCCCGCTATGACAACCTAGATATTATTGAAGACGTGTACGGCATCAACCTGAGACCGCTGCTGAACCTGGCCGAAAAATATTACGACGATAATCCAGCATTCCGTCCAAAAGCAGACGAAAACAGACCGGAGGATGAGATTAAGCAAATCACAAAAATCCATCAAGCGATCGCCATGATCCAATTCAAGCTTGAGAGCCCGATTATCAAGAGACGGCCGAACTTTAATATGGAGGAACGGCTGTTACTAGAGAAGATTGATTACGATAAAAATGAAATCACGCTGCACGGAAAAACATATCAGCTGGAAAACACCTGCTTTGCGACGGTTAATCCGGAACAGCCAGATCAGCTATTAGAAGAAGAAGCAGAGGTCATAGACAAGCTGCTATTCTCTGTCCAGCATTCCGAAAAGCTGGGCCGCCATATGAATTTTATGATGAAAAAAGGCAGCCTTTATTTAAAATATAACGGCAACCTGTTGATTCACGGCTGTATTCCTGTCGATGAAAACGGCAATATGGAAACGATGATGATTGAGGATAAACCGTATGCGGGCCGTGAGCTGCTCGATGTATTTGAACGGTTCTTACGGGAAGCGTTTGCCCACCCGGAAGAAACCGATGACCTGGCGACAGATATGGCCTGGTATTTATGGACAGGCGAGTACTCCTCCCTCTTCGGAAAACGCGCCATGACGACATTTGAGCGGTATTTCATTAAAGAGAAGGAAACGCATAAAGAAAAGAAAAACCCGTATTATTATTTACGCGAAGACGAGGCAACCTGCCGAAACATCCTGGCAGAATTCGGCCTCAATCCAGATCACGGCCATATCATCAACGGCCATACACCCGTAAAAGAGATTGAAGGAGAAGACCCAATCAAAGCAAACGGAAAAATGATCGTCATCGACGGCGGCTTCTCCAAAGCCTACCAATCCACAACAGGCATCGCCGGCTACACGCTGCTATACAACTCCTACGGCATGCAGCTCGTCGCCCATAAACACTTCAACTCCAAGGCAGAAGTGCTAAGCACTGGAACCGACGTCTTAACAGTGAAGCGATTAGTGGATAAAGAGCTTGAGCGGAAGAAAGTGAAGGAAACGAATGTGGGTGAGGAACTGTTGCAGGAAGTTGCGATTTTGGAGAGTTTGCGGGAGTATCGGTATATGAAGTGAGGGATGTGGGGTTCAGAGATGGAGTCTTTTTAAATAATCTTTATAGCTGAACTCTGCTACAGCTATAAAGATTATTTTTCATCTGGATTTAAATACCGATTTTTAAAATTTTAGTTTTGCAAGGAAATAGCGAAAAAAACATCATTATTTCTTTGCTGGCCAAAAGTATTATAAAGCTATTATGTACCCCCACAACAACAAAGTAATATCTTTGTTGCACAAACTATCACTGCTTACAATATTAAGAATAGCAATCTCGAGTAATTAGACGGATACCCATATGCCAGAAGGTTGTTAATAAGACCAAGACTTTATTCTTGGTCTTATTGAATTATTTTTACATAGCTAAATAAAATAACACTAATGTAGAATAGTATAGAGAGCGCCAACTAACTCATTATGTCCCTCAATTCGGAGAATTCCTTTTGAAGAATTTTAAACCCTTCGTTAATATTGTTTTCATATGTTAGTTTTCTTTTATTTGTCGATTCCTGAGTAAAGAAAGAAAAATCCAATTCTATTCCTTCATTTTTAAAGAGCTCAGCACTTAAGGTTTTTGTGAATGGTATTAACTGACCAGTTCTAGTATCTTGTACTATTCCTTTTATATTAAATAATGTTAAAAGCTCTCTCAAGTTTTTATCGTGAGACAAGAAAAAGGGAATAAAATATCTCCCTTCATTAGTTAAATTAGAAAAGTATTCCATCACCCTCGGAGCCATAAAATCCCAAGCGATATTTTCAATTTTTTTAGGTAATTTTTTTTGCTTACCCCCTTTATTGATTTTATTAAATATCCCCACAGATCTAGGATTCTTGAAATACTTTAGCGCAATAACCATTTCTCTTTCATAAAAAATTCCTACTCTATTTCGGACATATTCAAATAATTTATTCATTTTATTTTTAGCATTTTCTTTTGAACTAAACTGTATTTTGATAATTCCTACTAGGAGCAATGTTAAATTCTTATGCATGTCTAAGAACTGCTTCAATGAACTCTTTCCTTCATTTGTTTTATATAATTTATATATTATTTCGTCTACTCTTTGAATAGCTTCAAATTTTGAAATTTGAAATTCGATAATATTTTTATTTCTATATATATCATTATCAATACTTTTGAATAACTCTAAGTATACTAAATTCTCATACATATCCCTGTGTTCTTTTATAGATGCATCAAAACTCTCATTCTGATTTTTAATAACATTATTATAGTTTTCTATTAAGTAGAAAGTATAATCATACTGAAATTTATGTCTTAGTAGAGTATCTATCGTTCTGTATATACTTTCTTTTTCAAACTCAATACTCCCTTTATTGTTCAAAAAGTAAGGAATATAACTAGCATAATTAGTATCTAGCATTACAGAATAATCTATAGGAAATGATATACTTTCTTTAAAAATCATATCATCGAGTAATTCATTATCCATGTAATACAACTTTCCGGTTTGAAAGTAAGAAATAAAGTCCTGCTCATCTTTATTTACCAATTCACCCAATCCAATAGGGAATATATCTTTATTATAATTATTTAGATTTATGCTCAACTTATAGTATTTTAAATATTCCTTGTGTTCATTCCATACTCGGAATACTTCCTTGGGTGTTTCTGCTTTTGATAAAAAATAAATCACCTTTCTTAAAATCATTTCTTCTTTCATGTATTAACTCCTTAATAATTTATTTTATTTTTTATACATGAAAAATAAATTATTTCATCTGAAGTATAAACACTTTATATCTTTATATTTTAATATAATTAAGAGCAAAATCTTATATTATGATTGTCTTACCTACTTTGAAGATAAGTAATAAAAGGCCTAAGAAACAAGTGTATTCGATATTTAATTGTCACTTGTAATATTAAAGAAAAAGAATGAAATCTTCATTTCTCATGTAGACTTTTTCAAAACCATGGTTACTTCTTGAACTTATAAAAAAGTTATTAACCAAAAAAAGATTGTCATGTTTTTATGATGGTAATATTACGTCTATATTATCAGGTATTACTAAGTTATCGCTGAAGAAAATATACTCCTGAGCTTTCTTATTTTTATTAATACTGTATCTGACATCAAGATAACTATATCGAAAGTTCGAATATAAGTCTTTCACTAATGGACAGATATCATACGTGACAATCCATTTTCTTCCGCACCTAGAAATCTCTTCAGATAGATTTCTATGATCATTTTCATTAAAGGAGTTTTTATACAACTTCGCCCCTTTCTTAACATATGGTGGGTCGAAGTTTATGAATGCTTTGTAAAATTGTCTTAAGTTATTTGGCTTTAAAAGCTCTAATCCATCCATATTCAATAGAACAATCTGATCTTTATAGGCAGAGATTCTATGAATCTTTTCAATTAAATTTGTTTTATTAAAACGTGCGTTCATAGGGTTAGAACCATTTTGATTAATTCCACCAATCAAACCACCTTTAATAACTCCAGATACATTAGTTCTGTTCAAGAAAAACGTTGCAAATCCCAATGCTAAAGAATTTGTTATGTCTTGTTGAAAATATATATCTCTCTGTCTTATCCATTCTTCTGGTGTGATTTCTGTATCTAATATTAAGTTACAAAAATCATCTGTATGAGTTAAGATTGATTTCCAAAAAGAATATATTGAAGGATCTAAATCATTCAAAACAATACGTTTAACGTCATTGTTAAGAAGAAGCTTAATGGCCAAACCAGCTCCCCCTGCAAAAGGTTCTATATATGTTTGACCTATCAAATTATTACATTCTAATATATTTTTAATATAAGCATAAAATCTTGTCTTACCACCAGGATACCTCAAAGGAGACATGGTTATTGGCACACAATCACCTCCTACAATTTTATATGAATTATTGGTTACATTAATTCTTAGTTTTTATTCAAAATCCCATTCTTTTGGATTGATTCCATGGAATTCCGAAACTTTCCTAAACATTATGTGCAAATCTTTATAAAACTTTTTAATTTGTTCCTCATGTTCAGGATTGTTTACCCAATGTTTAAAAAGTATTTCAAAAAATCGCTGATGTTTCAAAAATACTTTTTTTCTCAAATCTCTTTCAACTCCGTGTGTCGATTCACCAGAATCCCTCAACGTTTTTAATTTTTGATTGATCCCTTCAATATCTGGTTTTCTATTACTGAGAAAATTTGTTTTACCATAATTGAGACTTAAAATTGTTTCACTTGTCCAAAATGAGTCATCATTATCTAGAAGTTGTAGAGCATATTCCATTATTAGCTTTTCTGGGGATTCCTGACCTGGTAAAACAATAATATACTTATCTAGACTCCGTTTATCTTTCTGATCTCCATCTAAAATACAGATAGACTGCATAGTTGATTTAAGAAGATACGTATCACTAAAAATATTTATCAAATTTATAGCACCAATATTTGCTTCAACAAGATGAAAAAAACGTCTTACCTTAGTAAAGTTATCAAAGTTTGTTTCGAAATAATCTAGTAGGATGTTCAAAAATATTCTAGCTTCACTATCTTCAGTGAAAACTGGTATGACGTTGCTTGTATAAATATCATCCCTAGTCTCATTATGTAGAAACATCTTAATTTTATATATATCGGGTGTCTCCATTTTTATTACGTTTGTCATATTGTCAATCAAATAAATAACATTATCTTTTCTCTTTAATGCATACTCAAGTAAAGGCAAACTGTGGGTTGTAAAAGCCACCTGTATCTTATATTCAGTTGAAAATTTACGAATAAGCTCCAAAAGCTTAAATTGATATGATGGATGTAATGTAGCATCAAATTCATCTATCAATAAAATACTCTCTATATCATTGTTGCTCTGAATGGATTGGTAATAGTATTTAAGAGAAACCAATGCAGTTAGCAGCATGTACAGATTATCTTCCCCTGCTGATATTGTATTGGAATCTACACCTGCTATATCACTGATAAAGTCTGTTCTAACTTTTATATCTCCCATTTTTTGAGGGGCAGAAGAAGAAATATTAATATGAGTAAAACTAGTATATAAATTAGCAATTTCTATTTGATACTCATCTGGCAAATTTTTCTTAATATCCTCCACAGCATCTTCATTTCTAAACTCTCCAAAAGGAAACAATCTTGCTAAACTTAAGTAGACTACTGGACAAAATGGCAATGAATCCTTTGTGTCTTTTGAATAATATGGTTTTACAGCATATCTACCATTTATTTTCGAATTATGCTTTCGAAACGATAGCTGACCATGATTAATATATTCAACACTAAATAACGCTCCATTATGTCCGTTTGCAGGATCATTATACTGCTTATCACCCTTTGTGAGACTTTCTATTTTAGGGTTTGTAGAACTATTTACTTTATTAAAGATATCTAAACAGTTTGGTTCCTGTATCCATGTACATCTTTTATTTACAGCTTGAAAAGAATTGCTTATCATGTGAAGTAATGACGTCTTACAAGTTCCATTACTGCCAGAGATTATATTGATACCATTCACAAAATCAAAATCTAAATTTTTAATTTTACGATATTGATTTACGGTAATTTTTTTAATCATATAGCCACCTCATGAATCAACAATTTTAAAAAATAAATGGAATTTAAAATTTAGAATTCTCTTTCTATTTTATTCTTTTATTTAATAATTCTCTCTTTTGATTTTTATGTCTTTTTATATATAATTGATTAATCTTTAAATTGGTCTTATAGTAAACATTAAAACTTATTTGAAAATGTCTTCTTAAAGAATTAAAGTGCCCTCATTAAATGCTGTGTCAATATATAAGAGATCTAGTCTAGATTGTGAGAGCGGGCTTCTCCTAGCGGATTTACTCTTAAATCATGCCCGCTACTCCTCATTTCAAATTGACTATAACTTGAATGTTTGAAATATCCCTACCAAAATGGAGCGAGGTAAGTATTATTTAGTATAATATCGTAATTCACTTATGATAAGGCTCCCCACGATTAATCCGAAAAGCCCGATAAATCTGCTCGACTAGTATGAGACGCATCAACTGATGAGGAAACGTCATTTTCGAGAACGATAGCTTCTCATCCGCTCGCTTCATCACTGCGTCGCTCAATCCGAGTGATCCGCCGATGACGAAGGTGACTTTGCTTTTCCCATATGTAGCCAGCTTATCTATTGTATCGGCTAGTTCTTCGGATGTTTTCATTTTTCCTTCGATGGCGAGGGCGATGACGTGGGCGTCGGGGCTGATTTTGGATAGAATGCGGTCGCCTTCTTTGTCTTTTATGATTTTCATGTCCTGGTCGCTTAGGTTTTCCGGCGCTTTTTCGTCCGGGAGTTCGATGATGTCGATTTTTGCGTAGGCCGAAAGTCGTTTGGTGTATTCTTCAATACCTTGCTTGAGGTATTTTTCTTTTAGTTTTCCGATTGTCACAATATTGATATTCACAGGTCATCCCCACTTTAGAAACAAGTTATTCATATATGTTGTCCACAATTGTGGATATCTTTTCTGTATTTTGTGTAAGATCATTCGTTCCCCACTATATATACTGCGGGGTCTCCACATAATTCACAGCCTGTGGATAAACTGTTAGTATGTTCGATTTTTCTGATTTCGGGCGGCAGCTCGTGGTCGTCTATGTACATATCCAGCACGGTTTCGATGTGTTCTTCACAGGAATAATACGTTTGTTTCATGTTCAAATCCTCCGATGGTTTCTTGCGTTTTTGCAAATATTCTCTTCCCAATATAACCTATTTATTCACATGTTAGTAGTGCTTCGGGCTGAGTTTTATCCACAATTCGACAAACAAGCTGTTGATGACTCTATCTCGCTCGTATGTTAGGTTGGATGTAAACAATGTTTGGGGAGGTCTGCGTTTGCGCTTCAAATGGGTTTGGCTTTTTGTGATCATGCTGTTGCTTGCTGGGTGTCAGCCGTCTTATTGGGTGTTAGAGAAGGATCGTATCAGTGAAGGCGGTTCAGAGCTAGAATTATATGCTAATTATCTTCAAATGCATGATGACGTAAAAGGATATCAAGTCTTCACCATTTCAGAAGGCAAAAAAATGGTCGTGGTGTCTCTCGGAAGCAGCGAGAACGACAAACAGCTTGAGGTGTCAGACGTCAAATTCTCATCTAAAGAAACGGTTGTAACTGTGACGCGAAAACCCGCTCCCAAGGCAAATGAGAAAAACCCTTATATTTTGATTGGACTGGACAAAATCGAAGGGGAATTCATCGTACAGGATGAAACGGGAAACCGCTTTGAAGAAACAGATTATCAGCAATAAAGCCGGCGTTCTGAGAACGTCCGGCTTTTTCTTTTACTTCAATGTTCCATGCGGATCGATGACGAATTTTTTGGCTGCGCCTTTGTCGAAGTCGCTGTAGCCTTTTGGCGCGTCGTCCAGAGAAATGACGGTGGCGTTGACTGCTTTTGCGATCTGCGCTCTGCCGCTCAGGATCGCTTTCATCAAATTGCGGTTGTATGTCATGGCGGGTGTTTGTCCGGTGACGAAGGTGTGGGCTTTGGCCCAGCCGAGTCCGAAGCGGATTTTTAGTGAGCCTGTTTTGGCGTCCGCATCCTTTGCGCCGGGATCTTCGGTCACGTATAAGCCTGGAATGCCAAGGCTGCCTCCGACCTGGGTGACGTCCATGATTGAGTTCAGCACGGCGGCAGGCGCTTCTCCTTGATTGCCGTGTCCGGATGCTTCAAAGCCGACACAGTCCACTGCGGCATCAACGGTTGGTTCACCTAGTATTTGTTCAATTTGCTCGCCGAGGCGGTCGTGTTTTTGCACGTTGACCGTTTCACAGCCGAAGCTTCTCGCCTGTGCCAGTCTGTCTTCGTTCAGATCGCCGACAATCACGGTGGAGGCGCCTAGGAGCTGAGCGGAGTGTGCAGCTGCCAAGCCAACAGGCCCCGCTCCCGCGATATAAACGGTTGAACCTGTTTGCACGCCCGCTGTGTAAGCTCCGTGGAAGCCGGTCGGGAAAATGTCGGACAGCATGGTCAAATCGAGAATCTTTTCTAACGCCTGTTCTTTATCAGGGAATACCAAAAGCTGAAAATCAGCGTATGGCACCATGACGTATTCAGACTGGCCGCCGACCCAGCCACCCATATCGACGTAGCCGTAAGCCGATCCCGGCCGATCAGGATTGACATTCAGGCACACGTGCGTTTTCTGCGTTTTGCACATCACACAGCGTCCGCAGGCAATATTGAAAGGAACGGATACGATATCGCCCTTTTTGATAAATTCGACGTCCCGCCCCGTTTCAATGACTTCTCCGGTGATTTCATGTCCGAGCACCAAGCCTTCAGGCGCCGTTGTGCGGCCTCTGACCATATGCTGGTCGCTTCCGCAAATGTTGGTTGTAATGACTTTGAGAATAACCCCATGCTCACATTTTCGATTCACATTCGCCTTCGGAACGCCGGGCCCGTCCCTTAAGATTAACTCCGGATAACCGATATCCTCCACCGCTACAGTCCCTTTGCCTTTGTACACAACCGCTTTGTTTCCTGTCAACGCCATTCCTCCCATTCATGTGTTTGGACTCTCCGTCCTTGAACATGACTTCGGTTCGGCATGACTCTTACCCTTTCTCACGACTGTTTTTTCTGTATTCTTATAACAACAAATATGCCAAGAAAGCAGCCAATAATGGTTCCGCCGATGTCTAAGAAGTCGACTTTACATCCATTTAACAGGAACACAGTAATGGCCGAAACCAGGCAGATCATAACTGCCAGAAGAATAACCCGTTTGGTTTTCATGTAATTCCTCCTTTAGATTCGTTTCTAAAACATACCCAAAATCTCTGCAAACTTCGGTTCAACAAAAAAAGAGACTTCATACCAGTCTCTTCATAAACAGAGATCACTCAAAAAATTTCCTGAGAAATAATGTGGCAACACTGGTTACTAACGAAATCGCCGTATACATAACAACCCAAAACATGAATGAGCTATTGCCCGAAGCTAACGTAAATAACAATATCAAGCTCGCGATAAGGACGATGAGCGGTGCCACCCAAAACCTCTTAAATAAAAAATGACCCGCTATACCAAATACACCTGCGATGATCGGAAAACCAAAAACGATAAATAAAACGGCGATGGCTCCCATACTACCCTCCTTGCCCTAAAACCCCTTCATCACCTCAACATCATACAGCTTCAAATGACTCTTCGGCGTCACGACATCCTTTACCTTCCTAATCTCTTTTTCTTTCATTTTCTTTCCGATTTTCAGACTGTACTGTTCAATGTAGGCAGGCTTGTTATACGTGTATGTGAAGTAATAGAGGCTGCTGCCTTTTTGGGTGATTTCTTTGAAATCGGCTTTCATTTTGTCCTGGGAAAAGGTAAAGGCGATGCTTGTTTTTCCTGTCTTGGCATCAATTTTGTGTACCTTTCCGAAGCCGTCAATGAAATACAGGTTCCCGTCATAAGGGAAAAAGCTGTTTTTAAAGCTGAAGGGCATGGAGCTATATATCGTTTGTTCGTCGTTTTTGTATTCGGCGATGTCGTGCAGCTCTACTTTGCCGCTTTTTTTGTTGATCTTGACCATTTGATAGAGATTGCGGGCTTTTTGGCCGCGAACCATAACATAAACAGCTTGGTCGTCCACAGCAAGCTGGGATTCGACTGAGGCTCCTTCCCGGTACTGCCATTCCGTTATGGTGTGATAGGTAAGCTTCTTCTGATCTGCTTGAATCTGAAGGAGCTGATAGCCTTTTTCATCATCTGTCGGGACGAGTGCATAAATGGCGCCATCATGGAAACCGGAGGCTCGGATGTAGTAGGGGATGATGTCTTTTTTCCACTCTCCGTCCATCTGGCGGTACAGCTCTGAGCGGTATCCGTCTCCCTTTTTGTCGTAGCCGGAGTTGTATAAGGTATAAAAGCCGTCCGTGTTTTGCAGAAAGCCTGCGCTGTCGCCTGTGTGCTGATAGGTTCTTTTATGGGAGCGCAGACCGTTTTTGATCGTATAAATCTTGTTTTTGTCCTCCAGCATCACACTGTCGCCGTGAACCTTGGCTGAGCCCAGCTCAAGGCCCTTCATCTTAAAGGAAGACAGCGTCCCGTCCTGGCTGATAAACAGGGCGTAGCTTTTCCCGCCGCCAAATGCATCTTGATCCGCAGAGGATGAGAAATACAGCAGGACTTCTTTGTCATCCAGGAAATCGGGGTTTCTGAGATCCTGCTGACTTACGGTTTTATGGCTTTTGAGAGGAGAAATGAAGACAAATAGTGCGATTCCTGCGAGAATCAGCATGGCGATGGTAATCATCCACTTTTTCATATCCTTCTCCTTAGTAAATGGTCATGATGGTTGTCGTATACGAAGAACTTGTGATGTCGCGCGGATACACGCCTAAGCCTCCGTTGCTGTCTATATCAATGCCTGCTTTCAGCAAAAAGGCAGACCATAGGAGCTTTGAACAGTTTTTGGCGCCGTCATGGCCGGTATTTCTGTTATTGACGAAGTTAAATGAGTATGGGTCGCCGACTTTTGATACCGCCCAGTCGGCAGCAGCTGTTTTTTGAGATGAGGATACGCTGACGGTTTGCACAATGGAGTTGTCTTCCACGTCTCTGGCATTATAAGCGATCTGCCTGACGCCGTCGCTCGGGACAGATTCAACAATTTTGTCAGCAGCGGAGTACATGCCGACGTGGCCGTGATTGTAGTAGGCTGTGTAGGAGTTCGTGTAATAGATATTGCCTTTCGCGCTTGTCGGGAGTTTTTTCGTGCCGGACGACCCGCCCATGATAGACATGCCGCTTTCCTTGGCGAGCCGGTCTCCCTCTGCTTTATCAGCCGTGATTTCCTTATAGAACTGTTTTAGGATAACGTCCTGCTTTACGTGCTGTTGTTTGGCAATCTGGCTGGCGGATTTCATGATTTCTTCCGGTGTCGTGCCTGGCTGCAGTGCGGCGATTTCTTCCGCATAATTTGTGGTCTTTACAGCTTTGGCGGGAGAAACAATCAGGCCGCCGCA
Source organism: Bacillus sp. FSL L8-0358 (assembly GCF_038593095.1). Classification (NCBI taxonomy): domain Bacteria; kingdom Bacillati; phylum Bacillota; class Bacilli; order Caryophanales; family Bacillaceae; genus Bacillus; species Bacillus sp. FSL L8-0358. The sequence continues at coordinate 4,025,866 of NZ_CP151962.1, forward strand.
CATTGTAAGCGCTACCAAAAACATCGACACTCGTTTCTTCAACTTCATTACATCTCCTCTTTTCTTGTGAGTGTAGGAAAGATAATTTCCTCACCCACATTATATTAGGAAAATAAGGAAAGTAACTAGGTTATTTACAGAATTTTTAGAAATCATTTACAGAAAATGGCCTTTATCAGGCCTTTTCGTTAAAGCTTCTTGCTCATCACTACGTCTGTTTCTTGAAATCCGGTTTGCTCATATAGCTTTCGAGCCGTCTGATTATGGGCAAAGACATGAAGGGACAGCTTGCGGATTCCCATACTGCGTGCCGCTTGATCTAATGCCGTCAATGCTTGCTTTGCGTAGCCCTTTCCCCGATACGGTTCATATAACCCAAAATCATAAATAAACGCTTCCTGTTGCGGATGTTCCGGTTCAGCATGTATCCAGAGCCAGCCAACGATATCCTTTTCATTCAGCTTGAGGCTCCACAAATGGTGATGGGGTGTTTCCAGCCCTTTCGGGAGCAGATCAGTAAACGCCTGCTTAGACAAAAGCTGTGCATCTTCAGGCAGCCATGTTCCCGCTTTTACCTTTTCTTTCGCGTAATGCTTTGTTGTGTATGTGAGATAAGACCGAAATTCTTCTGACTGCATTGTGGTCAGCATGATTGTCATATCATCTCTCCTTCATATATTGACTAGAGGATTTTACATAAAATAGAAAGAGGTGTTACTATCAGAATAAGCAACTGAGATTGATAAGTCACTAGAGAAAGGAGTTTCACATGAATAAGATCGCACCCGCAGAAATCGCTAGCATGCTCAATGATTGGTACCTTGCCATCAAGAAACATGAAGTTGAAGAATCCTCCCGTTTATTTGAAGAAGTGAAGCCTTTATTGGATGACATGGAAGAGGATCAGGAGGTGCTTGCCTACTTCTCCTTATTGGAACTGCGCCACAAGGTTTTGCTTCACGAGGCGAGAGGACAGGGCTTTCAGCATGAGGAGCCTTCTCATATGAATGCTACGTCTGACATGCTGAAATATTACTTTTTTCTGTTTGAAGGCATGTATGAGGCCTATAAAAATAATTATGATATTGCCATTGGGCTGTATAAAGATGCAGAGCAGTATCTCGACAACATTCCTGATCCGATTGAGAAAGCCGAATTTCACCTGAAGGTCGGAAAGCTCTATTATAAACTGGGACAAAATATTGTGTCTCTCAATCATACACGGCAAGCGGTCAAAACCTTCAGGGAAGAGACTGATTATAAAAAGAAGCTGGCTTCAGCCCTGATTACCATGTCAGGCAATTTTACAGAGATGAGCCAGTTTGAAGAAGCTGAGGCTTACTTGGACGAAGCAATTCGGATCACGAGTGAATTAGAGGATCATTTTTTTGAAGCCCAGCTTTTGCATAACTTCGGCCTTCTTCATGCGCAAAGCGGCAAATCAGAAGAAGCGGTTTCGAAATTAGAGGAAGCCTTACAGAACGAAGAGTATGCCCGCTCCGCCTATTATTATCATTCTGTCTACTTGCTGATACGAGAGCTGTTTAAGGTCAAAAAGAAAGAACAGGCCTTATCTTATTACCAAGACGTGAAGGAAAAATTGACTGCTGAGCCGAATAGAATATGTGAGGCAAAAATAGACATTTTATATGCCATTTATGCAGAAGGGGGTCATGCGGAAACGTTTCACTTATGCAAACAACATATGGATGACTTGTTGTCCGAGAAAGAGTATGACAGTGTAAGAGAACTTTCCATTTTGGCTGGCGAACGGTATAGGGAACTTGAGCTTTACAAAGAAGCTTCCCACTTTTTTTATGAAGCATTACAGATTGAAGAACTGATTAAACGAACGGAGGTTATATAAATGAAAAGATTTCTGATTGGCGCAGGCGTCGCAGCGGTGATTTTATCAGGTTGGTTTATTGCGGACCATCAAACCCACTCACAGGAAATGAAAGTCGCTGAGAAAATGATTGGATAAATGAAAAACCCCCGCGGGTGCGGGGGTTTTCTTATTACAGCAGCTTCTTCCCTAGCAGGGATTCTACGAGCTCTACTGCTGTTTTACCTGTTTTGTTTTTGTGATCAAGGATCGGGTTAACCTCAACGAATTCGGCTGAGGTAATGATGCCTGCGTCATACAGCATTTCCATAGCCAAATGGCTCTCCCGGTAGCTGATGCCGCCGACGACAGGGGTTCCGACACCCGGTGCGTCGTTCGGATCAAGTCCGTCCAGATCAAGGCTCAGATGGACGCCATCACATGCTGATAAATAATCAAGGGTTTCTTCAATGACCTTTGTCATGCCAAGACGGTCGATTTCGTGCATTGTGTACACCTTCATGCCGCTTTCCTTAATGTACTTGCGCTCCCCTTCATCAAGTGACCGGGCGCCAATGATGACCACGTTTTCCGGTTTGATTTTAGGCGCGTAGCCTTCAAGGTTAACCAGTGACTCGTGGCCAATGCCGAGGCTGACCGCGAGCGGCATGCCGTGAATATTGCCCGATGGTGAAGTTTCAAGTGTATTCAAATCGCCGTGCGCGTCATACCAGATGACGCCGAGATTATCGTAATGCTTCGCTGTGCCTGCCAGCGTGCCGATCGCAATACTGTGGTCACCGCCCAGGACAAGCGGGAATTTTTTCTCTTCAATGACTTTGTTGACCTTTTGCGCGAGTTTTTCATTTCCCGCCAAAACAGAATTCAGGTTTTTCAGTTCCTCGTCATTTTTGATTTTTTCACGGTTGATCGGAATGTCACCGAGATCTTCAACCGTATACCCCATGTCTGACAGCCGCTCGATCAGATGAGCGTACCGGATGGCACTCGGGCCCATATCTACTCCGCGTCGTGCTTGTCCTAAATCCATTGGCATTCCAATAACCGAAATCGTTTTATCCATCTGTGATTCCACCTCAACATTTAAGATAATGTCCTATGCGGGTTATAACAAAGATGACTTGCGGACAACGTTTTAAAGCTCTAGCTGACGATTCGCCTGCTGGCGTTTTTTAATGACGACATGATAAATGATGTAGCAAATGACCATAAACGGTACGCCGCAATACAGCGCGATACGCTGCTCCGGATCAAATGCAAGGCTGATGAGCACGACCGTATTTAATGTTAGGCCGATCAGCGGAAGCACCGGGTACAGCGGTGTTTTAAATTTCAAATCTTCTATCTTCCCGCCCTCACGGATATATTTGCGTCTGAACATGATTTGGGAAAGCGAAATCGCGATCCAGCCGACCTGCGCACTCATGCCCGCCAATGATAACAGCACCATATATACGGTTTCAGCCGCCGCCACTTTTGACAGAAGCGACAGGCAAGCCACAGCCATCGTTACAATTAACGCGTTCAGCGGCACACCTCGCTGATTTGTTTTGCCGAGCGCTTTGAAGGCCTGTCCTTCATTCGCCATCGCGTACAGGATACGCGTTGATGCGTATAAACCTGAATTCGCAACAGATAACAGCGCGATTAAAATAACAAAGTTCATGATATCAGCTGCATATGGGATTCCGATTTGCTCAAATACGGCAACAAATGGACTTTCCACGACACCCGCCTGTTTCCACGGAATCATGCCGGCAATGACAATGATTGAAAGCACAAAGAAGACAAGCGTTCTCCATACTGTCTGTTTGATCGACCGCGGAATCGTTTTTTCAGGGTTTTCACTTTCTCCGGCCGCAACCCCGATCAGCTCAGTTCCCTGGAACGCAAAGTTCACGGTAATCATCGTTATCAATATGGCCTTTATGCCGTTCGGAAATAACCCGTCTTCATAAAAATGTGTCAAAAACGGCGCCTGCTCTCCGCCCTTCAGATCAATCAGGCCAAACATGGCAGCTCCGCCGAGAATAATAAATAAAAGGATAATCAAAATTTTAATGCCTGAGAACCAGAATTCAGATTCCGCAAAGGCTTTTGTGGTGATCGCATTTAAAATAAACATCAGTGCCGCAAAGACCAGACACCAGATCCATACGTCTATATGCGGAAACCAGCGTTGCATCAGCTGCCCCGCTGATAAAAATTCAATGGCGCATGTAACCGCCCAGCCGAGCCAGTACAGCCAGCCGAACGCAAACCCGAAGGCCGGGCTGATAAATTTCGTGGCATAGGTCTGGAAGGACCCCGACACAGGAAAGGCGACTGCCAGTTCTCCTAAGCAGAGCATCGTCAAAAACATGATAAAGCCGCCCACTAAATAGGACAGAACCGCGCCGAGCGGTCCCGCTTGGTTAATGGTAAACCCGGTTCCAAGGAAGAAACCGGTTCCGATCACTCCGCCCAATGAAATCATGAACAAATGGCGTGATTTCATTGTCCGCTGGAGCTGATTTCCGTTATCTTGGTTTGTATTCACATTCTGCACCCCTTCAGCAACTTGTATTGGATCTAAGCTGGAACATCTGCATGGTGCTATCCCAGTTTGCTGTCCAAAGAGTCTCTATCTATTTAATATAAAATTCACTTCTTCTCATAAAGATACATTATACTAAAATACTGTAGCTGAGCAAATAGGGAGTGCTGATTTTTCTGTTGTAAATTTATACAAACGAAGTGAATATCCCGCCATGGTGCGGATTTATGCGTTTTGCAGCACGTGCTTAATTTTCTCTATTGCCCAATCCAAATCCTCTTTGGAAATGATTAATGGCGGTGCAAAACGAATGACTGTATCATGCGTTTCCTTGCATAAAAGCCCTTCTTCCTTCAAACGCTCACAATACGGACGTGCCGCTTCCGTCAATTCCACACCGATAAACAGGCCTCTGCCGCGGACTTCTTTAATAACCGGGTTGTCAATGCTCTCAAGCTCGCTTTTAAAGTATTCGCCAAGCTCAAGAGAACGATCCGCCAGCTTTTCATCCTCCAGCACTTCTAATGAAGCGATAGACACTGCACATGCAAGCGGGTTTCCGCCAAATGTTGAACCGTGTGAGCCAGGGTTAAATACGCCTAGGATCTCGCGGTCCGCCGCAATACATGAGATTGGGAACACACCGCCGCCAAGCGCTTTGCCCAAGATATACATATCCGGAACAATGCCATCCCAGTCACAGGCAAATGTCTTGCCTGTACGTCCGAGACCCGTTTGAATTTCATCCGCAATAAACAAGACATTCTCTTCCTTACAAATCGCCGCCGCTTCCTGTAAAAATCCTTCCGGCGGAATCACAATGCCCGCTTCGCCTTGAATTGGTTCAAATAAGAACGCCGCTGTATTCGGCGTAATGGCCTGACGAAGCGCTTCCACATCGCCGTAAGGAATGAGTTTGATTCCCGGAAGCATCGGGCCGAATCCTCTTTTATATTCCTCTTCAGAAGAAAGAGATACCGCCAGCATTGTGCGGCCGTGGAAGTTCCCGACACAAGCGATAATTTCCGCTTGATTGTCAGCTACGCCCTTCACTTCATACGCCCAGCGTCTCGCCGCTTTCACCGCAGATTCAACCGCTTCGGCTCCTGTATTCATCGGCAGAATCATCTCTTTGCCTGTCAGTTTAGCTGTTTTTTCGTAAAACGGCCCAAGCTGATCGTTATGAAACGCGCGTGACGTGAGGGTGATTTTATCAGCCTGATCCTTTAATGCCTGAATGATTTTCGGGTGTCTGTGCCCCTGGTTTACCGCAGAGTAAGCACTCAGCATATCCATATATTCATTGCCTTCCGGGTCCTTTACCCAAGCACCCAGCGCTTCAGAAATAACAATTGGGAGCGGATGATAATTGTTGGCTCCGTAATGAGACGTCTGATCAATAATTTCTTTGGATTTAGATAAAGCTGACATATTTGAATTCCCCCTTGTTTTCTGTTTCAACATGTTATCCTGCTTTCCCTTTATATAAATGCAAGTTCTGTGCCAAATCAAGAATTCGTGTGTTTTCTACAATTTTCGAGGACAAGGTGCAAAAACATTCTGATATTTCGAGCAAAAATTCCAGCAAGTGCAAAATTCTTTTGCATATCCTCTCCATTTTTTTATAAAATAGAAGCAATATTAAGAAAATAATTGAGGGAGGTTCATACAGTGGTCAAAGACAGCGAATTCCTCACATTGGTTTTTCAGAGTATTTTAGATGAAATCGATGTTGGCCTGCACGTGGTAGACGAGCATGGAAACACAATCGTTTATAACAATAAAATGATGCAGATTGAAGATATGGAGAAGCATGACGTCTTGAATAAAAACCTGATGGATGTGTTTATGTTTTCAAAGCAGCAGGACAGCACACTGGTACAGGCTCTTCAGGAAGGCAAGACGATCAAAAATGTGAAGCAGAGCTACTTCAATAATAAGGGCCAGGAAATCACGACGATCAATCATACCTATCCCATCGTCCAGGACGGCAAAATCAAGGGCGCCGTTGAAATTGCCAAGGATGTGACAAAGCTTGAACGGCTGATCAGGGAGAATATGAACAAAAAAGGCAGCACAACCTATACGTTTGACAGTATTCTCGGCACCAGTCCGGCCATTCAAGACGTCATCGAAAACGCCAAGCGGGCAACCCGTACGTCATCATCTGTCCTTCTCGCAGGCGAAACCGGCACGGGAAAAGAACTGTTCGCGCAAAGTATCCATAATGGAAGCGATCGTTCTGGCGGCCCGTTTATTTCGCAAAACTGTGCGGCACTGCCAGACAGCCTTGTGGAAAGCATTTTGTTTGGGACGAAAAAAGGCGCGTTTACCGGCGCTGTCGACCAGCCCGGCCTGTTTGAACAAGCTCACGGCGGGACGCTGCTGTTAGATGAAATCAACTCGCTGAATCTCAGCCTTCAGGCGAAGCTGTTGCGCGCCCTTCAAGAACGGAAAATCAGGCGCATCGGTTCGACAAAGGATACACCGATTGACGTCCGTATTATTGCCACGATGAATGAAGATCCAATTGATGCAATTGCCGGCGAACGAATGCGGAAGGACTTGTATTACAGACTGAGCGTCGTCACACTGATCATCCCGCCGCTTCGGGAACGAAAAGAAGACATTTTGCTTCTCGCGTCGGAGTTCATCCAGAAAAACAACCATCTGTTCCAAATGAATGTTGAACACATCAGCGAAGACGTGAAGCAATTTTTCCTTTCTTATGACTGGCCGGGAAATATTCGCGAGCTTGAGCATATGATCGAAGGCGCAATGAATTTCATGACGGACGAGCAAACGATTACGGCCTCCCATCTGCCCTATCAATACCGCATGAAAATCAAGCCGGCTGACATCCCAGAGCCGGAAACACCAAGACACCAGCCGGCCGCGGACTTAAAAGAAAAAATGGAGAGCTTCGAAAAATATGTGATAGAGAACGTGTTAAGAAAACACGGCCATAACATCTCGAAAGCTGCTCAGGAGCTTGGCATCAGTAGACAAAGCCTCCAATATCGGCTAAAGAAATTTTCTTACTCGTCTAACGAATAATCCGGGGCAGGAAGCCTGATCAGAAAAACAGTGCCTCTGCCGATTTCACTTTTCACTTCAATCGTCCCATTGTGGCTGTCGATAATCGATTTCGTTATGGCAAGGCCTAATCCCGAACCTCCATATTTCCGGGAGCGGGATGGGTCTGCCCTGTAAAATCGGTCAAATAAATGCGGCAAATGCTCCGGTGCGATCCCTGTGCCGTTGTCCGCTATCATCAGCATCACGCCGTCACTGCCTCTTTGCAGACAGATGGTGATGGCACTGGTTTTCTCATTTGTATACTGCACTGCGGTATAAACCAAATTCAGAATGACCTGTTTCATCTTATCCTGGTCAAACACTACATCTCTTCTTTTGCATTGAAAAAAGAAAATGGCACCTATGTGTACATCATCACCATCACAGCCAGCAACCACACGGTACAAACCATTAAAGTCCATGCAGAGAACGGAAGTATTTGCAGCTAACTGCTGTTTGCTGTTTCACGTGTAACATCCATCTTGTATTTTTCTTCATATTCGATATATCCTTTTCAACTGAACGGGCGTGACCCTCGTTCAGTTTTTTGCATATCAAAACAGCCTGGCAACGATGCCAGACTGCTTTTATTAACTGCCTAATTGGTCTGCGGAGGACAGCTTGATGTCTACAGATTTTTCTTTTCCGCCGCGGTAAAACTTCACCTTCACCCGGTCACCGACTTTTTTCTGATAAAGCCGTTTTCGCAGGTCAACAATATCATTTACTTTGTATCCGTCAAATTCCGTGATGACATCCAGTTCCTTCAGTCCCGCTTTTCCGGCAGGTGAAAAGGCGTCTACACCCATCACAACCGCTCCATTGGTGACATTCTTAGGAAGCTTTAATGTTTCATCCCAATGATAGCTTGCGATGTCGCTTAGCGATTTCATCTCAATGCCAAGGAACGGGCGTTTGACCTTTCCGTATCTCTCTAAATCCTCTATCACAGGGATCACGAGCTTAGATGGAATCGACAGGCCAATCCCTTCAACCGCCGACTCGGCAATTTTCATTGAATTGATGCCAATGACCTTCCCATCCATATTTAACAAAGCACCGCCGCTGTTCCCAGGATTAATGGCCGCATCTGTTTGCAGGACTTCTGCGTTCCAGTCAGGCTGTCCATCACCGTTTGAATCCACTGGGATCGCCCTCTCCGTACCTGAGATGACGCCTTGTGTGACAGAGCCAGCAAACTCAAGGCCTAACGGGTTCCCGATCGCAATAACCGGCTCCCCAGACTTCACTTTATCTGAATTTCCGAAATCGGCGACTGCTTTAATCTTATCGCTTTTCACCCGTAAAACGGCAAGGTCCATCAGCTGGTCGCTGCCGACAAGATCAGCTGATACACGTGAGCCGTCTTTCAAGCTGATTTCAATTTGGGAAGCGCCTTCGATGACATGATGGTTGGTCACGACATAAGCGGAATGGTCATTTTTCTTATAGATGACGCCAGAGCCGCTCCCAGCCTCGCCGCTCTCTCCCCAAATATCTGATTTTTGGATGTTCACAACACCGACAACGGCGGGCGACACATTGCTGACAATCTTGGTGACGGCATTGTTGACACTGACATTCACCGTCCTGATTGATTCCCGGCCGTTGTTGTTCTGCTGCTGATCTAAAGCGCCCGTATCCAGCCCTTCATTTGAAAGATACGGCATGATAAACGCCATTAATACGGCACCGACAATCACGCCAATCAGACTCGAAAGAAAATATCCTTTTTTGCTTCTCTTTGGCTGTTCAGGAGTAGTATGTTCTTCCTCACGTTCGTAATCCACCATATTCCATCCTTTCCAAGAACGTTAATATGGTTATATTGTGGGTTAGAAACTCCTAGAATAGTCATGATTTACATAGAAAAATTATACAGCGCAAAGCGGAGTGGCCTTCTTCGGATCTGTGTCGTATAAGTCAAATGTCTCACCCGTCACAAATCCTTTAGAAGCCAATGTCTGCTGTACAGACATTCTTGCCAGCTCCTTCATGTTATTGTCCTGGCTCAAATGCGCCAGGTAAATACGAGACGTCTCATCGCCAATGACATCCGTCATTGCCAAAGCAGCATCTTCATTTGAAACGTGCCCGACGTCACTTAAAATCCGCCGCTTAATGCTCCATGGGTATCTTCCCATTTGCAGCATGCCGACATCGTGATTGCTTTCAAACACAAACACATTCGCTGAACGGATAATGCCTTTCATTCGGTCGCTGACATATCCCGTATCTGTCATTAACGCGAGCTTTCGGCCGTTATAATGGAATACATAAAACATCGGTTCCGCCGCATCGTGGGAAACGCCAAACGATTCAACATCAAGTCCGCCGAACGACTTCACCGTCTCCATTGGAAATACAAACTTTTGATCGGTGTCAATTTTGCCGATTTGATTCTCCATCGCTTTCCAAGTCTTCTCATTCGCATAGATCGGAAGCTTGTACTTTCTGGCGACGACACCAAGGCCCTTAATATGGTCACTATGCTCATGCGTCACAAAAATGCCGTCTACATCATCCAGCTTACGCCCGATCTGCGCCATCAGCCCATCCATGGCTTTTCCGCTCAAACCGGCGTCCACTAAAAATGCGTGATTCTCTGTTTCGAGGTAAAACGCATTTCCCGTACTCCCGCTCGCAAGTACGCTAAATTGCAAGCTCATGTTTGTCTCACTCCATTATTTTCATTGATCTGTATCTAAAATCGTACTCTCCAAAGCATTCACAGTAAAATACTCTTGTACTGTCTTTTTCTCACCGTTCACTTTTTTCTCGTACTCGACCGTAATTCTCCATACCGGCGCCAGCACCTGCGTACTTGTCAGCGGATATTGTGCTACATAGCCGAATTTACAGCTCTTCACAGTGCTGTATTCTTTCAATTGATTTTGATAGTACAATAGCTCAACCGCATCCATTTCAGTAATTAAGCTTTCTTTCTGGATTTGCTTGAAGGTCTCAAGCGTAGTCTGGTCGTATGACACAACCTCGTTTTTACCGTTTAAGTGCAGCACCACTTGCCCGATCATATTAGAGGGATTGTCGGTCTTTTGGTAAATATAATGACCTTCGTACGTTTGGAAGAAAATAATTTCTTTCTTCGATTTATCAACCTTCCAAAGCTTATATTTTTCGCCATCTTGAATTTTCGAAGAAACAAGTGCCTGAGCATCGTCCTCGATATCCTTCTTTGATAGGGCGATTGGATTTGCAAACTTCATTTTCAGGCTCGTTACTTTATGATCATCACTAGGCATGTCCATCAAAGGCTTTTGATCCTTCAGCGCCTCAATTTCCTCCTTGGAGAAAGACTTTTGATTTGCCGTGATCCGATAGCCTTCTGTCGCTTCCTTATTCAAGCCTTCATACGTGATATGATCGGCCTTCATGTCATGCTCGACATCATTTTTAATGACTTCATATTCTTTGCCGGTAGCCTGCCATTTTTGAAAAAACTGATAGCCTAAGAAAATATCTAAAATGAGGAAGGCAACGATGAAGATTGATTTTGTCTTATTCCACTCCACTGCTAGCCCCCTCCTTCCTCAATAAATCCTTTGTAATCGGCACAATTTTTCCATTTACTTTCATCGCCCAAACCGGTTCCAGTTCAACGAGAGGATCATCGTTGGTTGATGTTGATACCAATTGATAAGCAAGGAAGATCTGATCAATTTTGTCCGTATCATAAGCGGTTTGTTTCGAAAGCAGCATCCTCACTTCGCTGCCGCTCATGAGCTCTGTTTCACTTGTTTTAATCGGATTCGTTCCGAGACTGTAATTCGGCCGCTTATAGCTGAGAATATCATCATTCGCCCATTGCACCGTAATCGCCGATGTCGCTCCGAAAGGTTTGGCGGTGCTGTTAATGACCGGGATCTGATCCATAAAGATATAGAAGCTCAGCTGCTGGCTGTCATTGATATTGAAAAATTGATAGTGATCCGTCCAGCTTCCGGTATCCTCAAGGTATTTTTGGCTCTTTTTGATTAATTCACCTGTTTGATAGGATGTGCTCTGCACCAAATTGCGCTGCTGAAATTGCACCTGTCGCTGGCTTAGATTTACATCTAAACGGCTGATCCCATCTGTCAGCACATTTCTGTTGTTGTAATTCGAATCTTCTCTTACAATGCTCGGATCGCTAAACAAAGCCTGCTTAAAGGTATTTGTTTTAATCGATTCTGTGACAAATTCTTTTTTGTCCATCGTAAGCGGTTTGTTCGGCAGCAAGAACTCTTTCTTTGAGCCAATGGAGAACAAACTGAACGCCGGCATATTTGATTGCCTGTTTTTCAAGTCATTCATAATGTTCCGGTAGTTTGCCGATTCAACCGTCACTTCAAGAATGAGCTGTTTGCTGTAAGACACCAAATAGATTTTCTTGTTCGCTTTTGTTTCATTGAACGGGATCAGAATATGATCAAACGAACTGTATTCAAACGACTGATTAGACCATTTAAACAGCGTTTGGAAAATATCAATCGGAATCGTATCGCTGAATTGCAAGTCAAGCTTGGCTTCAGAACCGCCTATTCCATAAAACCAGCTTTTGAATCCAGCCTTGTCATACTGATCCGAAATATCTTTAATTCCTTTCACATCCCAATGCGGCAAGTCAGACCAAATTTCTTCATAGAGGGCATTGTCATCCACCTTGTAATGAGCGCCGTCATCATGGATAAACATGTCCCTCGGCCTTACCGTTTCAGACAGCTTTTGGGTGGTTTTTTCGATTTTATGTTTCACACGAACAGTAGACTCTGTTGAGGATGAGCCTTCAGAAAAGTTTGGCTGGAACGTCCATATCCCCCATGTAAAAACAAGACTGATGACGACGAGTACCGTAAGTAATATCGTTTTTATATTTTCACGCTTCATCCCAATCATCCTCTTGTTCCTCTTTATATGGAAGAGTAAATGTAATCGTCGTGCCTTTTCCTTCTATGCTGTCCGCCCAAATATCTCCGCCGTGCGCCTGTACCATTTCCTTGGCAATCGCCAATCCCAGACCGGTGCCGCCAAGTTTTCTCGTTCTCGCTTTATCCACCCTGTAGAAGCGGTCAAAGACTTTTTCGACATCTTTTTTCGGAATGCCGATCCCTTCATCTTTCACGCTGATATAGAGAAGTTCTTCCTCTTCATTGACATCAATCGAGAACGTGACATGTCCGCCTTCTGGTGAATATTTTAAAGCGTTAGAAATAATATTATCGAGCACCTGCGTTATTTTATCCTGGTCAATCTCGACGTACAGATCTCTGTCCGGCAGATTGCGGATAAACTCCACATGCTGCTCTTTTGTCATTTCAAAACGGTCAATAATAAGCGACATAAACCGGACAATCTGAATCCATTCCCGGTTAAATTGATAATCTTTACTGTCAAATTTCGACAGTTGAAGCAGATCATTGACAAGCCGGATCATACGCTCTGTTTCATTTTGCGTCACCATTAAGAAGCGCGGAGCAATGTCTTTATTTTCCCACGCGCCTTCAGCTAACGCTTCTAAATAGCTGCGCATTGTCGTAAGCGGCGTCCGCAGCTCATGTGATACATTCGCAACGAATTCTCTGCGTTCCTGATCCATTTTCTCTTGTTCGGTTACATCGTAAATGACAGCGATTAAACCATCAATTTTGCCATGTTCCCTTTGAATCACAGAGAAATTCACGCGAAGCACCGTCAATTCATCATCTCGCTCAATTTCAAGCAGCATCGAATCCTGCTGCTCCACTAAATCTTCAAAAGTATAATTCTCTTGAAGCCCCAGCAAACTCGTAATCGGCATTTCCAAGGCTGTTTCACGTGAAACGTTCAACAGCTCCAGCGCCGGGCTGTTTAAGAGAATAATCGCTCCATTTCGGTTTGTGGCGATTACGCCGTCTGTCATATAGGCAATGACAGAGGCTAGCTTTCTGCGTTCTCCTTCAGTCATCGCCTGGGCATCTTCAAGCTCTCTCGTTAAGTGGTTAAACGTTGTGGCCAGCTGCCCAATTTCATCATGCCCGTACTTTTTAACCTTCCTCGAGAAATTCCCTTTCGCAAGCTCCATCGCCTGCTTTCGCATATCTGAAAGCGGATGGGTAATGGTTCTTGCCAGAAAAATACCGAGAAGAGCCGTCAAAACAAGTGCCAAACCTGTGCCGGACGCCAGTATCGTGTTGATCGTCTTCATTTGATTAAAGACATCTTCCATACTCGCGACAACATAGATCGCGCCGACAACCTCTTGGTTTTCAGTCATAACGGGCTTCGCGGAAATAAGAACTCTGATTTTGCTTTTCGGGTCATAATATTTTCTTAAATACGACTGTTTGGTAGAAAAAATTCTTTTGAAAATCAGATCGGTCGTTTGTTTCCCAGCCACTTCCTCACCATACGGCTTTGAAGAACCGACCACTTCATAGCTTTTATCTACAAAGCTAATTTCCCGAACCTCATCACTTTTCGTGAAGTCATTCAAAATACGGCTGACGTCATCCTTTATAACTGTGCTGTCGTTATCGCTCTTATATTCTTGTTCGATATAATAAGAAAGGTTGTCGATTCGCTGATTCAGCGATTGTTCATAAGAGCTGATCAGCGACTTCTCTACCTGATTGACAAAATACACACCAATGATTTGCATGGCGATGATAATCAAAAGCACATAAATCAAGGTAATCTTAAATTGGATCGACCGAAAAAAACCAACCTTATTCATATGGGCATTAGTCCTGTTCTGGGTTTCTCAAGTAATAACCTACACCCCGGCGTGTGACGATCCAATTTGGATGGCTCGGGTTGTCCTCGATTTTTTCGCGAAGCCGGCGGACTGTTACGTCAACCGTTCTGACATCGCCGAAGTAATCATAGCCCCAAACGGTTTGAAGCAAATGTTCACGGGTCATCACTTGTCCGATATGTTTTGCTAAATAATGAAGCAATTCGAACTCACGATGAGTCAATTCGATTGTTTCGTCTCGTTTTGATACAACGTACGCGTCAGGGAAGATGACGAGAGAGCCGATATGAATCTCGTTAGAGGAAGGCTCTTCCTCCGCAGGCGCTGTTGTCAGCTGGCGGCGCAGGTTCGCTTTTACACGCGCCAAGAGCTCGCGTGTGCTGAATGGTTTTGTGACATAGTCATCAGCACCGATTTCAAGCCCGATAACCTTGTCAATTTCTGAATCCTTAGCCGTCAGCATAATGATTGGCATATCGTATTTCTTTCTGACTTCGCGGCATACTTCAACGCCGTCTTTATTCGGGAGCATAATATCTAAAAGAATTAAATCAGGCTGAAGCTCTTCTACCATTTCAACGGCTTCGTTTCCGTCGTGGGCACAGTGCACTTCATAGCCTTCTTTTCTTAAGTTAAATTCCAATATATCTGCAATCGGTTTTTCATCATCTACTACAAGGATCTTTTTATCCATCATTTTGATTTTCCTCCTGCCGAATGACTTCATTTCATCTATATAACATTCGTTTCATCACTTATGGCCCATGTAAAGAATGGGTCCTTGTCTATTATAACGGTTTAAGGTCAAAAGATAAAAAAAATAAAGGTTTAGAAAAAAAACACATGTTTCACCTTTATCGCCAGTTGTTTATCTATTGTCATGCTGGTCAACTTTTTTTAAAAAAGATAACTTTATTGAAACCTCCCCTCACCGGAGTGCGTCTTTATCAATGACGTCTTCTTCTTTGAACCGGCCGCAGGGCCGGTTCTCCCTTTTTCTTCTATTATAACACTCCTCATGTTTGCCTTTTTCCTAAAAGAAAAAACGCACCTACGATTGCAGATGCGTTTGGTAAGTGGCTCGGGACGGAATCGAACCGCCGACACACGGATTTTCAGTCCGTTGCTCTACCAACTGAGCTACCGAGCCAAATGTTTTATTTTTCTCTACTAAGTAAAGTAAAATGGCGGTCCGGACGGGACTCGAACCCGCGACCTCCTGCGTGACAGGCAGGCATTCTAACCAACTGAACTACCGGACCTTACAGTAATTGCCCGGAGAGCTGTCGTGTCAGCTCTCACAGACAAATAAGGAATTTAGCAATAACGCTAAAGTAAATCAATGACCCGTACGGGATTCGAACCCGTGTTACCGCCGTGAAAGGGCGGTGTCTTAACCGCTTGACCAACGGGCCTTCACGAAATGGTGAGCCATGAAGGACTCGAACCTTCGACCCTCTGATTAAAAGTCAGATGCTCTACCAACTGAGCTAATGGCTCTTAAAGATGTAGGAATTTCTATAGAGCAAACGACTTAGATCTAGTTCTCATCTTGTACTCTATTGAAGCAGTTTCCGTAACAACGAGATTTATAATATCACGAACAAATAGAAGTGGCAATAACTTTTTTGGTTTTTTTTCATATTTTTTTCTCAGACCAACTTATATGCGGCTTTCAAACAAAAAACAAGCCCCTGATATAGGGGCTTGCAGACATATTCTATTTAGTTCGCGCGGTACACACTGCGAAGGACATTTGTTTGTGAGCGGTCTGGACCGACAGAGAAAATAGAAAGCGGAATGCCTGTCAGCTGAGACACACGCTCAAGATAATGGCGCGCATTTTCCGGAAGCTCGCTCAAGCTCTTCGCACCTGTAATATCCTCAGTCCAGCCTGGCATTTCTTCATAAACCGGCTCACATTCAGCAAGTGCTTTAAGACTTGCTGGGAATTCTTCAATAATTTCGCCTTTGTAGCGGTACGCCACACAGATTTTCAACGTTTTAATTCCTGTTAGGACGTCAATAGAGTTCAGAGAAAGATCTGTAATTCCGCTCACACGGCGGGCGTGGCGGACAACAACGCTGTCAAACCAGCCGACACGGCGCGGGCGGCCTGTTGTTGTTCCATATTCGCGTCCGACTTCACGGATTTGATCGCCAATTTCATCCTTCAGCTCAGTCGGGAAAGGACCGTCGCCGACACGAGTCGTATATGCTTTTGATACACCGACAACGTGCTTGATTTTGGTCGGGCCGACACCAGAACCGATCGTGACACCGCCGGCAACCGGGTTAGATGACGTAACAAACGGGTATGTTCCTTGGTCGATATCGAGCATAACCCCTTGTGCGCCTTCAAATAATACACGGCGCCCTTCATCAAGAGCATCGTTTAAGACAACAGATGTATCGCAAACATATTTTTTAATCTGCTGGCCGTACTCATAATATTCGTCTAAGATATCCTCAAGTTTAAACCCTTCTGTCTCGTACATTTTCTCAAGAAGACGGTTTTTTTCTTCAAGATTGCGCTCAAGCTTTTCTGCAAACGCGTCACGGTCTAACAGATCCGCGATGCGAATTCCGATGCGGGCTGCTTTATCCATGTAAGCAGGGCCGATTCCTTTTTTCGTTGTGCCGATCTTATTAGCCCCTTTACGCTCTTCTTCCACTTCATCCAATTTCAAATGATACGGCAGAATGACGTGAGCTCTGTTGCTGATTCTCAGGTTATCTGTACTCACGTTGCGCTCATGAAGATACGCAAGCTCTGTGACTAATGCTTTCGGATCTACAACCATTCCGTTTCCGATTACACACGTTTTATCCTTATAGAAAATTCCAGACGGGATTAAGTGAAGCTTATATGTGATTCCGTCAAACTTGATTGTATGCCCTGCGTTATTTCCGCCTTGATAACGGGCGATCACTTCTGCATTTTCTGATAGGAAATCTGTAATTTTACCTTTCCCTTCATCGCCCCATTGCGTACCTACTACAACTACTGAAGACATGTCCGTGCACCTCCGTTAACCTTTCAAAACGATTCTATTCAAACAAATCAAGTTTATCAGTGAAGAAACAGAAAGTCAATTGTAAATCCGAACATTAAATTATTGTAAATCTATATTCGTTCGCTTCCATTCGTTTTATAAGCGTTTTCTCACTGTTTTGTCATAAAAAGCTTGTGAAACTTTCATCCTTTAGCATAAGAAAGAATCACTTGCCTGATATCCCTTTTGAATTCATAAAAACGACCCGCCAGCCGTCCGGGTCCTCTATCGTCACGCCCCCATTGCTCCAGTACGGGTTCTCTGATTCGACCTCTTGATAGCCCATGTGTTTTAGCTTTGAAGTGATCGCTGCCAGTTCATCTGCATTCGGCACATAAAAAACAAGAAGGCTGTCGGGATGGGGAACGGGGGCAGTGCTTCCCCCTTCATACTGGGTGAATTCCAAATGATAATCGGCATGAGGAAGGCCGAACATGACACCGTCATACCCGTTGTGCTGTGAAAATTCTCCTATTCGTTTCAAACACAGTCCCTCTTCGTAAAAACGAATAATCTCATCAAGCTGGCCCGTAGGACGCGCAATTCGGATTTGTGCTGCGTGAAAAGACGAAAAACGTTCTCCCATATTGTTACCATCTCCTTTTCGCACCATTTTATTAAAACGCTTTCAAATTTTCATCCGCTGAGCGAACGGTATTTCTTCCATCTTTCGAATGAAAAAACCCCAAGAGCTGCTCTTGGGGCTTATGCGCCGGGCGGAACGCCTGCGTCATCAAAACGCCGTTCCAGGTTGACGAATTTGTTGTATTCTTTTACGAACGCAAGAGACACGGTTCCTACCGGGCCGTTACGCTGTTTGGCGATAATAATTTCGATAATATTTTTATTCTCAGTTTCTTTGTCATAGTAGTCATCACGATAAAGGAACGCGACAATATCCGCGTCCTGCTCGATACTTCCTGATTCCCGGATATCAGACATCATCGGACGTTTATCCTGACGCTGCTCAACACCCCTGGAAAGCTGAGAAAGCGCGATAACAGGGACTTGCAGCTCCCTGGCAATCGACTTCAGTTCACGGGAAATTTCAGATACTTCCTGCTGACGGTTGTCCTTTGAACGACCGCTTCCCTGAATCAATTGCAGGTAATCGATCAAAATCATGCCCAGTCCGCTTTCCTGCTTCAAGCGGCGGCACTTGGCACGGATTTCACTCACTCGAATACCCGGTGTATCGTCGATGTAAATCCCGCTGTTCGACAGGCTTCCCATTGCCATCGTCAGCTTGCCCCAATCCTCTTCGGTCAGGTTACCTGTACGGAGATTCTGGGCATTGATATTTCCCTCGGCACAAAGCATACGCATAACGAGCTGCTCGGCACCCATCTCTAGACTGAAAATTGCAACGCTCTCATCGGTCTTTGTCGCCACGTTTTGTGCGATGTTCAGGGCAAAGGCTGTTTTCCCTACTGACGGACGGGCAGCCACAATGATCAAGTCGTTGCGCTGGAAACCCGCAGTCATCCGGTCAAGCTCCGTAAACCCTGTTGGAATTCCCGTGATATCACCTTTTCGATTGTGAAGCTGTTCGATATTATCATAGGTCTGGACAAGGACGTCCTTAATATTTTGGAAGGCACTCGTGTTTTTGCGCTGTGCCACTTCCATAATCGTTTTTTCCGCTTCACTGAGTAAATCCTCGACCTCATCCTCACGGGTATACCCGTCTTGAGCAATCGTTGTCGCAGTTCTGATTAATCGGCGAAGAATCGATTTTTCCTCAACGATTTTCGCGTAATATTCTATGTTAGCCGCTGTCGGCACCGAGTTTGCGATATCTGTCAAATATGAAATGCCGCCTACTTCTTCCAGCAGGTCTGTGTTCGCAAGCTCTGATGTTACTGTCACCAGATCAACCGGTTCACCTCGGTCACCGAGCACCAGCATCGCATTATAGATTTTTTGGTGGGACATTCTATAGAAATCATCTGGAATCAATACTTCTGAAGCCAGTGTTAAAGCAGACGGCTGTAAAAAAATAGCGCCTAACACGGCTTGTTCGGCTTCTATATTTTGCGGGGGAAGCCGGTCATTCAGAAGGTCTGTCATGCTAAGCACCGTCCTCTCATTAAAAAATCTCCAACCTCCATTCTACCATTTCTACAGAAAAAAAATAGAAAAATTGTCTGTTTCCTGTTTTTTTCAGTTAGCAGATTGGATCGTTTCGGACAGTAAAAAGGCGGGAAAAATGCAATAAAACATGAGGGAGGAATGAAAGATGATAAAGAAATATGCGATTACACCTAATGTTGATGCGGACGGCTGGTTTATTGAGGTGGAGAATGTAGCGCCGACAGCTTTGTATACGTCTAAAGACGCCGCTATTGAAAAGGCCAAACAGGTGGCTAAGGAAAACAGTCCGTCTAAGCTTGTAATTTATGACCAGTTTAAAAATGTGGAAGAAGAACACTCATTTTAATGAATGAAAGCCTTCGCTGCAGCGAGGGTTTTTTAGCGGTTATCAGTTTATTTCATCCATTGGATGCCTATGTGCATCATCAAATCTGCCGCTTTTTGATACAGATCCCACTCCCCGATCGAAGCAAATTTCCCCATCAGCTCCTGAAGCTTTAGCCTCACTGCTATATATTCTTCGAAAGTGAAAGCTTTTTCAGTGTCTATTTGGTGTTCCTTCAGCATTTGTTTTAATAAGGATAACGGTGCGTGCATAAGAACCCTCCTTACCTCTTTTATAACGGTCATTTTCCGATTGCTCTATTCCTTTGTGACATCTTCTTACATTTCACATCTGATTCTTGTACAATGGACAGAAGAGAGGAGGGATCTTTTGTGAGACCTTTGCAAATTTCTGCTGAAACTGCACAAAAGCTTGCAGAGTCCTTGAATCTGCCGCTTGAACAGATCATGCATATGCCTCAGCATATTCTGCTTGCCAAAATGGCTGAACTGCAAAAAGAGGACAAATCATAGCTTTCATTCACATACTTGCTTACCTGTTTCGGGATAATATCATGTATATGTTAGAAAAAAGGAGTAACTGCTTTGCCACATCCACATAATAAAAAAATCCAATCATTTTGGCTGATCGCCGGCATTATCTTTATCGCCTTTAACTTACGGCCCGCGATCACTTCAGTCGGTCCGGTCATTAGCTCTATCCGGGCAGAGCTGCACATGTCCAATGGGGCAGCCGGTTTTTTGACCGCACTGCCGCTGCTTTCGTTTGCAGTTCTTTCTCCGCTTGCACCTAAGCTTGGACAGCGCCTTGGAAATGAGCGAACTTTATGGCTAGGTCTCGTGATACTGCTTATCGGTGTTTTGACTCGTTCTACCGGCTATACTGCCGCTTTGTTTTTCGGAACGGCACTTATCGGCGTCGGGATTGCGATTGGAAACGTGCTTTTGCCAAGCTTAATCAAACATAAATACCCTGACAAGCCAGGGATCATGATCAGCCTGTATACGACATCAATGAATATATTCGCAGCTTTAGCATCGGGTGTCAGCGTTCCTTTAGCGACCCAGATGAATGGCGGATGGAAACAAGCCTTTCTCTTATGGGG
The DNA here is from genome assembly GCF_038593095.1 of Bacillus sp. FSL L8-0358. Lineage (NCBI taxonomy): Bacteria > Bacillati > Bacillota > Bacilli > Caryophanales > Bacillaceae > Bacillus > Bacillus sp. FSL L8-0358. The sequence continues at coordinate 4,046,660 of NZ_CP151962.1, forward strand.
CGGGCTGGCTTTGCTTGCATTGCTGATCTGGATACCTCAGCTGCGCCATCGAGATACGGCAAACCAGACAATGAAGCTGCAATCCAGTTCCATTTGGGCTTCCAAAATGGCATGGTATGTCACCATCTTTATGGGCCTGCAATCGTTTTTATTTTACAGCAGCATCGCTTGGTTTCCTGAAATTCTCCGTTCACACGGGATTGATACGGTAACAGCCGGATGGATGGTATCACTCATGCAATTTGCGAGTCTGCCTTCCACTTTTCTGACGCCAGTTTTAGCTGACCGTGTGAAACAGCAGCGCGGTATCGTTGCGGCGCTGGCCTCAGTTTATCTGATCGGCCTCTGCGGATTATTAGCGGGCGGAAGCCATACATTGCTTGCCATCTGGATGATCATTATCGGTATCGGGCAAGGCTCCAGCATTAGTCTGGCGCTCACTTTGATTGGTCTCCGCAGTGAAAATGCCCAACAGGCCGCTGCGCTGTCAGGCATGTCTCAGTCATTCGGCTACCTGCTGGCAGCAGTCGGGCCAATCTTTGTCGGCTATCTCTTTGACCAGACGCATTCTTGGACGATGCCGATTGTGCTTCTGATTGCTGCCCTGATCGTAATGGGAGCAGCCGGACAGGGAGCCGGACGAGATCGATACATTTTTCAGTCAGAAAAACAAAGAAATTCAGCATAAAAGCGGGGAAAATATCTCCGCTTTTTTCTTTGAATATTTATGGTTTATTCATAAGTTTTTCATATTTGTTTTTAACAATTAGACATCATAAAGAGGTGAAAAACGATGAAAACCAAACGATTCGACGCAGCTCTTATTCTTATTTTGCTGGCAGCAGCTTTTTTGAATACGTATCACATTTGGCAGGATGATACAGCGAACCAGTACTATTTGGCGGCTGTAAAAAGCATGACGCAAAGCTTCCATAATTTCTTTTATGCGTCATTTGACCCTTCTGGATTTGTGACAGTAGATAAGCCTCCTGTCGTGTTATGGATTCAAACGATTTTCGCACTGATTTTCGGTGTTCACACGTGGAGTGTCATCATTCCCCAGGCTCTTGCCGGAGTTGGGTCTGTCTTTCTACTCTACAGAATGATAAAGCCGACTTTTGGAGTTGGAACGGCCCGCATTGCCGCACTTGTCATGGCACTGACCCCTATCGCAGTAGCTGTCAGCCGGACAAACAATATCGACAGCATGCTTGTTTTTACCTTATTGCTCGGTTCAACTTGTCTGCTTAGGGCAGTAAAACAAGGTAAGCTGGTTTGGCTGCTGACGGCATTTGCCCTGATTGGGCTCGCCTTTAATATGAAGATGATGCAAGCGTTTATGGTATTGCCTGCATTTGTGTTATTCTACCTGATTGCATCTCGGGTTTCTCTGAAGAAAAAAATCGGGTCCCTGCTTCTGTCTCTTGTCCTTCTGACAGGCCTTTCACTCTCATGGGCGATTGCAGTGGATTCAGCCTCTTCCTCAAGCCGGCCTTATGTAGGAAGCAGCCAGACTAACTCAGTGCTAGAACTGGCCTTTGGCTACAACGGCACAGAGCGTCTGCTTGGGCAAACTACGGGCCTTGCAAAGGGTGATATGAATGCTGCTGGCGGAGGGAACATGCAGAATCAAGACAACATGCAAGCGCCAAATGGCAACGGTTCATCTTTTTCTCAGAACGGAAATCATTCATTCGGAAACCATTCACAGTCGCCTCAGCCGCCTGGCGGAAAAAGCGGCGCTCTCAATGGAGGCGGAGGCACACCTCCCACAGGTGGTAACGGACCTGGAAATGGAGGGACTGGCGGTGGAGGCAGAAAAAGCGTGAATATGTTCGGCACCGGTGATCCTGGACCGCTTCGTCTTTTCCAATCAGCACTTTCCGGCCAAATCAGCTGGATGCTTCCATTCTCATTGATCGGATTACTGGGCGCAATCGTCAGCTGGTACCGTGATCGCCGCGGACATGCTGCTGAAATGAAAGAAACGCTATTCTGGGCGGCTTGGTTTGTTCCCGTGGCTGGCTTCTTCAGCATCGCAGGATTCTTCCACCAGTATTATTTGATTATGCTGGCACCGCCGATTGCCGCCCTTTCTGGTATCGGATGGTATACGATGCACCGCTTATACAAAAATAATAAAGACTGGTCCAGCTATCTTCTGCCGGCAGCCGTTCTGATCACAGCCGCGTTCCAGGTGTATATTCTGAGTGCTTATACAAGCCAAATTGGCAGTGTATGGATGTATGTCCTAGGACTCGTAGGACTGGGCATCTCCCTTGCACTTCTGATGCTTAAACGCAGCCATCCGTTCAGTAAGCTGCTGACCATCATCAGCTTGTGCGTTCTGCTTCTCACACCTGTTTACTGGTCAGCAACGCCGCTTCTATACGGTGGCAACAGCGTCCTTCCTGAATCCGGCCCGCAGCTCAAAGGCTCAGCAAACGGCGGGAACATGTTCTCTTCAGAGGTCGACAGCGGGCTCCTGTCCTATCTGAGAAAACACAATACCGGCGAAGAATATTTATTTGCTACTTTGACAACTGTAACAGCTGCGCCATACATCATTTACGAAAATGAATCTGTTATGGCAATGGGCGGATTTAACGGCACGGATCCCATTCTGACTGTGTCGGAACTGAAAAAACTGATCAAAGAAGGCAAAGTGAAATACTTCCTTCTGTCAGAAAACAACTCAGTCAACAGCGAACTTGTTTCCTGGATTAAGAAAAACGGAAAAGAAATAACATCTGACGAGTACAGCGGTTCCTCTAGCAGCACAAACAGCGTGCAGGGAATGCGAAGAGGACCTGGCGGAGAAAGCCAGCAAACTCTTTATCTCGTGGAATAAAAAAAGAGGCTTGGATGAATCCAAGCCTCTTTTCTATTAAGCTTCTTCTTTTACATGTACCTTTAACACAGCCTGCACTTCAGGATGCAGCTTCACAGGCACGTTTGTATATCCTAATGCACGAATGCCGTCCGGCAGTTCAAGCTTCCGCTTATCTACTTTAATGTTATGGTCTTTTTGGAGCTGTTCAGTAATTTGCTTGCTTGTCACTGAACCAAATAAACGGCCGCCCTCACCTGATTTTGCGCTAAGCTCAACAGTCAGTTTTTCTAATGTCTCTTTCAAGCTCTTAGCCTGCTCAAGCTCGGCAATGGCTTCTTTTTTCTCTTTCTGCTTTTGTCCGTTTAGCGCGCTGATGTTTGACGCGTTCGCTTCAACCGCGAGGCCTTTTTTAATTAGAAAGTTATGCGCATAACCGTCTGCTACGTTTTTGACTTCGCCTTTTTTTCCTTTTCCTTTTACATCTTGTAAGAAAATAACCTTCATCTCTGTACGCCTCCCTCAAAATACTCATCTATGGCGTGCTTCAGCCGTTCCAGCGCTTCAGAAACTGAAATGCCGGACAACTGAGTCGCCGCATTTGTTAAATGCCCTCCGCCTTCCAGGGCCTCCATGATGATCTGAACATTTACCTCGCCAAGCGACCGCGCACTGATACAAACCGTTTGTTCATCCCGTCTCGCCACCGCAAAGGAAGCCTCAACCTCACTCATCGACAGCAGCGAATCGGCAGCCTGCGCAATCAGCACTTGATCGAAGTATTCCTCTTCATTTTCAGGAAGAGAAGCAATCGCAATGTTATCTTTATAGAGGACCGTATGCTGGATCAGCTTCGCCCGTTTAATATAGGAATCAACGGTTTCTTTCAGGAACTTCTGCACCAGCACCGTGTCGGCGCCTTTTGCCCTTAAATAAGAAGCCGCATCAAAAGTCCGCGAGCCCGTGCGGAGAGAAAAGCTCTTTGTATCCACTATTATACCAGCTAATAGGGCTGTTGCTTCAATCATATTGATTTTTAAGCGCTTCGGCTGATATTCAAGCAGCTCTGTCACCAATTCCGCTGTGGAAGAAGCGTATGGTTCCATATAAACGAGCAGCGGATCTCTGATAAACTCCTCACCTCTGCGGTGATGGTCGATGACCACGATATGTTCAATTTTATTGACCAGCCGTTCCTCCATGACGAGTGACGGCTTATGTGTATCAACGATCACAAGCAGTGTGTCATCATTGGAAATTTCCATTGCTTCTTCAGGCGTAATAAATCTTGACCACAGTTCTTCATATTTTTTGATTTCCCCAATCAAACGCTGCACACTTGATCCGATTTGATTTGGGTCAATCACGATAAAACCATCTTTGTTATTTGCCTGAGCCACCTTTAAAATCCCGATCGCTGCGCCGATAGAATCCATGTCGGGGAATTTATGCCCCATGATAATCACATTGCTGCTTTCGGTGACGATTTCCTTTAAGGCGTGAGAAATCACGCGGGCCCGCACCCTTGTTCGTTTCTCCATTGGGTTTGTTTTACCGCCGTAAAACTTCACCTTGCCGTTTGGCAGCTTAATGGCTACCTGGTCTCCGCCGCGTCCCAGTGCTAAGTCCAAGCTGGATTGCGCCAAATCGCCAAGTTCTTTCAGGGAAGAGACTGAAGCCCCGACACCGACGCTTAACGTCAGCGCTACACCGTCAAATGAGGTTTTTTCCCGCACTTCATCAAGAATCGAAAACTTCGAATTTTCGAGTTCAGTTAAGATGTGTTCATTAAGTACAGCGATAAAGCGTTCTGAAGACGTCCTTTTCAAGAAAATCCCGTACTCCTGCGCCCAAGCGTTCAGCAAAGATGTCACCTGGCTGTTCATCGTGCTTCTCGTCTGGTCATCCAATCCTTGTGTCACATCATCATAGTTATCAAGGAAAATATATGCCAGGACGGTTCTTTCGTTTTCATATAGCTTTTCAATCTGAATTTGTTCTGTTACATCAAAGAAATATAACAGACGCTCATCCCGTTTGATGACAACCCTAAACTTGCGGTCATTCAATGTAACCGTTTCCGATTCCACCTCTTGTTTGATAAGCGGCACTACCGATTCACAAGTATCGTAAAGTGATCTCCCCACTAAAGTGCTTTCATTAAAGCAAGAGGAAAGAAACGGATTTGCCCATTCTATATAATATTGGTCATTAAAAAGCATGATTCCAATCGGCATTTCCATCAATGCCTCTTCACCGACTTTTTTCAACCTGTAGGACAACGTAGAAATATAAGCATCAATCTCTTGTCGAATAAGAGAATCAGCACGCTTAATAAAAAACAAAATAACTGCCAGCAGCAGCACTTCGACGGTTCCTAATATCCAGTTAAAATAAAAGCTGATGAGGATTGTAATAATTGACAGAGCAATCAATGCATAGATGGGATACCGAAACAGCGGTTTTTCATAAAAGCTTGGCATTTCTATCACTCCCCACCATGTGAGTAAAACTCATGTTCACTTCACCTTATTCCTTATATGAAAGCCCATATCTAAAACGCCTAAAATGCGAATGGCTGCCATGAAGACCGGATGCACAAACCCAAGTATGACAGCAATCACAGCCACAGCCTTTGGATATTGTTTCTTATGGCAATAGAAAAAGATAAATGATAAACCTTGGATGAAAATCAGAAACCCGAGTATAAACTCCCCATTTAAAGCGATAGAGTACAGCATTTGGCCTTTTTCTAAAGGCAAAAATGAGAGCATGACAATAATCAAATACAGTACTACAACACTTTGCGGAAACTTCAACTCTCTAAAAGGCTTTAGATTAGGAATATCGGGGGAGAATCGCCTTAAGAGCGGCTTAGCGATAAGGTAACTGAGGAAAGAAAAAATAACTCCTACCATCACAATAGCTGTTGGAAAAAGATATTGAACGATACCCAATTGTTCTTCCATCAGTTTTAATTGCTTTTCAAACTGTTCAGCATTGCCCGACTGCTTCGTTACAGTTTCTACAATATCAAGAGATTGCCGGTATTGTGTCATCGCCTCATCAATGATATTGATACCCAAAAACTGAATGCTTATCACAAAATAGAAGACAATACTAAGCATATAAATAAGAGCGCCCGAAATAATGGCGTGCCCAGGCTCTTTCCTTTTGAAAAAATGTCCCATGGCAATGCCGGCGCAAGCTGACATAAAAGCTACAATAAGCCCGTTAAAGGACCCGACAATAAAAACAACCGGAAGACTGACAGCGCCCATCCATATCCCTAGCTTCAATCCATGTCTGATCGTATACAAGATCATTGGCAGCGGCAGTGCAAATAACAGAATTGTTCCAATCACAGGAACATAAACGACCAGAAGCGTGATGATCGCAAACAGACTGATTAAAATAGCACCTTCCATTAAAGCTCTCGTTTGTTTCACTTAGTCACCTCGTATCATCCTGAACATACGAATAGAAAAGAGCAGCATAAACGACTGCTCTTTTTTCATCGCTGCAACATACTTTGCACCGAATGTTTTTATATCATCTCTAAATTTTACTTTTATATTTTAACATAAGTCCAAATCGCAAGTAAAATGACGCTAATGTTTCATGTGAAACATAAAAAATGAAAAGACATTCTTTGAAAAGAATGCCCATCACAATTAATGTTTATCATCCATAAAGCCAGAAGATTCCTTGTTTTTCTTTTTCGTTTTTCTGACATACATAAAAATTAAGATCACCAGTAAAAGGGTTGTTGCTTGCAGAACGCCGCTGCTAAACAAGAAAAAGTTCTTTATCATGTCCCACATTGTGTTTCACCTCTTTGTGCATGTTCTCAACCCGTATCCTATATAAGGTGAATTTCCCTTTTTCAAAACTTCAAAACATCATGAACAACATTGAGCGTTGGGCATATGCTGATATGGAATCTGATCGATAAAGGAGAATTTTCACATGGATGAACGCAGAACATTGGCTTGGCATGAAACATTAGAAATGCACGAGCTGGTTGCTTTTCAATCAAACGGACTCATTAAACTGAAGAAAATGATAAGAGAAGTAAAAGACCCTCAGCTCAGACAGCTTTATAACGTGTCTATTCAGGGTGTTGAGCAAAATTTAAGAGAGCTTCTTCCGTTCTTTCCACAGGCTCCGCACAGAGAGGATGAGGAAGAAGAACGCGCAGATAACCCATTTTACAGCGGTGACCTGCTCGGTTTTGCCAAAACATCTGTCCGCAGCTATGCCATCGCAATTACAGAAACAGCAACACCTCAATTAAGAAACGTACTGGTCAAACAGCTGAATGCTGCCATCCAGCTGCACGCCCAAGTTTATCGATACATGTATCAGCATGGATATTATCCGTCTTACAACCTTTCTGAACTGTTGAAAAACGATGTCAGAAACGCCAACAGAGCCATTTCAATGAAATAAAACAAGCAGCAAAGGAGTTCCCTTTGCTGCTATTTTTGCTGATCCTTCAGTAAGCCGTTCGAACGATAAGATTCCAGCACGTCTCTGTTGGATTCTCCCCATTCTTTCATTTGCAAAACAATCGGTTCAAGCGTTCGCCCGAATTCCGTCAGAGAGTACTCAACCTTGGGCGGCACCTGTTGATAAACCTCACGATGCACGATGCCGTCCGCTTCCAGCTCCCTCAGCTGAAGAGTAAGCATTCTTTGAGTAATACTCGGGCAGATTCTCCGAAACTCATTAAACCGTTTCTTGCCATCTATCATGTGATAAAAAAGAATTCCTTTCCACTTTCCGCCAATAACATCTAGAGTAAATTCAACTGGACAGCCTTCTTTGTTCGGGTATATATTCTTTTTTCCACTCATTCTTGACCCTCCAATAGTACCTTTTTTGATACTACATTACATTTTGCAACTAAGCTACCCAGTATTTTACACACCTTTTCTCCTTAGCTCAAAGAAAATGCTTCTTATTCACATCAATTTTTAAGGGTTTGCATGATTACACCTGCAGCAAGACGTGTTAAACTATATAAAGATTACACTACTTAAAAAAGGATAGGAGCTATCATGGAAAAGATACTTATTTTCGGACACCAAAACCCAGACACAGATACGATTTGTTCTGCGATTGCTTATGCTGATTTGAAAAACAAACTCGGCTTCAATGCTGAGCCTGTCCGCCTCGGACAAGTCAACGGCGAAACACAATACGCGCTTGACTATTTCAAACAAGAAAGCCCGCGCCTTGTTGAAACAGCTGCAAACGAAGTAAACGCCGTTATCCTGGTTGACCATAACGAACGCCAGCAAAGCATCAAAGATATTGAAGAGGTTCAGGTTTTAGAGGTTATCGACCATCACCGCATCGCTAACTTTGAAACAGCTGAGCCGCTTTACTATCGTGCTGAGCCTGTAGGCTGTACGGCTACCATCTTAAACAAAATGTACAAAGAGAATAACGTGAAAATCGAGAAAGAAATTGCCGGCCTTATGCTGTCTGCGATCATTTCTGATTCCCTGTTATTTAAATCTCCAACTTGCACGGACCAAGACGTAGCGGCAGCAAAAGAGCTTGCTGAAATCGCTGGCGTAGATGCTGAAGAATACGGCTTGAACATGCTGAAAGCAGGCGCTGATCTAAGCAAAAAAACAGTGGAAGAGCTCATTTCTCTTGATGCGAAAGAATTTACACTCGGCAGCAAAAAAGTCGAAATCGCACAAGTAAACACAGTGGACATTGAAGATGTAAAAAAACGCCAAGCTGAATTAGAAGCTGTGATCTCAAAAGTTGTGGCTGAGAAGAATCTTGATCTGTTCCTTCTCGTTATCACAGATATCTTAGAAAATGATTCACTTGCTCTTGCAATCGGTAACGAAGCAGCGAAAGTGGAAAAAGCGTTCAACGTTACATTAGAAAACAACACAGCCCTCTTGAAAGGCGTTGTTTCCCGTAAAAAACAAGTCGTTCCTGTCTTAACAGACGCAATGGCTGAATAATAAAAATAGCATCCCGTCCTCGGGATGCTTCATATTACTGACAACATCCTAAAACGGTTTATAGTTTTAGGATGTTGTCATCTTTTCAGCGTGATTGAAAACCCTTGAAGTCTAGGAAGGACGAGCATCGGAGCACAGCGAATGTTGGAATTCATGAGCACCGAAGCGCAGGCCTGACAACGAATGCGAGGGTTTGTCGACACACTGATGCATCCCGCGTCGGGATGCTTTTTCTTATTCACCCAGCTTCTCAATTTGTCCCATCACATCAGTAATTTGCTTTGCGTTTTGGACCAGGTCTGACTGCTCCAATTCTTTAAGCGATACCTTGCCTTCCTCGGCTTGTTTCAACACATCTTCAGCGCTTTTCTGCAAGGTTTCGTTATGTTCCTGAATGGTTTGATGAATCTCCGCTGCGGCATCAGGCGGCGTTAATTCATTAAAATCAGCGGCAGCCTTCTGAATCGACTCAAGCTGCGCTTCAAGTTTTTCTTTCGCCTCAGTGTCATTTACAGCTTTCTCAGCCAATTCAGGCGCTTCCTCTGCAAATGTCTTCACCTTCTCCACATAACCAGCTGCTTCACTCGTATAGTTCAATCCGTCGTTCACCTGATCAAGCATGCCGCATCCGCTTGCACTCATAAGCCCCACTCCGGCAAGAACAGTCAAAAAGATTTTCATCGTCAGCCTCCTTATCGTTTCTTCTTCATTTTTTCTTTTAAGATCGGAATCAATTTCTCTTTCGCTAACGGCAGCCCTTTCCTCACCAATTCACGCTTCAGCCACTTTTTCAGCTTAGACATTCTGATGCTCCTCTCCCTTTTTGATAAAAATGAAAAAACTCCACCAATTTGGTGAAGTTCCTGAAACAAAAAGACCTTCACCAAATCAGATTTGGCAAAGGTCTCGCTAACAATTAGATTGCCAGCAAAGCCGAGGACACCTTGTCCCGTAATGACGACTTTACTGTGAAAGCTACTCCCCTTTGGAGTGTTCATTTTTATTACTTTCATTCTAAAGCACCGATCTGTTCCAGTCAAATTCCTGCCGTTTATATAAAAGCGCGCTGTGGTATTTAAAATTTGAATGGTTTTTCCATCAGGAGATCATGCTATGACAGAGGAGGTTTTCATCATGAGTCAAGAGCGCGTGAAACGGCCTGGGCATACCAGATGGTACATATCTTCGTTACTTAGCGGCATTATTATTCTTAATTATTTTGACCGAGTGGCCATCTCGGTAGCGGCCCCTGCGATACAAGATTCGTTTCACCTTACTGCAACTGAACTCGGCATCGTGTTTTCCATTTACACCTATTCCTATACACTGATGCAGCTGCCTGTCGGAAGTTTGCTGGACCGTTTTGGGGTCGCATGGGTCACGAGGGTTGGAATGACAATATGGAGCTTTTTAACGATCCTTCTTGCTTTTTTGCAAGGAAAATTGCTGCTGTATCTGTTCAGGTTTCTCATTGGGCTGACGAGCGCCTCTGCGTTCCCTGCTGCCTCTAAGGCAACCGCTCTCTGGTTTCCTCCAAGTGAGCGGGGATTGGCAAACTCACTGTTCGATTCGGCCGCCAAGTTTTCAAATGTAATCGGCGCGCCATTGGTCGCCTTTCTCGTCACAACATTTGACTGGCGGGTCGCCTTTTTAACGATCGGATGCATCAATGTGCTGTTTACCATCTTTTTCTGGCAGTACTACGAGCAGCCCGAACGGCACAAACGCATTTCCAAAAGCGAATTAAACTATATTCAGAAACACAATACAATCACAACAGAACAAATCCCTTACAAAACGGGTCCGCTTTTAAAAAAGCTTTTCACTAATCGTAAAGTATGGGGCTTAATGATCGGATTTACGGGGTACGGCTATACATTCAACCTGCTGCTTACATGGCTTCCGACTTTCTTTAAGCATACATACGGAATGGATCTCATGTCATCCGGTTTATTCACCGCCGTGCCGTGGCTGATCTCAACCATTTCCGGCATTGTGGTCGGCGGCTGGCTCGTCGATTATTTTATTAAGAAAGGCTATCCTAACACCAAGGTGTACCGAACCGTAATCATAGTCGGAATGAGCTTTGGCTTTTTCTTTTTAGGCTCCATTCTGACGAACAATATTACCGTAGCCATTATTTGCATTTCCATCGGACTCGCCGGAATTTCCGCAACCGCTCCGGTCGGCTGGTCCATCTCCGCAGAACTCGCGCCGATCGGTTCCGTATCCATGCTGAGCTCCATGGTGAATCTCGCAAACAACCTGTTCGGAGGCATTATTGCTGCGTCACTGACAGGGTATTTGTTTGATGTGACAGGCTCCTTTACGCTCAGCTTTCTGGTAGCTGGTTTTGTGCTGTTGCTGGGATTGGTTTTTTATGTGTTTGTACTAGGGGATGTAAAACGAATTAAACTGGAATGAAGAGTGCTTGCTGAAAAGCACTCTTTTCTTTGAATCCGCCAGGTGTTATTTTCTTTCTCCCACATTCACTAGGCTGTCTTCGGACGAAAACACCACCATTTTATCCTTGACTCCAACCAAAGGTAAGGCCTCATAGTGAAAGAAGAAAGGAGGAGTCGGATGGTGAAATTAACAGTAAAAGAACTATCCAATATTGCGAATGTCACAATTAAAACGCTTTATCATTACCACAAAATCGGCTTGCTAGCCCCAAAGGAAATAAGCGAAGCCGGATATCGGTACTATGGTGCTGACGAACTAAAAAGACTGCAGGAAATCCTTTTTTACAAAGAATTAGATATCCCTTTGTCAGAAATCAAAACATTACTAAATGAGGATGCTGAAAGAACAAGTACATTAGAAAAACAAAAAAAGCTGTTTGAAAAGAAAATTGAAAAGTATCAGCGTCTCATTCAAACAGTCAACACATCTTTAGAATACACGAGAAAAGGCGAAAACATGGATCACAAGGTAATGTTTAAAGGATTTGAAAGCGCTGAAGAATGGAAACAATCTTTAGCAGAACAAAATGGGTATTTAAAAGAGCGTTACGATTTTGAATTGGATACACATACAATCAATGTCGATGAAATGAACAAAATGGCAATAGAGGCTAAACATTTTCTTGATAGGATGGCTGATTTTTTAAGAAACGGTGTAACGTATCATGATCCTTCCGTGCAAGAGCATGTCATGAATCATCTTAAGTTCCTAAATCAGAACGGGCATCCGACAAGTAAAGAAGATTATGTAAAACAAACACGTTTTTTATGCAAGATGATTTCCATAGAGGAATGTTAGAAGAGCAGCAAACCGGTTTATCTTATTATTTGGTTGTCGTTGCAGAACACCTGTAGTGTTTTGTCACCCTTTATAGGGTGACAGCCATCAGGATTACGAGACAGCACCGCCAACAATCGAAACATTCTGCCGGTCAACGGCAAAACGCCGTCCGTTCCATTTCAATACGGTTTGAACATATCCCAATGAGTCGGCGTTATACCTTCCCGCTATCCGCTGGTACGCCAATAATTCGTATACGCCGTCTCTGTCAAAATCAACCGGATACAAGCCCGATAAAGGATTCACCCATCCTTCTATCGGCATTTTTAACACACCTTGGCTGTTATAAATCTCATTCAAATATTCCCTGCCCTTGTAAGTAAGGTCGAGGATATACGTTTCGTTTTGCTGATGACTGATAACGCTCGCTTTATATTGATTTTGATACCTCACACTGTACTTTAATTCATCATTCAATACATCTGAATTGAAAATTCGCCGGAACTGCCTGTTTAGATAGGCAAACACATATGCATAAATAGCACCGCCGCTTCCCCCTGTGTCCATTACCACTGCCACATCCTCAATCTTGTCGCCTGTCATATCCCCCAGAAAAAGCGACGGATTGTATCCCATATTGTTTTGAAGCTGAATCTGCTGCTCCTGATGGGTTCTGCCATCACGGATCACCAATGTGATATTTCTCCATAACGGGCTGCCGGGCATTTGATTTCCAGTTAGAAAGACCTCGTCAATAACGCCGTCTCCCGTGACATCGCCGCGGGTAGATGCAATGATTGCACGTGAGGAGACAGGCTGCCGAAATACGTATGGATGTTGAACAAGTCCTCTGCCTTCATAAAACCAATAAGGAGCCATTCTGATGTCATACACATTCAATTGTGTCACCTTCCCTAATCAGCTGAATGAATCATTATATGCAGGAATGGCACATCAAAGACATATCTTACACACCAATTAAATCCGTACCATATGAATTATCGATTACACAAAGCCACTCGCCTTGCGCATTCTTCTTAAATACATAGGTCGCCCTTCTTTCCATCGTATACTCGGAGTCCTTTTTATCCGAATCAAGCAGTGTCTGAGAAAGGACAAGTACCGTGTCACCTGCTTCCAACAGGATCATTTCCCCTTGTGTCGGGACAATATGATGATTGAAATAATTCGCAATCGTGATAAACGCTTTTTTGATTTCTTCTTTGCCTCGCGCGATCATGCCCGGCTTCACAACTAAAGCGGCATCTTCCGAATAATAATTCATCAGTGTATCAAAATCTTCATTTTGAATTGCCAAATCACATGCAGAGATGATGTCTTTCAATTGCTGTTCCAAATGACTTCCCCCAATCATCATGATTGGATATATTATACATCGTTAGATCACTGAAACCGTGAAAACAAAATGAAAAGTATCCTTTTTTCCTATATAATCAAATAGATATATTTAACAAAGTACCCAAGTGAAGGGGTGGACATTATTGTCTGCGGAAGTAACGTTACATGACAATATACATCATGATTTAAGTGCGGATTGCCAGCACTGTTTTGGCCTGTGCTGTGTCGCCTTGCCTTATGCGAAGTCGGCAGATTTTGCTTTTGATAAAGACGGGGGCACGCCTTGCCGCAACTTACAATCAAACTATCAATGTTCTATACATAAAAATCTCAGAGAAAAAGGATTTCGAGGCTGCTCTGCATATGAATGCTTTGGCGCCGGCCAAAAAGTATCCCAAATCACTTATGAGGGAAAGGATTGGCGAAACAGCCCCGAAACGGCCAACCAGATGTTTGACGTTTTTCCTATCATGCAGCAGCTGCACGAAATGCTCTGGTATTTACATGAAGCTCTATCTATAGATATAGCCAAGCCGATTCATTCTGAACTGAGAACCAGTTTCGAAAAAATAGAAAGGCTCACCAGACTCAGCAAAGAGCGCTTGCTGACACTGCAGGTGGACGAGCATCGAGCTGAGGTCAATGAATGGCTGTTAAAAACGAGTGAACTGGTGCGTGCCCAAGCCCGCCATCCAAAACTCCCGAAAAAAGTCAGCCAGGGAAGTGTCCTGATCGGCGCGAAACTGAAAGGGCTTGATTTGCGAGGAGCAAACCTAAGAGGGGCACTGCTCATAGCCGCAGATCTGAGAAATGCCGATTTGAGAATGACAGACTTTATCGGTGCAGATATGAGAGACGCTGATCTCAGAGGCGCCGACCTGACCGGGAGCATCTTTCTGACACAGGCACAGGTGAACGCCGCCAACGGCGATTCGAACACAAAGCTGCCGCTGTCTTTACGAATCCCTGCCCATTGGAAATAAAAAAAGGACCCGCTAACGGTCCTTTTTTACTGATCAATTCAATCCTTTTTCGTTCCTTTTATCCGGCATTTTCACACTTCTTGCCAAGTATCCCGACAGCCATAACGCAACCAGCAGCATGAAGGTGATCATACCGACAACGCCCAGCCAGTGAAAAGCAGACCAGAATAGCCCTCCGATTGTTCCGAAAACACTTGAACCGGCGTAATAAAAGAACAAATACAGCGATGAAGCCTGTGCTTTGTTGTAAAGGGCTCTCCTGCCCACCCAGCTGCTGGCAACTGAATGCCCTCCGAAAAAACCGAATGTAAAGAGGGCAATTCCCAGAATTTTCACTGCCAGCATACTGTTTATCGTGAATAAAGCACCTGCAATGACGATGAAAATATTCATCACCAATATTTTCGGATAGCCATACCGATCAACCATTCTTCCAATGAAAGACGAGCTGAAAATGCCTACAATCATCACAATAAAGATCCAGCTGGAAAATGCTTTATTAAGCGAATACGGCGGGCCCAACAGCACGTACACAATGTAATTAAACAATGCAACATTGCTTCCGAGCAGTAAAAAACCAATGAGAAACAAGCTGAATAGTTTACGGTCCCTCAAGTGGCCGATCAGAGACATTCCCAATTTCCCGAGCTTCAATTTTCTTGGCGTAAAATGCCTGGATGGCGGCAAATTCATAAAAAATATAATACTAGCAATCAAACTAATGACACCAATTGACCCCATCGCCATATGCCAATTCAAGTACTCGCTCAGGAGCCCGGAAACGATCCTTCCGAAAACGGCGCCGATTGCGTTTCCGCTGATATACAGCCCCATCGCTGATCCAAGACTTCCGGGTTCAATTTCTTCTCCAAGATAAGCCATCGCAATCGACGGAAGGCCTGCGAGCGCAACGCCTTGAACGGTTCTCAATACGAGCAGTGTATGAAAGTTCGGACTGAAAGCCGATGCCAGACAGAGAACCGATGCGGCCAGCATGGAAATACCCATAATCGGCTTGCGCCCCCACACCTCGGATAATGAACCAAAGACAAGCATGCTCACAGCTAACAGCATTGTGGTAACAGATAAAGAAAGACTCGCCGCAGTAGGCGTCACATGAAATTCCCTCGTGAATTCCTCCATGAGCGGCTGTACGCAATATAGAATCGCAAATGTATTGAAACCCGCAGCGAAGAAAGCAAACGTAATTTTTCGAAAAACCGGTGTGCCTTTTTGAATGTATGTCATCGGGACTTTATCGGTCCCTCATCATGTTGTGGAGCACTGTAATTCATAAACAACCATCCTTTATTTCTTCCGATTTCAAACATCCTCGAGTCTGTTTATATTATTATCTTAGCACCGTTGATATATGTTGTATAATGCATATAAAATATCCTTTTCATGCTTATATGTAATAAGGAGGGATGATAATTGGAATGGGAACAACTTGAATATTTTCAAACACTCGCCCGGATGCAGCATGTGACGAAAGCTGCAAAAAGCCTCTCCATCACACAGCCTGCGCTTTCACGCTCTATCGCCAGGCTGGAAAATCATTTGGGTGTCCCGCTATTTGACAGGCAAGGACGATCCATTAGCTTAAATCAATACGGACACATTTTTTTGCGGCGGGTTCAGGCGATGATGAAAGAGTACACCGAAGGAAAAGAAGAAATCCAAGCTTTATTAAAGCCAGACCAAGGCGTAGTCTCTCTCGGTTTTTTGCATACATTAGGCACCACGCTCGTGCCCGATCTCATCGGCTCCTTTCAGCAGGAATACCCCAACATTGCCTTCCAGCTGAAGCAAAACCACTCTTATTGGCTGCTTGAACGATTAAAATCTGGGGATCTGGACCTCTGTCTCCTCGCTTCGATTAAGCCTGAAAATCCGATCCAATGGATCAAGCTGTGGAGTGAAGAACTCTTTGTATTTGTGCCAAATGATCACCCATTAGCCAGTCGCGAAAGCATTACCCTGAATGAGATTGCCGGGGAGCGTTTTATTTTATTGAAAAAAGGCTACGCGCTTCGGATGACGGTCGATGAGCTGTTTGAGAAGGCCAATATACAGCCGAACATTATGTTTGAAGGAGAAGAAGCAGCTACTGCCGCAGGTTTTGTGGCAGCCGGACTGGGCATATCTATTCTCCCAGACCTGAAAGGCTTAGACCAAAGCAAAATCACCAAAATCCGCGTCAGCTGGCCGGAATGTCAGCGTGTCATAGGAATTGCCTGGATAAAAGGCAGGTTTTTATCACCGGTTGCTGAGACCTTTAAACAATACGTCATCAGCCATTTTTCTGAGTAGGGAGGATTCAAACATGAATGTCAAAAAAATCACGTCAGAACAGGATTTACATACAGCGTTTGAAATCAGAAAGACAGTATTTGTAGAGGAACAAGGCTGTCCCATTTCGGATGAATTCGATGAGTTCGATACACTCCACGGTGATTGCCAGCACATCCTGGCTTATCATCAGAATGTACCTGTTGGCACTGCACGTGTCCGTATCGTTGGCCACGCGGGGAAACTGGAACGAATCTGCATTCTGAAGCCTTACCGCAAATTCGGTCTGGGAAAAATAATCGTCGATGCATTAGAACGTATTGTGAAAGAACAAGGCATTTCTGCCTTCAAATTGCACGGCCAGACACAGGCGGCAGGCTTTTATGAAAAGCTAGGCTATCAGACTGCATCAGAAGAATTTATGTTGGATGGCATTCCGCATGTGCTGATGACAAAACAAGACGATTCTGCGCTATAGATTGTTCACAAATTTGTCACTTATGAGCATGAACAGTTCATTGGTATACTAATCACCGATTATGAAGAGAAGGAATGATTGTATGCCAGCAAATAAAAAAGAGAGTCTTATATTTGGCGTGATGATGTGTTTTGGAATGGTCTGCGTCATGTCGATTTACAATGCCATCATCAACGGAGCCATTCAGGATTTTTCACTGATGACCGTTTTTGAAATGGTCATCGGTTTTATGGTCGCCCTCCTGTTCGATTTACTGTTAGTGGGCCCCCTCGCCAAGAAGATTGCATTCCGTATGCCGTTCGACAAGACTAAAAAAATTCATGTCATCCTTGCCATGTCAACTTGTATGGTGATTGGCATGGTACTTTGTATGTCTGTGTTCGGTTTAGTGACAGCGGTTCTAGCAAATGGGCTGAACGGGGACAGCCTCTTCAGTGCTTATCTTATGATTGTGTTGAAAAATTTCATCCTGGCCTATCCATTGCAATTACTGATTATGGGCCCATTAGTCAGAGGGATTTTCATGAAATTTGTAAAACCAAAGCTCACAGCCGTAATTTAAATAGAATAGGAGTGAGCCTGACACTCACTCCTTTTGCTCATGAATTGAATGTAAAACAAGCTCCGCAAAAGCCTCTGCGGCAGGCAGCTGCCATTTTTTCTTTTTGAGTAACATATGAGAGTAAAGCGGATCAAGGGTTTCAGCATGATGAAGGATTTTCAGCTTGCCCGCCTCCACTTCTTCTTTCACTGTGATATAAGGCAAAACGGAAAATCCAAGCCCGCTCATAACCGTTTGTTTGATTGCTTCGATACTCCACAGCTCCATCGTTTGAAAACCGCTGATGTCATGCTTCACAAGGTATCGTTCAAACATCGACCGGTAACTGCAGCCCTCTTCATTTGTGATAAAGAAATGGCTGTTGTTTTCCTGTTTGTAATCATCAAAATGATCCGGTCCATCCATACTGCCCACAAGGACTATCTCCTCCTCGGTTAATGTGTAATGAACACACTTTTCAATATTGATCTCCGGATAGACCATTAACGCGACATCGACCCGTCCGCTTAACAAATCCACCTGATTTTGTCCACATGTGCCGTTGCTTAAGATGATTTTGACATGAGGATATTTCAGTGAAAATTCCCTTATGATCGGTCCAAGTCTGGAAATGGTTAACGACTCAGGTGCCGCTACTTTCAACACACCCTTAACTTCGTGAACGTTTTGCATATTCTTGATTTGTTCATGGGTTGATAGTAAATCCTCAGCTAAAGGGATCAATTCCCTTCCTAAAACAGTCAGTCTTAAACGCCTTTTCTCGTACGTGAATAATGCCCCTCCGATCTCCTGCTCCAGCGCTTGGACGTGAGTGGTGATCGTGGATTGCGTATAGCCTAGCTTCGCCGCGGCGTCTGTATAGCTCCCCTTTTCTACGATGGTCTGAAACGTGATAAGATGTCTGATCTCCATACGATTTCTCCTTTTATGATCTATTGAAAAAAATGATAATGACTTTTTATATTTCAATTTTATTTATAGATATCATTATCATACAATAAAAACTGCCCCGTACGACATTAGTAAATGAAGGTGATTTTATGAGTATAATAGCTTTTCTTTCGTATGTGATTTTGACATCCATTACGCCTGGCCCGAGCAACATCTTAATGATGAATGAAGCGCGGCGGTTTGGCTTTATAGGGTCATGGCGTTTCAATAGCGGCATTTTGGCAGGTTTTGCAGTCCTTGGGATTCTCAGCGGTGTATTTACGATAGGACTATACAATTGGATTCCGGTTGCAGAACCATACTTCAAAATAGCAGGTGCAGTCTATCTGCTTTATTTGGCATGGCAGGTCGGCATGTCCAAAAAAGCAAAGAAGGATTCTGAAGATGTGCATTCTTCTTTTCTATCAGGTTTTATTTTTCAAATAATCAATGTCAAAAGCATTCTGTTCTTCTTAACATTGATGAGTGCTTTTATCCTTCCGTTTCAGCATTCAATGACATCGGTCATTCTTTATCTCACATTAGCCATCATTCTCGGCTGGCTGGCGCTGCTGCTATGGTCAGGATTCGGCTCTGTGTTCAAAAAACTCTTTGACAAATACGATAAAGCATTTCGCACTATTATGTGTTTGCTGCTTGTTTACTCTGCCGTCAGTATTTATCTGTAGCACCTGTAAATCTATCTTATAAAGCAGGTCATCTAGTGATTGTGATGATTTTCGTTATTTCGATTACCCTAAAAGGAGGGAATTCATCTTGATCAAACGAATTGATCATCTGGTGTTGACTGTACAAAACCTTCAAGAAACGATCGACTTTTATACATCTGTTTTGGGAATGGAAGAAGAAACATTTGGCGCAGGCAGAAAAGTCTTGTATTTTGGCAATCAAAAAATCAACTTGCATGAGGCCGGTCATGAATTCTAACCTAAAGCCAAGCACCCGCTCCCGGGATCTGTCGATTTATGTATGATCACGGATGAACCCATCAATAAAGTGATGGAGCATCTCAAGAAAACAAACGTCAATGTCGAGGAAGGCCCAATAAAAAGAACCGGTGCACTCGGCCCGATTCTATCTGTTTATATAAGAGACCCCGATCAGAACCTCATTGAGATTTCGGAGTATATTTAAATCCCCTCTAAACATACCAATTCATTTGGTATGTTTTTTCTTACTTCCATTAATCCCTATACCTTACCACATAGTTCTTATACAATTCTTCGTTATAAAGAATTTCTTCGCCATGTGAAGAGCAAATGAGCGTTGGTTTGATTTGATCTATGATTGAGCCGCTATCAATGTTCTCATTTATATCAACACTGAATCTTCTTATAGGTGGGTGTAAATCCTCCTTACTTGTGATAAAAAGGTCACCCGTTAAAAGAGTACGATCGATTTTATGATAATACACGACATGACCCGGAGAATGGCCAGGTGTTAAATAGTATTTCAGAGGCAGGTGAGCAAGCGTTTGCTCCGTCAGCGGCTGGACAACATGGGCTACCCCTGTGTTCTCCACTTCATTTTTGTTCGGATATGGCTCTTCCCCATTGATGTACTTTAGTTCTTTCTGGTGCGCAAAAATCGGAATATCAAATCTCTCTAACCATTTTGATGCACCTCCGATATGATCACTGTGGCCATGAGTAAGCAAGATGGCTTTTGGATCGCCGATCGCGAGTGCTGCCCTAATTTGAGCATCAGCAAAACGTTCTATTCCCGTATCAACAATATAAACATCATCACCATCTTTGATAAACCAAGTATGAACCGGAATACGGAGAGGCACATCAAGCTCAAATTCACATTGAAAGACATGTTCTGATAGCTGTCTCAAGTTCATCAAAACCACTCCCTTTGGAGATTTTTTGATAGTTTTTAAAGAAAACAGAAGTGAACGGACCAGACAGATTATCTTGAAAATGGCCCCACACTCCAGCAGACTGGTATTCTTGAGGAGGAGACGCCGATTTTCGCCAGCATCAGCTCGACTTGTTAACATTGTCCATTAATAATCCCTTTTGTTCCCCTTCTTGACATATTCCCAATCACGTTCTATATTCTTCCTCACTCTATGAAGGAGTGCAGAAATGGTTTCCTTTTCCTCTGAAGTAAAACCGGACAAGGCCACTTCCGTGGAATGTTCTCCTTCTCTTCTTAACAATGGATATACCTTTTTTCCTTTCTCAGTCGGGAACAGTTTTTTTATTTTTTTATTTTGCTCATCCGGCAGTTTTTGAATAAATCCCTGCATTTCCAGCTTCTTAATGGCCCGCGCGGCCGTTGTCCGGTCCACTTTTATCATTTCCGCCAATTTTTCTTGAATAATTCCCGGATTTTCGTATATACGTACGAGATAGAGATACTGCCCTCTTGTTAAGTCCAAATCTTTAAATTCGATGTTGCTTATGGAATCCAACGCTCTTGCTATCATGCCGATCTCACGCAAAATATCATTCATTCCTAAAACCCCTCACATATTTTTGTTGCAATTACAACAAAAATGTTTTACCCTTACTATTATAAGACCACATGCATGCTGTACAGTCCAGACTAATATCAGAAAAGGATTGATTCATAATGAATATAAAAAGAATAACAACTGAAGCTGATTTACATGAAGCTTTGAATATTAGAAAGACGGTTTTCATTGAGGAGCAACATGTATCTGAATCCGAAGAGTTCGATGAATTTGATACGCTCCAGGAACAATGCCAGCATGTCTTGGTATATTATGAGAATCAGCCTGTCGGCACGGGCCGTGTGCGCATCGTTGACCATACAGCAAAGCTGGAAAGAATCTGCATCCTAAAACCTTACCGTAAGTACGGATTGGGGAAAGTCATCGTAAACGGGTTAGAAGAAATCATAAAAGAAAAAGGACTGACTGCATGTAAGCTGCATGGTCAAACACAAGCAACAGGCTTTTATAAAAAACTGGGCTACCAGATTTCTTCACAGGAATTTATGGAAGACGGCATCCCTCACGTCCTGATGACAAAAGAAATATCGCGGATTTAACATGAAATATATTTTTTACGGATTAGGCATACTCATATTAAGTTTGGGCATTTCCTTAACCATACAATCAGAACTGGGCACATCACCCTTCGATGCCCTTTTGGTTGGTCTGTCAAAAGAAGTCGGACTTACCGTAGGAAGCTGGGAGGTCCTTATTTCTGTGATCCTCTTAATCTGCAACGCTATATTAACGAGAAAAAAACCTCTTTTGCTAGGCTTGATTACAGCATTCATTACTGGAATAGGCATTGACCTATGGTTGTTTGTTGTAAAAAACACCATCTATCTAAACGCGTTGTTAAGCAAACTGATTTGTTTCGGAATTGGTTTGGTGCTCATCGGTCTTGGAACAGCCATCTATCTTCAGACGAAATTCGCATCAACACCCATCGATCATTTAACACTTATTATCCGAGATCTCTCCAAAAGAACAATTTTGTTTTCAAGAACATTGGTATACGCTCTTTTCTTAGTATTAGCCATCATCTTTAAAGGCCCTATCGGCATCGGAACCCTATTAACCGTCTGTTTGGGAGGAATGATCCTTCACGTTTTTATGCCTATTGTGGAAAGACACTTCTTATCAAAGAAAAGAAGGGGTTAGGATAGTACCAAAAAATCGCAATTTCATTTGCTGTTGGAAGGTTGGAATACAGCATCGTATCAACCGCACCTATTATAAAGTGATGTTTGGCATAAAAACGACAAGCTGAGACATTAATATCTTGTGTTTCAAGCATAAGACCACAAAAGCGATTCTCCTTTGCCCACTCAATCGCTTTATGTAATAATGCTGTTCCAACACCTTTCTTTCTATAGTCTTTTGCAACAGCAATGTCCTCTATTAGTGCATACCCATTCCAGTTAGAACGAATCTTAATCCGGCCGATGCAGTTGCTTTCACCATAATATAAAAAAACAACTTTCCCTTCATCTTCCATATAACTAACATCCATTTCATCATCTTCATATTGTTTAAAATAAGGTTTAGAAAATCGTTCCACAGTATATGTCCAAACACCGTTTTCAAAAGCAGGTATCATTCTCCCTAAAACAACGAAAGGTTCGTTTGGTTTATTGAAATCTTTCATATTCAATTGAGTCATTTTAATGATCAAATCAATCTCCGCCAATCGAGATGATATTTAGTAAACTCGTTTCGATACTATTCAATAACAGCTTCCAAAAGTGCACTCTTTAAGAGAACAGCAATAGATAAGACATCCATTACCTTATATATAAATTTCAATATCGTAATGAAGTATTTCATCAAAGGATTGTGGTACAGTAAAAAAGAATAGAAACAAGAGCAAAGAAGATGATCTCATGCCCACTAACAATAAACTCAATGAGAAATATCATCCTTCATTCAACTCGCCCACAACCCTGTTGAATAGTACCCATGGAGAGAGGAAGCTTTGCCACAGCTTCTGCCATTGGTGACATCTCTATTGAAGTATCCAAAGGACAACCAAGGATCGCTCTTTGGTTTTTCCTAGAAGAAATTAGAGTGAATAAAGGAGTGGTTGAGTATGTTGACAAGAGAAGATATCTTTAAACACGTCAAAAAAAAATACGGTACATCGCCTGATTATCCGTGGGGGAAATACCCAAACTATGCTTCTTTGAGACATACATCAAACAAAAAATGGTACGGTCTTATCATGAATGTTCTCCCAGAAAAATTAGGCCTGGAAGGACATGGCGAAATAGATATTCTGAATTTAAAATGCCCCCCTGACATAAGTGATGGCTTAAGAAATGGGGAAAATATCTTACCCGGATATCATATGGATAAGGAACATTGGATTTCAATTGTTTTAGAACGGACAGATCCAGAAAGCGAAATCTATAACTTAATCGAACAGAGCTTTCATTTAACCAAGTGAAGATAAAGAGTGTTCCTGCTAATCGAGCTGCAAAGAGTAGTGGGCACTTTCATTTTAGGATATTGTTCTTCACTCTGTCCACAAACGCAACTTAATCCATCTGGTGTGTGAGTGGAAGAAGAATTTCTACCAACTTCTTATGTAAAAGGATGAATAGTTATGACAAATAACTTAAAACAGAGAAGAATCATTTTAGATTTAGCAGTTACTCTAGATGGTTTTATTGAAGGGAAAAATGGAGAAGTTGATTGGTGTATTATGGACCCTGATATGGGGTTTACTGATTTCTTAAATCAAATTGATACTATTTTATATGGTAGAAAAAGCTACGATTTATGGGGACAGTATATCCCCAAAAAAGAAGACCCTGATACGGAAAAGGAAATTTGGAAATTAATTCATAGTAAAAAGAAATATGTTTTTTCCAGAACACAACATGAGATTGATAATCAAGCAATATTTATAAATGATAATATTCTTGAAGAAGTAAATAAATTAAAGAAAAAGCCTGGTAAAGACATCTGGCTATATGGTGGAGCGAGTCTCATTACAACTTTTATAAATTTGGGGCTTGTTGATGAATTTAGATTATCTATTCACCCTGTTGTTTTGGGAGAAGGAAAACCGTTGTTTATTGATTTAAAACAAAGGTTAAATTTAAAAATGCTGAATACAAGAACATTTTCCTCTGGCGTTGTGCAAATCGTTTATCATTGGAATGGCTAAAAAATCTTTCAGTCCAAAGTATATATTGTTAGGTAACACTCGACAGTAATTTTTCTTATGAACTAAAGGGGCGTCCATAAATAATGGGTTCCCCTTAATACTATGGAATTATCAACATCAAATTTAACAGAGCTAAAAAAAATATCCATTCTCCTGTAATAAAAGAAAACTGAAAAGGACGGTGCCTTCCTTCATTAACATAATTAAACATTATATTATTTTCCTTCTCCCTCTTTTAAGTAAATCGGCTAAGCTTGTATTTATTTATAATTATTGTGGTACCTAAATGTAATTAAAACAAATGAAAGAAGGTGATCCATGCCCACTAACAGTAAACCCAATAGATTAATCGCTGAGAAGTCACCATATCTCCTTCAACATGCTCACAACCCTGTGGACTGGTTCCCGTGGGGAGAAGAAGCCTTCGAAAAAGCAAAACGCGAAAACAAGCCGGTTCTGGTCAGCTTCGGTTATTCGACTTGCCATTGGTGCCAAGTTCGTATAGCTACACATTAATAAAAAAAGGACACATATAAATATGCATCCTTTAACAAAAGAGTTTATTTCCCTGTTTCTGCAAATTCCTTCAACCTATCCCCTATTTCATCACGAACCCTTTGGAAAAACGCCCATTTTTCTTCTTCTGTCCCTTGTGCTTTTGCTGGATCATCAAACCCCCAATGCTCACGTTTTACATGTGGAGGCGTGATCGGGCATTTATCAGCAGCATCACCACAAAGCGTAACAACTAAATCAGCATTGTTCAGAATATCAGAGTCGATGATATCTGACGTTTGATTAGAGATATCTATACCAACTTCTTTCATCGCTTTAACAGCATTCGGATTTAATCCATGTGCCTCTATCCCCGCGCTATATACTTTCCACTCATCACCTAAATATTGTTTAGCCCATCCTTCAGCCATTTGGCTTCGGCAAGAGTTCCCTGTACATAAAAAGTAAATAATTTTATTCTCCATATATTCCACCTCTACATCGAGTGACTTCGAAAGTATTTTCGTTGAAACCATAAAGCAACCTTAACAAGTGCTATCATGACCGGCACTTCTACAAGCGGACCAATTACGGCGGCAAATGCTGCACCCGAATGAATTCCAAACACACCAACAGCTACAGCAATCGCTAATTCAAAGTTATTGCTTCCTGCTGTAAAAGCTAAAGTAGTGGTTACAGCGTAGTTTGCCCCGATTTTCTTTCCTAAAAAGAAGGAAACAAAGAACATTAAAACAAAGTAAATCAATAATGGAATCGCAACTCGAACAACATCTAACGGCAAGCTAACAATTACATCACCTTTTAAGGAAAACATGATGATAATTGTAAATAGCAAAGCAATTAACGTAATTGGACTAATTTTAGGAATGAACACTTTTTCATACCATTCTTTCCCCTTCACTTTTACAAAAATATAACGTGTCACCATTCCTGCAATAAAAGGAACTCCAAGGTAAATGAATACTGATTTTGCAACTTCTGCCATCGTAATATTCACTACTGCTCCTTCCATCTCTAACCATTGCGGAATAACTGTTACAAAAATGTAAGCATAAACTGAGAAAAAAAGCATTTGGAAAATTGAGTTGAAAGCAACTAATCCTGCCGCGTATTCTGTATCACCTTTTGATAAGTCATTCCACACAATAACCATCGCAATACAGCGAGCCAATCCAATCATAATAAGTCCAATCATATACTCCGGTTTATCTGGCAAAAAGATGATAGCCAAAATAAACATGAGAGTCGGACCAATGATCCAGTTTTGCACTAAAGACAAAATTAATACTTTAATATCTTTAAATACCCGGCCGATTTCTTCATAGCGAACCTTTGCTAGTGGAGGATACATCATTAATATTAATCCAATTGCTAAAGGGATAGATGTAGTTCCAACTTGTAATTTGTTTAATCCGCCAACAAAGCCCGGAAATATAAAACCTAATCCTATCCCCAATGCCATCGCAAGAAAAATCCAGATGGTTAAATAACGGTCTAAAAATGATAAACGTTTCATTACTTATCCTCACCTTTTTATTAACAGCAAGAGTTCGTTTTACTATCGCTTGGAGGTGTTACACAACAAGAGGAGGAATCTTGTTTTTGAATCTCGCTGTTCGATTTGGTATAGAAAAACTCCCACTCGTTTCCACCTGGATCAGTAATCCAAAATTTATCTTGGACTGCATAACAACAAGTCGTATCCATTTCTTCACGTGCAAAAAAACCTTCTTTTTCAAGCCTTTCCTTGTGTTTCAAAACTTCTTCCAAACTATCTACTTGGAATCCAAAATGATTCACTTGATTTCCCTTCACCTCATCTACGACATTTAAAGTGAAGTTCAGTCCAGGAGTCTCTAATAAAAACTTTGCATAGTCTGTTTTTACTTTTACAGCCTTTACTCCAAAAACTTTTTCATAAAAATTGATCGATTTCTCCAAACTGACAACATTTATCCCTACATGAACATATTTCATTTTAATTCCCCCTCTTATATATTAATCAAAAAAATTTGATTTAATGACTAAAAATTTTTAGCAGCAATCTCCTTCACCTTTTTTTCTAAATACACAACAAAGCTCTTCTGATAATAAACTATTTACTTCCTCATCATTTAAATCATAATAGCTCCATGTTCCCTTTGTCTCTTTCGTTATTAAGTTGGCATCTAATAAAATTTTAAGATGATAAGAAAGTTTAGATTGTGTCACCTCAAAAATCTCAGTCAGATCACAAACACAGGTTTTTCCCCTTTGACAAAGTTCATACATGATCTCTAATCGTTTCTGATCAGCAAGAGCCTTAAATTTTTGTTCATATTTCTGAAGTAGTTCTGATTTCGTCTCAACCATTCATATCGCCTTCTTTAATCAATTTTTTTTGATGTATTTATAATACTCATGATTTTAAATAAATGCAAGCAAATAAATCGATTTTTTTTGATTAATTATAAAACCCACTAAAAGCTTGTGTAACCAGATAGAGGTTTTCTATTTTTAATATTTTCTCCATCACTACTACAACAGGGTTATAACTTGTTTTTGGTGGCATAGGATCTTTCAAATATTAGACGCACACAACAACTTCATCCAAATACAATAAACGAATGGGAACTATATACTAGTTGTTTTTTATTTACAGTCTAAACAAAGTAAAGGAAGTATTACTTGAATAACTTCTACTCTCCAAACGATAGCTAGCCTTCAATTAACCGTTTTAACTTAAGCTCAGTTTCAGTATTCTCAACTGGAGTATAGACGCTGCATCTTAAATCAGTATCCCCATGCACTTGTAATGAAGTCAGATTAAACAACATTTTACCTGCCTTAGCATGACGAAACTCAATTAATACTTCAGGAGCAGAGCTAATCTCATTTTCATTCCAAATTTTACGGAACTCAGGATATGCCTGTTCCATTTCTTGTATAAATTGCTCATACCAGTCATCAGCCACATACTGTCCATAATACGTTCTAAATATTGCGATATATCCTCTAACAAAATGCTCCCAATTCACTGCTAAACTTTTAAATTCCTTTCTTGCGAATAGTAAGCGTATTATATTCCTTTCTGCCGGATTGATTTGTTCAAAATCCAAAAATACATTAGCTGCTGCTTGATTCCACCCAACAATCTGACTTCTTCTATCTGATATAATCGTTGGGCAATAACGAAGTTCCTGCAAAATTTTTACTAAAGCCGGACTGATTTCCTTCTCTTTCTCATTTATAAAGGGTTGTTTCACCCCTTCCTCTAACGCTAGAGCATACAAATATCTCCTTTCATCGTTATTTAATTGTAATGCTCGAGAAATAGCATCTAATACCGAAGTAGATACTTTTATATCTCTTCCTTGTTCTAACCATGTATACCAAGTAAGACTTACACCGGCTAGTTGAGCCACTTCTTCTCTTCTTAGTCCCGGTGTTCTTCTGCGGGTTCCTACAGGTAAACCAACCATTTGGGGAGTAATTTTCGAACGTTGGTTCTTTAAAAATTCCGATAAAGCTTGAAGTCTTGTTTCAGGTTTCATTAAGATCTCCCTTTAAAATAGTATTAATTATACTAGGATAAACAACAACTTGTAATAGGATAACACAATAGCTAAAGTTAATAAAAACAAGGAGGGAATTATCATGAAAAGAGTTGTCATTACTGGAATGGGAGTTATTTCTCCTCTAGGAAATGATGTGAATAGCTTTTGGAATCAACTAGTTAAAGGACACTCGGGAATATCTCTAATTGATTCTTTTGATACTGCTGATTATAAAACAAAGATAGCTGGAATCGTTCGTGATTTCGATGCAGATGAAATATTGGGGAGAAAAGAAGCAAAACGATTAGATCGTTTTAGTCAGTTTGCCTTAGCAGCAGCCGAACAAGCATTAGAACATTCACAATTACAGTTAGATAATGTTGATCTTGAACGTTTAGGGGTATATGTTGGTTCAGGAATCGGAGGCATACAATCGCTTGTTGATAATGTGAATGTATTAAATAAACGAGGTCCCGCGAGAGTAAGCCCTAGCCTTGTACCAATGATGATTTCAAATGCAGCTGCAGCTCAAATAAGCATAAAATTAGGAGCACAAGGACCATCATTATCACCAGTCACAGCCTGTTCAATCGGGAACACCTCTATTGGTGAAGCTTTTAATGCTATCCGAAATGATGAAGCAGATATTATATTTGCCGGTGGAGCAGAAGCTGCAATCACACAGTTATCTTTGGCTAGTTTTGGAAACGCCCATGCATTATCTACAAGAAACCAAGAGCCAAGTCGAGCCAGCCGACCATTCGATACAGATAGAGATGGCTTTGTTATGAGTGAAGGCGCAGGTATCTTAGTATTAGAATCATTAGAAAACGCTATTCTTAGAGATGCGCCGATATTATGTGAAGTAGTGGGGTACGGAGCTAGTTCAGATGCTCATCATATGGTAGCATCACACCCAGAAGGTAAGGGTGCCTACTTAGCCATGAAAAAAGCATTGAGAAGTGCAAATATATCAACAGGTGAAATTGATGTTATTAGTGCTCATGCAACAAGTACACAAGTAGGTGATCGTTCAGAAGTTCTAGCTATTAAGAAATTATTTGGTGAACATTCACGTGAAATTCCAACAACTGCAAACAAGTCAATGACTGGGCACATGCTTGGTGCTGCTGGCGGAGTAGAAGCAATTGCTTTAGTGGAAAGTTTGAGACGAGGAATGATTCCGCCAACTATTAATATAGAGAAGCAAGATCCAGATTGCAACTTAGATGTTGTATCAGAAGCGAGACACCTTCCATTGAAATATGGGCTTTCAAATTCTTTTGGTTTCGGCGGACATAATTCAGCAATCTTGTTAAAGAATTACGATTGAAGACCCATCTTTATAGTTCAAAGGTGAAATAATGGATCTATCAAGGGTTTATAGCCCTTGGTTTTCATTATGGAATACCTCACAGACAAATGATGACGAGCCTTAACTTCTGGTATATTAAATAGAGGAAAGAGAATACTTAAAAAAACATAGAAAGAAGGTGATCCCATGCCCACTAACAATAAACCCAATAGATTAATCGCTGAGAAGTCCCCATATTTACTCCAACACGCCCACAACCCTGTGGACTGGTTCCCGTGGGGAGATGAAGCCTTCGAAAAAGCAAAACGCGAAAACAAGCCGGTTCTGGTCAGCATCGGTTATTCGACTTGCCATTGGTGCCATGTTATGGCCCACGAAAGCTTTGAAGACGAAGAAATCGCGCGTCTTCTCAATGAACGGTTTGTAGCGATTAAAGTCGACCGGGAAGAGCGGCCGGATGTGGATTCTGTTTATATGAGAATCTGCCAGCTGATGACCGGGCAGGGCGGCTGGCCGCTGAATGTGTTTATCACGCCTGATCAAAAGCCGTTTTACGCGGGTACATATTTTCCAAAGACGAGCAAATTCAATCGTCCCGGTTTTGTTGATGTGCTTGAGCATCTGTCTGAGACGTTTGCGAACGAACGCGAGCATGTCGAGGATATTGCGGAGAACGCCGCTAAACATTTGCAGACCAAAACAGCCGCCAAATCAGGCGAAGGCCTTAGCGAGTCAGCGATTCACCGGACATTCCAGCAGCTTGCCAGCGGGTTTGATACGATCTACGGCGGTTTCGGGCAGGCACCGAAATTTCCGATGCCCCATATGCTGATGTATTTGCTTCGTTATCATCACAATACGGGGCAGGAGAACGCTTTATACAACGTGACGAAAACGCTGGACAGCATGGCGAATGGCGGCATTTACGATCATATCGGCTATGGGTTCGCCCGCTATTCGACCGATGACGAGTGGCTCGTTCCCCACTTTGAAAAAATGCTGTACGACAATGCGCTGCTGCTGACTGCTTATACAGAAGCCTATCAGGTCACGCAAAACAGCCGCTATAAAGAGATTTGTGAGCAGATCATTACGTTCATTCAGAGGGAAATGACTCATGAAGACGGAAGCTTTTTCTCTGCTTTAGACGCGGATACAGAAGGAGAAGAAGGAAAGTACTACGTGTGGTCAAAGGAAGAGATTCTGAAAACGCTCGGGGACGATCTCGGAACGCTGTATTGCCAAGTGTATGACATCACTGAAGAAGGAAACTTTGAAGGCAAAAATATTCCTAACCTCATTCACACAAAGTGGGAACAAATCAAAGAGGATGCCGGGTTAACCGAAAAAGAGCTCAGTCTCAAACTCGAAGACGCAAGACAGCAGCTCTTGAAGACACGCGAGGAAAGAACCTATCCGCATATCGATGATAAAGTGCTGACCTCATGGAACGCGCTGATGATCGCGGGTCTTGCGAAAGCGGCAAAGGTATACCAGGAGCCGAAATATCTCAGCCTAGCGAAAGACGCCATCACATTTATTGAAAACAAATTAATCATCGACGGCCGTGTGATGGTCCGATATCGTGATGGCGAAGTGAAAAACAAAGGCTTTATCGACGATTACGCTTTTCTCCTATGGGCTTATCTGGATCTCTATGAAGCTTCGTTTGATCTATCTTATTTACAAAAAGCGAAGAAACTGGCAGACGATATGATCGGCTTATTTTGGGATGATGAGCATGGCGGATTCTACTTCACCGGACACGATGCAGAAGCCTTAATCGTACGGGAAAAAGAAGTGTACGACGGCGCCGTGCCTTCCGGAAACAGTGTGGCAGCTGTTCAGCTGCTGCGTCTCGGGCAAGTCACAGGCGACTTATCACTAATTGAAAAAGCAGAAACGATGTTTTCCGTGTTCAAGCCAGACATCGACGCGTATCCGAGCGGCCATGCTTTCTTTATGCAAAGTGTGTTAAGACATCTGATGCCTAAGAAAGAAATCGTTATTTTTGGCAGCGCAGACGATCCAGCCAGAAAACAAATCATAACAGAGCTCCAAAAAGCCTTTAAGCCTAACGACTCCATTCTGGTAGCAGAGCATCCTGATCAATGCAAAGACATTGCGCCATTCGCGGCAGACTACCGGATCATAGATGGCAAAACAACCGTGTATATTTGTGAAAACTTTGCCTGCCAGCAGCCGACAACAAATATTGAAGAAGCGATCCACACGTTAATAAGCAGCAGGGATTAAGACCCTTGCTGCTTATTTTTTGATTTCTTATGGTACCATAAAGCGATCCCCGCAAACACAAGATTGACCGCTATCGTAAAGAAAGCCTCCCACATCGGGTTCCCCCGCGTAACCGTAAAGAGAGAAGGAATTCCTCCATACACACTGTTTTTTTCTGTAATAAACATACACAAAAACATATTATTCGCGGCATGGGCGCCAAGTGATATTTCGATGCTTCCTGTTTTAATCGTGTAATAGGTCCACACAAAACCAAATGTTAAATACTCAATTCCTGCCCAGACAGCACCGTTGTTCATTTCTGGATTCGCAAAATGCAATACGCCAAACAATCCTCCGACAATCAGTGTCAAGATTAGAGGATTTTTCGTCAATCTCCCGAAAGCTTGAAGCAAAAATCCCCTGAAAAACAGTTCCTCAGCTGATGTCTGAATCGGAACCAAAATGAGGGCAGCCGCTAGCAGCCAGATAAATCGTGATGCATCAAAGGCTTGCATTGAATAATTGTCTGGATGAATCACAAAATCAATCAATTGTACGGCGATCATCAGCAAGAAATAAGCAATAAAACCAAAGGAAATTCTCCGCCAATTCATCTTTGAATTTGGTGTAATCACAGTTCGGAAAGGCCGCTTCAAAATAAAGCGCACAGCCAGCCAAACTCCCGGAATGGCGAATAAATAAATCACATGGGACAAATAAAGATCTACGAGGGGATCACTCAGCACAGCTTCATCCAAATCAAACGTGATATTGGGATTCACAATAACCGTGAACAGTATAGCGAAAAGGTAAGCTATATTCCCGAATACAGATAACCCTACCATCACCAAAAAAGCGAAAAAATATCTCCACAACGTATTGTTTCCTTCTATAGGACGGATAAATGAATTCATTCCTTCTATGTCTCTTCCTTTCAATGAGAATATTACTATATATTTGCATAAATTGGTCTATGAATCTACTGTTTTGGAAATCTTTTAAGCAAAATGAAAATATAAAGTGTGAATTTAGTTCTTCCATCTAGTGATTTGAACTCTGTTGCCAATGAACCAAGATACTTATAATAGTCCCAAGAGGAAAATTTTCAGTCTTTTCTTACTACTCAAAAGGGGGTTTTTTATGAATACGATCTTCAAACAAAAGAATACACATCCTTTCTCAAACGCAGCGAATCGTTTAGACCGCCTTCCGATTTCACGCGTTCATTTCCAAGTGTTAACCGCTCTCGGCATTGTTTATTTCTTTGAT
This sequence comes from Bacillus sp. FSL L8-0358, assembly GCF_038593095.1. Lineage (NCBI taxonomy): Bacteria > Bacillati > Bacillota > Bacilli > Caryophanales > Bacillaceae > Bacillus > Bacillus sp. FSL L8-0358. Next base: position 4,079,867 of record NZ_CP151962.1, read on the forward strand.
CTCGCAGATTTATTTACCCTCAGCAATGTAGCGCCGGCACTGATCGAGCATTGGGGCATCCCGCTTTCAACTATTGCTAACGTAACGGCTGCTTCGTTTTTAGGCATGTTTTTAGGCGCTTCACTGGGCGGACGGCTGTCCGATCGAATCGGCCGCAAAAAAGCCTTAAATCTATTTGTCTTTGTTTTCTCAATCGCATCGCTATGCAATGCTGCGGCATGGGACATTCCATCTTTAATGACATTCCGTTTTCTCACCGGATTTGGCGTTGCAGCCGCCATGGTCATTACGAATAGCTATTTGGCGGAATTTTTCCCTTCAAGTGTTCGTGGAAAGTATATTTCTTTTTGTGCCATGATTGGATTGATCGGGGTTCCGATCACCAACATTGTGTCTGCCTTTGTCATTCCTCTTGGTTCATGGGGATGGAGGCTAGTATTTGTATGGGGTGCCGTCGGCCTTATTTATTTTTTCTTTATTCGACGGTTGGAAGAGTCGCCTCGCTGGCACGAAAATCGCGGGGAATATGCGAAAGCCGATGCGATCCTCAACCGAATTGAGGCACAGGTTGAAAAGGACAAAGGCCCGCTTCCGGCAGCATCCCAGCCTAAAGTAAGCGAAACTGTTAAGAAGCATGCAGGTTACGCAGGCTTATTGAAAGGCAGAAACCTCAAAATCACCATCATATTATCTGCTGTATGGATTTTTGAAACGTTTGGATTTTACGGATTTGCCTCATGGGTTCCAAGCCTGCTAAAAAGCAATGGCGTCACCATGGAAAATACATTGTGGTATAACGTATTGCATTCCGTCGGCGCTCCGCTTGGCGCACTGCTCGGCTCCATGATTTCTGAAAGATTTCAAAGAAAATGGATTTTAGCTGCGAGTGCGTTTCTGACGGCCATCGCCGGGCTCTTATATGGTATGACTTTTATTCCCATCATGATCATTGTATTTGGTTTTATCGTGAATATCACAGAACGGGTCTTTACCTCGAACTTATATGCCTATACATCTGAACCTTATCCGACTGAATACCGCTCGTCTGGCAGCGGTTTAGCCTATGGTCTTGGCCGTTTTTCAAACATTTTTGGCTCATTGCTTGTCGGATTTATTGCCGTTCAGCTCGGCTATATCAGCGTCTTCTTATTTATTGGGGGCTGCTGGCTCGCATGCTCCTTGCTGTTAATCTTCTTCGGTCCTAATACGAATGCGAAACAGATTTAAAAAAGTCAGTGCGGATCTGCCGCACTGATCTCATTACAATTGCTTCAAAATCCTCGCGGGGTTTCCGCCTACAACACTATTAGCGGGTACATCCTTGGTGACAACAGATCCAGAAGCAATCACCGCGTTATCACCGATTGTCACTCCAGGGTTAATCACCGCCCGGCCTCCAATCCAAACTTGATCTCCAATTGTCACAGGCTTACCGAACTCCTTCCCGGATTTCCTTTCGATCGGATCAAGAGGATGACCGGCCGTGTAGATATGTACACCTGGCGCAATCAAACAATGACGGCCGATACGCACCTCACACACATCTAAAATGACACAGTCAAAATTAACAAATGTATGATCTCCGATATGAATGTGATAGCCATAATCACAGCGGAATATCGGCAAAATCGTGACTTGATCCCCAACCGAACCGAGCAGCTCCTTCAAAAACTCCGTCCGCACTGCATCATCTTCCGGTGTTTCGTTATATTGTCTAATCAGCTGTCTCGCATGCTTGCGTTCTAGTAATAGTTGCTGATCTTCCGGATTGTATAATTCTCCGGCTGCCATTTTTTCTTTTTCTGTCCTCAGCATTTAAGTCACTCCATGTCAGATTGTAATCTCGATCAAATTTCCTTCATCATCCTCAATCACACTTTCATAGTAGCCGTCTCCTGTTGTCCTCGGGCCGTTTACTACTGCGAAACCATCCGCCTTCAATCGATTAGTCAGTTCGTCAACTTTCTCCCGGCTCCCAACGGAAAAGGCAATATGTGCCCAGCCTATCATTGTTTGTGAGGGCGGATCGGTCACATTCCCTTTTTTCATAATTTCCAGCCTTGCTCCGGAATCAAACGTAATAAAATAAGACTTAAAATCTTTTTTCTCATTATGATACAAATCATTCGCTTCGCCATTAAAATACGTTTCATAAAAAGATTTCATTCGCTCTAAATCATTGACCCAGACCGCTGTATGTTCAATCTGCATTTCTTCCTCCTCCTTCGCCTTCAATGAAGTTATAAGGTATGAAATGCATTTCAGTTCAAGCTTTTTTCTTAAATTTATGCTGAATTTTGATATCAGCGTGTTCATCCTGCAAAAATAGAGAAAATGCTGCGATGCCGAGCTGCTCAAGGTTCAAATCAAGCGACGGAAAACCAAGAACACGGCTGATAGAAGTATTCCCCTCGCCTATGATTTCAACATCCCAATTATTCTTTTTGGCAAATAGATGAATTCCAGCTGCCACTTCATCACTATTTGCATAAATAGCAGTCGGAACCCGCCCGCTCATATAAAAATGTTCGGCTGCCAGCTCACCATCATTCATATCGTTGCATCCGGACAGCATATGGCGGTCTTCCAACCTTCCGCAGACAGCTTTATAGGACGCAGCTTTATCAGCCGTGCTCGGGCTCCTATCAGCTTCTCTGACACACGTAAAAGCAATATTCTCATGCCCGCGGCTCTTTAAATAGCGAAAGCTCTCTGCATAAGCAGCTTTTCTGTCATTAAAAGCACAAGGGACATCAATGTCTCCGGTATCCTCACAAGCGATGAACGGCCCATATTCCTGATAAGCTAAAATGCTGTCCCAATGATTGGCGCGTGAAGTAATGATGAGACCGTCTATTTTCTTCGTTCTTAACAACTCTAAATATTTGATTTCAATATCGGGGTTATAATTGGTGGGGAGAAGGGTCGTTGCATACTCATGCTGAAAAGCCGCCTTGGTGATTCCGTTAACGATTTTATCAAAGCAGGGATGATCGCTATAAGGCAGAATCACACCGACTGTATGGGTTTTCCCGCGAATGAGATCGATTGCGGTTCGATTTGGTGTATAATCCAATTCCTTCATGACTTGATGAACAAGCTTTCTCTTTTCTTCAGATACATACGGATGATGATTCAATACACGCGAGACAGTCGAAACAGATACATTTGCCAGTCTTGCGATCTCTTTTATATTTGCCATCTCTTTCTCCTTTTCATATAAAAAAAGCAGTAAGTGTAAAATCCTTACTGCTATCTCATCATATATTGATGATAAGTTCAACAGGACAATGGTCGGAACCCTTGACGTCCGCTGATATACTGGCATCTTCAATCTGTTCCTTAAGGCTTTCAGAAACAACAAAATAATCAATCCGCCATCCGATATTTCTGTCCCGGGCGCCGGCACGATACGACCACCAGGAATAAGCGCCTTCAAGATCAGGATAAACATGACGGAAAGAGTCAACAAAGCCAGCTTCTAAGAAACGAGTGAATGCCCCTCTTTCTTGATCTGAAAATCCAGCGTTATTCCGGTTCGCCTTTGGATTTTTCAAATCAATCTCCTGATGAGCTACATTCAAATCACCGCATAAAATCACTGGTTTTTTCTGATCCAATTCAAGAATATAAGACAATAAAGCCTCTTCCCATTGCATGCGGTAATCAATCCGCTCTAATCCCCTTCTGGAATTGGGCGTGTAAACAGTCATCACAAACACGTTTTCAAATTCCAGCGTAATCACTCTGCCTTCTTGGTCATGCTCTTCTACTCCGATACCGTAGATGACCTGCAGCGGTTCTTGCTTAGAAAAAACAGCTGTGCCGGAATATCCTTTTTTCACTGCATAATTCCAGTACACATGATAGCCTTCAGGCTGGAGATCAACCTGGCCGTCCTGTATCTTCGTTTCCTGAAGACATATAATATCTGCATCCTCTTCTTTCAAATAAGAGAGGAAATCCATTTTTCTCATCACAGCCCGCAGGCCGTTTACATTCCATGAAATCAACTTCATGTTTCATCCTCCCCCCTATAAAAAAGAGCAAGAACCCGAAGGTCCTTGCTCTTTACGCATCAGCTTACTCACCGCTTACGTATGGAAGTAAAGCCATTTGACGTGCGCGTTTGATCGCTGCAGTCAATTTACGTTGGTATTTAGCGTTTGTTCCAGTTACACGACGTGGTAAAATTTTACCGCGCTCAGAAACAAACTTTTTAAGAAGATCTACATCTTTGTAGTCGATGTGCGTGATACCGTTAGAAGTGAAATAACACACTTTACGGCGTTTCGCACGACCGCCTCTGCGTCCTCCTGCCATTGTCATTTCCCTCCTTTCTTTTTCATTTTAGGCGATAATCACATTAGAATGGAAGATCATCATCCGAGATGTCAATCGGTTTGCCGTCGTTGGCAAATGGGTCATCATTAAAGCTGTTCCCCTGATTGCGTCTCTGGTTGTTTTGATTTCCCCCAAATGGATTATCATTTTGGCCTCCGCCAAAGTACTGGCCTCCGCCGCTGTTTCCTTCGTTGTATCCACCTGAACCAGAACCGCCGCCGTTTTTCGGCTCAAGAAATTGAACACTTTCAGCTTGGACCTCTGTCACGAAGACACGCTGTCCTTGCTGGTTTTCATAGTTTCTTGTTTGTAAACGGCCATCTACGCCTGCAAGGCTTCCTTTTTTCAAGAAGTTTGCAACGTTTTCGGCTTGTCTTCTCCAAGTGACACAATTAATGAAATCGGCCTCACGTTCTCCGGACTGGTTCGTAAATGTACGATTCACAGCAAGAGTAAACGTAGCAACAGCCGCACCGTTTGGCGTATAACGAAGCTCTGGGTCTTTTGTCAGTCTTCCGACTAATACAACTCGGTTAAGCATAAGAAAGACCACCTTTTACCATTATATATTTCAAAATTGCTTATTCTTCTTCTTTAACAACAATGTGGCGAATGATATCGTCACTGATCTTAGCTAGACGGTCAAATTCTTGAACTGCCGCAGCGTCAGATTGAACGTTTACGATTTGGTAGAAACCGTCGCGGAAATCGTTGATTTCGTAAGCAAGACGACGTTTACCCCAATCCTTTGTTCCAGTGATCTCCGCACCGTTAGAAGTCAGAACGTTGTTGAAACGCTCGATAACTGCTTTTTTAGACTCATCGTCAATGTTTGGGCGGATAATGTACATAACTTCGTACTTTCTCATCTGTTTGCACCTCCTTTTGGACTAAGCGGCCCATAATGGGCAAGGAGCAATAATTCTATTACTCACAATTTTATATTATACCAAAGCTCTTGTCCCTTTACAACTGCATCCTATACATTAAATCGGAAATGAATAACATCTCCGTCTTTAACCACATACTCTTTTCCTTCAAGACGGACTTTTCCTGCCTCTTTAGCTCCTGCCATGCCGCCGCCCGCAAGAAGATCCTCATAAGCAACTGTCTCAGCACGAATGAAACCCCGCTCAAAGTCACTATGAATAATTCCTGCACACTCAGGGGCTTTCATGCCTTTTTTGAATGTCCAAGCTCTGACTTCCTGTTCTCCGGCTGTGAAATATGTTGCGAGGCCGAGAAGAGAGTAAGACGCTTTGATCAGCTGATCAAGACCTGATTCTTGAATGCCCAGCTCTTCCAAGAACATTTGCTTTTCTTCGCCTTCAAGCTCAGCGATTTCAGATTCGATTTTTGCACAAACAACGATAACTTCTGCGTTTTCGCCGGCAGCGTACTCGCGAATCTTCGCTACATTTTCATTGCCAGATGGATCAGCAACTTCATCTTCACTTACGTTGGCCACGTACAAAATAGGCTTCGAAGTCAGTAAATGGAGCTGCTTCACAAGCTTTTGCTGCTCTTCAGTGAATTCTACAGATCGAGCAGGCTTTTCACTCTCAAACGCTTCTTTCAGTTTAGATAAAATCTCAAACTCAAATACAGCGTCTTTATCTTTTTGCTTCGCAAGCTTGCTGACGCGTGTAATCCGCTTTTCAACCGTTTCCATATCAGCGAGGATCAGCTCAAGGTTGATCGTTTCAATGTCATCAATCGGATCAACCTTTCCGGAAACGTGTGTAATGTTGTCATCGGAAAAAGCACGGACAACGTGGCAAATCGCGTCAACTTGGCGAATATGAGATAGGAACTTGTTGCCGAGTCCTTCTCCTTTAGATGCGCCCTTTACAATCCCTGCAATATCAGTGAATTCAAAAGCAGTCGGCACAGTCTTCTTCGGGTTGACCAGCTCAGTCAGCTTTTGCAGACGATCATCCGGCACCTCTACAATTCCCACGTTCGGATCAATTGTACAGAACGGGTAGTTGGCTGATTCGGCACCGGCCTGTGTAATTGCGTTAAATAGTGTTGATTTTCCGACGTTCGGCAAACCAACAATTCCAGCTGTTAAAGCCATTCTTTCATCTCCTCTATATAAAACCGTCATTGTATGAACGTATTTTGAACCTAGAGCAATTATAAGGAGGTTCACTGGAAAAGACAAGCTGACAAAAAAGCATTTTCAGCCTGCCAATCCCTTTGATTATGCTTTTTTCAAGCCTACTAAACAGTCAAAAAGCGTACTTCCCATTCCATTATCAGAATTTGTATCATTTGTCAGTGCATTGACTGACCCTCCAAAAGCCGCCCACATGCCTTCATCTATATTAATCGTCTTCGCATGAGCCTGCTTCATCACTTTCACCTTGCCCTTCAAGCGTCCGCGGTCATTAAAGATAACAACTTCGTCTCCATCCTGAAGATCCTGCTCAGCCGCTATATCTGGAGAAATATCGACCTGAACGTGCTGAAGCTTTTCAATAAACGGCACATGCTGTGAATGATTGGAACGCTGCGGATGAATGGATAAGAGCGTATAAGGGTACTTTCCAGCTAACTCCTCATTATGGAAAACAGATTCTTCGGGCACATTTAATTGAAGCGAGCCGCTAAATCCTTTTTGCTCAGCTAGCGACGAAGTAAATTCAAATTTTCCACTCGGCGTCAAAAACTGATAATCATTCCACGGCACCTGTTTTACTGGAAGAGGGAGGTGGCCTTTTTCTTTTAAACGCTCAAGTGTCACATCCTCTGCTTCCAATGAAGAAAGCCCCATCTCTAAAAATTCTTGAGTGCTGTATTCAAACAGCTCGCCAAACCCAAGACGTTTTGCAAGCTCTGACCAGATCCAGCTGTCCGACTTCGCTTCACCCTGCGGCTCCACAAGCTTCTTCCCGTACTGAACATAATGATGATACATACTGGAATAGTAGATATCTTCTTCTTCAAAAACAGTGGCAGTCGGCAAAACATAATCACACAGCTTTGCGGTATCCGTCATAATGGAATCAATCGCGACCGTCATTGGAACCTTTTCAAAAGCTTGTCTCACCTTATTTGTATTCGGCACCTGAGTCAGCGGATTTCCGCACGTCACAATAATCATCTCAATCGCAGGATCAGCAGCGGTCAACACTTCTTCAGCCTGCGTCATCATTGAAAAAGAACGGGATGTTGTTTTTAATTCCGGCAGCGTCAGCTTTGTTTTTGCAAAGCTCTCACCAATCTGGACATTTCCGAAATTCGCGCCGCCGCCCTTAATTCCGACATTTCCGCTTGCCGCAACAAGTGCATCAATCCAACGAATCGTTCCCCCACCGTTTTTATATCGCTGCATGCCAAGCCCCATAAAAGTAGACACCGGACCATCAGCATACAAACCGGCCAAATACTCCAGCTCCTCCATAGAAGTTTCTGTTTTCACAATAAACTCTTCCAGAGAAACGGTCTTCAAAAGCTCTTTCACATCGTCAAAACCGACAGAATGCTCAGAAATAAACGTTTCATCCGTTCTTCCCGTCTCAATCAGAACCTTCAAAGCGGCTGCCGCAAGCCAGCCGTCCATTCCAGGCTTTACAGAGATATAGCGATCGGCAAGCTTAGCAGTCGGATTGAAGATCGGATCAATCACTGTAATCGTGGCGCCCTTCTTTTTCACCTGCTGCAAGTGATGGTATAAGTGCATATTTGTTCTTGATACATTTCTTCCCCACACAACAACATGCTTGCTGTTGTAAATATCAAGCGGGCCGTGCCCGTACGAACGGCCAAAATCCCAGCTTTGCGCCTCGATTCCGGAGCCCCAGCATATGCTTCCGACGATTTCAGTCACGCCGCCATATCCATTAAAAAAACGCTGATCAAGCGCTTTTAACAGACCGTTATTCGCATAATCATGGCTGTGCAAAACAGCAGTCGTCTCCGACGTTTCCTTGATTTCCCGAAGTTTCTCGGCAATTTCATCAAGTGCCTGCTCCCAAGAAATCCGCACAAACTCGCCATTTTGTTTTTTCATTGGATAGCGAAGCCGATCAGGCGAGTTTGTTTTTGTCTCAAGCATTCTGCCGCGGCCGCAGATTTTGCCTTCCGTAATCGGATGGTTTGGATCTCCGTCCACTTTTGTTACCTTTCCGTCTTCAACAGTCACCAAAAAGCCGCAGCTGTCCCAACAATTCAGCGGACATGCCGACTGATGCACTTTGCTCATCGCCGTCTTCTCCTTACCTTCTATATGAAAAAGCATGAGTGTCGGCCTATTTATGAAGTAGGCTCCTCATGCTTGACTAGTACTTTTTTTAGTTTTCTTTCAAATTCTCTTCTCGGAATCATAACACTGTGAGAGCATCCCTCACACTTAATTCGAATATCCATTCCCATGCGTATAATTTTCCAGCTGTTCGCTCCGCATGGATGCGGTTTTTTCATTTCTACGATATCATTCAGGCCAAAGTCTTTATCCGCCAAGACCCTTCACCTCTTTTCCTAAACTGCTGTATCTATTGTACAAAAAAACTGATCATAAGAGCAATCAAGATACCCGAAAAGAAATCTATCCTCTTATTTCCATTTACTCAAAATAGGATATAAGAGCAGACAAACTAACAAATACAAATTGAGCATCCCATATATCGGATACAAGAACGCGATCAAATCAGAAAATCCGAAAGAAGTAAAAGGTACCATTAACACTAACAAAATCAACACAATCATCCATCTAGGCATATGAATAAACGCCATCAGCCGGCTGGACAGCCCCAGCAAACCAGCTACCGTCGTCGTGTAAATCGCCAGGCACAGCACCGCCGTCATACATAAAAAAAGGAAATAAGGCGCACCCTCCAGAACGGCAAACAGCGGTATTTCAAACTGAGAAAGGGAGCCCGCCAGCTCCACCAACGTTTCATTATAAACAAATGAGATCACGCCAAAAATAAGACCGCTTGCCACACTTGCGATTTTTGCTTCTCCGAGCCCTTTCATCTCTTTCCCAACAGAGGATAAAATCGCAACAACTGAAAGGATGTTTAAAGAGGTAAACGTAATGCTCGCAGGCCAGTTATACTGCTGGGACAAATCAATCGTCCACGTATGGTGATGTGTGCTCTGAAAGGAGATCAACGCATATAAAAGCCCCGCTACTAACACAGGAATCAAAATACTATTTATAGATAATATTCCTTTCACATCCCACAAAAACAAACACACTGTCACGATGCAAATCAGCGCGATTCCCCACCAGAAAGGAAGCTTGTACATTTGCAGGGTCACACCGCCTCCGGCAATCATCACCATAGTCGTCGAAAACAAATAAAAAATGATGAGGACATCATAAATTTTCGCCAGCCATGGCCCCATTAAATGCTCCAGAACCGGCAGAAAATGAGTGGATTGAACCTTAAAACTGATTTTCATCACAATATAAGACGAGAAAATGAACATGATTGTAAACAGCACAATAGCAAGTCCGCTTTCCGCCCCAAAAAACTGCCATATCTCCTGACCGCTCGCATATCCGGCCCCGATCAGGCTCCCTAATATGAGCAGCATCCACTTCATTCCGGCTCTCCACAACACTATCACCTCATAGACAAAGTTCAGCTTGTTCCCGTTATTGTTACTATATAAATAAAAGAAAGCAAACATGCCATATTTTCATAGACATTTAAATACAAGGTGGAATTATCATACGAAATACACATAAAAAAAGACTGCTAATGGAGGCAGTCTAAAAAGAGATATTTATTTGTTTGTCCGCGCGGAATGAAGAAGTGAACTTCACTCTTCACTTTTTTCTAACCATTCCTACCTATTCAAGTGTTTCATAAGCAGACCATTGCTTGATCATGATCGAGGCAGTGGGGGACAATACTTGTAATTCACCCACTAACCATTCATATCATGCCCTCTACTTTTTTTAAAATCTCCGGTGCCATACACAAAGCATAAAAAATCATACTGCTGGATATACTGTAAACAACCTTACATAACTACACACACACCATAGCAATTCCGTTACCTACTATAACAAGGAAGTGAAACCCATGAATCGAAAAGGCGGGCTTTTTTCCTCTCAGGAACGAGTAAAGCAATATGTTTCACATACAGATGCTGCAGCGGCAAAACAAATCCAAACCATCCTTTCTTCATCCTTACGTAAAGCTGCCGGCAAACCAATTGTCGTGGTTTGTATCGGAACAGACCGTTCAACCGGTGACTCATTAGGCCCGCTCGTAGGAATGAAACTCAAACAGATGCAGCTCACCAGATTCCATGTCTACGGAACCTTATCTAACCCCGTCCATGCTGTGAACATGAAGGATAAAATCAATGACATTCATAAATTACATAAAAACCCATTTGTTATAGCAGTCGATGCATGCTTAGGCCGCGTTAAGAGTGTGGGTTCATTTCAAATCGGGGACGGGCCATTAAAGCCCGGAGCCGGTGTACAAAAAGACCTTCCTGAAGTGGGAGATCTTCATATTAACGGAATCGTGAATGTGAGCGGTTTCATGGAATATTTTGTATTGCAAAACACTAGACTCAACTTGGTCATGAATATGGCAAATGTTCTAGCGGAAGGTTTGAGTTTAACAGATCGGACAGAGTGGAGGCAAGAACGCATTAACCCGCTGCAAAGGCTCACTGGGCGCATATAAAACAAAAACCATCTTCGTTTGAAAGATGGTTTTTTCATTTATGATTCTCGTTCAGACAAAAGCTCTAAAATCCGATCAAGGTCTTCATTAGAGAAAAATTCAATTTCGATTTTGCCTTTTTTCTTCTGTCTTTTAATATTAACTGTTGTTCCAAAATAATTTTGGAGATAGGATTCCCGTTCTTTTAGAACCGCGTCTTTCACAGGTTCTTTTTTCTTTGTTTCACGTGGAACATTTTGATTTAACTGCTGAATCAGCTGCTCAAGCTGGCGAACATTAAGCTGCTCCGCAATGACTTTTTGTACAAGCGGTTCAAGCTTGTTTTTGTTTTTTAAGCCAAGAAGCGTGCGTCCATGTCCCATAGAAAGCGTACCTTCGGCAATAAGCTGCTGAATATTTTCTGGCAGTGTCAGCAGTCTTAAATGATTCGCAATATGCGGTCTGCTTTTCCCAAGACGTTTGGCAAGCTGTTCTTGCGTGAGATCTAAGTGTTTCAGCAAGGAGTCATATGCCTGAGCCTCTTCAAGCGGAGATAAATCTTCACGCTGAAGGTTTTCTAATAAAGCAATTTCCCTCATTAACGCCTCTGATAATTCACGGACAATGGCCGGCACTGTATCTAAACCTGCCAGCTTTGCCGCTCGAAAACGCCGTTCACCCGCAACAATATCATAGCCTTTTAAAGATTTTCTGACGATAAGCGGCTGAAGAATGCCATGCTGCAGCACAGATTCTTTTAGTTCAGCTAATGCCTCGTCATCAAAGTGTTTTCTTGGCTGATAAGGATTAGGGCGTAAATCGGCAATTTTAATTTCTTCAACTGTCTCTTCAGACAAATCCACCTGATTAAATAACGCATTAATCCCTTTTCCAAGGCCTTTAGCCATTCGCAGCCACTTCCTTTGCTAAATCTAAATATACTTCCGCACCTCTTGACCGCGGATCGTATAAAATGATGGGTTTTCCGTGACTCGGTGCCTCACTCAGACGGACATTACGCGGAATAACTGTCTTATATACTTTATCCCTAAAATACTTTTTAACCTCTTCAATCACTTGAATGCCAAGGTTTGTCCGTGCATCAAGCATTGTCAGCAATACACCTTCAATCATTAAATCAGTATTCAAATGCTTTTGCACAAGACGTACTGTATTTAATAATTGGCTGAGACCCTCCAAGGCATAATATTCGCACTGTACAGGAATCACAACGGAATCCGAGGCAGTAAGGGCATTAATCGTCAGCAAGCCCAATGACGGCGGACAATCAATGATAATATAATCATAATTTTGCTTTACTGCTTCAAGCGCTCTCTTCAATCTCACTTCTCTTGATATTGTAGGAACCAGCTCGATCTCAGCCCCAGCAAGCTGAATCGTCGCAGGAATCACATCCAAGTTCTCTACTGTCGTTGCTTTAATAATATCTATTACATCTGCATCATCTACTAAAATATCGTACACACACTGCTCTACATCGGCTTTTTCAATCCCTAATCCGCTTGTCGCATTTCCCTGCGGATCAATATCTACCAGCAGAACCCTTTTCCCTATGTAAGCCAAACATGCCCCAAGGTTGACAGACGTCGTTGTTTTGCCGACCCCGCCTTTTTGGTTCGTAATTGCTATGATTTTTCCCACGATGTCACCTACTTTCACATGAACATGTACTATCTTGCTTCTATTCTATCAAAAAAAGATTAAAGCGTTTCATTTTTTTCATCATTTTGTTCCGAATCAGAAGGGAAATAATTGAAAATTCAAGCACGCTTTATGCTTTCTCTTATAAATTCTGCAATTTCTATGTTTTTTTGACTTAAAAAAGGAATTTCTTAAAGAAAAAAAGAAGAAGTCACAGTACAGAACGTGGAAACAGGATGGTGAGAAAATGATTTATCAAACGAAGAGAGATGTACCCGTTACGCTGATGATTGTGTTTCTCATATTACTGATACAAGCAGATGCCATTGTTCCTTTTGTGCTGGGAAATATGAGAGTTTCCGGCTGGATCATTTTTATTCTGCTGACTCTTTTAAATGGACTCATCATTTGGAGCTTTATTGACCTGAAATATGTATTGAAGGAGCACCACCTGATCATTAAAGCCGGACTGATCAAACATCAAATTCCTTACGAAAAAATCGAAAAAGTGGTTCAAAAAAAGAAGCTGTGGTCAGGTTTTCGTCTGATCGGCTCTCGCCATGCCATCACGATATATTATCAGGGGGGATGGGGACATGCAGTGATTTCACCGCAAAAATCTGAAGAGTTTATCCACAAGCTCAAAGAAAAGAATTATAATATAATAATATTCACTAAAAGTAATTGATTACCTTTTATTAAAAATATAAAAAGCTCTCCTGCTTTTCAGGAGAGCTTCTATTTTGGTATGCGGATCGTTAATTGAATATATTCTTCAAATTCTTCTTCTTCCGTATTCAATTTTACACCGCTGTCTTCCACCATTGATAGTGACTGGCGAATCGTGTTCATCGCAATTCTTGTATCTCTGCTGAATGCTTTGCGTCTCGGCTTTGGCTTTCTCTGGCCTTGCTCCAGCATTTTCACCACGCGGTCTTCCGTCTGCTTTACATTTAAACTTTTCTCAATAATCTCTGTGAGCAGTGTGACTTGGAGCTCAGGCTGTTTCAGCGGAATCAGTGCTCTGGCATGGCGCTCGGTGATTTTCTTCTCCATAATCGCCTCTTGGACCGGCTGAGGCAGCTTTAATAACCGAAGCTTATTCGCGATTGTAGACTGCCCTTTTCCTAAGCGCTGTGCGAGTGCCTCCTGTGTCAAATCATGCAGCTCAAGCAGCCTAGCATAAGCATGCGCTTCCTCAATAGAAGACAGTTCTTCCCGCTGCAAGTTTTCGATTAACGCCACAGAAGCGGTTTCCGTGTCGGAAAAATCCTTAATAATTGCCGGAATCTTTTCCCACTCAAGCGATTGCACCGCTCTCCAGCGTCTTTCACCTGCAATGAGTTCGTATTGGCCTTCTTCTTCTGTATGCCTAACAACAATCGGCTGAATAATGCCGTGTGTATGAATGGTCATTGCTAACTCTTTGATTTTTTCATCTGAGAAAATGGTGCGTGGCTGAAAACGGTTGGGAACGATAGCATTTACCGGTATTTCCAGAATCTCTTCTTTGTTTGTATCATGTTCAGCAATCTCCGGCTCCTGTTCCTTCTCACCAAGCCCGAAGAAACGAGAGAATGAATGCTTCATGTACCTACACCACCTTTAAAAACTGCCATTTTTATAATTCTATTTTCTCATGGTTTTTCCTGCTGTACATCCATCAATTTTGATGAAAATATGATGGTATTGTCATATCAGGCTGTCTAAATTACCCTTCAATTGGCGATTTATTAGGAGTTCCCGGTTTTCTTGGATACTTCTTAGGTGTATTTTTTATTTTGCGTATCACCATAATATTACGATCGCTTTCTTCAATAGGCAGCTTAAAAGAATGGATATTCTCAAGTTCTCCTCCAAGCGTCGTGATTGCTTTTTTGCCTGCATTCAGTTCTTCTTCAGCTGATGCGGCTTTTAAAGCAACAAATAAACCGTTTTTCTTCACCAGAGGCAAGCAAAGCTCACTCAAAACAGATAATCTCGCAACTGCTCGCGCCGTCACAATATCATAGCTTTCACGCACATCTTTCCGTTGCCCGAACGTTTCAGCTCTGTCATGGCAGAATGTTGTATTCTCCAATTGCAAAGCCTCAGATAACTTTTCTAAAAACGTGATCCGTTTATTCAGTGAATCCACGATTGTGACATTGAGGTGCGGAAAGCATATTTTTATCGGCAGACTTGGAAAACCCGCTCCCGCTCCAACATCACAAATCGTGTTCACCTGATTGAAGTCGACATAAAAAGCAGCTGTAATGGAATCATAAAAATGCTTTAAATACACTTCTTTTTTCTCTGTTATTGAAGTCAGATTGATTTTTTCGTTCCATTCAACCAGCATGTCGTAATACAGCTCAAATTGCTCCAGCTGACGGGGAGAAAGGGAGATCCCTTTTTCCGCCAAACCAGAAGTGAATTCTTCAATATTCATGCCGTCATCCTTTCTATTCGGCTATCTTCGCAATGCGTCCCTGCTCTAAATACACCAATAGAATTGAAATGTCCGCCGGGTTTACACCGGAAATGCGGGAAGCTTGGGCAACAGACAAAGGCCGTACATTTTTCAGTTTTTGACGCGCCTCGGTCGCAATCCCCTTAATTGCGTCATAATCAATGCGATCTGGAATTTTTTTATTTTCCATCTTCTTCAGTTTTTCCACTTGTTGAAGAGATTTTTCAATATATCCTTCATATTTCACTTGGATTTCTACTTGTTCTGCCACGTCTTGAGGAACCGGCACTTCTGGCGGCGCCAGTTTTGTGACTGTTTCATAGTTCATTTCAGGACGCTTCATCAAGTCTGTGCCGCGAACTCCGTCTTTCAATTCGCTTCCGCCAAGAGAACGGATATATTCTTGATTTTCCGGAGACGGCTTGATAATTACAGAATGAAGACGTTTTTTCTCCGCTTCGATCGCCGCTTTTTTCTTCTCAAAAGCCGCATAGCGCTCATCAGAAATCAATCCAATGCGGTGTCCGATTTCTGTCAGACGCAAATCAGCATTGTCGTGGCGAAGCAGCAATCTGTATTCAGCACGTGATGTCAAAAGACGATATGGCTCATTGGTTCCTTTTGTCACAAGATCATCAATCAGAACACCAATGTAAGCGTCAGAACGGCTTAAAATCACTTCTTCTTTTCCAAGCGCTTTTCGTCCTGCATTGATTCCTGCCATAATGCCTTGTCCCGCAGCTTCTTCATAACCGGATGTTCCGTTAATTTGGCCTGCAGTGTAAAGGTTTGTTATTTTTTTTGTTTCAAGTGTCGGCCAGAGCTGTGTCGGTACGATTGCATCATACTCGATCGCATAGCCGGCTCTCATCATTTGTACGTTTTCAAGTCCAGGAATCGTTGCAAGCATTCTTTGCTGTACGTCTTCTGGAAGACTTGTAGATAAACCTTGGACATAGACTTCCTGTGTATTTCTGCCTTCCGGCTCAAGGAAGATTTGGTGACGCGGTTTATCATTAAAACGGACAACTTTATCTTCAATGGATGGGCAGTATCTTGGGCCCGTACCTTTGATCATACCGGAATACATCGGTGAACGGTGAAGGTTGCTGTCAATAATCTCATGTGTCTCAGGGCTTGTATATGTCAGCCAGCAAGGGAGCTGATCTGTGATATATTCCACTGTTTCATATGAGAAAGCGCGAGGGACATCGTCACCAGGCTGAATTTCCGTTTTGCTGTAATCAATCGTGTCGCTTTTAACGCGAGGCGGCGTACCTGTTTTAAAACGAACAAGGTCAAAACCAAGTTCCTCCAAATGCTCAGAAAGCTTAATAGAAGGCTGCTGGTTATTCGGGCCGCTTGAGTAAGACAGATCGCCAAGAATGATACGTCCTCTTAAATATGTCCCTGTCGTCATGACAACTGCTTTCGCACGATAATGTGCGCCGGTTTGTGTAATAACGCCTCGGCATTCGCCGTCTTCAACGATCAGCCGCTCCACAATTCCTTGCAGCAATGTTAAGTTTGGTTCTTTTTCAAGCGTATTTTTCATTTCGTGCTGATATTGGAATTTGTCTGCTTGCGCACGCAATGCACGAACCGCAGGACCTTTTCCTGTATTCAGCATTCTCATTTGAATATGCGTTTTATCGATGTTTCTTCCCATTTCTCCGCCGAGCGCGTCAATTTCACGGACGACAATCCCTTTTGCGGGGCCGCCGACAGACGGATTACATGGCATAAATGCAACCATATCTAGGTTGATGGTCAAGACAAGCGTTTTGGCGCCTTGGCGTGCAGATGCGAGGGCAGCCTCAACACCGGCATGCCCGGCGCCAATCACAATCACATCGTATTGGCCTGCTTCATACCCCATGATTCTAGTTCCTCCTTTTATTATTTTCCTAAACAGAATTGTGAAAAGAGCTGATCAATTAAGCTTTCGTGGACAGAATCTCCAATGATTTCCCCTAAAAGCTCCCAGCATCTTGTAAGGTCAATTTGCACCATGTCGATCGGGACATCCTGTTCGATGCCGCTAAGCGCATCTTCAATGGCGCGTTTTGCTTGCTGTAAAATAGAGATGTGACGCGTGTTGCTGACATAAGTCAGATCCCCGCTTTCAATGGCACCCGTGTAGAACAGCGATTGAATCGCTTCTTCCAGATCATTGATGCCTTCCTCTTTTAAAAGAGATGTCGTAACAACTGGACGTCCATTGGCAAGCTCACGGACACGTTCAGTGTCAATCTTCGCCTCAAGGTCAGTCTTATTCAAAATCACGATAACATCCATGCCCTCAACGGCTTCAAAAAGCTTCACGTCTTCTTCAGAAAGCTCTTCACTATAATTAAGCACAAGTAAAATCAGGTCCGCTTCCTTTAGAACCTGGCGAGAACGTTCAACACCGATTCGCTCAACAATATCCTCGGTTTCACGAATACCTGCTGTATCAACCAGACGAAGCGGGACGCCCCTTACATTTACGTATTCCTCAATTACATCCCGTGTCGTTCCGGGAATATCGGTTACAATGGCTTTTGCCTCATGAACGAGGCTGTTCAGAAGAGATGATTTTCCTACGTTTGGCCGGCCAATAATGACGGTAGAAAGACCTTCACGTAAGATTTTTCCTTGCTCAGAAGTCCTCAGCAGCGCCTCAATTTCCTTTTTCACGGCGGTTGCCTTTTCAACTAAAATCTGATGCGTCATTTCCTCTACATCATCATACTCCGGATAATCGATATTCACCTCAACATGGGCCAGTGTTTCTAAAATCTCACTGCGCAAACGGCGCACCAAAGCAGAAAGACGCCCTTCCATTTGATTCATAGCAACGTTCATTGCCCGGTCCGTTTTTGCTCTGATTAAGTCCATAACTGCTTCCGCCTGTGAAAGATCGATTCGACCGTTTAAAAACGCACGTTTCGTAAATTCACCAGGCTCTGCCAGTCTCGCTCCCTCTCTCAATGCAAGCTGAAGCACTTGGTTCACAGTCACAATTCCCCCGTGACAGTTAATCTCAATGACATCTTCTCGTGTAAAAGTTCTCGGCGCTTTTAACACTGATACCATTACTTCCTCAACGACACGATCCGAAGGTCTGTCTACGATATGACCATAATGAATCGTATGTGATTCGACCGAGCTGAGTGTTTTCCCCTTCGGTCCCTTATAAATTTTATCTGCGATTTGAATGGCTTCTGGTCCGCTCAACCGTACAATCGCAATCGCGCCTTCTCCCATCGGTGTGGAAATTGCCGCAATTGTATCCATGTTGTTCACCTCTCTTTACTTATACTTCATCTATATAAAAAAATTTTTATTATGCCAAAACTAAAAGATAACATAGTTTGGTTCGAAGTGGAAGATTTGTTATCCACAGAAATAGAAATTCGTCCCTTATTACTTTAACTTATCCACATGTGAATAACAATTAATTTTATTTCCTGAACTTCCTTTTTATCAACAGGATACACCTAAAAAGAAAAAACTTAAACGGCAAAACCTTGATATTACTAGGAAAAGTAGATTTTTCGGATACAAAAAAACCGAAATCCAATTTTTATCGGACTTCGGTTTTATGCTATCTTTTATGGGAAATAACGAGATGACGATTTTCGCCTTCACCCATTGAATATGTTTTGATCTGGTGGTTTGCATATCCAGAAAGAGTATCGTGAATGATTTTTCTTTCACTGGATGGCATAGGTTCGAGCTGAACTGCTTTTTTCGTTTTCAAAACCTGGTCTGCAAGCTTGATGGCCAGCTGGCTCAGGGTTTCTTTTCTTTTCAAACGATAGTTTTCTGCATCCACCGTCACATTTTTATATTGGCCTGGATAACGGTTAAGGGCAAGCTGTGTCAAAGTTTCAAGGGCGTTTAAGGTTTGTCCTCTTTTCCCAATTAACAAAGCTGCCTTTTCACCTGTTATATGATATCTCACTGTCTTTTTGCTTTCTTGAACAGTCACATCAGACTTCCCGGCAATGGCTTCGGCGATCGTTTGAAGATATAACTTCGCTTGCTGAATCGGATCAATCTTTTCAACCAGCTTTACGATCGCAGGCTTTTTACCGAAAATACCGAGAAATCCTTTGTTTCCCTCTTCAATAACAGTAATTTCTACCTTATCCTTCGTTAATCCCAGCTCTTGCAATCCGGACTGTACTGCTTCATCGACATTTCGCCCTGCAGCAGTCACATTCCTCACTTTTTCTTTCCTCCGGCTTTTTGCGGCTCAGGATTTTTTTTAATATCAGGTCCTTTAATGAGGAAAGTTTGCGCAATCATAAATAAGTTACCGACTACCCAATAAAGAGAAAGAGCCGCCGGGAAGTTGATCGCAAATACGATAATCATAATTGGCATAATCCAAAGCATCATCGCCATTTGCGGATTTTGCTGCGCATTGCCCGCCATCATCAGTTTTTGCTGAACAAATGTAGCGACACCGGCAACGATAGGAAGAATATAGTAAGGATCTTTTTCTCCTAAGTCAAACCATAAGAAGCTATGCTCTGAAATCGCCTGGGTTCTCATGATCGCATGATAGAATCCAATTAAAATCGGCATCTGGATCAAAATCGGGAAACATCCCGCCAATGGATTGACACCATGCTTTTGGAATAAAGCCATTGTTTCCTGCTGAAGCTTTTGCTGCGTTTTTTGATCCTTTGAGCTGTATTTTTCTTTAAGCTTTTGCATTTCCGGCTGTAAAGCCTGCATCGCTTTCGAACTTCTCAGCTGCTTAATCATCAGCGGTAAAATTAATAAACGAATTAAAATGGTAACTAGAATAATTGAAAGCCCGTAGTTATCTCCCGTCAATTTCGCTACATACGTAATGAGCTCAGACAATGGATATACTACGTACTTGTCCCAGAAATGCGGACTATCTGCAGTGATCGGCTCTTTCACACTCGAGCATCCAGCCAAAAGCATGAATACGCCAACCATACTTAATAGCAACCCTATTCTCCTTTTCAACAACATTTCCTCCTATAATTAATCTTTACACTCTTTTATTGCAAAGCATACTTGTATGTATTTTAGCATCTTTCAGTTTTAAATGGTGTCTTTTTCTGATCAACCAGAAAGGAAGCGCTTTTAAAAGTTGTAAGAAAGCAGTGGTGATGCCTACTTTGACGAAGATTTCTTATATAATGAAGACTTTCTGAATAGATGCTGCAGACTTTTTTTCGTTTCCTCATATGTCAGCTGGCTCGCCGGTTTTCTGGCAATAATGATGTAATCCTTTTCCTTCAGTCTCTCTTTCTCTTCAAGAAAGGCCTGCCGAATCAAACGTTTGATCCGATTTCGCATCACAGCATTGCCAATTTTTTTGCTGACGGAAAGCCCGACACGCAGTTCATCATTTTCAGGCTGATCAAGCGTATATAAGACAAACTGGCGGTTTGCAACTGATGTCCCATGTTTAAACACTTTTTGAAAATCTTCATTTTTCTTTAAACGATTTCGCTTCTTCAAATGACTCACTCCGATACTGGCTGGCAGAAACTTTTAAAATTTATTATGAACATGAGATGCATCTGAACCAGGAAGCATGCCCCGGTTCATTACACATCACATCTATCTTTTCCCATAACGTGAAAAAAGACCACTGACATTATTCAGTGGCCTAAGCTGATAATACTTTTCTGCCTTTGCGGCGACGGCGTGCTAAAACTAGACGACCGTTTTTTGAACTCATACGGCTTCTGAAGCCATGAACTTTGCTGCGTTTACGGTTATTCGGTTGGAATGTTCTTTTCATTTATGACACCTCCCTCGAGGAATAGCTGTTAAAGACAGTCTTACTTATTATATTTGCGTTACCTATTCATTGTCAACTTCACTAGTGCTTTTATTTCTTGCAACCATAATAGGATACCATACCTTTTCAACTTTCGAAACCTTATTTTTTAGATTCCTTAATTTTACGGAAAAAAGACAAATCCAAACAATTTGCCCATGAAATCACGCATGTGGATATCTTTTTCGTCTTTTTTTAGTATCCACAGAGGTTATCGACAACATTTTCACATTACCAACCCCTGTGGACAAGGTTTTTTCAACAGGTTGTCCGCTTTGTGGATAAGATTGTGACAACCATTGCAAGCTCTCGTTTATTTTGGTATTATATTTGTGTTTTAACTCTTGATTACTAATCCTACCTTTCCTCTTTATCCACAAAGTGTGGATAAGTTGTGGATTGATTTCGCACAGCTTGTGTAGAAGGTTGTCCACAAGTTGTGAAATTTGTCGAAAAGCTATTTATCTACTATATTATATGTTTTCAACATTTAATGTGTACGAATGGTAAGCGCCATTTGCTCTTTTTTTGTGTTCTATAACAGAGAAAGACGCCATTTTCTAAGAAAAGGAGGGACGTGCCGGAAG